>NZ_AZNZ01000001.1 GCF_000510725.1 Pseudoxanthomonas sp. J31
ATGTGCGGGTCATCCCCGCGTGCGCGGGGAACACGCGCGAATCTGCGCGGCCACTGCTTCGGCGGTTGGGTCATCCCCGCGTGCGCGGGGAACACCGCGGCGCACGCGCGCCCAGTCCTTGACCCACTGGGTCATCCCCGCGTGCGCGGGGAACACACTTCACGCAAATAACTGATGCACCGAAGAAAATTCGGCGGCCGCAATCCTACCAAACTGAATTGTCAAAGAGCGGCGTGTTCCGGCGGCGGATGGAAAGCCACCAGTCGCAGGCCGTCGAACTCCACGGGAACACGCCGGTTCGGGCCAAGTGTCTGGAACTCGTAGCCCGATTCGTGGCGGCTGGCCCAAGCCATGACGACGTTCCCGTCCTCGCAGCCCTCGGACAGCTGTTGCCAGATCATCTCCCGGGTGCGACGCGACACATCGCCGATGTATACGCCCGCCCGCACCTCCAGGAGCCACAAGGCCAACCTGCCACGCAGGCGGGGCGGGACGTTTTCCGTGACGACGACCAGGAAGCTCATCCCTGCACCCGATGGCCGATATCCCCGATTCCCTCCGGATTGGGGATGGCCGGTGGCACCGACTCCACCGGGGCTTCAGGCGGCTGGATACCCCCCGCCGCCAACACCTCCTCGATGGTCGGAATGATGCGCCCCAAAAGCTTCTCGCTGCGGAATAGATCACGGCAGGCCAGTCGCACCTCCCGCTCCGGCTCCCTGGGCGATCGCGCGGCGATGCGGAATGCGATCGGGACCACGGTGTCGAACTTGAACAGGTCGGCGATGTCGTACACGAACGACAGCGGCTTGCCGGTGTGGATGAACCCTACCGCCGGCGCGTAGCCGGCCGCCAGTACCGCCGCCTCGGTGATGCCGTACAGGCAGGCCGTGGCCGCGGACAGGCAGCGGTTGGGGATGTCCGCGGCGCTCCATTCCTCGCGGTCGTAATTGCGGGAGCGCCAGCTCACGCCATACTTGCGCGCGAGCAACTTGTAGGTCTCGCGCACCCGCACGCCCTCGATGCCACGCAGCTGCTCGACGCTGCGCCGCAATGGCGCCGGTTCCCCGAAGCGGACTTCGTACATCTTGCGTACGACCTTGAGCCGCAATTCGTCGTCCAATGCCAACCTGGCCTGGTAGAGCAGCCGATCGGCACGGGCCCCTCCGGGTTGCCCGCTGGCGTACAGGCGCACTCCCGATTCCCCCACCCACACCAGGAGTGTCCCCACCAGGGCCGCCAGCCTCACCGCCGCGTGGGAAACACGCGTGCCCGGCTCCAGCATGATGCAGGCCACCGACCCAACCGGGATGTGGGTGCGTACGCCGTTCTTGTCCACCACGACGAAAGCACCGTCCAGCACGTCGATCTGCCCGTACTGGACGAAGATCATGGAAACCCTGTCTTTCATCGGCAGCGGTTTCAATGGTGGCAGCAATGGTGTGGTCATGGTCTGCAACCCTCCAGACGCCTGCCTCGCAGGAGACTCATTACCGGCATGACCACGGTGGGGTCCTGCCGGCAGTGCGCCGGCAGGACCCGCTGGCCATCAGCAGGGCTTGAGAAGCAGCAGGCCCAAACCAAAGCTGCGGCCATGCCCCAGCCCCTCCAACAGCGTGGTCGTCAGCTTTTCCGGATCTTCCACGCGCAGAGTGCCCCTGAACTCGGCAACACCCAGGGTGATCCCATGCATCCCCTTCTGCATGCGCAGGATCTCGTAGCGCCCCACGTGGCAGGATTCAATGCCAAAACCGTTCCTTTCTCCCCGCCGCCGCAACCACTCCGGAAGCTCCTCGTGCACCACACGCTGGCGCTCCGCGGCCCGTCGTGCCGGGCTCACCTGCAACTGGTGCAGGCGGGACATGACATAGTCCTGGCGCTTGCCACGTCCCTCCGGCGATGCCTCCGTGCGGGTAGGGTTCAGGCGTATGTCGAAGCGATAGAGGTCTCCCTCTCTTAGCTTCGGCTCGTAGGGCTTGCACTCCATCCGCCATCCCGGGATCTCACGGGGGCGTTCCCTGCTGACAACGAGGAAACGCAACACCCCACCGTCCTCGTCGGGGAGTTGGCGGAACAGGAACGGCTGGGGCGTGTCCTCCGGGCATTCGAACATCCTCCACAGGGCCTGGTGCTGCCGGTAGGGATGCACGCGCAGATCCCGCAGGTTGTCTCCCTCGCCCCGGGGCGAGGCCAGCAATGTCACGCGACTGAACCAGCTCATGACCTAGCCTCCTGCTCCGGGCCGATGCGCCAATGCCGCCCTTCGCCAAACAGGCGGCGCGCCGTATCCAGTGGCCGATCGCGACGCACCACCAGCTGCCTGGCTCCCGTCAGTTCACCCGGGTTGATCCCTTCATCCACCCGGTGGAAATAGCTGTCCTTGCGGCTGCGCAGCCAACCCGCTACGCCAAAGCCATCGAAGCGAGAAAGGCTGGTGCCAACACGCTCCTCGTAGCCCGACAGCGCAAGCGCCCACGTATCCGCCTGCAGCAGCTGGGGCACGATGGGCCACGCCGGAGGACAGCTCTTGCGGCCAAGATACAGCGTGAAACGGGGACGCCTGAGGGCCCGGCCGAGCGCATCCAGGCGTTCGGCCGATCCGCATGCCACGCCGATGGTGGCGGCGTAATCCGAGTAGTAGTAGCGGTCGGACAGCACCGTGTTCAGGTCGTCCTTCGGCACCGACAGTTCGTCGCGTCGCGTGCGGCAAGGACGCCCCTTCAGCGCCGCTTGGCCAGGTGCCTGTGCAGTGTGGTAGTCACGCGCCAGGCTTGCTCCCGGGTTGACCCGCGCCGCGATGTACAGGCCTTCGCCCAGCGCATGCTGGGCGGCGACATCATCGCGTTCGACGCCCTGGGCCGCAGCCAGCAGGCCAAGTACCGCCGAGCGCGAGGGAAGCAGCTCAGTGTCACGCACCTGTCCAGGGGCGGTTCCGCCAAAACTGGCCAATGGCGCTGCAAGCTCGAACAGCAGCCAATGCATGGTGGTCACTCCCCTGCATCCCCGCCGCCTTCATCCAGGCCAAGGGCGACGAAGTCGATGAACTGCCGGAACCGCGGCCGCGCATCCGTCTCCACGCCCTGATCCAGTTCCGAGGCGACGGCGTCGGTGGCATTGAAATGCAGGCGAAGGCCATCGAAGCCGTACACCTCGTCGAACTTCTTCACCAGGCCGCGCATGCGTTCGACGGCCCGCGCCATCATGTCCACCTCCGAAGCCTCGACCGGCTTGAGGAAGGCTGCCGTCAGCTGGCGCGGGGCTTCATCGCCCAGCTCGGCCAGTCCGAAGCTCGCCCTGGCATTGCTGGCGAAGCTCTTCTGCTTGCCCGTCGGCGCCACCGACGCGACCGCCTCGGCCAGCGCACGCAGGGCACGTGCCGCCAGCTCCGTGTTCCCACCCAGGTTCTTCACCAGCAGGTCGCGGTCCACGCATACGTACTCGTAGAACACGCCAGAACCGAAGCCGAGATCGCCGAGATGGCCGGAGCCGGTGTCCTCGTCCTTGTTGAGGTCATCCACCGCGGAGAAGAAGTCGTCTTCCGGCACGGCCCGATGCACCGTGATCGCATGGGCCACCTGGGCGGCGGCCTCGACACTGAACTGGGGCCGGTCCGAGGTTTCCGCCCTGCGCGACTTGTCCGCCGTCAGCATGCGCCCGAAGAGCGCGATGTCCACGGTGGCATTGCCCTTCCTCAGCAGGGCAAGCTGGTCCGACGAAGGCGCCTGCTTCGACTGGGCCAGGGTGCGGGCCAGGGCGATGATGGCCTCGCGCTCCTCGTGCGAAAGGAACACCAGGGTCTCGACCTCGTTGCTTTCGCCCTTCTTGCCCTTGCCGCGCTTGCCCTTGCCGGCGGGCTCCTCACCGCCATCCGCTGTCTGGTCGGCTTCCTCGCCCTCCTTGAGCTTGCCAAAGGCCTGGGCGATGAGCTTGGACCACTCGAATGCATTCTTTTCGTCCAGCCCGGCCTTGAGCATCTCCTCCATCGCGAGCTGGCCGATCTTCTTGGTGCGGATACCCAGGTGGCCTGCCAGCGCCGACTGGAACACGTCACTGGTGCGCCAGGCGCGCTTCAGGCTCTGTGAGGAAACCCGCAGCCGGGGCACGTTGCCGAACACGGCAGTCTTGGGCATGCCCAGGTCGTCGCGGTTCAGGTTGGAGGGACCAAAGGCGGTGAGCACATGCAGTTGCAGGAAGCGGTATTTCATGGGTCTGTCCTTGATTCAGTCATTGGTCTCAGGCTGCATCGGCAGTCGGTCCGGCTGGCTCCCGCTCGGCGACAGCTGCGTCGCCGGAGAAATAGGCGCGGGCGAAGATCCGCCGCCCCTGTTCGCCATGCAGTTCCAGCCAGGCTTCCACCACCGCAAGGGGATGTACGGGGCTGTCCAGCAGGGCGATGGCGCGACGCATGTGCAACAGACGCTCGTCGCTGCCTGCCGCACGCAGCAGACGCTGGAACCTAAGCTCCGATAGGAGGCGCCTTTCTCCCGTCCGCTGCCCCAGGAGCCGCGGCAGGAGCCACCTGTCAGGCAGGGACCCCAATCCTTCGCCCCTTGGCCAAAGCGCCACCCTGGGTTGCGCCAGGAGCACCATGGCACCATCGGCCACGCAGTCTTCCGGCCTCCACTTTCCCATGCAGGCCTTCAGTGCCCGGACAAAGTCCTCCGTCTCCTCGTAGCCGGCCGCATCGCTGCAGCAGGCCGCCCGACGCAATGACGAGCGCAGACGGCCATTCCTTGCTATGGCCCGGCTGGCTGTCAGCACCGCGTAGGCCAAACGTTCGCGATCCCTCATGCTGCCTTCTCCTTCCTCCTGGTTCCGGTCGCCCGGCCGGCCTTCGCAGCCGGGGTTACGAGTCCAAGCTTCTTGGCCAGTCCTCCGTGGACTGCCTGGGACAGGCTTCGGTGCGCCAGGGCCACACGTTCAAGCGCCTGCACGCTCGCTTCCGCCGCATCTCCACGTTCGGCATGCTGCTGGAATAGCTGCAGGGCCACGCCCGCCAGTTGCCTCTGCCAGCGACGACGCATGTCCTGGTGGCATTGCATCCGCTGTTGTTCGGACACCCCATCCATCGCGGCAAGTTCGCCCACCATTTGGTGGAACGCCTCTTCGGTCCTGCTGAACAGCTCGCGCTCGGCGACGCTGGTGTCGCCGCTGCCGGACGCCCCCCATGCAAGCCGCAGTTGCCTGGAGAGCTCGCGACGAACATGGTCCACCCCGTCCAGCCATGCACGGACTTCATGCAACACGACCGCCTTGCGCTCTTCGTCCAGGTCCAGGTGGCGGAACCGTACCTCGTGCCAGGCCAGGCACTTCATGTTGTCCATCGCAAAGCCCGAGGCCCACACCGGATCCACAGGCAGCTGGGAGCGCAGCTCCATGCCCAACCGCTCCGTCCTCAAGGCGCGCGGCATGCGGATCTGTCCACTGTCCTCGCACGTCAGGAGCCAGTCGGCATAGGTGAATCCTGTCTCGCGTACATGTGCAGGCAGGAAGCCACCTGCCTTCTCCATGTAGTAGGGGGACAGCGGATGCTGGAACAGCTCGCTGCGGTAGTTGGCACCGTAGTTGCGCGTTTCCATGCCTGTGGCGCAGGGACCACGCTGCCCGGTCAGGGTGCAGACACCATCCGGCTCGAAATGCAGGCGGATGCGGCGCGGCGTGGCGAAGTAGCACAACAGCGCCTGTTCGATGTCACTCGGCGGTTGCTCCGCCAGGCAGGTGTGCACATCGCGTCCGCCCTCACTGGTGAGGCAGGGCGCCATCCAGGGGAAGACCACCTCCAGGTGCGGCTCGCCACCTTCCAGCACCAGCGTGTTGATCCACAACTTGCGCCACAGCGGCGTCGCCCGTCCGCCCAGCTTCGCAGGCCACAGCAGCATCGAAACCGGGCCGCCACCCCGTACCGATGTCCGGTGCCCCTGGCCTCCTGCGGGGGCATTGATCTGCAGGGTCAGCAACGCCTGCGCGACGACCGGAAGCGACATGGTCGTACCTTCGCTGCGCTTGACGAACAGGTCGGTGTTGTCACGCAACGTCTTGCCGCCCGGCGCTTCCAGGAGCAGCGCGGACAGATCGCCTGCTTCGTCAGGCTCGAAGTCCATGTCCTGCATGAAGCGTCGCGGGCCGCTGTCGAACTGGAAGCAGTGCACGATCTCACGCAGCCGCTCCAGTTCAGGCCGCTCCTGTCCCTGGGCGATGCGGCGCCATTCCGCCTCGTCGTCTGGCGCCAGCCACTGCATAAGCCCGACCAGGAACTGGGCAAGGGCAACGTTGAAATCCGGCCGTATTGCATCCAGCTCCAGGGGCGGGTCGTCCTCGTCCAATAGCTGCAGCGGCGAGATCAGGCGCGACTTCCCACTGGCGCCACGAACCGGGATCCAAGGGTCCGTTATCAGGTTCACGTATCAGCTCCTCTTCAAGGCAATTGAGCAGAGGAGCTGGGCGGGTTACATTCCCGCCCAGCTGGTTGTGTACAGCAAGCAGCGACCACGCCCACCGGCCGGACTGTTTGGCGACCGTCGGCCGGTGGGCTTTTTTGCCTTGGGGCTCCGTGGGGGCCGCTATGCCCACGGAGCCGCGGTTGGTGGCGGAATAAGAATCCTGATGAAGTGCATGGTGGCTTGTTGTTAGCTTGCTTCGCGGCGATGGAAGCTGCCCCAAGTTTTTCCGTGCATGGTGGCTTGATGCCTTCATGCGCTTTTCCGTTCCCCGCGGTCTTGCGGGGATTACCGTGACAGGCGCTGTAACCCGCGCCTGTCGCAATAGCTGAGACTTAGCGGCGGACTGCCCGCCAAGGTGCATGACCAGGTGCCATTCCCGTCCTCCACCAGCGGCAGGATCAGGCGGTAGCGCAGGGCCGGCACCTTGTTCCGGAGCTCTTCCGCCATGCCCGCCAGGCGCCCGTCAAGGCAGACGGCCGCTTCCATTTTGGGCAGCCAATGGCCCGGCAGGCGGATCGTGCTCAGCGCCCAGACGTCCTCGTCTTCCCCGCAACGACCGGTGGCCCATGCCTCCAGGCCCTGGGGCGTGACCCGGACCAGCACGGCCTCGATGCTGTCGCCCAGTCGGCTGCCGATACGCTCCTCGCCCTGCCATCTGGAACCACCGTAGCCTTCTGACAGCGCGACGGCGTTCTGTGCGGCCTGCGTCCCTTGGGCAATGACCTTGCCCAAGTCGCGGTCCTCGGCCGTCTGCAGGGCATCCGGAATCGGTGCCGCGTCGTCGCCATAGACCGCCTCCACCAGGGTGCGGAACTGGCCCGGCAGCTCGATGCGGTCCCCGATTGCACGGGCGCTACGGTGGATGCGCCCGTGCGCGGCATAGACATACGCTGCTCCGCGGGAGAAACGGGAGTACCAGTCGGCGTCGGGCTCAACATCACGGTCGGGACCAAAGACCACCACGGGCCCGGGCGGGCGCCCGTCCTGCGTGCAACCGTGTTCCAGCGGGTTCCCCTGGGCATCGCGCAGATGGCGGCGGTAGCGCCCCAAACGCTGCAACATGACGTCCACCGGACACAGGTCGGTGACCATGCGGTCGGCATCGGCGTCGAGGCTTTCCTGGAAAACCTGGGTGGTCACAATAATGCGGCCCTTGCGGCTGGCCGCACCGCTGTTCCGGCCCAGGGCCGCCAGCACGTCCTCCTGGATGCGCCTGCGGTCCACGGCGGCGAATCGGGCATGGAACAGGGTGCAGGCGTCGATGCCGAAGCGCTCCACCAGGCGCTCCCATGCCTTGCAGGCATCGCCGACGGTATTGCGCACCCAGACCACGGCCTCTCCCGCGGCGTGCCAGGCTGCGATCCGCTCCAACACCTGGCCTTCATCGGTCCGGTACTCGATGTCCAACACCCGCCTGCTGTGGTCCGAAGACGGGAATGCCAGCTCCTGTGCTTGGTTTGCAAGCGAACGCGACCAACGGGTCAACAACGGATAGTCCGTCGACTGTGCCTGCGGCAACTGCACGGACCCCGAGCGACGGCGCCGGCCCGATTGCCCTTCGTCGGCCCGCCAGCGGTGGGCCCCCGCGGAATACGTGGCCAACAGGCGCGAGCGCAAGGCGAGGGGAAGCGTGGCCGAAAGCAGGATGGCGCTCCCGCCGCTTGCGGCGTGCAGCTCCAGGGTGCGCAGCAACACCTGGGTCATGTAGGGGTCGTAACTGTGGACTTCGTCCACCACCAGCACCTTGCGGAACAGTCCCAGCAGCCGCAGGGACTGATGCCGGACCCGCAGGGCGGCCAGCAAAGCCTGATCGAGCGTCCCGACGCCGACCTGCGCGAGCAGGGCACGCTTGTTGCCCTGGGCCAGCCACTCGGACAGGCGCATGGTCGCCGAACGCCCCTCGCCCGGCACATCGTCGTCGAGCTGGGCCAGGTGCCGCAGGAAGGCGTGCGACTGGTCCCGCGCTCCGTGGGCCAGGACGAGCGTGGCACGTGCCGGATCTTCGAACCAAGCCGGCACATCCCGGGTGACGCGCTCGAACATCTGGTCGGCGGTGGCCTGGGTGGGAAGGCCGAAGAACAGCCCGTCGGCCAGCCCCCGATCGATCAGGCGCGCAGCCAGGATCAACGCCGCCTCGGTCTTGCCCGAGCCGGTCGCATCCTCCAGCACGAACAACTGCGGTTCGGCGGGGATGTCAATGTCCGCGGCAACCGCCTGGGCAGGCCGGAGTCCTTCGGCAAGGCGTGGCAACAGCACCTCCGGCGCATGGTAGGGCCGCGGCCGGACGGAAACGACGCCCGCTTCTTCCACGGCCCGGCAAGCCGACGGCAAGGCATGCCGCTGCCAGTACTCCATCAGTGAGAGTCCATGCAGCCCGGGCGCCGCGTATCCGAACCAGGTGGTGTTGGAGCCGATCCAGTCCGCCAGGACCGCCAGGCCGGCAATCCACCAGGAGGCCAGCTTGGCTCTCGCTTCATTGCAGGAAGCGGGCAGGGTGCCCGGCAGGAAGGTGCGGGCGCACCAGGCAAAGAATGCCTCGGCTGCATCGCGGCTCTGCGGCGACATCACCTCGCACAGGGCGGCCAGGGCCATTCCCCTTCCGGGCGGCAGGGTCGGGGGCGGCATGCCATGGTGGCCAAAGGCCGGGGCGAGCAACGCGCCCCAGGTGTCCGCATCCCAGCCACGCAGCTGTTCCGGAAGCCGCCCTTCCTCCGCCAGCCAGGCGTAGAACAACGCGCCGATCTCATCGTGCCGGCGGCTACCCGTCAGACGTGGAAGTGGCGGGTCGAAGCCCTGCTCGACCAGCTCCGGAACCTTGTACTGGAAGCTTTCGGCAAACTTGCCGAGGTCGTGCACGGCCAGCAGGAATACCAGTACCTGCCGTGCAGATGTGTCATCCAGACCCAGCCAGCGCGCAAGCTGGCCCAGGAGGCCAGGCTGGCAGTCGATGTAGGCTTGCCCGCACGCGGCTACATCAAGGCAGTGGAAGACCAGGGGATGGTACGCCCCCACGCTGCCCCACCTTCCCGCCTTGCCCCAGTAGGCCATCCACGATCCAGCGCGCATGCCCGGTTCCCTAAGGCTGTCGAACCACCGTATCCCAGGGGCAAACATCGGCACCGGCACACGGCTTTGTCCATCGCCGCGATGGTAGCGCCCATACCCCCGCTACTGCCCAGGGATACCATACCGAGCTGGATGGCCGAAAGCGCGCATCGGAGGGCAAAACACGCGACAATGCCGGGGTTTCGCCGCCGGGTCCTGCCGCCGCCGCGGGCGCCCCGGCGCTTCCTGTTCCGTACCGCCGTCCGCACCAGAGAGCCCCCGCAGACCATGTCGAACACGCCGAAGATCATCTACACCCTGACCGACGAAGCGCCGTTCCTGGCCACCCAGTCGCTGCTGCCCATCGTCCAGGCCTTCGCCGCCACCGCCGGCATCCAGGTCGAAACCCGGGACATCTCTCTGGCCGGCCGCATCCTGGCGCAGTTCCCGGACTACCTGGGCGAGGACCAGAAGATCGGCGACCACCTGGCCGAGCTGGGCGAGCTGGCCAAGCGCCCGGAAGCCAACATCATCAAGCTGCCGAACATCTCCGCCTCGGTGCCGCAGCTGAAGGCGGCGATCAAGGAACTGCAGGCGCAGGGCTACCCGCTGCCGGACTACCCGGACGCGCCGAAGGACGAGAAGGAAAAGGACATCCAGGCCCGCTACGACCGGGTCAAGGGCTCGGCGGTCAACCCGGTGCTGCGCGAGGGCAATTCCGACCGCCGCGCACCGGCCTCGGTCAAGAACTACGCGCGCAAGCACCCGCACCGCATGGGCGCCTGGAGCAAGGATTCGAAGTCGCACGTGGCGCACATGGCCGCCGGCGACTTCTACGGCAGCGAGCAGTCGGCCACCATCGCCGCCGACGGCGCGCTGCGCATCGAACTGGCCCAGGCCGACGGCCGCACCGTGGTGCTGAAGGAGAAGGTGGCGGTCAAGGCCGGCGAGATCGTCGACGCGGCCACCATGAGCCGCAAGGCGCTGGCCGCGTTCGTGGCCGAGCAGGTCGAGGACGCCCGCGCCAACGACGTGCTGTTCTCGGTGCACCTGAAGGCGACCATGATGAAGGTCTCCGACCCGATCATGTTCGGCGTGGTGGTCTCGGAGTTCTACAAGGACGCCCTGGCCAGGCACGCCGACGCGCTGGCCTCGGTGGGCTTCTCGCCGGAGAACGGCATCGGCGACCTGTACGCGCGCATCGCCTCGCTGCCGGAGGAGCAGCAGGCGGCGATCAAGGCCGACATCGAGGCGGTGTACGCGCGCGGCCCGGCGGTGGCCATGGTCAACTCGGACAAGGGCATCACCAACCTGCACGTGCCCTCGGACGTGATCGTCGACGCCTCGATGCCGGCGATGATCCGCGACTCCGGCCGCATGTGGAACGCGCAGGGCAAGCTGCAGGACGCCAAGGCGGTCATCCCGGACCGCTGCTACGCCGGCGTGTACCAGGCGGTGATCGACGACTGCAAGGCCAACGGCGCGTTCGACCCGACCACCATGGGCTCGGTGCCGAACGTGGGCCTGATGGCGCAGAAGGCCGAGGAGTACGGCAGCCACGACAAGACCTTCCGCATCCCGGCCGACGGCACCGTGCGCGTGCTCGACCAGGACGGCAAGCTGGTGTTCGAGCACAAGGTCGAGGCCGGCGACATCTGGCGCATGTGCCAGACCAAGGACGCGCCGATCCAGGACTGGGTCAAGCTGGCCGTGACCCGCGCGCGCCTGAGCAACACCCCGGCGGTGTTCTGGCTGGACGCCAACCGCGCCCACGACCGCGAGGTCATCGCCAAGGTCGAGAAGTACCTCAAGGACCACGACACCTCCGGCCTGGACATCCGCATCCTGGAGCCGGTGGAGGCCACGAAGTTCTCGCTGCAGCGCATCCGCCAGGGCAAGGACACCATCTCGGTGACCGGCAATGTGCTGCGCGACTACCTGACCGACCTGTTCCCGATCCTGGAGCTGGGCACCAGCGCCAAGATGCTGTCGATCGTGCCGCTGATGGCCGGCGGCGGCCTGTTCGAGACCGGTGCCGGCGGCAGCGCGCCCAAGCACGTGCAGCAGTTCCTCGAGGAGAACTACCTGCGCTGGGATTCGCTGGGCGAGTTCCTGGCCTTGGCCGCCTCGCTGGAGCACCTGGCCGAGCAGACCGGCAATGCCAAGGCCGCGGTGCTGGCCAAGGCCCTGGACCAGGCCAACGGCCTGGTGCTGGACAACAACCGCTCGCCGGCGCGCAAGGTCGGCGAGCTGGACAACCGCGGCAGCCACTTCTACCTGGCCCTGTACTGGGCGCAGGCGCTGGCCGCGCAGGACGAGGATCCGGCGCTGCAGGCGAAGTTCGCGCCGCTGGCCAAGGCCCTGGCCGAGAACGAGGCGAAGATCGTCGCCGAGCTCAACGGCGCCCAGGGCAAGCCGGTGGACATCGGCGGCTACTACCACCCCGACCTGGCCCGCACCAGCGCGGCCATGCGCCCGTCGCCGACCTTCAACGCCAGCCTCGCGGCACTGGCGGCCTGAGCGCGGCCTCCACTTCCCGCTCCACCCGACGACGCCCGGCCTCGCGCCGGGCGTCGTGCTTCGTGGCGTCCGCCGGGTGCGCGGTGGCCGCGTCCAGGTCCACCACGTAGCCCTCCATCGACAGCAGCTGGCGGAACATCGCCGACAGCTCGCTTCCGTATGCGCCCGTGTTCCTCGTACCCATGTCCGTGCTCCGGCTGGCTTGAACGTGGATCAAGCTAAGGCGATGCTGGACGGGCATGTAGCGCAAGTTCCACAAGCCAGACTTGAGGGAGGCTCAAGATGGGCCGGATTCCGCTGGACCAGGTGGAGGCCTTCGTCGCCGCCGCGCGGCTGGGCAACCTGACCCGCGCCGCCGAGCGCATGCACCTGACGGTGAGCGCGCTGAGCCACCGCATGCGCCAGCTGGAGGAACGCCTCGGCCAGCAGCTGCTGGCACGCGGCCCGCGCGGGGTGGAACTGACCCCTGAAGGACGGCGCCTGTACGAGGCGGTGGGCGGGCCGCTGGACGCGATCGCGCAGGCGCTGCAGCGCGCCAGCGCGCGCCGCCGCGGGCGCAGCATGACCATCAGCCTGATCCCCTCGATGGCCACCGCCTGGCTGGTGCCGCGCCTGCCCTCGTTCCTGGCCGCGCACCCGGACCTGGCACTGAGCCTGCAGTCCAGCACCCACGTGGTGGACTTCGAACGCGAGCCGGTGGACCTGGCCCTGCGCCTGGGCGGCGGCAACTGGCCGGGCGTGCGCGCCGAGCTGCTGTTCGACGAGTGGCTGGTGCCGGTGGCCAGCCCCGGCCTGCTGAAGCGGCACGCGAAGGTGCCGGCGGCGCAGCGGCTGGCGCGGCTGCCGCTGCTGGGCGATCCCTCCGGGCGCTGGGAGGACTGGTTCGCCGCCACCGGCGGCAGCGCGCCGGAGCGCTATACCGCGCATTTCGACGACACCGAGACCCTGCACCAGGCCGCCGCGGAGGGACTGGGCGTGGCGCTGGCGCGGCTGACCCTGGCCGAGCCGCTGCTGCGCGCCGGGCGCCTGGTCACCCTAGGCCGCAGGCGCCTGCCCGCCGGTTTCGGCCACTACCTGGTGTATCCGGAGCGCAGCCTGGCGCATCCGGCCTTCCCCACCGTGCGCGCCTGGCTGCTGCAGCAGGCCGCGGCTCCGTCCGCCCCGTGAACCGCCCCGCTACCATCCCGCCATGATCCAGGCCGAAGCCATTGCCCAGGTCGCACGCGACGCGTTCGACGACTACCACGCGCGGTTTGCCGCGATCAGCCGCCGCGCCAGGCGGCGCTTCGAGCAGCGCGACTGGGCCGGCGCCCGCGCCGACGCCGCCGAGCGCCTGGACCTGTACGACCTGTGCATCGACGAATGCCGCCGGCGCCTGGCCGCGCTGCTGGGCCTGCACGCGCACGACCGCACGCTGTGGGCGCGGGTGCGCGACCACTACGCCGCCTCGATCGAGGGCGCGATCGACACCGAGCTGTACAAGACCTTCTTCAACACCCTCGCCCGGCGCTTCTTCCGCACCCGCGGCCTGGACGCGGACATCGAGTTCGTGGCGCTGGACATCGAGCCCACCGACGCCATCACCCGCCCGGTGGCGCGGCACAGCTACGCGGTCTCGACCAGCCGCCCGGTGGACGCGTTCGTGCGCATGCTCGGCGACTACCGCTTCGACGTGCCCTATGCGCACCTGGCGCGCTGCGCGGCGGCGATCGCGGTGCGCCTGCAGGACGACCTGGCGCACTGGGGCGAGCATCCGGTGCGCTCGATCGAGTTGCTGGACACGGTGTTTTACCGCGAGCGCCGCGCCTACCTGGTGGGGCGGGTGTTCGGCGAGCACCGCTTCTCGCCCTGCGTGGTGGCCCTGGTCAACGGTGATTCCGGCATCCGCGCCGAGGCGGTGCTGACCCGCCGCGGCGACGTGGCCCAGTTGTTCGGCGTCTCGCGCAGCTACTTCCAGGCCGACCTGCCCACCGTGGGCGACGCGGTGGTGTTCCTGCGCACCCTGCTGCCGCACAAGCCGGTGGACGAGCTGTACACCGTGCTGGGCCGCGCCAAGCAGGGCAAGACCGAGCGCTACCGCAGCTTCTTCCGCTACTTCCACGCCCACCCGGCCGAACGCCTGGTGCCGGCGGAGGGCACCCCGGGCATGGTCATGGCGGTGTTCACCCTGCCTGGGCAGCCGCTGGTCTTCAAGGTGATCCGCGACCGCTTCGCCTGGCCCAAGCGGACCACGCCGGAGGAAGTGCAGGCGCAGTACGAGCGCGTGTTCCGCTTGGACCGGGTGGGCCGCCTGCTCGACGCGCAGCCGTTCCGGTACCTGCGCTTCCCGGCCGCGCGCTTCGACCCGGCCTTGCTGCGCGAGCTGCGCGAAAGCTGCGCCGCCAGCGTGGTCGAGGACGGCGACGACGTGGTGCTGAAGCTGTGCTACGTGCAGCGCCGCCTGCGCCCGCTGGACCTGTACCTGCGCGAGCAGGGCGCCGAGGCGCGGCGCGAGGCGGTGCTGGACTACGGCCAGGCGATCGTCGACCTGGCGCGCAACGACATCTTTCCCGGCGACATGCTGCTGAAGAACTTCGGCGTCTCCCGCCACCGTCGCGTCGTGTTCTACGACTACGACGAGATCCGCTCGGTCTCCGAGCTGGAGTTCCGCGACTGGCCGCAGGCGACGACCTACGAGGAACAGGTCGCGGCCGAGCCCTGGTTCCACGTCGGCCCGCAGGACGTGTTTCCCGAACGCTTCGGCCAGTTCATGGGCCTGCCCGCGCCGCTGCTGGCCGCGCTGAAATCCGCCCACCCCGGCCTGTTCCAGCCGCAGTGGTGGCGCGACCTGCAGGCGCAGCTGCGGGACGGCCAGTGGCCGGATACACCGCCGTACCCTGATTCGTTGCGCCTCGCGTAACGAATCAGGGTACGGCGCGGGATTCGGGATTCGGGATTCGGGATTCGGGATTGGGGATTCGTAAGAGCGCCTCCGGCATGCCGCACGGCGAACGGGGGGCCGCTCCTGCTCTTTCGGGTCACGAATCCGCAATCCCGAATCACGGCCCCAATGCTAGTCT
Source organism: Pseudoxanthomonas sp. J31 (assembly GCF_000510725.1). Lineage (GTDB taxonomy): Bacteria > Pseudomonadota > Gammaproteobacteria > Xanthomonadales > Xanthomonadaceae > Pseudoxanthomonas. Next base: position 15,065 of record NZ_AZNZ01000001.1, read on the forward strand.
CGCCCCGTCCCCAAGCAGGAGCACGACGCTGATGAGCATGTCCCGTTCCCGTGCCTGTGCCCTGGCCATCGCGTTCGCCCTCGGCCTGCCGGCCGCGCAGGCCGCCGCTGCCGCCGAGCCGGCGCCTGATGCGGCGCTGCAGGCGGCCATCGGCGGCAGCTGGCGCGATCCGGCCAACGTCGCCCGCGACCGCTACCGCAACCCCGGGCAGACCCTGGCGTTCTTCGGTATCCGCCCGGACATGACCGTGGTCGAGATCACCCCCGGTGGCGGCTGGTACACCGAGATCCTGGCGCCCTACCTGCGCGACCACGGCCGCTACGTGGCGGCGGTGGTCGATCCGCAGGCGGTGGACGCCGGCCCCGGCCGCGACTACCAGCAGCGCGCGCGCGCGGGCCTGGAGAAGAAGCTGGCCTCGGCGCCGCAGTACGGCAAGGCCGAGGTGGTGGCCTACGATCCCAAGGCCCCGGTGTTCGGCCCGGCCGGTTCGGCCGACCTGGTGCTGACCTTCCGCAACGTGCACAACTGGCGCATGGCCGGCCAGGCCGAAGGCATGTTCAAGGGCTTCTTCGACGTGCTCAAGCCCGGCGGCGTGCTGGGCGTGGTCGAGCACCGCGCCGCGGCCGACGTACCGGCCGACGACGGCAGCGGCTACGTCGGCCAGGCCCAGGTCATCGCCCTGGCCGAGGCCGCCGGCTTCGTGCTGGACGGCAGCAGCGAGGTCAATGCCAATCCCCGCGACACCAAGGACCACCCCAACGGCGTATGGACCCTGCCGCCGACCAACCGCCACGACGAGGCCGACCGCGGCAAGTACCAGGCGATCGGCGAAAGCGACCGCATGACCCTGCGCTTCGTCAAGCCGCCCCGGGAATGAAATGAACGGTGGGGGCGGGGGGCCGTGGCCCGCCCTCTCAACGCCACCAGGTTCTTCATCCCCCCAGGGCGCGCTGCCATGCACCGCCGCACCTTCCTCACCACGCTGGCGGCCGGACTGGCCGCCATGCCCCTGGCGCCGGCGCTGGCCGCCGGAGGAGACGCATCCATGCACGGACTGATCGGAAAACTGCGGGCCCAGCCCGGCCAGCGCGGGGCGCTGGCGGCGATCCTGCTGGAGTCCACCACCTCCATGCCCGGCTGCCTGGCCTACGTGGTGGCCGAGGACACCGAGGACGCGGACGCGCTGTGGATCACCGAGGTCTGGGACAATGCGCAAAGCCACCAGGCCTCGCTGCAGTTGCCGGCCGTGCGCGACGCCATCGCCCGCGCGCGGCCGCTGATTGCCGGCTTCGACTCGCACTGGATCACCCGGCCGCTCGGTGGCGTCGGCCTGGCCGACTGAGGTTCCGCCGCACCCCGATGCTGATCGCCTTCAACAAGCCCTACGCGGTGCTCTGCCAGTTCACCGACCGCAGCCAGCCGCCGCGCCCGACCCTGGCCGGCTTCGGCCTGCCGAAGGACGTGTACCCCGCCGGCCGCCTGGACCACGACAGCGAGGGCCTGCTGCTGCTGACCGACGACGGCGCGCTGGCGCACCGCCTGACCGATCCGCGGCATAAGCAGCCCAAGACCTACTGGGTGCAGGTGGAAGGCGACCCGCGCGAGGAACAGCTGCAGGCGTTGCGCGCAGGCGTGGTGCTCAACGACGGCCCCACGCGCCCGGCGAAGGTGCGGCGCCTGGACCCGCCGCCGGCGCTATGGCCCCGCGATCCGCCGGTGCGCTACCGCAAGACCGTGCCCGATGCCTGGCTGGAGCTGGTGATCACCGAGGGCCGCAACCGCCAAGTGCGGCGCATGACCGCCGCGGTCGGCCTGCCTACCCTGCGCCTGGTGCGCGTGGCGATCGGCCCGCACCGCTTGCACGGCGCCGACGGCACGCCGCTGCCACCTGGGCAATGGAGCGAAGTGGTGCGTTGAGGCGCCAGGCAACGGCGCAGCGAGCCGGGAGCCGTGGATCCGCGGTTCCCGCGAACTCCCGCACGAATCACGAATCCCGGATCACCAATCCCGAGCCAGTCACTCCGCACTGGTGATGTTGTGGGTACGGCGCGCGCTGGCGCGGGCGCGGGCATTGCCGTTGTCGCGCACCTGGTAGGCCTCGCCCTCCAGCGGGGCGCTTGCGCGCTGCTGGCGGCGCTTGCGGTACATCACGTAGGCCAGCACGCCGGCACCGACCACGGCGGCAGCAGCGGCCACGGCCACGGGATTGCGGCGGACCACGGTGGCGGCGGCACGGGTGCCGGCGCGTGCGGCGCCCAGGGCGGCACCGGCCTTGAGCCATTGCTCGGCGCCGACGCCGGCGTGGCGCAGGCCCGAACCCGCCTGGCGGCCCGCGCTGCGCAGGCCGGCGCCGGCCTGCTCGGCCAGTTCCAGCGCCCGGTCGGTGATGATGGTGAGCTTGCTCATGGCGATCCCTTCTTTCAGGAATGGGGAGACGGGGCCCAGTGTGGGCGGGCACCCGTGCAAGATACGTCAGGGCCCGCGGCCGGGCCGCGCAGGTTCCGGCCGCAACCGCTGCATGTTCATGCGACGGACAGCCGCCCGGCCCAGGCGGCCTGCGGCGGGCCGCCGCGGTTGCGGCTGGCCCGCCAGGCCAGCGACACCAGCAGGCAGTGATGGCGATGCGACCCACTCGTACACCGTGGCCTGCTGCACCGCGCCCGGTTCCAGCGTGCGTGGCCGTCGAAGCCGGACATCATGCGGAAGGCAAGCTTGCCGCCCCGGTGGCTGCCGATCGACAGCCCGCCGCTGCGCGGCACGGCCAGCGCCAGGCCAGGGCCAGGCAAGCACCGGAGAGGCCAGCAGTAACTGGCCATGCGCCGTGCTCGCCCGGCAGCCATGCCGCGCACCGTCGTGGCTGCCGGCGACGTAGGCCTTACGTCCCCCGCGGTTTGGCCCGGTGGGTGGCAGTCGCCGACCACGGATCATCCGGCCACGGATGCTTGGGATACCGCCCCTTCATCTCCTTGCGCACTTCCGGATAGGTGTTGTCCCAGAAGCTGCGCAGGTCGCCGGTGACCTGCAGCGGCTTGCCGCCGGGAGAGAGCAGGTGCAGCAGCAGCGGCACGCGGCCGTCGGCGATGCGCGGGGTGTCGGCCAGGCCGAACAGCTCCTGCAGCTTGACCGCCAGCACCGGCGGGCGCGGCGTGCCATCCGGCTCCAGCGCGTATTCGATCGGCCGGTCCATGCCCGAGGGCACGGTAATGCGTACCGGGGCCAGGCGGTCCACCTGCTGGCGCAGGTTCCAGTCCAGCGGCGACCTAAGCGCCTCGCCCAGTTCCTGCTCGGACAGCGCGTCCAGCCGGGTCTTGCCGGCGAAGGCCGGGCGCAGCCAGGCGTCGACGCTGGCCAGCAGGGCCTCGTCGGTGAGGTCGGGCAGCCCCAGTTCCGGCATCCAGCCGCGCAGGCAGGCCACGCGCGCCTGCCACTGGCGCAGGCCTTCGGTCCACGGCAAGGCCTCCAGGCCCAGTTCGCGCACGGCGTTGGTCAGCGCCTGCGCGGCTTGTTCCGGATCCACCCGGCCGGCGGGGCGGCTGTCGAGCACGATGCGGTCGAAGCGCGATTCGCGGCGGGCGACCAGGGCGCGGCGCTCGGCATCCCAGACCGCGCCTTCCTCCTCGACGAAGCGGTCGGAAAAGTCGGCGCGCAGGCGGGCCTCGTCCACCGGCGCGGCGCGCAGCAGCAGGGCGTCGCCGCGCGGCTCGAAGCGCAGCTCGGTGGCCACCAGCCAGGGCTCGCCGCGCAGGGCGCTGTCCTCGAACAGGCGGGCCATGCGGCCGTTGGCTAGCTGGTAGCGCAGCGGATCGGCCGGATGCCGGGCGGCAATGCGGTCGGGGAAGGCATGGGCCAGCAGGTCGCCCAGCTCGTGGGCCTCGATCTCCGCCGGCGGCGTGGACTCGCAGCGCAGGCGCCGGCGCCACTGGCGGGCGGCGGCATCGATCGCCGCCAGCGCGGAACGGCTGGCATCGGCCGGCATGCGTCCACCGCGGAACGCGGCCAGCGCGCGCCAGCGTTCGGCCAGGGCGTCGCTGCGGCTGCGCAGCGGGTCGCGCGCCTCCAGCAGGGCGGCCAGGTCCGCGGCCAGGGCCTGTTCGCGCGCGCCGCGCGCGGCCAGGAGCATCGCCGCCAGTCGTGGATGGGTGCCCAGTTCCAGCATCTTCCGGCCGGCCGCGGTAATGGATCCGCCCTCCAGCGCGCCGAGCCGCTGCAGCAGCTCGCGCGCCGAGGCCAGCGCACCGGGCGGCGGCGGATCGACGAAGCGCAGCTCGTCGCTGCCCCAGGCGGCCAGTTCCAGCGCCAGCCCGGCCAGTTCGACCTGGGCCATCTCCGGCCGCCGCTGCGCCTCCAGCCGCTGCGACTGCGGCCACAGCCGCCAGGCCACGCCGGGGGCGACGCGCCCGGCACGGCCGGCGCGCTGGTCGGCCGATGCCTGGGAGATCGGGACCGCGTCCAGCCGCGAGAAGCCGCTGACCGGATCGAAGCGCGGTTCGCGCGCCAGGCCGGAGTCGATCACCACCCGCACCCCGGGCAGGGTCACCGAGGACTCGGCCACGTTGGTCGCCAGCACCACCCGGCGACGGCCGTCGGGCGCCGGCTGCAGCACGCGCGACTGCTGCTCCACCGGCAGTTCGCCATGCAGGGCCTGTACTTCCACGTCGGCCGGCAGGGAGGCGGCATCCAGTGCCGTGCCGACCCGCGCGATCTCGCGCTGCCCGGGCAGGAACACCAGCACGTCGCCCGGATGCTGGGCCAGGGCCTGCTCGACCGCGCGCCGCGCCTGCGCCTCCAGCGACTCGTCGCGGCGCGCGGGGAAGTGGCTGACCTCAACCGGAAAGGAACGGCCCTCGCTGGACAGGCGCGGCGCATCGAGGAAGCGCGCCAGGCGCTCGCCGTCCAGGGTCGCGGACATCACCACGATGCGCAGGTCCTCGCGCAGCTGCGCCTGCACGTCCAGGGCCAGGGCCAGGCCCAGGTCGGCCGACAGGTGGCGCTCGTGGAACTCGTCGAACAGCAGGGCGCCGATGCCTTCCAGCAGCGGGTCGTCCTGGATCATGCGGGTGAGGATGCCTTCGGTGACGACCTCGATCCGGGTGCGCGCGGACACCTTGTTCTCGAAGCGGATGCGGTAGCCGACCGTGCCGCCCACCTCCTCGCCCAGCTGCCGGGCCATGAACCCGGCGGCGCTGCGCGCGGCCACCCGGCGCGGCTCCAGCATCACGATCTTCCGCCCCTCCAGCCAGGGCGCAGCAAGCAGGGCCAGCGGCACCTGGGTGGTCTTGCCGGCCCCGGGCGGGGCCTCCAGCACCAGCCGCGGATGGGCTGACAGGCTGTCCCGGATCGCGGGCAGCAGGGGTGTGATGGGAAAGGACATGGAGCGGCAGGATGCGCGGGCGTGCTGGCGCCCTGCGTACGCGCGAGGGTTCACGAAACAGGAAAAGTATTATCGGCCGGTTTGCCGGCGGATACCTGCATGTCCAGTCCCACGTCGGCCCGCCCGGCGCAGAGGTCGAGGCGCTGCCTGCCGGACCTGGCCGGGCGCGGGGCGATCATCGCCCTGCGGCTGGCGGGCAAGCCGGTGGACTTGGCCACCGCCGTGGCCACCCGCGGCGCGGTCAAGCGCGCCATGCCCGGGGGCGACGACACCAGCGCCACCGTGCCGGGGCTGGAGGACCGGAGCCGGCCCTGCCATGGCCGGACCGGCCCGGGCCACGGCGTGCCCGCAAGCCAGGCCCGTGCCGGGGCCTTTCCGCCGCGCGGGTAGAATGCGCGCTTTCCCGGACCGCACGCTCCATGGAACTGATCGACATCGGTGCCAACCTGACCCACGACAGCTTCGACCGCGACCGCGAGGCGGTGCTGCAGCGCGCGCGCGCGGCCGGAGTGGTGCAGATGGTGGTCACCGGCGCCAGCCGCGAGCATTCGCCCAGGGCCCTGGAACTGGCCCGCGCCCACCCGGGCGTGCTGTACGCCACCGCCGGCGTGCATCCGCACCACGCCACCGAGTACACCGCCGAGTGCGACGCGGAGCTGCGCGAGCTGCACCGGCACCCGGAGGTGGTGGCGGTGGGCGAGTGCGGCCTGGACTACTTCCGCGACTTTTCCCCGCGCCCGGCCCAGCGCAAGGCCTTCGAGCGCCAGCTGGAAATCGCCGCCGACCTGGCCGCCGCCGGCGATCCCAAGCCGCTGTTCCTGCACCAGCGCGACGCGCACGAGGACTTCATGGCGATCATGCGCCAGTTCGAGGGCCGCATCGGCCCGGCGGTGGTGCACTGCTTCACCGGCACCCGCGAGGAGCTGTTCGACTACCTGGACCGCGACTGGTACATCGGCATCACCGGCTGGCTGTGCGACGAACGCCGCGGCCGGCACCTGCGCGAGTTCGTGAAGGAGATCCCGGACCACCGCCTGATGGTGGAGACCGACGCGCCCTACCTGCTGCCGCGCACCCTGGACCCGATGCCCAGGGACCGCCGCAACGAGCCGATGTACCTGCCGCACATCGTGCAGGAGCTGGCCCGCGACCGCGGCCAGTCCATGGAGGCCGTCGCGGTGGCGACCACCGCGACGGCGCGGTCCTTCTTCCGTCTTCCCTGACGGCCTGCCCCGCTCAGCGGCGCAGCTCCGGTTTCAGCGTGAGGTAGGTGACGGTCCAGCGCAGCGGATCGTCGTGGTTGTTGTCCTGGAAGGCGAACACGCGCTTGCCGCGCTCGTCCGCGTTCACCGCCAGGGTCAGCAGGTGGTGGTCGGAGTTGTCGAAGGTGAACTCGAAGCCCTGCAGGGCGTGCACGGGCGTGGGCGGGGTGATCGCGCCCAGGTCGCCGGTGCCGCCGGCCAGCGTGCCTTCCTGCTGCACCAGTGCCCGCGGGATCCAGGCGTACTGCACGGTCACGCGGTAGGCGCGGTAGCGGCCCACCATCTGCGGAATGTTGCGTGCCGCCACCCGGGCCAGGTCGGCATGGGCGAACTCCACCAGGCCGGGCAGCGGCACGCCGGCGGCGGCCGAGGCCACGGCCGCGCCCAGGGTGCGCTCCAGGCCGCGGAAGTCCAGGCCCTGGTCGTCGGTCAGCGAGACCTCGGCGATGTTCAGCGCCCCGTCCAGCTTGACACTGATGTTGCGCAGGTTGGCGTCGGTGCCGTCGGCGCGCCGGAACTCGAAGCCGCGCAGCACCAGCACGTGTCCTTCCGGGCGCGGCGTGGGCAGCTCGATGCGGAACTTGCCACCGCCCACCGCACTGACCTCGCCGGCGATGCCGCGGGTGAAGGTGGTCCAGCCGGCCCTGGCGCGGAACGGGTCGTCGCCGTTGCGGTCGGCGTAGGCGAAGCGGGTGAAGCGGCCGTCGGCCAGCACGCCGATGTGGCGCAGCTTGTGGTCGCCGTTGTTGAACGACAGCAGGAAGCCGTTGAGTGCGGCCACCTGCGGCAGCGCCGGCTGGTTGGCGCCGTTGCCACTGCCGGTGATGCCGTTGACCGTGCTGGCCGACTCCGACCAGGTGCCGGCGTCGGCCTGCGCCTTCAGCGCCTTCTGCACCTGCGCCGGTATGCGCACCTGCGCCAGCAGCGAGGCGCTGGCCAGCAGCGCGCCCAGGCACAGGGCGCCACGGGACAGGGTCCGGACGGGCACATCGCGTAGCTTCATCACGTTCCTCCTTGCGGTGACGGAAGGTCAGGGCAGGCGCCGGTAGCGCTGCACGACCGGGGTGGCGTTGCGGACCGCCATGCGCGTCTGGAGCCCGTCGCTGCTGCAGGCGTACTGCAGGCGCTGCGGCTGCGCCGCCCCCCGGGGCATGGGCACTTCGATGGTCCGCCCGGCCGGGCCCTGGATGCGCATGGTCCCGTCCATGGATCCGGCCGTCGGCTGCAGGACCAGGGTGGTGCCCTCCGTGCTCCAGGTGCCGCGGGCCTGGAAGCGCAGGTCGCGGACCTCGGCCTGCGCCTGCGTGGCGGCGACCTGGGCCTGGCCGCTGCCGCCGGCCACGTAGGTGCCGTCGGCGAGGAACTCCAGCGTGCCCTGCTGCGCGGCCTGCACCTGCAGGCCGGGGGCGTTGCGCTGCATCCACTCGCCGGCGGCGTTGCCCACCGGCTCCCAGCGGCCCACCAGGCATGGGTCGGCAGCTGCGGCCGGCAGCGCCGCAGCCAGGGCCAGCAGCGGCAGGACCGGGTTCGGGATGGGGCGGCGCGTCGGTGTCATGAGGCATCTCCGGCAGGTTCGGGCGGGGCGGGCGGCGCATGCAGCCGGTACACCCGGCGGCAGCGCGCGGTGTCGAAATCGGCGATGCCGTCCGCTGCCACGCGCAGGTGACCAAGCACCCGCACCGGCACGCCCGGCATGTCCAGCAGCATGTGGTGGGCGTCCTGGTTGCCCAGCTCGTCGTCGAACACGATCACGTGCTCGCCCTCGGCCGTGGCCACGGCCAGGCCCATGTGCTCGGGACGGGTGGCGGCATGGACCAGCACGCCCTCGCGCGCCTGCGCCGGCGGCTCGTCCTGCCGCGCCGGCGCCGCGCCGCCCTCGGGTGCGAGGATCGCCAGCAGCTCGCGCCGCGGCGGCGGCAGCGCCAGGCCGGCGATGCGCTGGCTGTCGGACTGCCAGCCCTGCAGCTCCGCCAGGCGTTCGCGCAGCAGCGCCACCCGGCAGGCGGTGCCGGCGCAGGTGGCCAGGCGGCGGGCGAACGCGGCACGGTCCTCGGTCCAGCAGGCCTGCAGGTCCGCCTGGTCCGTGCCCAGCAGCCAGGCCACCGCCGCCTCGTACTGCGCCAGCGCGGCCTGCAGGTCCGCCTCCTGGTCCGGTCCGGCCGCACCGCGCGGTTCGGCGCCACAGGCGGCCAGCGCCAGGGCCAGCAGCAGCGCCGTGCGCAGGGTGCCGGCCCGTTCGGCCGCGGTTGCCGCCATGCCCGCCGTCATCGCGCTCCCTCCCCGGCGGCCACCCCCGTGGCGGCCGCTTCTGTCCGGACATACGCAACGGCGCGGCAGAAAGTGCCAGCCGCTCAGCCGCCGCCGGCCAGCGCCTGGCGCAGGCGCAGGCGGGCGATCCCCGGCAGCGGCCGCTCCAGCCGCTCGCGCGCCTGCGCGCGCAGCGCCGCGCAGTCCCCGGTGCCGGTGCGGCAGGCGGCCTCGACCAGGAAGGCGAAGGCCTCGTTCTCCAGGCGTGGGTTGGGCTGCGGGCGGTCCTGCAGCAACGCCACGCTGGCCCGCAGGGTGGCCACCGCCTCCTCGCCGCGCCCCACGGCCAGCAGACTGCGCGCGCGCCAGGCGTCGACGTAGGCGATGGCGGTGCGGTCGCCGCCCTGCTGCTCGCGCGCGTGGCGTTCGTACATCTCCAGGGTGCGCTCGTACTGGCGCAGGGCCTGCTCGTGCTGGCCCAGCGCGGCATGAGTGCGCGCCACGTTGCCCAGGCGCGCGGCCACCTGCGGGTGTCCGGCGCCGAACACCCGTTCCAGCACCTCCAGCGAGCGGTACTGCAGGGGCAGGGCGCGTGCGGCCTGGCCCTGCTCGCGCAGGGCGTCGGCGTAGTTGCCCTCGGCGATGGCCGTGCCGGCCTCGCTCCGCACCAGGCGGTAGATGCGCACGCCCTCGGCATAGGCCGCGGCGGCTTCGGCGAAGCGGCCCTCGGTGAACAGCAGGGTGCCACGCTCGGTCTGGCCCAGGGCACTGTCCGGATGGTCCTCGCCGTAGACCTCGCGCAGCTGGTCCAGATATTCGCTGTTCAGGGCCAGGGCGCGCTCCACCTCGCCGCTGCCGGCCAGCAGGCGCGAGAGCATGTACAGGGCCGGCAGCGCGTCGCGGGTGGGCCGCTCGTAGATGCGCCGCTGCGCCTGAACCACCTGTTCCAGCAGGGCCAGGCCGCGCGCCGGGTCGCCGGTCTCGGCGTAGACCAGGCCCAGGCGGCTGGCCACCACCAGGGTGTCGGCATGCTCCGGGCCCCACAGGCGACGGCGCGTCTCCAGCGCGCGCTCCAGGTGGGGCAGGGCGTCCTTCGGCCGGCTGGTGCGCTGGTAGAAGGCGCCGGCGTTGGCCCACAGGGCGGCGCAGGCCTCTTCCGGCGCGGCCGGTGCATCGCACACGGCCATGGCCTCGGCCAGGCGCGCCTCGGCCTGCGGGTAGCGGTCCAGCTCGGCCAGGATGGCCAGCAGGGCGTTGAGCGCGCGCACCCGCGCCTGGCCGTGCGGCGCCAGCCGCGCCAGCACCGGCAGGGCCTGCTCCAGGCGGCGCAGCACTTCCTCCGGCTGGCGCGGGCTGAGATAGGCGCGCACCGAGCCGGACTTGGCCAGGGCCTCGGCGGTGGCCTCCGATTCGTCGCCGAACAGCTGCCGGCGGCGCCGCAGGGCGCTGTCGAACAGGTCCGCGGCGCGTCCATACTCGCCCAGCTCCTCGGCCAGCAGGCCCAGGCGCATCTCCACGCTGGCCAGCACCTGCGGGCGGTCGGCCAGTTCGCGGCGGGCGCGGGCGGTGGCCTCGGCCAGCACGCGGGTGCGGTCGATGTGGCGCGTGTCCTCGGTGCCCGGGGCCAGCATCTCCAGCAGGCTTTCCAGGTAGGCCAGCTGCGCCTCCGATTCCTCGGCCAGGGCGTTGGCGCGGGCGGCCTCGGCGCGGGCCTTGCGCATCTGCCATACGGTGCCGGCCACGCCGCCGGCCAGCAGCAGCAGCAGCACGGCGCCGGCGGCGACCTGCCAGCGGTTGCGCGAGGCGAACTTGCGCAGGCGGTAGCGCAGGCTGGGCGGATGGGCACGGATCGGCCGGCGCTGCAGCCAGCGGCGCAGGTCCTCGGCGAAGGCGGCGATGCCCGGATAGCGGTCCTCCGGCGTCCCGGCCAGGGCCTTGAGCAGGATGGTGTCCAGGTCGCCGCGCAGCCGCGCCACCGCCTGCCGCTGCGCCGGGTCCGGGCGCTCGCCGGCACGCTGGCGCAGCAGCTTCGACGGGGCAATGACCTCGCCGGCGGGCGCGGCCTGGCGCGGGGCCAGGCCGGTCAGCAGGCGGTACAGCAGGGCCGCCGCGCCGTACACGTCCATGGCCGTGGCCGGCGGCATGCCGGTGAACTGCTCCGGTGCGGCGTACTCGGGCGTGAGCGCATGCAGCGCGGTGCGGGTGGCCGCCTCATCCCCGTCCAGGGTGCGGGCGATGCCGAAATCGAGCACGCGCACATGGCCGTCGGCATCCACCAGCACGTTGGACGGCTTGATGTCGCGGTGCACGACCAGGTTGCGGTGGCTGTAGTCCAGCGCCTCGCACACCTGCAGCAGCAGGCGCACGCGCGCGGGCACGTCCAGCCTGTGGCGCGCGCACCAGCGGTCGATCGGCTCGCCCTCCACCAGCTGCATGGCCAGCCACGGGGTGCCGTCGGCACTGACGCCGGCGTCGTACAGCGCCGCGATGTACGGATGGCGCAGGCGCAGCAGCGCCTGCTGCTCGCGCAGGAAGCGCTCGCGGCCGTCGCGGGCCAGGCTGCCCAGGGTCAGCACCTTGACCGCGGCCAGCTGGCCCTCGGCACCGTCCTCGGCGCGGGCGCGGTAGACCACGGCCATGCCGCCACGGCCGATCTCCTCCTCCAGACGCCAGCGGCCCAGGCGCTGACCGGCCAGGGTCGCCGCCGGCGGCGGCAGGCCCGGCGGCGGCTGGTCCAGCGGCCCGGAAGACCGCGCGTGCGCCGCCAGCAGGCGGCGCACGCGCTCACGCAGGGCCGGATCGTCGGTCAGCTCCAGCAGGCGGGATTGGCGGGTGTGCTCCGGTTCGTCGAGCAGCCGGTCGAACAGCGCGTCGGCGCGCCGCCACAGCTCGCGTTCCGGCCCGTCCAGGATCCCGCCCGGGAACCGCATCGCCGCCTCCTAGGGCCGGGTGGCCTGGCCGGCCGCGCGGGTGGCCTGCTGGCCGGCGCGGCTTTGCGCGGGCAGGGCCCGGTCGGCCGGCCGGATGCCCACGGCCGCTTCGCGCTGCAGCGCCGTGCCCAGCTTGTCCGGGCCCTTGGGGTCCTTGGGCTCGTCCTTCGGCGGCGGCTCCTTCTCCTTGGGATCCATGGCCACCTGGCCCAGGCGCGCTGCAGCGCCGGACGCGCCCAGCTTGTCCGGGCCCTTGGGATCGATCTTGCCCGGCAGCTTCTCGGGGGTGTAGCCCTGGGTGCCGGGGGTGAGGGTGGTGCCGGCCGTGCCGGTCCGGACCGCCTGCGGACGATCCTCGCCAATGACGCCCACCCGCGCCTGCGGACGGTCCTCGCCGATCACGCCGACCCGGGTCTTGCCGGCCTGGCCGCGCCCGGCGGCGGCCTCGTCCGCCGCCGCCGTGGCCGGCTTCTGCGCCAGCGCCGCGAACGGCACGGCCAGGCCCACCGCCACGATCCAGCTTGTCGCTTTCCGTTTCATGTCCGTCTCTCCGGATGACCGGGAACGATCCCGGCGGACGCCATCGCCCGGCCGACGCTCCCGAACCGCATACGCAATCCGGGACCCGGCCGTGCCAGTCATGGCTGCAGCAGCGTGTGGAGGAAGGCGCGGGCGCGCTCCCACTCGCGCTTGGCGGTCCGTTCCGAGCAGCCCAGCAGCTCGGCGATCTCGGCGAAGCCCATGCCGGCGAAGTAGCGCAGCTCGACGACCTGGCGGCGCTGCGGGTCGATCTGCTCCAGCGCCTCCAGGCCCTCGTGCAGGGCCAGGATGCGGGTGTCGGCGTCGGCCCCGTCCACCAGGCCCTCGTCCAGAGTGATGCCGGCCAGGCCGCCGCCGCGCTTGTCGGCGGCGGCGCGGCGCGCGTGGTCCACCAGGATCCAGCGCATGGCCTGGGCGGCGGCGACGAAGAAGTGGCGGCGGTCGGCCAGCTCCGGCAGGCCGCCGCTGGCCAGGCGCAGGTACAGCTCGTTGACCAGGACCGTGGGCGTGATCGTGGCCCCGCTGCCGCCCACCCGCGCCACGGCGATGCGGTGCAGCTCCGCGTACAACGCCTGGAACACCTCGGCCAGAGGCTGGCGCTCGCCGTTGCGGGCGCGCGCCAGCAGCCCGGTGATCTCCTCGCACTCCTGCCCCATGCCACCCCCTTCCCCGGGAGACGGCCGAAGCTTAGCGCGGCCGGGCCGGAACGGGCGTCAGCGCGGGGCCTGGCCGGCGCGGCCGGCCAGGTACACCTGCAGGTGCACCCAGGCCGCCTGCAGCAGCGGGGCGGCGTGGCCGGCCTGCCGGGCGCGCTGCCACATGTCACCGACGATGTGCGCCGCCTCCACCGGGCCGCCGGCTTCCAGGTCGCGCAGCATCGAGGCCTTGAGCGTGGACCGGGCGTCGGTCAGCTGGGCCAGGGCGTCGGCCTGGGCCGGGCCGGGGATGGGCTGGCCGGCGGCGGCGGCCACCGCCAGGCATTCGGCGTACAGCGCGCGCATGAACGCGGCGCCGCCCTCGGCGGAGGCGATGCGGCCGACGCTGCCGCGCATCAGGCAGGTGCCGGCCGCCAGCGCGGCCAGGAACGAGAACTTGGTCCACTGCGCGCGGGCGATGTCCTCCACCGCGTGGTGCTCGATGCCGGCCCGTTCGCACAGCGCGGCCAAACCCCGCACCCGTCCGCTGCCACCGCCGTCGCGCTCGCCGAAAGTGAGCGAGGCCGGGCGGGCATGGTGGACGATGGCGCCGTCGGCAGCCTTGCTGACGCTGATGAAGCACAGCCCGCCCAGCACGCGTTCGCGGCCGAAGCGCGCATCCAGCACCGGGTAATGGCGCAGGCCGTTGAGGATCGGCAGCACGGTGGTGGCCGGGCCCACGGCCGGGGTCACCGCCTCGATGGCGCTGTCCAGGTCGTAGGCCTTGCAGGCCAGCAGCACCAGGTCGAAGGGCCGCTGCGCGGCCAGCGCGGGCAGCGCCTCGGCGGTGGTCCATTCGACCCTGAGGTCGGCATCGCCCAGCGGGCTGCGGATGCGCAGGCCGTCGCGGGCCAGCTGCGCCGCGCGCGCCGGGCGCACCAGGAAGGTCACGTCCGCACCGGACTGGGCAAGGCGCCCGCCGAAGTAGCCGCCGGTGCCGCCGGCGCCGAGCACGAGCACGCGCATGGCCTCAGCTCCGCAGGCCCACGCCGCGGCGCAGCAGCCACAGCGAGACGGCCGACAGCACCGCCACGAAGGCCAGCATCAGCACGTAGGCCACCCACAGCGGCACGTCCGAGGTGCCCAGCAGGCCGTAGCGGAAGGCGTTGACCATGTAGAAGATCGGGTTGGCGTGGGTGGCCGCCTCCGCCCACGGCGGCAGCAGCGTGACCGAGTAGAACACGCCACCCAGGTAGGTCAGCGGGGTGAGGATGAAGGTCGGGACGATGGCGATGTCGTCGAACTTGCGCGCGTAGACCGCGTTGACGAAGCCGGCCAGGGAGAAGATGGTCGCGCCCAGCAGCACCGTGCTCAGGGTGACCAGCGGATGCGGGATGCGCACCTTGGTGAAGCACATGGCGATCAGCAGCACGATCGCGCCGACCATCAGGCCGCGCAGCACCGCGCCGGCCACGTAGCCGCCGAGGATCACCCAGTTGGGCATCGGGCTGACCAGCAGCTCCTCGACGTGGCGGCCGAACTTGGCGCCGAAGAACGAGGAGGAGATGTTGCCGTAGCTGTTCTGGATCACGCTCATCATCACCAGGCCGGGGACGATGAACTCCATGTAGCTGTAGCCGCCCATGTCGCCGATCCGCGAGCCGATCAGGCCGCCGAAGATCAGGAAGTACAGGGTCATGGTGATCGCCGGCGGCACCAGGGTCTGGCCCCAGATGCGCAGGATGCGGTTGACCTCGCGGCGGACGATGGTGCCCAGCGCCACCCAGTTGGCGGCGCGCGGCGACCTGGATGCCAGCGGCGTGCTGCTCATGCGGCCTCCTTCTGGCCGGTGAGCCGCACGAACAGCTCCTCCAGGCGGTTGCTCTTGGTGCGCATCGAGCGGATGCGGATGCCGGCCGCGTCGAACGCGGCGAACACGCGGTTGAGGTCCATGGCGCGGGGCATGTCCAGGTCCAGGGTGTGGGCGTCCAGCGCCACGAGGGTGGTGCCCTCGATCTCCGGCAGCCGGGCCGGCAGCTCGCCGTCGATGTCGAACAGGAAGCCTTCCACGTCCAGCTTGGCCAGCAGCGCGCGCATCGGCCCCTGCTCGACGATGGTGCCGCGGTCGATGATGGCGAGGTTGCGGCACAGGCTCTCCGCTTCCTCCAGGTAGTGCGTGGTGAGGATGATGGTGGTGCCGGCGGCGTTGATCTCGCGCAGCACGCGCCACATGTCGCGGCGGATCTCGATGTCCACGCCGGCGGTGGGCTCGTCCAGGATCAGCAGCCGCGGCCGGGTCATCATCGCCCGCGCGATCATCAGCCGGCGTTTCATGCCGCCGGACAGGGTGCGGCTCATCACCCGCGCCTTGTCCCACAGGTGGGCGCGGCGCAGCTCCTGCTCGGCCAGCGGGCCGGCCTCCTCGCGCGGGATGCCGTAGAACCCGGCGTAGTTGACCAGGATGTCGTACGGCTGCTCGAACAGGTTGAAGTTGATTTCCTGCGGCACCAGGCCGACCAGGCGCATGGCCTCGCTGCGGCGCGAGACCAGGTCGGTGCCGAACACCTCGACGCTACCGCTGGTCGGGTTGACCAGCGAGCTGACGATGCCGATCAGGGTCGACTTGCCGGCGCCGTTGGGGCCGAGCAGGGCGAAGAAGTCGCCCGGCGCCACGTCCAGGGAGACGCCCTTGAGCGCCTCCACGCCGTTGCCGTAGGTCTTGCGCAGTTCGCGTACGCGCAGCGCCGGAGCCGCTGCCTCGGGAGAGTGTGGGGTCATGAGGCCTTTCGCGCCTGGAAGGCGCTTGCACGGAGCTGCGGCTATTATAGGTCGCAGCCGGGAAGCCGCCCGGCACACACTGTCCCGAAACGAATACCGTGCCCGTCCAGTTCCCGCTCCGCCTCGTCGAGCGCCGCATGCTCGCGCCCACCATCGGCCACTACGTGCTGGCGCGCGACGATGGCCAACCGCTGGACTTCGTGCCCGGCCAGTTCATCCAGATCCACTTCGATTACGCCGATGGCACGCCGGCGCGGCGCAGCTACTCCCTGGCCACCATCCACGACCACGCGATGGGCCCGGGCGAGGCGGTGGAGATCGCGGTCAGCCACGTCCCCGGCGGCGCGGCCACCGCGCTGTTCGAGGCCCTGGAGATCGGCGGGCGGGTGAACGCCAGCGGGCCCTACGGTCGCTTCTGCCTGATGCCCGGCGACCGCAACGCGCGCTACCTGCTGATCGGCACCGGCACCGGCGTGACCCCGTACCGTTCGATGCTGCCGGTGCTGGCCGGGCTGATCGCCGAGCGCGGCATCGAGGTGGTGCTGCTGGCCGGCGCGCGCACGCCCGGCGAGCTGCTGTACGCCGACGACTTCCGCGCGTTCGCCGACGCGCACCCGCAGTTCCGCTACGTGCCCTGCCTGTCGCGCGAGCTGCCCGGGACGGGTTCCCCGCATGCGCATGCGGACGTGCGCCACGGCTACGTGCAGCAGCAGCTGCCGGAGTTCGTCCCGGATCCGGCGCGCGACATCGCCTACCTGTGCGGCAACCCGGAGATGGTGGACGCGACCTTCGAGGCGCTGAAGGGCATGGGGTTCGGGGCGGCGCAGATCCGCCGGGAGAAGTACGTCAGCAACAAGTGATGCCGCGGGTGCCCATGTGCGGCCCTGCCGCCGGCGCCTGCACGCTGCTGTAAAGGGTACTTGACAGGCCCGGGGGACGGCCCTATCGTCCACCTGTCAAGCACGCTTTACAGGGAGTGGACATGCCCGGCAGGAAGCACATCTGCGGCATCGGATTCCCCGGCATCGGCCTGGCTTTCGTCGGCGCCGGCATCGCCGGGGCCGCTTCGAAGGAGGGCGTTGTTTCCGCCTTCGCCAGCGCACTGCGGAGCAGGGCCCCATGGACGCACTGAAACCCGCGGTTGGTTGGCTGCTCGGCGGGATCGTCGCCATCGCGCTCGGCCTGGCGGCCAAGCCGCTGCTGCCGGAGCGCATCGCCGACATCGCCTCGGTGATGCTGGTCAGCATCGGCGTCGGTTCGCTGGCCAGCGGCCTGATCCGCTGGCGCCTGCCGGCCCTGTGCGAGGCGGCTCCGACCGACCTGCGCCGGCGCTACACCCGGGAAATCCTGCTGGCGATGGCTGCGTACATGGTCATGGTGGTGGCCACCGTGTCCGTGCTCAGGGACGGTGGGCCGGAAGGCCCGCTGCGGGCACTGGTCGCGCTGCTGCCGGTGCCGCCCATCGCCTTCGTGCTGCGCGCGATGGTGCGCTACATCCGCGACGCGGACGAGATGCAGCAGCGCATCGAGCTGGAAGCGGTGAGCATCGCCACGGCGCTGGTTGCGCTGCTGTACATGTCTGGCGGCTTCCTCCAGGCCGCGAAGGTCATCGATCTGCCCGCCGCGGCCGTGATGATCTGGGTGTTCCCGTTGCTGTGCGCCACCTACGGCGTGGCCAAGTTCCTGGTCATGCGCCGCTACCAGTGACCGGTACCGGGCGATGAAGAACCACCTGCGTACGCTGCGCGAGGAACGGGGCTGGTCCCAGGGCGAACTGGCCGAGCGCCTGGAGGTGTCCCGGCAGACGGTCAACGCCCTGGAAACCGGCAAGTACGACCCCAGCCTGCCGCTGGCGTTCCGCATCGCGCGGCTGTTCGGGCGCCGGATCGAGGACGTGTTCATCCCCGACGAGGCCTGAGCGCCGCATCCCTTCCACCCTTCGTTGAACGGGCCCATCCCATGAAGACCCGCAAGACACTGATCCCGCTCGCCGCCGCCACCGCGCTCGCGCTCGCCGGCTGCGGCGGCGGCGCCACCCCGGCCCCGCCGCAGGACGACAACCGCTACGGCGAACTGGTGTTCGAGCCGTGCACCCTGGCCGGCGGCGTGGCCGGCCGCAGCGTGCAGGCGCGTTGCACCCGCTACGAGGTGCCCGAGGACCCGGACGATGCCGGCAGCCGCCGGATCGCGCTCAACATCGCCTGGCTGCCGCCCACCGAGGACGGCGCCGATGCCGCGGACCCGGTGTTCTTCCTCGCCGGTGGCCCGGGACAGTCTGCGCTGCAGGTGTGGCCGCTGCTGGATCCGGCCTTTGCCGAGGTGCGCCGGCAGCGGCACGTCGTGCTGGTGGACCAGCGCGGCACCGGCGGTTCCAACCTCCTGCAATGCGAGCGTGGCTCGCTGGACGGGCTGGATCCACGCGACACCGAGGCCGCCTTCGCCGCCGTGGTCGGGCTGGCGCGCGAATGCGCGGCGCAGGTCGCCGACCGCGCCGACCCGCGCTTCTACACCACCACCGCGGCGGTGGCCGACCTGGAGGCGGTGCGCCGTGCCATCGGCGCCGAGCAGGTCAACCTGGTCGGCGCGTCCTACGGCACCCGGGTGGCGCAGCACTACGCCCGCCGCCATCCGCAGCACGTGCGCAGCATCGTGCTCGACGGCGTGGCGCCCAACGACCTGGTGGTCGGCGGCGAATTCGCGCGCACCTTCGAGGACGCGCTGGCGCTGCAGGCCGGGCGCTGCCGCGAGCTGCCGGCATGCGCGGAGCGCTTCCCGCAGGATCCGCAGGCGCAGCTGCGGCAGCTGGTCGGGCGCCTGGAGCAGGCGCCGGTGGAGGTCGAGTACCGCGATCCGGCCAGCGGCGAGAGCCTCAAGGGCCGGGTCGACGCCGGCACCGTCACCGGGCTGGCCTTCATGTTCTCGTACATGCCGCAGACCGCGGCGCTGCTGCCGCTGGTGCTGGACGAGGCCGCGCACGGGCGCTACGCGCCGCTGAAGTCGCTGTCGGAGCTGATGGCGCGCGGCACCGCCCAGCAGATGGCGGTCGGCATGCAGTGGTCGGTGATCTGCGCCGAGGACGCCGACCGCCAGCACGAGGCGGCCGCCAGCGCCGAAGGCACCCTGCTGGGACCGCAGGTGGCGCGCATGTTCTTCGCCGCCTGCGAGGCCTGGCCGCACGGCACGCGCCCGGACGACTTCACCGCGCCGCTGCAGTCCGGGGTCCCGGCGCTGCTGCTGTCCGGCGAGATGGACCCGGTCACCCCGCCGCGCTACGCCGAGCGCGTGCTGCAGGGCCTGCCCAACGGCCGCCACCTGGTGCTGCAGGGCCAGGGCCACGGCACCCTGGGCCTGGGCTGCATGCCGCGCCTGCTCGGGCAGTTCATCGAAAGCGCCGACGCCAAGGCCCTGGATGCGTCCTGCCTGGCGAGCATGAGTTACGTCCCCCCTTTCACCAGCTTCAACGGATGGGAGCCCTGATGCGCCACGACCACCACCGCGGAGTTCAGCGATGATCGTCGCCCGAGACCTCCACAAGAGCTTCAGGACCCGCACCGGCACGGTGCAGGCCGTGTCCGGCGTGGGCTTCGAGGCCCGCGACGGCCAGATCACCGGCCTGCTCGGCCCCAACGGCGCCGGCAAGACCACCACCCTGCGCATGCTCTACACGCTGATGCGCCCGGACCGCGGCCAGATCGAGGTCGACGGGATCGACCCTGCGCGCGACCCGATGGCGGTGCGCCGCGCCCTGGGCGTACTGCCGGACGCGCGCGGCATCTACAAGCGCCTGACCGCGCGCGAGAACATCGCCTACTTCGCGCGCCTGCACGGCATGTCCGCCGCACGCACCGCCGAGCGCATCGCCACGCTGTCGGCGGCGCTGGACATGGACGACATCCTCGACCGCCAGACCGAGGGCTTCTCCCAGGGCCAGCGCACCAAGACCGCGATCGCCCGCGCCCTGGTGCACGACCCGCGCAACGTGATCCTGGACGAGCCGACCAATGGCCTGGACGTGATGACCACCCGCGCCATGCGCCAGTTCCTGTTCCGCCTGCGCGACGAGGGCCGCTGCGTGATCTTCTCCAGCCACATCATGCAGGAGGTGGCGGCGCTGTGTGACCGCATCGTCATCATCGCCAAGGGCCAGGTGGTCGCCTCCGGCACCGCCGACGAGCTGCGCGCGCAGACCGGCGAAGCGAGCCTGGAAGATGCTTTCGTCAAGGTGATCGGTTCCGGGGAGGGCCTGCAGGCATGAACGCGCTGACCACCATGTGGATCGTGATGTGCAAGGAACTGCGCGACATCCTGCGCGACCGCCGCACCCTGGTGCTGACCCTGGTGATGGGACCGCTGCTGTTCCCGGCGATCATGCTGGGCATGGGCGCGCTGACCGAGAAGAAGCTGCGCACCCAGAGCGAGAAGGAGCTGGAGGTGCCCACCATCGGCCTGGAGCGCGCACCGAACCTGGTGGCGTTCCTCGCCACCCAGGGCATCCGCGCGGTGCCGGCGCCGGAGGACCTGGAGCAGGCCATCCGCGAGCAGCGGGTTGAGGTGGGCATGCACATCCCCGAGGAGTTCGCCGCGGACTGGCGCGCCGGCCGCCCCGCGCTGGTGGAGGTGCTGGTGGATACCACCCAGCGCGACTCGGCCATCCCCGCCAGCCGCGTGCAGGGCGCGCTGCGCGCCTACGGCGCCCAGGTCGGCGCCTTGCGCCTGCTGGCGCGCGGCGTGGATGCCTCGGTGGCGCAGGCGCTCAACCCGGGCACCCGCGACGTGGCCACCGACGCCGCCAGGCGCGGCCGGGTGCTGGCCTTCATCCTGCCGTACTTCATGATCCTCACCGGCTTCCTCGGCGGCATGGCCCTGGTGCTGGACGCCACCGCCGGCGAACGCGAGCGGCAGTCGCTGGAACCGCTGCTGGCCACCCCGGCCGCGCGCGGGGCGATCGTCAGCGGCAAGATCGCGGCCGCCTGCATCCTCGGCCTGGCCACGCTGCTGCTGTCGCTGCTGGCGCTGAAGTCCTCCGCGCTGATGGCCACCGGCATCACCCGGCAGATGGACGTGTCGATGCTGGCGATCGCCAAGATGCTGTTCGTGCTGCTGCCGATCCTGCTGGTCGGCACCTCGCTGCTGACCCTGCTGGCGGCCTCGGCCAAGAGCCTGAAGGAGGCGCAGAGCCACATCACCTGGCTGATGCTGCTGCCGATGATCCCCAGCCTGGTGCTGATGGCCAACCCGGTGAAGACCGAGGCCTGGCAGTTCGCGGTGCCGTTCCTGGCGCAGAACCAGATGCTGCTGCGGATCATCCGCGCCGAGGCGGTGAGTCCTCGGGAGTGGGCGATCTACCTCGGCTGCAGCCTGGGCCTGGCCCTGCTGCTGTGGGGCGCGGCGGTGCTGCGCTACCGCCAGGAGAAGCTGGCGATCTCCACCTGAGGCACCGCCATCCACCGGCGGAAACGGAAAAGGCCCGGCGCTTGCCGGGCCTTTCCTTTGGCCTTGTCCCGGGCGCTTACTCGTTCGGGGTGAAGGCCAGGGTGCGGCGGGTGGTGACCGGAGCATCGATCGGCTCGTACTTCCAGCGGCGCACCGCGTTCATCGCCTCGCGGTCGAAGACGCGCGGCGGGTTGGAACGCACCACGCGCACGTCGGTGACCTCGCCGCTGGTGCCGACGGTGAACTCCACCAGCACCTCGCCGGAGGTGCCGGCGCGCAGGGCGTCGGGCGGGTAGCGCGGAGCCGGCATGCTGATCGGGCGCAGCGGACGCGGCGCCGGGGCCTGCTGGGTGGTCGCCGGGCGCGACTGCTGCTGCGCGGCGGCCTGGCGGGCGGCGGCTTCGCGCTGCTCGGCCTCGCGGCGGGCGGCGGCCTCGCGCTCGGCGGCCAGGCGCGCGGCTTCCTGCTGTTCGGCCAGCCGGCGCGCCGCCTCGGCCTCGGCGGCCTGCTGCTGGGCGATGCGCTGGCGCTCGGCGACCTGGCGCGCCTCGGCCTCGGCGCGGGCGCGGGCCGCTTCGGCCTCGCTGCGCTTGGCCACGGCCTGCTGGCCGCTGGAGATGCTCTGGCGGATGCGCGGCAGCGCCGGGTTGCCGGCATCGGCCTTCTCGATCAGCCCGACCAGGCGCTGGGCTTCGTCGAACTGCTCGCGGTTCACCGCCTGCTCGGCGGCGATCACGGTGTACGGCATAAGGTCGGTCAGCGCGCTGGCGACGGTGGCGTCGTCGGGCAGCTTGTCGCGCAGGGCCAGGTAGTACTCCATCGCGTTGTCGCCGGCCGGGGCATACATGCGGTTCTCGCGCAGGGCCCGGGTGGCCAGCTCGCGCAATTCCTCCGCGCCCATCCCCTGGACCTTGGCGGCCACCGCCGGCGCCGGCGCCGGCGCGGCCTCGGCCCCGGCCTGGGCGGAAGGAGCCCCGGCGCTGGCGCCGGCGGCGGTTTCTTCCTGCTTGGAACATGCACCGAGTGCGGCGGCCAGCAGCAGGCAGGCCACGAACCGCGAACCCGGCGGAATCGTCAAGGTCATCTGTACTCCCCCGTGGTGGAACCCGTTTGACTACGGAATACGGCTCCCCGTATCGCGCCGTACGTCCCCGATTGTCAACCGCGCGTCGGCCGCGCACAAGCGTTCGTCGGCCGCGCCGGCGCGCCTACTTGCCGATGCAGAAGCTGGAGAAGATGTGGCCCAGCAGTTCGTCGGCGGTGAGGCGGCCGGTGAGGCCGCCCAGCGCGTCGTGGGCCAGGCGCAGCTGTTCGGCGGCCAGCTCCAGCTGCCCGGCCTCCAGCTCCAGGGCCGCGGCGTCCACCGCCTGCAGGGTACGGCGCAGCGCCTCCAGGTGGCGGGCGCGCGCGCTGAACTCGCCCTCGGCCGCCTCCGGCGCACCGCTGGCGGCCAGCCGCCGCAGGGCCGCGTGCAACCCGTCCAGGCCCTGTCCGGTCAGCGCCGACACGTACAGCGCCCCGTCGCCGGCCGGCGGCGCCGGCAGCAGGTCGGCCTTGTTGTGGATCCACAGCTTCAGCGGCACCTCGCGCGCCACTTCCTCCAGCAGCGCGCGGTCCGGCTCCGGGTCGCGCGCGTCGAGCACCAGCAGGGCCAGGTCGGCGCGCGCGACCTCGGCGCGGGCGCGGCGCATGCCCTCGCGCTCGATCGCGTCGCCGCCCTCGCGCAGGCCGGCGGTATCGGCCAGCACCAGTTCCAGGCCGTCGATCCGCACCACTTCGCGCAGCACGTCGCGGGTGGTGCCGGCGACGTCGGCCACGATCGCGCGGGCGTCGCCGGCCAGGGCGTTGAGCAGCGAGCTCTTGCCGGCGTTGGGCCGGCCCAGCAGCACCGCGTGCAGGCCGTCGCGCAGGCGGCGGCCGCGCTCGGCCCGCTGCAGCAGCTGCTCCAGCGCGGCGCGCAGCCGCTGCAGGCCGGCGGCCACCTGGGGCAGGCCCAGGGTCTCGATCGGCTCGTCGACGAAGTCGATCGCCGCCTCCACGTGGATCCGCAGCCGCAGCAGCTCGGCGGCGATGTCCTCGGCCTGGCGCGAGAACGCGCCTTCCAGCGAACGGCGCGCGGCGCGCGCGGCGCGCAGGTCGGAAGCGGCGATCAGGTCGGCGATGGCCTCGGCCTGGACCAGGTCGAGCTTGCCGTTGAGGAAGGCGCGCTCGCTGAACTCGCCCGGCCGCGCCTGGCGCGCGCCCAGCTCGCGGCAACGCTCGACCAGGCGCTGCAGCAGCACCGGGCTGCCATGCGCCTGCAGCTCGGCCACGTCCTCGCCGGTGAAGCTGTGCGGGCCGGGGAAGGCAAGCACGATGCCGTCGTCGATCACCGCGCCGTCGGCCTCGCGGAAGAACGCGCGCAGGGCGCGGCGCGGCGCCGGCTCGCGCCCGCACAGGGCGGCGGCGATGGCCAGCGCGCGCGGCCCGGACAGGCGCACGATGCCCACGCCCCCGGCGCCGGGGGCGGTGGCGATGGCGGCGATGGTGTCGGACGCGGTCATGGCGGTCGCAAACGGGACGGGGCGTCCGCATTCTCCCGCGGCGCAGGCGGCGGACAAAGGAAACCCGCCTGGCGGCGGGTTCCCTGGAAGCTTACTTGGCGGCCTTGGGCGCCGGCTCGCCGTGGCGCTTCATCATCCACCACTGCTGCAGCAGGCCCAGCGCGCCGTTGGTCACCCAGTACAGGACCAGGCCGGCGGGGAAGAAGGCCATCATCACGCCGAACACCAGCGGCATGAACTGCATCATCTTCTGCTGCATTGGATCCATGCCGGCGGCCGGCTGCAGCTTCTGGGTGAACCACATCACCGCGACGTTGATCACCGGCAGGATGAAGAGCGGATCGCGCGCGGTCAGGTCCTGGATCCACAGGATCCACGGCGCGTGGCGCAGCTCCACCGACTCCACCAGCACCCAGTACAGCGCCAGGAACACCGGCATCTGCACCAGGATCGGCAGGCAGCCGCCCATCGGGTTGATCTTCTCCTTCTTGTACAGCTCCATCATCGCCATCTGGAACTTCTGGCGGTCCTCGCCATAGCGCTCCTTCAGCTGCTGGATGCGCGGCTGGAACTTGCGCATCTTGGCGAAGCTCTTGTACTGGGCGGCCGACAGCGGATACATCAGCGCCTTGACCACCACCACCAGGCCGATGATGGCCCAGCCCCAGTTGCCGAACAGGTCGTACAGGTGGCTCAGCACCCAGAACAGGCCTTCGCCGAGCAGGGCGAGGATGGTGAACTGGCTGTAGTCCACCGCGCGTTCCAGGCCGGGCACGCCCTGGGCGCGGATCTGCGACACAAGCTTCGGACCGACGTACAGGCGCGCCTCGGCGGTGGCGGAGCTGCCCGGGGCGACCACCAGCGGGTTGGCCACCTCGCGCACCAGCGCGCGGTCGCCCACCTTGTCCAGCGAGATCGTGCCCGCCGCCTGCTGGCCGGCCGGCAGCCAGGCGCTGAAGAAGTGGTGCTGCAGCATCGCCACCCAGCCGTTGCTGGCCTGCAGGTTGAGCTTGCCGTCCTCCAGGTAGTCCTCGTCGAACTTGCGGCGGTCGTAGCTGCCGTCGTACCAGGCGGCGCCGTTGAAGCTGAAGGACTCGGGGCTGGTGTAGCCGCGCTCGATCACCGGCGGCTTGCGCACCAGCTGGCGGTAGACCTGGCCCTGCCACGGCGCGCTGCCGGCATTGACCACCTCGTCGCGCACGGTCACCGCGTAGTCGCCGCGCGACAGCACGTAGGTGCGGCGGATCTGCACGCCGTTGTCGCCCTGCCACAGGAACGGCACCTCGACCGTGTCCGCGCCCTCGGCCAGCGCGTACTCGCGCTGCGCCTCGGCCGGGACGAAGCCGGACAGGTGGGTGGGGGCGCCGCCGCTGGCGCTGACCCAGCCGCTCTGCGCCGCATAGAAATGCGTCGGGTCGGCGTCGAACAGGCGCACCGGGGTGCCATCGCCGGTGCGGCTGCGCGGGAACTGCAGCAGGTCGGCCTGGACCACGCTGCCGCCGTCCAGCACCAGGCGCAGCACGTCGCTGCTCACGGTGACCCGCTGCGCGGACGCCGCCGCCGGGGTGGCGGCCACGGCCGGGGCCGGCGCGGTGGCGGGCGGGACCGAACCGTCGGCCGGGACCGCGGCCACCGGCTGCGGCACCGCCTCCTCGGCCACGGCGGTGGTGGGGGCGGACGCGGAGGCCGGCGGTGCGGCCTGCTCCTTGCCCCATTCCATCCACAGCAGGACGGCCACCATCAGCCAGGCGAGGATCAGGAATACGCGGGTCTGGTTCATCAGGGCAGGCAGGCTCAGCCGGAGGGAAGGTCCGGCAAGGAATCGGAGGGAGAAGCGGAAGGAGGAGGCGCCGGCATTGTGCCGCCGCGGGCCGGGCCCGGCAATGCGCCGGCCTTGCGCAGCAGGCGCTGGAACGCCTGCCGGAGCTGCCCGTTGCCGGCGCGCGCCGCGCCCGGACGGGCCACGACCACGTAATCGCCAGGCGCCAGATGCAGGCGCAGGTGGCGGAAGTCGTCGCGCAGCACGCGCTTGATCCGGTTGCGGCCGACCGCGCGCGGATCGACCTTGCGCGACACCGCCAGGCCCAGGCGCGGCTCGCCGTCGCCGGGCAACCAGTGCAGGCCGAGCAGGGCGTCGCCGAGGCGGCGGCCGCCCTCGAACACGCGGGAATACTCCACGCGCGAACGGACCCGGGCGCTGCGAGGGAATCGCGCGCGCGGGTCCGTGGTCATCTCGCGGAAGATCGCAGCGGCCCGGGGTCCGGAAGACGGGGCCGCGAGGCGAATCAGGCGCTCAGGCGCTTGCGGCCCTTGGCACGACGACGCGCCAGGACCTTGCGGCCATCGGCGGTCTTCATGCGGGCACGGAAGCCGTGGTCGCGCTTGCGCTTGAGGTTGCTGGGCTGGAAGGTGCGCTTGGTGGCCATGGCGGCACTCGATTCGGTAATGGGGCGAAAGAACCGGAAAGTGTAGGGAGCGCGGGCACTTCGGTCAAGTTCGCGTGCATGCCTCCTGCGCCGGGCCGCGCGCGGCCCTGTGGATGCCCTGTTGATAACAGTGGGAAAAGACGGGCCCGGATGGTAGGCTGGCGCGTCCCGACCCGACCCATGCGGTGGCCCGGCGACGCTTGCGGCGGCGCGGCCACCGCCCGACGAGCTTTGCCTTTCCGATGGATGCCTGGCCCCGCTGTCTGGAACGCCTCGAAGCCGAACTTCCGGCCGAGGACGTCCATACCTGGCTCAAACCCCTGCAGGCCGAGGAGCGCCCCGACAGCGTCGTCCTCTATGCCCCCAATGCCTTCATCGTCGAGCAGGTGCGCGACCGCTACCTGGCGCGCATCCGCGAGCTGGCCCAGCACTTCGCCGGGCACCTGAACGTCTCCCTGGAGATCGGCTCGCGGCCCAAGCCGGCCGAGCCGGTGCCGGCTGCCGCCGCGGTCGCCGGGCCGGCCCCGGCGCGCGCCAGCGCCCCGGCCGAGCCGTTCAACGGCAACCTGGACCCGCACTACACCTTCGAGAACTTCGTCGAGGGCCGCTCCAACCAGCTCGGCCGCGCCGCGGCCTGGCAGGCGGCGCAGAAGCCGGGCGACCGCGCGCACAACCCGCTGCTGCTGTACGGCGGCACCGGCCTGGGCAAGACCCACCTGATGTTCGCCGCCGGCAACGAGATGCGCCGCCTCAACCCGGGCGCGCGCGTGCTGTACCTGCGCTCGGAGCAGTTCTACAACGCCTTCTTCCGCTCGCTGCAGGAGAAGACCGCCGACCAGTTCAAGCGCCAGTTCCAGCAGATCGACGCGCTGCTGATCGACGACATCCAGTTCTTCGCCGGCAAGGACCGCACCCAGGAAGAGTTCTTCCACACCTTCAACGCGCTGTTCGACAGCCGGCAGCAGATCATCATGACCTGCGACCGCTACCCGCGCGAGGTGGACGGCCTGGAGCCGCGGCTGAAGTCGCGCCTGGCCTGGGGCCTGTCGGTGGCGATCGACCCGCCGGACTTCGAGACCCGCGCGGCGATCGTGCTGGCCAAGGCGCGCGAGCGCGGCACCGTGGTGCCGGACGAGGTCGCGTTCCTGCTGGCCAAGAAGATGCGCTCCAACGTGCGCGACCTGGAAGGGGCGCTCAACACCCTGGCCGCGCGCGCCAACTTCACCGGCCGCGCGATCACCGTGGAGTTCGCCCAGGAGACCCTGCGCGACCTGCTGCGCGCCCAGCAGCAGGCGATCGGCATCCCCAACATCCAGAAGACCGTGGCCGACTACTACGGGCTGCAGGTCAAGGACCTGCTGTCCAAGCGCCGCACCCGTTCGCTGGCGCGCCCGCGGCAGGTGGCCATGGCCCTGACCAAGGAACTGACCGAGCACTCGCTGCCGGAGATCGGCGACGCCTTCGCCGGCCGCGACCACACCACCGTGCTGCACGCCTGCCGCCAGATCCGCACCCTGATGGAGACCGACGGCAAGCTGCGCGAGGACTGGGACAAGCTGATCCGCAAGCTCAGCGAGTGATCCGTCCGCGGCCGGCGGCTGCGGTGGACCGAGCTGGGGTAAATTGGGCGGAAAACGGGGGCAGGCTGGGGATAACCCGGGGACAGAATCCAACCCCCAAAACCATCCACAGCTTGTCCCGGATCGCCCGGAGACTTTCCCGCAAGGTTTGTCCCCCAAGAAAAGTTTTCAAAAACAACGGGTTGCTATAGTTTTCCACAGGCTTCGGCGCCCTCCAGCACCACCGCTTTCAGATTTATTCCACATCTCTTTAAAAGCGTAGAGGCACGGAATCCCATGCGTTTCACTCTCCAGCGCGAAGCCCTGCTCAAGCCTTTGGCCCAGGTCGTCAACGTGGTCGAACGGCGGCAGACCCTGCCGGTTCTCGCCAACTTCCTGGTCCAGGTGCAGGACGGGCAGCTCTCGCTGACCGGTACCGACCTGGAGGTCGAGATGATTGCCCGTGCCGCGGTGGAAGACGCGGTGGACGGCGAGATCACGATCCCGGCGCGGAAGCTGTTCGAGATCGTGCGTGCCCTGCCGGACGGCAGCCGGGTGACCATCAGCCTCTCGGGCGAGAAGGTCACGGTGCAGGCAGGACGCAGCCGCTTCTCGCTGGCCACGCTCCCGGCCAACGACTTCCCCTCGGTCGACGAGGTCGAAGCCACCGAACGCATCAGTGTTCCGGAAGCGGCGCTCAAGGAACTGATCGAGCGCACCGCCTTCGCCATGGCCCAGCAGGACGTGCGCTACTACCTCAATGGCCTGCTGTTCGACCTGCGCGAGCAGATCCTGCGCTGCGTGGCCACCGACGGCCACCGCCTGGCCCTGTGCGAAGCGCCGCTGGAGCAGCCGGTGGGCACCAAGCGCCAGATCATCGTCCCGCGCAAGGGCGTGACCGAGCTGCAGCGCCTGCTGGAAGGCGGCGACCGCACCTTGGAACTGGAAATCGGTCGCAGCCACATCCGGGTGAAGCGCGACGATGTCAGCTTCACCTCCAAGCTGATCGATGGCCGCTTCCCGGATTACGAGGCGGTGATTCCGATTGGCGCGGAGAAGGAGGTCAAGGTCGACCGCGAGGTCATCCGTGCCGCCCTGCAGCGCGCCGCGATCCTGTCCAACGAGAAGTACCGCGGCGTGCGCGTGGAGATCTCGCCCGGACTGCTGCGCATCAACGCGCACAATCCGGAGCAGGAAGAGGCCCAGGAAGAGGTCGAGGCGGAGACCAAGGTCGACGGCCTGGCGATCGGCTTCAACGTGAACTACCTGCTGGATGCGCTGGGCGCGCTGCGCGATGAGCACATCGTGCTGGCCCTGCGCGATGCCAACTCCTCGGCGCTGGTGCGCGAGGCCGGCAGCGACCGTTGCCGCCACGTGGTCATGCCGCTGCGCCTCTGACCGTGGAAACCGCCGTGTTCCACGTGGAACCTGTACGACGCCCGGCCGATGCCGGGCGTCTTGCATTGGGAAATCCGGTGCCATGCGGGTAACCCGGCTGCAGCTGCGCGATTTCCGCCGCTTTGGCGAGGCCGGGCTGGAGCCGGGCCCCGGCCTGAATCTGGTGCTGGGCGCCAACGGCGCCGGCAAGACCACGGTGCTGGAAGCCCTGCACCTGATGGCCTATGGCCGCAGCTTCCGTGGCCGGGTGCGTGATGGCCTGGTCCGCCACGAGGCGGAGGCGCTGGAAGTATTCGTGGAATGGGAGCAGGCCGACGCGGTCGGCGTGCCCGCGCTGCGCCGCGCCGGCCTGCGCCATTCCGGCGACGCCTGGACCGGGCGCCTGGATGGCCGCGACGTGCCGCAGCTGGGCGAACTGTGCGCGGCACTGGCCGTGGTGACCTTCGATCCCGGTAGCCACGCCCTGATTTCCGGCGCCGCCGACAACCGCCGGCGTTTCATGGACTGGGGTCTGTTCCACGTGGAACACGACTTCCTCCTGCCGTGGCGGCGCTACGCCCGCGCCCTGCGCCAGCGCAATGCGCTGCTCAAGTCCGGTGGCAGCAATGCCCAGCTGGATGCCTGGGACCACGAGCTGGCCGAGGCAGGGGAGCTCCTGACCGGATTCCGCGAGGGTTACCTGGCCGCGCTGGAACCCCGGCTGCTGGATGTCGCTGCCCGGCTTTCGGCCTCGCTGCCCCTGCAGGGCCTGGAGTTCCAGCCCGGCTGGCGCCGGCACGAGCTATCGCTGGCCGATGCGCTGTTATTGGGGCGCGACCGCGACCGTGCCCTCGGCTACACCGGCGTCGGCCCGCATCGCGCCGACTGGCGCCTGCGGCTGGCCGGACTGCCGGGCAGGGAAGCGCTGTCGCGCGGGCAGACCAAGCTGGCGGCGCTGGCCATGCTGCTGGCCCAGGCGGCGGATTTCGCGGCCCGGCGCAGGCACTGGCCGGTCATGGCCCTGGACGACCTGCCTTCGGAACTGGACCGCGACCACCAGCACCGGGTGCTGGCCTTCTTCGAGGCCCAACCCGGCGTGCAGGTGCTGGTGACGGCCACCGAACTGCCAGCCGTGCTGGCCGGGCATACCGCGCTGCCCATCCACGTGTTCCACGTGGAACAGGGCCAGATCCGGGCCGGGCAGGGCGGTCCCGGGCCGGGTGGCCCGGCCTGATATAATCGACCGTCACCCCACAGCCACCCGGTCGCCCGCAAGGCGTGCGGCCTGGCTTCCGATTGCGGCGAAGGCATGAGCGAACAGACTCCCAGCTCCACCCCAGGTACTTACGACTCCAGCAAGATCACCGTGCTGCGGGGCCTGGAGGCCGTGCGCAAGCGCCCGGGCATGTACATCGGCGACGTCCATGACGGCACCGGCCTGCACCACATGGTGTTCGAGGTGGTCGACAACTCGATCGACGAGGCCCTGGCCGGCTACGCCAACGACATCGTGGTGCGGATCCTGGAGGACGGCTCGGTGGCCGTCTCCGACAATGGCCGCGGCATCCCGGTCGACATCCACAAGGATGAGGGGCGCTCGGCGGCGGAGGTGATCCTCACCGTGCTGCATGCCGGCGGCAAGTTCGACGACAACAGCTACAAGGTTTCCGGCGGCCTGCACGGCGTGGGCGTGTCGGTGGTCAATGCCCTGTCCGAACACCTGTGGCTGGACATCTGGCGCGACGGTTTCCACTGGCAGCAGGAATACGCCCTGGGCGAGCCGCTGTACCCGCTCAAGCAGCTGGAGCCTTCGGACAAGCGTGGCACCTGCCTGCGCTTCAAGCCGGCCCAGGAGATCTTCACCGACGTCGAGTTCCACTACGAGGTGCTGGCGCGCCGCCTGCGTGAGCTCTCGTTCCTGAACTCCGGCGTGAAGATCACCCTGGTCGACGAGCGCGGCGAGGGCCGCCAGGACGTGTTCCAGTACGAAGGCGGCATCCGCAGCTTCGTCGAGCACCTGGCCCAGCTGAAGAACCCGCTGCACCCGAACGTGATCTCGGTCAGCGGCGAGCAGAACGGCATCGTGGTGGAAGTCGCCCTGCAGTGGACCGACGCCTACCAGGAAACGATGTTCTGCTTCACCAACAACATCCCGCAGAAGGACGGCGGCACCCACCTGGCCGGCTTCCGCGCCGCGCTGACCCGCACCCTGACCAACTACATCGAGCAGAACGGCCTGGCCAAGCAGGCCAAGGTCAGCTTCTCCGGCGACGACATGCGCGAAGGCATGATCGCGGTGCTGTCGGTGAAGGTGCCCGACCCCAGCTTCTCCAGCCAGACCAAGGAGAAGCTGGTCAGCTCGGAGGTCAAGCCGGCGGTGGAAGCCGTGTTCGGCGCGCGCCTGGAGGAATTCCTGCAGGAGCACCCGCAGGAAGCCCGCGTCATCGTCGAGAAGGTGGTGGACGCCGCCCGCGCCCGCGAGGCTGCGCGCAAGGCGCGCGAACTGACCCGCCGCAAGGGCGCGCTGGACATCGCCGGCCTGCCCGGCAAGCTGGCCGACTGCCAGGAGAAGGATCCCGCGCTATCTGAACTGTTCATCGTGGAGGGTGACTCGGCAGGCGGCTCGGCCAAGCAGGGCCGCAACCGCAAGAACCAGGCCGTGCTGCCGCTGCGCGGCAAGATCCTCAACGTGGAGCGCGCGCGCTTCGACCGGATGCTCTCCAGCGCCGAGGTCGGCACCCTGATCACCGCGCTGGGCACCGGCATCGGCAAGGACGAGTACAACCCCGACAAGCTGCGCTACCACCGCATCATCATCATGACCGACGCGGACGTGGACGGCTCCCACATCCGCACCCTGCTGCTGACGTTCTTCTACCGGCAGATGCCGGAGCTGCTGGAGCGCGGCCACGTCTACATCGGCCTGCCGCCGCTGTACAAGGTCAAGCAGGGCAAGCAGGAGCTGTACCTGAAGGACGACGCGGCGCTGGACGCCTACCTGGCCAGCAGTGCGGTCGACGGCGCCGCACTGGTCCCGGCCGAGGGCGAGCCGCCGATCACCGGCGAGGCGCTGGAGAAGCTGCTGCTGGCCTATTCGGCCGCGCGCGACACCATCCAGCGCAGCGCGCACCGCTTCGACCCGCTGCTGCTGGAGGCGCTGGTCGACTTCGCGCCGCTGGACACCGAGCACCTGGCGCGCAACCCGGAAGGCGCGGCCGAACTCAAGGCGCTGGAAGCGCGCCTCAACCGCGGCAAGCTCGGCACCCCGCGCTTCGGCCTGGAGCTGCTGCCGGCGGCCGAGGACCGCCCGGCCGCGCTGCGCCTGACCCGCCGCCACATGGGCGAGGAAGTGCAGCAGGTGCTGCCGCTGTCGATCTTCGAGAGCGGCGAGCTGCGCCCGCTGCACGATGCGGCGGTGCTGCTGCACGGCCTGGTGCGCGAGGGCGCGCAGGTGATCCGCGGCAACCGCAGCCAGCCGGTGGCCAGCTTCGCCGAGGCCCAGGCCTGGCTGATGGAGGAGGCCAAGAAGGGCCGCCAGATCCAGCGCTTCAAGGGCCTGGGCGAAATGAACCCCGAGCAGCTGTGGGAGACCACGGTCAACCCGGACACCCGCCGCCTGCTGCGCGTGCGCATCGAGGACGCGGTCGCCGCCGACCAGATCTTCAGCACGCTGATGGGCGACGTGGTCGAGCCGCGCCGCGAGTTCATCGAGAACAACGCGCTGAAGGTCGCCAACCTCGATGTCTGAACCGGCCCCGGCGCCGCCGGCGCATGCCGCCGGCGCGGTCCCGACCGCGCGGCTGCCGCGGGTGCTGGGCGCGTTCGCCCTGGACCTGGTGGTGGCGGTGGGCGTGCTGCTGGCCGTGACCTTCGCGGTGATGATGGCCTGGGGCGCCTGGCGCGCCTTCTCCGCCATGCCCGCGCTTGGCGGCAGCGCCGACGCCGCCAGCCTGGCGCGCGCGGTGGGCGAACCCGGCGCGCTGGTGCAGATGCTGGCGGCGATCCTGGGCATGTCCGCGGCGGCGCTGGTGCTGTACTTCTGGCGCCGGCCGGCCACCGCGCACCAACGCCAGTGGTCGTGGCAGGCGGCGCGCAGTCCGCGCACCTGGGCCCGTGCGCTGGGCGCCGGAGTGCTGGTGTTCGCCGGCAGCTCGCTGGCCAGCTGGCTGATCTCGCTGACCGGTGCCGAACCGGTCCCCTCGAACCTGGCCCTGGTGGACGAGGCCGCGCGGCGCTGGCCGGTGTTCCTGGTGCTGTTCGCCGTGGTCCTGGCCCCGGCCTACGAGGAGCTGCTGTTCCGCCGGGTGCTGTTCGGGCGCTTCCTGGACGCCGGCCGGCCGTGGCTGGGCGTGGTGCTCAGCAGCCTGGCGTTCGCGCTGATGCACGAGGTCCCCGGGGTGAGCGCCAACCCGCCGCTGGCGGTGGCCATGCTGCTGGCGGTGTACAGCGGCATGGGCGCGGTGTTCGCCTGGCTGTACTGGCGCAGCGGCACGCTGTGGGCGCCGATCGCCGCGCATGCGGCCAACAACGGCTTGGCGCTGCTGGTACACGGGCTTGCCTGAGCCGCGTGCTTGACGAAAAGTTAAGCCCCCCGCGAACACACTTTCCCGTGGAACCAGCAAGGGCGGGATCACAATGAGACAGTGGATGCTTGCCGCCGCAATCGCGGTGGTCGTGGCCGCCTGCGCCACCACCACCTCGCCGACCGGCCGCAAACAGTACATGGCGTATTCGGACGCCGAGCTCAACCAGGTCGGCGCCCAGGCCTTCAACGAGATGAAGGCCAAGCAGCAGACCCTCTCCGGCGGGCAGCAGTCGGCCTACGTGCAGTGCGTGGTCCAGGCGCTGGTCGCGCAGCTGCCGGCGGAGTGGCGCTCGCTGCCGTGGGAGACCGCGGTGTTCGTCGACGACACGCCCAATGCCTTCGCCCTGCCGGGCGGCAAGGTCGGCGTGCACACCGGCATGTTCAAGGTGGCGAAGAACCAGGACCAGCTGGCGGCGGTGCTGGGCCACGAGATCGGCCACGTCTACGCCCGCCACACCAACGAGCGCGTCTCGCGCCAGGCCGCCACCTCCGGCGTGCTGGGCCTGCTCGGCGCGGTCGCCGGTGCCCGCTATGGCGACCGCGCCTCCCAGGCCATCACCCAGGGCGGCGGCACCCTGGCCCAGCTGGGCCTGCTGCTGCCGTTCTCGCGCAACCAGGAGGCCGAGTCGGACCAGATCGGCCAGCAACTCATGGCCCAGGCCGGCTTCGACCCGGCCGAGGCGGTCAACCTGTGGCAGAACATGATCGATGCCGCCGGCAGCCGCCAGCCGGAATGGCTGTCCACCCACCCCGACCCGCAGAACCGGATTGCCAGCCTGCGCCAGCGGGCGCCGACCCTGCAGGGGACCTACCAGGCAGCACGCAACGCGGGCCGAACGCCGCGTTGCGGCTGATAACGTCTTCCTAACATCCGGAACCAGTCCTTTCCGTATTGAGGCAGGTTCTGTTAGGTTTGCCGACCGATCCGCCATCGACCACCGGTGGCACGAAAGAGGTGATCCATGAAATTCCGCAGCAAGCACGCCGTCCTGTCGCTTTTCGTCGCAGCCGCCCTCGGGGGCGTGGTGCTGGCGGAAGACGCCGCCGCGCAGTCGCGCGGCAGCAAGAAGTCGCAGGGGGCCGAGCAGCTGTACCCGCAGGCGACCCGCAAGGAGCCGGCGACCACGTCCTCGCGCAAGGCGGGCAAGAACCTGCAGAAGATGCTGGACGCGTTCAACGAAGAGGACTACGCCCAGGCCCGCAGCCTGGCCGACCAGATCCTGGCCACCGAAGGCACCAACGACTACGACCGTGCCCTGGCCGCGCAGGTCGCCGCCCAGGCGGCTTACAGCGAGGATGACAGCGCTGCCGCCAAGGCCTACCTGGAGCAGGTGCTGCAGTACAACGGCCTGGACAACAACGGCCACTACCAGTCGATGCTGATGCTGGCCCAGCTGCACCTGGCCGACGACGAGGTCGACCAGGGCCTGGCCGTGCTCGACCGCTACCTGTCCGAGACCCAGTCCTCCAAGCCGCAGGACCTGGTGCTCAAGGGCCAGGCGCTTTACCAGGCCGAGCGCTACCAGGAGGCGATCCCGGTGCTGAAGCAGGCGGTGGAGTCGCCGGAAGCCCGGGACAACTGGGTGCAGCTGCTGATGGCCTGCTACGTCGAGTCCGGCCAGCACGGCGAGGCGATCGCCCTGGCCGAGCGCCTGGTGGCCAAGAACCCGGGCGACAAGAAGGCCCAGACCAACCTGGCCACCGTCTACGCCCAGGCCGAGCGCATGGACAAGGCCGCCGAGGTGCTGGAGAAGCTGCGCGCCGCCGGCCAGCTGAGCGAGGAGCGCGAGTACCGCCAGCTCTACGTCACCTATGCCAACATGGAAGGCCGCGAGAAGGACGTGATCGCGGTGATCAACGAGGGCCTGCAGAAGGGCCTGCTGAAGCCGGACTACCAGACCTACCTGGCCCTGGCCCAGTCCTACTACTACAGCGAGCAGATCCCGCAGGCGATCGAGAACTGGCAGAAGGCGGCCCCGCTGTCCAAGGACGGCGAGACCTACCTGAACCTGGCCAGGGTCCTCTACCAGGAAGGTCGCGTGCCGGAGGCCAAGCAGGCCGCCCAGCAGGCCCTGGCCAAGGGCGTGCGCAAGCCCGAGGACGCGCGCAAGATCATCAACCTCAAATAAGTAGTCCAAAATCAGCCGCCGGGCCCTAGGCACAGGGCCTCGGTATTGGTATATGCTTGGCGGTTCATGCGGTTTTCACCGTGCATCACGGAACCGCCGGGTTCCAGCCTCACAATCGAGCCATTGGCGCAATGACTGAACAACTGGTCGTCCACAGGAACTACGAAGAAACCGAGGACAGCGGGCTAAGCTGGCCGCGCATCATCGGCATCGCGTTCGTCATCGCGCTTCATCTGGCGGCGCTGATGCTGCTGCTGATCCCGGCCGTGGCCCCCAAGGCGGAGAAGGAGAAGGAGCGCGCCATCCTGGTGACGCTGGTCGACGCCCCGCCGCCACCCCCGCCGCCGCCGCCGCCGCCGCCGAAGCAGGACAAGCCGCCGCCGCCGATCAAGGAGCTGTCGCCGCCGAAGCCCTCGCCGGTGCCGCCGCCGCCGGAGGCTCCGCCGATCGACGTTCCGGAACCGCGGCCGACCGACGTGTTCCAGGAGCCGAGCCCGCCGGCGCCGCCGGCCCCGCCGACCGACATCGCGGCCAGCGTGGACATCTCGTCCAAGAACATGAACCCGCCGCGCTACCCGCCGGCCGCCGCGCGCGCCGGCATCGAGGGCGAGGTGATCCTGATCATCGACGTCGACGCCAATGGCAATGTCACCAACGTCACGGTCGAAAAGTCCAGCCGTAACCGCGACCTCGACCGTGCCGCCATGGAGGCGGCTCGCAAGTGGCGCTTCAATCCCGCAGTCGTGGACGGCCAGAAGGCGGCCGGTCGCGTCCGGGTCCCGGTGAACTTCACCCTGGGTTGATGTCCGAACCCCGTGGCGGCCCGCCGCCACGGTAGCCGGGCCTACGTTTCCGCCTTCCTTCTACAACACCACCAAACCAAACAAAGGTAAGCGTCATGCTGCAGGAACTCTTCATCGCCGCCGCTGCCGGGGGCAACGCCTCCGCCCTGAACCAGATGGGCTTCGACCACCTGCTCCACGAGATGACCACCAAGCCCGGTGAGTTCGCTGTCTCCTGGATCGTGCTGCTCGTCCTGGTGTTCATGTCGGCGGCGTCCTGGTACTGGACCATCTTCAACGCCATCAAGAACATGCGCCTGAAGGCCGCCGCCGACCGCGTGGTCAACGCCTTCTGGGAAGCCCCGAACGCGCAGGAAGCCATCCGCGTGATGGAAGAGCAGCCGCGCAGCGAGCCGTTCTCCAAGATCGCCCTGGACGCCGCCCAGGCGGCTGCCCACCACCAGCGCACCGAAGGCGCCGGCGCCGGCCTGGGCGAGAACCTGAGCCGCTCGGAGTTCGTCGACCGCGCCCTGCGCCAGGCCGTGACCCGCGAGAGCGCCAAGCTGCAGTCGGGCATGGTGCTGCTGGCCACCGTCGGCGCGACCGCTCCGTTCGTCGGCCTGCTGGGTACCGTGTGGGGCATCTACGGCGCCCTGATCCGCATCGGCGCGACCGGTTCGGCCTCGATCGACGCCGTTGCCGGCCCGGTGGGTGAGGCGCTGATCATGACCGCGATCGGCCTGTTCGTCGCGATCCCGGCCGTGTTCGCCTTCAACTTCTTCAGCAAGATCAACAGCGCCACGATCGCCAAGTTCGACGCGTTCGCTCACGATCTGCACGACTTCTTCGCCACCGGCTCGCGCGTGCGCTGAGCCGGTACCGAAGCGTCGTTCCAGCCTAGACGGAGAGCCCCATGGCCTTCAGTACCGACAACAGCAGCGGTCCGATGAACGACATCAACGTCACGCCCCTCGTGGACGTGATGCTGGTGCTGCTCATCATCTTCATCATCACCGCGCCGCTCATGGCGCATAAGGTGAAGGTCGAGCTGCCCGAGGCCAACCTGGTCCGCTCGCACGACGAGGAGAACGATCGCCTGATGCCGATCACCATCGCGGTGACGGAGGATGGCTCGCTCTACTGGAACGACGAGCCGATCACCCGCGAGGTGATGGAGTCGAGGCTGTCCAGCGTTGCCCAGCAGACCCCGCAGCCGCCGCTGAACCTGCGCGCGGACCGCACCACCCGCACCGGCATCATCCAGGATGTCATCAAGGTGGCCCAGGGTCAGGGCATGCTCGACATCGGTTTTGTCGCCACCAAAGAGAAGGGGCAGTAACCCATGGCTTTCAGTACGGGTGGCAACAAGGGCCCAATGGCGGAGATCAACGTCACGCCGCTGATCGACGTGATGCTGGTCCTGCTGATCATCTTCATCGTGACCGCGCCGATCATGACCTACCCGATCGACGTGGCCCTGCCGCAGCGGGTGCTCAACCCGCCGCCGGTCACGCGTGAACCGCCGCCGCCGATCGACCTGCGCATCGACGCCTCCAACCAGGTGTACTGGAACAACGGCCCGGTTGCCCTGGCCAACCTCCAGCAGCTGATGGAGACCGAAGTGCAGCGCGATCCGACCAACCAGCCGGAGCTGCGCATCGATGCCAGCGGCGACTCGCAGTACGAAGTGCTGACGCGCGTGCTGGCCGCGGCCAAGAACGCGGACATGAAGAAGATCAACTTCGTGCAGTAACAGTGCCCTGGCGGCCCCGCCTCCTGCAGCGGTAGGGTCGCCGGGACCAGCACTGGGATAACGCCGCCTCCGGGCGGCGTTTTTCGTTTCACGCTGCCGCGGCGCCGGCCCCGCTCCGGTTACGGCACGGCGTGGCCCCGAGCGGTGCGCCAGACCCGTCCGCGGGCCCGGAAGGCGGGCGGCCGCTGCGCGGCAGCGCCGGACAGCAACGCAGCGTCCCCGGAGCCCGCGGCGGAAGCCGTCGGGCCGGCGCGCCGCGTCCCGGGCTGCATGCAGTACCGCCACGTGGAACCCGCAAACCGGATGGCGGCGCCCGTACCGGACCTGTTGCCCGGCAGGTCCGGTACGGGCGCACTTGCCTGTGGCCGGTCCGGCGGCGGCTGGCCGCGACCGCCGCGGGGCACTCAGCCAGTGCGGCCGAGGATCCCGAGATAGGCGCGGACGGTGGCGTCCAGGCCGGCGTAAAGCGCCTCGCCCACCAGGGCATGGCCGATGGAGACTTCCTCGATCCCCGGTACCGCGGCGAGGAACTGGCCAAGATTGGCCTGGGACAGGTCGTGCCCGGCATTGACCCCCAGCCCCGCGGCCTGGGCCCGCCGCGCGGTGTCGGCGCAGGCGGCCAGTGCCGCCCGGGCATCGCCGGCGGCATGGGCCACGGCATAGGGGCCGGTGTAGATCTCGATGCGCTGGGCACCGACCTCGGCCACGCGCTCGACCCGCGGATTGCCCGCGTCCACGAACAGGCTGACCCGGCAGCCCAGCGCCCTGAACCCGGCCACCTGGTCGGCCAGGGCCTGCAGGTCGCCTTCCAGGGCGAAGCCGTGGTCGGAGGTCAGTTGGCCGTCGCTGTCCGGGACCAGGGTGACCTGGGCCGGGCGCACCTGCCCGCACAGCGCCAGCAGGCCGGGATAGCCGGGACGCGGCGGGGCGAAGGGGTTGCCCTCGATGTTCAGTTCCACGCCGTACCCGGCGGTGGCCGCGGCCAGCGGCGGCAGGTCCTCGGCGACGATATGGCGCCGGTCGGGACGCGGATGCACGGTGATGCCGTGGGCGCCGGCGGCCAGGCAGGCGCGCGCGGCCGCCAGCACGTCCGGCTCCCGGCCGCCGCGCGAATTGCGCAGCACCGCGACCTTGTTGACGTTGACGCTCAGCCGGGTCATGGCGCCGGCGGGCTGTCGTCGCCCTGGCGCGCGGCGGCCTCGCGCCGGCGCGCCTCGGCCAGCTGGCGCAGGCGCAGCAGCTCGGCCGGATCGACCATCGCCACCTCGTCGCGGCTGCCCTGGCCGATCCGCTCGCGGTACCAGCCGACCACCCAGGCCAGCAGGAAGCCGGCCATCATCAGCAGCCACAGGGCCAACAGCCCGGCGCTATGGGTGGTCAAGGCAAGCATCAGGGCCCCCAGGGCCAGCAGCAGGTACAGCCAGTGCATCGCGATTCTCCGCAGATCGGCGCCCCCTCGTGCGCCCCGGCGCCGCCATGATGCCGCCGCCGGCGGCCGCCGGCCAGCCCGCGCATCCGCCAGCGTGGCCGCCCGTCGCCTACAGCACCGGCGACAGCAGGCGCGCGAACGCCTCCGGCAGGCGGTGCCGCCACAGGCCCATGGGGCGGTCCAGCCGGACCCGCGTGGACTGCTCCATCTCCCCTTCCAGCAGCTGCGCCAGGGCCTCGCAGGTCTGGCGGTCGCGCAGCATCATCGAGGCCTCGAAGTTGAGCCGGAAGCTGCGGTGGTCGAAGTTGGCGCTGCCGACCACGCACAGGTCGTCGTCGGTCACCAGGGCCTTGGTGTGGAGCATGCGCGGGCCGTACTCGTAGACCTTGACCCCGGCCTTGAGCAGCTCGTCGAAGTACGAGCGCGCGGCCAGGGTCACCAGCAGCGAGTCGCAGCGCCGCGGCACCAGCAGGCGCACGTCCAGCCCG
Organism: Pseudoxanthomonas sp. J31; assembly: GCF_000510725.1. Lineage (GTDB taxonomy): Bacteria > Pseudomonadota > Gammaproteobacteria > Xanthomonadales > Xanthomonadaceae > Pseudoxanthomonas. Next base: position 55,332 of record NZ_AZNZ01000001.1, read on the forward strand.
CCCAGCGCGGCCGAGGTCAGGGCCATGCGCGCCGCCTCGCCCGGCACGAAGTAGGGCGTGGCCAGCCATACCCGGCGCCGCGCCTCGTGGATCGCGGCCACCTGCAGGCGGTGGATCGCTTCCCACGAGGAGTCCGGGCCGGACACCAGCAGCTGGGCGAAGATCCGGCCGCGCGGAGCCTCGGGCCAGTAGGCGGGATCACCGAACCGGGTGGGTTCGGTGCAGTCGGCGTAGATCCAGTCCTCGACGAAGGCCAGCTGCATGCTGCGCACCACTTCGCCCTCCACCCGCATGTGCAGGTCGCGGAAGGCGCGGTCGCGGACGGTCTCGTCGTGGTCGTCGGTGATGTTGATCCCGCCGATGAAGCCGACCGCGCCGTCGATCACCACGATCTTGCGGTGGTTGCGCATGTTCAGCCACGGCCGGGTGAACGGCCGGAACTTGGTCGGATGGAACCAGCAGAACTGGCCGCCGGCCTCGACCAGCGGCCTGAGGTGGCGTTCGCGCAGCGGCCCGGAGCCCACCGCGTCCAGCAGCAGGCGTACCTCGACGCCGGCGCGGGCACGCTCGGCCAGCGCCTCCAGCAAGCGTCCGCCGGTCCTGTCGGGGCGGCAGATGTAGTACTCCAGGTGGATGTGGTGGCGGGCCCTGGAGATGGCCTCCAGCAGGGCGGTGTAGGTCGCGTGGCCGTCGACCAGCCAGTCTGCGCGGGTGGCGGTGGACGGCGGCAGTCCGGTGGTGGACTGGGCCACGCGCGCCAGCTCCACCGCGCTGTCGTCGGCCGGGCAGATTGCCGAGTAGTGGCCCATGCCCGAGCGCGAGCGCCCGCGCCGCAGGCGCTGCCGCTTGATCCGCTGCGGGCCGAGCAGGAAGTAGACCAGGAAGCCTATGTAGGGCAGCAGGGCCAGGGACAGCACCCAGCTGAGGGTGGCGACCGGCTCGCGCTTCTGCAGCACGACCCAGGCGACCAGCCAGGGGATGTACAGCAGCCAGGCCACGGCGAGGTAGAGGCCGAGGTTCGGAACCGAGCTGACGGCCTGCCAGGCGGCTTGGATGAGGTCGGGCATGGCGGCGATTCTAGGCGGGCCGGCGGCGACGCGGGGGTGAGGGCGTCGCAGCCGCTGAGACGCGGCCGTGGCAGGCTGGGCCCATGCACGGACCTGTCATCAAGGGGCGCGGCGCGCGCGGCTACCTGCCGGGGCGGTTCGAGGCCACCACCACCGAGGCGGTGGACGACGGCTGGGCGCCGCCGGAGGCCGACACCGAATCCGGCCCGGATCCGTCGCGCCCGCGCACCCGGGTCCAGGAGGAAACCGCGCGCAGCATCATCAGCCGCAACAATTCCCCGGACGTGGGCTTCTCGCAGTCGGTGAACCCCTACCGCGGTTGCGAGCATGGCTGCTCGTACTGCTTTGCCCGGCCCTCGCATGCCTACCTCAACCTGTCGCCGGGCCTGGATTTCGAGACGAAGATCTTCGCCAAGACCAACGCGCCGGACCTGCTGCGCCGGGAACTGGCGCGCCCCGGCTACCGCCCCAGCCCGATCGCGCTGGGCATCAACACCGACGCCTACCAGCCGCTGGAACGCAGGCTGCAACTGACCCGGCAGCTGATCGAGGTGCTGCTCGAGTGCCGCCACCCGTTCACCCTGATCACCAAGAACGCGCTGGTGGAGCGCGACCTGGACCTGCTGCAAGCCGCCGCCGCGCTCGACCTGGTCCATGTGCACTTCCCGGTGACCTCGCTGGATCCGCACCTCAGCGCCCGCCTGGAACCGCGCGCCGCCGCCCCCCACGCGCGGCTGCGGGCGATGCGCCGCCTGCACGAGGCCGGGGTTCCGGTCGGAGTGATGTTCGCCCCGGCCATCCCGTGGGTGAACGACCACGAGCTGGAGCGGGTGCTGGAGGCGGCGCGCGAGGCCGGCGCCACCAGCGCCGGCTACATCCTGCTGCGGCTGCCACACGAGGTGGCGCCGCTGTTCCGCGACTGGCTGCAGGCGCACCTGCCCGACCGCGCCGAACACGTCATGAGCACGGTGCAGCAGATGCGCGGCGGGCGCGACTACGACTCCGGTTTCGGCACCCGCATGCGTGGCCAGGGCCGCTACGCCGACCTGCTGGAGCAGCGTTTCGCCCTGGCGTACCGGCGCTCCGGCTATGCGGACGCGGCCACCCGCCCGCTGGACTGCAGCCGCTTCCAGCCGCCGCGGCCGCCTTCGCCGCAGGGGGAGCTGTTCTGAAGCGGCGCGCGTGCGGTCATGGCCTGGTGACCGGGTAGGCCAGCAGGATCACCAGGTCGTCCTCCCCCGCCTGTTCGATCGCATGGGTGCTGCCGGGCCTGGTCAGCATGGCGTCGCCCGGACCCACGTCGTGCACCTTGCCGTCCAGCACGTAGCGGCCACGGCCGGCGAGCACGTAGTAGATCTCGTCCTTGTGGTGCTGGTGCAGGCCGATGCCGGCGCCCTTGTGCAGCACGCGCTTGCGCATCACGAAGGAGAGGCCGTCGGCATCGGCGAACAGCGGATAGGCGGTGGTGCTGCCGGCGCCGCCGTGCGGACCGGGCTGGGCGCGGGCCAGCGCCGCCTCGTTCACCACCTGTGAAGGACGCGGCTGGGCGGCTGCATCCTGCCGCGCGGTGGCCGGGGCGCCGCAGTCAGTGTCGCGCACCACGTGCCGTTCCAGCGCCGGATCCAGCGTCTTCCAGTCGCGCACCACCAGGCACGCGACCATCGTCGCGCCGGCCGCCGAAAAGTGGGTGTCGTCGGCGATGCCGCGTTCCGGCACGTGCTCGTAATAGGCGCGCGAGGCTTCCTCGCCGAGCGCGCGGACCCAGTCGCGGCTGCTGGCGTTGAGGTCGACCAGCGCCACCTGCTCGCGCCGGGCCAGCTCGCGCATGGCATCGGTGTAGCGGGCGTGGGTGTCCAGCAGCGAGCCGAAGCTCCAGATCCGCCGGGTCACCGGGGTGATCAGTACCGGCGTGGCACCGCGCGTGCGCGCCAGCTCCACGTAGCGCATGAGCCAGCGCGGGTATTCCTCGCGCGGTTCGGTGTAGCGGCCGGGGTCTTCCTGCTTGGCGTCGTTGTGCCCGAACTGCACCAGCAGCACGTCGCCGCGGCGCAGCTCGCGGGCGATGGCATCCAGCCGGCCTTCGGCGATGAAGCTGCGCGAGCTGCGCCCGCCGATGGCGTGGTTGCGCACCTCGAACGCACCCGGGTCCAGGAAACCCTGCAGGTGCTGGCCCCAGCCGTTGCGCGGCGCGCGCTCGGGGCCGTACCCGGCGGCGGTGGAATCGGCGGCGATGAACACCCGCCGCGGCGGGGTCGCCGCGCCCGCCAGCAGCGGCACGGCCAGCAGGAGCAGGGTGGCAATGCGGGGCAGGATGCTCATGGGGCCTCCCAGGGATGCCAGGCAGTCGGTGCCTGGAATCGGGACCTGGCCGCGGCCGCGGAGAGAGAGGGGGGACGTCGCCTCTCGCCAGGCGGCGCCCACACGACCGCGGCCAGGTCCCTTCCAAAGCCAGGGCGAAGGCGGACGGCGGCGGCCGTCCGCACCGGCTTCAGCGCGCCAGCCAGCCGCCGTCGACCGGGATCACCGCGCCGTTGACGTAGTCCGAGGCGCGGCTGGCCAGGAACACCGCCGTGCCGCCCAGGTCCGCCGGCACGCCCCAGCGGCCGGCCGGGATGCGGTCGAGGATCGCCTTGCTGCGCTCCTCGTCGGCGCGCAGCTGCGCGGTGTTGTCGGTGGCCATGTAGCCCGGGGCGATGGCGTTGATGTTGATGCCCTTGCCCGCCCACTCGTTGGCCAGCAGCCGGGTGATGCCGGCGATGCCGCTCTTGGAAGCGGTGTACGAGGCCACGCGGATGCCGCCCTGGAACGACAGCATCGAGGCGATGTTGATGATCTTGCCGCTGCCCTGGGCGATGAAGCGTCGGCCTGCGGCCTGCGACATGAAGAACGCGGACTTGATGTTGACGTTCATGACGTCGTCCCAGTCCTTCTCGCTGAAGTCCACCGCGTCGGCGCGGCGGATCAGGCCGGCGTTGTTGACCAGGATGTCCAGGCCGCCGAGGCCGGCGACGGTTTCCTCGACCAGGCGCGCGACCGGCTCGATCGAGATCAGGTTGGCTTCCAGGTTGAGGAAGCGGCGGCCCAGCGCACGCACCTTCTCGCCGGTTTCCTCGGCCGCGACGATGCCGGCGGCGGCGATGTCGGCGCCGGCTTCGGCCAGCGCCAGCGCGATGCCCTGGCCCAGGCCGGTGTTGGCGCCGGTGACCAGCGCGACCTTGCCTTCCAGACTGAACGGGTTGTTTGCCATGAGCGGTCCTCGGTTCTGGCCGGCGGCGTCATGGCCGCCGGATGCATGGGAAGCCGGGGGGTGTCCCGGCGCATCGGGAGCTGCGCCGGCGGTCCACCGGCGAGGGGCGCCGCCGGCGGGCGGCGGCGCGGGCATTACTTGAGCTGGCAGATGTCCAGCACGTGCATGTCGGTGTAGTCCAGGTTCTCGCCGCCCATCGCCCAGATGAAGGCGTAGTTGGAGGTTCCCGATCCCATGTGGATCGACCACGGCGGCGAGACCACGGCCTCGTCGTTGCGCATGACGATGTGCCGCTGCTGGTCCGGCTGGCCCATGAAGTGGTAGACGCGGTCGTCCGCGCCCAGGTCGAAGTAGAAATAGACCTCGCTGCGGCGGTCGTGCAGGTGCGGCGGCATGGTGTTCCACACGCTGCCCGGCTTGAGCACGGTCAGGCCCAGCAGCAGCTGCGAGGACTGGCAGGTGGACGGCACGATGAACTGGTAGATGGTGCGCTCGTTGCTGGTCTCCAGCGCGCCGCGGTCCAGGGCCACGGCGTCCTTGATCGACAGCTTCTTCGTCTCGAAGCGGGCGTGCGCCGGGGTCGAGGCGAGGTAGAACTTGGCCGGGCTGGATGCGTCGGCCGAGGAGAAGCTGACCTCCTCGCTGCCCATGGCCACGTACAGGCCGTCCTTCGGGCCAAGCACGTACTCGGTGCCGTCGACGGTCACCGTGCCGGTGCCGGCGCCGACGTTGATCACGCCCAGCTCGCGGCGCTCCAGGAACGGCTTGCCCGCGGCCGAGGCCGGCTCGACCTGGCGCGGCAGCGACACGGTCTTGCCAACCGGGGCGGCACCGCCGATCACGAAGCGCTCGTAATGGGTGTAGTTCAGGCGGACCTCGTCGGCGGCGAACAGCTCGCCGATCAGGTACAGGTCGCGCAGCTCGTCGTTGCTGGCGCCCTGCATCACGCCGGGATGAGTCGCGTAATAGGTCTTCTGGTACATCGGTACGGCTCCTGGCAAGCGGGGGACCGGGGGCGGTCCCTATCCATCGCGGACGATTCTAGGCCTTCTGGTAACCGGTGTCATTCTGCGCTGCGCCATTCCGCGCGGGGCGCGGGAAGGCAGGGGGAAAGCCGCCTCAGGGCGGCGGCTGGCAGGAGTCGCGGACGATCAGGTGCGGGCGCACGCTGGCAACCGCCAGCGGGGCGGTATCGGTGCGGATCAGGGCTCCGGCGGCGATCCGGCCGGTGTCGCGGGTATGCCGGCGGACCGAGGTCAGCGACGGCCACAGGCGCGAGGCCAGCGGGCTGTCGTCGTAGCCAACCACCGACAGGTCGCGCGGGATGCTGATGCCCGCGCGCAGTGCGACCTTGTACACGCCGGCCGCCATCTCGTCGTTGCCGCAGAAGATCGCGGTCGGGCGCTGCCTGGCCGCGAACAGCTTCTCGGCCGCGGCCACGCCGGACTCGAAGGTGTAGCTGGCCTCGATGATGCGCGCCTTCGGCACCTCCACGCCGCGCTGGGCCAGGGTGTCGAGGAAGCCGTTGGTGCGTTCGATGGCCGAGCGGTAGGTCAGCGGGCCGGTGATCAGGGCGATGTCGCGGTGGCCGAGGGTCAGCAGGTAGTCGGCCGCCTCGACCGCACCCTCGCGGTCGTGGGTGACGATCATGCGGCCGTCGTTGTCCTCGAAGCCCACCGGCACGATGCGGCTGTAGCGGCAGCCCAGTTCGGCCAGCATGTCCGCGAGCTTCTGGTCCTCCGAGGCGCGCGGCACCAGCATCACCCCGTGCAGCTTCTGCTGCTGGACGAAGCGGCGCACCCCATCGATGTAATTCGGCGTGCGGCTGTCGCAGGGGTGCACCACCAGCTCGAAGCCCGAATCGCGCAGCGCGTCCAGCGCGCCGTACTGCATGTCGACGATGTACTGCGCGGTCGGGTTGTCGTAGACCATGCCGATCAGGAACGAGCGCCGGAACGCCAGCCCGCGGGCCAGCGGGTCGGGCGTGTAGCCGACTTCCCGCATCAGCGCCTCGACCTTCTCGCGGGTGTCCTTGCGGACCAGGGGCGAGTTGTTGATGATCCGCGAAACGGTCTTCTTCGACACCCCCGCCAGGCGGGCGATGTCGTTGATGGTGGCTGCCTTGCCGGAGGGAATCCGGGAGGCCGTATCTGGGCTCTTGCGCGCGGGCATGTTCGGCTTCACGGGAATATCGGTTGGATTCTAGCCGGAGCCGCGGCCCGGCGAGGGGCGGGGCACGCCAGTCGGCCCGCGGCGGCCGGGCTTGCCGCCGTCCCGGGCGCCCGGATCAGCCCCGCAGCAGGGCCGGCAGCCACAGCGACAGCTGCGGGAAGAACGCCACCACCAGCAGCACGCCCAGCCCGGCCAGCCAGAACGGCCAGATCGAGCGCATGGCCTGGCCGACGCTGATCTTGCCGATGGCCGTGCCGATGAACAGGACCGAGCCCACCGGCGGGGTGACCAGGCCCAGGCCGCCGGTCAGCACCAGGACCAGGCCGAAGTGGATCGGGTCGATCCCGTAGGCGCGCGCCACCGGCAGGAAGATCGGGGTGCAGATCAGGATCATCGGCGCCAGGTCCATGAAGGTGCCCAGCAGCAGCAGCATGACCACGATCATCAGCAGCACCGCGTACTTGCTGTGCGCGATCGACTGCAGGAACTCCACCGCCGCCGCCGGTACCTGCAGGTAGGCCAGCAGCCAGCCGAACACGGCCGCGGTGGCGATCACGAACAGGATCACGCCGGTGCTGCGCGCCGCGTGCACCACGGTCTCGAGGAACTCCTTCAGCCGCAGCTGGCGGTACAGGACGATGGTCACCAGCAGGGCGTAGACCACGGCGATGGCCGCCGACTCGACCGCGGTGAAGATGCCGGCGCGGATGCCGACGAAGATCAGGGTCACCAGGCCCAGGCCCGGCAGCGCCGCGACCAGCCGCAGCAACACCGCGCGCCAGCCCGGGAACAGCTCCACGCCGTAGCCGCGGCGGCGCGCGACCAGGTAGCCGGTGGTCATCAGCGTGGCGGTCATCATCAGCGCCGGGACGATGCCCGCGGCGAACAGGTCGGCGATCGACAGGCCGCCGCCGGCCGCGGCCGAGAACAGGATCAGGTTGTGCGAGGGCGGCACCAGCAGCGCGACCAGCGCCGCGGTGATGCTGACGTTGACCGCGAAGTCCCGGTCGTAGCCGCGCTTGACCATCTGCGGGATCATCGTGCCGCCGACCGCGGACACGTCGGCGATGGCCGAGCCGGACACGCCGCCGAAGAACAGCGAGGACAGGATCGAGACCTGGCCCAGGCCACCACGCATGCGTCCCACCAGGGAGGCGGCCAGCGCGATCAGGCGTTCGGAAATGCCGCCGCGCATCATGATCTCGCCGGCGAAGATGAACAGCGGGATCGCGATCAGCGAGGCCGAGCCGGTGCCGGCCGACACCTGCTGGACCAGCACCACCGAGGGCAGGTCCAGGTACAGCAGGGTCGCCAGCGCCGCCGCGGCCAGCGCGAACGCCACCGGCACGCCGATCACCAGCAGCACGGCGAACACCAGGAACAGCAGGGCGATGGCCATCAGCGGTCTCCTTCCATGGCGGCGGCCTGGTGCGGCAGCAATGCCAGCGCCAGCCGGTTGAGCGCGAACAGCACCATCAGCGCGCCGCCGGCGGCCAGCGGGAGGTAGTTGATGCTTTGCGGCAGGGCCGCGCCGGCAGCCTTGATGTGCAGGCCGTCCAGCAGCAGCACTGAGGCCCACCACGCCAGCACCGCGCCGATCGTGGCCACCACCAGCTGCACCACCACGTCGATCGCGGTCCGCATGCCCGGGCGCACGTGGTCGTGCAGCAGGAAGAAGCCGAAGTGGCGGTTGGTGTGCACGCCGGTGGCCGCGCCCAGGCTCATGGCGGTGGCCAGCAGCAGCAGGGTCACCGGCTCGGTCCAGCTCGGCGAGTCGTTGAGCACGTAGCGGGCGAACACCTGCCAGCCCTGCACCACCACCAGCCCGAGCAGGGCGGCGGCGGCGATGCCGATGGCGACGGTGGCGATCAGGTCCAGGACGCGCTGGGCGCCGGTGGGTGGGACGGTCACGGGTTCGGACATCGCGGGTTCCAGGAAGGGGTTCAGGCGAGCGCGCGGATGCGCTGGTGCAGGCCGGCGATGGCCGGGTCGCGCAGGTACTGCTCGAGCAGCGGGCGCGCGGCGGCGCGGAACGCATCCATGTCGACCTCGTTTGCCTGCACGCCGGCGGCCAGCACGGCCTGGCGCGCGCGCTCCTCGGAGGCGTCCCAGTGCCGGCGCATGACGTCGACCGAGGCGCGCGCGGTTTCCAGCAGCAGGCGGCGGTCCGGCGGCGACAGCGCCTCGAAGGTCCTGCGCGACACCAGCAGGATGTCGGGCGCGTGCGAGTGCCCGGTCTCCGACCAGAAGCGCGCGGCTTCGAAGTGGCGGCTGGAGTGGAAGCTGCGCATGTTGTTCTCGGCGCCGTCGATCATGTGCGTCTCCATGCCGGAGAACGTGTCGCCGAGCGACATCGGCGTCGGGTTGGCGCCGAGCAGGCGCACCAGCTGGATGAAGATGTCCGAGGAGGCCACGCGCAGCTTGAGGCCGTGCAGGTCCCGTGGCACCACGATCGGGTGCTTGGTGTTGTAGAAGCAGCGGGCGCCGCTGTCGTAGACCGCCAGGCCGACCAGGTCGCGGCTCTCGAACCCGCGCAGCACTTCGTCGGCCACGCCGTTGTCCAGCGCGTGGCGCATGTGCTGCACCGAGTCGAACACGTACGGCAGGCACAGGGCGCGGGTCAGCGGGAACGCGTTGTTGAGCGCGCCGGAATACACGCGGGTGATGTCGATGGCGCCGAAGCGCGCCATGTCGATCGCCTCGCTCTCGCGGCCCAGCTGGCCGGAGTGGTACAGGCGGATGTCGAGGCGGCCACCGGTCCGTTCGCGCAGGGCCTGGCCGATCCAGCGCACCGCTTCCACGGTCGGGTAGTCGGACACATGCACGTCGGTGGCGGTCAGCACCCGCGCGCCCTCGCCGGCGCCGCTGGCGGCGGCCAGCAGCCGGCCCGGCGCGGCCAGCGGCAGGGCACAGGCCCAAGCCCCGGCCAGCAGCAGGCGGCGCCGGGTCAGCCCCTTCATGCCGGATCCTCGCCCGCCGAGGCCACGGCGACGCAGCGCAGCGTGGCATGGCCGTCGAACACCACCGTGCCGGTCTGGCCGACGCCGATGTCGTGGATGCCGGTTGCGTTGCCGGTGGCGATCAGCTCGCCGCGCCGCAGCGGCCGGCCGCGCCGCGCGGAGCGGGCCAGGGCGAAGGCGAAGGCCGCGCGCAGGCCACCCGGCAGGCGGCTGGCGCCGCCGCTGCCGACGGCCTGCCCGTCAATCGAGGTGTCGGCCAGCAGGCTGGCTTCGTCCAGCGTCGTCCAGTCCGGGATTTCCGGACCCAGCAGCAGCCCGTTGTTGTTGCCGAAGTCGCACACGACCACGCGCGGGCCGAGCTCGTTGATCGTGGCCAGCGGGCTGCTGGCGATCTCGATGCCGGCGAACAGGGTGGACGGCAGCGCCGCGGCCTCGTCCGGGGTCCATTCCAGCTTGTCGGCGGGCGCGTCGGCGTCCAGGCGCAGCACGTACTCGGCCTCGATCGCCGCGAACCCGCCGGCGAACACCGGGACCTGCTCCGTACCACCGGTAGCAATCCAGAGGTGGCGGGCGAAGATCGGGCCCAGCAGGCGCTCGTCGCCGGAGCCGTCGCGGCGTTCGGGCGCGATGTAGCCGACCTTCCAGCCGACCACCCGGTCGGGCCAGCGGGCGATGGCCGCGTCCTGGACCCGGTAGGCGGTCACCAGGTCAGCGGGGATGTCCCCGGGGAATGCCGGCAGCGAGGCGCCGCGGCTGCGGGCGGTGGTGAAGCGTTCGGCGATCGCCGCCAGTTCCGGTGGCAGTCCGCCGGTTCCATTGCCGTGCTCGGTGCTCAAGGCGCCTCCGATGTCCAATGCGAATGCATGCTGCGCCGCCAGACGACGGCGCTCGAGAAGCGGTATATGGTAAACCGGTGTCATGTAGCAATGTGCAGTGCGGCAAAACCGCCGGACTGTACGCGCAGGCACCTGTTGCGGGCATCGGAGGAGAGCATGGTTCCACCCTTCCTGGCGCGATTGCTGCTGCCGCTGGCGATCGCCGGCGCGGCCGCTCCCGCGGCGGCGGCCGGGGCGCCGCCGCACATTCCCCTGTGGCCGGGCACGCCGCCCGGCTCCGAAGGCCTGGCCCTGGAGCAACGCGTGGTGGAGCGCAGCAGCGATCCGCGGCTGCCGGACCGCTACGTCGACAACATCGGCCAGCCGTTCCTCAGCGTGTACCGGCCTGCCCGCCCCGACGGCCGCGGCCTGCTGGTGGTGCCGGGCGGCGGCTACCAGCGGGTGGTGGTCGACAAGGAGGGCACGGCCCTGGTCCCGCACTTCGCCGGCGAGGACGGGCTGACCCTGTTCGTCCTGCACTACCGGCTGCCGGGGGAGGGCCACCGGGAGCCACGCGACGTGCCGCTGGCCGATGCCCAGCGCGCCATCCGCCTGGTGCGCCAGCGCGCCGCCGAGTGGGGCATCGACCCGGACAGCGTCGGCGTGATGGGCTTTTCCGCCGGGGGCCACGTCGCCGCCAGCCTGGCCACCCGCCATGCAGAGCGCGTGTACCCGGCGGTGGACGAGGCCGACCGCCAGCCGGCGCGGCCGGCCTACGCGGTCCTGGTGTATCCGGTGATCGACATGGGTGCCCACGCGCACCCGGGGTCGCGCGAGCGCCTGCTGGGCCTTTCGCCGGACGCGGCGGCGGTGCGTGCGTACTCGCTGCAGAACCGGGTCGACGCTACGACCCCGCCGGTGTTCCTGCTGCACGCGCAGGATGACGGAACGGTGCCCGTGGAGAACACGCTGCTGCTGGACGCGGCGTTGCGTACCGCCGGCATCGACCACGAAACCCACCTCTACGCGCACGGCGGCCACGGCTTCGGCGTGCGCCAGGCGCACGGCAGCCTGGCCTTGTGGCCGGCGATGGTGCGCGCCTGGATCGATGTCCAGGCGCCGCCGCGCGATGCCGGCGCCGGCAGGTGAACCCCGATCCCGACAGTGGAGGCCGCATGACCCAGCAACCGCCATCCCGCCCGACCGAGCCACAGGTCGATGCCGGTCGCCGACGCCTGCTCCGGGCCGGCGCCGCCGCGTCGACGCTGGCGCTTGCAGCCGGCACCTCCCTGCCGGCGTTCGCGGCGCCGCCCGCGCCGGTCGTGGCCACCGTCCATGGCCGCGTGCGTGGCCTGCGCGAGCACGGAGTGCAGGTTTTCCGCGGCATCCGCTACGGCGCCGATACCGCGCCGGTGCGGTTCCGCGCACCGTTGCCGCCCGCGCCCTGGCGCGGCGTACAGGACGCCACCGCGTATGGCGCCCAGGCGCCACAGCGCTCGCGCGAGGGCATGGGCAGCGAGGACTGCCTGTTCCTCAATGTCTGGACGCCCGACACCGACCCGCGGGCCAGGCGGCCGGTGCTGTTCTACATCCACGGTGGCGGCTATGACGCCGGCAACGGCAGCGACCCGCTGTACGACGGCACGCGCCTGTGCACGCGCGGCGACGTGGTGGTGGTGACCGTGAACCATCGCCTCAACGCATTCGGCTACCTCTACCTCGGCCTGCTCGCCGCGGGCTACGGCAGCTCCGGCAACGCCGGGCAGCTGGACCTGGTGCTGGCGCTGCAGTGGGTGCGCGACAACATCGCCCGCTTCGGCGGCGACCCGGGAAACGTCACCGTGTTCGGCCAGTCCGGTGGCGGTGCCAAGATCGCGACCCTGATGGCCATGCCCGCCGCGCGCGGCCTGTTCCACAAGGCCTGGACCATGAGCGGGCAGCAGGTCACCGCCGCCGGCCCGCGCGCGGCGACCCAGCGTGCGCAACTGTTCCTGCGCACCGTGGGCATCGATCCGGACGCCGGCGACGCCCTGGCCCGCCTGCAGGCGTTGCCGGCGCAACGCATCGTGGAGGGCACGACCGCGCGCGACTTCTCCCGGGTCGAGGACACGCGCCTCTACTTCGGCCCGGTGATGGACGGGGAGGTGCTGCCGCGCCACCCGTTCTGGCCGGACGCGCCGCCGCAGTCGGCGCACATCCCCATGGTCATCGGCAACACCCGCGACGAGACCCGTGCCTTCCTCGGCGGCGACCCGGAGAACTTCACCCTGGACTGGGACCGGCTGCCGGAGCGGCTGGAGAAGCAGCAGTACGTGGACATCCGCTCCGACCTGGTGGTGGCGCACTACCGCGCGCTGTATCCGCACTACACACCCTCGGAGGTGTTCTTCGCCGCCACCACCGCCGGCCGTTCCTGGCGCGGTGCGGTGGAGGAACTGGAGGCGCGCGCACGCCAGCCGGCCGGGGCGGCGCCGACCTGGGCCTACCAGCTGGACTGGCCCTCGCCGGTCGAGGGCGGGCGCCTGCGCGCCTTCCACACCCTCGACATCCCGCTGGTGTTCGACAACGTGGACAAGCCCGGCGCGCGCGCCGGCGACGGCGAGGATGCCTGGCGCATGGCCGAACTGATGAGCCAGGCGCTGCTGGCCTTCGCCCGCCACGGCGATCCCAACCACGCCGGCCTGCCGCACTGGGAGCCGTACACGCTGCCGCGCCGTCAGACCCTGCTATTCGATCTGCCGCCCGTGCTGGCCGACGATCCGCGCGGGGCCGAGCGCGCGTTCTGGCAGCAGGCGCCGTTCGTGCAGCGCGGGACGATGTAGCCCGGCCGGCGCCGTGCTCAGGACGGTGCCGGGCAGCGATCCGGACCGGCAGCGCCGGCAGCCAGCGATCGCAGCGGCACCCAGGTCACGGCCACGTCCTCCTTGTTCACCGCGTAGGCCACGACCAGGCGATCGTCCCACAGCACGCTCTTGGGATAGTGGTAGCCGGGGCGCTTGTAGCGGCCCCCGGCGCGCAACGGCGGCAGCGCGTCGCGGCCGCGCAGCAGGAAGGAACGGTCGAAGCAGCGGCCGTCGGCCGACAGCGTCACGGCCAGCGGCATGCGCTCGCGCTGCCCGCTGGGTGCGTTGACCAGGAAGGCGCTGCCGTCGGGCAGGTTGCCGGCGCTCTGCTTGGCGCGCGAATCCGGCATCGGGGTGAGCGCCGGCACGGTCCAGGTGCCGCCGCGATCGCAGCTCTCGCTGGCCAGCTGGCGGTAGCTGTCGCCCTGGTCGCGGAACACCATCACCGCGCACTCCCCGCCGTCTTTGGCGCGGCGCAGGAACAGGCTCGGTTCCAGCTCGCGGCTGGCGGGGCCTGCATGCGGCAGGTTGCGCATCGCGCCGCGCTGCCAGCCGGCCAGGCCCAGCGGATCGTCGCTGAAGAACGGCGCGGCGAGGATCCCCGGCCGGAGGTGGAAGGCGGCGAGGATGCGGCCGTCGGAAAGCGCGTGGGGGTCCTGTTCGATCACGCCCGGCACGGGGGCGCCACCGGTCCCAAGCACGGGCCGCAGCGGGGTCCACTGCACGCCGTCGGTGCTGAGCCGGTAGCCGGTCCAGCCACCTGCGCCGGACTGGAAGCCGGACGGCCAGACGTTGATGTACGCGACCAGGGTCCGGCCATCGCTCCACCAGCCGCCACCGGAATGCATGGCGCCGCCACTGCCTGCCTCCATCAGCACCTCGGGCCGGCTCCAGTGCACGCCGTCGTCGCTGCGGCTGTAGAGCACGCGGGTGTCGGGCGAGTCCTCGTCGCGCGCGGAGTTCTGCCACTGCACGTAGAGCCGGCCCCCGAACACCACCGGCACCGCGCCGTTGTTGAACATGCCGCTCGCCGGATCCGCCCGGAACACGGTGGCGCTGGTGGTGCCGGCCGCCGGGCGCAGCCCCAGGTCAGGGGCCTGCGCATCGAACAGGCCGGTGGCCAACGCGTAGGGAGGCGATGCCGGCGTCGCCGGATCGGTGGCCGCGGCGATGGCGCTGGCCGTGGCCAGCACCAGCGCCAGGCATGCACGCGTGCGTCGCATTCCGCCGGCCGCGCTCAGTAATCGAGCGCGCGGTAGCGGAAGTCGCGGAAGTGCACCTTGCCGCTACCCGCGGCATAGATCGCCGGCTTCAGCGCCAGGAACTGCCCGGCCACGTTGTGGTGGTAGCCGGACACCTCCATCTGCACGGGGTACTTTTCCCAGCGCTTGCCGTCGCGGCTGGTGTGGAAGGTGACGATGTGCTGGTTGTTGGTCACCCGCAGCCACAGCTTGCCGCCCTTGCCCGGCGGCAGGCCTTCCACCGGACGCTCCTGGCCGTAGCGGTGCATGATGAAGCGCTCGCCGTTGCTGCCCACGCCGACGTAGAGGCGGTCGCTGTAGAACAGCAGCGCGCCGCCGACCGCGCCCGGCTCGATCTCCATCTCGACCTCGAACCGGTAGGCCTTGTCGCCGGCGGTCACCGTCAGCGGCGAACTGTCGGCCGGGGTGCGGCCCTTGCCGCGCACGGTCATCGCCCCGCCGCCAAAGGACAGGCGTGCGTACTCGTCCGGGCCGGGCGCGAAGAACGCCCACTGCGGGCCGAGACGGTCGCCGTCGAAGTCGTCCGACAGGGCCATGCCGGGCGTGCCCACCACCTCGCCGGCGGGCTTGGGCAGCGGCTTGCCGAGGTCGCCGCCGCGGGCCACGAACCAGCCGTCCTCCGTCCACTCGACCGGCTCCAGCAGGGTCTGCCGGCCCAGCGTCCAGTAGCCGTTCTCGTAGCCGTGGTAGACCATCCACCAGCGGCCGTCGGTGCCCTCGACCAGGGTGGCGTGGCCGCGCGACCACCACGGCTCGTCGCGGCTGGCGGTGCGCACGATCGGGTTGTACGGCGAGTTCTCCCACGGCCCGTGGATGGAGCGCGAGCGCGCCGCGATCACCATGTGCCCGGTCGGCGGGCCGGCGGTGCCGCCGACCGCGGTGACCATGTAGTACCAGCCGCCGCGCCGGAGGATCTTCGGGCCTTCCTGGGCGTAGGCCTCCACGTCCCAGTCCTCGGGGTAGCGCCAGCCGTCGTAGGCGTGCTTCGGCTCGCCGGCCACGCGCAGGCCGTCGTCGGACAGCGGCACGTAGTCGCCGCCGCTGAGGAACAGGTAGCGCCGGCCGTCCTCGCCCACCGCGTGGCCAGGGTCGATGTACCGGCCCAGGCCCAGTTCCACGGGCTCGCTCCAGGGGCCACGGATGTCGTCGGCCCACACCACCCAGTTGCTGCGTGCCTGGCCCTCGGTGCCGCCGCGGCGGGCGGCGAAGTAGATGTAGTAGCGCCCCTCGTGCTTGACCAGGTCCGGTGCCCAGATCGAACCGACGTTGCGGGTGATCGCGTGGCCCAGCGGTACCCAGTTGACCAGGTCGCGCGAATGCCAGATCGGCAGGCCGGGATAGGCGTCGAACGAGGACACCGTCAGGTAGTAGTCCTCGCCGTCGCGCAGCACGGAGGGGTCCGGGTGGTCGCCGGGCAGCACCGGGTTGAGGAAGGTGCCGTCACCCAGGTCGGCCTGGCGCTGGTTCTCGATGCCGCGCTTCCACGGGCTGGCCGGTCCGGCCGCGGCAGCCGTGGAGACGGCGCCGGCCAGCAGCAGGGCGGCGAGCACGGGGAATCTCGGGAGGAAGGACGTCGGCATGGTGCTCCTTTCGGGAAACAGGGTGGACCGCAATTCGGATGACACCGATGGTCAAACGGACCGTACCAGAGCATTCGCCGGTGGGGCATCCTGCGTTGCAGCAAGGTTTGCGCGGCATCCGCGGCTACATTGGACGCCTCCGGAGGCGGTCCGGGACGTCACAGAATGACACCGATAGTCAGCCGCGCGACGCCGCTTCCGGCCCACCCTCGACCTACAGGTGACTGATGCGCAAGGGAAAGTTTTCCAGGTCCGGAACCCTGCTGCTTCTGCTGGGCCTGTCGCTGCCGGCCCTGGCGGCGCCGGATCCTTCGATCAGCAAGCGTCCGCCCGTCAGCCCGATACGCGCGAGCAAGATCGTGCTGGTCGGCGATTCCACCACCGCGGTGCAGGGTGGCTGGGGCCCGGCGTTCTGCGCGCGCCACGTCAGCTCCTTCCTGGCCTGCGTGAACCTCGCCCGCGGCGGACGCAGCACCTACAACTACCGCGCCGAGGGCTCCTGGGACATCGCCCTGCACGAGATGCGGCCGGGGCCCTACCAGGACGTGTACGTGCTGGTGCAGTTCGGCCACAACGACCAGCCGGGCAAGCCCGGGCGTTCCACCGACCTGCAACGCGAGTTCCCCGGCAACCTGCGTGCCTACGTGCGCGAGATCCGTGCCGCGGGCGCCAGGCCGGTGTTGCTGACGCCGCTGACCCGCCGCCAGTTCAGCGACGGCCGCCTGGTCGACGACCTGGCGCCCTGGGCCGAGGCCACCCGCCGGGTTGCCGCCGAGCTGCAGGTGCCGCTGGTGGACCTGCACGCGCGCAGCACCGCGGCGGTGCAGGGGATGGGCCCGGTGCAGGCGATGCGGTTCGCCCAGGCGCGACCGGCGCCGCAGCAGGTGGTCGCGGCCCAGGCCGGAAGCACCATCGGCATGGCGCCGGTGACGCCAGCGGCCGCCACCGTGCAGGCCAACGCCGCGGCCGAACCCATGGGCACGCCCAAGGAAGCCTTCGACTACACCCATCTCGGCACGGAGGGTGCCGGGTTCTTCGCCGCGATCGTGGCCGACGAGCTGGCCCGCGCCGTGCCGGAACTGCGCCGCAACCTGATTCCCTGAGGCAACAGGCCCGGTCCCCGACGAGGTCGGGCCACTGCGCAGAGGCCGCTCCCTGGTCTGCACGGGCCAGCTACACCTCCCGTGCGACCAGGGGAACCGCCTGCATGCGCGGGCGCCATGGCGGCGCGTTGGCGTCGCGTCCCCGGCGACATGCAGGCCGGCCGCCGCCCCGTGCGGGGCGGCCGGCTGCTGCTCAGTGCAGCGGCCTCAGGTTGTTGAGCAGGGTCACTTCCGCGGCTTCGCCATCAAGGGCCACCCGCACCCTCAGGCCGTGCGGATCGCGGCCTCCCAGCGGCAGCCGTACCTGCGCCGTCTTCGGTTCCAGATCCAGCGGCGCAGCCAGGGCCGGTAGCGCGACGCGTGCCAGCTCGCGTCCGCGCGCGTCTTCCAGCACCGCGTAACCGGCCGGCGTGGCGACATGGCCCAGGCTGTGCACGGTCAGTTCGACCACGTCGCCCTGCACGCGCACGTCGCCGCGGCCGATGCCCAGGTCCGGACGGGTCTCAACCGGAGTGCCGGCCTCCACCAGCTCGAACTCGAACACCTGGTGCCGGCCCGGGGTGAACACCAGTCCGGTGGAGCGGCTCTTCTCCAGCCTTACCTGGCGCTCGCTCCGCCTGCCGTCGATCTTGCCGTCGCCGTCGCGGTCCACGCCGCTGCGCACCCGCCACAGGCCGGGCGCCACGTTCCAGGTGGTCATTTCCGCGGACGCCGGACGCTTGCCGGTGTTGAACGCGGTGACGGTGAAGCGCTCGCGCGAGGGCGCGTCGACCAGCAGCGCGACTTCCTCCGCCGCCTCGTCGCGCTCGAAGCGCCAGCTGACGGTATGCCCCGGCCAGCTCTGGTTGCGCTTGAGCGCGATGCCGCCCAGGCGCGCGCGCTGCAGGAATTCCGAGGGCGCCTCGACCCGGTCGGACCACCAGTGGCCCTCGGTGTTCATGTACTCGCGCTGGGCCTTGGCGCGGATCCCTTCGGCGTGCAGTTCCTCGAGGTAACGGCGGTCGCCGGTCAACTGCCAGGCGGTGACCCCGGGAAAGCCGGTGCTGCCGCGGTCGGCGGCCTCGACCAGGGCCTTGCCCCAGTCCTGCTCGCGACCCAGCACCTGGACGAAGTTCTCGCCCAGGTTGGACAGCGCGGCCGGGCCGCCGCGGGCGACCCGGTAGTCCAGCGCCCGCAGGTAGCGCTCGTCGCCGGTCCAGCGCCACGCCGCCCAGAACAGGTGCATCACGTCGCCGGCGCCGGAGCCCTTGTTGAGCTCGCCGCCACGCGTCCGGCCGGTGGCCCAGTGGATCTCGTTGGGCAGCACCCATTGCCCGTCCGCGGCGGAATAGGCGTGTGCGAGGTAGCCGTCCGCCAAGCCGGTGATCAGCTTGCGGCTGGTCGGATCGGCGTTCCACTGGCCCACCAGGAAGGCCGGGTGCAGCGCCGGGAAGGAATACGGCTTCTGCCACTGCCAGTTGGGGTCGCGGTAGACCTTGTTGCCGCCGAACCAGTTGCTGGAGAACAGCAGGTGGCCCTGCGGGTTGGGCAGGATGATGCGCTCGTCGAAGGCCTTTACCGTCTCCATCAGCCGTTCGACGGTCAGCGGATCGCCCCAGTTGAGGTAGAGCATCGCGCTGTTGGAGTTGATGCCCTCCTCGTAGGCGTGCAGTTCGTCGGTCTCGATGGTGCTCAGGCCATCGGTGAACATGCCGTTGCGGTACACCGCCTCGGCCAGCGCGGTCAGCGAGGCGTTGATCCGGTCCGGCATCACGCCCATCAGTGCCAGGCCCGGCCACTGCTGCACCAGGTCGCTGTCGTCGGAGATGCCGCCGCCGAAGTCGCCGTACTCGACCTGGCGCTGCTCGATCCACCACTGCACGAAGCGGCGCACGTACTTCAGGTCCTCCAGCTGGCGGAAGGCCCACAGCGGCACGCCCTTGGGCGGCTCGGGCTGCTTGAACGGGGGCCGGCCCTGGCTGGCGTAGCTGATGTAGGTCCAGTACAGGCGGCCCAGCTCGTGGTCCGGGTCCACCCGCAGCAGGTCGGAGATGTCGGCGTACACCCGCGCGTACAGGCGCTGGCGCTTGGAGGTGGTGTGCTCCTCGACCAGGAAGCCCCAGTTGTCGCGCACCTGGTTGAAGCGGTCGGCCAGGTGCTCCCGCTTCGCCTCCTCGCGCGCCTTGAACACCAGGCGCACCTCGGCGCCGTCCAGCGAGGCGGCGTTGAAGCCGGGCGCGGCGCTGGCCACGCTGATCCACAGGCTGTCGGCGGTGAGGATGCGGTCGCGCAGGTCCAGGTACACCGTGCGGGCCTGGCCCGGGCGCACCGACACCGACACGTCGATCATGTCGCGCGCCGGCCAGATCGGGTCCTTGACCCGGATGTTGAGCGGGATCAGCCCGTCGTGGGTGGCCGGCAGGTCCAGCGCGGGGATGTCCAGGGCGATGCCGTCCAGGCCGTCGTGCATGTTCTCCCAGCTGTAGGCCCAGCTGCGGATCAGCGGCTGCGCCGGCGGCGCGTCGCCCACGCCGGACGGGACCAGGATGTGCACGATGGGGTCCGGATCGGCCGGCAGGCTGGCCGGGTCGCGCCGGCGCGACCCGGCGCCGCGCGGCAGGGCCATCACCGTGCTGCGCTCGCCTTCCGGGTAGCGGCCGCGGATGTAGTCCAGCAGCCCCTGCACGTTGCCGTAGTCCGGCAGCACCCGGCTGTCCACCAGGTAGCGCTGCTTGACCGTGCCCTCCGGCTCGGGCGCGTCGCTGACGTGGTAGGCCCAGATCTCCTGGATCGGCGTCTCCTGCTCGGCGTTGGAGAAGCGCAGGTGGCCGCCGTGGCGCTCGCCGAAGGTGTGCACGCTGCGCACCACGCCCTGCGGCCGGGTGAACAGCGGCTCCAGCGCCCCGGCCGAGGGGCCGGCGCTGGCCTGGCCCCAGGCGGCGCCGCGGATCTCGACGCGGTTCCAGGGCTCGTCGGGCAGGGCCAGGTCCAGGTTCCAGCCGCCCTCGGCATAGGTGTTCCAGTCCGGCAGCTGGAAGTAGTCGTTGCGCCCCGGCAGGCGCGAGCGGTTGTACACGCCCGGCCAGGTGGTCTCGGGGATGCCGTCGGTGCCCTTCCACATCCACTGCTTCTTGTCGCGCACGTCGGCGAACTCGAGCTTGCGGATGGTGGTCACCGGCGCCTCCAGCGCCGGCGGGGCGGCGTGGTCCCAGCCGTGGCGGTGCAGCCAGGCGGCGCGGCGGCGCGCCGCCGGCAGGTCCTCGCCGCCGTCGCGCGGCGGTTCCTGGCCGCGCGCCAGCGCCGCCACCGCGGCCGGGCGCAGCATGCGGTCGTACACGCGGATCTCGTCGAAGTCGCTGCCGCGCAGGAAGTTGTAGCGGCTCTGCACCTGGTAGGGCGCCAGCACCCGGCCGGCCAGGCCCAACTGGTCCAGTGCGGCGTCGTAGTCGGCCGTGGCGTCCTGGCGAGCCACTTCACGGCCGTCGACGAACAGGCGCACGCCGGCGGTCTCGTCCCAGGCGAAGGCCAGGTGCGTCCACGAGGCCGCGTCCGGCAACGCGTCCAGGCGGAACGACACCCGCGTGCGCGCCAGGTTGGCATCGGTGACGAAGGCATCGAAGCCGTGGCCGTTCCAGTCGATGCGCAGCCAGGCCATGTCCCAGCTGCTGTGGTCGGCGTAGCCGACGCGGAAGATCACGAACGGCGCCTCGCCCACCGCGTAGCGCGGGCGCCAGAAGAACGACAGGGTGCCGCGCTGGGCCTGGATGTTGCCCGGCGCATTCCATGACAGCACGCCGTCGTCGGCCCATTCGATCGCGCCGCCGTGCACGCCGTCGGGCACGATTTCCACCCGGTCCTGGAAGTTGGGCACCGGGTCGCCGGCGGCCTGGTCGGCGACGAAGCCTTCGTCGGCGGCGACCCGGAACAGCAGTCGTGCTTCCTGTGCATGGGCGAGGGCCGGCGGCAGGGCGAGGGCCAGGGCGACGGCGGTGGCGAGCAGGAGCGGACGGCTGGGTTTGTTCATGCGTTGTGCGTTTCCACGATGGATCGAAGTATCCCCGTTGCCGGGCCCGGAGGCCGCACGGGTCAACGGCCGGGCGCGGGCAGCCCGTGGCGACGACGCCACTGCGGCAGCTCGGATTCCAGCAGGCGCTGCGGCCATGTGCCATACCAGGCATAACCGGCGCGGCGTTCACGGGACAGCTGCTCGAACGGCACGATGCTGCCGTCGCGTTCCACCACCAGCGGCTGCTGCCGCTGCAGGTCGTAGAACCGCGCCCACAGGCCGGCCCCCGGCCGTGGCACCAGGCGCGCGTCGCGTCCGTCCGGACCGTCGAAGCGCTCCAGCGCCAGGCCGTCGATGCGGTGCGCCTGCAGCCAGGCCGCGCCGGCCTCGACCGCGGCGACGATGCGCGCATCCGGCCGTGGCTGGCGCATCAGCAGGCGCAGCACGCCGACCGACTCGGCCGAGGCCAGCGACGGCAGCTCGTAGCTGCGCGCACGCGCCGGCTGCAGGGTGTCGCGGTCGTACTGCGCGGCCCATATCGTCGGGCGGCCATCCAGCACGACCTGCAGCCGCAACAGGCAGTCCAGGCCGCGGGTGGCGGCCTGCGCCGCGCGGCGGGCATGGTCCGGGCCCAGCGCATCAAGCCCATCGCGGCCTTCGGCCACGTCCTGCAGCAGGCCGACCACGTGCACCATGGCGTCGTCGTTGAGCGTGACCTGGCTGCGGTAGCCGCTGTGGTCCGGATGGAACTGCGGCCAGCCGCCACCCGGGTACTGCGCGGCGAGCAGGTAATCGACGCCGCGCCGCGCCGCCTCCAGGTAGGCCGGGTTGCCGGTGTCGCGGTACGCCCGGGCCAGGTAGGCGATCTCGCTGGTGGTGGCGTTGTTGTCGATGGTGGCGTCGTCCACCCGCGCCGGATCGCGCAGCTGGCGCAGCGCCGCTTCGTCGAGCGGCTGGCGGTAGTCGACCGCGCGCCCGCGGTAATGCTTGGACCAGCCTCCGGAGGCGGTCTGCAGCCGCAGCATGTTCTCCGCGACCGGATCGCTGCGCACGGTGGCCGTGGCCGCTCCGGCCGGCAGCGCGGTCGCCAGCCCCAGGGCGAGCGCCGCCACGCGCAGGCAGCGGGCCATCCGTCGCCGAAAGCCGGCCGGCGCCCGGTCGCCATGCGGAACCATGGCGGCCGGGCGCGGCCGGAAGTTCCGGTCGCACGCGTTCAGTCGGGAGGGGCAGGGCGACCGGAGTGGCACGGCTCAAAACCTGTAGCGCAGGCCGACGTAGTACTGGCGGCCGTTGACGGTGTAGCGGTCCGGCAGCTCGAGCGAGGAGTCGACGTAGCGGCTGTCGGGGGTATCGAGCAGGTTGATCGCCTCGAAGGTCGCGGTCAGGCGCGGGTTGATGCGGTAGGACATGTTGAAGTCCACGTTCTCCACCGAGTGCTTGCCGGTGACGTCGGCGGTGGCCAGCTGGTTGCCGTCCAGGTCCCACACGTTCTCGCGGCTGAGGATCTCGCTGATGTAGCCGTCGCGGTAGCTGGTTGAAACGCGCGCGCTGAAGCGGCCGTCGTCGTAGTACAGGGTGGCGTTGTACGAATTCGGCGACAGGTTGAGCAGGTCGTTCTCGGTGACCGTGGTGACCACGGTGGCGTTGCCGTTGGACGAGGTGCTGAACCAGTACTTGATGCTGGACTCCACGTGGGTGTAGTTCAGCTGCACGCCGAACTTGCTCCAGATGCCGGGCAGGAAGGTGAAGGGCTGCTGGTAGGTCAGCTCGTAGCCCTTCAGCGGCCCGCCCGGGGTGTTGTAGTAGCTCTGCACGTTGAACAGCGTGTCCGGGCCGAAACCGGCCGGCAGCAGGTCCAGCGAGTAGCCCGTGCCGCCCCAGGTGGAGATCAGGCGGGTGCGCTGGATGTAGCTGTCGATGTCCTTGTAGAACAGCGCGCCGGACAGCAGCGCGCCCTCGGCGAAGTACCACTCCAGGCCGAGGTCGTAGTTGGTGGAGCGGTACGGGTCCAGCTTCGGGTTGCCGAGGTTGATCGAGAACACCCGGCCGTCATCGAAGTACTGGGTCGGGCCGCCGCTGACGCTGGGCGACAGGTAGGTCAGCGTCGGGCGGGCCATGGTCTTGGCCGCGCCGAAGCGCAGGACCAGCTCGTCGGTGAGGTCCCAGGCGACGTTCAGCGAGGGCAGCACGTCCTGGTAGCTGTGGTTCACGACGCTGCGCACCAGGTAGCGCTCGCCCGGCGCCGAGGTGGCGTTGGCCACGCCGAAGAAGGCCTCGCAGTTGGACGCGTTGAGCGCCGGGTCCGAAGCCGCGCACGGCGCCCAGCCGGAGGCGGTGATCTTCGTTTCCACCAGGCGCGCGCCGATGTTGCCGCGCAGCGGGCGGTCCAGCAGGTCGGTATTGAAATCCAGCTGCAGGTAGCCGGCCATGCTGCGCTCGTTGACCTCGAAGTTGTTGTTCGAGGAGCCGAAGTGGCCGACCCCCGCCAGGCGGTAATCGCCGCCCTGCAGGCCGTTGTCGCAGTTGCAGTAGATGTCCAGCAGCTCGGCGACCTTGCCGAAGTCCGGCGTCAGCCAGCTCGAAGGCGCGCCGGACAGGTTGCGGCCGAAGCCGTCCAGGGTGGTGCTGAGGTCGCCGACGCCCACCCCGTCCGGCAGGGCCTGGGCCAGGCGGCCGTAGCTGATGTGCCGGTATTCCTCCGAGCGCATGTCGTAGTCCTTGTACGCCAGGCCGGCGCGCAGGGAGAACGTCGGGTTGAGGATGAACTGCAGGTCGACCTTGGCGGTGTCGAACGTGTTCTCGACTGACTGCGGGTTGAGGCGGACCTCGCTGATGTTGGCCCCGCGCGCGGTCCCGTTGCTGTTGACCGGTACCACACCGTAGCCGCGCCAGGACCAGGCCGCCGGATCGTTGAGCGCGAACGGGAAGCCCATGCGCGGCATGTCCGGGTTGCCGCGCAGGTCCAGGACGAAGCCGTCGAGGTTGGAATTGTCGAAGCTGACCAGCGAGAACACCGGACGCTCGTAGTCGGAGCTGGAGTGGCCCAGCTGCGCGTCCAGCCGCACCGCATCGTTGAAGTGGTGCTCCAGCGACAGGCTGTACTGCTGGAACCTGGTCGTCTCCTCGATGCTGGTGGCCTCGGTGCGGAAGTCGACGTTGTCGAACACGCCATAGGTCAGGCGGTTGCGGTCGTCGACCTCGGCCTCGCGCACCACGATCTGGGTCTTGCCGCCGAGGTTGGCGGCGCGGTGCAGGTTGGCGCCGAGCGAGTCCTCGCGCTGGTCCTTGGACAGTTCCGAGTACATGGCGTCGAAGCTGACGATGGTGTCGTCGCTGGCGCGCCACTGCAGGGCGCCGGTCAGGCCCAGCCGCTCGATCTCGCTGGCGGTGCGGATATAGCGCGGGTAACGCGGGATCCAGGCGTTGGTCGCGGTCTCGTAGGCGGCGATGTTCTCCGGGGTGGCCGCCGGGCGCGGCAGCCCGGTGCCGCAGTTCTCCGCGTCGATGCCGTAGCTGCCCCAGCCGTTGTTGCGGTCCTGGTTGGCCTGCGAGCCGGTGCCGGCCGGGGTCTCGTTGGGCAGCGGGTTGCGCGGGGTCTGCGGGTCGTAGCCGACCGGCGAGCAGAAGCCGTAGGTACCGTTGTTGTTGGCGTTGGACTGGTTGGAGTTGCGGTGGTTGCCGTGTTCCCAGCGCACCGGGTTGTAGCCTTCCTCGTACACGTTGCGGCGGCTGTAGGAGGCCGACAGCAGGGCGCCGAAGCGGCCGTCGTTCCAGGTGTTGGACACCAGGCCGGAGACGCGCGGGTCGACCTCGCGCGCCAGCTCGCCGTAACCGGCCTGGGCGCTGGCCGAGGCGCGGAAGCCGTCGAAGTCGAACGGGCGCGAACCGCGCAGGTCCACGGTCGAGCCCAGCGAACCCTCGTCCATCTGCGCCGACTGGGTCTTGTTGACCTTGACCTGGCTGAAGAGCTCGGAGGCGAAGGTGTTGAAGTCGAAGCCGCGGCTGCGGTTCACGCCGCCGGTGCCGGTGCCGGCGGTGGCCAGCGCCTCCAGGCCGTTGAGGCGGACCCGGGTGAAGTCCGAACCCAGGCCGCGGATGGAGATGCGCTGGCCCTCGCCGCCTTCGCGGTCGATCGACACGCCGGCGATGCGCTGCATCGATTCGGCCAGGTTCTGGTCGGGGAACTTGCCGATGTCCTCGGCGTAGATCGCGTCGACCTGCTCGGTCGAGTAGCGCTTCTCGTCCAGCGACTTCTGCAGGCTCTGGCGATAGCCGGTGACGGTGACCGCGTCGAGCTCGGTCGGATCGGGCGAAGCCTGCTGTGCGGCGAGCGGCGCGGACAGGGCAAGGCCGATGGCCGCGGCAAGCATGGTAACCGGTGTCTTTCCGAAACGGACGTACGGCGACATGGGTCCCTCCCAGGACATATGCAGTGGTGGCTTGGAGCCGTCGGCGCCGTCGTCGGGAACCGCATGGCGACGCGGATGACACCGATAGTCAAACCGAAGGTAGCAGCCCCTGCACGGCCCCGCATCGTGCGCCGCAACAGCGCATGCAGGCAGGCGGGGCCTGGATGCACGCGGTGCCTGGGTCTCCCGTGGACGCCGTCGAGCGCACCGGCGGAGGCGTGCCGCGGAAGCGTCGGCCGCACGCAAAAGAAAACCGGGGCGGCAGGGCCGCCCCGGTTCCAGGGTCCAGGCGTGGATGCTCAGAACTTGTAGCGGATGCCCATCAGGTACTGGCGTCCGGTCAGGCTGTAATCCAGCGGCAGCTGCGAGGCGGCGCCGACCCAGGACTGCAGCGACGGCTCGTTGGTGAGGTTGATGCCTTCCAGGCTCAGCTCGATCTGCTCGCTGACCTTGTAGCGCAGCGAGGCGTCGACGTAGGTGATGCCGTTCTGGCCATGCACGTCGCTGGTGAAGCCCTGCTCGGTGCCCGGGACCTGGATCAGGTAGTTGTCGCGGTTGGTCGCCGAGACGCGGCCGGAGAAGGTCTGGCCTTCGTAGAACAGGGTGGCGTTCCACGAGTGCCGCGACAGGCCGGTCAGGTCGGTGCGCAGCGAAGCGGCGCCGGAGCTGGTCAGGTACTGGATCTTCGAATCGACGAAGGTGTAGTTCAGCTGCACGCCCAGGTTGGCCCAGTTGCCCGGCAGGAAGGTGAACGGCTGGATGAAGTTCGCCTCCACGCCCTTGAGCGGGCCGCCCGGGGTGTTGACCGGCACCGAGAACACGAAGTCGTCGTTCGCGCTGACGCCGAAGCCCTCGGCGACGCTGGCCGGCAGGCCGCTGGTGTAGAACGGCCGCACCTCGCGGGTGGTCTGCACGAAGCTCTCGATGTCCTTGTAGAACAGCCCCAGGCTCAGCATCGCGCTGTCCTGGAAGTACCACTCGGCCGACAGGTCGTAGGTCTCGGCGCGGATCGGGTCGAGGCCCGGATTGCCGCCGGTGACGTTGCGCGAGCCGCCGCTGACGCTGACGGTCACGCCCGGGGTCAGGCTGCCCAGTCCCGGGCGGCTCATGACCTTGGCCGCGCCGAAGCGGACCAGCAGGTCGGGCGCGACCTCGGCGACCAGGTTCAGCGACGGCAGGGTGTCGCTGTACTCGCGCGAGACGGTCAACGGGGTGGGCGTGCCGGCGATGGTGGCGATGCCGGTCGAGGCCTGCTTGGTCTTGACGTAGCGCACGCCGAAGTTGCCCGAGAACGGGATGTTGCCCAGGTCGGTGGAGAACTCGCCCATCAGGTAGGCGCCGCGGTCCTTCTCCTCGACGCTGCGGTTGTTGGCCGCGTACGGCGACAGGGCGAAGGTGCCGTCGCCGCTGAAGATGTCGAAGTGGTCGGCGATGGCGTCGAAGTCCGGCACCACCCACTGGCCCGGCGAACCGGACATGCCGCTCAGGCGCGCCATCTGCACCATGTCCACCGGCACGATCCGGGTGCCGTCCGAGAACGCCGGCACGATGGTCTCGGTGGCGGTGCGGCGCCACTCCATCGACTCGAAGCCGTAGTCCTTGGCCAGCACGCCGCCCTTGAGGCGGAAGCCGGGGCTGATGCTCCAGTTGAAGTCGAGCTGGCCGACGTCGAAGTCGTTCTCGACCTTGTTGGCGCGCATGCGGATGGTGGACAGGGTCCAGCCTTCCGGATCGGTCGGGTCGATGCCGTAGTCGATTACCGGCGCCCACTTGTCGCCGCGGTAGTCGTAGCTGTAGCCGTCGACGTTGAGCTTGTCCATCATGATCGTCGCCTGCACGGGATTGTCGTGCCGGGACGAGGAGGTGCCGAGCTTGCCGGTCAGCTTGAAGCTGTCGCTGAACTCGTGCTCGCCGGACAGGCTGACCTGCTTGAAGACCGTATCCCACTCGTCGTAGCGGTGCTCGGCGCGCACGTCGACGTCGTCGAAGCGGCCGTACAGCAGCGCACCCGTGGCCGGGTCGATGTAGCCGTCGCGGACGATGGTCTCGGGCTTGCCGCCCTGCGAGGCCGAGCGGCTGAAGGAGATCGCCTCGATGTAGTGCTCGCGGCGGGTCGCGTCGATCTTCGAGTACAGGCCGTCCAGCGAGAACTGGGTGTTGTCGCCGGGCTTGAACTGCAGCGAGGCGGTCACGCCGGTGCGGTCCTGGTCGTGCTCCATCCAGGTGTAGCGCGGGAAGCGCGGGTGGAACACGTCGGCGGACATGGCATCGGTGAAGGTCGAGGCCGGATTGAAGCCGCCGTTGCTGGTGCCGTTGGCCCAGCGGCCGGTGCCGGTGCCCTGCTCCAGCGCCTTGCGCTTGGTGTGGGCCACCGACAGCAGGGCGCCGAACCTGCCGTCGGCCCAGGTGTTGGCGATCAGGCCGGCCACGCGCGGGGTGGCGTCGCCGGACATGTCGTTGTAGGAGGCCTGCGCGCTGGCGGCGACGGTGAAGCCGCTGTAGTCGAACGGACGCGCGGTGACCAGGTCGACCGTGGCGCCCAGCGAGCCCTCCTCGACGTCGGCCTGCGCGGTCTTGCGCACGATCATCTGCGAGAACAGGTCCGAGGCGAAGACGTTGAAGTCGAAGCCGCGGGTGCGGTTGGTGCCGCCGTTCTGGTCGGTGGAGCCGACCGTGGTCAGCGCCTCCATGCCGTTGATGCGCACGCGGGTGAAGTCCGGGCCCAGGCCGCGGACGGAGATGTTGCGGCCCTCGCCGGCGTCACGGGTGATGACCACGCCGGGAATGCGCTGCAGCGATTCGGCCAGGTTGAGGTCGGGGAACTTGCCCACGTCCTCGGCGACGATGGCGTCGACCACGCCGGCCTCGCCACGCTTGATGTCGATGGCGCGCTCGAGGCTGGCGCGATAGCCGGTCACCACGATGGTGTCCAGTTCCACCGCCTGCCCGGTCTCTTGCGCGAACACAGGTGCATGCAGCGCGAGGCCGATGGATGCGGCCAGCAAGGTAACCGGTGTCTTACGGCGGTTGCTACGAGTGTGCATATCCCCTCCCAGGGCTGACTATCTCGGAATGCGTTGTGCGTTGGACTAAGGGGCCAAGCGGCATGACACCGCTGGTCAAACGGGACGCTAACACCGCGTCCGGGCATGGGGCATCTTGCGCCGCAGCACGATCAACCTTGGTAGCGGTCACATCCGCGGATACGCCGAAACCCGCGCCAGCATTACAATGACACCGATAGCCACGATTTCCGGCCAATGGCCGCGCCAACTGCGCCGCCGCCCATGCCACCATCCATCCCCCCGCCTCCGGGCGGTCCCCCAGCCAGAGCCAAGGAGTCGCGATGTCCGCGCGTGTCGTGTGTTTCGGTGAACTGTTGCTGCGCCTGAGCGCGCCTGGCCGCGAGAAGCTGCTGCAGAGCCCGCAGCTGGAAGTCCGGGTGGGGGGCGCGGAGGCCAACGTCGGGGTGTCGCTGGCCCGGTTCGGCCACCGCGTCGACATGGTCAGCACCGTGGCCGACAACGCCCTGGGCGAGGCCGTCGTCGGCGAGCTGCGGCGCCATGGGGTCGGCACCTCCGCCGTGCGCCACGTGCCCGGGCGCATGGGCCTGTACTTCCTGGCCCCCGGCGCCATCCACCGGCCGGCCGAGGTCCTGTACGACCGCGCCGGCTCGGCCTTCGCCCTGGCCGCGGAAGAGGCCTACGACTGGCCGGCGTTGCTGGCCGGGGCCGACTGGCTGCACCTGTCCGGCATCACCCCGGCGCTGGGCGCCAACACCGCCGCCGCCGCCCTGGCCGCGGCCCGCGCCGCGCGCGCCGCCGGGGTGAAGGTGTCGTTCGATGGCAACTTCCGGCCGAAGCTGTGGGAGGCATGGGAGGGCGATGCCCGGGCCATCCTGCGCGGGCTGATGGCCGAGGCCGACGTGCTGTTCGCCGACCACCGCGACATGGGCGTGGTGCTCGGCGGCCAGTACGCGCAGGCCGAGCCCCTGCAGCGGGTTGAAGCCGCGGCCGCCGATGCCTTCGCTGCCTTCCCGCACCTGCAGTGGCTGGCCTGCACCCTGCGCAGCCCGCGCAACGTCGACCACCACGCCCTGGCCGGCGTCCTGGTCGGCCGCTCGTCGGGCACCGCGCTGGCACCGCAGGAGGAGGTCGGCCCGATCGTGGACCGCATCGGCGGCGGCGACGCCTTCGCCGCCGGCGTGCTGCACGGCCTCGCACGCGGCTGGGAACCGGAGCGCACGATCCGCTTCGGCCTGGCCGCCGGCTGCCTCAAGCATTCGGTCCCGGGCGACTTCAACCTGGTATCGGAGGCCGACGTCGAGGCGCTGGTCGGCGAGGGCCGCTACGACGTGAAGCGCTAGCCGGAGCCGCGGTGCTGCCGGAGGGAGGCCGGCTACGGCCGCCCTCCCCGCATGCGCCTGGCCTGGAGTGCCTGGCCTGCCTGCGACCGAAACCCAAACGCTGCACATCGCCCCTGGCCGATCCTGTCGGTCGCGGCCCTGCGGGGCGCACGCCAGCGGAGCGCGCATGCTGCCGACCATCACCGCCTTCAGGAACTCGCCCGACCGTGGCCGGGGCCTGGCCCGCGACCTGCGCGTGCGCTGGGCGCTGGAGGAGGTCGGGCAGCCGTACCGGGTGCAGCTGCTGGACTTCGCCGAGCTCAAGGCGCCGACCCACCGCGCGATCCAGCCATTCGGCCAGATCCCGACCTACGAGGACGGCGAACTGGCGCTGTTCGAATCCGGTGCCATCGTCCTGCACCTGGCCGAGCGCCATGGCGTTCTGCTGCCGCAGGACCCGGGCGCGCGCATCCGGGCGATCGGCTGGATGTTCGCCGCGCTGAACACGGTGGAGCCATCGGTGTTCGAACTTTCGCTGGCCTCCATCCTGGACCGCGGCAAGCCATGGCTCGCCGACCGCATGGCCGCGCTGGAGGCGCAGGCACGGCGCCGGCTGGGCGACCTCGCGTGGCGCCTGGGAGACGCACCCTGGCTGGACGGCGGATTCAGCGCCGGCGACCTGCTGATGGTGACCGTGCTGGCGCGCGCGGAGGCCCATGGCCTGCTCGAAGGCTTCCCCAACCTGGTCGCCTACCTCCAGCGTGGCCGCGCGCGGCCGGCATGGCAGCGCGCGTACCAGGCCCAGCACGAGGCCTTCCTGCGCACCCGGGTGGAGCCGTCCTGAACGCGGCGTACCGCGGATGATCAGATGATCCGCAGGGTGATCGCCTTGAGCACGGCGCGGGTGCGGTCGCGGGTGCCGAGCTTGTCGAGGATGGCGGAGACGTAGTTCTTCACCGTGCCCTCGGCCAGGAACAGGCTGCGCGCGATTTCCTTGTTGGAATAGCCGCCGGCCAGCAGCCGCAGGATCGCCACCTCGCGCGGGCTGAAGCCCTCCTCAGGAGGGGTGTCGTCGCGGAAGCGGAAGCGCGCGCGCACCGGCTCGGTGGAGACCGGCGCCAGCAGGGTGCCGCCGGCGGCCACATGCCGGATCGCCTCGTGCAGTTGCTCCGGCGCGGCGTCCTTGAGCAGGAAACCCTGGGCCCCGGCCTCGCGCGCGTGCAGCAGCAGGTCGGCCTCGTCGAAGGTGGTCAGCAGCAGCACCGGGGTGGGGTCGCCGCGCCCGCGCAGGGCGTGGACCATGGCGATGCCGTCCAGGCCGGGCATGCGCACGTCGCTGAGGATCACGTCCACCGGCTGCGCGGCCACCGCCTCGAGCAGGGCATGGCCGTCCTCGGCCTCCAGCGCCACCACCAGGTCCAGCCGCTCCAGCAGGGCGCGCAGGCCGGCGCGGACCAGGGCCTGGTCGTCGGCCAGGGCCAGGCGCAGCGCGGATCCGCTCATGCCGGCAGCCTCGCCTGCAGGCGCAGGCTGCCGCCCGGGGTCAGGCCGACGTCCAGCCGCCCGCCCAGCGCGGCCAGGCGTTCGCGCATGCCGGACAGGCCGTTGCCCTCGCGCACCGGGCCGCGGCACTGGCCGTCGTCGTGGATGTCGATGGCCAGCCCGCCGTCCTCGCGCTGCAGCCGGACCCGCACCGTGCCGGCGCCGGAATGGCGGGCGGCATTGGTCAGCGCCTCCTGCACCACGCGCAGCAGGGTCTCGGCCACGGCCGGATCGGCCACCCGCACGCCCGGGTCGATCTCCAGCTCCAGCCGCGGGCGCGGGAACGGCGCGGCAAGCGCGCGCAGCGCGGTGGCCAGGTCCAGGCCACGGTCGTCGCGCAGCGACTGCACCACCTGGCGGATGTCGGCCATCAGCTCCCCCGACAGCCGCTCGGCCACCGCCAGCTCGTGGCGGCCGGCCAGCTGCGGATCGGCCAGCAGCGAGCGCAGGTTGAGGCGCATCGCGGTCAGCTTGTGGCCGGCCACGTCGTGCAGCTCGCGGGCCATGCGCAGGCGCTCGGCGTCGCGCGCGCTGTCTGCCAGCAGGGCGCGGGTGGCCAGCAGGTCGGCATTGACCCGGGCCAGGGCGTCGCGCGAGCGCTCGGCCGAGGTGGCGTAGTGCACGCAGATCGCGGCCAGGGCCTGGAACCCCATGTTGATCAGGACCATCGGCTCCGGCTCCTGGAAGCCGGCGCGGCGCAGGGCGATGCAGAAGGCGATGTTGGCCACCGCCGCCGCGGCCAGGCAGGTGCGAGCCGGCCAGGCCAAAAACATGCACGCCACCCAGATCACCAGCAGTACCTGCGAGGCATTGACCCGGTAGCTGAGCCCGCCCAGCGCCAGGATCACCGGCGCCATCGCCACCAGCACCAGGTCGCGGCTGCGGCGCCAGTGCTCGGGCAGCAGCTGCAGGGCGAGGAACAGCAGCAGGAACGCGCCCAGCAGCGCCAGCGCCAGCGGCTGTTGCTCCGGCGTGGCGAAGCGCAGCGCGTAGCCCACGGTGAGGATGGTCAGCAACCCGGCCAACGGCAGCGGGCGCAGCAGGGGTTCGAGCATGCGGCGCATGGGCGCATGCTCGGTCCTGCCCGGCGCCGAGGCAATGGTCCCGGCGCAGGAAGTGACTTCCGGCAGGTGGGGGCGGCTCAGCCGGCCTTGCGCCGCGCCGGGGCCTTCTTCGCGGCCTTCTTGGCGGTGGACTTGCGCGCGGCCTTCTTCGCCGGGGCCTTCTTGGCCGGCGAAGCCTTCTTCGCCGGGGTGCGCTTCTTGGCCTTGAGGCTCTGCTCCAGCAGGGACATGAAGTCGACCACGTTGGTGGTGGTCTCCTCCGGCGCGTCCGGCTCGTCGTCCACCTGGGTGGTGCCGCCGGCGCTCTTGATCCGCTTGCGGATGATGGCCTGCAGCCGCTCGCGGAACTCGTCGCGGTAGTCGTCCGGGGTCCACTTGCCGCTCATCGAGTCGATCAGCTGCTCGGCCATCTGCAGTTCCCTGGCGCTGATCCGGTAGTCGGAGGCCGAACCCTCCGGCAGCTTGTGCTCGGCCGGATCCACCAGTTCCTGCGGATAGCGCAGCAGCATCAGGATCAGCGCATCGCCCTGCGGCAGCACCGCGGCCAGGTATTCGCGGGTGCGGATCACCACCCGCGCGATGCCGGCGCGGCCGCTGTTGCGCAGGGTCTCGCGCAGCAGCACGTAGCCCTTCTCGGCCTTCTTGCCCGGGACCAGGATGTACGGCTTCTCGTAGTAGCGCGGGTCGATCTCGGTCGCGTCGATGAAGGTCTCCACCTCCACCGTCTCGTGGCTCTCCGGCGCGGCGGCCTTGATGTCCGATTCCTCCAGCACGACGTAGCTGCCCTTGTCGTACTCGAAGGCCTTGACCACCTCCTTCCACGGCACTTCCTCGCCGGTGTCGGCGTTGACCCGCTCGTAGCGCACCGGCTTGTGGTCGCGCGAGTCGAGCATGCGGAAGTGCAGGTCGGTGCGGCGCTCGCCGGACATCAGCGAGACCGGGACGTTGAGCAGGCCGAAGGAAAGGGTGCCGGTCCAGATCGGGCGGGCCATGGCGGAGCCTCGGGCGACGGGGACTGGAGGGTTAGCACGGGCGCCGTGGCGCGGCCGTGAGCGACGCGCACAGGCGCGCGGACGCGGCCCCTCACGCGTTCTTTAGCGGCCTGGCGCAAACATGGGCGTTCCCGCCGGACAGACCACGAGGCAGAGCATGTCCAACCGAGACCGCAAGGACCCGCCGCCGCCCGGCAAGGAGCGGCAGCCCCCCACGCCCGCCGAGGAGCAGAAGCGCAAGCGGCACGAGGACCGCAACCAGGACGAGGCGCTGGAGGAGACCTTCCCGGCCAGCGACCCGGTATCGCCGTTCGTGCCGGCCAAGCTGCCCGAGTAGGCGCTTTCCCCGCGCGGGCCCGCGACGCAGAAGGCCCCGCATCGCGGGGCCTTCGTGCATCGGCGTGGCGGCGGGATCAGCCGCTGACCGCGGCCACCGCGCGCGCCACGTACTCCAGGTTGCCCTGGTTGAGCGCGGCCACGCAGATGCGGCCGGTGCCCACGGCGTAGATGCCGTACTCGTCGCGCAGGCGGTCCACCTGCTCGCGGCTCAGGCCCGAGTAGGAGAACATGCCGGCCTGCTGGGAGATGAAGCCGAACTCCGGCCGGCCCAGCTCGGCCAGCTTGGCCACCAGGCCGGCACGCAGGGCGTGGATGCGCTCGCGCATCTGGCGCAGCTCCTCTTCCCACAGGCCGCGCAGCTCGGGGCTGGTGAGCACGCCGGCCACCAGCGAGGCGCCGTGCGCCGATGGGCTGGAGTAGATGGTGCGGATGATGCGCTTGATCTGCGACTGCACCGCCCTGGCCTGTTCGGCGGTGGCGGCGACCACGCTCAGCGCGCCCACGCGCTCGCCGTACAGCGAGAACGACTTGGAATAGGAGCTGGCGACGATGAAGCTGTCGATGCCGGCGTCCACCAGGATGCCGATCGCGGCCGCGTCCTCGGCGATGCCCTTGTCGAAGCCCTGGTAGGCCATGTCCACGAACGGGAACAGCTGGCGCTCCTTGAGCACCTGCGCCACCTGCTTCCACTGCTCGACGGTCAGGTCGGCGCCGGTGGGGTTGTGGCAGCAGGCGTGCAGCAGCACGGTGGTGCCCGGCTGCAGCTGCTGCAGGTCGGCCAGCATGCCGGCGAAGTCCACGCCATGGGTGGCGGCGTCGAAGTAGGTGTAGTCCCTGACCTCGAAGCCGGCGGCGCTGAACACCGCGCGGTGGTTCTCCCAGCTCGGGTTGCTCAGCGCCAGGGTGGCGTGCGGCAGCACCTTGCGCAGCAGCTCGGCGCCCACGCGCAGCGCGCCGGAACCGCCCACGGTCTGGGTGGTGGCGACGCGGCCGGCGGCCAGCAGCGGCGAATCCTTGCCGAACAGCAGCTCGCGGGTGGCCTGGGTGTAGGCCGGCAGGCCGTCGATCGGCAGGTAGCCGCGCGGGCGCGCCGCCGCGGCCAGCGACTGCTCCACCTGCTGCACCGCTTTGAGCAGCGGGATCCGTCCCTGTTCGTCGTAGTAGATGCCGACGCCCAGGTTGACCTTGGTGGCACGGGTATCGGCGTTGTACGCCTCGGTCAGGCCCAGGATCGGGTCGCCGGGGACCAGTTCGACGTTCGAGAAGAAGGACACGGCTTGGCTCTGTGCGGTGGGATGGGACGGGAACGGGCGCCGCCGTGGCGCGGCGGCGCAAAAACCGCCCAATCGTAACAGGGCCCCGGCGGCGGCTCGACCGTTTCCGCCGAGACCGTCGCCGCGCTCAGCGGCGCAGTTCCATGCCCAGCAGCAGGGCGCGGCCGGGACCGGGCTCGTAGTAGCGGCCGTTGGATTCGTTCACGATCACCGACCCGGCGTATTGCCGGTCCAGCACGTTGTCCACCCGCGCGAACGCGCGCAGGCGGCTGCCGCCGGCGTCCCAGCTGCGCGCGGCCTCCAGGTGCAGCAGGCCGTGGCCGGCGGCCGACTCGCTGCCGGCGTCGTTGACCGGCACCGCATCCAGGGCCAGGCCTTCCAGTGCCGCCTCCCAGGCCTGGCCACGCCACTGCAGCCGCGCCCAGCCCTGGCGCCGGGCCACGCCGGGGATCGCGGCGCCCGCGGCCACCTGGCCGAAGCCGTCGCTGAAGCGCGCATCCAGCCAGGTCGCGGCGACCTGCAGCGACCACGCCGCCGTCAGCGGCAGGTGCGCCGACAGCTCGGCGCCTTCGCGCCGCGCCCCGCCCACGTTGCGGAAGCTGGAGCGCCCGCCGCTGTTGCTGGCCACCGCCAGCTCGTCCTCGGTATCGACCCGGAACAGCGCCGCCTCGACCGCGGTGCCGGCATCGCGGCGCCACTTCAGCCCCAGCTCGAGGTTGTCGCTGCGCGCCGGGCGCAGGTCGAAGGCCAGGCCGGCGCCGCCATCGGCGCGGTAGGAGAGCTCGTTGAAGGTCGGGGTCTCGAAACCGCGCCCGGCCGACAGGTACAGGCGCAGATCGTCGCTGGCGCTGAACACCAGGCCGGCCACCGGGGTGAAGGCGGAGTAGCGCACCGAACCGCTGTCGTCCGGATTGCCGGCGGTGACGTAGCGGTCGTTGGCCTCGAACCGCACCTGGCTGTGGCGGGCACCGGCCTGCAGCGCCCAGCGCGGGGCCAGCTTCCACCAGGCCTGCAGGTACTGGTCGAAGCTGCGCACGGTATTGACCTCGTCGCGGCGCAGGGCGCCGCGCACGCCCAGGCGCGGGCCGCCGTCGCCGGGCAGGAAGTTCTCGTAGCCGTGGCGGTCCTGGCGCTGGCGCTCGAAGCTGGCGCCGGCGGTGAGTTCGAAACGGCCTCCCGCGTCCCGCCAGGCCACGCGCGCGTCGGCCCCGCCGTAGGCGCCATCCAGGTCGATCACCCCGCCGGAGTGCAGCGGATTGGCCTGCGCCGCCGGCGGCACCGCCAGGTACTGCACCACGTCGCGCTGCCCGGCCCAGCTGCTGGCGCGCAGGTTCCAGCCGCCGCCCAGCGGCTGCCGCCAGTGCAGGCCCAGCTGGTCCTGGCGCACCGACTTGCGGGTGTCGTAGTCGTGCGCGACCGCGGTCGCCTGGCGCGGGTCGGCCTGCATCTGCGCACGGGTCAGGCCCAGCGGGTCCTGCGCGTCGGGGGCGTGGAAGTGGTTGCCGACCAGCTCGATCCGGCCGCCACTTTCCAGGTCGCGGTGCAGGCGCGCGTTGAGCGAGCTGCGCCTGGCCTGGCCGTGGTCACGGTAGCCGTCGCTGTCGAGGACCGCGGCGGAGACGTTGTAGCCGGTGCCGCCGGCGGTGCCGCGCAGGCGCGCGCTGCCGGCCAGGTGGCCGTAGCGGCCGGCGGTGGCGCGCAGGTCCAGGCTGGGTTCGGGCGTGCCATCGGCGCTCCACAGCTGGACCACGCCGCCGGAGGAATTGCCGTACAGCGCCGAGAACGGGCCGCGCATGACCTCGATGCGGTCGCCGGCGGCCAGGGCGAAGTGCGAGACCTGGCCCTGGCCGTCGGGCATGGTCGCGGGGATGCCGTCGGCGTACAGGCGCACGCCGCGCACGCCGAAGGTGGAGCGCGCGCCAAAGCCGCGGATCGACAGCTGGGTGTCCTGGGCGCGGTTGCCGCGGTCGCGCGCCAGCAGGCCGGGAATGCCGGACAGCACCTCGGAGACATCGCTGCGCGGCCGCGCCGAACCGGCCTGCAGGTCGACCACGTCCAGCGAGGCCGGCAGCTCGAACGCGGGCACCGAATCCAGCCGCGCGGTGACGAGCACGCCAGGCAGGTCGGCCGGCACGCCCTCCGGTTCCGGGGCGGCGGTGGCGGCAACGGGAGTGAGCGCGCCGGTGGCGCCGGCCAGGAGCAGGGTCGCGGTCTTCATCGGGGGCCAATGGCGTGCAGAAGCGGGTGGCGCAAGTCTAGGCATGGCCCCGTTAGGTGTCCGCTACGGGCGCCGCTCATGGCAATGCGCAATGTGCTTCTGCCGAACCGTAGCGAGCCGGCAGCCCCGGGATAACCGCATCTTTACCCCCCGGGAGCGGCGCGCCGTTCCAATCGAAGGCGAACGATCCACGGAGGCAGCGCCATGCGCATCACCATCATCGGCGCCGGTTTCGCCGGCAGCGTCCTGGCGACCGAACTGGCCCGCATCGCCCCCACTGGCGTGGACCTGTGCCTGGTCGGCAATGCCGACGGCTTCGGCCGCGGCGTGGCCTACGGCGAGGCCCGCCCCGAGCACCTGCTCAACGTGCGCGCCCGCGAGATGGGCGCCACCGCCGACCAGCCGGCCGAGTTCGCGCGCTGGCTCAACCTCACCCGGCGCGCGGAGGACAGCTTCCTGCCGCGGCTGGTGTACGGCGAGTACCTGTACTCGCGGCTGCAGTCGGCAGCGCAGGTGTCGCTGGCCGGCTTCAGCCAGGTGCAGCAGGAGGCGGTGGCGGTGGAGCGCGAGGGCGACGCGTTCCGGGTGCTGCTGGCCGACGGCGCCGATTTCCTCACCGACCGGGTGGTGCTGGCGGTCGGCGCGCTGCCGCCGCAGCGGCTGCAGGGCGTCGGCCCGCGGCTGCTGGTGGACCCGGCCTACATCGCCTGGCCGTGGCAGAAGAACCTGCGCGGCGAGGACGCGCTGGCGCGGGTACCGGCGCAGGCCCGGGTGCTGGTGATCGGCACCGGCCTGACCATGGCCGACACCGTGGTCACCCTGCTGCGCCGCGGCCACCAGGGCCCGATCACCGCGATCTCGCGCCGCGGCCTGCTACCGCGCCCGCACCTGGCCGAACCCAGCCCCCCGATCGCGCTGCCGCCGACCGTGCTGCACGCGCTCAACAGCGGCGACGTGCGCCAGCTGCTGCGCGCGCTGCGCAGCCTGGCGCCGATCGTGCCGGACTGGCGCAGCCTGGTCGATGCGCTGCGCCCGTTCCTGCAGGGCTACTGGCGCGGGCTGGCGGACGTGCAGCGCGGCCGCTTCCTGCGCCACCTGCGCCCGTACTGGGAGGTGGTGCGCCACCGCCTGCCGCCCAGCGTGCACGAGGAGCTGGAACAGCTGCGCGGCGAGGGCCGCCTGGTGGTGCGCGCCGCGCGCCTGCTGCGCGCGCGCCGCGGCGAGGAAGCGGTGGAGGTGGTGCTGCGCGAGCGCGGCCAGGCGCACGCGCTGGCCGAGCAGTACGACGTGCTGGTGCGCGCCACCGGGCTGGACACCGACATCGAGCGCACCAGCCACCCGCTGGTCGGGCAGCTGCGCGACGCCGGGCTGGTCAGCCCCGATCCGTTCGGCCTGGGCCTGCGCGCCAACGAGCGCTTCGAGGCGCTGGACCGCCACGGCGCGCCGGTGCGCGGGCTGTACTGCATCGGCCCGCTGCTGCGCGGGCAGCTGTGGGAAATCATCGCCGTGCCGGAACTGCGGGTGGCCGCGCGCGAACTGGCCCAGCAGCTGCTGCGCGCGCCCGCGGCTTCGGTCCGGGTGCAGCGCGAGGGCGCCCTGCCGCGCGGCGCGCGTGCCCTGCGCGCCGGCGCGCGCTAGCGCCCGCGCCGGTTCAGACGTCGCCGTCCTCGGCCCAGCCCTCGCCGCTGCCGCGGTGCAGGACGCGGTCGCCGTCGCGCACCGCGCCGGCCGGCAGCGCCGGCAGCCCGGCCAGGCGCGCGTAGACCGGGGTGAAGTCCGGCGCGGTGGCGTCCATCAGCTGCTGGAAGCTGTCGATCACGAAATACGTCTTCTGGTAGGTGTCGATCCGGTAGCGGGTGCGCATGATCCGCTCCAGGTCGAAGCCGATCCGGTTGGGCGCGTCCGACTCCAGCGAATACTGCGACTCGCCCGCAGAGGACACGATGCCGGCGCCGTAGATGCGCAGCCCGCCGGCCTGGCGCACCAGGCCGAACTCCACCGTGTACCAGTACAGCCGGGTCAGGTTCTGCAGCGCCTCCGGGCCGATGCCGTGCGCCTTCACCCCGCCGCGGCCGTATGCCTGCATGTAGTCGGCGAACACCGGGTCCATCAGCAGCGGGACGTGGCCGAACAGGTCGTGGAACAGGTCCGGTTCGGCGATGTAGTCGATCTGCTCCGGGCGCCGGATCCACCAGGTGACCGGGAAGCGGCGGTTGGCCAGGTGCTCGAAGAAATCCAGCTCCGGCAGCAGGCCCTCGACGCCCACCAGGGTCCAGCCGGTGGTCGCGCCCAGCACCTCGTTGAGCTGGTCGAAGCGCGGGATCGCGCGCGCGTCCATGCCCATCGCGTCCTGGGCCCGCAGGAACTCGTCGCAGGCGCGGCCGACCAGCAGCCTGCGCTGGCGCTCGTAGAGCGTGCCCCAGGTGGCGTGGTCGTCGGCGCTGTAGTCGTCCCAGGGCTGCTCGACGATGGCGGTGGTGTAGACCGGGACATAGCCCTTGTCGGTCTGCAGGCGTTCGGATTCGACGCGGCGGGGCGTGGCCATGGCGGGGTCTCCGGAACTGGCGGGGCGTCCCCCAGCCTAGGACCGATCCCGCGCAACCGGGTTGCAAAGTTGCGGATATCCCGGCGCCTGGCGCAATGTTATTGCGTCACAACCGTGGTGCAATGCAACGAATGGCCGCCACCGTCGAACTCGACCGCACCGACCTGCGCCTGCTGGCCCTGCTGCAACAGGAAGGCCGCGCCGCCAATGCCGAACTGGCGGCGCGGGTGAACCTCAGCCCCTCGGCCTGCCTGCGCCGGATCCAGCGGCTGGAGGCCTCCGGGGTGGTCACCGGCTACGGCGCGCGCCTGGACCCGCGCGCGCTGGGCCTGGGCCTGCAGGCCTTCGTCCGGGTGCAGCTGGAGAAGCACGGCACGCCCGGCATCGACCGCTTCGTCGCCCATGTGCAGGACTGGGAGGAGGTGGTGGCCTGCCATGCCCTGACCGGCGACATGGACTACCTGCTGCACGTCTACGTCGAGGACCTGGAGCACTTCTCGCGCTTCCTGCTCGACCGCCTGCTCAACAACACCGGGGTGGCCGACGTGAACTCCAGCTTCGTGCTGCGCACCGTGAAGGAATCCCGCGGCCTGCCACTGCCGCGGCGCTAAGGTGGCGGCAACCTGCCCGGCGGGAGTTGCCATGTACAAGGTCATCGGAGGCGTGCCGATCCAGCCGGTGCACCGCGCCAGCTGCCACTGCGGCGCGGTGCGGCTGGAGGTGGAACTGCCGGACGGCGTGGTCGACCCGCGCCGCTGCGACTGCTCGCTGTGCCGGCGCAAGGGCACGATCGTGGCCACCGTGCCGCTGCACCGCCTGCGCGTGGCCGCCGGCCGGGAGCACCTGCGCCTGTACCAGTTGAACACCATGACCGCGCGCCACTGGTTCTGCGGCATATGCGGCATCCACACCCACCACCAGCGGCGCTTGGACCCCAACGAGTACGGGCTCAACGTCGCCTGCCTGGAGGGCATCAATCCTTTCGACCTGGGCGAGGTGCCGACCAGCGACGGCATCAACCATCCCTCCGACCGCGCGCCCGGCTGAGCGTCCCGGGGGATGGCCGACGGCACGGGTGCGCGGCGCCTTGCAGCGTCGATAACCCCCCTGCCCCGGTCCGTGGACACACAGGCAAGGGGGACGCCATGAAACCGTTGCTGTTGACCGCCGCAGCCACCCTGCTGCTGGCTTCCTGCGCCAGCGCATGGCCGGATCGCGCCGACCCGGGCGCAATCACCGACCTGCCCCCACGCTTCCAGGTGCTCGACGCCGCTACCGGCGCCACCTCGCCGGTGGCCGGGCCGGCCTGC
Organism: Pseudoxanthomonas sp. J31; assembly: GCF_000510725.1. Lineage (GTDB taxonomy): Bacteria > Pseudomonadota > Gammaproteobacteria > Xanthomonadales > Xanthomonadaceae > Pseudoxanthomonas. The sequence continues at coordinate 96,404 of NZ_AZNZ01000001.1, forward strand.
CGCAGCCCGCTGCTGGATCCGCGCGACGGCACCCGCCTGCGCCTGCTGCGCTCCACCGGCGGCCTGGGCGACTACACGCCGGAAACGACGCCGCGCTACGGCCTGTCCGCGCGCCAGGCGCTGCGCATCGACTGCAATACCGGCATCGCCATCGGCGCGGTGCCCGCGCCGCGGTGACGCTGCCTTGCGGCGCGAGTTGGCTCCAGGTGCCAGGCAGCAGGTCGGGTCAGTGCGCGACCGGAAGGTTCCAGTTCTCGGCCTCCTGTCCGCAGCGCTGTTTGCGGCGCTCTGGTGGCTCAAGTTCGTAGGCACCGAAGGACAGGCGCCATCGCGGGCACTGGTGGTCAGCTTCGTGCTGGCGCTGCTGCATGGCTGGCCGGCCCTGTTTGCCTTGATGCGCAGCCCCGGGGCCGGTCCGTTCGGCCGCTCGGTGCGTGCGGCCTTGATCGTGCTGGCGCCTGTCGCCGTCGTGCTGGCGCTTGCCGCTTGCGACGTCCTGCTGCCGGCGGCGGCGTGGCCGGATACGGCCACTGGCATCTGGCTGTTCTGCCAGCTTGTTGCGGTGCCGGCGTGCTGGGCACTCGCCCGCCTGGACTTTGCACGCCGTCGCTCGTCGGCCTGACGCTTCACCCGGTCAGGTGCAGCAGGACGCGTGGCGCGCTCCCGTCGCCCGGCGGGCAGGACGACGGTAGCCAATGACGCCGGCGCGGACGGGGCGGCCGCGCCGCGTGGTGTCAGAAGCGGTTGTCGCCGTCCAGGATGCGGCCCAGCCCGCCCAGCACCGAGCCTTCGCCGCGGTTATGGCCGCCGGCCTGCGGCGCGGCCTGCAGCATGCGTCCGGCCAGGCGCGAGAACGGCAGCGACTGCAGCCAGACCTTGCCCGGTCCGGTCAGGGTGGCCAGGAACACGCCCTCGCCGCCAAACAGCATGCTCTTGATGCCGCCGACCGGGCGCACGTCCATGCTGACGCTGGCGTGGTAGCCGACCACGCAGCCGGTATCCACGTCGATGCGCTCGCCGGCGGCCAGCTCGCGCTCGACCACGCAGCCGCCGGCATGGATGAACACCCAGCCGTCGCCCTCGAGCTTCTGCATGATGAAGCCCTCGCCGCCGAACAGGCCGGTGAGGATGCGGCGCTGGAAATGCACGCCGACCTGCACGCCGCGCGCGCCGGCCAGGAAGCTGTCCTTCTGGCAGATGATGCGGCCGCCGTGCTCGTCCAGCTTCATCGCCAGCACCGTGCCCGGGTAGGGCGCGGCGAAGGCCACCTTGGCCTTGCCGCTGCCGGTGTGGGTGAACATGGTGGTGAACAGGCTCTCGCCGGTGATCACGCGCTTGCCGGCCGCCAGCAGCTTGTCCATGAAGCCGCCGCCCTGGCCGCGGTGCGAGCCGTCGCCGAAGAGGGTGTCCATCTGCACCGCGGCGTCCTTGAACATCAGCGCGCCGGCCTCGGCGATGGCGCTCTCGCCCGGGTCCAGTTCGATCTCGACGAACTGCATCTCCTGGCCGTGGATGCGGAACTCGATCTCGTCGGCGCGGCCGCGGCCGGCATTGCGCGGCAGCGGCGGCGGCGTGGCGGCCGGGTCGCCGGGCACGCCGTCGACCAGCTCGGCGAGGTTGCGCACCGGCAGCCAGTCGCCCATGCCCTCGCGCCAGGCCAGCAGGCCGGGGTTGCGCGCGGCCTCGGCGCGCGCGCTGTCGGTGTCCATGGGGCCGAGGCGGCGGTTGCTCGCGGGGTCGTGCAGGTACCACTGGGTCATGGCGGCCTCCTGGGGGGGAATCGCGGGCCGAGTCTAGGACCGCGCGCCGGGATGCGCAGGTGCCGGATGTCAGCCCGGCACCAGGGGCCACGCCCGGTGTTCAGCCGGGGTTGGCGGCCACCTGCAGCACCGCGGCTTCGGCGGCGCAGTCGCGTTGCGGTACGCGGCCGGCGGCGCGCGCGGCAGCGAGCTCGCGGCGCGCGGCGGCCAGGTCGGCCTGGAACGCCGGCTCGGCCTGCAGCCGGGCGAAGGTGGCCATGCCCATGAAGCGGCCCTCGACCACGTCGCTGGTCCAGTGCACGTTGCACACCACCCGGCTCTCGCCGAAGGCGCGGCCGCGCGCCAGCAGGGCATCGCTGTGGCCCGGCGCGGCCTGCGCCAGCACCAGCGACCACAGCGTGCCGATCGCGGTATGCCCGGAGGGATAGGAACCACTGTGCGCCAGGCGTGCCTCGTCCTGCGGGGTGCAGGTGGGCGCGTGGTTGGCCAGGAACGGCCGCGGGCGCTTGTAGTGGTCCTTGGCCTTGCGGGTGGAGCGGGAAGCATCGGCCAGGCTGCGGCGCAGCAGGCGCCAGGTGGCCGGGGTGTGTTGCAGGTCGATCTCCACGCCCAGGGCGCAGGCGAACAGCGGCGCGGCCTGCGGGAACTGCAGCTCCGCGTCCACCGCGGCCTGGGCGAAGCGCGGGGTACCGTGCAGCGCCAGCGCCGCTTGCATGCGCGCCTGGTCCAGCGCGGCCGCTTCTCCGGACGGCGGCGGCGGCAGCAGGGCCAGGCTGTCGGGCACGGCGGCGTCGGGCAGGTAGCCGATGGCCCAGCCGGGCCGGCTTTCCGGCACGCCGTCGGCGGCCAGTGCGGGCGCGGGCGGGGTGGGGCGCGCGCTGCACGCGGCCAGCGCGGCGCCAAGCAGGACGGGAACCAGGGCCCGCCGCCAGCGGGCCGGCGCGGGGGCGGAAGCGGAAGGCATGGGAGGTCCTGCGCAGGGGAACAGGCCGCCGATTATCCGCGGCCCACCGTGGGCGCGGATGTGCGGGCGGTCATGCCGCCGGGCTCAGGGCTCCGCGGGAGGTCCGCGCCGCGGCGGCGGGAAGCGCAGCACCACGCCGCGCACCGGTGGCCGACGGTGCCACAGCACCGGCACGTCGCGCGGCGGCGGGGGTTCCAGGGTGTCGGCGTCGGTGCCGGCCTGGGGGGAGCCGGCGTCCTCCTCTTCGTCCTCCCAGCTGTAGCGCGGGCGTGGCGGCAGCGGGTCCGCGCGCCACCACAGCAGGCCGGCGAGCAGGCCTGCCAGCGCCCCGCCCAGGTGCGACTGCCACGACACCCCGGGCTCGTGCGGGAGCACGGTCACCAGCATGCTGCCGTAGAACAGGAAGCCGATCATGCCGACGGCGATCGAGGCGCGGTCGCGCCGGCGCAGGCCCAGCACGGCGACCATGAACATCAGGCCATGGGTCAGGCCGCTGGCGCCGAGGTGGCGGCTGCCCGGATCGCCCAGCAGCCAGGCGCCCAGGCCCGAGCCCAGCCACAGCAGCGGCAGTGCGCGCAGGGTGGCGCGCGGATACACCGCGCCGGCGAGGGTGCCGAGGATCAGGATCGCGCCGGCATTGGCGCCCAGGTGCTCCGGCGAGCCGTGCAGCAACGGCGCGGCGAGCAGGCCGATCCACTGGCCGATGTCGCGCGGCGCCACTGCCAGGGCGCGCACGTCCAGCCCGGGCTGGGAAACGAACACCACTAGCAGCAGGAACACGAAGGCCAGGCTGGCGTTGAAGGCGCGCAGGATCCTGCGCCGGTCGCTGCCGGCCTGGGGCATGGGTTCGGTAGGGGCGTCCATGAACCCTGCATGGCGCCTGCCTGGCGCCGAATCAACCGGGTCCGGACAAAAAGAAGGGCGCGGGAGGGCGCGCCCAAGGAGTCACTCACCCTGCCGGGAGAGAGAGAGAAGGCAGCACCGGGAGAGCCCGGTCGCCGGGTCCGGCGGCCACCCTGCCAGGCGCCGGACCAATGCACGGCGCAACGTTGTCACAGGCGTCGTTAACGTTTCATCTGTGACCCGTGAAGCCGGCATTGGGCGGCCGCGGTTACTGCCGCAGGTCGCGTAGCGGCGCCGGCGCCGGTTGCCCCGGGGTGGCGCGCCAGGGGTTGATGTCCAGGCCGCCGCGGCGGGTATAGCGCGCCTCCACCGACAGCCACTGCGGCCGGCAGCGGGCCAGCACGTCCAGGAAGATCTGCTCCACGCACTGCTCGTGGAAGCCGGCATGCTCGCGGTAGCCGGCCAGGTAGCGCAGCAGGCTGCCGCGGTCGATGCGCGGGCCGCGGTAGCGCAGGTGCACGCTGCCCCAGTCCGGCTGGCCGGTCACCGGGCAGTTGGACTTGAGCAGGCCCGAGTGCAGGTATTCCTCGGCCACCTCGGCCGGATCGGCGCGCAGCACTTCCGCCTGCGGCGGGCCGTAGTGGTCGATGTCCACGTCGGCATCGTCGATGCTGGCGCCTTCGGCGCCTGCCGCCATCGGCGGCAGGCCGAACTCCACCCGCACCGCGGCGCCGGCCGCCTGCGACAGGTCCGCGGCGATGCGTGCGCGCAGCGCGCCGGCATCGGCGAAGCGCTCGCCGTTGAGCGAGTTGAGGTACAGCTTGAACGACTTGGACTCGACCAGGCAGGGCGAATCAGCCGGCACCAGCACGGTCGCGGTGGCCGCCTGCGGGCGGCCGCGGCCGTCCAGCCAGCCCAGTTCGTAGGCATGCCAGCGGTCGTGGCCGGTGAATGGCAGCGCCGCGCCTGCCTGCAGGCCCAGTTCGGCGCGGGCGCCGGCGCGCGGGATCGGGAACAGCAGCGTCGGGTCGTAGCGGGTCGGGTAGGCGACCTCGCGGCCGAGGCTGGAATCGTGCGGGGTATTCATCGGCACATTCTAGGGAAGCGCGCCTGCACGGCGCTTGTCCGCCTCAGCGCGGCGCCAGCGCGATCAGGGCGATGGCGGCGATGGCCAGGGCGATGGCGGCGCGGTTGAGCCGGGAGGTGGGTTCGCCGAAGGCCAGCACGCCGACCAGGGTGCCGGCCACGACCACGCCGATGTTCATGGTCGCGAACACCGTGGCCGGGCTGTCCGGCAGCGCCTGGTGGGCGCGCACGTAGAACACGATGTTGCCGAAGTTGAGCAGCCCCAGGGCCAGGCCCGCGGCGGCGTGGCGCAGCCCCGGGCGCATGCCTTGCGCCAGCATCCGCCACAGCTGCCAGGCGGACATGCCGAAGAACGCCAGCACGAAGGCCACCAGCAGCGCGGCCGATGCCGGGGTGCCGGCCATGGCCAGGCGCTTGAGCACCACGTCGACCACGGCGAAGCCGGCCCATACCGCCAGCAGCAGGAGCCAGCCGCGACTGCCGGAGGGCGCACCGGCCGGGCGTGCCAGGATGCCCAGCACCGCCAGCAGGCCCAGGCCGAGGCCGGCCAGCTTCATCGCCCCGGCGCGCTCACCGAAGAACACGAAAGCCGCGGCCAGCGACAGCAGCAACGACAGCCGCTGGGCCACGTCGGTGCGCACGATGCCGGCGTGGCGCACCGCCGCGGCCAGCACCAGGAACAGGGTCGGCAACAGCGCCGCCAGCACCAGCAGCGCACCCCAGGGTGCGCCAGGCTGGTGCAGGGCGGCCGCCGGCGGCTTGAGCAGCCAGGCCGACAGCAGGGCCGCGGCCAGGTAGTTCCAGGTGACCATCTGGCCCACGTCCCAGCCGCGGCGCGGCGCCAGCTTCAGCAGCACCGAGACCAGGACGCTGCAGGTCACGCTGAGCAGGAGGAAATGCATGCGCGGGGAGGCGGGCGGGAAGGCGCCATTGTCGCCGAGTGGCGGGCGCGGCAGCCACACCGGCGCCGCGCGGCCGGTCTGTATCATGTGCGCATGACCGCAAGCGCCTTCCCCGACGAGTCGACCACCCTGATGCTGCCCGGCCCGGCCGGCGCGCTGGAGGTGGCCGTGGACCTGCCCGAACCGGGCGACGCCCGCCCGCTGGTGGCGGTGGTCTGCCACCCGCTGCCGACCGAGGGTGGGACCATGCACAACAAGGTGGTGACCATGGTCGCGCGCGCGCTGCGCGAGCTGGGCGCGACCACGGTGCGCTTCAACTTCCGCGGCACCGGCGCCTCCGAGGGCGAGTTCGACCGCGGCGTCGGCGAGCGCGAGGACCTGCGCGCGGTGGTGGACTGGGTGCGCGCCGCGCGCCCGGGCCAGGCGCTGTGGCTGGCCGGGTTCAGCTTCGGCTCCTACGTCAGCCTGTCCAGCGCCGCCGAGCTGGCGCCCGATGCGCTGATCTCGATCGCGCCGCCGGTGGCCGGACGCGGCTGGGACTTCTCCGGCATCCAGATCCCCGAGGTGCCGTGGCTGGTGGTGCAGGGCGACCAGGACGAGATCGTCGACCCGCAGGCGGTGTACGACTGGATCGATTCGCTGCCGCGCAAACCGCAGCTGGTGCGCATGCCCGAGACCAGCCACTTCTTCCACCGCAAGCTGATCGACCTGCGCGGCGCCATCCAGCACGAGGTCAAGGGCTGGCTGTCGCAGGCATGAGCGCAAGCGGCGTGCGCACCCCCTCGCAGGTCTACGCCGAGGGCGCCGCGGCCGGGCGCTGGCGCGACGACCCGGCGCAGCACCCGGCCCTGCGCGAGCTGGACCGCATCCACCAGGCGCTGCTGGCGCCGCCTTCCGGCGGCCTGCTGTCGCGCCTGTTCGCGCGCCCGGCGGCGCCGGTGCGCGGCCTGTACTACTGGGGCGAGGTCGGGCGCGGCAAGACCTTCGTGGTCGACCTGTTCTACGAATCGCTGCCGTTGCCGGTGTACTCGCCGGGCACGGACAAGCCGCAGGTCAGCAACGGCAAGTACCGCACCCACTTCCACCGCTTCATGCGCGGCGTGCACGAGCGCCTGCGCGAGCACGCCGGCGAGGCCGACCCGCTGGCGCACATCGCCCGGCGCTGGCGCGGCGCGCTGAAGGTGCTGGTGCTGGACGAGTTCTTCGTCACCGACATCGGCGACGCCATGCTGCTGGCGCGCCTGCTGGAGCGGATGTTCGCCGAGGGCGTGACCCTGGTGACCACCTCCAACACCGCGCCGGAGAACCTGTACCGCGACGGCCTGCAGCGCGCCAGCTTCCTGCCGGCGATCGACCTGCTGCAGCAGCACTGCACCGTCCTGCGCTCCGATGGCCAGGAGGACTACCGCCTGCGCGCGCTGACCCGTTCCCCGGTGTACCGCGCGCCGCTGGACGAAGGCTCCGACGCCTGGCTGGCCGAGCGCTGGCGCGAGCTGAGCGGTGGCGACGCGGCCCACGCGTGCAACATCGAGATCGACGCGCGCAAGATCCCGGTGCGCGGCCGCGGCAAGAGCATCGCCTGGTTCGACTTCGCCGCGCTGTGCGACGGCCCGCGCGGCACCACCGACTACATCGAGATCGCGCGCGAGTTCAACACCGTGCTGCTGGGCGGCATCCCGCGCATGGGCGCGGTGAACGAGGACGCGGCACGGCGCTTCGTCAACCTGGTTGACGAGCTGTACGACCGCCAGGTCAACCTGGTGTGCACCGCCGACGCGGCCCCGCCGCAACTGTACGAAGGCCAGCGCCTGGGCGGCGCGTTCGAGCGCACCGCTTCGCGCCTGATCGAGATGCAGAGCGCCGAGTACCTGGCCACCCCGCACCGCGCCTGAGCCTCAGCGCGGCGCCGTGCGCAGGCGCCAGGCGCACAGCCACAGCCAGGACAGGTACAGCGCGACCACCGCTTTCTGCGAGGCCCCGCGCGGCAGCTCGCGCCACAACGCGTGCAGCCACAGCCCGGCGAAGGCCAGCAGCGCCAGCAGCAGCGCCGCCAGGGCCCGTCCGCGCCAGTGCGGATCGCGGTGCAGCGCAGCGGACTGCAGCAGCATGCCGCTGCCGACCAGCAGGAACGCGGCCATCGCCGCGATGCGGTGGACCAGCGCCTCCAGGTCGTCCACCGGGTACCCGGGTGCCGGTCCCGGCCAGGCGGCGGTGGCCGCCAGCGCCAGCGCGCCGCCGCACAGCAGCACGGGCACCAGCGCGTAGCGCGCCCGCGGCTCCAGCGTGCGCCGCAGTTCCAGCGCCAGCAGCACGATGCCCAGGGCCAGGCCGTAGTACCCCGCGCGCAGCCACGCGCTCCAGGCACCGGACAGGTACAGGCTCAGCGGCGCCAGCCAGGGGTCGTATTCCGGGCGCAGCGCCTGCACCGCCACCGCGGCCAGCAGGAAGTGGGCGAGGCTGCCCAGCACCAGAGTGCTGGCCACGGACCTGGGGTCGGGGGCAGGCACGCGCATGCCGGCAGTGTCGCAAAGGCGCGGGGCTGGCGCAGGCGGCGGCCCGGACGAGTCCGCCAACAGGGTGCCTGTTCCGAGATATGGGGTTGCCATGATCCTGGTACCCCACTATCTTGTGTCGGGTCGGTACCCGCGCCGCGGCGCGGGTTTAAAAGGGAAGTCCGGTGGGCCGCAAGGCGAATCCGGCACTGCCCCGCAGCGGTAACCGGAAACGAACCCGCACCAACGCACTGGGCCAGGGCCTGGGAAGCGGCGGAAGTAGGCGGAGGGAAACCTCCACGTCCGGAAGTCCGAAGACCTGCCGACAGCCGCGCCAAGCACACCGCGCGGTGCCGGTCACGGAATCCCCGGAGGGGGGAAGACTGGCGAAGCAGGGGCCGCCGCAGCCGCGCTGCGTCGCGGCCGTTGCGACGCTGCCTTCGCATCCTCCGCATCCGCACCGGATCCGCGTTCCCCGAGGGAGGGACGCGGGGTGCATCACGCCACGGAGGATGCGCATGACATCCCAGGACACCCCCTCGCCGGTCGCCGGCGCGGCCCCGGCCACCGCGGCCATGGCCGCCGCCGGCCACGCGCTTGCCGACGCCCCGGTTCCCACCCCGCCCGCCGCGCGCGCTGCCGCACCGGCCCCGCCGCCGGCAGCCACCACCTGGATCACCAAGGAGGCCGGCAACCGCCGCCTGCCATTCGACCCGGCGCGCCTGGAGCGCAGCATCGATGCCATCCACGCCGAGTTCCCGCAGCTTGAGATCGACGGCTACAAGCGCGCGGTACTGGGCTTCGTCGCGCGCAAGCAAGCGCTGTCGGCCGACGACCTGGTCGACCACCTGATCCGCGAGGCGGAGGCGCGCGTGGACCTGGCCGCGCCGGAATGGGAGTACTTCGCCGCGCGCCTGTACCTGCGCCGCCTGTACAAGCGCGCCAGCCGCAACCGCTTCTACGACGTGGCACGGAAGTACGGTTCCTATGTCGGCCTGCAGGAGAGCCTGGCCGACCGCGGCATCTATTCCAACGACATCCTGCGCGCCTATTCCAAGGAGGAGCTGGAGGAGGCCGGCCGCCTGCTCGACCCGGAGCGGGACAAGCTGTTCACCTACAACGGCCTGTACCTGCTGGCGACCCGCTACCTGGCCACCGACGCGGCGCGCAACGTCTACGAGCTGCCGCAGGAGCGCTGGCTGACCATCGCGCTGTACCTGATGCAGGACGAAAAGCCCCGTGAGCGACGCATGCAGCTGGTGGGCGAGGCGTACTGGGCGCTGTCCAACCTGTACATGACGGTGGCCACCCCGACCCTGCAGAACGCGGGCAAGGTCGGCGGCCAGCTGTCCAGCTGCTTCATCGACACCGTCGACGACAGCCTGCAGGGCATCTACGACTCCAACACCGACATCGCCCGCGTGTCCAAGGGCGGCGGCGGCGTGGGCGCGTACCTGGGCTACGTGCGCGCCGCCGGCGCGCCGATCCGCGGCGTGCCCAACTCCTCCGGCGGCGTGGTGCCGTGGATCAAGCAGCTCAACAACACCGCCGTATCGGTGGACCAGCTGGGCCAGCGCAAGGGCGCGGTGGCGGTGTACCTGGACATCTGGCACCGCGACATCGAGGCCTTCCTCGACCTGCGCCTCAACAACGGCGACCAGCGCCTGCGCGCGCACGACGTGTTCACCGCGGTGTGCATCCCGGACCTGTTCATGGAGGCGGTGGAGCGGCGCGGCGACTGGTACCTGTTCGACCCGCACGAGGTGAAGCAGGCCAAGGGCTGGTACCTGCAGGACTTCTACGACGAAAAGCGCGGCGAGGGCAGCTTCCGCAGCAAGTACCAGGAGCTGGTCGAGGACGGGCGCATCGGCCGCAGGACGGTCCGCGCGATCGACCTGTTCAAGCGGATCATGGTCTCGCAGCTGGAGACCGGGAACCCGTTCATGTTCTACCGCGACGAGGTCAACCGGAAGAACCCGAACAAGCACTGCGGCATGGTGTATTCGTCCAACCTGTGCACCGAGATCCTGCAGAACCAGAGCCCGACCCGGATGATCCAGGAGGTCGTCTCCGGCGACCAGATCGTGACCACGAAGCAGGCTGGCGACTTCGTGGTCTGCAACTTGTCCTCGATCAACCTGGGCCGCGCGGTGGTCCAGGCCGAGGGCCAGGGCGACCTGATCAGCGACGTGCTCGAGCGCCTGGTACCGATCCAGGTGCGCATGCTCGACAACGTCATCGACCTCAACCAGCTGCCGGTGCCGCAGGCGACCATCACCAACCGCAAGTACCGCGCGATCGGCCTGGGCACCTTCGGCTGGCACCACCTGCTTGCACTCAAGGGCATCCACTGGGATTCGAAGGAGGCCGAGGACTACAGCGACGCGCTGTACGAGCGGATCAACCGCCTGGCGATCCAGGCCAGCATGGAGCTGGCGAAGGAAAAGGGCACCTACCCGGCCTTCCCCGGCAGCGACTGGCACACCGGCGCCTACTTCCGCGAACGCGGCTACAACTCGCCCGAGTGGCTGGACCTGGCCGCTCAGGTGGCGGTCAACGGCCTGCGCAACGGCTGGCTGCTGGCGGTGGCGCCGAACATGTCCACCGCGCAGATCGCCGGCTCCAGCGCCTCGATCGACCCGGTCTACTCGGCGTTCTACTACGAGGAAAAGAAGGACTACCGGCGCCCGGTAGCCGCACCCGGCCTGTCGCTGGAAACCTGGCCCTACTACGAGAAGGGCGCGTGGAAGGTGGACCAGTTCGCCTCGGTGCGGCAGAACGCGCGCCGCCAACGCCACGTGGACCAGGCAATCAGCTTCAACCTCTACGTACCTTCCTCGATCCGCGCTTCGGTGCTGCTGGAGCTGCACCTGGAGGCTTGGCGGCAGGGGCTGAAGACGACGTACTACGTGCGCTCGAACGATATCGACGTGGCCGAGTGCGAGTGGTGCAGTAGCTGACCGCGCGTTCGCCCTTGTCAGCTTCCACGGTTCGCGCTGCGAACCGCGGGCCCCGCTCATCAGCCTCCACACCCTTGCGCCTTCGGCGCGCCCCCCTGACTCAGGGGGGCTTTCCTCCAGAATGCTGGTTGCGGTCGGCAACCAGCAGAGAGAGAGAGAACGACCATGAATACTGTTGCCGCACCGCGTACTGCCACCCGGCTGGACCGCATCCGCATCCTCGAGCCGCGCCATCCCAACCGTTCGACCGGGATCATCAACGGGACCACCTCGGGCATCCTCAACTGGAACGACATCCCCTACCCGTCGTTCTACCGCGCCTACAAGGAGCTCTCGACCAACTTCTGGATCCCGGACGAGGTCGACATGAAGGGCGACGCGCGCCAGTACGGCGAGCTGTCGGCGCGCGAGAAGAACGCCTTCGACTCGATCATCGGCCTGCTGGCCACCCTGGACTCGCCGCAGACCCGCTTCATCTACAACGTGGCCGAGTACATCACCGATCCGGCGGCGCACGCCAACGCGGCGATCATCGGCCAGCAGGAAGTGATCCACAACGAGAGCTACAGCTACGTGCTGGCCTCGATCACCGATCTGGCCAACCAGAACCGGGTGTTCGAGATCGCGCGCACCCACCCGACCATCCTGCGCCGCAACGCACCGATCATGGTCGCATACGAGGACTTCATGCGCGAGAAGACCGCCGAGACCCTGCTGCGCGCGCTGATCCAGTCCTCGATCCTGGAAGGCATCAACTTCTATTCCGGCTTCGCCTACTTCTACAACCTGGTGCGGCAGAACCGGATGGCCGGCACAGGCAAGATCATCAGCTTCATCAACCGCGACGAGCTGGCGCACACCAAGTTCATCAGCGAGGTGATCCGCGCCATCGTCGGCGAGAACCCGGAACTGCAGACCGACGAGCTGACCGACTACGTGCACCTGGCCTTCCGCCACGCCATCGAGCTGGAGACGCAATGGACCGGCGAAGTGCTGGACGGGATCGACGGCATCGACGTGGACGAGATGATCCGCTACGTGAAGTACCGCGCGAACAAGATGGCCGGGATGCTGGGAATCGAGTCGCTGTACACGGAGACCACCGACAACGTCATGCCCTGGATCCGCGCCTACGCCGACAACTTCACCCAGACCAAGACCGACTTCTTCGAGATGCGTAATGCCTCGTACAAGAAGACCAACGCGGACAACGGATTCGATGAGCTATGAGCCACGTGACTCGTGATTGGTCATTCGTGATCGGAAAGAGCAAAGCTGCTTCGGCGCCAATCACGGGACCCGGACATTGACCTCGAACCCTCGCCTTTATCGAATCACCAATCACGGCCTTCATGCGCCTCCTGATCGCCTACGCATCCCTCAGCGGCAACACCCGCGACCTCGCACGGCAGGTGCGTGGGCACTGCGAGGCGCATGGCCACGCCGTGACCTGGCTGGAGGCGGGATTGCACGCGCTGGCCGACGCGGGCGATCCGCGCCATGACCTCTACCTGCTGGGCAGCTGGACCGACAACGGCGGGCGCACGCCGGCGGAGATGAAGCAGTTCATCGCCGACCTGGTCGCGGCCGTGGGCAAGCCGGCCAACGTGGCCGTGTTTGGCACCGGCGAGACCCAGTGGGGCGAGGAGTACTACTGCGGCGCGGTGCGGCGCATCGCCCGCTTCTTCGATTCACCCTTCCCGCGCCTGGAAATCGAGCAGATGCCGCATGGGCAGCGCGATGCGCTGGCCATCGCCCGCTGGACCGACCAGGTGCTGGCCGCCACCGGAGCCGCTGCCCATGCAGATCCTGCACGCCGCCTCGCCTGAGGCCCATGCCGCCGCGCTGGCGGCCCATCCCCGCCTGCTGGTGGACTACTGGAAGGACGCCTGCCCGGGCTGCACCATGCTCGATCTTGCGCTGCGCAGGTTCGCCACCGAGCCGGCCGCGCAGGGCCTGGTGCTGCTGAAGGTGAAGCTGGAGGAGGTTGGCGAGGACTTCTTCCGCGGCCTGGGCCTGCGCCAGACCCCGACCCTGGCGCTGTTCCGCGATGGGGTGGAGACGGCGCGGCTGCCGGGCTTCCAAGGCCCCGCGCAGCTGGCCGCGGCGGTCGCGGCGTACCTGTAGCCGTCGCCTCACGCGCGCCTTTCCCGGGATCGGCGATGATCGGGCCGGGCCAACAGGGAGAACGCCGCCATGTCCGAAGCCGTCCCCGCCGAAGCGCGCCCCACCGAGGCGCGCCTGATGAACATGGTCTTCCCCGACCACACCAACCACCTGGGCACGCTGTTCGGCGGCCAGGCGCTGGCGTGGATGGACATGGCCTCCTTCATCGTCGCCTCGCGCTACGCGCGTACCACGGTGGTGACCGCGCGCTCGGAGCAGGTGGACTTCAACCAGCCGATCCACAAGGGCGACCTGGTGGAGGTGATCGCGCGCCTGGTGAAGGTGGGCCGCAGCTCGATGAACGTCGAGGTCGAGGTGATCACCGAGAACCTGCTCAGCGGCGAGCGCAAGCTGTGCACCCGCGGGCAGTTCGTGATGATCGCGCTGGATCCGCTGGGCCGGCCGACGCCGGTACCCAAGCTGCCGGCGGGCGCCGCGGCCGACTAGGCCACCCCGGGATCGATCCCGGGATGGCGCTGTTGCCAGGCGGCCAGCGCCTGGCGGTACTCGTCCAGGGCTTCGGCGTAGAGGTCGTACACGCAGATCGGGCAGCCGCTCTCGCAGCATTCGGACGGCAGCGGCTTTTCCGGGGGCTGCGGCGGTGGATCGTCCGCCGGGAAAACAGGGTCGGGTGGCATCGCGAAAGCGTAGCCGATCACCGTGCCGCGCAGGCAGCCGACCCGGCTGCGCCGCGGACGCCTGTTATTCAGATTTTCGCCACCGATAGTGTGACGAGCTCGGCACTCCCGGCGGCGAAAGACCCTGTGCAACCGCCCGGGCGGCGCTGCGCCGGGCCAAGGGATCGCTACCAATCCGCAGAGGCCGTCGATCGTATTGAGGATCTTCATCAGGCCTGCTCAATCGCCGTGCAGCGGGCGCCGATAGATGGGCACACCCGGAACCGCCCGCGCGGCTCCGGGCATCCCCCGACCAGGCGCCCCGGGCGGCTCCGCCGTCCTCCAGCCGCAACAACCTCCCCCCGAGGCAGTCATGAACGAGTTCCTCCAACGCTTTACCGTCGGCAAGCGAATGTTCGCCGGCTTTGGCTTCCTGCTGGTGCTGATGGCCGCGATCGCCGTGGTTTCGGCGACCTCGCTGTCCACGCTGGAAAAGCACCTGGAAACCATCGCCGTCGAACGGGTTACCAAGACCGCGCTGGCGAACACGCTGTACGACAGCGCCAACCTGCTCAACATCAACATGCAGGCCATGATCCTGGCCGAGAGCGAGGAGGAGCGCCTGGCTGCGCAGCAGCGGATCCAGGAAACGCGCGCGAACTTCGTCGCCACCTACCAGAAGCTGGAAGCGATGCCGGCGCGCGAGGAAGGCAAGCGTCTCCTGGCGGCCATCAACAAGGCCCGCGTGGACGCGGCGCCGCTGAACGACCATGTCGCCAAACTGGCGCTGGAAGGCAACATCGCCGAGGCCACCACCTATCTCAACGGCGAGGCAGGCGCCGGCCTGAAGACCTGGCGCGAGGCGGTCAACGCCTATGTCGAGCGCGAAGCCCGCCAGATGAAGGCGGCGCACGAGGAGGCCGTGGTGGCCACCAGCCGCGCGCGCACCACGCTGTTCGCGGTCCTGGGCATCGCAATCGTCTTCGGGGTGTTTCTGGCGGTGGTGTTCACCCGCAGCCTGACCGGCCCGCTGGGCCTGGCCGCCGCGGCCGCCCGCGACCTGGCTGCAGGCAGGATGGATGGCGCCCGCCTGGTCGGCGGTGCCGATGAGGTCGGCGACGTCCTGCGCGCCGTGCAGGCCACCCGCGAGTCGGTCCAGACCGTGATCGAAGCGACGAAGGAGATGGGCCGCCAGCACGACCTCGGCGCGATCTCCGCGCGCCTGGATCCCAGCGTGGTCCAGGGCGACTACAGCAGCCTGATGGAGGTCGTGAACGCGGTCGTCAACGAGCACGTCCAGGCCGCGCTCACGGCCGGGCGCCTGGCCGGCGCCTACGCCCGCGGCGACCTGCACGACGACTTCCCGCGCGTGCCGGGCGAGAAGGCCGTGCTGATGGAGGCGATGGACGGGGTGAAGGCCAACCTGCTGGCGCTCAGCGAGGAGATCGGCAACCTCAGCACCGCCGCCGTGCATGGCGACTTCAGCCAGCGCGGCGACGAATCCCGCTTCGAGTTCGGCTTCCGCGACATGGTCGCCAACCTCAACCGGCTGATGCACACCTCCGACACCAGCCTGCAGTCGCTGGCCCAGGTGCTGCAGGCGGTGGCCGACGGCGACCTGACCGTGCGCATGGACGGCGACTACGAGGGCGTGTTCGCGCAGATGCGCGATGCGGCCAACACCACGGTGCAGAACCTGACCAGCATCGTCGGCCGCATCCAGGAGGCTTCCGGCAGCATCAACACCGCCGCCGCCGAGATCTCCCAGGGCAACGCCGACCTGGCGCGCCGCACCGAGCAGCAGGCCGCCAACCTGGAGGAAACCGCCGCCTCGATGGAGGAGCTGACCTCCACCGTCAAGCAGAACGCCGAGCATGCGCGCCAGGCCAACCAGCTGGCGATCGGCGCGGCCGACGTCGCCTCGCAGGGCGGCGCGGTGGTCGGCGAGGTGGTGCAGACCATGACCGCCATCGAGGATTCCTCGAAGAAGATCGCCGACATCATCTCGGTGATCGACGGCATCGCCTTCCAGACCAACATCCTGGCGCTCAATGCCGCGGTGGAAGCGGCGCGCGCCGGCGAGCAGGGCCGCGGCTTCGCCGTGGTCGCCTCCGAGGTGCGCACCCTGGCCCAGCGTTCGGCCGGCGCGGCCAAGGAGATCAAGCAGCTGATCGACGATTCGGTGGGCAAGGTCGCCAATGGTTCGGCGCTGGTGCAGAAGGCCGGCACCACCATGGGCGAGATCGTGGCCAGCGTGCACCGGGTGACCGACATCATGTCCGAGATCTCGGCCGCCTCGCAGGAGCAGACCGCGGGCATCGAGCAGGTCAGCCAGACCGTGGTGCAGATGGACGAGACCACCCAGCAGAACGCCGCGCTGGTGGAGGAGGCTTCCGCCGCGGCGCGCTCGATGGCCGAGCAGGCCGGGCAGCTGGTGGAGGCCGTGGCGGTGTTCCGTCTGGCCGATGGCCTGGGCCAGTCCGCGCTGCGCGCGCCGGCGCACAGGCGCCCGGCGGTGGCAGCGGCCCGGCCAGCGCCTGCGGCGCGCCCGCGCGCGGCCGCGGCGGCGCCGGTGGCGGCGGCGACCGCCGACGACGGCGAGTGGCAGGAGTTCTGATCCCCCGCGTTCCGGAAGGCCGTCCCCCGCGGCCTTCCAGGCAGGAAGACGCCGGCTTCGCGCCGGCGTTTTCCTTTGTGGCGCGGCCTCAGCCGAGGGCGATCCCGGCCGCTTCCAGCGCGCTGCGGGTCGGCGCGTCGCCGTCCGGGGCCACCGGCCGGGTCAGCTCCCACAGGAAGCGGACGCGGAAGCCGGCGGCTGCCGCGTCCTGCGCGGTCCACAGCACGCAGTAGTCGCGCGCCAGGCCGCATACGTGCACCTCGTCGATGCCGCGTTCGCGCAGCCAGCCGGCCAGGCCGGTGGCCGGGCGGCTGCCGCCGGGGCCATGGTTCTCGCGGAACGCACTGTAGGAATCCACCTGCGGCCGGGTGCCCTTGCGCAGCACCAGGTCGGCCGCGCTCCAGTCCACCCGCGGGTCCAGCGCGGCGCCGGGCGTGCCCTGCACGCAGTGGTCCGGCCACAGGGTCTGTGGCTGGCCGTGCAGTTCGACCTGCTCGAACGCTTGGCGACCGGGATGGGCGCTGGCGAAGGAAGCGTGCCCGCGCGGGTGCCAGTCCTGGGTGGCGACCACGGTGCGGTAGCTGCGCGAGCGCAGCAGCGCATCGATGGCCGGGACGATGGCATCGCCCTCGTGGCAGGGCAGGGCGCCGCCGGGCATGAAGTCCGGCTGCAGGTCGACGACGATCAGGGCGGTGGTGTCGGGATGCATCACGGGGAACCGGGCCTGCCGCGGCATGCGGCGGGCCTGCAATGATGCCGCGGATGCCCCGCGCGGGGCATCCGCCCGCGCGCGGCCTCAGGCGATCGAGGCGCGGTAGATCGACTCGATCGAGGCATCGAGGGCCTGGTTGAACTCCTCGTCGCACTGCTGCGCGCCCAGGCCCTCGGTCAGGGCGCGGCTGAAGCTGGCGATCACGCCCGGGTTGCGGGCGAGCCTGGCGTTGGCCTCCTCGCGGCTGTAGCCGCCGGACAGGGCCACGACCTTCAGCACCGACGGATGCGCGACCAGCTCGGCGAAATAGCCGTCGATGCTGGGCAGGGTCAGCTTGAGCATCACCGGGGTGGCGGCGTCGATCGTGTCCAGGCGCTGCAGCAGGCCGCGCTTGAGCTCGGCCTCGATCGCCTCCTTGTCGGCGGCCTTGATGTCCACCTCCGGCTCGACGATCGGCACCAGCCCGGCGGCCAGTACCTTGCGCGCCAGCTCGAACTGCTGGTCCAGCACCGCGGCGATGCCGGCGGGGTTGTTGGCCTTGATCACGGAGCGCTCCTTGGTGCCGAACACGCCCTTGGCCTTGGCCCGCGCCAGCAGCTCTTCAAGCCCGGGGATCGGCTTCATCAGCTGCACGCCGCCGTCCTCGGCCTCCAGGCCCTTGTCGATCTTCAGGAACGGCACCACCTGCTTGCGCTCCCACAGGAAGCGCGCCGCCTCCTCGCCGGCGAAGCGGTCGTCCAGGGTGCGCTCGAACAGGATGGCACCGAGGATGCGCCTGCCGTCGAAGGCCGGGCTGGTGACGATGCGCTCGCGCATGCGGTGCACCAGGGCGAACATCTCGGCTTCGTTGGCGTAGGCCGACTCGTCGATGCCGTACAGCTTCAACGCCTTGGGCGTACTGCCGCCGCTCTGGTCGAGCGCGGCGATGAAACCCTGGCCTGAAGCAATGCGGTCACGCTGTTCGCGGTTGATGGTCACGGCTGTTCCCTTGGCTAGGTTCGGGGGCCGACGATCTTAGCCGCCGGCCCGTAAGCGCGACGTGCCGCCGGCGCCAGACAACGCTGTCAGCGCGGCGCCTGCACACCGACATGTGGGCGATCTCGTGCAACATGTCCGCCCGCGCCAAGCCTTCCGCCGCCGTCCCCGATGTCCGTCCAGGCCGCCACCGCCCCACCCCCCGCCGCCGCGGCACAGGCCGCGCTGGCCGCGTTCCTCGCCCGCCACCGCCGCCTGTTCGTGCTCACCGGCGCCGGGATCAGCACCGGTTCCGGCATCCCCGACTACCGCGACGCCGACGGCGCCTGGAAGCGCACGCCGCCGATCACCCTGCAGGCCTTCACCGGCGACGGCCACACCCGCCGCCGTTACTGGGCTCGTAGCCTGGCCGGCTGGGCGCCGTTCGCCGCGGCCCGGCCCAATGCCGCCCACCACGCCCTGGCGGAACTGCAGCGCAAGGGCCGGGTCGCCCGGCTGCTGACCCAGAACGTGGACGGCCTGCACCAGCGCGCCGGCAGCACCGGGGTGATCGACCTGCACGGGCGCCTGGACCACGTGGCGTGCCTGGGTTGCGGCCTGCGCCTGCCGCGCGCCGGCTTCCAGCAGCAGCTGCTGGCGTGCAATCCCGGCTGGGACGCGCACCTGGCCGCGGTGGCGCCGGACGGCGACGCCGACCTGGAAGGCGTGGACTTCGCCGCCTTCCAGGTGCCGGACTGCCCGGCCTGCGGCGGCATGCTCAAGCCGGACGTGGTGTTCTTCGGCGAGAGCGTGCCCCGCGCCCGGGTCGAGGAGGCCACCGCCGCCTTGCACGACAGCGACGCGCTGCTGGTGGTCGGCTCCTCGCTGATGGTCTGGTCCGGCTTCCGCTTCGCGCGGATGGCGGCCGAGGCCGGCATCCCCCTGGCCATCCTCAACCGCGGCCGCACCCGCGCCGACGGGCTGGAGGCGGCCAGGCTGGAAGCCGACTGCGCCCGGGTCCTGCCGGAGCTGGTCGCCGCGTTGTGAGGCGGCGGTGCGGATCGCGCGACGCTGCGATCCGGCCACGGCCTTGCAGCGCCACCGCGGTGGGGCTGCAATGCGGGGCCCACCGGTAACCGCCTCGCCATGAGCCAGCTGTTCACCCCGCTCCACCTCGGTCCCCTGCAACTGCGCAACCGCATCGTGGTCGCGCCCATGTGCCAGTACTCGGCGCACGACGGCGTGGCCTCGGACTGGCACCACATCCACCTCGGCAACCTGGCCCTGTCTGGCGCCGGCCTGCTGATCCTGGAAGCGACCGCGGTGCAGGCCAACGGCCGCATCACCCATGCCGACCTGGGCCTGTGGAACGACGACCAGGAGGCGGCGCTGGCCGCGCTGCTGGCCTCGCTGCGGCGCTGGTCGCCGATGCCGCTGGGCATCCAGCTGGCGCATGCCGGACGCAAGGCCTCCACCGCGCGGCCGTGGGAGGGCGGCGGCCCGATCGCCGCCGGCGAGCCGGGCGGCTGGACCACGGTGGCCCCTTCCGCCCTGCCGTATGCCGGAGACCACCCCCTGCCGCAGGCGCTGGACGCGGCCGGCATCGATGCCCTGGTCGAGGCCTTCGTGGCCTCGGCGTGCCGCGCCGCGCGCCTCGGCCTGGACTTGGTCGAGCTGCACGCCGCGCACGGCTACCTGCTGCACCAGTTCCTGTCGCCGCTGAGCAACCACCGCGACGACGCCTACGGCGGCAGCCTGGAGAACCGCATGCGCCTTCCGCTGCGGGTGTTCGATGCAGTGCGCGCGGCACTGCCGGAGCAGGTGGCGCTGGGCATGCGCATCTCCGCCAGCGACTGGGTCGAGGGCGGCTGGGACCTGGAGCAGAGCATCGTCCTGGCGCGGGAACTGGACGCGCGCCGCTGCCACTTCATCCACGTCTCCAGCGGCGGCCTGGATCCGCGCCAGCAGATCGCCGTGGGACCGGGCTACCAGGTGCCGTTCGCCGCGGCGATCCGCGGCCAGGTGCGCATGCCGGTGATCGCGGTGGGCCTGATCACCGAAGCGCGCCAGGCCGAGGCCATCGTCGCCGGCGGCCAGGCCGATGCCGTGGCCCTGGCCCGCGGCATGCTCTACGACCCGCGCTGGCCCTGGCATGCCGCCGCCGAGCTGGGGGCGAAGGTGCACGCACCGCCGCAGTACCTGCGCTGCGAGCCGCACGGGGCGCGCGGCCTGTTCGGCTGAGGCGGCGGTAACAGCTGCAACCGCCGCGCGCGCCGGCCGTGGCTCGCATACCATGGCCGGCCTATGCGCCACGACTACATCCTCGCCCTCTCCTGCCCGGACCGTACCGGCATCGTCTACCGCGTTTCCGGCCTGCTGTTCGGCCAGGGCTGCAACATCCTCGACGCCCAGCAGTTCGGCGACGAGGAGACCGGCCGCTTCTTCCTGCGCGTGCACTTCGACCTGCCCGCGCCGGAGGCGTACCCGGCGCTGATCGAGCGCTTCGGCCACCTGGCGGCGGAATTCGGCATGGACTGGCAGGTGCACGACGCGCGCCGCCGCGCGCGGTTGCTGGTGCTGGTCAGCAAGCAGGGCCACTGCCTCAACGACCTGCTGTTCCGCGCCCACAGCGGCCAGCTCAACGTGGACATCGCCGCGGTGGTCTCCAACCACCCCGACTTCGCCGCGTTGTCGGCCTCCTACGGGGTGCCGTTCCACCACCTGCCGGTGGACAACGGGAACCGCCCGCGGCAGGAGCAGGCGATCCTGGACCTGGTCGAGCGCGAACGGGTCGACCTGGTGGTGCTGGCGCGCTACATGCAGATCCTCTCGCCGCGCATGTGCGAGGCGCTGGCCGGGCGCGCGATCAACATCCACCACAGCTTCCTGCCCAGCTTCAAGGGCGCCCAGCCCTACCACCAGGCGCACGCGCGCGGGGTCAAGATCATCGGCGCCACCGCGCACTACGTGACCCCGGACCTGGACGAGGGCCCGATCATCGAGCAGGACGTGGCCCGGGTGGACCACGCCATGACCCCGCGCGACCTGATCCGCGTCGGCAGCGACATCGAATCGCAGGTGCTGGCACGTGCGGTGCGCCGCCACGTCGAGCACCGCATCCTGCTCAACGGCCACAAGACCGTCGTCTTCCGCTGAAGCGCAGCCTTCATGGCGCCGGCAGGGGCGCCGTTCCGTGCGGGCGTCGCCGGCATGCACCGCAGCTATTCCGTGGGCCATCCCGTACGCATGCGTGCGTACCGGGCGCGCCTGCGCGGGCGCCACCGGACGCCTGCGGATTGTCGCAGTGCAGCAGCAAGCTCCTGATCCAAAAGCGGTTTCCGGACCAGAAAAAATATTCACACAGCCGTGAGTGAGTGTTGACAGCGCCGTTTCCGCCTTGCAGTATCCGGGCACGCTTTCGTGCTTAACCGGCAATCCTTGGGAGGGGATCCGCATGGCAAGTCGTCTGGTCGCGTCCGCATACGTGGCAACGTTGCTCGCTTTACCTGTTTCCGCCCTGGCGCAGGCCACCGGCCAGGCGCTGGAATCGCGGTCCCAGCCTGGCGGCGCCCAGGAACTGGACGCCATCGTGGTCACCGCGACCCGCCGCAGCGAGAAGCTGCAGGACGTGCCGCTGAGCGTGACCGTGCTCGGCCAGGAACAGCTCGATGCCAAGGGCATCGTCGGCTACGAGGGCCTGGCCCATGAAACCCCGGGCGTGGTGCTCAACCGCCCCAGTGCGAACTTCAACAACTTCACCGCGCGCGGCATCGCCACCAACGGCTACAACGCCAACCTGCAGAGCACGGTGGCGATCTACATCGACGAACTGCCGATCTCGGCCAATGGCAACTCGACCGTGCTCGACCCGAGCCTGTACGACGTCGAGCGCATCGAGTTCCTGCGCGGCCCGCAGGGCACGCTGTTCGGCTCCGGCTCGCTGGCCGGCGCGCTGCGCATCCTGACCCACGCGCCCGACCCCAACGCCTTCGACGCCTCGTTCCTGGCCGACGTCGGCGTCACCGGTTCCAGCTCGCTGCGCCAGCGCTACAACGCGATGGTCAACATCCCGCTGGCGCAGGACACCATGGCCCTGCGCGTGGTCGGCTTCTCGCGCAACGAGGACGGCTACATCGACAACCTCGGCACCGGCGTCAAGGACGCCAACGTGCTCAAGGCCTGGGGCGGCCGCGCCACCCTGCTGTGGGAGCCGACCGACCGCTTCTCCGCGCAGGTGCGCCTGTCGCGCGAGGAGAGCACGCCGGAGGATTCCTCGCTGACCAACCCCGACCTCGGCCGGGACAAGCGCTACTCCGACCGTCCCGACATGTTCAACGGGACGATGGACAACTACAACCTGACCCTGGACTACCAGTTCGACGGCGCCCACCTGACCAGCTCCTCGACCTGGTCGGACTACGACGCGGCGTTCAACGTGGACCTGGCCGGCACCTACGGCCAGGCCTTCGCGTTCGCCCTGGACGCGCCGTTCAACAGCAAGACCTTCGTCCAGGAAGTGCGCCTGGTGTCCGACACCGGTGGCCGGTTCGAGTGGGTGCTCGGCGGCTTCCACTTCAAGCGCGACCGCGACGTCTACTTCGGCTACCGCTCCAACGAGGAATTCCTGCAGCGCAGCGGCATCACCGGCCTGCCGGACGAGTACTACCTGCGCTTCCTCAGCACCGACGTGTCAAAGGAGCAGGCGCTGTTCGGCCAGCTGACCTACCACTTCAACGACGACTTCTGGGCCACCCTGGGCCTGCGCTACGGCAGCACCCAGGCCCAGGCCTTCACCGCCGCCGGCGGCTACAACAGCGACTACCTCACCCAGGCCTACCTGTACGCCTTCTTCGGCATCCCCGGCGGCCCGGTCACGATCACCCCGGTCGAGGCCGCCACCGGCGCGAAGGCCAAGGAAACCGGCCCGTCGTACCGGCTCAGCGCTTCCTGGCGCCCGGTGCCGTCGGTCACCACCTACGCTGCGGTCGCCACCGGCTTCCGCGCGCCGGTGGTCAATGCCCGCGCCGGATCGGTCAGCACCATCGACCCGGACGACCTGGTCATCCCCTACGGCGCCGACTCGGACAAGCTCATCAACTACGAGCTGGGCATGAAGGGCAGCTGGCTCGACGGCCGCCTGGCCGCCAACCTGGCGCTGTACTACGTCGACTGGAACGACATCCAGGTGCAGGCCAACCGCGTCTCCGACCAGGTCCAGTTCGCCACCAACATCGGCGGGGCCTACAGCCGTGGCCTGGAGTTCGAGCTGATGGCCATGCCGAACATGGACTGGACGATCGCACTGAACGGCTCGTTCAACCGCGCCCGGGTCGATGAACTGACCCCGCAGGAGGCCGCGATTTCCGGCACTGTCCTCGGCGCGCGCCTGGCCGCGCCGGAGTTCAGCGCCTCGCTGGTCACCAGCTACCGCTTCGACTTCATCCGCGGCTCGGAGGGCAATGCCTCGCTGGCGATCGTCCACGTCGGCGACTTCCCCGGACAGTTCCAGTACGTGCCCGGCCAGCCGGGCGTGGTCAGCCCGACCTTCGACTACACCGACGCGTACACCGTGGTGAACGCCAATGTCGCCGCCGCGTTCGACAAGTACACGGTGGGCCTGTACGTGGAGAACCTGTTCGACGACCGTTCGGTGACCTACGTGCATCCGGAGGCGTTCCTTGACGGCCGCTACGCGCTGGTGCGGCCGCGCACCGTCGGCGTGCGCGTGGGGTACCGGTTCTGATGGCCGCGCTTCCGGCCAGCCAGGCGATGCCCGGCGCGCAGCCCGCGCGACCGGGCGCGCGGGCATGGATCGTGCTGGCGATCCTGTGCCTGGTCTACGTGCTGAACTTCCTCGACAGGCAGCTGCTGTCGATCCTGGCCAAGCCCATCCAGGACGAACTGGGGGTCACCGACTCCCAGCTCGGCCTGATCGGCGGCCTGTACTTCGCGATGTTCTACTGCATCCTGGCGATCCCGGTCGGCTGGCTGGCCGACCGCACCAACCGGGTGCGGGTGCTGGCGTTCTCCTGCGCGTTGTGGAGCGCGGCCACCGCCGCCTGCGGCATGGCCTCCTCGTATCCGCAGCTGGCGCTGGCGCGGATGACCGTCGGCGTCGGCGAGGCCGGCGGCGTGCCGCCGTCGTACGCGATCATTTCCGACTATTTCCCGCCGGGCATGCGCGGCACCGCGCTGAGCCTGTTCAACCTCGGCCCGCCGATAGGCCAGGCCTTGGGCGTGGCCTTCGGCGCCTCGATCGCCGCGGCCTACTCCTGGCGCCTGGCGTTCATCTGGGTCGGCGTGGTCGGGGTGGTGACCGCGCTGGTGGTGTGGCTGGTGGTGCGCGAGCCGCGCAAGGGCGGGCTGGATGCCGCGCCCGGAGCGGTGGCTGCCGCCGCCGAGCCGGCTCCGCCGTTCTGGCGCACCTGCCGCGAGTACTTCGCCAACCCGGTGCTGCGCGGCATGGCCCTGGCCTGCGGCGCGACCCAGTTCATCACCTACGCCGTGCTCAACTTCACCGTGCTGTTCCTGATGCGCGAGAAGGGCATGGCGCTGGAGCAGGTGGCGGTGTGGTACGCGCTGGTGATCGGCACCGGCATCTGCGCCGGCATGTTCGCCTCGGGCCGCCTGATCGACCGTCTGTCACGGAAGTCGAAGACCGCCTACGCCTACCTGCCGGCCGCCGGCCTCGCCCTTGCGATGCCGCTGTTCGCCCTGTTCGTGTGGGCCGACCGCTGGCCGCTGGCGCTGGCCTTCCTGTTGCTGCCGACCGGACTGAACTACTTCTACCTGTCGCCGGCGGTGACCCTGGTGCAGGAGGAAGTGCGACCGAACCAGCGCGTGCTCTCCGGCGCGCTGCTGCTGCTGGTGATGAACCTGATCGGCCTGGGCCTCGGCCCGGCCTACCTGGGCATGGCCAGCGACTTCTTCCGTGCCAGCCACCCGGACAACTCGCTGCAGATGGCGTTCTACACCCTGATCCCGTTCTACCTGCTGGCGGTGGGCATGTTCCTGCGGCTGGCGCGCACCATCCGACTCCAGGCTTCGCAGGAGACCACCCCGTGACCCGATCCACCTTCCGCTCTCTGGTCGTGTCCGCGGTCCTGGGCTGTGCCGCGCTTCCGGGTGCGGCGTGGTCCCAGGGGCCGGTCGTCCACGCCCCCGTCGGCGCGCTCCGGGGCGAGGCGCTCGACGGCGGCATCCATGCCTTCCTTGGCATTCCCTACGCCGAGCCGCCGGTGAAGCAGCTGCGCTGGCGCGCGCCGGTGCCAGCCAAACCCTGGAAGGGCACCCGCGAGGCCACCCGCTTCGGCCCGGCCTGCGTGCAGCCGCCGCCGCGCCCCGGCAGCATCTACTCGCCAGGCGAGGCCCTGCCGACCAGCGAGGACTGCCTGTCGCTCAACATCTGGACGCCGGCCGAGGCGAAGGACGCGCCGGTGTTCGTGTGGATCCACGGCGGTTCGCTGGTCGCCGGCTCCAGCCGCGAGCCGATGTACGATGGCGCGCGCCTGGCCGCGCAGGGCATGGTGGTGGTGAGCATCAACTACCGCCTCGGCGTGCTTGGCTACCTGGCCCATCCGGACCTGAGCGCCGAGTCGGCAGACGGCGTGTCCGGCAACTACGGCCTGCTCGACCAGATCGAGGCGCTGCGCTGGGTCCAGCGCAACATTGCCGCGTTCGGCGGCGATCCGGGCAACGTCACCATCGCCGGCGAGTCGGCCGGCGCGCTGAGCGTGATGTACCTGATGGCCGCACCGCCGGCGCGCGGGCTGTTCCACAAGGCCATCGCCCAGAGTGCGTACATGATCACCACGCCGGCGCTGCGCGAGGCCGCGCATGGCATGCCCGCGGCCGAGGAGTCGGGCCTGGAGCTGGGCCGCAAGCTCGGCGTGCGCGGCCTGCCGCGGCTCCGTGCCATGGACCCGCAGGAGCTGACGGTGAAGGCGGCGATGTCCGGTTTCCTGCCGTTCGGCAACGTCGACGGCAAGGTCCTGCCGGCGCAGCTGGTGGAGGTGTTCGACCGCGGCGAGCAGGCGCCGGTGCCGATCCTGGCCGGCTTCAACGAGGGCGAGATCCGCTCGCTGCGCTTCCTGCTGCCGCCGAAGCCGGCCGATGCCGCGGCCTACGAGGCGGCGATCCGCGCCGCCTACGGCGACCTGGCCGAGGCGATGCTCGACCGTTATCCGGCGACCGATCTCGACGCGGCGATGCTCGCCACCACCCGCGACGCGATGTACGGCTGGACCGCCGAGCGGCTGGTGCGCAAGCAGGCCGAGCTGGGCCTGCCGTCGTACCTGTACTACTTCAACCACGGCTACCCGGCCGCCGACGAAGCCGGCCTGCACGCATTCCACGCCGCCGAGCTGCCGTACGTGTTCGCCAGGCACGACCGCACCCCGCCGCAGTGGCCGAAGGCACCGGACTCCGACGGCGAGCGGGCGCTGACCGCGGCGATGTCGGGCTACTGGGCCTCGTTCGCGCGCAGCGGGCAGCCGGTCGTCGCCGGCCAGCCGGCGTGGCAGCCCTATGGCCAGGCGCGCGCCTACATGGCCTTCGACGGCGCGCCGGTGCCGGGCGAAAAGCTGATGCCGGGCATGTACGAACTCGTGGAGCAGGTGGTGTGCCGCCGCCGCGCGCAGGGCGGCCAGCCCTGGCACTGGAACGTCGGCATCGCCGCGCCGCCGCTGCCCGCCGGAGTGCCTGGATGTCCGTGATCCATGGCCAGATGCAGGACTGGCCGCTGACCATCGACAGGTTCCTGGAGCATGGTGCCAAGTGGCACGCCGGGGTCGAGGTGGTCACCGCGGGCGAGGATGGAAGCACGGCGCGCGTCGGCTACGCGGACCTGCAGCGTCGCAGCCGCGAAGTCTCGGAACTGCTGGCCGGGATGGGCGTCGGTCGCGGCGACGTGGTCGCCACCCTGGCCTGGAACACCCAGTCGCACATGGAGACCTGGTACGCGGTGATGGGCATGGGCGCGGTCTGCCAGACGCTCAACCCGCGCGTGTCCGAGGCACACCTGGCGACGATGCTGGAACAGTCCGGCGCGCGCGTGCTGGTCGCCGCCGCCGACCTGGCGCCGCTGGCGCGGGCCATCGCCACGCGCGCCGGGTCGGTCGAACGGATCCTGTCGATCGATGGCACGGCCGTGGCGGACGATGCTGCGCCGGCGATCGAACCACTGGAGCGCCTGCTCGACGCGGGATCCGGTGCGCCGCGCAAGCCGGCCGGATGGGGCGGCTTCGACGAACGCCTGCCTTGCGGCCTGTGTTTCACCTCCGGCACCACCGGCGTGCCGAAGGGCGTGACCTACACCCATCGCGGCGTGTTCCTGCATACGCTTCGTGCACTGCAGGCCGACACCATGGCGCTGTCGCAGCGCGACAGCGTGCTGCTGGCCGTTCCTATGTTCCATGCAAACGCCTGGGGCGTGCCGTTCGCGGCGCCGGCGGTGGGCGCGAAGCTGGTGCTCCCGGGTCGCCATCTCGATGGCGCCCGCCTCGCCAGGCTGATCCGCGACGAGGACGTCACCGTGGCGATCGGCGTGGCCACCGTGTGGCTGGGCCTGGTCGACCATCTCGATGCGCACGGCGGCGAGGTGCCCTCGCTGAAGCGGATCCTCGTCGGCGGCGCGCCGATGGCACCGGCGCTGATGCAGCGCATCGAGCAGCGCCTGGGGGCGGTGGTGCAGACCAGCTGGGGCATGACCGAGCTGTCGCCCACCGGCACCGTCGCCCTGCCCGACGATCCCGGGCGCGCCCCGCACCTGTCCGGGCGCCCGGCGCTGGGCATCGACCTGCTGCTGACCGACGCCGACGGCGTACCGCTGCCGCAGCAGCGCGGCTGCGAGGGCCACCTGCGCGTGCGCGGGGCCAGCGTGGTCTACCGGTATTTCGGCCAGCTCGAACCGGCAGTGGACGCCGATGGCTGGTTCCCCACCGGCGACCTGGCGCGCATCGACGAGCATGGCAACCTGGTCATCACCGGTCGCGCCAAGGACCTGATCAAGTCCGGCGGGGAGTGGATCAACCCGGCCGAGATCGAGGAGATCGTCGGCCGGCTCCCGGGCGTGTCGTTGGCCGCGGTGATCGGGCGGGCGCACCCGAAGTGGGGCGAGCGCCCGGTGCTGCTGGTGGAGATGCGCGCCGACGCGGACACCACCGACAACGAGCTGCTGGACGCGCTGCGCGGCGCGGTGCCCTCGTGGTGGATGCCGGATGAGATCATCCGGGTGGAACGGATGCCTTTGGCAGCGACCGGCAAAATTGACAAAATGCGGCTGAGGGCCGAATTCGGCGGCGCACAATGGCGACGGGAGGCGTGATGTCTCCGGCCAGCGCATATGCCGGGCGGCATTGGAGGCTGCAGGGTGCCAAAGGCGACGACGTCCGGATCCCGGCGGGGTGGTGCGAAGAAGACCGGCACCACCCGGACCGCGCGCACCACCAAGGCGGCCCAGCGCGCGGAGATGACCGAACAGATCCTCGACGCGGCCGAACACCTGTTCTCCCGCGACGGGCTGTACGGCGTCACGCTGAAGGACGTGGCCGAGCGCGTGGGCGTGCACCACACCCTGGTCAACTATTACTTCAAGGACAAGCAGACGCTGTTCGACGCGGTGATCGCGCGTCGCGCCGGCGTCACCAGCAGCGCGCGCATGCAGGCGCTGGACGCCTACGAGGAAGCCTGCAAGGGCAAGCCCACGGTGGAAGGCGCGTTGCGCGCGTTCCTGGACACCGACCTGGACCTGTACAGCCAGGGCGGCGAGGCGTGGAAGAACTACGGTGCGCTCGGCGCGCTGATGTCCAACACCCGCCACGGCGGCGAGCTGATGGACCAGCACTTCGACCCGGTGGTGCTGCGCCTGATCGGCCTGCTCAAGCGCGCGCTGCCGGAAGCGGCCGAGGAGGACATCTTCTGGGGTTACCACTTCGTCACTGGCGCGCTGATGCTCACCCTGGCGCGCACGGGGCGCATCGACCGCCTCTCCGGCGGCCTGTGCCGCTCGGACGACTACGAAGCGGTGAAGGCGCGCATGGCGAAGTTCATGGCCGCCGGCTTCAAGACCATCTGCAAACCGCGGAACGGAACGCGTTCGAAACCCGGCTGAGCGCCGGTGCGCTCCCGTTCCGTGCCTCACGACAAACGGGAGTTCGATGATGCCACTGAAGGGAAGGACAGCGATCGTCACCGGTGCCGGCGGCGGCCTGGGTCGCCAGCATGCGCTCTACCTGGCGCGCAAGGGCGCGAAGGTCCTGGTCAACGACCTGGGCCTGGAGGCCGCCGAGGCGGTCGCCGCGGAGATCCGCGCGGCCGGCGGCGAGGCGATGGCGGTGGCAGCTTCGGTGACCGACGAAGCCGCGGTCGCGGCGATGGTGCAGCGCGCGCATGACGCATGGGGCCGCATCGACATCCTCATCAGCAACGCCGGCATCCTGCGCGACAAGAGCTTCGCCAAGATGGACCTGGACGACTTCCGCCTGGTGGTGGACGTGCACCTGATGGGCGCGGCGATCTGCTGCAAGGCGGTGTGGGAGGTGATGCGCGGGCAGAAATTCGGCCGCATCGTCCTGACCACCTCGTCCAGCGGCCTGTACGGCAACTTCGGCCAGGCCAACTACGGCGCGGCGAAGATGGCGCTGGTCGGGCTGATGCAGACGCTCGCCATCGAGGGCGCCAAGTACGGGATCAAGGCCAACTGCCTGGCGCCGACCGCGTACACGCGGATGATGGAAGGCATCCTGCCGCAGGAGCAGCTGGACGTGCTGGATCCGGCGCTGGTCAGCCCGGCGCTGCTGCCGCTGGTGGTCGACGACGCGCCGACCCGCGCGATCGTCTGCGCCGGTGCCGGGCATTTCGCCCGCGCCTACGTGACCCTGACCGAGGGCCGCCATCTCGGTGGTGGCGACGACGCCGGCGAGCGGCTGATGGCGTCGTGGGACGCGGTGTCCGATCCCGGCGGCCAGGTCGTGCCCGACTACGGCTTCACCCAGGCCGAGCGCGAGGTCGCCAGCGCGCTGCGCGCCAGGTCCGGCGTGCCCGCCTGAACCCGGGGGGATCGCCATGACCGATGTGTTCCTTGTCTCGGCCGTGCGCACGGCCATCGGCGCGTTCGGCGGCAGCCTGCGCGACGCGCCGCCGTCCGTGCTGGGCGCGGTGACCGCGCGCGAGGCGATCGCCCGCGCGGGTATCGATCCGTCCGCGATCGGCCACGCGGTATACGGGCAGGTGCTGCCCAGCGAGCCGGCCGATGCCTACCTGGCGCGGGTGGTCGCGGTGAACGCGGGCGTGCCGGTGGCGGCGCCGGCGTTCACGGTGAACCGGTTGTGCGGCTCGGGCCTGCAGGCAATCGTGTCGGCGGCCCAGTCGCTGCTGCTCGGCGACTGCGAGGTGGCGTTGGCCGGCGGCGCGGAGTCGATGAGCCGGGTGCCGTTCCACGTGCCCAGCCAGCGCTGGGGGCGCAAGCTCGGCGACGCGGTGATGGTGGACGCGCTCAACGAGGGCCTGAAGGACCCATTCGACAAGGTGCTGATGGGCATCACCGCGGAGAACGTGGCCGAGCGCCACGGCATCGACCGCGGGAGGCAGGACGCGCTGGCGCTGGAGAGCCACCGGCGCGCGGCGCGGGCGATCGCGGAGGGACGCTTCGAGGGCCAGATCGTGCCGGTGGAGGTGGGACGTCGAGGCAGGGAGACGGAGTTCCGCGTGGACGAGCATGTGCGCGCTGGCGTCACCGCCGGCGACCTGGCCGGCCTGCGGCCGGTGTTCAAGGCCGACGGCACGGTGACGGCTGGCAATGCCTCGGGCATCAACGATGGCGCGGCCTCGGTGGTGCTGGCCACGGGCGAGGCGGTGCAGCGGCACGGGCTGAAACCGCTGGCCCGGTTGGTCGCCTACGCGCACGCGGGCGTGGAGCCCATGTACATGGGCATGGGCCCGGTGCCGGCGACCCGCGCCGCGCTGGCGCGTGCAGGGCTGCAGGTCGGGGACCTCGACGTGGTCGAGTCCAACGAGGCCTTTGCCGCGCAGGCCTGCGCGGTCGCCGATGCGCTGGGCCTCGATCCGGAGAAGACCAATCCCAACGGCAGCGGCATCTCGCTCGGTCACCCGGTCGGTGCGACCGGCGCGATCATCACGGTGAAGCTGGTGCACGAGCTGCACCGCACCGGCGGCCGTTACGGCCTGGCGACGATGTGCATCGGCGGCGGCCAGGGCATCGCTGCGATCTTCGAGCGGGTCTAGGCGAGGGGAGGCCACATGCCGTCGCCACGCGACGGCATGCGGGGCAAGGCCGCAAACAGCGGCAGCAATACCCGCGCGCGACCGCGGCCCGTGGCGTGCGTTCGGGGCGTGGCTTCGTTCCTTTCCTCTCCCATCCCGGGGAGAGGGGGCTTCAGAACCCCACCCACTCCCGCAACGGATTGGTCGGATCCGCCAGCAGCCGCAACGCCAGCAGCAGCGACACCGTCACCAGCAGCGGCTTGATCACCTTCGCACCCTGGCGCATGGCGAAGCGCGAGCCCAGGCGTGCGCCCAGCACCTGGCCGGCGCCCATCACCAGGCCGACCTTCCACAGCACCGCGCCGGACCCAACGAACACCGCGAACGCGCCCAGGTTGGAGCCGAAGTTGAGGAACTTGGTGTGCGCGGTGGCCTTGAGGATGCCGAACCCGGCCAGGCCGACGAAGCCCAGCATCAGGAACGAACCGGTGCCCGGGCCGAACACCCCGTCGTAGAAGCCGATCACCGGCACGAAGGTGAGGGCGAAGGCCTTCTCGCTGATGCGTCGATGCCGCTCCACCGCGCCGACGTCCGGCTTGAGCCAGAAGTACAGGGCGATGCCGAACAGCAGCAGCGGCAGCACCGCGCGCAGCCAGCTCCCGGGGACCACCGTCGCAAGCAGCGCCCCGGCGACTGCGCCTGCGGCCGCGGTGAGCGCCATCGGCAGCTGCGCGCGCAGGTCGACGTGGCCATGGCGGGCATAGCTCCAGCTGGCCGTGCCGGCGCCGAACAGCGACTGCAGCTTGTTGGTACCCAGCGCCTGCAGCGGCGGGATGCCCGCCAGCAGCATCGCCGGGATGGTGACCATGCCGCCGCCGCCGGCGATGGAATCGATGAAGCCGGCCAGCAGGCCGGCGAGGAACAGCAGCAGCAACAGCTGCAGGGCAAGCTCGGGCATGGGACGCGGGGCCTCGGCGCGGATGGGCCGGCAGGGCGGGCATTGTAGGCGCTGCCTGGAGGGTGCCCGCGGCCGATGGTTACAGGTCGAAGCCCAGCAGCAGTGGGTCGTGGTCCGAGCTGCGCCACGGGCCGGGCTCGTTGCGCCCGGCGTAGCCGGCGTCGTCCGGCTCGTCGGCGTTGACGTGCCACTCGGCCGCCCCGCGCAGCGCCGGCGCCAGCGCCGGGCTCAGCAGGGCGTGGTCGAGGCGCCCGCTGAGGCCGTCGTACACGTAGCTGTACGGCCTTTCGACCCTGGCCGCGGCGAACGCGTCCACCCAGCCCTCGCCATGCAGCCAGTGCAGCGGATCTTCCATGGCATAGGCGTTGAAATCGCCCAGAAGCACGATGCGCCGGGCGCGGCTGCCGGCCGGCACGGTTTGCAGCCAGGCATGCAGGCGCCGCGCCGATTCGGTGCGCAGCGCGTTCCAGCAGCCCTGGCCGTCGCCCTGGTCGGCGTCGGCGCCGGTCGCTTCGCTGCAGCCCTTGGACTTGAAGTGGTTGGCGACCACGACCAGGTCGCGCTTGCCGCCCTTGCGCACGAAGGCCTGGGCCAGCGGCACCCGGCTGCGCGCGCCGAACGGGCCGCCTTCCAGCACCGCCGGGGCGCCGCGCGGCTCGACCCGGTCGGCGCGGTAGATCAGGCCGACGCGGATGCTGTCGCTGCCGGGGCCGCGGCCGGGGTCGACGAAGCGCCACTGCGCGCCACCGGCGTTGAGCGCGTCCACCAGCTGGGCGATGCTCGAGTCCGGCCCGTAGCCGTCGTTCTCCAGTTCCATCAGCGCGGCGATGTCCGGGTCCAGGCCGTGCACGGTGGCCACCAGCTTGGCCAGCTGCGCCTGCATCGCCGCGTGGGTCTTCGCCCCGCGCGGGGTGGGGAAGCCGCCGCCGCGGCCGTCGCCGTTGAACAGGTTCTCCAGGTTGAACGCCGCCACCTTGAGCGTGCCGGGCACGCGCGGCGGCTGCGGGCGCGGCGCCGCCTGCAGCTGCAGCGGACGCTCGACCTGGATCCGCCAGCTGCCGTGGCGGCGCTCGAGGATGCCTTCCACGCCGTGCACCACGCTGCCCACGCGCGGGGTGGTGGCACCGCCGAGGTACGCGATCGTGGCCGGGTTGCGCTGGCTGCTGCCATCGTCCAGCAGCAGCCGCTGGCGGGCGTTGGCCGCGGCCAGGCGGGCGTGCTCGGGGGTGCCAGGCAGGGCCAGCTCGCTGGGCTGCCACTGGCGTCCGGCGAAACTCACGGTCAGTTCGCCGTAGCGCTCCAGGGCGTGGGTACCGGTCACCGTCAGCGGCGCCTCGATGCGCACGCGCATGCCCTGCAGCGGTTCCCAGCGTTGCGGCAGCGCGGCCAGGCGCACCGGCTCCACCGGGATGGCGGCGCGGCAGGGGCCGATCCGCGCCGGCGCCAGCGCGCGCAGGCGGTCGGCACCGGCGCGCAGCTCCACCAGTTCGCCGCTGACCTGGCAATGCATGCCCGGGCCGAAGCCCGGCGGCACCTCCGCGTCGGCGTCGGCCTGGACCAGCAGCGCGTCGGGGGTGTCCGGGTCGCCGTCGCCGGCGTCCTGCAGGTAGAAGCCACCCAGCCCGGCGCGGAAATCGGCGCTGACCACGCCCTCGACCTGCACCGGGGCCGCCTCGGCCCCGCCGCGGTGCAGGCTGCTGATGGCGACCGTGGCCGGCGCCTCGGCCAGCGCCAGCGCGGGCGCGGCCAGCAGCAGCGGGGCGAGCAGGAAGCGGGCGTGGCGGCCCGGCATGGAACGGCGGTACTGCATGGGGATCCTTGGCCGCGGGGGCCGCAAACGAGGACGCCGCCCGGGGGCGGCGTCCTTGGTGGTTCGCGTGCTGCGCTTACTTGAGGTTGTCGAGCATCCAGTCGACCGTGGCCTGGACCTGCTCGTCGGTCAGCGCGGGGTTGCCGCCCTTGGGGGGCATCACGCCGGCGCTGCCGGTGAAGCCCTCGATGGCGTGCTTGTACAGCGTGTCCTTGCCCTGGGCGATGCGCGAGGCCCACGCGCCCTGGGACAGGGTCGGGGCACCGCCGACGCCGCCGCTGTGGCAGGCACCGCACAGGTTCTGGAAGATCACCGAACCGTCGGTGGTGCCGCCGTAGGCGACCTGCGAGGCGGCGGCGGCCGCGGCAGCCGCGGCGGCGGCGGCCTGGGCGGCGGCGCCGGTGTCGCCGGCGTAGACCGCGCCGACCGGCGCGATGCGCTCCTGGGTGCGGGCGGCGGCCGAGGGCGAAACCTCCGGCGGGATGCGGCCGTGCAGGTGGGAAGCCAGCAGGATCAGGCCGAGGGTGATCAGGGCCAGCATGCCCAGCACCATCGAGAAACGCTTCAGGAATTCCAGGTCGTAGTTGCGCACTTCGCGTCCTATTGGCGAGCGGCCCGGGGCCGCAGCTGGCCGATTATAGGGACGGACGCGCCGGCTTCGGAAGCGCGGCGCCCCGCAGGGGGCCGCCGGATGGCCCGCAGGCGGCCCTGTGTCGCAATTTCCTGCTGCGCCGCAGCAGGAAGCGGTAACCCCGGCAACTGCCCCCGGACACCGCCGGCCCGGCGCGAATCGCCCTGCGGACGCGGGGTTGCGCAGCCCCGGCGCGGATGCGCGCCGGGGCCGGGCCGCCGCCGCCGCCGCGCCCGTCGCGGCTTGCTGCCGCGCGAATTGACAGCGCTGACAGTTTGGCCGGAGCCTCTGCGCCGACCGGTCCAGCCCTTCCGGAGGGCGGTTGCCGTCCGGGGCCCAGATAACGTCACCAGGGAGGAAGCACCTTGAGTAGCAAGCTTGCCGGCGCGCGCGCGCCGGGCGTCCGCATCGGTACCACACTGGCCACGGCGCTGGCCCTGGCCCTGCTGGCTGGCTGCGGCAAGAGCGAGGCCGACGCCGGCGCTCCGGCCGCCACCGCGGCCGCCGCCGACGGCAGCATCAACCCGGAGAACTGGCCGCAGGTCGAGTGGCCGCTGCAGGCCGACGCGGAGGTCGAGCAGAAGATCGACGCGCTGATGGCCAGCATGACCGTGGAGGAGAAGGTCGGCCAGATCATCCAGGGCGACATCGCCTCGATCACCCCGGACGACGTGCGCAAGTACCGCCTCGGCTCGATCCTCGCCGGCGGCAGCTCCGACCCGGGCGGCAAGTACAACGCCAGGCCGGAGGAGTGGCTGAAGCTGGCCGACGCTTTCTGGGAGGCGTCGATGGATACCTCCGGCGGTGGCAAGGCGATCCCGGTCATCTGGGGCATCGACGCCATGCACGGCCAGAGCAACGTGGTCGGCGCCACCCTGTTCCCGCACAACGTCGGCCTGGGCGCGACCCGCAACGTCGAGCTGCAGCGCCGGATCGGCGAGATCACCGCGATCGAGACCCGCACCACCGGCATGGAGTGGACCTTCGCCCCGACCGTGGCGGTGCCGCAGGACGTGCGCTGGGGCCGCGCCTACGAGGGCTACTCGGAGAACCCGGAGCTGGTGGCGCAGTTCGCCCGCGCCATGGTGGAAGGCCTGCAGGGCAAGGCCGGCGCGCCGGACTTCCTGGACGACCGCCACGTGATGGTCTCGGTCAAGCACTTCCTCGGCGATGGCGGCACCAGCAAGGGCCGCGACCAGGGCGACAACCTGGCCAGCGAGGCCGAGCTGCGCGACATCCACGCCGCCGGCTACGTCACCGCGATCAACGCCGGCGCGCAGGCGGTGATGGCCTCGTTCAACAGCTACCACGGCACCAAGCTGCACGGGCACAAGCCGCTGCTGACCGACGTGCTCAAGGGCCGCTTCAACTTCAACGGCTTCGTGGTCGGCGACTGGAACGGCCACGGCCAGGTCAAGGGCTGCAGCAACGACAACTGCCCGGCCACCTTCGCCGCCGGCCTGGACATGGCCATGGCCCCGGACAGCTGGAAGGGCATGTACGAATCCACCCTGGCCGCGGTCAAGGACGGCATCCTGCCGATGGAGCGGCTGGACGACGCCGTGCGCCGGATCCTGCGGGTGAAGTTCCTGATGGGCCTGTTCGACAAGCCCAAGCCCTCGCAGCGCGCGCTGGGCGGCAAGTTCGAGCTGCTGGGCGCGGCCGAGCACCGCGAGGTCGCGCGCCAGGCGGTGCGCGAGTCGCTGGTGCTGCTGAAGAACCAGGGCGGCCTGCTGCCGCTGTCGCCGAAGCAGCGCATCCTGGTGGCTGGCGACGGCGCCGACAACATGGCCAAGCAGGCCGGCGGCTGGACCCTCACCTGGCAGGGCTCCGGCACCACCCGCGCCGACTTCCCCAACGCCGACACCATCTGGGACGGCCTGCAGCGCGCGGTCAAGGCCGCCGGCGGCAGCGCCGAGCTGGCGGTGGACGGCAAGTACAAGGCCAAGCCCGACGTGGCCGTGGTGGTGTTCGGCGAAGAGCCGTACGCCGAGTTCCAGGGCGACATCGCCAACCTGCTGTACAAGCCGGGCAACGACGCCGACCTGGAGCTGATCAAGCGCCTGAAGGCCGACGGCATCCCGGTGGTGGCGGTGTTCCTCACCGGCCGCCCGCTGTGGATGAACCGCGAGATCAACGCCGCCGACGCCTTCGTGGTCGCCTGGCTGCCGGGTTCGGAAGGCGCGGGCGTGGCCGACGTGCTGCTGCGCAAGCCCGACGGCAGCGTCAACCACGACTTCAAGGGCAAGCTGAGCTTCTCCTGGCCGGCGCAGGCGGCCGAGGGCAACGTGCGCTCGCCGGACTACAAGGCGCTGTTCCCGTTCGGCCACGGCCTGACCTACGCCGACAAGGGCGACCTGGACCCGCTGCCGGAGGACTCCGGCATCGACGGCCTGCACGCCGCCCCGGGCGTGTACTTCGCCAACGCCATGCTGGCCCCGGGCCTGGCCATGCGCGTGGAGAACGCGCAGAACCACACCGCCCAGATCACCACGGTGCCGGCCGGCCTGCACGACGACAGCATCCGCGTCACCGCGGTCGACCACGAGCGCCAGGAGGACTCGCGCCGCCTCGCCTGGTCCGGCACGACCCCGGCCACGGTCTCGGTCTACGCCGAGCCGGCCGTGGACCTGTCGCGCGAGACCAACGGCGACCTGCTGCTGGTGCTGACCCTGCGTCCGGACCAGGTGCCGGCTGCCGGCAACGTCGGCCTCAGCGCCGGCCAGGGCCGGCCGGTGGCGTTGCGTGAGGCGCTGGCGAAGCTGCCGGCCGGGCAGTGGACCACGCTGGGCGTGCCGCTGAAGTGCCTGGCCCACGCCGGCGCCGACGTGTCCGCGCTGGACGTGCTGGCGCGCCTGCACAGTGACGCGGCGACCACGCTGTCGATCTCGCGCGTGGCGATCGGCGCGGTCAGCGAGGCCGAGCACATCGTCGACTGCCCGCGCGGCGAGTAAGGCGACACCCGGGGCCGGTGCCTGGCACCGGCCCCGCACGCGGCCACCGGCGGGCAGCCGGGGCCGATGTTTCGCGCAAAACTTTGCTGCAACGCAGTGGCCGCGGCGCCCTGCGCATGGCCTGGCCCAAGCAACCATGCGCCCCGCCGCGGCGGCCGCGGGCAGCCGCCAGGCCCGCACGGGGGCGCGTTTGACAGCGCTGCCGCGGCCACCGATAAGACAGCGCTGTCAGGCGTCGAGGGGAGGGCCGGTCCGCGCACCAGGGCGTACGCGGCCCGGAGGATGCCGGCGATCCGCCGGTGGCCCCGGTTCCACCTTCCGCGCCGGAGCTGCGCAATACGGCGGCCAGCCGCCGCCAGCCCAATGGATCTGGAGGAACCGGAGTGGAACTCGCGACGCTGGACATCGCCATCGTGCTCGCCTACCTGGCCGGCATCTTCATCCTCGCGCAGCTGGTTTCGCGCGAGAAAGCCGGCCACCAGAAGTCGGCCTCCGACTACTTCCTGGCCAGCAAGTCCCTGCCATGGTGGGCCATCGGCGCTTCGCTGATCGCGGCCAACATCTCCGCCGAACAGATCATCGGCATGTCCGGCTCCGGCTACGCGCTGGGCCTGGCGATCGCCTCCTACGAATGGATGGCCGCCGCCACGCTGCTGGTCGTCGGCAAGTTCTTCCTGCCGGTGTTCCTGCGCAACAGGATCTACACCATGCCGCAGTTCCTCGAGGAACGGTACGGCACCCGCATCCGCACGCTCATGGCCGTGTTCTGGCTGGGCCTGTACGTGTTCGTGAACATCACCTCGATCCTGTGGCTGGGCGCGATCGCGGTGAACCAGGTCACCGGCATCGACCAGATGACCGCGGTGGTGCTGATCGGCGTGTTCGCGCTGGTGTACCAGCTGTACGGCGGGCTGAAGGCGGTGGCGCTGACCGACATCGTGCAGGTCACCCTGCTGGTGCTCGGCGGCCTGATGGTGACCGGCCTGACCCTGTCGCAGATCGGCGGCGGCGAGGGCATCCTCGCCGGCTTCCAGCGCCTGTGGGACGCGCACCCGGGCCACTTCGAGATGATCCTCGGTCCGGACAACCCGTTCTACAAGGACCTGCCCGGCATCAGCGTGCTGGTCGGCGGCATGTGGATCATGAACGTCAGCTACTGGGGCTTCAACCAGTACATCATCCAGCGCGCGCTGGCGGCCAAGGACCTGAAGGAAGCGCAGAAGGGCGTGCTGTTCGCCGCGTTCCTGAAGCTGCTGATGCCGGTGATCGTGGTGCTGCCGGGCATCGCCGCGGTGGTGCTGGCGCCGTCCCTGGACCGGCCCGACCAGGCCTATCCGACGATGATGCGACTGCTGCCCAGCGGCATCCTCGGCCTGGTGTTCGCCGCGCTGGTGGCGGCGATCGTGGCCTCGCTGGCGTCGAAGATCAATTCGGTGGCGACCATCTTCACCCTGGACTTCTACGCCAAGATGCGCCCGGACGCCGGCCAGCCGAAGCTGGTGCGGGTGGGGCGCATCGCCGCCGCGCTTTCGGTGCTCATCGGCATCCTCACCGCCAAGCCGCTGCTGGGCAGCTTCGACCAGGCCTTCCAGTACATCCAGGAATACACCGGCTTCTTCACCCCGGGCATCGTGGTGATCTTCGTGCTGGGCCTGTTCTGGAAGCGCGCCAACCAGGCCGGCGCGCTGGCCGCGGCGATCGGCTCGTTCGTGCTGTCGATCGTGCTCAAGCTGGCCTGGCCGGGGCTGCCGTTCATCGACCGCGTCGGCCTGGTGTTCCTGCTGGCGCTGGCGCTGGCGGTGGGCGTATCGCTTGCCACCGCGGCGCAGCGCGAGGGCAGCGACCTGATCCGCACCGACGACGTGGACTATTCGACCACCGCCGGGTTCAACATCGGCGCCCTCGGCGTGGTCGCCATCCTGGTGGCGCTGTACGCGACCTTCTGGTGAACGCGGGAGCGCACGACGGACGGCAGCAGGACCCGCGCCCGGGACCGGTCCCGGCGCGGGCCCGGATCGAGGACGTGGCCGCCGCGGCCGGCGTCTCGATGAAGACCGTCTCGCGCGTGCTCAACAACGAGCCGGGCGTGCGCGAGGCCACCCGGCTGCGCGTGCGCGAGGCGGTGGCGGCGCTCAACTACCGACCGGACCCGTCCGCGCGCAGCCTGGCCGGCAACCGCTCCTACCTGGTGGCGCTGCTTTACGACAATCCCTCGCCGAACTACCTGATGGAGGTGGTCACCGGCGTGGTCGATGCCTGCGAGGCGCACCACTACGGCATGGTCATGCAGCCGGTGGCGCACCGGGCGCCGGGCTGCGTGGAGGCGGTGGACGCGCTGCTGTCCGGCGCGCGCCTGGACGGGCTGATCCTGACCCCGCCACTGACCGACAGCGACGCCCTGCTGGACCGCCTGGACCAGCGCGGCATCCCGTTCGCCTGCATTTCCCCGTACAAGCGCGAGGGCCGCATCGGCGTGACCCTGGACGAGCACGACGCGGTGTGCGAGCTGGTGGCGCACCTGGTGGCGCTGGGCCACCGCCGCATCGGCCACGTGCGCGGGCATCCGGACCACGGCGCCAGCGAGTGGCGCCTGGCCGGCTACCGCACCGCGCTGCGCCGCGCCGGCCTGCGCTACGACCCGGAACTGGTGGTGCCGGGCGAGTTCTCGTTCGATTCCGGGCTGGAATCGGGACGCCGCCTGCTGTCGCTGCAGCCGCGGCCCACCGCGATCTTCGCCGCCAACGACGACATGGCCGCCGGCGTGATGCGCGCGGCCAGCGAGATGGGCCTGCGGGTGCCGGCCGAAGTCTCGGTCTGCGGCTTCGACAACACGCCCATCGCCAAGCACATCTTCCCGCAGCTGACCACGGTGCAGCAGCCGACCCGGGACATGGCCCAGGTGGCGACCATGCAGCTGCTGGCGGCGATCCGCGACCGCGGCGCCGGCAGCATGGTGCACATGCCCTACGCGCTGCAGCTGCGCGATTCCACCGGGCCGGCCCCGCCCGACTGAGGCCGGTCCGCCGCGCTCAGGCGGCCTCGCGCACCACGATCCGCAGCGGATCGTCCCACTGCCGCAGCAGCTCGGCTTCGCGGGCCTTGGCCGCGTGCAGGTGCGCTTCCTTGACGTGGCCGTAGCCGCGGATCTGGTCCGGAATGGAGGCGATCTGCGCGGCCAGGCCGACGTTGCCGGCGTCCAGCTTCGGCAGCAGGCGCTCGATGGTGGCGAAGTAGTCCTCCACCAGCTGCCGCTCCTTGCGCCGCTCGGCGGTGCGGCCGAACGGATCGAACGCGGTGCCGCGCAGGAACTTCAGCTTCGCCAGCCAGCGGAACGCGGTGAACACCCACGGCCCGTACTCGCGCTTGACCAGGCGGCCGTGCTCGTCCTTCTTCGCCAGCAGCGGCGGGGCGAGGTGGAAATGCAGGCGGTAGTCGCCCTCGAACTGCTGCTGCAGGCGGCGCTGGAAGTGGCCGCCGGTGTACAGGCGCGCGACCTCGTACTCGTCCTTGTAGGCCATCAGCTTGAACGCGTAGCGCGCCACCGCCTCGGTCAGCGCGGTGGAGCCGGGCACGCGTTCCTGCTCGACCGCGCGCACCTTCTCCACCAGCGCGGTGTAGCGCGCGGCATAGGCGCGGTCCTGGTAGGCGGTGAGGAACACGCGGCGGCGCTCGACCAGTTCCTCCAGGCTGCGCGACAGGCGCAGGTCGTCCAGGGGCAGCGGCGCGACGTTGCCGGAGGCCGCATCCAGCGGCCAAGCCTGGCCGCTGCCGGCGGCATCGGCCGCCGAGGCCGGCAGGCCGCGCCATTCGCGCCCGCCGCTGGCCGGGCGCGGCGCGCTGGTGCTGCCCCATTCGCTGCCTTCCCAGTCGCCCGGCGGCAGCACCTGCAGGTCGTCGGCGATGCCCTCGCTGGCGGTCACCGGGTTGGACACCAGGCCGGCGGCGCGCGCCACCGCATCCGGGTCGACCGCGGCCAGGCGGCCCCAGGCGAAGGCCTGCTTGTTCATCTCCACCGCCGCGCCGTTGAGCTCGATCGCGCGCATCAGCGCACCCTCGGACAGCGGCACCAGGCCCAGCTGCCAGGCATGGCCGAGCATGAACAGGTTGGTGGCGATGGCGTCGCCCAGCAGCGCGGTGGCCAGCTGGGTGGCGTCGAGCAGGCGCGGCTCGCGCCCGCCCAGGGCCAGCCTCACTCCGGCGATGATCTCGGCCGCGGGGAAGTGCAGGTCAGGCTGGGTGGTGAAGCTGCCGGGCATGGCCTCGTAGGTGTTGAGCACCACTTCCGAGCGCTCGGCGCGGACCTTGGACAGCGCCCAGTAGTCGTTGACCACGACCATGTCGCAGCCCAGCACCAGGTCGGCCTCGCCGGCGGCGATGCGCACGGCATGGATGTCGGCCGGCCGGCGCGCCAGGCGCACGTGGGTGGTGACCGCGCCGCCCTTCTGCGCCAGGCCGGTCTGGTCGAGCACGGTCGCGCCCTTGCCTTCCAGGTGGCCGGCCATGCCCAGCAGCGCGCCGATGGTCACCACGCCGGTGCCGCCGACGCCGGTGATCAGGATGTTCCAGGGCCGCTCCAGGTCGGTACGCGGCTGCGGCGCGGGCAGGTTGTCGAGCAGGGCCGCGGCCTCCGCGCGCGGGCCCTTGCGCGGGCGGCCGCCATGCACGGTGACGAAGCTGGGGCAGAAGCCCTCGACGCAGCTGTAGTCCTTGTTGCAGTTGGACTGGTCGATCTGGCGCTTGCGCCCGAACTCGGTCTCCTGCGGCAGCACCGACACGCAGAAGCTCTTCTGCCCGCAGTCGCCGCAGCCCTCGCACACCAGGGTGTTGACCATCACCCGCTTCGGCGGGTCCTCGAGCTTGCCGCGCTTGCGCCGGCGGCGCTTCTCGGTGGCGCAGGTCTGGTCGTAGATCAAGATCGACACGCCCTTGACCTGGCGCAGGCGCCGCTGCACTTCGTCCAGTTCCTTGCGGTCGTGGAACTCCACGCCCGGCGGGAACAGTTCGCGCCTGTGCCAGCGCGAGATGTCGTCGCTGACCACCACGATGGTGTCGATGCCCTCGGCGCGCATCTGCCAGGCGATGTCCGGCACCGTCAGGGTGCCGTCCACCGGCTGGCCGCCGGTCATGGCCACCGCGTCGTTGTAGAGGATCTTGTAGGTGATGTTCACCTTCGCGGCGACGGCCTGGCGGATCGCCAGCGAGCCGCTGTGGAAGTAGGTACCGTCGCCGAGGTTCTGGAACACGTGCTCGGTCTCGGTGAACGGCGCCTGGCCCGCCCAGGTGACGCCTTCGCCACCCATGTGGGTGAAGGTGTCGGTGGAGCGGTCCATCCAGGTGACCATGTAATGGCAGCCGATGCCCGCCAGCGCGCGCGAGCCTTCCGGCACGCGTGTGCTGGTGTTGTGCGGGCAGCCGGAACAGTAGTGCGGCACGCGCGGGAACTGCGCGCGCGGCAGCGCCATCTCCGCCTCCTTCTCCTCCATCCAGCGCAGGCGCTGCTCGATGGATTCGGTCGTGAAAAAGCGCTGGATGCGGCGGCCGATCACCCCGGCGATGGTGGCCGGGGTCAGCTCGCCGGTGGACGGCAGGATCCACTCCCCGGCCTCGTCGTACTTGCCGACGATGCTCGGGCGCCGGCCCCAGGCCTCCGGCCAGTTGTAGAACTGCTCCTTCATCTGCCGCTCGATGAAGGCCCGCTTTTCCTCCACCACGACGATGTCCTCCAGCCCGCGGGCGAAGGCGGCGATGCCCTGCGGCTCCAGCGGCCAGGTCATGCCGACCTTGTACACGCGGATGCCGATGTCGCGGCAGGCTTCCTCGTCCAGGCCCAGGTATTCCAGCGCCTGCAGCACGTCCAGGTAGCTCTTGCCGGTGGTGACGATGCCCAGCCGCGCGCGCGGCGAGTCCAGCACGATGCGGTCGACCCGGTTGGCGCGGGCGAAGGCCTGCGCCGCGCGCACCGCGTAGCGGTGCAGGCGCATCTCCTGGTCCAGCGGCGGATCGGGCCAGCGGATGTTGAGTCCGCCCGGCGGCAGCTCGAAATCCTCCGGCAGCACGATCCGGCGCGCGAACGGGTCCACGTCCACCGAGGCGGAGGATTCCACCGTCTCGGCGATGGTCTTGAAGCCGATCCAGCGCCCCGTGTAGCGGCTCATCGCCCAGCCGACCAGGCCCAGGTCGAGGATGTCCTGCACCCCGGCCGGGTTGAGCACCGGCATCATCGCGCTGACGAACTCGTCCTCGCTGCCGTGCGGCAGGGTCGAGCTGCGGCAGGCATGGTCGTCGGCGGCCAGCGCCAGCACGCCGCCATGCCTGGAGGTGCCGGCGGCGTTGCCGTGCTTGAACACGTCGCCGCAGCGGTCCACGCCCGGGCCCTTGCCGTACCACATGGCGTACACGCCATCGACCTTCGCCCCGGGGAACAGGTTGGTCTGCTGCGTGCCCCAGACCATGGTCGCGCCCAGGTCCTCGTTGAGGCCCGGCTGGAAGCGCACCTTGGCCGCTTCCAGGTGCTTGCGCGCGCGCCACAGTTCCAGGTCGAAGCCGCCCAGCGGGCTGCCGCGGTAGCCGCTGATGAAGCCGGCGGTGTCGAGCCCGGCCGCCGCGTCGCGCAGCTGCTGCATCAGCGGCAGGCGTACCAGCGCCTGCACGCCGCTGAGGTAGACGCGGCCGTCGCGGCGCGTGTAGCGGTGTTCCAGGGTGTAGTCGGCGTCGAAGGTGGCGAGCCCGGGCTGGTCGGCGGACGCGGGCGAAGTCAGTTCGGCGGTGCTGGTCATGACAGGCCTGGAGCGTGGGCTGGGCCGGGCGCCCGGCTGTAGCGCAACATCATAAACAAGCGCGCATGGACGGGCATGACACACTGCGGCGCGAACCCGTGCCGCGGCGGCCACGAAGTGGGACAATAGGCGCCCCCCACATCCCGCTTTCCCCGATGAACCGCATGCATGCGCAAGCCGGAACCGATCCGGATTGCCAACCTGCCGATGCCGGGAGCCGCTGAGGCACGCCATGGCATTGGACGCATTCGCACTGATCCTGGCCATGCTCGCCCTCGGCATGGCCATGGGCCGCACCACCCTGCTGCCGGACAATGCGTCCGAGGTGCTCAACCTGGTGGTGCTCTACGTCTGCCTGCCCGCCGCGGTGCTG
The DNA here is from genome assembly GCF_000510725.1 of Pseudoxanthomonas sp. J31. GTDB lineage: Bacteria > Pseudomonadota > Gammaproteobacteria > Xanthomonadales > Xanthomonadaceae > Pseudoxanthomonas. The sequence continues at coordinate 141,200 of NZ_AZNZ01000001.1, forward strand.
CTGTACGTGCCGCGCCTGCACCTGCAATGGTCGCTGCTGGGCATGGCGCTCACGCCCTGGCTGCTGATGGGCGCGACCTGGCTGCTGGTGGGCCTGGCCGCGCGCCTGTGGAAGTTCGGCCGCGAGCAGTACGCGGTGCTGCTGCTGTGCGTGGGCCTGGGCAACACCAGCTTCCTCGGCTATCCGATGGTGCGCGCGCTGCTGGGCGAGAGCGCGGTGCAGTACGCGGTGGTGTACGACCAGTTCGGCACCTTCGTGATGCTGTCCACCCTGGGCCTGTACGTGTGCGCGCGCTACAGCGGCGACGCGCCGCCGGGCCCGCGCCAGGTGGCGCTGCGGATCGCGCGCTTCCCCCCGGCCTGGGCGCTGCTGCTGGGCCTGACCCTGATGCCGGCCGAGCCGCCGCACTGGATCGGCGCCGGGCTCCAGCGGCTGGCCGACGCCATGCTGCCGCTGGTGATGCTGGCGGTGGGCCTGTCGATCCGCCTGCGCCTGCCGCGCGAGGAACTGGGCCCGCTGCTTGCGGGGCTGTCACTGAAGCTGCTGGTGATGCCGGCCATCGCCCTGCCGCTGTCGCTGCTGTTCGGCATGCCGCCGCTGATGCTGCGTGCCAACGTGCTCGAATCGGCGATGCCGACCATGGTCTCGGCCGCGGCGCTGGCCATGGCCCATGGCCTGGCACCGCGGCTGTGCGCGGCCCTGGTCGGCTACGGCATCGTCGTGTGCCTGGCCACGTTGCCGGCCTGGGTCTGGCTGCTGGGCCGGTTCCACGGCTGAGGCGGCGCGGCGGGGCATCGCCGCCGCGCCGCGCGCGCCGGGCTCAGGCTTCGACCGCCGCCGGCGCCGCGAACAGCCGGATCGGGTGGATGCCGTGGGTGCGTTCGGCCAAATCGGCGGTTTCCACCAGCGCCGCCAGCTGCTGCCGGTACAGGTCCAGGAACGCGTCCTCCAGTGGCAGCACGGCGCGCGCAAACGCGAACGGGTCGGCGCCGGCGCTGGAGTAGTGGCCGCAGCGCTTGAGCAGCAGCTGGCCCAGCGGCTGCCCGCTGCCGGGGACGGCGTCGTCGAGCCTGCCGAGCAGGGCGCCCACCTGCTCGCGGCAGCGCTCGGTGCGCGCATGCACGCGCGGCCGCAGCACTTCGTCGCCGCTGCCCATGCCGGCGTGCATGCGCATGCACACCCGCGCCTCCTGCAGGGTGCGCGCCAGCTCCGGCCAGTGCGCGTGCATCCTGGCCAGCAGCGCCAGGCGCGCCTCGGCCTCGTCGCGGGCCGCGCCTTCCAGGGTGTCCACCGCGTGCCGCAGGCGCCGCGCGAACACCGCCAGGATGCGCCGGGCCAGGCGCAGGTCCGGGGTATCCGCGGCCACGCAGGCGCCGTATTCGGCGCGCAGCGCGCCGGGGTCGGGCGGGCTGCCGTCGGGCATCACGAAGTCTTCTTCCTGGTCGAGCAGGGCGATCCACAGCGCCAGGGCGTCGGCGCGCTCGCGCAGGCGGTCCAGGCGCTGCCACAGGCCGGTCGCTTCCGGGCCGAGGCGGCGCAGTTCGTCCACGCTGCCCTGCCAGTCGAAGGCCGCCGCCGGCAGCAGGCCGGCTTCGGCCGGGTCCAGCAGCGGCACGCTGCCGAGCATGCCGTTGGTGTAGCGCTGCCAGGCCGCGGCGGTGGCGTCGGCCAGGCGGCCGCGGCCGAGCAGCTCGGCCGCGCCGATCAGCTGGCGCGGGCCGTAGTCCAGCTCCATGCCGGCGTAGTAGTGGGCGGTGACCTGGCGGCACAGCGCGGGGAAGTCGGCGAACAGCGCGGCGGCGGGACGGTCGTCGCGGAAGATGCCCGGCGCCTGCAGCGCCTGCGCGTTCGCGATCCGGGCCTGGTCGGCCGGATGCGAATCCCAGTAGCGCGTGGTGTCGTCGGACTGCAACTGGGCCTCGACCGATTCCCAGTCCTGCCTGCCCCACTGCTGCAGGCGCTGGGCGGTGGCGCCGGGCAGGTCGTCGACCAGGCGGCCTTCGCCCCAGGCCTTGCGGTTGAGCCGGTCGACCTCGTGCCAGGCATGTTCCAGCGCGCGCATGCGCAGCGCGGTCGCGGCGAAGGCCTCGCTGCCGGCGACCGTGGCCTCGTAGCGGTCGGCATCGAACTCCATTTCCTGGGACAGCCGCCGGCTCATGCGGAAGCTGAGCTGGAACATCCCGCGCAGCAGCAGGCGCGTGGCCCACAGGCAGGCCAGGGTCGCCAGGCAGGTGAGGTGGACGATGCCGCCCATTTCCTCGTCCTCCAGCCAGCGCCGCAGGCGCCCATCCCAGGCATCGTCCTGGTAGGCGCGCGACTCCAGCCAGTAGTTCACCCGGTTGATCAGGTGCGCCGCGCGCATGCCGCCGCGCTGGGCGAAGTGGCCGAACTCGTGGGCCAGCACCCCGACCAGCTCGCGCGCGCTCATGCCCGCCACCAGCGGCAGGCCGATGGTGAGGGTGCGCGCGCCGCCGAGCAGGCCGGCCGGGCCGGGCACGAACTGCACCCAGGCGTTGACCTGGTGGGTGAGGTGGATCGCGCGCGGCGGACGGATGCCGATGGCCGCGCACAGCGCGTGCACCGCGGCGGTGAAGCCGGGGTCCTGTTCCGGTTCCAGGCGTACCGGTTCCGGGGCGCGGGTGCGCGGGGCGAAGAACGGCTTGAGCAGGAACACCACCAGCACGCCGATGATGAAGCCCGGCGCGGTCCAGCCGACCAGGCGCAGCATGCCGTGGCCGCTGCGCGGGGCCCACTCCAGGTAGTAGTGCACGCCCAGCCAGGCCAGCCCGGCGACCAGGCCCAGGTAGGCCAGGGGTATCAGGCAGGACAGCACCGCCACCAGCCACAGCAGCAGGTCGTACAGCGGCTTGCGCGGCGGGCGCGGGATCGAACCGGGACGCAGCTGGCGCAGCTGCGTGGTGGGCGCTACGGCGTTGCCGGCGGGAATCGAGGACATCGTGCCAGGCCTCCTTGCGATGGCAGGGCGCATGCATGCCAGCCGCGCCGCCACGGGCGTCTTCCCTTGCCCGCGGACCTGTTCCATGGTTCGGCTGCGGCGGCCTGGCCCCCTGGCCGCCGCGCCCGAGCATAGCCAAGCGCGCGGCGCGGCGCGAACCGGCGGCGCGGCTCAGTCCGCCGGCACGGTGCGCGGGAGGGCCCATTCGCGCAGCGCGCGGACCTGCTCGGCCATCAGCACCGACAGCGGGCGGGTGGCGCGGATCTCGTCCATCAGCAGGGTGGTGTCCAGCGGACGCTGCTCGGCGTGAGCGGCATACAGGCCGGAGACGATGGCCTGCTCGAGCTCTGCGCCGGAGAAGCCCTCGGCCGCGGCCGCCAGCGCCGACAGGTTGAAGCCCTGCGGCTGCAGCCCGCGCGCGGCCAGGTGGATGCGCAGCAGTTCCACCCGGGTGGAGGGGTCGGGCAGGTCGACGAAGAAGATCTCGTCGAAGCGGCCCTTGCGCAGCAGCTCGGCCGGCAGGTGCTGGACCTGGTTGGCGGTGGCCACCAGGAACACCGGCGCCTTGCGCTCGGCCATCCAGGTCAGCAGGTAGCCCAGTACCCGGCGCGAGACGCCGCCGTCGCCATCGCCGGAGTCGGCGGCCACGCCCTTCTCGATCTCGTCGATCCATAGCACGCACGGCGCCAGCTGGTCGGCCGAGGCCAGCGCCGTGCGCAGGTTCTGTTCGGTCTCGCCGTGGTACTTGGCGTACAGGGTGCCGAAGTCCAGGCGCAGCAGCGGCACCCCGAAGCCGCCGGCGATGGCCTTGGCCAGCAGCGACTTGCCGCAGCCCTGCACGCCCAGCAACAGGATCCCGCGCGGCGGCTCCAGCCCCGGCGGCGGGCTGCCGGCGAACGCGGCCTGGCGCAGCTGCACCCAGCGCTTGAGCCGGCGCGCGCCGGCGACTTCGTCCATGGCCGCCGCGTCGTATTCGTAGTGCAGGTGGCCGCTGCGGTTGAGCAGTTCGAACTTCAGCCTGGCCAGCTGCGGCAGGTCCGAGGCGGTGAGCGCACCGTCGGCGTGGATCAGCTGGCGGGCGATGCGGCGGGCGTCGTGCAGGTCCAGCCCCTGCAGGTGGCGCACGATCTGCTGCACCGCCTCGGCCTCGACCTCCACCCGGCGCCCGCCGTTCTCGCGGGCGTAGGCCTCCGCCTCCTCGCGCACCAGCTTCAGCAGCGCCGCCGCGTCCGGCAGGCGCGGGGTGAAGCGCACCGCCATGGCTTCCAGCTCCGGCGGCAGTTCCACCTTCGCCCCGACCAGCACGATCACGTGCGGCTGGCAGTGGCGGCGCTGGAGGATGTCGCGCAGCAGGCGCTGGTGGCTGGCGTAGCCCAGGTAGGGGTGGAAGTCGAGCAGCAGGTAGATGCCGCGCTGGTCGGCCCCCTGGATCGCGCGCAGCACCGAGGAGGCGTCCGGCGGGCCCTGCGGCGGATCCTCGCGGTCCAGGTCCAGGCGGCGCAGGCCCTCGGTGATGGTCCAGCGGTGCAGGGCCCGCCACACGTGCAGCAGCGACTGCCGGAACAGCTCCACCACCCGGTCCTCGTCGCGGGTCTCGACCACCACCAGCGGCGTGTTGGCGCGGATCAGGGCGGTCAGGTCCTGCAGCTGGCTCATGGCACGTCCGTGTCGGGGAGGCGGGGAAAGATAGCAACCCGCCGGGCTTCCTACCGCCTCCACCGGGGGCGGTGTAACCTGCGGCCAGCCCAATGGGAGCAAGCGGCGGATGAAGACGATCCTGGTGGCCGGGTCCAAGGGCGGCGTGGGCAAGACCACGATCGCCACCCATCTGGCGGCGCACGCGGCACTGCAGGGCCGGCGGACGGTCCTGGCCGACGCCGACCCGCAGGGATCGGCCACCCGCTGGGCGCAGCGCCGCGCCGCCCTGGACAGCGCCGTGCTGCCGGTGGACGCCAGCACCCGCCGCGGCTGGGAGCGGCTGCCGGCCGACGCCGACCTGGTGGTGGTCGACGCCGCCGCCGGCGCCCTGGCCGCCGACCTGGAGCGCTTCCTGGAACGCGCCGACGCGGTGGTGGTGCCGCTGCAGCCCTCGGCGCTGGACATCGAGGCCACCGTGGCCTTCCTCAACACCCTGGCCAAGGTGCCGCGGGTCCACGCCCGGCGCCTTCCGGTGGGGCTGGTGCTCAACCGCAGCAAGCCGTGGACCAACACCAGCCAGCAGGCGGTGCAGATGCTGTCCGATTGGCCCTATCCGCTGGTGGCGCAGCTGCGCGACACCCAGGCCTACACCGTGCTGGTGGGCCTGGGCCGCAGCCTGTTCGACTACCACTCCGCGCAGGTGCGCGACCACCAGGGCGACTGGGAGCCACTGCTGCAGTGGCTGGACCAGGCCTGACCTCCCGCCTCTGCGAGGACATCCCGTGCGTGAACTGATCCTGCTGCGCCATGCCCATGCCGAACCCGGGGCCCCCGGCCAGGCCGACATCGACCGCCCGCTGTCGGCCCACGGCCTGGCCGAGGCCGAGGCCGCCGGGCGCTGGCTGCTGGCGCACGGCCTGCTGCCGGACCGCGTGCTGTGCTCGCCGGCGCGGCGCGCGCGCGAAACCCTGGAAGCGGTGCTGGCGGTCACCGGCTACGCCGAGCAGCGCCTGGAAGGATCGATCTACGAGGCCACCCCCGGCACCCTGATCGGCCTGCTGGACGAGCAGCAGGAGGTGGAGCGGCTGATGCTGGTCGGCCACAACCCGGGCCTGGAGCGGCTGGTGGCCCTGCTCGACAGCGGCCGTTCGGACGAATACCGCGGCATGCCCCCGGCCGGGCTGGCGGTGCTGTCGCTGCCGACCGCGCAGCCAGTGGAACCGGGCGTGGGCCGCCTGACCGCATTCTGGTGGCCTTGAGCGGATGCGGTACCCGCGCTGGTTGCTGGCCCTGGCGTTGTGGCCCGCGCTCGCCGCGGCGGCGGTGCAGGAGCCGGCCGCCGTCGCCGCGCCGGCGGTGACGCTGTACGAGCTGGATACCGTCCACAGCCGGCTGGAATTCGAGGTGCGCACCCGCGTCGGCCAGCGCCTGCGCGGCCAGTTCCCGCGCTACGAGGGCCTGGTCGACCTCTTGCCCGACGGCCGCCACCGGGTACGCTTGCGGATTTCCACCGCCTCCGCCGAGATCCCGGGCAAGCCGCGCTACACCGGCTGGATGCGCGGCGAGGCCTTCTTCGACACCCTGCGGTACCCTTGGATGGAATTCGTCTCCGACCCCTTCCCGCCGGACGCGCTGGCCCGCGGCGGCCGCCTGCACGGGCGCCTGACCCTGCGCGGCGCGACCCGCGGCGAGGTGCTGGAGGTGCAGCCGGCGCCCTGCGCCCGTCCCGGCCTGGACTGCGCGGTGCAGGTGGAGGGCGACATCGTGCGCAGCGACTACGGCATGGGCGACTGGCAGCTGGTGCTGTCCGAGCGGGTGCGCTTCACCATGCAGGTGCGCCTGCGCGAGGCGGGGCCGCGGTGAGGGCCTGGACCCGGCCACTGCTGGCCGCGTTGCTGGCGCTGGCGGCCAGCGCCTGCAGCACCCTGAGCCCGCAGCTGCGCGAGCAGGCCGCGGCGGTGGCGGTGGCCGGGCGCGACGCGCAGCTGGACTGCGAGCGCGCCGACCGCTGCGCCGCCCCCTCGCCGCTGCGCGAACTGGCCGGCGAGGCCTTCGCCGAGACCGCCAGCGCGCCCGACGGCCGCACCCGGCACCGCGCGCTGATCCTGGACGAGGGCGGCGAGGCGCTGCTGGCGCGGATCAACCTGATGCGCAGCGCCACCCGCCGCATCGACCTGCAGACCTACATCTTCGACAAGGACGACAGCGCGCGCCTGGTGCTGGACGAACTGCTGGCCGCGGCCCGCCGCGGGGTCAAGGTGCGGGTGCTGATCGACCAGCTCTCGGCGATCGCCGACCTCCGCATCCTGGCCGCCCTGGCCGGCGCCCACCAGAACCTGGAGCTGCGCATCTACAACCCGACCTTCGGCCGCGCCAAGCCCAACTACCTGCACTACGCGGCCAGCGTGATCTGCTGCTTCCGCCGCTTCAACCAGCGCATGCACAACAAGCTGCTGGTGATCGACGACGCGGTCGGCATCTCCGGCGGGCGCAACTACCAGGACGACTACTACGACTGGGACAGCCAGTACAACTTCCGCGACCGCGACGTGCTGGTGGCCGGGCCGGTGGTGCGCGAGATGCAGCGCAACTTCGCCGCCTACTGGAACGACCGCCGCAGCGTGCCGGTGGAGCGGCTGGACGACGTGGCCCGGCTGCTGCTGTCCTCCGGCGTGCCGGAGATGCCGCCGGCCACGCCGGCGCGCCCGGAACGGGTGGAGCGGATGCGCCAGGCGGCGGCCGACGCCGGGCTGGTGGAGGAGCGCCTGGCCCGGCGCGCGATGGCGGTGGGCCCGGTGGAGTACCTGGCCGACGTGCCGAAGAAGCACCGCGAGGGCGAGAGCCGGGTCAGCGGCGCCTCCGGGCTGGCCGGGCTGCTGGCGCAGGCACGCGAGGAAGTGCTGCTGCAGACCCCGTACCTGGTGCTGTCCGACAGCGCGGTGGAGATCTTCCGCCAGCTGCGCCAGCGCGAGCGGCCACCGCGGGTGGTGGCCTCGACCAACAGCCTGGCGGCCACCGACAACGCGATCGTCTACGCGCTCAGCTACAAGTACAAGCGCCGCAACGTGCGCGAGCTGGGCTTCGACATCTACGAGTACCGGCCGTTCCCCGAGGACCCGCCGGTGGACCCGGCGCTGGGCGCCTGGCAGCCGGGCGACGCCGAGACGCAGGATCCTTCGGTGCCGCGCAGCGAACTGCCCGGCGCGGTCTCCGGCTCCGGCGGCGGGCGCGGCCGCGCCGACGACGACCGCCGGCAGGTGCGCGACAAGCTGCGCACCGAGAGCCGGCCCTCGCTGCTGAGCACCAGCCACCCGGCCAACCGCCCGGTGCCGGTGCGCGCCCAGGGCAAGCGCCCGCGCATGGGCCTGCACGCCAAGTCGATGGTGATCGACCGCCGCATCGCGGTGATCGGCACCCACAACTTCGACCCGCGCAGCGAGACCTACAACACCGAGGGCGTGGTGGTGATCGAGGACCCGGCCTTCGCCGGCGCCCTGGCCGCCAGCATCGAGCGCGACATCGCCCCCGGGAACTCCTGGACCGTGGCCCCGCGCGCGCGGCCGCCGGTGCTGTCCGGGCTCAACTACAGCATGAACAAGGTGCTGGAGAAGTCGCCGGTACTGGACCTGTGGCCGTGGCGCTACGCCACCAACTACGTGTTCCAGCCCGGCCCGGAGTGCCCGCGGCCGCTGCCGCGGCGCGACCCGCGCTTCCACCAGTGCTACGTGGCGGTCGGCGACTTCCCCGAGGTCAGCCTCGGCCCGCGCTCGATCCTGACCCGCATGCTGACCGCCTTCGGTGCCGGCCTGGTGCCGATCCTCTGAGCCGGCGGCGATAATCGCCGCCCCTTCCGCGCAGGAGCAGCACCGATGGTGTTCCGTGGTCCGGTCGACCTGGACGAACTCAACCGCCTCAGCCGCGGCACCCTGATCGAGCACCTGGGCATCGTGTTCACCGCCGCCGGCGACGACTGGCTGCAGGCGACCATGCCGGTGGCGGGCTTCACCCGCCAGCCGTACGGCCTGCTCCACGGCGGCGCCTCGGTGGTGCTGGCCGAGACCCTGGGCAGCAGCGCCGGCAACCTGTGCCTGGACACCCGCGTGCAGCAGGCGGTGGGCCTGGAGATCAACGCCAACCACCTGCGCGCGGTGCGCGAGGGCGTGGTCACCGGCACCGCGAAGGCGGTGCACGTGGGCCGCAGCACCCAGGTCTGGGACATCCGCATCGAGGACGGACGCGGGCGCCCGGCCTGCGTCTCGCGCCTGACCCTGGCGGTGGTCGCGGTGGCCGCGCCGCAGGCCGGCGCGGCCTGATCCGGCGCCGTCGCCGCGGCAAAGCCGGCGCCCATCCCCAACCGGGCGCCGCATCCGGTATCGTGCGCGTCCTATGGACCACGCTCCCCCACGAGCCGCCCGGCGCCGTGCCCGGCCCGGATCCGGCGTTGCCCGCCTGTTCCGCTACCTCTACCGCGTCCCGCTGCTGCTGCTGCACCTGCTGCTGCCGCTGCCGCTGACCGTGCTGTGCCAGGTCACGCCGCTGGCGCGCCTGCGCTGGGGCGGCGAGACCCTGGGCGACCGCGCGGTGCGCGCCTGGTCGGGCGGGCTGATGTGGGTGTTCGGCTTCCGCCTGGTGCGGATCGGCCAGCCGCTGCCGGGGCCGGTGCTGTTCGTGGCCAACCACGTCAGCTGGGTCGACATCGAGATGCTGCACAGCCAGCGCATGATGGGCTTCGTCGCCAAGCGCGAGATCGCCGGCTGGCCGGTGGTCGGCTGGCTGGCCACCCTGGGCCAGACCATCTACCACCAGCGCGGCAACACCGACTCGCTGGCCGGGGTGATCGCGGTGATGCTCGAGCGCCTGCGCCAGGGCCGCGCGGTCGGCGTGTTCCCGGAAGGGCGCACCCGCGACGGCAGCGCGGTCGGCCCGTTCCACGCGCGCATCTTCCAGGCCGCGGTCGAGGCCGGCGTGCCGGTGCAGCCGGTGGCGCTGCGCTACGGCGAGCGCGGTGACGCGCAGACGGTGGTGGCGTTCGGTCCGCGCGAGAGCTTCGTGGCCAACTTCCTGCGCCTGCTGGGCGAACCGGCGCGGCGCGCCGAGGTGCATTTCCTCGAGCCGATTGCGCCGGGCCAGGTCGAGGGGCGCCGCCGCCTGGCCGAGTTGTCGCGCGAACGCATCGTGGCGGTGATGGAACGCTGATCCGGGCGCCGGGCACTTGCGCCGTCCGCGTCGTCCGGCGAATGATTGCCGGTGAAACTGCAAGTCCCGCTCCCCCGGATGCTGACCGCCGCCGACTTCCAGCCGCCGCGCCTGCTGCGCAATCCGCACGTGCAGTCGGTGCTGGGCTCCAGCGCCCTGCGCCGCCACCGCGGCCTGCGCGCGCTGGCCGCCAGCGGCGCCCAGACCCGCGAACTGATCCTGGACGGCGGCAACGGCGTGCGCCTGCAGGGCTGGCACAGCCGGGTGCCGGGCGTGCAACCGCGCGGCATGGCCCTGCTGCTGCATGGCTGGGAAGGCAGCGCCGAGTCCGGGTACATGCGCATGGCCGCCGCGCGCCTGCTCGGCTGCGGGCTGGAAGTGTTCCGCCTGAACTTCCGCGACCACGGCGGCACCCACCACCTCAACGAGGACCTGTTCCACTCCAACCGCCTGGACGAGGTGGTGCACGCGGCCGCCGACATGGTGGCGCGGCTGCGGGTGCGCGACCTGGTGGTGGCCGGCTACTCGCTGGGCGGCAACTTCGCCCTGCGCCTGGGCCTGCGCGCGGCGGTGGCGGGGCTGCCGCTGCGCCACATCGCCGCGGTCTGCCCGCTGGTGGACCCGGCCAGGACCATGGACCACATGGAACGCGCGCCGCAGATCTACGACTGGTACTTCCGGCGCAAGTGGCGCAGTTCGCTGCTGCGCAAGCGCGAACTGTTCCCGGACCGCTACGGCTACGACGACGCCACCCTGCGCCTGGACATGCGCGGGCTGATGGGCTGGCTGGCCCAGCGCCACGCCGGCTTCGGCTCGGTCGAGGCCTACTTCGACAGCTATTCGATCGCCGGCCGGCGCCTGGCCGCGCTGGACGTGCCGGCCGACATCCTGATGTCGCGCGACGACCCGGTGATCCCGATCGACCATTTCCAGGACTGGCAGCTGCCGGCCTGCGCGCGGCTGGAGGTGGCGTCCTGGGGCGGCCACTGCGCGTTCCTGGAGAGCCTCAACGGAGACGGTTTCGCCGAGCGCTGGGTGGCCGAACGCCTGTGCGCGGCACTGCCGGCCGGCTGAGCCCCGCGCCTTCCGGTCCGCGCCGGCGCGGCCTCGGCTACGCTGTGGCCCACCACCACAGGGAGGCAGACACATGCGCATCTGGAGCGACAGTTTCCCCGCCGGCGGCCCGATCGCCGCCGAATTCGCGCTGGGCGCGATCGACGGCTTTGGCGGCAACCGCAACCCGCACCTGGCCTGGGACGGGGTGCCGGAGGGCACCCGCTCGCTGGTGCTGCTGTGCATCGACCCGGACGCGCCGACCGTGCCGGAGACCGTGGGTCGCGAGGACATGGAGATCCCGGTGGAGCAGCCGCGCACCGAGTTCGTGCACTGGGCCATGGTCGACATCGCCCCGGCGGTGGTGGCGATCGAGGCCGGCAGCTGCAGCGACCGCCCGACCCGCGGCGGCAAGCGCCAGCCGCCGGGCCCGGAAGGCGCGCGCCAGGGGCTGAACGACTACACCGGCTGGTTCGCCGGCGACGCGCACATGGGCGGCGACTACTACGGCTACGACGGCCCGTACCCGCCATTCAACGACGCCCGCGTGCACCGCTATTTCTTCCGCCTGTTCGCCCTGGACGTGCCGCGGCTGGACGTGCCCGACCGCTTCACCGCCGCCGACGCGCTGCGCGCCATGCAGGGCCACGTGCTGGGCGAGGCCGCGGTGCACGGCACCTACACCCTCAACAGCCGCCTGGGCTGAGCCTGCGCGCGGCGCCGGGGTGGAGAAGATCGACCTCAAGCGCAGCCTGGGGCCGCTGTACCGGCCGGCCCCGGGCATCGTCGAGCTGGACGTGCCCGCGTCCGGCTTCCTGATGGTCGACGGCCGCGGCGACCCGGACACCGCGCCGGCCTGGCGCGAGGCCGTGGAGGCGCTGTACGCCGTGGCCTACGCGGTGAAGTTCGCGCTGAAGCGGCGGCGCGCGCTGGACTACGTGGTGATGCCGCTGGAGGCGCTGTGGTGGTCGGACGACCTGTCCAGCTTCGTCCGCGGCGACCGCGCTGCCTGGCAATGGACCGCGATGATCATGCAGCCGCCGGAGGCGGACGCGGACCTGGTCGCCGAAGCGGTGGCCGGCGTGCGCGCGAAGAAGGCGCTGCCGGCGCTGCGGCGGCTGCGCCTGGAGAGCTTCGCCGAAGGGCGTTGCGCGCAGCTGCTGCACGTCGGTCCGTACCGGGACGAGGGGCTGGCCATCGCCCGCCTGCACGCCTGGATCCGCGAGCGTTCGGCGCTGCGCGGGCGCCACCACGAGATCTACCTCGGCGATCCGCGCCGCAGCCGGCCGGAGAAGCTGAAGACCCTGCTGCGCCAGCCGATGGCATGAGCCGCCATGCCGGCCGCGGCGGCGTGTCCGGCCGCGGGCGGCTGCCGCGCGGCGCGGTTACTGCGCCGGCATCAACGCCAGCAGGCCGATGCCCAGCAGGATCCGGTAGACGGCGAAGCCGGTGAAGCGGTGGGCCTTGATGTAGCCCATCAGCCAGCGCACCACGCCGAAACCGGTCGCGGCGGCGGCGGCGAAGGCCAGGGCCACGCCGGCCCAGTCCTCGCCGCCGAGCCCGCCTTCCATGGCCAGTTCCAGGAAGGCGTAGGCGCTGGCCGCGAACATGGTCGGGATGCCGACCAGGAACACGAACTCGGCGGCGGAGGCGCGCCGGCTGGTGCCGGCCAGCATGGCCATGAAGATCGCCGCGGCCGAGCGCGAGGTGCCGGGGAACACGCCGGCCACCACCTGGGCCAGGCCGACCAGGATCGCGACCTTCCAGCTGATCGTGGCCACGTCGCCGCGCTTTCCCGCGTAGTGCTCGGCCACCAGCATCCAGATGCCGCCCAGCACCAGCGCCCAGGCGATCGGAGTCACCGTCTCCGGCAGTTCCCAGCCGGCCAGGCGCACCGGCAGGCCGACCAGCGCGGTAACCAGGAACGCGACCGCCAGCTTGGCCACGTAGTCGCGGGTGGCCGGGTCGCCGAGGCTGGTCGCCAGCTCCCACAGCCGGCGCCGGAACACCAGGGTCACGGCGAGGATCGCGCCGGCCTGGATCACGATGTTGAAGAAGTCCGAACGCGCGCCCAGCCAGTGCTGGGCGATCAGCAGGTGCCCGGTGCTGGAGATGGGCAGGAATTCCGTCAGTCCTTCGAGGATGCCCAGCAGCAGGGCGGAGAGCAGTTCGGACACGTGGCGGCGTCGTCGGTTGGGAGGGCGGCCCCAGCATACGCGAGCAAATGCTGCACTGGCACATCCCCAAAAAGGTGCATTGCTCGCACCAAAATAATGCACCTGTTTGGTGCCTCGTTCCCCTTCCCGGATCGGAAGTTCAGTCAAATCAACGGCTTGTGACGAGTGTGATGGTTGGCACGGACCCTGCTACGGAACGGGTACCCATCAACCCGAGGTTGCACAGCGATGTCCGTGGAAAACGTTGAGAAGCTGATCAAGGACAACAAGGTCGAGTTCGTCGACCTGCGATTCGTCGACATGCGCGGCATGCAGCAGCACGTCACCTTCCCGGCCAGCATCGTCGAGGACTCGCTGTTCGAGGACGGCAAGATGTTCGACGGCTCCTCGATCGCAGGCTGGAAGGGCATCAACGAGTCGGACATGCTGCTGATGCCGGATCCGGAGACCGCGCTGCTGGATCCGTTCGCCGCCGACCCGACCCTGGTCCTGACCTGCGACGTGCTCGATCCGGCGACCATGCAGGCCTACGCGCGCTGCCCGCGCGGCGTGGCCAAGCGCGCCGAGGCCTACCTGAAGTCCTCGGGCATCGCCGACGTCGCGTTCTTCGGCCCGGAGCCGGAGTTCTTCATCTTCGACGCGGTGCGCTTCGCCAACGACATGGGCCACACCTTCTTCGAGATCGAGTCCGAGGAGGCGGCCTGGAACAGCGGCACCAAGTACGAGACCGGCAACACCGGCTACCGCCCGGGCGTGAAGGGCGGCTACTTCCCGGTCGCCCCGCACGACTCGCTGCACGACCTGCGCGCGGAGATGTGCAAGGTGCTGGAGGAGGCCGGCATCCCGGTCGAGGTCCACCACCACGAGGTGGCCACCGCCGGCCAGTGCGAGATCGGCACCCGCTTCAACACCCTGGTGCGCAAGGCCGACGAGCTGCTGACCCTGAAGTACATCGTCAAGAACGTCGCCCACCGCAACGGCAAGACCGCCACCTTCATGCCCAAGCCGATCGTCGGCGACAACGGCAGCGGCATGCACGTGCACCAGTCGCTGTCCAAGGACGGCAAGAACCTGTTCTCCGGCGACGGCTACGGCGGCCTGTCGCAGCTGGCGCTGTGGTACATCGGCGGCATCTTCAAGCACGCCCGCGCGATCAACGCCTTCGCCAACGCCGGCACCAACAGCTACAAGCGCCTGGTCCCGGGCTTCGAGGCGCCGGTGATGCTGGCCTACTCGGCGCGCAACCGCTCGGCCTCCTGCCGCATCCCGTGGGTGTCCAGCCCGAAGGCCCGCCGCATCGAGATCCGCTTCCCCGACCCGCTGCAGTCCGGCTACCTGACCTTCACCGCGCTGATGATGGCCGGCCTGGACGGCATCAAGAACCAGATCGACCCGGGTGCGCCGAGCGACAAGGACCTGTACGACCTGCCGCCGGAGGAAGAGAAGAACATCCCGAAGGTCTGCTCCAGCCTCGACCAGGCGCTGGAGGCGCTGGACGCGGACCGCGAGTTCCTCAAGGCCGGCGGCGTCATGAGCGACGACTTCATCGACGGCTACATCGCGCTGAAGATGCAGGAAGTCACCAAGTTCCGCGCGGCCACGCACCCGCTGGAATACCAGCTGTACTACGGCAACTGACCGGCTGCGGCGCGGGGGCGACCCCGCGCCGCTTCCGCATCCGTGCGCGATACCGCCGTCCGCCAGGGGGCCGGGCGGCAGTGGAAGGAGAGAGAGAAGCGAAGCAAGCAAAGGGGATTCCCGGGCCTGCATGACCTCCCCCAAGAAGTCGGATGCAGCCTGCGAATCGGTGCGCCGCCGCCGTCACGGAGCGGCCATGTCGAAAGGGAACGGCCGGGCCACCCGGCCCGGCCGCTCCCGGAGTTCCGAACGCCGGCCGCAATGGCCGGAACCTCCACCATCGGGATGCGAACATGAAACTGATCACCGCAATCATCCGGCCGTTCAAGCTTGACGAGGTGCGCGAAGCCCTCGCCCAGGCTGGCGTGTCCGGCATCACCGTGACCGAGGTCAAGGGCTTCGGTCGCCAGAAGGGGCACACCGAGCTGTACCGGGGCGCCGAGTACGTCGTCGACTTCCTGCCCAAGATCAAGATCGAGACGGTCGTGACCGACGACCGCGTCGACGCCGTGCTGGAAGCCATCCAGCAGTCGGCGGGCACCGCCAAGATCGGCGACGGCAAGATCTTCGTCACCGCCGTCGAGCAGGTCATCCGCATCCGCACCGGCGAGATCGGCGCGGACGCGCTCTAACCCACCCCGGAGAGAACCATGAAGACGCGATTCCTGGCCGGGTGGAAGACCCGGTTCTATTCCGTGTGCCTGATGATGCTGGTTTCGGCGCTGGCGACCACCGCCTTCGCCGCCCAAGCGCAGGAAACCGCCGCGCCGCCGGCCGAGGAAGCCGCCGCGGCGGTCGCCGCCGCCGCCGATGCCACGGCCGACGCCGCTGCCGCGGTCGGGGAAGCGGCCGCCGAGCCCGCCGCCGCCGAGGAGGCGCCGGCCGAGGAGGAGGCGAGCCTGGATTCGGGCGATACCGCCTGGATGCTGACCTCGACCCTGCTGGTGCTGCTGATGATCGTGCCCGGCCTGGCCCTGTTCTACGGCGGCCTGGTGCGCAGCAAGAACGTGCTGTCGGTGCTCAGCCAGGTGCTGGTGGTGGCCTCGATCGTGATCGTGCTGTGGGCCTTCTACGGCTACAGCGCGGTGTTCACCGAGGGCAACGCCTTCTTCGGCTCGTTCACCGAGAAGTCGTTCCTCAAGGGCATCGGCGTCGACACCCTCAGCGGCACCATCCCGGAGCTGCTGTTCGTGGCCTTCCAGTCCACCTTCGCCGCCATCACCACCGCGCTGATCGTCGGCGCCTTCGCCGAGCGCATCAAGTTCAAGGCGGTGCTGCTGTTCTCGGTGCTGTGGTTCACCTTCAGCTACCTGCCGATGGCGCACATCGTGTGGGGCGGCGGCTACCTGGGCGAGCTGGGCGCGATCGACTTCGCCGGCGGCACCGTGGTGCACATCAACGCCGGCGTGGCCGGCCTGGTCGGCGCCTACTTCGTCGGCAAGCGCCTGGGCTTCGGCCAGACCGCGCTGAAGCCGCACAACGTGCCGTTCACCTTCATCGGCGCCGCCCTGCTGTGGATCGGCTGGTTCGGCTTCAACGCCGGCTCGGCCGCCGCCGCCGACGGCACCGCCGCCCTGGCCTTCATCAACACCATCCTCGCCACCTCGGCGGCGGTGGTCGGCTGGACCCTGGTCGAGGCCATCAGCAAGGGCAAGCCGTCGGCGCTGGGCGCCGCCTCCGGCGCGGTCGCCGGCCTGGTCGGCATCACCCCGGCCTGCGGCACGGTCGGTCCGCTGGGCGCGATCGTGATCGGCCTGGCCGCCGGCGCGATCTGCGTGTGGGGCGTCACCGGCCTGAAGAAGCTGCTGAACGTGGACGACACCGCCGACGTGTTCGGCGTGCACGGCGTCGGCGGCATCGTCGGCGCGGTCCTGACCGGCGTGTTCACCGCGCCCTCGCTGGGCGGCACCGGCGACGCCGACTTCTCGATCGGCAGCCAGGTCTGGATCCAGGTGGTCAGCATCGGCTTCACCATCGTCTGGTGCGCCGTGGTCACCGTGCTGGCCCTGCTGGTGGCCAAGCTGGTGTTCGGCCTGCGCGTCAACGAGGAGGCCGAGCGCATCGGCCTGGACATCAGCTCGCACGGCGAGTCCGCCTACGAGGTCTGAGTGGCATCGCGCCGCGGGCACAGGCCGCGGCGCGCTTCCTGCAACAACCGAGGTGGCGCCGCCCGGCGCCACCGCCCGATCCCCGCGCGCTGCCCGAGCGGCCGCGCCTGCAATGCGCCGAGGTGAACCGTGTTCCGCCTTCCCGTCACCCATGCGCGCCGGAGGCAGTGCTTGCCGCCGCCGCCGCGGGGCGGTGCAATGGGGCATGAGCCCGGACCTGCGCACGCTCTTTCCCGCCGTCCTCTGCCTGCTGCTGGCCGCCTGCGCGCACGCGCCGCAGCGCAGCCCGCTGGCGCAATGGACGCCTTCGCCCAACCACGACGCCCGGCGGCCCTCGCTGGTCGTGCTGCACGCCACCGAACAGGGCTCGGTGGCGGAGAGCCTGCACACGCTGCGCACCCGCAACAGCGGCGGGCCGGTAAGCGCGCACTACCTGGTCGGCGCCGACGGCAGCGTGCACCAGCTGGTCGACGACCGGCGCCGTGCCTGGCATGCCGGCGGTGGCAGCTGGGGCGCGCTCACCGAGCTGAACTCTGCGTCCATCGGCATCGAGCTGGACAATGATGGCGCCGCACCGTTCCCGCCCGCGCAGATCGAGGCCCTGCTGCGCCTGCTCGAGGACCTGGCCACGCGCCTGGGCATCCCGCGCCACGCGGTCATCGCCCACGCCGACCTGGCGCCCACGCGCAAGCGCGATCCCGGCCCGCGGTTCCCGTGGCAGCGCCTGGCCGAGGCCGGCTTTGGCCTGTGGCCGGATCCGGCCGATGGCGAACCGCCTCCCGGTTTCGATCCGTGGCTGGCGCTGCAGGCCATCGGCTGGCCGCTGCACGACCCGGTCGCGGCGGTGCGCGCCTACCGCCGCCACTACCGCGGCGACGAGGCCGACACCCTGGACGCGGAGGACCTCCGCATCCTGCATTCGCTGGTCCTGCAGGCGCGGCGCCGGCGCTGACCGCCACCCGCGGCGGCCATCGCCGCCATCGGCGCCATGCACTAGATTGGTGCAATGTCGATGAGCGCCGTAGCCGCACCCACCCTCGAACACCTGGCCACGCCCGTGGTCTGGGCCGATGCCCAGGCGCGGATCGCCGGGGTCAATGCCGCCTTCCCGCGCTGGCTGGGGATCGGCCCGCGGCGCCTGGTCGGGCAGCCGCTGGCGGCGCTGGAGCAGGAGGGCGACGCCCTGGCCCGGTTCCTGGAGCAGGACGAGCGCGAGATCCTGCGCCTGCACCGCATCGCCCTGGGCCTGCCCGGCGAGGCCCCGCGTCTGGCCGATGGCTGGGTCACCCGGGTCGAGGGCGGCTGGCTGCTGGAGGCCCATCCCTGCGACGACCTGACCCTGCCGGACGCGGCCCAGGCCCTGCCCGGGGCGTTGCAGGCCGCGCTCAAGGGCCTGGCCCACGAGTTGCGCAACCCGCTGGCCGGGCTCAAGGGCGCGGCCCAGCTGCTGTCGCGGCGTGCCGCCAGCCGCCAGGACGATGCCGGCGAGCGCGAGCTGATCGAGCTGATCGGCTCGGAGATCGAGCGCCTGAGCAGCCTGGTCGACCAGTTGCTGTCGCCGGCGCCGCAGCGGCCGCACGCGCCGTTGAACATCCATGCCGTGCTCGAGCGCGTGCTGCGCCTGGCCGAGGCCGAGGCCGAGGGCCGCCGCCCGGTGCGCATGCAGCGCGACTACGACCCCTCGATCCCGGAATTCCCCGGCGACGCCGACCGCCTCGCCCAGGCGGTGTGGAACCTGGTCAACAACGCTTTGCAGGCGGGAGCCTCGACCATCATCCTGCGCACCCGCTTCGAGCATGGCCTCAACATCCGCGACCACCTGCACGCACGCGCGCTGCGGGTGGAGATCGTGGACGACGGCCGCGGGGTGCCGGAGGAGCTGGCCGAGCACCTGTTCCTGCCGCTGGTCAGCGGCCGCGCCGAGGGCACCGGCCTGGGGCTGGCCCTGGCCCACCAGGTGGCGCGCGAGCACCGCGGCACCCTGACCTTCCGTTCCCGCCCCGGCCATACCGTTTTCACCCTGCTGCTGCCGCAGACCGAGCCTGAAGGAGAGACCGCCGCATGAATTCCGAGAGCCGCCGCGTCTGGGTGGTGGACGACGACCGCTCGGTGCGCTTCGTGCTGGCGACCGCGCTGCGCGACGCCGGCTACGAGGTGGACGGCTTCGAGAACGCCGCCAGCGCGCTGGCGGCACTGCGCGTGCGTGGCGCCCCGGACCTGCTGTTCACCGACGTGCGCATGCCCGGCGACGACGGCCTCAAGCTGCTGGACCGGCTCAAGTCCGCGCACCCGCAGCTGCCGGTGATCGTGATGAGCGCCTACACCGACGTGGCCAGCACCGCCTCGGCCTTCCGCGGCGGCGCCCACGAGTTCCTGTCCAAGCCGTTCGACCTGGACGACGCGGTGGCGCTGGCCGCACGCGCGCTGCCGGCCGAGGGCGCGCCGCCACCGCCGCCGGTGCCGGCCGCCGCCGCCGAGGAGGCCGCCAGCCAGGAGCTGATCGGCGACACCCCGGCCATGCGCGCGCTGTTCCGCGCGATCGGCCGCCTGGCCCAGGCGCCGCTGTCGGTGCTGATCACCGGCGAGACCGGCACCGGCAAGGAACTGGTCGCCAGCGCCCTGCACCGCGAGTCGCCGCGCGCCGATGGCCCGTTCGTGGCGCTCAACACCGCCGCGATCCCGGCCGAGCTGCTGGAGAGCGAACTGTTCGGGCACGAGGCCGGCGCCTTCACCGGCGCGCAGAAGCGGCACGTGGGCCGCTTCGAGCAGGCCAACGGCGGCACCCTGTTCCTGGACGAGATCGGCGACATGCCGGCCTCGCTGCAGACCCGCCTGCTGCGCGTGCTGGCCGAGGGCGAGTTCTTCCGCGTGGGCGGCCGCGAGCTGATCCGGGTGGACGTGCGGGTGATCGCCGCCACCCACCAGGACCTGGAGGCGCTGGTGCAGCAGGGCCGCTTCCGCGCCGACCTGCTGCACCGGCTCAACGTGGTGCGGCTGCAGATCCCGGCCCTGCGCGAGCGCCGCGGCGACATCCCGCTGCTGGCCACCACCTTCCTGCACCGCGCCTCGCGCAAGCTCGGCGGCGGCGCCAAGCGCTTCGAGCCGGCGGCGCTGGCCGCGCTGCAGGCGATGGACTGGCCGGGCAACGTACGCGAGCTGCAGAACCTGTGCTGGCGCCTGGCCGCGCTGGCCCCGGGCGAAACCATCACCCTGGAGGACCTGCAGGTGCTGCAAGCACCGGTGGCGGCGCCGCCGGCGGCGCCGGCCAGCGCCGCGCAGTGGGACATGCAGCTGCGGCAATGGGCGCTGGACTGCCTGCGCGCCGGCGCCCGCGACCTGCACGCCGAGGCGCGCGAACGCTTCGACCGGGCCCTGCTCAACGCCGCCCTGGAACACACCGGCGGCCGCCGGGTGGAAGCGGCGGCGCTGCTGGGCGTGGGCCGCAACACCGTCACCCGCAAGCTGGGCCCGGGGCGCCGCCGCGAGCGCTGAGCGGCGTGGCCCCGCTGCGGTGCGGGCGCGCCGTCGCGGATGGGGGGCCGCTGCCCTTGATTGCCCGGCAACGCGCCAGCGGACACCATGGCGGTCCGTTCCACTGACCGGTGCACGTGCATGAAGACTCCCGCCCATCCGCGAATCGCATTGCCCGCCCTGGCGGCCCTGGCCCTGCTGGCCGGCTGCAGCACCACCGAGCCGGTGGCCCCGGCACCGCCGGCGCCGGCCGAGCCGGTCGCCACCAGCACCGCGCAGGAAGCGCGCGTGGCGCTGGCCTCGGCCTCCGGCAGCCGGGTCAGCGGCACCCTGGTCCTGGTGCCGATGGACGGCGGCGTGCACGTGCGCGGCCAGGTCGGCGGGCTGCCGGCCAACGGCCAGTTCGGTTTCCACGTGCACGAAAAGGGCGATTGCAGCGCGGCCGACGCCACCAGCACCGGCAGCCACTTCAACCCGGCCGGTGCCCCGCACGGCCGCGCCGGCAGCGGCGCCCACCATGGCGGGGACATGGACAACATCAGCAGCGACGCCGAGGGCGTGGCCACGGTCGATGCGCACCTGCTAGGGGTGACCCTGGGCGGCGGCGCGGCCAACGACATCGCCGGGCGCGCGGTGATCGTGCATGCCGACCCGGACGACTACCAGAGCCAGCCCACCGGCAACGCCGGCGCGCGCGTGGCCTGCGGGGTGATCAAGGTCGTGCGCTGAGCGGCACCAGGGCCCTCCCCTCCGGCGGACGGAGGGGGCCGGGTCCCGGGCCGCGCGCGAAAACCCGCGCTGCAAGGCGGCGCGGCCGGGGCCACGGTCCGGGCCGCGCTCCGGTGTGCAGGGGCGTGGACGCATCCGCCGCACGCGGGCGGGAAGACGCCGCAACGGCTGCGGGATGCAGCCTGCGGATCAGGCCGCTTGCGAAAGCAGGGCGCGCGCGTCCTGCTGGCCGTTGGCGTGCACGTACAGCACCGGGATGCCGTGTGCCTCCAGCACCGCGGCCAGCTGCCGCTGGCGCGCCAGGAACAGCTCGTACAGCCGCTGCAGGCGCTCGCACTCGCCTTCGCCCGGGGTGCCGCCGTGGTAGTGCGCGCACCAGCCGGCCGGGTCGAACAGGGCCATGCGCGCCTCGCCGTCGGCCAGCCGCAGCAGCGGTTCGGGGCCGGCGTCCAGCCATTCCTCCGAGCCCGGCGCCAGCAGCGCCGCCTCGATCAGGTTCCACAGCGCCGACAGGCCCTGGTTGTCGTACTGCATGGCCATCATCGCCGCGAGGTCGTGGGCGCTGAGGTAGCGCGCATGCTCGATCCGGGCGCGGAAGCCGTCCTGCGCCAGCAGCGCGGTGTCGGCACCGGCCATGCCCTGCGGCAGCAGGCTTTCCTCCAGCGCGCCGGCGACCACCGCCAGGGTCTGCGGCTCGCCGGCGAGGATGAAGGGCAGCACGCGCAGGCCGCCGCCGGTCAGGGCCGGGTCGGCCTGCAGCGGCAGCGGGACGTCGCCGTCCGCATCGGTGCCGAAGGCGACCACGCGCGGGCCCTGTTTGCGGCCCGGGGCACGCATGTGCAGCTCCTCCAGCCGGCGGTGCAGCGACCAGCCCGGGCGCAGGGCCTCGGCCGGGTCGAAGTGGGCGGCGGCCAGGACCAGGTCCAGCGAGGCGACGTCCGGCACCAGCCGCGCCAGGTCGCGGCCCACGGCCACCGCCAGGGTGCCGGCCTCTTCCTGGGACAGCGCGGCGCGGCCGGGCGCCTGCCCCCCGGCCAGCTCCAGCGCGAACACGCCACGGAACACGGTGTCAGCCACGCGTAGTCCTCCGCCGGGAAGGGTGGGACTGGCGGCGCGGGCCGCCGTTCATCGCGAAATGGGTCTGCATCGTTGGCCGCCTGACGGCTGGGGGATACACTTCGGCCATTATGCATTCGGTCGCGTATGCAGACCGTAATCCCGATGGAATCCACCCGAGGTCATCCCATGCCATCCACCCGCCCCGTCGCCATCCTCGGCGGCGTCCGCATCCCGTTCTGCCGCCAGAACACCGCCTACTCCGACGTGGGCAACCTCGGCATGTCGGTGCGCACCCTGGGGGCGCTGGTCGAGCGCTTCGGCCTGCACGGGCAGCAGCTGGGCGAGGTGGCCATGGGCGCGGTCATCAAGCACTCCTCGGACTGGAACCTGGGCCGCGAGGCGGCGCTGTCGTCGGGCCTGTCGCCGCTGACCCCGGGCATCACCCTGCAGCGCGCCTGCGGCACCAGCCTGGATTCGATCATCACCATCGCCAACAAGATCGCGGTCGGGCAGATCGACTCGGGCATCGGCGGCGGCTCGGACACCACCTCCGACGTGCCGATCGTCTACGGCAAGAAGCTGCGCGCGCGCCTGCTGGCCGCCAACCGCGGCAAGACCTTCAAGGACAAGCTGGCCGCATTCAAGGGTTTCCGCCTGTCCGAACTCAAGCCCGAGTTCCCGGGCGTGGCCGAGCCGCGCACCGGCAAGAGCATGGGCGACCACTGCGAGGACATGGCCAAGCAGTGGAACATCTCGCGTGACTCGCAGGACGAGTGGGCGGTGTCCTCGCACAGGAAGCTGGCCGCCGCCTACGAGCGCGGCTTCTTCTCCGACCTGATCGCGCCGTTCCGCGGCGTGGAGCGCGACAACATCCTGCGTCCGGACACCTCGCTGGAGAAGCTGGCCACGCTCAAGCCGGCGTTCGACAAGACCTCCGGCCGCGGCACCCTGACCGCCGCCAACTCGACCCCGCTGACCGACGGCGCCGCGGCGGTGCTGCTGTCCACCGAGGAGTGGGCCCGCGCCCACGGCCACGAGCCGCTGGCCTACCTGCGCGACGCGCACGTGTCGGCGGTGGACTTCGTCCACGGCGAGGGCCTGCTGATGGCGCCGACCGTGGCGGTGGCCGAGATGCTCCGCCGCAACAACCTGACCCTGCAGGACTTCGACATCTACGAGATCCACGAGGCCTTCGCCGCGCAGGTGCTGTGCACCCTGCGCGCCTGGGAGAGCGAGGACTACTGCCGCACCCGCCTGGGCCTGGACGCGCCGCTGGGCCGGATCGACCCGGAGAAGATCAACCCGGTCGGTTCCTCGCTGGCCACCGGCCATCCGTTCGCCGCCACCGGCGCGCGCATCATCGCCACCGCGGCCAAGCAGCTGGCCGAGCGCGGCGGCGGCCGCGCCCTGGTCTCGATCTGCACCGCCGGCGGCATGGGCGTGGTGGCGATCGTCGAGCGCTGATCCCGGCGCCGGCGCAACGAAGAAAGGCGGCCCTGGGGCCGCCTTTCCTTTTCCGGGTCGCCGGGATCCGCGCCGCGGCGGATCACTCCACCAGCCGCGGCAGGCCGTTGGCGTCGCGTTCCTCCGGGGCGGCGTCGGCCGGCGGCTGGAGCAGGCGCGCCGGCAGCGGTTGCACCGGTTCGCCGCGTCCTGCCAGCAGCGCGTTGGCGTAGGCCTGCGCGGCCAGGGCGTGGTCGCCGGCCTCGGCCAGGCCGTCGCCCAGCAGTTCCCAGGCCTCGGCGCCGGCGCCCTGTTCCAGCGCCCGCTGCAGGAAGTCGCGCGCCTGCGGCCACTGCTCCTGCTGCCTTGCCAGGCGCGCCAGCGCCACCAGCAGCGCCGGGCTGCCCGGGTGCTGCTGCAGCCAGCGCTGGGCGCTGGCCCGGCGCGAATCCACGTGGCCGACCGGCAGCCGCGCGTACAGGTCCACCAGCTCCTCGTCCCAGTGCGCGTCCAGCGCCTGCTCCAGGTGGCGCATGGCCGCCTCGTGCCAGCCCAGCGCGGCGGCGCGGCGGGCATAGGCCCCGACCACCGCCGGCTCGGTGCGCAGGGTCTTGGGCATGGCTTCCCAGCGCTCGGCCAGCAGGTTGGCGTCGTCGGTCTCCTCCAGCGAGGCGGCCGCCAGGTCGAGCTCCAGGGTGGCCAGCTCGTCGGCCGGCAGCACTGCCTGCTGGCGCAGCGCGCCGAGCAGGCCGTAGGCCTCGCCGGCGCGGTGCACCGCGGCCAGGGCGCGGGCGCGCAACAGCAGGCCGCGCGGCGGCAGCGGCTGCGCCTCGGCCACGTCCAGCGCGTTGATCGCGTCCACCGGACGGCCGCGCGCCAGCATGCGCTCGCCCTGCAGCACCGCGTGCAGCACCGGGTCGCGCTGCGCCAGCTGCGCCAGCCACTGCGCGGCCGCGGCCTCGTCGCCGCGCGCATCGGCCGCGCGCACCGCGCCGGCCAGGGCCAGGGTGCCGGCCTCGGCATCGTCGGCGGCATTGCCGAGCAGGCGTTCGCCCTGGCTCCAGCGACCGCCGTAGACCGCGCGCATGCCCTCGATCAGGCGCCCGCGGCCCTGGCGCTTGCGGTAGCGGCCCCAGGCGCGGAACGGCAGCCGCAGCAGGTGCCAGGCCGCGCCCAGCACCACCAGCGCCAGCGCCGCCAGGGCGATGGCCACCGGCAGGCTGGTGCTGTAGTCGTAACCGCCGGTGCGCACGATCACCCGGCCCAGCGCGGCCGGGTCCTGCTGCGCGATCCATTGCGCGGCCAGCACGCCCAGCACCGCCGCGACCAGCAACGCCACCAGCCATCGATACGGCTTCATTGCACACTCCTCGCTTCGCGCGCGGCCCGCAGCTGCAGCAGGGTGGCTTCCAGCACCGGTTCCTGCAGTTCCAGCGGCTGGCCGCGCAAGGCCTGCAGTTGACCCTGAACCTCGCGCAGGGCGGGTGAATCCGGCCACAACCGGCGGATCGCCGCCTGCGCGCGCTGCAGCGCCGAACCGAACGCCGGCGCGTCGCCGCGCTCGAGCGCGGCGCGGGCCAGGGTCAGCTCCAGCTGCAGGGTGGTTTCGGCGGCGATGCGCTCGCTGCCGGTCAGCAGTTCGTGGCTGCCGGCCGGGCGCACCTGCACCAGCGGCGCCAGCGCGCGCTGCCACCACGGTTGCGGGCGGCCTTCGTCGGCCGCCGGGGCTTCCAGCGGCAGGTCGGCCAGGCGCGCGGCCACCGCGTCCAGGCGCGCGGCGATGGCCGCGCGCGGGCCGGGGCCGAGCCGGTCCAGCGCGGCGCGCTCCTCGGCCAGGGTCTGGCGCAGGTTGAGCAGGCCGGGGTCGTGCAGGCCCTCGAGCAGGCTGGCGGCCAGCGCGTAGGCGCGGCGCGCGCCTTCCACGTCGCCGGCGATGCGCAGGCGCTGTGCACCCATCACCAGCAGCAGCTCGGCCTCGTCCAGGCGCGCGCTGCGGCTGCCGTCGCGGCTGCTGGCGGCCAGCCGCGCGACGTTGTCCTCCAGCAGCGCGTTGCGCTGGCCCAGGCCCAGTACCTCGTCGCGCAGCACGCGGTTGGCATTGGACGCATCACGGATCAGGCGCGACTGGGTGGCCAGGTCGCTGCGCAGGTTGTCCATGCGCGCGATCAGGGTTTCCAGCTGGCGCGCCTGGTCGGCGTTGCGGTCGTGCAGGCGCGCCTGTTGCTGGCGCCAGGCATGCCAGGCGAAGGCGCCGGCCAGCACCAGTACGAGCGGGACCAGCAGCCACGCGAGCGCGCGCGTGGATGGCCGGCGGGAAGGGGGAGTCTCGTTCACGGCTGCATCCTGTTCGGCCGGGCGGGGGGTGCCGCGCTCCAGGCGGCCATCCGGCCAGCGGCAAGCATCGCTTGGCCGCCGCCGCGCCCGCAAGGACTCACCCGGCAACCAGCTGTTGCGCCAGCGCCGCCAGTGCCGCCGGGCGCGGGCTGGCGGCGGAGGCGACGCGGGCGAAGCCGCGCGCGCGCGCCAGTTCCGCCAGGCGTTCGCTGGCGGCGGCCACGGCGCAGCGGCGCAGGACCGCGACCGCGTCCTCCGGCCAGCCGTCCAGCACCCGTTCCAGCGCCTCGCCGCTGCTGACCGCCACGCAGGCCGGGCCCTGCAGCGCGCGCAGCGCGGCCAGCGCGCGCGGCGCCGGCGGCAGCGGCTCCCTGCGGTAGACGTCGGCGCGCAGCACCCGCGCGCCGCGGCCTTCCAGCGTCGGCGCGATCATCCCGCGTCCGCCCGGGGCGGTGACCAGGCCGACGCTGGCGGGCGCGGCCAGCGCGGGCAGCGCCAGCACGCCCTCGCTGTCCATCCGCGCCGGGGCCTGCGCCCGGGCCACGCCGGCGCGGCGCAGGGCGGCGGCGCTGCCGGCGCCCACCGCCAGCCAGGCCTGGCCGGGACCCGGCCGCAGCGGGCGCAGGGCCGCGGCGGCGCGCACCGCCGCCGGGCTGGTGAACAGCACCGCCTCGCAGGCCAGGGCCGCGTCGAGCGCGCGGCGGGCATCGTCGTCGTCGCAGGGGCGCAACGCCCACGGCGACAGCGCCAGCAGGCGCGCGCCATGCCGCGCGGCGGCGCGGCGCATGGCGTCGTGGCCGCCGGCGGGGCGCAGCGAGACCAGGGTCCAGGGCGGAGGGGGTGCAGGCATCCGCGCATTATGCGGGCCGCGGACCGGCCCGGGCCGGGCTTCCGCTACCCTTTGCCGATGACCACGAACGAGCCGCATGACCCCGCCCTGGCCGCCGTGCGCGCGCAGCTGTGCGCGATCCCGCTGGCGCGCCAGATGCAGATCGAGATCGTCCATGCCGGCGACGGCCGCCTGCGCCTGCGCGCGCCGCTGGCGCCCAACATCAACGACAAGGGCTCGGCCTTCGGCGGCAGCCTGGCCTCGCTGATGACCCTGGCCGGCTGGGGCCTGGCCACCTGGCACCTGGCCCGCGCCGGGCACCCGGCCGACGTGTACGTGGCCGACAGCCACGTGCGCTACCTGGCGCCGCTGTACGACGCGCTGGAGGCGGAGGCCTGGCTGGAGGAAGGGCAGTGGGAGGATTTCCTCGCCACTTTCCGCCAGCGTGGCCGCGCGCGCTGCCGGATCGCCGCGCGCATCGCCCTGCCCGGCGGCGGCGATGCGACCGTGTTCAGCGGCCGCTACGTGGCCATGGCCGGCGGCCGCGCCGCCGGGGCCAGCTGCTAGCATGCCGGCCATGGCCCGCCGGAGGACGACGATGCGCATTCCAGGGATCCTGCTGCTGCTGGCGCTGTGCGCGCTGGTGCTGCCGGCGCATGCCATGGGCAAGCGCCAGGCGCAGGCCCTGGGCCAGGCGCAGGAGGCGTTCGCCGCGGCGGTGCGCTGGAGCGACTACGAGGCCGCGCTGCAGCTGGTCGATCCGGAATGGCTGGCCGCCCACCCGGTCAGCGGGCTGGAACTGGAGCGCTACCGCCAGCTGCAGGTGACCCGCTACCGCGAGGGCACCAGCTCGGTGCTGGCCGACGGCACCGTCGCGCGCGAGATCGAGGTCGGCGCGGTCAACCGCCACACCCAGGCCGAGCGCACCGTGCGCTGGCGCGAGCTGTGGCGCTGGGACGCGCAGGCGCGGCGCTGGTGGCAGGTCTCCGGGCTGCCGGACTTCTGGGACGGGCACTAGCGGCGGCGCGGCGCGGGGCATGTGCGACAATCGCCGCCCCGTCCCATCCGCATGAAGAACGCGCGCCGTGAATCTTGAGACCCTGATGGCCTTCGCCGGCCGCCACCCGATGCTGTCGCTGGCGCTGGCCGGTCTGACCGTGGCGATCATCTACACCGAGATCATGCGCCTGCTGCGCGGCTACAAGGCGCTCAAGCCGTCGGAGCTGGCGCTGGTGGCCAACCAGCCCGGCGCCCTGGTGGTGGACCTGTCGGCGATCGCCGATTTCGAGAAGGGCCACATCGCCGGCAGCCGCAACATCATCCCCAGCCAGTTCGACCCGGCCGGCAAGCTGCTGGCCGGCGCGAAGCAGTCGCCGGTGGTGGTGGTGTGCCGCACCGGCATGGCCTCGGCCGGCGCCGCGCGCAAGCTGAAGAAGGCCGGCTTCGAGCAGGTGTACTGGCTCGACGGCGGGCTGGTCGCCTGGCAGGCCGCGGGCCTGCCCCTGGTCAAGGGCCGCTGAGCCCGGCCGCGCCCCGGGGCTACCCGCGTCCGGCGCACGTGCCATAATCCCGCGTTCCGTTCCCGGCCGGTTCAGCCGGCCATCCAACCAGCGATTCCGGAGTCCGAAATGTCCGACGAAACCACCAACGGCGCTGCCGCCCCCGCCCCGCAGGAAGCCGCCGGCGCGGCCTTCAGCGTCGAGAAGATCTACGTCAAGGACGTTTCCTTCGAGTCGCCCAATTCGCCGGCGATCTTCAACGAGCAGGGCCAGCCGGACCTGCAGCTGAACCTCAACCAGCGCGTGCAGCGCCTGAACGAGACCGCGTTCGAGGTCTCCCTGCGCGTCACCCTGACCTGCAAGGTCGGCGAGAAGACCGCCTACGTGGTCGAGGTCGACCAGGCCGGCGTGTTCGGCATCGCCGGCCTGCCGCCGCAGG
This sequence comes from Pseudoxanthomonas sp. J31, assembly GCF_000510725.1. Taxonomy (GTDB): domain Bacteria; phylum Pseudomonadota; class Gammaproteobacteria; order Xanthomonadales; family Xanthomonadaceae; genus Pseudoxanthomonas. Next base: position 169,769 of record NZ_AZNZ01000001.1, read on the forward strand.
GCGTGGACGTGCTGCTGGGCACCCAGTGCCCGAACATCCTGTTCCCGTACGTGCGCCAGCTGGTCAGCGACCTGGTCCAGGCCGGCGGCTTCCCGCCGTTCCTGCTGCAGCCGATCAACTTCGACGCGCTGTACGCCGAGACCCTGCGCCAGCGCCAGGCCCAGGCCGCGCAGCAGCAGGCCGCCGAGGGCGACGCGGCCTCGGCCGAGCCGGCCGGCAACGCCTGATCCGGCGGCAAACGCGCATCCGATGACTGCCGCAACCGGCAGCAGCAGGCTGGCGGTCCTCGGGGCCGGGTCGTGGGGCACCGCCCTGGCGACCCTGACCGCCCGCAACGGCCTGGCCACCACCCTGTGGGGCCGGGACGCGGTGGTGGTCGAGGCCATCGACCAGCGCCACGAGAACCCGCGCTACCTCCCGGGCATCCCGCTGCCCGGGAACCTGCGTGCCACCACCGACCTGGCCGCGGCCGTCGCCGGCTGCGACTGGGTGCTGGTGGTGGTGCCCTCGCATGCCTTCACCGAGACCCTGCACGCGCTCAAGCCGCTGCTGCCGGCCGGTGCCGGCGTGGCCTGGGCGACCAAGGGCTTCGAGCCCGGCTCCGGCCGCTTCCTGCACGAGGTTGCCGCCGACGTGCTCGGCCCGGGCGTGCCGCTGGCCGTGGTCACCGGCCCCTCGTTCGCCAAGGAAGTCACCCTGGGCCTGCCCACCGCGGTGACCGTGCACGGCGAGGACCCGGCGTTTACCCGCAAGGTCGCCGCGGCCTTGCACGGCCCCGCGTTCCGCGCCTACACCGGCGACGACATGGTCGGCGCCGAGCTGGGCGGGGCGATGAAGAACGTGCTGGCGGTGGCCACCGGCGTGGCCGACGGCATGGAGCTGGGCCTCAATGCCCGTGCCGGCCTGATCACCCGCGGCCTCAACGAGATGCTGCGCCTGGCCGCGGCGATCGGCGCGCGCCCGGAGACCCTGATGGGCCTGGCCGGCCTCGGCGACCTGGTGCTGACCTGCACCGGCGACCTGTCGCGCAACCGCCGCCTGGGCCTGGCCCTGGGCCGTGGCAAGGAGCTGCACGAGGCGGTGCGCGAGATCGGCCAGGTGGTCGAATCGGTGCAGACCGCCAACGAGGTCATGCGCCTGGCTAACCGCCACGGCGTGGAACTGCCGATCTCCGCCGGCGTGCACGCCGTGCTGCACGGCGAACTGACCCCGCGCCAGGGCCTGGAGCAGCTGCTGGCCCGCGAACAGAAGCCGGAATACCCGGAAACCCTGTTCCGCTGAGGGCTGCCCGCGCCGGCTCGCGGCGCGGGTCCCCGTGATGACGGATCGACCGGAGCCGCCATCGCAGGCGGCGGCCCGGCGTAGCCGCCGCCGCGGAAGCCGCCTCAGCACCTGCCCTCATCAGCACATGAGCACATGCCATGCATGGCGTGGGTTTTCGCGTGGACGCCGCCGCGTGCCGCTTCCTACATTCGTTGCCCCGGAGGCATCCCCAACGACGAGGTGAGGCAATGAAGGCAGTTGCAGCGCTGCTGTGGTCAGGCACCGCATTGCTGGCCACGCTCCTGCCGGCCGCCGCCGCCGAGGCCGCCGCGCGCTTCCCGAAGGAAGGCATCTGGCGCGGCGAGTTCACGGTGGACGGCGACCCGATCCCGTTCAACTTCGAGGTCCGGGGCCGCGACGCGGCCGACGCCAGCTTCGAGCTGATCAACGGTTCGCGCCGCGATCGCTTCGTGGTCGAGCGCGTGTCCGACGACACCCTGTCCGTGCCGATGAACACCTACGACGCCGCCCTGGTGTTCACCGTGCGCGACGACGGCACCCTCGCCGGCGAGTACCGCGACCTGGTGCCCAGCCGCAACGGCGCGCGCAACATCCCGTTCACCGCCGAGCACGGCAAGGCCTGGCGCTTCGTCGAACCCGGCCGCGAGCAGCCGGCCGGGGTCGACCTCAGCGGCAAGTGGGCGTTGCAGCAGTCCGACCAGGCGCGCCTGCGCGACGACAACCCCGACGAGCGCCGCAACCGCCGCAACCAGGTCGGCCTGTTCCAGCAGCAGGGCAACCGCCTGACCGGCGTGATCATGACCGCGGTGGGCGACTCGCGTGAGCTGGAGGGCGTGGTCCAGGGCAACCGCTTCTGGCTGTCGCACTTCAGCGGCCCCAGCCCGCGCCTGATCAAGGGCACGATCGACGAGGATGGCAACCTGCAGGGCGTGTCCGGCTCGGGCATCTACAACGTGGTGCGCTTCGAGGGCCGCAAGGACCCGGCGGCCGAGCTGCCCGACCCCTACCAGCTGACCTTCCTCAAGGACGGGCAGAAGCGCATCGACTTCAGCTTCCCCGACCTGCAGGGCCGCACCGTCTCCCTGCGCGACGACAAGTACAAGGGCAAGGTGGTGATCGTCGAGGTGATCGGCACCTGGTGCCCGAACTGCACCGACCAGACCTACTTCCTGGCGCCGTGGTTCAGGCAGAACAGGCACCGCGGGGTCGAGGCGGTGGCGGTCGCGTTCGAGCAGGAGGACAGCTTCGAGTACTTCCAGAAAGTGCTGGGCAAGTTCAAGCAGTACTTCGACATCCAGTACGACATCGTGTTCGGCGGCATCGCCGACAAGAAGGTGGCGACCGAGAAGCTGCAGGGCGTGAACTACCTGGCCGCGTTCCCGACCACCTTCATCATCGACCGCAAGGGCGAGGTGCGCGAGATCTACACCGGCTACACCGGCACCGTGACCGGCGAGTACTACGAGCAGTACGTGGCCCGCTTCAACGCGCTGCTTGACGAACTGCTGGCCGAGCCGGACCCGTACGCCAGCGCCGATGCCGGCACTGCGCCGCCGGCCACGCTGGCCGCCGCACCCTGAACCCGGCGCCTGCCGCGGCGGCGGCAGGCGCCATCGCAACGAGGAAGCACCATGAGGGACTGGAAACAGGCCGCCCGCGGCCTGCTGCTGGGCGCGCTCGCCCTCGCCGCGGCGCCGGCGCCGGCGCAGGAAGAAGTGGAACTGGACTGGCGCTGGCGCGCCGAAGCGGTGCCCGGCGCGCCGGGCGAGGTCGAGCTGGTGGCCAGCGTGCCGGTGCGCCCGGGCTGGATCGTGTACGCCGCCGGCTTCGACGCCGGGGACTTCGGGCCGCGCCCGGCGCGGCTGGCGGTGGAGTCCGGCGGCCAGGCGCTGCAGCCGCTGCGCGCGGAAGGCGCGCAGGAACGCAGCGGCAGCAACTTCGCCGGCGAGTACCGCTATGCCTACTTCGCCGGGCAGGCCACCTTCCGCCAGCGCGTGCGCCTGGAGCCGGGCGCGCGCGAGGTCAGCGGCACCCTGGCCGGGCAGAGCTGCCACGAGGGCAGCGGGCTGTGCACCCTGTTCAAGGCACCGTTCGCCGTCGTGCCGTGAGGAATGCCGTGGACGCTGCCGCTTTGCGCACGCGCCGCCGCCGTCGTGGCCACGGGCCGCGCCTGCTGCTGGGCCTGGCCCTGGCCGCCGCGGGCCTGGCCGCGCTGCCGTGGCTGGCCGGCGCGGCCGCCACCGCCACCGGCGCACCGGCCGCCGCCGACCTGCCCGCGCTGCGGGTGGAGCTGGGCCGGCGCCTGTTCTTCGACCCGCTGCTGTCCTCCGACCGCAGCACCAGCTGCGCGTCCTGCCACCGCCCCGAGCGCGCCTTCGCCGACGACGTGCCGGTAAGCGCCGGCGTGGGCGGACGCCTGGGCCGGCGCAACACGCCCTCGGTGCTCAATGTCGCCGCGCGCACCTCGATGTTCTGGGACGGCCGCGCCGAGACCCTGGAGGAGCAGGCGATCTTCCCGATCGAGAACCCGCTGGAGATGGACCTGCCACTGGAGCAGGCGCTGGCGCGGCTCAACGCCGACCCGTCCTACCGCGCCGCGTTCGAGGCCGCCTACGGCGGTCCGGCCACCGCGCGCAGCCTTGGCCGGGCCCTGGCTGCGTACCAGAAGACCCTCGAGTCCGGCGATTCGCCCTACGACCGCTACGCGCGCGGCGACGACGGCGCCATCAGCGAGGCGGCGCGCCGCGGCCGCCTGCTGTTCATCGGCAAGGGCAAGTGCGCGGACTGCCATTCCGGCGAGGACTTCACCTCCGACCGCTTCCGCAACATCGGCCTGTACGACGGCGCCGGGCTCGCCGACCGTGGCCGCGGCGAAGTCACCGGCAACCCGGCCGATGACGGCCAGTTCAAGGTGCCCTCGCTGCGCAACGTGGCGGTGACCGCGCCGTACATGCACAACGGCATGTTCGCCACCCTGCGCGAGGTGCTGGAGTACTACAACGACCCGGACCGCGTGGTACCCGGCGCCCACGGCCGCGATGCCTCGATGGCCGGCCCGCTGGGCCTGGACGCGCAGGAGCTGGACGACTTGGAGGCCTTCCTGGTGTCGCTGACCGACGCGCGTTACGCGCCGCTGCTGGAGGCGCGGCGATGAGCGCGGTCGCCATGCCCCGTACCCTGCGCGCGCGCTGGCCGTTGCTTGGCGCATTGCTTGCCGGCGCCGTGGTCCCGTCGCTGCATGCGAAGGACACAGGACCGCCGGGCCTGCTGCCGGTGGAGCAGGCGTTCGCCCTGGACGCGCGGCTGCAGTCGCCGACCCGGCTGCGCCTGCACTGGCGCGTGGCCGACGACTACTACCTCTACCGCGAACGCATCCACGTACGCGCGCTGGACGATGCGCCGGCGCCGGAACTGCGGTTGCCGCCGGGCGTGGCCAAGGACGACCCGTACCTCGGGCCGGTCGAGGTCTACCGCGGCGAGGCAAGCGCCGAGGTCGTGCTGGCGGCGCCCGCGGCGCCGGCCACGGCCACCCGCCTGCGCGTGGTGGTGCAGGGCTGCCACGAGGTCGAGCCGCTGGTCTGCTATCCGCCGCACGCCACGGTGCTGCGGATCGACGGCGGCCTCGTGCGGGTGGAAGGCGCGCCGGACGCGGGCGCCACCGCCACCGTAGCCGTGGATGCCGGGGTAGCCGGCGCGACGGGATCCGGAACCGCCGCAGCCGCCGCCACCGGCGCTCCGGCCGTGGCCGCGCTGCTGCTGTCGGCCGTGCTTGGCGGCCTGCTGCTCAACCTGATGCCCTGCGTGCTGCCGGTGCTGTCGCTGAAGGTATTGTCGCTGGCCGGATCCGGCGGCTCGCCGCGCCATGCGCGCCACCGCGCGCTGGCCTATACCGCCGGCGTGCTGCTGGCCTTCGCCGCGCTTGGCGCCATCGTGCTGGCCCTGCGCGGCGCCGGCCTGGCCGTGGGCTGGGGCTTCCAGCTGCAGCAGCCGGTGGTGGTCGCGTTCCTGGCATGGGTGATGCTGGCATTGGGCCTGTCGCTGTCGGGCGTGGTCCTGATCGGCACCCGCCTGGGCGGCGCCGGCCAGGCCCTGGCAGGCCGCGACGGGTTGGGGGGCGATTTCTCCACCGGCGTGCTGGCGGTGGTGGTAGCCAGCCCCTGCACCGCGCCGTTCATGGGCGTGGCCCTGGCCGCGGCCTTTGCGCTCCCGGTCGCGGCCGCGCTGGGTGTGTTCCTGGCGCTGGGGCTCGGGCTGGCGCTGCCGTTCCTGCTGGCGGGCTTCGTCCCGGCGCTGGCCACGCGCCTGCCGCGCCCGGGGCCGTGGATGGAAACCCTCAAGCAGGCGCTGGCCTTCCCGCTGTACGCCACCTCCGCGTGGCTGGCCTGGGTGCTGGTGCGCCAGCACGGCAGCGAGGCCCTGGGCTGGCTGCTGGCCGGGATGCTGTGGCTGGCACTGGCGCTGTGGGCCAGCGAGCGCCTGCGCCACGTCGGCAACGGCGGACCGCGGCTTGCGGCCTTGCTGCTGGCGCTGGTCGCGGCCTGGCCGCTGTACCGGATCCACGCCCTGCCGACGGCGGCACCGGAGCCGGCGCGGCAAGCGGCCGACGGCAGCCTGCCGTACTCGGCGCAGGCGCTGGCGCGGCTGCGCGCCGACGGCCGCACCGTGTTCGTGAACATGACCGCCGACTGGTGCGTGACCTGCAAGGCCAACGAGCGCCGGGTGTTCGCGCGCGCGCCGTTCCGGACCGCCCTGCATCGCAGCGGTGCGGTCTACCTCAAGGGCGACTGGACCCGGATGGATCCGGAGATCACCGCGTTCCTGCGCGAGCACGGCGCGGTCGGGGTGCCGCTGTACGTGGTGTTCCGCCCCGGGGGCGCCGGCCGGGTGCTGTCCACCGTTCCCACCGAGGCCCAGGTCGAGGCCGCGCTGCAGGGAGATGCCTCATGAAACGCACGTCCGCCCGCGCGCGCCACCGCCGCTTCGCCTGGCTGCCCCTGGTGCTGTGCGCCGCCATCGCCCAGGCCGCTGCGCCCGCGCACGCGCCGCCGCTGGAGCAGTGGCGCGGCCAGCCGGTGCTGCTGAACTACTGGGCGACCTGGTGCGCGCCGTGCCTGCGCGAGATGCCGGAGCTGGATGCCTTCGCCGCCGCGCAGGCCGGCAAGCGCGCGGTGCAGGTGGTGGGCATCGCCCTGGACGAGCCGGCCAGCGTGCAGGCCTACCTCGCGCGGCGGCCGGTGCGCTACCCGGTGTTGGTCGAGGCCGTGGACTACGGCCAGGCCGGCAGTTCCGCGCGCTATGGCAACCGCCTGGGTGTGCTGCCGTACTCGGTCCTGCTCGACGCGCAGGGCAGGGTGCTGCGCAGCAAGGCCGGCCCGCTCACCGCCGCCGAACTGGCGGCCTGGACGGCGGCGGCGCGCTGAGCCGCCGCCGTGCATTCCTTCCACGACCCCGGAGTCCCGCCATGAAAGCGCTGCGCCCGACCCTTGCCGCCCTGCTGCTGGCCGCCACCGCCGGCGCCACCGCCGCACCGCTGAGCTACACCATCGACCCGACCCATACCGATGTGCTGGTGAGCTGGGACTACCTCGGCTTCGCCCGCCCCACCGCGCGGCTGGAGGCCACCGGCACCGTGGTCTACGACCCCGCCAGCCCCGCCACCTCGCGGGTGGACGTGGTGCTGCCGCTGGCGAGCTTCGACGGCCACGTGGAGCGCCTCAACCAGCGCGTGCAGCGCGAGGACTATTTCGATTCCGGGCGCTTCCCCGAGGCGCGCTTCACCAGCCGCTCGGTGCGCGTGGACGGCCAGCGCCTGCAGGTGGCCGGCGACCTGACCCTGCGCGGGGTGACCAGGCCGGTCGAGCTGGAAGCCGTGGTGACCCGCGCCGCGCAGCACCCGGCCAAGGACGCGCCGGCGCTGGGCGTGTCCGCCAGCACCCGCATCCGCCGCAGCGAGTTCGGCCTGGTGCAGCAGCTGCCGCACATCGGCGACGAACTGGAGATCCGGATCCAGCTCCTGGCCCTGGCCGGCGGCGTGCAGTAGGCCTGGCGCCACCACCGCATCCGGGATGCACGCGCCTGGCACGCGCGGCGCTGGCATCCGGATGCGGCTTAGGCTGCGTAGGCCGGGGCGCCGCACTCCAATGGCACCGGCCGTGGCAGCGGCCCGGATCGCGCCAGTCTTCGATGGCGCACGCAGGCGCGGCACGCCTGGTGCGCCCGCCCGCATGGCCTTGGCTACTGCGCGGCGCTCAGCGCCGGCGGCGCAGCAGGGTGCCGGTCTCGCGCCAGTGCGGCACCGGCCATTCCGGCGTGGCCTCGCCGCCGGCGACACGGCGCACGTCGCGCACGTCGGCCCCGACCATGCGCGCGACCAGCTCGGCGGTGTAGTCGCGCAGCAGGCGGTCGCGGCGCAGCAGCAGCCAGGTGGTGCAGGTGGGCAGCAGGTGGTCGGCCGGCAGCGCGACCAGGTCCTCGCCCTGGATCGACTCCACCGCCATCTCCGCGACGATGCCCACGCCCAGGCCGCTGCGCACGTAGGTCGCGATCAGGTCGGCATCGCGCGCGGTGACCGCCACCTGCGGTTCCAGTGCGGCGGCGCGGAACGCGCGCAGCAGCGAGGAACCGGGCTCGCGGCTGGATTCGTAGCTGACCAGCGGGTAGTGCACCAGGTCGTCCAGCTGCAACGGCCGGCCCAGGCGGGTGAGGCGGTGCCGCGCCGGCACCACCACCACCCGCTCCCAGTGGTACAGCGGCAGCCGGATGTCGCCCGGCGGCGGATCACCGCTGCTGCTGACGATGGCCAGGTCGGCCTCGCCGCGCGCCAGGCGGGCCAGCGATTCGCCGTCCCCGCCCGGCGCCAGGTGCATGGCCACCTGCGGGTAGCTGCGCTTGAGCGCGGCCAGCACCGGGGGCAGCACGTGGCGAGCCTGGGTGTGGGTGGTGGCGATGTGCAGTTCGCCGCCGCTCTCGCGGCGCAGGTTCTCGCTCAGCGCGCGGATGTTGGCCGCATGCGCCAGCAGCGGGCGCGCGTGCTCGAGCACGCGTTCGGCCGCCGGGGTCAGCGCGGTGAGGCTGCGCGCACGGCGGGTGAACAGCAGGAATCCCAGTTCCTCCTCCAGCTGCTTGATCTGTTTGGACAGTCCCGACTGGGTGGCGTGGACCTTGCGGGCCGCAAGCGTGATGTTGAGCCCGGCATCGACGATGGCGGCGAAGTAGCGCAGCTGGGTCAGGGTCATCGCGGGACACGGAGCGTGGTCGCTGCGCGAGTCTGTCATGGCGTCCGGCCCGTGGACCGCCCGCGGCCATGCGCGATGCTCATGACGACATGAGCAGGCGGCCTATGCGCAAAAAAAGAGCCCGGCACGAGGCCGGGCTCCGGGTGGCTGGCGCGAGGGAGAGGGGACACGCCAGCACTGTCCCCGCAGGGCGGGCGGGGGAGAGAGACCTCCCGCCCTGCGCGGAGGACGCGGGTTACCAGGTGAAGCGCGGGCCCACGAACCACTGGGTGTCGCCATCGACGAACTTCACGTCGCCGCTGATGCCCCAGTTCTGGTTGAACTTGGCGAGCGCGCCGATGCGGCCGTAGAACTCGCCGTCGTACTCGTCGCCGTCCTCGTAGCCGGCCATCACGTAGCCTTCCAGGTTCGGATGCAGCGAGCCGCGCACGCCGACCTCGGCGCTCCAGCCGTCGTAGTCGAAGCCGCGGCCGGCATCGAACTTCTCGTAGGCGACCTTGGTGACCAGGTCGACCGCCGGGGCGACTTCGCGGTTGTAGCCGACGCCGAAGCGGTACTGGTCGAAGTCGACCGAGCTGTGGTCGATCTCCTGGTTGCTGTAGCCGCCGAACAGGTGGAAGTTGGGGGCGATGGCGACCGAGGCGTCCACGCCGAAGCCGTCGGCATCCGCGCCATCGGTATTGGTCGCGGCGTAGCCGCCCTGGACGTAGTTGTACGACACACCATCGGCGGCGCTGGCAGCAAACGGGAGGGTGGCGACCAGGGCCAGGGCAAGCAGGGAATTCTTCTTCATGTACGGACTCTCTTGTCTCGTTGTTATGGGCCAGTGAGCGAAGCGTTCGCGTTCACGGCAGGCGCATTATTCGCCGCCACCTGCAACATGGCCTGAATTCAGAACTGACCAGTACATGAATTACCCGCGCGCCGGGGGAACTTTTCCGCGGCGCCGCCGACCCGCGCCGACGCGCACGCGATTTGTGTGAAACGCTTGGCGGAATCCGGCCGATCGCCGCGCGGGAACGCGCCGGACGGAGCGCTCAGGCGTCCTGCGCGGCAGTGCCGGCCTGCTGCAGCCCCGGCGGCGGGGCCGGCGCGTAGCGGCGCAGGTAATCCATGTGCGCGGGCATGCGTGCCACCGTTTCCAGCACCTGGCGCCGGGCGTCGCCGAGGAAGCGCTGCAGGTCCCCGCGGCCGAGCACCGCCGCGGCCGGATGGTGGCGCGCCGGGACGATGCCCTGGCCCATCATCACCTGGACCCAGGAATTCTCGGCGAACAGCTCGCCCGGCTGGTGGAACACCAGGCCGGTCTCGCGGAACAGGTCGATGCGGTGCTGCAGGCTCGGCGGCAGCCGCATCGAGGCCACCTCCTCCCAGTACGGCGAGTCGCGGCGCTCGGTGGCGTGGTAGTGCAGCACCACGAAGTCGCGCACGTGCTGCAGTTCGGCGTCCAGCTGCGCGTTGTAATCGTCGATGGCGGCCTGGCTGAGCACCCCGGGGAACGACTGCAGCAGGCGCACGATGCCGCGCTGGATCAGGTGGATCGTGGTCGATTCCAGGGGTTCGATGAAGCTGCCGGCCAGGCCCAGGGCCACGCAGTTCTTCTCCCAGCAGCGCTGGCGCTGGCCGGGGCGGAAGCGTACCGGCCACGGCGCGCGGATCACCTCGCCCTCCAGGCTGGAGAGGAAGGCCTCGCGCGCCTGGTCATCGTCCATGAAGCGGCTGGAATAGACGATGCCGTTGCCCACGCGGTGCTGCAGCGGGATGCGCCACTGCCAGCCCGCCGTCCCGGCGATGGCGCGGGTATACGGCACCGCGTCGCGCACCGCGGTGGTCTGGGCGGCGAGGGCGCGGTCGTTCAACAGCCACTGCGACCAGTCGCTGAAGCCCACGCCCAGGGCCTGCCCGATCAGCAGCGCGCGGAAGCCGGTGCAGTCGATGAAGAAGTCGCCTTCGAGCACGTCCCCGCTTTCCAGCTTCAGCGCGCCGATGCAGCCGCTGCCCGGGTCGGTTTCCACCTCGGCGATCTTTCCCTCCACGCGCCGGCAGCCATGGCGCTGCGCCAGTGCGCGCAGGAAGCGCGCGTACAGCGCCGCATCCATGTGGTAGGCGTAGTTGACGTGGTAGTCGGGCAGGTGGGAGAAGCGGTCCTGGTGCGCGGCCTGCAGCTCGATGCAGTAGTCGGCGTAATCGCCGGCCAGGCCCTCCTGCCTGCCGCGCAGCCAGAAGTGCTGGAAGCCGGCCGACCAGTGGTCGCGGCCGCTGCTGCCGAAGGAGTGGATGTAGCGGTGGCCCTGCGCCCTCCAGTTCTCGAAAGAGATGCCCAGCTTGATCGTGCCCTGGGTCGCGGCCAGGTAGTCCTGCTCGCCGATGCCCAGCAGGCGGTGGAAGGTGCGTAGCGGCGGGATGGTGGCCTCGCCCACGCCGACCGTGCCGATCTGCTCCGACTCGACCAGGGTGATGTCCAGCACCCGGCCCAGCGTGCGCGCCAGCGCGGCGGCGGCCATCCACCCGGCGGTGCCGCCGCCGGCGATGACCACGCGGCGGATGGGGGTGGAAGGCAGGCGTGCGTCGTCCATCAGGTCCCCCGTTGCTGCAGCCGTTGCACCAGCTTGGCCCGGATGCGCCGCGCACGCGCCTCGTCCAGCGGACCAAGCACCCCACGCGCGGCCGGCGGCAGGTGGCCGGCCACCTGCCCCTCGTCGTAGCCGAACACGTAGTGCTCGAAGGCGTCGCGCCACAGCGCGCGCTGCTCCGGCGGCAGGCCGCGCAGGCTGGCGATGGCCAGCATCAGGGCGTCCACCGGGTTGTCCATCCACGCCGGCGCGCGCCGCCACCAGTAGTTCACCAGGACGTTGAAGCCCTCCAGGCCTTCCATGTGGTGCCACCACATCGAAGGGATGAACACCGCGTCGCCCGGGCCCAGTTCGGCGGACATGGCGTGGCGCAGCGCCTCGGCGAAGCGCGGGAAGCGCTGCAGGTCCGGGGCGGCCGGATCGACCAGGCTCACCGGCTGCCCGGCCGGGGTGAATTCCAGCGGACCGACGTAGAGGTTGCGCAGCTGCTGCGGCGGGAACAGGGTCACGCGCCTGCGCCCGGCGACCACGCAGGCGATGTTCTCCGGCAGGTCCTGGTGCGCGGCGATGCGGCTGCGGTTGCCGATCCAGATGCTGGCCAGCGGTTCGGCGCCGGGCAGGGCCAGGTCGTTGGCCGCGCGGAACCGCGGCAGCCAGGTGTCGAGCGTGGTGGAGGCGACGTAGATTGCCGGGGGCCGCTCGTGCGCCAGGTACTTGCGCAGGGTGGCCAGGACCACGCCCAGCGGCACCTCCTCGCGGCGGAAATTGAATCCGGCCAGGTCCTCGTCGTAGAAGAAGCGGCCCTCGATATCGGGCGGCCCGACGGTCGCGACCGCCGGCGGCGCATCCGCGCGTTCGCACCCGCGCAGGTAGGCGATGGCGGCTTCGGGCGATTCCCGCGCCGCGGCCACCGCCGGCCAGTGCGCGACCAGGCCGCGCAGGACCAGCGGGCGCGATCCCTGCAGCACCGCCTCGGGCACCATGCCGGGCGCGGCGACCTCCAGTTCCGGGATCGTCCCGCCCGCCGGGCCGGCGGGGTGTCGGCGATGGATGGCCTGTTCGTCCACGGCGCCAGGTCCAGGAAGGGCGTGGCGGCATCGTGCCGCAGCGCGGGGGTGGAAAGAAAGGTCGCCAGGTCCTTCCGGCGACCCGGAAACCGCCGCGCCCGGGAGGGAGGGCGCGGCGGGTTGCTGCACGGTCAGAAGCGGTAGCGCAGGCCGAACATGTAGCGCGGGCCGGTCTGGGTGGCGTAGCGCACCATGTTGCGGTGGCGGGCGTGGATGCGCTGGGTTTCGTCGGTCAGGTTGATGCCCTCCAGGCTCAGCACCAGGTTGTCGGTGACCGAATAACTGACGATCGCATCCAGCTGGCCGTATTCCTCGGTCCAGTTCGGATTCGGGCCCTGGCCGCCGATGCCGTTGAAGAACTTGTCGCGCCAGTTGTACGCCGCGCGCACCTGCCACCGGTCCTTGTCGTAGAACGCGACCAGGTTGGCGGTATCGCTCAGGCCCACCATCGGGTACTGGGTCTCCAGGCTGGCGTTGTCGAAGGTCAGCCCCGAATCCACCTTGGTGTAGTTGGCGGCCAGGCCGAAGCCGGTTTCGCCGAACACGTGCTGGATGCTCAGCTCGAAGCCGTCGACGTGGTCGCGGCGCTGGTTCACCGGCACGGTGATGTCGAACTGCGCCACCGGATCGCCGGGCAGGCCTTCGATGCTGCCGGTCATCTGCCCGGCCGAGTTGAGGCCGGTGTAGGCCACGCCGGGCTGGCCGTCGAAGTTGGCGAAGATGTAGTCGCGGATGCAGGGCAGGTCGGTCTGGCCGCAACCGCCGGTGGAGGTGGCCTCGTTCCAGTAGGCGCCGCCCACCGGCGTGTGCAGCTCGAACGGCGACTCGCGCAGCACCGTGCTGCTGATGAAGTTGCGCACGTTCTTGCGGAAATAGCCGGCGGACACGTAGCTGGCCTCGCCGTAGTACCACTCCAGCGACAGGTCGAAGTTGCGCGATTCCAGCGGTTCCAGCGCGGGGTTGCCGCGGCTGCCGTTGCCGCCGATGGTACGCACGATGTTGTCCAGGCGCTGGCCGCCCTGGATGTCCTGCCAGCCCGGGCGGCCGATGGTCTCGCTGAAGCTGCCGCGCAGCACCAGGTCGTCGCGGATGTGCAGGGCCAGGTCGAGGTTGGGCAGGAAGTAGTCGTACTCGCCGTCCAGCGTGGTGAAGCCCTGCTCGTCGGCGTACTGCACGTACATCTCGTTGGCCGCCACCCAGCTGATGCCGGTGGGGATGCGCACCAGCGCCGACGACTCCACCTCGGTCTTCTCGTAGCGCACCCCCACCGCCACGTCCAGGGGCATGGACCAGTCGAAGGTGTTGGTCCATTGCAGGTAGGCGCTGCGGGTCTTCTCGGTGGTGCGCAGGTCGTCGGTGTAGTCCGGGCGCATCTGGTAGCAGGACGGGCAGGGCTGGCCGTCCGGCTGCGGGATCTGCGCCGCGCGCTGGCGCAGGCGTTCGAAGTCGAACACCAGGAAGCCGTCGCTCCAGCGCGGGTCGCCGGAGTTGCCGAAGGCGTCGAAGTAGCGCGACATGTGGTCCAGGTACCAGATGCCATCGTCGTAGTCGCCCGGGCTGCCGAGGCCGCCCCAGTTGTCGGCCTGCATCACCGAGGCCGCGGTGCGGTTGTCGACCTCGGTGGCGGACACGCCGAAATCCAGCCCGGAGTAGTCGCCGAACTCGAACCGTCCGCGTACCTGGAACTGCTCGACCTCCGAGCGGTTGTAGCTGTTCTGGAACACCGAGCCGGTGACCACCGCGTCGGCCGGACCGACTTCGTCCATGCCCGGCGGCAGGACCACGTTCACGATCGGGATCTCGCCGGTGTAGTCCACCGAGGTGGTGCCGCGCACGAACGCGGCCACGCCGAGCACGCCGGCCGAGCCATACGGACCGTCGGGGCGCGATTCGGCCTTGGCCTTGTGGTAGTCGAACTCCAGGCCCAGGGCGTCGTTGACTTCCCATTCCACGTTGAAGCCCAGCGAATCGCCGCTGTTCTTCGTGGCCAGGCGCATGCCGCCCATGGAGAGGTCGCTGTTGCCGGCCGGGATGTCCTCCGAGTACCAGGTCGGCGCGGCCACCGGGCCGTCGGTCCAGGAGCTGTCGCCGGGCTGGTAGTTGAACCACACCGACAGCTCGCTGCGCTGCTGCTGGACCTTGTTCTCCATGTAGTTGTAGTCCAGCGTCGCGGTGACCGCGTCGCTGGGCGCCCACTGCAGGGTGATGTTGCCGTTGGTGCGCTGGCGCTGGACGCCGTTGACGCTGTAGCCGGTGTTCTGCGGCCGCGCATAGATGTCGTCGGGGCCGGGACGGTTCTGGATGCGTTCGTAGCCGGGCTCGCCCGGCAGCGGCAGGCGGGTGCCGCTGGTGGCATCGTCGCCGGGGAAGGTCAGCCAGCCGTCGGCCACCGAGGCCTGCGAGAAGCCGGAGTCGCGTTCCTGGTAGCTGCCGCTGACCATGACGCCGAAGGTGTTGTCGGCGAAGGTCTGGCTGAAGATGCCGGACAGCTCGCCGGTGAACTTGCTGCCGGCGAAGCTGCGCGGCAGGTTGTCGACCGAGGTGTCGTGCACCGCCTTGAGCCCCACGCTGCCGAGGAACTGGCCGATGTCCAGCGGGCGGGCGGTCTTCACGTTGAGGGTGGCGCCAATGCCGCCGGTGGGGAGTTCGGCCCGCCCGGTCTTGTGGACCTCGATCGCCGAGATCGCCTCGGCCGCCAGGTTGGCGAAGTCGAACGAGCGCGAGTTGGAGGTGCCGCCGCCGCCCGGGCCGAGGTTGGACGCCGGCATCTGCCGGCCGTTGAGCAACACCAGGTTGTAGTCCGGGCTGATGCCGCGCACGGTGACCTTGGAGCCCTCGCCGCTGCTGGTGCGGTCGATGGACACGCCGCTGATGCGCTGCAGGGCCTCGGCCAGGTTGGTGTCGGGGAACTTGCCGATGTCCTCGGCGACGATGCCGTCGACCACGCCCTGGGCGTCGCGCTTGAGGTTCATCGAGGACGCCAGGCTGGCGCGGATGCCGGTCACCACGACCGTATCCAGTTCGCTCACCTGGTCGGTGGCGGGGGCCTCCTGGGCCAGGGCCTGGGTGGCGGGCGGCGCCAGCGCCACCAGCAGGGCGGTGCTCAGCAGGCGGCGGCGCGGCGGCGCGGCTACACGGGAACGCTTCATGGATCCTTCCCCTCTCTCTCGGCGTTGTGTTGGGTGGACAGGCGCCATGCGCCCGACGGGGCCGGATTTGGATGTCAGGTGACAGCGTTGTCAAGCGAAAAACGCAAAATCGGTCAATCCAGAAAGGATGTAGCGCTAACACCCTTCCTGGCTGTTGCCGTGCAACATGGATTTCCGCATGCGCGCCACAACTGCTGGAAAATCAGCAGGATTCGCGATATGTCCGGGGGGTTGTCCGGGCGTTTCCCGGGTGGACCGGGAATGGCCGGTGGATGTCCCGGCGAGGCATCGGCCAGGACAGCTTCTGTCCTGGCCTTGGCGATATGCTGACAACGTTGACATGGTTGTCACCGCCAGCGGATGCGATGCCGGCTCCGGCGCGGGGGGATCGCGGGGCGGATCGCGCTGGACCCGGGGCTGCGGCGGAATCAGTTGCCGCCGGCGAACCCGTGCTGGCGCCAGGCCTCGAACACGAGCACGGCCACGGCGTTGGACAGGTTGAGGCTGCGGTTGCCCGGGCGCATCGGCAGGCGCAGGCGCTGTGCTTCCGGCACCGCTTCCAGGACCGCGTCGGGCAGGCCGCGGGTCTCGCAGCCGAACAGGAAGGCGTCGCCGTCGGCATAGGCCGGCTGGTCGTGGCGGACCTGGCCGCGGGTGCTCAGGGCGAAGAGGCGTCGGGGGGAGATGCGTTCCAGCGCGGTGGCGAGGTCGGGATGGACCTGCACGCTGGCGTATTCGTGGTAGTCCAGGCCTGCGCGGCGCAGCTGCCGGTCTTCCATGCTGAAGCCGAGCGGCTCGATCAGGTGCAGGCGGGCGCCGGTGTTGGCGCAGAGGCGGATCACGTTGCCCGTGTTGGGCGGGATCTCGGGCTGGTAGAGCAGGACGTCGAAAACGGGGGCTGGCATCCGCGGATTCTAGACGTGCCGGCGGACGGGGCGCTGGAGCGCCTTGCGGCCTGCGCCGCGTCCGCCGGTGTCTTCCGCGGCCCGCACTCAGTTACCCATCGCGGCCAGGCCGCCGACGTGGGCCTGGGCCTGCCCGGCCAGGGTGTTGCCGACCTGCACGGCCAGGGCCTCGGCCTGCTCGCGGGCGACGATCGCGGCGCGCTCGGCCAGCTGCTCGGCGGTGGGGCGGACGTAGACCGTGGCCAGGTCGACGATGCGGCCCTGCATGGCCTGCACCGCCAGGTATTCGGCCTTCTGCGCGGTGGTCGGGCGGACCACGACGGCGGGCAGGTCGACGATGCGGTTGGCGGCCAGCTCGGCGCGCAGGGCCGGATCCGGGCGGACCTCGACCGCCGGCAGGTCGACGATGTGGTCGACGCGCGGGGTCTCGGCGGCAAAGGCAGGCGTCGCGGCGAGGGCAAGGGCCAACGAGGCGGCAAGGGTCTTGGCGTTCATCGTGTGCTCCGGTGTCGTTGATCAGTGGTGTTGTAGTAATGTAGTACACCTAAGCAGAGGGTGCAAGGAGAAGGTGGGGTTCCGGCACGCTGCTTCAGCATTTATTCAGTAACCCTCGGAGTGCTTCCGGGGAAAGCTGTACAAAGCACGTCGCGTGCCAAGAATTTCTTCTTCCAGATCAATTGGTTGGATTTCTGACCCGGTGTCCGCGGGACGGCGCGGACGTCCGCACGGGGCGGACACCGCGCCGGACAGGGATGCGGACGAGGGTCGTGGTCACCGGTCCGCAGGCCGCAGCAGGGCCGAAATCCGGGACCGGAACGGCCTGGAAGCCGGTGGCGTGTCGCCGCCAGGGCCGGCCGCAGCGCTGGCCCCGTGCAGCTGCCGGCGCAGGGCGTGGAGCGCCAGCCGACGGGGTGGTCGTGCGCCCGTCGCCAGGCCGCGCGGCCTGGCCGGGGAAAGCGGAGGCACGGCAGGAACCGGGAGGGCCGGGGTCGGGCGCCGGAGCGGATTGCAGCCTCAGGCCGGATGCGTGCTTCCGGTTGCGGCCGCCGCCTTCGTAGCGGCCGGCCGGGCCCGGGCAACCGTTCTCACCAGGGCAAGACCGCGCCGTCGGGGCCGAGGAACAGGCCGCTGTCGTCCGGGCCCAGGCGGTCCAGCACCGCCAGCAGCGCGGCGGCGGCCTCCGCCGGCAGGGCCGGGGCGCGCTCGCCGCCCATGTCGGTGCGCACCCAGCCCGGATGCAGGGCCACCACACGGATGCCGCGCGGCTGCAGCGCCCGGGACAGCAGCACCGTGCCCATGTTCTGCGCGGCCTTGCCGACGGCGTAGCTGGGGGTGCGGAACTCGCGGCGCAGCGCCAGCGAGCCGATCTCCGAGGACAGGTTGGCGACGATGCCGCCGTCGGCCAGCAGGTCCGCCAGCGCCTGCACCAGCAGGAACGGGCCGATGGCGTTGGTGCGCAGGCTGGTTTCCAGGTCGGCCTCGGCCACCTGGCCGAAGCGCTCGCCGCCGTGCAGCACGCCGGCGTTGTTGAGCAGCAGGTCCAGCGGTTGGCCGTCCAGCACCAGCGCCAGTTCGCGCGCCAGTTCCCCGCGGCTGCGCGCAGCGGCCACGTCCAGCGGCAGCACGTGCAGGCGCCCGGGGTAATCCCCGGCCAGGGCATTGAGCGCGGCGGCGCGGCCGGGATGGCGGGCGGTGGCGACCACGCGCGCGCCGCGCGCCAGCAGCTGGCGGGTGAACTCCAGGCCGAGGCCGCGGTTGGCCCCGGTGACCAGGCAGTGGCGCATGTCCGTGTCCGCTCCGGCCGGGATGGCTTGTGGCCTAGTGTAAAGGCCGCCCGTGGCGACTAGCATCGGCGCACCAATCACAGCACAGGGAGCGTCACGATGAGGATCACGCGCAGGCCGCTCGCCGCGGCCCTGGCCATGGCCATCACCGCCACCTTCGGGGTCGCCGGACTGGCCCCGGCGGATGCCGCCACCCGTCCCGCGGCCGGCAGCGAGGTGCTGATCCCGTACGAGGAGTTCACCCTGCCCAATGGCCTGCGCGTGGTGGTGCACACCGACCGCAAGGCGCCGATCGTGGCGGTGAACATCTGGTACCACGTCGGCAGCAAGGACGAACCGGCCGGCCGCAGCGGCTTCGCCCACCTGTTCGAGCACCTGATGTTCAACGGCTCGGAGAACCACCGCGGCGAGTACTTCGAGCCGTTCGAGCTGGTCGGCGCCACCGACATGAACGGCACCACCTGGCTGGACCGCACCAACTACTTCCAGAACGTGCCCACCACCGCGCTGGACCTGGCGCTGTGGATGGAGTCCGACCGCATGGGCCACCTGCTCGGCGCGATCGACCAGAAGGTGCTGGACGAGCAGCGCGGCGTGGTCCAGAACGAGAAGCGCCAGGGCGAGAACCAGCCCTACGGCCAGGCCGACGACCTGATCTACCGCGCGCTGTACCCCAAGGACCACCCGTACCACCACAGCACGATCGGCTCGATGAACGACCTCAACGCGGCCTCGCTGGAGGACGTGAAGCAGTGGTTCCGTGCCTGGTACGGCCCGAACAACGCGGTGCTGGTGCTGGCCGGCGACATCGACGTGAAGACCGCGCGCGAGAAGGTCACCCGCTACTTCGGCCACATCCCCGCCGGCCCGACCCTGGAGCGGATCCAGGCCGGCCCGGTGAAGCGCGCGACCACGCGCGAGACGATGGAGGACAAGGTCCCGCAGGCGCGCATCTACCGCGCCTGGAGCGTGGAACAATACGGCAAGCCGGACCTGGAGCGGCTGCAGCTGCTGGCCCAGGTGCTGGGCGGCAGCCGCGGCTCGCGCCTGGACCGCCGCCTGGTATTCGAGGACAAGCTGGCCGACAAGGTCAGCGCCTACGTGCTGCCGTTCGAGCTGGCCTCCACCTTCTACGTCACCGCCGACGTGCGCCAGGGCGTGGACCCGGCGCAGGTGGAGAAGGCGCTGGACGAGGAAATCGCGCGCCTGCTGGCCGAGGGGCCGACCGCCGAGGAGCTGGGCCAGGCCAAGATCATGACCAAGGCCTCGGTGGTGCGCGGGATCGAGCGCATCGGCGGCTTCGGCGGCAAGGCCGACGCCCTGGCCGAGTGCGCGGTGTACACCGGCAACCCCGGCTGCTTCCGCGACGCCCTGGAGGTGGTCGCCAACGCCACCGTCGAGGAAGTGCGCGAGGCCGGCCGCACCTGGCTGGGCGAGGGTTCGCACACCCTGGTGGTGCTGCCGGGCGAGCGCCAGGCGCTGGCCGAGGAACCGTCGCCGACCCCGGAACCGTTCAAGCTGCCGCCGCCGGACCGCAAGTACCGCGCGCTGAAGCCGCAGGTGGACCGCAGCAAGGGCGTGCCCATGCCCGACCGCTTCCCGGACCTGAAATTCCCGGCGCTGGAGCGGGCCACGCTCAGCAACGGCACCCAGGTGATCCTGGCCCGCCGCGACGCGGTGCCGGTGGTGCAGCTGAGCTACGAGTTCAAGGGCGGCTTCGCCGCCGACCTGGGCCGCAAGCTGGGCACCTCCAGCTTCACCATGGCCATGCTCGACGAGGGCGCCGGCGAGCTGGACGCGCTGGGCTTCGCCAACCGCGCCGAGTCGCTGGGCGCGGTGCTCGGCGCCGGCGCCACCCTGGACGGCGGCAACGCCTACCTGTCGGCGCTGAAGGAAAACCTGGACGCGTCGTTGCAGCTGTTCGCCGACATGGTCCGCCGCCCGCGCTTCGAGCAGAAGGAGATCGAACGCGTGCGCGCCACCTGGCTGGCCGGCATCGCCCAGGAGAAGGCGCGCCCCAACGGCGCGGCCATGCGCGTGCTGCCGCCGCTGTTGTACGGCCAGGGCCACCCCTACGCGATCCCGTTCAGCGGCACCGGCACCGAGGAATCCATCGCCTCGCTGACCCGCGAGGACCTGCAGTCCTTCCACGCGCAGTGGGTGCGCCCGGACGGCGCCACCCTGATCGTGGTCGGCGATACCACCCTGGAGGAGATCGTGCCGCTGCTGGAGCGCCACTTCGGCGACTGGAAGGCGGCCGCCCCGGCCCCGGCCGCGGTCGAGGCCATCCCGGAGGTGGAGCGTCCGCAGGCGGCGGCGGTGTACCTGATCGACCAGCCCGGCGCGGTGCAGGCCACCATCCTCGCGGGCCAGGTCGTGCCCTCGACCAAGGACCCGTCGACCATCGTGTTCGACTTCGCCAACTCGGTGCTGGGCGGCGAGTTCTCCTCGCGCCTGAACATGAACCTGCGCGAGGACAAGCACTGGGCCTACGGCGCCTACAGCTTCACCACCCAGGCCCTGGGCCAGCGGCCGTGGATGGCCTTTGCCCCGGTGCAGATCGACAAGACCGCCGAGGCCCTGGCCGAGCTGGACCGCGAGGTGCGCGAGTACGTCGGCGGGCGCAAGCCGCCGACCCCGGCCGAGGTGGCCAAGATCCAGGCCACCGAGATCCGCAGCCTGCCCGGTGCCTACGAAACCGCGCGCGCGGTGCTGGGCACCATCGGTGGCATCGTCCGCTACGACCGCCCGGACGACTGGGTGTTCCGGCGCAAGGCCCGGATCGAGGCGCTGACCGTGGAGCAGGTGCAGCAGGCGGCCGCCACCCTGGATCCGGACAAGCTGGTCTGGGTTGTGGTGGGCGACCTCAAGCAGGTCGAGCAGCCGGTGCGCGCGCTCAAGCTCGGCCCGGTCCACGTGATCGACGCCGACGGTCGCCCGGTCGCGCGCTGACCCGTGCGCCGGCGCCGTCCCGACGGGCGGCGCCGGCGGTTGTCCCCCTGTTGCACCGAACCATGGCAGGCTTTCCGGCCTGCCTTCACCTTCCCGGAAGACCCGCATGCGCCTTGCCGCCGCCTCCCTCCTGCTCGTCCTCCCGCTGGCCGCCTGCACCTGGGTGCCCTTGCAGCCCCAGGGCAAGGCCGTGCGCGTGATCGCCGCCGGGGCGGCCCCGGCCGGCTGCACCCGCCAGGGCGAGGTCGAGGTCTCGGTCAAGCACAGCGTGGGCTTCTACCAGCGCGACCAGGTCAAGGTCCGCGACGAGCTGGAGAGCCTGGCCCGCAACGAGGCCCCGGGGGTCGGGGCCAACGTGGTCCAGCCGCTGGGCGAGCCGGCCGGCGGGACCCAGCGCTTCGCCGCCTGGCAGTGTCCCTGAACGGGGCACGCCCCGCCCCGTACGTAAAGGTGCGGTGAAGGCGGGCAACCGGTAGAATCGACGCCCCTTTCGCCTTACCGGCGTGGTCTAGCCATGCTTTTCAAGAACGTCTCGATCGCGGGGCTGGCGCATATCGATGCGCCGCATACCCTGACCTCGGAGGAAATCAACGCGCGCCTGAAGCCGACCCTGGACCGCCTCGGCATCCGGGTGGACGTGCTGGGCGACATCGCCGGCATCCATGCCCGCCGCCTGTGGGATGACGGCATGACGGCCTCCGACGTGGCGACCATGGCTGCGCGCAAGGCGCTCGAGGACGCCGGCATCGGCGTGGAGAAGATCGGCTTGCTGGTCAACACCTCGGTCAGCCGCGACTACCTGGAGCCGTCCACTGCCTCCATCGTCTCCGGCAACCTGGGCGTGTCCGAGGAGTGCATGACCTTCGACGTCGCCAACGCCTGCCTGGCCTTCATCAACGGCATGGACATCGCCGCGCGCATGCTCGAGCGCGGCGAGATCGACTACGCCCTGGTGGTGGACGGCGAGACCGCCAACCTGGTGTACGAGAAGACCCTGGAGCGCATGAGCGCCCCGGACGTGACCGAGCAGGAATTCCGCGACGAGATGGCGGCCCTGACCCTGGGCTGCGGCGCCGCGGCCATGGTCCTGTGCCGCCGCGAACTGGCCCCGGATGCCCCGCGCTACAAGGGCGGCGTGACCCGTTCGGCCACCGAGTTCAACCAGCTGTGCCGCGGCAACCTCGACCGCATGGTCACCGACACCCGCCTGCTGCTGATCGAGGGCATCAAACTGGCCACCAAGACCTTCGCCGCGGCCAAGCAGGCGCTGGGCTGGGCGGTGGACGAGCTGGACCAGTTCGTGATCCACCAGGTCAGCCGCCCGCACACCAAGGCCTTCATCAAGTCGCTGGGCGTGGATCCGAAGAAGGTCATGACCATCTTCGGCGAACACGGCAACATCGGCCCGGCCTCGGTGCCGATCGTGCTGAGCAAGCTCAAGGAACTGGGGCGCCTGAAGAAGGGCGACCGGATCGCCCTGCTGGGCATCGGCTCGGGCCTGAACTGCTCGATGGCCGAGGTGGTGTGGTAACCCACTCCTGCCCCGCATGACAAAGGGCCGGCTCTGCCGGCCCTTTGCTTTTCCGGCGTCCGGCATCGCTGCCGGGGCCGGGGTGGCGGCGCGGCCTCAGCCGGCGCCGCAGCACTTCTTGTGCTTCTTGCCGCTGCCGCAGGGGCAGGGATCGTTGCGGCCGGGGCCGTCCTCGCGGCGGATCGGGGTGCGCGGAGTCTGTTCGGCGATGTGCTGGTGGTTGAGGTCGGCCAGCATGCCCGGCAGGTCCATGACGATGTCCAGGCGCTCGCGGTAGGCCAGCGGCACCGGCTCCTTCTCCGGGTGTTCCGGATCGACCACCTCGCCGGAGGCCAGGCGCTCGAGCAGGTCGAAGATCTCCTCGATCCACTCGTGCTCGTCCAGCCAGCGGTCCCAGGCCTCCTCGCGCAGGGCCGCGCCCTCGAAGAAGCCCAGCGCCCATTCCCGGCCCACGTCCAGTTCGTCCTCGGCCAGGGCCTCGTCCGCGCTTTCCGGGTCCTCGGGCAGCCACATCAGCGGCAGCAGGTGTTCCGGCAGGTCCTCGCCCTGGCGGGCGCGGGCCACGCACATGTTCCAGTGGCCCTGCAGCAGGGCCTGGACCTCTTCGGCCTCCTCCGGGCTGCCCCAGCTGGGCAGCTTGCCGCCCCAGACCACCGGCTGCCATTCCTCCGGCGGCACCGGCGCAGGTGCCACCGCCAGGGCCGACAGGAAGCCGTCCAGCGCCTCCAGGTTGAAGCCGCGGAAGGGCACGGCGCGCTGTTCAAGCAGGGTGGAGAGGCGTTCGATCTGCGCGTCGTCGAGATAGGGCGGGGGCATGGCCATGGCGGCTGGAACGGTGGAGGGGCGTGCATGGTAGTCCCTGGCGGGCCGCGGCGGGGCCGTGGCGGGTCCGCGCTGGCCTACAATGCGCGGTTTCCGCGCGAACCTGCTGCCCGTGTCCCAGTTCCCCGGCTACCCCGAGCACCCCCGCCGCTTCGAAGTCCGGCCCGGCATCCACATGTCCTACCTGGACGAGGGCCCGCGCGACGGCGAAGTCGTGGTGATGCTGCATGGCAACCCGTCGTGGAGCTACTACTGGCGCACCCTGGTGGCCGCGCTGGTCGGCCGCTACCGCTGCATCGTCCCCGACCACGTCGGCATGGGCCTGTCGGACAAGCCGGACGACCGCCCCACCGCCTCGCCGCGCTACGACTACACCCTGCAGTCGCGGGTGGACGACCTGGAGGCGCTGCTGCGCCATGCCGGGGTCGACGACGCCACCCCGGTGACCCTGGCCGTGCACGACTGGGGCGGGATGATCGGCTTCGGCTGGGCGCTGTCGCATGCGGCCCAGGTCAAGCGCCTGGTGGTCCTCAATACCGCCGCGTTCCCGATGCCGGCGGCCAAGCAGATGCCCTGGCAGATCGCGCTGGGCCGCGACTACTTCGTCGGCGAAGTCATCATCCGCGCGTTCAACGCCTTCTCCGCCGGCGCCTCGTACTTCGGCGTGGAGCGGAAGATGCCGGCCGACGTGCGCCGTGCCTACGTGGCTCCCTACGACTCGTGGAAGAACCGCATCTCCACCATCCGCTTCATGCAGGACATCCCGCTGCGCCCCGGCGACAAGGCCTGGCCGCTGCTGGAAGCGGCCGGCAAGGCGCTGCCGTCCTTCGCCGACCGCCCGGCCTTCATCGGCTGGGGCCTGAAGGATTTCGTGTTCGACCACCACTTCCTCGAGCGCTTCCGCGCCGACCTGCCGCGCGCGCAGGTGCATGCGTTCGAGGACGCCGGCCACTACGTGCTGGAAGACAGGCACGAAGTGCTGGTGCCGGCGATCCGCGCCTTCCTCGACGCCAATCCGCTGGCCTGAGCGGACCACGGGCCGGCTTTCCCTGCGCGGGCTAGCCCGCGCCGCAGGAAAATCCATGCGGCGAATCCCTGCCTTCCCGCAATGCGGGATGGCGCCCGTTGCGATGCAGCCGCCTAGGCCGCGATTGGCGTGACCGGCGGCGAGGACGGGCTGTTGCCGCTGTCGTCCGGTTCGCCGTCGTCGTTGCTGGCGGCTTCGCGCCAGGTCCAGTCGGCCGGGGTCAGCGGTGGCAGGCCGTGGGCGATGCGGGCGCGGTCGCATTGCGAGCTGGCGGCGCCGAATTCCCAGGACGCATCCACCTCGCGGCATACCGAGGGCCGGTTGGGGTGGATGGTGCAGCGCGAGTACACCCCGATGTCCGCGTCCAGCGCCACGCAGCGCACCGGCGGGCCGTAGGTGCCGCGCATGCACAGGCGGTGCGCGTCCAGGCGCTGGGTCAGTGCGGCGGGTACGCCCCCTTCGGTCACTTCATCCGATTCCATCCAGTGGAAGGCGACCCGGTACTGGGTGCAGCAGGCGCCACAGGTGAGGCAGGGATGCATGGGGGGCGGGCCGGGCCTTGCGCGGCTGCAGTTGCGGGAGGCGCGATTCTGCCGCATCCGGTGGCGGCGGCGAAGTGGCGCCGGGCGGTGGGCACGCGCGTGGGATAATCCCCGCATGACTTCCAGCCCCTGCAACATCGCCGCGGCGCTGCCGCGGCTGGCCGCCGAGCGTCCCGACCAGCCCGCGATCCGCTGCCCCGGCAAGCGCGCCTCCGGCCGCGGCCTGGCCCGCTACGACGTGGTCCTCGACTACCGCACCCTGGACACCCGCAGCGATGCGCTCGCCGCCGGCCTGGCCGCGCACGGCATCGGCCGCGGCGTGCGCACGGTGGTGATGGTGCGGCCCTCGCCGGAGTTCTTCCTGGTGATGTTCGCCCTGTTCAAGGCCGGGGCGGTGCCGGTGCTGGTGGACCCGGGCATCGACCGCCGCGCGCTGAAGCAGTGCCTGGACGAGGCCCGCGCCGAGGCCTTCATCGGCATCCCGCTGGCGCACGTGGCCCGGCGCCTGCTGGGCTGGGCGCCGTCGGCGAGGAAGCTGGTCACGGTGGGCACCCGCATGGGCTGGGGCGGGACCACCCTGGCCGCAGTCGAGCGCGCCGGCCAGGGTGCCGGCCCGCAGCTGGCCGACACCGCTCCGGACGAGGTCGCCGCGATCCTGTTCACCAGCGGCTCCACCGGCGTGCCCAAGGGCGTGGTCTACCGCCACCGCCACTTCGTCGCCCAGATCGCGCTGATGCGCGAGGCCTTCGGCATCGAGCCCGGTGGCGTGGACCTGCCGACCTTCCCGCCGTTCGCCCTGTTCGATCCGGCCCTGGGCCTGACCTCGGTGATCCCGGACATGGATCCGACCCGCCCGGCCGAGGCCGACCCGCGCCGCCTGCACGATGCGATCGCGCGCTTCGGCGTGACCCAGCTGTTCGGTTCGCCGGCGCTGATGCGGGTGCTGGCCGACCATGGTGCGCCGTTGCCCACCGTGCGCCGCGCCACTTCCGCCGGCGCGCCGGTGCCGCCGGAGGTGGTGGAGAAGATCCGCGCGCTGCTGCCGGCCGATGCGCAGTTCTGGACGCCCTACGGCGCCACCGAGTGCCTGCCGGTGGCGGTGATCGAGGGCCGCGAGCTGCAGGAAACCCGCGCCGCCACCGAGGCCGGCGCCGGCACCTGCGTGGGCCGCCCGGTGGCGCCCAACGAGGTGCGCATCATCGCCGTGGACGACGGCCCGATCAAAAGCTGGAGCCAGGCGCGCGTGCTGGGCGTGGGCGAAGTGGGCGAGATCACCGTCGCCGGCCCGACCGCCACCGACAGCTATTTCAACCGCGAGGCCGCCACCCGCGCGGCCAAGATCCGCGAGGCCCTGGCCGACGGCAGCACCCGCGTCGTGCACCGCATGGGCGACGTGGGCTATTTCGACGAACACGGCCGGCTGTGGTTCTGCGGGCGCAAGACCCAGCGCGTGGAGACCGAGCAGGGCCCGCTGTACACCGAGCAGGTCGAGCCGGTGTTCAACGTGCATCCGCGCGTGCGCCGCACCGCGCTGGTAGGCGTGGGCGCGCCCGGGGCGCAGGTTCCGGTGCTGTGCGTGGAACTGGCCCGGGGCGTGCGCGCCACCGAGTTCGAGCGCATCGCCGAGGAACTGCGCATGCTTGGCAGCCGTACCCCGCAGACCGCGCGCATCGGCCGCTTCCTGCGCCATCCCGCGTTCCCGGTCGACATCCGCCACAACGCCAAGATCGGACGCGAGAAGCTCGCCGCATGGGCGGCCCGGCAACTGGAGAAGGCCCGATGAAGGTGCTGGTGACCGGTGGCGGAGGCTTCCTCGGCCAGGCCCTGTGCCGCGCGCTGCTGGCGCGCGGCCATGCGGTGCACAGCTTCCAGCGCAGCCATTCGCCCGCGCTGCAGGCGATGGGCGTGGTCCAGCACCTTGGCGACCTGGCCGACGCGGCCGCGGTCGCGCGGGCGGTGGCGGGCATGGACGCGGTGCTGCACAACGCCGCCAAGGCCGGCGCCTGGGGCAGCTACGACAGCTACTACCAGGCCAACGTGGTCGGCACCCGCAACGTGATTGCCGCCTGCCGCGCCAATGGCGTGCAGCGGCTGGTCTACACCTCCACGCCCAGCGTCACCCATCGCGCCACCCATCCGGTGGAAGGCCTGGGCGCGGACGAAGTGCCCTACGGCGAGGATTTCCAGGCGCCGTACGCGGCGACCAAGGCCATCGCCGAGCAGGAGGCGCTGGCGGCCAACGGACCGGAGCTGGCGGTGGTCGCGCTGCGCCCGCGCCTGATCTGGGGCCCGGGCGATCCGCAGATCCTGCCGCGCCTGGTCGAACGCGCGCATGCCGGGCGCCTGCGCCTGGTCGGCGACGGCTCCAACCTGGTCGACACCACCTACATCGACAACGCCGCCCAGGCGCACCTGGACGCGCTGGACCGCCTGGCACCGGATGCGGCCTGCGCCGGCAAGGCGTACTTCATCTCCAACGGCGAACCGCTGCCGATCCGCGAGGTGCTCAACCGCCTGCTGCAGGCCGCCGGTGCGCCGCCGGTCACGCGCAGCATTTCGTTCAAGACGGCGTACCGCATCGGTGCGGTGTGCGAGCGGCTGTGGCCGCTGCTGCGCCTGCGCAGCGAGCCGCCGATGACACGCTTCCTCGCCGAGCAGCTGGCCACCGCGCACTGGTACAGCATGGAGCCGGCGCGGCGCGACTTCGGCTACG
This sequence comes from Pseudoxanthomonas sp. J31, assembly GCF_000510725.1. Lineage (GTDB taxonomy): Bacteria > Pseudomonadota > Gammaproteobacteria > Xanthomonadales > Xanthomonadaceae > Pseudoxanthomonas. The sequence continues at coordinate 197,353 of NZ_AZNZ01000001.1, forward strand.
TGCCAAGGGTCGGTTTTGACGAGGGAATCATCAGGCTGAAGGCCAGCTGGCAACAGGGCGCATCCGTCACCTGATCACGACCGGCGCTTGGGCAGCATGCCCCTCGACCGCCCCCCGCGGCGCCACCCCGAGGAATGCCCAGATGCTCCATTACGCCGTCGTGTTTTTCGTCATCGCCGTGATCGCCGCCCTGCTGGGTTTCAGCGGCATCGCCGGCGCCGCCACCAACATCGCCTGGATCCTGTTCGTCGTGTTCCTGATCCTGGGTGCGATCTCGCTGCTGCGCGGCAGGCGGGTCTAGTCCGCGCCGGCGCCCCTGGCGCCGCCGGAACCCCAGCACGGGCGTGGCCACTGGCTGCGCCCGTGTCGTATCCGGACCCCGGGTTTTCCGGTGCGGCGCCGCCGCGACCGCTAGAATGGCCGCATGCCAAGCCCCCTCGATGCCCTCAAGCCGCTGGCCGGACGCGCCCTGGAAGCGGCGCTCAACCGTGCCGCGGCGCTGGACCCGGATACCCTCGCCGCGCTGGCGCAGCTGGACGGTCGCAGCGTTTCCCTGACCCTGGAGCGCCCGGCGCTGGCGCTGGAAATCCGCGTGCATGACCGCTACCTGCAGGTCGGCCCGCCGCTGCGCGAGGCCGACCTGGCCGTGCGCGGCACCATCGGCGGCCTGCTCGGCCAGCTGCCGTTCCTGGCCGCCGCCGCGCGCGGCAAGCCCGCCGGGCGCCTGCACGTGTCCGGCGACGCCGACCTGGCACGGCGCCTGCAGAAGCTGGCCTCCGGCTTCGAGCCGGACTGGCAGCAGCCGTTCGTGGAGCTGTTCGGCCCGGTGCTGGGCGTGCAGCTGGCCAATGCCGCGGCCGCGGCCCTGCGCGGCGCGCGTGGGCTGGCCGGCGGCCTGGCGCGTTCCGGTGCCGAATACCTGGTGGAGGAATCGCGCGACGTGGTCGGCCGCGCCGAGCTGGCCGCGTTCAACGACGAGGTCGATGCGGTCCGCGACGACGTCGAGCGCCTGGCCGCGCGCATCGCCCGCCTGCGCGTGCCCGGAGGTGCGCCATGAGGGCCGCGCTGCGCGCCTGGCGCATCGCCCGGGTGGTGCTGCGCTACCGGCTGGACGCGTTGCTGGAAGGCACCCCGGCCGAGCGCTGGCTGCGCCTGGCCAAGCCGTTCGTGCCGCGAGCGGCGGCCGACGTGGCCTCGCAGCCGCGCGGCATGCGCCTGCGCCTGGCGCTGCAGGAACTGGGACCGATCTTCGTCAAGTTCGGGCAGATCCTGTCCACCCGCCGCGACCTGCTGCCGGCGGACATCGCGGCGGAGCTGTCCCTGCTGCAGGACCAGGTGGCGCCGTTCGACGGCCAGGCGGCGCGGGCCATCGTCGAGCAGGCGCTGGGGCGGCCGGTGGAGGCCGCGTTCGCCGGCTTCGACACCCGCCCGCTGGCCTCGGCCTCGATCGCCCAGGTGCACGCTGCGCGCCTGCACGACGGCCGCGAGGTGGTGGTCAAGGTGCTGCGCCCGGGCATCGAGCGCCAGATCGACGCCGACCTCGCCCTGCTGCGCTCGCTGGCGGCGCTGGTCGACCGCGCCCATCCGCGGGCCGACCGCATCCGCCCGCAGGCGGTGGTGGCCGAGATCGAGTCCACCCTGGCCGCCGAGCTGGACCTGCAGCGCGAGGGCGCCAACGCCTCGGTGATGCGCCGCTTCTGGAAGGACTCGCCGGACCTGTACGTGCCGGAGGTGATCTGGTCGCACAGCGCGCAGCGGGCGCTGACCATGGAGCGGGTGCACGGCATCCCCTCCGACGACATCGCCGCGCTGGATGCCGCAGGCATCGACCGCAAGGTGCTGGCGGCCAAGGGCGTGCGGGTGTTCTACACCCAGGTGTTCCGCGACAACTTCTTCCACGCCGACGCGCACTCGGGGAACATCTGGGTCGATGCCGACCCGGCGCGGCGCCACGACCCACGCTTCATCGCCCTGGACTTCGGCATCGTCGGCCAGCTGTCGCCGCGCGACCAGTACTACCTGGCCGAGAACTTCATGGCGATCTTCCGCCAGGACTACCGCCGCATCGCCGAGTTGCACGTGGAGGCGGGCTGGATGCCGGCCACGGTGCGGATCGAGGAACTGGAGGCGGCGGCGCGCGCGGTGTGCGAGCCGTACTTCACCCGGCCACTGAGCGAGGTCTCGCTGGCCGAGGTGCTGGCCAAGCTGTTCCGCACCGCGCAGCGCTACGAACTGACCTTGCAGCCGCAGTTGATCCTGCTGCAGAAGACCCTGCTCAACATCGAGGGCGTGGGCCGGCAGCTGGATCCGCAGCTGGACATCTGGGCGGTGGCCAGCCCGGTGCTTGGGAAGATCCTGCGCGAGCGCTACAGCCCGCGCCGGTTGCTGCGCGAGTTCCGCCAGCGCGCCCCGGAGCTGATGACCCGCGCGCCGGATATGCCGCGCCTGTTGCACGAGTGGCTGGAGCAGCAGGTGCAGGGCCGGCACCGGACGGGCATCCACTCGCCCGACCTGGCCGGGATCGAGCACACCCTGCGGGTGATGCAGCGGCGGGCGGTGGCGGCGATCCTGGGCGTGGGCCTGCTGCTGGTGGCGGCGGTGCTGTACGCGCTGGAGGCCGGCGGTCCGCGCCTGGCCGGGGTGCCGCTGTCGGCCTGGGTCGCCGGAATCGGCGGGTTGTGGGCGGTGCTGGCGGCCTTGCCGCGACGCTGACCCCCGCGCAGCCGCAAGCAACGAACGGGCCCGCCTCGCGCGGGCCCGTTCGCCGCTGCGCCCGCCGCGCCTGGCGGCGGGCTTGCCGGGGCTAGTCGGCCATGGCCGGCGCGGCCGGGGCGGCGGCGCCGGAGCCGGCGCGGGCCACCGCGTCGAAGTCGCCGGCGGCGACCACGCTCAGCTTGCCCGGGGCCAGGTGGCGGGCGATGGCGGCGTTGACCTGGGCCGTGGTCAGCCTGCGGTAGGCCTCGTCCAGTTCCGCGGTGAAGGCCATGGTGCGGCCGAAGTACAGCTGGTCCTGGAGCATGCCCGCCACGTTCTGGTCGTCCGCGCGCGCCTGCGCGCGCTCGGTGAGCAGGCCGGACACCGCATCCTGCAGTTCCGCCTCGGTGATGCCCTCGGCCACCAGCCGCTGCAGTTCCTCGCGCATGGCCACCTCGACCCGGGCCAGGTTCTGCGGCGCGGCGATGGCCTGGATCAGCAGGTTGCCGGCATCGTCCACGCCGTCGGCGCTGTCGTCGGCATGCAACGAGCTGCTGACCCCGTAGCTGAGGCCGTCCCTCTGGCGGATGCGGTCGCCCAGGCGCGACTTGAGCGCGCCGCCGCCGAGGATGCGGTTGGCCACCACCAGCGCCGGGTAGTCCGGGTCGGTGACCCGCAGGGCCACGTTCTGCCGCGCCAGCAGCACCGCGTTGGCCTTGTCCGGGGTCGGCAGCTGCCGCTGCAGCGGCGCGACCTCGGCATGCCGGGTGGCGATCGGCTGGTACGGATGCGGACTGCGCCAGCCGGCGAACAGGCGTTCCAGCTGCGCGCGCACCGCCTCCGGGTCGAAGTCGCCGACGATCGCGATCTCGCCCTGCGCGGTGCCGTAGAAGTCGCGGTGGAACGCCACCACCTCCTCGCGCCGGAGCGCACGCACCGCGGCCAGGGTTTCATCCAGGCTCTGCGCGTGCAGTGGATGCCCTTCCGGCCACGGATCGAAGTGCAGCGCCAGCGCCCGCTGCGCCACCGCGCCCGGCTCGCCGCGCGAGGCCTCCAGCCCGGTGATGGCCTGCAGCCGCAGCTGCTCGAACTCGTCCTCGGGGAAGGTCGGCTCGCGCAGCAGGGTGGCCAGCAGTTCCAGGGTCTCGCCGAGCCGCTCGCGGCGGCCGATCAGCGACAGCTGTGCACCCTGCAGCCCGCCGGCGACCTGGGCCCGGGCCTGCAGCTCCTCCAGCCTGCGGTCGATGGCCTCGCGGTCCAGGCCGCGTGCGCCACGCATCAGCATCGCCCCGGCCAGGCCGGCGGCATGCTGGCGCCCGGCCAGCGACTGCGCGTCGCCGAAGCGGAAGTAGCCGTCGACCACCACGGTGCCGCCGCGGGTGCGCTTGGGCAGCAGGGCCACCCGGAGCCCGTCGCCGAGGGTGAAGCGCTGGGTGCGGGCCTCGATGTTCTGCGGCGTGGGATCGAAGTGCTCGCCGGCGTCCAGCGCCTGGCGCCCGGTGTAACCGGCCACCACCTCGGCCGCGGCCGGGGCCGCCGGCACCTGTACCCGCTGCGGTTCGTCGGTGGGCACGAAGCGGCCCAGGGTGCGGTTGTCGCGGCGCAGGTAGGCGGCGGCGACGCGGTTGACGTCGGCGGCGGTCACCGCGGCGATCGCGTCGCGGCTGGTGAACAGCAGGCGCCAGTCGCCGGCGGCGACGAACTCCGACAAGCCCATGCCCACCGCGTTGACGTCGGTGAAGTACAGGTCGTAGGCATTGGCCACCCGCTGCCGGGCCTGCTCGACCTCGGCCTCGGTCACCGGGTTGCGCGCCAGTTCCTCCAGCTGCGCCAGCAGCACCTGCTCGGCGCGCTCGCCGTCGCCGTCGCGCGGCTGTACCACCACCGCGCTGAACAGGCCCGGCTCGGCCAGGCCGTCGGCACCGGCACCGACGCCGGCGGCGATCCGCGGCTCGACCAGGGCCTTGTGCAGGCGCCCGCCGGGGGTGTGGCCCAGGACCTGCGCCAGCACCACCAGCGCGGCGTTGTCGGCATGGGTGCGGGCCGGGATGTGGTAGCTGGCCATGGCGATGCGCAAGTCGCCGGTGCGGCGCACGGTGACCTCGCGCTCGCCGTCCTGCGGCGGCTCCACCGTGGCCCGCCGCGGCAGCGGCGTGGCCGGCGCGCGCAGCTTGCCGAACGTGGCCTGCACCTTGCGCAGCACTTCCGCCGGGTCGATCCGGCCGGCGACCACCAGGGTGGCGTTGTCCGGGCGGTACCAGGTCCGGTAGAAGGCGCGCAGCTGGCCGATGTCGGCCGCCTCCACGTCCGAGCGCGCGCCCACGGTGGCCTGGCCATAGCCATGCCACTGGTAGGCGGCCGCGCGCACGCGCTGCACCAGCACGCCGCTGGGGTTGTTCTCGCCGGCCTCCAGCTCGTTGCGCACCACCGTCATCTCGCTGTCCAGGTCGGCGCGTTCCAGGCGCGCGTTGACCATGCGGTCGGCTTCCATCGCCAGCACCCAGTCGAGGTTGTCGCCGCCGGCGGGGAAGGAGGCGAAGTAGTTGGTGCGGTCCTGCCCGGTGGTGGCGTTGTAGCGGATGCCGCGGCGCTTCATCTGGCCGCTGATGTCGCGGTGCGCGGGCGTGCCCTTGAACAGCAGGTGCTCGAGCAGGTGCGCGGCGCCGGTCTGGCCGTAGGTCTCGTGCACCGAGCCGACCCCGTAGGTCAGGTTGACAGTGACCGTGGGTTTGGTCGGGTCGGGGAACAGCAGCACGCGCAGGCCGTTGCCCAGGGTGTATTCGCTGATGCCCTCGATGGAGGGACCGGCGCTGACGCCGCGCGGCAGGGCGGGCGCGGCGGCGCCGGCGCCCCAGGCGGGCGCCAGCAGGGCGACGGCGAGGGTCAGGGCGAGTGCATGTCTTCCGGGGATCATCCTTGGTCTCCAGTTGCTGCGGCCTCATGGCCGGCGCCGAGTTTCCCAGAATGCGGCGGCGCGGGCTTGAAGCGTCCCTGAAGCCGCGCCGGCACGGCCGCATGGGCCGCCAGGGCCCGGCGCGCCCTTGCCGCGCCCGCCTTCGTAATCGCCGCCGCGCCCGCGGATAATGCGCGGGTGAACGACATTCCCGGATCCCTCGCCGTCCTCCACGCCGACGACTGCCTGGCGGTGGTGGACAAGCCCGCCGGGCTGATGGTGCACGACAGCCCGCTGGCGGCGGACGAGACCGACTTCGCCGCCGACCGCCTGCGCGCCCAGTTCGGCCGGCCCGTGTACCTGGTCCACCGCCTGGACCGCGCCACCAGCGGCTGCCTGCTGCTGGCCTTCGACCGCGACACCGCCTCGGCCCTGGGCCGGTCGGTGATGGCCCAGCAGCTGGACAAGCGCTACCTGGCGGTGTGCCGCGGCTGGCCGGAGGAGGCGTTCGAGATCGACCATCCGCTGGACGGCGGGCCCGGCAAGCCGCAGAAGAAACCGGCGCTGACCCGCTTCCGGCGGCTGGCCTGCGGCGAGCTGGACGAGCCCTCGGCCGGCTTCCCGACCTCGCGCTACGCCCTGCTGGAATGCGCGCCGGTGACCGGCCGCTTCCGCCAGATCCGGCGCCACCTCAAGCACGCCTCGCACCACCTCATCGGCGACACCAGCCACGGCGACGGCCGCCACAACCGCATCTTCCGCATGCGCGGGGTGCACCGCATGCTGCTGCATGCGTGGAAGCTGGGCTTCCCGCACCCGCGCGGCGGCGCCCGGGTGGAGGTGGTGGCGCCGCCCTCGGGCGAGTTCATCAGGGCGATGGCGCTGTTCGGCTGGAGCCTGCCGGAACACACCGGCGCGGCCGGCTGAGCACGCCGCGGTGCGCCGCCCGCTTACAATCCGGCCATGCCCGTCGACGCGCTCAGCATCAGCCCCGGCCTGGCGATCCCGGAGTCGGAGATCGTCGAGCGCTTCGTGCGCGCCAGCGGCGCCGGCGGGCAGAACGTCAACAAGGTTTCCAGCGCCGTCGAGCTGCGGTTCGACGTCGCCGGCTCGCCGTCGCTGCCCGAGGCGCTGCGTGCGCGCCTGCTGGCGCGGCGCGACCGGCGGCTGACCGACGACGGCGTGCTGGTGATCGACGCGCAGCGCTTCCGCACCCAGGAGCGCAACCGCCAGGATGCGCGCGAGCGCCTGGCGGCGTTCATTGCCGCCGGCCTGGCGGTGCCAAAGCGGCGCATCGCGACCCGCCCCACCCGCGCCTCGCAGCAGCGGCGCCTGGAGGGCAAGCGCGAGCGCAGCCAGATCAAGCGCGGGCGCTCGCGCCGCGACTGGGAGTGAGAATGTCCGAGGCTGCACCCCTGCTGCCGGCGATGCCGGCGCAGGTTCCGCAGACCCCCGAGCGCGGCATGGGCCGCTTCACCCGCTGGCTGGGCCGCAGCGTGCTGCGCCTGGGCGGCTGGCGCGTGGTCGGGCAGATCCCGCCGGTCGGCCGGCTGGTGGTGATCGCCGCGCCGCACTCGTCCAACTGGGACGGGATCTGGGGCATGGCCGCCAAGCTGGCCCTGGGCGTGGACATCCGGGTGCTGGCGAAGGCCCAGCTGTTCTGGTGGCCGCTGTCGATCGTGCTGCGCCGGCTGGGCGTGATCCCGGTGGACCGCAGCAACCCGCATGGCATCGTCGACCAGGCCATCGACCTGGTGCGCGCCAGCGAGCGGATGTGGTTCGTGGTCGCCCCGGAAGGCACGCGCAAGCCGGTTAAGGAGTGGAAGCGCGGCTTCTGGAAGATCGCCCACGGTGCCGGCGTGCCGGTGCTGATGACCTACTTCCACTACCCGGAGCGGATCATCGGCTTCGGCCCGCTGTTCCACACCACCGGCGACATGGAGGCCGACATGGCCGCGGTGCGCCAGTGGTACCGGCCGTGGATGGGCCGCAACCGCGGCACTGCCTGAGGGTCGCCCATGGGCGTGGCGCTGGTCTGGTTCCGTGACGATCTCAGGCTGGACGACCACCCCGCCCTGCGCGCCGCGCTGGAGCGCGGCCTGGTGCCGGTGCCGGTGTACATCCACGCCCCGGACGAGGAGGGCGACTGGGCGCCGGGCGCCGCTTCCAACGCCTGGCGCCGGCGCTCGCTGGCGGCGCTGGCGGCCGAACTGCGGCGCCGCGGCTCGCGCCTGCTGATGCTGCACGGGCCCAGCCTGGGCACGCTGCAGGCGCTGGCGGCGCTGACCGGGGCCGAGGCGGTGCTGTGGTGCCGCCGCTACGAGCCGCGGATCGAGGCCCGCGACACCCGGATCAAGCGGCAGCTGCGCCAGGCCGGGCTGCATGCGGAAAGCTTCAACGGCTCGCTGCTGTTCGAACCGTGGGAGATCGAGACCAGGCAGGGCGACCCGTACCGGGTGTTCACCCCGTTCTGGAAAGCGGCGCGTGCGCACTGGCGCCTGCGCCCGTTGTGGCAGGCGCCGGAGCGCTTGCCCTCGCCGGACCTGGCCGGCGCGCCGGAAGGCCGGCACCTGGACGCGATCATCCCCGAGACCCGCCCGGACTGGGACGCCGGTTTCTGGGAGCAGGCCACCCCCGGCGAGGCCGGGGCGCAGGCGCGGCTGCAGCGGTTCCTGGCCGCGGGCCTGGCCGGTTACGCGCAGGCCCGCGACCAGGTCGCGGCCGACGGCACTTCGCGCCTGTCGGCGCACCTGCACTTCGGCGAGATCTCGGTCCAGCGCGTGGCCGCGGCGGTGCAGGCGGCGGAGGTGGCCGAGGCCGACCGCGAACGCTTCCTGGCCGAGCTGGGCTGGCGCGAGTTCGCCCACCACGTCATGCACCACTACCCGCACGTGGTCGACCAGGACCTCGACCCGCGCATGGCCGGGTTCCGCTGGGCGCGGCCGTTGCGCGCCACCCTCGATGCCTGGGAGCGCGGCCGCACCGGCGTGCCCATCGTCGATGCCGGCATGCGCCAGCTGTGGCACACCGGCTGGATGCACAACCGGGTGCGCATGGTCGTGGCCAGCTGGCTGGCCAAGCACCTGCGCATCCACTGGCGGCACGGCGCGCGCTGGTTCTGGGACACCCTGGTCGACGCCGACCTGGCCAACAACACCCAGGGCTGGCAGTGGGTGGCCGGCACCGGCGCCGACGCAGCGCCGTACTTCCGTGTGTTCAACCCGGTCAGCCAGGCGCAGAAGTTCGATCCGCAGGGCGAATACATCGCGCGCTGGGTGCCGGAGCTGGCGCCGCTGCCGCTGCCGGCGCGGTTCGCACCGTGGCAGCACCCGGAGCTGCTGCGCAGGGTCGCGCCGCGCTATCCGCGGCGGCCACAGGTGGACCTGGCCGCGGGCAGGGCGGCGGCGCTGGAGGCGTTCGTGGCGTTGCGGGCCGGCCGGGAAGGCTGATGTGCGGCGCTTGCCGGCGCGATAGGATCGGCATCGCGCCGGGGGGGGGGGGGGAACATGGCCGGGACCGGCCATGGCGCGACAACCCACATGCAACGGACAGGAAGCCATCCATGCACTCGATCCGCCGCATCCGCATCACCGCCGCCGAGACGTTCGCCGCATGCGCGTTCGTGGTCGCCGGCCTGGCCTGGTCCCCGCTGCTGCTTGCCGGGGCATGGGCGACCTATGGGTTGGTCCTGGCGCGGCACAACCGCCTCCTCGGCGGCGCCGGGCTGGCCTGCACGGCGGCCTTCCTGCTGTTCGTTGCCGGCTACGGCATCGGCAAGGACCTGGCGATGCGCGACCGGCAGGTGGAAGCCGCCCAGGTCCGCTGAGCCAAGTCCGGAGGGGCGACGATGCCGGAGGAAGCCATCGGGGGCCTGCTGGGCTGGACCGTCCGCGTCGTCGGCTACGTCCTGGTCGACGTGGTGCTGGAAATCCTGGTGAAGGGCCTGGGCTATGCGCTGCTGCGCGGCCTCGGCGTGCGCACCCACCCGGAAAGTGCGTGGTGCGCGGTGGTGGGCCTGGCGTTCTGGTTCCTGTGCATGGCCGCGGCCGTGGCCATCTGGCGGCATACGCACCCGGCCTGATCCATCCCCTCCTCCTGGCCAGGCTGCCGGCCCGTAGGCGGATGCTCAGCGTTCGGAATGTCCGCTCTGGTCGTACTCGCGCGGCGCAAGCAGGTCCGGGCGGATCAGGGCCACGAACGCACGCGCCTGCGGCGACAGCACCCGGCCCTTGCGCACCACCACCCCATAGCTGCGTGCCGGGAAGAACGCCGCCAGCGAGCGCGAGCCCAGGCGGGCCTCGTCGCCCTCGGCCAGGCATACCGAGGGGATGATCGACACGCCCAGGCCCATGGCCACGTACTGCTTGATCACGTCCCAGCCGCTGACCTCAAGCGCCACCGTGTACGGCACCCGGTTCTGCTGCAGCACCAGGTCGACCAGGCGCCAGGTGACCTGGCGCTGCGGCGGCAGGATCAGCGGGTATTCGGCCAGGTCGGCCAGTTCCAGCCGCGGCTTGCGCAGCAGCGGGTGCCCGGGCGGCGCGATCAGCCGCTGCTCGAAGCGGTGCGCGGCCTCGTAGCTGAGGTCGGCCGGCACGTCGAGCAAAGTGCCGACCACCAGGTCCACCGCGTCCTCGCGCAGCAGCTCGGTGCCCTCGCTGGTGACCACGTTGTGCAGCACCAGGTGCACGTCCGGGTGCTGCTGGCGGAAGGCGGCGACGATCTTCGGCAGCAGGTAGAGGATGGTCGAGCTGTTGGCCGCGATCCGCAGCTCGCCGGCATCCAACCCGCGCACCCGCTCGCGGAAGGCGTTCTCCAGGCCGTCCAGCTGCTCGACCAGGGGCTGGGCCATCTCGTACAGCAGCTCGCCCTCGCGGGTGGGCACCAAGCGGCGCCCGGAACGCTCCAGCAGCGGCATCCCCAGGTCGCGCTCCAGCGCCTGCAGCTGCAGGGTGATGGCCGGCTGGGACACGAAAAGCGCCTCCGCCGCCCTCGATACCGAGCCCAGCCGCACCGTCTGGCAGAACGCGCGCAGCGGCTTGAGACGGTCGGATTTGTAGGAAAAACGAGGACTTGCAGCGGCACTCACGGCAGCCTCACGGTGGCTATAAGCCTGGCTAATGAACTACATTGACAAAACTGCTTTGTCAAATACCTGGCCAAGCAAGCAGCGTGGACGCCCGACCGATGCAGGAGCACCGTCATGTCCGCGACCGCTGAATCCGCCATTCCCGCTTCGAATCCGGGCCGGCGCCCGGGTCCGGCCACCGTTCCCAAGGGCGCGGCCGGGCTTTCGCTGACCGAGCGGGTCGCCGGGCAGGAACAGCTGCTGCCGGCGCCGCTGCTGGGGCTGCTGGTGTCGCTGCACCGCACGATCGAGCCGGAACGCCGCGCCCTGCTGGCCGCCCGCCGCGAGCGCCAGGCGTTCTTCGACGCCGGCGGCCTGCCCGATTTCCGCGCCGACACCCGCCACATCCGCGAGGGCGACTGGAAGGTCGCGCCGATCCCGGCCGCGCTGCAGGACCGCCGCGTGGAGATCACCGGCCCGGTGGACCCGAAGATGGTGATCAACGCGCTGAACTCCGGCGCCCACTGCTACATGGCCGACTTCGAGGACTCCACCTCGCCGACCTGGCGCAACCTGCTGGCTGGCCAGCGCGCCCTGGCCGCGGCGGTGGATGGCTCGCTGAGCTTCCAGGCCGGCAACGGCAAGCAGTACCGCCTGCGCCCGTACGAGGAGCGCGCGGTGCTGATCGTGCGCCCGCGCGGCTGGCACCTGGACGAGAAGCACGTGCGCGTGGACGGCGAGCCGATCGCCGGCGGCCTGTTCGACATGGCCGTGTTCGCCTTCCACAACGCGCGCACGCTGATGGCCAACGACCGCGGCCCGTACTTCTACCTGCCCAAGCTGCAGTCGATGGAGGAGGCGGCGCTGTGGGAAGCCGCGCTGTCGCACGTGGAGGCCTTCCTGGGCCTGCCGCACGGGCAGATGAAGGCCACCGTCCTGATCGAGACCCTGCCGGCGGTGTTCGAGATGGACGAGATCCTGCACGCGCTGCGCGACCGCATCGTCGGCCTGAACTGCGGGCGCTGGGACTACATCTTCTCCTACCTGAAGACGTTCCGCGCCCACCCGGACAAGGTCCTGCCCGAGCGCGGCCAGGTGACCATGACCCAGCCGTTCCTCAAGGCGTATTCGGAGCTGCTGATCCGCACCTGCCACCGCCGCGGCGCGCACGCCATGGGCGGCATGGCCGCGCAGATCCCCAACGCCTCCGACCCGGTGGCCAACGAGCAGGCCCTGGCGCGGGTGCGCGCGGACAAGCTGCGCGAGGTCACCGCCGGCCACGACGGCACCTGGGTGGCGCATCCGGCGCTGATCCCGGTGGCGCGCGAGGTGTTCGACGCGCACATGCCCACGCCCAACCAGCACCACGTGCTGCGCGAGGACGTGCAGGTCACCCGCGACGACCTGATCCGCCCGTGCGAGGGCACGATCACCCGCGAGGGCTTCGAGAACAACATCGAGGTCTGCGTGCGCTACCTGGCCGCCTGGCTGGACGGCAACGGCTGCGTGCCGATCCACGGGATGATGGAGGACGCGGCCACCGCCGAGATCGCCCGCGCCCAGCTGTGGCAGTGGCTGCACCACTCCGACCCGCGCGGCCGCCACGCCGACGGCAGCCCGGTGCACCTGGCCGACGGCACCGTCATCGACTTCGCCCTGTTCGAACGCACCCTGGCCGCGCTGCCCGGGCGCCTGGGGGACACCGCCAACCTGCCGGGTGGCCGCCGCATCGCCGAGGCCACCGCCCTGCTCGACGAGCTGACCCGCGCCTGCCAGCTGGTCGAGTTCCTGACCCTGCCGGCCTACGCCCGCATCGACTGACCCACGCCCGCGTCCCGGCCCAGGCCGGGACCCGGGACCTTCCACCACGGACCCATCGAGGCCACCGCGTCCGGCCCGCCGGAACGACGGCAGGACCCCTCGAGCGCAAGAAGCCCACCGCCACGGAGAAGCACCATGAGCACGCTGAAGACCGCCGAGCAGATCCAGCACGAATGGAACACCGACCCGCGCTGGGCCGGCATCACCCGCAACTACACCGCCGAGGACGTGGTGCGCCTGCGCGGCACCATCCCGGTGGAGCACTCCATCGCCCGCATCACTTCCGAGAAGCTGTGGCGCTACCTGCACGAGATGGACTTCGTCAACGCGCTGGGCGCGCTGACCGGCAACCAGGCCATGCAGCAGGTCAAGGCGGGGCTCAAGGCGATCTACCTGAGCGGCTGGCAGGTGGCGGCGGACGCCAACCTCGCCGGGCAGATGTATCCCGACCAGTCGCTGTACCCGGCCGACTCGGTGCCGGCGGTGGTCAAGCGCATCAACAACACCCTGCTGCGCGCCGACCAGCTGCACCACGCCGAGGGCAACGACAGCATCGACTTCCTGCAGCCGATCGTGGCCGACGCCGAGGCCGGCTTCGGCGGCGTGCTCAACGCCTTCGAGCTGATGAAGGCGATGATCGAGGCCGGCGCCGCCGGCGTGCACTTCGAGGACCAGCTGGCCTCGGTGAAGAAGTGCGGGCACATGGGCGGCAAGGTGCTGGTGCCGACCCGCGAGGCGGTGGAGAAGCTCAACGCCGCGCGCCTGGCCGCCGACGTGATGGGGGTGCCGACCATCCTGATCGCGCGCACCGACGCCGAGGCCGCCGACCTGCTGACCTCGGACATCGACGAGAACGACAGGCCGTTCTGCACCGGCGAGCGCACCGTCGAGGGCTTCTTCCGCACCCGCAACGGCCTGGACCAGGCCATCGCCCGCGGCCTGGCCTACGCCCCGTACGCCGACCTGATCTGGTGCGAGACCGGCAAGCCGGACCTGGAGTTCGCGCGCAAGTTCGCCGAGGCCATCCACGCCAGGTTCCCGGGCAAGCTGCTGGCCTACAACTGCTCGCCGAGCTTCAACTGGAAGAAGAACCTGGACGACGCCACGATCGCGAAGTTCCAGAAGGAAATCGCCAGCTACGGCTACAAGTTCCAGTTCATCACCCTGGCCGGCTTCCACGCCCTGAACTACTCGATGTTCAACCTGGCCTACGGCTACGCCCGCAACCAGATGAGCGCCTTCGTCGAGCTGCAGGAAGCCGAGTTCGCCGCCGCGGACAAGGGCTTCACCGCGGTCAAGCACCAGCGCGAGGTCGGCACCGGCTACTTCGACGCGGTCACCCAGGCGATCCAGCAGGGCCAGTCCTCGACCACCGCCCTGAAGGGTTCGACCGAGGAAGAGCAGTTCCAGGACCGCAACGCGGCCTGACGTCCAGGATGCCGGAGTGGCGGCGCTCCGGCACCGCCCCCGGCTGCACGGGTTTGGTGGGTCGTGCAGCCGGGGGTTTCTCTTGTTCCCGCGATGCGTGCGTACCGCGCAAGTTCCCGTTCCCACGGAAGACGAATTCACCAGGCAGGTCGATGCGGACGCCCCGGCTCCCGCGCAGCGCCACTGCGTGCCTGGAGGAATGCTGCGGATCGGGCCTCAGTCGCGCAGCAGCAGCGGTGCGCGGAAGCCGAGGGCCTCGGCCAGGTGGTCGCGGCCGATGCCCTCGCTGGCGTCGAGGTCGGCGATGGTGCGCGCCACCCGCAGCACCCGGTGCAGGCTGCGCGCGGTCAGCTGCAGGCGCTCGGCGGCCTGTTCGAGCAGGGCCTGCTCGCCTGCACCGAGGCGGCAGCACGCGGCCAGCCCGGCCGGATCCAGGCGCGCGTTGGGCCCGGTGCCGCGGGCCTGCTGGCGTTCGCGCGCCGCTTCCACCCGCGCCCGCACCGCGGCGCTGGATTCGCCCGGCGGCGCATCGGCGCGCAGCTGCGCCGGCGGCAGCCGGGCCATGGCCAGGTGCAGGTCGATGCGATCCAGCAGCGGACCGGACAGCCGGCCCCAGTAGCGCGCGACCATGTCCGGGGTGCAGCGGCAGCGCGCCGACGGGTCGCCGGCATAGCCGCAGGGACAGGGATTCATCGCCGCCACCAGCTGGAAGCGTGCGGGGAACTCGGCGCTGCGGCCGGCGCGGGAGACGGTGATGCGGCCGGATTCCAGCGGCTCGCGCAGCACCTCCAGCGCGGCGCGGCTCCATTCCGGCAGCTCGTCCAGGAACAGCACGCCGTTGTGCGCCAGCGAGATCTCGCCCGGGCGCGGCGGACTGCCGCCGCCGGCCAGGGCAACCGCGCTGGCGCCGTGGTGCGGGGCGCGCAGCGGGCGCTGGCGCCAGCGCGCCGGGTCCAGGCCATGGCCGCTGATCGAATGCACCGCGGCGGTTTCCAGGGCCTCGGCCTCGCTGGCTTCCGGCAGCAGTCCGGGCAGGCAGGAGGCCAGCAGGGTCTTGCCGCAGCCAGGCGGGCCGCTCATCAGCAGGTGGTGGCCGCCGGCGGCGGCGATCTCCAGCGCCCGCCGCGCCTGCAGTTGGCCGCGCACCGCGGCCAGGTCGGGCAGGGCGGGAGCTGCCGCAACGGGCGTGGCCGCGGCGCCGGCCTCGGTCGCGCGCGGCAGCCGCGCCTGGCCGCCCAGCCCGGCGCAGGTTTCCAGCAGGGTGCGCGCGACATAGGCCTCGGCCTGGCGTGCCAGCGCCGCTTCGGCCGCGCTGGCGGCCGGCACCACCAGGCGGCGGCCGTCGCGCGCGGCGGCCAGCACCGCCGGCAGCACGCCGTCCACCGCGCGCAGCTCGCCGGTCAGGCCCAGCTCGCCGAGGAACTCGCAGCCAGCCAGCGCGTCGCGGTCGATCTGGCCGCTGGCGGCGAGGATGCCCAGCGCGATCGGCAGGTCGAAGCGGCCGCCGTCCTTGGGCAGGTCGGCGGGGGCCAGGTTGATGGTGATGCGCCGCTGCGGGTACTCGAACTGCGCGCAGAGGATGGCCGCGCGCACCCGGTCGCGGGATTCGCGCACCGCCGCCGCCGGCAGGCCCACGATCTGGGTGGAGGGCAGGCCGCCGGAGAGGTGTACCTCGACCTGCACGGCCGGAGCCGCCACGCCCGCACGGGCGCGGCTGTGCACCAGGGCCAGGCCCATGGTGGATCAGTGGGCGGTGCCGCTTCCGCCGTCGCCGGCGGCCAGCCGGGCTTCCAGCTGCTCCACCGCCCGCTCCAGCTCGTGCAGCTTCTCGCGGGTGCGCAGCAGCACCGCGCGCTGGACGTCGAACTCCTCGCGGGTCACCAGGTCCAGGCGCGACAGCCCGGCCTGCAGCGCGGCGCGGAAGCTGGCCTGCAGCTCCTCGCGCGATTCGCGCAGGCCCGGCGGGACCAGCTCGCTCAGGCGGCGGGCAAGGTCGTCGATGTGGTTCAGGTCGATCATGGGTGCTCCTCCGGCGGGATGGGCAGTGTGCGCCGGCGACGGGGGGCACGGCAGTCGGCGGGGTTCGCGGCGCGGCGTGGGAAAACTCCGAGCCTGGCGCATTGGACAGGAGGCGGGTGCTGCTGGGCAAGCAGCGCGGCGCGGTATCCTGTGCGCCCCGTTATCCCATGTGGCGACCCGGAGACCAACGCATGAAGATGATCATGGCCGTGATCAAGCCGTTCAAGCTGGACGACGTGCGCGAGGCACTCGCCAGCCAGGGCATCGCGGGCATCACCGTCACCGAGGTCAAGGGCTTTGGCCGGCAGAAGGGCCACACCGAGCTCTACCGCGGCGCCGAGTACGTGGTCGACTTCCTGCCCAAGGTGAAGGTCGAGGTGGCGGTGACCGACGACCGCGTCGACGCGGTGGTGGAGGCGATCGTCAAGGCCGCGGCCACCGGCAAGATCGGCGACGGCAAGGTGTTCGTGTACGACCTGGGCCGGGTGGTGCGCATCCGCACCGGCGAGCTGGACGCCGACGCGCTCTGAGGCGCGCCGGCGATCCGGTCGGCGGCTCAGCCGCCGAAGGTGGCCTTGAACCCGCGGTAGAAGCGCTTCCAGCCATCGCGCACGGCGGTGACCCAGCGCGGATCGGCCAGCACCTGCGACACGAACTCGCCCGGCGCGCGGCCGGTCAGGCGCTGCTCGATCTTCAGCGCGTTGGCCAGGTCGCTGCGGCGCAGCTCGCGCACCACCGGGGCGTTGCGCATCCAGCGCGGCACGCGCAGGGCCGAGGCGAAGTCCAGCAGGACCACGCGGTCGCCGCTGACCATCACGTTGGCCGGGTGCAGGTCGTTGTGGGTGATGCCGTTGGCGTGCAGGTGCGCCAACGCGCCGCGCAGCTGGCGGAAGGTGTCCTCGCTGACCCGGCGCTGCGCGCCCAGCGGTTCGCCCGGCACGAACTCCATCGCCAGCGCCAAGCCGCCGACGATGCCCAGCAGCATCGGCGCGTGCGCCCAGTCGCGCAGGCGGCCCAGCGCGCGCGCCTCGCGCCGCACCAGCAGCCGCGCCAGCGGCGCCAGCGGGGTGCGGCGGTAGCGGCTGTAATCCTTGACCACGGCCACGCGGCCCTTGACCAGGGTGCGGTAGACGTCTGGCTCCAGCAGGCGGGTGCCTTCCTTGAGCAGCACGGGCGTCTCGAACTGCCGCCCGGCGATGCCTGCGGCATCGGCAAAGGTGTTCATGGCTCTTCTTCTTCTTCGTGCCCGCGGGAAGGGGAAGGGGGAGCCGCGGGGTGGGGGGTAACACCAGGCGCAAATATAAAACCGGCGCGTCTGGTAACTATGAATGTTAAGAAAAGGCTATGTTCCGTTCGCAGAACGGAGCCTTAAAAAGTTCAGGTTTCCCTGCCGCCAGCTGAACGGGTCAGCGCGTGGCGGCGCCGGCGGGGACATGGCCGCCGGGCCGGGTCCGGCTTACTCGCCCAGGGCCTGGGCCACGAACGGCGGGGCCACCAGCACGCCGCGGTGCAGGTGCGCGGTGTAGTAGCGGGTGCCGAAGCCCTTGGCTTCGGCGTCGGCCTCGCGGAAGCCGAAGCCCTGGCCCTTGCGCGCCAGGGTCACGCTCCACCAGCCGGTCGGGTAGCACGGCTGCGGGAACGGCAGGGTCTTGAAGGTCGAGAAGCCGGCCTTGCCCATCTCCGCGCGCATCGCCTTGATCAGCTCCAGCTGCGCCAGCGGCGATTCGGACTGCTGCACCAGGATGCCGTCCTCCTTCAGGGCGCGGAAGCAGCTGGCGTAGAAGTCCTTGTTGAACAGGCCCTCGGCCGGGCCGACCGGGTCGGTGGAGTCGACGATCACCACGTCCACGCTGCCGGCCGGGCAGTTGGCCATGTAGGCCACGCCGTCGTCGAACAGCAGCTCGGCGCGCGGGTCGGCGTTGGATTCGCACAGCTCCGGGAAGTGCTTCTCGGCCATGCGCGTGACCTGCTCGTCGATGTCGCACTGGGTCGCGCTCTCCACGCCCGGGTGCTTGAGCACCTCGCGCAGGGTGCCGCAGTCGCCGCCGCCGATGATCACCACGCGCTTCGGCGCGGCGTGGGTGAACAGCGCCGGGTGCGTGATCATCTCGTGGTACAGGAAGTTGTCGCGGCTGGTGAGCATCACCGCGCCGTCGATCAGCATCAGGTTGCCCCAGTCGGTCGTGCGGTAGACCTCGATCTTCTGGAAGCGGGACTGCACCTCGTCCAGCTTGGCCTCGACCCGGTAGCCGATGGCCGATCCGGTCGGCTCGAAACGCTCGATGTACCAGTTGTCCTGGGTGCTCATGGGCAGTCCTCGTGGGGAGCAGGGGGTGCCGCGGCGGCGGCCGGGAGGGCGGGGCGCCGCCGGGGGGCGGCGGCGAAGGGCGCGCATTGTAACGGAGCGCGGCGCACGTCGGCGCTAGAATGCGCGTCCTTTTCACCATCCGAGTCCTGCCCGATGAGCGACTGGTCCGCCGACCGCGCCCGCGCCACCTGGTCCATCCCGCACTGGTCCGGGGGCTATTTCGACGTGGCCGACGGCGCGATCCAGGTGCGGCCGCGCGGCGAGGGCGGCCCGGCGCTGCCGCTGCCGGAGCTGGTGGAGGCGGCGCGCGCGCGCGGCATGCAGCTGCCGCTGCTGCTGCGCTTCCCGGACATCCTCGGCGACCGCCTGGCGCAGCTGCAGTCGGCCTTCGCCCTGGCGATGGACGACGCCGGCTACGCCGGCGGCTACACCGCGGTGTACCCGATCAAGGTCAACCAGCACCGCGGCGTGGCCGGCACCCTGGCCTCGCACCACGGCGAGGGCTTCGGCCTGGAGGCCGGCAGCAAGCCGGAGCTGATGGCGGTGCTGGCGCTGTCGCGGCCCGGCGGGCTGGTGGTGTGCAACGGCTACAAGGACCGCGAGTACATCCGCCTGGCCCTGATCGGGCGCAAGCTGGGCCTGGAGACCTTCATCGTCATCGAGAAGCCATCCGAGCTGCGGCTGGCGATGGAGGAGGCGCGCGCGCTGGGCGTGCAGCCGGGCCTGGGCGTGCGCATGCGCCTGGCCTCGCTGGGCGCCGGCAAGTGGCAGAACAGCGGCGGCGACAAGGCCAAGTTCGGCCTGTCCCCGCGCCAGCTGCTGGACCTGTGGAAGAACCTGCGCGACAGCGGCATGACCGATTGCCTGCAGCTGCTGCACTTCCACATGGGCTCGCAGATCTCCAACGTGCGCGACATCGCCAACGGCATGCGCGAGGCGGTGCGCTACTTCAGCGAGCTGTCGCGGCTGGGCGCCGGCATCCGCTACATGGACGTGGGCGGCGGCCTGGGCATCGACTACGAAGGCACCCGCTCGCGCAGCGAGTGCTCGATCAACTACGGCCTGCACCAGTACGCGGCCAACATCGTGCAGCCGCTGGCCGAGGCCTGCGCGGCGCAGGGCCTGGCCCCGCCGCGGATCGTCACCGAGTGCGGCCGCGCCATGACCGCGCACCACGCGGTGCTGGTGGCCGACACCATCGAGGTCGAGCAGGCGCCGGAAGGGCGCGTGCCGGACCCGCACGACGACGAGCCGGCGGCGATCCGCCACCTGCGCGAGCTGCATGCCGACCTCGACCGCCGCCCGCCGCTGGAGCTGTTCCACGAGGCCCAGCACTTCCATGCCGAAGGCCTGGCTGCCTACGCCCTGGGCCAGATCGACCTGCCGCAGCGCGCGCGCGTGGACGACCTGTTCTACGCCGTGCTCAACGGCGTGCGCGCGCGCCTGGACGGCAACGAGCGCAGCCACCGCCCGGTGCTGGACGAGCTCAACGACCGCCTGGTCGACAAGTACTTCGTCAACTTCAGCGTGTTCGAGTCGATCCCGGACGTGTGGGCGATCGACCAGGTATTCCCGATCGTGCCGATCGAGCGCCTGGACGAGGCGCCGACCCGCCGCGGCGTGGTCGCCGACATGACCTGTGACTCCGACGGCACGGTCAAGACCTACGTCGAGAACGGCGGCCTGGACACCTCGCTGCCGCTGCACCCGGTGCGCCGCGGCGAGCGCTACCGCCTCGGCTTCTTCCTGGTCGGTGCCTACCAGGAGATCCTCGGCGACATCCACAACCTGTTCGGCGATACCGACGCGGTCGAGGTGCGACTGGCCGAGGGCGGCGGCTACGAGCTGGCGCAACAGCGCCGCGGCGACACCACCGACGTGATGCTGGACTACGTGGGCTACCGCCTGGACGACCTGCGCGCGGCTTACGCGCAGCGGGTGCACGACGCCGGGCTGCCGCAGGAAGAGGCGCTGGCCATGGCCGCGGCGCTGGAGGCGGGGCTGACCGGCTACACCTACCTGACCGACTCGCCGTTCGAGTGACGGTGCCGGCGCGCGGCGGCGCGGCCGCCGCCGGCCGTCAGCCGCGGTGCACCTGGAAGCCGGCGAAGCTCTGCGTCACCGGCATGATCTCCAGCCGGTTGATGTTGAGGTGCGGCGGGAGGGTCGCCACGTAGTAGATCTGCTCGGCGATGTCCTCGGCGCTCATCGGGTGCGCGTCCTTGTACAGCGCGTCGGAGGCGGCCTGGTTGCCGTGGGTGCGGACCAGGGTGAACTCGGTCTCGGCCATGCCCGGCTCGATCGTGGTCACGCGCACGCCGGTGCCGTGCAGGTCGCTGCGCAGGTTCAGCGAGAACTGGCTGACGAAGGCCTTGGTGCCGCCGTAGACGTTGCCGCCCGGGTACGGGTACACGCCGGCGACCGAGCTGATGTTGATGACCGCGCCGCGGCGCTCGACCAGCTTCGGCAGCAGGCGGTGGGTGAGCGTGACCAGGGCGGTGATGTTGGTGTCGATCATCACCTTCCAGTCGTCCAGCGAGGCGTGGGTCGCCGGCGCGGTGCCCAGCGCCAGCCCGGCGTTGTTGACCAGCACGTCGATCCCGGCGAAGGCCTCCGGCAGCGCGGCCAGGGCGGCATCCATGGCGGCCGCGTCGCGCACGTCGAAGACCGCCGGGTGCACGTTGTCCGCGCCGAGCTCGGCGACCAGGGACTGCAGGCGGTCTGCGCGGCGGCCGGTGGCCACGACCTTCCAGCCGGCGGAGACGAAACGGCGCGCCGCCGCCAGGCCGAAGCCGGAGGTGGCGCCGGTGATGAACACGGTCTTGGACATCGTGGATTTCCTCGCGGGAGAAACCCGCCGATTCTCGCACCATCACGCGACGGTGGCCCACCGCATGCGAGGCCGGGCTTCGGCCTCCCTGGGCGCTGTGGGCATGGGCAGCACCCCCTGGGCCAGGGGGTGCGCGCCGGCGGGCGCAGGGGGTATGGATGCAGCGGGCACGGGGCCCGGGATTGTGCCGGGCAAACCTTGGGGTGATTCCGCCCGGGGCGGAATCACTGCGCCCTGATCGCCACCGCCGGCAGGCCGCCTTCGGCCAGCGCCTGCTTGGCCGCGGCCAGCTCGCTGGCGCTGCCATACGGCCCCATGCGCACGCGGTACACGGTGCGCCCGCCGGCCTCGCCGGATTCCACCCGGGCGCTGAGCCCGAGCATGGCGATCTTGGCCTTCACTTCCTCCGCATCGCCGGGCGCGCCGAAGGCGCCGGCCTGCAGGATGTAGCGTGCCTCGCCCGTGCCGGTAGCGGCCTGGGCCGGCGCCGGCGGGGCGGGCGTGGGCGCACCGGCATCGCTGCCGGCGGCCGGCATGGCGGTGGAGGCGCCGGCCATGGCCGGGTCCGGCTCGCGCAACGGCACCGGGTCCGGGGCGCGGCCTTCCAGCGCATCGCGGGCGCGGCGCGCCTCCTCGCGTTCGCGGCGGGCCTGTTCCTCGCGCGCGCTGGCGGCCAGCTCGGCGTCGGACATGCGCACCTCGTTGCCCGGCAGCACGGTGTAGAAGTCGTACTGCGGCGGTGGCGGCGCGGCGGGGCGCGCCGGCTCGGCCGGCGCGGTCTCGGCGATGGCCTCCGGGTCGGCCACCGGCGGCGGCTGCGCGTCGGGATCGGCGCGCGGGCCGAAGCGGACGAAGCCGTCGCCGTCCTGCTTCAGCAGGACTGGCGCGCCCAGCACCACCAGGGCGCCGAGCGCCAGGCCGGCCACCAGCCACACCCACGCCGGCCGGCCACTGCTGCCGTTGCGTCGTGCCTGGCTCTTGCCGCGTCTTGCCGCCATCGTCTTCCGGTCTCCGTAGCCTGGTGCCTTACATGCGCTCCGGCGCGCCCACGCCGAGCAGGCCCAGGCCGTTGGCCAGTACCTGCTGCACGGCGCGGGCCAGCGCCAGGCGCGCGTCGCGCAGCGGGGCCTCGTCCACCAGCACCGGCGTGTTCGCGTACCAAGTGTGGAAAGCATAGGCCAGGTCGCGCAGGTACTGCGCCACCAGGTGCGGTTCCAGCGACTGGCCGGCCGCCTCCACCACCTCCGGGTAGCGCGACAGTTCCACGACCAGCGTCAGCGAGCCGTCGTCGTCCAGGCGGGCGAGGTTGGCCAGGCCGTTGTCCTGGTCGAAGGCGTAGCCCTTCTCCCCGGCCTGGCGGAACAGCGCGGCCACGCGGGCGTGGGCGTACTGCACGTAGAACACCGGGTTGTCGTTGCTCTGCTGGCGCGCCAGGTCGATGTCGAACACCAGCTGCGAGTCGGGCTTGCGCGCGACCAGGAACCAGCGGGTGGCGTCGCGGCCGACCTCGTCGATCAGGTCGCGCAGGGTCAGGTAGGAGCCGGCGCGCTTGGACAGCTTCACTTCCTCGCCGCCGCGCATCACCGTGACCATCTGGTGCAGCACGTACTCCGGCCAGCCCTGCGGGATGCCCACGTCCAGCGCCTGCAGGCCGGCGCGCACGCGCGCCAGCGAGCCGTGGTGGTCGGCGCCCAGCTCGGTGATCGCGCGTTCGTAGCCGCGCTGCCACTTGCTCAGGTGGTAGGCCACGTCGGGCACGAAGTACGTGTAGGTGCCGTCGGACTTGCGCATCACCCGGTCCTTGTCGTCGCCGAAGGTGGTGGTGCGCAGCCACAGGGCGCCGCCTTCCTCGTAGGTGTGGCCCTTGGCGGTGAGCTCGCGCACGGTCTCCTCGACCTTGCCGTCGCGGTACAGCGAGCTTTCCAGGAAGTAGATGTCGAACTCCACCCCGAACGCGGCCAGGTCCTGGTTCTGCTCGTTGCGCAGGTAGGCCACGGCGAAGCGGCGGATGGCCTCGATGTCCTCGGCGTCGCCGCTGCCGGTGACCGCGTGGCCCTCGATCTGCACGGTTTCGCCGCGGCGGTAGGCGTCGGCCACGTCCTGGATGTAGTCGCCGTTGTAGGCCTCCGCCGGCCACTGCGCGTCGCCCGGCTTGAGCCCGCGCAGGCGCGCCTGCACCGAGCGCGCCAGGTTCTCGATCTGCACGCCGGCGTCGTTGTAGTAGAACTCGCGCTTGACCTTCCAGCCGTTGGCGTCGAGCACGCGGGCGATGCAGTCGCCGATCGCCGCGGCGCGGCCGTGGCCCACGTGCAGCGGGCCGGTCGGGTTGGCCGAGACGTATTCCACGCCGGCGGTGCGGCCCTGGCCGGAGGTGTTGCGGCCGTACTCGGCGCCGTGGCGCAGCACGCCGGCGACCTCGCGCTGCCACGCGCCCGGGGCCAGGTGGAAGTTGATGAAGCCCGGCCCGGCGATCTCCACCCGGGCGATGTCGTCGCTGGCGGGGAAGGCCTCGACCAGCGCCTGGGCCAGCGCGCGCGGGTTGGTGCGCGCGGCCTTGGCCAGCAGCATCGCCGCGTTGGTGGCGAAGTCGCCATGCTCGCGGGTCTTGGGGCGCTCGATCACGAAGTCGGGCGTGGGGGCGTCGGCGGGCAGCTTGCCGGCGACGCGCAGGGCTTCGATACCCTGGCTGACCAGGGCCTTCAGGAGGATCTTCACGGGGGACCGGTTCTGCGGTTTGGCCGCCTATTTTACCCGGTCCGCGGGCCCGGGCCGATGCCCGCGCCGGCGGGGCCTAGAGCAGGCCGCGCGCGGCCATCGACACCGGCTCGCCGTCGCCGACCACGAAGTGGTCCAGCAGCCGCACCTCCACCAGGGACAGGGCCTGGCGCAGCCGGGCGGTGATGGCGCGGTCGGCGGCCGAGGGATCGGGGCAGCCGGAGGGATGGTTGTGGCCGACGATCACCGCCGCGGCGTTGTGCGCCAGGGCCCGGCGCACAACCTCGCGCGGGTGCACCTCGGCGCCGTCGATGGTGCCGGTGAACAGCTCCTCGAACGCCAGCGCCCGGTGGCGGTTGTCCAGGAACAGGGCGGCGAAGACCTCGTGCAGGCGCGGCCGCAGGCGGCGGGCGAAGTAGCGGCCGGCGCTGGCCGGGTCGGTCAGGGCCTCGCCGCGCTCCAGGGCGGCGGCCAGGTGGCGGTTGCCCAGTTCCAGGGCCGCGGCCAGGGCGCAGGCGCGGGCCGGACCCACCCCTGGCAGGCGCGCCAGCGCCCGCGGCGGCCGGTCCAGCAGGGCGCGCAACGGGCCGTGCGCGGCCAGCAGCTCGCGCGCGGTCTGCACCGCGTCGCGGCCGCGCAGGCCGGAGCCGAGGAACAGGGCCAGCAGTTCGGCGTCGGAGAGCGCCGCCGCGCCGTGCGCCAGCAGCTTCTCCCGTGGACGTTCACCGGCTGGCCAGTCACGGATCCGCATATGCCCAAGGGTGCCGTCCGCGCAGGCTCGCGGGAATCAGGCGGAAGCGCCGCCTGGAGTAAGCTTGTAGCCCTTTCCCGGGTAGGAATTTCCAAGTGATTGCAACGGCCACCGCCGCCCTGGCGGGACAGCGGATCCTGTTGTGCGTCGGTGGCGGGATCGCCGCCTACAAGGCGCTGGAACTGGTGCGCCGCCTGCGCGACGCCGGCGCCCAGGTGCAGGTGGCGATGACCGCCGGCGCCCAGCAGTTCGTCACCCCGCTGAGCTTCCAGGCCCTGTCCGGGCATCCGGCGCGCACCACCCTGTGGGATACCGCCGCCGAACAGGCCATGGGCCACCTGGAGCTGGCACGCTGGGCCGACCGTGTGGTCGTGGCCCCGGCCACCGCCGACCTGCTGGCGCGCCTGGCCCACGGCCTGGCCGACGACCTGGTCACCACCCTGTGCCTGGCCACCGAGGCCCCGCTGGCGGTGGCCCCGGCGATGAACCACCGCATGTGGAAGCACCCGGCCACCGTGGCCAACGTCGAGCTGCTGCGCTCGCGCGGGGTGCAGGTGATCGGCCCGGACGACGGCCCGCTGGCCGAGGGCGAATCCGGCCCCGGCCGCCTGGCCGAGCCGGAGGCGATCGTCGCCGCCCTGGCCGGCGGCGCCGCCGCGGCCCCGGCCGCGGCCGCCACGCCGGGCCTGCTGCAGGGCCTGAAGGTGGTGGTCACCGCCGGCCCGACCTACGAGGACCTGGATCCGGTGCGCTACCTGGGCAACCGCAGCAGCGGCAAGATGGGCTTCGCCGTGGCCGCCAGCGCCGCCCGCGCCGGCGCGGAGGTGGTGCTGGTCGCCGGTCCGGTGCAGCTGCCGACCCCGCCGGGGGTGCAGCGGGTGGACGTGCGCTCGGCCGAGCAGATGCGCCAGGCGGTGTTCGCCGCGTTGCCGGCGGACATCTACATCGGCGCCGCCGCGGTGGCCGACTACACCCCGCGCGCGTTCTCGCCGAGCAAGATCAAGAAGACCGGCACCGGCCAGGTGCTGGCCCTGGACCTGGTGCGCACCCCGGACATCCTGGCCGAGGTGGCCGCGCGCGAGGACGCCGGGCTCAAGCTGGTGGTGGGTTTCGCTGCCGAAACCGACAACGTGGCCGACTATGCGCGGCAGAAACTGACGTCCAAGCGCCTGGACCTGATCATCGCCAACCGCGTGGGCGTGCCCGGCGCCGGGTTCGAGAGCGACACCAACGCGATGACCGCGTTCTGGCCGGGCGGCGAGCGCGACTTCGCCTCCGCGCCCAAGGTGCAGCTGGCCGACGCCCTGGTGGCGCTGGTGGCCGAGAGGCTGCAGGCATGAGCTCCCGGGTGCTGGAGGTGAAGCTGCTGGACCCGCGCTTCGGCGACAGCTGGCCGCTGCCGGCCTACGCCACCGAGTCCAGCGCTGGCATGGACCTGCGCGCGGCCATCGAGGCTCCGCTGGTGCTGCAGCCCGGCGACGCCGCGCTGGTCCCCAGCGGCCTGGCGATCCACATCGGCGACCCGAACCTGTGCGCGCTGGTGCTGCCGCGCTCGGGCCTGGGCCACCGCCACGGCATCGTGCTGGGCAACGGCACCGGCCTGATCGACGCCGACTACCAGGGGCCGCTGCTGATCAGCACCTGGAACCGGGGCCGGGAAGCCTTCACCATCGAGCCGGGCGACCGCATCGCCCAGCTGGTGTTGGCACCAATCGTGCGAGCGGAACTGAAGGTAGTGGACACGTTCGCGGCCAGCGCCCGGGGAGAGGGCGGTTTCGGCCACACGGGCGTACGGTGAAACAGGGGGCGGGGATGAAGCAGAAGGACGCGGGTCCGGGGCTGTCGCAGGTCCGGCGGGGGGCGCTGCTGCTGGCGGCATTGCTGGCGCTGCTGGCCGGCTGGTTCGCCTGGAGCGGGGTGCGGCAATGGCAGGCCGACCAGCGCCTGGCGCAGCTGGAGGCGGCGCGCGACCAGGTGGTCGAGGCCACCGCCGCGGCGGTGCGGGCGCAGACCCGCGCCCTGGCCGGCCGCCTGGAAAGCGCCGCGGTCGCCGCCGCCCTGGAGGCCGGCGATGCCGAAGCGGCCGCCGCCGCCCTGGAGGCCGGCTGGGACAAGGCCGAGCAGGCGCAGGTGCTGCGCGCCGACCTGGCCGCGGCGCATGCCGACGCGGCGACCTTCGGCTACGCCCGCCTGGCCCTGCTGCAGCGCGCGCTGGCGCAGGACGAGGCGGTCGCCACGGTGGTGCGTGACGCCGACCGCATCGCCCTGGGCGTGGCGGCGCCGGTCCGCCTGGGCCAGGACGCCGCGGTCGCCTACGTGCGCCTGCCGCTGGGCGTGCTGACCGCCGCGACCGAGGCCGCGGCGGTGCCCGACGGCGCCTACCTGGCCCTGCGCCAGGGCAACTACAACGTGCTCGAGCGCGGCGACGCCGGCCTCGGCGGCAGCGCCGACGTGCTGTCGCGCCCGGTCGGCCAGGAGGGCCTGCGCGCCGCCGCGGCGGCGCCGGATCCGGGCGCCGGCCCGTTCGGGCTGGGCGCGCTGCCGTGCCTGGCGGCGGCGACGGTGCTGGCGCTGGGCGTGCTGGTGGCGCTGCTGGCCGCCGGCGGCAAGCTGCGGCGGCGCCGCAGCGCCGCCCCGGCGCCGGTGGACGAGGCCCCGACCCTGGGCCAGACCCTGAAGCAGGAGCCGCGCCCGGCACCGGCCGCTTCCACCCCGGCCGCACCGGCGCCGGCGCCGGAAGACGACGTCGCGGTGGACCCGGCGATCTTCCGCGCCTACGACATCCGCGGCGTGGTCGGCAGCCAGCTGGACGCGAAGGTGGCCGCGCGCATCGGCCAGGCGATCGGCACGGTGATGGCCGAGGAAGGCCTCACCGACATCGTGGTCGGGCGCGACGGCCGCCTGTCCGGGCCGGAGCTGGTCGAGGGCCTGGTCGAGGGCCTGCGCAAGGCAGGCCGCAATGTCATCGACATCGGCATGGTGCCGACCCCGGTGGTGTACTTCGCCGCCTACCACCTGCGCGCCGGCAGCGGCGTGGCGGTGACCGGCAGCCACAACCCGCCGGACTACAACGGCTTCAAGATCGTGGTCGGCGGCCAGACCCTGTCCGGGGAGGCGATCGTCGACCTGTACGCACGCATCCGCGACGGCCGCCTGCGCAGCGACGCCCCGGGCAGCTACGCCACCCAGGACGTGGCCGAGGACTACGTCCGCCGGATCGCCGACGACGTGCAGCTGGAGCGCCCCCTCAAGGTGGTGGCCGACGCCGGCAACGGCGTGGCCGGCGAGATCGCGCCGCGCCTGCTGGAGGCGATCGGCGCCGAGGTGGTGCCGCTGTACTGCGACGTCGACGGCACCTTCCCCAACCACCACCCGGACCCGAGCGAGCCGCGCAACCTCGAGGACCTGGTGCAGACCGTCCGCCAGTTCGACGCCGACCTGGGCGTGGCCTTCGACGGCGACGGCGACCGCCTGGGCGTGGTCACCCGCGAGGGCCGCATCGTCTACGCCGACCGCCTGCTGATGCTGTACGCGGCCGACGTCCTGCAGCGCAACCCGGGCGCGATGGTGATCTACGACGTCAAGTGCACCGGCCGCCTGCAGGACTACATCCTGCGCCACGGCGGCAGCCCGCAGATGTGGAAGACCGGGCACTCGCTGATCAAGGCCAAGATGCGCGAGACCGAGGCCGAGCTGGCCGGCGAGATGAGCGGCCACTTCTTCTTCAAGGAGCGCTGGTACGGCTTCGACGACGGCCTGTACGCGGCCGCGCGCCTGCTGGAGATCCTGGCCGGCCGCTTCGAGGCGCCCTCGGAGGTGCTGGACGCGCTGCCGGACAGCGTGTCCACCCCGGAGATCAAGGTCGCGCTGGAGGACGGCGAGGACCCGCACGTGCTGGTGGAGCGGTTCACCGCCGCGGCCCAGGCCGAGGATTCGGCGTTCGCCGGCGCGCGCCTGACCACCATCGACGGCCTGCGCGCGGACTGGAACGATGGCTGGGGCCTGCTGCGCGCCTCCAACACCACCCCGGTGCTGGTGCTGCGCTTCGAGGCCGACGACGAGCCGGCGCTGGCGCGGATCCGCACCCTGTTCCGCGAGCAGCTGCAGCCGCTGCTGCCCGGGCGCACCCTGCCGTTCTGAGCGGAGCGGGGCCGCCGCGCCGCGGGCGCGGCCGGCGGCCTTACTGCGCCGCGGCGGTGGCCGGTGCAGCGGCGGTGGTGCCGGACTTCAGCGCCCGGTAGCGCTCCAGGGTGGCCTCGATCTCGCCGTCCAGCGCCGCGCGCTGGCGCTCGAAATTGCGCTGCAGCAGCTGGTGGTACAGCAGCTGCGCATGGCGCTGGCGGATGTCGGCGGCCAGCTTCTCGGCCACCGGCTTGCCGGCCAGTTCGCGCTCGGCGGCGGTGCGCAGCAGGGTGACCAGGCCCTCGCGCAGGCTGGCCACGTTGTAGCGCGCGGTCTCGATGCTGTTCTCCACCAGGGTGACGCGCTCGCTGAACACCCGGCGCAGTTCGTTCTCGTCCTGGAAGGTGATGAGCATCGCCTGCTCGGTGCGGCGCCGGGTCTCCTCGGCCATCGCATCCAGCTGCCGGCGCTGCTCCTCCTCGGCCAGCGCGGCGCGTTCCTCCGGGGTCAGCGCGCGCTGCACCTGGCCGGTGCGCATGCCGCTGCTGGCGCTGATCTCGTCGCGCGCCATCCCGGCCGCTTCCGCCGGCAGGGTGTCGGCGCACACGCGCTGCCCGTCCTGGTCCCAGCAATAGAGCTTCTTGTTGGCGGCCTTCTGCTGCGCCATCGCCGGCGCCGGCAGCAGGACCAGTGCCGCCAGCATCGCCAGCGGACGGATGTGTTGCGGCGTCACGGCAGCCCCCTGCGCTGTCAGTCAGCCCGTGTGGTCGCAGCCGTAGCGGGCGCGGTAGGCCAGCAACGGTGCGTGGTACGCCGCCAGTGTGTCGTTTCCGGCGGCGAATGCAAGCAGGTCGGCCAGCCCGGCCACCGCCACCACCGGCACCCCGGCCTCCGCCGCCACCGCCTGCGCGGCGGAGCGGCGGTCCTGCTCGGAGGCGATCTCCTGGCGGTCCAGCGCGACCACGATCCCGGCCACGGTGCCGCCGGCGGCGGCGATGATCCCCAGTGCCTCGCGGATCGCGGTGCCGGCGGTGATCACGTCGTCCACCACCAGCACCCGGCGCCCGGCCAGCGGCGCGCCGACCAGGGTGCCGCCCTCGCCGTGGTCCTTGGCTTCCTTGCGGTTGAACGCCAGCGGCAGGTCGCGGCCGCGGCCGGCGTACTCGCAGGCCAGCGCGGTGGCCAGCGGAATGCCCTTGTAGGCCGGGCCGAACACCACGTCGAACTGCAGCCTGGCCGCGTCCACCGCGTCGGCGTAGCAGGCGGCCAGGCCGGCCAGGCGCGCGCCGCTGTCGAAGCGGCCGGCATTGAAGAAATAGGGCGAGACACGGCCGGACTTGAGGGTGAACTCGCCGAAGCGCAGGGCGTCGGCGTCCAGGGCCAGCTGCAGGAAGCGGGTGCGGTGGTCGGACATGGGGATGGCGGCGGTGGGACGGCGGCATAGGATACGGCCGCGGCGCGCCGCGGAGGCAGCGCCGGCGGGCGCGATTGGGTAGGCTGTCGGCCTGTTTTTCCGACCCGTCCCCGCATGCGCATCATCAGCTTCAACGCCAACGGCATCCGCTCGGCCGCCAGCAAGGGCTTCTTCGACTGGCTGGCCGGCCAGGACGCGGACGTGGTCTGCCTGCAGGAAACCAAGTCGCAGGAGCACCAGCTGGCCGACGCCTGCTTCCGCCCCGACGGCCACCACTGCTTCTACCGCGATGCCACCAGCAAGAAGGGCTACAGCGGCGTGGCGATCTACGCCCGGCGCGAGCCGGACGAGGTGCGCACGGTGCTGGGCCGGCCGGACTTCGACGAGGAGGGGCGCTACATCGAGGCGCGCTTCGGCAACCTCAGCGTGGTCTCGTTCTACATCCCCTCCGGCTCCTCCGGCGAGCTGCGCCAGGGCTACAAGTTCCAGGTCATGGAGTGGCTGAAGCCGGTGCTCGACGAGTGGCTGGCCAGCGGCCGCGACTACGTGCTGTGCGGCGACTGGAACATCGTCCGCTGCCGCAAGGACATCCGGAACTGGACCTCCAACCAGAAGAATTCGGGCTGCCTGCCGCCGGAGCGCGCCTGGCTCAACGGCATGATCGGCCCGGACGAGGGCAGCGACGGCACCCCGCCGCGGCCCGGCGGCTGGGTCGACGCCTACCGCGCGCTGCATCCGCAGGGCGAGGACTACACCTGGTGGAGCAACCGTGGCGCGGCGCGCGCCAACAACGTGGGGTGGCGGATCGACTACCAGTTCGTCACCCCGTCGCTGAAACCGCGCCTGCGCGGCTGCTCGATCTACCGCGAGCAGCGCTTCTCCGACCACGCCCCGTTCATCGTCGACTACGAAGGCGCGCTGCCGTGAACGCGCCCGCGGGCGAGCCGCCGCGCTACAAGGGCTGGGCCGGCATCCGCCGCGCCTTCGGCACGCCGTCGGCGCTGACCCTGGCGCTGCTGGGCTTCGGCTGCGGCCTGCCGTTCCTGCCGGTGGCCTCGATGACCCTGTCCACCCGCCTGCGCGACGGCGGCCTGGACCTGGCCAGCATCGGCCTGATCAGCCTGGCCAGCTTCTTCTACCTGCTGAAGTTCCTGTGGGCGCCGCTGCTGGACCGCTACGTGTTCGCGCCGCTGGGGCTGCTCGGACGGCGCCGCTCGTGGCTGCTGGCGGCGCAGCTGGGCGTGGCGGCGGGCCTGGCCGCGCTGGCCTTCACCCGCCCGGAGCTGGGCGTGGGCCCGCTGGTGGGCTGGGTGCTGCTCACCTCCTTCGCCGGCGCCACCCAGGACTCGGTGGTCGACGCCTACCGCATCGAGGTCGCCCCGGCGCAGGCCCAGGCCGCGCTGGCGGCCACCTATACCCTGGGCTACCGCATCGGCCTGATCCTCGGCGGCGCCGGCGCGCTTTACCTGGCCGAGTTCGGCGGCTGGACCGTGGCCTACCTGGCGATGGCGGCGCTGATGCTGGCGCCGGCGCTGGCGACGCTGCTGTCGCGCGAGCCGGCGGTGCCGGAGGCCACCGTGGTGCGCCGGATCGATTTCCTCGGCGCGTTCTGGCAGCCGTTCTCCAGCTTCTTCGCCAACAACGGCCTGGCCCTGGGCCTGGCCCTGCTGCTGTTCGTCGGCCTGTTCAAGTTCCCCGACCAGGTGATCGGGGTGATGGCCGGCCCGTTCTACCTGGACAGCGGCTACAGCAAGGCCGACATCGCCACCGTGTCCAAGCTGTACGGCATCTGGGCCGGGATCGGCGGCGCGTTCCTGGGCGGGTTGTGCGTGGCCGCGTTCGGCTTCCGCCGCATGCTGTTCGTCGCCGCCCTCGGCGTGGCGCTGTCGAACCTGGCGTTCCTGCTGATGAGCCAGTACCCGTCGCAGATCTGGGCGTTCTACGCGGCGATCACCGTGGACAACGTGGCCCAGGGCTTCGCCGGCACGGTGCTGGTGGCGTTCATGTCCTCGCTGACCGACCGCAACTTCACCGCCACCCAGTTCGCGCTGCTGGTGTCGCTGGCCAACCTGCCGGGCAAGTTCGCCGGCGGCGTGTCCGGCTACGTGGTCGAGGCCACCTCGTACGCGACCTTCTTCGTGCTGTCGGCGCTGACCGTGGTCCCGACCCTGGCCCTGCTGGCCTGGCTGTGGCCGCGGATCCGCGAGGCCGGGGCCGACCCGGCACGCTGACGGCGGCCGGCGACTCGTATGCGGCGGCGCTTCGTGGCAGTCTTTGCCCCGCCCCCCACCGAGCCGCCAAGGCCATGCCCGACCTGGTGTTGCGCGACATCGACCCGATCCTGGCCGAGCGCATCCAGCGCGTCGCCCAGGCCCGCGGCTGGCCGCTGCGGGAAGCCGTGATCCGGCTGCTGGAGCAGGGCCTGTTCGCGGCCGAGGAAGAGGTGCGCGCGGGCTTCGAGAACCAGGAAGTGGAGGCGCTGGCCGAGGCCATCGCCGCGCTCAAGCTGCTGCCGGCCGGGCGGGACTTCTGAGCCCGCCGGCCGGCGATCCGCCGCCTCAGTGGCGTCCGGAGGCGCGCCGCGCCTGCAGCAGCGCCGCGCCGGCGCGGGCGTGGCCGCGCGCGGCCAAGGCCTTGCGCTGCTCGCGGATGCGCTGGGCGGCATAGGTGAGGGCCGAGGCCATGATCAGGGTGTAGGCCAGCAGCTCGGTGCATTCCTCGGCCGCGTTCTTGAACACGCGCACGTAGTTCTCCGCCAGCAGGCCGTGCCACAGCGTGGTCATGCCGAACAGGCGCGAATAGATCAGCAGCAGCACCAGGCCGATGGTCATCACCGCCGCCGGGCGCGAGCGCAGGAAGCGCGCGGTGGCGTCCAGGGTGGCCTGGCGCTGGCGCAGGGCGTAGCCGAGGCTGGCGGCGGCCAGGGCCGCGACCAGGATCGACCACAGGCCGCGGAACAGCAGGTCCCAGACCGCGTCCAGCTCGCGGATCAGCATGCAGCCGAAGAAGCCGGCCGCCAGCACGGCGAAGCCGCGCTCGTCCGCGCGGGCGCGGGCCAGGCGCACGAACGCCAGCACGGTGGCGACCAGGAAGCCGAGCTGGGTCAGCTCGACCAGCGACCATTCGCCCACGTCGTCGCCCAGCAGCTGGATGTCGGCGTACAGCAGCGCCACCGGGGTGGCCATGACCAGCGCCAGCAGCGCGGAACGGCCCAGGTGGGCCAGCAGGATGTGCCGTTGTTTTTCCATGTCCAAACCCTCGGGGGAGGCGCGCGGGGCCCGGTCGGGGGCGGGCCTGGGGGGGGAACGCGCGCGTTGGGTAGCGGAATTTTAATTTCTGCAGCCGCCCCCGGCAGCCCGGCCCGTGGAACATTGCGTCATCGCTGCTTCAGCTGCGCGGGCGTCGCGCGGCTGTACGCGGGCCGGCCGCGTGGCACCCTGCGCAGTGCCAGGCACGGAGGAACGCGAACCATGACCCTGCGAATGCGGGCGGTACAGGCCGACATCACCACCCTGGCGGTGGACGCCATCGTCAATGCCGCCAATTCCTCGCTGCTGGGCGGCGGCGGGGTCGACGGCGCGATCCACAGCGCCGCCGGGCCGGGCCTGCTGGAGGAGTGCCGCGCGCTGGGCGGCTGCCCGACCGGCGAGGCGCGGATCACCGCCGGCCACCGCCTGCCGGCGCGGCACGTGATCCATACCGTCGGCCCGGTCTGGCGCGGCGGCCAGGCCGGCGAACCGGAACTGCTGGCGGCCTGCTACCGCAACAGCCTGGCCCTGGCCGAGGCGCATGGCTGCGCCAGCGTCGCCTTCCCCTCGATCAGCACCGGCGTGTACGGCTATCCACCGGACCTGGCGGCGCCGCTGGCGCTGGCCACGGTGGCGGGGTTCCCGGCGCGGGTGGTGCGGGAAGTGCTGTTCTGCTGCTTCTCGGCGGCCGACCTGGCGCGCTACCAGCGCCTGCTGGCCGGCGCCTGAGCCGGCTCAGGGCAGCGGCAGCGGCTCGTCGAACACCGCCACGTGCGGCACCCCGTCGGCGCCGATCCAGCCGCGGTACATGCCGCCGGTGTTGAACGGCAGGGCGATGCTGCCGTCCGCGCCCAGGGCGATGGCGCCGCCGTTGCCGCCGGCGGCGGGGATGTCGCGGTTGATCACCTCCGCGGCCGCCTGCACCAGCGGCTGCCCGGCCAGCCGCACCCGCGCGCAGATCTCGTGCGCGGCGGCGGCGCGGATGTAGTACTCGCCCCAGCCGGTGCCGGACACCGCGCAGCGGGCGTCGGCCCAGGTGCCGGCACCGATGATCGGGGAGTCGCCGATCCGGCCCCAGCGCTTGTTGGTCATGCCGCCGGTGGAGGTGCCGGCGGCCAGGCCGCCGCGCGCGTCCAGCGCCACCGCGCCGACCGTGCCGAAGTAGGGGTGCGCCGGCGCGGTGGCGGCCTGGCCCTGCTCGCGTGCCCGCGCCTGCTGCAGCTGGCGCCAGCGCTTGTCGGTGCGGAACCAGGACGGATCGACCAGCTCGATGCCCCGGGCCGCGGCGAAGGCCTCGGCGCCCTCGCCGGCGAGCATCACGTGCGGGGAGGCTTCCATCACCGCGCGCGCCAGGCGGATCGGGTTGCGCACCCGGCGCACCCCGGCGATCGCGCCGGCGCGGCCACTGGCGCCGTCCATGATCGCCGCGTCCAGCTCGTTGTGGCCGTCGTGGGTGAACACCGCGCCGCGGCCGGCATTGAACTCCGGCGCGTCCTCCAGCACCGCGATCGCGGCAGTCACCGCGTCCAGCGCCGCGCCGCCCTCGCGCAGCACCGCGTGCCCGGCCTGCAGCGCCCGGGCCAGGGCCTGGCGCGCGGCGGCTTCCTCGGCGGCCGCCAGGCTGCCTCGCTCCACCCCGGCGCCGCCATGCAGCACCAGCAGTGGCGCCGCTGCCGGGGCGCCGTCGTGTACCGGATCGGACTGCACTCCGGCCTGGGCGCCGGCCGCGAGCATCGCGCCCAGTGCCAGCCAGGCCGCCATCCAGGTCCCGCCACGCTTGCCCATTGCCATCCTCCTCTTCCGGTGCGGCGCGCGGCGCCGCGCTCAGGCCGGGTGCACCACGCCCAGCACGCGGGGTCCGCGCGCGCCGGTGACCGCCGCCAGGTTGCCGGGGCGCCCGGCCAGGGTTTCGCGCGCCAGCCAGGCGAACGCCATCGCTTCCACGAAATCCGGGTCCAGGCCGTAGGCCGCGGTGGACTCGACCGCCACCTGCGGCAGGCGCGCGCCCAGCCGCGCCATCAACACGGGGTTGCGCACGCCGCCGCCGCATACCAGCACGCGCGCGGTGCCGGGCTGGTGCGCCTGCAGCGCGTCCGCGACGGTGGCGGCGGTCAGTTCCAGCAGGGTGGCCTGCACGTCGGCCGCGGCCTCGCCACGCAGGCGCGCTTCCACCCACTCCAGGTGGAACTGCTCGCGGCCGGTGCTCTTGGGCGGCGGCAGGGCGAACCAGGGCTCGTCCAGCAGCCGTGCCAGCAGCGCCTGGTCCACGCTGCCGGAGGCGGCGAACGCGCCGCCGGCGTCGAACGCCGCGCCGGTATGGCGCAGGCACCAGGCATCGAGCAGGGCGTTGGCCGGGCCGGTGTCGAAGCCGCGTATCGCGCCGGCGCGCGGCAGCAGGGTGTAGTTGCCGATCCCGCCGAGGTTGAGCACGGCGCGGTCCTCGGCCGGCGAATGCAGCAGGGCGGCGTGGAACGCCGGCACCAGCGGCGCGCCCTGGCCACCGGCGGCGACGTCGCGGCGGCGGAAGTCGCAGACCGTGGCGATGCCGGTGCGCTCGGCGATCACCGCGCCGTCGCCGACCTGCAGGGTGAACGGCGCCGGGCCGTGCGGGCGGTGGCGCAGGGTCTGGCCGTGCGAGCCGATCGCCGCCACCTGCGCCGGCGCCACCCCGGCCTGGCGCAGCAGGGCCAGGGCCGCGGCGGCGAAGGCCTCGCCCACCTGCACGTCCAGCCGGCCCAGCTCGTCCAGCGACTGCGGCTCGCCGCCCTGGCCGATCGCGACCAGGCGTGCGCGCACGGCTTCTTCCCAGGGATGGGTATGGGCGGCGACCAGGCGCAGGCCCGCGGTGGCGGGGCCGTCGGGGAATTCGACCAGCGCCGCGTCGATGCCGTCGGCGCTGGTGCCCGAGATCAGGCCAAGGAAGAGTCGGGACATGCGCGCCATTGTAGGCGCGGGCGCCGGCTCAGCCGCGCTTGCCGGCGGCCTTGTCCGCCTCCGCCTTGGGTGCGCTGGCGTAGAGCAGCTGCTCCATCGACTCGATGCGCGCCAGGGTCGGCGCGGTCTGCTGCCGGAACGCGGCCAGGGCGGCGCCCTTGAGCGGCTCCGGTGGCGGCATGGTCACCGACAGCGGGTTGCGGTGCTGGCCGTTGACCCGGAATTCATAGTGCAGGTGCGGGCCGGTGGCCAGGCCGGTGGAGCCGACGTAGCCGATCACCGTGCCCTGGGACACGTGCTGGCCCTGGCGGATCTTGCCGAAGCGCGACATGTGCGCGTACAGCGTGGTGTGGCCCTTGCCGTGGTCGAGGATCACCACGTTGCCGTAGCCACGCTGCTGGCCGACGAACTGCACCCTGGCGTCGCCGGCGGCCATGATCGGGGTGCCGGTGCTGGCGGCGTAGTCCACGCCCTTGTGCATGCGCATCTTGCCCAGCACCGGGTGGTGGCGCGCGCCGAACTTGGACGACAGCCGCGCATACGGGATCGGCATGCGGATGAAGCTCTTCTTCAGCGGGCGCCCGTCGGGGGTGTAGTAGCCGACCTTGCCCTCGTGCTCGAAGCGCACGCCGGTGTAGGTCTTGCCGCCGGTGGTGAAGCTTGCCGCCAGGATGCGGCCGCCGCCGATGCGCTCGCCCTCGCGCCAGGTCTCCTCGATCACGGCGCTGAAGCGGTCGCCGCGCTGCACGTCCTTGAAGTCGATGTCGTACTTGAAGATCTCGTCGGTCATCACCGCGATCGAGGCCGGGCTCAGGCCGGCCTTGCGCCCGGCGGCGTACAGCGAGTGCTCGATCTCGGCGCTGGCCACCGCGATCCGGGTGGTGGTGGCGCGCTCGAGCACCTTCTGGTGGATCTTGCCGCCGGCCAGGGTCAGCTCGACCCGCTCGGTCGGGCTGCGGTCGAAGCGGAAGCCGTGCAGCTGCCCGTCCTCGCCCAGGGCGAAGGCCAGTTCGGCGCCGGGACGCAGGCGGCTGAGCGGCTCGCGGTTGCCGGGCTGCTCGAGGATCTGGTGCATCACCTGGCTGGACACGCCCATCGCCGCGAACAGCGCGCCCAGGGTCTGGCCGGGCTGGATCTGGACCACTTCCCACTGGTGCCCGGGCTGGGCCGCGGTGGGCGCGCGCACGGTCAGCGGCGGCAGGCTCAGCGGCAGGGTGGCGTGCAGCCGGGTCTGCGGCTCCAGCTGCGCGGAGAATCCGGGGATGATGGTGGCGATCAGGGCGCCGAGGGTGGCGAACAGGCTGGCGTGGACCCAGTGGCGGCGGGTCCAGCGGGTGTTGAAGGCCGCCGGGAAGCGTTTCTTCAGCTTGAGCTTGTGGCGGAGGGTTCTGTGGTGGAGGATCCCGAGCCGGTCGTGGAACTGCTGCTTGCGCACGCGGTGTTCGGTCAGGGGCATTGGACGGCTTCCTTCACGGGACCCCGGAATGCGGCCCACCGCCGCGTACCTTAGACACATGAAATCCATGCGTCAAACCATTGAAGAACCTGAACTTTCCGGTGGCGCCCCCGTTAACTAGCACTTAACATGACGTTCAAGTTTGTCAGCCCCCTTCCCCCGACTTCCCGCTGGAGCAGAACGTGCCTTCCGTCGAAGAATCCCTTGCCCTGATCGGTCGCGGCGCCGACGAGATCCTCAAGCCCGAGGAGCTGGAGGCGCGGCTGAAGCTTGGCCGCCCGCTGCGGGTCAAGGCCGGCTTCGACCCCACCGCGCCGGACCTGCACCTGGGCCATACGGTGCTGCTGAACAAGATGCGCCAGTTCCAGGACCTGGGCCACCAGGTGATCTTCCTGATTGGCGACTTCACCGGGATGATCGGCGACCCCACCGGCAAGAGCGCCACCCGCAAGCCGCTGACCCGCGAGGACGTGCTGGCCAACGCCCAGACCTACGCCGAGCAGGTGTTCAAGGTGCTGGACCGCGAGCGCACCGAGGTCCGCTTCAACAGCGAGTGGTTCGGCAAGATGTCGGCGGCGGACATGATCCGCCTGGCCGGCCAGCACACCGTGGCGCGCATGCTCGAGCGCGACGACTTCTCCAAGCGCTTCGCCGCGCAGCAGTCGATCGCCATCCACGAGTTCCTGTACCCGCTGGTGCAGGGCTACGACTCGGTGGCGCTGCAGGCCGACGTCGAGCTGGGCGGCACCGACCAGAAGTTCAACCTGCTGATGGGCCGCGGCCTGCAGGAGCACTACGGGCAGGCGCCGCAGATCGTGCTGACCATGCCGCTGCTGGAAGGCCTGGACGGCGTGAACAAGATGAGCAAGTCGCTGGGCAACTACATCGGCATCGCCGAAGCCGCGATCGACATCGTCAACAAGACGATGAAGATCGGCGACGAGCTGATGTGGAAGTGGATCGAGCTGCTCAGCTTCGAGATCTCCGCCGCCGAGGCGCGCAAGCTGCGCGAGGAGGTCGCCGCCGGCCTCAATCCGCGCGACGTCAAGCTGCGCCTGGCGCGCGAGCTGGCCACCCGCTTCCACGACGCCGCCGCGGCCGAGACCGCGATCGCCGGCTGGCACGCCGCGGTCACCGGCCAGGGCGATACCTCGCTGCTGCCGCTGCAGGACGTGGCCGTTCCGGCCGAGGGCCTGCGCATCGCCGCCCTGCTGACCGCCGCCGGCATCACCCCGTCCAACTCCGAGGCCAACCGCAAGCTCAAGGAGCGCGCGGTCAAGGTCGACGGCGAAGTGGTCGAGGACGCCTCGCGGGTATTCACCCCGGGCTTCGAAGGCGTGCTGCAGGTGGGCAAGCGCAACTTCGCGCGGGTGCGCCTGGTCGCCGCCTGAGCCCGGCGGCCGGCGGATGGAAAAGGGGCGCCGATGGCGCCCCTTTCCGTTTCCTGCGTGGCTGGCCGCGGCTCAGTCGCCCAGGGTCAGCAGCGAGGCGTTGCCGCCGGCGGCGGTGGTGTTGATGGTCACCGTCTTCTCGGTGGCGAAGCGCAGCAGGTAGTGCGGGCCGCCGGCCTTGGGGCCGGTGCCGGACAGGCCCTGGCCGCCGAACGGCTGCACGCCCACCACCGCGCCGATCTGGTTGCGGTTGACGTAGACGTTGCCGACCTTGGCCCGCGCCACGATGTGCTCGACGGTCCCGTCGATGCGCGAGTGGATGCCCAGGGTCAGGCCGTAGCCGGTGGCGTTGACCTGGTCGATCACCGCGTCCAGCTGGTCGGCCTTCCAGCGGACCACGTGCAGCACCGGGCCGAACACCTCGCGCTGCAGCTGCGAAAGCGACTGCAGCTCGTAGGCGCGCGGGGCGAAGAAGCTGCCGTGCTCCAGCGCCGGATCCAGCGGCGCCACCGCGATCGCGCGCGCCTCCTGGTCCATGCGCGCGGCGTGCGCCTTGAGCATCTCCAGCGCGTCGGCGTCGATCACCGGGCCGACG
Source organism: Pseudoxanthomonas sp. J31 (assembly GCF_000510725.1). GTDB lineage: Bacteria > Pseudomonadota > Gammaproteobacteria > Xanthomonadales > Xanthomonadaceae > Pseudoxanthomonas. Next base: position 237,040 of record NZ_AZNZ01000001.1, read on the forward strand.
TCGGTGGCCAGCAGCGCCGGGTCGCCAACCTGCAGCTCGGCCATTGCGCCGGCCAGCATGGTGGTGACCTTGTCGGCGATGTCCTCCTGCACGAACAGCACGCGCGCGGCCGAGCAGCGCTGGCCGGCGGAGGTGAAGGCGCTGGCGATGGCGTCCTTGACCAGCTGCTCGGGCAGGGTCGAGGAATCGGCAATCAGCGCGTTCTGGCCACCGGTCTCGGCGATCAGCACGGCGATGCCGGCGTCCTCGCGCGCGGCCAGGGCGCGGTTGATCGCGCGCGCAGTCTCGGTCGAGCCGGTGAAGGCCACGCCGGCCACGCGCGCGTCGCTGGTGAGCGCGGCGCCGACGCTGGCGCCGTCGCCGGGCACGAACTGCAGCACCGCCTCCGGCACGCCGGCCTCGTGCAGCAGCTGCACCGCGGCGTGGCCGACCAGGCTGGTCTGCTCGGCCGGCTTGGCCACCACCGCGTTGCCGGCGGCCAGGGCCGCGGCCACCTGGCCGAGGAAGATCGCCAGCGGGAAGTTCCACGGGCTGATGCACGCGAACACGCCGCGGCCCTGCAGCTGCAGCTGGTTGGACTCGCCGGTCGGGCCCGGCATCTGCTCCGGGGCGCCGAACTTCGCCCGTGCCTGGGCGGCGTAGTAGCGCAGGAAGTCGACCGCCTCGCGTACCTCGGCCACCGAGTCGGGGATGGTCTTGCCGGCCTCGCGCACGCACATGGCCATGAACTGCGGCATGCGCTGCTCCAGCAGGTCGGCGGCGTGCTCGAGGATCGCGGCGCGGCTGGCGGCCGGGGTGCGGTCCCACTGCGGCTGCGCGGCCACGGCATTGGCCAGGGCGCGGTCCACGGTGGCCGCATCGCCCGGCTGCCACTGGCCGACGACCTGGCGGCGGTCGGCCGGGTTGCGCACCACCACCGGCTCGCCGGCGGGCGCGGCGGCGCCCGGCACCAGCGGCGCCGCGCGCCACGGACCGGTATGCGCGGCCATCTGCGCGGCCAGTTCCCTGATGGTGTTGTCGTCGGCGAGGTTGACGCCCATGGAGTTGTTCCTGTCGAAGCCCTGGTGGGTGTAGAGGTCGCGCGGCAGCGGGATGCGCGGATGGGGGATGGAGGCGAAGCCGGAGACCACGGCCACCGGATCGCGCACCAGCTCGGCCACCGGCACGTCCTCGTCGGTGATGCGGTTGACGAAGCTGGAATTGGCGCCGTTCTCCAGCAGGCGGCGGACCAGGTAGGGCAGCAGGTCCTCGTGGCTGCCCACCGGCGCGTACACCCGGCAGGGCACGCCCAGGCGGTCGGCCGGAACCACCTCGGCGTAGAGGTCGTCGCCCATGCCGTGCAGCTTCTGGTGCTCGTAGGTGCGGCCTTCGGCGATCGCCCGCACCGCGGCGATGGTGTGCGCGTTGTGGGTGGCGAACATCGGGTAAAGCGCGTCGGCATGGCCGAACAGGCGCCGCGCGCAGGCCATGTAGGACACGTCGGTGTTCTGCTTGCGGGTGAACACCGGGTAGCCGGCCAGGCCCTCGACCTGGGCGCGCTTGATTTCCGCGTCCCAGTACGCGCCCTTGACCAGGCGCACCTGCAGGCGGCGGCCGGTGCGGCGGGCCAGGTCGGCCAGGTAGTCGATCACGAACGGCGCGCGCTTCTGGTAGGCCTGCACCACCACGCCGAAGCCGTCCCAGCCTTCCAGCGAGGCGTCGCTGACGACCTTCCCGATCACGTCCAGCGACAGCTCCAGGCGGTCGCATTCCTCGGCGTCGACGGTGCAGCCGATGCCGTAGGAACGGGCCAGCTGCGCAAGTTCCAGCACCGCCGGGGCCAGTTCGGCCAGCACCCGCCCGCGCTTGGCGTGCTCGTAGCGCGGATGCAGGGCCGAGAGCTTGATCGAGATGCCGTGGGCGCGGGTGACGTCGCCGCCCGGGCCGCCGCCGCGGGCGAGGTTGTCCTTGCCGATGGCGTGGATGGCGCGCTTGTAGTCCTCCAGGTAGCGGCGCGCGTCCTTCGTGGTCAGCGCGCCCTCGCCGAGCATGTCGAAGGAATAGCGGTAGCCGGCGTTGTCGCCCTTGTGCGAGCGGGCCAGCGCCTCCTCGATGGTGCGGCCCATGACGAACTGGTGGCCCATGATCCGCATCGCCTGGCGCACGGCCAGGCGCACCACCGGCTCGCCGATGCGCGCCACCAGGCGCTTGAACGCGCCGGGTACGTCGTGGCGGGTGGCGTCGTTGAGCTGCACCAGGCGGCCGGTGAGCATCAGGCCCCAGGTCGAGGCGTTGACCAGCACCGATTCGCTCTGGCCCAGGTGCTTCTCCCAGTCGGCGTCGCCGAGCTTGTCGCGGATCAGCTTGTCGGCCGTTTCCTGGTCGGGGATGCGCAGCAGCGCCTCGGCCACGCACATCAGCAGCACGCCTTCCTCGCTGCCCAGGTCGTACTGGCGCATGAAGGCCTCGATCGCGCCCTGGTCGGCGGCGCGGGCGCGCACGCGGCGGACCAGGTCGGTGGCGAGGGCCTCGACCTCGGCCTGGCGGGCGGGGTCCAGGCGCGCCTGCTCCAGCAGCTCGCGCACATGGGTGGTCTCGTCGCGCAGCCAGGCGGCGGTGATGGCTGCGCGCAGGGGCGAAGCGGTGCCAGGCGGCAGCTCCTGGCAGGGGACGGTCAGGGCGGACATGGGTCGACTCGGAACGGGGCGGCCGGAGGGCCGCCGTGCGAGCGCATCTTCGCCGCCGGGCGTGGCGGCTGGATTGATCGATTCCCCCGGCGCGGACGCGGGGGGCGGCACAAACGCAGCGCGCGCGGGCCGCGTCCCCAGCCTGGTCCACCGGCGGGCGGATGGCGTGAACGCCGGCGTCGCCTGCCTGTCCGGTTCAGCCCGCGCGCAGGCGCCGGTACTCGCCCGGGGTCATGCCCACCAGGGCCACGAAGCGCCGGGTGAAGGCGCTCTGGTCGGAGAAGCCGCAGGCCTGGGCAATGGAGGCGATGCTGCCGGGCCCGTGCAGGCGGTGCATCGCCGCCTGGATCCGCACCCGGGTCAGCAGCTGCAACGGCGAGAGCTGGAACACCTTCTGGAAGGTGCGCTCGAGCTTGGACTCGGAGAAGCCGGTGATGTCCAGCAGGTCCTGCACCCGGATGTTCTCGGCGTAGTGCCGGTTCATGTGCACCAGGGCCTCGCGCAGGGAGCGGTAGTCCGCCTCCAGGCCCTCGCGCCCGGCCAGGTCGCGGGAGATGCCGATCAGCCCGGCCACCTGGCCGTCGATCCGCAGCGGGCGCTTGCAGGTCAGGCACCAGCCCGGCTCCTGGTCGGAGAACAGGTGCAGCTCCAGCAGGTTGTCGATCACCGCCCCTTCCAGCACCTGGCGGTCCTGCAGGCCGTAGTTGGCGCCCAGGCCGCTGGGATACACCTCGCTGGCGCGCTTGCCGATGATCTCCTTGCGCGAGCGCAGGCCGAGGCGGCGCAGCATGGTGGCGTTGACGTGGGTGTAGCGGCCCTCGCGGTCCTTGATGAAGAACAGCACGTCCGGGATCGAGTCGAACAGGGCCTCGACCTCGGCGGCATCCACGGCGAGCGGGCTGGGCTTCACGGGGGCAGGGGGTCCGGCGGCAGGGCACGACATTCTAATTGGGTGCGGTGCCAGGCCGCCCCCGGTCCGGCCCGGGCCGCCCGGGCGCGACCCCCTCCATGCCACGGCCCGGGCCCGGCCGCCTTGTCCTGGATCAATGCGGGTTGCCGCTGCCGGTGATTCGCGCTTACCATCTTTCGGTTTTCCGCAGCTGCGAGCGGCGGTAGGCGACGTGATCGAGGTGCTGCCAGGCAGGTCCGGCGACGCCGGCGCGCAGTTGAGGCTGCGCCCGCCGCGGGCCCTGACGGCAGGCCAGTTCAGGGCGCTGTTCGCCGCGCTGGCGGGGGCGATGTGGCTGGCGGCCGGCCTGGGCTGGCTGGCGGGCAACGTCTTCGCGCCGGCGTTCGCACTGCTGCACAGCGCAGGGGTGGCGCTGGCGTTGCGCATGCTGTGGAGCAACGGGGAACGCGGCGAGGAGATCGCCATCGGGCCGCGGGCGGTGGAAGTCCGCCGCGGCGCCGAGACGGTATTCAGCGCCCATCCTTACTGGGTGAGGCTGCAGGTGGCGCCGGAAGATGGCATGGTCATGCTCTCCTCCGGCGGCCGGGACGTGGAGGTGGGAGCCTTCCTCGGCCCGGGCGAGCGCCGGCAGCTGGCGCGGTGCCTGAGGGAATTCCTGGCGGCCGCCAGCGGCCGCAACCGATGACGCAACCAGGGTCTAGGCAATGATGCAAGCGAAGGGATGGTGGAAGCGTTGGATGGCTGCGGGCACGCTGATGGCGGCACCGTTGCTGGCCTGGGCCCAGTCGGCCGATCCGCAACGGTGGCAGCTGAACATGGGGCGCGGCGTCACCGCCACCTCCCAGAACGCCTATGACGCGCACATGGTCGCGCTGTGGATCTGCGTGGCCATCGGCGTGGTGGTGTTCGGCGCGATGGCCGTGGCGGTGGTCCGCTTCCGCAAGTCCAAGGGCGCGGTCGCGGCCCAGTTCAGCCACAACACCACCGCCGAGCTGATCTGGACGGTGATCCCGGTCCTGATCCTGATCGCGATGGCCTGGCCGGCCACCGCCAAGCTGATCTCGATGTACGACACCCGCGACGCCGAGATGACCGTCAAGGTCACCGGCTACCAGTGGATGTGGAAGTACGAGTACCTGGGCGAGGGCGTGAGCTTCACCAGCCGCCTGGACCGCGAGCACGACCGCATCCGCCAGAGCGGCGAGCGCCCGGACCCGGCGCAGCACCCGCACTACCTGCTCGAGGTGGACAACCGCCTGGTGCTGCCGGTGGACACCAAGGTCCGCTTCGTGATCACCGCCGACGACGTGATCCACTCCTGGTGGGTGCCGGCGCTGGGCTGGAAGCAGGACGCCATCCCCGGCCTGATCAACGAGGCCTGGACCGAGATCAAGACCCCTGGCGTGTACCGCGGCCAGTGCGCCGAGCTGTGCGGCAAGGACCACGCGTTCATGCCGATCGTGGTCGAGGCGGTCTCCAAGGAGGAATTCGCGCGCTGGCTGGCCTCGAAGAAGCCGGCCGCGCCGGAGGCGCCCGCGGAGGAGTCCGGCGAAGCGCCGGCCGACGCCGCCGAGCCGGTCGACGAGGCCGAGGGCAGCGCCCCGGCCGCGGCGCCGCAGGCCGCCTGATCCCGCACGCAACGGCCGCCGCCGCGGCCGCCACGCAAACGCATCCCAGAGGTAGCAACGCCATGGCCCATACCGCCGCCGAGCACCACGACGACCACCACGGCCACAAGCAGGGGTTCGTCGAGCGCTGGTTCTTCTCGACCAACCACAAGGACATCGGCACGCTGTACCTGCTGTTCTCCTTCGTGATGTTCATCATCGGCGCGGCCATGAGCGTGGTCATCCGCGCCGAGCTGGCCACCCCCGGCCTGCAGGTCGTCAGCCCCGAGTTCTTCAACCAGATGACCACGGTGCACGCCCTGGTCATGATCTTCGGCGGCGTGATGCCGGCCTTCGTCGGCCTGGCCAACTGGATGGTGCCGCTGCAGATCGGCGCGCCGGACATGGCCCTGCCGCGCATGAACAACTGGTCGTTCTGGCTGCTGCCGGTGGCCTTCACCCTGCTGCTGATCTCGCTGTTCCTGCCCGGTGGTGCGCCGGCCGGCGGCTGGACCCTGTACCCGCCGCTGTCGCTGCAGGGCGGCTACAACGTGGCCTTCACCATCTTCGCCATCCACGTGGCGGGCATCAGCTCGATCATGGGCGCGATCAACATCATCGCGACCATCCTCAACATGCGCGCCCCGGGCATCGACCTGCTGAAGATGCCGATCTTCTGCTGGACCTGGCTGATCACCGCGTTCCTGCTGATCGCGGTGATGCCGGTGCTGGCCGGCGCGGTGACCATGCTGCTGACCGACAAGTTCTTCGGCACCAGCTTCTTCAACGCCGCCGGCGGCGGCGACCCGGTGATGTACCAGCACATCTTCTGGTTCTTCGGCCACCCCGAGGTCTACATCATGATCCTGCCCGCCTTCGGCGTGGTCAGCGAGATCATCCCGACCTTCAGCCGCAAGCCGCTGTTCGGCTACCAGGCCATGGTGTACGCCACCGCCGCGATCGCCTTCCTGTCGTTCATCGTGTGGGCGCACCACATGTTCACGGTGGGCATGCCGCTGGGCGGCGAGATCTACTTCATGTTCGCGACCATGCTGATCTCGGTGCCGACCGGCGTGAAGGTGTTCAACTGGGTCTCCACCATGTGGAAGGGCTCGCTCACCTTCGAGGCGCCGATGCTGTGGGCGATCGCCTTCGTGCTGCTGTTCACCATCGGCGGCTTCTCCGGCCTGATGCTGGCGATCGTGCCGGCCGACTTCCAGTACCACGACACCTACTTCGTGGTCGCGCACTTCCACTACGTGCTGGTCACCGGCGCCGTGTTCGCGCTGATCGCCGCGGTGTACTACTGGTGGCCGAAGTTCACCGGCCGCATGTACAACGAGCGCTGGGCCAAGTTCCACTTCTGGTGGTCGGTGGTGTTCGCCAACCTGCTGTTCTTCCCGCAGCACTTCCTGGGCCTGGCCGGCATGCCGCGCCGCATCCCGGACTACAACGTGGTGTTCGCCGACTGGAACCTGGTCAGCTCGATCGGCGCGTTCGGCATGTTCGCCACGCCGTTCATGATGGGCTTCATCCTGTGGCACTCGCTGCGCCACGGCGCCAGGGCCGAGGCCCGCGCCTGGGAAGGCGCGCGTGGCCTGGAGTGGACCATCCCGTCGCCGGCGCCGCACCACACCTTCACCGTGCCGCCGGTGATCAAGGACGGCGACCTGGCCCACGGCGACATCACCCACTGAGCTTCCGCCGCGGCGGAAGCAGTTCCCGCCCGGCGCGCCCGGGCGGGCCCGGAACAACGGAGGAACGATGAACCACGCCCCCGACCATCGCGATGACGCCGCACGCCGCCGTGGCGTGGTGCGCACCGTGTGGGTCGTGGGCGCGATCGCCCTGGCGATCTACGTGGGCTTCATCCTCTCGGGGGTGCTGCAGGCATGAGCGATCCGCGCGCCGACGCCGCTCCGCGCCGCCGCGGCTGGCTGAAGCTGGCCGGGGTGTCGCTGGCCGCGTTCGCGTTCGCCTTCTCGCTGGTGCCGCTTTACCGGATCGCGTGCGAGAAGGTGTTCGGCATCCGCCTGGAAGGCGGCACCGGCCAGGCCCGTGCCGCCGCGCCGGCCGCCGCCGGGCCGCGCCAGGAACGCACCGTCACCGTGCTGTTCGATGGCGGCGTGAACTCGAAGCTGCCGTGGTCCTTCGGCCCGGAGCAGCTGACCATGCAGGTGGTCCCGGGCGAACTGGCCGAGGCGACGTACTACGCGCGCAACGACAGCGACCGCCCGATCGTCGGCAGCGCCGTGCCCTCGGTGGCGCCGGCGCGGGCCTCGGGCTACTTCACCAAGACCGAGTGCTTCTGCTTCACCGCCCAGACCCTGCAGCCGGGCGAGCGGCGCGAAATGCCGGTGCGCTTCATCGTGGACCCGGACCTGCCGGCCGACGTGAAGACCATCACCCTCTCGTATACCTTCTTCAGGAACGAGGCCCTCACCGCGCAATTGGGCGCGGGCGGGGCTTCCCGCGCGCCGCTCGCGGCGCCTTGACCCGAGCAACGGAATCCACGCCATGGCCCATTCCCAGACCGACGCCAACATCTACTTCGTGCCGGCCAAGAGCAAGGCGCCGATCTTCGCTTCGGTGTCGATGTTCGTGATGATGATCGGCGTGGCCACCTGGCTCAACGAGATCGCTTGGGGCAAGTGGTCGTTCTTCCTCGGCGTGGCGCTGATGGTGGCGACCCTGTTCTACTGGTTCGGCGAGGTGATCCGCGAGTCGCAGGGCGGCCACTACAACCGCCAGGTCGACGGCTCGTTCCGGATGGGAATGATCTGGTTCATCTTCTCCGAGGTGATGTTCTTCGGCGCGTTCTTCGGCGCGCTGTTCTACACCCGCCAGTTCGCGCTGCCGTGGCTGGGCGGCGAGGGCGACGGCGTGCTCACCAACGAGCTGCTGTGGCAGGGCTTCAGCGCGGCCTGGCCGAGCGCCGGCCCGGGCGGCGTCGGCGGCCAGTTCCAGACCATCCCGGCCTGGGGCCTGCCGCTGGTCAACACCCTGATCCTGCTGACCTCGGGCGCCACCCTGACCATCGCCCACCATGCGCTCAAGGCCGGCAAGCGCGGCCAGCTGCTGGTCTGGCTGGGTGCCACGGTGCTGCTGGGCCTGACCTTCCTGGTGTTCCAGGGCGAGGAGTACATCCACGCCTACAAGGAGCTGAACCTGACCCTGGGCTCGGGCATCTACGGTTCGACCTTCTTCATGCTCACCGGCTTCCACGGCGCCCACGTCGCCCTGGGCACGATCATGCTGATCGTGATGTGGTTCCGCGCGCTGAAGGGCCACTTCACCCGGGACAAGCACTTCGGCTTCGAAGCCGCGGCCTGGTACTGGCACTTCGTGGACGTGGTCTGGCTGGGGCTGTTCCTCTTTGTTTACGTGCTGTGATTCGTGATTCGATAGAAGCGAAGCGCGAGCCACAAGCAACAAGGGCGCCATCAGGCGCCCTTGTTGTTTCGGATCACTGATCACCAATGACAAACCACGGGCTGGCGGCCTCAGCCGCCAACCCCATGCGGCTGTATCACGCCGGTCCAGATGCCGATGATGACCAGCAGGATCAGGCCGATGGACAGGGCGATGCGGCGGGTGAGGGCGTTGACCGTGCGCTTGCTCTCGCCGCGGTCCACCATGAGGTAGTAAAGCGCCGAGCCGAGGTTCCAGATGATGAGCAGCAGGAACGCGACGACGATCAGGGTTTTGAGCGAATCGTTCACGGGACGTGGCTCGTGGCGTGCGGGTTTGCGCCGGGCATTATCGCAGCCCGGCGCCGCGGCGGGCGTGGGGGCCGCGTGAGCCGTCGCCTGCCGTCGTGGGCGGGCTGGGGCCTGGCCCTGGCCGTGGCCGCGGCCTGCTGCGGGCTGGGCACCTGGCAGCTGCAGCGCATGCACGCCAAGCAGGCCCTGCTGGACGCGTCGGCGCAGGTGCTGGCCGAGCGCCGGCCGCAACCGCTGGCGCTGGCCGCCGATCCGGCGCGCGCGCGCGGCTACGACTGGGCGTCCGGCCGCGGCCGCTTCGCCGACCTGCCGGCGGTGCTGCTGGACAACCAGAACCGCGATTCCCGGCCCGGCGTACGCGCCTACCGCGTGTTCGAACCGGAGGACGGGCTGCCGCTGCTGGTGGATCTGGGCTGGCTGCCCCTGCCCGGCGACCGCCGCATGCCGCAGGTCCCGCCACCGGCAGCCGGCACGATCGAAGCCTCGGGCCTGCTGCTGCCGCCGCCGGCCCGCGGCCTGGCCGCGCCGGCGGTGCAGCGCCAGGCCGACGGCACCGCGCTGGTGGTGGCGCTGGAGCCGGCGGCAGTGGCCGCCGCACTGGGCCTGCCGGCGCTGGCGCCGCGGGTGCTGCGCCTGGATCCGGAACTGCCGCTGGGCTACGCGCGCGACCTGGAACTGCTGCCGAACACGCTGCCTCCGCAGCGCCACCTGGGCTACGCGGTGCAGTGGTTCGCCCTGGCCGCCGCGGCGCTGGCCATCGCCCTGGTGCTGACCCTGCGGCGGCGCCGGTGAGGCGCGTGGCCGGCGCGCGGAACAGGGCATGGCCCGGCATGCGAAAATCCCGCGCATGAGCCATTCCGTTCCCGACGCTGATCGCACTGCCCGCGGCCGCCTGGTGCTGGTTGCGCTGTTCGTGCTGTTCTTTGGCAGCGCGCTGGCCGCCGGCGCGCTGCGCTTCACCGGCTGGATGCCGGCCGGCCTGCGCAACCACGGCCAGCTGCTGGAGCCGCCGGTGGACCTGCGCCAGGCCCGCCTGCAGCTGGCCTCCGGCGAGGCCTATCCCTGGCAGCCGCAGGCCCGCATCTGGCGCATCGTGGTCGTGCCCCCGGCCTCCGGCTGCGACGCGGCGTGCACCACGCTGGCGGCGCAGCTGGACAAGGTCTGGCGCCTGTTCGGGCACAACGCCGACCACGTGCACGTGCTGTGGCTGGGCGCCGCCCCGGCCGGCGCTGCGCAGCTGCCGGAGATGCGCGTGCTGCGCGACGACCCGGGCGTGCGCGCGTCCCTGCCCGGCGCCTCCGACCCGGCCGGCGTGCCGCTGTACGTGGTCGATCCCAACGGCTTCGTGATCCTGCGCTACGCGCCGCAATCCGATCCGGCCGGCCTGCGCGCCGATGTCGCGCGCCTGCTGAAACTGAAGTGAGGCTTCCCATCCGATGAACGCGCTCGTCCGCCCGACGCTGGCACGCCATTTCCACCGCATCGCCTGGCTGGCGGTGGCGCTGACCGCCTGCGTGGTCGTGTTCGGCGCCTTCGTGCGCCTGTCCGACGCCGGCCTCAGCTGCCCGGACTGGCCGACCTGCTACGGCCGTGCCACCTGGCCATCGGCGCCGGCCGACGCGGCCGCGCACGCGGCCAGCGGGATCCGTCCGTTCGAGACCCACAAGGCCTGGCGCGAGCAGGTACACCGCCACCTCGCCGCCAGCCTGGGCGTGGTGGTGCTGCTGCTGGCGCTGCTGGCGGTGCGCCGCCGCCGCCTCGGCGTGCCGCTGGTGATCGGCGCCTCGCTGCTGGTCGCCGCCGCGATCCCGGCGTACATGTACGGCCACATCGGCCTGGCCTTCGCCCTGGCCGGTGCCGGCGAGGCGGTACTGCTGCTGGCGGCGCTGCGCTGGTCCAACATCGACCTGGCGCGCGCGGCGGTGCTGACCCTGGCGGTGATCGTGTTCCAGGCGCTGCTGGGCAAGTGGACCGTGACCCTGCTGCTCAAGCCGATCGTGGTGATGGGCCACCTGCTGGGCGGGCTGACCACGTTCGCGCTGCTGGTATGGATGGCCTGGCGCGCCACCGGCCTGCCGATCCGCCTGGCAGACGCGCGCGTGCTGCGGCGCTGGGTGGTCGCCGGGCTGGTGGTGCTGGGCCTGCAGATCGCGCTCGGCGGCTGGACCAGCGCCAACTACGCGGCGCTCGCCTGTGGCGGCGGCGGCTGGACCGGCGCCAGCCACCATTACATGGATTTCCCGCGCTGCGTCGGCCAGTGGTGGCCGCCTGCGGACTTCCGCGAAGGCTTCGTGCTGTGGCGCGGGATCGGCGTGGACTACGAAGGCGGCGTGCTCGACGGCGCCTCGCGCATCGCCATCCAGATGGCGCACCGGATGATGGCGGTGGTCGCGGCGCTGTACCTGCTGCTGCTGGCCGGGCGGCTGTACCGGCTGCCGGGCATGCGCGGCTGGGCCGCGCTGCTGGGCCTGCTGGTGCTGGTCCAGGTCGCGCTGGGCGTGCTCAACGTCAAGCTGTCGCTGCCGCTGCCGGTGGCGGTGATGCACAACGGCGGCGCCGCGGCCTTGCTGTTCGTGCTGGTGACCTTGCTGGCGCGGTTGCGGGAGCCCGAGCAGGTCGCATGAGCACCCACGTTTCCCTCTGGCGCGAATACCTGGAGCTGACCAAGCCGCGGGTGGTCGCGCTGCTGGTGTTCACCGCCCTGGTCGGCATGTTCCTGGCGGTGCCGGGGCTGCCGCCGCTGCGCGAATCGGTGCTGGGCCTGGTCGGCATCTGGCTGGCCGCGTCCTCGGCCGCGGCGATCAACCACCTGATCGACCAGCGCATCGACAAGCTGATGGCGCGCACCGCGCACCGCCCGCTGGCCACCGGCGCGCTGCGCCCGGCGCAGGTGCTGGCGTTCGCGCTGGCGCTGGGCGTGGCGTCGATGCTGGTGCTGGTGCTTTGGGTCAACACCGTCACCGCGGTGCTGACCTTCGCCTCGCTGATCGGCTACGCGGTGGTCTACACCGGCTACCTCAAGCGCGCCACGCCGCAGAACATCGTGATCGGCGGCGTGGCCGGCGCCGCGCCGCCGCTGCTGGGCTGGGCCGCGGTCACCAACATGCAGGGCGCCTGGGACTGGCAGCACGCGCTGCTGCTGGTGCTGATCATCTTCGTCTGGACCCCGCCGCACTTCTGGGCGCTGGCGATCTTCCGCCGCGAGGACTACGCGCGCGCGCTGATCCCGATGCTGCCGGTCACCCACGGCGTGACCTATACCCGCTGGCAGATCCTGTTCTACACCGTGCTGCTGGTCGAGGTGACGGTGCTGCCGGTGGTGTTCGGCATGAGCGGCCTGTTCTACCTGGGCGGCGCGCTGGTGCTGGGCAGCGTGTTCCTCTGGTACGCCTGGCGCCTGCTCGATCCGCCGGACGAGTTCTACGCCATGCGCGTGTTCAACTACTCGATCGTGTACCTGATGGCGCTGTTCGCCTTCCTGCTGGTGGACCACTGGCTGCCGCTGCTGCTGCCGGCCTGAGCCGGCAGCACGGCCGGGCGCGGGCGGCGGCCCGCGCCCGGGCATCGCTTACTCGGCGACCCAGGCCAGCTGGCCGTCGCTGGCGCGCTCGATGCGGCCCAGGCCGGGGAACGGGAAGTGCACCGAGTACAGGCGTTCGCCGCTGTCGGCGGCGGTGTCCAGCATCTTCGCCCGCTGCGCCGCGCCGGCGGCGGCGTCGCGATCCCACTGGATCGTCCACTGCGGGCGCTGCACCGAGACCACCGGGTGGTGCACCAGGTCGCCCACGTACAGCAGGCTTTCCCCGCCGCTGCTGATGCGGAAGGAGACGTGGCCCGGGGTGTGTCCCGGGGTCGGCAGCGCCTGCACCATGCCCGGCACCAGCTCCGCCTCCGGGGCAAAGGCGTCGACCTGCGGCGCGATCGCCGCGACCAGGCTGGCCATGGCCGCGCCTTCGCCGCTGGCCTGGGCCTGCAGGTCCTCCCACTCCGGCTGCGAGACATGGATGGTGGCGTTGGGGAAGGCCAGCGCGCCGCTGGCATCGACCAGGCCGCCGACATGGTCGCCGTGCGCATGCGAGATGAACACGTCGGTGACCTGCGCCGGCACGATGCCGGCCGCCTGCAGCGCCGCGCCCAGCTTGCCCGCGCTGTCGCCGACGAACTGGCCGGCGCCGGCATCGAACAGCATCACCCGCTGCCCGTCGCGCACCAGCAGCGGCTGCACGCTCAGGTGCAGGCGATCGGTGTCCAGGCCAGCGCCCGACAACACGCCGGCGACCTCGTCCGGAGTCAGGCCGACGCCAAACACCGAGTTGTCGTTGGGCACGGCAATGCCGCCGTCGCGCAGCGCGGCAGCCTGCAGCGATCCGACCTGGAACGGGTGGACGTGCTCGCTGGCGGGCACGCCGGCCTGGGTGGCCTCCGGCGCGGCGACCGGGGCAGGCGCGGCCTCGGCCGCTTCCTCGTTGCGGCTGCAGGCGGCAAGCGCCGCGCCCATTGCTACCACCAGCAGCGGCAGCGCCGCCTTGCGTACGTGCGACATGGCTGACTCCCGTGGATTGACCGCCGGATTCTGGCGGCGCGCCGGCGCAGCGGCAAGGCGATGGCGGCAGGCGCCGACGGAAGGCGGGAACCAGCCCCGCGCCGCCGCGGGCGGGCATGGTGGCTTCCGGCGCCCACCGGGCACGCCCGCCGCCGGCGACCCGCGGCGCGCGCATGACCGCGACGGAAGCATCCGGCTGCCGCGCCGTGTTGCCGCGCTTCACGGTCGCGCGGCCATCGGCCGCCCCTGGGCGATACCGGCCCTCCCTTCGCCGGGCGGGGCCGCGCAACCAGGGGCGCGCGTCAGTCCCCGCCTGCCCGCGCCACAGCCTGCTGCTCGCGGCGCCGGATCCACAGGTTGATCAGCTCGACGAACACCGAGAAGGCCATCGCCGCGTAGATGTAGCCCTTGGGGATGTGCTGGCCGAAGCCGTCGGCGATCAGCACCAGGCCGATCATGATCAGGAAGCTCAGCGCCAGCACCTTGACCGTGGGGTGGCGCTCGACGAAGTCGCCGATCGGGCCGGCGAAGCCGATCATGAACACGATCGAGACCAGGATCGCGGTGGCCATCACCCAGCGCTCGTCGACCATGCCCACCGCGGTGATGATCGAGTCCAGCGAGAACACGATGTCCAGCACCATGATCTGCAGGATCACGCCGCCGAAGGAGGTGGCGGCGCGGGCCAGGTTCGGCCCTTCCTCCGGCATGCCGGCGCCCTCGATCTTCTGGTGGATCTCATGGGTGGCCTTGGCGATCAGGAACAGGCCGCCGCCGATCAGGATCAGGTCGCGCCAGGAGAAGGCATGGCCGAACAGCTCGAACAGCGGCTGGGTCAGGCCGATGATCCAGGCGATGGTGAACAGCAGGCCCAGGCGGGTGATGGCGGCGGCGGCCAGGCCGACGCGGCGCGCCTTGTTGCGCTGCTCCGGCGGCAGGCGTCCGGCCAGGATCGAGATGAAGATGATGTTGTCGATGCCCAGCACCAGTTCCAGCGCGGTGAGGGTGGCCAGGGCGATCCAGGTTTCGGGGTTGAGCAGGGCGTCCATGTGGGCTCGCGTGGGTCAGGCAACGGAAGACTGGCGCCGTGCGGGTGCAGGCGGCGTAGCGGATGCGGGGACGGGGATGCCGGCGCGCGCGCGGTGGGACGCGGGCGGGCGGCGCCGCACGGCGCCACGCACGGCGCGGGCCGGGGAGCGGTATGGCGTTGGATCTGGCACGGGTTGCGGGCTCCAGGGTTTCCAGGGCCGCGGTGGGGTGGCATCGCCGATGGACGCACCTTCGCCGCGGGGCGGCGAAGGTCTTGCCCGCAGGCCGTCCGGGCCTGCCGCTGCGCCGGGGCCGGGTGGCCCGTCATGACGACGCCAGCGTTGGGGGCTACTCCCCTTCGAAGGCCCGCATCCTAGCATGACACGCCGGGGCCGGGCTTCAGGCGCGCCCGGCCAGAACCTTCAGCAGCATCCGCAGTTCGTACTTGTCGGTCTCGTCCAGGCCTTGCGCGCGCTGCTTGTCCTGCAGCTCGTCGATGCGCTGCTGCAGGGTCTGCCGCTCCAGCTGGGCGATGGCATCGTGCAGCTCCACTGCCCAGCTCTGTTCGTCGCCGGGCAGCGGCTGCGCCGCCAGCTTGCGCAGGGCCTCGCCCTGTTCGTGCCCGGCGAAGTGTTCCAGCAGCGCGCCGGTGCTGATCTCCGGGCGCTGGTGCACCACCTCCAGCAGTTCCAGCAGCAGCGGCACGCCCGCTGCGCGCAGGGTGTCGAAGCGGTACGGCCGCTCCAGCTGCAGGCCCAGCGAGGGCTGCTGCAGCAGCAGGGCGATCGCGCTGCGCACCAGGCTGCGCTTCTGCGCCGGCACCACCCGGCGCGCGGGCGCGGGCGGCGGCGCGGCGGCGACCGTGGCGGTGACCCCGGTCTGGCGCTGCAGCTCCTGGCGCATCAGGTCGGCGAAGGCGCCGTCGGGCAGCTGTGCCAGCAGCGGACGCGCGCGCTCGGCCAGGCGGGCGCGGCCGTCGAGGGTGTTGCGGTTGATGTCGCGGCCCAGTTCCTCGAAGAAGAACTGCGACAGTGGCGTGGCCTGGGCCAGGCGCGCGTCGAACCCGGCCGCGCCCTCCTTGCGCACGATGGTGTCCGGGTCCTCGCCCTCGGGCAGGAACAGGAAGAACGCCTGGCGCCCGTCCTTCATCCGCGGCAGCACCGACTCGACCGCGCGCCAGGCCGCGCGCCGGCCGGCGGCGTCGCCGTCGAAGCAGAAGTACACGTCCGGCGCGTTGCGGAACAGCAGCTCGGCGTGCTCGGCGGTGGTGGAGGTGCCCAGGGTCGCCACCGCCTGGGTGACGCCGAACTGGAACAGGGTGACCACGTCCATGTAGCCCTCGACCACCACCAGCCGCTCCAGCTTCTGGTTGGCCTGGCGTGCCTGCCACAGGCCGTACAGCTCGCGGCCCTTGTGGAACAGCGGGGTTTCCGGCGAGTTGAGGTATTTGGGGCTGGCGTCCTTGTCCAGCACGCGGCCGCCGAAGGCGATCACCCGGCCGCGGCGGTCGTGGATCGGGAACATGATCCGGTCGCGGAACTTGTCGTACACGCTGCCGCGCTCGTTGCGCGAGAGCATGCCGGTGCGCTCCAGCAGCTTGCGCCGGCGTTCGTCCGTGCCCAGCGCGTCCAGCAGGGTGGAATAGCCGTCGGCGGCGTAGCCGATGCCGAAGCGGGCGCGGGTGTCCGCGTCCACCCCGCGGCCCTGCAGGTAGGACAGCGCGCGCGGGCTGTCGGCCAGCTGGCGCTGGAACAGCCGGGCCGCCGCCTCCAGCGCCGCGTACTGGTCGCGCAGGTCGTTGTCCTGCGGGCCGGCGCGGGTGTCCTTTGGCATCTCCATGCCGGCGCGCCGCGCCAGTTCCTCGACCGCGTCGAGGAACTCGAGGCGGTCGTAGTTCATCAGGAAGCTGATCGCGGTGCCGTGCGCGCCGCAGCCGAAGCAGTGGTAGAACTGCTTGGTCGGCGAGACGTAGAACGAGGGCGTGCGTTCGTCGTGGAACGGGCAGGGCGCGGCGTATTCGCGGCCCTTGCGCTTGAGTGGCACCCGCGCACCGACGATCTCGACGATGTCGGTGCGCGCGAGCAGGTCGTCGATGAACGCGTCGGGCAGGCGGGCCATCGCAATAGGATGCCATCCGCGCGGGTTCCTGGCCCTGTCCGCGTGGCGGAAAAAGCCCCGGCGGGGCGCGGCGGCGCGCGCGGGGCCTCAGGGCGCGGCCTGCGTGCCCCCGTCAGCGCCGGTGCGCGGGGGCACGGCGCCGATCCCGGCCCGGCGCAGCCGCTGGCGCGCGTGCGCGCGTTCGTCGATCACCGCGGTCACCAGGGCCCCGGCGAAGAACACCAGGGCCGCGTAGTACATCCACACCAGCAGCAGCACCAGCGCGCCCATCGAGCCGTAGGCGCTGCCCGGGGCGGCCTGGGCCAGGTAGAGGCCGATCAGGTACCGGCCCAGGGCGAACAGCCCGGAGGTGATCGCCCCGCCCAGCCAGGCCTGGCGCCAGTCGACCCGGCGGTCGGGCAGGTAGTGGTAGAGGAAGGCGAAGGCCAGCGCGTACAGCAGCAGGGTGGTCACGTAGCCGACCACCGGCAGCAGCGAGGGGATGCGCGCGAACACCAGCTGCAGCGCGGTGGTGGCGATCATCGACACGATCAGCAGGAAGCCCAGGGCCAGGACCACCCCCAGCGAGAACACCCGCTTGCGCAGCCAGGCACCCAGCCCGCCGAGCTTTTCGCCGCCGGTGCGGAAGATCAGGTTGAGCGCGCCCTGCAGCTGGGCGAACACCACGGTGGCGCCGACGAATAGCAGGCCGGTGCTGGCCAGGCCGGCCAGCGAGCCCACGTCCGGCTGTGAATCGGCATTGCGGATGATGGTTTCGGCCACCACCGCGGCCTGCTCGCCGGCCAGCGCGCCGATCTGGTCCACCAGCGACTGCTGCGCCGGCGGGTACAGCGAGGCGGTCAGCCACAGCAGCAGCACCAGCAGCGGCGCCAGCGACAGCAGGGTGTAGAAGGACAGCGAGGCGGCCTGGGTCATCAGGTCGGCCTCGACGAAGCGCTTCACCAGCGCCACCGGCAGGCTTTCCTGCAGGCGCTGCAGGTGCCGGCGCAGCTTGTTGGGCAAGGGACGGGTCATGCGGGCACGGTCGCGGTGGCGTGCCCAGCTTGTTGACTGGCGCGTTGCCGGTGCGTGAGCGCTCAGCCGCCGGCCTGGGCCGCCAGCGCGTGCAGGGCCTGGCCGTCGACGCGCTGCACGGTCCATTCGTCCATCGGCCGCGCGCCGAGGCGGCGGTAGAAGGCGATCGCGGGCGCGTTCCAGTCCAGCACCGACCACTCGAAGCGGCCGTAGCCGCGCTCCACCGCCAGCGCCGCCAGATGGGCCATCAGCCGGTGGCCGATGCCACGGCCGCGGAATTCCGGGCGCACGTACAGGTCCTCCAGGTACAGGCCGGGCTTGCACAGGAAGGTGGAGAAGGAAACGAAGAACAGGGCGAACCCGGCGGCCTGGCCGTCGCATTCGGCGATCACCACCTCCGCCGCCGGGCGCGCGCCGAACAGGGCCGCCTCCAGGTCGGCGGCGGTGCCCACCGCCTCGTGGGCCAGGCGCTCGTACTCGGCCAGTTCGCGGACCAGCGACAGGATCAGCGGGATATCCGCGGGGGTGGCGGGGCGCAGGGACAGGTGGCTCATGCGTCGGCGGGAATGGATACGGTGCTGGAACCGCCAACTCTAAGGCGCGCGGAATGAATCGGTACTGGCCTCCGCCCGGTGTGGCGCACGCGCAAACGGCGCCGCCTTGCCGGGGCACCGCTGGCGCGTGGCGGGGCGGCGGGTCAGGGCAATGCCAGCGCGGCGGCCAGGGCGCGGCCCAGCGCCTGGAATGCATGCTCGGCCTGCTCCAGTTCGCCGAAGCGCTCGGCGCAGGCCACCACGACGGTGGCGCCGTCGCGGCCCAGGGCGGGATCGAGCAGGCCGACATTGCACGCGCGCTGCTGCTGGGTGCCGGTCTTCTGCGCGAAGTCCGCGCCTGCCGGCAGCCCGGCCTGGATGCGGCGGCTGCCGGTGCTGATCGCGCGCATGTGCCCGAGCAGCAGCGCGGTCGAGCGCGGCGACAGCAGCTCGCCGCTGGCCAGCCGCTCCAGCAGGCGGCCGTAGGCCGGCAGGGTCGCCGAGTTCAGGCCGCGCGCGTAGTAGTCCTCGAACACCTGCTCCAGGGTGGTGTCGCCCAGCTCCGCGCGCGGTACGCCCAGCGCATCGGCCAGCGCCTGCAGCCGCGGCTCGCCGGCCTCGGCCTGGCGCAGGGCCAGCATCTGCATGCTGTCCAGCCCGGCCACCCCCGGATGCAGCGCGCCATAGGCGTCGTAGCGTACCTGGCGGATGGGGGTGACGCGGCCGAAGCCGGAGCCGGTCCAGGCGGACAGGCGCGCGTTGAGCCGGTCCTGGCCGATCCGCCGGACCAGCATGTCGGTGGCGGTGCTGTCGCTGTCGCGCAGCGACTTGTGCAGCAGGGTGGCGATGCTGAAGCGCTCGCCCGGTTCGTGCTGGAGCATGTCGCCGGCGCCATCTACGAAGTCGCCGGCGGTCAGTTCCAGTTCCTCGTCCAGGGCCAGTTCGCCGGCATCCACCGCCTCCAGCACCGCGATCGCCACCGGCACCTTGATAGTCGAGGACAGGTACCAGGCCCGGCCTTGGCCCAGGTCCAGCTTGCCGGCCTGGGCCGGGGGCCCCAGGCGGTGCACGTACACGCCGAAATCGCCGGGCATGGCCGCGTCGATCGCCGCCACGTCCCGCTCCAGCGCGGCGATCCACGCCGGCGCTTCCGCTTCCGTTGCCGTGGGCGCGGCAGGCGGCTGGGCAGGGCGGCCGCAGGCGGCCAGCACCAGGGCCAGCACGGCCGGCAGCGCAGGATGCAGGGGGCGGGAACTCAGGGCCATGCCGGCGGCGACACCGTGGGTCGTGGCGGGGTGTCCACGAATACCCCGGCGGCGGTGATGGCTGCGGCAATCCGCTGCAGGGCGTGCACGCCGGCGGCGGTGCCGATGCCGCGCACGCAGGCGGCAACCACCACCCGCGCCGGATCCGGACGCGCCGGCGGATCGGCCGGCTGCATGGCGATGCCCAGGTCGCAGGTGCGCCGGTACTGGGTGCCGGTCTTGTGGGCGAAGGCGATGCCCGGCGGCAGGCCGGCGCGCAGGCGGCGGTGGCCGGTTTCCACCCGCAGCATCCGCTCCAGCAGCCAGCCGGTGGCCTCCGCGCCCAGGGCCTTGCCGTCGGCCAGGGTGGCGAGCATGCGCCCGTAGTCGACCAGGGTCGCGCTATTGGCGCCGGTGGCGTAGTAGGCCTCGAACGCCGCGGCCAGGTCCGGTTGCCGCAGCTGTTCCGGCGGCACGCCCAGCAGCGCGGCGAGCTTGCGTACCCGTGCCGGGCCGGCGGGGACGCGCTTGAGTGCCAGCAGGTCCTGCGCGTCCAGCCGCGCCGCGCCGGGATGGAACTGGCCGTAGGCCAGGCGGCGCACGTCGGCCAGGGTGGTGATGCGCAGGCGCGCGTCCACCAGTTCGGCCGCGACCCGGTTCACCGCGGCCAGGCCGACGGTGCGGATCAGCACGTCGGTGGCGGTGTTGTCGCTGTGCACGATCATCTGCTCCAGCAGCCAGGACAGCGCCAGCGCCTCGCCGGGGCGGTGCCGGTTCGTGGCGCCGGCGCCGTCGACGAAGTCGTCGGCCCGCAACACCACCGGCGTGTCCAGCGCCAGCGTGCCGCGCTCGACCTCGCGCAGTACCGCGATCGCCACCGGCACCTTCACCCCGGAGGCCAGGTACCAGGGCTCGCCGGCGCGGTAGCCGTAGGACTCGTCGCGCTCCATGTGCAGCACGTAGACCCCGATCCCGGCGCCCTCGCCCAGCGCGGCCTCGATCGCGCGCAGCCTGGGCTCCAGTGCGGTGGACCAGGCCGGCACCGCGGCCTGGGTGGCGGGAGGCGCGGTCGGCGGCGCGGCGGCCGCCGGCGGCGGCAGCAGGGCGAGCAGGGCCAGCAGCAGGCAGCAGCGGCTAGCCCGCATGCGCGGCTCCGCGCTGCCGCTCCCGCCACTGGCGCAGGCGCGCGCGCAGCGCCTGCCACAGCGCGATCCACGCCGCGGTCGCGACGACCAGGCCGCCGGACAGCAGCAGCGCGTGCTCGTAGGACACGGCCTGGTAATAGCCCAGCGTCCCGCGCAGCAGCAGGAAGATCACCGAGATGTGGACGATGAAGGCCATCAGCGAGTCGCTGCCGACCACCGCCAGCGGCCGCAGTGCGCGCGCCAGGAGGTTGCCGCCGGCCACGCTGAGGCCCAGCAGGACCAGGGCGCCGCCGACGCTGAACAGCGAGAACAGCAGGCCGGGCGGATGCTTGCCGTGGTTGCGGCCGATCTCCACCAGCACCGGGCGCAGCGGTTCGCCGGCCAGGTGTGCGAAGGCCGCCAGCAGCAGCAAGCCGGCCACCACGCTCCCGCCCGCCAGCAGCAGCCGGCTGCGGGCCTCCTGGTCCCAGCGCCGCAGCAGGCCGCCGAGCAGCAGTCCCAGCAGCACCAGCGGCAGGCGCGACAGCTGGCCCCAGGTGTACAGCTCGTGGTCTTCGACCAGCACCGCGCGCAGCGGCCGGCTGTCGAAGTCGACGTGGCCGGACACCCACCACCACAGCCCGCCCGCCAGCAGCGGGCTGGCCCAGCGCAGCCAGGCCGGGGTACGCGCCCACAGCGGCAGCAGCCAGGGGATCCACAGCAGGGCGATGGCGTAGAAGCCCAGGATCTCCACGAACGAGGGGAAGGACCGGTACAGCAGGGCGTCCACCACCGCGTCGCGGCCGCGGTCCCACAGCTCGACCACGGTCAGCAGCTTGTACCAGAACAGCACCAGCAGGCCGCGCCGGACCAGGTGGTTGCGCCGCCCGGGCCAGTCCGGGGCGGCGGTCTTCGGCACGAAGGCCACGGCCAGGGCGATGCCGAAGACGATGAAGAACAGCGAGGAGGAGAACTTGGTCAGGGCGTGGACCGGCACCTGGCCCCAGTCCGGGAAGTCGGCGTAGGGCATCAGCCCGTTGGTGCCGTGGGAAACGATCATCAGGCACACGGCCAGGCCGCGGGCCAGGTCGATCGAGCCGATCCGGCCACCGCGCACGGCCACGGCGGCCGGGACCGTCCCGGGCGCGGCCGTGGTCGCGAGGCTGTCAGCGGACATGCGCCCGATCCGCCGCGCAAGCGGGACGGCTGCCCGCGGCGGCGCGGATGGCAACGGGGGCGGCGGCGGGCCGGTCGGGGCGCCCGTCGCGGGCGTGGGTGGCCATGGGCGGGTTCCGGGCGCGGGGACGGCCATTGCAGCAATGCCGCCGTGAGGGCCCGATCAGGGATAGGGCTGCCCCGGTCGCGGGGGCGGCCGGGGCAGGGGCCGGTGCGGGGGCACCGGCGGGGGGAGGGATCAGCCGGCGAGGCGGCGCTTGACCAGGGCCGAGACCTGGCCCATGTCGGCCTGGCCGGCCAGCTGCGGCTTGAGCACGCCCATCAGCTTGCCCATGTCGGCCGGGCCGGCGGCGCCGGTCTGGGCGATGGCGGCGTCGATCGCCGCCAGGATCGCGGCCTCGTCCAGCTTGGCCGGCAGGTAGCGTTCGATCACCGCGATCTCGTTGCGCTCGACCGCGGCCAGGTCCTCGCGGCCGGCGGCCTCGTACTGGGACACCGAGTCGCGGCGCTGCTTGACCATCTTGTCCAGCACGCCGACCACCGCGGCATCGTCCAGCTGGATGCGCTCGTCGACTTCCTTCTGCTTGATCGCGGCGTTGATCAGCCGGATCACGGCCAGGGTTTCCTTGTCGCCGCCCTTCATGGCGGCCTTCATGTCGTCGGTCAGACGCTGCTTGAGGCTCATCGCACACCTTCCAAGGTCACTAAATCAAAGCCGGACGGCCGCCCGGGGCGGTGCCGCGGCGAACACAAAAAGCCGGCCACGCGACGGCGTGCCGGCTTCGGTGCCCTGTACACCATGCGCCCGCGCACGGGCGGCATGGCGTCAGCAGCGCAGGCTCAGTACAGGCGCTGGCGCTTGGTGACGTCGCGCGACATGCGACGCAGCTGGCGCTTCACCGCGGCAGCAGCCTTGCGCTTGCGCTCCTGGGTCGGCTTCTCGTAGTACTCGCGCTTGCGGGTTTCGGCCAGGACACCGGCCTTCTCGCAGGTGCGCTTGAAGCGACGCAGCGCAAACTCGAAGGGCTCGTTCTCGCGGACTTTGACGCTGGGCATGGAATCTCCGGGACACAAAATACCGGGTCGCGCCCGGTGAGCCGCGTATGATAGCCACCTCGCCGGCCGCGCTGCAAGTGCGCCGGTGCAGGCCGCGCCGCGGCCGCCCCCTTTCCCCCCGGAACTCCCCCCATGCGTGTCCTTGGCATCGAAACCTCCTGCGACGAAACCGGCGTGGCCGTGTACGACACCGCCCCCGGCGCAGGCCTGCTCGCCCATGCGGTCTACAGCCAGATCGCCCTGCACGCTGAATACGGCGGCGTGGTGCCGGAACTGGCCAGCCGCGACCACGTGCGCAAGCTGCTGCCGCTGGTGCGCCAGACCCTGGCCGAGGCCGGGCTGGCCCCGGCCGACCTGGACGGGGTGGCGTACACCGCCGGCCCCGGCCTGGTCGGCGCCCTGCTGGTCGGCGCCGGCACCGCGCGGGCCCTGGCCTGGGCGCTGGACGTGCCGGCGGTGGCGGTGCACCACATGGAAGGCCACCTGCTGGCGCCGTTGATGGAGGACAACCCGCCGGCTCCGCCGTTCGTGGCCCTGCTGGTCTCCGGTGGCCATACCCAGCTGGTGGCGGTGGAGGCGATCGGCCGCTACCGCCTGCTCGGCGAGACCCTGGACGATGCCGCCGGCGAGGCCTTCGACAAGACCGCCAAGCTGATGGGCCTGCCGTACCCGGGCGGCCCGCAGCTGGCCGCGCTGGCCGAACGCGGCACGCCGGGTGCGTTCCGCTTCGCCCGGCCGATGACCGACCGCCCGGGACTGGATTTCTCCTTCAGCGGGCTGAAGACCCAGGTGCTGCTGGCCTGGCAGCAGTCCGACCAGTCGGAGCAGACCCGCGCCGACATCGCCCGCGGCTTCGAGGACGCGGTGGTCGACACCCTGGCGATCAAGTGCGGGCGCGCGCTGGATGCGGCCGGCAGCGACACCCTGGTGATCGCCGGCGGCGTCGGCGCCAACAAGCGCCTGCGCGCCAGACTGCAGGAGATGTGCGCCCGGCGCGGCGGCCGCGCCTGCTTCCCGCGCCCGTCGCTGTGCACCGACAACGGCGCGATGATCGCCTTTGCCGGCGCGCTGCGCCTGGAGGCCGGCCAGCACGAGGACACGTCGGTGCGGGTCACGCCGCGATGGGACATGGCGACGCTGCCGCCGTTGGCGGCAGCGTCGCCGTGATTGGTGATTGGTAATTCGTGATTCAAAGGCGCAAAGCGAAGCGGCCGGCGCTGGCGTCGCGGCGACGACTGTTACCATCACACGAATCACGAATCACGAATCACCGCCTCATGGACAAAGTCTTCATCGAAGGCCTCGAGATCGAGGCGCTGATCGGCATCTACGACTGGGAGCGGCGCATCCGCCAGACCCTGCGCTTCGACTTGGAGATGGCCTTCGACAACCGCGTGCCCGCGGCCAGCGACGACATCGCCGACACCCTCGACTACAAGGCGGTGAGCAAGCGCCTGATCGAGTACGTGGGCCAGTCCGGCTTCGGCCTGGTCGAGACCCTGGCCGAACGTTGCGTCGAACTGGTCATCCGCGAGTTCGGCGTGCAGTGGGTGCGGTTGAAGCTGAGCAAGCCCGGTGCGGTGCGCGGTGCGCAGGCGGTGGGCGTGGTGATCGAGCGCAGTGCGCCGGCGAAGGAGTCGTAAGTGGTGTGGGGTGTATCGACTGCGGGTGACTGGACCAGCCTGATCGGGCTGCATGGGGTGAGGGACCTGCTGGCGCCTTGGCCCTGGGCCTGGCCGGCCCTGCTGCTGGCGCTGCTGCTGGGCGCCGCGGCCATCGCGAACTTCGTCACCAAGCGCATCCTGCTGCGCGGCCTGCGCCGGTTGCTGGCGATGCTCGCCAGCCAGACCGGCAAGGCCGGGATCGCCGACATGCGGGTGATCCCGCGCCTGGCCAACGTGGTGCCGGCGATGGTGATCTCCTCCGGCATCGGCTGGATCCCCGACCTGCCTCCGGCGCTGGTCGCCTTCGTCCACGGCGCTTGCCAGGCCTGGGTGGTGCTGACCCTGGCGCTGGCGGTGTCGCATGCGCTGGACGCGGCCAACGAGCTGTACGAGCGCCGTCCCGACGCGCGCAACAAGCCGATCAAGGGCTACCTGCAGGTGGCCAAGATCGTGGTCTTCGCCCTGGCCGGCCTGTCGATCGTCGCCACCCTGGCCGGGGTGAAGCTGCTGCACCTGCTGACCGGCCTGGGCGCGGCCACCGCGGTGCTGATGCTGGTGTTCCAGGACACCCTGCTGTCGCTGGTGGCCAGCGTGCAGATCAGCGGCGACGGCCGCGTGCGCATCGGCGACTGGATCGAGATGCCCAGCCAGAACGCCGATGGCGACGTGATCGACATCGCCCTGCACACGGTCACGGTGCAGAACTGGGACAAGACCGTCACCACCATCCCGACCAAGAAGCTGATCAGCGAGTCGTTCAAGAACTGGCGCGGCATGCAGGAGGCGGGCGGGCGCCGGATCAAGCGCGCGCTGTACCTGGACCAGTCCAGTGTGCGCTTCCTGGAGCCGGAGGAGCGCCAGCGCCTTGGGCGCTTCGTGCTGCTGCGCGAGTACCTGGCGCAGAAGGAGCGCGAGCTGGCCGAGTGGAATGCCGGCCTGGGCGAGGACGGCCAGCTGCCGGTCAACGCCCGCCGCATCACCAACCTCGGCACCTTCCGCGCCTACGTGGAGCGCTACCTGCGCCGCCATCCCGGCGTGCACCAGGACATGACCCTGCTGGTGCGCCAGCTGCAGCCGGGTGCGGACGGCATCCCGCTGGAGATCTACTGCTTCACCAACGACACCCGCTGGGCGGTGTACGAGGGCATCCAGTCGGACATCTTCGACCACCTGCTGGCGATCCTGCCGGAGTTCGGCCTGCGCGTGTTCCAGCAGCCCGGGGGCGCCGATTTCCGCGCCCTGCTGGCCGAACGGGGCGGCCAGGGCCCGCTCGCCCCGGCCTCTTGACGGCCGCCCGCCGGCGTTGCATGTTGCGGTGCAACAACCGGCGCGGGGCCGCCGGGAGGCCGGGCGGGTGCGATGGACTGGACGAAGTACCGGACGCCTTCGTATGACGAGCTGATCGGGCCGGACGGCCGGCCACGCCCGGCCGCGCGCCCGCTGGTGGAATACCTGTCCGGGCTCTCCGACCAGGAGCTGGCCGAGCGCCAGCTGGCGGCCGACGTCGCCGCCCGGGTCATGGGCATCACCTTCACCGTCTACAGCGACGGCCGCAACGTCGACCGCACCCTGCCGTTCGACCTGATCCCGCGCATCATCGACCGCCGCGAGTGGCAGCGCACCGAGGCGGGGCTGGTCCAGCGCATGCGCGCGCTCAACCTGTTCATCGCCGACATCTACGGCGAACAGCGCATCGTTTGCGACAAGGTGTTCCCGGCCGCGCTGCTGGAGCGCTCGGTCAACTTCCGCCCGCAGTGCGTGGGCGTGCGCCCGCCGCTGGACGTGTGGGCGCACGTCTGCGGCTCGGACCTGGTGCGCGACGCCGACGGCACCCTGTACGCGCTGGAGGACAACCTGCGCATCCCCTCCGGGGTGTCGTACATGCTCGAGAACCGCATGGTCGCCAAGCGCGTGTTCCCGGAGCTGTTCGAGACCAGCGCGATCCTGCCGGTGGACGACTACACCGCGCAGCTGTACGACACCCTGGCCGCGCTGTCGCCGCGCCCGGGCGACACCCCGGTGATCGTGCTGCTGACCCCGGGGGTGTTCAACAGCGCCTACTTCGAGCACGCCTACCTGGCCCAGGCCATGGGCATCGAGCTGGTCGAGGGCAGCGACCTGTTCGTGGCCGACGACGACTGCACCTACATGCGCACGGTCGACGGCCCGCAGCGGGTGGACGTGGTCTACCGCCGGGTCGACGACCTGTTCCTGGACCCGGAGGTGTTCCACCCGGACTCGCTGCTGGGCGTGCCGGGGCTGATCCGCAGCTGGCGCGCCGGCAAGGTCGCGCTGGCCAACGCGCCCGGCGCCGGCGTGGCCGACGACAAGGTCGTGTTCGCCTACGTGCCGACGATGATCCGCTACTACCTGGGCGAGGAGCCGATCCTGCCCAACGTGCCCAGCTACCTGTGCCACGACGCCGACGACCGCCGCTACGTGCTCGAGCACCTTGGCGAACTGGTGGTGAAGCCGGCCAACGAGTCCGGCGGCTACGGCATGCTGATCGGCCCGCGCGCCAGCAGCAGGGAACGCGAGAAGTTCCGCGCCCTGATCGAGGCCGACCCGCGCAACTACATGGCCCAGCCCACGCTGTCGCTGTCCACCGCGCCGATCATCGGTCCCGGCGGGCCGGTGCCGCGGCACATCGACCTGCGGCCGTTCATCCTCTCCCGCGGCGATACCTACGTGACCACCGGTGGCCTCACCCGGGTGGCGATGGCCGAGGGCTCGCTGGTGGTCAATTCCTCCCAGGGCGGCGGCGCCAAGGACACCTGGGTGGTGGACCTGGAGGAGACCGCCTGATGCTCTCGCGCGTCGCCAGCCAGCTGTACTGGTTCAGCCGCTACCTGCGCCGCGCCGAGAACACCGCGCGGCTGGTGGGCGTGGGCAGCCTGCTGCAGCTGGACCTGCCGCGCTCGGTGCGCTTCACCTGGCGGCCGATGATCGCCACGGTCGGCGCCGAGGAGCTGTTCCTGGGCGTGCATCCGGAGCCGGACGAGGCCGATGTGCTGGACTTCCTGCTGCTGGACGCGCGCAACCCGTCCTCGCTGCGCAGTTCGGTGGCGCAGGCGCGCGAGATCCTGCGCAGCATCCGCGACGCGCTGCCGCAGGAGGTGTGGGAGGCGGTCAACGACCTGCACCTGTACCTGGACGCCGACGGCCCGCGGGTGCTCACCCGCCGCTACCGCATGGACTTCATCGGCCGCATCACCGACGGCTGCCTCAAGGTCTCCGGCCTGCTGCAGGCCAACGTCAGCCGCGACATGGGCTTCCACTTCCTGCGCCTGGGCACGGCGATCGAGCAGGCGGACATGACCACCCGGATCATCGACGCCGGCGCCTCCGGCCTGGTGCGGCCGCGCCACGAGGACGACCTGGAGGCCTGGCGCAACATGCAGTGGATGGCGGTGCTGCGCGCGCTGGCGGCGTACCAGATGTACCGACGCCACCTGCGCCAGCGGGTCACCGCCGCCCACGCCCTGCGCTTCCTGCTGCATGACAACGAGTTCCCGCGCAGCGTGCAGTTCTGCCTGGGGCGGCTGCACCGGATCCTGCCGGCGCTGCCGCCGCGGCCGCCGGTGGACCGCGCCCTCAACCGGGTCACCGGGCTGGTGCGCCAGGCCGACCCGGCGCTGCTGGCCGCAGGCGACCCGGCCGGCTTCATGGACGAGGCGCAGGTGCTGCTTGGGCGCCTGCACGAGGCCATCGCCGAGGGCTATTTCGCCGGCTGAGCGCGCGCCGGCCGCCACCGGGGCCGGGTGTAGAATCCACCGAACCGCAACCTGCAGATACCCATGACCTATTGCGTCGGCATCGAAGTGGACGAGGGCCTGGTGTTCGCGGCCGACACCCGCACCAACGCCTCGCTCGACGACGTGCGCGTGCACCGCAAGCTGCACGTGTTCGAGTATCCCGGCGAGCGCGTGTTCGTGGTCATGAGCGCGGGCAACCTGGCCACCACCCAGCTGGCGGTGTCGCGCCTGCGCCGCGACGCGGAGGATCCGTCCGCGCCGCGCAGCCTGCGCAACTTCCGCCACCTGTTCGAGGTGGCCGAGTACGTCGGCGAGGTGCTGGTCGCCAGCCAGGTGCAGGCCGGCAGCGACAACCCGCACGGCGGCATCAACACCCAGGCCACGCTGATCCTGGGCGGACAGATCGCCGGCGAGCGCCCGGGCCTGTACCTGGTGTACCCGCTGGGCAACTGCATCTCCGCCTCGCCGGAAACGCCCTACCTGCAGATCGGCGAATCCAAGTACGGCAAGCCGATCCTGGACCGCATCGTGCGCCCTGGCACCGCGCTGGAGGACGCCGCGCGCTGCGCCCTGCTGTCGCTGGACTCGACCATCCGCTCCAACCTCTCGGTCGGGCTGCCGGTGGACCTGGCGCTGGTCCGCGCCGGCGACCTGCGGGTGAGCCAGCAGATGCGGCTGGAGGCCGACACCCCGCTGTACGCGGAGATCCACGACACCTGGTCGCGCAAGCTGGAGAACGCGGTGCGCACCCTGCCGCGCTTCCCCTGGGAGCCGCAGGCGCAGGCCACGGAGGACCCGTCCGCGCTGCCACCGTTGCCACCGCGCCGGGTGCCGGCGCGCAAGGATCCCGGCGACCAGTCCGCGCAGCAGTAACAGGCACGCACCGCATGCACAGCCAGCCGGCGCCCGCGGGCGCCACCCCCGTATTGCTCAGCCTCGGCAGCAACCTGCAGCCGGAGCGCCACCTGCGCGCGGCGCTGGAGGAATTGCGCGCCCGCTTCGGCACGCTGCGGGTCTCCCCGGCCTACCGCACCCCGGCGGTCGGCTTCGACGGCCCGCCCTTCCTCAACAACGCCGCCCTGCTGCATACCGGCCTCGCGCTGCCGGAGCTGGAAGCCTGGCTGCACGCGCTGGAAGACCGCCACGGCCGCGTGCGCAGCGGCCCGCGCCTGGCCGACCGCACCCTGGACGTGGACGTGGTGTTCCATGGCGACCTGGTGCTGCGCGAGGGCGGCAAGGTGCGGATCCCGCGCCCGGAACTGAAGCACGCCTTCGTGCTCAAGCCGGCGGCCGACATCGCCCCGGACTTCGTCGATCCGCTCAGCGGCCGCACCCTGGCCGAGCTGTGGCGCGACCACCCGCAGCACGGCGAGGCGTTCGAGGTGGTGCCGCTGTGACCCGCCTTCAGTGGGTGCGGCCGCCGTCCACGTGCAGCACCTGGCCGGTGACGTAGCCGGCCTCCTCCGACAGCAGCCAGGCCACGGCGGCGGCGATGTCCTCCGGCGTGCCGGCCCGGCCAAGCGCGGTATCGCCAAGGATCGTGGCTTGCGCCGCCGGGTCCTGCGCCTGCTCCGGCCACAGGATCGCGCCCGGCGCCACCGCGTTGGCCCGCGCCTGCGGCGCCAGTGCCTGGGCCAGGCCGCGGGTCAGCGAGACCAGCGCCGCCTTGGCCGCCGAGTACAGCGGATGCCCGCGCAGCGGCGTCCCGGCGTACACGTCGGCCAGGTTGACCACCGCGCCGCCGCGCTCGCGCAGGTGTGCGGCAGCGGCCTGGGCGAGGAAGAACGGCGCGCGCGCGTTGACCGCGAACAGCGCGTCCCACTGCGCCGGCGTGGCCTGGTCCAGCGGCGTGGGGAAGAAGTTGGAGGCGTTGTTGACCAGCCCGTCCAGGCGGCCGTAGCGGGCGATGCAGGCCTGCACCAGTGCCGCCGGCGCTTCCTCCGCCTGCAGGTCGGCCTGCAGCACCAGCACGCTGCCCGGGCGCGCCGCCTCCAGGGTGCCGGCCAGCGCCTGCAGTTCGGCGTGCGAGCCGTGGCAGTGCAGGGCGAGGTCGAAGCCGTCGCGGTGCAGGCGCCGGGCGATGGCCGCGCCGATGCGGCGGGCGGCGCCGGTGACCAGGACGACGGGGCGGGGATGGGGCATCGGGCATGTCCGCTCGGCTATGCTGGCCATTCTCCACGCCGTCCCACAGCGATGCACCCCCACACCGACCTGCCGGAACCCGCGCCCGGCGCCCTCCACCACAGCGCGATCCTGGCCGACCACATCCGCGAGGAGATCCGCCACGGCGGTGGCGCGATCCCGATGTCCCGGTTCATGGAGCTTTGTCTGTACGCACCCGGCCTGGGCTACTACAGCGCCGGCGCGACCAAGTTCGGCCCGGCCGGCGACTTCGTCACCGCACCCGAGTCCGGGCGGCTGTTCGCGGCCACCGTGGCGGGCGTGCTGGCCGAGGGCCTGCGCCAGCTCGGCGGCCACGCGCGGGTGCTGGAAGTGGGCGGCGGCAGCGGCGTGTTCGCCGAGGTCGCGCTCAAGCGACTGCTGGAACTGGACGCGCTGCCGGACCGCTACGCGATCCTGGAGCCCTCGGCCGACCTGCGCGAGCGCCAGCGCGAGCACCTCCGGCGCACCCTGGTGCCCACCGTGTTCGAGCTGGTGGAGTGGCTGGACCGCCCGTTCCAGGACGAGTGGGACGGCCTGCTGTTCGCCAACGAGGTGATCGACGCCCTGCCGACGCCGCGCTTCGTGCTGCGCGACCGCCAGGTGTACGAGGAGCACGTGGCGCTGGACGGCAACGACGGCTTCGTGCGCGTGGACCGCCCGGCCGACGCCCTGCTGGAAGCGGCGGTGCGCCACATCGAGGACTACCTGGAGCAGCCATTCCCGGACGGCTACCGCTCCGAGCTGCTGCCGCAGCTGCCGTACTGGCTGCAGGCGGTCGGCGGCGGCCTGCGCAGCGGCGGCATGCTGTTCTTCGACTACGGCTACGCCCGCCGCGAGTACTACCTGCCGCAGCGCAGCGACGGCACCCTGCGCGCGTTCTACCGCCAGCGCATGCACGATGACGTGCTGCGCTGGCCCGGGTTGCAGGACATCACCGCCTCGGTCGACTTCACCGCGCTGGCCGAGGCCGGCACCGGCGCCGGCCTGGACCTGGCCGGCTACTGCAGCCAGGCCAGCTTCCTGCTGGGCAACGGCATCGACCGCCTGCTGGCCGAGGCCGAGGCGCGTACCGACGAGGCCGGCGTGCTGCGCCTGCGCCAGGAACTCAAGCGCCTGACCCTGCCCGAACAGATGGGCGAGCGCTTCCAGGCCATGGCTTTCACCCGCGACATCGACTTGGGCGCGGCCTTCCTGCTCGGCGACATGACCTGGCGGCTGTGAGCACCGGCGCGCTGAAGCCGCTGCGGCGGCCGCATCTGTGGCTGGGCCTGTGGCTGCTGGCGGTGGCCGTGGTCTGCGTGGCCAGCCTGACCCCGCCGCCGCCGATGGAACTGCCG
The DNA here is from genome assembly GCF_000510725.1 of Pseudoxanthomonas sp. J31. Taxonomy (GTDB): domain Bacteria; phylum Pseudomonadota; class Gammaproteobacteria; order Xanthomonadales; family Xanthomonadaceae; genus Pseudoxanthomonas. Next base: position 268,701 of record NZ_AZNZ01000001.1, read on the forward strand.
CGGCATGGCGACAAGGTCGAGCACCTGCTGGCCTATGCCGCGCTGGCGGCCGCGGCGGTGCAGGTTTTCCGTCCCGGGCGCGCGCTGTGGGCGGCGGGCATCGGCCTGGTCCTGATGGGCGTGGCGCTGGAGTTCGCCCAGGGGGCGCTGACGCAGACGCGCATGGCCGATCCGGCCGATGCCCTGGCCAATACCGCTGGCGTGCTGCTGGGCCTGGGCACCCGCCTGACCCGCTGGCGCGACCTGCTGCTGCGGCGCGGCGGCTGAACGCGACGCCGGCCGCAGCCGCGGGCCGGCGTCGCGCCGCGCGGTCAGCGCCTTTCCAGCGTCACCCGGTCGACCACCCACATTTGCGGGCGGGTATCGCCGGTAAAGCGCAGGCACAGGTCCTGGCGCCCGGACAGCGCGGGCGCCAGCGGCGCCTCCAGTTCGACGAAACCGTCCGCGTCCGGCGCCGCCGGCAGCGGCACGCTGGCCACGCGCTGGCCGTCGCAGCCGCCGGCATGCACGTCCAGCTCGCCATGCGCCGAACGCGCCGGCTCGAAGCGGCGGTGCGGTTCGTCGTGCGCCAGCTGGAAGTAGTAGGGGATGCGCCCGGCGCGCACCTTCACCGCGACCACCCCGTCCAGGCGCGCGGCGGTCCATTGCCAGCACGGATAGAAGATGTCGGTGTCGAAGATCGCGCGCTCGCCCTCGGCCGGGCCGTCGTCCTCCAGGCGCAGGCGCAGCGCCGCGCGCCCGCGGCAGGCGTCCAGCTGCTCGTCGCTGCGGGTCAGCAGCGAGGCCGCGTCCCAGTGCCAGGCGCGCGCCGGCGCCAGCGGCTTGCCGGCGAAGAACGCCGCGGCCTGCAGCCGCGCCGGCAGCGGCAGCTGCAGCGGCGCCTGGTAGCGCGGCGAGGCCGCGGTCGGCGCGCTGCCGTCGCTGCTGTAGCGGATCTCGTAGCCCAGCGGGTTGGACAGGGCCACGCGCACGCCGGCGTCGCTTTCGTCCTGCAGTTCCACGTCCACCTGGAACGGGGTGGACGCGTAGCCGATGCCCCAGCGCCGGTAGCGCTGCAGCTGCACCGGCAGGCGCTGCAGGAAGGAACCCAGGTCGCGCGCCTGGCGCGGCGACCAGGCCACCTCGGCCAGCGCCGCCAGGCGCGGGAACATGTGGTGCTGCAGGCGCTCGAAGCTGCGCGTGTGCTCGGTCCACAGGTTGGCCTGCACGCCGAGGATGTGGTGCTGCCGCTCCGGCTCCAGGCCCTCGGGCACCGGCTCGAAGCCGTAGACCTGCTGCAGGGTGATGGTGGCCGGGCGGCCCGGCGGCTCGTGCGGGGAACCGGTCTGCAGGTAGTCCAGGTACAGCGCCGACACCGGCGCCATGACCACGTCGTGGCCCAGGCGCGCGGCCTTGAGCCCGCCCTCGGTGCCGCGCCAGGACATCACCGCCGCGCCGGCCGGCAGTTCGCCGTCGAGGATCTCGTCCCAGCCGATCGCGCGCTTGCCGTGCTTCTCCAGGAAGGCGGCGAGGCGATGGACGACATGCGCCTGCATCGCGGTCTCGTCGGCCAGTCCCAGCTCGCGCATGCGCGCCTGCACCCGCGCCGAGGCCTGCCACTGGTCCTTGACCGCCTCGTCGCCGCCGATGTGGAAGTAGCGGCCGGGGAACAGCGGCAGCAGCTCGGCGATCACGTCCTCGAGGAAGGCCAGGGTGGCTTCCTCGGTGTTGAACAGGTTGGGGAACACGCCCCACTCGCTGGTCGGGCGCAGCGGCGCATCGGTGCTGCCCAGCTCCGGGTAGGCGGCGATCGCCGCGGTGGCGTGGCCGGGCACGTCGAATTCCGGCACCACGGTGATGTGGTGCTGCGCGGCGTAGGCCACGACCTCGCGCACCTGTTCCTGGGTGTAGTGGCCGCAGTAAGGGCGCGGCTGGCCGCTGGCCGGATCGATGGCGCCGTCGCCGGCCGGCAGGCGGCAGCTGCCGGCCTCCACCAGGCGCGGATGGCGCCTGATTTCCACCCGCCAGCCCTGGTCGTCGGTCAGGTGCCAGTGCAGGGTATTGAGCTTGTGCAGGGCCATCGCGTCGATGACCTGCTTGACCTGCTCCACGCTCCAGAAGTGCCGGGCCGGATCGAGCATGAAGCCGCGCCAGGGGAAGCGCGGCGCGTCCTCGATCCGCAGCGCCGGCAGCCGGATGGGGCCGGACTCGTCCAGGGTGGCCAGCTGCAGCAGGGTCACCGCGCCGTAGAACAGGCCGGCCTGGTCGCCGGCGGTGATGCTGGCGCCGCCGGGCGCGACTTCCAGCAGGTAGCTTTCGCGGCCGCCACCGTGCGCCGGGTCCAGGCGGAAGCGGATGCCGGGGCGGCGGCTGCCGGCCACCACCTTCGGCGCGATGCCGCGGCTCTTTTCCAGCAGCGCGGAAAACTGCGCGGCCACGGTGCGCTCGGCCTCGCCGGCGGCCAGCAGCGGCGTGTCCGCGTCCAGCGCGAACTGCCCGCGCAGCGGCTCGAGCGAGGCCGGCATCGGGATCAGCGGCAGCGGTTGCGCCGGGGCGGAGGCGGTGGCGGTACCGGCCAGCGTGCCTGCCAGCACGACGGCGCCCAGCAGGCACAGCCGCCGCAACGGGTTGGATCGGGTCATGCGTGCTCCCTGGTCATGGCCTTCGGCAATGCAGCGGGCCCGGAAGGCTCCGGGCCCGATGATGCGGCCGGCGCGGACGCGGGTCGACCGCGCCGCGCCGGCGTCCCCGCTCAGTACTTCAGGCGGACGTTGAAGTAGTACTGGCGGCCGTTGCTGTAGAAGGCCGTGGGGATGGTGGAGCTCTGGTAGTAGGTGATCTCCGGGTCGTTGAGGTTCAGCGCGTCCAGGCTGAAGCTGAGCTGGTCGTTGAGCTTGTAGCTCAGTGCCGCCGACAGGGTGCCGAAGTCGTCCTGGTAGTACGGGTTGGCGCCGGACAGGCCGATCAGGAACTCCGAGCGGCGGGTGTAGCTGAGCCGCGCGCCGAAGGCCTCGTTCTCGAACCAGGCGCCGACGTTGTAGGTGTGCCTGGAGGTACCCAGCAGGTTGTTGCTGCCGTCGGCCCAGGTGTGCGCGGTGCTGCCGTCGGCGAAGGTGTAGTTGGCGCTGACGCCGAAGTTCTCGCCGATCGGCTGCTCGTAGGCCAGCTCGACGCCGTGCACCTTGCCGTCGGAGTTCACCGGCACCGAAACCAGGTAGTCCTCCAGCTGGTTGGTCAGCTCCGAGAACAGCTGCCGGGTCTCGGTGCCGAAGGCCACGTAGTCCTTCAGGTCCATGGCATAGGCGCCGACCGAGAGCAGGCCGCGCGGCATGAAGTACCACTCCAGGTTGGCGTCGAAGTTGGTCGACACCACCGGCTTGAGGTTGGGATTGCCGCCGCCGCCGGTCTTGTTGAGGTCCGAGCCCCAGGACGCGGCGCCCAGCGCCGAGTAGTCGGGCAGGGTCTGGGTCTGCGAGGCGGCGAAGCGGAACACCAGGTCCGGGGCCAGGTTGAACTTCAGGTTCGCGCTGGGCAGCACGCGGCTGTGCGAGTTGCTGGTGCGGACCCGGATCCACTGCCCGAACAGGCTGGAGACCTCGGCGTTGGCCGGATTGCTGACCGCCTGGTAGGAGTGGATGTCCTGGTCGATGTCGACGTAGCGCAGGCCGACGTTGCCGCTCCAGTTGTCGCCGCGGAAGTTGGCCTGCACGTAGGCGGCCAGGCTTTCCTCGGCCACCTTCCACTCGCCGCCGTAGTTGTGGCGGCCGGTGGGGCCGTCGTCGCCGGACAGCCAGGTGGAGTTGCCGACCACCGCGTCGCGCAGCGCGCCGGGGGTGAAGTACCACAGGTTGCGCGGGAAGCTGCCGCCGATGCCGTCGGCGAAGCCGGACGGGTAGGGCGCGGTGGCGCCCTCCTGCAGGTCGCTCCAGATGTCGCCCGGGGTCGCGCCCTCGGGCGAGCGTGCCTCGCGCTCGTGGTCGGCGTAGCGCAGGCCGAAGTCCAGCGAGGACAGCGCGCCAACGTCGAAGTAGCGGGTGAAGTCGGCGCTGAACCAGTCCTCCTCGTCGATCGCGCTCACCAGCTGGTTGCCCCAGGTGCCGAAGCTGGTGACGCCGGCCGGGCTGGTGTCGCCGCCCACGCTCCAGTCCACCGGCGCGCTGGCGCCGTGGGTGTTCCAGCTGGCGCCGCCGCCGCGGGCGAGGGTGACCTCGGCGATGTACTGGCGGTTGGTGGTGCCTTCGCCCTTGGTGGTGCCGGCCTGGAAGCGCGAGCGCAGGTCCGGGCTGATGTCCCAGTCCACGTCGAAGGTGGCGTAGCGGGTCTTGGCGCTGGCCTCGCGGTAGATCATGTCGTACACCGCGTAGTCGCGGTCCGGGTCGCCGGCGTAGCTGGCCTGGGCCAGCACGCCGTCGCGCACCACGTAGCCCGGCTCCGGCGCCTGCGCGCGGGCGAAGTTGCCGCCCCAGAGCATGAAGTTGCGGTTGTAGTTGTCCGCGTCCATGTCCGAGCTGAAGGCGCTCACGCCCAGGGTGAGGTTGTCGGCCGGCTTGAACTGGACATCGACCAGTCCGCCCTTGCGCTCGCGCGTCTGCTCGAACAGGGTCGAGCCCAGCAGGCCCGGCGCCCACACCCCGACCAGGTCGGGGTTGGTCGCGGCCACCGGGTCGTCCTCGCCGATCTGGAAGAAGCCGCCCGGGATCTCCTGCGCCTCGCGGCGCAGCTCGCGCTTCTGGCTGAAGGCCTGGACCAGGATGCCAAAGGTGCCCTGCTCGTTGCGGTAGTTGAACAGCGCCGACAGCTGCGGGTCGGTGGAGTCGGCCTGCTCGGAGTTGACCACGCCCAGCGAGGCCTCGGCGGTGATCGCGTCGGCGAATTGCAGCGGCTTGCGGGTGACGATGTTGACGCTGCCGGTGGTGCCGCCGTCCGGCAGCTTGGCCTGCGAGGACTTGTGCACCTCGACCGAGCTGACCAGTTCCGAGGGCAGCAGGGTGTAGCTGACGCTGCGGCCGACGTTGTTGCCCTGGCTGAGCACGAACCAGTCGGCCGAGCCGACGCTGTGGCCGTTGATCAGGGTCTGGGTGAGGCTGGGGCTGGTGCCGCGCAGGCTGACCCGGTCGGCCTCGTCGAAGCCGCCTTCGTCGGCGGAGGAGGAGCTGATGTTCACGCCCGGCAGACGCTGCAGGGTGTCGGCGACGTTGTGCGCCGGCAGCTTGCCCACGTCCTCGGCGGTGACCACCTCCAGGCGCGCGTCGGCCTCGCGCTTGGTGTCCAGCGAGCGTTCCATCGAGCCGCGGATGCCGGTGACCACGACCGTGTCCAGCTCGGTGGCCCGTTCCCCCGCATCCTGGGCTTGCGCGCCGGCGGCCACGGCCAGGCTGGCGAGGATCGCCGCGCTCAGTGCTGACTTGCAGTACTTCATGATGTCTCTCCCATCATCGGTTTGGTTGTGCCGGCATGCCGGCAACGGACTGCATCAGGTGCGACGGAACGGCACGACCGCTCGACTCCGCGGCACGACTACACCCGGCGCCTGGCGCGCCGTTCCACTCACTGCTCCACGAATTCCGAACCCAGGTACCAGCTGGCGGCGCCGATCACGCCCAGCTGCCCGTGCTCGACCAGTTTCACCGAGACCCGCTCCAGCGCCTCGCGCATCGAACCCTTGTTGAGGAAGCGCTCGCGGAAGCGGCTGCCGGCGAGGAAACGGCCGATCTGCGGCAGGATCCCGCCGGCCAGGTACACGCCGTGCACGCCGTACAGCAGGGCCATGTCGCCGACCGTGCTGCCGAGCAGGCCGCAGAACACCTCCAGCGCCTCGCGCGCCAGCGGGTCGCCGCCGCCCAGCGCGGCGGCGGTGATCTCGCCCGGGCGCGCGTGCACCGGCGCGGCGCCGCGCAGCGCGCACAGCGCCTGGTACAGGTTCAGCAGGCCGGGCCCGGACAGCGCGTGCTCGATCGGCACGTGGCTGCGCTGGCCGAGCATGTGCTGCAGCAGCTGCATCTCCAGTTCCGTGCCCACCGCCAGCGCCGCCTGCCCGGCCTCGGTGGCCAGAACCACGCCGCGGCGCCCGGTGGGGATCCACACCGCCGCGCCCAGGCCGGTACCGGGGCCCAGCACCAGCAGCGGGCCGGGTGCGGCCTGGGCAGGGCCGCAAAGCTGCAGCACCTCGCTGGAGCCGAGCTGGTTGACCGCGTTGGCCACCGCCTCGAAGTCATTGATCAGGTGCACCGCGTCCAGGCCGAAGCGCTCGCGCAGTTCGCGCGGCGACAGCGGCCAGGGCAGGTTGTTGGTGATCACCGTGCCGTCGGCCAGCGGGTAGCCGGCGCTGGCGATCACCGCCACCGACACCGGATGGCGGCCGAGGCTGGCGATGAACTCGGCGAGGATGTCGCCGAGGCTGGCGTAGTCGGAGCAGCGGAACTTGCTGTAGGCCAGCACCTGTGGCGCGCCGCCGTCGCCGTCGGCGGCGACCAGGCTGATGCGCACGTGGGTGCCGCCGACGTCGGCGGCGATGAAGGGCGCGATGCGGGATTGGATCGATGCGGTCACGCGGGCTCCCGTTGGGCGGCATGGTTGGCGTGGGCGGCTATCCCGGGCGCCCACCGGACGGGCCGAGTCTTGGGTCATCGTGACAACGATGTCAACACTTCCCCCGGACTATCCCGGGGCGCTGGCCGTGGGTTGCGGCGGCACCCGGCACGAATCCCGGCATTCCCTCGTATTCAGCAAAAAACAGCCGGGTCAAGCGAGGCAGGGCGATGTTGCGGGGCAGCACCACGGATGCGCCGGACGGCGCGCGGGGCGGTTGACATCCGGGCAAGTCTCGCGGAAAGAATGTGACAACGTTGTTCCCACCTGGCTGGCGCCCGTCGCGCCCCCGGGAGCTGCGCGGGAACGGCATCCAGCCGCCGGGGAGGGCTCCACCAGATGTCCGCGACCACCGCCACGCAAGCGCGTTCCAGCCTCGCCGCCTCGATCGCCATCGTCGGCGGGCTGTTCTTCATCATCGGCTTCTTCACCTGGATCAACGGCCCGCTGATCACCTTCGTGCAGCTGGCCTTCGACGTGAGCGAGATCGCCGCGTTCCTGGTGCTGATGGTGTTCTACCTGTCGTACTTCTTCCTCGCCCTGCCGGCGTCGTGGATCCTGCGCCGCACCGGCCTGAAGAAGGGCCTGGCGCTGAGCCTGGCGGTGATGGCCGCCGGCGCGGCGCTGTTCGGCGAGTTCGCCACCCGCCGCTGGTTCGGCGGCGCCCTGGCCGGGCTGTTCGTGATCGGCGGCGGCCTGGCCCTGCTGCAGACCGCGGTCAACCCGTACATCTCCATCCTCGGCCCGATCGAGACCGCGGCGCGGCGCATCGCGCTGATGGGCATCTGCAACAAGATCGCCGGCATCCTCGCCCCGGTGGTGCTCGGCTCGCTGGTGCTGCGCGGCATCGGCGACCTGGCGGCGCAGGTGCAGGCGGCCGACCCGGCGCTGCGCGCGCAGCTGCTGGAGGGCTTCGCCACCCGCATCCACGCGCCGTACCTGGCGATGGCTGCGGTGCTGCTGGTGGTGGCGGTGGCGGTGCTGTTCTCGCCGCTGCCGGAGCTGCGCAGCGAGGAAGCCAACGCCACCCCCGCGCACGCCGGCGGCGGGGGGCCGCGCAGCATCTTCGGCTTCCCGCACCTGTGGCTGGGCGTGGCCTGCCTGTTCGCCTACGTCGGGGTGGAAGTGCTGGCCGGCGACGCCATCGGCACCTACGGCCACGCCTTCCACCTGCCGCTGGACCAGACCAAGTTCTTCACCTCCTTCACCCTGGCGGCGATGCTGCTGGGCTACCTGGCCGGGCTGGCGCTGATCCCGCGGGTGTTCACCCAGGAGCGCTGGCTGAGCGTGTCGGCGGTGCTGGGCGTGCTGCTGTCGCTGGGCGCCCTGCTGACCCATGGCTACGTCTCGGTCGGCTTCGTGGCCGCCCTCGGCTTCGCCAACGCGATGATGTGGCCGGCGATCTTCCCGCTGGCGATCCGCGGCCTGGGCCGCTTCACCGAGACCGGCTCGGCGCTGCTGATCATGGGCATCGCCGGCGGCGCGGTCATCCCGCAGGCGTTCGCCGTGCTCAAGCAGTACTTCCACTTCCAGTGGGTGTTCGCCGCGCTGGGCGTGCCCTGCTACCTGTACATCCTCTACTACGCCCTGCGCGGCCACCGCGCCGGGCTGCCGGCCGGTCGCTGATCGCGCATCATGGACACGGTTTCCAGGAAGACGGACGGCATGCGCAGGCCCACCATCAAGGACGTCGCGGAACGGGCGAAGGTCTCGCTCAAGACCGTGTCGCGGGTCATCAACAACGAGCCTTCGGTGATGCAGGCGACCCGCTCGCGGGTGCTGGCGGCGATCGCCGAGCTGGACTACGAGCCGGACGCCACCGCGCGCAACCTGCGCAGCGGCACCCCGTTCGTGATCGGGCTGGTGTACGACAACCCCAACCCGTACCACATCATCGCGGTGCAGAACGGCGTGCTGGCGGCCTGCCGCGAGACCGGCTTCGGCCTGCAGATCCATCCGTGCGACTCGACCTCGCCGCTGCTGGCCGAGGAGCTGGCCGAGCTGGTGCAGCGCTCGCGCCTGGCCGGGCTGGTGCTGACCGCGCCGATGTCGGAGCGGCCGGACCTGGTGGCGGCGCTGGTGGCGCGCGGCATCCGCGTGGTGCGGATCATCGCCGCCACCGAGGACCCTGGCGATGGTCCCTGCGTGTACATCGACGACCGCGACGCCGCCTACGAGATCACCGAGCACCTGATCCAGCTTGGCCACCAGCGCATCGGCTTCCTCTGGGGCGGGCCGCAGCACCGCTCCTCGGCCGAGCGCTACGCCGGCTACGAGGCCGCGCTCAACGACTACGGCATCACCCTGGACAAGCACCTGGTGATCCCGGGCGACTACACCTTCGACGACGGTTTCCGCGGCGCGCGCCGGCTGCTGGCGCTGCGCGAGCCGCCCACCGCGATCTTCGGCTCCAACGACGAGATCGCCGCCGGCGTGCTGGCCGCGGCCAAGTCGGTGGGGCTCAACGTGCCCTACGACCTGTCGATCGCCGGATTCGAGGACAGTCCGTTCTCGCGCCAGTCCTGGCCGGCGCTGACCACCGCCAAGCAGGCCACCGAGGACATCGCCCGCCATGCCGCGCGGCTGCTGATCGGCAGCCTGCGCCAGGACGCGTACGCCGAACACCCGCTGGGCCTGTCCAACCAGGGCTTCGTGCCGCAGCTGGTGGTGCGCGGCTCCACCGGCCCGGCGCCGCTGCCGCGCGCCCGCGCCGCTTCGCCATCCTCCGACGAGGCCTGAACCCGCCATGGCCCTGCCCGCGCAAGACCAGACCCTGATGTTCCGCGAGGCCGCGCAGGCGGCCGAGGTGGTGGCCGCGCAGCTGCGCCGCAACCACGATGCCGTGGCCGCGCTGGCTGCGCGCCTGCGCGCGGACACGCCGCCGTTCGTGGCCACCTGCGCGCGCGGCAGCTCCGACCATGCCGCCACCTACGCCAAGTACCTGGTGGAGACCCGGCTGGGCGTGGTGACTGCCTCGCTGTCGCCCTCGGTGGGCTCGGTCTACGCCGCGCCACTGCGGCTGCGCGGCGCGTTGTTCCTGGCGATCTCGCAGTCCGGGCGCAGCCCGGACCTGCTGCGCAACGCCGAGGCCGCGCGCGCGGCCGGCGCCTGCGTGGTGGCGCTGGTCAACGTCGAGGATTCGCCGCTGGCTCGGCTGGCCGACGCGGTGCTGCCGCTGGGCGCCGGGCCGGAGCGCAGCGTGGCGGCGACCAAGAGCTACCTGGCCTCGCTGGCGGCCATCGCCCAGCTGGTCGCGCACTGGAGCCAGGACGCGGCCCTGCTGCGCGCGCTCGAGGCGCTGCCGGACGCGCTCGCGGAGGCGTGGGCGCAGGACTGGTCGCCGCTGGTCGATGGCCTGGCCGATGCGCACAACCTGTTCGTGCTCGGCCGCGGCCTGGGCCTGGCCGGGGCCCAGGAAGCGGCGCTCAAGTTCAAGGAAACCTGCGGCCTGCATGCGGAGGCCTACAGCTCGGCCGAGGTGCGGCACGGGCCGATGGCGTTGGTCGGCCCGGGCTTCCCGGTGCTGGCCTTCGCCCAGCCCGACGCCACCGGCGCCGATGCCGGATCGGCCGCCGCGCAGTTCCATGCGCGCGGCGCACAGGTCTGGCTGGCCGCCGCCGATGCCAGCGCCGGCGGCGCCGGCACGGCGCTGCCGCTGGCCGCCGCGCCGGACCCGGCGCTGGCGCCGCTGCTGGCGGTGCAGAGCTTCTACCGTGCGGTCAACGCGCTGGCGCTGCGGCGCGGGCACAACCCGGACCTGCCGCCGCACCTCAACAAGGTCACGGAGACGGTGTGATGGCCACCCAGGCCCTGGTGAACGGCCGCGTCCTGCTGGACGACGGCTTCCATGACGACGTGGCGGTGCTGGTCGACTGCAGCGGCCGCATCCAGGCGCTGGTGCCCGAGGGCCAGGCGCGGATCGAGGCCGGCAAGGTGCGCGACCTCGGCGGCGGCTGGCTGCTGCCGGGCTTCATCGACGTGCAGGTCAACGGTGGCGGCGGCGTGCTGTTCAACAACGACACCCGTCCCGAGGCGATCGACGCCATCGGCCGCGCGCACCGCCGCTACGGCACCACCAGCTTCCTGCCGACCCTGATCAGCGACACCGCCGAGGTGATGGAGCGCGCCATCGCCGGCACCCGCGCGGCGATCGCCGCCGGCGTGCCCGGGGTACTGGGCATCCACCTGGAAGGCCCCTACCTGGCGCCGGCGCGCAAGGGCACGCACGACGCCAGCCGCTTCCGCGTGCCGGACGCGGCCGAACTGGCCATGGCCACCTCGCTGGACAACGGCATCACCCTGGTCACCCTGGCGCCGGAGCAGGTGCCGGCCGACACCATCCGCGCCATGGTCGCGCGCGGGGCCATCGTCTGCGCCGGGCATACCGCCGGCACCTACGAGCAGGTCCATGCCGGGCTGGAGGCCGGGGTGCGCGGCTTCACCCACCTGTACAACGCGATGTCGCCGCTGCAGGGGCGCGAGCCGGGCACGGTCGGCGCCGCGCTGGAAAGCCGCGAGGCCTACTGCGGGATCATCGTCGACGGCGTGCACGTGCATCCGGCCAGCCTGCGCGTGGCGCTGGCGGCCAAGCCGCGCGGCACCCTGTTCCTGGTCACCGATGCGATGCCGATGGTCGGCTCCGACGATCCCTCGTTCGAGCTGTACGGCGAAACCATCACTGCGGTGGATGGCGTGGTGCGCAACGCCGCCGGCGCACTGGCGGGCTCGGCCCTGGACATGGCCACCGCGGTGCGCAACACGGTGCGGCTGCTGGGCCTGCCGCTGGAGGAGGCGGCGCGCATGGCCTCGACCTACCCGGCGCGCTTCCTTGGCGTGGATTCGCGGCTGGGCCGGATCGCGCCGGGCTGGCAGGCCGACCTGGTGCTGCTGGACGAGGCGCTGCAGGTGCAGGCGACCTGGGTCGCAGGCGCCGCTTCGGACGCCTGAGCGTCGCGGGGAGCCACGATGGCCCTGGCCCTGGTTTCCCGGTGAGTTCCATGGCGCACGCGGGCGTGCAACGCCTGGCCTCGGTCGATGCCCTGCGCGGGCTGACCGTGGCGGCGATGCTGCTGGTCAACAACCCCGGCGACTGGGGCCACGTGTATGCCCCGCTGCTGCACGCAGACTGGCAGGGCTGCACGCCGACCGACCTGGTGTTCCCGTTCTTCCTGGCGATCGTCGGGGTTTCCATCGCGCTCGGCGTGGTGCCGCGCGCGGAGGCTGGCGGCGACCGCGCCGTGCTGATGCGCGCGGTGGCGGTGCGCGCGCTGCGCATCCTCGGCCTGGGCCTGCTGCTGCACCTGCTGGCCTGGTGGTGGCTGGACCTGCCGCATTACCGGCCGTGGGGCGTGCTGCAGCGGATCGGCCTGTGCTTCCTCGCCGCCGGCGCGGCGGCGCTGTACCTGCGGCCGCGCGGGCAGTGGCTGCTGCTGGCGGGCCTGCTCGCGGGCTGGTGGGCGTTGCTGCGCGCCGGCGGCAGCCTGGAGCCTTACGCCAACATCGCCAGCCGCATCGACGATGCGCTGCTGGGTCCATGGCTGTACCAGCACGATGCCGCCGGCCGCGGCCATGATCCGGAAGGCCTGCCCACCACCCTTGGCGCGCTGGCCACGACCCTCCTGGGCCTGCGTGCCGGCGACTGGCTGCGCCACGGCCAGCTGCGGCGGCTGGCGGGCGCCGCTGTTCTGGCGCTGCTGCTGGGCCTGGCCTGCACGCCATGGATGCCCTGGAACAAGAACCTGTGGACGCCGTCCTACGTGGCGTGGAGCGGCGGCTGGGCGCTGCTGGCGCTGGTGGTGGCGCACGCACTGGTGGACCTGCGCGGCTGGCCGGCGCTGGGCCGCGCGTTCGGGGTCAATGCGATCGCCGCCTACGCGGGTTCGGCGGTGATGGTCTACGCGCTGGCCGGGCGCGGCTGGTGGGAGCCGGTCTACCGCGGCGTCTTTGCCGGATGGATGACGCCGCGCTTCGGGCCGTACCTGCCGTCGCTGGCGTTCGCCCTGGCCTTCGTCGGCCTGTGGTGGCTGCTGGTGCGCTGGATGGACCGGCGCGGCTGGTACCTGAAGATCTGAGCCGCCAGCTAGGCGTGGCAACGCGCGGCGCGCGCCAGCAGCAGGCCGCGCTCGCGGGCGTTGCCGGTCATCGCCGCGGCGCGCTCGAACTCGGCGCGCGCCTCGTGCAGGCGGCCGAGCCGGAACAGCAGGTCGCCGCGCACGCTGGGCAGCGGGTGGTAGCTGGACAGCTTGGGCTCGTCCAGCAGCGCATCGACCAGCGGCAGCGCCGCTTCCGGGCCGGCGGCCATCGACACCGCCACCGCGCGGTTGAGTTCGACCACCGGCGACTGGGTCAGCCGCGCCAGCGCGTCGTACAGCGCCACGATCCGGCTCCAGTCGGTGTCCTCCGGCGCCAGGGCGCGGGCATGGCAGGCCGCGATCGCCGCCTGCAGCGCGTAGAAGCCCGCGCCGCCCCCCAGCCGCTGCGCGCGCTCGAGCGCCTCCAGGCCGCGCCCGATCAGCAGCCGGTCCCAGCGCGAGCGGTCCTGCTGCAGCAGCAGGACGGGCTCGCCGTCCGGGCCGGTGCGCGCGTGCAGGCGCGAGGCCTGCAGTTCCATCAGCGCGACCAGGCCATGCACCTCCGGTTCCTCCGGCATCAGCCCGGCCAGCACCCGGCCCAGGCGCATGGCCTCCTCGCACAGCGCCGGGCGCATCCAGTCGTCGCCGCTGCTGGCGGCGTAGCCTTCGTTGAACACCAGGTAGATCACCCCCAGCACCGCCGACAGCCGCTCCGGCAACTCCTCGCGGCGCGGGATCTCGAACGGCACCCCGGCCTCGGCCAGGGTGCGCTTGGCGCGCACGATGCGCTGGGCGATGGTGGCCTCGTTGGCCAGGAACGCGCGCGCGATCTCGCCGGTCTCCAGGCCGCCGAGCAGGCGCAGGGTCAGGGCCACGCGCGAGTCCTGCGGCAGCACCGGGTGGCAGGCGATGAACATCAGCCGCAGCACGTCGTCGCCGACGGTGTCGTCCAGCAGGTGCTCCGCGCGCGCGGCCACGTCCTCCTGCAGCTGCTCCAGCTCCCAGGCCACCTGCACGTGCTTCTCCTCGCGCAGCTTCAGGTGGCGCAGGCGGTCGATGGCGCGGTTGCGCGCGGTGGTCATCAGCCAGGCCCCGGGATTGTCCGGCACGCCGTCGGCCGGCCACTTCTCCAGCGCCGCCACCAGCGCGTCCTGGGCCAGCTCCTCGGCCAGGCCGACGTCGCGCACGATCCGGGTCAGGCCGCCGATCACGCGCGCCGATTCCATCCGCCAGACGGCGTCGATGGTGCGGGCGATGTCGACCTGGTGCGGGTGCGGACTCATGCGCGGTGGATCACACCACCGCGCGCGGCGCGGAGCAAGCCGTGATGCGCATCGCATTGCGGCGCCCGGCCCTGGGGCCGGCGGCCGGACCGGCGGGAAGCGGCCATGGCCGGCGCGTGCCCCGGGCAGCCCGGGCAAGGCCGCCGCGCGCGGTGCCACCACGCGGCATGCACGCCATGCATGCGATCAGGAAGCTCCGGATCACGGGAAGCGGAGGCGGTGGTGGACGCCAGGCTGCTCGCACGGCGGTACCGCGATTACATTGCCTGCCTGAACGCGCGCGACTGGGACGCGCTGGGCCGGTTCGTCGATGCGGCCGTGGAGCACAACGGCAGGGCCCTGGGCCTGGCCGGCTACCGCCGGATGCTGGAGCAGGACGTGGCGGCGATCCCGGACCTGCAGTACGCGGTCGAACTGCTGGTGGCTGAGCCGCCGCGGCTTGCCGCGCGCCTGGATTTCCACTGCACGCCGCGGGGCCGCTTCCTCGGCCTGGACGCAGGCGGCCGGCGGATCCGCTTCGCCGAGCACGCGTTCTACGAATTCGCCGGCGAGCGCATCGCGCGGGTGTGGTCGGTGATCGACAAGGCGTCGATCGAGGCGCAGCTGGAGCCGGGAGCCGGCCGGTAGCGGCATGCGTCGCGGAACCGCGCGCGCCTGCCGGCTAGACTCGGCCATCGATCGCCGGAGGACGCGGGCATGCGGCAGTCGCTGGGCCTGGTATCGCTGGTCGTGCGCGAACACGACGAGGCGATCGCGTTCTTCGTCGGCACGCTGGGCTTCCGCCTGGTCGAGGACAGCTGCGTGCCGGAGCAGGGCAAGCGCTGGGTAGTGGTGGCGCCGCCGGGCGCGGACGCGGGCCAGCTGCTGCTGGCGCGCGCGTCCACCCTGGAGCAACGGGCGCGGATCGGCGCGCAGGCCGGCGGGCGCGTGTTCCTGTTCCTGTATACCGACGACTTCTGGCGCGATTACCACGCCTACCGCGCCAGGGGCGTGGTGTTCGTGCGCGCGCCAAGGACCAGGCCCTACGGCACGGTGGCGGTGTTCCGCGACCTGTACGGCAACCTGTGGGACCTGCTGCAGCCTTCGCCGGCGCCGCGCGCCGCCGGCGATCCGCCCACGTGACCGCGGAGGAGATGCCATGACCCGTCGCCATGCCTCATGCAGCTGCGGCCAGCTGGCCCTGACCGCCGAAGGCGAACCGCTGCGCGTGTCGGTCTGCCACTGCCTGGAATGCCAGCGGCGCTCCGGCAGCGTGTTCGCGGTGCAGGCCAGGTTCCCGGCCGACGCGGTGGCGATCCGCGGCCAGGCCGGTGCCTACGCGCGCACCGGCGACGAAGGCACCTCGTGCACCTTCCATTTCTGCCCGCGCTGCGGCACCACCGTGTACTTCGTACCCGATGCGATCCCGGGCGTGGTGAGCGTCCCGGTGGGCGTGTTCGCCGATCCCGGCTTCCCGCCACCGCGCGTATCCGTGTACGAGGCGCGCAGGCACGCCTGGGTGCGCCTGCCCGAGGACATCGAACATATCGACTGAGCGGCGCTGCATCGGGGAGCACCCGCCGTGCCCGGCCCCCGGGGCGGGTGCGGCGCACGGCACCCGCCGGCTGCCGGGCAGCCGCCGGCGTTAACATGGCCCGCCCGCGCGGGCGGCGCGTAGCGGTCGATGGAGGATGCGGTGGGCGATTTCCTGTGGGTGGGACTTGGGGGCTGCATGGGCGCGGTCGCGCGCTACGCGGTGGCCCTGGCCATGGGCCAGGCGGCGATGCAACGCTTCCCGTGGCCGACCTTCGCGGTCAACGCCGCCGGCTGCCTGGCGATCGGCCTGCTGGCGGGGCTGTCCACCCGCGTGCCGGTACCGGCGCAGCTGCGCCTGTTCCTGGTCACCGGCCTCCTCGGCGGCTTCACCACGTTCTCCGCGTTTGGCCTGGAGTCGCTGCAGCTGCTGCGCCGCGGCGAGCCCGCGCTGGCCGCGGCGTACGTGGCCGGCAGCGTGGCCGCGGGCCTGCTGGCGGTGTGGCTGGGCTGGCGCCTGGCCGGCGGCGCGCAGGCCTAGCCCGCACGCCGCCGCCGCGCACCGGCGCTCAGCCGCGGCTGGCCAGGGTCTGGCGCAGGCGTTCCTCCTGCTCGCGCAGTTCCGGGGTGAACTCCGGCCCGAAGTCCTCGGCCTCGAATACCGGCCGGATCTCGATTTCGCTGTCCTCGGGCATCGGGTTCGGGCAGCGCCGCACCCACTCGATCGCCTCCTCCATCGAGCGCACCTGCCACAGCCAGAAGCCGGCCACCAGCTCATGGGTCTCGGTGAACGGTCCGTCGGTCACCGTGCGGGTGCTGCCGGAAAAGCGCACCCGCACGCCGCGCGAGCTGGGGTGCAAACCCTCGCCGGCAAGCATCACCCCGGCCTTGACCAGTTCCTCGTTGTAGCGGCCCATGTCGGCCAGCAGCTGCCCGTCGGGCATCGCCCCGGCCTCGGAGCTTGGGGTGGCCTTCACCATCACCATCACGCGCATGTCGGTGTCCTCCTGGGTGGATGGCCGCGGCGCCCGCCGTCGCGGTCCTCGCAGCTGCGACGCATGGAGCGCGCCGGATTCGACAGCCGCCTCAGTACTCGACGATCGGCCTGAAGCCGCCCCAGAACATGCGCTGCCCGTCGAACGGCAGGGTGGCCGGGTCCATGCCGGCGATGCGCGGGTCCTCCATCACCGCGGCATCGATGCGGTCGCGGTCCTCGCGCGAGGCATAGCGGATCCAGGCGAACACCACCACCTCGTCCGGCTTGAGCTGCACCGCCTGCGGGAACGAGGTCAGCTTGCCGGGCTGCACGTCGTCGGCGACGCATTCGACGTATTCCAGCGCGCCGTGTTCCAGCCAGACCTTGCCGGCCTGTCCGGCGATCGCCCGGTAGTCCTCGATCCGGTCACGGGGCACCGGCAGCACGAAACCATCCACGTAAGCCATTGCCATTTCCTCCTCGGTTGCGCGGGGCGGCCGCCCCGCCTGGTGCGACGGATGGAAACGCGCGGATTCGACGGCGGCCGCGGTGCGCGGGCTGGCGTGGCGCTAGCCCGCGTCGCGGCGCAGGGTGCGCGCGGCGGCGATCGCCCGCACCCGCGCGCGGCGCAGGGCGGCGCCGACCTGGGGCCCGGAGATGCCCTCGGCCAGCGCCAGGTCGCGCGCGTTCACCGCCGCGGCCGCGGCATGCAGGCGCTGCAGTTCCGGACCCTGCGGATAGGCGTCGTCCTCGTGGCCCAGGCGGCCGCGCTTGTCGGCCTCGCAGCACAGCGCGATGCGGGCCACCTGCGCCGGCTGGCGGAAGGCATCGCAGCGCTCCAGCAGTTCCAGCACGGTGTCGTCGCGCAGTTCGCCCAGGCGGTGCACGTTGAGGTGCTCGCGGCACACGGCCTCGGCCAGCTTGCGGTGCGCGGCCGGCACCCGCAGGCGCTCGCACAGCCGCGCCAGCGGCTTGAGCCCGGCGCCTTCGTGGCCGATATGCCGCGGCAGCACGTGCGCCGGGGTCAGCGCCTTGCCGAGGTCGTGGGCCAGCGCGGCGAAGCCGACCAGGTCGTCGCCCGGCGCCAGCCGCGCGGCCATGTCGCTGACCAGTTCCTGGTGGACGCCGGTGTCCACTTCCGGATGGAACTCGGCGCGCTGCGGCACGCCGTACAGCGCGTCGACCTCCGGCAGCACCACCGCCAGTGCGCCGCAGGCGCGCAGGGTGGCCAGGAACGCCGACGGCCGCGCCGCGGCCAGCGCCTTGCGCAGTTCCTGCCACACCCGCTCGGCCACCAGGGTTTCCAGTTCGCCGGCGGCGACCATGGCGCGCATCAGTTCCATGGTTTCCGGGGCAACGCGGAAACCCAGCGGCGCCAGGCGCGCCATGAACCGGGCGGCGCGCAGCACCCGCAGCGGATCCTCGACGAAGGCCGGGCCGACATGGCGCAGCACGCGGTCGCGGAGGTCGCGCGCGCCACCCCAGGGATCGACCAGGCGGCCGTCGCCGGCGCGGGCGATGGCGTTGATGGTGAAGTCGCGCCGCTGCAGGTCCTCCTCCAGCGTCACCGAGGGATCGGCGTCGACCACGAAACCGCGGTGGCCGCGTCCGCTCTTGCGCTCGGTGCGCGCCAGCGCGTGCTCCTCGCCGGTTTGTGGGTGCAGGAACACCGGGAAGTCCCGTCCCACCGGCTGGAAGCCGGCTTCGAGCATCTGTTGCGGGGTGGCACCGACCACCACCCAGTCGCGGTCGCCGGGCGGCAGCCCGAGCAGTTCATCGCGGACCGCGCCGCCGACAAGATAGGTTTCCATGCGCGGCATCCTACCGTGGCCGGCCGCCGCGGCCGCCGCGCTACTGCGCCGCGGCCGGGCAGGCGAAGCCCTTGCGCTTGCCGCTGGTGCGGCCAAGCATGCGCTCGCCCAGCGGCAGTGCGTCGCCGTTGAGGCGCCAGTCGTAGATCACGCTGAAGGCCAGCACCCGCGCCACGTAGTCGCGGGTTTCCTTGTAGCTGATGGTCTCGATCCACAGGTCCGGGTCGTGCCCCGGGCGCTGCTGCAGCCAGCGCGCGGTCGGCGTCGGCCCGGCGTTGTAGGCGGCGATGGCCTGGTAGGTGGCGCCGTACTTGTCCTCCATCTCGCGCAGGTAGGCGCTGCCGAGGGCGATGTTGACCGCCGGGTCGTACAGGCTGTCGGCGCCGGCGTAGGGCAGGCCGGTGCGGCGCGCGACCGCGGCGGCGGTGCCCGGCAGCAGCTGCATCAGCCCGCGGGCGTTGGCCGGCGAGCGTGCCTTCGGGTTGAAGATGCTCTCGGCGCGGATCTCGGCGGCGATCCAGGCCGGGTCCAGGCCGTTGCGCGCGGCCGCGGCGCGGATGTCGGCGTCGTGGTGCAGCGGGAAACGCAGTTCGTACAGGCGCAGCTCGTCGGGGGTGCGGCCCAGCGAGAACACCGCGCGGTCGAACCAGCCCTGCTCCTGGGCCAGGGCAACGGCGATGCGGCGGCGGACGTCGTCGAAGCGGCCCACGGCCTCGTTCCATTCGCGCGTGGCCCAGCCGGCCTGGTCGATGCGGTACAGCGCCAGCGCCCGCACCAGGGCCGGGTCGCGCGCCACTTCCGCGCGCAGCGCCGCCGGTTCCTCCGGTTTCCACGGGCACAGCGCGTAGGACAGGCCGAGGCGGTCGGCGGCGAGGAAACCGTGGAAGGTGGCGGTACGCGCGGCCTGCGCCAGCAGCTCGCGCGCCTGCGCGGCCTGGCCGGTCTTCTCCAGCATGCGTGCCTCGAACCACTGCCAGCGCGGATCGGCGCGCTGCTTCGGCGGCATCTTCTGCAGTGCCGCCAGCGCCGCCTTCCAGTCGCCGCGGGCCATGGCCTCGCGCACCCGCCATTCGTGCAGGCGCTCGTCGTAGGCCGCGTCCGGCACCGCCTGCAGCCGGCGCGCCGAATCGGGCAGATATGAAGCCACGGTCCACAACGCCACCTGGTACAGCACCTGTCCGCGCTCGGCCTCGTCCAGGCCCAGCGCCGGCGCCAGCTGCGCCAGCTGGCGCTCGGCCGCGTCCGGATCGTTGCGCGCCAGCCGCGCCAGGCCGGCGGCAGCCACCTTGCGGCTGCGCGCGTCACGCGGCCATTGCGCCGCGCGCGGGTGCGGCGCCAGCACGAAGGCGGCGTAGTCCTCGGCCAGCCCGCGCCGGGCGTGCGGCAGGCCGCGGGCGATGGCGCGCATCACGCCCGGCTGGCCGGCCGCCACCGCCAGGTCGAAGCGCTCCCAGCGCAGCGCCTCGTCCAGGCCGCCGCGCCGCTCCAGCGCCGCGATCACGGGGTCGCAGGCGTCCGGCAGCGACTCGCCGGTGCGCCAGATCGCCTGCGCCTCGCGGTTCCAGTCCGGGCCGTGGCGGCCGAGTTCGTGCAGCGCGGTCAGCCGCGCGCAGCGCAGGGCCACGTCCTCCACCGGGCGCCAGTCGGCCAGCAGGTCGGCCCACTGCTTGCGGCGCGACAGCGAGGCCAGCCACAGCGGGCGCAGCGCCGCGGCCACCGCCTGGCCGTCGTGGCGCTGCAGGAAAGCGCGGACCTCGGCCGGGTCGGCGCGGTCCAGGTCGCGCGACAGGCGCGCGTACTCGATCCAAGGCCAGCGCGGATCCGCGCGCAGGGCCGGCGAGGCCGCCACCGGCTCGCCGCGCCGGGCAGCGGCGATGGCGGCGCTCACCGCGGCATCGGCGGCGGCATCCGGCAGCGCCTGCGCCTGGGCCGCGCCGCACAGGGCGGCCAGCAGCCACAGCAGCGGCGCCAGGGCCGGGTGGTTGCGCGCGATGGACGGGAAAGCGAAGCGGGGGGTGGTGGGGGGAGACGACATGCGCTCGAATATACGCAACGCGCCTGAATGGCCGTGACGAAGCGGCCGCGCGCGGCGGCGTCCACGGCCGGCGCATCGACAGGAGCACGCCGTGTCGCCGTGGATGTACCTCGGATTCCCCCTGCTTGGCCTGGCCGCAGGCCTGCTTGCCGGCCTGCTGGGCATCGGCGGCGGGCTGGTGATCATCGCCGCGCTGGCGTGGATGCTGCCGCTGTTCGGCATCCCGCAGGAAGCGGCCATGCACGCGGCCCTGGCCAGCTCGCTGGCCAGCATCGTGCTGACCGGCCTGTCGTCGGCGCGCGCCCATGCACGCCGCGGCAGCGTGCTGTGGCCGACGGTGGCGTGGATGGTGCCGGGCCTGCTGCTGGGCGGTTGGCTCGGCAGCGGCCTGGCGGTGGCGCTGGATGATTCGGTGCTGCGCTGGGTGGTAGCGGGGTACTGCCTGCTGGCGGCCTGGCAGATCGGTTTCGGCGCCACCCGCGCGCCGGCCGACGGCAGCGAGGTGGCGCCGCCGCGCGGCTGGCCGATGACCCTGGCCGGCGGCGGCATCGGCGCGATGTCGGCGGTGGTCGGCATCGGCGGCGGCAGCATGACCGTGCCGCTGCTGGTATGGCGCGGGGTGCGCCCGGTGCGCGCGGTGGGCACGTCCAGCGCCTGCGGCGTGGCGATCGCGGTTTCCTCGGCCGCCGGCTACGCCCTGCACGCGCCGCCGGGCGCGTTGCCGCAGCACGCGTTCGGCTACGTCTACCTGCCGGCGGCCCTGGGCGTGGCCATGGCCTCGGTGCTGGCGGCGCCGCTGGGCACGCGGCTGGCGCATGCAATCAGCGGCCAGGCCTTGCGCAAGGTGTTCGCACTGTTCCTGCTGCTGGTGGGCGTGAGCGTGGCGCTGTCGGGCTGAGCGGCGATCAGCCGCCACCGCAGTCGCGGGCCATGCGCGCGTCGATGCGCGCCTGTTCGGCGTCCAGCGCCTGGCGTTCGCTGGGCATCAGCCCGTGGTAGACGCGCAGGATCCCGTAGCGGCGGTCGGACAGTCGCGCGCAGACCTCTTCCTGCGGCAGGCGCTCGCACGGGTCCTGCACCCAGGTGCCGGTGGCGACCAGCGCCGTGCCCGGATGGGGCGGCCGCACCGGCGGCACCGGATCCCGGCCGGGACCCGGACGGGCCGGGGGACGCGGCGGATGCAGCCGCGGCGGCGGGGCGCGCCCTGCCACCCAGAGCGGCACCCAGCGCGGCGTGCCCTGCGGCTGGTCGCTCAGGTAGCGCTCGCCGTCGGGAGCGGTGCAGGCGTACATCGGCTCCGGGTCCTGCACCCGGACCACGTGCACGATGCTGCGTGGCGGCGGCGCGGGCTGCGCCGGGGCGGGCGGCACCGGATTGGCCCCGGGCGCGGGGTCGCGCGGACGCTCCATGGTCCGCTGTTGCTGGCGCTCGCCGCTGCCGCAGGGCTGGTTGCCGAGGCTGACCGTGCCGTCGCTGGCGGTGCAGCGGTAGATGGTGAGCGCGTCGCCGGCGGTCGCGGGCGCTGCCGCCAGCAACGGTGCCAGGCAGGCAAGCAGGGCAGTCGTGGCCCCGGCAACCGCGCCTGCGCGATGACCGTGCCCGGGCATGGGCTCATCCGCGCAGGACGGCGCCGTCGAGCGCGGCGCGGATCGGGGTGGGGCGGTCGAGGCCGCCGGTTTCCCCGCCGACCACGCCGTCGATCCCGCCCAGCAGGGCCGGATCCAGTTCGTGCCGGGCGTAGGCCGGCGGCCGTCCGGCGAGGTTGGCGCTGGTGGAGACCAGGGCTCCGCCGAAGGCCTCGCAAAGCGCCACCACCTCCGGATGCGCGCTGATGCGCACCGCCAGGCTGCGGTGGCTGCCGGTCACCCACGGCGGCGCCAGCGACGTGGCCGGGATCGCCCAGGTGTTCGGGCCGGGCCAGCTGGCGCAGACCTCGGTCATGCGCCCGGCCGGCAACTGCGCCAGGTCCAGCCACGGCCGCACCGCTTCCAGCCCGGCGGCCACCACGATCAGGCCCTTTTCCACCGGCCGCTGCTTGATCTCCAGCAGGCGCATGACCGCCGCCTGGTCGGCTGGGTCGCAGCCCAGCCCCCATACGGCTTCGGTGGGATAGGCGATCACGCCGCCGCGCCGCAGCAGGTCCACGGCCGACGCGATGTCGAGGGTGTTCTCCATGCGCGGATGGTAGTACGCGGCGGTGTGCCCGGGATGAAGCCCGGCTGGCGGGAAACGCACCTCCGGAAAACGGACGGGCCCGCTCGCACGGGCCCGCCTGGTTGCGATCGATGCCGCCGGGCTCAGAACGGCGGGGCGTCGTCGGCCGTCGCGCGCGCGGCCTTCCTGGCCGGAGCCTTTTTCGCGGCGGTCTTGGTGGCCTTCTTGGCCGGAGCCTTCCTTGCCGCGGCCTTCTTCGCCGGCGCCTTCTTCGGCGCGGCGTCATCGGCGACGGCCTTCTTCGCCGCCTTCTTCGCCGGCGCCTTCTTGGCGGCGAAACCGCGGCGCGCGGGCTTGCCGGTCTCGGCCAGCAGCCGTTGCACTTCCTCCAGGGTCAGCGAGGACGGCTCGCGGTCCTTGGGGATCTTGCCGTTGAGCTTGCCGTCGCTGATGTACGGGCCGAAGCGGCCGTTGAGCACCTGGATGTCGCTGCCCGGGAACTCCTTGATGATCCGGTTGCGCGCGATCTCCTCCTTCTCCTCGATCAGGAACACCGCCCGCGCCAGGTCGATCTTGTACGGGTCGTCCTCCTTCTTCAGCGAGGCGTAGGTGCTGCCGCGCTTGACGAAGGGGCCGAAGCGGCCGATGCCGACGCTCACCTGCTGGCCGTTGCTCTCGCCCAGGTTGCGCGGCATGTCGAACAGCTTCAGCGCCTCCTCCAGGGTGATGGAGTAGATGCTCTGGCCCGGCTGCAGCGAGGCGAACTTCGGCTTCTCCTCGTCCTCGACCGTGCCGATCTGCACCATCGGCCCGAAGCGGCCGATGCGCGCGCTGACTTCCTTGCCGGTCCTGGGGTCCACGCCCAGCACGCGCGAGCTGCCGGCGTCGGTGCGGTCCAGCGATTCCTTCTTCTCCTCGACCAGCTCCTTGAACGGGGCCCAGAAGCGCTCCATCAGCGGCACCCACTCCTCCTCGCCGCGGGAGACGGCGTCCAGCTCGTCCTCCATGCGCGCGGTGAAGTCGTAGTCCACGTAGCGGCTGAAGTGCCCGGCCAGGAACTTGCTGACCGCGCGGCCCACGTCGGTGGGCTTGAACGCGCGGCCTTCCATCTCCGCGTACTTGCGGAACAGCAGGGTCTGGATGATCGAGGCGTAGGTCGAGGGACGGCCGATGCCGTATTCCTCCAGCGCCTTGACCAGGGCCGCTTCGGTGTAGCGCGGCGGCGGCTGGGTGAAGTGCTGGTCGGCGTGGACGCGGTCCAGCGGCACCCGCTCGCCGGGCTTGAGCGGCGGCAGCTTGCGGCCCTCGTCCTCGTCCTCGGCGGACTTCACGTCCTTGCCTTCCTCGTACACCGCCAGGAAGCCGGGGAAGACCACGGTGGTGCCGCTGGCGCGGAACACGTGCTCGCTGCCGGCGGCCAGGTCGACCGAGACGGTGTTGAGGGTGGCCGGCACCATCTGGCTGGCCACCGCGCGCTTCCACACCAGCTCGTAGAGCTTGCGCTCGTCGTCGGTGAGGAAGCGGGCGACCGAGGCCGGGGTGCGCAGCGCGGAGGTCGGGCGGATCGCCTCGTGCGCCTCCTGCGCGTTCTTGGACTTGGTCTGGTACACCACCGGCTTGTCCGGCACCGAGGCGGTGCCGTAGTCGCGGGCGATCACGTCGCGGATCTCGGCCACCGCCTCCTGGGAGAGGTTCACCGAGTCGGTACGCATGTAGGTGATCAGGCCGACCGTGCCCTCCTCGCCCAGGGTCACGCCCTCGTACAGCTTCTGCGCCACCTGCATGGTCTTGCGGGTGGTGAAGCCGAGCTTGCGCGAGGCTTCCTGCTGCAGGGTCGAGGTGGTGAACGGCGGCGCCGGGCGGCGCTTGCGCTCCTTGCTGGCCACGTCGGTGACGTGCAGGGCGCCGCCGGCGGCCTGCTGGATGCGCAGGCGCGCAGCCTCGGCCGATTCGCCGTCGGTGATGGTGAACTGCTCGAACTTCTGCCCGTCCAGCTTGACCAGCTTGGCGGCGAACGGCTGCGCCGGGTGCGCCAGCTCGGCGCCGATGCTCCAGTACTCGCGCGCCTTGAACGCCTCGATCTCCTCCTCGCGCTCGACGATCATGCGCAGCGCAGGCGACTGCACGCGGCCGGCCGACAGGCCCGGCTGCACCTTGCGCCACAGCACCGGGGAGAGGTTGAAGCCGACCAGGTAGTCCAGCGCGCGGCGCGCCTGCTGGGCGTCGACCAGCGGCGCGGCGATGGTGCGCGGCTGGTTCATCGCCTCCTTGATCGCGCGCGGGGTGATCTCGGTGAACACCACCCGGCGCAGCGGCTTGCCGTCGAGCAGGCCGCGTTCCTTCAGGATCTCGGCGATGTGCCAGCTGATCGCCTCGCCCTCGCGGTCCGGGTCGGTGGCCAGCCAGATGTCGTCGGCCGCCTTGGCCGCCTTGGCGATCGCCTCGACGTGCTTCTCGTTCTTCTCGATCAGGTCGTAGCGCATGGCAAAGCCGCGGTCCGGGTCGACCGCGCCTTCCTTGGGAACCAGGTCGCGGACGTGCCCGTAGGAGGCCAGGACGGTGAAGTCCTTGCCGAGGTACTTGTTGATCGTCTTGGCCTTGGCGGGCGACTCGACGATGAGGAGGTGCTTGGGCATGTGTGAACCAGACAAGGGCGACGGTCCTTCCGGGACCGGAACGTGCGGGACGACGCGTGAAGAACGCGTTCCCCATAGATGTCGACGCCCGGGGGCGGGACCCCCGGGCGTCGGCCAGCTTTCTTTTTATAGGTGAATCACGCCCCGGCCGGCCGTGTCAAGCCGGCCTCCGGCGCGGCTCAGGCGGCCAGCGAGGCGATCACGCCGATCATGGCCACCAGCGCGACCAGGGCGCCGACCAGCAGCAGGCCACCCAGGACCAGGACCACGATGGTCAGCGTGCCCAGCTCCCGGCGCTGCCATTCCGGGTGCTCGGTGAAGGCCCACTTGTCCACCACCAGGGTGTCGCAAACCATGTCGTGCAAGGCCTGCTTGCGCTGGGTGAAGGCCGCCATCAGGTAGCCGATGCACAGGATCAGGCTGCTGAGGATGGTGGCGAAGTAGCGGCCGATGCCGCGCAGCAGGCTGATGCGGCTGCCGTCGGTGCGCACGACCTTGATGCCGATGGCCATCTTGCCGGGGGTGGCGCCGCCGCGCGAGGCGTGGAAGGCGGCGTAGTAGACGGCGGTCAGCAGGATCGAGAACAGCTGCACGCCCAGGTGCATGATCGCCGTGGCGGCGCCGGAGTCGTCGGACAGGGCCAGCGGCAGCGCGAACAGGGCCAGGACCATGCCGACCAGGGTGCCGGCCACGCCGACGATCACGCTGTCGATCAGGTAGGCGGCCACGCGCTTCCAGAACCCGGCCAGCACCACCTCGCCGGCGGCCTGGAGGGCATAGTAGCCGGTGGCCGCCGCCACCGGGGCGGCGTAGGGCGAATAGGCCTGGCTGGCCTCGGCCGTGGTCCAGGCGTGGCCGCCGTCGTGGCCGTCCGCGGTGCCGGTCCCGGGGGCGGCGGTCGGGGCCAGCGGCTCCAGTTCCAGGCGGGCCTCGGGGGCGCTCCCGTGGTGGGGGCTGGTGACCTCGGCAAGGGCCGGTCCGGCCACCTGCTCGGGCGTGGCTGGCTCCAGCACGGGCTCAGCGACGGGCGCCACGCCGGATGCGGCGGTTCCGGGGACGACCGGTTCCGCGACCGGTTCCAGGACGGGCTCCAGCACGGGTTCCAGCACGGGCTCCGCGGGCTGCCACGCGGCCGGTTCGGCCGCGACGGGCGCGACGGGCGCGGTCGCCGGCGCCGGGGCGGGCTGCGGGGCCGGCGGCGCAGCCACCGGCGCGGGCGGCGGCACCGGCTGGTCCAGGCCCAGCTCGCTGCGGTGGGCGCCCAGCGGCTGCCACTGGGACAGCCCCTCGCGCCACACCAGGGTGGCATCGCCGACCCGGCCCTGGCGGTACAGGCGCGCCACTTCGGCGGCCGCGACCGGGCCCTGCTGCTGGCGGTTGTGATCGGCGTAATACCACTGGGTCATGCGTTGGATCCTTCGTGTACCGCGTCAGCCGCGGCATTCATGGGGCAGGTAACGGTCTTCGATGGCCGAGGAGCACAGCCAGGTGTCCACCGCCGCGTTGTATTCCAGCCAGACCGGTTGCTGGTCGAGGTCGTCGTTGCCTGGCACGCGCAGGGTTGCGGCCAGGCCGCACAGCTCGCTTTCCTCGAACTCGCCGAAGCGGATCGCGGCGAGGTTGCCGCCGGCGTATTCCTCGGCGCTGGCGAAGCCTTCGTCGTCGTTGGTCGGGCAGCGGCCGTGCTCCTCGACGAAGGCCACCACCGCCGGCTGGTGCACGCGTGCCTCGGCGATGGCCGCCACCACCCGGGTCCTGGCCACGTAGTCCTGGTAGGCCGGCAGGGCGACCGCCGCCATGATGCCCAGGACCGCGACCAGCACCAGCAGGGCCACGCCCAGGACCACGGCCACGATGCAGCCGGTGCGCCGCGGCGGCGGCGCCGGCATGGCGGTGCGCGCCTGGCCGGGGAGCGGGGGCGGCGGCGGGGCGGCCAGGCCCAGTTCGACGGCCACGGCCGACAGCGGGCACCACTGCGCCAGGCCTTCGCGCCAGACCAGGGTTTGCGGCCCGATCGCGCCGCGGCGTGCCAGCGCGGCCAGTTCGGCGGCCGGCAGCGGCCCGTGCTGCTGGCCGTCCGGGGTGGCGTAGTACCAATGGCTCATCCCAGCAGCTCCCCAAGCACGGACAAGAACACGAACGCGGCCAGCGCGATCAGCACCGACAGCGCCGACCACAGCGCCCACAGGCGCGCCTTGCGCGAGGCCTCCAGGGCCCCGGCCAGGTCGCCCTCGGCGCGGCGGCGGTCCACCTTGCAGGCATGGACGATGGACACCACGCCCAGCGGCCAGCAGCACAGCAGGGTGGTGAGGATCGCCCAGGCCAGGTAGGTCGGCACCGGCTGCACGACCGGCGCCGGGCGCGCGCTGTCCCAGGCCTGCGGCGGCGCGTAGGGGCCGGCAGCGGCGGCCGGCGGCAGTGGCGGCGGCGGGCTTGCGCCGAAGCCGGGCAGGCCCAGCTCGGCCGCCACCTGTGCCAGCGGCTGCCACTGCGCCATGCCCTCGCGCCACACCAGCGTGGCCGGCCCGATCTCGCCCGTGGCGGCCAGCTCGCGCAGGCGCGCGGCCGGCACCGGGCCATGCCCCTGCCCGCCGGCAGTGGCGTAATACCAGTCCATTCGTGTCCCCGGAAAATCCGTTTCGTCACGTTACCTTAACCTCCAGATGCGCGGAAGCCGGCGCGTGGCCGGCTTCCGGGAGGCAGGGCAGTGGCGCGGCCGGTCAGTGCACCGGCTCGGGGTCCTCGCCGAACATCTGGGTTTCCATCCAGGCGTAGGCGGCCTCGGCGCCGGGCTGGGTGAACAGCACCATTAGCACCACCCACTTGAGGTCGTCCAGGTCCAGCTCGTCCTGGTCCAGGGCCATGGCGCGGTCGACCACCAGCTCGCGCTGGGCGGCATCCAGCACCCCCTGCTGCTCCAGGAAGGTCAGGAAGCCGCGGCATTCCACGTCCAGCTTGTCCAGCTCCGGGCCATGGAACACCCGCACCGGCCCGTTGCAGCGCGGCTCGGCGCTGGGGCGCTGCTGGGCCAGGCCGTCGAGCCAGTCGAAGGCCTTGGCGATCTCGGCGGGGGTGAATCCGGCCTCGATCAGGCCGGCCTGCAGCGGATCCCGGTCGCGCAGGGTGTCCGCATCGTCGGCGATGTAGTGTTCGAAGAGGTAGAGCAGGACGTCCAGGATGCTTTCTTTCATTGCCCTCGGCCTGCGTCCGGGAAGGACGCGGTGGGTGGGGAACCACGGGCCTGGCGCCAGGCCGTCCGGTCGCCGTCAGGCTCCGGGGCCGTCGCCGCTGGACCTGCGCGCATAGCGGCCATGTTCGACCACGATCCGCCCGTCCAGTTCCATGGCCAGCAGCATGGACGACAGGGTGGCGGGCGTCAATCCGGTCCGTTCAGCGAGGATGTCCATAGGGATTGGGTCATGGCCCAGTGCCTGCCACAACTTGTCGTGGTCCCCCCGGGGCTGGGCAGGCGTCGTGGCGGGTCCGGGACGGGCCGCGGGCGGGGGTGCCAGCTGCCGGGCGAGGTGCCCGGCCAGCGCGGCGATGCCGGCCAGCACGTCCTCCGGCGTTTCCGCCAGCTGGGCGCCGTCGCGGATCAGGCGGTGGCAGCCGCGGGCCTGCGGGTGGTGGATCGAACCGGGCAGGGCGAACACCTCGCGCCCGTAGGTCGCGGCCAGGCGCGCGGTGATCAGGGCGCCGGAGCGCAGCGCGGCCTCCACCACCACCGTGCCCAGGGCGAGCCCGGCGATGATCCGGTTGCGCCCGGGGAAGTGCGCGGCCCGCGGCGGGGTGCCGGGTGGATGCTCGCTGGCCACCGCGCCGTGGGCCGCGATCCGTTCCAGCAGCCCGGCGTGGCGGCGCGGATAGGCCACGTCCGGGCCGGTGCCAAGCACGGCCACGGTGCCGCCGCCGCACTCCAGCGCCGCCTCGTGCGCGGCGCCGTCGATGCCGGCGGCCATGCCGCTGGCCACCACCAGGCCGGCGCGGCAGAAGGCGTGGGCGAACGCGCGGGCGTTGTCGCGGCCGCCGGCGCTGGCGGCGCGGCTGCCGACCAGCGCCAGGGCCGGCCGCCACAACAGGTCCGGGTCGCCGGCCACGAACAGCGCCAGCGGCGCGTCCGCGCATTCCCGCAGCAGGGCCGGGTAACGGGGGTCGTTCCAGGGCAGGAAGTGGTGCCCGGGCTGTTCCAGCCAGGCCAGGCAGCGCTCCAGCAGGGGCGCGGGCACCGCGTCCAGGCGCGCGGCCAGCTCCGGATCGGGCCGCGCCGCCGGCCCGGCCTGCAACAGCGCCCGGCGCGGCGCGCGCGGGCCGCCGGCCAGGGCCAGGCGCAGGGCGGGCAGGGGATCGGCGGCAGTTGCGGGCGGGTGGGCGACGGCGGCGGACATGCCCGCCATCGTCGCCCGGAAGCGGCGACGGCGCCCTAGGGCGCCGTCGCATCGGTGTGTAGGACTAGTCCGGCTTACTCGGTATCCGGATGCCGCGCGCTGTAGCCCACGCGCACCGGCTTCACCCCGTCCATCACCAGGGCGTAGCTGACCTTGTCGAAGGTGCGGAACACCATCGCGTGGGCCGCGTACTCCTCCGGCAGGGCCACGCCGGCGCCGCTGAAGCGGTCGTCCATGCGCGAGGTCTGGCCGCCGGTGACGCGGTCGTTGACCTTGGTGCTCGTGCGCCACAGCGAGACCACGGTGCCGTTGTCGAAGCCGTCGCGGGCGCCGGCCGACAGCGCGATCACGTCGCGCGGGCCGCCGGAGGCGATCGCGTCGGCCACCGCCAGCACGCGCACGTCGGTCGGCAGTTCGCGCGGCGGGTGCGGGAAGAACTGCAGGTCGTACGGCTGCGGCTCGACCGGGATCAGGCGGTCGCCGGCGCGGACTTCCTTGCCGTTGCTGTCCTCCAGGGTCAGCGTGGCCACCTCGACCGAGCCGGCCGGCACGCGGGTGATGGTGCCGACGTTGACCTGGGTCAGCTCGTAGCCGAGGAACTCGTTGCGGTCGGTCGGCGGCACGTATTCCTTCCACAGCGCGCCGTCGCCCGGGGTCGGGCGGCCGCTGGGCAGCAGGTCGCGGGTGTTGCGCGGCATGGCGTAGCGCACGGTCGGGCGGACCACGGCGTAGCGCTGGCCCACGGCGGCGCCGGCGAGGTTCTTCACGTAGGCGGCCTGGCCGGCGCTGCCGCGCAGGCGGTTGTCCTCGAACGCGACCACGTACGGCAGGTGTTCGAAGGCGTCGGTCACGCGCAGGTTCTTCAGGAACGGCTCGATCTCCGACAGCGGCACGGCGCCGATCGGGGCCTCCTCGCGCGGGCCCGGCTCGACCGCGACCACGCGGTCCAGGTAGGCCAGGCTCAGCACGTCGCCCGGATAGATCAGGTGGGGGTTGGCCACCTGCGGGTTGGCCTGCCAGATCTCCGGCCACAGCCAGGGCTTCTTCAGGAAGCGGCCGGCGATGTCCCAGAGGGTGTCGCCCTTCTGGACGACGTAGGTATCCGGATGGGAGCCGGCGGATTCGACCGCCAGCGCATAGGTAGCGACAGTCAGCATCGCGACGGCGAAGGCCGTCCGAAGGCGCGTGAGCATTGTTGAAATCCGCCTGATTCCCCAACAGGTCCGCGGACTATAGTCCAGAAACCCGGTCCCAGCGCAAGCATCCGCGCTAGAATTGGGGACGCTGGCCGGGTCCGTCCCGGCCGATCCTGTTTGCCACCCCCCGGAGCGCCCGCCATGGCCCTGCTGCCCATCCTCGAATTCCCCGATCCGCGCCTGCGCACCAAGGCCGCCCAGGTCGATCCGGCGCAGGTAACCAGCCCGGAATTCCAGGGCCTGGTCGACGACATGTTCGAGACCATGTACGCGGCGCCGGGCATCGGCCTGGCCGCCACCCAGGTGGACCGCCACCTGCGCTTCATGGTCATCGACGTCAGCGAGGACAAGTCCGCGCCGATGGTGTTCATCAACCCGGAGATCGTCTCCTCCCAGGGCAAGCGCGCCTACCAGGAGGGCTGCCTCTCGATCCCGGGCATCTATGCCGACGTGACCCGCGCCGACACCATCGTCGTGCGCTACCTGGACCGCGAGGGCAAGCAGCAGGAACTGCCCGCCGAGGGCCTGCTGGCCACCTGCATCCAGCACGAGATCGACCACCTGGACGGCAAGCTGTTCGTGGACTACCTCTCGCCGCTCAAGCGCGAGATGGTGCGCAAGAAGCTGGCCAAGGCGCGCAGGCACGCCGCCTGAGCCCGGTGGCGCCCCCGCCGCGGCGGCGCCCCGCAGCCCCCCGGGCCGCCGGCGGCGCGCCGGCCGGCCCCCGTACCGCCCGCGGGCGGACGGGCCATCTGGAGACGATGACCCGATGAGGATCGTATTTGCAGGCACCCCGGAGTTCGCGGTGCCTTCCCTGCGCGTCGCCGCGCAACGCGGCGAGGTGGTGGCCGTCTATACCCAGCCGGACCGGCCCGCCGGCCGCGGCCGCGGGTTGCAGGCCTCGCCGGTGAAGCTGGAGGCGGTGGCCCGTGGCATCCCGGTCTACCAGCCGGAAAGCCTGCGCGACCCCGCCGCCCAGGAACAGCTGCGCGCGCTGCGGCCGGACCTGATGGTGGTGGTGGCCTACGGCCTGATCCTGCCCAAGGCCGTGCTCGCCATCCCGACCCACGGCTGCTGGAACGTGCATGCCTCGCTGCTGCCGCGCTGGCGAGGCGCCGCGCCGATCCAGCGCGCGATCCAGGCCGGCGACGCCGAGACCGGCGTGTGCCTGATGCAGATGGAAACCGGCCTGGACACCGGCCCGGTGCTGCTGGAACAGCGCACCGCCATCGGCGAGGCCGAGACCGGCGGCCAGCTGCACGACCGCCTGGCCGAGCTGGGCGCGCAGGTACTGGGCGACGGCCTGGGCCTGCTGCGCGCCGGGATCCGGCCGGTGCCGCGGCCGCAGCCCGCCGAGGGCGTGACCTACGCGCACAAGCTGGACAAGGCCGAGGCGCGGCTGGACTGGAGCCGCCCGGCGGCCGAGCTGGCGCGCACCGTGCGCGCGTTCAACCCGTGGCCGGTGGCCGAGGCCCAGGTGGCCGGCGAACGCCTGCGCATCCACGGCGCGGTGGCGCTGGACCAGGCCCATGGCGCCGCGCCCGGCACCCTGCTCGGCGCCAGCCGCGAGGGCATCGACATCGCCTGCGGCGAGGGCGTGCTGCGCCTGCGCACGGTGCAGCGCGACGGCGGCCGCGCGATCACCGCGGCCGACTGGCTCAACGCGCGCCGCGACCTGGTGGCTGGCTGACGGATGCCTGCGCCGCGTCCGCCCGCACGACGCCCTGCGCACCCGCGCCCGGAGCGGCCGCTGGCCCCCGGCGTGGAAGTGCGCGTGCACGCCGCGCGCGTGCTCGACGCGGTGATGCACCGCGGCCGCTCGCTGAAGTCCGAGCTGGGGCCGGTGCTGCCGCGCCTGGCCGATCCGCGCGACCGCGCCCTGCTGGAGGCGGTGGTGTTCGCCGCCCTGCGCGGCCGCCACCGCTACGAGGCCGCGCTGCGCGGCTGGATGGCCAAGCCGCCGGGCGCCGGCGACGGTTCCCTGGTGGCCCTGCTGCTGGCCGGCTGCGCCCAGCTCGACGCGCTGCAGCTGCCGGCGCACGCGGCCCTGGATGCCACGGTCGAGGCCGCGCGCGCGCTGGGCCGTCCGCACCAGGCGGGCCTGGTCAACGCGCTGCTGCGCCGTGCCCAGCGCGAGGGTTTCCCGGCCGCCGATCCGGCCGCGGCGTGGCCGCAATGGCTGCGGAAGAAGGTCGAGGCCGCCTGGCCGCAGCACGCGGCCGCGGTGTTCGCGGCCAGCGCGCATGCCGCGCCGCTGTGGCTGCGGGTCAACCGCAGGCTGGCCGGTCGCGAGGCCTACCGCGCGCGGCTGCAGGAGGCGGGCATCGCCGCCAGCATCGATCCGCGCCTGGCCGACGGCCTGCGCCTGGACGAGCCGGTGCCGGTGGCGGCCCTGCCCGGTTTCGAGGAAGGCCTGGTCGCGGTCCAGGATGGCTCGGCGCAGCAGGCGGCCGACGCCCTGGCCCCGGAGCCGGGCGCGCGCGTGCTCGATGCCTGCGCCGCCCCCGGCGGCAAGGCCGCGCACCTGCTCGAGCGCGACCCCACGCTGGAACTGCTGGCGCTGGACGTGGACCCGCGCCGGCTGGCGCGGGTGGAAGACACCCTGCGCCGCGGCGGCCTGCTCGGCGAGCGCGTGCAGCTGCGCCCGGTCGACGCCACCACCCCGGCACTGTGGTGGGACGGTTTCACCTTCGACGCGATCCTGCTGGATGCGCCGTGCTCGGCCACCGGCGTGGTCCGGCGCCAGCCGGACATCCTGCTGCACCGCCGTCCCGAGGACATCGAGTCCCTGGTCGCCGCGCAGGCGCGCCTGCTCGACGCGGTCTGGCCGCTGCTGCGCCCGGGCGGCATCCTGCTGTACGCCACCTGCTCGATCCTGCCGGAGGAGAACGCCGGCCAGGTCGAGGCGTTCCTGGCCCGTACCCCGGACGCGGCCGCAGTGCCGTTGCCGGAGGCGTTCGGCCATGCCGCCGGTCCCGGCCGCCAGCGCCTGACCGGGGAGGACGGCATGGACGGCTTCTTCTACGCGCGCCTGCGCAAATCCGAGTGACCTGATCCCCGCCAACCCGAGCCACGGCCATGCCGATACAGGACCTGCGCAAGCGCGACCTCTGGTTGTTCTGGACCCTGGCCCTGCTGGTACTCGGCGCGGGCCTGGGCCTGCGCGACCCGTGGCCGGCCGACGAACCGCGTTTCGCCCTGGTGGCCAAGCAGATGGTGGAGAGCGGCAACTGGCTGTTCCCGCACCGCGGCACCGAGCTGTACTCGGACAAGCCGCCGATGCTGATGTGGCTGCAGGCCGCGTTCTACACCGTGACCGGCAACTGGCGGGTGGCGTTCCTGCTGCCCTCGTTGCTGGCCGCGCTGGGCACGCTGTGGTGCGTGCAGGACCTGGCCGGCCGGCTGTGGACCCGGCGCGTGGGCCTGTACGCGGCGTGGGCGCTGCTGTTCGCGTTCCAGTTCACCTGGCAGGCGAAGAAGGCGCAGATCGACCCGCTGGTCACCTTCTTCATCACCCTGGCCAACTACGGCCTGCTGCGCCACCTGCTGCTGGGCCCGGCCTGGCGCTGGTGGGCCCTGGGCTGGGCCGCGGCCGGCCTGGGCACGATCACCAAGGGCGTGGGCGCGCTGGCGTTGCTGATGGTGCTGCCGGCGGCGATCGCCGCGGTGCGCGGCTGGCCGCGGGTGCGGGTACACGCGCGCGACCGCCGTTTCTGGCTGGGCCCGCTGGCGTTCCTCGGCGCGGTGTCGGTGTGGCTGGTGCCGGTGCTCGCGGTGGCGCTGTCGCAGGACCTGCCCGAGTATCGCGCCTACCTGGACGACATCCTGCTGCGGCAGACCGCCAAGCGCTATTCGCAGTCCTGGGACCACCACCAGCCGGCCTGGTACCACCTGGGGGTGATGGCCAGCATGTGGATCCCGGCGGTGCTGGCGCTGCCGTGGGCGATCCCGGCCTGGCGCCGGCGCCTGCGCCGGCGCGACCCGCGCTACCTGCTGCCGCTGGCCTGGTGGCTGCTGGTGCTGGTGTTCTTCTCCATCCCCGATGGCAAGCGCGACGTGTACATCATGCCGGCGCTGCCGATGATGTGCCTGGCGCTGGCGCCGTTGCTGCCGGGGATCCTGCGCCGGCGCCTGCCGCGCGCGCTGCTGCTGGCGCTGGCGCTGCTGGTGGCGCTGCTGTTCCTGGCCGGCGGTGCCTCGGTGCTGTCCGGCGTCGGTTCGCTGCCGGAGCGGCTGCGCGAGCAGCGCGGCCTGGATCCGCAGGGCATCGTCGCCGGCGGCTGGATGCTGCTGGCGATCGGCGCCTGGGGCCTGGGTTGCGTGCTGGCTTTCCGCCGCCGCGCGGTGGCGGCGCTGTCCGCCACCCTGGCGGGGCTGTGGGTGGTGTTCGGGCTGGTCGGCTACGGCCTGCTCAACGACGCCAGTTCCGCGCGCGGGGTGATGGCCGCGGCCGGCCGCCGCATCGGCCCGGAGGCGGAGCTGGGCCTGGTCGCGTGGAAGGAGCAGAACCTGCTGATGGCCGACCGCCCGGCGGCGACCTTCGGCTTCAAGCGTCCCTGGGACGAGCAGCTGCAGCTGGCGGTGGCCTGGCAGGCGCAGGCCCCGGACCGCTGGCTGCTGGTGCTGGAGGACGCGCTGGAGCACTGCCTGGACCCGCAGCGGATCGAGCTGGCCGGCATTTCCAACCGCCGCCGCTGGTACCTGGTGCCGCCGGACGCGGTCGTCGCCCCCTGCGAGGCCACCCCGGAGGAGCGCGCGCGCGCGGCCGCCGGGCAGGCGCGGGACCTGGAGGAGTGAGCGCCGGCGCCGGCGCCGGCTCAGCCTTCGTTCCGCGTGGCGCGGCGACCATGTGCGGCTCGCCGCGCACGCAAGCCGAGGAAAGAGTGGGGAGTGACGACGACCGCATGGAAGGACACCGGCTGCACTGGGCACGGCGCTGTGCGGCCTGCGCGCTGTGGTGCCTGCCGGCGCTGGCCCTGACCCTGCCCAAGGGACTGCTCCCGTTCGGCCTGCTGCTGCTCGTCTCCACCCTGCTGGTGCCCGGCGTGGTCGCCGGCGCGCGCCGCATCGGCTGGCCGCTGGCGGCAGTGGCCGCGACGGCCCTGCTGGCGATGGGCGTGGCCCTGCTTTCCAGCCACTGGGCCGGCGGCGGGGGCATCGAGAGCCGCGACCGCCTGCTGGTCCTGCCGTGGACGATGGCCTGGGCCTGGGCCCTGCGTCCGCCGGCCAGCTGGCTGTGGCGCGGGGCGATGGCCGGCCTGGCCTGCGCGGTGGTGCTGGCCTTCGTCCAGGTCGCCACCGGGCTGGGGCGCGCCTCCGGCTGGGTCAACGCGATCGTGTTTGCCGACGTGGTCCTGCTGCTGATGGTGCTGGCGGTGTTCTGCCGGCCGCCGCGCAGCTGGCACTGGGCGGTGTTCGGAGTGGTCTGCGGCACCGTGGCGATCCTGTTCAGCGGCACCCGCGGGACCTGGCCGGGGCTGCTGCTGCTGCTGGCCGCGGTGGTGCTGGGCAGCGGCTGGCAGAGCTGGCGCTACCGGGTGCTGCTGCTGGCCACCGGCCTGGCCGGCGTGGTGGCGCTGGTGGGGGTGGTGCCCGGGATGAGCCACCAGATGCGGCTGGTCGAGCTGCAGCAGGACATCGAACGGATCGATGCCGGCGACCACGATTCCTCCGCCGGCGCGCGCCTGGAACGGCTGCAGGTGGCGGTCGACGCCTTCCTCGAGCGGCCCTGGACCGGGGTGGGCTTTGCCCAGTTCGACCGCGCCATGCGCGAGCAGCTGCCGGCCTGCCGCGAGCCGCACCCGGCCGAGCGCTGCGACCTGGGCCACGCCCACAACGACCTGGCCGAGTGGGCCGCGACCATGGGCATCCCCGGCGTGGTCTCGCTGCTGCTGCTGTACGGCGTGCCGCTGGCGCTGTTCCTGCACCTGGCCGGGCACACCGGCGTGCCGCGCATGCGCGGGATCGCCGCCGGCGGCGCCATGCTGGTGGTGGTGTTCGCCCTGTGCGGGCTTACCCAGTCGATGTTCGCGCACCAGACCACCACCAGCGCCTATGCCGCGCTGACCGGCATCCTGCTGGGCCTGGCCCTGCACGAGGCCGCCGCCGCCGGACGCCTGCGCGGACGCGGCGTGCGCGGGGACTGAACCGCGGCGCGGTCCGGCGCCCGGCGCCTGCCGGCCGCTGCCGTCTCCATGGTCCGTGGCAGGCCGCGGCCACAGCCGCAGTCCCGGGTGTGCACCGGCTGGCACGGGCCTCGCCTTCCGTTCTCCCGGGCGTGCTGCGCTTGTCCGGACTGCTCCGCGACGGCCCACCGGCCGTGCTGGTGTCGTGTTCCGCGCCCTCCATTCCCGGGCGTGCTGCGCCTGCGCGGACAACGGTCGCGGCCCAGCGGCGCGGGGGCACTGGCCGATGGCGCCGTCGCGTCCGGTGTCCGCCGTTGCAGGGCAGGGGATGCCAGGCCGTGCCTGCCTGCCGGCCGGCCGCGGGCCACGCGCGGCATGAAAAAGCGCCGGCCCACGGGGGCCGGCGCCGGGTGCTGCAGCCGGTCCGCGCGGGACCGGCTTTGCCTGCCGCGGAGGGTCAGGCGGTGATGTCCACGTCCTTGGTCTCGCGCAGGAACAGGGTGCCGATCACCAGGGTCATGACCGCGATGATGATCGGGTACCACAGGCCGTAGTACAGGTTGCCCGAAGCCGCCACCAGGGCGAAGGAGATCGCCGGCAGGAAGCCGCCGAACCAGCCGTTGCCGATGTGGTACGGCAGCGACATGGAGGTGTAGCGGATGCGGGTCGGGAACAGCTCCACCAGGTAGGCGGCGATCGGGCCGTAGACCATGGTCACGTAGATCACCAGGAGCCACAGCAGCAGGATCGTCATCGGCATGTTGATCCGGGCGGTGTCGGCCTTGTCCGGATAGCCGGCGTCGACCAGGGCAGCCTTCAGCGCGCCGCCGAACTCGCCCTGCTTGGCCTTCAGCTCGTCGCCGGCCAGGCCGGTGGCGTCGTACGAGGTGACCGGACGGTCGCCGATGTGGACCTCGGCCACCGAGCCCGGGGCCGCCGGCTGGATGGTGTACGGCACGCCGGCGCGGGCCAGCGCGGCGGTCGCCACGTCGCAGGAGCTGGTGAACTTGCGGACACCGGCCGGGTCGAACTGGAAGCTGCAGGTTTCCGGATCGGCCACCACCACCGCCGGCGAGGTGCGCGCGGCTTCCTCCACCGCCGGGTTGGCGAAGTGGGTCAGGCCCTTGAAGATCGGGAAGTAGGTCACCGCGGCCAGCAGGCAGCCGGCCATGATGATCTTCTTGCGGCCGATCTTGTCCGACAGCCAGCCGAAGAACAGGAAGAACGGGGTGGCCAGGGCCAGCGCCGCGGCGATCAGCAGGTAGGCGACGGTGGAGTCGACCTTGAGCATGCTCTGCAGGTAGAACAGCGCGTAGAACTGGCCGCAGTACCAGACCACGGCCTGGCCGGCGGTGGCGCCGAACAGGACCAGCAGCATCAGCTTCAGGTTGCCGGTCTTGATCGAGTCACGGAAGGGCATCTTCGAGCCCTTGCCCTGCGCCTTCATCTCCTGGAACAGCGGCGACTCGCTCAGCTGCAGGCGGATCCACACCGAGATGCCCAGCAGCACGATCGAGGCCAGGAACGGGATGCGCCAGCCCCAGTCCTCGAACGCCTCGGTGCCCAGCGACAGGCGGCAGCCCAGGATCACCAGCAGCGACAGGAACAGGCCCAGGGTCGCGGTAGTCTGGATGAAGCTGGTGTACAGGCCGCGGCGGTTGGCGGGCGCGTGCTCGGCCACGTAGGTGGCCGCGCCGCCGTACTCGCCGCCCATGGCCAGGCCCTGGGCCAGGCGCAGGATGATCAGGATGACCGGGGCGGCCATGCCGATCGAGGCGTAGTTGGGCAGCACGCCGACCAGGAAGGTCGAGATGCCCATG
This sequence comes from Pseudoxanthomonas sp. J31, assembly GCF_000510725.1. Classification (GTDB taxonomy): domain Bacteria; phylum Pseudomonadota; class Gammaproteobacteria; order Xanthomonadales; family Xanthomonadaceae; genus Pseudoxanthomonas. The sequence goes on from NZ_AZNZ01000001.1 coordinate 307,272, forward strand.
ATCAGGATGGTGACCAGGAACGTGTACTTGCGGCCGATGCGGTCGCCGAGGCTGCCGAAGAAGGCCGCGCCGAACGGACGCACGAAGAAGCCGGCGGCGAAGGCCAGCAGCGCGAAGATCATGCCCGTGGTCGGGTTGACGCCGCTGAAGAACTGCTTGGCGATGATCGCCGCCAGCGAGCCGTAGAGGTAGAAGTCATACCACTCGAAGACGGTACCCAGGCTCGACGCGAAGATGACCTTCTTGTGGCCCGAGGTGAGCTCGCCCTTGGGCGAGGCGGATGCTGCCGTGGTGCTCATAGGGATCCCCTTCCTCAGAAGCTGTACTTGATGGAGGTATGCAGACGCTTGAGGTCGCCCTCGCGGTCATCCTCGAGGGAACGCTGGCCGTAGCTGATTTCCGCGCCAACGTCCAGCTTCGGGAACGGCGAGTAGATCAGGTTTGCGTGGAACGACTGGGTGCGCTCGGTCGCGCCGTAGCCGGTGAGGCTGGTGTCGTTGTCGAAGTGCGAGGCCGCGTACATCAGGTTGGTGCGGACCTTCGGGCTGAACACGTGGCGCCAGGCCACGAAGCCGCCGTAGCCGTCCTGCGCGTGCAGCGCGCCGTTGGCGTCGACCACCACGTCGCTGCCGATGCCGAACGCCAGGTAGCGGCCGATGCCGCTGCCGCCGTTGACCGCCCAGCGGATGTCGTCGCTGGCGCCGAGGTTGAACTTGCCCGACACGCTCAGCGCGGCGCCGGTCTCGGTCTCGTCCAGCCACTTGAACTGGCGCACCAGGCCGGCGACGGTGAAGTGGCCCCAGTCGCCCTTGGTCAGCCAGCGCGCGGTCAGGTCGGGCAGGACGTTGTCGCCGCTGTTGAAGCGCGCCGCGGCGCTGAGGTACGGGTTGACCGTGGTCTGCGGGTTCTCCAGCGAGACCGACCACGGGCCCTTGGTGTAGCGCACCTGGGCCTGGCGCACGAACACGGTGCCGTCGGTCGGGCCGACGAAGTCCACCGCGTCGGGCAGGGCGGCCACGTCCATGAAGTTGGACCAGGTCTGGCCGGCCAGCCAGTTGTTCCAGCTGACGTAGGCGTGGCGCAGGGTGACGGCGTAGGTGTTGGTCGCCGTCTCGTTGCCGGCCAGGGCGTTGCTGCCGCCGCCGAAGAAGTCGGCCTCGACGTAGCCCTTGAACTTGTCGCCGTTGGCGGTGACGTGGTCCACGCCCAGGCCGAAGCGCGAGAACTGGGCATGGAAGTCGGTGTACGGGTCGCCGCCGTCGGCGCCGGCGCCGCCCACCGGGATGGTGCTGGGCACGTAGAACAGCCGGCCCGACGAGCCGTCGGCGATGCGGCCGTCGCTGGTCTCGGTGACCATCGCGTCCATCTTGATGAAGCCGGTGTACGAGAACGTGGTGCCCGGGTTGGCGTTGGGCGTGATCGTGGTGGCCTGCACCGGCTGCTTGCCGGCCGGGACCGCCGGTGCCGCCGGTTGCGCCGCCTGCTGCTGCTGGGTGGTCAGCAGCGCCTGCACCTGGCGCTCCAGTTCGGCCACCCTCGCCTCAAGTTCCTTCTCGCGGTCGCTCTGCGCCATGGCAGCGCCGGGCACGGCAAGCGCGAGCAGCATTGCGGCTGCCAGCGGCCTGCGCACCAGTCTTGCGGGATGCATGCTCATTGCCCCTCCTCTCCCTCTGCGAATGAGTGCTCGAAATGGCGACCGACCGCCCCTCTGCGGCCGGTTGCGCGGCCAGACTTCGCACGCTGCCGGGCAAGCGCCTATTCGCCATTAGTCGAAAACGCCGGGCGGCCGGACATCCGGGCCCGCCGTTGCGGGATCCGCGCGCGCAAGGCCGCCATGCTGCAGTGCATCTATCGACCAAGGTAGTAGCCATACTGCTGCATCGCGTCACGGCCCTTGCGTCAAACTTGGGCCGTTGCCGCACGCCCCCGCGCGGCGTCCAGTCACTGGCATCTGGAGGAGGGAAGCCATGTCCGACCTGTACCCCGTCAAGCCCGAGTTCGCCGCCAAGGCGAGGATCGGCAAGGATGACTACCAGCGCCTCTACCGCGAATCGGTGGAGGATCCCGAGGGCTTCTGGGCGAAGGCGGCCGAGCGCCTGGACTGGTTCCGCAAGCCGACCGTCATCAAGGACGTCAGCTACAAGCTCGAGGACTTCCGCATCCGCTGGTTCGCCGACGGCGAGCTCAACGCCTCGGTCAACTGCCTGGACCGCCAGCTCGAGAAGCGCGGCGACAAGGTCGCCATCCTGTTCGAGCCGGACGACCCGTCCGCGCCGGTGCAGAAGGTCACCTACCGCCAGCTGTACGAGCGGGTGTGCAAGCTGGGCAACGCCCTGCGCAACCTCGGCGTCGGCAAGGGCGACCGCGTCACCATCTACCTGCCGATGATCCCCGACGCGGTGGTGGCGATGCTGGCCTGCGCGCGCATCGGCGCGATCCACTCGGTGGTGTTCGGCGGCTTCGCGCCCAACTCCATCGCCGACCGCGTCGCCGACTGCGGCAGCAAGCTGATCATCACCGCCGACGAGGGCCTGCGCGGGGCCAAGAAGATCCCGCTGAAGGCCAACGTCGACGCCGCGCTGAAGCTGCCGGGCACCAATACCGTCGAGACCGTGCTGGTGGTGCGCCATACCGGCGGCGCGGTCGACATGCAGGCCCCGCGCGACCGCTGGTTCCACGACGTGGTCGACGGCCAGCCGGCGCAGTGCGAGCCGGAGCGCATGAACGCCGAGGATCCGCTGTTCATCCTCTACACCTCCGGTTCGACCGGAAAGCCGAAGGGCGTGCTGCACACCACCGGCGGCTACCTGCTGTACGCGTCCTACACCCACGAGGCGATCTTCGACCTGCGCGAGGACGACATCTACTGGTGCACCGCCGACGTCGGCTGGGTCACCGGCCACAGCTACATCGTCTACGGCCCGCTGGCCAACGGCGCCACCTCGCTGGTGTTCGAGGGCGTGCCCAACTACCCGAGCGTGTCGCGCTTCTGGGAAGTGATCGACAAGCACCAGGTCACCATCTTCTACACCGCCCCGACCGCGATCCGCGCGCTGATGCGCGAGGGCGAGGCGCCGGTGAAGAAGACCAGCCGCTCCAGCCTGCGCCTGCTTGGCAGCGTCGGCGAGCCGATCAACCCGGAGGCCTGGCGCTGGTACTACGACGTGGTCGGCGACGGCCGCTGCCCGATCGTGGACACCTGGTGGCAGACCGAGACCGGCGGCATCCTGATCTCGCCGCTGCCCGGCGCGGTCGACCTCAAGCCGGGCTCGGCCACGGTCCCGTTCTTCGGCGTGCGCCCGGCCCTGGTCGATACCGACGGCCGCGTGCTCGAGGGCGCGGCCGAGGGCAACCTGGTGCTGCTGGATTCCTGGCCGGGGCAGATGCGCACGGTCTACGGCGACCACCAGCGCTTCATCGACACCTACTTCCGCACCTACCCGGGCACCTACTTCACCGGCGACGGCTGCCGCCGCGACGAGGACGGCTACTACTGGATCACCGGCCGCGTCGACGACGTGATCAACGTCTCCGGCCACCGCATCGGCACCGCCGAGGTGGAGAGCGCACTGGTGGCGCACCCGAAGGTGGCCGAGGCCGCGGTGGTCGGCTTCCCGCACGAGATCAAGGGCCAGGGCATCTACGCCTACGTCACCCTCAAGGCCGGCGAGCAGCCCAGCGACGAGCTGCAGAAGGAGCTGGTGGCCTGGGTGCGCAAGGAGATCGGCCCGATCGCCACCCCCGACCACCTGCAGTGGGCCGCCGGCCTGCCCAAGACCCGCTCGGGCAAGATCATGCGCCGCATCCTGCGCAAGATCGCCGAGAACGCCCCGGACCAGCTGGGCGACACCTCGACCCTGGCCGATCCGTCGGTGGTCGAGTCGCTGGTCTCCGAGCGCAAGGTGAAATGAGGTCGTGATTCGTGATTAGTTATTGGTGATTCGGAAGAGCGAGGCGCCCGCTTCGGTCACCATCGGGGCGGCGGTCCGGCCGCCCCCGCTTTTGCGAACCGCGAATCACGCATCCCCAATCACGGCCCCTATGACCATCCTGATCGCCGACGACCATCCGCTGTTCCGCGAGGCCCTGCGCGGGGCGGTGCAGCGGATCCTGCCGGGCACCGAGCTGCACGAGGCCGACAGCGTGGACGCGCTGTACGCGCTGGTGGAGGCGCATCCGGACGCGGACCTGCTGCTGATGGACCTGAACATGCCCGGCGCGCACGGCTTCAGCGCCCTGGTGCACCTGCGCGCCCAGCACCCGCAGCTGCCGGTGGTGGTGGTCTCGGCGCGGGAGGAGCCGGGGGTGATGCGCCGGGCGCTGGACCACGGCGCGCTGGGCTTCATTCCCAAGTCGGCCGACTCGGAGACCATCGGCACCGCCATCAGCACGGTGCTGGACGGGGAGCGCTGGGCGCCGGCGGCTGCGGCCGCCGCCCCGGCGCTGAGCCGCGACGAGCAGGAAGTGGCCCAGCGCCTGCGCGAGCTGACCCCGCAGCAGTTCCGGGTCCTGCAGATGCTGGGCGAGGGCCGCCTGAACAAGCAGATCGCCTACGACCTGGGCGTGTCCGAGGCGACCATCAAGGCGCACGTCACCGCGGTGCTGCGCAAGCTGGGGGTGGGCAACCGCACCCAGGCCGTGCTGATGGCCGGACGCCTGGCAGTGGATCCGGACGGGCTGGTGGTGCCGCCGGAAGAACAGGACTGATGTCACAAAACCACGGCTAACCAACCCTTCGCAAGGCAAACACGCGGCTGAACGGGAATACTGCAACCCCGTGCCCAGCCCCTTGGTGCGGCGCACAATGATGCGACGCTTTCCTCCGGCCCCTCACCGGGCTCCGGAATGCGACCGAGGGAGACACCCGTGTTGCAAGTCATCGAATCCATCGGCCCCGCCGTCCAGCGGCGCCCCGCGCCGCTGCCGTCCCCGCGGCCGCTGGCCGCCGAGGCCTGGCTGCCGCCGGCCACGCCGCTGCCGATGCCGCGCCAGTCCCTGCGCGAAGGCGAGCTGGCCAGGGTCCGGCCGGCCACCTCGCCGGCCCGCGTCGGCTGGCGACGCGCCGCGGTGGTCGGCTCCACCGCCGTGCTCACCGCCGCCGCCAGCCTGGGCATGACCCAGGTGCTGCGCATTGGCGGCCTGAGCCTGCTGGACCTGATCCTGCTGGGCCTGTTCGTGGCCCTGTTCGCCTGGATCGCGCTGTCGGCGGTGACCGCCTTCGCCGGCTTCTGCGTGCTGCTGTCCCGCCGGCGCAATCCGCTGGGGCTGTCGGCCGACGGCCCGCTGCCGCGCCTGCGCACCCGCACCGCGCTGCTGATGCCGACCTACCACGAGGACCCGGCGCGGGTCCTGGCCGGCCTGCAGGCGGTGTACGAGTCGGTGGCGGCCACCGGGCAGCTGGACGCATTCGATTTCTTCGTGCTCAGCGACAGCCGCCGCCCGGAAGTGGTGGCGGCCGAGGTCGAGCAGTTCCGCGCCCTGCGCGAGCGCCTGGGCGCCGAGGGCCGGCTGTTCTACCGCTGCCGCTCGGACAACCGCGGGCGCAAGGCCGGCAACATCGGCGACTGGGTGCAGCGCTTCGGCGGCGCCTACCCGCAGTTCCTGATCCTGGACGCCGACAGCGTGATGAGCGGCCAGACCCTGGTGCGCCTGGCCGGGGCGATGGAGGCGCATCCGGGCGTGGGCCTGCTGCAGACCCTGCCGCGGGTGGTCAATGGCAACACCCTGTTCGCGCGCATGCAGCAGTTCGGCGGGCGCGTGTACGGCCCGGTGATTGGCCATGGCGTGGCCTGGTGGCACGGTGCCGAGAGCAACTACTGGGGCCACAACGCGATGGTCCGCACCGAGGCCTTCGCCGCGCACTGCGGCCTGCCGGAGCTGCCGGGGCGGGAGCCGTTCGGCGGCCACGTGCTGAGCCACGACTTCGTCGAGGCGGCGCTGATGCGGCGCGCCGGCTGGGCCGTGCACCTGGTGCCGGAGCTGGGCGGCAGCTACGAGGAGGGCCCGCCCTCGCTGAGCGACATGATGGTGCGCGACCGCCGCTGGTGCCAGGGCAACCTGCAGCACATGAAGGTGGTCGGCAGCGCCGGCCTGCACTGGGTCAGCCGCAGCCACATGCTGGTCGGCATCGGCCATTACTTCACCGCGCCGATGTGGGCCATGCTGATGCTGGTCGGCCTGGCGATCCCGCTATACCACGCCGACCTGGCCTGGGACGGCTTCCAGCTGGCCGGGTTCTCGCCGATCGAGTACTGGACCCGGCACGACGCCGAGCGCGTGGCCTGGCTGTTCGCCGCGACCATGCTGGTGCTGTTCCTGCCCAAGATCCTGGGTTTCCTGGCCATGCTCGCCGACCCGGCCGAGCGCCGTGGCTGCGGCGGCGCGGCGCGCGCCTTCGCCGGCGTGCTGATCGAGAGCGTGCTGGCCGCGCTGATGGCGCCGATCGTGATGTTCCGGCAGTCGCGCGGCGTGGCCGAGGTGCTGGCCGGCCGCGATTCCGGCTGGGAAGCGCAGCAGCGCGACGACGGCAGCGTGCCGCTGTCGGCGCTGGTGCGCAGCTACGGCGGCATCACCCTGTTCGGCGCGTTCATGGGCCTGCTGTCCTGGGCGGTGTCGCCCGGGCTGGCGCTGTGGATGCTGCCGGTGGTGGCCGGCATGGTGCTGTCGATCCCGACCGTGTGGCTGACCTCCTCGCGCCAGGCCGGCCAGTGGCTGCGCCGGCACCGCCTGCTGTGCATCCCCGAGGAACTGCAGCCGCCGCCGGTGCTGCGCCGCGCCGCCGAACTGCGCGCCCGCGCCTGAGCCGCGACGGTGCCCGCGGCGGCGCCTGCCGCCAGCGGGCATACTGTGGGGCTTCGTTTTCCGGGGAATCCCATGCTGCTGCAGACCGTCGAACAGGAAACCGGCGCCAACCCGCAATGGACCGTGCTCTGGCTGCACGGACTGGGCGCCGACGGCCACGACTTCGCCCCCATCGTCCCGGAGCTGGTGCGTCCGCACTGGCCGGCGCTGCGTTTCGTGTTCCCGCACGCGCCGGTGCGCCCGGTGACCATCAACGGCGGGGTACCGATGCGCGCCTGGTACGACATCGTCGGCATGGACTTCGCCACCCGCGCCGACGCGGCCGGGGTGGAGGAATCGATCGAACAGGTCGAGGCCCTGATTGCCCGCGAGGCCGAGCGCGGCATCCCCGCCTCGCGCCTGCTGCTGGCCGGGTTCTCCCAGGGCGGCGCCATCACCTTGGCCACCGGCCTGCGCCGGCGCGAGCCGCTGGCCGGCCTGGTCGCCCTGTCCACCTACCTGCCCGGCGGCACCGCGGCGGCAGCCGCGCGCGAGCCCAACGCGGTGGCCCAGCTGGTGTTCTTCGCCCATGGCAGCGCCGACCCGGTGGTCGCCTTCCAGCACGGGCAGGCCAGCGCGCGCGCGCTGGAGCAGGCGGGTTTCGAGGTGGAATGGCACCACTACCCGATGGCCCACCAGGTCTGCGCGCAGGAGATCGCCGACCTCGGCGACTGGCTGGAACGCCGCTTCCGCTGAGGCGCGGAACGGGGGGGCGGCGAGGACGGATGGCGGCCGGCCGCCGGCGCGGCTACCATGGCCGCGGGGAAAATCCGCAATCCGCCTGATGCACAGCCTGAAGCTGGTGATCGCCGACGACGAGCCGCTGGCGCGCGAGCGCCTGCGCACGCTTCTTGCCGGCGATGCAGGAGTCGAAGTGGTGGCCGAGGCCGGCGACGGCAGCGAGGCTCTGGAGGCCTGCGCCCGCCACCAGCCGCACGCCGTGCTGCTGGACATCGCCATGCCCGGCATGGACGGGCTGGAAGTGGCGCGGCGCCTGGCCGGCAGCGACCCGGCCACCGCGGTGGTGTTCTGCACCGCCTACGACGAGCACGCGCTGTCGGCGTTCGAGGCCGCGGCGATCGACTACCTGGTCAAGCCGGTGCGCCCGGAGCGGCTGGCCGCCGCGCTGGAGCGCGTGCGCGCGTTCCTGGCCGGGCGCGGCAACGCCGTCCCGGCGCAGCGCCGCACCCAGCTGTGCGCGCGCCTGCGCGGCAGCCTGCGGGTGATCCCGCTGGAGGACGTGCGCTATCTGCAGGCCGAGGAGAAGTACGTGGTCGTGCACCACGCCCGCGGCCAGGACCTGATCGAGGAATCGCTGAAGTCGCTGGAAGAGGAGTTCGGCGACCTGTTCGTGCGCATCCACCGCAACTGCCTGGTGGCGCGCCGCGAACTGTCCGAACTGCGGCGCGGCCCGGACGGCCACGTCCAGGCCCTGCTGCGCAGCGGCGGGCCGGCCCTGGAGGTCAGCCGGCGCTGCGTGCCGGTGCTGCGCCAGGCCCTGCAGCAGCCCTGAGCGCCAGCCGGGCAGGGGCAGGCCACCGGCGCAAGCGTTCCGCGCAAGGCGCCGGGGGCGTGCTTCGCCGATAATGCGCGCATGGACACCCTGCGCATCGCCACCCGCAAGAGCCCGCTCGCCCTGTGGCAGAGCGAATACGTCGCCGCCCGCCTGCGCGCGGCCCATCCCGGCCTGGAGGTGGTGCTGGTGCCGCTGAGCACCCGCGGCGACGAGGTCCTGGACCGCTCGCTGGCGGCGATCGGCGGCAAGGGCCTGTTCCTCAAGGAACTGGAGCTGGCGATGCAGCGCGGCGAGGCCGACTGCGCGGTGCACTCGCTCAAGGACGTGCCGATGGAGCTGGAGCCGGGCTTCGCCCTGCCGGCGGTGCTGGAGCGCGCCGACCCGGCCGATGCCTTCGTCAGCAACGCCTGCGCCGACCTGGACGCATTGCCGCAGGGCGCGGTGGTCGGCACCTCCTCGCTGCGCCGCCAGGCGCAGCTGCGCGCGCGCCGCCCGGACCTGCAGCTGCGCGACCTGCGCGGCAACGTCAACACCCGCCTGGCCAAGCTCGACGCCGGCGAGTACGACGCCATCGTGCTGGCGTGCGCCGGCCTGCAGCGGCTGGGCCTGGACGCGCGCATCCGCTCCCGCCTGCTGCCGCCGCAGTGGCTGCCGGCGCCGGCGCAGGCGGTGGTGGCCTGCGAGTGCCGCGCCGGCGACGAACGCACCCTCGGCCTGCTGTCGGTGCTGGAGCACGCGCCCACCCGCACCGTGATCGAGGCCGAGCGCGCGCTCAACCGCAGCCTGCACGGCAGCTGCCACGTGCCGGTGGCCGCCTACGCGGAGCTGCGCGGTGACCGCCTGCACCTGCAGGCCCTGGTCGGCTCGGCCGCCGACGGCCGCGCCGTGCGCGCCGAAGGCGAGGGCCCGGCCGCCGACCCGGCGGCGCTGGGCCGGCGCCTGGCCGCCGAGCTGCTGGAGCGCGGCGCCGGCGAGTTCCTGTAGGCCCCGCGCCCGCCCGCACGCCCCGTGCCGCAGCTGGCGCGAGCCGCGCCGGTGGGCCGGGTGCCTGCGAGCCAGGCAAGCGCGGCCGGCAGGGCGGGTCGCCCGGCCTCCGTCGCAGCGGGCCCTGCAACCGCGCATAATCGCGGGCATGGACCGCTACGAACGCATCAACGCGCTGCACCGCATCCTCAAGGCGGCGCGCTACCCGGTGACCGTGCCGCGGCTGCAGGAGGAGCTGGGCTGCTCCCGGGCCACCGTCTACCGCGACCTGGCCTTCCTGCGCGACGCGCTGATGGCGCCGGTGGAGGGCGACGGCGAGGCGGGCTTCCGCTACGCGGCGGCCGAGAGCGAGCGGTTCGAGCTGCCGGGGCTGTGGCTCAGCTCCGAGGAGCTGTACGCGCTGCTGGCCTCGCAGCAGCTGCTGCGGCGCACCGGCGCCGGGGTGCTGTCCAGCGTGCTGGCGCCGCTGCAGCAGCGCATCGAGGGCCTGCTTGCCGCCCAGGCTGGCACTAGCCGCTGGCCGGTGGAGCGGGTGCGGGTGATCCCGCACCGCGGCCGCCGCCTGGACGAGACCAGCTTCCGCACCGTCGCCTCGGCGGTGCTGGAGCGCAAGCGCCTGGCCTTCGAATACCGCGCCCGCTCCACCGACGAGATCACCCGGCGCAAGGTCTCGCCGCAGCGGATCACCCATTACCGCGACAACTGGTACCTGGATGCCTGGGACCACGAGCGCGAGGGCCTGCGCAGCTTCGCCGTGGACCGGATCAGCCAGGCGCGGCTGCTGGACGAGCCGGCGCACGATGTCGAGGACGGCGTGCTGGACCAGCACTTCGCTTCCAGCTACGGCATCTTCTCCGGCGAGCCCAAGGGCTGGGCGACCATCGTGTTCAGCCCCAAGGTCGCGCGCTGGGTGGCCGACGAGCACTGGCACTCGCGCCAGCAGGGCCGCTTCCTGCCCGACGGCCGCTACGAGCTGAAGGTGCCCTACAGCGTCTCGCGCGAGCTGCTGATGGACGTGCTGCACTACGGTGCCGATGCCGAGATCGTCGAGCCGGCGGTGCTGCGCGAGCAGGCCAAGAGCCTGCTTTCGCTGGCGCTGGCGCAGTACGACCGCTGAGGCGGGGGCCATGCTTCCCTCTTCCTCCCGGGGATAGGGGAAGGGCCCGGCAACCCGGCGCCGGCTGGGGCCCGCAAGAAGCGGAACTCCGGGCTCCCCGGGCGCGGGCACCGGTTGCAGCATTGCCCGCAAAGTCGGTGTGCTTCCGTAGGCCCTGGCAGTGATCGCTGCGGCTGGAGCCCGGCTCTCGCCCCCGACCTCCCCGCAGGCGGAGGGGGTACACCATCGCAGCCGGTGAGATGGCCCCCCGGCAACCTGCGCCTCCCAACAAGGAGCCGCAGCCATGTCGAACTGGTCGCCTACCCCCGCCGCCGCCCCCCGCCAACCCGAAGCCGCCGGGGCTCCGGAATCGAACCTGGAAAGGCTGTTGCGCTACTGGTTCGCCACCGGCCTGCTGGGCGTATGCCTGGTGCCGCCGCTGCGCGGTTCCTCCGAGTGGATCGGCTGGTGGCCGCTGTGGCTGGTGGGCATGCCGCTGGCGGCATGGTGGGCGCTGCACCGTTTCCGCCTGCCGCCGGCGCTGCCGGCCGCCGCGCGCCGCCTGCGCCAGCTGCGGCCGCGGGTCCAGGCCCGCCGCCGCGGGGGGGGGGGGCGCCGGGCTTCCGGCTTCGGCCGCCGCGCGGCCGCCTGAGCGCGGCCGGGACCGCCACGGGCCCCTGACCATCGGCATGCGTACGTCCGGCGGGCGCTGTGCTAGCTTCGCCGGCTGTCCCAGTTTCACGGAGTGCGTATGTCGCGTCTTGCCCAGGCCTGCCTCGTCGCCGGTCTCGCCGCCGCCGGGGTGGCCCATGCCCAGGAGCCCAACATGGCCGACGATCCGTACCAGTGGCTGGAGGACGTGACCGGCGAGCGCCAGCTGGCCTGGGTCCGCGCCCAGAACGCCCGGACCGACGCCGCCCTCGCCTCCACGCCCGAGTTCAAGGCCATGGAGGCCGGCATCCGCGAGGTGCTGGACTCCGACGCCAAGATCCCCGGGGTGCAGAAGATCGGGGGGTACTACTACAACTTCTGGAAGGACCGTAACCACGAGCGCGGCGTCTGGCGCCGCACCACGCTCGAGGAGTACCGCAAGCCCAATCCCGCCTGGGAAACGATCCTCGACCTCGACGCGCTGAACAAGGCCGAGGGCGAGAACTGGGTGTGGCACGGCGCCGACTGCCTGCGCCCGGCCTACGAGCGCTGCCTGATCGCGCTGTCGCGCGGCGGCGCCGACGCCGACGTCACCCGCGAGTTCGACCTCGAGCGCAAGGCCTGGGTCGAGGGCGGCTTCTTCCGGCCCGAGGCCAAGGGCGGCCTGAACTGGATCGACCAGGACACCGTCTACGTCTACACCGACTTCGGCGACGGCTCGACCACCGAGTCCGGCTACCCGCGCATCGTCAAGCGCTGGAAGCGCGGCACCCCGCTGGAGTCGGCCGAGGTCGTGTACGAGGGCAAGGACGACGACATGTACATCGCCGCCTTCCACGACGACACCCCGGGCTTCGAGCGCGACTTCGTCAGCCGCACCATCGCCTTCTACAACGACGAGCTGTACCTGGTCGGCAAGGACGGCAAGCTAGCCAAGGTCGACGCGCCCAACTCGGCCAACAAGGGCGTCAAGCGCCAGTGGCTGACCCTGGAGCTGCGCGAGCCGTGGTCCGTGGGCGGCCGCACCTACGCCGCCGGTTCGCTGCTGGCGGCCAACTTCGACGAGTTCATGGCCGGCAAGCGCGAGTTCGAGGTGCTGTTCGAGCCGACCGAGCGCAGCTCGCTGGCCAGCTTCGCCTGGACCCGCTCGCACCTGGTGCTCAACGTGCTGGAGGACGTGAAGAACCGCCTGCACGTGCTGACCCCGGCCGCCGGCGGCTGGAAGCGCAGCGAGTTCGTGGGCGCGCCGGCGTTCGGCACCCTGGCCGTGGGCGCGGTGGACAGCGACGAATCCGACGCGGTGTGGCTGACCGCCACCGACTACCTGACCCCGACCACGCTGTCGCTGGCCGCCATCGGCCAGCAGCCGGAGCAGCTGAAGTCGATGCCGTCGTTCTTCGACAGCAGCAAGCACGCGATCGAGCAGCACTTCGCCACCAGCAAGGACGGCACCCGCGTGCCGTACTTCCTGGTGCGGCCGAAGGACCTGAAGCTGGACGGCAAGGCGCCGACCCTGCTGTACGGCTACGGTGGCTTCGAGATCTCGCTGACCCCGTCGTACTCCGGCGGCCTCGGCCGCGCCTGGCTGTCGCGCGGCGGCGTGTACGCGGTGGCCAACATCCGCGGCGGCGGCGAGTACGGCCCGCGCTGGCACCAGGCCGCGCTCAAGCAGAACCGGCACAAGGCCTACGAGGACATGGCCGCGGTCGCGCAGGACCTGGTCAAGCGCAAGATCACCTCGCCGCAGCACCTGGGCGTGCAGGGCGGCAGCAACGGCGGCCTGCTGACCGGCAACATGCTGACCCAGTACCCGGAGCTGTTCGGCGCGGTGGTGGTGCAGGTGCCGCTGCTGGACATGAAGCGCTACAACAAGCTGCTGGCCGGCGCCTCGTGGATGGCCGAGTACGGCAACCCGGACACTTCCGACTGGGAGTTCATCAGGACCTTCTCGCCGTACCACCTGTTCGACCCGGCGAAGGAGTACCCGCCGGTGATCTTCCTCACCTCCACCCGCGACGACCGCGTCCACCCGGGCCACGCGCGCAAGATGGCGGCGAAGATGATCGATGCCGGCAAGGACGTGACCTACTACGAGAACATCGAGGGCGGCCACGGCGGCGCGGCCAACAATGCCCAGGCCGCGCACATGAGCGCGCTGGCCTACGCCTTCCTCTGGCAGCGCCTGAGCCAGCCGGCCAAGGCCAAGAAGTGATCCCTCGCGCCCCCGGCCCCGGCCGGGGGCGCCTGGTTCCGGGGTCCGCGCGCGCGCGGACCCTTCCGTTTTCCATCCCGGGACCGCATCGATGAGAATGCCCTTCCTGTTCGCACTTGCCCTGCTGATGACCACGCCCCCCGCCATCGCCGCCCCGCCCGACGCCGAGCGCAAGCCGTTCACGGTGACCGCCCCGTTCGGCGCCTCCCGCCAGGACGACTACTACTGGCTGCGCGACGACACCCGCCAGGACCGCCGCATGCTGGCCTACCTGGAGGCCGAGAACGCCTACGCCGACCAGCTGCTGGCGCCGCTGAAGCCGCTGCAGGAGAAGCTGTACGGGGAGATCGTCGCGCGCATCAAGCAGGACGACAGCTCGGTGCCGTACCGCGAGCGCGGCTGGTGGTACTACTCGCGCTACGAGAAGGGCAAGGACTACCCGGTCCACGCCCGCCGCAAGGACGGCCCCGGCGTGGACGCGGTCGCGATCCAGGCCGCCAACGAGGCCGGCGACTTCGCCGCCGAGCAGGTGCTGCTGGACGTCAACCAGCTGGCCGCCGGCAAGGACTACTTCAGCGTCGGCGACTACGAGGTCAGCCCCGACAACACCCTGCTGGCCTGGGCCGAGGACGACGTCGGCCGCCGCCAGTACACCATCCGCTTCCGCAACCTGGCCACCGGCGAGGTCTACCCGGACACCATCAAGGGCGTCTCGCCCAACCTGGTGTGGGCCGACGACAACCGCACCCTGTTCTACGTCGAGAACGACCCGGAAACGCTGCTGACCGTGCGCGTGAAGAAGCACGTGCTGGGCACCCCGGCGGAGCAGGACCAGCTGGTGTACGAGGAGGAGGACGATTCCTTCTACATGGGCATCGGCCGCACCCGCGACGACAAGTACATCACCATCGGCCTGGACAGCACCGTGTCCTCCGAGGTCCGCTACGCCCCGGCCGCGGACCCGCGCGAGTTCCGGGTGCTGGCGCCGCGCCAGCGCGACGTGGAGTACGACGCCGACCACCACGGCGGCCGCTGGGTGATCCGCACCAACGCCGACGGCGCCACCAACTTCAAGCTGGTCACCGCGCCCAGCGACGCCACCTCGCGCAAGCAGTGGCAGGACTGGCTGCCGCACGACCCCGAGGTGTTCATCGAGGAGTACGAGCTGTTCGACGGCTTCACCGCGGTCGGCGAGCGCTCCGGCGGCCTGGAGCGGGTGCGCATCCTGCGCGCCGACGGCAGCCAGCAGTACGTGGCGGCGGACGAGCCGGCCTACTCGATGGGCCTGTCGGTCAACGCCGAGCCGGACACCCAGTGGCTGCGCTACGGCTACACCTCGCTGACCACCCCGGCCACCACCTACGAGCTCAACGTGGCCACCGGCGAGCGCCGCCAGCTCAAGCAGCAGGCGGTGCCGGGCTACGACCCGTCGCAGTACGCCACCGAGCGGCTGTGGGTGGAGGCGCGCGACGGCGTGCGCATCCCGGTGTCGCTGGTCTACCGCAAGGGCTTCCGGAAGGACGGCACCGCGGCGCTGTTCCAGTACGCCTACGGCAGCTACGGCATCTCCATGGACCCGGGCTTCAACGGCCCGGTGGTGAGCCTGCTGGACCGCGGCGTGGTCTACGCCATCGCCCACATCCGCGGCGGCCAGGAACTGGGCCGCAAGTGGTACGAGGACGGCAAGCTGCTGCGCAAGCAGAACACCTTCAACGACTTCGTCGACGTGACCCGCGCCCTGGTCGCGCAGGGCTATGCCGCGCCGGGCCGGGTCGCGGCCATGGGCGGCAGTGCCGGCGGCCTGCTGATGGGCGCGGTGGCCAACCAGGCGCCGCAGGACTACAAGGTGATCGTGGCCCAGGTGCCCTTCGTGGACGTGGTCACCACCATGCTCGATCCGTCGATCCCGCTGACCACCAACGAGTACGACGAGTGGGGCAACCCGGAGCAGCCGCAGTACTACGAGTACATGCTCAAGTACTCCCCGTACGACAACGTGCGCGCCCAGGCCTACCCGGCGATGTTCGTCGGCACCGGCCTGTGGGACTCGCAGGTGCAGTACTGGGAGCCGGCCAAGTGGGTGGCGAAGCTGCGCGACCTCAACACCGGCAGGGCGCCGATCGTGTTCCGCACCAACATGGACGCCGGCCACGGCGGCAAGTCCGGCCGCTTCCGCCGCTTCCGCGAGCAGGCCGAGTACTACGCCTTCGTGCTCGACCAGCTGGGCGTGGCCGAAAAGCCCTGACCCGGGCGCGTGCGCGGGCCTGCCGCCCGCGCACGCCATGCCGTCCGTGGCCGGGCGGCCACGGACGCGCCACGCCCGCCGGCCTATGATGCGCCGATGGGCAACCGCGACCGCTTCCGCTGGGCCTGGTGGCTGCTGGCCTACGCCAGCCTCGGCGTGGGCATCCTCGGCATCTTCCTGCCGGGCCTGCCGACCACGGTCTTCATCCTGGTCGCGGCCTGGGCCGCGGCACGCGGCTCCGAGCGGCTGGAACGGCGGCTGCTGGAGCATCCGCGCTTCGGTCCGGTGATTGGCGCCTGGCGCCAGCACCGCGCGGTACCACGCCGGGCCAAATGGGCGGCGACCTGGGCGATGCTCGCCTGCGCCGCGGTCCTGCTGGGGGTGATGCTGGCCGTGCCCTCGCACCGCGCCTGGATGGTGGTGCTGCCGGTTGCCTGCATGGCCGTGGTCGGCACCTGGCTGTGGCTGCGCCCGGAGCCACCGGAGGGCGCCGATCCGCCGCCGTGAATGGCAGCCGGCGAACCGGCCTGCACCAGCGCGTCGCTATACTCGGCGCATGGACACCATCCGACGTTCCGCCTTCCTCCTGGCACTTGCCGCGCTGCCGCTGCTGGCCGCCTGCGGCAACAAGGGCCCGCTGGTCATGCCGCAGAAGCCGGTCCCGGTCGAGGACCCGGCGCCCGCGCCGCCGGCCAGTTCCCCGGTGGAGCCGGACGCGCCCGCGCCGGGCGACGTTCCCACCACCCCGGCCGAGCCGCTGCCCGTGCCGGAGGACGCAGGCGCGGACGATGGCGATGGCTGAGCGCCTGCGCTTCAGCAAGATGCACGGGGCCGGCAACGACTTCGTCGTGCTGGACCTGCGCGATGGCAGCCCACCGCCGGACGCGGCACTGGCCGCGCGCCTGGCCGACCGCCACCGCGGCGTGGGCTGCGACCAGATCCTGACCATCGAGCCGCCGCGCAGCGCCGGCGCGGTGGCCGCCTACCGCATCTGGAACGCCGACGGCAGCCCCTCGGGGCAGTGCGGCAACGGCGCGCGCTGCGTGGCCGCCTGGCTGGTGCGCGACGGTGCCGCCCGCGGCGAACGCTTCGTGGTCGACAGCCCCGCCGGCATCCACCAGGTGCAGGTACTGGGCGACGACCGCTACGCGGTCGACATGGGGGCGCCGCGCTTCGCCCCGGCTGCGGTGCCGCTGGCCGGGTTCGAGGCCGAGGCGGCGGAGTACGCGCTGGAGCTCGATGGCCGCCGCGTCGTGTTTGGCGCGGTGTCGATGGGCAATCCGCACGCGGTGATCGAGGTAGGCGACGTGGGCACAGCCGACGTGGCCGGGCTTGGCGCCGCCCTGCAGGCCTCGCCCGCGTTCCCGCAGTCGGTCAACGTGGGCTTCGCCCAGGTGCTGGCGCCGGACCACGTGCGCCTGCGCGTGTACGAGCGCGGCGTGGGCGAGACCCTGGCCTGCGGCAGCGGCGCCTGCGCCGCGGTGGCCGCGCTGGTGCGGCGCGGCCGCATCGCGCGGCAGGCCACGGTGTCGTTGCCGGGCGGGGACCTGCGCATCGGCTGGGCGGCCGACGACGCACCGATCATCATGGCCGGACCGGCCGCATTCGTATTCGAAGGGGAGTGGCAGGCATGAGCGAGACCCAGGAGAAACTCGGCGCGCACGAGGTGGCTGCCTGGCTGCGCCGGCACCCGGATTTCCTCAAGCAGTTCCCCGACCTGGCGCAAAGCCTGGTGGTGCCGCGCGAGGACGGACGCACCGCCTCGCTGGCCAGCTACCAGCTGGAGGTGCTGCGGGAGAAGAACCGCGAGCTGTCGCGGCGGCTGGCCGACCTGTCGGCCAACGCCCAGGTCAACGAGCAGCTGGCGGTGCGCACCCACCAGCTGACCCTGTCGCTGATGCGCCAGGACAGCCGCGCCGAGACCCTGCGCGCGATGGCCGCCTCGCTGGCCGAGGACTTCGCCGGCGACCTGGTGCGGATCGTCTCGTTCCGCCCGGTGGCGGGCCTGGAGGACGCCGAGTGGCTGCGCGTGGTGGCCGAGGACGCGCCGGAACTGGGCGCGTTCCGCGACGCGCTGGCCTCCGGCGAGCCGCTGTGCGGGCGCCTGCAAGCGGACAAGAACGCGGTGCTGTACGGGCAGGCGCGCGAGCAGGTGCAGTCCAGCGCGTTGCTGCCGCTGGCCGGCACCGGCCTGGTCGCGGTCGGCAGCCACGACCCGAACCGCTTCTACCCGGGCATGGGCACCCTGTTCCTGCGCATGATGGGCGAGGCCCTGGCCACCGCGCTGGCGCGCTTCGACGCCCAGCCCTGAGCCCGGCACGCGCCCGCCGCGCCGCGGCGGGCGCATGATGCGACCCATGTCCCCGGCCCCGGCGCCATGACCACGAACGGCATCGACGATTTCCTCGAGCACCTGCGGGTGGAGCGGGCGATGTCGCCGCACACCCTGGACGCCTACCAGCGCGACCTGCAGGCGCTGCAGGACTGGGCTGCCGCGCGCGGCGCCGCGGCCGCCCGCCTGGACGGCGCGCAGCTGCGCGAGTTCATCGCCAGCGAGCACCGCCGCGGGCTGTCGCCGACCAGCCTGCAGCGGCGCCTGTCCGCCTGCCGCAGCTACTACGCCTGGCTGCTGAAGCACGGCGCGATCGCCGCCAGCCCGGCCACCGGCCTGCGCGCGCCGCGCGCCCCGCGCAAGCTGCCCCAGGTGCTGGACGTGGACGAGGCGGTGCAGCTGGTGGAAGTGGACACCGACGCCCCGTTGGGCCTGCGCGACCGTGCCCTGCTGGAACTGTTCTATTCCTCCGGCCTGCGCCTGAGCGAGCTGTGCGCGCTGCGCTGGCGCGACCTGCAGCTGGAGGAAGGACTGGTCACGGTGCTCGGCAAGGGCAGCCGCCAGCGCACCGTGCCGGTGGGCTCGCACGCGCGCCGCGCGCTGCAGGAGTGGCGCAAGTCCACCGGTGCAGGCGCCGACGATTTCGTGTTCCCCGGCCGCGGCGGCCGCCCGATCAGCCCGCGCGCGGTGCAGGTGCGGATCCGCCAGCTGGCCGCGCGCCAGGGGCTGTTCAAGCACGTGCACCCGCACATGCTGCGGCACAGCTTCGCCAGCCACGTGCTGGAGTCCTCCGGCGACCTGCGCGGCGTGCAGGAACTGCTCGGCCATGCCGACATCGCCACCACCCAGATCTATACCCACCTCGATTTCCAGCACCTGGCGAAGGTCTACGACGCCGCGCACCCGCGCGCCCGGCGCAAGGGCTAGCGGCGGGCGGCGCAGGCCGGCCCGGAGATGCCCCGCAGGCGATTCCGGCGTACCCTGCCTGCGTCGCCCCGCCGGGTTCCAGCGGCGGGCCATCCTGGGCAGGGTAGCGCCGCAACCGGCAGCGCCCGCGGGCAGTGGAGGACGAGGATGCATTCCCGCGACGAGAAGCTGTGGACCGTGCTGCGCCTCGTGCTGGCGGTGCTGATCGCCGCGCATGGCTGGGCACGCCTGTTCGCCGGCGCGGTGGCGCCGTTCGGGCAGTGGCTGGACGGCCTGGGCTTCATGATCGGACCGGTGATCGCCTGGGGCGTGACGCTGTACGAGATCGTCGGCTCGGCCCTGTTCGCGCTGCGCCGTTTGGTGTTCCCGCTGAGCCTGGGCTTTGCCGCGATCTACCTGGCGGGACTGGTGCTGGTGCACCTGCCCGAGGGCTGGTTCGTGGTCGGCCTGGGCCGCAACGGCATGGAGTACAGCGTGCTGCTGGTCTGCGCCCTGCTATGCGTGGGCACGCATTACCGGGAGTCGCGACCGCGCTCCTGAAGCCCGGCACCCGGAGGCTACCAATGAAGCCGGAACAACTGCGCCAGTACGCGCTCTCACTGCCGGAGGCCAGCGAGGCCCCGCACTTCGACTACGCCTCGTTCCGGGTCGGGGGCAGGATCTTCGCGACCATGCCGCCGGACGGCAAGCACGCGCACCTCTTCCTCGACGACGAGCAGCGGGAACTGGCGGTCCGTTTGCATCCGGCCTGGGTCGAGACCCTGACCTGGGGCAGCAAGGCGGTGGGGGTGCGCATCCGCCTGGCCGGCGCCAACCCGAAGATCGTGGCCGCGCTGGTCCGCCTGGCCTGGGAGCGCCGGGCGCCCAGGGCGCTGCGCGGCGGCTGAGGCGCCGGGACGCCGCAGCCGCGTGCCAGCGGCGCTGGCCAGGATCGAAGTTCCGGCCGCTCAGTCGCGCCGCAGCAGCCACCAGGCCGCCAGCCCGATGCCCAGCCCGGCGATGATGGCCTTGGCCGGCGAGCGGCGCACGTCCTGGCACAGGCCCTCGACGATGTTCACCCGGTCGGCGGCAACCAGCGCCAACCAGTGGCCGATGTCGTTCTCGCTGCGGCGGAAGGCGGCGCGGCGGATCGCGCCGCTGAGGCCCTTCGGTGGAAGGCGGGTGCCGAACGTGCGCGAATGCTCCGGCCGCTCGACCGACTTGAGCACCTCGACGGTCATCGGCTGCCGCGGCGGCGGCTCGCTCCACGGCACGTCCAGCCGTGGTGGGGTGCGTTCCATTGGCACAGCCGGGCGGTTCCCGCGTTCCAGGTCCGAACCCCAGCCGGGGATGTGGGCGTAGCTGCTGCGATCCATGGTCTGCTCCTGTGCGCGCCGGCTCATGCTTCCGCCCGCGCCGAAGGCGGGACCAGCACGGTCTTGATGCAGTTGTCGCGCTTGTTGACGAAGATGTCGTAGGCGTCGGCCACGTCCTCCAGCGGGATGCGGTGGGTGATGACCTCGCGCGGGGAGATGTGGCCTGCGCGGATGTGCTCGATCAGCCGCGGCAGGTGGCGCTTCACGCTGGCCTGGTTCATGCGCAGGGTCAGGCCCTTGTTCACCGCGTTGCCGATCGGAATCATGTTGAAGGTCGGCCCATAGACACCGACGATCGAAATGCGCCCGCCCTTGCGCGCGCTGTTGATTGCCCAGTGCAGGGCGATCGGCGAGCCGGCCTGCAGCATCAGGATCTTCCCGGTGATGCCGTGGAACGCGCTGCCGGTGGCGTCGCAGCCGACCGCGTCGATGCACACGTCCGCGCCCAGCCAGTCGGTGATCTTCTTCAGGTGGGTGGCGACGTCATCGGCCTCGCGGAAGTTGACCGTCTCGGCGTGGGCGAACTTCTTCGCGAACTCCAGGCGGTAGTCCTCGCAGTCGACCACGATCACCCGGCCGGCGCCGAAGAACCACGCGCTCTTGGCCGCGAACAGGCCGACCGGACCGGCGCCGAACACGACCACGGTGTCGCCCTCGCGGATGCTGCCCATCTCCGCGGCCTGGTAGCCGGTGGGGAAGGCGTCGGTCAGCAGCACCGCGTCCTCGATGTGGATGTCCTCGGGGATCACGGTCGGGCCGACGTCGGCGAAGGGCACGCGCACGTACTCGGCCTGGCCGCCGTCGTAGCCGCCGGCGGTATGGGTGTAACCGTAGAAGCCACCCATTGCGCTGGCCTGCGAATTGACGTTGTGGCAGTTGCCGTACAGCTCCTTCTGGCAGAAATAGCAGCTGCCGCAGAAGATGTTGAACGGCACCAGCACCCGGTCGCCCACCTTCAGGTTCTGCACCGAGGGCCCGACTTCCTCGACCACGCCGCAGAACTCGTGGCCGATGATCGAGCCGACCCGGGTGTCGGGCACCAGGCCGTTGTAGATATGGATGTCCGATCCGCAGATGCAGGTGCGGGTGACGCGCACGATGGCATCGTTCGGATGCTCGATCTCCGGCTCGGCGACATGCTCGATGCGCATCTTGCGGGGGCGGCGGTAGGTGGTGGCCAGCATTGGGATCTCCACTCGGATTGCTGCGCCGGGGGCCCGGCCAGGCGTACGACCTTGGCGCCAGAGCCGTGAACAGCACGCGTCGCCGACGTGGCGGGGGCGTGGAGGTGCCGCGCCGGAGCCTGCACGTTCTGCAGTGCCGACGGTCCGGCAGATGCTCCGCAGCCGCCTGCCAGCCGCCGCGGGCCGGACCCGCGGGCGGCAGGCCGCCAATCGCGGGCAGGAACCCGGCCGGTGCCGCGTCCGCGTGCGGTGGATGGACTTGCGGCGACGCGGCCTTGCCGGGCCCGTGGAAGGGGATCGCACGCGCAGCTGCCAGCGAGGCGTCGCGTGCGGAGACTGCCCGCCGCGGTCCCGGTTGCCGCGAGCGGTGGACTGCTGGGCTGCGGCCTGGATGGCGTGGCGATGGCGGGCCTGGCCTGGCCCCGGTGGGGATCCGGGCCCTGGATGCCCGATGGGCTTGCGCGCGGTGGTCATCGCCGGCGGGCGCCAGGCCTGGCGGCGGCCGGCTTGAACCGGTCCGGGTCAGCCCCCACTGAGGGAGCTATCGATCCCCGGAGTGCCGCATGGACCCCAGCCAGAACCCCAATGTGTTCCACGCCACCACCATCGTCTGCGTGCGCCGCGGCGACAAGGTGGCCATCGCCGGCGACGGCCAGGTGACGCTTGGCCACACGGTGATGAAGGGCAACGCGCGCAAGGTGCGCCGCCTGGGCCGCGACGGCCAGGTACTGGCGGGCTTCGCCGGCGCCGCCGCCGACGCCTTCACCCTGTTCGAACTGTTCGAGGCCAAGCTTGAGAAGCATGGCCAGCTGACCCGCGCCGCGGTGGAGCTGGCCAAGGACTGGCGCACCGAGCGCCGCCTCGGCAAGCTCGAGGCCCTGCTGGCGGTGGCCGACAAGGAAACCTCGCTGGTCATCAGCGGCACCGGCGACGTGATCGAGCCGGAGGACGGCATCATCGCCATCGGTTCCGGTGGCAGCTACGCGCTGTCGGCCGCGCGCGCCCTGCTGGCGCATACGCAACTGGACGCCCGCACCATCGCCACCGAGGCGATCGGCATCGCCGGCGACATCTGCATCTACACGAACCGCAACGTGGTGGTCGAAGAGCTGTGAGGAAGAACCGGGATTCAAGAGCCGGGATTCGTGATTCGGGATTGGTGATTCGTAGAGAGCAAAGCGCTCCTTCAACTCACTTCCGTCGCGAACCGGCCCGGTGCTGCTTCTTCCAGCCACAAATCACGAACCACGAATAACGAATCACGGATCCCCCAGATGACCGCGAACAATTCCCCGACCATGACCCCGCGCGAGATCGTGCAGGAGCTGGACCGCCACATCGTCGGCCAGCAGGCCGCCAAGCGCGCGGTCGCGATCGCCCTGCGCAACCGCTGGCGGCGCATGCAGCTGGACCCGGAGCTGCGCAACGAGGTGATGCCGAAGAACATCCTGATGATCGGCCCCACCGGCGTGGGCAAGACCGAGATCGCGCGGCGCCTGGCGACGCTGGCCAACGCCCCGTTCGTCAAGGTCGAGGCCACCCGCTTCACCGAGGTCGGCTACGTGGGCAAGGACGTGGAGCAGATCATCCGCGACCTGGCCGATACCGCGGTCAAGATGTACCGCGAGCAGGCCAAGGCGCGCGTGCGCCTGCAGGCGGAGGAACGCGCCGAGGAGCGCATCCTCGACGCGCTGCTGCCGCGCCGCGCGGTGCCGGGCTTCGGCGGCGGCACCGCCGAGGTGCAGGTGTCCGGCCCGGAGGATTCCACCCGCGCCAAGTTCCGCCGCATGCTGCGCGACGGCGAGCTGGACGACCGCGAGATCGAGCTGGAGCTGGCCGCCGCCGCCCCGGGCGTGGACATCATGACCCCGCCGGGCATGGAGGAGATGGGCCAGCAGCTCAAGCAGATGTTCGCCAGCCTCGGCGGCGGCCGCACCCACAAGCGCACCCTGACCATCCGTGCCGCGCGCCCGCAGCTGATCGAGGAGGAGGCCGCGCGCCTGGTCAACGAGGACGACGTGCGCGCCGCGGCGATCGAGGCCTGCGAGCAGCACGGCATCGTGTTCATCGACGAGATCGACAAGGTCGCCAAGCGCGGCGAGAACGTGGGCGGCGGCGACGTCTCCCGCGAGGGCGTGCAGCGCGACCTGCTGCCGCTGGTGGAAGGCTCCACCGTGTCCACCAAGTACGGCACGGTCAGGACCGACCACATCCTGTTCATCGCCTCCGGCGCCTTCCACCTGGCCAAGCCCTCGGACCTGATCCCGGAGCTGCAGGGCCGCTTCCCGATCCGCGTGGAACTGGGCGCGCTGAGCAAGGAAGACTTCGTGCGCATCCTCACCGAGCCCAAGGCCGCGCTGACCCGGCAGTACGTGGAGCTGCTGGCCACCGAGGGGGTGAAGCTGGAATTCACCACCGATGCCATCGAGCGCATCGCCGAGATCGCGGCCCAGGTCAACGAGCGCCAGGAGAACATCGGCGCCCGCCGCCTGCACACCGTGCTCGAGCGCCTGCTCGACACCCTCAGCTACGAGGCCCCGGACCGCGATGGCCAGGCGATCACCATCGACCGCGCCTACGTGGACCAGCACCTGGGCGAACTGGTGCAGGATCCGGACCTGAGCCGCTACATCCTCTGAGCGGTCGCGACGCCTGGCATGGAAGGGCCGGCACCATGGCGGTGCCGGCCCTTCTTGCTAGCGGAAAGCCGCCTGGGCGCGCCCGCGCAGCGCAACGCCGGTGCGCGACCTGGCCACGCCGGCTTTCTTCGCGCTCCCGGCCGAAGGCTCGCGCGGCGCGGCCGCGGTCGTCGCGCGCCGGCCCGGGCGCGAGGCGGCGGCGTTGTTGCCGAGTGCCAGCTCGCCCATCACATCGGATGATTCGCGGTTGATCCGGGCCAGCTGTGCCTCGAATTGCTCCAGGGCGCGGCTGAACAGCTGCTCCTTGCGCAAGGTGCGCGTGATCGTGGCCGATTCCCTGGAGCGTCCCTGCGTGGTTGCCGCCACGCGCTGGCGCTGGGCCAGGTCGCGCTGGCGGTCGCGCAGTTCGCGGGTGCGCCGGATCAGGGTGGCCAGCTGTTTCACTTCGTACGGCCCGCGCGCCTGCAGCAGCTGCTTCTCGCGGGCATTGAGCAGGGCGGACTGGGCGGGCGTCATCCTCATCTGAGGTCCTCCGTCTTCGTCGGGCGTGCCCTGGATCATGCGGAGCACGGCGTGCAGGCCGTGCGACTTGTGCCGCCCCGCGGGCCACGCGCCACCCGGCGGACGTGCCCCGGGTCTGCTTCGCGATCTGCGAGCCTCCGCGCGCGTCATGCAGCGGAATCGCCGATGCCTGCTTCACTGCGCCGGCGGTGGTGGCGCGTTCCTCGGCGGCTGGTGGCTGGCGCTTTAGAGGGCCTTCATCGCACAGCGTTCAGCGCGGCCATGGCGGCAGGGCGAAGGCCTCGTCCTCGACGCACGCCACCAGGCGCTCGCCCGGCTGCTGCATCGGCACCACGCCGGCGGTGAAGGCCGAGAACGCCGGCAGCACGGTCAGGCGCTCGCGCAGCCAGAACGCCGGCCAGCGCCGGCGCATGCCGGGCAGGGCGGCCAGGGGGTGCAGGTGGCCGCACAGCACGTGCGCGTCCGGCGCCGGGCGCGGCTCGTGGCGCAGCAGGAACGGGCCATCGCGCTGTTCGCTGCCGGCGTCCTCGACACCCAGCGCGGCCGCGTCCAGGGCGCGGTCGTGGTTGCCGCGCAGCACGCGGATGCGCAAGCCGGGATGGCCTGCGCGCCAGGCCTGCCACGCCGCCAGCCAGTGTGCGCGCGGTGCCGGGCCGTGCAGGAGGTCGCCGAGGATCCACAGCACCTGGGCCGGATGCGCGGCCAGCAGGGCATCCAGGCGCTGCAGGTCGTGCGCGGTGCCGCCGCCGGGGATGGCGATCCCCGCGCGGCGGAAGGCATCGCCCTTGCCCAGGTGCAGGTCGGCCACCAGCAGGGCGCGCGCGCGTGGCCGGTACAGCGCGCGTGCGCCAAGCAGCCGCACCGGTTCGCCGGCCAGTTCCGTACGCCAGTCAGCGTCCATGGCGACGCTCCAGCCGCTCGGCGGCGCGGCGCACGCGGGTGCGCCAGTCCTCGGTGCTGAGCTGGCCGCGCTGGCCCTCGGCCCACAGCGGGAACGACAGCGGGGTCAGCCCCGGCGGCCGGGCCAGGACCAGCGCGCGCGCGCCGCGGTCGCGCAGCACCTGTTCCAGCCGGTCCAGTTCCAGTTCGCCTTCCAGCACCTCGCGCTCGGCCTGGGCCAGCAGCAGGTGCCCGGGATCGTGGCGGCTCAACACGTCGAACAGCAGCCCGGAGGAGGCCTGCAGCTGGCCCAGGCTGCGCAGCTGGCGGCCCGGCAGCGTGGGCACCAGCAGGCCGGAGACGCGCGCGATCTCGCGGAAGCGGCGGCGTGCCAGTTCGCTGAGGTTGAGCGCCTGGCGCAGGTCCTCCGCCAGTGCCTGTGGCGAGAACATCGCCTGCAGCAGGCCTTCGTCCACCGGCACCGGCTGCGCCGGCGACAGCACCAGGCCGTAATCGTTGGCGGCGAAGGCGAAGCTGTTGCGCTGCAGCCGACCCCAGCGCAGGGCGAACAGCGCAGCCAGGCCTTCGTTCACTTGGCGCCCGCCGAACGGGTATGCGAACAGGTGCAGGCGCCCGCGCAGTGTGACCTGCTCGGCCAGCAGCCGGCCGGGCCCGGGCAGGGCGGACAGGCGTTCCTGCAATGCCAGCAGCGGCGCCAGCGCGCGCAGTTCGGGCGAGCCGTCGGGCGTGCCCAGCAGCTGCTCCACCTCGTCGGCCAGCTGCGAGGACAGCGGCATGCGCCCGCCGCGCCAGGTCGGCACTGCACCCTCGCCACCGCGCACGGGCCGCACGTAGGCGGTCATGTCCTCCAGGCGCACCAGCTCCAGCAGGCGCCCGGCGAACTGGAAGCGGTCGCCGCGGCGGAGGCGGCCGACGAACTGTTCCTCCACCGCACCGAGCCGACCGCCGCGCAGCATGCGCACGGTGACGCTGCCATCGCTGGTGATGGTGCCGATCGACAGCCGGTGGCGGCTCGCCACGCGGCGGTCTTCGACCACGTAGCGGCCGTCTTCCGCGCGGACCACCTTGCGGAAGTCCGGGTAGTGCGAGAGCGCGCGGCCGCCCTGGACGATGAAGTCCAGCACCGCCCGCCAGGTCGCATCGTCCAGCCCGGCGAAGGCGTGGGTGCCGCGCACCTCGGCCAGCAGCGCATCCGGCTCGAAGCCGCCGGCCAGCGCGCAGCTGACGCAGTGCTGGGCCAGCACGTCCAGCGGGCACCGCGGTGGCGGGCGCGCTTCCACCCGGCCGCTGCGGAGCGCATGGCGGGCGGCGGCGAACTCCAGCAGTTCCAGCGCGTGCGTGGGAACGCAGGTGATCGCGCCGGATTCGCCGGGACGGTGGCGTGCGCGGCCGGCGCGCTGCAGGAGGCGCGCCACGCCCTTGGGGCTGCCCAGCTGCAGCACCTGGTCCACCGCCGGGAAATCCACGCCCAGGTCCAGGCTCGAGGTGGCCACCACGCAGCGCACCGTGCCCTCGCGCAGTCCCTGCTCGGCGGCGCCGCGCAGGGCCGGGTCCAGCGAGCCGTGGTGCAGGGCGAGGGTGGCCGGATCCTCGGGCCAGACCGCAGCGAGCGCCTGGTGCCAGAGTTCGGCCTGGGCGCGGGTATTGGTGAACAGCAGGCTGCTGCGCACCGCCAGCAGCCGCTCCAGCACGCGCGCCAGCTGGCCCAGGCCCAGATGCCCGGCCCAGGGGAAGCGTTCACGGCCCTCGGGTCGCAGCGTCCGCACCGCCACCGTGCGGGCGCGGGGGCTGCCGACCAGGGCCGCACCGGGAACGTGAGGCAGCAGCACCTCGCGTGCCTGCCCGAGGTTGCCCAGCGTGGCCGACAGGCCCCAGATGCGCAGCCCGGGGCGCAGCGCGCGCAGGCGCGCGAGGTTGAGTTGCAGCAGCACGCCGCGCTTGTTGCCCAGCAGCTCGTGCCACTCGTCGACCACCACCATGTCCAGCGCGCGCAGGCGCTCCGGCGCGTCGGGATAGGACAGCAGCAGGGCCAGCGATTCCGGCGTGGTCACCAGCGCGTCGAGCCCGCCCTCGCGCGCCAGGCGGCGGTCGCGCGCGGAGGCGTCGCCGGTGCGCTGGCCCACGCGCCAGTCCAGGCCCAGCGCCGCTGCCGGCTCGCGCAGCGCGCGGGTGGTATCGCTGGCCAGCGCGCGCAGCGGGGTGATCCACAGCAGGCGCAGGGGATGCGCCTCGGCGGCGCGCATGCGGCGCTTCGTGGCTGGCGCGGATTCGGCGCGTGCCAGCGCCTCGAGCAGGGACGCGCCGGCCACCGCCAGGGTCTTGCCGCTGCCGGTGGGCGTGTGCAGCAGGCCTGACTCGCCAGCCAGGGCGCGGCGCCAGACCTCGCGCTGGAAACGCAGCGGAATCCATTCGCGTTGCGCGAACCAGGCATCCAGTTGCCGGCGCGCGCGACGCAATGCGGCCGCGGTCGGCCGCGGAGGCGCCGGTGGCGTGGCCGGCGGCGCGCCGCTCATCGCGCCAGCGCCTGCAGCGTGGCCAGCACGTCGGCCTCGGCGGCCGGCTTGTCGTGGCGCCAGCGCAGGATGCGCGGGAAGCGCACGGCAATGCCGGACTTGTGCCGGCTGCTGCGGTTGACTGCTTCGAAGCCCAGCTCGAACACCTGCACCGGTTCCACCGAGCGCACCGGGCCGAAGCGTTCCAGGGTGTGCGCGCGGATCCAGCGGTCGAGTTTCAGGATCTCGGCGTCGTCCAGCCCGGAGTAGGCCTTGGCCACCGGCACCAGGGCGCCGTCGTGCCACAGGCCGAAGGTGTAGTCGGTGAACAGGGTGCTGCGCCGGCCATGGCCGGCCTGGGCGTAGATCAGCACAGCGTCGATGGTCAGCGGGTCGATCTTCCACTTCCACCAGTCGCCGCGGCGGCGGCCGGACTGGTAGGCGGCACTGGCGCGCTTGAGCATCAGGCCTTCCACGCCGCGCCCGCGCGACTGCATGCGCAGCGCGGCGGCGTGCTCCCAGCTGGCGGGCTGCACCTGCGGCGACAGCGCGATGCGCGGGCCAACCAGCGCCGCCAGCACCCGTTCCAGCCGCGCGCGGCGCTGCAGTTGCGGCAACGCGCGCAGGTCCTGGCCATCGAGCTCCAGCAGGTCGTATGCCACCACCCGCACCGGCGTGTCGGCCAGGGTCTTCGCGCCCGGCTTGCGCCGCTGGATTCGGGTCTGCAGCGCGGTGAACGGCAGCGGCGCATCCTCGCCATCGCGCCAGGCCAGCAGTTCGCCGTCGATCACCGTCCCGTCCGGCAGCGCCGCGGCGGCCTGTTCGATCTCGGGGAAGCGGCCATCCAGGCGCTCCTCGCCGCGCGACCACAGCGCCACCTCGCCGGCGCGGCGCAGCAGCTGCACGCGGATGCCGTCCCACTTCCATTCCAGCAGCCAGTCTTCGATCGGGCCCAGGTTCCCGGGTTCGGCTTCCAGCGGCGAGGCAAGGAAGAACGGATAGGGTTGCTGGCGGTCGCCTGGTTGCTCTTCCGGGTCCAGCAGGTGCTGCATCCAGGCCGCATCGGGCGTCCAGGCGCCAAGCATGCGCTGGGCAATGCGGGCGATATCCACCCCGGACAGCTCGGCCAGCGCCTGCTGCACCAGTCGCTGCGACACACCCACCCGCAGCGAGCCGGTCAGCAGCTTGTTGAAGGCCAGGCGCTCGTCGAAGCACAGGCTGCGCCAGGCCTCGATGATCGCGGCGCGACGTACTTCCGGCACGGCATTGGCCAGCGGCAGCAGGCGCCGTTCGATCCATTCCGACAGCGGCACGTCGGCGCCGGCATCGGGCGGGTCGTCCAGCAGCAGGGTCACGGTCTCGGCCAGGTCGCCCACCTGCGAGTAGCTGTCGTCCACCAGCCAGCCGGGAAGGCCGGCGACTTCGCCCACCCAGGCGCGCAGTTCGCCGCTGGCGGCGATCTTGCGGCCGGCGCCGGAGATCTTGCCGCCGGACAGCAGGTGCAGGGCCCAGGCGGCGTCGGCCGGCGGCGCATCGCGGAAATAGGCGACCAGGGCCGCGCGCTTGTCGCCGGTGGCGGTGCTGCGGTCCAGTTCCCGGTAGAGCGCGGCGAAGCGCCTCATGTGCCCGGCTCCTGCGGCTCGCCGGCCGCTGCGGCGTCCTGCAGGGTTTCATCGCCGTAGCCGGTGTGGAAGGACTCGGCGGCCACGCCCTGTTCGCACAGGTGGCGCACCAGGGCGTCGGTGTTGCCGTGGGTGGCGATGATCCGGCGCGCGCCGGTGTCGGCGATGGTGCGCAGCAGGTCGGGCCAGTCGGCGTGGTCGGAGATGACGAAGCCGCGGTCCACGTTGCGCCGGCGGCGGTTGCCGCGGATCCGCATCCAGCCGGAGGCAAAGCCGTGCTGGGCGCGACGGAAGCGCCGCAGCCAGGCGCTGCCTGCGGCCGAGGGCGGGGCGATCACCAGGCGCCCGGCGCAGTCGGCGTTGCGTGGCAGGTCCGAGACGCGTTCGGTATCGAGCATCGCGATGCCGGCCTGGCGGTAGACCTGCACGCCGGCGTCGATCGCACCGTGCAGCAGCGCTGGCACGTCATCCAGTCGGCGCAGTTCGGCCAGCACGCGCTGCGCCTTGCCCAGCGCGTAGCAGTACAGGATCGCGGCCTCGCCGCGCTCGGCGCATTGCCGCCGCCATTGCACGATGTCGGCCGCGACCTGGCGCGTGTCCGGCCAGCGGTACACAGGCAGCCCGAAGGTCGCCTCGGTGATGAAGGTGTCGCACTGGACCGGTTCGAACGGAGCACACGTGGGATCGGGCTGGCGCTTGTAGTCGCCCGAGGCGACCCAGACCTGGCCATCGGCCTCGATCCTTACCTGCGCCGAGCCCAGTACATGCCCGGCCGGATGCAGCGACACGCGTGCCCGGCCGAGGGTGAAGGCCTTGCCGTAATCGTGCGCGTGCACCACCTGCCCGCCCAGGCGCCAGCGCAGGATCGGAATGCTGTCGCGACTGCAGTGGTACTCGCCCATGCCGCCGCGGGCGTGGTCGCCATGGCCATGGGTGATGACCGCGCGCGGCACCGGCCGCCACGGATCGATGTGGAAATCGCCGGGCGGGCAGTAAAGCCCTTCCGGGCGCAGGACGACCAGGTCGTCGGGGGACTCGGGCATGGCCCGAGTCTCGGCCGGCGCGCGTGCAGGCGGCGAGAACCTCCCGCGCGCCGCGGATCAGTCATTCAGTGTCCGTGGCCGCAGGCGTCGTCTTCGCCGATGTCCTCGTTCCACACGTGCGGGTTGGCGGCGATCCAGTCGCCAAGCATGCGGATGCACTCGGCGTCGTTGAGGTCGATGACCTCAACGCCCTGTTCGCGCAGCCACTCGTGCCCGCCCTGGAAGTTGACCGCCTCGCCCATCACCACCGTGCCGATGCCGAACTGCCTGACCAGGCCACTGCAGTACCAGCACGGCGAGAGCGTGGTCACCATGATGGTGTCGCGGTAGGAGCGCTGGCGCCCGGCCTTGCGGAAGGCATCGGTCTCGCCGTGCACGGAAGGATCGTTTTCCTGCACCCGGCGGTTGTGGCCACGGCCGAGCAGGGTGCCGTCGCGGCGGAACAGGGCCGCGCCGATCGGGATGCCGCCCTCGGCCAGGCCCTGGCGGGCTTCCTCGACGGCAATGACCAGCAGGCTGCGGTAATCGATGCTCACGGTCGCGGTCAGGTTGCGGAGGGGGGTGCCAGCGTACGCCGGACGGGCGTGGTTGTCAGGCGCCGGTATCCACCGCCACCACCACCGACATGCCCGGCGCCAGGCGCGACAGCAGCGGTTCCTGGCCCGGGTCGATGCCGATCCGCACCGGGATGCGCTGCGGGATCTTCACGAAGTTGCCGGTGGCGTTGTCCGGCGGCAGCACCGAGAACTGCGCGCCGGTGGCCGGGGCGATGCGCTCCACGTGGCCGGACAGGGCCAGGCCACCAAGCGCGTCGACGGTGAAGCGCACCGGCTGCCCGGACTGCACCCGCGCCATCTGCGTCTCCTTGAAATTGGCCACCACCCACAGCTCGTCCGGCACCAGTGCCATCAGCGTCGTCGCAGTGGCCACGTATGCGCCCTCGCGCACGCCTACCTGGCCCAGGCGGCCGTCGCGCGGTGCGAGGATGCGGGTGTTGTCGAGGTTGATCCGGGCCAGTTCCACCGCCGCCTCGGCGGCGGCCACCCGCGCTTCCAGGCCCCGGCGCCCGGTCTCGATGCCGCGCTCGTTCTCGCGCGCGGCCTGCAGCGCGGCGCGGGCCTGGACGAGGTCGGCACGGGCCTGGCGGTCGCTGGCCAGCGCGGCCTCGCGGTCCTGTTCGGAAACCAGGCGTTGCGCGGCCAGTTCGTTGGCCCGGCGCAGCACCGCATCGGCATGCTCGCGCTGGGCCTGCTGCGCCTGGATGCGGGCGGCGACCTGGGCACTGGCGGCAGCCGCGCCGCGGCGCTGCTGGTCCCAGGCGGCCAGCTCGGCGCGGGCGGCCAGCAGCTGGGCCCGGGCCTGCTGCAGCTGCTGGGCGTAGATGCGGTCGTCGATCCGCGCCAGCAGCTGGCCGCGGCGGACCTGCTGGAAGTCCTGCACCGCCACCTCGACCACGTAGCCTTCCACCTGCGGTGCGACCAGGGTGACCTGGCCCTGCACCTGGGCGTCCTCGGTGCGTTCGATGGCGCCGTGGAACGGCGGGACCTGCCAGGCGTAGAGCACCAGTCCGATCCCCGCCAGCGCGAGCGCGGCGATGCCCAGTGTGGCCAAGAGCCGGCGCCGGGGCGCGGCGGGCTGCGGCGTGGAGGCGGTGGGGGAGGCGGTGGCGGGGGCGTTCATGGGCGTGCGGGGGAAGCGGGCGCGGGCGACGCGCCGGGTGCGGTGGGTTGCGGCGCGGCCTTGCGCCGGCGCAGGTACAGGTCGGCCAGCAGCCAGGCCAGGGTGGCCAGCGACAGCCAGCCGACCAGCAGGAACAGGTCGTTGTAGGCCAGCACCGTGGCTTCGCGCCCGGTGGCCTGGCCGAGCATGCGCAGCGCCTGCAGCTGGCGCTGCGCCGCATCGGGCACGTCGTGCAGGTGCAGCGCGGCGTAGCCGTGCAGGCGCGCGGCCACCTGCGGGTCGGGCAGCTCCAGGCCCTCGCCCAGGCGCGCGGCGTGCAGCCGGGTGCGCACGGTGAGGAAGCTGCCGAGCACCGCGCTGCCGAGCAGGCTGCCCAGGCCCTGGGCCATGCCGAACAGGACGATGAAGCTGATGAAGTTGCGCGGCTGGGCCAGCACCTTGCCGATGCCGCTGAGCATGGCCGGGGCGATGAAGACGGTGCTGCCGCAGCCGATCAGGAACTGGCTGAGGTACATCTGTGCCGGCCGGGTCTGGCTGGTGGCGTGCGCGTCGATGAACGCGCCGGTGGCGATCAGCAGCACCGCCGCGATCAGCTGCTGCGGGAAGTTCGGCGGCGCCAGGGTCAGGGCACTGGCCGCGATCCCGCACAGGCAGCCGGCCACCACCATCGCCGACATCACCTGCAGCTGGGCGTTGTCCAGGCCCAGCTGCTGGAACATCGGCACCGCGCCGAAGCTGTGCTCGGACAGGCAGACGCGGATCAGCAGGATCGACAGGGTCAGCCGCAGCAGGTCGCCGCTGGCCAGCCAGCGCAGGTTGAGCATGGGATTGCGGCGGTTGTGCTCGATCACCGCGGCCACCGCCAGCAGGGCCAGCGAGGCGGCCAGCACCAGGCCCAGCCAGGGGGTGTCGGTCCACCACAGCACCGGGCCGAAGGCCAGGACCACGGCCAGGCCCGCGGCGCCGGGGATGAAGCTCAGCAGGGTGGCCAGGTCCAGCCGCTCGAACACCTTGTAGCGGTCGCCGGGCGGCAGCTTCACCGCCAGCACCCCGGCCAGCGCCACCATCGCCAGGCCCAGTTCGAACACGTGCAGGCCGCGCCATTCGCCCAGCTGCAGCAGCTCGGTGGAGAACATCCGCGCCAGCGGGATCGGCAGCTGGGTCAGGCCCAGGGCGATGGCCAGGGCCTTGCGGCGGTGCTCGGGCGGGAAGGCCTGGATCATGTAGTACACGCCCAGCGAGTTGAGCGCGGTGGCGCACAGGCCATGCGCGGCACGCACCGCCACCGCCGAGCCGAGGTCGTTGGCGAACAGGTGGGCCAGGGCGATGGCCGCGTACAGCGCCAGGCAGATCTCGGTGAACAGGCGCAGGCCGTACTGCTGGCGGAACTTCACCAGCACCAGGTTGGCCGACATGCTGGTCATGAAGAACGCCGCCGGCAGCCACTGCATTTCCCAGGCATAGGCGCCGAAGTTGCCCTGCAGGTAGGGCAGGTTGGCGCTGACCAGGGCGTTGCCGAGGCCGCCGGCCAGCGCCACCAGCACGCCCACGCCGGCGAACTGCAGCCGGCGCAGGGTGGGATGGTGGGGCGTGGACGGCGAGCCGGGGAAGGTCGGGCGTTCGTGCGGGAGCCACTGCCGCGGGATGTAGCGCGGGTCCATCGGGGTTCAGCCGTTGCCGTCCCCGGGCGCGGCGCCAAGGCTGCGGCACAGCCGCCGCAGGTAGTCGTGGAACTGCGCGGTCTCGTCCGGGCCGAAGTCCTGCATGGCCTGCTCGCGCGCCTGGCCGAGCACGCGCAGGATCCGGCGCAGGGCCGGGCGCGCCTTCGGCGCCAGGTGCACGCGCTTGCTGCGGCGGTCGTCCGGATCGGGCCGCCGCTCGACCATGCCGCGCGCCTCCAGCCGGTCCAGGTGGGCGACCAGCGACATCGGCTCGATCGACAGCGCCGCAGCCAGCTCGGTCTGGCGCACCGGGCCGAGCTTGTCGGCCACCACCAGGGTGCGGGCCTCGCCGGGGGTCATGTCCAGGTCGGCCGCGGCCAGGGCGGCCTCGAAGCGCTGGCGCAGCAGGCGGGCGGCGGTGACCAGCAGGAAGCCGAAGCTGTCGTCGCCGCGGGAGGGGGAGTGGGTTTCCATGGGAGCCATATTGTAAGCTTGGCTTATGAACTGGCCGGAACCGCGCGCCCGGCGGGCGGCCTCCACGCCCGTGGTGCCATAATTGCCGCATGAGCGAATCCCCCTACGAACGCGGCACCACCCACTTCGGCTTCCGGGACGTCCCGGCCACGGAGAAGCAGAAGCTGGTGGGCCAGGTCTTCACCTCGGTCGCGCGCAAGTACGACCTGATGAACGACCTGATGAGCCTGGGCATCCACCGCGCGTGGAAGCGCTACTTCACCGCCACCTGCCAGGTGAAGCCGGGCGACCGGGTGCTGGACCTGGCCGGCGGCACCGGCGACATCGCCGCGCTGCTCAAGCCGCGCGTGGGCGCCACCGGGCAGATCGTGCTGGGCGACATCAACGCCGGCATGCTCTCGGTCGGCCGCGACCGCCTCACCGACCGCGGCCTGGTCTCGGGCCTGGAGTACGTGCAGTGCAACGCCGAGAAGCTGCCATTCCCGGATGGCAGCTTCGACCTGGTGACCATGGCCTTCGGCCTGCGCAACGTCACCGACAAGGACGCGGCCCTGCGCGAGATCGCGCGCGTGCTGCGCGTGGGTGGCCAGGCGCGGGTGCTGGAGTTCTCCGAGGTGAAGGCCGAGTGGTTCCGGCCGATCTACGACTTCCACTCGTTCAAGGTGCTGCCGAGGCTGGGCCAGCTGTTCGCCGGCGATGCCGCCAGCTACCAGTACCTGGCCGAGAGCATCCGCAAGCATCCGCCGCAGGAGCAGCTGAAGGCGATGATGGAAGAGGCCGGGCTGTCGCGCTGCGGCTACGTGAACCTCAGCGCCGGCATCGTCGCGGTGCATACCGGCTACAAGGTCTGAGCGCGCGGGCCGCCAGGCGGCCCGGATTGTCCTTCCGGCTTGCCCGGCCTGCGCGTCGGCGGGTGGCCGGGGCGCGGGCGCGCGGTACACTCGCTGTTTTCCGCTTGACCCTCGAACATGCGCTTTCCAGCCCTGCTGCTCACCCTTGCCATGACCGCCGCCGCCAGCGGCTGCTCCGGCGAACAGGCCGGTCCGGCCGATCCCGCCAATCCCCAGGCCCGCCCGGCCCAGGCCGCCCAGGCCTCGGCCCGCCGCCACGACGAAAGCTCCTGGTCCGAGCCGGACAAGGTGCGCATCGCCGACCTGGCGCTGGACCTGAAGCTGGACTTCGACGCCCGCCAGCTGTCGGGCACCGCCACCTACGCCCTGCAGTGGGCCGATCCGAAGGCCACCCAGCTGGTGCTGGACACCCGCGACCTGGCCATCGACAAGGTCGAGGGCGAGGTCGACGGCGCCTGGACCCCGCTGCAGTTCGAGCTGGCCGAGGCCGACCCGGTGTTCGGCAGCAAGCTGACCATCCAGGCGCCGCAGCGCAACGCCAGGATCCGCGTCACCTACGCCACCTCGCCGCAGGCTTCCGGCCTGCAGTGGCTGGAGCCGTCGATGACCGAGGGCGGCAAGCTGCCCTTCATGTTCAGCCAGTCGCAGGCGATCCATGCCCGCAGCTGGGTGCCGCTGCAGGACACCCCGGGCGTGCGCTTCACCTATAGCGCGCACGTCACCACCCGCCCGGACGTGATGGTGCTGATGAGCGCCGACAACGACCCGGCGGCGGTGCGCGACGGCGACTACAGCTTCACCATGCCGCAGCCGATCCCGTCCTACCTGCTGGCGATCGCCGCCGGCGACCTGGTGTTCAAGCCGATCTCCGCGCGCAGCGGCGTGTGGGCCGAGCCGTCCATGGTCGACCGCGCGGTGAAGGAGTTCGAGGACACCGAGCAGATGATCGTCGCCACCGAGGGCCTGTACGGCGCCTACCGGTGGGAGCGCTACGACATGCTGGTGCTGCCGCCGTCGTTCCCGTTCGGCGGCATGGAGAACCCGCGCCTGAGCTTCATCACCCCGACCGTGATCGTCGGCGACAAGTCGCTGGTCTCGCTGATCGCCCACGAGCTGGCGCACAGCTGGTCCGGCAACCTGGTCACCAACGCCAGCTGGAAGGACATCTGGCTCAACGAGGGCTTCACCACCTACGTCCAGGGCCGCATCGTCGAGGCGCTGTACGGCGAGGAGCTGGCCGAGATGGAGCGCCAGATCGACCAGGCCGGGGTCAAGGCCGACATGGAGCACATGGCCGCCCAGGACCAGCTGCTGGTGCTGCCGCCGCTGGCCGCACGCGACCCGGACGAGGCGCTGAGCGAGGTGGCCTACACCAAGGGCGCCTGGTTCCTGCAGTTCCTGGAGCAGCGGGTGGGCCGCGCGAAGTTCGACCCCTTCCTGCGCGGCTGGTTCGACGATCACGCCTTCCAGAGCGCCGACAGCGAGCAGTTCGTCGCCTACCTGCGCGAGAAGCTGCTGAAGGACAACCCGATGGCGGTGACCGAGGAAGAGCTGGACGCCTGGCTCAACCAGCCCGGCATCCCCGCGTTCGCCACCCCGGCGCAGGCGCGCACCTTCGCCAGCGTGGACAGCGCGCGCATCGCCTGGCTCGGCAGCGGCGAGCTGCCCAGCCCGCAGGTGACCGCCGACTGGGGCACCCAGGCCTGGGTGCGCTTCCTGGAAGGCATGGGCCAGAGCCTCGAGCCCGCGCGGCTGGCGCAGCTGGACAAGGCCTACCGCTTCACCGGCACCCCGAACGGCGAGATCGCCATGCGCTGGTATCCGCTGGCCCTGCGCAGCGGCTACCTCGAGGCGCGCCCGGCGGCCGGCGAGTTCATCCAGCGGGTCGGCCGGCGCAAGCTGATCCTGCCGGTGTACCTGGAGCTGGTGAAGACGCCGGACGGCCTGGCCTTCGCCCGCGAGGTGTTCGAGCGCGCCAGGCCCGGCTACCACCCGATCACCACCGCCTCGGTGGAGGCGATCCTGGCCCGCGCCGAAGGCGCGAAGCAGTAAGACCCCGGGCGCGCCGGCCCACCCGGCGCGCCCGCCCGAGGAAGCAAGACATGCAGCCGATCCGTCCGCGACTGTCCCTGGCCCTGCTGCTGGCCGCCACCCTGGCCGGCGCCAGCGCCTGCACCGACCGCGAGGCCCAGCGCCAGGCGCAGCTGGCCGCCGAGGCCGAGGCCCGGGCCCGTGCCGCGGCGGAACTGCAGCGCCAGTACGAGGCGGCGGTGGCCGACCGCAACTGGGAACTGGCGCGGGTCCACGGCGTGGCCCTGCTGGACCAGTACCCGGACAGCGAGGCCGCCGCGGCCATCGGCCCCGGGCTGGAGGAGGTCAAGGCGCGCGCCGAGGAGGCGCGCGAGCAGCGCCGCCTGGCCAGCCTGTGGAACTACGCCCGGGTGCCGGCCGGCAGGGGCGAACAGCGCACCGCGGCGATCCTCAGCCAGGAGCCGGTGGACACCGGCGGCAGCCGGCCGGCCGCGGTGCAGCTGGTGATCCGCGACCATCCCGAGTGGAAGCGCAGCGCCTACCTGGTGCTGGAGGGCGGCGACTTCGACTGCTACGGCGGCTGCAAGGTCCAGGTGAAGTTCGACGATGCCGCGGCGCGGCCGATGTCGGCTTGGCGCCCGAAAACCGACGAGGCCATCGCCATGTTCATCGAGGACTACCGCGGGCTGTGGAAGCGCATGCGCCAGGCGCGGCGGCTGGAGATCAGCTTCCCGGTGAAGGCCGGCGGCAGCCGCACCGCGGTGTTCGAGACCGGCGGCCTGGACGGCAGCCAGATGCCGGGCTGGGACTGACGCCGCCATGCCGAACCTGGACTACGTGGTCGTGGCGGTGGTCAGCGTGCTGGCCATCGCCCTGCACGTGGTCCTGTTCGTGCTGGTGCGGCGCTGGATGGACCGCGACCTGGCGCTGTCGCTGGCCGGCGAGGACCCGGCGCGGCGGCAGTGGATGCTGGAGCAGCTGGCCCTGGCCCGCCGCCAGGGCGTGCGCCGGCGCGATCTGCCGGCCTGGCTGGAGCAGGCGGCCAGGGCGGCGCCCGCGGCGGCAAGCCCGCCGGCGGAAGGCTGAAAGCGAAGGCGCGGGCTGGCCTGGCCCGCGGCGACGGCGGTGCCGGGCGCCTGCCCGGCGGCGCGGGCCGCCTTACTCGAGGCTGTAGCCGAACTGCTGGCGGAAGTGCTCGTTGAACTCGGCGAAGTCGAAGCGCTGGTTCTGGGTGCCGGGGTGCTCGACCTTGAGCGCCCCCATCAGGTTGCCCATGCGGCCGATGGTCAGCCAGTCGTAGCCCTTCTCGATGCCGAAGATCAGGCCGGCGCGGAAGGCGTCGCCGCAGCCGGTCGGATCGACCACCCGGCGCTCGTGCGCCGGCGGCACCTCGTAGGTCTTCTCCGGGGTATGCACCAGGGCGCCACGCGGGCCCTGGGTGGTGATGTAGGCCTTCACCCGCGAGACGATCTCGCGGTCGGTCCAGCCGGTGCGCTCCTGCAGCAGGTTGGACTCGTAGTCGTTGACCACCACGTAGTCGGCCAGCTCGATGAACTGGCGCAGCTCCTGGCCGTTGAACAGCGGCATGGCCTGGCCCGGGTCGAAGATGAACGGCACGCCCATCTCGTGGAACTCGGCGGCGTTCTGCAACATGCCCTCGCGGCCGTCCGGGCCGACCAGGCCCAGGGTGATCCCCGGCACGTCCTTCACGTGGTTCTCGTGCGAACGCATCATCGCGCCCGGGTGGAAGGCGGTGATCTGGTTGTTGTCGTGGTCGGTGGTGATGAAGGCCTGCGGGGTGAACAGCTCCTCGATCACCTTGACCTGCGACAGGTCGATGCCAAGGGACTCGAAATGCTCACGATAAGGGCCGAAATCGCCGCCAACGGTGCCCATCGGCACCGGCTTGCCGCCGAGCAGGTGGAGGTTGTAGGCGATGTTGCCGGCGCAGCCACCGAACTCCCGGCGCATGCGCGGGACCAGGAAGGAGACGTTCAGGATGTGCACCTTGTCCGGCAGGATGTGGTTCTTGAACTGGTCCGGGAACACCATGATGGTGTCGTAGGCGAGGGAACCACAGATCAGGGTGGACATCGGCTTGGTACTCGGGCGCGCGCGGCGCGCGTGACAGGGGCTGCGGCCTTGCGCCGCGGCGCAAAGGTTACCGGCTGCGCCCCCGCGCGGCCAGCCCGGGCCTCGGGGCGGGCGCCGCCGGCGGCGCCCCGGATGCGTCCAAACCCGCGGATTACCGCGGAATTCCTTGCCCGCGACCGGCC
The DNA here is from genome assembly GCF_000510725.1 of Pseudoxanthomonas sp. J31. Classification (GTDB taxonomy): domain Bacteria; phylum Pseudomonadota; class Gammaproteobacteria; order Xanthomonadales; family Xanthomonadaceae; genus Pseudoxanthomonas. The sequence goes on from NZ_AZNZ01000001.1 coordinate 346,805, forward strand.
CCGTTGCTAGGCTAGCCGGCCTGTTTTCGCTGTCCAATTTTTCGCCATCGGCGCGCCTCGCGCGCCGACCGCCGCAAGCGCCGGCGTCCAGCCGGTTCCGTCACGCCCGCCTCCTCCAGACCGGAAACCCCAGGACCGCCCCTCGATGTTCAAGAAGCTCCGCGGCATGTTCTCCAACGACCTGTCCATCGACCTGGGCACGGCCAATACCCTGATCTACGTCCGCGGGCAGGGCATCGTGCTGAACGAGCCTTCGGTGGTGGCCGTGCGCCAGGACCGCGCGATCGGCGGCACCCGCTCGGTCGCGGCGGTGGGCGCGGAGGCCAAGCAGATGCTGGGCCGCACCCCGGGCAACATCACCACCATCCGGCCGATGAAGGATGGCGTGATCGCCGACTTCACCTACACCGAGGCCATGCTCAAGCACTTCATCAAGAAGGTGCACAAGGCCCGGGTCCTGCGTCCGAGCCCGCGCGTGCTGGTGTGCGTGCCGGCCGGCTCCACCCAGGTCGAGCGCCGCGCGATCAAGGAATCGGCCGAGGAGGCCGGCGCCCGCGACGTCTACCTGATCGAGGAGCCGATGGCCGCGGCGATCGGCGCCGGCATGCCGGTGTCCGAGGCGCGCGGCTCGATGGTCATCGACATCGGCGGCGGTACCACCGAGGTCGCCGTGATCTCGCTCAACGGCATCGTGTATTCGGCTTCGGTGCGCATCGGCGGCGACCGCTTCGACGAGGCGATCACCAACTACGTGCGCCGCAACCACGGCATGCTGATCGGCGAGGTGACCGCCGAGCGGATCAAGATGGAGCTGGGTTGCGCCTATCCGCAGGCCGAGGCCAAGGAGATGGAGATCACCGGCCGCAACCTCGCCGAGGGCGTGCCGAAGATGATCAAGATCAACTCCAACGAGGTGCTGGAGGCGCTGCACGAGCCGCTGTCGGGCATCGTCTCGGCGGTCAAGCTGGCGCTGGAGCAGACCCCGCCGGAGCTGGGCGCGGACGTGGCCGAGCGCGGCATCGTGCTGACCGGCGGCGGCGCCCTGCTGGCCGACCTGGACAAGCTGATCTCCGAGGAGACCGGCCTGCACGTGCAGGTCGCCGACGACCCGCTGACCTGCGTGGCCCGCGGTGGCGGCCGCGCGCTGGAGCTGGTCGACATGCACGGCAACGAGTTCTTCGCGCCGGACTGACCCGCGCCCTCCGCGCCGCCCCGCGCCGGGGCGGCGTTCGCCAGCGGCGGACGCTGCCGCCATACTCCCATCTCCGCCGCGCTGCCCCGACTGATCACCGTCCGTGTCGTCCTACGTCGGTTCCCCACACGCTGCGCGCCCCGGTGAATCCGGTCCCCTGCGGCTGCTGGCCTACCTCGCCCTGGCCGTGACCCTGCTGGTGCTGGACCACCGCGGCGGCTGGCTGTCGTGGGTGCGCACCCAGGCCACGGTGCTGGTGCAGCCGCTGCGCAGCATCGCCGGCCTGCCGGGGACGGTCCGCGGCGCGCTGCGCGACGGCCTGGCCTCGCACGCCAGCCTGGTCGAGGAGAACCGGCGCCTGCGCAACGAGCTGCTGGTGGCCAATGCGCGCCTGACCCGGCTGCGCAACGCCGCGGTCGACAACGCCCAGCTGCGCGAACTGCTGGGCGTGGTCGAGCGGCGCGGCCTGGACGTGCAGCTGGTGCCGATCCTGGACATCGACCTGGAGCCCTCGCGCCAGCGCCTGGTGCTGCGTGCCGGCAGCCGCCAGGGCGTGCAGCGCGGGCAGGCGGTGATCGACGCCGGCGGCCTGCTCGGCCAGGTGATCGAGACCACCCCGACCCAGTCCACCGTGCTGCTGCTGACCGACCCGGACCACGCGGTGCCGGTGATGGTGGCGCGCAACGGCGTGCGCCTGATCGTGTACGGCCGCGGCGACCGCCTGGAGCTGCGCGACATCCCGCTCAACCAGGACGTGCAGGTTGGCGACCAGCTGGTCACCTCCGGCCTGGGCGGGCGCTTCCCGCCGGGTTTCCCGGTGGCCACCATCACCGCCCTGCACCCGGACGACAGCCAGGCCTTCCTGGTCGGCGAGCTGAGGCCGGCCGCGCAGCTGGACCGCGGCCGCGACGTCCTGCTCCTGCGCCCCGGCGCCGCCCCCGACCTGCCGCTCCCTCCCGTCCCCGGCGAGCCCGGCGAGGCCGAGGATCCGGCCGCGCAAGGGGAGCCGGCCGCCGGCTCTTCCGAATCACCAATCCCCAATAACGAATCACAGCCTCCGCAGGAGGCGACCGGATGAGCGCCCGCGACCGCCTCGGTGGCTGGCTGCTGCCGCTGAGCCTGCTGCTGGCGCTGCTGCTGGGCCTGCTGCCGCTGCACGCGCAGCTGCAGCCGCTGCGGCCGTACTGGCTGGCCCTGGTGCTGGCCTACTGGGTGATCGAGACGCCCTCGCGCGCCGGCCTGGGCCTGGCCTTCGCCTGCGGCCTGGTCGCCGACCTGGCCTACGGCAGCCTGCTCGGCGAGCAGGCCCTGCGGCTGGTGATCATGGCCTTCATCCTGCAGCGCTTCCGCGCCCGGCTGCGTTTCTTCCCGCTGTCGCAGCAGGCGCTGGCGATCGGCGCGCTGCTGCTCAACGACCGCATCGTCGACGCGGCGGTGAACCTGGCCCTGGGGCAGCCGCTGCTGCCATGGGAATACTGGTGGGCGCCGCTGCTGGGCCTGGCGCTGTGGCCGCCGCTGTTCCTGCTGCTGGACGCCCTGCGCCTGGGCCGCCGGGACTGAGGCCATCGCATGGGCAGCCGCCGCGCGAGCAAGAATCCGCACGCCGAGGCCGAGCAGTTCCGGCGCCGCGCCGCGCTCGGCTTCCTCGCCGTGGCGCTGGCCCTGGGCGGGCTGGCGGCCTGGTATTTCCGCCTGCAGGTGCTGCAGCACGACGACTACGCCACCCGCTCGGAGGCCAACCGCATCCGCCCGCGGCCGGTGGTGCCCGCGCGCGGCATGATCTACGACCGCCAGGGCCGGCTGCTGGCCGAGAACGTGCCCGCCTTCCGCCTGGACGTGGTCCCGGACAAGGCCGGCGACACCGAGAAGCTGCTGGCCGAGCTCGGCCGGCTGATCCGGCTGGACGAGGACGACATCGAGCGCTTCCGCCGCGAGCGCAAGGCCGGGCGCGGCTTCCGGCCGATCACCCTGAAGCTGCGCCTCACCGACGAGGAGATGGCCGCGTTCGCGGTCAACCGCTGGCGCTTCCCGGGTGTGGAGATGGAGCCGTACCTGACCCGGCACTACCCCTACGGCGAGCTGTTCGCGCACGTGATCGGCTACGTCGGCCGGATCGACGAGAAGGACCTGGAGACGCTGGGCGAGGGTGGCAGCGCGCTGACCCACATCGGCAAGACCGGGATCGAGCGCGCCTACGAGGACGTGCTGCGCGGCAAGGTCGGCTACGAGCAGATCGAGACCAACGTCCAGGGCCGCGCCCTGCGCACCGTGGGCCGGGTGCCGGCGCGTCCGGGCGCGGACCTGCGCCTGTCGATCGACGCCGAGCTGCAGCGCGCCACCGTGGCCGCGTTCGGCGACCTGGAGGGCACGGCGGTGGCGATGGATCCGCGCACCGGCGAGATCCTGGCGCTGGTGAGCCTGCCGTCGTACGACCCCAACCTGTTTGTCAACGGCATCTCCCACGCCGACTACCGCGCGCTGATGGACAACCCCTCGCGCCCGCAGTTCAACCGCGCGGTGCTCGGCGGCGTGGCCCCCGGGTCGACGCTCAAGCCGTTCCTGGCCCTGGCCGGCCTGGACAGCGGCGTGCGCCGGCCCGAGGACCGCACGCTTTCGACCGGCATGTTCTACCTGCCCGGCACCAGCCGTGGCTGGGGCGATTCGCACCGCGGCGGCCATGGCTGGACCGATGCGCGCAAGTCGATCGCCGATTCGGTCAACACGTACTACTACCAGCTGGCGCTGGACATGGGCATCGAGCGGATCGAGCGCTTCCTGGTGCACTACGGCTTCGGCCAGCCCTCGGGCATCGACCTGGTCGGCGAGAGCTCGGGCATCCTGCCCACCCCGGCGTGGAAGATGAAGCAGCGCAAGGAGCGCTGGTATCCCGGCGACACCGTGAACATCTCCATCGGCCAGGGCGACTGGAAGGTCACCCCGCTGCAGATGGTGCGCGCCACCGGTGCCCTGGCCGACGAGGGCCGGCTACGCCGTCCGCGCCTGGTGGAGGCGCGCCGCGACCGCTTCGACGCGCCGTGGGCGCCGCTGCCCGGCGGCGAGCCGGAGCGGATCAGCGAGCGCCCGGACAACCTCCGGGTGGTGCGCGAGGGCATGGAGATGACCGTGCACGGCCCCGGCGGCACCGCGCGCGCGATCGGCGTCGGTGCGCCGTACCGGATCGCCGGCAAGACTGGCACCGCGCAGGTGGTCAGCCGCCGCGGCACCAGCGCGGTCGACCCGCGCAGCCTGCCCATGCACCTGCGCCACCGCGCGCTGTTCATCGGCTTCGCCCCGGCCGAGGACCCGCAGATCGCGGTGGCGGTGGCGGTGGAGGGCGGCGGCTACGGCGGCAGCACCGCCGCGCCGATCGCGCGCAAGATCTTCGACGCCTGGCTGCTGGGCAAGCTGCCGGACGGGCTGGAACCGCTGGACGGCGCCCCGCAGCCTGCCTCCTGCAGCGAGGGCGGCGCCGGGTGCGCGCCGCTGGACGCGGCGGGGCAGCCCGGGGAGGGCACGCCATCCGCCGGCGCGGGCGGGGATGCCGCCGCGGTGCCGGCCGCGCCGGTGGCGTCGCGGCGCACCCCGGCCCTGGCCAGCGACCGCAATCCCGCCGGCAACAGCTTCGGCAGCTGGATCCGGCGCCAGCCGCACCTGCTGCGCCAGGCCACGCCCGCGGCCGGCGGCGGCAGCGGCGATGGCAGGCGCGGCGACAACGGCACCGACAACGGCACCGGCACGCAGGTGTCGCCTGCCCCGCCTGCCGGGCCCGGCGGGGACGCGCCCGCCGCCCCGGCGTCCCCCGGACCCGCGCCCGACCAGGAGGGAGGCGACCCATGAGGGATTTCCTGCGCTGGCTGCTGGACCTGGCCGGGCGCTTCGTGCGCACCCTGGACTGGCCGCTGTGCCTGGCCCTGGCCGGGCTGATGGCGTTCGGCCTGGCGGTGCTGTACAGCGCCGGCGGCCCCTCCGGCGGCGCCGCGCTGGTCAAGGCCCAGGGCGCGCGCTTCGCCCTGGGCGTGCTGGCGATGTGGGCGCTGTCGCGGGTCTCGGTGATCCGCCTGCGTGCCTGGTCGCCGATCGTGTACGCGCTGTCGCTGCTGCCGCTGCTGGCGGTGCTGCTGGTGGGCACCGGCAAGCACGGCCGGCACTGGCTCAACCTCGGCGTGTTCTACCTGCAGCCCTCGGAGCTGCTGAAGATCGCCCTGCCGATGATGGTCGCCTGGTACCTGCACTCGCGGCCCCTGCCGCCGCGGGTACCGACGGTGCTGGCCACCGGCGTGCTGATCGCGGTGCCGACCGGGCTGATCCTGCTGCAGCCGGACTTCGGCACGGCGATGCTGATCGCCAGCAGCGGCGTGTTCGCCCTGCTGCTGGCCGGCCTGCCGTGGTGGTGGGTCGGGGTCGGCATCGGCGGCGTGGCCGCGGTGGCGCCGGTGGCCTGGTTCTGGCTGCTGCGGCCGTACCAGAAGGACCGGATCCTGACCTTCCTCGATCCGGAGCGCGATCCGCTGGGAGCCGGCTGGAACATCATCCAGTCCAAGATCGCGATCGGTTCCGGCGGCCTCACCGGCAAGGGCTGGGGCGAGGGCAGCCAGTCGCACCTGAACTTCATCCCCGAGCAGACCACCGACTTCGCCTTCGCCGTGCTCAGCGAGGAGTTCGGCTGGATCGGCGTGGCCACCATGCTGGCCCTGTACCTGTTCGTGATCGGGCGCTGCCTGTGGATCGCGGCGCAGGCGCGCGACGGCTACTCGCGGCTGCTGGCCGGCTCGCTGGGCCTGGCCTTCTTCGTCTACGTGCTGGTCAACGGCGGCATGGTCTCCGGCCTGCTGCCGGTGGTCGGCGTGCCGATGCCGCTGCTGAGCTATGGCGGCACCTCGGCGGTGTCGCTGCTGGCCGGGCTGGGGCTGGTGATGGCGGTGCGCAGCCACCGTCCGGTCCATGCCTGGCACTGAAGCGGGAAATCCCAATGCCTGCGCGGCCTTGCGCGCGCATGCTAATCTGCCTTCGATGACCAGGAAGCCCGCAATGCGCGGCCGTGTGCTGACCGGCCTGATCCTCGCCGGACTGCTGGGCTGCACGCCCCGCGCCGGCGTCGTGTCCCAGAACCCGCCGGACGCGGTCCCGGTGGCCGCCACGTCCACGCCGGCCGAGGCCCGGCCCGAGGCCCCGGCCGCCGCGCCGGTGGACCTCACCCCGGTGCCGTTCGAGCTGGCGCGCGCGCGCTTCGTCGCCCAGACCAGCGAGCGCTACGGCATTCCCGCCGCCGAGATCGAGGCCACCCTGGCCCGGGCGAACTTCCTCGACAGCGTGGTCGCGGCGATGTCGCGACCGGCCGAGCGGGTCAAGCCCTGGCACGAGTACCGGCCGATGTTCATCAGCCAGGCCCGGATCGACGGTGGCCGCCGCTTCCTCGAACAGCACCGGGCGAAGCTGGCGAAGGTGGAGGCCGAAACCGGCGTGCCGGCCGAGGTGATCGTGGCGATCATCGGCGTGGAGACCAGCTACGGCGCCAACACCGGCCGCTATTCGGTGCTCGACGCGCTGTACACCCTGGCCTTCCGCTACCCGCGCAGCGGCGACCCGGCCAAGCTCGAGCGCGAGGTGCGGCGCGAGCTGTTCTTCCGCGAGGAACTGGCGCAGCTGTTCGCGCTGGGCCGCGAGGAAAAGCTCGACATCGCCGCGCTCAAGGGCAGCTACGCCGGCGCCATGGGCATGGGCCAGTTCATGCCCTCCAGCTACCGCGAGTACGCGGTGGACGGCGACGGCGACGGCCGCCGCGACCTGTTCGGCAGCCTCGACGACGTGTTCGCCTCGGTCGCCAACTACTTCGTGGAGAAGGGCGGCTGGGTGCGCGGCGGCCTGGTCGCGGTGCCGGCCACCCTGGAGCCGGGGCGCGAGCCGTTCGAGCCGTCCGAGTGGGCGCCCACCCACAGCCTGGCCGAGCTGGCCGCGCGCGGCTACACCCCGCAGGCGCCGGTGCCGGCGGGCGCCACCGCCACCCCGGTCAGCCTGGCCGGCAGCAACGGCCCGCAGTACTGGCTGGGCTTCCAGAACTACTACGCGATCACCCGCTACAACATCTCCAAGATGTACGCGATGGCGGTGTTCCAGCTGTCGGAGGCGATCGCCGGGCGGGAGATCCCGCCGGCATGACCCGGCGCCGGGCCCGGACCCTGGGGCTGCGCGCCGCCATGGTGCTGGCCGCGCTTGCGCTGGCCGCCTGCGGCAGCGCGCCGAAGAAGCCTGCGGCCCCGTCCACGGGCGGGGCCGGCGGCGCGCCCGCGGGCGCCGCGCCGGCCGGCGATTGCGCCGGGGTCTACTACCCGCCGGCGCAGGAGGACCCGTCCACCCGCGGCCACTACACGGCCGGTGGGCTGTACAAGCCCGGGGTGCCTGACCGGCTCCCCGACCACCTGCCCAACGTCGACTGCATCCCCGAGCCGGTGGTGACCGACGAGCCGCGCTCGCCGGTCGGCAACCGCTCGCCGTACACGGTGCTGGGCAAGCAGTACAAGGTGCTGGACCGCCCGCACGGCTACGTCGAGCAGGGCATCGCCTCCTACTACGGCGCCAAGTTCCACGGCCGCCGCACCTCGAACATGGAGGTGTACGACATGTACGCCTTCACCGCCGCGCACAAGACCCTGCCGCTGCCCAGCTTCGCCCGCGTCACCAACCTGGACAACGGCAAGTCGGTGGTGGTGCGGGTCAACGACCGCGGCCCGTTCCACGAGGGCCGGGTGATCGACCTCAGCTACGCCGCGGCGGTCAAGCTGGGCATCCATCCGCGCGGTACCGGGCGGGTCGAGGTGCGCGCGCTGGTCCCGGGCGAGGACGACGGCACCCGTTACGCCGGCCGCGCCGCCACCCCCGCTGCGCGCCCGGCCACGCCCGCGCCGGTGCAGACCGCGCCGGCCACCCCGGCCACCGCCCTGGACCAGCTGGTGCAGGCGCTGCCACCGGATCCGCCGCCCGCTGCCGCCGCGCCGGCAGCCGCCACCCCCGCCGCGCCGGCCGCCGCTGCGTCGACCCTGCTGCAGGTGGCCAGCTTCTCCAGCGCCGACAATGCCCGCCGCGCCCTGGAACGGTTGCTGGCCGCGGGCATCAGCGACGCGCGCCTGGAGGACGTGGTCAGCGGCGGGCGCACCCTGTGGCGCCTGCGGGTGCCGGCCGCCGGCGACCCGGCGGAACTTGCACTGCGCATCGCCGGTCTGGGATTCGGTACCCCGCAGCCGGTGCGCGACTGAGCCGGGGCTACAATCCGTCCTTTCGTCCTTCCCTTCCGCCCGGCCGCGAGCCGGTTGCCGCAGGAGTTCCCGTTTCCATGAAGTTCCGTTCCCCAGGCATGCTCGCCGCCCTCGCCGCGGTGGCCACCTTCGCCTTCGGCCTGGCCAGCGCCCAGGCGCCGGCACCCGCCCCGGCGGCGCCGGCCGCCGCCGCGCCGGCCCCGGTCGCGATCCCGCCGGCGCCGCGTCCCTCCCAGGCCACCGCCTGGCTGGTGATGGACTACGCCACCGGCCAGATCCTGGCCGGGGAGAACGTCGACGAGCGGGTGGAACCGGCCAGCATCACCAAGGTGATGACCGCCTACGTGATCGCCGCGGAAATGGCCGCCGGCCGGGTCCGGCCCGACGACCAGGTGCTGATGAGCGAGCGCGCATGGCGCGAGGGCGGCGCGCGCACCGACGGCAGCTTCAGCGGCTTCCCGGTCAACCAGACCGCGCCGCTGGAGGAGATGGAGAAGGGCATGGCGGTGCAGTCGGGCAACGACGCCGCGATCGCCCTGGCCGAGCACGTGGCCGGCACCCAGGAGGCGTTCGCCGACCTGATGAACAGCTACGCGGCGAAGATCGGCATGAAGAACAGCCACTTCGTCAACGCCCACGGCCTGTCGGCGGAAGGGCACTACAGCACCGCGCGCGACCTGGCGCTGCTGGGCCGCGCCTTCGTGCGCGACTACCCGGAGCAGTACGCGTACAACAAGATCAAGGAATTCACGGTCAACGGCATCACCCAGCCGAACCGCAACCTGCTGCTGTGGCGCGATTCCTCGGTCGACGGCATCAAGACCGGGCACCACTCCAGGGCCGGCTACTGCCTGATGAGCTCGGCCCAGCGCGGCGACCAGCGCCTGATCGCGGTGCTGATGGGCGGCGCCTCCGAGCGCCAGCGCGCCGACGACAGCCTGGCCCTGCTCAACTGGGGCTTCCGCTTCCACGAGACCCACCGCCTGTACGAGCCCGGCAAGCCGGTGGCTTCGCTGAAGGTGTGGAAGGGCAAGGCCGACCAGGTGCAGCTGGGCGTGGCCGAGCCGCTGCTGGTGAGCGTGGCCCGTGGCCGCTACGGCGACCTCAAGCCGGCGATGGAAGTGCCGCGCTCGCTGGTGGCGCCGATTGCCGCCGGGCAGCAGATCGGCACGGTGAAGGTGTCGCTGGACGGCCAGGTCATCGCCGAGGCGCCGCTGGTAGCCACCGGCGCGGTCGAGGAGGCCGGTTTCTTCAAGCGCCTGTGGGACGCGTTCTGGATGTGGTGGGAATCCTGACGGATCGCCCACGCAACGCCCTGGAAACAGCCGGCCCCGCGCCGGCTGTTTTCGTTGCGCGCGACCGCGCCTCCCGACGGGTGGCGCCCGCCCGGGTTATTCCATCGTTTATCCTCGGCCGGCGCGTTGCCTGCCGAGGTCGCGCGTGGCGGGCGGGATTGCCCGCGCTTTGTGCAAATCTCCAACGGGGAAAAACATGGGCAATAGGAAGGCAGTACGCGCGGCGCTCGGCGCCGCGTTGACGGTGGCGCTTGTGTCCGCTCCGGCCATGGCGCAACGGCAGAGCGCGCAGGAACTGCGCCAGCAGCAGGCGGCGGAGATCCCGGTATGCAAGAAGCCGCTGGGCACGATCTCGGTACTGGAACCGGAGCATGGGGTGAACTGGTGGAGCGGCCACCAGCTCCCGGAGCCCTCGCGCCTGATCAAGGTGTTCGTGTCGCGCTCGCGCTGCTTCACCCTGGTCGACCGCGGCGCCGGCATGGCCGCCGCGCAGAACGAGCGCGCGCTGGCGGCGGACGGCAACCTGCGCCGCGGCTCCAACGTCGGCAAGGGCCAGGTCAAGGCGGCCGACTACGTGCTGGTGCCTGACCTGATCTCGCAGAACAGCGACGCCGGCGGCAACGCGGTCGGCGGCCTGCTCAGCGGCCTGGTCGGCGGCCGTGCCGGGCAGGTGCTCGGCGGCCTCAACTTCAAGAAGAAGACCGCCGACGTGGTGCTGACGGTCACCGACGTGCGCTCCTCCGAGCAGGTGGCGCTGGCCGAGGGCAGCGCCAAGAAGACCGACATCGGCTTCGGCGCGCGCGGCAACCTGTTCTCGGGCAGCGGCCTGGGCGCGGCCGGCGTCGGCGGCTACGCCAACACCGAGATCGGCCAGGTCATCACCCTGGCCTACCTGCAGGCCTACACCAACCTGGTCGCCCAGCTCGGCGGCCTGCCGGAGGACGCCTCGGCGGCCAGCCCGATCCAGGCCCTGCGCGTAACCCGCGCGGCGCGCATGCTGGCCAACGCCAAGGGCACCGGCAAGGCGGTGCGCGACCTGGAGCCTGGCATGCTGCTGTACCCGACCGGGCAGAAGGACGGGGCGATGTGGGAAGTCGAGGACGAACTCGGCAACCGCGGCTGGGTCAATTCGACCAGCACCGAACTGGCCCGCTGAGCGCGGCGGTTCCGGGGAAGGCCGGCGCTTTGCCGGCCTTTTCCTTTTGCGGGAGGGTGGCCTCCCGGCCTTGTTCATTGAAATGAAGGTTTCGTTAAACTTGGCTTCCTGCGCGCCGCAACCAGGCGCCAGAGCAATCCAAGGGGAAACCATGAGCCATCCGCATCTTCCGTCCCGTGCCCTGGTGCTGGGCGCGGTCCTCGCCACGGCGGCCTGGGCGCCGGACGCCCGCGCCGCCCTGTTCGGCTCCACCTGCAGCGAGCCGATCGGCACCGTGCGCATCTCCGAGCCGGACGACGGCGACGAGCTGTGGGCCAGCTACGGCCTGTCGGCCCCGACCCGCATGCTGCGGGTGCTGGTCAACGAATCGCGCTGCTTCACCGTGGTCGACCGCGGCGCCGGCCTGGCCGCGATCCGTGCCGAGCAGGAGCTGGCCGCGGCCGGCCAGCTGCGCGAGGGCCACAACGTCGGCGGTGGCCAGATCCGCGCCGCCGACTTCGTGCTGGTCCCGGACATCGTCTCGCAGAACGCCAATGCCGGCGGCAGCAGCTTCGGGGTCGAGGCCGAGGCCAAGCGCGGCCTGCTGCGCGGGATCACCGGCGCCGGCCGCGCCGGCGTGTCCACCCGGCGCCAGAACGCGGAGGTGGTGCTGACCCTGATCGATGCGCGCACCTCCGAGCAGGTGGCCACCGTCAGCGGCGAGGCCAAGATCTCCGACAAGGCCTGGGACGCGGCGCTGCGCGCGCAGCAGGCCCAGGCCGGCGTGCGCGGCGGGATCCACTACAGCAGCTGGGAAAACACCGAGATCGGCAAGGTGATCAAGAAGGCCTACGAGGAGGCCTTCGAGAAGATGGAGCCGGCCCTGCGCCGGCTGGCCGCGCAGCGCACCGGGCGCCCGCAGGGGATGATGTCCGCCGCCCTGGGCCTGCTGGGCGTGCCCAAGGACGCCCCGGCGGCGCTGCGGACGGGCGCGGCGCCCGCCCCGGTGGCCGCCGCCGCGGCTCCGGCCCCCGTGCCGGCCGCTGCGCCGGAACCGGAGCCGGCCCCCGTCGCCGCCGCGCCCGCCGCCGAACCGGCGGTTGCCGCGCCGGCGCCGGCGGCGGTGGTGGCGCCGGACATGGACGCGGACGCGGAGCTGCTGGCCAGCCAGACCCTGGCCCTGCGCCGTACCGCGCGCCTGCTGGCCCAGCCCAGCGCCGACGCCGACGTCGTGGCCGAGCTGCGCACCGGCATGCTGCTGTTCCCGACCGGCGGCAAGCAGGGCACCATGCTCGAGGTCGAAAACGAGGTCGGCCAGCGCGGCTGGGTGCCCTCGGCCGCGGTCACCGTCGCCCAGTAAGGCGCGTTCCCCCGGCGCCGCCGCGCGGCGGCGCCGGCTTCCCGGCCGGGCCTACAGCATCCGGCTGATGGTGAAGCTGCCGAACACCGGCCGCTCCTTCTGCCCCTCGAACTCGCGCGCGCCGTGGTAGCGCGCCAGCGCGAACTTCCAGCGGCCGTGGGTCACGGCCATCCCGTAGCCGACCTCGCCCACCAGCGGCCGCTTGTCCACGCTGTGGCTGCTGCGGAAGGTGTTGCCGTCCAGGGTGATGTCGCGCGCCACCGCGCGCACGTCGGAGGTGGCGAACACGTGCCAGGACCAGCCCGACAGGCGTTCGCGCGCCGGCGCGGTGTTCTCGCCGGCCGGACGCAGCGGGGTGCTGCCGAAGTCGTCGGGCAGGCGCCAGCCCCAGCGCAGTTCCAGGCCGGTGTTGACGTAGGTGGCGCGGTTGCCGAGGGCGCCGCCGTAGTGCGCGATCGCGTCCCAGCCCCAGCCGCCGGCGTTGCCCTCGCTGTCGCCCCAGCGGTGCATGCGTTCGTGCACGATGCCCAGCAGCGGCTCGTTGTGCAGCTGGTTGTCCCAGCCGCGGAAGTCCTCGCCGTCGAACACGTGGTGCACCGCCCTCTGCACCTGCTTGCCCAGGGCCGCCGGGCCGATCACGCCCAGCTGCAGCTGGGTGGTGCGCAGGCTGTCGCCGCTGCGCGCGTTGTAGCCGAAGCTGGCCATCAGGATCGCCGCGTACGGGCGGTCGTCGGGGATCAGGTCGGCGCGGCTGTAGTCGGTGGGCGTGTACAGGCTCTGGCTGATGCTGAACACCATGTTCTGCTGCTCGAAGCGGCCGGGATGCAGCCGCTCCAGGTAGCGGTTGATCCAGCGCGCGGGGCGCGGCAGGCAGGGGTCGTCGGTGTAGTCGGCCAGGTTGGGCGAGACCAGGGTGATCACCGCGCCATTGGTGTATCCCTGGTCCTGGTTCTCGCCGCCGAACAGGTCGTTGTCGACGCGGAAGTTCACCGCCGGCGGGGTTTCGCTGAGGCGGCTGCTGCTGCATTGCGGGGCGGCGATGGCCGCGGCGGGGAACAGGAAGACCAACAACAACGCGGCGGTGGGGACGCGCGGGGGTCGCGTCCGTGCGGGAGCGGGCATGGGCGGGATCCTTGGGCGGGGGAGGTGGCGGGGGAGGGACGCGCATTGAATCGCATGCGGAGCGTCCGCGGGGCGTGCATGGCCGCACCGGTGCGTTGCAACGCGCCGCCGCTTGGGTTCGCGCACGCAGGCCCTGATAATGCCCCGATGGAAATCAAGTCCGACAACCCCGAGCACGGCTTCCAGTTCCCCGGCACCTTCGAGCTCAGCGCCATGGGCGCGGCCGACAAGGGCCTGGAGACCGAACTGCCCCGGCTGCTGGCCGCCACCGGCGTGGAAGTGCTGGAGGAAAGCGTGCAGTGGCGCCATTCCTCCAACGGCCGCTACGTTTCGGTGCGGATCGGCTTCCGCGCCCAGAGCCGCGAGCAGTACGAGCGCGCCCACCAGGCGCTGCGCGACCATCCGGAAGTGAAATGGACGCTGTGAACGCCTGCGGCGCCTCCGCGGCGCCGGCCCGCGCCCTGCGCCCGGCGCGGGTATTCGACCTCGGCCGCCAGGCCTACGAGCCGGTGTGGCGGGCAATGCAGCGTTTCACCGACGCGCGCGATGGCGACACCGTGGACGAGCTGTGGCTGGTCGAGCACGAGCCGGTGTTCACCCTCGGCCAGGCCGGCAAGCCCGAGCACGTGCTGGCGCCGGGCGACATCCCGGTGCTGCACGTGGACCGCGGCGGCCAGGTGACCTACCACGGCCCCGGCCAGATCGTGCTCTACCCGCTGCTGGACCTGCGCCGGCTGGGCGTGGGCGTGCGCGAGTACGTGTGCCGGATCGAGCAGGCGATCATCGACACGCTCGGGGAATGGAACATCGGCGGCGAGCGCCGCGAGGGCGCGCCGGGCGTGTACGTGGGCGGGGCCAAGGTCGCGGCGCTGGGCATCCGCGTGCGCCGCGGCTGCTGCTTCCACGGCCTGTCGTTCAACATCGGCATGGACCTGGAGCCGTTCCACCGGATCAATCCCTGCGGTTACCAGGGGCTGCGCGTGACCTCGTTGCAGGACCTGGGCGGCCCGTCCTCGATGGATGCGGTCAAGCCGGTGCTGCTGGAGCAGGTCGCGCGCCAGTTCGGGCTGGAGCTGCGGCCCCAGGCGGGGCTGCCCGACCTCTCCGCCGCGCCAGGCGGGGAATGAAGACCGGCGCCGCGTGCGCCGGGAATGAAACCGGGTGCCGGCGTGCGTGAAGTGTTGCCGCGCGCCGCTGGCCTGGCCGCACTGCCCGGGGCTTCCCCCTCCCGCTCGCCGCCCTGGCTCCGATGCGCGACCACGGGCCATCCATGGCCTGCTTGCCCCATCCCCCGCGCTACCGCGTCCGCGGGCGCGCCGGGCGCGTGGCTTCGTTTTCCCGTACCCGGAGTGGGGTGCCATCCAGCTGCGCCGCAGGCGCGGACAGTGGGGGCTGGCCCCGTCCGTTCCATCCGCCGCCACCGGGCGTTCCGGTCCCGGCACTGCTGGTGCCGGGCGCGGGGCGCGGCGGCGGCCTACAATAGGCGCCATGACTGACGCCGCTCCCCGCACCATCCCGCTCCAGGTCCTGTCCGAACCTGTCGCCCCGGCGGCTCCGCTGCAGGCCGGGGCCAAGCAGCTGGGCGGGGACAAGATCGGCCGTTCTCCTGTGCAGTTCGCCGACGCCCCGGTGCTGCGCAAGCCTTCGTGGATCCGCGTGCGCATCCCGTCCGGCAACGCCGTGCAGAACCTCAAGGCCAAGCTGCGCGCCAACCGCCTGGTCACGGTGTGCGAGGAGGCCAGCTGCCCGAACATCCACGAGTGCTTCGGCCACGGCACCGCGACCTTCATGATCCTCGGCGAGGTCTGCACCCGCCGCTGCTCGTTCTGCGACGTGGCCCACGGCCGCCCGAAGCCGCCGGATCCGGACGAGCCGGCCAGCCTCGGCCAGACCGTGGCCGACATGGGCCTGAGGTACGTGGTGGTCACCAGCGTGGACCGCGACGACCTGCGCGACGGCGGCGCCCAGCACTTCGTCGACTGCATCGCCGCCATCCGCGAGCGCGCTCCCGGCACCCGGATCGAGATCCTGACCCCGGACTTCCGCGGCAAGGGGCGCATGGAGCGCGCGCTGGAAATCCTGGCGAAGAACCCACCGGACGTGTTCAACCACAACATCGAGACCGTCCCGGACCTGTACCGCAACGTGCGCCCGGGCGCGGACTACCAGTGGTCGCTGACCCTGCTGAAGAACTTCAAGGCGCAGCATCCGTCGATCCCGACCAAGTCCGGGATCATGCTGGGCCTGGGCGAGACCCTTGAGCAGGTGCAGGCGACCCTGCGCGACCTGCGCGCGCACGACGTGGACATGGTCACCATCGGCCAGTACCTGCAGCCGACCGCGCACCACCACCCGGTGATGCGCTACTGGACCCCCGAGGAGTTCAAGGCGCTGGAGGAGTACGGCTACCAGCTGGGCTTCAGCCACGTCGCCTCCGGGCCGATGGTACGTTCGTCCTACCACGCCGACCGCCAGGCGGCCGGCGCCGGGGTGGCGGCCTGAGCCGGCCGCGCGCGGTCCTTCTCCTCCGCGGGCGCCGGCCCCGTCGCGCCCCGTCGCCACGCCGTTTCCGTTCACCTTTCCCTACGCCGCAGCGGCTAGCCTGCGGCGGAACGTCCCCGTGCACCCACGGGACCGTCCGGCAACTTCCGGCGCCGGCCGTGGTCCCAGTGGCGGTGACGCCCGATTTCCAACGGCCGCCTCCGGCCCGAGCCCCCGCATGAATTCCAGAATCACCGCAGCACTGTTCGCCCTCCTGCTGGCCGCCCCCGCGGCGCTGCTCGCGCGCGCCGACGCCCCCGCGCAGGTGGCCGTGGCGCCGACCCCGGACCAGTCCACCACCACCCGCCTGGTCTACGGCCTGCTGTCGGACAGCCGCTACGCCTACCGCCCGCGCCCGGCCGACGACGCGATGTCCGAGGACATCTTCCGCCGCTACCTGGAGGCGCTGGACGGCAACAAGCAGTACTTCACCGCGGCCGACATCCAGCGCTTCGAGCCCTACCGCCTGCAGCTGGACGACGCCGTGCGCGGCGGCGACCCGAGCCCCGCGTTCGCCATGTTCTCGGTGTACCGGCAGCGGGTGGTCGAGCGCGTGGCCTACGCGCAGAAGCTGCTGCAGGAAGGCAACTTCGACTTCAGCGGCAACGAGCGCTGGGAATACGACCGCCAGAACGCGCCGTGGGCCGCCGACGGCGCCGAGCTGGACGCGCTGTGGCGCAAGTCGGTGATGAACGACTGGCTGCGCCTGAAGCTGGCCGGCAAGGAGCCGGAGGAGATCCGCAGGACGCTGGAGAAGCGCTACGCCCAGCTGGCCCGCTCGGTGGACCAGCTCAAGAGCGAGGACGTGTTCTCGATCTTCCTCAATGCCTACACCGCCTCGATCGACCCGCACACCAACTACCTCAACCCGCGCACGGCCGAGAACTTCAACCAGGCCATGTCGCTGTCGCTGGAGGGCATCGGCGCCCAGCTGCAGCGCCAGGACGACGTGGTGGTGGTGCGCGAGATCATCCCCGGCGGCCCGGCGGCCCTGGACGGCACGCTCAAGGCCGGCGACCGCATCGTCGGGGTGGGCCAGGGCAAGTCCGGGCCGGTCGAGGACGTGATCGGCTGGCGCATCGACGACGTGGTCGCCAAGATCCGCGGTGCCAAGGGCACCCAGGTGCGGCTGGAGTACATCCCGGCCGAGGATGGCCTGGACGGCGAGCACCGCACCGTGACCCTGACCCGCGCGCGGGTCCAGCTGTCCGAGCAGGCGGCCAAGAGCAAGCTGTACAACATCCCGGCGCAGGACGGCCTGCCGGCGCGCAAGATCGGCGTGATCGAGCTGCCGACCTTCTACCAGGACTTCGAGGGCCGCCGCCGCAACGGCAGCGACTACACCTCCGCCACCCGCGACGTGGCCAACCTGCTGGCGCGCTTCCGGGAAGAGGGCGTGGACGGCGTGGTCCTGGACCTGCGCAACAACGGCGGCGGCTCGCTGGACGAGGCGGTGCAGCTGACCGGCCTGTTCATCGACCGCGGTCCGGTGGTGCAGGTGCGCGAGTCCGGCGGCCGGGTCACGGTCAACAGCGACAACAAGCCGGGCGTGGCCTGGGACGGCCCGCTGGCGGTGCTGGTCAACCGTGCCTCGGCCTCGGCCTCGGAGATCTTCGCCGGGGCGATGCAGGACTACGGCCGCGCCCTGATCATCGGCGAGACCACCTTCGGCAAGGGCACGGTGCAGAACCTGGTCGACCTGGACCGCTGGCCGGCTTCCGAGGGCCCGCGCTTTGGCCACGTCAAGCTGACCATCGCCCAGTTCTTCCGCATCGAAGGCGGCAGCACCCAGCACAAGGGCGTGGTCCCCGACATCGCCTACCCGCTGAGCGTGGACGCCAACGAGTTCGGCGAGAGCACCTACGACAACGCCCTGCCGTGGACCCGCATCGCCGCGGTGCCGCACGAGCGCTACGGCAACTTCCAGCCGCTGCTGCCGCGCCTGCAGGCCATGCATGCGCGCCGCATCGCCGACGACCTGGAGTTCCAGTGGTGGAGCGAGGACGTGGCGCGCTACCGCGAGGAAGCGGCGAAGAAGTACCTGTCGCTCAACGAGGCCGAGCGCCGCGCCGAGCGCGAGCGCCAGGAGAAGCAGCGCAAGGAGCGCCAGGCGATCCGCAAGGAGAAGGGCCTGGAGCTGGATCCGCTGGCCGAGGACTTCGACGACGGCCTGACCGCCAGCGAGCGCGACGTGGTCAAGGACGCCGAGCGCGAGAAGGCGGCCGAGAAGCGCCCGGACCCGTTGCAGCGCGAGGCCGCCGCGATCCTGGCCAACGCCATCGGCCTGCTGGAGCAGGACCGTCCGCTGACCGCGCAGGTGCTGCCGCTGACCGCCTCGGCGGTGCGCTGGGCGCGCTGAGCCCCGGCGCCGGTGGTGCAATGAAGAACGGCGGCCCAGGGGCCGCCGTCTTTCTTTGTGCGTTCCGCGCGCGTTGCAAGCCGATCCCGGCTGCGCTCCGCTTGCCCGCGTTACCAATCGCCAATCACCAATCACCAATCCCGTCAGTCAGGCACATCCAGCGCCAGTGTCTCCTTGACCTCCTCCATCACGATGTAGCTCTTGGACTCGCGCACGTGCGGCAGGGTCAGCAGGCTGCTGCCCAGCAGCCGGCGGTAGGAGGCCATCTCGGTGATGCGCGCCTTGATCAGGTAGTCGAAGTCGCCGGAGACCAGGTGGCATTCCAGCACGTTGGGCAGCTTCAGCGCGGCGCGGCGGAATTCCTCGAAGATGTCGCCGGACTTGTAGGCCAGGCTGATCTGCACGAACACCAGCAGGCTGGCGCCCAGGTGCTGCGGATTGAGGCGGGCGTGGTAGCCGGTGATCACCCCGTCGCGCTCCAGCCGGCGCACGCGCTCGGTGCAGGGCGTGGTCGACAGGCCCACGCGCTCGCCCAGCTCGGTGAAGGAGATGCGGCCCTCCTCCTGCAGGATGCGCAGGATGTGGCGGTCGATCCGGTCCAGGTGGCGTGGACGGTCGCCGCGCAGGCGTTCGGGGCGGGCGGGCATGGAAACCTCCGTGGAAGCGGCCTGTGGCAGTGCAAAGGCCGGCTGGCGGGAAGAAAAACAGAAAATAATCCTGGAATCGTGGCGGTAGTATGCGCGCATTCCATGGCTCCGGCGCTTCGGGGCAGTGAAAGCTCCTGACGGAGGGTGCGATGCAGCGGGTCCTGGTTCTTGGCAGTGGCGTGATTGGCGTGGCCAGCGCGTGGTATCTGGCGCGCGCCGGCTTCGAGGTGGCCGTGGTCGACCGCGAGCCGGGCCCGGCGCGCGGCGCCAGCTTCGCCAACGCCGGACAGATCTCGCCGGGCTATGCTTCGCCCTGGGCGGCGCCGGGCGTGCCGCTGAAGGCGATCAAGTGGCTGTTCCAGGAACACGCCCCGCTGGCGATCCGCCTGACCTCCGACCCGGCCCAGTACCGCTGGCTGTGGCAGATGCTGCGCAACTGCACCGCCGGCCGCTACGCGGTGAACAAGGAGCGCATGGTGCGGCTGGCCGAGTACAGCCGCGACTGCATGGACGAGCTGGCGCGCGAGACCGGGCTGAGCTGGGAAGGCCGCAAGCTGGGCACCACCCAGCTGTTCCGCACCCAGGCCCAGCTGGACGCCGCGGCGCGCGACATCGCGGTGCTGGAGCAGGCCGGCGTGCCCTACGAGGTGCTGGACCGCGCCGGCATCGCCCGCGTGGAGCCGGCGCTGGCCGCCGCCTCCGGCCTGCTGGTGGGCGGCCTGCGCCTGCCCGGCGACCAGACCGGCGACTGCCAGCTGTTCAGCGAGCGCCTGGCGGCGATGGCCGCGGCGCAGGGCGTGGAGTTCCGCTACGGCGCGACCATCGAGGCGATCGAGTCAGATGGCGAGCGCGTCACCGGCGTGCGCATCGACGGCCGCGTCGAGACCGCCGACCGCTACGTGCTGGCGCTGGGCAGCTGGTCGCCGCGGCTGCTGCGGCCGCTGGGCATCGACCTGCCGGTGTACCCGCTCAAGGGCTACTCGCTGACCATCCCGATCACCGATCCGGAGATGGCGCCGACCTCGACCATCCTCGACGAGACCTACAAGATCGCCATCACCCGCTTCGACCAGCGCATCCGCGTTGGCGGCATGGCCGAGGTGGCCGGCTTCGACCTGCGCCTGGATCCGCGCCGGCGCGCGACCCTGGAGAAGGTGGTCAACGATCTCTACCCGCGTGGCGGCGACCTGTCCCGGGCCACGTTCTGGACCGGCCTGCGCCCGGCCACGCCCGACGGCACCCCGGTGGTGGGCGAGACCCGCCTGCGCAACCTGTACCTCAACACCGGCCACGGCACCCTGGGCTGGACCATGGCCTGCGGTTCCGGCCGCTACCTGGCCGACGTGATCGCGCGCCAGCCCACCGGCATCCGCCGCGAGGGCCTGGACATCTCGCGCTACGGCCGCGGCGGCGCGCGCGGCGACGGCAAGGGCCCGGTTCCGGCGACAATGTCGCCCTGATCCGGCGCGCATCCGCACACCGCTTCCCCGTTCCCGCTGCCCCCTGCCTGCCATGCGTCCCGCCCGCGCCCTGATCGACCTTTCCGCCCTGCGCCACAACTACCGCCTGGCACGCAGCCTCGGCGGCGGGCGCGCGCTGGCGGTGGTCAAGGCCGATGCCTACGGCCACGGCGCCGTGCGCTGCGCCGCGGCGCTGGAGCCGGAGGCCGACGGCTTCGCGGTGGCCTGCATCGAGGAGGCGCTGGTCCTGCGCGAGGCCGGGATCCGCAAGCCGATCCTGCTGCTGGAGGGCTTCTTCGAGGCTTCCGAACTGCCGCTGCTGCTGCAGCACGACCTGTGGTGCGTGGTCCACGCACCCTGGCAGGTGGAGGCGCTGGAGCGCACGCCGCTGCCGGCGCCGCTGACGGTGTGGCTGAAGCTGGACTCGGGCATGCACCGCGTGGGCATCGGCGCCGACGACTACGCCGCCACCTGGCGCCGGCTGGAGGCGCTGCCGCACGTGCGCGTGGTGGTGAAGATGAGCCATTTCGCGCGCGCCGACGAACTGGACTGCGCGCGCACCCGCGAGCAGCTGGACACCTTCGCCCGCGCCACCGCCGGGCTGCCGGGCCAGACCAGCATCTGCAACTCGCCGGCGCTGCTGGGCTGGCCGCAGGCACGCGGCGACTGGGCGCGCCCGGGCCTGATGCTGTACGGCGTCTCGCCGTTCGCCCAGGACCACGACCTGGCCGCGCAGCTGCGCCCGGTGATGACCCTGGAGTCGAAGGTGATCGCGGTGCGCGAGCTGCCCGCGGGCGAACCGGTGGGTTACGGCGCGCGCTTCGTCACCGAGGCGCCCGCCCGGGTGGGTGTGGTGGCGACGGGCTATGCCGACGGCTACCCGCAGTTCGCGGTCAACGGCACCCCGGTGGCGATCGATGGCCGCCCCGGGCGCCTCGTCGGCCGGGTGTCGATGGACATGCTCACCGTGGACCTGACCGACCACCCGCACGCCGGGGTCGGCAGCGTGGTCGAGCTGTGGGGCAGCCGGGTGCCGGCCGCGCAGGTGGTGGCGCACAGCCAGACCAGCAGCTACCGCCTGCTGTGCGCGGTCAAGCGCGTGCCGCTGCAGTACCAGGACTGAGCCCGCGCGGGCGCGGCGCGCAGGCCATCCTCCCGCGGGATGGGCCCGGCGCGCGGACTACTTGATGCAGCGGCCGGTGCCGCCACGTTTTCCGGCCAGCCCCGCGGGGCTGGCTTTTTCATGTGCCGGCGGGTGTCCGCCATGCACGGAAGAAGACGGACAGCCGGGCCATGGAGGGGAGGAGCGGCCCGGCTGTCCTTGGGGGAAATCAGGCCGGGATGGACACGCCGGCCAGGCGCGCGGCATACAGCGCCGCGCCGTAGTGCGGCGGATGCTTTGGCGCGGTCGGCACGAACCCGGCATCGGCCCGGGCCAGGGCCTCGCGGAACGGCTGCAGCAGCAGTTCGCCGGCGCTGAAGGCGCCGCCGGACCAGGACAGCGGCACCGGCGTGCCGGCCGGGAACCGCAATTCCCGGTGCAGGGCCAGCGCGATCGCCGCCAACTCCCGCGCCGCGTCGGAGAAGATCGCCAGCGCCACCGCGTCGCCCGCGGCCGCCGCCTCGCTGACCAGCCGCGACAGCTGCGCCAGCTCGCCGCGCGCCAGGCCGCCGGCGCCGTTGATCCGCGCGCACAGGTCCAGGTCGCGCTGCAGGCCGAGGGCGCGGTTGAACACCGCGTGCAGCGGGCCCTTCGGCAAGCGGCCGTCGCTCATGCGCGAATACGCGTTGAGGCCGCGCACCGCGATCCAGTAGGCCGAGCCCTCGTCGGAGAACACCTCGCCCCAGCCGCCCACGCGCGCCGCGCGTCCCTGGTACTGGCCGTAGCCGATCGAGCCGGTGCCGGCGACGATGTTGATGCCGTCGGCGCAGGCCAGCGAGCCGGCCCAGCCGCAGACCATGTCGTTGCCGCACGCGTAGCGGTCGTGGCCGAGCAGCTCGCCCGGGATCGCGTCCAGCTGCTGGTCGACGCCGCCGTCCTCGCCATGGCAGGGCAGGCCGAAGAACGCATGGGCGATGCCGGCGCGGTCGACGCCGGCCTGGGTCACCACCTGGGCGATGCCCTCGCCAAGCACGCGCACCGCTCCCTCGACGCCGACCTGGGTGACGTCGGTGGTGCCGAGCTGGGCCTCCGCCAGCACCTTGCCGCTGGCGTCGATCAGGACGAAGCGGGTCTTGGTGCCGCCACCGTCCACGCCGAGGAAGCAGGGCGCGTCCATCAGCCCTCCAGCGGATGCAGGGTCACGCCCTGGACCACGCGGTTGACCAGCCCCTGCGGGTTGGGATTGTCCGGGGCCAGGCCCAGCGCGCGCGAGGCGAAGAACGCGTAGACCTGGGCGGCGGCGATGTACGGCCACAGCAGGTCCGCGTCCGGCGCCTGCTCCATGCCCTCCAGCACGATGCTGCTGGCCAGGTGCCCGGCGCGCGGGCGCGCGGTCACCTCGACCACGTGCGCGGCGCGGCCGTCGCGGCGCAGCTCGTCGATCAGGTCGTGGTCGTAGCGGCAGGTGAGCGGGTCGTTGGACACGAACACGAACACCACGGTGCGCTCGCTGACGAAGGTCTTCGGCCCGTGGCGGAAGCCCAGCGGCGAATCGAAGCAGGTGGCCACCGCGCCGTTGGTCAGCTCGCCCAGCTTCAGCGTGGCCTCGCGCGCCAGGCCCTGGAACAGGCCGCTGCCCAGGTAGACCACGCGCTCGAACTTCTGCTCGGCCAGGGTCCTGAGCACCTTGCGCTTGCCGGCGATCACCCTGGCCATGGCATTGGCCAGCGGACCGATGCGCGCGTCCAGGGCGCCGTCGGCGGAGAACGCGGCCAGGGTGGCGTACATCATGCAGCTGAAGCTGGAGGTCATGGCGAAGCTTTCGTCATGGGTTTCCTCCGGCAGCTGGATGGTCAGCGCCTGGCGCACGTCCAGGTTGGCCAGGCCGCCCTTCGGATTGCAGGTGACCACCAGGTGGCGCACGTCCTTGACCAGCTTCTCGGCCAGGTCGACCGCGGCCAGGCTCTCGGGGCTGTTGCCCGAGCGGCCGAAGGACACCAGCAGCAGCGGCTGCTCCGGGTCCAGGTACAGGCGCGGGCAGCCGACGATGTCGGTGGTCGGCACCGCGTCCACGCGCGCCGCCACCTGGCGGTCCAGCAGCGGGGCCAGGCACTGGCCGATGTAGGCCGAGGTGCCGGCGCCGGTGAGGATCACCCGCGCGTTGGGATTGCCCGCCACCGGCGCGATGAACGCGGCCAGTTCGGCATGCATCTGCGCGACCAGGGCATGGGTGCGCACGAGCATGCGCGGCTGCTGCTCGATCTCGCGCGCGGTGGCCAGCGCCTTGGCGGCGGCCAGTTCGGATTCGGGGATGCCCAGGAACTCAGTGGTCATTAGCGATGCTGCAGGCGAAGTGGTAGTCGTTGAGGACGGAGATGACGTGGGCCACGGCCAGGTCGTGCGGATCGTTGCCGGCCAGGCCGTCGCGCAGCTCGGCCAGCGCGCGCGGCAGGTACTGGCCGACCAGCGAGATCGGTGCCGGGTTGGCGCGCAGGTTGGCGAACAGGCGCTGGCGCGAGGCCTCGATCGCCGGGTCGGGCCAGTAGTAGCGGATGCGGTCGCTGAGGCTGTAGTTGAGGTCGACGGTCAGCTGCTGGCCGCGCGAGTGGTAGTAGCGTTGCCAGTACTTCGGCTCGGCGCGCATGCGGTCCAGCGCGGTCTCGCGCAGCTCGGCGCGCGCGTCCGGGGCGATCCACTCGCGCTCGATCGCGTCCAGCGCCCACAGCGCCTCGCGCAGGGCGAAGGTCAGGCCGGGGCCGACCTTGAGGATGGCGAAGTGGTCGCGCACCAGCGCGGCCAGCGCGTTGCGGGTCTGGTAGTCGGTGGAATGGGCCTCGAACACCATGCCCGGCACCGACTCGATCGCCTGGCTCAGGGCGGCGGCCTTCTCCGGCACGTAGTCCACCACCTGGTGGTGGTCGAACTCCACGCCCGGTTGCACCACCGAGGCGATCACCCGCTCCCAGGCTGCTTCCAGGCCGGCGGCCAGGAACGCGTCCCTGTGCGCCTGGATCGTGGCCAGCGCCGCCGCGGGCGTGGTCACCGCCAGCCCTTCGATGGCTTCGGTGGCGCCGCCCGGCACCGGCACCTCGGTGCCGATCACGTACACCGGCGCCTCGCCGCCGGCCTGCCGCCATGCGGCCTCGGCGGCCTGGCACAGGCGCACCGCGCGGCGGACGATCTCCGCTTCCGGCAGTGGTTCCGGATCGCCGGCGCAGGCCATGGAGCAGTCCAGGTGGATCTTGCGGAAGCCTGCGGCCACGTAGGCGGCCACCATCACCTCGGCCTTGGCCATCGCCTGTTCCGGGTCCAGCGCGGTCCACGGGTTGGGGCCGAGGTGGTCGCCGCCGAGCACGATCCGCGCCGGGTCGAAGCCGACCTTGGCGGCGATGCCGTGGACGAAGGCGACGAAGTCGGCCGGGGTCATGCCGGTGTAGCCGCCGTCCTGGTTGACCTGGTTGCAGGTCGCCTCGAACAGGACGAAGGGCAGGCCGGCGCGCTGCGCATGGCGCAGCGAGGCCTCGATGACGATGGGGTGGGCCGAGCAGATCGAGGTCACGCCGCAGGGGATGCCCTGCTTGTGGCGCGCGACCAGGTCCTGGAGAACGTGCATGGGAAACGAACCTCGGGGGAGGGGAGCGGGGGTCAGGGGGATTGCAGCGGCGCTTCCTGCTCCGGCTCCAGGGCCAGCAGCAGGGATGCCACCAGGGCCAGCGCCAGGCCGACCAGCTTCAGCGGGCCGGGCACGACGCCGGCGAAGAGCAGGGACACGGCCGCGGTGACCAGCGGGCCGCCGCAGTTGCTCAGCGGCGCCACCACGATCGCCTTGCCGTAGCGGAAGGCATAGACCAGGCACAGCGCGCCGATGGCGTTGAGCACCTGGATGCCCGCCGCCAGCCAGGGGCCGTCCCAGCCGGTGTTCACCGGCTGGCCGAAGTCGGTCATCGACCAGGCCACCGGGATCAGCGCGACCGCGCCGAGCGCCATGTAGAAGAAGATGCTTTCGGCGCTGACCGTGTGGTTGGCCAGCTTCATGAAGTAGGCCTGCACGCCCCAGGCGGCCATGATCAGCAGCGCGTACACGAACCAGCCCAGGCCTTCGCCGCCACCGCCGAAGCCGAGGTCCAGCAGCGGCAGCGCGACCAGTGCCAGGACGATGCCCAGCGCGCCCATGCGGCCGGTGCGCTCGCGCAGCAGCACGAACGACAGGGCGATGGTCACCACCGGCGACAGCGAGATGACCGGGAAGATGAAGTAGGCCGGGCCCACGGTCAGGGCGTGGAACAGGACCATCTGGCCGCCGGCGCCGAGCAGGCCGATCAGCAGGCCGTAGGCCACCGCGCGCGGGGTGCGGTCCAGCTTCCAGCCATTGCGCCACAGCACGAAGGTCGCCGGCGGGATCATGGTCAGCGCCCACACGCAGTACACCAGGGTGTCCGGGAAGCCGCGCTCGGCCGAGAGCGAGGACAGCGCGCCCCAGATGCCCCACAGCACCACGGTGGCCAGGGCATAGCCCAGCCAGCTGCGCCTGGGCACCGCGCTCATGCGGCCACCTCCGGGGTGGCCTGCAGGAACAGGAAGCGGTTGAAGGACACCTGCAGGGTGTTGGCCTTCGCGTCCACCACGCCCAGGTCCACGCCGTTGAACAGGTCGCGCACCTTGTAGCGGCCCTTGCCCAGGCCGCGCAGCTGCACCGGGCCCTGGTACTGGGGCGCGTAGAAGGTGTAGTACATGGCGCCGTTCTTGCGGATGGCGTGCGCCTCGGGGCGGTCGAAGCCGATGTCGTACAGCGCGCCCAGGTACTCGCCCCGCGGCAGCATGTGCTCGCGGTACAGGCCGACCCACTTCTCCCACAGCTGCTCGCGCTCGCCGGCCAGCAGCAGGCCGCCGGGCGGCGGGGTGAGCTTGGGGTTCTCCACGTCCTTCGGCCAGGTGAACTTGGTCGAGATCACCGCGCCGATGCCGACGCTGCTGGCCCAGTCGTCACCGTTGTCGCTCAGCTCGACGTGGTCGCCGGCGTAGCTGCTGCGGGAACCGGCCAGGGCCTTGAAGGTCTTGCCCTTGTGCCGGACCTGCCAGGACGAGAGCGGGTCGGAGGAGGGGAACTGGTCGGTGCCCGGCAGGCTGTGGAAGGACAGCGCGGTGCCGCAGGGGCACAGCTCCACCACCGCCTCCGGGTTGGCCTCGTGCGCGGCGCGGTGGATGGCCTCCCAGAACCTGGGCAGGGCGCGGCAGGACTCGTCCGGGTCGGCGTGGTTGTGCGCCGGGTTGTGGCAGGCGGCCACGCCGTTGAGGTGGTGGCCGTCGAGCTTGAGGCCCTCGAAGCCCCAGTCGCCGATGATCTTCTTCACCAGGGCCACGTAGTAGTCCACCACCGGCTGGTGGCCGGGGCACTGGGTCAGCGAGTTCCACCAGGTCACGGTCTGGAAGCCGCCGTCGGCGTCCAGCAGCAGCCAGTCCGGATGCTTGAACAGGACCTCGCTGCCCGGGTCGGCGGCCAGCGGCGCCAGCCACAGGCGCGGCCGCAGGCCCTGGGCCTTGATGTCGGCCACGAAGCGGCGCATGTCGGCGTCGCCATTGGGGAACTTCTTCGGGTCCAGCTGCCAGTCGCCTTCGTTGTTCTGCCAGCCGTCGTCCAGCACCACCCACTCGAAGCCCAGCTCTTTGACCTTGGGCAGGGTGCCGAGCACCTGGTCGAAGGTGAAGTCGCGCTCGTAGCCCCAGGCGCACCACACCGGCGCGAACGCCGAAGCCGGCACTTCCGGCGCGGCGATGCCCTCGGCCTCCATGTAGCGGCGGTAGAGCTCCAGCACGGCGAAGTAGTCGCCGGTGTGCAGGCTCACGAAGGTGCGCTCGGTGGCCAGTTCGGCGCCGGGGGCGAGGGTGGTCGCGTGCGGCGACTGGATGGCGATGGAGGCGCCGTTGGGGCTGCGGCGCACCGGCATCTCCAGCCGGTGCGGCACCGGTTCGACGTGGCCCACGGCCAGGCCGATGTCGCGGCGCCAGATGTTGGCCACCGGGGTGCCGCCACCGTAGTCGGAGGAGTCCATGTCCAGCGAGTTGCGCTGGTCGAAGCCTTCCACCAGCGGCTGCACCCAGTCGCGGCGGTCGGTGTGGGTGGCGCCGGAGAAGCTCCAGAAGCCGCCCTCGCGCTCCTCGAGGCTGTAGCCGCTGTTGCGCCAGCCGTCGACCTCCAGCGGGGCGTCGCCGGTGTTGCGGTAGCGGACCTGCAGCAGGGCCAGGCCGGGATAGCGGGCGAGGAAGGTCACCTCGACCTGCTTCTCCACGCCGTTGGCCGCGCGGCCGCTGACGATGGTGCGCACGCCGCTGCCATGGCGGCGGTCGCGCACGCCCTCGCTGCGCTGGCCGGTGAACTGGAAGTCGGCCAGCGGCTGGCCGTCCACCAGCAGTGCCTCGCTGGCGTGCCAGCCGGTGGCGAACTCGCCGCGCCGCGCCAGCCGGGTATGCAGGCGTTCGTCGAACGCGATCGCCAGCTCGCCGTCCTGCACCACCGCGCGGCCGGCGCCCGCGGCCACCCTGGCCGCGGCCTGGGCCAGCGGCATGCCGGCAAACGGCAGGGTGGAGGCGGCCACGCCTCCGGCGACCAGCTTGAGGACCGAACGACGACCGATGGGTGGCATGTGGGACTCCCCGGTTGGTTTGGGGGTCATTCTTACCGTCTACCGCCACCTGTCGCAACAATTTCGTTTCGTTGTGTGCTACAAAAGTTTCGTTTAGTTACTCGCACCTACCACGGGAGACAGCATGGCACAGCACACGAGCATGGACGGCCGCTGGCGGACGGGGATGGCGGCACTGGGCCTGGCCCTGGCGCTGGCGGCCTGCGGATCCGGGCAGGCGCCGCAGGCCGCGGTCCCGGCGACCTATGCAATGGACGACTTCGCCACGGTGCGCAAGTTCGACGCGCACGTGCACGCCAATACCCACGACCGCGCCCTGGTCGAGCAGGCCGCCGCCGACAACTTCGCGGTGCTGTCGATCAACGTCGACTACCCGGCGTTCCCGCCGGTGCCGGAGCAGCATGCGGTGGCGCTGGACCTGGCCGGGGCGGCCGGCGACCGCTTCCACTGGGCCGCGACCTTCACCATGGCCGGCTACGGCTCGCCGGAGTGGGCGCCGCGGGTGGAAGGCGAGCTGGAGGTGGCCGTGGCCGAGGGCGCGCGCGCGGTGAAGCTGTGGAAGAACATCGGCATGGTCGAGCGCGACCCGGCCGGCAACCTGGTCAGCATCGACGACCCGGGCCTGGCCCCGGTGGCCGGCGCGATCGCGCGCCTGGGCGTGCCGCTGATCGCGCACCAGGGCGAGCCGCACAACTGCTGGCTGCCGCTGGAGGAGATGACCACCGACAACGACCGCGAGTACTTCTCCAACCACCCGGAGTACCACATGTACCTGCAGCCGGACATGCCCGGCTACGAGGACCTGATGGCCGCGCGCGACCGCTTCTTCGCCGCGCACCCGGAGATGTCGCTGGTTGGCGCGCACATGGCCAGCCTGGAGTACGACGTCGGCCGCCTGGGCGAGTTCCTGGACCGCTTCCCCAACGCCACCGTGGACCTGGCCGCGCGCATGGCCCAGGTGCAGTACCAGTCGGTGCGCGACCCGGAGCGGGTGCGCCAGTTCTTCATCCGCTACGCCGACCGCCTGCTCTACGGCACCGACCTGACCCAGCAGCCGGGCGACGATCCGGCCGAGTTCCGCCGCGTGGCGCACGAAACCTGGCTGTCGGACTGGAAGTACCTGGCCACCGCCGAGACCCAGCACATCGCGACGATCCGCGCCGACGTGCCGGGCCTGGCGCTGCCGCGCGAGGTCGTCGACCGGATCTACTGGGGCAACGCCGCCCGGGTGTTCGGGCTGGAGGCGGCGGCCGAGTGAGGCCGCCGCGGTTCAGGCCAGCAGCGGCTCGACCCCGAGCTGCTCGCAGGCCTGGACGATGTCCGCCGGCGCGTCGGTGTCGGTGATCAGCATGTCCAGCTCCGACACCGGGATGATCCGGTGCAGGCAGATCCTGCCGAACTTGGAGCTGTCGGTGATCGCCACGACCTTGCGCGCGGCCTCCACCATCTTGCGGTTGAGCTGGGCTTCCGGCTCGTAGTGGGTGGTGATGCCGCGCTCCAGGTCGAAGCCGTCCACGCCCAGGAACAGGGCGTCCACGTGCAGGGCCTCGATCGCCTCCACGGTCAGGCCGCCGTAGAAGGCCATGTTCTTGCGCCGCAGCTGGCCGCCGAGCATCACGATCTCGATGTTGCTCTTGGACACCAGCGCGCCAAGCACGCCGAAGTCGTTGGTGACCACGGTCAGCTCGACGTTGGGCAGGGCCTCGGCCAGCTGGATGGCGGTGGTGCCGGAGTCGATGGCGATGGTCGCGCCCGGCTCGACCAGGGCGGCCGCGCGCGCGCCGATCCGGCGCTTCTGCTCCAGGTGGGAGGTGCGCTTGGCCTCGTAGTGCGGCTCGACCGCCGGCGCGCCGAGGGCGCCGTTGTCGATCGCCCCGCCGTAGGCACGCGACATCACCCCGCGTTCGCTCAGGTAGCGCAGGTCCTTGCGCACTGTCTGCATGCTCACGCCGAAGCGCCGGGCGAGTTCGGCGACCTGGACGCTGCCGTGCTGGCGCACCAGTTCGCTGATCTGCAGGCGACGTTGGCTGGTGTCCCGGCCTGTACTGGTCATGGAGCCTCCATCCTCCTGCGGGCGAGTATGTCGTATTTCGTTTGCTTTCGCTATTGATAGGAAACGAAACACTAGGTTACGCTCGGTTTCGTTCCGTTCACAATCGTTCTTCACCTGCCGAGGAGAGAGAGCCCGTGAAGTCGCTATTCCCGCGTCGCAATACGCTGTTCCGTGGCATCGCCGTGGCGTTGCTGGCGTCCCCCTCGGTCGCCGCGCTGGCCCAGGACGCCGCCGCCACGGCCGAAGCCGCCCCGCAGGAACTGGATGCCGTGGTCGTGACCGGCGTGCGTGCCTCGATGGCCCGCGCGGTCGAGCTCAAGCGCGAGGCCGGCACCGTGCAGGACTCCATCAGCGCGCTGGAGCTGGGCAAGTTCCCGGACGACAACGTGGCCGACTCGCTCAGCCACATCACCGGCGTGGCCATCTCGCGCACCGCCGGCGGCGAGGGCCAGAAGGTCAGCGTGCGCGGCCTCGGCCCGGAATACACCATCACCACCTTCAACGGCCGCATCCTCGCCACCGACGGTGCCGGCCGCGACTTCGCCTTCGACGTGCTGCCGGCCGACGTGATCAGCGGCGCCGACGTGGTCAAGGGCGCGCAGGCCTCCCTCACCGAGGGCGCGATCGGCGGCCTGATCAACCTGCGCTCGGCCAGCCCGTTCGACCAGAAGGGCCAGCACGGCGCCGTGCGCCTGGAAGGCGACCGCAACCTGATGTCCGAGCTCAACGGCGGCAAGCTTTCGGCCGTCTACAGCAACACCTTCGCCGACGACACCATCGGCGTGGTGGTCGGCACGGTCTACGCCAAGCGCAAGGACCGCACCGACGTGGCCGGCAACGACGGCGGCTGGACCCGCAACCCCGACCCGACCGACGAAAGCTGGCTGTGGGGCAACGCCTGGGGCGGCTCGATCGACCCCAACGGCAACGGCGAGCTGGACCCGGAGGAGTACGGCCTGATCGGCCCCGGCCAGTTCCGCGTCGGTTCGATCCTGGAGGAGAAGAAGCGCACCGCCTTCACCGCCAAGGTGGAGTGGCGCCCGACCAGCGACCTGCGCGTCACCGTCGACGGCCTGAAGACCCGCCTGGATTCGCCGCAGGTCGGCTACCAGCAGTCCTACTACCCGCTGTACGCGCCGGGCCGCTGGGAAAACATGGTGGTCCGCAACGGCGTGGTCACCGCGTTCGACATCACCAGCGACGACCCCGAGCTGCGCCTGAACCCGGAGCTGCTGAACCAGACCGAGCACCGCGTGGTCGACACCGACCTGTTCGGCGCCAACGTCCACTGGCAGGCCAGCGACAACCTGCTGCTGGTGGGCGACGTCTACCGCTCCAGCTCCGAGCGCCGTTCCGGCGGCCAGGACACCTACGTGGTCCTGCGCATGAACCAGCCCAACACCTCGCACTTCTGGCTGGACAAGGGCGTGCCCAACGTCGAGGCCACCTTCGCCGACGGCCGCCAGCTGGCCGCCGGCCTGGCCAACGGCGAGTTCGGCCCGTCCGACTTCAACACCCATTACTTCTCGCTGGCCGGCGACAACGTCCGCGACCAGATCACCGGCAGCAACGTCGGCGGCGAGCTGTACGTGGGCGAACTGAACATCGACAAGATCAAGTTCGGGATCGGCCACAACCAGCGCAAGAAGTCGCGCGACCTGGTCAACAACTCGCTCAACGGCGGCGCCGACTACTACTCCGGCGACAACGCGATCAACGTCGGCCTGCTGGGCGGCAACGTGCTCTCGCGCAGCTTCAACCTGCCGCACTTCATGGACGAGTCCGGCTCGGTGTTCCCGCGCTCGTTCCTGGCGTTCGACGTGCCGGCCTACATCGAGGCGCTGAAGGCCTACAACGGCACCCGCCCGGACGGCACCCCGTACGACTACGCCGCCGCCGGCCCGGTGTGGAACCCGCTGGAAAGCTACCGGGTGACGGAGAAGACCTGGACCGGCTACGTCGAGCTGGAGATGGCCGGCGAGCGCTGGGACGCCAACGCCGGCGTGCGCCTGGTCAAGACCCGCACCACCGCCCAGGCCTGGGACGGGAAGATCACGAAGATCGTCGAGAACGGCGCCTGGAACTACACCGCCACCTACGCCGAGCCCAGCTCGATCTACCAGACCTCGGACTACACCTACGCGCTGCCGTCGGCCAACTTCAGCTGGCACTTCAGCGAGGACCTGCTGCTGCGCCTGGGCGCGGCCAAGACCATGGCACGCCCGGCGGTCAGCACCCTGGCGCCGACCAACACCACCGAGAGCGTGTCCTGGGGCGAGTTCACCCAGATCTACGGCGGCAACGCCGAGCTGAAGCCGTACACCGCCAACCAGGCCGACGCCTCGCTGGAGTGGTACTTCGCCGAGAACTCGATCTTCAACTTCGCGGTGTACTACAAGAAGATCAAGAACCAGATCACCACCAGCTGGGAGCCCGGCGAGGACATCGGCGTCGGCCCGATCCTCGACGCCGCCGGCAACGCCATCACCGACGGCCCGACCCTGTTCAACATCATGCGCCCGATCAACGGCGACCACGCCAAGGTGCATGGCTACGAGATCGGCGCCCAGCACTTCTGGGACAACGGCTTCGGCGTGCGCGCGCAGTACACCCGCAACTGGTCCAGCAGCTGGGTCGACGGCGAGGAGCGCCCGCTGGAGGGCATCGCCCCGTCGGTGTACTCGCTGGGCGTGATGTACGAGCGTGGCCCGTGGTCGGCCGGCGTCACCGCCGACCGCACCGACGGCTTCGTCACCGCGACCAACGTGCTCGGCGCGGGCTTCAACGAAGTGGCCGACCCGATCACCTGGGTCACCGCGCACGTGTCCTACGAGTACGACAAGCACCTGACCTTCTCGCTGGAAGGCCGCAACCTGCTGGACGAGGCCAACACCTACAGCATCAACGGCAACCCGCTGCTGAGCCAGGGCTACTACCGCTACGGCCGCGGCATCACCCTCGGGGTGAGCTACCGCTTCTGAGCTTGCGAGAGGGCGACGCGGCGCCGGCCATGACGCCGCGTAACCCGGGCCAGCCTCCCCCGCGGAGGCTGGCCTTCTTTTTTTGCCCGCGCACCGGCCGCTGCGGCGCACTGCCGCGACTGGCGGATAATGGCCAGCCCCGCCGCCCGTTCCCGACCGCGTGAGCACCGAAGACGAACCCCTCAAGGCCCTGCTGCTGCCGTTCGACGGCGGCGTCCTGCCGTGGCCGCAGGGCCGCGTGCTGTTCCTGCGTGGGCGCGACGGCTGGCCGCTGCGCCGCCACGACCTTTCGCGCCTGCGCTGCGAGCAGGGCTCGCGGCCGCTGGCCGACGCGCTGCAGCGCGCCGGGATCGATGCGGTCCCGGAACTGCCCGCCGACGAGCCGGCGGCGGCGCTGGTGCTGGTGCTGCCGCCGCGCCAGCGCGAGGAGGCGCGCGCCCTGCTGGCACGCGCCGTGGACCTGGCCGCGCCCGGCGCGCGCGTGGTGGCCGCCGCGGCCAACGACGAAGGCGCGCGCTCGCGGGAGAAGGACCTGCAGCAGCTGGCCGGGCTGGACGGCAACCTGGCCAAGTTCCACTGCCGCGTGTTCTGGACCCCGCCGTTGCAGGGACCGCGCGACGCCGCGCTGGCCGCGCAGTGGCGCGGCGGCGACGCGGTGCGGCCGCTGCCGGGCGGGCGCTTCCACAGCCGCCCCGGCGTGTTCGCCTGGGACCGGATCGACGCCGCCTCGGCGCTGCTGGCCACGCACCTGCCGGCCGACCTGCGCGGGCGCGGCGCCGACCTCGGCGCCGGCTGGGGCTACCTCGCCGCCGAGGTGCTGGAACGCGCCCCGGGCGTGACCGCGCTGGACCTGTACGAGGCCGAGTTCCGCGCGCTGGAGCTGGCGCGCCGCAACCTTGCCGGGGCGCGCATCGCGCCGGGCTTCCACTGGCACGACGTCACCGCCGGGCTGGCCCGGGGCGGCTACGACTTCATCGTCAGCAACCCGCCGTTCCACGCCCACGACCGCGGCGACCGCCCGGAACTGGGCCAGCGATTCATCGAGGTGGCGGCGCGGGCGCTGCGTCCCGGCGGGCGCCTGCTGCTGGTGGCCAACCGCCACCTGCCGTACGAGGGCACCCTGGCGCAGGCGTTCGGCCAGCGCAGGGTGCTGGCCGAAGCCGGGGGATTCAAGGTGATCGAGGCAACCAAGGGAGCGTCGCGTTGAGCAAGTCGATGAAGCTGGTCAAGCACCTGGCCAACCTGGGCTACGGCAGCCGCAAGGAGGTGGCCTGGATGTTCCGCGAGGGCCGCGTCACCGACGCCAATGGCGAGGTGCTGTACCAGGACGACCCGCTGGACCACGACAACGTGCGCGTGGACGGGCAGCCGCTGGACCCGCCGCCGGGCCTGGTGCTGATGCTGCACAAGCCGGCCGGCTACACCTGCTCGACCAAGGACCCGGGCCGCATCGTCTACGACCTGCTGCCGCCGCGCTTCCGCCTGCGCAACCCGGTGCTGTCCACCGTCGGACGGCTGGACCGCGACACCACCGGGCTGCTGCTGATGACCGACGACGGCCAGCTGCTGCACCGGATCGTCTCGCCGAAGTCGAAGCTGGCCAAGGTCTACGAGGCCGGGCTGGCCGAGGACCTGCGCGGCGACGAGGCGCAGCTGTTCGCCAGCGGCACCCTGGTGCTGGAAGGCGAGGACACGCCGCTGCTGCCGGCGCGCCTGGAGGTGCTGGGCCCGCGCCGCGCGCGCCTGGTCCTGCACGAGGGCCGCTACCACCAGGTGCGGCGCATGTTCGCCGCCGCCGGCAACCGGGTGCTGGCACTGCACCGGCCGCAGGTGGGCGGGCTGGAGCTGGGCGGGTTGCCGGAAGGACAGTGGCGCCAGCTCGGCCAGGCCGACCTCGACGCGCTGTTCGCCGGAGCGGGCGCGTGAGCGCCGGCGCGGGCCTGGCCCCGCTGCCATTCGCCCCGGAGGCGGTGCTGTTCGACATGGACGGGCTGATGCTGGACAGCGAGCGCGCCATCACCCGCTGCTACGCGCGCGCCGCCGCCGCGCTCGGCCACGACCTGCCCGAGGACTACTGGCTGCAGATGGTCGGCACCGGCGATGCCGCCTGCCGCGCGATGCTGGTCGAGCGCCTGGGCCAGGCCCAGGCCGATGCGTTGCTGCAGCGCTCCGGCGCCGAGTACAGCGCCATGGTCGATGCCGGCATCCCGCACCGTCCCGGCATCCTCGCCCTGCTGCAGTGGCTGCAGGAGCGCGGCGTCCCGCGCGCGGTCGCCACCTCCACCCGCAACCCGCTGGCCAGCCACAAGCTGCGCCAGGCCGGCCTGCTGCCGTACTTCCCGGTGGTCTGCACCGCCTCGGACGTGGCCCATCCCAAGCCGGCGCCGGACGTGTACCTGCTGGCCGCCAGCCGCCTGGGCGTGGAGCCGGCGCGCTGCCTGGTGCTGGAGGACTCGCCCGCCGGCGTGCGCGCCGCGCTGGCCGCGGGCATGACCCCGATCCAGGTCCCGGACCTGGTGGCGCCGGACGCGGCCACCCGCGCCCTGGGCCACCGCATCGCCGCCTCGCTGGAGCAGGTGCTGCCGCTGCTGCAGGCGGTGTTCGACCCGGTGGCGGCGGCGGACTGAGCGCCGCCGCGCGGCTGGGACCATCTGTCACTGGCCGTGCGCGCCCCTTTGTCTAGAATCCGCCCCATGCTGCGCGCCTCCCGCCTCCACCGGCTCCTGGCCCCGCTGGCCCTGCTGGCGGGGCTGTTGCTGGCGTTGGCGCCGGTGGCCGGGCGCGTGCTGGCCGCCGGCGGCCCGCAGCTGCTGGCCGGCTGGTCCGAGTTGTGCACCGCCGAAGGCCTGCAGCTGGCGCCCAGCGAGGCCCGCGATGCCGACGGCGCACCGCTGGCGCCGGCCAGCCTCCATGGCGACGCCGACTGCCCCTACTGCCCGCTGGCTGCCTCGCTGGCGCTGCCGGCGACGGCGACCGCGACCGTGCCCGGCCTGGCCCCGGCCACGCCTCCCGCCCGGCGTGCCAGCCCGCGGCGCCGCTTCCGCCGCCTCCACGGTCCCGGCAGCCGTGGACCGCCGCTCCAGGCCTGAACCGCGAACCGTCCCGCGCGGCCACGCCGCGCGTTCCCGCGTCCTGGAGCCCAACATGCCCTGCCACCGCCTGCCGCCAACCGCGGCACGCCGGACCGTGGCCATGCCCGCGGTCCTGCTTCTCCTGTCCCCGATCCCGATCGTGCATGCCGGCCAGGCGCCGGCCACCACCACCCTCGATGCCGTGCAGGTCAGCGGCCGCGCCGGGCCGCTGCAGGCGCCGGCCGGCAGCGCCTCGCGCCTGGGGCTGGACGTGCTCGACACCCCGGCCGCAGTCACCGTGGTCGAACGCGACACCCTGGACGCACGCGGCGTGCGCACCACCCAGGAAGCCCTGGCCGCGGTGCCCGGCCTGACCGCCGCCGCTCCGCCCGGGCAAGGCAACAACGTGGCCTGGCGCGGCTTCTCCGGCAGCCAGGTCAGCCAGCTGTTCAACGGCATCGACGTGCAGTACGCCAGCATCGCCGCGCGTCCGGTGGATGCCTGGCAGTACGAGCGGATCGAGGCCATCGGTGGCCCTTCCAGTTTCCTGCATGGCGTGGGCGCCGTCGGCGGCGCGATCAACTACGTCACCCGCCTGGCCAGCCTCGGACACGACCAGGCGCGCTGGCGCGCGGCCTGGGGTTCGCACCGCGACGGCACCGTGGCCTTCGGCATGAACCTGCGCGATGCCGCCGCGCGCCAGGCGCTGGCGCTGGACCTGAGCGCGCGCGATGGCGACAGCTGGATCGATGCGCAGCAGCGCAGCGCGCTGGCGGCGGCCGGGTCGTGGCGGGTGCGGCTGGCGCCCGGGCTGGAGCACGTGCTGGCCCTGGAATGGCAGGACGAGGACGTGCGGCGCCCGTACTGGGGGGTGCCGGGCGAGGCCACGGGCGGGCGCCTGCGGCTGGATCCGGCCCTGGCCGCGCGCAACTACAACGTCGGCGACGGCCGCTACGCCCAGGACGTGCGCTGGGTGCGCTCGCTGCTGGAATGGCAGCGCGGCGACGGCGACCGCGTGCGCAACACGGTCTACCACTACGACGCCCTGCGCGATTACCGCAACGTGGAGAGCTACCGCCTGGCGGAGGGCGGCGTGCAGCGTTCCGGCGCGCTGCTGCAGCGCCACGACCACGAGGTGTGGGGCAACCGCAGCGAATGGCTGCACGAGGGCCTGCTGGCCGGCCGCCCCGCGCGCTGGGCCGTGGGCGCGGAGGCGGCGTGGAACCGGCAGACCCGCTTCCCGCTGTCGCTGCCGGGCGTGGTCGACACCGTGCCGGTGGACGCGGTGGCGCCGGGCCGCTTCCTCGACGTGCCGGGCGCGGAACTGGCTTACCGACCGGACCGCAGCAACCGCCTGCGCAGCCAGGCGGTGTATGCCGAGAACCTCACCACCCTGGGCGCCGGCGTGTCGCTGCTGGCCGCGCTGCGCCACGAACGCCTGCAGCTGGAGGTGCGCAACCACCGCGCGCCCGGCCCCGGCAACCCCGCGCGCTTCGAGCGCCGCTACCGGCCGACCACCGGCCGCCTGGCCCTGGAATGGGCACCGGCGCCGAACGCGCGCGCCTACGTCCAGGCCAGCACCGCCGCCGACCCGCCGGCCGGCGTGCTGAGCACCGCCAGCTTCGCCCAGCTGCGCGACTTCGACCTGTCCAGCGGACGCCAGGCCGAGCTGGGTGCCAAGCTGCAGTCGGCCGACGGCCGCAGCCACGCCACCCTGGCCGTGTACCGCATCGTCCGCCGCAACCTGGCGGTGGCCGACCCGGACAACCCGGGCCAGACCCTGCCGGTGGGGCGGCAGTCCGCGCGCGGCCTGGAGCTGGCCTTCGGCTGGAAGCCGGCGCAGCGGCTGGCGCTGGACGGCAACCTGGCCTGGGTGGATGCGCGCCTGGACGCGTTCACCGAGACCGTCGCCGGCCAGGCGGTCTCGCGCGCGGGCAACCGCCCGCCCAACATCCCGGCGCGGGTGGGCAACCTGTGGCTGGACTGGCAGCTGCAGCCGCGCTGGGCGCTGGGTGCCGGCCTGCGTGCGGTATCGGCGCGCCAGGCCGACGCGGCCAACAGCCTGCGCGTGCCTGGCTACGCCACCTGGGACGCGCACCTGCGCTGGCGCGCCGGCGCGCGCACCGAACTGACCCTGCGCGGGCGCAATCTTGGCGACCGCCGCTACATTGCCCAGGCACTGGGCGGGCAGATGGCCTGGCCGGGCGATCCGCGCAGCTGGGAACTGGTCCTGCACCAGGCCTTCGACTGAGGACAGCGCATGCATACGCCATCGCCATCCAGCCACTGGCGCGCCACCGTCGCGGCGCTGCTGCTGCCGCTGCTGCTGGCTGCCTGCGGCCGCGACACGGAAACGCCGGTCCGGCCGCTGCAGGCGCAGCCGTGGACCCTGCCGGCGCCGCCCGGCGCGGCCCAGCCGGACCTGGTGCGGGCGCCGGACGGGCGCCTGCTGCTGAGCTGGCTGGAACCAGCCGGCGACGGCCACCGCCTGCGGCTGGCCAGTACCCGCCCTGGCGCGGACTGGGAACCCACGCGCACCATCGCCGAAGGCAGCGACTGGTTCGTGAACTGGGCCGACACCCCGCACGTGTACGCCCTGGGCGACGGCTCGTTGTGGGCGCACTGGTTGCGCAATACCGGTCCGTCGCGCATGGACTACGGCATCGTGCTGGCGCGCTCCGGCGACGACGGCCGCAGCTGGACGCCGGCCGCCGCGGTGCATCCGGGCGGCAGCCGCGGCGACCACGGCTTCGTCAGCTTCTGGGAACAGGGCCAGGGCCAGCTTGGCATCGCCTGGCTGGACAGCCGGCAGAAGGCGGCCGCGGCCGGCGGCGGACACGACGGCCATGACGGCGACGGCCACCACGGCGGCGCGGCAATGATGCTGCGCGCCGCCGTGCATGGCGCCGATGGCGCGCAGCTGCGCGAATGGCCGCTGGATGCCTCCACCTGCGACTGCTGTCCCACCGCCGCCGCGCGCAGCGGCAAGGGCGTGGTCGTGGTCTACCGCGGGCGCGGCGCGGGCGAGATCCGCGACATCCGCATCGTGCGCTTCGACGGCCAGGCGTGGACGCCGCCGCGGCCGGTGCATGCCGATGGCTGGCACTTCGCCGGCTGCCCGGTCAACGGCCCGGCGGTGGCGGCCCAGGGCCCGCGGGTGTGGGTGGCCTGGTACACCGAGGCCGGCGGCTGGCCGGAGTTGCGCGCGGCGGTGTCGCAGGACGGCGGCGACAGCTTCGCCGCGCCGGTGACCCTGGTGCGCGGGCCGCAGCTGCTGGGCCGGGTGGCCGTGGCCGCCGCCGACGACCAGCTCTACGCGGCGTGGCTGGAGGAACTCCCCGAAGGCCTGCAACTGCTGCGCCTGATGCGCTACACGGCCGACCTGCGGCGCGGGGAGATGCAGGTCGTGGCCACCTTCCCGGCGCGCGGCCGCGCCAGCGGCATGCCCCGCATGCAGGTGGCCGACGGCGCCGCCTGGCTGGTGTGGACCGAGGTGGTGGACGGCACCCCGGCGCTGCGCGGCGCGGTCGCGCGCTGAAGCGCGCTCAGGCGTACTGCATCTTGCGGGTCATGCCGCCGTCGACGATGAATTCCTGCCCGGTGGTGAAGCCGGACAGCGCCGGCGCCAGCAGGTAGACCGCCAGCGCGGCGATGTCTTCCGGGGTACCGACGCGCCCGGCCGGATGCTGGGCGTGGTCGCGGCGCGACAGCTTCGGCCGGCGCCGGCGTGCGGGTGCCTGCCAGGCCTCGGTGGCGATCCAGCCAGGGCTGATGCAGTTCACCCGCACCCGCGGGCCTTCGCTGAGTGCCAGCGCGTGGGTCAGCGCGACCAGTCCGCCCTTGGCCGCGGCGTAGGCCTCGCTGTGCGGCTCGGACTGGTGGGCACGGGTGGAGGCGATGTTGACGATGGCGCCGCCGCCGGGCGCCTGGCGCAGCGCGGGCAGGGCATGGCGGCTGCACAGGAAGGCGCCGTGCAGGCTGGACAGGCGCCGGTTCCACCCGGCGAAATCCAGCGCTTCCAGCGGCGGCACCTGCGGATCGGGCAGGCCGGCGTTGTTGACCAGGCCGTCGATGCGGCCGAAGCGCTCCAGCGCCGCGGCCACGAACGCCGCGGTGCTGCGCTCGCTGGCCACGTCCAGGCGGCGGAACATGGCCCGCCCCGGGACGCCCCATTCGCGCAGGCAGGCGCGGCCGGCTGTGGCGTCGAGGTCGCCGATGGCCACGCAGCCGCCGGCGCCCAGCACCGCCTGGGCGATGCCGCGGCCGATGCCCTGGGCGCCGCCGGTGACCAGGACCACGCGGTCCCGTAGCGGCGCGGGATCCCAGGGCTGGACGGGAGGGACGATCGGCATGGCGTGGCTCCGTTGCGGCTGCAGTGTGGCGTGCGCGGCGTGCAGGCGCGGTCGCCGCGCGCCGGCGCGCTCAGCCGGCCTCGTCCGCGAGCAGCCTGCGCCAGCCCTCGTGGCCGAGCTTGCGCAGGGTGGCGTAGTTGCGCTCCACGATCACGTCCGGGTCCGGGTAGGCCTCCACCGCGCGGGCCACGCTGTCCTCGCGCAGCAGGTGCAGGGTCGGGTAGGGCGCGCGGTTGGAGTAGTTCTCGATGTCGTCCGGGCGGCTGTCGGCGAACTGGTAGTCCGGGTGGAAGCTGGCCACCTGCAGCACGCCGTCCAGCTCCAGCGCCTCGACCAGGGCGTCGGCCTGGTCGAGGAAGTCGTTGTAGTCGAGGAAGTCGCCCAGCACCAGCGGGTGCACCAGCAGGGTGGTGTCGACCTGTTCGGCCGGGGTGTCGCGCAGCAGCACCAGCTCCTCGCCCAGCTGCTCCAGCAGCTGCTCCGGCGTGGTCGCGTCGCTGGCGACGAAGCGCACCTGCTCCTTGACGTACACCGCCTTGGCGAACGGGCACAGGTTCAGGCCGATCACGGCCCGCTCCAGCCAGCGCCGGGTATCGGCCAGGACCCTGGCCTCGTCCAGCGCGGCGTCCCCGCCGGGGTTGCCGATGGCCGGATCAGTCACGGAAGTTCTCGAACTGCAGCGGGATGCCGAAATCGCCCTTGCGCAGCAGGGCGATGGCCTCCTGCAGGTCGTCGCGCTTCTTGCCGTTGACCCGCAGCTTCTCGCCGTTGATCTGGCTGTCGACCTTGAGCTTGGCGTCCTTGAGCGCGGCCTGGATCTTCTTGGCCGTCTCGCGCTCGATGCCCTGCTTCACGGTGACCTTCTGCCGCGCGCCGGCCAGGTTGGTCTCGATGTCGCCGAACTCCAGGCAGCGGATGTCGAGGCCGCGCGCGGTCATGCGCTGGCGCAGGATGTCGGTCATCTGCCCGAGCTGGAAATCGCTGGGCGCGGACTGGCTGATCACGTTGTCCTCCAGCACGAACTTCGCGTCCACGCCCTTGAAGTCGAAGCGGGTGGTCAGTTCGCGGCTGGCCTGGTCGACGGCGTTGGTCAGCTCGTGGGTGTCCACTTCGGACACGATGTCGAAGGAAGGCATCGGGGGGCTCCTTGTGCGGATGCGCACATTCTAGGCGGTGCCCGCGCCGGCGCGCGCATCGGCGCGCGTGCGCGGATAATGCGTGCATGCCCCCACGTCCCCGCTCGAACCTGGCGGCCGCCGCCTGGATGGTCGCCGCCATCGCCTGCTTCTCGCTGATGGACACGGCGATGAAGCTGCTCTCGGCCCGCTACCCGCCGCTGCAGGTGACCCTGCTGCGCGGCGCCGCCTCGCTGCCGTTCGTGCTGGCCTGGGTGATGGCCACCGCCGGCCCGCGCTCGATCCTGCCGGTGCGCTGGGGCCTGCACCTGCTGCGCGGCGCGCTGGGCATGGCCATGATCGGCTGCTTCGTGTTCGCGCTCAAGCGCATGCCGCTGTCCACCGCGTACACGATCTACTTCGTCGCGCCGCTGCTGGTGGCGGCGCTGTCGGTGCCGCTGCTGGGCGAGAAGGTGGG
Source organism: Pseudoxanthomonas sp. J31 (assembly GCF_000510725.1). Taxonomy (GTDB): domain Bacteria; phylum Pseudomonadota; class Gammaproteobacteria; order Xanthomonadales; family Xanthomonadaceae; genus Pseudoxanthomonas. The sequence goes on from NZ_AZNZ01000001.1 coordinate 388,959, forward strand.
GCCGCGGCGCTGGACCGCCATCGGCATCGGCCTGGTCGGCGTGGTGGTGGTGTTGCGCCCGGGCGCAGGCGGCTTCGCGTCGCTGCCGGGGCTGATGGTGCTGCTGGCGGCCACCGCCTACGCGATCGCCGCGGTCACCGTAAGCCTGCTGACCCGCACCGACACGCCGCAGTCGATGGTGGTCTGGTTCCTGGCGATCATGGCCGTCGGCGCGGGGCTGGCGGCGATCCCGGGCTGGGTGCCGCTGCAGCGCGGCGATGCGCCGCTGATCCTGGGCCTGGGCCTGGCCGGGGCGCTGGGGCAGGTCGCGCTGACCGCGGCGTTCATGCGCGGCGACGCCTCGCTGGTGGCGCCGCTGGAGTACACCGGCCTGGTCTGGGTGATCGGCTGGGACTGGCTGTTCTGGTGCACCCTGCCGGACGCGGTGACCTGGATCGGCGCGGCCATCATCATGGGCAGCGGCCTGTACCTGCTGCGCCGCGAGCGCACGGTCGGCGCCGCGCGCAGCGCGCCGCTGGACCATTCCTGAGCCGGCCGGGACGCTGCGGGGCGCGGCTGGAACGCCGCGCCACGCCACCGGGGCACGGCAGCTGCTAGGCTTGCCGGCCCGCGCGTCGATGCCCTTCCGCTCCCCCGTGATCCGGTTCCAGCAGGTCCACAAGTCCTACGCCGTGGGTGGCCGCCAGGTCGCCGCCCTGCATCCGCTCGACCTGGAGATCCGGGCCGGCGAGGTGTTCGGCATCATCGGCCACTCCGGCGCCGGCAAGTCCACCCTGATCCGCCTGATCAACCGCCTGGAGGCGCCCAGTGGCGGCCAGCTGTGGGTCGATGGCCAGGACGTGGCGGCGCTGGACGGCGAGGGCCTGCGCGCGCTGCGCCGGCGCGTGGGCATGATCTTCCAGCACTTCAACCTGCTGTCCTCGCGCACGGTGGCGCAGAACGTGGCCTTCCCGCTGGAACTGGCCGGCGAGCCGCGCGCGCGCATCGACGCGCGGGTGGCGGAACTGCTGGAGCGCGTCGGCCTGGCCGAGCACGCGAACAAGTATCCGGCGCAACTTTCCGGCGGGCAGAAGCAGCGCGTGGGCATCGCCCGCGCCCTGGCCACCGGGCCGAAGATCCTGCTGTGCGACGAGGCCACCAGCGCGCTGGATCCGCAGACCACCGCCTCGGTGCTGTCCCTGCTGGCCGGGATCAACCGCGAGCTGGGCCTGACCATCGTCCTGATCACCCACGAGATGGACGTGATCCGCCGCGTCTGCGACCGCGTGGCCGTGCTCGACGCCGGGCGCCTGGTCGAGAGCGGCCCGGTCACCGATGTGTTCCTGCACCCGCGGCACCCGACCACGCGCCGCTTCGTGTCCGAGGCCGAGCACGTGGACGAGCATGGGTTGCATGCCGATTTCGCCGTGGTGGAAGGGCGCATCCTGCGCCTGACCTTCCTCGGCGCCGATACCTACGCGCCGCTGCTGGGCCGCATCGCGCGCCAGTGCGGCGTGGACTACAACATCCTGTCCGGCCGCATCGACCGCATCCGCGACACGCCCTACGGGCAGCTGGTCGTGGCCCTGGTCGGCGGCGACGCCGACGCCGCGCAGCAGGCGTTCGCGGCGGCGGGCGTCACCGTGGAGGTGCTGCGCGCATGAGCACGTTTGCCCTGGTCGCCGCCGCGGACGGCTTCTTCCGCAACCTGGACGCCGGCAAGTGGGCCGAGATCGGCCAGGCCACGCTGGATACCCTGGCCATGCTCGGCGGCGCGCTGCCGCTGACCCTGCTGGCCGGCCTGCCGCTGGGCGTGCTGCTGTTCCTGTGCGGCCCGCGCCAGCTGCACGAGCGCCGCGGGCTGTACGCGGTGCTGTCGCTGGTGGTGAACATCCTGCGCTCGGTGCCCTTCATCATCCTGATGATCGCGATGATCCCGCTGACCCTGGCGGTGATGGGCACCTCGCTGGGCGTGCGCGGCGCGATCCTGCCGCTGGTGGTGGGCGCGGCGCCGTTCTACGCGCGCCTGGTGGAGACCGCGCTGCGCGAGGTCGACCGCGGCGTGATCGAGGCCACCCTGGCGATGGGCGCGACCACCTGGCAGCTGGTGTGGCGGGTGCTGCTGCCGGAGGCGCGGCCCGGGCTGGTCGCCGGCGCCACCGTCACCACCATCGCCCTGGTCGGCTTCACCGCCATGGGCGGCGCGATCGGCTCCGGCGGCCTGGGCGACCTGGCCTTCCGCGACGGCTACCAGCGCTCGCACACCGACGTGGCCCTGGTCACGGTGGTGCTGCTGCTGGTGCTGGTGCAGCTGGTGCAGATGCTGGGCGACCGCCTGGTGGCCCGCTACAGCCGCCGCTGAGCCGTATCCTTCCCCCAACCCACACGGACTCCCCCCATGCGCGCCATCCTCCTGCCCCTCCTGCTTGCCGCCAGCACCGTGCTTGCCGGTTGCGGCGGCGGCTCCGGTTCCGCCGCCGGCGGCGACCAGACCCTCCGCGTGGCCGCCACCGCGGTGCCGCACGCGGAGATCCTGGCGGTGGTCAAGCCGATGCTGGAGAAGGAGGGCGTGCGCCTGCAGGTGCGGGTGTTCAACGACTACGTGCAGCCCAACGACCAGGTCGCGCAGAAGCACATCGACGTCAACTACTTCCAGACCGAGCCCTACCTGCAGGCCTACAACCAGGGCCGCGGCACCGACCTGGTGGCCGTCGCCGGCGTGCACATCGAGCCGTTCGGCGCCTACTCGCGCCGCCACGCCTCGCTGGAGGCGCTGCCGGCCGGCGCCGACGTGGCCATCCCCAACGATCCGAGCAACAACTCGCGCGCGCTGATCCTGCTGCACACCGCCGGCGTGATCACCCTGGCCGACCCGACCAACGCCCTGGCGACCCAGCGCGACATCACCGCCAACCCCAAGGGCCTGAAGTTCCGCGAGCTGGATTCGGCGATGCTGCCGCGCATCCTCGACCAGGTCGACCTGGCCCTGATCAACACCAACTACGCGCTGGACGCCGGGCTGGACCCCACCCGCGACGCGCTGGCGATCGAGGGCAGCGATTCGCCCTACGTGAACTTCCTGGTCGCGCGCCCGGACAACCGCGACGATCCGCGGGTGCAGGCGCTGGCGCGCGCGCTGACCAGCCCCGAGGTCAGGGACTTCATCCAGCGCAGGTACAAGGGCGCGGTGCTGCCGGCGTTCTGAGCCGCGCCCGTGCCGCTGCTGCTGGCCCTCGTCGCCGCCCTGGCGCTGTTCCTGGCCCTGCTGCCGGTGGCGCTGGCGCTGCGCATCCGCGGCGCGTTCAATACCCGCCGCCAGGCCTGGCTGCTGCCACTGCGGCTGGCCTGGTGGTCGAGCCTGCTGTCGGCGGTGCTGTTCGCGCTGGCCGCGCTGCTGGCGGGCTTGTTCTGGCGCAACGTGTGGACGTACGTGCCGTTGGCGGCGTTGGCCGGCATCGTGCTGGGCCTGCTCGCCACCACCCGCGTGCGCTTCGTCGAAACCACCGCGGGCCTGTTCTACCGCACCAGCCCGGTGCTGTCGGTCGGCCTGCTGGCGCTGGTCCTGGTGCGGCTGGTGGCTGGCCTGGTGCAGGGTTTGCGCGTGGCCTTCGGTGATGCCACCTGGCCGGAGTCGGGCTGGCTCAGCCATGCCGGGTTGATGGCGGTCGGCGGCCTGCTGCTGGGCTATGCCCTGGTGATGACCCGTTACCTCTGCATGCGTACCGCGGCGTACAGGCGCGACGGCGGGGTCCTGCGCCGGCCCTGAGCGGCCGGCGTCGGTTAGCCTTGGCCGGTCCACCCGGGGAGGAACACGATGGTGTTGCAGTGGATCGGAAGGCGCCTGGCGCGGTTCCTGGCGCGGCCGCGTCCGGGCCGCGCGCGCGGTCCCAGCAGTCGCCTGGAGCTGGTCGCGGCCAGCCTGCGCCGCGGCGACGTGCTGCTGGTCGAAGGCACCAGCCGCTTCTCCAGCGCGATCAAGTACCTCACCCAGTCGACCTGGTCGCACGCGGCGCTGTGCCTGGGCGTGCCGGAGGGCGGCGACCAGCCCTGGTTCGTGGACGTGGACGTCAACGACGGCGTGCGCACGGTGCCGCTGTCGGAGTTCGCCGGCCTGCACCTGCGCATCTGCCGGCCGGTGGGCCTGGGCGCGGCCGAGATCGACGCGGTGGCCGGCTACATGCTGCAGCGGCTGGGCTACAGCTACGACCTGAAGAACATCCTCGACCTGGCGCGTTACCTCATCCGCCAGCCGCCGCTGCCGGACCCGCTCAAGCGGCGCATGCTGGCGCTGGGCAGCGGCGAGCCGACCAGGGCGATCTGCTCGACCCTGCTGGCCCAGGCCTTCGGCTCGATCGGCTATCCGATCCTGCCGGAGATCGAGGTGCTGGAGGCGGCCGGTCCCGGCGGGCGCTTCGCCCGCGAGGAAGTGCTGCACATCCGCCACCACAGCCTGTACACCCCGCGCGACTTCGATGTCTCGCCGTTCTTCCGCATCGTCAAGCCGCGGCTGGAGGCCGGCTTCGACTACCGCCGCCTGGTGTGGGCGCCGCCGCCGGTGGTGGACGCGCCGCTGGAGCCGGCGCGCTGACGCAAAAAAGGACGGGCCCGCGGGCCCGTCCTGTCGCCGTGTCGTGCGGCGGGAGCGTTAGAAGCGCGCGCCGATGCCGACGCCGACGGTCCACGGGTCGAGCTTGAGCTCCTGCCCGGTGCCGGCGCCGTCGATGCGGACTTCCGGGCGCGAGTGCATGTAGCGCACGTCGGTGCGCGCGAACCAGGTCTCGTTGATGTTCATGTCCACGCCGACGGTGCCGATCGCGCCCTTGGCGGTCTCCAGGCCGACCACGCCGCCCAGGCCGGCGACTTCCTCGTCGCTGAAGTTGGACTCGTAGTAGCCCAGGCCGACGAACGGGCGGAAGGTCTGCCCGGCCTGGCCGAAGTGCCACTGGCCGCTCAGTGCGATCGGCTGCTGCTCGACCGTGCCCAGCTTGCCCAGGTCCTTGTCGCGCACGCGGTGGTCGAACTTGTCGGCCGCGCCCCACAGCTCCACCGCGAAGTTCTCGGTGGCGTACCAGCTGGCGCTCAGGGTCGGGGCCGGGCCACCGTCGACCTTCAGGTTGTTGCCCGGATCGGAGGGCTCGATGTGGGCGATGCCGCCAACCACGGCGAAGCGCTTGTCCGCGGCGGTGGAAGAGGCGTCCTGGGCGAAGGCCGGGGCAGCGGCCAGGGCGGGGACGAGGGCGAGGGTCAGGATTCGAATGGACCGCATGGGGGAGTCTCCTTTGTTGTTCTAGGCGCCCTTGGAGTGGGCGCGACCGAACGTAGGAGCACGGGGATGAACCAAACCCTGCCGCACGTGGCGCGTCGTGCGCGGCGTTCAGGCAAACCGCCGCAGGCCGCGCCGTTGCTTGCCCGCCGGCGCGGACCGGGTTCATCCACGTCGGCGCGGCGTGGAAGGTGGGCGAGGGGCGGGTGAGCGTGATGCGCCGGTGAGGGCGGGTGCACCCTGCGCTTGCGTATGGTCACCGTTGCAACCGTAGCGCCTGAAAGCGGCCTTCAATGTTCCCGCAGCGCGACAGTGGCGGAGGTTGGCGGGTGGGGCGCGGACGGACACAATAGGGGTCTTTCCCCACGTACAACGCCGGAGCCCTGGCATGGCCGAAATCAAGGAAGCGCGCGTCCCCGACATCGGGGATTACAGCGACGTCCCCGTCATCGAAGTCCTGGTCGCCGTTGGCGACACCGTGAACCAGGACCAGGGCCTGGTGACCCTGGAGTCGGACAAGGCGACGCTGGAAGTGCCTTCTCCCTACGCCGGCGTGGTCAAGGAACTGAAGGTCAAACTTGGCGACAAGCTGTCCGAGGGCAGCGTCGTGGCCCTGATCGAGGTCGCCGAAGGCGGCAGCGCGCCGGCCCCCGCCGCCGCGCCGAAGGCCGAGGCCGCCCCGGCCGCGCCGCAGACCCCGGCCGCCTCGGTCAAGACCGCCGAGACCGGCGAGCGCATCGAGCCGGTGGCCGTGCCCGAAAAGGCCGACAACCTCGCCCAGCGCGACATCGGCCAGGCCCAGCTGCAGCAGCCGTCCGGCCCGCGCACCCCGCCGGTGGAGTTCAACGCCGACAGCGTGCTGCCGGAGAAGGTGCCGTATGCCACCCCGGCGGTGCGCCTGTTCGCGCGCGAGCTGGGCGTGGACCTGGCCCGGGTCAGCGGCAGCGCCCGCGGCGGCCGCATCACCCGGGAGGACGTGCAGCGCTACGTCAAGTCGGCGCTGGCCGGCGGCGCCGCGGCGTCCGCTCCGGGCGGCGTTGCCACCGGTGGCGGCCTCAACCTGCTGCCGTGGCCGAAGGTGGACTTCAGCAAGTTCGGCGAGATCGAGACCAAGCCGCTGTCGCGGATCAAGAAGATCTCCGGCGCCAACCTCGCCCGCAACTGGGCGATGATCCCGCACGTCACCCAGTTCGACCAGGCCGACATCACCAACCTGGAAGAGCTGCGCGTGCAGCTCAACAAGGAGCAGGAGAAGGCCAAGTCCGGCATCAAGCTGACCATGCTGGCGTTCCTGCTGAAGGCCTCGGTCGCCGCGCTGAAGCAGTTCCCCGAGTTCAACGCCTCGCTGGACGAGTCCGGCGAGAACCTGACCCTCAAGAAGTACTTCCACATCGGCTTCGCCGCCGACACGCCCAACGGCCTGGTCGTGCCGGTGATCCGCGACGTCGACAGGAAGGGCGTGCTGCAGATCGCCCAGGAAATGGGCGAGCTGGCGAAGAAGGCGCGCGAGGGCAAGCTGGGCCCGGCCGAGATGACCGGCGGCTGCTTCTCGATCAGCTCGCTGGGCGGCATCGGCGGCACCGCGTTCACCCCGATCATCAACGCGCCGGAAGTGGCGATCCTGGGCGTGTCCAAGTCCAGCTTCCAGCCGGTGTGGGACGGCAAGCAGTTCCAGCCGCGGCTGATGCTGCCGCTGTCGCTGAGCTACGACCACCGCGTGATCGACGGCGCCGCCGCCGCGCGCTTCACCAGCTACCTGGCCCAGGTCCTCGCGGACATGCGCCGCGTGCTGCTGTAACGGAGGGCACATGGCGAACACGATCGAAGTGAAGGTCCCGGACATCGGCGACTACAAGGACGTGCCGGTCATCGAGGTGCTGGTCGCCGTTGGCGACACGGTGAAGAAGGACCAGGGCCTGGTCACGCTGGAGTCGGACAAGGCCACCCTGGAAGTGCCGTCCTCGGCCGAGGGCGTGGTCAAGGAAGTGAAGGCCAAGGTCGGCGACAGGCTGTCCGAGGGCAGCGTGGTCGTGGTGCTGGAAGCCGCCGGTGCCGCCGCGGCGGAGGCGCCGAAGGCGGCCGCCCCGGCTGCCGCCGCGCCCGCGCCTGCTCCGGCCGCTCCCGCCGCGGGTGGCGGTGCGGTCGAGGTCAAGGTTCCGGACATCGGCGACTACAAGGACGTCCCGGTCATCGAGGTGCTGGTCGCCGTCGGCGACACGGTGAAGAAGGACCAGGGCCTGGTGACGCTGGAATCGGACAAGGCCACCCTGGAGGTGCCGTCCTCGGCCGACGGCGTGGTCAAGGAAGTGAAGGTCAAGGTCGGCGACAGGCTGTCCGAGGGCGACGTCGTGGTGGTGCTGGAAGCCGCGGGCGCGGCCGAGGCGCCGGCCCCGGTGGCGCCGGGCAGCAAGCCGCCGGTGACCCCGTCGCACCGCGCCCCGGCCGAGCCCCCGGCGCCGAAGCCGGCGCTGGCCACCGGCCGCCCGGCCGACATCGAATGCCGCATGGTCGTGCTCGGCTCCGGCCCCGGCGGCTACACCGCCGCGTTCCGCGCCGCCGACCTGGGCCTGGATACGGTGCTGGTCGAGCGCTATTCCAGCCTCGGCGGCGTATGCCTCAACGTCGGCTGCATCCCGTCCAAGGCGCTGCTGCACTCGGCCGCGATCATCGAGGAGGCCGCGCACGCCGGCGAGTGCGGCATCGAGTTCCCGGCGCCGAAGATCCACCTGGACAAGCTGCGCGAGTACAAGGAGAAGGTCGTCGGCCAGCTGACCAAGGGCCTGGCCGGCATGGCCAGGCAGCGCAAGGTGCGCGTGGTCCAGGGCGTGGGCAAGTTCGTCTCGCCCAACGAGCTGGAGATCACCGGCGCCGACGGCAAGGTCCAGCTGCTGCGCTTCGAGCAGTGCATCATCGCCGCCGGGTCGCAGGCGGTGAAGCTGCCGAACTTCCCGTGGGACGACCCGCGGATCATGGATTCGACCGACGCGCTGGAACTGGCCGAGGTGCCGAAGAGGCTGCTGGTCGTCGGCGGCGGCATCATCGGCCTGGAAATGGCCACCGTGTACAGCGCCCTGGGCGCCAAGGTCACCGTGGTCGAGTTCATGGACCAGCTGATGCCGGGCGCCGACAAGGACCTGGTCAAGCCGCTGGCCGACCGCCTGAAGAAGCAGGGCATCGAGGTGCACCTGAAGACCAAGGCGGCCGGCGTGAAGGCCGACAAGAAGGGCATCACCGTGACCTTCGAATCGGCCGTGGAAGGCCAGAAGCCGGAGCTGGAGTCGGGCACCTGGGACCGCGTGCTGGTCGCCGTCGGCCGCGCGCCGAACGGCAAGAAGATCGACGCGGAAAAGGCCGGCGTGCAGGTCACCGAGCGCGGCTTCATCCCGGTCGACCGGCAGATGCGCACCAACGTGCCGCACATCTTCGCCATCGGCGACATCGTCGGTAACCCGATGCTGGCGCACAAGGCCACGCACGAGGGCAAGCTGGCCGCGGAAGTGGCCGCTGGCGAGAAGAAGGAGTGGGTGGCGCGGGTGATCCCGTCGGTGGCCTACACCAGCCCGGAAATCGCCTGGGTGGGCGTGACGGAGACCGAGGCCAAGGCCAAGGGGTTGCAGGTCGGCGTCGGCAAGTTCCCGTGGGCGGCCAGCGGCCGCGCCATCGGCATCGGCCGCACCGAGGGCTTCACCAAGCTCATCTTCGACGAGGCCACCCACCGCATCATCGGCGCGGGCATCGTCGGCGTGCATGCCGGCGACCTGGTCTCCGAACTGGCGCTGGCGATCGAGATGGGCGCCGAGGCCGGCGACATCGGCCACACCATCCACCCGCACCCGACCCTGGGCGAGACGGTGGCGATGGCGGCCGAGGTGTACGAGGGCACGATCACCGACCTGTACATCCCGAAGAAGAAGTAAGCCGGCGCCGCTGGCACCGCAACGAAGAACCCCGGCCTGCGCCGGGGTTCTTCGTTTCCGCAGGTGTCGCCGGCGCGGTTCAGAACGCCAGGGTCACGCCCACCACCGGGCCCTTGAAGCGCTGGTCCCAGCCGGCCAGGCCGTCGCGCATGCCGTCGCCGGAGACCGTGCGCTTGACGTCCAGGCGGTACCACTCGTAGCCGGCGAACAGGCCGAAGTTGTCGGTGAAGCGGTACTCGGCCACGGCGTTGGCGCGGGTGATGCTGCCGTCATAGTCGCCGAAATCGCCCCAGTCCGCGTCCAGGTACTGGCCCTGCAGGTTCAGCAGCCAGCGCTCGCCCGGGCGCGCGGTCAGGCGCACGCCGACCACCGGGGCGTAGCCGTCCTCGCTGGTGTCGTCGCTCCAGCGGTCCTCGCCGGCCTCCGCCACCAGGGTGGCCTTGGCCTTGGCCCACTCGGCGCCGATCTGCAGGCCCAGGCTGAAGGAATCGGTCTGCACCACCGAGTAGTCGTACAGCAGGCTGGCCAGCTGGAAGTCCAGCGTGGCCTCGGCGTAGCTGCCGGCGGGGATGGTGATGTCGTCGTAGGAGAGGTTCTCGCCGAGGGTCTCGCGGCGGCTCTTGTCGTAGTTGAAGTAGTCGAACACCAGGCGCTGGCGCTCGGACAGGCGGAACACGCCGTCGATGCGCGGCACCCACTCGTCGCTGCCGAAGTCGAAGCCTTGGGAGAAGCGGTACGGCTCGCCCATGAAGGTGGTGGAGGCCGACAGCTCGGTCTCGGCGGCGGCGCTCATCGCACCCACGCGCAGGGTGAAGCGGTCGCCGCGCGCGTCCTGGGCGGCGGCGGTGCCGGCGCAGGCCAGCAGGGCGGTGGCAAGCAGGGCGGGGGCGTGGTGGAAGCGCATCGGGTCGGGCTCTCGTGGGAGGAGGGGCCGCCACTATGCGGGCGCGTGCGGTCCAGAACCCGTGAGCCCGGCGCACAGGCCGGGTGAAGGCGGGCCACCCTACCAAGGCAGGCCCCTACCAAAGACGAAGGCCCCGGTGGGGACGGGGCCTTGGCGGCGACGGATCGACGAGGTACTCCGCGGCTGCAGGGGCTTACGACCGGGATTTTCCCGGCAAGTTCCCGCCCGGGGGCCGTGACTTGCGTCGGTTGTCCCGCAAATTGTCCCGCTGCTATACTTTTGCGGCTCAACGGGCGCATCTGCTGCAGTGCAGCCTGCTTCCGCCTCCCCTCACAGGTACCGTCGCGTGATCAATTCCGTTGCCGCAGCCCGGCGACAGGCCGTTCGCGCGATTGCCTGGCAGGCGATGGCGACGCTGCTGACCGCGCTGGCCTGCCTCTGGCAGGGCTGGAAGGCGGGCGCGGCGGCGCTGGTGGGCGGGGCTGCGGTGCTGCTGGGCGGCTGGATCGCGGCCCGCATCGGACTGGGCGGCGGCATCACCGGGGCGGTTCCGGCGATGGCGCGGCTGCTGGCAGGGATGCTGGCCAAGTGGTTCGTCCTGGTCGCCGTGATGGTGATCGGGGTGGTCGCCCTGGGATTGCCCCCGCTGCCGATGCTGGCGGCGGCGGCGGTCTCGCTGGTGGCGCAGGTACTGGCCATGGCGCGACATCCCTGAACGGCTCAGGCCGACGGGGCCGTTATACCGCAACACACAACTCCAGGTCGTTAGCACAGGAAGATCGGACCTATGGCGGGCGAGGCGGAACTTACCCCTACCAGCTACATCCAGCACCACCTGCACAACCTGACGGCGCACGTCGGCGAGGGCAGCTTCTGGACGATTCACGTCGACACGCTGGTGACCTCGGTCCTGATGGGCCTGCTGATGGTCTTCCTGTTCTGGCTGGCCACCCGCAAGCCGACGTCCGGCGTGCCGGGCAAGTGGCAGGCCTTCGTCGAGATCTGCCTTGAATTCGTGGACCGCCAGGCCCGCGACACCTACCACGGGACCAGCAAGCTGGTGACGCCGATCGCGATCACCCTGTTCTTCTGGATCCTGCTGATGAACCTGCTGAAGATGATCCCGGCGGACTTCATCGTGCAGCCGCTGCACGCGCTGGGCGTCTCCTCGTGGAAGCCGGTGCCGACCGCCGACGTCAACGCCACCCTCGGCATGTCGATCAGCGTGTTCTTCCTGATGCTGTTCTTCGCGCTGCGCGCCAAGGGCCTGGGCCACTTCACCGCCGAGTTCCTGACCGCGCCGTTCGGCAAGTGGATGATGCCGTTCAACCTCATCCTCAACATCGTCGAATGGCTCAGCAAGCCGATCTCGCTGGCGATGCGACTGTTCGGCAACATGTTCGGCGGCGAGATCGTGTTCCTGCTGATCTGGGTGCTCGGCGGCGCCGGCCTGCTGGGCATGCTCGGCGGCGCGGTCTTCGGCTTCGGCTGGATGATCTTCCACCTGCTGGTGATCCCGCTGCAGGCCTTCATCTTCATGATGCTGTCGATCGTGTACCTGAGCCTGTCCGAAGACAGCCACTGATTTCCCCCATTCGCTTCACCCTTCGTTCCCACCGTTTCACCAACTCAGCTATCCGTTCCGGAGAAAACCATGGAAACCGCACTGACCGCCCTCGCTTCCGTCCAGGCTTCGACCGTTCTGGCCATCGGCATCATGATCGGCCTGGCCGCGCTGGGCGCCGGCCTGGGCCTGGCCATCATGGCTGGCAAGTTCCTGGAATCGGCCGCCCGCCAGCCGGAACTGATCCCGGTGCTGCAGGTCCGCATGTTCATCACCGCCGGCCTGATCGACGCCGCGTTCATCATCTCGGTCGCCGTGGGCCTGCTGTTCGCCTTCGCCAGCCCGTTCCTGGTCGGCGGCCTGGCCCCGTAACTGCCGGATCGTTCGATTCGACGGGTCTGCCGCCGGTCCGCTTCGCGGGAACCGGCGGCGGCATGTAGGCAGCCTCGCGGCGTCCGCGCCGCAGGCTCCCTGAGCACAGGCAGAGCGTACCAATGAACCTCAATCTGACTCTTTTCGCCCAGGCGCTGGCCTTCGCAGGCCTGATCTGGCTGGTCGCCACCAAGATCTGGCCGCCGCTGCTCAAGGCCCTGGAAGAGCGCCAGCAGAAGATCGCCGAGGGCCTGGCCGCGGCCGACCGCAGCCAGAAGGACCTCGCCCAGGCGCAGGACAAGGTCAACGAGCTGCTGAAGGAAGCCCGCGCCAAGGCCAACGAGATCATCGACCAGGCCCACGCGCGCGCCAACCAGATCGTCGACGCGGCCCGCGAGGAGGCCATCGTCGAGGCCAACCGCCAGAAGGCGCTGGCCCAGGCGGAGATCGAGGCTTCGGCCAACCGCGCCCGCGAGGAGCTGCGCAAGCAGGTCTCCCTGCTGGCGGTGAGCGGCGCCGAGAAGCTGCTGCAGCGCGAGATCGACGCCAACGCGCACAAGGCGCTGCTGGACGAACTGGCGGCCGAGATCTGACATGAGCCAGGCGCTGACCCTCGCACGTCCCTATGCCCGCGCCGCCTTCGGCGCGGCCCGCGACCAGGGCCGCCTGGACGCCTGGTCGCAGGCGCTGGCGTTCTCGGCGCAGGTCGCTGCCGACCCGCGCGTGGCCAGGCTGCTGCTCAACCCGGAACTGGGCGACGAGGCGGCCATCGCGCTGCTGGCGCCGCAGGACGCCGACGACAGCTTCCGCCGCTTCCTGGCGGTGCTGGCCGAGGCCGGCCGGCTGCCGCTGCTGGCCGAGATCGCCGGCCTGTTCGAGCAGCTGCGCGCCGAGGAACAGCGCGTGGTGCGGGCCAAGGTCACCTCCGCCACCGAGCTTTCGGCCGAGGAGCTGGAGAAGATCCGCGCCGCGCTGCGCCGCCGCTTCGGCCGCGAGGTCGAGCTGCAGCAGGCGGTGGACGCCAGCCTGATCGGCGGCGCCGTGATCGACACCGGCGACGTGGTCATCGACGGCTCGCTCAAGGGCAAGCTGGCGCGCCTGCAGACCGCCCTGGCGGGCTGACGGACGCCGCACCCAGACAGTTCACTTTTCAGGTCGCGACCCGGGATGCCGGCGAGCGACTCCAAGGAAACCAACATGGCTACCACGCTCAACCCCTCCGAAATCAGCGACCTGATCAAGTCCCGCATCGAGCAGGTCAAGCTCTCGGCCGAGGCCCGCAACGAGGGCACGGTGACCAGCGTGTCCGACGGCATCGTGCGCATCTTCGGCCTGGCCGACGTGATGCAGGGCGAAATGATCGAGCTGCCGGGCAACACCTACGCGCTGGCCCTGAACCTGGAGCGCGACTCGGTCGGCGCCGTGGTCCTGGGCGACTACGAACACCTGCGCGAGGGCGACGTGGCCAAGACCACCGGCCGCATCCTCGAAGTGCCGGTCGGGCCGGAGCTGCTGGGCCGCGTGGTCAACGCCCTGGGCGAGCCGATCGACGGCAAGGGCCCGATCAACGCCAAGCTGACCGCCCCGGTCGAGCGCGTGGCCCCGGGCGTGATCTGGCGCAAGTCGGTCGACCAGCCGGTGCAGACCGGCTACAAGTCGGTGGACGCCATGATCCCGATCGGCCGCGGCCAGCGCGAGCTGATCATCGGCGACCGCCAGACCGGCAAGACCGCGATGGCGATCGACGCGGTCATCAACCAGAAGAACACCGGCATCAAGTGCGTGTACGTGGCGATCGGCCAGAAGGCCTCGACCGTCGCCAACATCGTGCGCAAGCTGGAGGAGAACGGCGCGCTGGAGCACACCATCGTGGTCGCCGCCACCGCCTCCGAGTCGGCCGCCATGCAGTACATCTCGGCCTACGCCGGCTGCACCATGGGCGAGTACTTCATGGACCGCGGCCAGGACGCCCTGATCGTCTACGACGACCTGTCCAAGCAGGCCGTGGCCTACCGCCAGATCTCGCTGCTGCTGCGCCGCCCGCCGGGCCGCGAGGCGTACCCGGGCGACGTGTTCTACCTGCACTCGCGCCTGCTGGAGCGCGCCGCGCGCGTCTCGGCCGAGTACGTGGAGAAGTTCACCAACGGCGAGGTCAAGGGCAAGACCGGCTCGCTGACCGCGCTGCCGATCATCGAGACCCAGGCCGGCGACGTGTCCGCGTTCGTGCCGACCAACGTGATCTCGATCACCGACGGCCAGATCTTCCTGGAAACCGACCTGTTCAACGCCGGCATCCGCCCGGCCGTGAACGCCGGTATCTCGGTGTCGCGCGTCGGCGGCGCCGCCCAGACCAAGATCATCAAGAAGCTGTCCGGCGGCATCCGCATCGCCCTGGCCCAGTACCGCGAGCTGGCGGCGTTCGCCCAGTTCGCCTCCGACCTGGACGAGGCCACCCGCAAGCAGCTGGAGCGCGGCCAGCGCGTGACCGAGCTGATGAAGCAGAAGCAGTACGCGCCGATGCCGATCGCGCTGCAGGCCCTGTCCATCTACGCGGTCAACGAGGGCTACCTGGACGACGTCCCGGTCAACAAGATCGGCGCCTTCGAGGAAGGCCTGCACGCCCACTTCATCAACACCGCCGGCGAGCTGGTCGAGCGCATCAACAACACCGGTGCCTGGGACGACGAGATCGAGGCGGCGTTCAAGAAGGGCATCGAGGAGTTCAAGACCACGGGCTCCTACTGAGTCCGTGGGATTTGGGATTCGAGATTCGGGATTCGTAGGAAAACAGGGTTCGTGACGGGACACGGGATGCGCCTTCGGCCAATCCCCGTTCCCGAATCCCGAATCCCGGCGAGCGGAGCGAGCTAATGGCAGGCGGCAGGGAAATCAAAACCAAGATCAAGAGCGTGCAGAACACCCGCAAGGTGACCCGCGCGCTGGAGATGGTCTCGGCCTCCAAGATCCGCAAGGCGCAGGATCGGATGCGGACCTCGCGCCCGTACGCGCAGGCGATGAAGCAGGTGATCGGCCACCTGGCCCAGGCCAACACCGATTACCAGCACCCGTTCCTGGTGCAGCGCGAGCAGGTCAAGCGGGTCGGCTACATCGTGGTCTCCTCCGACCGCGGCCTGGCCGGCGGCCTCAACAACAACCTGTTCCGCAAGCTGCTGGGCGAGATCCGCCAGCACAACGAGCAGGGCGTGGAGGTCGACATGGTCACCATCGGCCAGAAGGCGCAGGCCTTCTTCCGCCGGATCAAGGTGAACATGGTCGGCAGCGTCTCCCACCTGGGCGACATGCCGCACCTGGACGACCTGGTCGGCGTGATCAAGGTGATGCTCGACGCGTACACCGAGGGCAAGGTCGACCGCGTGTACGTGGTCTACAACCACTTCGTGAACACGATGAGTCAGAAGGCCACGTTCGACCAGCTGCTGCCGCTGCCGGCGGCGCAGACCGACGTGCCGGCCCACGACTGGGACTACATCTACGAGCCCGACGCGGCCAGCGTGCTGGACCACGTGATCACCCGCTACATCGAGTCCCTGGTCTACCAGGCGGTGCTCGAGAACGTCGCCTCGGAGCACGCGGCGCGCATGGTGGCGATGAAGGCCGCCAGCGACAACGCGACCAAGCTGATCGGCACGCTGAACCTGGTCTACAACAAGGCCCGCCAGGCGGCGATCACCCAGGAAATCTCCGAGATCGTCGGCGGCGCGGCGGCGGTCTGACGCGAACACCAAGCGGCCGCGCCTTCCGGCGGCGGCCATCAGGAAAAACCTTCGGCGACCCGGTCGCGAGAAATTTCAAGAGTCTGAGGAAATCACCATGAGTCAGGGCAAGATCGTTCAGATCATCGGCGCGGTCGTCGACGTCGAGTTCCCGCGCGCGGAAGTGCCGAAGGTGTACGACGCGCTGAAGGTCGAAGGCACCAACATCACCCTGGAAGTGCAGCAGCAGCTGGGCGACGGCGTGGTGCGCGCGATCGCGCTGGGCTCCACCGACGGCCTGAAGCGCAACCTGGTTGCGACCAACACCGGCCGCGCGATCTCGGTTCCGGTCGGCGCCGGCACCCTGGGCCGCATCATGGACGTGCTGGGCAACGCCATCGACGAGGCCGGCCCGGTGCAGGCCTCCGACCACTGGGAGATCCACCGCGCCGCCCCGTCCTACGAGGACCAGTCCTCGGCCACCGAGCTGCTGGAGACCGGCATCAAGGTGATCGACCTGATGTGCCCGTTCGCCAAGGGCGGCAAGGTCGGCCTGTTCGGCGGCGCCGGCGTCGGCAAGACCGTCAACATGATGGAGCTGATCAACAACATCGCCAAGGCGCACTCGGGCCTGTCGGTGTTCGCCGGCGTGGGCGAGCGCACCCGCGAGGGCAACGACTTCTACCACGAGATGAAGGAGTCGAACGTCCTCGACAAGGTGGCGATGGTGTACGGCCAGATGAACGAGCCGCCGGGCAACCGCCTGCGCGTGGCCCTGACTGGCCTGACCATGGCCGAGTACTTCCGCGACGAGAAGGACGCGTCCGGCAAGGGCAAGGACGTGCTGCTGTTCATCGACAACATCTACCGCTACACCCTGGCCGGTACCGAAGTGTCCGCGCTGCTGGGCCGCATGCCGTCGGCGGTGGGCTACCAGCCGACCTTGGCCGAGGAAATGGGCGTGCTGCAGGAGCGCATCACCTCGACCAAGACCGGTTCGATCACCTCGATCCAGGCCGTGTACGTGCCCGCGGACGACCTGACCGACCCGTCGCCGGCCACCACCTTCGCCCACCTGGACGCCACCGTGGTGCTGTCGCGCCAGATCGCCGCGCTGGGCATCTACCCGGCCGTGGACCCGCTGGACTCGACCAGCCGCCAGCTGGACCCGAACGTCATCGGCCACGAGCACTACGACACCGCGCGCCGCGTGCAGGCCACGCTCCAGAAGTACAAGGAGCTGAAGGACATCATCGCGATCCTGGGCATGGACGAGCTGTCGGAAGAGGACAAGCTTGCCGTGTCGCGCGCCCGCAAGATCGAGCGCTTCTTCAGCCAGCCGTTCCACGTGGCCGAGGTGTTCACCGGCTCGCCGGGCAAGTACGTCTCGCTGAAGGACACCATCCGCGGCTTCAAGGGCATCGTGGACGGCGAGTACGACCACCTGCCGGAGCAGGCGTTCTACATGGTCGGCACCATCGAGGAAGCCGTCGAGAAGGCCAAGAAGATCGCCTGAGCGCGGTCTTCCTTGGACACTGAGCACAGCGAGGCAGCATGAGCACCATCCGTTGCGACATCGTCAGCGCCGAGCAGGAGATCTTCCACGGCGAGGCCACCCTGGTCGTGGCCACCGGCGAGCTGGGCGAGCTGGGCATCGCGCCCCGGCACGCGCCCCTGATCACGCGCCTGAAGCCGGGCAAGGTGGTGGTGACGCTGCCGGACGGCTCGCAGCTGGACTTCGCCATCTCCGGCGGCATCCTCGAGGTGCAGCCGCAGGTGGTGACGGTGCTGGCCGACACCGCGATCCGCGCCGAGGACATCGACGAGGCCGCGGTGCGCAAGGCCAAGGAAGAGGCCGAGCGGGTGCTGGCCAACCGCAGCGAGGCGATGGAAGTGGCCGAGGCGCAGCAGCGCCTGGCCGAGGTCACCGCCCAGCTGCAGGCGCTGGAGCGCCTGCGCCGCAACCTCAAGCACTGACGCTGCTCCCGGCCACGGCCGGGCAGGGTTACGCGAACGCCGGCCCCGGGGCCGGCGTTTTGCGTTTGGGGGCCGGGAATGGACCAGGGGCTGGCAAGACTCATGGCCCGCTTGTGGCATGCCCGCGTGCTACAAGCGGCTTCCGGCGCGTCGGGGGGCGTGTGGTCCGGTTCCCGCCCCTGGAGTGGGCGCCCCGGCAACGGGTATTCCGATGCTCGCAGCCCGGATGAGCGAAGCAGGCCCCGGGAACCGGCTGCGGCAGGCGCCCGGGAGCCCGGCGCGCCATCCCGGATGCGCCCTACGGCCTGTCCCGGGGCCACGCACGCGCCACCGCGATAAACTCGCCCGGGTACCCCCGCACAGCCGCCATGACCATGACCTTCACCCCGCAGGAAGCCCTGCAACGCACGATCGAACACCGCGAGATCTTCCACGACGAGATGGTCGACCTCATGCGCCAGATCATGGGCGGGCAGGTCTCGCCGGTGATGGCCGCGGCCATCCTCACCGGCCTGCGGGTGAAGAAGGAGACGGTGGGCGAGATCGCCGGTGCGGCCACGGTGATGCGCGAGTTCTCGCGCAAGGTCGAGGTCGCCGACCGCAGCCATCTGGTCGACATCGTCGGAACCGGCGGCGACGGCTCGCGCACCTTCAACATCTCCACCTGCTCGATGTTCGTGGCCGCCGCGGCTGGCGCGCGCGTGGCCAAGCACGGCGGGCGCAGCGTGTCCTCCAGCTCCGGCGCGGCCGACGTGCTGGAAGCGCTGGGCGCGTCGATCGAGCTGCAGCCGGAGCAGGTGGCCGAATCCATCGCCCGCACCGGCATCGGTTTCATGTTCGCGCCGATCCACCATCCGGCGATGAAGGTGGTCGCGCCGGTGCGTCGCGAGATGGGCGTGCGCACGATCTTCAACATCCTGGGCCCCCTGACCAACCCGGCCGGCGCGCCCAACATCCTGATGGGCGTGTTCCATCCCGACCTGGTCGGCATCCAGGCCCGCGTGCTGCAGGAGCTGGGTGCCGAGCGCGCCCTGGTGGTGTGGGGCCGCGACGGCATGGACGAGATCTCGCTGGGCGCGGCCACCCTGGTCGGCGAGCTGCGCGACGGCAAGGTGCGCGAGTACGACATCCATCCGGAGGACTTCGGCATCGCCATGTCGGCCAGCCGCAACCTGAAGGTCGAGGACGCGGCGCAGTCGCGCGGCATGCTGCTGGCGGTGCTGGACGGCGCCCCCGGCCCGGCGCGCGACATCGTCCTGCTCAACGCCGCCGCCGCGCTGTACGTGTCCGGCGTGGCCGAGGACATCCCCGACGGCATCGGCCGCGCGCGGCAGGCGATCGACTCCGGTGCCGCCCGCGCGGCGCTGGACCGCTACGTCCAGACCAGCCGCGCGCTGGCCGCGGAGGCGGCCCCGGCATGAGCGAGGGACGCTTCGCCACGCTGCCGGCACCGCCGTACTACATGGTGGTGTTCGCCTCGCAGCGCAACGACGCCGACCCGGAGGAATACGCCGGCGCCGCGGAGCGCATGGTGGCACTGGCGCGCCGGCAACCCGGTTTCCTGGGCGTGGAGTCGGTGCGTGGCGCCGACGGCTTCGGCATCACCGTGTCGTACTGGGAAAGCGAGGCGGCGATCGCCGCCTGGCGCGCGCACGCCGAGCACGCGGAGATCCGCCGCCACGGCCGTGCCCACTGGTACGAGCGCTACGAGCTGCGCGTGGGCAGGGTCGAGCGCGCCTGCGGCTACCGCGCCGGCGTGCCCGCCGCCGACTGAACGGCGCCGGGCCGCGCCCGGCTCATGCGAGAATGCCGGTCCCGGCCCCGGCCGGGGTGCCGCGCCATACAGGGACCCCATGAGCGACATCCTGCAGACCATCCTGGCCCGCAAGGCCGAAGAAATCGCCGAGCGCCGCGCGCGCCTGCCGCTGGCCGAGGTGGCTGCCCGCGCCCGCGATGCCGGGCCGGTGCGCGGCTTCGCCGCGGCCCTGCAGGCCGCCATCGCCCAGGGCGACCCGGCGGTGATCGCCGAGATCAAGAAGGCCAGCCCGTCCAAGGGCGTGATCCGCCCGGACTTCCGCCCGGACGAGATCGCCGTCAGCTACGAGTTCGGCGGCGCCTCCTGCCTGTCGGTGCTGACCGACGTGGACTTCTTCCAGGGCGCGGACCAGTACCTGCAGCAGGCGCGCGCGGCCTGCACCCTGCCGGTGCTGCGCAAGGACTTCACCATCGATCCCTACCAGGTGCACGAGGCGCGCATGCTCGGCGCCGACTGCATCCTGCTGATCGTGGCCGCGTTGTCCGACGAGCAGCTGGCCGAGCTGTCCGGCACCGCGCTGGAACTGGGCATGGACGTGCTGGTCGAGGTCCACGACATCGACGAGCTGGAGCGCGCGATCCAGGTGCCGGTGCCGCTGGTGGGCATCAACAACCGCAACCTGCGCAGCTTCGAGGTGTCGCTGGACGTGACCCTGGGCATGAAGGACGCCGTGCCGCGCGACCGCCTGCTGGTCACCGAGAGCGGCATCCTCGGCCCGGCCGACGTGGCCCTGATGCGCCAGGCCGGGGTCCACGCGTTCCTCGTCGGCGAGGCCTTCATGCGCGCCGAGGAGCCGGGCGAGGCCCTGCGCCAGCTGTTCTTCGAAGCATGAGTACCTGGCCCGAACCCAAGGCCGACGCGCCGCTGGTGGTGTTCGACTTCGACCACACCCTGTACGACGGCGACTCCGGCAGCCACCTGTTCGCCTGGCTGATCCGCCGCAGCTGGCTGCGCACCCTGGTGGCGCTGCTGGCCACGCCGGTGCTGGGGCCGATGGTGGCGTTCCTGCCGACCCGGCGCTGGGGCATCTCCGGCTACGCCTGGATCGGCAGCTTCGGCATGCACCGGGTGCGCGAGTTCGACCGGGTGATCGACCGCTACGTGGCCACCCACCGCGAGGAGATCGCCGCGCGCCTGCTGCCGACCGCGCTGGAGGTGTTCGCCAACCACCGCGCCCGCGGCGACCGCGTGGTCGTGGCCACCGGCGCGCCGCCGGAACTGGCGCGGGCGATCCTGGGCTTCGTCGCCCACGCCGACGTGCCGGTGGTGGGCACCGAGGTCGGGCCGCGCCTGGGCGGGGTCAAGGCCACCCGCCACTGCCACAACCGCGAGAAGGTGCGGATGCTGCGCGAGCGCGGCTATGGCGACATCGACATGGCCTACAGCGACAGCACCGCCGACCTGCCGCTGCTGCAGGCCGCGCGCCAGCCGGTGGTGGTCAATCCCAAGCGCGGGCGCGAGGCGTTCTTCCGGCAGGTGCTGCCGGCCGGGACGCCGATCCTCAACTGGGGCTGCAAGGACCGCGGCGGCGAGGCACCGCCCCGGGCCTGATCCACTGAACGGTTAAGTTCAGCGCGTGCCGTAGACCACGACGGTCTTGCCGCGCGCATGCAGCAGGCCGTCGGCCTGCAGCTTCTTCAGCACGCGGCCGGCCATCTCGCGCGAGCAGCCGACCAGGCGCGCCAGCTCCTGGCGCGAGACCCGCAGCTGGGTGCCCTGCGGGTGCGACATGGCGTCCGGCTCGCGGGCCAGGTCGTGCAGGGTGCGCACGATGCGGTCGGTGACGTCGAGGAAGGCCAGGCGGCTGGCCTTGCGGCTGGTGGTCAGCAGGCGCCGCGACAGCTGCACGCCGATCGAGTACAGCAGGCGCGGGGCGTCGGCCGCCAGCGAGCCCAGCATCAGCTGCTGCAGGCGCTCGTAGCTGATCTCGGCCAGTTCGCAGGCCGCGCGGGTGCGGAGGATCACCTCGCGGCTGTCGGTCTCGATGAACAGGCCCATCTCGCCGACGAACTCGCCCGGGCCGTAGTAGCCCAGGACCAGTTCGCGGCCATCGTCTTCCTCGGCGATGATGCTGACCGAGCCGCTGACCACGTAGTACAGGGTCCCGGCGGGGTCGCCAGGCCTGAACACGTCGGTGCGGTTGGGGTAACGTCGGCGCTGGCAGTGGACGAGGAATCGGTCGACGACGGTCTGGTCCAGCGACAGGGGGCTGGTGGCAAAACGCACGGGAGACACGGCGGCAGGATTCCTGGCGTTCATGAATTGGGGGTATGGGGCAAGCGAAGGGTACCCCCGTGTCGCCCGGGGGGCAAACTCCGGTTCACGGAGCGTATCCCCCCTTCATCGGCTTTGCCGCATAATGGCGCGTTTCCCACCCCCAGAGGCATGACCGCCGTGGTCAAACCCCTGCCGCGCCTGAGGCTGCAAGGCTTCAACAACCTGACCAAAGCGCTGAGCTTCAACATCTACGACGTCTGCTACGCGGTCTCGGAGGACGAGCGCCAGCGTTACATCGAGTACATCGATGAGGCGTACAACGCCGACCGCCTGACCCAGATCCTGACCGACGTGGCCCGGATCATCGGCGCCAACATCCTGAACGTGGCCCGCCAGGACTACGACCCGCAGGGTGCGTCGGTGACCATCCTCATCTCCGAGGAGCCGGTGATCGACAAGAAGCAGGCCGGCAAGGAGGTCATCTCCGACGCGGTGGTGGCGCACATGGACAAGAGCCACATCACCGTCCACACCTACCCGGAGACGCACCCGCAGAACGGCATCGCGACCTTCCGCGCGGACATCGACGTGGCCACCTGCGGCGTGATCTCGCCGCTGAAGGCGCTGAACTACCTGATCGAGAGCTTCGAGTCCGACATCGTGGTGATGGACTACCGCGTGCGCGGCTTCACCCGCGACATCAAGGGCAAGAAGCACTACATCGACCACAAGATCAACTCGATCCAGGACTTCCTGGCCAAGAACATCCGTTCGCGCTACGAGATGATCGACGTGAACGTGTACCAGGAGAACATCTTCCACACGAAGATGCACCTGAAGGAGTTCGACCTGGACACCTACCTGTTCGAGGAGAAGGCGCGCAACCTCTCGTTCAAGGAGCGCATGCGCATCGAGGCGCTGCTCAAGCGCGAGATCGAGGAGCTGTTCCACGGCCGCAACCTGGTCGAGTGACGGTTACGCGCGGTTGCGCCGGCGCCGGGTATCCCGGCGCCCGCTGAAATCCAGGCGGGACGGCCCGCCCGCGGCACGCGCCGCGAACGCAGGACCGACGGCGGTCCGGAACCATGTTCCGGGCCGCTTTCGCGTCCCTGGCCCGGTGGAAAGGAGGAGATCGACGATGTCCTGGATCCTGCTCGTGCTGGCCGGCCTGCTGGAAGTGGCATGGGCCGTGGGCCTGAAGTATTCGCAGGGCTTCACCCGGCCGTTGCCCAGCGCGGTCACCGTGGTGGCCATGCTCGGCAGCTTCTGGCTGCTGGCCACGGCGCTGAAGCACATCCCGCTGGGCACCGGCTACGCGGTGTGGGTCGGCATCGGCGCGGTCGGCACCGCCCTGCTGGGCATGCTGGTGTTCAAGGAGCCGGCGACCACCGCGCGGCTGCTGTGCATCGGCCTGATCGTGGCCGGGATCGCCGGCCTCAAGCTCACCAGCGCCTGAGCGCCCGCGCCGGGAGCGGGCCAGGGCGTTGGCACGGGGGAGTACGTGGACACGCGCCGGTGGCCTGTCATCCGCCGCACCCCGGATGCGCTGTGCCTGCCCGGGCTACGGATCAACCCCCGATCACCAATCACCAATCCCGGATCCATCAGATCCGGTACGCCACCAGCTTCATGAACTTCGAGGCCAGGGCCATCGCCTGCGGAATCGGCGGCGGCAGCACCCGCGCGCCGGCGTGCTCGGCGTTGTCGGCGTGGCGCGCCTCGTCCTCCTTCATCACCCGGATGATCTCGCGGCTGCGCTGGTCGCCCGGCGGCAGGCTGTCCAGGTGCTCGTCCAGGTGGGCTTCGACCTGGCGCTCGGTCTCGACCACGAAGCCCAGGTTCCAGCCGTCGCCGCGCAACCCGGCCAGCGAGCCGATGGCGTAGCTGCCGGCGTACCACAGCGGGTTGAACAGGCTGGGGCGGCTGTCCAGCTCGCGCAGCCGCTGCGCGCACCAGGCCAGGTGGTCGGTCTCCTCCTGGGCCGCGTCCAGCAGGTGCTGGCGGGTGGCCGGGTCGCGTGCCACGGCGGCCTGGCCGAAGTACAGGCCCTGGGCGCAGACCTCGCCGACGTGGTTGATCCGCATCAGGCCGGCGGCATGGCGGCGCTCGGCCCGCGGCAGCACCGGGTCCCCGGCGCGGGCCGGGCAGGGGCGGGACGCCGGCGGATCGCCCAGGGTGGTCTCCAGCGCGCGCTGGACCTCGACCAGGACGCGGTCCAGGGGGGAGAGCTGGCGGGCGGCGACGGACGACATGGGCGAACCTCCTGCGTGGAACGGGGGATTGTCGGCCGGCCCGCGGGCGTCGCCAAGTGAAGCCGCCCCCCGGACGCGGCGCCTGCGGCCGGAGTACCCGGCGGCTTGCGCCGGACCGCGCGGATGCGCTACCATCCCGCGTCTTTGCTGCACCCTTCACAACGCGAGGCAAAGTTCCGTCCGGGCAATCCGGTGCGGAATCCGCCCGACCAACCTTCGAGTCCCCATGAAGACCTTCATCGCCAAGTCCGAGACCGTCCAGCGCGACTGGTATCTCGTCGACGCCTCCGGCAAGACCCTGGGCCGCCTGGCCGCCGAGCTTGCCCACCGCCTCCGCGGCAAGCACAAGCCCACCTACACCCCTCACGTTGACACCGGCGACTACCTGGTCGTGATCAACGCCGAGAAGATCGCCGTCACCGGCAAGAAGCTGCAGGACAAGATGTACCACCGCTTCACCGGGTACGTCGGCAACCTGAAGAGCGAGACCCTCGCCCAGGCGCTGGAGCGCCACCCGGAGCGCGTGATCGAGATCGCGGTCAAGGGCATGCTGCCCAAGGGCCCGCTGGGCCGCGCGATGTACCGCAAGCTCAAGGTCTATTCCGGTTCCGAACACCCGCACGCGGCGCAGCAGCCGAAGCCGCTGGAAATCTGAGGCACACACGATGGCTACCACGCAAAACTACGGCACCGGCCGTCGCAAGTCCTCCACCGCCCGCGTGTTCCTGCGCAAGGGCAGCGGCAACATCACCGTCAACGGCCGTCCGCTGGACGAGTTCTTCGGCCGTGAGACCGCGCGCATGATCGTGCGCCAGCCGCTGGAGCTGACCCAGACCACCGACAAGTTCGACGTCGTCGTCACCGCCAGCGGCGGCGGCACCACCGGCCAGGCCGGTGCGATCCGCCTGGGCATCGCCCGCGCCCTGGTCGAGTACGACGAGTCGCTGAAGTCCGACCTGCGCAAGGCCGGCTTCATGACCCGCGACGCCCGCGAGGTCGAGCGCAAGAAGGTCGGCCTGCACAAGGCCCGCCGCGCCACGCAGTTCTCCAAGCGCTGATCCGGCGCCTGGAGGGGATCCGGCACGCGCTGCGGTGCGTGCCGGTTCCACCGCCGGTGGTGTTGCATCCGCACCGGCACCTGGGGTTATAATCTCCAGCCCACAGCCCCGTCGCCAAGTGGTAAGGCACCTGACTCTGACTCAGGCATTCGGTGGTTCGAATCCATCCGGGGCTGCCAAATTCGAGATCGAGAAAGCCCGGCCCTTAAGCCGGGCTTTTTCGTGCCGATGGAACCATGGTTTGCAGCGGACGCACGCCATGCCCGACAACCCAGGCAATGCAGGAAGCTCCCTGGCGCGATTCGTCAGGCACACCGCCCTGATGCGGGCGCTGGGCTTTGTCGCCGGAGCCTTCGGCGTGGCCTCCTCGCTGGCCGGGCAGGGCCATCCGGCCTGGGTACTGGCGGTGGTGTGGCTCAACGCGGTGTGCTGGCCGCTGCTGGCCTGGCGCCTGGTCGACGTATCCCTGCAACCCCTGCGCACCGAGTACCGCAGCCTGTTGGTCGACACCGGCATGGCCGGGTTCTGGATGGCCATGACCGGCTTCGACCTGGTGCCTACGGCGATGATGCTGGCGATGATGATGATGGACCGCCTGATCGCCGGCGGCTGGGGCCTGGCCCTGCGCGCGTTCGCGACGATGGCCGCGGCCGCCCTGCTGACCTGGATCGCGCGCGGCTTCCCGTTCCACCCCCATACCAGCTTCCGCACCATGCTCTGGTGCATGCCGTTCTTCGTGCTCTACCCGCTGGCGATCGGTGCGGTGGCCTGGCGCCTGACCGAGCACGTGCGCGTGCGCAAGCGCGAGCTGGAGCAGGATTCGCGCATCGACCCGCAGACCGGTCTGGCCACGCGCCGGCAGTGGCAGGCACAGGTGGCCGCCGAGGTGCGGCGCTACCGGCGCTACGGCACGGTGGCCTCGCTGATGATGGTGGACATCGACCACTTCAAGCAGGTCAACGACGCCGCCGGCCACCTGGCCGGCGACGAAGTGATCCGCAAGGTCGCCGCCTGCGTGCTGGACAGCCTGCGCGGCGGCGACGCCGCCGGCCGCTTCGGCGGCGACGAGTTCGGCGTGCTGCTCCCCGGCACCGCGCGCGAGGCCGCGCTGGACCTGGCCCGGCGCCTGGCCGACGCGGTGCGGGCCTGCGTGCTGGGCGGCGGCCGGCCAGTGACCCTGAGCATCGGCGTGGCCCAGATCGGGCCGGGGCTGGATGATTTCGAAGCCTGGACCGGGGCGGCCGACGCCGCCCTGTACCGGGCCAAGCTCGCCGGCCGCGACTGCGTGCGCGACTGAGCGCTCAGCCGCCCGCCGGGCGGCAACCCAGCGCCGCCAGCGGGCCGTGCAGCGCCGGCACCTGCATCAGCCAGGGCGCGGCCATGGTCAGCAGGCCCGCGCACAGCACCAGCAGGGCGAGCGAAGTGCGCAGCGCCGGGCGCTGCAGCCAGCGCCCGACCCGCGCCCCGCTCCAGGTCAGCGGCAGCATCACCGGCAGCGTGCCCAGGCCGAACGCGGCCATCACCAGCGCCCCGCCGGCGGCGCTGGCCTGCAGCCAGGCCACGGTCAGCAGGCCCAGGCTCAGGCCACACGGCATCCAGCCCCACAGCGCGCCCAGCGCCAGACGCTTCCAGCTGCGGTCGGCGGGAACCAGGTGCCGGCGCAGCGGCTGCAGCCAGCGCCAGGCCTGGATCCCGGGCCTGGCCAGCAGGTCCAGGCGCCCGCCGCGGTCGAGCAGGCGCAGGGCGACCAGCACCAGGGCCAGGCCGGCGGCCATGCGCAGGCCCAGGGCCAGGGCCTCGATCCGCAGCAGCCGCAGCACGCCGCCGCCCAGGCCGCCGACCAGGGCACCGGCCAGCACGTAGCCGAGGATGCGGCCGGCATTGGCCTGCCAGGCCACGCGGTGCGCGGGGCCGGCGGCCATGGCGTGGAAGCCGGTGGCGATGCCGCCGCACATCACCGCGCAGTGCAGGCCGCCAAGCAGCCCGGCGGTGAGCGCCGCCAGCAGGGTCGGCAGGTCGACCGGCAGGATCATGGCGCCGGCCGGTCGCCGTCCCCGCGCGGTTGCCCGCGCGGCGGGGCCGGGCGGTCGTTGTCCTCGAGGATGTCCAGGGCGGGGGTGTCGAGGTCGTCGAACTGGCCGCGCTTGACCGCCCAGACGAAGGCGGCGATGGCCACGCCCAGCAGCACCAGGCTGATCGGGATCAGCAGCAGCAGGATCCTCATGCGCGGGCCTCGCGGGTGGTGGCGGTACCGCCATTGTCGCCGCTGGCGGACGTCGGCGCGCGCCGGGCCAGGCGCAGCGCGTTGAGGGTCACCAGCAGCGAGGACAGGGCCATGCCCAGCGCCGCCAGCCACGGGGTGACCAGCCCGGCGGCGGCCAGCGGGATCGCCAGCACGTTGTAGGCGGCGGCCCAGGCCAGGTTCTGGCGGATGATGGCGCGGGTGCGGCGGGCCAGCGATACCGCCGCCGGGATGCGCAGCAGGCCCTCGCCGGTGGTCACCAGGTCGGCGGCGCGGTGGGCGAGCGAGGCGCCCTGGCCCATGGCGATGGAGACGTCGGCGCCGGCCAGCACCGGGGCGTCGTTGAGGCCGTCGCCGACCATGGCCACGATCCGGCCCCCGGCCTGCAGGCGGCGCACCAGGGCCAACTTGTCCTCCGGCGACTGCCGCGCATGGCGCGCGTCCAGGCCCAGCGCCGACGCCAGCCGCGCCACCGCGGCCTCGCCGTCGCCGCTGGCCAGGTGCAGGCGCAGGCCCTGCGCGCGCAGCGCGGCCAGCGCGGCGGCGGCATCGGCGCGGGCGCGTTCCTCGAGCACGAAGCGCGCGGCCGCGTGCTGGCCGTCGCCCAGCCACAGGGCGCCGTCGTCTTCGCGGCCGGCGGCGAAATCGGCGCGGCCCAGGCGCCAGGCGCGGGCGCCGACCACGCCCTGCACCCCGCGGCCGGGCAGGGTTTCCACCGCGCTCGCGGCCAGCGGCGTGGCGCCGGCGAAGGCGGCCGCCAGCGGATGCCCGGTATCGCGCTCCAGCGCAGCGGCGATGGCGAGCACGCCGTCGCGGTCCAGCGTGGCGTCCAGCACCTCGACCGAGGCCAGTGCGGGGCGGCCATCGCTGAGGGTGCCGGTCTTGTCGAACACCACGTCGGTGGCGCGGGCCAGGGTGTCCAGTGCGTCCGGACGCATGGCCAGCAGGCCGATCCGCGCCAGTGCGCCATGCGCGGCCGCCAGCGCGGTGGGCACCGACAGCGACAGCGCGCAGGGACAGCTGACCACCAGCAGGGCCAGGGTCACTTCCAGCGCCCGCTCCGGCTGCCAGTGCCACCAGCCGGCGAACACCAGCGCCGCCACCGGCAGCAGCGACATCACGAAGCGGCTGCCGATGCGGTCGGCCACCCGCGCCAGCGCCGGGCGGTGCGCCTGGGCCTGCTCGACCAGGCGGGCCAGCTGCGACAGCCGGGTGGCGGTGCCGGTGCAGGTCACCCGCAGGCGGGCCGGGCGCTCGCGGCAGATGGTGCCGGCGTAGACGGTTTCGCCGGCGGTGCGGCGCACCGGGGCCGACTCGCCAGTCAGCAGTGCTTCCTCGAACCAGGCCTCGGCGCTGTCGCCATCGGCCAACAGCACGCCGTCGGCCGGCACCGCCTCGCCGGCGGCCACGCAGGCCACGTCCCCGGGCGCCAGCGCCGCCAGCGGCACGGTCTCGCGGCGGCCGTCGGCCAGTTCGCGGGTGGCGAAGGCCGGGCGCGCACGGGCCAGTGCGTCGACCTGGGCCGAGGCCACGCTGCGCGCGCGCTGCTCGAGCATGCGCGCGGCCAGCAGCAGGAACACGAACATCACCGCCGCGTCGTACCAGACGTGCGGGCCGCCGCGGATGGTTTCCACCAGGCTGGCGAAGTAGGCCAGCAGGGTCGAGCTGGCGATCAGGAAATCCATGCCCAGGCGGCGCTGGCGCAGCTCGCGCGCGGCGCCGGCCAGGAACGGCCAGCCGGAGTAGAACACCACCGGCGCGCACAGCAGGAAGGTCAGCCAGCGGAAGAAGTCGCGGGTCGCCTCCGGCATGGTGCTGTCGAAGTCCAGGTACAGGGCCTCGGCCATCATCATCGCCTGCAGCATGCCCAGTCCGGCGATGCCCAGCCGCAGCAGCCAGCGCCGGCGCTCGCGCGTGCGTTCGCGTTCAAGCGCCTCGCTGCCGGCCAGGTAGGGCCGGTAGCCGAGCATGGCCAGCCGCCGCAGCGGCGCCGACAGCGCGGTGCGCTGCGGGTCCCAGGCGATGCGGATGCGGCCGGTCACCGCATTGGCGCCGCAGTCGAGCACGCCCGGCTCGCGTGCCAGGGCGCGGTCGATCAGCCAGGCGCAGGCGGCGCAGCGCATGCCGTCGGTGAGCAGGGTGATCTCGCGGCCGCCCTCGACCGGCCGGCTGTGCTCGGCCTGGACGTCGGGCCGGTCCCAGACCGCCAGGTCGGGCAGTTCGTCGCCGACCTTGCCGGCGGCGGCGCTGCGCAGGCGGTAGTAGCCGTCCAGGTCGGCCTGGGCGATCCATTCGGCGGCCGCGGCGCAGCCCTGGCAGCAGAAGGAACGGGCCTGGCCGTCGAGTTCGACCACGCAGGGGTTGGCCGGCAGGGGCTCGCCGCAGTGGTGGCAGTGGCCGCTGGTGGAAGCGGCAGCCGGCATGGCCAGGGCAGCCGCCATGGCGCTCAGCCCTGGCCGCCGCCCAGCGCCGGCGCCAGCCGCGTGGCGTGCTGATCCTTCGGCAGCCGGCCTTGCAGGCGCCAGCTGCCGTCGGCCGCGCGCAGGCGCGCGATCCAGTCGTGCGAGCCGTCCACCGCCTGCTCGGTGCGCCAGCCCGGGCCGTGCGGCTGCAGTTCCAGCTGCAGGTCGCGGGCCTGGGTGGTCGGGTGCTCCAGGTGCAGCCGCAGCGGCGCGGCGCGGTCGAACTTGCCGGTGGCCGGCAGCACCTCGACGATGCCGTCCTCCACCCGCAGCACCGCGCTCAGGCCCAGCTTCTTCGCCTGCGCGTCCGGGCCCAGGTCGGCGGTCTGGATCTGCGAGACCCGGCGCACCGGGTCGGTCACCACGTCGGCGCCGCCGGAGCGCACCGAGACCACCACCAGGCCCACGCCGGCGACGATCGACAGCAGCGGCAGCCCGATGACCAGCCACAGCACGGGGTTGCGCCAGGCCGGGGAATCCTTGTGCGGGTTGGGCTCGTTCATTGGACCGGTCCGAAGAAGCTGCTGTCGATGATGCGCCTTTCGCTGCCATCGATGCTCTCGACGACGAACCGCAGCTCGTGGCGGCCGGCGGGGATGCCCTCGTCGGCGACCACGCTGACCGCCACCGGCACCACCTGCTCCGGCCCGGCGGCGACCTCGCCGGCGCCGGCCAGGCGCAACGGGGCGTCGGTCTCGAGGCTGATGCGGTAGCGCTGTTCCTGCTGGCTCTTGTTGACCAGCTTGAGCGTGTAGTCGTTGGCGACGCCGTCGTCGCCGAGCTGGCGGTATAGGGCGTTGCGGTCGCGCAGCACTTCGACGATCAGCTCGCTGCGGTTGGCCACGCCCCAGGCCCAAGCCGCGCACAGGCCCAGCAGCACCAGCCCGTAGACCAGGATGCGCGGGCGCAGCACCCGGGTGGGCTTGCCGTCGATGCCGTTCTGGGTGGCGTAGCGGATCAGGCCGCGCGGGTAGCCCATCTTGCCCATGACCTCGTCGCAGGCGTCGATGCAGGCGCCGCAGGCGATGCACTCGTACTGCAGGCCGTTGCGGATGTCGATGCCGGTCGGGCAGACCTGCACGCAGATGGTGCAGTCGATGCAGTCGCCCAGTTCCTCGGGGGCGAACTTCGGCAGCGGCTCGGGCTTCTGGCCGACGCCGGCCAGGGTGATGGTGCCGCGCGCCTGGGCGCGGTTGTCGGCCGCGGTCGGGTGCGCGCTGGCGCGGAACACGTAGTCGTAGGCGGTCTTCGGGTCCAGCAGGCCGCGCGCGCGCTCGAGCACGCTGCCCAGCCCGCGCTTGCGCGGGCCGCGCGGCTCGCCGCGCATCGGGTCGTAGGCGATCAGCAGGGTGTTGCGGTCGAACATCGCGCTCTGGAAGCGCGCGTACGGGCACATGTACTTGCACACCTGCTCGCGCAGGAAGCCGGCGTTGCCCCAGGTGGCCAGGGCGTAGAAGAACACCCAGAAGGTCTCCCAGCCGCCCAGCTCGAACGGGAACATGCGGGCGCCGAGGTCGCGGATCGGGGTGAAGAAGCCGACGAAGGTGAAGCCGGTCCACAGCGCGAACGCCAGCCACAGCGCGTGCTTGGCGCCCTTGCGCAGGATCTTCTCGCGGTTCCAGGGGCCGGCGTCGAGCTTCATGCGCTTGGGCCGGTCGCCCTCGGTCCAGCGCTCCATCCACAGGAACACCTCGGTCCACACCGTCTGCGGGCAGGCGTAGCCGCACCACAGGCGGCCGGCCAGGGCGGTGAAGAAGAACAGCGCGAACGCGGCGATGATCAGCAGCAGGGCCAGGAACAGGAAGTCCTGCGGCCAGAACGCCAGGCCGAACACGTAGAACTTGCGCGCCGGAAGGTCGAACAGCACCGCCTGGCGCCCGTCCCACTTCAGCCAGGGGAACAGGTAGAACATGCCCAGCAGCCACACCACCGCGGCCACGCGCAGGCGGTTGAAGCGGCCGGAGACGTCGCGCGGGTAGACCTTGCGCTCGCTGACGTAGAAGGAGTTGCCCTGGTCGTCGACCACGTCCAGGGGAATGCGCTTGCTCACGGCGTCCACCGTACGCCGGCGGCGTGGCAAGGAAGGGAAAGGATGCGTTCTTGGGCAGTCATGGCGTTTGCTTGGCCGCGTCCGCGGCGTGGCGTGCGGGGGAGTCCGCCGCATGTCCCAGTATCCGCATCCGGTCCGCGCGCGAAAGCGACAGATTGTCCCAGGGCCGCGCGCCGGAGCGCGCTTATTCAGGCGGAAGCGCGCGGTTGAAGCGGCTGGAGGGACGCAGCAGGATCCAGGTGAAGAGGCTGGAGGACGCGGTCGCGATCCAGAAAAGGAAAAACCCCAGCGTGTAGCCGAGTTCCCGTGTCATCGGCAGGCCGGGGAAGGTGAGGTCGCGCAGGACCAGCGGGTCGACGAAGGCGAAGAACACCATCGTCGACACGCCGGCCGCGAAGAAGCTGGGCCAGGCGATGGCCCCCACGCGCTGGGCCAGCGGACGTGGGGGGTGGTCAAAGCGTGGCTCGCTGAAGTCGGTCACTGTTGGTCCGTCGGTTCCCCGGAGTCGGCCCGATTATGCGACAGCGACCAGACATAGGCACCGACCAGGCGCGCGCGGGTCTCGCCGAGCAGCTCGCGGTGGGCCGGCATGGTGCCGTGGCGGCCTTCGGCGATGGTCTTGCGCAGGCTCTCGCGGCTGCTGCCGTACAGCCAGTAGTCGTCGGTCAGGTCGGGCGCGCCGAGGTCCTGGTTGCCCTTGCCGTCGATGCCATGGCAGGCCACGCAGACGCCCTCGTACAGCTTCTTGCCCTGGGCGGCCATGAAGTTGTTCTGCAGGCCGGCCTCCGGGTCGGACAGGGCGCGCACGTAGGCGATCACGTAGTCCACCGCCTCCGGGCCGCCCATGCCGGTCAGCACGGTGCCCCACTCCGGCATCACGCCCTCGCGGCCGTCCAGGATGGTCTCCAGGATGCGGTCCGGGCTGCCGCCCCAGTGCCAGATCTCGTCGGTCAGGTTCGGGTAGCCCACCGCGCCCTGGCCGGCCGAGCCGTGGCAGGTGGCGCAGGTGTTGCTGAAGATCGAGCGGCCCAGGGCCACCGCCTTCGGATCCTGCGCCAGCACGTCGATGGACTTGCCGGCGTACGGCTTGAAGGTCTGCTCCAGGCGCGCGTCCTGCACCGCCTTCTCCTCGGCGTGCTCCTGCTTGGAGCTCCAGCCGCTGTAGCCGGGGATGCTGCCCAGGCCGCCGTACCAGAAGAAGTAGCCGATGCCGAAGACGATGGTGATGTAGAACAGGTTGATCCACCACCGCGGAAGCGGCTTGTTGTACTCGGTGATGTCGCCGTCCCAGGTGTGCAGCGTGTCCTCGGGCTTCGGATCGCCCGGGCGCCGGCGCGACGTCCACCACAGCAACCAGACGTAGCCGACGATGTTCAGCGCGACCAGGGCGATGACGTACCACGTCCATCCCATGCTCATGCGCGGTTCTCCCCAATATTGCCCTGATGCGAGTCCTCTTCCAGCGGCAGCTGCGCCGCCTGCTCGAACTCGGTCCTGCGTGCCGGGCTCCAGGCCCAGATCCAGCCGCCGATGAACAGCACCAGCAGCACTGCGGTCACGATTCCGGAAATCACGGCTGGCCTCCCTTCGGCGCGTGCCGGCCCAGGCCCTGCAGGTAGGCGACCACCGCGTCGAGCTCGGTCTTGCCCTCGAGCTCGGCCGGGGCCTGCTCGATCTGCTCGTCGGTGTAGGGGTCGCCCAGGGCCTGCAGCGCGCGCATGCGCTTGGCCACGACTTCGCCGTCGACCTTGGCCTTGGCCAGCCACGGGAACGCCGGCATGTTGGATTCGGGCACCACGTCGCGCGGGTTGTTCAGGTGCACGCGGTGCCAGTCGTCGGAGTAGCGGCCGCCGACGCGGGCCAGGTCCGGGCCGGTGCGCTTGGAGCCCCACTGGAACGGGCGGTCGTAGACCGACTCGCCGGCCAGCGAGTAGTGGCCGTAGCGCTCGGACTCGAAGCGCAGGGTGCGCACCATCTGCGAGTGGCAGTTGTAGCAGCCTTCGCGGACGTAGACGTCGCGCCCGGCCAGCTCCAGCGCCGGGTAGGGCTCCACGCCCTCCAGCGGCTCGATCGCCTCGGCCTGGAACATCAGCGGGACGATCTCGGCCAGGCCGCCGAAGGACACGGCCACCGCGATCAGCACGGCCATCAGGCCGACGTTCTTCTCGACTTTCTCGTGCGCGTTGTGGTTTTCGCTCATGGTCCTAGTTCCTCCTCAGGCGCGCGCATCGGAGGCCGCCACGGGCAGCACCGGCTGCGGGGCGATCGCCGGGGCCGCACGCCAGGTGCGCCACGTGTTCCAGGCCATCACGCCCATGCCGGACAGCACCAGCAGGCCGCCGCCCAGGCGGATCAGGTAGTACGGGTAGGTGGCGTGCAGCGACTCGACGAAGCTGTAGGTCAGCGTGCCGTCCGGGTTGGTGGCGCGCCACATCAGGCCCTGCATGACGCCGGCGATCCACATCGAGGCGATGTAGAACACCACGCCGCCGGTGTGCAGCCAGAAGTGCAGGTCGATGGCCTTGGTCGAGAACATCTGCTCGCGGCCCAGCAGCTTCGGCAGCAGGGCGTAGATCGAGCCGATGGAGATCATCGCGACCCAGCCCAGGGCGCCGGCGTGCACGTGGCCGACGGTCCAGTCGGTGTAGTGCGACAGCGAGTTGACCGTCTTGATCGACATCATCGGCCCCTCGAAGGTGGCGATCATGTAGAACGAGACGGAGACGATCAGGAACTTCAGGATCGGGTCGGTGCGCAGCTTGTACCAGACGCCGGACAGGGTCAGGATGCCGTTGATCGCGCCGCCCCAGGACGGGGCCAGCAGGATCAGCGAGAACACCATGCCCAGCGACTGCGCCCAGTCGGGCAGCGCGGTGTACTGCAGGTGGTGCGGGCCGGCCCACATGTACACGGCGATCAGCGCCCAGAAGTGCACGATCGACAGCCGGTAGGAGTACACCGGGCGGCCTGCCTGCTTGGGCACGAAGTAGTACATCATTCCCAGGAAGCCGGCGGTCAGGAAGAAGCCGACCGCGTTGTGGCCGTACCACCACTGCACCATCGCGTCGACCGCGCCGCTGTACACCGGGTAGGAGTGCAGGGCGCCGGTGGGGATGGCGATGTTGTTGACGATGTGCAGCAGCGCCACGGCGATGATGAAGCTGGCGTAGAACCAGTTCGCCACGTAGATGTGCTTGACCCGGCGCTTGGCGATGGTGCCGATGAACAGCACCGCGTACGCCACCCAGACCACGGCGATCAGGATGTCGATCGGCCAGATCAGCTCGGCGTACTCCTTGCCCTGGGTCAGGCCCAGCGGCAGGGTCACGGCGGCCAGCACGATGACCAGCTGCCAGCCCCAGAACACGAAGGCCGCCAGGCCGTCCGAGAGCAGGCGCACGTGGCAGGTGCGCTGCACCACGTGCAGGCTGGTGGCCATCAGCGCGCTGCCGCCGAAGGCGAAGATGACCGCGTTGGTGTGCAGCGGGCGCAGGCGCCCGTAGCTCAGCCACGGCAGGTCGAAGTTGAGGGCGGGCCAGTACAGCTGGGCGGCGATCAGCACGCCCACGGCCATGCCCACGATGCCCCAGACCACGGTCATGACCGCGAACTGGCGCACTACCTTGTCGTTGTATGTCTCCTGAACGGTCGACACGTCCCAATCCTCCTGTGGATGGGGCGCATGATCGGCAGGGAAGGCAAGCGGGGCATTGATCAGGATCAAGGCGCCAAGCGCCGTTAACGGGTTATCCCTTGAAATAGGGGAACTGCATCCCGGTTCCGGGACCCGGAGGCGCCCGCCGGCGCCGCACTGTATCGTTTAGCCCTGAGACGTACCGAGCCGTTCGCGGATGAGCATCTACGCGCTGGAAGCCGTTTTCGCCCCCAAGTCGGTGGCCGTGGTCGGGGCCAGCCCCCGCCCCGGGTCGGTGGGCCGCACCGTGGTCCACAACCTGCGCCAGGCCGGATTCGCCGGGCAGGTGGGCCTGGTCAACCCCAAGTACCGGCGGATCGAGGGCGTGCCGGCGGTGGCCTCGCTGCGCGACCTGCCGTTCGCGCCCGAGCTGGTGGTGGTGACCACCCCGGCCGAAACCGTACCCGGGGTGATCGCCCAGGCGGTGGCGGTGGGGGCGCGGGCGGCGATCGTGGTCACCGCCGGGCTTGGCCAGGGCCCGGGCTCGCTGCTGGAGCACCTGCGCAACGAGGCCCGCCCGCACGGCCTGCGCATCGTCGGCCCCAACTGCCTGGGGGTGATGGCCCCGCACGTGGGCCTCAACGCCAGCTTCGCCGCGCGCAGCCCGCTGCCGGGCGACCTGGCCCTGGTCTCGCAGTCCGGCGCCATCGCCGCAGGCCTGGTCGAGTGGGGCGCGGCGCGCTCGATCGGCTTCTCGGCCGTGGTTTCGCTGGGCGATGCCCTGGACGTGGACTTCGGCGACCTGCTGGACTGGTTCGCCCAGGACCCGAAGACCCGGGCCATCCTGCTGTACATCGAATCCATCCGCGACGCGCGCAAGTTCATGTCGGCCGCGCGCGCCGCGGCCCGCTCCAAGCCGGTGGTGGTGGTCAAGTCCGGGCGCCACGAGCAGGGCGCGCGCGCCGCCGCCACCCATACCGGCGCCCTGGCCGGCGCCGACGCGGTATACGACGCCGCCTTCCGCCGCGCCGGCCTGCTGCGCGTGCACGCGCTGGACGAGCTGTTCGCCGCGGCCGAGACCCTGGGCCACCTGCGCCAGGCCCCCGGCCGGCGCCTGGCCATCCTCACCAACGGCGGCGGGATCGGCGTGCTGGCGGTGGACCGCCTGGTCGACCTTGGCGGCACCCTGGCCAGCCTGGATCCGCAGACCGTGCAGGCCCTGGACAAGGTGCTGCCGCCGACCTGGTCGCATTCCAACCCGGTGGACATCGTCGGCGACGCCGACGCGGCCCGATACACCGCCGCGCTGGAGGCGCTGCTGGCCGACCCGGGCAACGACGCGGTGCTGGTGATGAACGTGCCCACCGCGCTGTCGTCCTCGCTCGAGGCGGCCGAGGCGGTGGCCTCGGTGCTGGCGCGGCGGCCGCGCCCCGGCCACGGCAAGCCGGTGCTGGGGGTATGGCTGGGCGGCGGCCAGGAGGCGCTGGCGCGGCTGGACGCGGCCGGGGTGCCCACCTACGCCACCGAGGCCGACGCGGTGCGCGGCTTCACCTACCTGGTGCGGCACCGGGAGGCGCAGCAGGCGCTGATGGAAACCCCGCCCAGCCTGCCGGAGGACTTCGTGGTCGACGCCGCCGCGGCGCAGGCGATCGTCGCCCGTGCCCTGGAGCAGGGCCGCGACTGGCTGGACCCGCTGGAGGTGGTGGACCTGCTGGGCGCCTACGGCATCCCGGTCACCCCGGCGTGGCGCGCCGCCGACGCCGAGGCCGCGGTCGCCGCCGCGCGGCCGCTGCTGGAGGCGGGCAAGCTGGTGGCGCTGAAGATCCTGTCGCCGGACATCGTGCACAAGTCCGACGTGGACGGCGTGCGCCTCAACCTGTCCAGCGAGGCCGCGGTGCGCGAGGCGGCGGCCTCGATCCTGGCACGCGCCCGTGAACTGCGGCCCAAGGCGCGGATCGAGGGCGTGACCGTGCACCCGATGGTGGCGCGGGCCAAGGCGCGTGAACTGATCGCCGGCATCGCCCACGACCCGACCTTCGGCCCGGTGATCGTGTTCGGCCGCGGCGGCACCGCGGTGGAAGTGATCGACGACAAGGCACTGGCCCTGCCGCCGCTGGACCTGCGCCTGGCCCACGACCTGATCTCGCGCACCCGCGTCAGCCGCATCCTCAAGGCCTACCGCGACGTGCCGGCGGCCGACGAGCGCGCGGTGGCCCTGGTGCTGGTCAAGCTGGCGCAGCTGGCGGCCGACGTGCCGCAGATCCGCGAGCTGGACATCAACCCGCTGCTGGCCGACCGCGAGGGCGTGGTCGCGGTCGATGCCCGGGTGGCGGTGGCGCCGCACCCGGGCCCGGCGCAGAAGGGCCCGTGGCATTCCAGCTTCGTGATCCGCCCGTATCCGAAGGAGTGGGAGCGCACGCTGGAGCTGTCGCAGGGCCGGCGCATGTTCGTGCGCCCGGTGCGGCCGGAGGACGAGCAGATGTTCCTGGAGTTCTTTTCCCGGGTCAGCGACGAGGACCTGCGCCTGCGTTTCTTCTCCGCGGTGCGCCACTTCAGCCACGAGTTCATCGCGCGCCTGACCCAGCTCGACTACGCCCGCTCCATCGCCCTGGTGGCGATCGACCCGGACAGCGGCGAGATGCTGGGCGCGGTGCGCCTGCTGGCCGACGCCAACTACGAGCGCGGCGAGTACGGGATCATGGTCCGTTCCGACCTCAAGGGCCTGGGCATTGGCTGGCAGCTGATGCGGATCATGATCGAGTGGGCCGGCAGCATCGGCCTGAAGGCGGTCGAGGGCCAGGTGCTGCGCGAGAACGTGACCATGCTGGCGATGTGCCAGCAGCTGGGCTTCAAGGTCGCGCCCGACCGCGAGGATCCCACCGTCATGGACGTGGTGCTGGACGTGGCCAGCGCCAACGCCGCCGCCTAGCCGCCTCGCGCCGCGTTCACGCCGGCCGCCTATCGTTCCGGCGAGGACGACGGAGGTGGGCCGTGATCGAGACGGACGTGCTGGTGGTTGGCGGCGGCCCTGCGGGGCTGACCGCGGCCATCTACCTGGGGCGCTTGCACCGCCGCTGCGTGGTGGTCGACGCCGGCGACAGCCGCGCGCGCTGGATCCCCGAGAGCAACAACTGCCCCGGCTTCCCCCAGGGCATCGCCGGCACCGCGCTGCTGGCGCGGTTGCGCGCCCAGGCCGAATCGTTCGGCGCGGTGCTCGAACACGGCCTGGTGGCCTCGCTGCAGCGCGGCGCCGACGGCGTGTTCGTCGCCGAAGCACCGGACGGGCGCCGCTGGCACGCGGCGGCGGTGATCCTCGCCACCGGGCTGAGCGACCGCCTGCCGGACCTGCCGGACGTGGAGCAGGCCGTGGCCTGCGGCGCGCTGCGGCTGTGCCCGGTCTGCGATGCCTACGAGGCCAGCGACCAGGCCATCGGCATCTACGGTCCGTGGGAGACGATCATCGGCCACGTGCCGTTCCTGCGCGGCTACAGCGCACGCCTGAGCCTGCTGCCGACCGATGCGGTGCCGGCGTCGCCGCCCCCGGACCTGGGCGTGGAAGTGCTGCCGCCCGGCGGCCGCCTGGTGTTCGCCGACGGCCGCTGCGGCTACGTGGTCGACGGCCACTGCCACCGCTTCGACACGGTGTACCCGTTCCTCGGCTGCGACAGCAGCGCGCACCTGGCGCGGCAGGCCGGGGTGGAGCTGTCGGACAGCGGCGAGATCCCGGTCGACGCCCACCAGCTGACCTCGGTACCGGGCCTCTACGCGGCCGGCGACGTGGTCAGCGGGCTCAACCAGATCTCGGTGGCGGTGGGCCAGGCGGCGATCGCCGCGCTGGCCGCGCACAACCGGCTGCCGCCGCGGCCGCGGGAACTGCAGCAGGAACAGGCGGCGGCCGCGGGACCGGGGGCGGCCTGAGCCGGCGCGCCGGGAGGCGGCGGGCCGGCGAGGGATCAGGCCGCGGGCACCCGGACGTGGCCTTCCATCAGCACGCGCGCGCTGCGGCTCATCACCGCGCGGGTCACGGTCCACTGGCCGTCGACCCGGGCGACCGAGGCGCCCACGCGCAGGGTCCCGGAGGGATGGCCGAAGCGCACCACCTCGCGCGCGCCGCCGCCGGCGGCGCGGTTGACCAGGGTCCCGGGCACCGCGGCGGCGGTGGCGATCGCCACCGAGGCGGTGCCCATCATCGCGTGGTGCAGCTTGCCCATGGACATGGCGCGCACGTTGAGGTCGATGTCGGCGGCCGCGATCGGCTTGCCGCTGCTGGACACGTAGTCGCGCGGCGGTGCGACGAAGGCGACCTTGGGCGTGTGCTGGCGGGTGGCGGCCTCCTCCGGGGTGCGGATCAGGCCCATGCGCAGTGCGCCGGCCACGCGGATGGCCTCGAGCTTCGCCAGGATTGCCGGATCGCCGTTGATCGCCGGCTGCAGCTCGGTGCCGGTGAAGCCGATGGCTTCCGCGTCCACGAACACGGTGGGGATGCCGGCGGTGATCAGGGTCGCCTCCAGCGTGCCCACGCCGGGCACCTCGAGGCTGTCGGCCAGGTTGCCGGTGGGAAACATGCTGCCGCCGTCCTCGCCTTCCTCGGCCGGATCGAGGAACTCGACGACCACCTCGGCGGCGGGGAAGGCCACGCCGTCCAGCTCGAAATCGCCGGTCTCCTGCACCTGGCCGCCGCTGACCGGCACGTG
This sequence comes from Pseudoxanthomonas sp. J31, assembly GCF_000510725.1. Classification (GTDB taxonomy): domain Bacteria; phylum Pseudomonadota; class Gammaproteobacteria; order Xanthomonadales; family Xanthomonadaceae; genus Pseudoxanthomonas. The sequence continues at coordinate 429,073 of NZ_AZNZ01000001.1, forward strand.
CACGACGATGGTCTTGCCGATGTTGGCCTGCCACACCCGCACTTCCACCGTGCCTTCCCGCGGGATGCGCGCCGGGTCGATGAAGCCGTTGGCGACCGCGAACGGACCGACCGCGGTGCTGAGGTTGCCGCAGTTGCCGCTCCAATCGACGAAGTCCTCCTCGATCGCGACCTGGCCGTAGAGGTAGTCCACGTCGTGGCCCGGGCGCGTGGCCGGGCCGATGATCACGCACTTGCTGGTGCTGGAGGTGGCGCCGCCCATGCCGTCGGTGTGCTTGCCGTAGGGATCGGGCGAACCGATCACCCGCTGCAGCAGGCGGTCGCGCGCCGGACCCGGCACCTGCGCCTCGGCGGGCAGGTCCTGCAGGCGGAAGAACACGCCCTTGGAGGTGCCACCGCGCATGTAGGTGGCGGGGATGCGGAGCTGGGGCTTGTGGCTCATGGATTCGCTTGCGCTGAGGGTAGGGGAGGGCGGGGCTCAGGCCCCGTCCGGGATCTCCGGTTCGACCAGTTTCGCCAGCATGTCCAGCGAGTCGCGCCAGCCCAGGTGGCACATGTCCTCCGGGATGGCCGCGGGAATGCCTTCCTGCACGATCCGCAGTTCGGTCCCTGCGATGCTGGGCTTCAGCGACACGGTCACGAGCATCTCCCCGGGCAGCCCGGGGTCGTCGAACGTGTCGGCATGCCGGATCAACGCGTCCTCGACCAGCTCGAGGTAGCGCACGGTGAACGACTCGCTGCTGCCGGTGGAGAAGTTGGTGAAGGCCATGCGGTAGCCCACGCCGGGCTTGAACTCGAGCATGCGCGCAGTGAAGCCGTACGGCGGCATCCAGCGCACCAGCGCGTCCGGATCGGTGAACGCGCGGAACACCCGGGCCGGCGGCGCGGCCAGGATGCGGTGCAGGTGGACGGTGCCGGTGGCGGTCGTGTCGGTCATGGTCGTGGCTCCTTCGCAGTGGGTCATGTCACTGCGACGAACCAGTCAGGCAGCCTTCGACGCATCCAGGAAGTCCTGGGCGAAGCGCTGCAGCACGCCGCCGGCCTCGTAGATGCTCACCTCCTCGGCGGTGTCCAGGCGGCACGTCACCGGGACCTCCAGGGCCTGGCCGTTGCGGCGGTGGATGACCAGGGTCAGGTCCGCGCGCGGGGCGCGGGTGCCGACCACGTCGAAGGTCTCGGTGCCGTCGATGCCCAGGGTCAGGCGGGTGGTGCCCGGCTTGAACTCCAGCGGCAGCACGCCCATGCCGATCAGGTTGGTGCGGTGGATGCGCTCGAAGCCCTCGGCCACGATCGCCTCCACGCCGGCCAGGCGCACGCCCTTGGCGGCCCAGTCGCGCGAGCTGCCCTGGCCGTAGTCGGCGCCGGCGATGATCACCAGCGGCTGGCGGCGCTGCATGTAGGTCTCGATCACCTCCCACATGCGCATCACCTTGCCTTCCGGCTCCAGCCGCGCCAGCGAGCCCTGGCGCACGCTGCCGTCCTCGTTGCGCACCATCTCGTTGAGCAGCTTGGGATTGGCGAAGGTGGCGCGCTGCGCGGTGAGGTGGTCGCCGCGGTGGGTGGCGTAGGAATTGAAGTCCTCCTCCGGCACGCCCATCTTCGCCAGGTACTCGCCGGCGGCGCTGGTCGGCAGGATGGCGTTGGACGGGGACAGGTGGTCGGTGGTGATGTTGTCGCCCAGCACCGCCAGCGGGCGCATGCCGCGCAGGGTGCGCTCGCCGGCCAGCGCGCCTTCCCAGTACGGCGGGCGGCGGATGTAGGTGCTCATCGGGCGCCAGTCGTACAGCGGCCTGACCGGCTCGCCGTGCTCCACGCGCACCTGGAACATCGGCGCGTAGACCTTGCGGAAGTGCTCCGGCTTGACGCTGGCGCGCACGATGGCGTCGATCTCCTCGTCCGCCGGCCAGATGTCCTTGAGCGTGACCGGCTTGCCGTCGGCGTCCAGGCCCAGCACGTCCTTCTCGATGTCGAAGCGGATGGTGCCGGCGATGGCGTAGGCGATCACCAGCGGCGGGCTGGCCAGGAATGCCTGCCGGGCATACGGGTGGATGCGGCCATCGAAGTTGCGGTTGCCCGACAGCACGGCCACCGAGTACAGGTCGCGCTCGACGATCTCCTGCTGGATCTTCGGGTCCAGCGCACCGCTCATGCCGTTGCAGGTGGTGCAGGCGAAGCCGACGATGCCGAAGCCCAGCTTCTCCAGCTCCGGCAGCAGTCCGGCTTCCTCCAGGTACAGCTGCACCGCCTTGGAGCCCGGGGCCAGCGAGGTCTTGACCCAGGGCTTGCGCAGCAGGCCGCGGGCGTTGGCGTTGCGCGCCAGCAGGCCGGCGGCGATCACGTTGCGCGGGTTGGAGGTGTTGGTGCAGCTGGTGATGGCGGCGATGATCACCGCGCCGTCCGGCAGCAGGCCGCGGGCCTCTTCCTCGCGCGCCGCCTGCAGCTTGGCCGGGTCGGCGATGCCGCGCTCGCCCAGCGCGCTGACCGGCAGGCGCCGGTGCGGGTTGGACGGGCCGGCCAGGTTGCGCACGACCGAGGACAGGTCGAATTCCAGCACGCGCTCGTACTGCGCCTGCGCCAGGTCGTCGGCCCACAGGCCGGCGGTCTTCGCATAGGTCTCCACCAGCTGCACCTGCTGCTCCTCGCGCCCGGTCAGGCGCAGGTAGTCCAGGGTCTGCTGGTCGATGTGGAACAGCGCGGCGGTAGCGCCGTACTCCGGGCACATGTTGGAGATGGTGGCGCGGTCGCCGATGGTCAGCGTGGCCGCGCCCTCGCCGAAGAACTCCAGGTAGTGGCCGACCACGCGCTGCGCGCGCAGGAACTCGGTCAGCGCCAGTACCACGTCGGTGGCGGTGATGCCCGGGCCCGGGCGGCCGGTCAGGCGCACGCCGGTGATTTCCGGCAGCCGCATCCACGAGGCGCGGCCGAGCATCACGTTTTCCGCCTCCAGGCCGCCGACGCCGATGGCGATCACGCCCAGCGCGTCCACGTGCGGGGTGTGCGAGTCGGTGCCCACGCAGGTGTCGGGGAAGGCGACGCCGTCGCGCACGTACACCACCGGCGACATCTTCTCCAGGTTGATCTGGTGCATGATGCCGTTGCCCGGCGGGATCACCTCCACGTTGCGGAACGCATGCCGGCACCACTCGATGAAGTGGAAGCGGTCGGCGTTGCGGCGCTCCTCGATCGCGCGGTTCTTCTCGAAGGCCTGCGGGTCGTGGCCGCCGCACTCCACCGCCAGCGAATGGTCGACGATCAGCTGCACCGGCACCACCGGGTTGACGCTGGACGGGTCGCCGCCCTTGTCGGCGATGGCGTCGCGCAGGCCGGCCAGGTCCACCAGCGCGGTCTGGCCGAGGATGTCGTGGCATACCACCCGCACCGGGAACCAGGGGAAGTCGAGGTCGCGGCGGTGCTCGACCAGCTGGCGCAGGTAGTCGTCCAGGTGGGCCGGGTCGGCGCAACGCACCAGGTTCTCGGCATGCACGCGCGAGGTATAGGGCAGGCTGGCCCAGGCGCCGGGCTGCAGGGCTTCGACCGCCTCGCGGGCGTCGTACCAGTGCAGGGGGGTTCCGGGGAGGGGCTTGCGGTGCTTGGTATTCATGGCGGGCAGGTCGCTGGTCGCGCCGGCCTGCCTGCCGCCGGTGCGGAGCGCACCGGCCTGCCGGGCGGGCCGGGCATGGATCGGAGGACCGATCTTACCCCTGCGTCGCGCCACGACCCGCCGCCGGAGGCCGGAAACAGCGGGTTTGCGGCCTGAATGCGGGTCTCGTATTGATGCCGGCGATCAACGGATCGCCGCGGCGCTTCAGCCGCTGCAGCCGCCGCAGCACACCGAAGGCACGATGTGGATGGCCTGCTGCGGCACCGGGACGCCGGCGGCGGCGAGGATCGCCCCGACCTCGGCGGTGCCGGCGCAGGTGGCCACGCGCAGGTGGCCGCTGGCCGGGTCCAGGTCCACGAGGGCGGCCGGGTCGCTTTCCAGCAGGGCCTGCTCGATGCGTGCCAGGTCGACCCGCGTCGGATCGATGCGGATGTCCAGTTCCATGCGGGAATCCCCTTGGGGCCGCGTCGCGGCCGGGAACGGGCCACCCGTGCCTCGGCGGCACGGGTGGCGCGGGACTTACTTGGTGACGACCAGCTTGCCCTTCATCATGGCCGAGTGGCCCGGGAAGCTGCAGAAGAAGCTGTAGTCGCCGCCGGCGGCCAGGGCCTTGCCGGGGAAGGTGATCTTGGTCTTCTGGCCGCCGCCCACCAGGTCGGTGTGCGCGATCACGCGGGCGTCGCCCTTGGGCACGTAGGCGTTGGCGGCGCCGGCCTTGATGCCGTCGCGGGCGATGCCGGCCATGTCGGCGGTCTTGCTGATGACCACGTTGTGGCCCATCGCGTTGACCGGCAGCTTGCCGGTGTGCGCCAGCTCGACGGTGATGGTCGGGCAGCTGGCCGAGACGGTGGCCTCCTTCAGGTCGAACTTCATGGCGTCGTCGCCCTTGAGCGAGATGGTGCAGTTGCCGGCGGCCTGGGCCATGCCGGCGGCGCCCATCAGGGCCAGGGCAGCGAGGATGCGGGTGCGGTTCTTCATGGTGGTTACTCCGGTTTGACGGGGATGGATGGAAGCGTCAGTCCGCGGCCAGCGTGGCGCGGACCTGTTGCACGAATGCGGGATCGGGCGCGATGCCCGTGACGTCGGAGCGTGCGACCTCGCGGCCCTCGGCGTCGAGCAGCACCAGTACGCTGGTGTGGTTGATGCTGCCGTCGTCGCGGAAGCGGTAGCGTACGCCCAACACGCTGGCCAGGGCGCGGACCGCGTCCGGTTCCGGGCGCAGGTAGCGCCAGGCGGCGGGCGTGCGGTGGTCGGCGGCGACCGCGGCCAGGGCCTGCGGGGTGTCGCGCGCCGGGTCCAGGGTGATGACCGCCACGCCCAGGCGTTCGCCGTCGGCGCCCAGCTGCTTCTGCAGGGCCTTGGCGTTCTCCAGGATCAGCGGGCACATCAGGTGGCAGTTGGCGTAGAACATCGACACCAGCTGCGGCCGGCCGTGCAGGTCGGACCAGCGCAGCGGCTGGCCGTGCTGGTCGGTCAGGCCGGCATCGACCTGGTACAGCGAACTGCCGGGCAGCATGGTCGCCGCGGGCGCGTCCGGCCCGGCCAGCGCGGCCAGGGCGACCGGCAGCGGCCCGCACAGGGATAGCGCCAGGGCCAGGCCCAGGGCGGTACGCAGGGGTTTGAAGTGGTGGTTCATGGCTGGCTCCTCGCGCAGCGGAAGCCCAGGTTGCCGAGGGTGGCAGCGGGCGTGAGGGCCGAGAGCAGGACGAAGCGCTTGACCGCGCCGTAGTCGGCCGGATCGTTGAAGGCCATGGCCGAGGCGCCGCAGTACTGCAGGGCGTCGCCGTCGTCGCGGCCGCGGCGGTCGCCGCCGCCCAGCAACGAGGTGGCGTCGCCGGTCCATTCCCAGTAGGCGCCGTGCAGGCCACGGACGCCGTACACGTTGGCCGGGGCGTCCGCCGCGGCATCGGGCGCGTGCGGGGTGCCGTCGTTGGCCTGGCGCAGGCGCCACTGGCGGTCGTGGCGGGCATCGGCGCGGGTGGCGTCGGCGGCCGCGGCGAATTCCCACTCGAGGAAGTCCGGCAGGCGCCCGCCAGCCTCGCGGCAGAACGCATCGGCGGCGTACCAGTTCACGTGCACCACCGGTGCGTCCGGGTCCAGCCTGGCGCCGGGGGCGTCGGCACTTTCCCAGTGGCCCAGGTAGCCGGGACTGGAGAACAGCGCGGGGATGCGGTCGCGCCGCCACTCGGGGCGGCGCGCCACGAATGCGGCGAACTGCGCGTTGCTGACCGGGCGCTCCATCAGCTGGAACGGCGCCACCGGCAGCACCGGCCGCTCCTCCTCGAAGCGCACCGCCGAACGGAACGCGCCGCCGGGAATGGACCGCCATGCGATCCCGCCGCCGGACGCCGCGTCGGTGGCGGCGGCCCCGGCCAGGGCCGGAGCCAGCGCCAGGACGGCGGCGAGGGTGGTGGACAGGGGCATGCTGCGGGACATGGCGGCGGCTGCGCTCAGTGCTGGTGGCCCTGGGGTTCGGCTTCCGGGTACTCGACGTCGTGCTGCTGGCCGGTGTAGATCTCCGGGCGCTTCTCGCCGTCGACCTTGAGGATGCCCAGCGTGCCCTTGTGGAAGGCGCGGAACAGGCTGTGGTCGACCAGCACGAAGTTGCCGGGCACGTCGGCCTTGAACTCGACGATGGCCGAGCCGCCGGCCGGGATCAGCGTGGTCTGCACGTTCTCCTGGTACTTGCTGCCGCCCTCGAAGTAGACCTTGTCGAAGATCTCGCCGATGACGTGGAAGCTGGAGGTCAGGTTGGGGCCGCCGTTGCCGACGTACATGCGGATCTTCTCGCCGGCGTTGGCCTGCAGCGCGTTGTCGCCGGTGAGCGCGCCGACCGAGCCGTTGAACACCACGTAGGTCGGATCCTCGGCGATGCCCTTCTCCAGGCTGAAGGCCTGCAGGCCTTTCTCGCCGTTGGCACCCTCGGTGTAGAAGTCGCCCTGCATGACGTAGAACTCCTTGTCCACCGGCTCCATGCCTTCCTCCGGTTCGACCAGGATCAGGCCGTACATGCCGTTGGCCACGTGCATCGCCACCGGGGCCATCGCGCAGTGGTAGACGTACAGGCCGGGGTTGAGCGCCTTGAACGTGAACTGCGTCTCGCGGCCGGGCAGGGTGAAGGTGGCCTCGGCGCCGCCGCCCTGGCCGGTCACCGCGTGCAGGTCGATGTTGTGGGAGAAGTGCGAGCTGTGGTGGTTCTTCAGCCGGAACTCCACCGTGTCGCCCTCGCGCACGCGGATGAAGCTGCCGGGGACCGAACCACCGAAGGTCCAGAAGTTGTAGGTGACGCCGTCGTCCAGCTGCATCTCCTTCTCGACCATCTCCAGGTCGACCACGACCTTGGCCGGGGTCTTGCGCGAGATCGGGGCCGGGACCAGCGGCGGCGCGGTCAGCTGCGCCTGCACGACCGGCAGCGGGGCATCGGAAGCCTTGGCCTTGGCGGCGAAGGCGGGAGCGGAAGCCAGGGCGATTGCCGCCGAAAGCGCGCCGATGGCCAGGTGGTGACGGATCTTCATGTTTCGTCTCTTTCGTCTCGTTGGGCTGCGGGACGAACAGTGCGCGTACGCCACCGGACGGACCTTGATTTGCATCAATCCGCTACCCGCGGCGGGCACGACCTGCGCTCCACTTGACCCAGGTCAAGCCGGTGCATGGCGGCCGCCTGCGGGGGCTTGCGATTGACCACCATCAAGGCGCATGCGGCGGCCGGCGCGAAGACTGCCCGTACCCCGAGGCAACGCGCACGAGGCGCAGCCATGATCCGCAATCCCCTTGCCCATGCCCTGGTCGCCGCGCTTTGCGCCGCCGTCCCCGCCGCCGTGGCCGCGGACGGGCATGTCCATGCCGAACTGGCCACCACCGACCTGGATGGGGTGGTGGTGCTGGGCGTGGCCCCGGTGGCCGCGGCCACCTTCACCACCGATCCGAAGCTGCCGCGCCAGCCGGTCCCCGCCAGCGATGGCGCCGACTACCTGAAGACCATCCCCGGCTTCTCCACCCTGCGCAGTGGCGGCACCAACGGCGATCCGGTACTGCGCGGCATGTTCGGCTCGCGCATCGCCCTGCTTACCAACGACGGCGTGCTCAGCGGCGCCTGTCCCTCGCGCATGGACAACGCCATGTCCTACATCGCGCCGGAGACCTACGACCGCCTGACCGTCGTGAAGGGTCCTCAGACCGTGCTGTGGGGAGGCGGCGCCTCGGCCGGCACGGTGCGCTTCGAGCGCGAGATCCCGTACTTCGACCGCCCGGGCGTGCGTGCCCAGGGCAGCCTGCTGGCCGGCGGCAACGGCCGCAACGACCAGATGCTGGATGCCAGTGCCGGCACCCCGCGCGGTTATGCGCGTGTCGCCGGCAACCGTTCGGAGGCCAGCGACTACCGCGCCGGTGACGGCCGGCGCGTGCCCTCGGCCTGGGACAAGTGGAACGCCGACGCGGCAATCGGCTGGACCCCGGATGCGGACACCGTGCTGGAGCTGTCGGCTGGCACCGGCGATGCCGAAGCCCGCTATGCCGGCCGCGGCATGGACGGCTCGCGGTTCCGCCGCGACAGCCTCGGCCTGCGCTTTGAAAAGAAGCACATGGGTGGCGTGCTCGATGCGGTGGTGGCCAGCCTCTACCGCAACGAGGTCGACCACGTGATGGACAACTACAGCCTGCGCGACCCGGATCCGGATTCGGCCATGCCCATGCCGATGGCCAGCAATGTCGGCGACACCAGCGAGGGCGGGCGCATTGCCCTGACCTTCCAGCACGGCCGCTGGGAGGTGACCGCCGGCGTGGACGGCAGGCAGGGCGAACACCGCCGGCGCAGCGGCATGGGCCGCGACGTCTGGCGCCAGGCGCCCTGGACCCATGACGCACGCATCCGCACCGTCGGCGCGTTCGCCGAATCGCACTGGCACATCGACGAGGTGCACCACCTGATGTCCGGCCTGCGCGTGGACCGCGCCCGTGCCGAGGACCGGCGCGCGCGCACCGGCAGCGGCATGGACGCCATGCCCAACCCGACCGCGGGCCAGCGCCGCGGGGAAACCCTCGCCGGCGGCTTCGTCCGCTACGAGCACGACATGGCCGGGCGCTTCGGCTGGTATGCCGGCCTCGGCCACGCCGAGCGCATGCCGGACTACTGGGAGCTGTTCTCGCCCACGATGGGGCCGCAGGGCGCGGCCAATGCCTTCATCGGTCTGCAGCCGGAGCGCACCACCCAGCTCGACGCCGGCCTGCAGTACCGCGCCGGCAAGGTGGAAGCCTGGGCCTCGGTCTACGCCGGGCGGATCGACGACTACATCGTGTTCGACTATCTCCCCGGCGGGATGATGGGAGGCAGCACGCGTGCACGGAACCTGGATGCGGACATCGCCGGCGGCGAACTGGGCGCGGACTGGAAGCCGCGGCCCGGGCTGAAGCTGGGCGGCGCCCTGGCCTATGCCTGGGGCCGGACCACGGAGGGCGCGCTGCCGCAGATGCCGCCGCTGGAGGCGCGCCTGACCGCCAGTGGCGAGCGCGGTCCCTGGTCCTGGGGCGCGCTGCTGCGCGTGGCCGCGGCCCAGCACCGCAGCAATACCGGGCAGGGCAACGTGGTCGGCCGCGACCTGGGCCCGAGCCCGGGCTTCGCGGTGTTCTCGCTCAACGGCGGTTACCGCTTCGGGCAGCGCGTGCAGCTGGCCGCGGGCATCGACAACCTGTTCGACCGCGATTACCGCGAGCACCTCAATGCCGCCGGCAACAGCGGTTTCGGCTACCCCTCCGAGCCGGAGCGCATCGCCGAGCCGGGGCGCACGGCCTGGATCAAGCTCAACTTCAGCTACTGAGCCGGATGTTGCCGGTGGCGGCGCTGTCGGGGACCGCCGCCGGATATCCGCACCTCATCGGTAGGCTTCCGGATGCAGCCGGAAGTGGCGCGCGCGTCGCAGGCAACGCAGCAGGCAGAGCGCGGTTGCCGCATGCGCCGCAGACAGGGCCAGGCCGGCGGCAAGCGTCGCCAGCGGTCCGAGGAACGCGGCCGGCAGCAGCAGCGCTGCGACCAGGTGCAGGGCCAGGACGCGGCGCTTGTCTTCCTCCGGCTGCAGGCGGCCCACCGCGGGAATGCGCATGCCGCGCGGGCAGCGGCCGCGCAGGTCCACCCAGGCGATGAATGCAACGATCTCCAGCAGCATGCCGGTGACCAGCAGCGGCGCACCGACGCCCAGGCCCAGCACACCCGCAAGCATGGCCCACGCCGGTGCTTCCAGGCCTGGAGCGCCGGCTGCACCCGCGCAGGCCGCCGCGGCCGCCAGGCACAGTGCGATGCAGCCGGCGCACCAGAAGCGCACCAGCGCCGGATTGCGCCGGTGCGGCGCATGCCATTGCAGCCGCAGCACCGCCGCGGCAAGGACGCCGGCCTGCAGGGCGAGGGCCAGCGTGACCACGGTCGCCGGCATGCCAAGCAATCGCGCCACTGCCGCGGCCAGCGGCAGGACCACCGCCGCCAGGGTCCAGGCGCGCTGCGCGCGTGGCGCCACCTGCGCGGTGCCCTGGAACATGGGCACGGTCACCCCGCCGACTGCCGCCAGCAGGCCAAGCAGCCAGCCGCCGCCACCGAGCATGGCGTGGGCGTCCACCACCTGGTCCAGGGGCAGCATGAGGTAGCCGCGCAGCACTGCGGTCGCCACCACGCCCAGCAACGCCGTCGCCGCCAGTGCCAGCAGCGCCGCGCCGATGCCCGCGCGCAGCAGCCGCTGCGTGCCCTGGCGCAGCAGCGCCGGCAGCGGCGGGGCGAGCACGGGCAACAACGATGCCGCCAGCAGGGTCGCCGCCGCGGGCAGCACGGCAGGCCAGCGGTACAACGCCAGCACGAACAGGACCAGGCCCAGGTTCAGCGCCGCATGCGCCAGCGGCAGCAGGCGCCCGGCGCGCACCGGCGTGCCGGCGGCCACCGGCAGGAACTGCAGCAGGCTGCCGAGCATGGCGTTGCCAAGCACGCCCAGGGTGAACACATGTACCAGGGCCACCACCGGCGGCGACCAGCGTCCGCCGTCCAGGAGGTGCGGGTCGGCGACCAGCAGTGTGCCGGCAACCACGCCCCATGCAGGCGCGCACAGCAGGAAGCGCAGCGGCCGCGCCGCCGGCGGCGCGCTGGCGAAGGCCAGGCCGCTCATGCCCGTGCCGTTGCCGCGCCCGCAGCGGGCGCAGCGATGGAGCCGGCCCGGCTGCGCGGCCGCCGCCAGATCGCGATGCGGCAACCGCCTTCGGGCAGATCTCGCAGCCGCCATGCCCAGCCTTGCGCTTCCAGCATGGGTAGCAGGGGTACCGGACGGAACGGCGTCAGCGCCACCAGGACCGCGCGTACGGGCAGGACCTCCAGCGCATCGAGGATGCGCTGCATTGGTTCGGGTGGCGGCAGGTGGCGCAGGTCGAGCAGATGGGACATGGCGATCGGCGGGCGGGTGCGGGCCGCTGCACGTTCGCAGCGCGGCTGCCGCGGCGCATTGACGTGCGTCAGCCGCGTGCGCGGATCACTCCGCCGCCGCGGCGTCTTGACCCTGGTCATGGCTCGCTGGCGCTGGCGGGCCTAGCGTGCGCGCAACCCCACACTCCGGCTCCCCCATGACTGCCCAATACCGTCCGCGCCACGTCGCACCCCTGCTTGCCCTGGCCATGCTTCCCCTGCCCGCGTTGGCCGCGCAGGACGCAGGCCACGGCACCTGGCTCGACCTGCGCTACCGCCATGAACGCGTCGACCAGTCCGGCTTCGGCGAGGATGCGGTCGCCAACACCTTGCGCCTGCGCGTGGGCGCACGCAGCGCGCCGTGGCATGGCTGGTCGGCGCTGGCCGAGGCCGACGCGGTGCTGGGCCAGGACGATGGTCGCTACAACGACACCCGCAATGGCCGCCGCGCCTATCCCGTGGTCGCCGATCCGGCCGGCGCGGAGATCAACCAGGCCCTGCTGCGCCACGCCGGCACCCGCACCGTCGCGACCCTGGGCCGGCAGCGGATCAACCTGGACAACCAGCGCTTCGTCGGCGGCAGCGCGTGGCGGCAGAACGAACAGACCTACGACGGCGTGCACCTGCAGCTGGCCGCCACGCCGCGCCTGGCGCTGGATTACGCCTGGATCGGCGGGGTCAGCACCATCTTCGGGCCGGCCGACAGCAGCGCCTCCACCGGTGCCAACCCCTCCGACAGCAGCGGCGACAGCCATCTGCTGCGCGCCGCGCTGCAGCTTGCGCCGCCGCTGCGCCTGGTCGCCTACCACTACCGGGTGGAACTGGAGGACATGGCGGTCACCGCGGCCGCGCCGCTGGGCACCCTGGACAGCCGCACCAGCGGCCTGCGCCTGGAGGGAAGCCGGGGCCGATGGAGCTATGCGGGCGAATACGCGCGCCAGCGGGACCTTGCGGGCAACCCGTGGCGGCTCGACAGCCGCTACGTACTGGCCGAGCTGGGCTACGCCCTGGCCGGCGGCAGCGTGCTGAAGGCCGGGTACGAGTCGCTGGGCGGCGGCGAGGGCGAGGGCAACCGGGCCTTCCAGACCCCGCTGGCGACCCGGCATGCCTTCCAGGGCTGGGCCGACGTGTTCCTGACCACGCCGGCGCAGGGCGTGGACGACCGCTACGCGGGCGCCACCGTGCCGCTGGCCGGCGGCAGCCTGCAGGCCTGGTACCACGACTTCGCCGCCGAGCGTGGCGGCGGCAGCTATGGACGGGAGCTGGATGTCTCCTACGCGCACGCGGTACCGGGCGTGCAGGGCCTGACCGGCCTGCTGAAGCTGGCCCGCTACCGCAGCGACGACCCGGCTTACAGTGCCGACACCGGCAAGCTCTGGCTGCAGCTGCAGTACAGCTACTGAGCGGGACTGGCTAGCCGGCGGCAGGATCCGCCGGCGGCACCGCTTCCAGGAACAGCGCCACGCCCGCCGCATCGCAGGATTCCTGCAGCAGCGGGCTGGCCGCCAGGCACGGATCGGGAAGCTCGGGGCACTCGTGTTCCATGGTTCCTCCGCTCAGCCGCCGAGCAGGTAGAGCGCGCCTAATGGATGGTGGGCGCGGGCGATGCAGTAGGCCTGCAGGAAGCACAGCGCCGCGGCGGCCAGCAGTCCCCCGCGCGCCCCGGGCCCGCGGCGCGGACGGAAGGCGAGGATGCCCAGCACCACGTAGCTGGCGACGAAGCCCAGCTTCACCAGCAGCCAGCCGTTGGCGTACAGCTCGCGCGGCAGGATGGTCAGCAGCATCAGCGCCGCGGTCAGCAGCACGGTGTCGATCGTGTAGCTGAGGTAGCGCGGCAACGCGTGCCGGGGCCATTGCAGGCCTGCCAGCAGCGATAGCCCGCGCAGGGCGAAGAAGCTGCCGCTGAGCATCACGGCGCTGACGTGGACGAGCTTGATCTGCGGATAGAACTCGATCATGGGAGTGGCTCAGCCAGGACGACCGTCGCGGCGCGGGGTGAGGTAGACATGGCCGATGCGCGCCACCCACGGCGACAGCGCCAGCAGCCAGCCGACCGCGGCCAGTGCCTGCCACAGCCCCGGATCGGGCAGCACGTCGGCCAGGATGCGCAGGGTGGCCACGACCTGGATCGCCACGAACGCGAACCAGGCGATGCCGTACATCCGCAGCGGACGCCCGGAATGGCCCTGGGTCACGCGGGTGACCATCGCCACCAGCAGGCTGCCGAAGAAGCCGATGAACAGCGCGTGCATCGGCGCACGTCCCAGGATGAATTCGCCGGTGAGCCCATAGGCCAGGCTCTGCGCCACGTACAGGCCGAAGGTCACCGGCAGCCATGCGGTGCCGATGAACAGCACCGCCAGCAGGCCCGGCATGCGCGCGCGCGGCCACCAGCGCCACACGGCCAGGGTGGTGAACGCCAGCAGCGGCGCATCGGTGGTCCACAGCCAGGCGTAGCCGTGCACCAGCTCCAGGGCCAGATGGGCCAGCGCCAGCACCCACACCGCCAGCAGCCACCACAGCGGCCGCCAGGCGCGGTAGCCGGGCACGGCATTGCCGGCGAAGAACGGGAACATGCGATGGGCGACGGTGACGTAAAGCGGCAGCAGCAGGCCGAAGCTCCCCAGCTTGATGCTGGCGAAGGCCCATTGCGCCGATGCACCCAGCACGAAGGCCAGGAACATGGCCAGGCCCAGCCAGCCCAGCAGCAACGCGGCGAAGCAGGAGCGGGCGTGCCAGGTGCGGCCGCGCTCGTCGACCAGCAGGCGGCCCAGCAGGAACAGCGCGGTACTCCAGCCCGCCAGTGCCATCCACAGGCCCACGGTCAGGCCTGCTTCCCAGCCGGCGGCCCCGAGCAGGATCGCCAGCTGCCCGCCCATCAGGCCGGCGCCCACCGGCAGGTAGTGGTGGCGCTGCAGTTCCGGCAGTCCCATCCAGCGCGGGAACACGGTCAGCAGGAAGCCGAACACGAAGCTGGGCAGCACCAGGTACTGCATCAGGAAGGCGTGCAGCCATCCGGCGGGAACCGGCAACTCCGGCATGGTCCACGCGCCCCAGCGCGCGGACACCAGCCACAGCGCCCACCACAGCATCGCCAGCAGCACATTGGCCGCGCCGATGAAGAACATCAGCCGGTGCGGGGCATGCGCGAGCCAGGCAGGCGAGGGCCGCGCATGGCCGCGGCGGGGCAGGGGAACGGTCTCGATGTGCATGGGCGCAGTCTGTCTCCCGCCCAGGGATGCCGCCTTGACCCAGGTCAGCCCGGAGCGTTGCGCCGGGTTTGACCAGGGTCAAGGCGGGAAGCGAGCGTGCTGCCTAACGTGCGGCCACTCCGATCACGCCACGAGGAACGCATGAGCCATCCCTCCGCCCAGGCCGATACCGGCGCCGGCCTGTCGCGCCTGGCCGCCATCAGCGCGGCGCTGCGCCCGCACGATCCCGGCGCGCAGGTGGCGCTGGACCCGGACCACGGCAGCGTCCAGGTCCTCACCGTGCTTGACCCGGAAGAAGTGGACCGCATCCTCGCCGCGGCCGGGATCCCTGTCGCGCCAACCCCGGCCGGTGCCGGCGGCGGCTGCGGTTGCGGCTGCTCCTGCAGCGGCGGCTGAGTTCCCCGGATGTCCCTCCGGGCGTGGCGCGCGGCGGCGCCCGCCCGGCGCTTGGGCCTGGGTTCATCGGCCCGGGTGGTACCATGGCGGCGAGCTCCGTGCTCCCACGCGCGTCCCGCGCGGCCTTGCGGCCCCGATTCGCTCCCTTCCACACCTGAGAGGCCCGCCCTGCGCGGCCAAGCCCGGGGAGCAGCACATGCCTGGCTACGAAACCCGCCAAGAACACGTCGCCATCGGCGGCCACGACTACCGCCTGCGCGTGCTCGCCGATCGCCAGCAGTTCTGGGATCCGGACGGGCACGGCGAGCGCCTGGGCATCTCCTCGGCGCAGTGGGCGCTGTTCGGCCAGCTGTGGCCGGCCGGGCAGCTGCTGGCGCGGGCGATGCAGGACTTCGACATCCGCGGCAAGCGCATCCTCGAGCTGGGCTGCGGCATCGGCCTGGCCAGCCTGGTGCTGCAACGGCGCGGCGCCGACGTGGTCGCCTCGGACATGCACCCGCTGGCCGAGGTGTTCCTGGCCTACAACGCCGCGCTCAACGAGCTGCCGGCGCTGCACTACCGCCACCTGCAATGGGACGCGCCGCTGCCGGAGCTGGGCCGTTTCGACCTGATCATCGCCAGCGACGTGCTCTACGAGACCGCGCACGCGCCGCTGCTGGGCGGGGTGATCGACCGCCACGCGCACGCGGCCGCCGAGGTGCTGGTGGCCGACCCGGGGCGCGGCAACAGCGCGCACCTCAACCGCCAGCTGGCCGCGCGCGGCTTCGCCCTGGAGGAGCGGCGCTGCGCATTGCAGCCTGGCGAGGCGCCGCCCTACCGCGGGCGGCTGCTGCACTACACCCGCGGCGTTCCCGGCGGCCAGGCATGAGCCGCCACGGCGCCCGGCACGCGCGCTGCGCGGCCGAGTGCAGCCGTTGCGACGCGGTGTGCTGCCGGCTGACGGTGGTGCTGGACGATGACGACCATGTCCCCGAACACCTGACCGAGCTGCTGCCCGGCGGGGCACGGGTGATGGCGCACGGCGCCGATGGCTGGTGCGTGGCGCTGGATGCGGAGCATCGCAACTGCGGCATCTACGACGACCGCCCGGATACCTGCCGGCGTTTCGTGATGAATGGCCCCTATTGCCGCTCGGTGCGCAGCGAACACGCGGCACGCGGGACGATCCCCCTGTTGCTGCGTTGACCATGGGCCCTTCTCCCTCCGGGAGCGGGGCAGCCTCCCGGCCGCGTCACCGGACCCGGCGGGGACGATGCGCCGCACCTCGGGCGCCCCGCGCCGCACCGCGCGGCACGTGCCATGTGGCCACCCGGGGAAAAAGAAGACGGGCCGCGAATGCGGCCCGTCCCTTTGCATCGGATGCCGGACTCAGCGCCGCGGCATGATCGCCGCCGCGGCCACCGTGGTGGCGGACGAGGCCTGGGCGCCGCGCTTGGGCGCCACCCACAGCCGGAACACGAACCAGGCCAGGGCCAGCGCGCCGACGCTGAACAGCGTGTCGGCAGGGACGCGCATCCACACCAGCAGGTCGATGATCGGCTGCTGCATGAACTCCGCCGAGCGCGCGAACCAGTAGCCGTGCTCGATCGCCGCGTCCAGCTGCAGGATGCCCAGCGGCAGCAGGGTGAACAGCGACATCCCGGCCAGGCCGATGTTGAGCGACCAGAAGCAGGTCTTCAGCAGGCGCTCGCTCCACTGCAGGTCGGGCTTGAGCCCGCGCAGGCAGAACAGCATCAGGCCGATGCCGAGCATGCCGTACACGCCGAACATCGCGGTGTGGCCGTGGTTGGCGGTCAGGTTCAGGCCCTGCATGTAGTACAGCGGCAGCGGCGGGTTGATCAGGAAGCCGAACAGGCCGGCGCCCACCAGGTTCCAGAACGACACCGCCAGGAAGAACATGATCGGCCACCTGTAGCGCGCCATCCACGGCGTGGCCTTGCCCAGCCGGTAGTTGTGCCAGGCCTCGAAGCCGACGTAGGCCAGCGGCACCACTTCCAGAGCCGAGAAGCTGGCGCCGAGGGCGACCACCGCGGTCGGGGTGCCGCTGAAGTACAGGTGGTGCAGGGTGCCGAGCACGCCGCCGGCCATGAAGATGATGGTGGCGAACAGCACCGCGACGGTCGCCGAACGCACCTGCAGCAGGCCCAGGCGGGTGAACAGGAAGGCCATCACCGCCACCGCGAACACCTCGAAGAAGCCTTCCACCCACAGGTGCACCACCCACCAGCGCCAGTACTCGACCATCGACAGGTGGCTGTGCTCGCCCCACATCAGGCCGGCCGAGTAGAACACGCCGATCGCGACCACCGACAGGAACAGCAGGCCCACGATCGAGCGCGACTGCGCGCCCTTGCGCATCGCCGGCCACAGCGCGCGGCCGACCAGGGCCAGCCACAGCAGCAGGCCGACGAACAGGAACCACTGCCAGAACCGGCCCAGGTCCACGTACTCCCAGCCCTGGTGGCCGAACCAGAAGTTGTGGGCCAGGCCCAGCTTCTGCATCACCGCCATCCACTGTCCGGCGAAGGAGCCGACCACGATCACCAGCAGGCAGGTCCACAGCACGTTGACGCCCAGGCGCTGGAACTTTGGCTCGTGCCCGGAAATGGCCGGGGCGATGTACAGGCCCATGCCCAGCCACGCGGTGGCGATCCACAGCACCGCCAGCTGGGTATGCCAGGTGCGGGTCAGCGCGTAGGGGAGGATCTCGGACAGGGCGAAGCCATAGGCTTCCTGGCCCTCGACCTGGTAGTGCGCGGTGGTCGCGCCCAGCAGGATCTGCACCAGGAACAGCGCGATCACCACCCAGAAGTACTTGGCGGTGGCGCGCATCGACGGGGTGACCCGGATCGAGGCCAGCGGATCGGCCTTGGGCAGCACCGGCTGCATTTCCTCGCCGTGGCCGGTGGCGTAGTGCCAGCCCAGCAGGCCGACGCCGGCGATCAGGAACAGCACGCTGAACACCGTCCAGATCAGGAGGTTGGACGGCGGCGTGTTGCCGACCAGTTCGTCATGCGGCCAGTTGGCGGTGTAGCTGATCTCCGAGCCCGGACGCTCGGTCACCGAGGCCCAGGCCGCCCACCAGTAGAACGCCGCCAGCTGGCGGCGATGCCCGGCGTCCGGCACCGCGTCGTTGCGCATGGCATAGGCCTCGCGCAGCTCCGCCGTGGCCGGGTCGTTGGAGAACAGGCTCTCGTAGTGCGCGGAAACCTTCGCCATCGCCGCGGCGCGCTCGGCGTCCAGGGTGATGGTGCCGGTGTCCGCGTCCCAGGTGTTGGGCCGCAGCAGTGCCTGCACGCGCTTCGCGTACGCGGCCTGGGTCGGTTCGTCCAGCTGCTTGTACGAATCGACGCCATGCTCGCGCGCGGCCCAGGCATCGAGGATGGCCTCGGCCTCGCGGTGCAGCCAGTCCGCGCCCCAGTCCGGCGCCACGTAGCCGCCGTGGCCCCAGATCGAGCCCAGCTGCTGGCCGCCGATCGACTGCCAGACCTGGCGTCCGGTCTCGATGTCGGCGCGGGTGTAGACCACGGTGCCGTCGGTGGTGACCACCTGTTCGGGCATGGGTGGCGCCTGGCGATGGATCTCGCTGCCGACCCACAACAGGGCGGCGAACGAGGCGAAGAGCAGGACCGCCAGGCCTGCCCAGAGCTTGCGTGTTGGATCCATGATGCGGCCTCTCCGGGGAAGGAACGGCCGCATCTTCGGCAGCGGGGCCGGCGGCGGCCCTGACGCAGGTCAAGCCACGGACACTGGCGGTGCTGGAGCGGTGAGCCGGCGCAGTTGTCGCGTGACGGGGTAGGCAGTACGGGCGCGATGCGCGTCCGGTCCCAGGTGGCCGGCATGCCGTGGCGGGAGCTGGAGGCTTCCGCACCGCAACCCCGGCGGCGCCCTGCCGGTCGGCGGTGCAGGTGCCCGGGCGCCGCATGCATGCACCGCACAGGCCGGCCCATCGCGTTGACGCGGCAGGGGCCATGGCCCGGTAAATTCCGGTTCCCATCCCGCCGCCTTCCCGGGTGCCATGCCGGTGCACAGGAAGCCCTCTCCAGCGATCGAACAGGTGCCGGGGCACCCAGGCCGCATCCGCGTCCGGGACGCGACGGCACCGGCGATCCGTCGCGGGACGCTGCTGCTGGCCGCAGTGCTGGCCGGCTGCGTGGCCACGCCCCGCGAACCTTCCGCTGCCGCCGCAGCGGCTGGTCCACGCACGCAGCAGGAGGCCGCCGCGCTTGCCCGCCGCGCGGCGCGCGAGCCGGACCCATCGATCCGCACGCGCCTGTGGCTGGACTGCGCGTCCGCGGCCCATGCCGCGCTGGACGGGGAGGTGGCCCTGCCGGATGCGGGAATCGCACTGGCGGACCATTGTTCGACGCGGGCGCTGCTGGACCTGTTCCGCCGCCATCCCGGCGGATGGCAACCCGGGCGGCGGCGCATCGCCGGACGCGAGCTGGAGTTACGGATCGAAGGTGCCAGCCCGATGGCCCGCGGTGCCTATACGATCACCCCGGCGCAGGATGTCCCGGTGCCGCCGGGCTGGGACTTCCGCCAGCCCGGCTTCGGCCTGCCACTGGTGCTGCGCGCCGACCGCTGCACCGATGCGCCCGATTGTGCGCTGTACACGCCGGAAGGGATCTACCGCTGGGCCACCGCCTGGATCGAGCATGGCGACGACGTCCCCGTCGTACGCATCGTCGACCCGGTGGCGACGCCGTCGACCACCGTGGGCGGGCGCGGGATGCGGCTCTCCTTCGATGCGTTCTCGTCCTACTGGAAGGGCGCGATGGCCTCGCGCCTTCCGCGGCTGGGCGTCTACGGGCTGCTCGGAGGCGATGGCATCGGCCGGCGCGCGGGCGCCTACCTGCTCACGGACTACGATCCGCGCAAGACGCCGGTGGTAATGGTGCACGGGCTGGGCAGCCACCCGATCATCTGGGCCGAACTGTCAGGTGCCATCTGGGCCGATCCGGTGCTGCGCGACAGCTACCAGGTCATCCACGTCGTATTCCAGACCAACGCCCCGCTGCTGGTGTCCACGCAACGCGTCCGCACGTACCTGGACCGGATGTGGGAACTGCTCGACCCCGAAGGCGACGACCCGGCGCGCGGGAAGATGGTGCTGGTCGGCCACAGCCTGGGCGGAGTGGTCGCGCGCCTGCTCGCGGTCGACAGCGGACGGGTGCTGTGGGATGCGGCGTTCACCGTCGCCCCCGGGCAGCTCCACGGGGCGGCGGAGGACGTGGCGGCGATCCAGGACATCTTCCTGTTCGATCCGTATCCGGGTGTCTGCGCGGTGGTCATGCTCGCCGCTCCGCACAAGGGCAGCCCGGCCGCATCGGGCTTCGCCGGGCGACTGGCCCGGGCGCTGGTGGCCCGCCGCGCACCGGAGATCCAGGCGCTCAAGGAGGTGACGCTGGCCCACCCGGAGGACGTGCGCGAGGAGGTGCGCGACAGCTACCGCTTCGCCCGGCTCGACAGCATCTGGACCCTGCGCGCGCCACAACCGGTGCGGCGGGCCGGCGAATCGCTGCTGCCGGCGCCGGGCATCCGCTACCACACCATCGCCGGCGATCTCCACGGGCAGGGCGGTGACGGCCTGGTACCGCTGGAAAGCGCCCTGCTGCCGGGCGCACGCTCGACCCTGGTGGTGGACCAGGGGCACACGCTCTACCGCGATCCGGTGGTCATCGGCCGCGTGCTGGAGATCCTGCGCGAGGAACGCGGGCTGCCGTGCGCGGGCGCGGCCGATCCCGGGAACACGGCGGATGCGGGGGATGCCGCCCGGGACATGCCGGACTAGCGGGACTTCAGTCGCGCAGGACCGCCAGCGCCAGCGCCTCCAGGCGCTGCATGTCCAGCACTTCCACGTCGCGCAGCTTGATGTGCACCAGCCCGTCCTGCTCGAAGCGGCGCAGCACGCGGCTGACCGTCTCCGGGGCCAGGCGCAGGTAGTTGGCGATGTCGGTGCGCGACATGGTCAGCTGGAAGCGGCGCGGCGAGAAGCCGCGCGCGGCCAGCCGCCGCGACAGCCCGATCAGGAACGCGGCCATGCGCTCGTCGGCGGTGTTGTCGCGGGCGAACAGCGAGGCCACGCCGATGTCGCGGCTCATCAGCCGGAACAGGTGTTGCTGCAGGTTGGGCAGGCGCTGGGCCAGCAGCGCGATCTTGGGGAACGAGAACCGGCACAGCATCACCGTGTCCAGCGCCACCGCGTTGCAGGGATAGCGGTCGTCGTGGATGGCGTTGAGGCCGATCACCTCGCCGGGCAGGTGGAAGCCCAGCACCTGCTCGTGGCCGTTGCGGTCGACCTGGTAGGTCTTCACCGTGCCGGCGCGGACCGCGGCGATGGCGCCGAACGGATCGCCCTCGCGGAACACGTGCTCGCCCGGGTGCAGCGGGCCGACGTGCTCCACCAGCACGTGCAGGTCCATCAGCGCGGCCTTGTCCATGCCCTCGGACATGCAGGCCTGGGAGAAGGCGCAGGTGGAGCAGAAGGTCAGCGCGTCGCCGTCGTCGGCCATCACGGCCGGGCCGCTGCGCGGGAAGACCACGCCGGGACCGCTCATGCGCGCGCCCTCCCGCGGTTCAGACGGTGCGCGAGTACAGGGGGGCGGAGCCCCCGGCGGCGGTGAGGTAGCGGTCGAAGCACATGGCGATGATACGCAGCAGCAGGCGTCCGCGCATCGTCGCCCTCAGCCCGGACCCGTCGACCTCCACCAGGCCGTCGGCCTGCAGCGGCCGCAGCCGCGCCAGGGCGTCGGCGAAGTACTCGCGGAAATCGATCACGTGGCGGCGGCCGATGGCGTCGAAATCCAGCCGCCCGTGGCACATCAGCTGCTGGATCACGTCGGCGCGGACCACGTCGTCCTCGTCCATGCGCATGCCGCGCCACACCGGCAGGCGGCCCTCGTCGATCGCCTGCTCCCAGCCGGCGATGTCGCGCGGGTTCTGGCTGAAGCTGGCGCCGATGTGGCTGATCGCGCTCACGCCCAGGCCCACCAGGTCGCTCTCGGCATGGGTGGTGTAGCCCATGAAGTTGCGGTGCAGGCCGCCTTCGCGCTGGGCGCGGGCCAGCTCGTCGGTCGGCAGGGCGAAGTGGTCCATGCCGATGTATTCGTAGCCGGCCTGGCCCAGTTTCTCGATCGCCAGGCGCAGCAGGTCCAGCTTCTGCTCCGGGCTCGGCAGGTCCTCGGCGCGGATCCGCTGCTGCGGGCGGAAGATGCTCGGCAGGTGCGCGTAGCCGTAGATCGCCAGCCGGTCCGGGCGCGCCTGCAGGGTGATGTCCAAGGTGCGCGAGAAGCCCTCCAGGGTCTGCTTCGGCAGGCCGTAAATCAGGTCCACGTTGACCGAACGGAAGCCGTGCGCGCGGCAGGCGTCGATGATGCCCAGGGTCTGGGCCACGCCCTGCACGCGGTTGACCGCCTCCTGCACCGCCGGATCGAAGTCCTGCACGCCCAGGCTGGCGCGGTTGAAGCCGGCCGCGGCCAGCTCGCCGACCTCGGCCGGGGTGATGAAGCGCGGGTCCAGCTCGATCGAGCAGTCCATGCGCGCGCCCGGGGCGAAGTGGAAGTGCCGGCGCAGCACGTCCATCACCTCGGCGATCTGCAGCGGGTCCAGGAAGTTGGGGGTGCCGCCGCCGAAATGCACCTGCTCCACGTCGCGGTCGCGGTCGAACAGTTCGGAGGCCATGCCGATCTCGCGGTACAGCCGGGTCAGGTACGCGGTGCCGCGCGCCTTGTCGCGGGTGATGATCCGGTTGCAGCCGCAATAGAAGCACGGACTGGTGCAGAACGGCACGTGCAGGTACAGGGAGATCGGCCGCGGGATCGGGTCGCCGTTGCTGGCGGCCGCCACCGCGCGCAGGTCCGCTTCGCCGAAGCCGGGGGTGAACTGCGGCGCGGTCGGGTAGGAGGTGTAGCGCGGGCCCGGCACGTCGTAGCGCCGCAGCAGCTCGGGATCGAACAGGGAGGACAGGCTGGCCATGGAGCGAGGCTAGGCCCGCCCGCGGTGCCTGTCCTTGATGCAGGTCAATGGCCGGCGTGCCGGCAGGGCCGCTTCAGCTTCGTGATGGCGGCCCGGCCCCGGGACCGCGTCCCCGGGCCGCGCGGGGCCGGCACGGCCGGGCAGGCCTACTGCGCCGCCAGCGACATCCCGGCGCGGGGGTGGGCCTGCAGGAATTCCAGGTCCGCCGGCACCACGAAGCCGGCGCGGTGCAGCGCGTGCAGCAGCTGCTCGGCGCCTTCCGGATCGGTGGCGGCGATCCCGGAGAGGATGTCGCGGGCGCAGGTGGCCTCGGCGATGTACAGCGAGGCCTCGTTGATGTCGTCCGGCAGGCGCGCGATCAGCAGGGTTTCCAGCTCGGCCATGTAGCCGTGCAGGCGCATGTGGTCGGCCGACACCGCGGCATCGATCGCCGCGTCGCGGGCGTTGAACAAGGAGATCACCGCCGGGTGCGAGGCCGGGTACTGCGGCCCGAACAGGTAGCGCCAGGTGGCCCGGGCGAAGAGGGCCACGCCCACGACGATGCCTGCCGCCAGGACGAGCTTGCCCAGCGGGCCGAGCGGATCGGCCGGCGCGAGCGTGGGCATGGCCGCGGCAAGCGCGGCGGTAGCCGGGGTGGAGTGGCCTGGGGCCGCGGGCGTGCCTGGGGTATGGGGGCGCGGGGCGTTCATGGGGGATGTCTGGACCTGGGGGAGGGCGCGGCGGGCGGACGCGGGCGGGCGCCATGCCGGGGGGGCATGCCGCGAACGGAAACGGCGCAGCCGGTGGTGCGGCCCGGGAAGGCGGGCCGGCCTGGCGGCACCTGGCCGCAGCCGTTCGCGGCGGGGGACGCTGTCCCGCGACCTGTTTCCCTAACGGCCGCGGCAGCGCGGCGGTTGAGGGGCTGCACCGGCCCAGTTGCGCGATCAGTGACCGCTGCCGCGGTTTGCCGCCGGGACCGCCGCGCGTGCCCGGCGCGACCGGTTCCCACAGCGGCGATGTTGCATGGCAACATCAGGCGCATCCCCCGCCGCCCCGTCCCGATGCCGCGCGTCCTCCTGGTCAACGACACGGACAAGCCGATCGCCGAGCTGCGGCAGGCGCTGGCCGATGCCGGCTGCGAGGTGCTGGAGCCGGTGGCCACTGCCGGCTTGCTGCGCGCGGTGCAGGAACAGCAGCCGGACGTGGTGATCCTGGACGTGGAATCGCCCTCGCGCGACACCCTCGAGCAGCTGGCGATGATCGACCGCCACGCGCCGCGCCCGGTGGTGGTGTTCTCCGCCGACGACGACGAGCGCCTGATCCGCCAGGCGCTTGGCGCCGGCGTGGCCGCCTACGTGGTCGACGGGCTGGCGCCCGGGCGGCTGGCCTCGATCCTGCGCGTGGCCATGGCCCGCTTCGAGCAGCAGGCGCATGTGCGCCAGCGCGTGGACGAGCTGGAACAGCGGCTGCAGGACCGCAAGGGCATCGAACGCGCCAAGGGCCTGCTGATCGACCGGCGCGGCATGAGCGAGGCCGAGGCCTACGCCACGCTGCGCCAGCAGGCGATGAAGCAGGGCCTCAAGCTCGCGGACGTGGCGCGCCGCATCCTGGCCATGGCCGACCTGCTGGGCTGACCGCATGACCGATACCCGCGCCACCACCGCCTTCCTCCGCCCGCTGGACGTGGGCTTCATGCCGCTGCTGGACGCCGCGCCCCTGCTGGCCGCCTCGCACCTGGGCCTGGACCGGCGCCACGGCCTGCAGCTGCGCCTGCACCGACAGCCGTCGTGGGCCACGCTGCGCGACCGCCTGCTCACCGGCGCGCTGGACGCGGCGCAGGCGATGTCGGCGATGGTGCTGGGCGTGCAGGCGGGGATCGGCGGGCCGCAGGCGGACCTGGCCATCCTGCTGGGGCTCAACCGCAACGGCCAGGCGATCGTGCTGTCACCGGCGCTGGCCGCCGGCCTGGCCGAGGGCGGTCCGCTGCCGGAGCTGCTGCGCGCGCTGCCGCGCCGGCCGGTATTCGCCCAGACCTTCCCCACGGGCACCCATGCGCTCTGGCTCTACTACTGGCTCGCCGCGCAGGGCGTGGATCCGCTGCGCGACATCGAGGCGGTGACCCTGCCGCCGCCGCGCATGCCGCAGGCGCTGGCGGCGGGCGAGCTGGATGGCTTCTGCGCCGGCGAACCCTGGGGCGCGGAGGCCGAGAACCTGGGCGCGGGCCGGCGCGTGGCCGCCAGCGGGCAGCTGTGGCCCGGGCATCCGGAAAAGGTGCTGGCGACGCGCCGCAGCTTCGCCGCGCTGGAGCCGGAGGTGTCGGTCGCGCTTACCGCGGCGGTGCTGGAAGGCTGCCGCTGGCTGGACGCCGATCCGGACCACCGCCGCCAGGCCGCGCAGTGGCTGTCGGCCGACGATGCGATCGGCGTGCCGGCGCAGCGCCTGCTCGCCGGCCTGCTGCCGGCGGGCGAGCCCGGCCAGGTCCTGCAGTTCCACGCCGATGGCCAGGCGAACTTCCCGTGGATCTCCGATGGCCGCTGGATCCTGGGCCAGTTCCGCCGCTGGGGCTGGCTGCCGCCGGCGGATGGCGACGAGGCATGGTTGGTGGATGTGTTCCGCACCGGCAGCTACCGCGAGGCCGCGGCGCTGCTGGGCGTGCCGGTGCCGGATGGGGATTCGCGCCCGGGCGCACCCGCGCCGCCCTGAGCGCGACGTGCACGCGCACGGTGCGCGATGGCACCGCGGAGGTGCATGACGCCGGTCGTGGCGCGCGTCCGGGCACGCCGCCCCGGCGTCCCTGGATTCCGGCGGAACGCAGGCGGCACAAGGCTTCCGGTGGTCCGTGCTGCATCGCAGCGGACGTTGGCACGCTGATTGCGTAGTCCATGGTGCGGGTGCAACGAGGTGCCCGCACCAAAACCTGCAAGTCCGGCCAACGGCGGCCGGCACGAAGACAACGGCGTCTTCCGGCCACCCGGCCGGGAGGCGCTTTTTTGTTTCCAGCTCCGCGGTGCCCCCACCGCTGCCAGGAGAGACCCGGATGGACCGTTCGTTCTGGAAAGCCGGACACACGCCGACCCTGCTGTCGGCCTTCCTCTACTTCGACCTCAGCTTCATGGTCTGGTACCTGCTGGGCCCGATGCAGGTGCAGATCGCGCAGGCGCTGCAACTGGACACCCAGCAGCGCGCGCTGATGGTGGCCGTGCCGATCCTGTGCGGTGCCGTGCTGCGCCTGTTCCTCGGCCTGCTGGCCGACCGCATCGGCGCCAAGACCACCGGCGTGCTGGCGCAGATCGTGGTGATCGCCGCGCTGGCCGTGGCCTGGCGGCTGGGCGTGCACAGCTTCGGCCAGGTGCTGCTGCTGGGCGTGATGCTGGGCGTGGCCGGCGCCTCGTTCGCGGTGGCGCTGCCGCTGGCCTCGCGCTGGTATCCGCCGCAGCACCAGGGCACGGCGATGGGCATCGCCGGCGCCGGCAACTCCGGCACCGTGTTCGCCGCGCTGCTGGCGCCTGCGCTGGCAGTGGCCTACGGCTTCCAGAACGTGTTCGGCCTGGCCTGCATCCCGTTGCTGCTGGTGCTGGCGGTGTTCTGGACCTGTGCGCGCGAGGCGCCGGTGGTGGTGGCGCGCAAGGGACTGGGCGACTACGCACGGGTGCTGGTCGGCAACCGCGACTCGTGGTGGTTCATGTTCTTCTACGCGATCACCTTCGGCGGCTTCTCCGGCTTCGCCAGCGCGCTGCCGGGCTATTTCCACGACCAGTTCGCGTTCGAACCGAAGGTCGCCGGCTGGGCCACCGCCGCCTGCGTGCTGGCCGGCTCGGTGATGCGGCCGCTCGGCGGCGTGATCGCCGACCGCATCGGCGGCACCCGTTCGCTGCAGGCGGTGTACGCCGCGGTGACGGTGCTGGTGGCCGCCGCGGCCTTGCAGGTGGGCGGCCCGGTGGTGACCGTGGCCCTGTTCGTGCTGACCCTGCTGTGCCTGGGCGCGGGCAACGGCGCGGTGTTCCAGCTGGTGCCGCAGCGCTTCGGTGCCGAGATCGGGCTGATGACCGGGCTGATCGGCATGGCCGGAGGCGTGGGCGGCTTCCTGCTGGCGGCCGGGCTTGGCGTGGTCAAGCAGCAGGCCGGCAGCTACGGCCCGGGGCTGTGGCTGTTCGCCGGCATCGCCCTGGCGGCCTCGCTGTGCCTGGTCGGGGTGAAGCAGCGCTGGCGCGTCGGCTGGGCACGCCTCGGCGACGCCCGCGTGTAGCGGTTCCTTCAGTTCCTTCCTCCCCCACAGCAGGCAGACCGCCATGAGCTACGTGAGCCCCTCCGAACTGGCCGCGAAGATGGTCGACGCAGGCCAGTCCAAGATCCTGATGTCCACCCGCGACACCGTGATCCGCGCCTACATGGCCGGCGCGATCCTCGCCCTGGCGGCCGCGTTCGCGGTGACCGTCACCGTGCAGACCGGGCAGCCGCTGCTGGGCGCGCTGCTGTTCCCGGTCGGCTTCTGCATCCTCTACCTGCTCGGCTTCGACCTGCTCACCGGCGTGTTCACCCTGTGCCCGCTGGCGGTGATCGACCGCCGCCCCGGCTGCACCTGGCGCGGGGTGCTGCGCAACTGGGGCCTGGTGTTCGCGGGCAACTTCGCCGGCGCGCTGACGGTGGCGGTGTTCATGTCGATCATCGTCACCTTCGGCTTCAGCACCGCGCCGGATGCCATCGGCCAGAAGCTGGGGCATATCGGCGAGGCGCGCACCCTGGGCTATGCCGCCCACGGCGCGGCCGGGATGCTGACCCTGTTCGTGCGCGGCGTGCTGTGCAACTGGATGGTCTCCACCGGCGTGGTTGGGGCGATGGTGTCCTCCCACGTGTCCGGCAAGGTCATCGCCATGTGGATGCCGATCATGGTGTTCTTCTACATGGGCTTCGAGCACTCCATCGTCAACATGTTCCTGTTCCCGAGCGGACTGATGCTCGGCGGGCAGTTCTCCTTCGGCGACTACCTGGTCTGGAACGAGATCCCGACCGTGGTCGGCAACCTGGTCGGCGGCCTGACCTTCGTCGGCCTGACCATGTACGCGACCCATGCCCGCACCGCCGCCGGTGCCGCCCTTGTGCCCCCTGCGCCCGCTTCGTCGCCGGCGCCGGGCGCCACTGCCGGGACCGCCTGAGTGCAGCCGGCCATGGCCAGTCCGACGATGACATCGCACGACCCCTTTGTTGCCATGGAAGGCGACTCCTCCCAGCACGCGGCACCGCTGCGGATCGTGGTCGATCCGCTGACCGGTCCGGAGATCGCGGCGCTGCTGCAGGAGCACCTGGACGAGATGTACCGGCTGTCGCCGCCGGAAAGCGTGCATGCGCTGGACCTCGACCGCCTGCGCGCGCCGGACATCACCTTCTGGAGCGCATGGGATGGCGACGTGCTGCTCGGCTGTGCCGCGCTGCGCGAGCTGGATCCGGCCCACGGCGAGGTCAAGTCGATGCGCACCGTGGCGCGCGCGCGTCGCCGCGGCGTGGCGGCGGCGCTGCTGTCGCGGGTGGTCGAAGAGGCGCGCCGTCGCGGCTACCGGCGGCTCAGCCTGGAGACCGGCAGCCAGCCCGCCTATGTGCCGGCACGCGCGCTGTACGCGCGTGCCGGCTTCCGTCCCTGCGCTCCGTTCGCGGATTACGTCGAGGACCCCTGTTCCACGTTCATGACCCTGGCCCTGCAGGGGCCAAGCGAGGAAACACGATGAAGAAGCCCAGGCTGGTGGTGGTGGGCAACGGCATGGCCGGCATCCGCACGCTCGAGGAGCTGCTGAAGCTGGTGCCCGGGATGTACGACATCACGGTGTTCGGCGCCGAGCCGCATCCCAACTACAACCGCATCCTGCTGTCGCCGGTGCTGGCCGGCGAGCAGGACTTCGACGACATCGTGCTCAATCCGCTGTCCTGGTACGCGGACAACGGCATCACCCTGCACCTGGGCAAGGAGGTCACCCGGATCGACCGCGTGCGCCGCAGGGTGGTGGCGGCCGACGGCACCGAGGCCGAGTACGACCGCCTGCTGCTGGCCACCGGTTCGGTGCCCTTCATCCTGCCGATCCCCGGCAAGGACCTGAAGGGCGTCATCGGCTACCGCGACATCCACGACACCCGCACCATGATCGAGACCGCGAAGGTGAAGCGGAACGCGGTGGTGATCGGCGGTGGGCTGCTCGGGCTGGAGGCGGCCAACGGCCTCAGGCAGCGCGGCATGGAGGTGACCGTGGTGCACCTGGCCGGCTGGCTGCTGGAGCGCCAGCTCGACCCGGTGGCTGGTGCGCTGCTGGAGAAGTCGCTGCGCGAGCGCGGGCTGGAGTTCCGGCTCAACACCTCGACCACGGAGATCGTCGGCAACGAGGCTGGCGAAGTGGCCGCGGTGCGCTTTTCCGACGGCGGGGAGGTCGCCGCCGACCTGGTGGTCATGGCCGCGGGCATCCGTCCCAACACCGCCCTGGCCCAGGCCGCCGGCATCCACTGCAACCGCGGCATCGTGGTCAACGACACCCTGCAGACCTACGACCCGCGGGTGTACGCGGTGGGCGAATGCGCGGCGCACCGTGGCATCGCCTACGGCCTGGTCGCGCCGCTGTTCGAGCAGGCAAAGATCTGCGCCAACCACCTGGCCACCTTCGGCATCGGTATCTACAAGGGCTCGGCGGTGTCGACCAAGCTCAAGGTCACCGGCATCGACCTGTTCTCCGCCGGCGACTTCATGGGCGGGGAGGGGACCGAGGAGATCGTGCTGTCGGATCCGGCCGCCGGCCTGTACCGCAAGCTGGTGATCCGCGACGACCGCCTGGTCGGTGCCTGCCTGTACGGCGACACCGCCGACGGCGCGTGGTACTTCAAGCAGATCAAGGACGGCACCGCGATCGGCGGGCGCCGCGACACCCTGGCCTTCGGCGAGACCGCGATGGGCGAGGCCGGCACCGCCGGCCAGGACCGCGCCGCAACCATGGCCGACACCGATGAGGTCTGCGGCTGCAACGGCGTGTGCAAGGGCACCATCGTCAAGACGGTGCGCGAGCAGGGCCTGTTCACCGTGGACGAGGTCAAGAAGCACACCAAGGCCGCCAGTTCCTGCGGCTCGTGCACCGGCCTGGTCGAGCAGATCCTGATGAACTGCCTGGGTTCCAACTTCCAGGAGACGCCCAAGACCAAGGCGGTGTGCGGCTGCACCAGCCTCGCCCATGGCGAGGTGCGCCAGGCGATCCGCGAGCACCACCTGGTCAGCCACGCCCAGGCCTACGCCTTCATGGAATGGCGCACGCCCAACGGCTGCGCCACCTGCCGGCCGGCGATCAACTACTACATGCTCTCGACCTGGCCGCGCGAGGCCGTGGACGACCCGCAGAGCCGCTTCATCAACGAGCGCGCCCACGCCAACATCCAGAAGGACGGCACCTTCTCAGTGGTGCCGCAGATGAAGGGCGGCGTCACCAATCCCTCCGAGCTGCGCCGTATCGCCGACGTCGCCGACAGGTACGCCATCCCCATGGTCAAGGTCACCGGTGGCCAGCGCATCGACCTGCTGGGCGTGCGCAAGGAGGACCTGGTCGATGTCTGGCGCGACCTGGGGATGAAGTCCGGCCACGCCTACGGCAAATCGATCCGCACGGTGAAGACCTGCGTGGGCAGCGAGTTCTGCCGCTTCGGCACCCAGAACAGCACGCAGATGGGCATCGACCTGGAAACCATGCTGGCCAACATGTGGAGCCCGCACAAGGTCAAGCTCGCCGTGTCCGGTTGCCCGCGCAACTGCGCCGAAAGCGGGATCAAGGACGTGGGCATCATCGCGGTGGAGTCCGGCTGGGAGATCCACGTCGGCGGCAACGGCGGGATCCGAACCGAGGTCGCGCAGTTCCTGTGCAAGGTGCGCACGGCCGAGGAAGTGAAGGAATACACCGGGGCCTTCCTGCAGCTGTACCGCGAAGAGGCGTACTACCTGGACCGCACCGTGCACTACATCCAGCGCGTGGGCCTGGAATACGTCAAGCGCAAGGTGGTCGAGGACGCCGAAAGCCGGCGCGCGCTGTACGAGCGCCTGCTCTATGCGCTGGAGGGCCTGCCGGATCCGTGGCAGGCGCGCATCGCCGGCGAGCGTCCGCGCGAATACACACCGCTGAAGCTGGAAGCGCCGGAGCGGCGCATCCCCGCGACCCTGGAGGACTGACATGGCCATGAACGCCAACTGGGTACGGGTGTGCGCGCTCGGGGAGATCCCGCTGCTGGGATCGCGCGTGCTGGACTGCGGCCAGGCGGATGCCATCGCCCTGTTCCGTCCCGAGGCGGACAAGGTGTTCGCCCTGGCCGACCGTTGCCCGCATCGCGGCGGTCCGCTGTCGCAGGGCATCGTCGCCGGGAAAACGGTGACCTGCCCGCTGCACGGCTGGAACATCCGCCTCGACGACGGCCAGGCCTGCGCCCCCGACGTGGGCTGCGCGCGCACCTATCCGGTGCAGCTGCGCGGCGAAGAGGTGTGGCTGGCGCTGCCGCTGGAACTGGCCACGCCGGCGGGTGCCGCGGAGGCGGTGGCCTGATGGACGGCGCCGTCCGCACCGCGCAGGCGCCGCCGGCGGTGGAGCGGCGCACCACCCGCAGCACCTGCTGCTACTGCGGCGTGGGCTGCGGCGTGCTGGTGCACAGCCGGCACGATGCCGCCGGCGAACGCATCACGGGCGTGGAAGGCGATCCCCTGCATCCGGCCAACCGGGGCCGCCTGTGCAGCAAGGGCCGTACCCTGGCCGAGACCGCGCGCAGCCTGCAGGGCCGCGCCCTGGTGCCGGAGCTGCGCCACCGCCGCCAGGATCCGCGCCGGCCGGCGGACTGGGCGGTGGCGCTGGACAGCGTGGCCGACCGCCTGGCCAACATCGTCGAGCGCCATGGTCCGGACGCGGTGGCGTTCTACCTGTCCGGGCAGCTGCTGACCGAGGACTACTACGTCTTCAACAAGCTGGCCAAGGGCCTGCTGCGGACCAACAACATCGATACCAACTCGCGGCTGTGCATGTCCGCCGCGGTGACCGGCTACAAGCTGGCCTTCGGCGCCGACGGCCCGCCCACCTGCTACGAGGACCTGGAGCAGGCGAAGACCGTGCTGTTCGCGGGCAGCAATGCCGCCTGGGCGCATCCGGTGCTGTTCCGGCGGCTGGAGGAGGCGAGGGCGAAGGATCCGGACGTGCGCTGGATCGTGGTCGATCCACGCCGCACCGATACCGCGGCCATGGCCGACCTGCACCTGCTGATCCAGCCCGGCACCGACGTGGCCCTGTTCAATGGCATGCTCCACCACCTGGTGTGGGAGGGGCTGCTCGACCAGGACTTCATCGACCGCCACACCACCGGCTTCAGCGAACTCAAGCGCCTGCTGCGCGACTACACCCCGCGCATGGCGGCGGAGATCTGCGGCGTGCCGGTCGAGGACCTGGTCACCGCGGCCGAGTGGTTCGGACGCAGCGCGGCGTCGCTGTCGCTGTACTGCATGGGCCTGAACCAGTCGGTGCACGGCACCGACAAGAACCTCGCCCTGATCCACCTGCACCTGGCCACCCGCCAGCTGGGCCGCCCGGGGGCGGGGCCGTTCTCGCTGACCGGCCAGCCCAATGCCATGGGCGGGCGCGAGGTCGGCGGCATGGCGACCATGCTGGCCGCGCACCGCGAGATCACCGATCCGGCGCACCGCGCCGAGGTGGAGGCCTTGTGGCAGCTGCCGCAGGGCAGCCTGCCGCCACAGCCGGGGCTGGCGGCGGTGGAGTTGTTCGAGGCGGTGCGCGCCGGCCGGATCAAGGCCATCTGGATCGCATGCACCAATCCCGCGCATTCGATGCCCGACCTCAGCCCGGTACGCGAGGCGCTGCAGCGCGCCGAGCTGGTGATCGTGCAGGAGGCCTTCGCCAATATCGATACTGTGCCTTATGCCGACGTGCTGCTGCCGGCCGCCACCTGGGGCGAGAAGGAGGGCACGGTCACCAATTCCGAACGCCGCATCTCGCGCGTGCGCGCCGCGGTGGCGCCGCCGGGGCAGGCGCGTCCGGACTGGTGGATCGCACGCGAGGTCGCGCTGCGGCTGGAAGCGCGACTGGCCGCACCGGGCGCCGCGCCGCTGTTTGCCGCCGACACGCCTGCGGCGATCTTCGCCGAGCACCGAGCGCTGACCGTGGGCCGCGACCTGGATATCGGCGGGCTGGATTACGCCGTGCTGGAGCAACGCGGTCCGCAGCAGTGGCCGTTCCGGGCCGGTGCGGAGCAGGGTGACGCGCGTCGCTATGCCGACGGCGTGTTCGCCACCGCCGATGGTCGCGCACGCTTCCACGCCACCCCGTACCGGCCAGTCGCCGAGCCGACGTCGGCGCGCTTCCCGCTGCGCCTGCTGACCGGGCGCCTGCGCGACCAGTGGCATGGCATGTCGCGCACCGGGCGGGTGCCGGCGCTGTACACGCACAGCCCCGAGCCCGCGCTGCGCATGCACCCGGAGGATGCGGCACGGCGCGGCCTCAGGGCTGGCGAGCTGGTGCGCGTGTCCAGCAAGCGCGGCGGCCTGGTATTGCCCCTGGAGCTGTCCGACGAGGTCGGCTCCGGCACCGTGTTCGCGGCCATGCACTGGAGCGGCCAGCACCTGTCCAGCGGCGGCATCAACGAGCTCAGCCAGCCGGCGGTGGATGCGCGCTCGCGCCAGCCCGAGCTCAAGCACGCCGCGGTGCGGGTGGAGAGGGCGGAGTTCGGCTGGCATCTGCTGGCCGCGCGCCGTGGCGACGTGCTGGCGATGCACGCGGCGGTGCAGCCGCTGCTTGCGGCCTGCGGCTATGCATCGGTCACGCTGCAGCCGGACGTGGATCCGGAGGCGGTCGAAGGCAGCGGCTGGGTGGTGCTGCGCGCCGCCGCCGCCGCGGCCATGCCAGCCGACTGGCAGGCCGCGCTGGAGAACGCGCTGGGCCTGGCCGCCTCCGTCGACACCCTCGAGTACCGCGACGCCCGCCGCGGCCAGCTCAAGCGCGTGGCCTGGCGCGTTGCCGCAGGTGCCAGCCGTATCGATGGCCTGCTCTGGAGCGACGTGCGACCCGGCGGTGAAGCCCTGCTGCGCACCGCGCTGGCGGGCGAGCCCTGGCAGGGTTCGCGCCTGGCCGCCTTTGCCGCGCTGCCCGAAGTGGCGCGCGATGCGGTGGTCTGCGTCTGCCGCCAGGTCAGCGAATCGGCGATCCGGGCCGAAGTCGCGGCCGGCGCCGACCTGCCCGCACTGAAGCAGCGCCTGGGCTGCGGCAGCGTCTGCGGCTCCTGCGTGCCCCAGCTCACCCGCCTGGTCCGCCAGGCCGCCAGCGCCTGACTTCCCGGAGAACCACCATGGCCCGCGACCCCCACCACCCCTCACCCAACCCGTGCACGCCCGCCGAGGTGGTGCTGCTTTCCGCCGGGCCCGGCGACCTGGAACTGCTGACCCTCAAGGCCGTGCGTGCCCTGCAGCAGGCCGAGGTGCTGCTGCTGGACGAGCTGGTCGATCCGGGGATCGTCGGGCTGGCGCCGCAGGCACGCGTGGTGCGCGTGGGCAAGCGCGGCGGCTGCCGCTCCACGCCGCAGGCCTTCATCTGCCGGCTGATGCGGCGCTACGCGCTGCAGGGCCTGCGCGTGGTCCGGGTGAAGGGCGGCGAGGCGCTGCTGTTCGGCCGTGCCGGCGAGGAGATCGCTTTCCTGCGCGAGGCGGGCGTCCCCGTGCGCATCATCAATGGCGTCAGCGCCGCCTTCGCCGCGGCGGCGGCGCTGGGCGTGTCCCTGACCCACCGCCAGCACTGCCATGGCGTGAGCTTCGTCACGGCGCATACCGCCGACCACGGCGAGCCGGACTGGGAGGCGCTGGCCCGCAGCGGCACCACCCTGGCCATCTACATGGGCATGGGCCGGCTGCCGCGCATCGCCCGCGGCCTGCTGGCGCACCTGCCGGCGGACACCCCGGCGGCGGTGGTGCAGGCGGCCTCGCAGCCCGGCGAACAGGCGCGGCTGACCACCCTGGCGCGGCTGGCGACGCTGCCGGCCGGCGGCGACGGCCGCCCCGGCGTGGTCCTGGTCGGGGCAGCACTGGGCGAGGCCGCGCTGCCGGCCATGGCGGAGCAGGCACGGGCGCTGGCTGCGGGCTGAGGCGGCCAGCCGAGGCGGCCGGGCGGCGGCCGGCAGGACCGTAGAGATTCCTTTCAGAATCGGCCCGGCCCCGGGAACGGCTGGACACAATGCCGGCCGATCTGCTGCCCGAGTCCGCCTGCCCATGGATGCCCTGACGCACCTGCCTTCCCTGCCGTCCCTGGCCATGCTGCAGCCCGGCGAGCTGCCGCCGGCCCCGGCGTCCGAAGGCCCTTCGGCCAGCGGGTTCGGCGACCTGTTCCAGCGCGCCCTGCACCAGGTGGACGCGGTCCAGCACGAGGCCGCGCGCCAGGTCGAGGCGGTGGAAACCGGCGCCAGCGACGACCTGGTCGGCGCCATGCTCGCCAGCCAGGAGGCCAGCCTCTCGTTCTCGATGCTGATCCAGGTGCGCAACAAGGTCATGGCCGCGTTCGACGACCTCATGAAGACCACGGTCTGAGCGGGCGCCCACGGACGTGATCGAACGCCTCAAGCCCCTGGCCCAGCGCTGGCTCCCCGCCTCGCTGCCGCGCCCGTCCCCGGCCACCCTGTCGCGGCTGCTGCCGGTGGTGCTGCTGGCCTTGGCGCTGACCGCGCTGGGGATGATGTACCTGCACCACGCCGACTCGCGCTACAAGCCGGTGTTCGGCGCGCAGGAGAAGGTGGTGGCGGCCGACGTGATGTCGGTGCTCGACGCCGAGGGCATTCCCTACCGCCTGCACCCGGACACCGGCCAGGTGCTGGTGCCGGACTCGCGCCTGGGCCAGGTGCGCATGCTGCTGGCCGCGCGCGGCGTGGTCGCGCGCCTGCCGGACGGCCTGGAGGTGGTCGACCAGAAGGATCCGCTGGGCGTCAGCCAGTTCGTGCAGGACGTGCGCTTCCGCCGCGGCCTGGAAGGCGAGCTGGTGCAGAGCATCGTCACCCTGGACCCGGTGCAGTCGGCGCGCGTGCACCTGTCGGTGGCCAAGTCCTCGTCCTTCATCCTCAGCGACGGCGACAAGAGCTCGGCCTCGGTGGTGCTGACCCTCAAGCCGGGGCGGCGCCTCAACAAGGAACAGGTGGCGGCGATCATCGCCATGGTCTCCGGCAGCGTCGCCAACCTCGACCCGGCGCGGGTGTCGGTGGTGGACCAGGCCGGCAACTTCCTGTCCGCCGGCGTCGACCCGGCCAGCCCGCACGGCGGCGACAACGGCGAACTGGCCACCCGGGTGCGCGAGGAAACCCTGCGCAACATCCAGGACCTGCTCGGGCCGACCCTGGGCGACGGCAACTTCCGCGCCTCGGTGGCGGTGGAAGTGGACCAGGACCGCGTGGAGGAAACCCACGAGCAGTACGGCGAGGCCCCGCGCGTGACCCAGGAGGCCACGCGCGAGGAGAACGACAGCGGCGTGATCCCGCTGGGCGTGCCCGGTTCGCTGTCCAACCGCCCGGTGGCGGTGGCCGGCGCCGCCGCCAACGACGCGCCCGACGGTCCGCGCTCGCAGAAGAACGCGCTCACCCGCCAGTACGTGTACGACCGCAACGTGGTCCAGATCCGGCGCAGCCCGGTGCGGCTCAAGCGCCTGAGCGTGGCGGTGGTGCTCAACAACGCCGCCGCGCCCGGCACCGGTGGTGGTGGCTGGAATGCCGAGCAGATCGCCAGGATCGAGGACGTCCTGCGTAGCGGCATCGGCATCGACGCCGCGCGCCAGGATGCGCTGGTGGTCTCGGCCATGGATTTCCGCCCCGACGGCGGCCACGTGGTGCCGCCGTGGTGGAAGGACCCGGAGAACCTGGTCGTGGCGCTGCCGTGGCTGGGCTACGCCGTGCTGGCGCTGTTGGGCTTCTTCCTGCTGGTGCGCCCGCTGCTGGCGATCCTGCGCCAGTACGCGCCGCAGCCGCCCGCGCCGGAACCGGCCCTGGTGGGCGGCCCGGCCGCCGCGACCCTGGTCGCCGAGCCGGTGCCGGCGCCGGAACTGGCGCCGCCGGACCCCAAGCTGCCGCCGCTGGGTTCGGATGCCGACGTGCTGGTCGAGCACCTGCGCGTGCTCGCCAGCCAGGCCCCCGAGCGGGTGGCCGAAGTGCTCAAGCCCTGGATACGCAAGCATGGATAACCCCGCCGAAGCGGCGCCGACCGGCGCCGACCTGGTCCCGGCCAAGCGCGTGGAGGTTTCCCCGCTGGAACGCGCCGCCATCACCCTGCTGAGCATGGGCGAGGAGGCGGCCGCGGCGGTGATGCGCTGCCTCTCGCGCGAGGAGCTGCTGGAGGTGACCCGGGTGATGTCGGGCATCAACGGCGTCAAGGTCGACGCGGTGCAGGAAACCCTGCAGATGTTCTTCGATGCCTACCGCGAGCAGAGCGGGGTCAACGGCGCCTCGCGCGCCTACCTGCAGCGCTCGCTGGACCTGGCCCTGGGCAGCGCGGTGGCCAACAGCGTGCTCAACGGCATCTACGGCGACGTGATCGGGCCGAAGATGCAGCGCCTGGAGTGGGCGCAGCCGCAGTGGCTGGCCGAGCGCCTGGCGCGCGAGCACGTGCGCATGCAGGCGATCTTCCTGGCCTTCCTCAAGCCCGAGCAGGCCAGCCAGGTGATCGCCGCGCTGCCGGAGGCGCAGCGCGAGCGCGTGGTGCTGCAGATCGCGCGGCTGAAGGAGATCGACCACGAGCTGCTGCAGGACCTGGAGGCGATCGTCGACGCCTGCCTGGAGAACCTGGGCAGCCAGAGCGCGGCGGTGGAAGGCGTGCGCCAGGCGGCGGAGATCCTCAACCGCCTGCCCGGCAACCGCGCCCAGCTGATCGAAGTGCTGCGCGAGGCCGATCCGGACGCCACCGCGCAGATCGAGGACCGCGTGTACTCGATCGACCTGCTGACCCACCAGAGCGCGCAGACCATCTCCGCGATCCTCGCCGCGGTGCCGTTCGAGAGCTGGGGCGTGGCCCTCAAGGGCACCGAGCCGTCGCTGCGCGAGGCGCTGTCGCGGGCCATGCCGCGGCGCCAGGTGCAGGCCTTCGAGGACATGCTCAAGCGCACCGGCCCGCTGCCCATGAGCCGCATCGATAGCGCCCGCCGCGAAATCATGGAGCAGGTGCGCGACATGGCCGAGGCCGGCGAGATCGAGCTGCAGCTGTACACCGAGGAAGTGGTCGAATGAGCCCGCCGCTTCCATACCGCCGCTACAGCTTCCCGTCGCTGGCCCGGGTCCGGGCCATGGCCGGGATGGACGGCCTGGCACCGCTGCTGGAGGAACCGCAGCCGCAGCTGCCGGCACCGGAACTGCTGGAGGAAGCGCGCGCGCAGGGCCATGCCGAGGGCCACGCCGAAGGCTACGCCGCCGGCCTGCAGGCCGGCGGCGAGCGCGCCCGCGCGTTGGTGGACGAGGGCCTCAAGGCGTTGTCCGAGCCGGTGCAGGCGTTGATGGCCGGCATCACCGAACTGCAGGAACAGCACCGCCAGAGCCTGCGCCAGGAACTGGTGCCGCTGGTGGAACAGGTGGCCCGGCACGTGATCCGCGGCGAGCTGGAGATGAAGCCCGAGCGCCTGCTGCAGTTCGTCGAGGAAGCGCTGGCCGAGCAGCCGGTGCCGGCCGAGACGGTCGAGGTGCGGCTCAATCCCGGGGAGTTCCGCCGCATCAGCGCCGCGGCGCCGGAACTGGCGGAGCGCTGGCAGCTGGTGGCCGACGAACGCCTGCCGGCCGGGGAATGCCGGATCCGCGCCGGCGCGCGCGAGCTGGACGCCGGTTGCGGCCAGCGCCTGGCGGCCTGCCTCGAACAGCTGCGCGCCCTGGTCAGCCAGGCGCAAGGGCCGGCGCCATGAGCCTGGCGCTGAGCCTGGGCGAGATCCCGGTGGCGCGCCCGGTCGGGCGCCTGGTCGGCGTCTCCGGCCTGCTGCTGGAAGCCTCCGGCTACGCCTTCGAGACCGGGCAGCGGGTGCGGATCGAGACCGCATCCGGCGGCTGGATCGCCGCGCGCGTGGTCGGATTCCGCGAGCACACCTGCTTCCTGATGCCGTTCCGCAAGCCTTCCGGCCTGGTCGCCGGCGCGCGCGTGATCGCCGAGCAGGAGGAACAGTCGCTGCTGATCGGCCCGTCCTGGCGCGGCCGGGTGATCGACGGCCTGGGCGAGCCGATGGACGGGATGGGCCCGCTCGGCGGCAGCGCGCCGCTGGACCTGCATCCGCCGCGGGTCAACCCGCTGCGCAAGCGCCCGGTGCGCGGCGTGCTCGACGTGGGCGTGCGCGCGATCAACGGCGCCCTGACCCTGGGCCGCGGCCAGCGCGTGGGCCTGTTCGCCGGCAGCGGCGTGGGCAAGAGCGTGCTGCTGGGCATGATCACCCGGCAGACCACCGCCTCGGTGGTGGTGGTCGGCCTGATCGGCGAGCGCGGGCGCGAGGTACGCGAGTTCATCGAGCGCTCGCTGGGCCCGGAAGGCCTGCGCAAGGCCGTGGTCGTGGTCGCCCCGGCCGACGAATCGCCGCTGATGCGGCTGATGGCCACCGAGCTGTGCCATGCCATCGCCGCGCACTTCCGCGACGCCGGCGAGCACGTGCTGCTGCTGGTCGATTCGCTGACCCGCTACGCCATGGCCCAGCGCGAGGTGGCGCTGGCCCTGGGCGAACCGCCGGCCACCCGCGGCTACCCGCCCTCGGTGTTCGGCCTGCTGCCGCAGCTGGTGGAAAGCGCCGGCAATGGCGAGGGCGAGGGCAGCATGAGCGCGATCTACACCGTGCTGGCCGAGGGCGACGACGAGCAGGACCCGGTGGTGGACACCGCGCGCGCCATCCTCGACGGCCACATCATGCTTTCGCGCCAGCTCGCCGCGCAGGGCCACTACCCCTCGATCGACGTGCTGCGCTCGGTCAGCCGCTGCATGGACCTGGTGGTCGACGAGGCCCACCTGGCGCGCGTGCGCGAACTCAAGGACCTGCTGGCGCGCCACGCCCAGGTGCGCGACCTGATCCCGCTGGGCGGCTACGTCGCCGGCGCCGACCCGGCCACCGACCGCGCCGTGGCGCTCAATCCGCGCCTGGTGGCCTGGCTGCGCCAGGGCACGGACGAAGCCTCGCCGCTCGAAGACGCCGTGGCCCGGCTCGAGGAGATCCTGGCATGAACCTGCAACACACCGTGGCCAGCCTGCGCCGCCTGGCCGAACTGCGCGCGCGCGAGGTCGAGGGCCTGGAAGCCGAACAGGTGCAGCGCCAGGCGCTGGCCGAGCGCGCGCGCAACAGCCTGCGGCGCATGCGCGAACTGCTGGAGGAAGTGGGCCGGCAGAGCGCCCACTGCCCGGTGCGCGCCAGCAACAGCGCCCACTACAAGGCCTCGCTGGTGGACATGATCGCCGCCCAGCGCCGCGACCTGGCCGCGCAGGAAGCGGCGATCGAGGCCGCGCGCCGCGCCCTGGCCGAAGCCGCCCTGCGCCGCGAGCGCGTGCAGCGCACCTTGCGCGACAAGCAGGCCGAGCTGGCGCGCGAGCTGGCCAGCCGCGACCAGAAGCGCCAGGACCAGCTCGCGCTGCAGTCCTGGGTGCACGCGCACCGTTTCGCCCACGCCTACTGATCCCGCCCGGAGCCGCCCATGGAAATCTCGGATTCGAACTACCCCCACACCATGGCCCAGGCCTACGCCGACCTGGCGATCCAGGGCAGCAAGGACCTGCTGGCGGCGCAGAAGGCCAATGCCCAGCGCACCAGCACCGGCATCTCCGACCTGCGCAAGGCGCTGGAGACCTTCCAGGCCGCACTGGACAAGTTCACCGGCGCCGGCGGCGGCGCGGTGGCGCACACGGCCAGCGTGTCCGACACGAGCCTGGCCAAGGCCACCGCCGCGGCCGGCGCGGCCCCGGGCAGCTACACCTTCTTCGTGGAGCAGCTGGCCAGCAACCACCAGCTGGCCTCCGGCGCGCTGGCCGCCACCGCCGCGGCCGGCGCCGGCAGCCTGGGCGTGGGCCTGGCCGACGGCAGCAGCTTCACCGTGGACCTGTCCGGCGCCGACGGCAACGGCGACGGCCAGCTGTCGGCCGCGGAGATCGCGCGCGCCATCAACCAGGCCGCCGGCGGCAAGCTCAGCGCCTCCACGCTTACCGTCAACGGCCAGCAGCAGCTGGTGCTGGCCTCGTCGGTCGGCGGCGCCGCCGGCGCGATCACCCTGGACACCAGCGGCCTGGGCGATGCCGGCCTGGCCGCGGCGCTGGCCGGCGCCACCGAACTGGCGGAGGCGCGCAACGCGGTGTTCTTCCTCGGTGGCACCGGCGGTACCCGGATCGAGCAGGGCAGCAACAGCTTCACCGGCGTGCAGGGCGTGACCCTGGACTTCACCGCGGCCAACGCCACCGTGACCCTGGAAGTGGCCCGCGACGACACGGCCACCACCGCGGCGGTGCAGTCCTTCGTGGACGCCTACAAAGCGCTGCGCAGCTCGCTGTCCGCGCTGACCCGCGCCGGCGATGCCGCCAGCGGCGACCCCGGCGGCGCGTTCTCCGGCGACGCCGGCGTGATCGCGCTGCAGCGCCGCCTCGACGACCTGCTGCGGCAGAAGGTCGGCGGCAGCAGCCTGCAGGAACTGGGCCTGAGTGCCGACCGCAAGGGCGTGCTGCAACTGGATTCCAGGCGCCTGCTCGCGGCCCTGGAGCGCGACCCGGAGGCGCTGTCCTCGGTGCTGGGCGACGGCCGCAGCGGCATCACCGCCAGCATGGACGGCTACCTGGACAGCTGGCTTTCGGGCACCAACGGCCAGCTCAAGAAGCGCCAGGAGACCGCCGAGGCGATTCAAAAAGCGTTGAGCAAGCGCGAGAGCGCGGTGACCGAACAGTACGATCGCCTCTACTCGCGCTACCTGGCGCAGTTCACCCAGGTGCAGGCGCTCAACAGCCAGATGGAGCACACGCTGTCGCTGATCGACAGCCTCCTGATCGACAGCGGGAAGTAAGCGACGATGGACCAGTTCGGATACGGCAGTTACCAGTCGGTCGGTCTGAGCAGCCAGACCGCCAGCGCCTCGCCGGTGCAGCTGGTCCTGGTCCTGCTGGACGGCCTGGCCGACGAACTGGCGCGGGTGCGCGCGCACATCGAGGCGCGCCGCTACGAGGCCAAGGGCCAGGGCATCTGCAAGTGCATCGACCTGATCACCGCCCTGTCCAGCTCGCTGGACTTCGAGCTGGGCGGCGAGCCGGTGGCCGATCTGGGGCGCCTGTACGAATACATGATCCTGCGCATCAACGAGGCCGGCATCGCCATGGACGCCGCCATGGTCGAAGAGGTGTCCGCGACCGTGGAGACCCTGCGCCAGGCCTGGCGCAGCCTCGAGGCACGCGGCCCATGAGCCGGGCGCGCATCGCGCTGCAACTGCGCGAGGCCACCGAGCTGGTGCGCGCGCGCATGCAGGCCTGCGACTGGGACGGCGTCGCCAACGCCGACCTGCAGCTGCGCCAGGCCCTGCACGAGGCCGGGCAGCTGGGCACGATGACGCCGCCGCTGCGCGAGAGGATCGAGGAGGCCGAACAGTTGCTGCGCGAAGCGCGCGTGGCGCTGGCCGCGCACCTGGCGCGGCTGGCCGAGGACATGGCCATCCTGCGCCGCCGGCGTACCGGCGCCGGCGCCTATGCGCGGCACGACGCGCCGCTGGACGGGCGGTCGTGATCGCCGCCATGCAGGGCAGGGCCCTTTGCGGCGGCGCCGCCACGAACCCCGGCGGCGATCCGGTCGCCGCCGCGCTGCCCATGGCCGACGGCGAGGGCGGGATGCCGGCGACCGTGCTGGAGGATTTCGCCGCGTCGCTGGACGCGGCCATGCCCGTGGCTGAAGCGGGCGTGCCCGCGGCCGATGCCGCCGTGGATACCGAACTTGCGGACATGCTGGCCGACCTGCTGGCGATCCCCGCCGCACCGTTGCCGCCGGCGCCGGTGGCGGACGGCCTGCCGGCGCAGGCGCCGCAGCCGCGGGCCGCGGCCGTGCCGGCGCTGCCCCTGGCCAGCCTCGACCACAAGGACGCGGTGACCCGCGCGCTGCGCGCGCAGCTGTTCCCGGCCGAAGCGCCTTCCCCCGCGAAGGCGCCGCCGCTCCCCATCCCCCCCAATGCCGCTGTTGCGGCCGCCGTGCCAGGCCATGACGCGGCGGCCCACATGGCGGGGGCTGCCACTCTCCCCCCGCTGGCAGCCCCCGCCCCCTATCCCCCCGCCGCCGCCCGGCCGATGGCGCAGGCTGGCACCGACGCCAATCCATCGCCGGCGCCGTCCGCGCCCGCGGGCGAAGCCCATGGCGCCGGCGTGGCCCTGGCCGGGATCGCCGCCGCTGCCCCGCCTCCGGCGCCGGTCCCGGCCGCGAACCCGCCGGTGCCGCTGGCCGGGATGGTCCAGGCGGCGCCGCACGAGGCCGGCCGCGCCAGCCACGAGGCCCTGCTGGGCCTGCTCGGCGCGCGCATCCAGGCCCAGCTCCGCCAGGGCGTACAGCAGGCGGTGATCCAGCTGGAGCCCTACCTGGCCGGCACGGTGCAGCTGGAACTGCGCCACGAGGCCGGCGCACTGCGGGTGCACCTGAGCGCCAGCCACGACGACGTGGTGCGGCAGCTGCAGGGGATCGGCGACAGCCTGCGCCAGGACCTCGGCGGCCGCCACTTCACCGAAGTCAGCGTGCAGGTGGCGCAGCAGCGCCATGCCGATCCCCAGGGGCAGGGCAGGCATGCGCGCGAGGACGCGCC
This sequence comes from Pseudoxanthomonas sp. J31, assembly GCF_000510725.1. Classification (GTDB taxonomy): domain Bacteria; phylum Pseudomonadota; class Gammaproteobacteria; order Xanthomonadales; family Xanthomonadaceae; genus Pseudoxanthomonas. Next base: position 472,447 of record NZ_AZNZ01000001.1, read on the forward strand.
GCAGCCGGCCGTGCCGGGCCGTGCACTGGGCGAGTCCGACGAGGCCTATACCCGTTTCGCCGCGGCCCTGCGCCGCGTGAGCACCACCGGAGCCTGATGTGATGAAGAAGAGCCTGGTCCTGGTCCTGGCCGGCGTACTGGTGCTGGCCGCCGCGGCCGGGGGCGCCTGGTACAAGGGCTGGGGGCCGTTCGCCGCGCACGCGGAGCAGGCCGGTGCGCCGGCCGCGCGCCCGGTCGCGCCGGTGCCCAGCGAGCGCTACGTCACCCTGGAGAAACTGGTGGTGATGACCCGCAGCGACGGCGCCGGCGGGCGGCCGCGCTACCTGGCGATGGACCTGGTGTTCGCGGTCGCCGACAAGGACGCCGCCAGCCGCACCACCGCGCAGCTGCCGTTGCTGCGCAGCGTCGCCCTGCGCACCCTGTCGGCGCGCTCGGCCGACGAGCTGCGGCGGATGCAGGTGGACCAGATCGCGGCGCTGCTGGACGAGCAGTACGTCCAGGCCTATGGCGACCCGGAGCGGATGCCGTTCTCCCAGGTCATGGTCGCAAGGATGATGGTGGAATGAGCGCGGCGGCGGTCCAGTACGCGCAGCTGCAATCGCTCGCCGACCAGGCCGACGCGGCCTCCGAACGGGAGTGGATGATCGCGTACATGCCGCTGGTCCGGCGCGCGGTGCGCGCGCTGTCCTCGCACGCCGGCGCGGTGATGGAATGCTCGGACATGGAGCAGGTCGGGCTGATGGGCCTGCTCGAGGCGCTGCGCCGCTACGGCCGCCCGGACGAAGGCTTCCCCGGCTACGCCGCCATGCGCATCCGCGGCGCCATCCTCGACGAGCTGCGGCGCCAGGACTGGCGCCCGCGCGCCGCGCGCCAGGGCGCGCACCGCCTGCGCGCCGCCGAGCGCAAGCTGCGCCGGCAGCTGGGGCGCGAGCCGGGGCGGGCGGAGGTGTGCGCGGCACTGGGGATCGACCTGGCCGAGTACGAGCAGCTGCTGTGCGACGACTGCGCCAGCGAGTTCGCCAGCTTCGACGCGCTGCTGGCGGAAGGGACGGACGTGGCCGGCCAGCAGCCGGGCCCGGAGCGCCGCGCGATCGACGCCGCCAGCCTGGCGCGCGCGCTGCTGGCGCTGGACGAGCGCGAGCAGAAGGTGATCCAGCTGTACTACGAGTTCGAGCTGAACCTGGAGGAGATCGCGCAGGTGCTCGACCTGACCGCGGCGCGGATCTGCCAGATCAACAAGCGCGCGCTGGCCAAGATGCGCAGCGTGCTGGAGCAGGAATAACGCCGCCCGCCGGCGCGGGCCGAACGCCGGGCCGCGCCCGGCACCGTTGGGAACACCACCATGCAACAGTTGTTCGGCATCTTCATCGTCCTCGGCGCCGTGTTCGGCGGCTTCATGATCATGGGCGGCACCTTCAGCCTGATCTGGCAGCCGGTGGAGCTGCTGATCATCGTCGGCGCCGCGCTGGGCTCGATCGTGCTGGGCAACCCGCGCCACGTGCTGGCCGAGCTGGTGGGCCAGGTGCGCAAGGTCTTCGCGCGCTCGCGCAAGGGCAGCGGCCACGAGGCCGAGCGCCAGCTGCTGCTGGCCATGTACGAACTGCTGCAGCTGGGCCGCGACCTCAAGGCCCTGGACGAGCACGTGGAGTCGCCGCAGGCCAGCCCGATCTTCCAGCGCTACCCGCTGGTGCTGTCCTCGCCGCGGGTGCTGGCCTTCATCGTCGACAACTTCCGGCTGATGGCCCTGGGCCGGATCACCGCGCACGAGCTGGAAGGCGTGCTGGAGCAGGAGCTGGAGGCGATCCACGGCGACCTGGAACAGCCGTCCAAGTCGCTGCGCAAGACCGGCGAGGCGATGCCGGGCTTCGGCATCGTCGCCGCGGTCCTGGGCGTGGTGATGGCGATGAACATCGTCGCCGACGGCGCCACCTCCGGCGAGATCGCGGCCAAGGTGGCCGCGGCGATGATCGGCACCTTCCTCGGCGTGTTCCTGTGCTACGGCGTGCTCGACCCGCTCAGCAACATGATCTCGCAGGGGGTGAAGGACGAGGTCGCCGAGCTTGAGTGCATCAAGGTGGTGCTGGTGGCGTACGCCGCCGGCAAGCCGCCGCTGCTGGCGCTGGACGCCGGTCGCCGGCTGATGCCGCTCAACAGCAAGCCCAGCTTCCTGCAGCTGGAGGGCTGGATCACCCGGCTTGAGGGGGGCACGGCGTGAGCCCGGACGGGTCCGGCGGCGACCCCGCGCAGCGCGGCGCGCGCCCGGCGCGCGCCGGCGCCGAGACGACGATCATCAAGCGCGGCGGCCGCGGCCACGGCCACGACGACGAGCACGGCGGCACCTGGAAGGTCGCCTTCGCCGACTTCTGCCTGGCGCTGATGTGCCTGTTCCTGGTGCTGTGGCTGATCAGCAGCCGCGAGGAAGAGGCGGTGCGCAAGCTCAGCCAGAGCCTGGCCTACGAGGGCGGCACCGGCCTGCTGCCGGGCGAGGGCGGGCAGCGCGACGACCGCGGCCTGGGCGAGGTGCCCGCCGAGACGCCCCACGGCGAGCCCGTGGACGGGCAGCAGGCGGAACAGGAGCAACCGCGCTTCTACGAATTGCCGCAGGACATGCAGCAGCTGGCCGAGCGCCTGCGCCAGCTGGGCGAGGAGGCCGGGCTGGAGGACAACCTCGGCCTGGCCATCACCGACCAGGGCCTGCGGGTGATGCTGCACGACACCGACCGCCGCGGCGTGTTCCGGCTCGGCAGCGCGGTGCCCAACGAGCGCTTCCGCGACCTGCTGCGGCGCCTGGGCGCGGTGTTCGCCGGGGTCGGCAACCCGATCGTGCTGGTGGGCCACACCGACGCCCTGCCGTACCGCGAGGCCGGCGGCGCCGCGCGCTCCAACTGGCACCTGTCCAGCGAGCGCGCGCTGGCCGCGCGCACCCTGTTGCTGGAAGGCGGCATGCCCGACACCGCGGTGCTGCAGTCGGTGGGCATGGCCGCCAATGCGCCGCTGACCCCGGACGACCCCACTGCCGCGGTCAACCGCCGGATCGAGTTCATGATCCTCGACGCCGGCCACGCCGACGCCATGCGCCGGATGTTCGGGGTGCCGCTGAGCCCCCGGCCGCTGATCGAGGGCGTGCAGATGGTCGGCAGCGGCCCCGCCACGGCCGCCCCATGAGCCGCGGCGGCGCCGGTTCCGGGCCGGCGGATTTAAGCGGCGGCCGCCGGCTGCCGTCTATCGTGGTCAGGCGGGCCAGATTCCGTTGAGGATCCGGCCGCGCCAGCCCCAATCCCCCTAAGGTGGCCGCCATGAAGATCGTCTTCCCCACGCCCGTGCAGGGCCCCAGCCAGGTGCAGGGCACCGCCCAGGAGCGCGCCGCGCAGGAGCGCGCGGCCGCCGCGCCGCAGTCCGCGCCCGATGCCGGCCGGCCCGCCGCCGACGCCGAGATCGTGCGCGCCGCCGAGGCCGCGCTGAAGGCGGACGTGAAGACCGACGGCCGCATCGCCGAGATCAAGCGCTCGATCCAGGCCGGCCGCATCCGCTTCGATGCCGACGTGCTGGCGACGATGATCCTGCGTTTCCACGGCAAGCAGGACTGAAATGCACGCCACCGTGCTCGAGCAGATGATCGCGGGCCTGGACCGCGAACTGGAGATCTACCGCAACCTGGCGCGCATGCTCGAGGAGCAGTACCAGGTGGCCGCGCGCCTGGACACCGCGGCGATGATGCGGATCAGCGAGTCGATCTCGCAGGGCCTGGCCCGGCTCGAGGACCAGGGCCAGGCGCGCCATCCGCGCCTGCTGGAAGTCGCGCGCCTGCTTTGCGGGCGCAGTGCCCAGGGCCTGCCCGCCGGCGCGGCGTTCAGCGCCGGGCAGCAGGCCGAGCTGGAGCAGCGCTGCTGCGAGCTGCGCGACATGGCCGTGCACTGCCGCACCCTGACCGTGCGCAACGGCAACCTGCTGGCCGCCCAGTACGAGACGATGAGCCAGGTGCTGTACGGCGAAAGCCATACCTATGCTCCGGCCGGCTGACGCAGGCTCCGCCGCCGGCGCCTGGGCCGCGCCGGCAGCGACCCGGCCCACCGCACCGACCTCCGGCCAGGCCGGCGCCTTCGCGCCGGCCTTCGCGCGCCTGCACGGCGAGATCGTCGACAGCATCCGCAACGGCTTCGGCCACGGCCAGGCGCGCACCGCGATGGCCGCCGGCGCGGCCATGGCCAACCTGCTGCCCTCGCAGCTGCCGGCGGCCACCGCCGCGGCCGCCGGCGCCGCCGGCGCGGCCGACGAGCAGCAGCGCCGCGGCTTCCTCGAATCGATCGCGCCGTGGACCCGGCAGGCCGCGGCGGCGCTGGGCGTGTCACCGGCGCTGGTGGCCGCGCACGCGGCGCTGGAATCGGGCTGGGGCCGGCAGCCGCCGCGCACCGGCGACGGCGGCAGCAGCCACAACCTGTTCGGGATCAAGGCCGGATCCGGGTGGAGCGGCGCCAGCGTCGAGGCGCTGACCCGCGAGGCCACCGCCGACGGCGGCCTGCTGCCGGTGATGCAGCGCTTCCGCGCCTATGGGGACTACGCCTCCGCCTTCGCCGACTACGTGCGCCTGCTGCGCAGCCCGCGCTACGCCGGCGTGCGCGGCGCCGGCGACGATGCCGCCGCGTTCGCCGCCGGGCTGGTGCGCGGCGGCTACGCCACCGACCCGGACTACGCGGCCAAGCTGCGCCAGGTCGCCGGCCAGGTGCAGCGCCTCGCCGGCGGCTGAGCGTGCGTCCGCGCGCCAAAGCATGACGCGGCGCACGGAACGGAGAGAAGGCGCCGGAAACGCTTAATCGCCCGGACCGCGGCGTCGTCTTGATCAGGGGTGGGCGATGGCGTCCACGCCCCTCCTCTCGATGAACACCAAGGACACCTCACCATGCTGAGCCTGCACACCAACTCCGCCGGCCTGACCATCCGCAACAACCTGGCGAGCAGCAACGCCGCGCTGTCGACCTCGATGACCCGCCTGGGCACCGGCTACAAGATCAACTCGGCCGCCGACGACGCCGCCGGCCTGCAGATCGCCACCCGCCTGCTGGCCCAGACCCGCGGCATGTCGGTCGCCGCGCAGAACACCCAGAACGGCATCTCGCTGATGCAGACCGCCGAAGGCGCGCTGCAGGAGTTCACCAACATCGTCCTGCGCATGAAGGACCTGGCCACCCAGGCCGCCGACGGTTCCACCACCACCTCCGACCTCACCGCGCTGGACGCGGAGTACCAGGACCTGGTCAAGGAGCTGGGCAACATCCTCAGCAACACCACCTACGGCGGCGAAGCGCTGCTGGACGGCGGCAAGCTGGCCGGCTCGGTCAGCTTCCAGATCGGCGCGACCGCGGCCGAGACCATGTCGGTGGACATCAGCGCCGACATCACCAAGCTGAAGGACTTCCAGGGCACCAATGCCAGCGACCTGACCACCAGCGGCAACGCCTCGGCCCTGATCAGCACGCTGAACACCACCCTGGACGACGTCGGCGCCGCCCGCTCCAAGCTGGGTGCGGCCCAGAACCGCCTGACCCACACCTACAACAACCTGCAGAACATGCAGACCAACACCACCGATGCGCGCGGCCGCATCATGGACGTGGACTACGCCTCGGAGACCGCGAACATGACCGCCAAGAACATCCTGATGCAGGCCGGCACCTCGATGCTCAAGCAGTCCTCGCAGATGAGCCAGATGGTCCTGTCGCTGCTGCAGTAATCCGCGGCCGGCAGGCGCGGCGGGCCCGCCCGCCGCGCGCCACCACGACGGGTCGCCGGCCTTTGCCGGCGGCCCGTCGTCGTCTTTGGATTGCGTTGAGATTCGCCGCCTCCACCGGGTGCGGCCACCACAATGCAGGCCCCTCCCAACCGGCTGCCTGCCTGCCCCATGGCCCGCCCGCGCCTCCAACCCGGTCCCGCCACGGCGCGCGTCGCGCCGCTGGACCCGTGCACCCTGGGGCGCCCGTTCCACCTGCTGGACGGTTTCCTGCAGCGCCTGGCGCTGCACCTGGAGCAGGCCCTGCAGCACCGCTTCAACAGGCGTTGCGGCGCGCGCTTCCGGGTCGGCGCGGCGGGCATCGCCGCCAGCCTGCCGGGCGCCGACGGCGCCACCCGCTGGCGCGCCTACCGCGATGCGACAGGCGCGGTGGCCGTGCGCCTGGAGCGCCCGCTGCTGCTGGCCATGCTCGGCTTCCACTACGGCGACGATCCGGCCACCGCCGCGGCCCAGGCCGACGCGCCGGAAACCGAGACCGAGCACCGCTTCACCGGCGGCCTCTACCCGCAGTTCCTGGACGCGCTGGCGGTGTGTTCCGGCGGCAGCGCCGGCGGCTTCGCCGCCGAGGCCGCCGCCTCGCCCCACGCCGGCCGCCGCATCGTGCGCATCGAGCTGCACGAGGACGGCTTGGGCCTGGCCGGGCGCCTGGAACTGGCCCTGGACGAAGCCTGGCTGGAGCACCTGTTCCACCACGTCGCCCCGGCGCGCCCGGCGCTGGCGCCGGCGCCCGATGCCGGCCAGCCGCTGCAGCGGCGCCTGCCGGTGACCCTCAACGCGCGCATCGCCACCCGCGAGATCGCGTTCGAGGACCTGCTGCGCCTGCGTCCCGGCGACATCCTGCCGATCCGCCCGGTCGGCACCGCCGACGTCCTGGTCGAGGACGTGCACCTCTTCCGCGCCAGCGTCGCCGAACAGGGCGGGACGCTGTGCCTGACCTCCTTCGTGCCTGTCGAGTAAGCCATGAGTACCCGTGATTTCGACGCCGACGCGCTGCTGGGCGCGCTCGCCGGCCAGGCCGCCGAGCCGTCCGAGGCGGCGCCCGCGCAACGCGCGCCGTTGCAGCTGCTGCGGCGCATCCCGGTGCGCCTGACCCTGGAGGTCGGCAGCGCCACCCTGCCGCTGTCGGAGCTGGTCGCCCTCGAGCACGGCTCGGTGGTGGAGCTGGACCGGCTGGCCGGCGAGCCGCTGCTGATCAAGGTCAACGGCGCCACCATCGGGCGTGCCGAAGTGGTGGTGGCCGGCGACAACTACGGGCTGAAGGTCGTGGAACTGGACGACCTGGGCTCGCTGGCGCCATGAGCAGGCGCCTCGCGCGGGCGCTGCCGGCCGCGGGCCTGCTGGCGCTGGCGCCGGTCGCGGCGCAGGCCGCGGCCACCGCACCGATGGTGTCCGGCTCGATCGAGCAGGGCTTCACGGTCAAGACCCAGATCCTGGTCCTGATGACGCTGCTGGGGCTGCTGCCGGCCCTGGTGATGACCATGACCAGCTTCCTGCGCTACGTGATCGTGCTGTCCCTGCTCAAGCAGGCGCTGGGCCTGCAGCAGGGCCTGCCGCAGCGGGTCGTCACCGGCGTGGCGCTGGTGCTGACCCTGCTGGTGATGCGCCCGGTCGGCGAGCGCATCTGGAACGAGGCGATGGTCCCCTACGACCAGGACCAGATCACCATGCAGGAGGCCCTGCGCCGCGGCAACGTGCCGCTGTCGCGCTTCATGCTGGCGCAGACCGACAAGGCCACCCTGGCCCACATCGCCACCATCTCCGGCTCGCCGGCCGGCCTGGACCCGGAGGCGCAGCCGTTCACGGTCAAGCTGGCCGCGTTCGTGCTCAGCGAACTGAAGACCGCGTTCCAGATCGGCTGCATGCTGTTCATCCCGTTCCTGGTGATCGACATCGTGGTGGCCTCGCTGCTGATGTCGATGGGCATGATGATGCTCTCGCCGCTGGTGATATCGCTGCCGCTCAAGTTGCTGCTGTTCGTGCTGGTGGACGGCTGGTCGCTGACGGTCAACACCCTGGTCACCAGCGTGCAGGGGATATAGCGGCATGAGCCCGGACATCGTCGCCGAGCTGGCGATGGGCGCGCTGCGCCTGATCATCCTGCTGGTGCTGGTGCTGATCGTGCCGAGCATGGTGGTGGGCGTGCTGGTGAGCCTGTTCCAGGCCGCGACCCAGATCAACGAACAGACCATGAGCTTCCTGCCGCGCCTGGTGTGCACCCTGCTGGTGATCGGCCTGGCCGGGCACTGGGTGGCCGCGCAGCTGATGCAGTACACCGTGGGAATCTTCCAGCGCGCCGCGCAGCTGGTGGGGTAGCGGCGATGGAGGCGTTGCTGCACCAGCTGCAGGACGTCTACACCGTCCTGCTGTGGCCGTTCTTCCGCTTCGCCGCGGCGCTGGCGGTTGCGCCGGTGCTGGGCGAGGCGCTGGTGCCGGTGCGCGCGCGGATGCTGCTGGCCCTGGTGCTGGCGGTGGCGGTGCAGCCGGCGCTGCCGCCGCCGCCGCAGGTGGACCCGGTCTCGCTGCACGGGGTGGTGCTGGTGTTCGAGCAGGTGCTGGTGGGCGGCATGATCGGCCTGGCGTTCCACCTGGTGCTGGCGGCGCTGACCCTGTTCGGCGTGCTGGCCTCCTCGCAGATGGGCCTGGCCATGGCCATGCTCAACGACCCGGTGAGCGGCACCCCCAGCGACGCGGTCTCGGTCCTGGTCTACGTGGTGTTCGTGCTGCTGTTCTTCGCCTTCGACGGCCACCTGCTGGTGACCCACGTGCTGGCGCGCAGCTTCCACGTGTGGCCGGTGGGCGCCGCCTCGCTGGACGACGGCGCGCTGCTGCGGCTGGCGCTGGGGGTGGGCTGGATCTTCGCCGCGGCACTGATGCTGGCGCTGCCGCTGGTGTTCGCGGCCATGGCGGTGCAGTTCGGCTCCGGCCTGCTCAACCGCGTGGCCCCGACCCTGAACCTGTTCGCGCTGGGCTTCTCGGTGACCATCGCCTTCGGCCTGCTGCTGGTGATGCTGCTGGTGCCGTCGCTGCCAGGCCATGTGCAGCGGATGCTGGCGCACGTGGTCGGGATGCTGGACGGCCTGGCCGCCGCCCCGGGGGTGCCATGAGCCAGTCCGATGCCGGGGACAAGAGCGAAAAGCCGACCCCGCACAAGCTGCGCAAGGCGCGCGAGGAAGGGCAGGTCGCCCGCTCGCGCGACGTCGGCACCGCGGTCGGGGTGCTGGCCTGCCTGCAGCTGGCGCTGTGGCTGATGCCGGGCTGGCTGGACGACTTCCGCCGGCTGTTCGCGCTGGCCATGCCCGGGCCCGGGCCGGGCGGGCTGGACGACGCCGCCTCGCAGCTGTTCCCGGCGACCCTCATGCTGCTGGCGAAGATGCTGCTGCCGCTGGCGGCGGTGCCGGCCTGCATCGCCCTGGCCTCGCTGTTCCCCGGCGGCTGGGTGCTGGCGCCGGCGCAGCTGCAGCCCAGGTTCAGCCGGCTGAACCCGGCCGCCAACCTCGGCAAGCTGGTCAAGCCACGGCACTACGCCCAGACCGGCATGCTGGTGCTCAAGTGCGTGGCGGTGCTGGCGGTTCTGTACTGGCAGTGCCGCGGCAACCTGCGCGCGTTCGCCGCGCTGCAGGGCGTGCCGCTGGAGGACGCGCTGGCCGGTGGCTCGCGCCTGCTGCTTGATACGATGCTGTGGCTGTGCGCGGTGCTGGCGGCGTTCGCGCTGGCCGACGTGCCGCTGCAGGGCCTGCTGTTCCTGCGCGAGCAGCGCATGAGCAAGCGCGACCTGAAGGAAGAGCACAAGCAGAACGAAGGCCGGCCCGAGGTCAAGCAGCGCATGCGCCAGCTGCGGCGGGCGATGCTGCACAGCGGCATCCGCCGCGCGGTGCCCCAGGCCGACGTGGTGGTGGTCAACCCGACCCACTACGCGGTGGCGCTCAAGTACGACGAGTCCCGCGCGCAGGCGCCCTTCGTGCTGGCCAAGGGCCTGGATGAGTCGGCGCTGTTCATCCGCCAGGTGGCCGAGGCCCACGGCGTCGAGGTGCTCGAGCTGCCGCCGCTGGCGCGCGCGGTCTACCACACCAGCCAGGTCAACCAGCAGATCCCGGCCGCGCTGTACGACGCGGTCGCCCAGGTCCTGATCTACGTGCTGCAGATCAAGGCCTTCCGCAACGGCCAGCGGCGCGCGCCGCCGCGCCGGCCGGCGCGCCTGGACATCCCCGCAGAACTGAGTTCCCCCGAGCCGGCATGAACCCGTCCAAGAACTTCCTCGCCCCCCTGCGCCGGATCAAGGTCGGCGCGCCGCTGGCCCTGCTGCTGATGCTGGCCATGCTGGTGCTGCCGTTGCCGCCGGCGGTGCTGGACACCCTGTTCGTGTTCAACATCGCCCTGGCCATCGTGGTGATCCTGGTCAGCGTGACGGTGCGGCGGCCGCTGGAGTTCTCCGCGTTCCCGACCATCATCCTCGGCGCCACGCTGATGCGGCTGATGCTCAACGTGGCCTCCACCCGGGTGGTGCTGCTCAACGGCCACGAGGGCACCGACGCGGCCGGCCGCGTGATCGAGGCCTTCGGCCACGTGGTGATCGGCGGCAACTTCGTGGTCGGCCTGGTGGTGTTCGTCATCCTGATGATCATCAACTTCGTGGTGGTCACCAAGGGCGCCGAGCGCATCTCCGAGGTCTCGGCGCGCTTCACCCTGGACGCGCTGCCCGGCAAGCAGATGGCGATCGACGCCGACCTCAACGCCGGCCTGATCACCCAGGACCAGGCGCAACAGCGCCGCGCCGAGGTCGCTGCCGAGGCCGACTTCTACGGCGCGATGGACGGCGCCTCCAAGTTCGTCCGCGGCGACGCCATCGCCGGCATCCTGGTGCTGGTCATCAACCTGGTCGGCGGCCTGCTGATCGGCATGGCCATGAACGGCATGGGCTTCGCCGACGCCTTCCAGCAGTACGGCCTGCTGACCATCGGCGACGGCCTGGTGGCGCAGATCCCGGCGCTGCTGCTGTCGGCCGCGGCGGCGATCATCGTCACCCGGATCAGCTCCAGCGGCGACATGGAGCAGCAGTTGGGGCAGCAGCTGCTGGCTTCGCCCAGCGTGATGTACGGCACCGCCGGCCTGCTGCTGCTGCTGGCGATGCTGCCGGGCATGCCGGGCCTGCTGTTCCTGGCCTTCGCCGCGCTGCTCGGCTACCTCGGCTGGCGCCTGCAGCGCGGGGGCGCGGCGGTGGAAGCCCCGGACCCGGCGCGCGAGGTCGAGGCCACCCTGCTGTCGGCGCCGCCGGCGGCGCTGGACTGGGCCAGCATCCCGTACGTGGAAACCCTGTCGGTGGCGCTGGGCTACAAGCTCATCGGCCTGATCGACGAAGCCCAGGGCGCGCCGCTGCTCAAGCGCCTGCGTGGCATGCGCCAGAACCTGTCGGAGAACCTCGGCTTCCTGGTGCCGCCGATCGGCGCGCGCAGCGACCTGTCGCAGCCGCCGGCGCAGTACTCGGTGCTGATGGCCGGCGCGGTGGTGGCGCAGGGCCAGGTGCACGCCAACCGGCTGATGGCCATCCCCTCGGCCAAGGTGTACGGCGAACTGGACGGGATCCCGGACGTGGACCCTGCCTACGAGATGCAGGTCACCTGGATCGAGCCGGAGCGCAAGGCGCACGCGCTGGGCCTGGGCTACCAGGTGGTGGACTGCTCCACCGTGATCGCCACCCACCTGGCCAAGGTGGTCAGCGACAACCTGCAGGACCTGTTCACCTACGACGACGTGGCGGCCATGCTCGAGCGCCTGTCGGCGCAGGCGCCGGTGCTGGGGGAGGCGCTGGGCAAGGCGCTGAGCCACGGCCAGCTGCGCCGCGTGTTCGGCCAGCTGCTGGCGGAGAACGTGTCGCTGAAGGACATCCGCGGCATCGCCTCGGCCCTGGTCGAGGCGGCCGAGGGCACCAAGGACCCGGTGCTGCTGGCGGCGGAGGTGCGCTGCGCGCTGCGCCGGCAGATCGTGGCCGGGATCTTCGGCCAGCGCCGGCAGATCCACGGCTTCGGCCTGGGCAGCGAGCTGGAGGGCCTGCTGCTGGGCGCGCTCAGCAGCGCCGAGAGCTCCAGCAGCCGCATCGCCCTGGACAACTTCCCGATCGATCCCAACGTGCTGACCCAGCTGCAGCTCAACATGCCGGCCACGCGCGAGCAGATGAAGCAGCAGGGCCTGCCGCCGGTGCTGCTGGTGATCCCGCGGCTGCGCCCGATCCTGGCGCGCTACGCACGGCTGTTCGCGCCCGGCTTGAACGTGCTCTCGTACAACGAGATCCCCGATGGGCGGGAGGTAAGCCTGGTCGGCACCCTCGGCTGATCCGCCGCCGCAACCGGTTGCCACGGTAATCATTGCGCTGGTGCGCGGGCGCGCCGGCGCCTTGCGCTTTGGACTTTCGTCGTGCCCGCGTGCGCAACGCACGGGACCACTGTGCGCGTTTGCACAGAACGTGAAGGTCGCGCTCAAGAATGCCCCGCCAGGGGCGATCTGCTCACCGTCGCCAACGCCCCGACCAGGGCCAGGCGTCCGACGGACCGCCCGGTGGGCGTCCCTGCCCGCGGCACGTGTCCCCCGCATGCGCCCGCGGAAGCGGCCCCTCCCCCCACGCCCCCCGGGCCGGTTCCGCCGCCCCCATCCCGTGTTCCCGCTGTTCCGCGGCACCGCCGCAGAAGGTCCCCCCACAATGCGCGTCGCAATCCTCGAAGACACCATCGGCCAGGCGATCACCGTCGCCGGCTGGCTGGAGAAGGCCGGCTTCAAGAGCATCGTCCGCCACGAAGGCAATGGCTTCATCAGGCTGCTGGAGACCGAGCAGGTCGACATGCTGCTGCTGGACTGGGACGTACCCGGGCGCAGCGGGATCGATGTGCTGCGCTGGGCGCGCGAACGCCACCCGGACGACCTGCCGGTGGTGATGCTGAGCCAGTGCGACAACGAGGAGCAGATCGTGCAGGGCCTGGAATGCGGCGCCGACGACTACCTGGTCAAGCCGGCCGGCGAGCGCGAACTGATCGCGCGGGTGCGGGCGCAGATGCGCCGCTACTACCCGGAGCGGATGCGCGGCCAGCAGATCGTCGTCGGCAACTACACCCTGGACCTGGCCAGCCGCAGCGCGCGCCTGGCCAACGGCCCGCACTCGCAGGTGGTGAACCTGCCGGCGCGCGAGTTCGCCCTGGCCGAGCACCTGTTCCGCAACGCCGGCCGCATCGTGCGCAAGGACGACCTGATCCGGCAGATCTGGGGCGAGGTCGACCGCAAGTACGACGCCACCCTGGCCACCTACATCAGCAAGCTGCGCAACAGCCTGGAGCTGCGCGCCAAGAACGGGCTGGTGATCTCCACCGTGTACAACCACGGCTACCGGCTCGAGCAGCTCCCGGGCGCGCGCAGCGAGGAAGCCGGCTACGCCGCCGCCAGGCCGCGCCTGGCGCGCCAGTACTCGTGAGCATGGCCGCGGTCGCGGCTTCCGGCCGGGGCCTGCCCTGGCAAGCTCCCGGCGGGCACACCGCCCGGCTGTGCGCGATCGGCGTCGTCCCGGTCGCGCCGGAGCAGGCCGGCGGCCTGCGCCTGCTGGCCGCGCAGCTGCATGCGGGCTTCCCGGTGTCGGCGCTGTGGATGTGGCTGGGGCTGGCGCTGCTGGCGTTCCTGTGCGGGCTGGCCGGCTCGATGCTGGCCGGCATCCTGCACCGCCGCGCGCGCCGCCGCCGCGCCTGGTACCTGGCCTGGCAGCGCCGCTACCAGCGCACCCTCAACACGCTTGATTACCCGGTGTTCGTGGTCAACGGCCACGGCCTGGTGGTGTTGCAGAACCGCCAGGCCAGCCGCCTGGCGGCGCTGGCCTGCGGCGACGGCAACGACGCGCCGGTGGAGATCGCGCGCCTGGCGGTGGGCGCGGCGGCGGCATCGAGTGCCGGCGAGGTGCGGGTCGGCGGCCGCGCCTGGCAGTGGCTGCGGGTGCCCGCGCCGCCGCTGGTCCCGGGTGCCGGCGCGTACAGCGTGCTGTGCCTGCTGGATCCCGAGGCCGGCGACGCCGGCCGCGACCGCGCCGCACTGCGCCATATCGCCCACGACCTGCGCAGTCCGCTGACCACGATGCTGACCCTGATCGAGGAGCGCTCGGCGCGGCTGCACGAACGCCCGGGCAATCCCGCCGGCGAAGACCTCAGCTTCCTGGAGGAACTGCGCCGCCAGGCCGATTATTCGCTGCGGCTGTCGCGCGACTTCCTGCAGATCTCGCGCGCCGAGCGCCTGGACCGCGGCAGCTTCGTCCCGGTCAACCTCGAGGACGTCGTCGCCGAGGCGGTGGACCAGATGTGGCTGGCGGCCGAGCAGCGCTCGATCCGCCTGGTCGGCCCGGTGGGCCACGTGCGCGATCCGTGGATCCAGGGCAACCCGGCGATGCTGGTGCGCGCGCTGGCCAACCTGCTGGACAACGCGCTGAAGTATTCCGGCCCGGACACCGAGGTGGCCGCCTGGGTACGCCGTGCCGAGGACGGCCGCCTGCTGCTGCGGGTGATCGACCAGGGCGTGGGCATCGACGAGGCCGACCTGCCGCACCTGTTCGATCCGTTCTTCCAGGCCGGCGGCGCGGCCGGTGCGATGCGCGGCGGCGCCAACATGGGCGTGGGCCTGGGCCTGGCCTTCGTGCGCTGCGTGGTGGAGCGCCACGGCGGCGAGATCTCGGTCGCCAGCCGCGTCGGCCACGGCACCGAGGTCTCGATCTTCCTGCCGGCCGGCTGAGCCGCGCTAGGCCCCCAGCACCGAACCCACGCGCTGCCGGCTCATCCCGCGCAGGCAGGCACCGGCGGTGGCCAGGCGGCGGAACCCGGCGTCCCCGGCCAGGCCGGCGGCAAAGCCATCGGCGGCCTGCCGCATCGCCGCCGGAGTCGCCTGCGGCTGCCCGGCGCGTACCTGGGCCGCGGTGGCCGCCAGGTGCGCGGCCATGTCGTTGCGCGCGTGTTCGGCCCGGATCAGCGCGGCCGAGGCCTGGCGGAAGGCGTCCTGGCGCGTGCCGGCATCGTCCACCGACCACTGCGCCGGATCGATCGCGCCGGCCAGCGGCTCGGCCACCACCCGGCTGGGCCAGCCGCTGGGAAAACGCCGGCCGCCGCCCTGCACCAGCAACTGTCCGCGCAGCGCCGGCCAGGCCGACTCCTGCACCGAGAAGCGCAGGCCGCCGGCATCGTCCGCGGCCACCTGCAGCCCGTCCGGCGCCAGCACCGCGCCCAGCCGGCGCAAGCGCTCTTCCGGCGCATCGCCCTCGCCCAGCACCAGCACCCGCGCGCGGCGGCCCATGCCGCGCGGATGGAACACCAGGGTCTCGGCCTCCGGCGCGGCCAGCGCGGCCTGGTCGAGGCCGCGGATACGGAACGCCTGGCGCGCGTCGCCGGCGGGGAACAGCTGCAACTCCGCATCCACGGTGCCGCCGCTGTCGGCCGGGCGCCGCTCCCAGTAGCCGCGCAGCTGCGCCAGGCTGGCCTCCAGCGCGGGCGGGGCGGCGCCGGCGCTGGCCGCGGGTGCGGACAGGCGCCGCGCCAGTTCGCGCAAGCGCGGCAGCAGTCCGTCCATCCACGCCAGCGCGCGCTGGGTGCCGGTGGCCTCGCGGTTGAGTTCGGACTGGCGCGCGGCGAAGCCGGCGTACCAGCTGGTGTCGGGCGCGCTGGCCTCGGCCTCGCGCACGGCCGGCGCCGGCGCGGCCGCCACCGCCGCCGGTGCGCCGACCCGCGAAGGGGTGGCGATCCCGCGGGACTCGATGCCCGACGATTGCAACCGCACGCTCATGCGCAGGTCACAGCAGGTCGTAAGGGTTCAGCTGCATGATCCGGCCATACACCTGGTAGGTGGCCTGGATCGCGACGGTGTGGCGGGTGAGGCGGTCATAGGCCTCGGCCACGTCCAGCCCGGCGACCTGCTCGGTGGCCGCGGCGTTGCCGACCTGCATCGCGGCGTGGGTGTCGTCGAGCAGGGCGATGGTGTTGCGCGCGCCGCCCAGCTCGCCCATCTTCGCGGTCAGCGAGTCCATGCCGGCGCCCATCGCCGCCTCGGCCGCCGCCAGGATCGCGCGCATCGCCGGGTCGCTGGCATCGGCTGCCGGGTCCTGCAGCACCGCCAGCGCGGCGTCGATCCGGTTGAGCACCTCGGCCAGGCTGTCCACGCTGACGTTGCCGGACTGGGTGAGGCCGTTGCCCACCACCACCTGCTGGCGCTTGTCGTTGCCGTCGAAGCTGTAGCGCGAGCCCACCGGCAGGGTGGGGTCGTAGCCGATCGGCGCGGTGCCGGTGAGGGTGCCGGAGAACAGGTAGTTGCCCTCCGAGTCCATGGCGTTGGCCGAGACGTGCAGGGTGTCGCGCAGGCTGCCAAGGGTGGTGGCCATGGCGTTGAGGTCGCCGGTGCTGTTGGCGCCGTCCAGCGCCCACACCAGCAGGTCGTGGGCGGACATCACCGTGTCCAGCATGCCCTGCAGGTGGGTCTCGTTGCGCTGCAGCTGGTTGGTGAGGGTGCCGATGTTGCTGCGGTACTGGGCCAGCAGCACCTCGTCGCGTTCGATCATGCGCAGGCGCACGCTGGCGATGGGGTCGTCGGACGGGCGGATGACCCGCTTCCCGGAGGACATCTGCTCCATCAAGCGCGACAGCCGGGTGTTGCCGTCGGCGAGCGTGCCCTGGATGGTGGTGGCCAGGTGGCTGCTGGCGATGCGCATGGGAGGCTCCTCAGAACGCCTGGATCAGGCTGTCGAACATTTCGCCGGCCACCGAGATGACCTTCATGTTGGCCTGGTAGGCCTGCAGCAGTTCGGAGATGCGCACAACTTCCTCCTCGCTGTTGACGCCGCTGACCGAGGCCAGGTCCTGCTCGGCCTGCTGGCGCAGGGTGATCGCGGTCTGCAGCATCGCGCCGTTGTTCTGGCTGTCCGAACCGAGCTGGCCGACCATCATGGTGTAGGCATCGCCCACCGATACCTCGCCGAGGCCGGCCAGGGCGAAGGTCTGCAGGCGCACGCCCAGCACCTCGGCCAGGTTCTCGCTGTTGCCCGGCTCGCCGGCGACCGCGGAGAAGCCCAGGCGCGCCTGGGTGATGTCCGGGTTGACCGAGATCCGGCCGGTGGCCGGGTCGACCAGGAACAGTTCCAGGCCGGGCAGGCCGTCGATGCCGTAGCCGGAGGTGAGGCCGGCGTTGACCCGGGTGGCCAGTTCCGCGGCCAGCGCCTGGGTGAACTCCAGCTGCTGCGCCAGCACGCCGCTGGCGTAGCCGCTCATGCCGCCGATCGCGCCGCCGGCCTGTTCGCCGGCCAGCGGGAACGTGGCCGCGCCCAGCGACAGCTGCAGGTCGATGCCGCCGTCGGTGGCGGGCAACAGCTCCAGGCGCGCGGCCAGCTTGCCGGCCACCAGCGGCGGACCCTTGGCCAGGGCCACGTCGACGGTGCCGTCGCCGTTCTCGACCACGCGGATCTCGACCAGTCCGGCCAGTTCGGTCAGTGCGCGGTCGCGCTGGTCGACCAGTTCGGAGGTCGAACCGCCGAGCGCGGCGGTCTCGGCGATGCGTTCGTTGAGGCGGGCCACGGTGGCGGTGAGGTTGCCGACCTGGCCGGCGCTGGCAGCCACCTGCTGGCGTACCGCGTCGAGCTGGCCGTACAGGGTCTGGCGCAGCGAGTCGAAGCGCTTGACCAGGCCTTCGGCGGCGGAAATGACCTGCTGGCGCAGCGGCACCGAAGTCGGGCTGGTGCTCACCTCGTCCAGCGAGGCGAAGAAGGCGTCGATGCCGCCCTTGACGCTGCCGTCCTCCAGGCCCATCACCTCCTCCAGCTGCGCGAAGTACGGCTCGGTCGCCGAGTAGCTGGCCGCGCGCGCGGTGGTGTTCCACACCTGCTGGCTCTTGTAGCGGTCCTCGAAGCGGGTAAGCGCGGTGACTGCCACGCCGCCGCCGGCGCGCGCCGTCACCAGGGTGCCCTGGCGGGTATAGCCCGGGGTGTTGAGGTTGGCGGTGTTGCGCGCCGACATGTCCATGCCGGCCTGGGACGCAAGCAGGCCGGAGAGGCCGATGTGGGTGATGTTCATCATGGGATTCGGCGGTTCGGTCAGGTGCCGTCGCCGGCGGCGGACGGGTCGGCGAGCTGGGCCAGCAATGCATCGGCGATGCCGAAGGAACGCAGGCGGGCGATGTCGAAGGCGACCAGGCCGGCGGCGTGGTCGAGCATGGCGGCCTGCTCGCCGCCGCCCTCGCCCTCGCCGAAGGCGTCGGCGGCCTGGCGCATGGCCTGGAACATCTGGGCGATGAACAGGCCCTCGAACTGCACCGCGGCCTCGACCATGCGCGCGTCGGCGGAGGCCGCGGGCGCGGGTGGGGCGCCGGGGGCATCCGCCGCCGCGAGCGCGGGGGGGAGGGGCGGGGGAGGAACGTAGACGGGCAGCATCAGATCACCACAAGTTCGCCGGACAATGCGCCGGCTTCGTCCAGCGCCTGCAGGATGGCCATCAGGTCGTCGGGGCTGGCACCGATGCCGTTGATGGTGTCCACGATCGCCTGCAGGCTCGCGCCCTCGGTCCAGTGGAACACGCGCGGCACCTCGCTTTGCACTTCCACGTCCGAGCGCGGGGTGACCGCGGTCTGGCCGCCGGAGAAGCCGTTGGGCTGGCTAACGTCGAAGCCCTCGCCGATGCTCACCCGCAGCGAGCCGTGCGAGACCGCGACCGGCTTGACCGTGACCTCGCGCGAGATCACCACGGTGCCGGTGCGCGAGTTGAACACCACCTTCGGCTGGCCCTCGCCGGCGTCGATGTCGATCGCGCCGAGGCGGGCGACGAAGCCCACCCGCTTGCGCGGATCGGCCGGCGCCTGTACTTCCACCGCGGTGGCGTCCAGCGAGTGCGCCATGTCCGCGCCCAGTTCGCGGTTGAGCGCGCGGGTGATGCTGTCGGCGGTCTGGAAGTCCGGGCGGCGCAGGTTGAGGCGGATGGTCGGCGCGGTGGCGAAGTCCGAGGGGATCTCCTGCTCGATGGTGGCGCCGTTGGGGATGCGCCCGGCGGTGGGCGTGTTGACGGTGACGCTGGAGCCGCTGCGGCCCTGCGCGCTCATTCCCGGGATCACCAGGTTGCCCTGCGCCAGCGCGTAGACCTGGCCGTCGGCGCCCTTGAGCGGGGTCAGCAGCAGGGTGCCGCCGCGCAGGCTCTTGGCGTCGCCCAGCGAGGACACGGTGACGTCGATGGTCTGGCCGCGGCGGTAGCCGGGCGGGAAGCTGGCGCTGACCATCACCGCGGCGGTGTTGCGCGCGCGCACCGAGGTCCCGGTGGGCAGGCTCACCCCGTGCTGCTCGAGCATGTTGCGCACCGACTGGCTGGTGTAGCGCGCCTGGGTGCCGTCGCCGCTGCCGTCCAGGCCGACCACGATGCCGTAGCCGACCAGCTGGTTCTCGCGCACGCCCTCCACGTCGACCAGGCTGCCGATGCGTTGCGCCGCCGCCGGCGCGGCCGCCAGCAGCAGGGCCAGCAGCGCGACCCAGCGCGGCGCGCGCGGACGCATGCCGGGGAAGCGGGACGCACGGTTCACAGCGGCACCAGCGGGTGGTTGAAGAAGCGCGCCAGCCAGCCGCTGCGGCTGGCGTTGGCCACGGTGCCGCGGCCGGAGTACTGGATGCTCGCGTTGGCCACGCGCTGCGAGGACACCAGGTTGCCGGTGTCGATGTCGCCGGGGCGGACGTAGCCGCTCAGGCGCACGGTCTCCACGCCCTGGTTGAGCGCCAGGCTCTTCTGCCCGTCGACCTGCAGCAGGCCGTTGGGCAGGACCTTCTGCACGACCACGGTGACCGAGCCGGTGAGCGAGGCCTGCTGGGTGGTGGAGCCGGAGCCGGTGGTGCCGCGCTTGAGCCCGAGCTCGGTGTCCAGGTCCACGTCGCTGCCGAGCAGGCGCCCGGCGCCCATCTGGATGCTGGACTGCTTGCTCACCGCCGCGTCGCTGCGGTTGCTGGCCTGGGTCGATTCCTGCAGGACCACGGTCAGCACGTCGCCCACCCGCCAGGCGCGGTCGTCGGCGGTGAGCGGGCGCAGGTTGCCGGGCGCGTACAGGCCGCCGGAGCGGCCCTGCGGCGTTTCCAGCGCCAGTTCCGGCATGCTGTCGTGCGGCGGCATGGCCACTTCCCCGCGCAGGGTCGTGCAACCCGCGCACGCGGCCAGCGCCAGCACCGCCAGGGAGGCCGCCGCGCGCATCAGCGGGCCGCCTGCGCCAGCTGCTGCATCATGTTGTCCGCCGCGGTCAGCACCTTGGTGTTCATCTCGTAGGTGCGCTGCGCGGCGATCATCTCCACCATCTCCTCCACCGCCTGCACGTTGGAGCCTTCCAGCGCGCGCTGCTTGAGCGTGCCCAGGCCTTCCTGGCCCGGCTGCGCCTCCACCGGCGCGCCGCTGGCCACGGTCTCGCGGTACAGGTTGTCGCCCATGGCCAGCAGGCCGGCCGGGTTGACGAAGCCGGCCAGCAGCAGCTGCCCGACCTCGGTGGCGTTGGCCGAATCGCTGGTGGTGACGGTGACCGCGCCGTTCTCGCCGATGCTCACGCTGGTGGCGTTGGCCGGGATGGTGATCGCCGGCACCAGGGGCAGGCCCTGGGCGTTGGTCAGGTTGCCGTCCTGGTCCATGCGCAGCTGGCCGGCGCGGGTGTAGCCGATCTCGCCGTCGGGCAGTTCCACCTGCAGGAAGCCGTTGCCGACGATGGCCACGTCCAGCTCGCCGCCGGTGGTCTGCAGGTTGCCGGTGGTGAACACCTTCTGGGTGCCGACCACGCGGGTGCCGTTGCCCAGCTGCACGCCGCCGGACAGCGCCGAATCGCTGATCTGGGTGCCCGGCTGCTGCTCGACCCGGTAGAACAGGTCCTCGAACGTGGCGCGGTCGCGCTTGTAGCCGATCGTGTTGACGTTGGCGAGGTTGTTGGAGATGGTCTGCAGCCGCGCTTCCTGGGCCTGCAGGCCGGTCTTGCTGATCCACAATGCGGGGTTCATCGGGGGGGCTCGCTAGTAGGGGGCGGAAGGTCAGCCGCGGATCAGGCGCTCGCCGGCCTGGGCCATCTCGTCGGCGTTGCGGAACAGCCGCATCTGCATCTCGAAGGTGCGGCCCAGTTGCATGGTCTGGATCATTTCCTCCACCGCCGAGACGTTGCTGCTCTCGAGGTGGCCGGCGGCCACGCGCACGCGCTCGTCGGGGCCGTACTCGATCCCGCTGCGGGTGCCGAGCAGGCCGTCGGGGCGCTTCACCAGGTCGGCCGGCTCGGGCAGGGCCAGGGCCAGGCGGCCGACTTCCTGCAGCTCGCCGCCGTCCTGTGGGCGCACCGAGATGCGACCGTCGGCGCCGATGTCGATCGACTGGTGCGGCGGCAGGAACAGCGGACCGCCTTCGCCCATCACCGGGCGGCCGTCGAGGGTCAGCGCGCCCTGGTCGTCGAGCTCGAAGTGGCCGGCGCGGGAGTAGGCAAGGCCGTCGCCGGCCTGGACCACGAAGTAGCCGTCGCCCTGGATGGCCACGTCCAGCGTGCGCCCGGTCTCGTTGAGGCGGCCGCGCGCCTGGTCGACGAAGGTGCTGGTCAGGCTTGCCTGGCGGCGCGAGTCGTAGCCGTAGCCGGAGACTTCCAGGTGCTCGGCCACCGCCATGTCGGCGCGAAAGCCTGTGGTCTGCGCGTTCGCCAGGTTGTTCGCGCGCACCGCCAGCGCGCGCCGGGTGTAGTCGGCGCCGCTGACGGCGGTGTAGAGGAAGCTGTCCATCCGCTTACAGCGCCTGCATCAGGGTGCGCACCATCTCGCTCTCGGTGGTCAGCACCTTGGAGTTGGCCTGGTAGCCCTGCTGGGCGTTCATCAGGTTGACCAGCTCGGCGGCCATGTCCACGTTCGAGGCTTCCAGCGAGGCCACTTCCAGCGAGCCGATCACGCCGGAACCGGCCTCGCCGTAGATCGGCTCGCCGGTGGTCGCGTTCGGCTGCCAGGAGGTGCCGTCCACCGCGGTCAGGCCGGATTCGCTGGGGAACACGGCCAGCGCCAGGCGGCCCACTTCCTGGCGGCTGCCGTTGCTGTACTGCACCTGGATGCTGCCGTCCTCGGCCAGGGTGGTGTCGACCACGGTCCCCGGCGCGTTGCCGTTGGCGCGGTTGGTGGTGGTGTTGAAGTCGCCGCCGAAGAAGGTGGTGGTGGCGTAGTTGATCGCCACCTGCAGCGGCTCGGCGCCATCGGGGGTGCCCAGGCCGATGCTGACCGGCGCCGCCGGCGCGGCCAGCTGGCCGGTGGTCCCGAACTGCAGGCTGGAGGTCACCGGGCCGGTGCCATCGTCCACCAGGGTGCCGTCCACCGCGTAGTACACGGTGACCTCGTTGCCGGCGCCGCGCACGAAGTACTGGCTCAGGGTGTGCTGGCGGCCCAGCGAGTCGTACAGGCTGGAAACCTGCACGCCGTTGTAGGTGGTGGCGTCGGCCATGTCGAACGCGCCGGCCGGCGGCTGCCAGTCGGCGGACATGTTGCCGGCGTAGTTCAGGGTGGTGCTGGCGGCGGCCGGCATCGCCTCGGTGGGCACGCTCAGGTCGCCGAGCACGCCGCCGGAGGCGGTGCCGTAGCCCTGCACGCGGCGGCCGATGGAGTCGACCACGAAGCCGTCCTTGTCCACGCTGAACTGGCCCAGGCGCGAGTACACCATCGCGCCGCTGCTGTCGCGGGCGACGAAGAAGCCGCGGCCCTGGATCGCCGCATCCAGGCTGCGGCCGGTGGCGAGCACGTTGCCGCCAAGGCTCATCGACTGCGTGGTCGAACCGATGTACACGCCGCCGGCCTTGCCCTGCGAATAGGCCGAGGCGAAGTTGGCGCGGCCGGACTTGAAGCCGTAGCTGCCGCTGTTGGCGATGTTGTTGCTGATCTGGTCGAGCTGGCCGGTGACTGCGTTGAGGCCGCTGAGTGCGATGTTGAATGCCATGGACCGTCAGGCTCCTTGCTGCGAGGGGGTCCGGGTGCCGCCGCTGCGGCCCAGGAATCGGGAGATGTCGCCGGTGCCGACCTCGCCGACGCCGGCGACGTCGAGCACCACCTGGCCCTGCGCGTCCAGGCGCACGCCAAGCAGGCGGCCCTGGAGCTCGGCGCGCGGCGCCTCGCCGGTGCCGGCCTCGATCCGCAGCGCGTAGCGTCCGGCGGGCAGGCCGAGCTTGCGCGGGTCGATGCTGAACTGCACGGTGCCGGCGTCGTGCGCGCCCAGCTCGATGCGGCGGGTGCTGCCGTCGGCGCCGGTCAGCAGCACGGCCACCTCGGCGGCGGGCGCATCCAGCACGAATGCGCCCTGGACCGGGTCGGCGCCGAGGCTGACGCCGGCGGCGGCGACCATGATGTCGCTGCCGACCTGGGCGCCCAGGTTCACCACCAGCATGCTTTCCTGCAGTGCCGCGGAGCTGCTGGTCAGGCTGGACAGGGTCTGCATCGTCTCGACCTGGCTCATCGAGGCGAACTGGTTGACGAAGTCCTTGCTCTCCATCGGCGAGAGCGGGTCCTGGTTGCGGATCTGCGCCACCAGCAGGGTCATGAACAGGTCGGAGACGCTGCGGCCGTTCGCGGCCACGGCCCCGTCGGACCTGCCGGCGCCGGCGCCGGCCAGCAACGCGTTGTCGACCGCGGTCATGCGCCTTCTCCCAGCTTCAGCACCGCCTGCTGCATCCCGTTCAGGCGCGCCAGCACCTCGACGTTGGTGGAATAGGCGCGGGAGGCGGCGAGCATGTCGGCCATCTCCTCCACCGGGTTGACGTTGGAATAGAAGACCATGCCGTTCTCGTCGGCCAGGGGGTTGCCGGGCTCGTGGCGCGATTCCAGCGGGTCCTGGCTGGTGATCACGTCCAGCACCTGCACGCGCGCGCCGAGGCCGTTGAACACCGAGGCGAACACCGGCTTGCGCGCCAGGTAGGCGCCGTCGGCGGTGCCGGCGGTGTTGGCGTTGGCCAGGTTGCTGGCGATGGTGTTCATGCGCACGGTCTGGGCGGCCATGGCCGAACCGGCGATTTCCACGCTCTGCTTGAGGCTCATCGTGCTTATCCGTTGCCCTGGATGGCCGCGGCCAGGCCCTTGAGCTTCATGTTCAGGAAGGTCAGGCTGGTCTGGAAATCGAGGGCGTTCTGCGCGAATTCGGCCTGTTCGACGCCGAGCTCGACGGTGTTGCCGTCCTGCGAGGGGCGGCTGGGAACGCGGTAGAGCACCGCGTCGGATTCGAACGGCTGCAGCAGCGGCTCGGCCAGGCCGAGCGCGGCCTCGTCCAGGCGCGCGCGGAAGTCGAGGTCGCGTGCCTGGTAGCCGGGGGTGTTCTCGTTGGCCAGGTTGGAGGCCAGTACCTGGGCGCGTTCGCCGCGCAGCTTCAGCGCGGCAGGGTGCAGGCCAAGCGCCTGTCCGAGGTTGATACCCATGCTGTTCCGGTTCCTCTGGTGGTCGCGGCAGTGCCACGACCGGGCCGTCGCATGGTAGGGAGGCCCCCCGGCCGCTGGCGGAATCTAAAAAGATCCTGAGCGAAGCCCGCGCGCCCGCGCGGCTAATCTGCGCGGCATGTCCCAATCGCACCTCGCCTCCCTGCCCGTCCTCGCCTGCCTGCTGGTGGCATGTATGCCGCCGCAGGCACGCGCGCAGGACGCTTCGATGCCGCAGGCGCGGCTGGAACAGGTGGCGCGTGCCTGGGTGCAACGGCGGGTCCAGGCAATGGGCGTGCCCACCGCACGCATCGAGGTGCTGCTGTTGCCGGCGGCACGGCGCCCGCCCGATTGCGCGCGGCCGCTGCAGGTGGAGGTGGCCGAGGTGGCGGCGGACGAGCGCTTCGACCGCCTGCAGCTGCTGGTGCGCTGTCCTGGCGGCGGCGAGGTGCGTTTCGCGGCGCGCGCCGGCGCCTACGTGGACGCGGTGGTCGCGCGCGGGGAAGTGGAGGCCGGGCAGCCGCTGCGTGCCGAGGCGCTGGGAACCGGCGAGCAGGACCTGGCGGCGATCCCCGACCTGTTGCTGTCGCCGGACCAGGCCGCCGGCTACCGCGCCCGGCGCACGCTGCGCGCGGGCCAGCCGTTGCGGCGTTCGCTGCTGCAGGGCGGCAGCGCGGTCGCCCGTGGCCAGCCGCTGCGGATCGTGGCGACGGGGCAGGGCTTCCAGATCGCGATTGCAGGCACCGCGCTGGAGGATGGCGGGGTAGGCGACAGCGTGCGCATCCGCAACACCAGCACAGGCAAGACCACCCGTGCCCGGGTCCTGGCCCCCGGCGTGGTCGGCCTGGAGGCGGAGGCGGCGCCATAGCGCGGCGCCGGACGGCGCGGTCAGGCGTGGCGATGGAAACAAAAAGCCCCGCGGATGCGGGGCTTTTGCGTTGCAGGCAATGGTGGCTACGGGTGGACTCGAACCACCGACCCCAGCATTATGAGTGCTGTGCTCTAACCGGCTGAGCTACGTAGCCGAAACCGCGGACCAGGCCGCGCTTCCCGCGCACGCGCCTGCAGGGCGGCGGGGAATTGCGAATTTTTCACGTTCCTGGCCGCGCTGTCAATCGCCGCTTGTCGCCCTGCCGGGGGCGTGGCATTGTCGGGGCAGTCGAATTTTCTGGAGTCCGCATCGTGATCGATCCGGACGGTTACAGGCCGAACGTCGGCATCGTGCTGATGCGCGACGATGGGCAGGTGTTCTGGGCGCGCCGGGTGCGCCGGGATGGCTGGCAGTTCCCGCAGGGCGGGATGCGCAGCGACGAAACCCCGGTCGAGGCCATGTACCGCGAGCTGTACGAGGAAACCGGCCTGTCCCCCGAGCATGTGGAACTGCTGGGCGCCACGCCCGGCTGGCTGCGCTACCGGCTGCCGGGGCGGGCGATCCGCCGTGGCGGGCCGGGGCCGGTGTGCATCGGGCAGAAGCAGGTCTGGTTCCTGCTGCGGCTGGTGGCCGACGAGTCACTGGTGCGCTTCGACGCCACCGACAGCCCCGAGTTCGACCACTGGCGCTGGGTCGACTTCTGGTACCCGGTCGAGCACGTGGTCACCTTCAAGCGCGGGGTCTATGCCCGCGCCCTGCGCCACCTGGCCCCGCTGGCCACCAGCGTGGGCGCCCAGCTGCGGCAGATGCCGGGGGTGGCGCAGCAGGCCTGGCTGCCGGGCAACAGCGCCGGCCACGACCGTCCGCGGCGGCGGCCGCGGCAGCCGCGGGGCGGGCGTTCATCCGCCTGAACCCTGGCAGGGGCCGCGGACGCGGATGCAATTGACAACGGTTCTCATTCATTGTGGAATGGATCCCGGTTCAGCCACATGAGACCGCCGTGTACGTCTGCATCTGCAATGGGGTTACCGACCGCCAGATCCGCGAGGCCGTCGAGGCCGGCTGCGAAAGCGTCGCCGAACTGACCATGCGTACCGGCTGCGGCGCGACCTGCGGCACCTGCCTGCCGCTGGCCGCCGACCTGGTGGCCGAATACCGGGCCCGCGCCCTGCCCCTGCCGCTGCTGCAGGCGGCCTGAGCCTCGCCGGCCCGCGGCCGGCGATGCACACGATTCGCGTTACCTCGCCGCCGCCCGCGGCGCGCTAGAGTGCGCGCATCCCCCGCGCAGGAGCGAACCCGATGAAAGGCGACGCGAAGGTCATCGAGTACCTCAACAAGGCCCTGTACAACGAGCTCACCGCGATCAACCAGTACTTCCTGCACGCCAAGATGCTGAAGAACTGGGGGCTCAAGGAGCTGGCCGAGCACGAGTACAAGGAATCGATCGAGGAGATGCACCACGCCGACTGGCTGGCCGAGCGCATCCTGTTCCTCGAGGGCCTGCCGAACTTCCAGGCGCTGGGCAAGCTGCGCATCGGCGAGGGCCCGCGCGAGGTGCTCGAGTGCGACCTGGCGCTGGAACTGGAAGGCATTCCGCTGCTGCGCGAAGCCATCGCCTACGCCGATTCGGTCGGCGACTACGTCAGCCGCCAGCTGTTCACGAAGATCCTCGACAACGAGGAGGAGCACGTGGACTGGCTCGAGACCCAGCTGGACCTGATCGCCCGCATCGGCGAGCAGAACTACCTGCTCAGCAAGCTCGAGGACTGACCCGGGGTCGCCAGCCAGGCCAGCAGCGCCTCGCGCGCGCGGCCGAATTCGGCGATCAGCAGCGCCGCGGCCACCGCCGGCCGCTCCAGGGTGCCGGTGCGCGCCGCGGTCTCGATCCGGCGCGCCACCGACGACAGCGCCAGCGCGCCGATGTTGGCGCTGGAGGACTTGAGCGCATGCGCGGCCTCGCGCATGGCCGGCAGGTCGGGCGTGGCCGAGGCCTGCTCCACCTGGCGCACCAGCCGCGGCGCATCCTCCAGGAACAGGCGCACGATCGCGGTGGCGTCGTCGCCGGCGATCGCGCGCAGCTCATCCAGCATTTCCATGTCCAGCACCGGGATCCCGGCATCCACGGCCGACAGGGCCGTGGCCTGGGCGCCGCTGGCGCGCGCCGCGGGGGCCGCCGGGCGGACCGGGGTGATTGCCGGCGTGGCCGGAGCCGTGGAAGACGGTGCAGGGTTCGCCGGAGCCATGGGGTGCGCAGGAGCCGCCGGCGTGGCCGCTCGGCTGGCGGCCGGCGCGGCGGGGGCGCCTGGCGCGGTCGGTGTAGTCGGCGCCGGGGCCGGGCGCGGCGGCGTCGCCGCAACCCGCGACGGCTGGGTTGCGGGAGGCATCAGCGGGGCCGCGGGCCGGGCCGGCGGCGTGGCCACGGCCGGAGCGGGGGCCGGGCGCGCCGGGCCAGGGGCGGGCGCGGCGCGCGGGACCGGGCCCGGGGCGGCAGCCGACGCGGGCGTCGCCGCCGGCGGGACGCTGGGTGCAGGCCGCGCCGGGGCCGCGGACGCCGCGGGCGCAGGCGCCTGGGGGGCGGCGGGCGCCGGGCGCAGCCAGCGCCGCAGGCAGGCATCGAGCTGCTCGCGCGCCACCGGTTTGGACAGGTAGTCGTCCATGCCCGCGTCCAGGCAGCGCTGGCGGTCGCCGGCCATGACGTTGGCGGTCATGGCCACGATCGGCAGGCGCCGGCCGCCGCGCACCGCTTCCTGCTCGCGCCAGCGCCGGGTGGCGCTGTAGCCGTCCAGCACCGGCATCTGGCAGTCCATGAAAACCAGGTCGTACTCGGCCGCGGCCAGGCGCGCCAGCGCGGCCTCGCCATTGGTCGCGGTGTCGCAGGCGTAGCCCAGCACCGACAGCAGCTTCTGCGCCACCAGCAGGTTGACGGGGTTGTCCTCCACCAGCAGCAGGCGCGCCGCATGCACCGGCGCCGGCCCGGCCGCCGGCGCGGGAGATGCAGGCGGGGCAGGGGGCGCAGCCGGGGTTTCCGGTACCTGCGGTGCCGGGCCCGGCTCGGCGCCGGCCAGCCCGCCGCCGGCCAGCGCGCCGGGGGTGTCGTCGTCGCCGCCCGGGGCGGTGTCGGCGGCCGTGCCCGCACCATCGCCGGCCGGTTCCTGCAGCGCGGCGCGCAGCTCGGCGTCCGCCGCCATCCGCGGCACCAGCTCGGCGCCCTCGCGCAGTTCCCCCGGCACCTCCGCGCCGTACAGCCACAGCAGGCGGATGCCGGCGTAGGCCGGGGTCCGGGCCAGCGCCCGGTACAGGGCGCGCGCGCTGTGGCGCAGGCCGTCGTGGTCGGCCAGGACCGCGACGTAGGCGCCGCGTGCCTGGCGCGGGAGGGCATCGCCGCGCAGCCGTTCCAGCGCTTCCTGCGGCGATTCGACCGCGTCCACGGCGTAGCCCCACGGTGGCAGCAGCAGGCCCAAGCGCTGGCGCAGGCGCACGTCCGGGCTGACCACCAGCACCTGGCGCAGTTCTGCGCCACCGGTCTCGCCGCGCTGCAGGTCGCCGACCACCTTCAGCAGCGGGATCTCGAACCAGAAGGTGGAGCCGCGGCTGGGCTCGGATTCCACCCCGATGCGTCCGCCCATCAGGTCGACGATGCGCTTGCAGATGGCCAGGCCCAGGCCAGTGCCGCCGTACAGGCGGGTGGTGGAGGCGTCGGCCTGGCTGAAGGCACGGAACAGGCGCGCCTGGATGTCCGGGTCGATGCCGATGCCGGTGTCGCGCACCTCGAAGCGCAGCAGGTGCTGCGCCGGGGTCTCGCCCAGCCGGCGCACGGCCAGGGTGACCCCGCCGCGCTCGGTGAACTTGACCGCGTTGCCGACCAGGTTGCCCAGCACCTGGCGCAGCCGCACCGGGTCGCCGCGCACCGGCAGGCGCACGTTGGGGTCGATCTCCAGCTCCAGCCGCAGGCCCTTGTCCTCGGCCGGGCGGCGCATCAGCTGCAGCATCGCCTCCAGCGGCTCGCGCAGGTTGAAGGTGGTGATCTCCAGCTCAAGCCGGTTCGCCTCCAGCTTGGAGTAGTCGAGGATGTCGTCGACGATCCGCAGCAGCTGCAGCGAGGACTCGTGCGCGGTGCGCAGCATCTGCCGCTGGTCCTCGGCCAGGGTGCCGTGCCCGATCAGGTCCAGCATCGGGATGATGCCGTTGAGCGGGGTGCGGATCTCGTGGCTCATGGTGGCCAGGAACTCGCCCTTGGCCAGGGCCGCGGCTTCGGCCGCCTGCTTGGCCTGCAGCAGCTGCTGCTCGAGCTTGTCGTGGCGCTGCAGCTCGCGCTGCAGCTGGTTGCGCTCGTGCTCGGCCGTGGCCGCGCGCGCCAGCGCCGTGTCCAGCACCGCCGCGGTGCGGCGGGTGGCGAACAGGGTCACCAGCGCGGCCACCAGCCCGGCCAGCGCCAGGCCGCCGGCCAGCGCCACCCAGGGCCCGGGGATCCCGGCCAGTGCCAGGGCCAGGGCCAGGGCCAGCAACGCCGCTGCCATCGCGCCTGCGGCGGCAGCCGGCCACGGGCTGCGGGAGGCGGGCGCGGCCATGGCTAGAGCACCGCGTTCTGGAAGTCGAAGTCGAGCTCGCTGCCTACCGAGCTGACCAGGTTGCCCTGCACGAAGTCGATGCCGGCCATCCACATCGCCGCGGCGGCCTGCGGATCCTCGATCTGCTGGCCGACCACCAGCAGGCCGAAGCCATGGGCCTTGTCGATGGTGGCGCGCAGCTGGTCGCGCAGGCCCTGGTCGGTGTGCGCGCCGGCGAAGCGCCCGGCCATGCGCACGTAGCCCAGCGGCAGCTGGCCCAGCAGCGCCTCGGCCTCCGGGCCGGGCTCGTACTGGCTGAGGCAGAACTGCACGCCGGCCTCCACCAGGCGGCGGCAGAACGGGGCGAGGGCCACGCAGTGGACCAGGGCGTCGGCCAGGCGCAGGTCGATGATCACCTCGCCACCGTCGATGGCGCGCGCGCCGATCGCCTGCAGCAGCCAGTCGGCGTAGGCCTCGCGGGTGAGCGTGCGCGGCGACTGCGAGACGAACAGCTGCAGCGGGTTGCCCTCGCGCGCGCGGCGCGCGATCAGGTCCAGCGCGTGCTCCATCACCTGCTGGTCCAGGTCGGTGATGCGGCCGCTGGCCTCCGCCGTGGGCACCACCTGGCCGGCCGACAGCACCGTGCCGTCGGCCTGGCGCAGGCGCATCAGCACCTGGTATCGGGCCTGTTCGCTGCCGGCCACCGCCACCACCGGCTGGTAGGCCAGTTCGATCTCGCCTTCCAGCAGGGCCAGCTGTTCCTGTGCCTCCTGGGTGCTGGGCGGCACGTAGCCGCACACGCCCTCCGGCAGCAGGCGCGCCTGCAGCGCGGCGCGCTCGGTCGCCTCCAGCGCGGCGGTGGCGTGCTCGAAGCCGCCGGGCAGGGCGGCGTGGCCGACCGCGCTGCGCAGCTGCAGCGGCTCGCCCTCGCGCACCTGGAAGGTTTCGGTGGCCAGGCGCGCGCGCATCTCCGCGGCGATCGCCTGCAGCTGGTCCGGGACCGCGTCGCGGACCAGCGCCAGGAAGCTGTTGTCGTTCAGGCGCGCCAGCGGCGCCGGCGCCACGATCAGCGCCAGGCGGCGGCCGGCCTCGGCCATCAGCCGCTCGAACGCGGCGTAGCCGAAGCGCTCGCGCAGGCTCAGCGCGCCGGCGACCTCGACGAAGAACAGACCGGCGGTGGCGCCGGCGGCAAGCATCTCCTCCACCTGCTGCAGCAGCCAGCTGCGGGTGGCCAGGCCGGTGTCCGGGTGGCTGCGCAGGGTCGGCACCGCGATCGCCGGCGCGGCCGCGGCCTCGCGCTGCGCGCGCCGGCGCTGGATGCGGTTGGCCACCGCGGCGATCAGGTGGCGCGGACGCACCGGCTTGACCAGGCAATCGTCGGCGCCGGCTTCCAGCACCTCGAACTGCAGGTCCGGGTCCGGTTCGCCGGTGAGGAACACGATCGGCAGCAGCTGGCAGCCGGGCTGCTGGCGCACCAGGGTGGTCAGGCGGCGGCCGTCCACGCCCGGCAGGTGCAGGTCCATCAGGATCAGGTCCGGCTCGAACCGGGTGATCGCCTCGATCAGGCCCTCCGGCTGCATCAGCACCTCGGCCTGCATGCCGGCGCCGTGCAGCACGCTCTGCGCGAACAGCGCCTGCGGACGGTCGTCCTCGACCACCAGGATGCGGTACGGGGCCTCTTCGCCGGTGCTGAGCACCGGGGCCGGGGTCGGCACCGGGCCGGACGGGGCCACGGCGGCGGGCGGCGGCACCGCGGCGCCCACGCGCGCGGCGGGAGCGGCCGCGGCTTCGGCCGCCACGTCCGCGGCGTCGCGGGTCCAGCGGCGCCAGTAATGCGGTGGCGGGGTTTCGGCGCGTATGCGCTGGCGCGCCGCCGGGTCCTCCGGCGTGGGCGCAGGATCTCGTGCGGCCATCAATGGCTCCCCTATTGGGCCTGCATTATGTGACCAATCCCTCCATCCGGTACAACCCTGGGCGGTCCGCAACGGTTCATCGGGCGGCCAGCAGGCGGCGCATGCCGCGCGCCATCAGCCGCCAGATCCACCACACCAGCAGCGCGCCGAGCACGGTGGTGCCGACCACCAGCGCCAGCGCCAGCCATGGGTGTGCCAGCGCCAGCGCCAGGCCGCCGACCACCACGGTGTCCTCGGCCGCCGAGGCGGCCCAGTTGCTGGCTGGTTCGGGGGAGGTGTTGAGCAGGGCGCGGGTGCCGGACTTGAGCGCGTGGCTGGCCAGGGCCACGCCCGCGCCGGTGGCCAGCGCGCCGGCGCCGAGCTCGCCGTCCGGCGACAACGCGGCGGCGGCCAGGAAGGCGCCCGCCGGGATCCGCGCCAGGGTCTGCAGCAGGTCCCAGACCGAGTCCACCCCGGGGATCTTGTCGGCCAGGAATTCGGCCACCGCCAGCGCCCCGGAGGTGCCCAGCACCCACCACGACTGCGTGGCCTGCAAGGCCGGCGGCAGCTCGACCCAGCCGAGCAGCCCGGCCAGGCCCACGCCGAACACGGTCAGGTAGGCGCGGATGCCGGCCATCCAGGCCAGCAGCAGGCCGATCACGAAGACGTGGGCATCGGTCATGGCGGCTCCTTGCGGAGGGGACACGGGGCCAGGGCGGGGCGGCTCCGGCCGCCGGCACCGGGGCGGTTACACTGCCCGGCCATCGGCCGCAGTAT
Source organism: Pseudoxanthomonas sp. J31 (assembly GCF_000510725.1). Lineage (GTDB taxonomy): Bacteria > Pseudomonadota > Gammaproteobacteria > Xanthomonadales > Xanthomonadaceae > Pseudoxanthomonas. The sequence continues at coordinate 504,721 of NZ_AZNZ01000001.1, forward strand.
AGGCAGAAACGACGGCATGACCCGATGACAGGATCGTCCTCACGCTTTCGCATCGTCCCGCGCCGTGGTTCCGGGCGCGCATGGAAGATCGGCCTCGCCTGCGCCTGGCTGCTGAGCCTGGTGGTGGTGGGCCTGGTGGCCACCCGGCTCGCCGCACCGGGGCTGCAGCAGGTGCGCGAGGGCGCGCGCCAGGCCCGGCACGAGGCCGAGCAGCTGCGCCGCCAGCTCGAGGAACTGAACCAGCGGGTGGTGACCCTGGAACGCTCGGACCAGATCAGCCGCGCCGCCAACATCGAACTGCAGGCCTCGCTGGCCGCGCGCGACGAGGAGATCGCGGCGCTGCGCACCGACGTGGCGTTCTACGAGCGCCTGGTGGGCGCGACCAGCCAGCGCAAGGGCCTGAGCGTGCACTCGATCGAGTTCGCCCCGGAGGAGGGCGGCACCTGGCGCTACCGCGCGGTGCTGACCCAGAACCTCAACCGCGGCGCGATCAGCCAGGGGCAGATGCGCTTCACCGTGGAGGGCGTGCGCGACGGCAAGCTCGCCAGCATCGGCTGGAACGAGCTGCTGCAGCGCCCGGACGCGCCCGGCCAGCCGTATTCCTTCAGGTATTTCCAGGAACTGGACGGCAGCGTGATGCTGCCCAAGGATTTCACCCCGCAACGTGTGCGAGTCTTGCTGCGCGGCAACGGAGGGGGTGCCGAGCAGACTTTCGACTGGAAAACCGCCGGCAGCGGGGGAGGCAGGTAACGTGTTCGGAAAGAAGAAGTCCGGCCAGCGCAACGGCTACACCATCGATACCCTGGTGGGCCCTGAGGTGGTGATCCGCGGCGACCTGGAATTCAGCGGCGGCCTGTACGTGGAAGGCCGCATCGAGGGCCGGGTGCAGGCGGTCCAGGGCAAGCCCGCCAGCCTGGTGCTGGCCGAGGGCGGCAGCATCGCCGGCGGGATCCACGTCCCGGTGGTGGTGATCAACGGCACCGTGGTCGGCGACGTGCACGCATCCGAGCGGGTGGAGCTGGGGCAGCAGGCGCGGGTGGAGGGCGATGTCCACTATGCCGTGGTGGAGATGAGCGCCGGTGCCCAGCTGACCGGCCGCCTGGTCCACGCCCAGCCGCCGGCGACCCGCGCCCTGCCGGCGCCGGAACAGCAGCCGCGGGAAGCCGCCAAGGCCGGTTCCGGCGAGGCGATGGCGACCGCCGAGGCTTGAACGGGGGGCGCCACGCCCCCATGCTGGCAGCATGATTCCGCTTCCCACCGTTCCCAGCTACCAGCAGCTGGACCAGCCGCTGCGCTTCAGCAGCGCAGCCGCGGCCAAGGTCCGCGAGCTGATCGCCGAAGAGGGCAACGCCGACCTCAAGCTGCGCGTCTACATCCAGGGCGGCGGCTGTTCAGGCTTCCAGTACGGCTTCGAGTTCGACGAGAACCAGGCCGAGGACGACATGGCCGTGAACACCGACGGGGTGACCTTGCTGGTCGACCCGCTGAGCCTGCAGTACCTGATGGGCGCCGAGGTCGACTACAGCGAAGGCCTCAGCGGCGCCCAGTTCGTGATCCGCAACCCCAACGCCAAGACGACCTGCGGCTGCGGCAGCAGCTTCAGCGTCTGACCGCGGCGGAGGCCAGGCCGATGGCCACGTCCACCGCGGCGGCCGCGTTGTCCGGTTATGCCTTCGGCGACGCCGGGCTGGACCGCTCCGACGCCCTGCGCGGCGACGCCGCCGCCCTGCGCGCGCTGTGGCCGCGGGCGCGGCTGCTGCTGCTGGACGCCGAGGGCCGCGCCGCCGCCGACGGGTGCGGCCAGCCGCTGCCGCTGGCCGGCACCGACCTTCCCGACCGCTTCGACCAGGCCGTATTCCTGGGCCTGGACGGCAGCGGCCAGCCGCATTTCGCCCTGCAGGCGCCCGCCGGGCAGGCGGTTCGGCAATGGATCGACCTGCGCCGCGCCGCTGGCGCCTGGCCGCCCACCGTGGCCGGCGCCTTCGCCTATGCCCGCGGCATGCTCCACTGGCGGGCCCGCAACCGCCACTGCGGTGCCTGCGGCGCGGCGGTGGAATTCCAGCGTGGCGGGTTCGTTGCGCACTGCCCGGCCTGCGGCAGCGACCACTACCCGCGGGTGGACCCGGCGGTGATCGTGGCCGTCAGCGACGGCGAGCGGCTGCTGCTGGGGCGCCAGCCCGGCTGGGTGCCGGGGCGCTGGTCGGTGCTGGCCGGGTTCGTGGAGCCGGGCGAGACCCCCGAGCAGGCGGTGGTGCGCGAAGTCCACGAGGAAACCGGGGTGCGGGTGCGCGACTGCCGCTACCTGGCCGCCCAGCCCTGGCCATTCCCTGGCTCGCTGATGCTGGGCTACATCGCCCGCGGCGAGCCCGACCTGCCGCGGATCGACGGCGAACTGGAGGCGGCGCGCTGGTTCACCCGCGAGGAAGTCGGCCAGGCCCTGGCCCGCGGCGACGACGCCAGTGGCGGCCCGGTCCTGCCGCCCTCGCTGTCGATCGCGCGGGCGCTGGTCGAGTACTGGTACGCCGAGGGCGCGCCGGCGGTGACCGCCGCCCGCGCCGCCGGCTAGTATCCGCGGCACGGAGGGAGCATGTTCACGACCCTGGTCGCGGTGATCATCGCCCTGGTGCTGGGCCACGTGGCGCCGGCCGTGCTGGCGCCGGCGCGCAGCTTCGGCTGGTACGCGCGCTGGCAGGCCTGGCTGGCCGCGCAGCTGGCCGACGGCGGCCCCTGGCGCACCCGCTGGGGCATCGCCCTGGCGGTGCTGCCGCCGGTGCTGCTGGTGCTGGCCCTGCAGCTGGCGCTGGGGCGGGTGCTGTACGGCCTGCCGGGGCTGCTGTTCGGCGTGCTGGTGCTGGTCCTGGCCTGGGGCCCGCGCGACCTGGACGTGGACGTGGAAGCGGTGCTGGACGCCGAGGACCCGGCGACCCGCAAGGCCCGCCTGGACCAGCTGGCGGCCGAACCCGGGCAGGTGGTGGCCGAAGGCCCCGGACTGCCGGCGGTGATGGCACGCGCCGCCCTGCGGCGCTGGTTCGCGGTGCTGTTCTGGTTCCTGCTGCTGGGCCCGGCCGGGGCGGTGCTGTACCGCCTGCTGGAGCGTTCGGCGTTCGCCGGCCAGGTCCGCCAGCTGCCCGAGGACAACGCCGCCGGACTGCTGTGGCTGCTGCGCTGGATGGAATGGCCGGTGGCCCAGCTGATGACCCTGGCCCTGGCCCTGGCCGGCAACTTCGACCTGGTCAGCCGTGCCTGGCGGCACAAGGGCGGCGCCGGCTGGAACCCGGAAAGCCGGTTCCTGGAGGCGGCAGCGCGCGCGGCGGTGGTCGGCGAGCTGGCCGAGGAAGACGCCGAGGACCTGGAGGCCGGCCGCGTGCCCGCGCGCGGCGAACTGGCCGAGCTGCGCGACGCGATGAACCTGATCTGGCGGGCGCTGTTGCTCTGGCTGGCAGTGCTGGCCCTGCTGATCCTGGCCGGCTGGGCCGGCTGAGCGGCGCGCGCCGCGCCAGGCAGGCATCAGGGCTGGCCACGACGAAGGCGTCGCCACGCGCCAGCGGCCTCACCGCCCGGGCTGGCGTTGCCCTAGACCGGTGCGAGCAGCGTGAACGGAAACCACGGAAGGTTCCGCAGGATCCAGTACCCCGGCAACACCGCCAGCCACAGCTTCGGCGCCAGCACCCAGCGCATCAGCGGTGCCAGCAGCCGCGGCTGCCAGCCGCCGGACCAGGCCAGCATCAGCGGGGTCAGGCCCAGCGCCAGCAGGCCCAGCGGGTTCATCGAGAAGGCCCGCACCAGGTCGCCGTGCACCAGCGCGTGCATGGCCCGGGTCAGGCCACAGCCGATGCAGAACCAGCCGGTGAAGGCGCGGAACATGCATGGCGGGAACGGGTTGCCGGCCACGTTGGGATCGTAGGTGCGCAGCAACCACACGCCGGCGCCGGCCGCCACCGCGGCCGACGCCAGCATCGCGATCCGCAAGGGCCGCGACAGGGCCATGGATCAGCCCTGCATCTGCTGCATCATCTGCATGTACTCGGCCATGCCGCCGGTGGCCAGCGCCCAGATGTTGAGCAGCAGGCCGATGATGGCCAGCGCGGTGGCCACCCAGCACCAGGTCTTGGCATTGGCCGAGGCGCGGCGCGCGCCCTCCAGGTCGCCGCGGTCGAGCAGCGAGTTGACCTTGCTGGCGAACACGATGGCGACGATGCCGACCAGCCCCAGCGGGCAGCACAGGCAGGTGGCCAGGATCGTGGAGATGATGGCCCAGGCCAGGTGGTTGGGAACCGGCTCCTGCACCGGCGCGGCGGACTGGGGGGACGGTGGCGGAACGTAGCTCATCAGGTTGCTCCAGCAGGGAAGGAAAGGCCGTGGCGGGCCTGACACCGGCCGGCGGCATGCCGGCGCGGGCACCGGGCCCGGTGCTGCAGGGGCGGACAGCTGCGGTCGCGGATGGTGGCGTGCCGCGCGTGCGGCGGCGCGCCCGTCGTCCGCGGCGCGGTTGCCCGGGCCCCGGTTGCCGGAATACAGGTGCCACGTCCCATGGCGTTGTTCGGCGCGTCCATGCTGGCGTACATCCCCCCGGACAACAGCCGCAAGCCTAACCGACCGGCCACTGGCGGCAAAAGCCGCGCCGTGGCGCGTGGCTCATGCATCGTCGCCGCGCAGTTCGCGCACGCGTGCCTCCAGCGCCTGCGCCGACACCGGGCCGGGCAGCGGCGCGGCGGCGATCACCTCTACCCGCGCGCGCAGCCGGCGCGGCACGCGCATGCGGCCCAGGCGCGAATCGCGCCGGCTCCACATGCTGGCCCACATGCCGCGCAGCGCCATCGGCACCACCGGCACCGGGCGCCCGGCCGCGGCGGCGCGTTCCAGGATCCGCTCCACCCCGGACCTGAACGGCGCGATCCCGCCGTCCTTGGTCAGCGCGCCCTCGGGGAAGATGCACACCAGCTCGCCCTCGGCCAGCGCGGCGTCGATCGCGTCGAACGCGCGCTGCATGCGCTCCGGGTCCTCGCGCGCGCCGGCGATGGGGATGGCGCGGGCGGTGCGGAAGATCCAGCTCATCACCGGGATGTCGAAGATCCGGTAGTACATGACGAAGCGCACCGGGCGCGGGATGCTCGCCGCCAGGATCAGCGCGTCCATGTAGCTGACGTGGTTGCACACCAGCACCGCCGCGCCCTCGTCGGGCACGTGCTCCTCCACGCCGCGCACGCGCAGCCGGTACAGCGCCCGCACCAGCACCCAGCCGAGGAAGCGCATCAGGAACTCGGGCACCAGGGCGAAGATCCACGCCGCCACCAGCACGTTGGCGATCGCCAGGGCCAGGAACAGCTGCGGGCTGCTCCAGCCCAGCATGCCCGCGCCCAGTCCGACCACCGCCGCCAGCACGATGAAGCCGGAGTTCTGGATGTTCAGCGCGGCAAACACCCGCGACATGCGCGAGGACGGCGTGCGGCTCTGGATCAGGGCGAACAGCGGCACCACGAAGAAGCCGGTAAACACGCCGATGCCCAGCAGGTCGACGACGATGCGCAGGCTGCCGGGCTGGGCCAGGAAGCCGGCCACGTCCAGCCCGGTGGCCGGCGGCGCGCCGGGGCGGGCGAAGTAGAGGTCCAGCAGGAACGCGCTCATGCCGGCCGCGCCCAGCGGCACCAGGCCGATCTCCACGGTGCGCGCCGACAGCTTCTCGCAAAGCAGCGAGCCGGTGCCGGTGCCGACCGAGAACAGCGCCAGCACGAAGATGTACAGCGTGGCCGAGCCGGAGGCGCCGCCGAGGTTGAGTTCGGCGTAGGCCGGCAGCTGCGAGGTGACGATGGTGCCGAAGAACCAGAACCAGGACACGCCGAGGATGGCGTTCCGCACCGCCGGCTGGGCGCGCGCCATGCGCAGCACCGCCAGCGACTCAGGCAGCGGGTTCCAGCCGATCTTCAGGTCCGGCGCGCCGGCGTCCACCCGCGGGATCATGCGCGCCACCAGATTGCCGGCGATGGCCAGCGCCACGATCGCCGCGGCCGCTGCCTCCGGGCCGTGCGCGCCGGCGAGCTGGAAGATCAGGCCGCCGGTGATCATGCCGCCGAGGATCGAGATCGAAGTGCCCATCTCGACCAGGCCGTTGCCGCCGGTCAGTTCCTCGGGCTTGAGGATGGCCGGCAGCACCGAGTACTTCACCGGGCCGAACAGGGTCGACTGCAGGCCGGTGCAGAACAGCGCCACCAGCAGCAGCGGCATGGACTGCAGCAGGAAGCCCACCGCCGCCAGCGACATGATCGCGATCTCCATGCTGGTGGTGACCACGATCAGGCGCTGCTTCTCCAGCTTCTCCGCCACCTGCCCGGCGATCGCCGAGAACAGGAAGTAGGGCGCGATGAAGATCGCCGGGGCGATGACCGCGTAGGTCGAGCGCTCCTCGGCGCTGACCCCGAGGAAGAACAGCAGGCCGATGATGGCCTGGCGGTAGACGTTGTCGTTGAAGGCGCCGAGCGCCTGCACGATGAAGTAGGGCAGGAAGCGGCGCTGGGTCAGCAGCGCGAACTGGCTGTGGGCGGCCATGCGGCTCTCCGCGGGACTGGCGCGGAGCCTAGCAGAGCGCCGGGTCGCGGTGGACATGCGCGGCGTGGACGGCGCACCCGACCGTTGCCTTGCGTGCCGCGCCGGCCGCGCCGGCTTACAGTGGGCGCGGTACCCCCGTTTCCGGAGTCCTGCGTGGACGCCCATGCCCTGATGCCGGCCGCCTTCCTTGGCCACGGCAGCCCGATGAACGCGCTGGAGCGCAACCGCTACACCGAGGCCTGGCGCGCCTTCGGCGCCACCGCGCCGCGGCCGCGCGCGATCCTGGCGGTGTCGGCGCACTGGTACGGCAACTTCACTGCGGTAACCGCCATGCCCAGGCCGCGCACCATCCACGACTTCTACGGCTTCCCGCAGGCGTTGTTCGACGTGCAGTACCCGGCGCCGGGCCTGCCGGAGCTGGTGGAGGAGGTGGCCGACGCGGTGGCGCCGGACCAGCTCGGCGCCGACCTGGACGGCTGGGGCCTGGACCACGGCACCTGGTCGGTGCTGGTGCATGCGTTCCCGCAGGCCGACGTGCCGGTGGTGCAGCTGTCGATCGACGCGCGCAGGCCGCCGGAATGGCACCTGGCCCTTGGCGCCAAGCTGGCCGCGCTGCGTTCGCGCGGGGTGATGGTGATCGGCAGCGGCAACGTGGTGCACAACCTGCGCGCGATCGACTGGCACCAGCCCGACGGTGCCTTCGACTGGACCCGCCGCTTCGAGGAGGCCGCGCGCGAACTGATGCTGGAACGGCCGCACGACGCGCCCTCGCTGGTATCCCACCCCGACTACCGCCTGGCCGTGCCCACCCCGGACCATTTCCTGCCGCTGCTGTACATCGCTGGCCTGGCCGCCGCTTCCGGGCATCCGGCGCGGCCGCTGGTGGAGGGCTACGCCTACGGCTCGCTGTCGATGACATCGTACGGCGTGGACAGCCATGGCGCGGCCGCCGGCGCTGGCCCGGGCGCCGCCCCGATCGAGACCTCGCTGCCGGCGGAGCAGGCCAACGTCTAGTGCGGCAGCCGGCTACCATCGGCCATCCCCGCGCCGGAGCCGAGTGATGAAGCCGTCGATCCTGCCAGGCCTGCTGGCCGCGCTGCTGGGCATGGCCCTGCCCGCGTCCGCCGCCGAATCCGCCACCACCAGCGCCATCGCTGCGGCCAGGGCGCAGTACCCGGCGATGGTGGAGTGGCGGCGCGATTTCCACCGCCATCCGGAGCTGGGCGGACACGAGACCCGCACCGCTGCCGCCATCGCCCGCGAGCTGCGCGCGCTGGGACTGGAGCCGCGCACCGGCATCGCCCGCACCGGCGTGGCCGCGGTCCTGCGCGGTGGCAAACCCGGCCCGCGCATCGCCCTGCGCGCGGACATGGACGCGCTCCCCGTGGAGGAGGCCACCGGCCTGCCGTTCGCCTCCACCGTGCGCTCGACCTATCGCGGCCAGCCGGTGGGCGTGATGCACGCCTGCGGCCACGACCTGCACGTGGCGATCCTGCTGGGCGTGGCCCGCGCGCTGGCAGAACGCCGGCAGGAACTGGCCGGCGAGGTGATGTTCGTGTTCCAGCCCTCGGAGGAAGGCCCGGACGAGCCCGGTGCGCGGTTCGGCGCGCGGCTGATGCTGGACGAGGGCGTGTGGAAGGACTTCCGCCCGGAGGCGGTGTTCGGCCTGCACGTGTGGTCCGCGCTGCAGGTGGGCCAGGTCGGCTTCCGCAGCGGGCCGTTGCTGGCCAGCGCCGACGAGTGGGCCCTGACGGTGCGTGGCCGCCAGACCCATGGTTCGCGGCCGTGGGATGGCGTCGATCCGATCACGGTGGCTGCGCAGATCCTGCTGGGCACCCAGAGCATGATCGCGCGCCAGGTGAACATCGCCAGCACGCCGGTGGTGCTGACCGCGGGCCAGTTCAACGCCGGCGTGCGCTTCAACATCATCCCGGACGAGGCGAAGCTGGTCGGTACCTTGCGCACCTTCGACCCGGCCGTGCGCGAGGACGTGATCGCGCGCTTCGGACGCATCGCCAGCGATTACGCACATGCGGCCGGCGCCACGGCGGAGCTCGAAGTGGTGAACAACGCGCCGGCCACGATCAACGATCCGCAGCTGGCGCGACGCGTGCTGGCCTCGCTGCAGGCCGCCGCCGGCGCGGAGAACGTGGTGGAAATGCCGCTGCAGACCATCGCCGAGGACTTCTCGCAGTTCGCCAACGAGGTGCCGGGCGCGTTCTTCCTGGTCGGCACCACGCCGGCCGGGCAGGATCCGGCGCAGGCGCCGATCAACCACTCGTCGCACTACGCGCCGGACGAGGCGGCGCTGGAGCATGGCGCGAAGGCGATGCTGCAGGTGGTGCTGGACTACCTGGGCGGCGCGCCCGGCTGAGCCCTCAGCGGATGCGCGGCTGCGCCGCGAACCACGGCCGCAGCCGTCGCAGCGCCTCCTCCACGTGCACCGTGGCCGGGGCGAAGCTGAAGCGGATGAAGCGGTGGCCATCGACGGGGTCGAAGTCCACGCCGGGGGCCAGGGCCACGCCGGTGTCCTCAAGGATGCGCCGGCACAGCCCGAGGCTGTCGTCGGCCAGGTGGGCCACGTCGGCCCAGATGTAGAACGCGCCGTCGGGCGGGGCGATGCGCTCCAGGCCCAGGTCGGGCAGCGCCTCCAGCAGCAGCTGGCGGTTGCGCGCGTAGGTGGCGCGATGGCCTTCCAGCTCCTCCGTGCAGTCCATCGCCACCAGCGCGGCCTGCTGGCTGGGCGAGGGCGGGGTCAGGAACAGGTTGCCGGCATAGGCACGCGCGGTGTCCACGTGCGACGGCGGCACCAGCAGCCAGCCCAGGCGCCAGTCCACCATCGAGTAGTACTTCGAATAGCTGTTCACCACCATCGCGTCCGGCGCGTATTGCAGGATCGAGTGCGCCGGCTGCGTGTAGTGCAGGCCGTGGTAGATCTCGTCCGACAGCAGGACGATGCCGCGCTGCCGGCACACGTCCGCGATGGCGCGCAGTTCTTCGGGTTCGATGATGGTGCCGGTGGGATTGGCCGGACTGGCGAGGATGACGCCGGCCGGTGCAGGATCCAGCGCGGCGATCGCCGCCGCGGTGAGCTGGTAGCGGCTTTCCGGTCCGCAGCCGATCTCCACCGGCTGCAGGCGCGCGGCGATGGCGGTGTTGCGGTAGGCGATGTAGCCGGGGCGGGCGAAGGCGATGCGGTCGCCGGCCTCGAAGCGGGACAGCATCGCCAGCAGCAGCGCCGGCGATGCGCCGCAGGTGAGGACGACCTGCGCCGGATCCACTTCCACGCCGTAGGCGTCGCGGTAGTGGCGGGCGATGCGGGCCCGCAGCGGCACGCTCTCCCAGTAGCCGGGCGGATCGCGGTCGAGCCCCTCGCGCACCGCCGCCAGTGCCGCGGCCGGCGCCGGCGTGGAAGGCTGGCCGAACTCCATGTGCACCACGGAGCGGCCCTGGGCCTCCAGCGCACGCGCCAGCTGGCTGATGGCGATCGCGCGGAACGGCTCGACCCGGCCGGCCATGGCTCAGTTGCCCTGCTCGCGGGCGATCGCGCGCCAGCCGATGTCGCGGCGGCAGAAGGCGTGTTCCCAGCGGATCGCGTCCACCCCGGTATAGGCGCGGCGCTGGGCGTCGGCCACGCTGTCGCCCAGCGCGGTCACGCACAATACGCGGCCGCCGGCGCTGACGACCTTGCCGTCGGCATCCAGTGCGGTGCCGGCATGGAACACCTTGACGTCGGCGGGCACCGCGTCGAGACCGCTGATGGCCTCGCCCGTCACAGGCGACTCCGGATACGGACGCGCGGCGATCACCACGCCCAGCGAGGGCCGCGGATCCCACTGCGCCTGGACCTCGTGCAGGCGGCCGTCGATCGCCGCCTCGACCAGGTCCAGCAGGTCCGACTGCAGGCGCAGCATCACCGGCTGGGTTTCCGGGTCGCCGAAGCGCACGTTGAACTCGATCACCTTCGGCGCGCCGGAGGCATCGATCATCAGCCCGGCGTAGAGGAAGCCGGTGAACGGGATGCCGTCGGCAGCCATGCCGGCCACGGTTGGCTCCACCACCTCGCGCATGATCCGCGCGTGCACGTCGGGGGTGACCACCGGCGCCGGCGAGTACGCGCCCATGCCGCCGGTGTTGGGGCCGGTATCGCCATCGCCCACGCGCTTGTGGTCCTGCGAGGTGGCCATCGGCAGCGCCGTCTTCCCGTCCACCATCGAGATGAAGCTGGCTTCCTCGCCCTCGAGGAATTCCTCGATCACCACGCGTGCGCCGGCATCGCCGAAGGCATTGCCGGAAAGCATGTCGCGCACCGCGGCCTCGGCCTCCTCCAGGGTCATGGCGACGATCACGCCCTTGCCGGCGGCCAGGCCGTCGGCCTTGACCACGATCGGCGCACCCTTCTGGCGGATGTACGCGAGGGCGGCCTCGACCTGGGTGTGCACCGCGTAGAACGCGGTGGGGATGCCGTGGCGGGCGAGGAAGTCCTTGGCGAAGGCCTTGCTGCCTTCCAGCTGCGCGGCCGCGGAGGTGGGGCCGAAGATGCGCAGCCCGGCTTCGCGGAAGCGGTCGACCACGCCGGCCACCAGCGGCACCTCGGGTCCGACCACGGTCACCGCCACGCCTTCGCCGCGCGCAAGCTGCAGCAGGCCCTCGAGGTCGGTGGCCTTGACCGCGGCGTTGCGGCACCTGGCCTCGGCGGCGGTGCCGGCATTGCCGGGGGCGACGATCACTTCGCTGACGCGCGGCGACTGCGCGAGCTTCCAGGCCAGCGCATGCTCGCGCCCGCCCGAACCGATGACCAGGACCTTGCTCATGTGGGAAGGGATTCGCGGGAAAGGGAACGCGATTCTAGCCTGCCCGCCGGGTCCGGCCTGCCGCGCGCGGCGCTTTCGCCGGCAACCACCGCGACTGGCTCAGGGCTTCTCGTGGTGGCCGAAGGCCGGATGCAACACCACCTCGCCGGCCGAAGCGGCATCGGTGAAGCGCAGGGCCTGGAACGCGCCCTGCGGCGCCCCGGGCAGGGTCAGCAGCGGATCGGCGACGAAGCCGAAGCGGCCGTAGTAGGCCGGATCGCCCAGCACCACGCAGCCGTTGGCCTGGCGTTCCTGCAGCGCCAGCAGCCCGGCGTGGACCAGGGCGCTGCCGATGCCATGGCCCTGGTCGGCCGGGTCCACCGCCAGCGGGCCCAGCACGTACCAGGCGTCGCCGTCGCGCGAGGGCCGTGCCGGGGAGAAGGCGACGTAGCCGGCCACGCGGCCGTCGATGTCGGCCAGTAGCGAGACCGCCAGCGCGTCGTCCAGGCGCAGGCTGTCCACGGTGCGGGCCTCCAGTTGGCCCGCGCCCGGGAATCCGGCGAAGGCGGCGCGCAGCACGGTGCAGATGGCGTCGGCGTCGCCGGGGCCTTCCTCGCGGATCCACATGGCAGCCTCCTTGTGCATGGCCGGCCCATGGGCGGGCGGCGTGCCGGGCAAGGTAGCGGCGCGGCGGCGAACGCCGGGTGATGCCGGTTGGTGCGCAACGCGCAGCGGCCGCGCCCCGGGGGACGCGGCCGCGCCCATGCCCGCCGGCGGACGGCGCTCAGTGGCGGAAGTGACGCACGCCGGTGAACACCATGGCGATGCCGTGCTCGTCGGCCGCGGCGATCACCTCGGCGTCGCGCATCGAGCCGCCGGGCTGGATCACCGCCTTGATGCCGGCCTCGGCCGCCGCGTCGATGCCGTCGCGGAACGGGAAGAACGCGTCGGAGGCCATCACCGAACCCTCGACCACCAGCCCGGCGTCGGCGGCCTTGATCCCGGCGATGCGCGCCGAGTAGACGCGGCTCATCTGCCCGGCGCCGACGCCGATGGTGCGGTTGTCCTTCGCGTAGACGATGGCGTTGGACTTGACGAACTTGGCCACCTTCCAGGCAAACAGCAGGTCGGCGAACTGCTGTTCGGTGGGGGCCAGCTTCGTCACCACCTTCAGCTCGTCGCGGGTGACCACGCGGTCGTCGGCGGTCTGCATCAGCAGGCCCGAGCCCACGCGCTTGAGGTCGATGAAGCCCGGCGACGGCGGCGCCATCGGGATCCGCAGCACGCGCACGTTGGCCTTCTTCTTCGCGTACTCCAGCGCGCCTTCGTCGTAGTCCGGGGCGATCAGCACCTCGACGAACTGGCGGTCGAGGATGGTCTGCGCGGTGGCCGCGTCCAGCGGGCGGTTGAAGGCGATGATGCCGCCGAAGGCGCTGGTCGGGTCGGTGGCGTAGGCTTGCTCGTAAGCCTCGCCCACGCCGGCGGCCACGGCCACGCCGCAGGGGTTGGCGTGCTTGACGATCACGCAGGCCGGGGCGTCGAACTGGCGCACGCATTCCCAGGCCGCGTCGCTGTCGGCGATGTTGTTGTAGCTCAGCTCCTTGCCCTGCAGCTGGGTGAAGGTGGCCAGCGAGCCGGGCGCCGGGTGCAGGTCGCGGTAGAACGCGGCCTGCTGGTGCGGGTTCTCGCCGTAGCGCAGGTCCATGACCTTGACGAAGCTGCCGTTGGCCTGGGCGGAGAAGGCCGCGCGCACCGGCACTTCGGCGCTGGCGTCGGTCACGGCCGACAGGTAGTTGCTGATCGCAGCGTCGTACTGGGCCACGCGGTTGAACGCGGCCACCGACAGGGCGAAGCGGGTGGCGGCCGAGAGCTTGCCGTCGTTGGCCTCCAGCTCGGCCAGCAGGCCGGCGTACTGCTCCGGCGAGGTGGCCACCGCGACCCGGGCGAAGTTCTTGGCCGCGCTGCGCAGCATCGCCGGGCCGCCGATGTCGATGTTCTCCACCGCCTCGGCCAGGGTGCAGTCGGCGCGGGCGGTGACCTGCTCGAACGGATACAGGTTCAGCACCAGCAGGTCGATCGGGGCGATGCCGTGCTCGGCCATCACCGCATCATCCAGGCCCGCGCGGCCGAGCAGGCCGCCGTGGACCACCGGGTGCAGGGTCTTGACCCGGCCGTCCATCATTTCCGGGAAGCCGGTGACCTCGGACACGTCCCTGACCGGCAGGCCGGCCTCGCGGATGGCGCGGGCGGTGCCGCCGGTGGACAGCAGCTCGACGCCACGCGCGGCCAGGGCGCGGGCCAGGTCGATCAGGCCGGTCTTGTCGGAAACGGACAGCAGTGCCCGGCGCACGGGCAGGAAATCGGCGGTCATGGGTGGGCAGCAGGGTGCGGGGAAAGAGGCGGAATTATAGCCGCCGCCCCCGGGGCCGCCCGCGGGCTCAGACCAGCCCGTAGTCCTTCAGCTTCTTGCGCAGGGTGGCGCGGTGGATCCCCAGCAGCGCCGCGGCGCGGCTCTGGTTGCCGTCGCAGTGGTTCAGCACCTCGACGAACAGCGGGATCTCCATCTCGCGCAGGACGATCTCGTAGACGTCGTTGGCTTCCACCCCGTCCAGGTCGCGCAGGTAGCGGCGCACCGACTGCGCCACGTGCTCGCGCAGGGGCGGGCGGGGGGCGCTGCGGCCGGCGTCGGCGCGGGAAGGGGCGTTCTGCTGCACGTGGGATTCCGTTGGATGATGCGCGTGCATCGAGCGGGTTGGGGAGTCTAGCGCGGCCGCCCGGCCGCTGCCATTGGCCATCAGTGGAACCTGAAGGAGAACGCCACCGTGCCCGGCGCCGGCTCCTGCACCACGAAGGTGACCTGCGCGCTCTGCCCGGGTGCGAGCAATCCTTCCGGCGCCTCGCCCAGGTATTGCTCCGGCGCGAACACGCCGCTGCCGGTGGTGCGGCCGTCGGCATCGGCCAGCGACAGCTGCAGCAGCGGCCAGGGCTGGGCCCAGCGCGCATCGTTGCGGAAGGTGGCGTCCACGCGCAGGGTGCCCGGCGCCTGGCCCGGGCGCACGCTGCGCTCGACCATGGTGAATGCGCCCGGCTCGCGCCAGTCCGGCAGGCTGCAGCGCAGCACGCCGCAGGCCTGCAGCAGCAACGGGCGCCATTGCGGATCGGCCGCCAGCCGCGCGCGGTCGGCCAGCAGCACCTGCAGGCCGAGCAGCAGGGCCAGCAGCACCACCAGCGGCCACTGCCAGCGCGCGCGCCGCGGGCGCGCCGCGTTGGTGCGTGGTGCGGCGGACGCCTGCGCCGGCGTGGCATGCAGGGCGACGACGGACGGTGCATCCGCGGCGATGGCCGGTGGCGGCTGCGGCGTGGACCGCGGCTCGGGCTGCGGTTGCGGGATGGGCTCCGGTCCGGGCGCAGGGTCTGCTGCGGCGGATGCCGCTTCCGGCGCGATAGCCGCTGGCGGCGTCGGTTCGTCATCCAGCAGGGTGGCCAGCGCCGGCGGTGCAGCCGCGCCTGCCACGGCCGGACCGCTGGCGGCCGATGCGCCGGGATCGGCCGCCAGCGGCTTGCCGCAGCGCGGGCAGGCCTCGGGCCGCGGCTGGCCCGACAGGTGGGTGACCAGGAAATCGCAGTGCGGGCAGGCGGTGAACATGCCCGCTATTCAACCATGCGCCCGCGGCCGGCGCAGGCGCCTTAGCGGCGCACGCCGTCGATCCGCACCCAATCGCCGTCGACGCTGGCCTGCAGCTCGTCGAACCAGGCCGCGTAGCGCTGCAGCAGTTCGCCTTCCTGGCCCTCCAGGATGCCGGACAGGGCGATGCGCCCGCCCGGGGCCACGCGCGCGGCCAGGGTGTTGGCCAGCGCATCCAGCGCCGAGGCGAGGATGTTGGCCACCACCACCGGATAGGTCGCTTCCGGTTCGTCCTGCGGCAGGTACACCGCCAGCTGGCCTTCGACCTCGTTGCGCAGCGCGTTGTCGAGCGAGGCCTGCAGCGCCTGCGGGTCGTTGTCCACGCCCACCGCCTGCGCGGCGCCGAGCTTCAGCGCGGCCAGGGCGAGGATCCCGGAGCCGCAGCCGAAGTCGAGCACGCGCGCGTCCTGCAGCAGGCCTTCGCCGGCCAGCTGGTCCAGCCAGCGCAGGCACAGCGCGGTGGTCGGATGGGTACCCGAGCCGAACGCCAGGCCCGGGTCCAGGCGCACCACCGCGGCATCGGCCGCGGTGGCCTCGGCCGGCAGTTCGTGGTTCCACGGCACGATCCAGGTGCGCGCGCCGAAGCGCATCGGCTGGAACTGGTCGAGCCAGACCCGCTCCCAGTCCTGGTCCTCGACCTTGCGGAACGAGGCGCTGCTCCAGTCCAGCGACGGGTCGAACGCCTCCAGCGCGGCCAGCAGGGCCAGCGCGTCGACGTCGGCGTCGAACAGCGCGCTCAGCACCAGCGACTTCCACACCGGGGTCTCGCCCACGCCGGGTTCGAGGATGGCGCGCTCGTTGGGAGTGTCGGCGTCGGCGTCCAGCAGGGTCACCGACAGCGCGCCCACGTCCTCCAGCGCGCGCTCGTAGCGCGGCTGCTCGGCCTCGGTGCTGCGCAGGCTAAGTTCAAGGTAGGGCATGGGCGTGGGCGGTTGCGGTGTGGGGGCGCGATTGTCTCACGCGGGGCCTGCGCTGGCCGCAAAGGGAAAGGGCCGGCATGGCCGGCCCCAGGTGCCACCTGCCCGGCGCGGCGCGCCGGGGCGTTCCCGAGGCGGCGCCGCGCAGGCGGGTTGTCCTCACCCCAGTGCGATCGACTGGTTCTTGCGCTCGGCCAGGCGCTTCTCCAGGTAGTGGATGTTCTGGCCGCCGGCCTGGAAGCCCTTGTCGCGCATGATCCGCTGCTGCAGCGGGATGTTGGTCTTGATGCCGTCGACCACCATCTCGCTCAGGGCCACGCGCATGCGGCAGATCGCGGTCTCGCGGTCCGGACCGTGCACGATCAGCTTGCCGATCATCGAGTCGTAGTTCGGCGGCACGCGGTAGCCCTCGTAGATGTGGGTGTCCACGCGCACGCCCGGGCCGCCCGGAGCGTGGAAGTGCTGGATCAGGCCGGGGCTGGGGAAGAAGGTCTCCGGGTCCTCGGCGTTGATGCGGCACTCGATGGCGTGGCCGTTGAGCACCACGTCCTCCTGGCGGATGCGCAGCTTGTGGCCGGCGGCGATGCGCAGCTGCTCGGCCACCAGGTCGATGCCGGTGACCATCTCGGTGACCGGGTGTTCGACCTGGATGCGGGTGTTCATCTCGATGAAGTAGAAGCGGCCGTTCTCGTACAGGAACTCGAACGTGCCGGCGCCGCGGTAGCCGATGCGGATGCAGGCCTCGACGCAGACCTTGCCGATCTCCGCGCGCTGCTCGGCGGTGATGCCCGGCGCCGGCGCCTCCTCGACCACCTTCTGGTGGCGGCGCTGCATCGAGCAGTCGCGCTCGCCGAGGTGGATGGCGTTGCCCTGGCCGTCGGCCAGCACCTGGATCTCCACGTGGCGCGGATTCTCCAGGTACTTCTCCATGTACACCTCGCCATTGCCGAAGGCGGCCTTGGCTTCGCTCTTGGTGGTCTCGATCGCGGCCCTGAGCGCGGCCTCGGAGTGGACCACGCGCATGCCGCGGCCGCCGCCGCCGCCGGCGGCCTTGATGATCACCGGGTAGCCGATCTCGCGGGCGATCCTGGCGTTGGCGGCGATGTCGTCGCCCAGCGGGCCGCCGGAGCCGGGCACGCAGGGCACGCCGGCGGCCTTCATCGCCCGGATCGCCTCGACCTTGTCGCCCATCAGGCGGATGGTGTCGGGCTTGGGGCCGATGAAGATGAAGCCGGACTGCTCCACCCGCTCGGCGAAGTCCGCGTTCTCGGACAGGAAGCCGTAGCCGGGGTGGATGGCCTGGGCATCGGTCACCTCGGCGGCGGCGATGATCGAGGCCATGTTGAGGTAGCTGTCGGTGGACGGCGCCGGCCCGATGCAGACCGACTCGTCGGCCATGGCCACGTGCTTGAGGTTGCGGTCCACGGTGGAGTGCACGGCGACGGTGCGAATGCCCAGCGCATGGCAGGCGCGCAGGATCCGCAACGCGATTTCGCCGCGGTTGGCGATTACGACTTTATCGAGCATGGGATTGGGCCCGTGATTCGTGATTCGTCATTGGTAATTCGTAGTAGGCCGGCTCGTCGCGCGCGGCTGCGGTGTCGTCGATCGACCTGATCAGCGCGTTGAGGCGCGCGAAGGTGCGATCGAGCAGCTGCAGGAGGTCCTGGTCCGGGGCGGCGAGGCCGAGCCGCGGAGCCAGCGCCAGCTGCGTATCCAGTTCGGACAGCGAGCCGCGCGCAATCAGCAGGAAACGTACGAGTTCAGGGGCATAGCGACGGGCGGCGCCTTCGGCGATGTTCGATGGCACGCTCACGGCGGCCCGGCGCATCTGCGCCGTCAGGCCGTACCGATCCTCCGCGGGAAAGCCGGCCGAGTACGCGTACACCAGGGCGGCAAGTTCCATCGCATCGCGCCATGCATCCAGGCGCTGGTGCGGCCGCTCCTTCGAATCACCAATCACGAATCACCAATCCCGTCGTGATCGGCGTCAGCCGATCACGAACAGCGGCTGGTCGAACTCCACCGGCTGCCCGCTCTCGCACAGGATGGCGACCACGGTGCCGGAGACGTCGGCCTCGATCGGGTTGAACATCTTCATCGCCTCGATGATGCCGAGGGTGTCGCCGGCCTTGACCTGCTGGCCGACAGTGACGAAGGCCGGCTTGTCCGGGGCCGGGGCGGCGTAGAAGGTGCCGACCATCGGCGCGCGCACGACCTGGCCCGGCGGCAGGTCGCTGCCCGGCTTGGGGGTGCCGCCGGTGGCGGCCTCGACCGGGGAGCTCATCGGCATCGGCGCGGCGGCCGGGGCCGCGGCGGGCGAGCGCACTTCCAGCGAGGCGGCCGGGGCGGCCACCGCCACGCCCTGCGGGATGCGCGACAGGCGCACGCTTTCCTCGCCTTCCTTGATCTCGATTTCGGCGAGGTTGGATTCTTCCAGCAGGTCGATGAGTTTCTTGATCTTGCGCAGGTCCATGGTGGCCTCTGTGTGGGGCGTCCGCGGCGCGGACGCGTTGCAACGGGATGGGGCTCAGGCCGGCAGCCGCGCCAGCGCCGCATCCAGGGCGTAGCGGTAGCTGTCGGCGCCGAACCCGCACACCACGCCGACCGCCTTGTCGCTGAAGTAGCTGTGCTGGCGGAACGGTTCGCGGGCGTGCGGGTTGGACAGGTGGATCTCGATGAATGGGATCGCCACCGCCGCCAGGGCGTCGCGCAGGGCGACGGAGGTATGGGTGAAGGCGGCGGGGTTGATCAGGATGAAGGCCGTGCCGTCCTGGCGGGCGGCCTGGACCCGGTCCACCAGCGCATGCTCGGCGTTGGACTGGAACGACTCGAGCTGGTGCCCGGCGGCCGCGGCGCGGCGGGCCAGGTCGGCGTCGATGTCGGCCAGGGTTGCGTGGCCGTAGACCTCCGGCTCGCGGGTGCCGAGCAGGTTGAGGTTGGGGCCGTGCAGGACCAGCAGCTTTGCCATGGTTGCGGGCGGAACCGGAAAGGGCGGCAGTCTGGAGGAAGGCGCCTTTACTGTCCAGTTCGGCGAAGATGAAAGCGTTTCAAGCAACCGTTTGAAGGCCGGCCTCAGTCCGGCCCGGTGCCGGCCGCGGCCCAGTCGGCGATCTCGCCGGGCTGGAACGGTCCCAGCTTCTGCCGCAGCACCCGGCGCTGCCGATCCAGCAGCACCGTGTAGGGCAGCAGGCCGCGGGTATTGCCCAGCCGCACGCTGGCGTCGGCCGGACCGGGGCGGTCCAGCAGGATCGGGTAGTCCACCGGGACCTGGCGCAGGAAGGCGCGCACCGCCTCCGCCTCGTCCAGGGCCAGGCCCACGACCTGGACCCCGTCCGCGCCCTGGGCGGCAGCGAAGCGCTGCAGCTCCGGCATCTCCTCCACGCAAGGCCCGCACCAGCTGGCCCAGACGTTGACCAGCAGCGGGCGGCCGGGCGCGATCGCGGCCAGTTCGACGAGGTTGCCGTCCAGGTCGGGCAGGCGGATCGGGTCGGGGTGCTGCCCCGGCATGGCCGCGCGCACCCCTTCGGGCACCGGCAGCGGCGCCGGCAGGTCCGGGCGGCGCTGCTCGTACCAGGCGCGCGCGCCCAGGCCCAGCGCGGCGGCGCAGGCTGCCGCCAGGACCAGGCGCAGGCCGGGCCTCACCGCGCCGCCGCCCTGAGCAGGGCGTCCTCGACGATCGCCGGGGTCAGCACCGGCGGCAGCACCGCCGGCGGTGCGCCGGGTCCGTAGACCACGTACAGCGGCACGCCCACCGCGTTGTGCGCCTCGAGGAACGCGCTGATGGCCGGATCGGTATTGGTCCAGTCGCCGCGCATGTAGACCGCCCCGGTGCGGCCCAGCAGTTCGCGGAAGCCGTCGCGGGCCAGCACGTTGCGCTCGTTGGCCTTGCAGGTCACGCACCAGTCGGCGGTCATGTTGACGAATACCACCCGGTTCTCGCCGCGCAACCGGTCCAGCTCGGCGGCCGAGTAGGGCACCGCGTCGCTGTCGGCGGCGCGCACGCTGGCCGGCGGCAGGCGGGTCACGCCCCACACCGGCGCCAGCGCCACCGCGACCAGGACCAGGGCGGCCAGGGTGGCGCCACGGCGGCCCCACCAGCGGCTGCGCTCGAACCACCACAGCGCCAGCGCCAGCACCGCGGCGCCGACCAGCACCATCGCCACCGCGTCCACCCCGCGCTGGCGGCCGAGGATCCACAGCAGCCACACCGCGGTCAGGTACATCGGATAGGCCAGCAGCTGCTTGACCGTCTCCATCCACGGCCCCGGTTGCGGCAGCCGCCGTGCCAGTGCCGGCACGAAGCCGACCAGCAGGAACGGCAGCGCCAGGCCCAGGCCCAGTACCAGGAACACCAGCATCCCGGCCGCGGCCGGCGCGGCGAAGGCGTAGGCCAGGGCGGGGCCCATGAACGGGGCTATGCAGGGGCTGGCGACCACGCAGGCCAGCACCCCGGTGAGGAAGTCGCCGGCCGGTCCGTTGCGCGCGGCGGCCAGGCCGCCGCCGACCCCGGTGCCCAGGGTGTACACGCCCGACAGGCTCAGGCCGACCGCGAACATCAGGTAGGCCAGCGCGGCCACGAACCATGGCTGCTGCAGCTGGAAGCCCCAGCCGGCGGCCTGGCCGGCGGCGCGCAGGCCCACCACCAGGGCGCCGACGGCGGCGAACGCCACCAGCACGCCCGCCGTGTACCACAGCGCGTGGGCGCGGGCGCGCTCGCGGCTCTCCCCGCTCTGGGCCAGGCCCAGGGCCTTGAGCGAGAGCACCGGGAGCACGCATGGCATCAGGTTCAGCACCAGACCGCCCAGCAGGGCCAGCAGCAGGGCGCCGACCAGGCCGCGCTTGCCGTTGCCCGCGGCCGCTGGCGGCGCCGCGGTGCGCGCGGCGTTGCCGGCCGAGGCATCCGGTGCCGCTTCCGGCGGGGCCGGCAGCTCCGCAGGCGCCACCTCGCCGGCGTCTGCGGCCGGGGCCGGGGGCAGCGGCGCGGCGCCCACCGCCGCCGCCGTCGTCACCTCTCCGGTGGGCAGGTCCACGGCCACGCGCCGGGTCATCGGCGGGTAGCAGATGCCGCCTTCCTGGCAGCCCTGGAAGGTCACCACCAGGGTGGCGCGCGCCGGGTGCGGCCGGGTGCGGACCACCGGCAGCACGACCTCCGCCGGTTCGAAGTACACCGTCACCTCGCCGAAGTGCTCGTCGCGGTGCGCGGTTCCCGGCGGCCACTGCGGGCGGCCGGCGGACAGGCCCGGCGCGTCCTCCAGCACGAACCGGGTGGTGTCGCGGTAGATGTAGTAGCCGGCCACCGGCTGCAGGCGCACGCGGATGCGGTTGCCGCCGTCGGCGATGGCGTCCACCGCGAAGGCCTGCGCCTCCGGCAGGGCCGGGCGGACGCCGCCCAGCGCCGTCGCGAGGCGGTCGCGCCCGGCGTTGGCCGACTGCAGCGCCGCCAGGCGGCTGGCGGCGGTGCTGGTGCCGGGCAGGCGCACCTGCACCCGGCGGGTCTGCGGCGGATAGCAGATGCCGATGTCGGCGCAGCCCTGGTAGCGGATCTGCAGCTCGGCGCTGGCGCCGGCGCCGGTGGGCTGGCCGTCGAGGATCGCCACCAGCGCGCCGCGGTAGGTTTCCACCGGACCGAAGAACTCGTCGACGTGGCGCTCGCCGGCCGGCAGCCGCAGGTTGCCGCCGACGAAGTCGCCGCTGGCGCTGACCGCGGTGCGGTGGCGGTAGAGGTAGTAGCCCTCGGCGATCTTCCAGTGGATCTCGATCCGCCCCGGTTCGGGCGCGGTCGCGGTCAGGACGAAGGCCTCGTCCACCGGCAGCAGGTCCTTGGCGTCGACCGCGGCCTGGACGGGGGCGAGGACCGCCAGCCAGGTCAGCAGCATCAGGAGCAGGCCGGGCAGGTGCCGGGCCGGCAGGGGGCGGTGCGGGGTCATGCGTGTCTTCGTCTTCCGTTCGTCAGTCGCGGGTGGCCTCGACCACCCATCCGAGGTAGGCGGGCAGCCCGGCCGTGGCCTGGACCGCGAGCACCTCGGGGAGTTCATAGGGATGCAGCGCCTGCAGCCGCCCGATCAGGTCCGGCAGGCGGTCGGCCGGGGCCTTGGCCAGCAGCAGCACCTCGTCGGCCAACTCCACCGCGCCCTGCCAGCGGTATACCGAGTGCATCCCCGGCAGCACGCTGGCGCACGCGGCCAGCCGCTCCTCCACCAGGGTCCTGGCCAGGGTGGAGGCGGTGTCCGGGTCGGGGCAGCTGCAAAACACCAGGTGCACGTCCATGGGCTCAGAGTGTAGCCGGCCGCGGCCCCGGGGCCCGGACCCGGGGCCCGGAAGAAAAACCCGGCCGGCCCCTTGAAAGGCCTCCGCCGGCGCCCCACATGGGGCCCATGCCCTCGGCCCGTCGGGGGTTTTTCCTGCCGTCGCGGGCGCTGGCACTCGCCAGGGGCGAGTGCTAGACTCGCCGCCCTTTTTCCAACCCAGTCAATCACTTGTGAGGGATTGAAATGAGCAACATCAAGCCGCTGTACGACCGCGTCGTGATCAAGCGCACCGAGGAGGAGAAGGTCTCCGCCGGTGGCATCGTGATCCCGGATTCGGCTGCCGAGAAGCCGATCAAGGGCACGGTCATCGCCGTGGGCGAGGGCAAGGTGCTCGACAACGGCAGCGTGCGCGCCCCCAAGGTCAAGGTCGGCGACCAGGTGCTGTTCGGCAAGTACGCCGGCACCGAGGTCAAGCTGGACGGCACCGAGTACCTGGTGGTGAAGGAAGACGACATCTTCGCGGTGCTGGGCTGAGTCCCGCCGCGGTTCCTGCGCTTCGATCCACTCAACGCTTAAAGAATCACGGAGTTTTTCAAAATGGCTGCGAAGGAAATCCGTTTCGGTGAAGACGCCCGCTCGCGCATGGTGCGCGGCGTGAACATCCTCGCCAACGCCGTCAAGGCGACCCTGGGCCCGAAGGGCCGCAACGTCGTGCTCGAGAAGAGCTTCGGCGCCCCGACGATCACCAAGGACGGCGTGTCCGTCGCCAAGGAGATCGAGCTGGCCGACAAGTTCGAGAACATGGGCGCGCAGATGGTCAAGGAAGTCGCTTCCAAGACCTCGGACAACGCCGGTGACGGCACCACCACCGCCACCGTGCTGGCCCAGGCCTTCATCCGCGAGGGCTCCAAGGCCGTGGCCGCCGGCATGAACCCGATGGACCTCAAGCGCGGCATCGACCAGGCCGTCAAGGCCGCCGTCGAGGAGCTGAAGAAGCTGTCCAAGCCGACCGCCGACGACAAGGCCATTGCCCAGGTCGGCACCATTTCGGCCAACAGCGACGAGTCGATCGGCAACATCATCGCCGAGGCGATGAAGAAGGTCGGCAAGGAAGGCGTGATCACCGTCGAGGAAGGCTCGGGCCTGGAGAACGAGCTGGACGTGGTCGAGGGCATGCAGTTCGACCGCGGCTACCTGTCGCCGTACTTCATCAACAACCAGCAGTCGCAGACCGCCGACCTGGATGATCCGTTCATCCTGCTGCACGACAAGAAGATCTCGTCGGTGCGCGACCTGCTGCCGATCCTCGAGGGCGTGGCCAAGGCCGGCAAGCCGCTGCTGATCGTGGCCGAGGAAGTCGAGGGCGAAGCCCTGGCGACCCTGGTGGTCAACACCATCCGCGGCATCGTCAAGGTCGTCGCCGTCAAGGCCCCGGGCTTCGGCGACCGCCGCAAGGCGATGCTGGAGGACATGGCCGTCCTGACCGGCGGCACCGTGATCTCCGAGGAAGTCGGCCTGCAGCTGGAGAAGGCCACCATCAAGGACCTGGGCCGCGCCAAGAAGGTGCAGGTCTCCAAGGAGAACACCACCATCATCGACGGCGCCGGCGACACCTCCGCCATCGAGGCCCGCATCAAGCAGATCAAGGCCCAGATCGAGGAGACCTCCTCGGACTACGACCGCGAGAAGCTGCAGGAGCGCGTGGCCAAGCTCGCCGGCGGCGTGGCCGTGATCAAGGTCGGTGCCGCCACCGAGGTCGAGATGAAGGAGAAGAAGGCCCGCGTCGAAGACGCCCTGCACGCCACCCGTGCGGCCGTCGAGGAAGGCGTGGTGCCGGGCGGCGGCGTCGCCCTGATCCGCGCCAAGAAGGCGGTCGAGGCCCTGAAGGGCGCCAACGAGGACCAGAACCACGGCATCCAGATCGCCCTGCGCGCGATGGAGGCCCCGCTGCGCGAGATCGTGACCAACGCCGGCGAGGAGCCGTCGGTCATCGTCAACAAGGTCAAGGACGGCGATGGCAACTTCGGCTACAACGCCGCCACCGGCCAGTTTGGCGACATGTTCGAGTTCGGCATCCTGGACCCGACCAAGGTCACCCGCACCGCGCTGCAGAACGCGGCGTCGATCGCCGGCCTGATGATCACCACCGAGGCCATGGTGGCCGAGCTGCCGAAGAAGGAAGAGCCGGCGGCCGCGGGCGGCATGGGCGGCATGGGCGGCATGGACTTCTGATCCAGGCCCCAAGGCCGGTCCACGCAGTACCGGAAGGCCCCGCCGCAAGGCGGGGCCTTTCCTTTGCGCGCATGGCGGATTCCGTGACCGGGTGCGCGCCGCGGGCACGCCGCGACCAAGGCGGGATTAATGCGCGCGCGGTGGCGGTCGCTATCCACCCAGGACCCCGCGTCCCAACCCACCCAACGGAATCCCCCATGACCAAGAACAAACTCGCCGCCCTGGCCCTCGCCCTGCCGGCCGCGCTGCTCGCGCCCGCCGCCATCGCCGCCCCGTTCGAGGACGTCAGCGTCGGCGCCGGCGTGTCCACCCTCGGCTACGGCGTGGACGTCAACGCCAGCCTCAGCAAGCGCTTCTCCGCCACCGTCGGCTACAGCACCTTCCAGTTCGACGGCGACGAGACCACCGACGAGGTGCGCTACGACGGCGAGCTGAAGTCCGACAACGCCCGCGTGCTGCTGAACTGGCATCCGTTCGCCGGTGGCCTGCAGCTGTCGGTCGGCGCCGTGGTCGGCGACATCAAGGCCGCGGTGACCGGCACTCCGCGCGCCGGCGGCGTCTACGAGTTCAACGGCACCGAGTACTCGGCCGAGGACGTGGGCAGCCTGCAGGGCCGCGTCGAGCTGAAGGACAAGGTCGCCCCGTACGCCGGCATCGGCTACCGCTCGCGCGGCGGCTCGGGGCTGGGCTTCTACGCCGAGCTGGGCGTGGTCGCGGCCAAGACCTCGGTCGAGCTGGTCGCCACCGGCCTGGCCGGCGACCCCCAGTTCGCCGCCGACCTGGAAGCCGAGCGCCGCGACCTGGAGGACAGCGTCGACCTGAGCCTGTACCCGGTGCTGGGCGCCGGCCTGGTGTACCGCTTCTGATCCTGCGGATTCCCTGATCCGCCGGCCCGCGCCGTTGCGCGGGCCTGGCAAGGCCGCCGCTCTTCGCGGCGGCCTTCTTTTTTTGCGTTCCGTGACCGCATCCACGCCGCGGACGCGCGGGTTGCGGATGAAACTGTGGCAGCGCACAAGCACCGCGTGCTATCAATACGGCCCATGATCGCAACCCGTGCCAGCTTTTACTTTTGGTACTACTTTCCGAAGCCGCTGGCGGAGGAAGGATTGCGCTCACCCTGAAGAAAGCTTCAGACGCATTCCCGAAAGCCGCCAGCGAACCTGGCGGCTTTTTTCATGCCGCCACGCTGGGCAGACCCCACACCAAGAGATGGAAACGCCATGGCCCCGCATACCGACGACCTCCGCATCCGCAGCCTCGAACCGCTGACTCCCCCGGCCGAGCTGCTGGCCCAGATTCCCTGCGACGAGCAGGCCTCGCAGACGGTGGCCGATGCGCGCCGCGCGCTGTCGGCGATCCTGCACGGCCGCGACGACCGCCTGGCGGTGGTGATCGGCCCGTGCTCGATCCACGACCCGCACGCGGCGATGGAATATGCCCGGCGCCTGCGCCCGCTGCGCGACAGCCTCGGCGACGCGCTGGAGATCGTGATGCGCGTGTACTTCGAGAAACCGCGCACCACCGTCGGCTGGAAGGGCCTGATCAACGACCCGGACCTGGACGGCAGCTTCCGCATCAACAAGGGCCTGCGCATCGCCCGCGGCCTGCTGCGCGACATCAACCACCTGGGCCTGCCGGCCGGTTGCGAGTACCTGGACACGATCTCGCCGCAGTACATCGCCGACCTGGTGGCCTGGGGCGCGATCGGCGCGCGCACCACCGAGAGCCAGATCCACCGCGAGATGGCCTCTGGCCTGTCCTGCCCGGTGGGCTTCAAGAACGGCACCGACGGCAACGTGCGCATCGCCGCCGACGCGGTGATGGCGGCGGCGCATCCGCACCATTTCCTGGCCGTGACCAAGGACGGGCGCTCGGCCATCGCCGCCACCGCCGGCAATCCGGACTGCCACGTGATCCTGCGCGGCGGCAAGGCGCCCAACTACGACGCCGCCAGCGTGCAGGCCGCCAGCGAGGTGCTGGAACGCTCGGGCCTGGCGCCGCGGATCATGATCGATGCCAGCCACGCCAACTCCGGCAAGAACCCGGAGCGCCAGCCCGCGGTGGTGGAGGACATCGCCGCGCAGCTGGAGGGCGGCGAGCGCCGGATCATCGGGGTGATGGTGGAAAGCCACCTGGTCGGCGGGCGCCAGGACCCGGTGGCCGGGCGTGCCCTGGCCTACGGGCAGAGCATCACCGACGGCTGCCTTGGCTGGGAGGCCTCGGCCGCGGTGCTGGAGCGGCTGGCGCAGGCCGTGCGCCGACGCCGCGCGCTGCCGGCCGCGCACCAGGCCGCCTGAATCCGCCCCCCGGACGCCCCGGCCGCGCACCGCGCCCGGGGCGTTTTTGCGCAGTCCGTTCAGGCTGATGGCCCCCGCAGGTGCCCGCGGCGGCACCGGAAAGGTGCCCGCGGGTCCTGCCCGGGATCCATGTCGGTTCATGTGATACCGGTATCACTTCGGGGAATATCCGTATTCAGCAAAAATGCCCGGAAATCCACGTTGATGAATCGGCGGGTGCTGTTTTGCAGTGCAGCGTGCAAAGGCTTCGGACGCTCTTCACGATGGCCCCGCATCCCGACGTGGGGGAGGGAGCAGGCCCGCTGGCAGTACGCTGCAAGCGGGCTTTTTTTATGCCTGCCCGGCCCGGGCGCGCGCCGGGCGCATGCCACAATCCGGGCGATGAGCACGCCCACGCCTCCCGTCCCCGCCGCGGATGAACTCCGCAGGCTCCACGCCGAACGCGCCCTTTCCACCCTGCGTGCCGCCTCGGCCGAGCATGCCGCGCTGCTGCAGGACCCCGGGCTGTGCGACCGCGTCGCGCGGGTGGCCCTGGGCAGCGACTTCGCGATCGAGACCCTGCGCCGGCAGCCGGCGCTGCTGGCCCACCTGGCCGCGGACGATCCGGCGCCGCTGCCGCCGCCGGTGCTGGACCCGCTGCAGCCGCACGACTGGCCCGGCCAGCTGCGCCGCTTCCGCGCCGCCGCCTCCACCCGCCTGGTATGGCGCGACGTGCTGGGCCTGGACGACGTCGACGCCACCCTGGCTGGCAGCACGCGGCTGGCCGAGCAATGCCTGGCGCTGGCCCTGGAGGCGCTGGAGCAGGAGTTCGCGCAGCGCCATGGCGTGGTCCGCGATCCGGCCGGGCGGCCGCAGCGGCTGGTGGTGTTCGGCCTGGGCAAGCTCGGCGGCGGCGAGCTGAACTTCTCCTCCGACATCGACCTGGTCTACGCCTACGCCCACGAGGGCGAATCCGACGGCCGCCGCGCGCTGGAAGCCGAGGAATACTTCGCGCGCCTGGGCCAGCGCCTGGCCAAGCTGCTGGACGAGGTCACCGCCGACGGCTTCTGCCACCGCGTCGACCTGCGCCTGCGTCCGTTCGGCAATGCCGGCCGGGTGGCGTGGTCGTTCGCGGCGATGGACCAGTACTTCCAGCGCGAGGGCCGCGACTGGGAGCGCTATGCCTGGCTCAAGGCGCGCACCGTGGCCGGCGACATCGCCGCCGGCGAGGCCTGGCTGGAGACGCTGCGCCCGTTCGTCTACCGCCGCTACCTGGACTTCACCGCGCTCGACGGCCTGCGCGCGATGAAGGCGGCGATCGTGGCGGAGATGCAGCGCCGCGACATGGCCGACGACCTCAAGCGCGGCCGCGGCGGCATCCGCGAGATCGAGTTCCTGGTGCAGTCGCTGCAGCTGATCCGCGGCGGGCGCGAACCGGCGCTGCGCGGCCGCTGCCTGCTGCCGGCGCTGCAGGCGCTGGTGGAGGGCGGGCAGATCGCCGCGCAGGACGGCGCCGCGCTGGCCGCTGCCTACCGCTTCCTGCGCCGGCTGGAGAACCGGGTGCAGATGCTGGGCGATGCCCAGGTCCACTCGGTGCCGGAGGATCCGGAAGCGCGCGAGCGCATCGCCCTGGCCCTGGGCCACGCAGGCTGGGAGGCGCTGGCGGCGGAACTGGCCGCCTGCCGCGCCCGGGTCTCGGCCGAGTTCGACGCGCTGCTGGTGCCGCGCCGGCGCGAATCCGCGCCGGACGCGCTGCAGGATTACTGGCGCGCGCTGCCGCAGGCCGGCGAGGCCGGAGTGCTGGCCGATGCCGGTTTTGGCGATTCCGCCGGCGCCGACGCGGCACTGCGCGACTTCGCCCGCGGCAACGGCGTGCGCGCGCTGTCGGACGCGGCGCGCGCGCGCCTGGACCGGGTGGTGCCGGCGCTGCTGGGTGCGGCCGCGCGCTCGGCGCAGCCGGATGCGGCGCTCAAGCGCCTGCTGGGCCTGCTGCAGTCGATCCTGCGCCGCGCCAGCTACCTGGCCCTGCTGGACGAGCAGCCCAGCGCGCTGGCGCGGCTGGTCGACGTGCTGGCGCGCAGCGCGCTGCTGGCCGACCGCATCGCCGCCTATCCGCTGCTGCTGGACGAGCTGCTGGACATCCGCGTGGCCGGGCCGATCCCGGACGCGGCGGAAATGCACCGCGCCTGCGCCGCGGCGGTGGCCAGCGGCGACGGCGACCCGGAGGCGGCGTTGCG
Organism: Pseudoxanthomonas sp. J31; assembly: GCF_000510725.1. GTDB lineage: Bacteria > Pseudomonadota > Gammaproteobacteria > Xanthomonadales > Xanthomonadaceae > Pseudoxanthomonas. The sequence continues at coordinate 533,655 of NZ_AZNZ01000001.1, forward strand.
CGCGCTCAACGAGGTGCGCCTGGCGCTGAGCTTCCGCATCGCCCTGGCCGCGCTGGATCGGCGCCAGCCGGCCACGGACAGCGTGCGCGAGCTGGCCTGGCTGGCCGACGCGGTGGTGGCCCAGGTGCTGGCCATGGCCGAGGGCGAGGTGGTCGCTGCGCACGGCCGCATCCCCGGCGGGCGCTTCGCCGTGGTCGGTTACGGCAGCCTCGGTGGCTGCGAGCTTGGCTTCGGTTCGGACCTGGACCTGGTGTTCCTCTACGACGCCGACCCGGAGGCCCTGTCCGACGGCGCGCGGCCGCTGGAGGCCGGGCGCTGGTACGCGCGCCTGGCGCAGAAGGTGGTGGGCCTGCTGGGCGCGGTCACCAGCGCCGGGCGCCTGTACGAGACCGACATGCGCCTGCGCCCGGACGGCGGCAAGAGCCTGCTGGTGTCCTCGCTGTCCAGCTATTCGGAATACCAGCTGCACCGCGCCTGGACCTGGGAGCACCAGGCCCTGGTGCGCGCGCGCATGGTCGCCGGCGATGCCTCGATGGGGGCGGACTTCGAGCGCATCCGCCGCCAGACCCTGGCGCGGCCGCGCGATCCGGCGGCGCTGGCCGCCGACGTGGCCGGCATGCGCCGGCGCATGCGCGCCGAGCTGGACCGCAGCGACGCGGCGCGCTTCGACCTCAAGCAGGGCGCCGGCGGCCTGGTCGACCTGGAGTTCCTGGTGCAGTACCTGGTGCTGCGCGAGGCCGCGACCTGCCCGCCGCTGCTGGAGCCGCGCGACACGCCGCGGCTGCTGGCCGCGCTGGGCGCGGCCGGCCGGCTGGCGGAGGCCACCGTGCAGGCGCTGCTGGCGGCGCATGCGGCGCTGGTGGAGGCGGGCCTGGGCTGCACCCTGGACCGGCGCCCGCGGCTGGTTCCCGACGACGGCGCGCTGGATCCGCAGCGGGCGCAGGTGGCCGCTGCGATCGCCGCGCACGGACTGGTGTTCGACCCGGCGCCGGACGCCTCCTAGGGCGCGTCCTCCAGTCCCAGCCGCCGGCGCACCTCGGCGGCGACCCGCGCGGTCTCGCGCAGCGGCTGCACCGGGAACGGTTCCAGCCCGCCGGCAAGCGCGCGCACCCGGCCCAGATCCTGCAGTGCGCGCAGGAAGGCCGCCAGGCGCCCGCGTGCCAGCTGCGGTTCGAGCACGTACACCGGCGCGTCGGTGGCACAGGCCTCGGAGAGCATGTTCACCGAGTCCGGGGTGCAGACGATGCGGTCGGCGCAGGCCAGCAGGCCCGGATAGGGGTTGGCGCCGCCGCCGTCCCAGGCCATGCCCGGCACGCCCTGCATCGCCGCGTGCAGCGGCGCGGAGGCGGCCGCCGGGGTGCGCCGCGAGACCGTGGCCAGCAGGCTGCCACCCTCCGCACGCACCTGCGCGCGCAGCGCCGCCAGCGCCTGCGCCAGCGAATCCAGCGACCAAGGCGCATGCCGGGTCGGGCCGCCCAGCAGCAGCGCGGTGCGCGGACGCGGCAGCGCGCACAGCGCGCGGAACTGCTGCCGCGCCCGTTCCAGCCAGGCGTCGTCGACCGGGTTGAGGCTGCCCAGCAGGGTGATGACGTTGGTGCCGCGCAGGCGGTCATGCTCCGGCACCACCACCAGGTCCCAGTGGCGGCTGTCGATGCGCGGATCGAGGATCTGCACCGCACGCGCGCCGCGCTCGCGCGCCAGGCGCCCGGCCAGCGCACCCTGGCGGCCGCAGCCGATCGCCAGCGCCGGGGCCGGACCCGCCAGGGCCGCCGCCAGCCCGGGACCAAACGCGTGCCGCGCCCCGGGCAAGCGCCGCGGCGCCAGCCAGCGCCAGGGCGCGCGCGGCGCCAGTTCCGGCAGGTGCGGCGAGTCCAGGCCGAGGGCGCCGGCCAGGGCCTCGGCCTGGCGCACGTTGCCGGCGTTGCCATCGGTCAGCAGCCAGGCCGTGGTGGACGCGTTCCGTTCCATGCGCGACATCAATTCGTTCCGGGCCGGATTTGGTAAACCGCTGCTGCAACACTCTACACTGCGGCCCACCCGTGGCCTCGTGCCGCAACCGGACCCTTTAGCCAGAACCATGAGCCAACCGTTGAACGAAGCCGCCCTCGACCAGCTGTTCCGCAGCGCCCGCACCTACAACGCCTTCACCGGCGAAGTAAGCGACGACACCCTGCGCCGGCTCTACGACCTGCTGAAGCTGGGCCCGACCGGAGCCAATACCACGCCGGCGCGCTTCGTGTTCGTGAAATCGGCCGAGGCCAAGGCCAAGCTCGCCCCGGCGCTGTCCGAGGGCAACCATGCCAAGACCATGTCCGCGCCGGTGACGGTGATCGTCGGCCGCGACCTGGATTTCCACGAGAAGCTGCCCTACCTGTTCCCGCACGCCGACGCCAAGGCCTGGTTCGACGGCCCGCGCGAGGGCCGCGACAAGCCCTCGCTGCTGAACATGTCGCTGCAGGCCGGCTACCTGATCCTGGCCGCGCGCGCGCTGGGCCTGGACGCCGGCCCGATGACCGGCTTCGACCCGGCCAAGGTCGACGAGGCGTTCTTCGCCGGCACCAACATCCGCTCGGAAATCCTGGTCAACCTCGGCTACGGTGACCCGGCCAGCCTGTTCCCGCGTTCCCCGCGACTGTCCTTCGACGAAGCCGCGCGCATCGTCTGAGGCGTCGCCCCCGCAGTCGTCACGGCAAACCACAAGGAGTTCCACCATGCGCAAGATCCTGCTCGCCGTCGCCCTGGCCGCCTTCGCCGGTGCTGCCTCCGCCGCCCCGGTGACCTACAACCTCGATCCGACCCACACCAACGTGCTGGCGCAGTGGAGCCACTTCGGCTTCTCGCATCCGTTCGCCAACTTCGGCGACGTCCAGGGCACCCTGGTGTACGACGCCGACAACGTGTCCGCCTCCAGCGTGGAGGTGACCTTGCCGCTGTCCGGCCTGGAGGCCTTCAGCAGCAAGTTCAACGAGCACCTGCGCAGCGCCGACTTCTTCGACGCCGAGAAGTACCCGACCGCGAAGTTCAGGAGCACCAAGGTCGAGCCCGCCGGCGAGGGCAAGCTCAAGGTCACCGGCGAGCTGACCATCAAGGACATCACCCGCCCGGTGGTGCTGGACGTGACCTTCAACAAGGCCGCCGACCATCCGATGCTCAAGGCCCCGGCGATCGGCTTCGACGCCACCGCCACCATCCTGCGCAGCGAGTTCGGCGTGGGCGCCTACGTGCCCAACGTCGGCGACGAGGTGACCCTGCGCATCACCACCGAGGCCCACGCCAAGGCCAAGTGAGGCCCGCCGGTGCCGGCCCCGCGCGGGCCGGCACCGCCGCGACCCGGGCCGCGGTGGCCCGCGCGCTGGTAGAATCCACGCGCTTCCTGCCGATCCGAGCTACACGCCATGAACACCACCGCCGCCGCGCCCGCCAATGCCGAGAAGCGTTACACCGTGCACCGCGCGGACCTGCCGCTGAGCTGCCCGACGCCGGAAATGGCGCTGTGGAACTCGCACCCGCGCGTGTACCTGCCGATCCAGGACGAGCCGAACGGCGAGGCCAAGTGCCCGTACTGCTCGGCCGTCTACCAGCTGGTCGACTGACGCCCGCCGCATCCCGGCCACGCCGCCGATGCGCCGCCTGACCGTGGTCCAGCTGCTGCCGGCGCTGGAATCCGGCGGCGTCGAACGTTCCACCCTCGAGATCGCCGCGGCCCTGGCCGCCGGCGGCCACCGCGCCATCGTCGTCTCCGCCGGCGGCCGCCTGGTGCCGCAGCTGCGCGCCGGCGGGGCAGAGCACGTCGAACTGGCCATCGGCCGCAAGTCGCCGGCCGTGCTGCGCCATGTCCCGGCCCTGCGCCGGTTGTTCCTGGACCAGGGCGTGGACATCGTCCACGCGCGCTCGCGCCTGCCGGCCTGGCTGGGACGGATGGCCCTGGCCGGACTACCGGCCGCGCGCCGCCCGCACTGGGTCACCACCGTGCACGGACTCAATTCGCCCGGGCGCTACAGCGCGGTCATGGCCAGCGGCGAGCGCGTGGTCTGCGTCTCGCGCACGGTGCGCGACTACGTGCTGCGTCATTACCCGGACACCGATCCGGGCCGGCTGCGGGTGATCGAGCGCGGCATCGATCCGGCGCAGTTTCCGCCGCGGCCCTTGCCCGATCCCGCTGCCCGCGCCGCGGTGGCGGCGGAGCACCCGGCCCTGGCCGGGGCCGCCCCCTTGCTGCTGCTGCCCGGGCGCGGCACGCGCCTGAAGGGCCATGCCGACGCCCTGCGGCTGCTGGCCGCCCTGCGTGCCGGTGGCCAGCCGCAGGCACGGTTGTGGCTGCCGGGCGCGCGCGAACCCGGGCGCGAGGCCTATATCGCCGAACTGGAGGCCTTGGCCGCGCAGCTGGGCGTGGCCGATGCGGTGCTGTTCACCGCACCCACCGCGGCCATTGCCACCGCGTACGCGGCCAGCGACCTGGTGCTGCAGCTGTCGCGCAAGCCCGAGGCCTTCGGCCGTACCGTGGTGGAAGCGCTGGCGGTGGGCCGCCCGGTGCTGGGCTGGGCCCATGGCGGGGTGGGCGAACTGCTGCAGGCGCTGCAGCCGGCCGGCGCGGTGCCGCCGTTCGACAGCGATGCGCTGGCCGCGGCCGCAGCCCGGCTGTTGCGCGAGCCGCCCGCGCCGGTGGCCGTCCCCTTCACCCTGCAGGCCATGCAGCAGGCCACTCTGGACCTGTATGCGGAACTGGCCGGCTGAGCACGCTCCCGCGCCTGGCCGCGCGTTCGCCTGGACGCCGGCCTGGGTGCTGCTGGCGGTGGCGCTGTGGCCGCTACCGGGGCCGGCCGAGGCGGTGCTGTCGCTGGGGGCGCTGGCGGTGGCCGTGCAGCTGGCCTGGTGCGCGCTGCGGCGCCGGCCGTTGCCGCTGCAGCGCGGCGCGTTCGTGCTGGCGGGCCTGCTGTTCGGCGCCTACTGGCTGCCGGAGCTGCTGTCGGCCGCGGACGCGCTGGACCGGGCCCGGGCCTGGAAGGAAACCCTGGCCGACCTGCGTTACCTGCCGCTGCTGTGGGGCGTCGCCATTGCCGTGCGCGAACCGCGCGGGCGCGGGGTGGTGCTGGGTGGGCTGGCGCTGCTGGCGCTGGCCTGGAGCGTCGATGCGCTGCTGCAGGCGCTGGCCGGGGCCAGTCCGCTGTTCCTCGCCCTGGACGCGCTGAAGGCGCTGGCCGGCGGCGGGCCGCTGTGTCCGGTTGCCGAGGTGCAGGCCTGGGACCGGGTCAACGGCGTGTTTGGTGACTGCAATCCCAAGCTGGGCCTGGTGCTGGCCAGCCTGGCGCCATTCGTCCTCGCCCCGGCGGCGGCGCGCGGGCGGGCGTGGGGCTGGTGCCTGGCCGCGGCGGTGCTGGGCCTGGCCGTCGTCCTCGGCGGCGCGCGTGCGGCCTGGCTGACGTTGGCGCTGGTATTGCTGGCCACGGGCTGGCGGGTGCTGGGGCCGGCGCGGCTGGCCGGCTTCGGAGCTGCCGCGCTGCTGGCGCTGGTGGCGCTGTACCTGGCCTCGCCGCCGCTGCAGCAGCGGGTGGCGCGCACTGCGCTGGCGCTGCAGGCCGATGCCGGCGGGATCGACGGCGCCTTGTCCGGACGTGGGCGGATCTGGCGGGGCGCGCTATGCATGGCACGCGAGCATCCGCTGAACGGCGTGGGCGTGCGCGGCTTCCGCCGGGCCTGGGCAGGCTGCGATCCGGCGCCGGCGCAGGAGACCCTGTGGGGCGGCGGCGAGGCGCTGCACGCGCACCAGCTGGTGCTGGAACTGCTGAGCGAGACCGGCGTGCTGGGCCTGCTGGCCTGGCTGGGCGGGGCCTGGGCGGCGTGGCGCGGCTGGTGCCGCGCCGGGCCCGCGGCGCGCCGGCGCGCGGCCCCGGCATTGCTGGCGCTGGCGGCGACCGTGTTCCCGCTCAACACCCACCTGGCGTTCTATTCCACCTTCTGGGGCGGGGTGCTGATGCTGCTGGCCGGGCTCTACGCCGGGCTGCTGCATGCCCGCGGCGACGCGCCGGCGGCGCGCGCCTGAGCTCCGGGCCGGCCTCAGGCGGCCGGTGGCGGCGCGGGCAGGCCGCGGCCGCGCTCGTAGTAGTTGCTGCGGCCCTGCGGCTGGCGCTTGAAGCGGCGGTGGATCCACAGGTACTGCGCCGGCGCCTCGCGCACCATGGCCTCGATCGCGGCGTTGACCCGGGCGGTGTCGGCGACCGCGTCCTCGCTGGGGAAGTCCGCCAGCGGCGGGGCCACGCGCAGGATGTAGCGGCCGCCCTCGCGGCGGTGGAAGAACGGCACCACCGCGCAGCCGGTGACCCGCGCCAGCTGGTGGGTGGCGGTGATGGTCGAGGCCGGCATGCCGAAGAACGGCGCGAACACCGAGTCCTTGCCGCGCATGTCCTGGTCCGGCGCGTACCACAGCATCCCGCCGCGCTTGAGGTGGCGCACCGCGCCGCGCAGGTCGCTGTTGGCGAACATCGCCACCGCATAGCGCAGGCGGCCGCGCTTGACCGCCCACTCCATCACCGGGTTGCGGTGGCGGCGGTACATGCCGGCCAGCGGCACCTGCCCGCACAGCAGCCGCCCGCACATCTCCAGGGTCATGAAGTGGCCGGAAACCAGCAGCACGCCGCGGCCCTGGGCCTGCAGTTCGCGCAGGTGCTCCAGGCCCTCGATCCGGACGTCGCGCTCGATCGGCGCCAGCGAACCCCACCAGGCGCGCGCGAACTCGAACAGGCCAACGCCCAGCGCGTCGAAGCTGTCGCGCGCCAGGCGCGCGCGCCATTGCGGCGTCTGCTGCGGGAAGCACAGGGCGAGGTTGACCTCGGCGGCGCGGCGGCGCTCGCGGGCCAGGTGCCAGGCCAGCCAGCCCACCCCGCGGCCGATCGCGCGCTGCCACAGCCAGGGCAGGCGCGCGGCGGCGACCATGATCCCCAGGGCCAGCCACATCGGCCAGTTGCGCGGGGCGAAGGAAGGGCGGGGAGGGGGCGTGTCTGCGGCGCTCATGCGCAGATTCTAAGCCTTGGCCGGCAACCGGCCGTCGCCGGCTCGGCTATCCTGCGCCGATGCCGACTCCGTTTCCGCCCAAGGAACCGGGCGAACGCCTGGTGCGCTGGCTCTACTCGCTGGCGCTGTACCTGCTGTCGCCCTTCACCCTGTACCACCTGATCTCGCGCGGCTTCCGCGTGCGCGAGTACTTCCGCCGCTGGGACGAGCGCTACGGCGCCTACAGCACCGAGCAGGGCCGCCCGTGCGTGTGGCTGCACGCGGTGTCGGTGGGCGAGGTCAACGCCGCCGCGCCGCTGGTCAACGCCCTGCTGCGCCAGGGCAAGGGCACCCGCTGGGTGGTCACCACGATCACGCCCACCGGCTCGCAGCGGGTGCGCGCGCTGTGGGGCGGGCGGGTGGACCACGTGTACCTGCCCTACGACCTGCCCGGCAGCGTGGACCGCTTCCTGCAGCACTTCCGCCCGACCCTGGCACTGATCATGGAAACCGAGCTGTGGCCGAACATGCTGTTCGGCTGCCGCGACCACGGCATCCCGGTGTACGTGCTCAACGCGCGCCTGTCGGCCCGTTCCCTGCGCGGCTACCGCCTGCTGCGGCCGCTGCTGGGCCGCGCCCTGCGCACGGTGCGCTGCGTGGCCGCGCAGTCCGACGCCGATGCGCGCCGCTTCCAGGTGCTGGGCGCGCGTCCCGACCAGGTGCGGGTGCTGGGCAACCTCAAGTACGACGTGGAGGTGCCCGACGGCCTGGAGGCGTTGCGCGCGGCGTTCGAGGACGCGCTCGGCCGCAAGCGCCCGGTGTGGATCGCGGCCAGCACCCACGAGGGCGAGGAGGAGGACGTGCTGGCCCTGCACCGGCGCCTGCGTGCGCGCTGGCCGGACCTGCTGCTGCTGTGGGCGCCGCGCCACCCGGAGCGCTTCGGGCGGGTACGCGCCGCGGCCGAGGCGGCGGGCTGGCAGGTGGGCACGCGCAGCGCCGGCGGCTGGCCGGCGGCCGGGGACGACGTGTTCGTGGTCGATACCCTGGGCGAGCTGATGGCGTTCTACGCCTGCGCCGACGTGGCCTTCGTCGGCGGCAGCCTGCAGCCGGTCGGCGGGCACAACCTGCTGGAGCCGGCGGCGGTGGGCACGGCGGTGGTCACCGGCCCGCACCTGCACAATTTCGCCGAGATCTCGCGGCGCCTGGACGAGGCCGGGGCGCTGCGCGTGGGCCGCGACCTGCAGGAGGTCGGCGACGCGCTGGAGGCGCTGCTGGGCGACGCCCCGCTGCGCCAGGCCATGGTCGAGGCCGGCCGCGCCCTGGTCGACCAGGGCCGCGGGGCGCTGCGCAACACCCTGGAGCTGATCGCGCCGGACCTGCCGGCGCCGGATCCGGTCGAGGACTGAGCGGAAGCCGGAAACGAAGAAGGCCGCCCCGTGGGCGGCCTTCTCCATTCCGGTGCCGGTGCCGCGGCTTACTGGCGCAGGACCGACGGATCCTGCAGCTGGGCCTCGGCGTCGACGGTCAGCAGGGCATTGACCTGGCGCAGCGCGTCCACGTCCAGCTCGCCGGTGGCCTGCGACAGCAGCAGGCGGTTGAGCAGGAAGTTGTACTTGGCGCGGGCGTACTCGACCTGGGCCTGGAACAGGGTGCGCTGGTTCTGGACCACGTCCAGCACGGTGCGGGTGCCGACTTCCAGGCCGACCTGCGAGGCCTCGTAGGCACTCTGCGCCGAGACCACGGCCAGGCGGCGGGCCTCGACCTCGCTCACGCCGGCGACCAGGGCCTGGTACAGGTTGCGGGTGTTGCGGTCCAGGGCGCGGCGCTGCTGCTCGTACTGGTCCTGGGCGATGTCGCGCTGGGCGATCGCCTGGCGCACGCGCGACTGGGTCGCGCCGCCGGAGAAGATCGGCACGTTCAGGGTGATGCCGATGCCGCTGCCGGTGCTTTCGCCGGCGCGCATGCCGCTTTCGGACAGGTCGCCCCAGCTCTCGTCCTTGCCCCAGGTGGCATTCAGCGACAGGGTCGGGTAGTGGCCGGCGCGGGCGTTTTCCACGTTGTGATTGGCGGCTTGGGCGCGCAGTTCGGCCGAGCGCAGGCTGGGGTTGCGCTCGATCGCGGCGGCCACCCAGGCATCGGCGCCGTCGCGCAGGGTCGGCAGCTCGGGGCGGAAGTCGGCCGGGAGGGCGCGCAGGTCGCGCACCGGCTGGCCGGTCAGCTCGGCCAGGGCCTGGTAGGCGTCCTGCAGCGCATTGCGGGCGAGGATGGCGTTGGCGCGGGCCTCGTCGTACTGGGCGCGGGCCTCGTGCACGTCGGTGATCGGGGCCAGGCCCACTTCCAGGCGCTTGTCGGCGTAGTCGAACTGGCGCTTGGCGGCGGCCTCGTTGGTCTCGGCCGCGGCCAGCGACTCGATCGCCACCAGCACGTCGAAGTAGGCGGCGGCGGTACGCACCATCAGGTCGTCGCTGGCGGCGGCCAGGTCCTGGTCGGCGGCGGCGCTCAGGGTGCGCTCGGCGCGCAGGCTGGCGAACTGGCCCCAGTTGAACAGCGTCTGCGAGGCGTTCAGGTTGTACCTGCGGGTGGTCGTGGTGGTCGAGCCGGGGACGCCCTCGTGCTCGTTGCGCGCGCGCCTCAGGCTGGCCTCGCCACTGAGGTTCGGCAGCAGCGCGGCGCGCGCCTGCACACGGCCTTCCTTGGTGATCAGCGTGTTCGATTCGGCGATCGCCAGCGTGGGGTCGCCGTTGCGGGCCATCTCGTAGGTCTGCAGCAGGTCGGCGGCGCCGGCGGAGGCGGGGGCCAGTGCGGCCGCCAGGGCCAGGGCGAGGGAACGGCGGATCATCAGCGGCTTCCTTATCTTCATGTTGGGCCCGGGTCCATGCCCGGGCCGTCGTGGGGATATCGGGATCCGACCGCTGCCCCGCGGGGCATTGCGGTCAGAAACTGAACTGCGGGGCCGGCTCGGCGCCGCGCAGGTACTCGAGCTCGGTCTCGAACAACGATTCAACGGCCGGCGCGTTGACATCGCCGGTGTGGCGCAGCAGCACGGCTTCCATCACCGGCGCGCGGCCACGGACCACGAACAGGCGGCCGCCCGGGCGCAGCCACTCCAGGAACCGGGTCGGGACCGTGTCCACCGCGGCGGTCACGCAGACCGCGTCGAACTGGCGGGTCGGCGCGTACTGCAGGGCGTCGGCGGTCTCGATGCGGACGTTGGTGCCCAGGCGGGCAGCGTCCAGGTGCCTGCGCGCGGCGGCGGCCAGTTCCGGCTGGATCTCGATGCTCACCACCTCGCGCGCCAGCTCGCCCAGGCAGGCGGTGACGTAGCCGCTGCCGGTGCCCACTTCCAGCACGCTGTCGCCCGGCTGCAGGGCCAGGGCCTGGAGCATGCGGCCCTCGACCACCGGCTTCATCATGCGCACGCCGTGGCCCAGCGGCAGCTCGATGTCGGCGTAGGCCAGCGCGCGCTGCGCCTCCGGCACGAACGCCTCGCGCGGCAGGCGGCCGATCACCTCGAGCACGGCGGCGTCCAGGACCTCCCAGGGGCGGACCTGCTGTTCCACCATCAGTTCGCGGGCAAGGGCGTAATCGATCGTCATGGCTGCTATCACAAGGCGCGGGAGGCCGGGCATTCTACTACCGCGGCGGCCCGTGCCGGCGCTGGAAGGATCGCCGCGCCCGGGCGGCGGCGTTCAGTGCCGGAAGTCACCGCGACCACCGGCCCTGCGGGACGCGGTTCAGGCCGCATAGGCGCGCAGGAAGAAATCCACCGTGGCCCGCAGGTGCCGCTGCAGGTCGGCCGGCGCGGGCGTGCCGCACAGGCCGCAGGCCATCTTCGAGTACAGCTCGCCCTTGAGCAGGCAGAAGAACTGCGAGGCGGCCAGGGGCACGTCCTCGATCCGCAGCTGGCCCTCGGCCACCCGTGCCTGCAGGAACTGGGCGAACACCTCCTGGACCCGGCGCGGGCCGGAGTTCCAGAACAGCTCGCGCAGGGCCGGGTCGGCGGCGCCGGGATTGGAGAGCATCCGGTGCATGCGGATGGCCTCGTCGCTGGTGATCAGGGCGAAGAAGGCGTGGCCGATGGCCCGCAGCTGCTCGCGCAGCGGGCCCTCGGGCGGGTTCACGAACAGCTCGTCCGGCAGCACCTCGCGGCACTTGGCGGCGATCGCCTCGGAGAACAGGGTCTCCTTGTCGCCGAAGTGGCTGTAGACGGTCAGCTTGGACACGCCGGCGGCGGCGGCGATCTGGTCCATGCTCACGCCCTGGTAGCCCTGTTCGAGGAACATGCGCTTGGCCGCTTCCAGGATCGCGGCGCGCTTGGCCAGGTCCTTGGGGCGGCCGGGGCCCGGATTGCGGGCGGGCGCGGCGGCGCTGGCGGGCGTGGTCGGGCGGGTCATGCAGGCAATACTAGACTAGTTGGTTTTCTATTTATACCATACCGGCCGGTTCACTATTTTCCACCTACGGGACGGAGTCGTGGCGATGCAGGGACGGGTCAGGCGTGGCGTAGCGGCAGCCCTCGTGGTGGTCGCCCTCGCGGGGTGCGGCAATGGCGCGGAGGCGCCGGAGAAGGCGCGCCCGGTCTGGGTGGTGCAGCCACAGGCGGCCGGCGAAGCCGCGGGGCTGGCCTTCCCCGGCGAGGTGCGGGCGCGCGAGGAAAGCCCGCTGGCGTTCCGCATCGGTGGCGAGCTGGTGGCGCGGCGGGTGGACGCCGGTGCGCGGGTGGCCGAAGGCCAGGTGCTGGCCGAGCTGGATCCGGGCGACCAGGCGCTGCAGGCGCAGGCCGCGCGGGCGCAGCTGGCGGCGGCCGAGGCCGAGCTGGCGCGGGCGAAGGGCGACCTGGACCGCTACGCGAAGCTGGTCGAGCAGCAGCTGGTGAGCCGCTCGGCCTACGAGGCCCAGGAGGCGGCGTACAAGGCCGCGGCCGGGCAGGTCGATGCCGCCCGCGCGCAGTGGGAGGTGACCCGCAACCAGGCCGCCTATGCCACCCTGCGCGCGCCGCACGCCGGGGTGATCGCCAGCCGCCAGGCCGAGGTCGGCCAGGTGGTGGCGGCCGGGCAGACCGTGTTCACCCTGGCCGCCGACGGTGGCCGCGAGGTGGCGATCGACCTGCCGGAGGACCGCATCGGCCAGTTCAAGGTCGGCGATCCGGCCGAGGTCGAGCTGTGGAGCCGCCCCGGCCAGCGCCTGCCGGCGCGGATCCGCGAACTGGCCCCGGCGGCCGATCCGCTGACCCGCAGTTACGCCGTGCGCGTGGCCCTGGACGATGCGGTGGCCGGCGACGTGGTGCTGGGCCAGAGCGCGCGCGTGTTCCTCGGCCACGGCGCGGCCGGCGCCGGCCTGCGGGTGCCGCTGGCGGCGCTGCAGCAGGGCGCCGACGGCAAGCCGGCGGTGTGGGTGGTGCGCGAGGGCAAGGTCGCCAGCGTGCCGGTCGAGCACGGGCCGCTGGGCACCGAGACGGTGGAGGTCCGCGGCGAGCTGCGCGCCGACGACTGGGTGGTCGCCGCCGGCGGCCACCTGCTGCGCGAGGGCGAGGCGGTGCTCGCGGTGGACCGCGGCAACCGGCCGGTGGCCGCCGCCGTGCGGCCGAAGGCGGACTGAGCCATGCGCCGCTTCAACCTTTCCGAGTGGGCGCTGCACAACCGCGGCCTGGTGCTGTACGCGATGATCGCCCTGGCGGTGATCGGCACCTGGTCCTACCTGCGCCTGGGCCAGAGCGAGGACCCACCGTTCACCTTCAAGGCCATGGTGGTGCGCACGCTGTGGCCGGGCGCCACCGCCGAGGAGGTCTCGCTGCAGGTCACCGAGCGGATCGAGAAGGCGGTGATGAACACCGGCAAGTACGAGTTCGTGCGCTCGTACTCGCGCCCGGGCGAGTCGCAGGTGATCTTCATGGCCCGCGACTCGATGCGCTCGAAGGACATCCCCGAGCTGTTCTACCAGGTACGCAAGAAGGTCGGCGACATCCGCGCCACGCTCCCGGACGGGGTGGTCGGGCCGTTCTTCAACGACGAGTTCGGCGACACCTTCGGCAACATCTACGCCCTCACCGGCGAGGGCTTCGACTACGCCATCCTCAAGGACTACGCCGACCGCATCCAGCTGGAACTGCAGCGGGTGGCGGACGTGGGCAAGGTCGAGCTGATCGGCCTGCAGGACGAGAAGGTCTGGATCGAGATCGACAACGCGCGCCTGGCCACCCTGGGCATCCCGCTGCAGGCGGTGCAGCAGGCGCTGGAAGGACAGAACGCGGTGGTGCCGGCCGGGTTCTACGAGACCGCCTCCGAGCGCGTGCAGCTGCGGGTGGACGGCCCGTTCCGCACCCTGGAGGAGATCCGCGCGTTCCCGATCCGCGCCAACGGCCGCACCATCCGCCTGCAGGACGTGGCCACGGTGACCCGCGGTTTCGCCGATCCGGCCGCGCCGCGCATGCGCTTCATGGGCCAGGACGCGATCGGCATCGCCGTGGCCATGCGCGACGGCGGCCACATCCTGCGCCTGGGCGAGGCGCTGGAGGCCGAGTTCGCGCGGCTGCAGGAGCAGCTGCCGGCGGGCATGCAGCTGCGCAAGGTCTCCGACCAGCCGGAGGCGGTGCGCGACTCGGTGGGCGAGTTCGTGCGCGTGCTGGCCGAGGCGGTGACCATCGTGCTGCTGGTCAGCTTCTTCTCGCTGGGATTCCGCACCGGCCTGGTGGTGGCGGTCTCGATCCCGCTGGTGCTGGCGATGACCTTCGCGGTGATGAACTACTTCGGCATCGGCCTGCACAAGATCTCGCTGGGCGCGCTGGTGCTGGCGCTGGGCCTGCTGGTGGACGACGCGATCATCGCGGTGGAGATGATGGCCATCAAGATGGAGCAGGGCTTCGACCGCCTGCGCGCGGCCAGCTTCGCCTGGGAATCGACCGCGTTCCCGATGCTCACCGGCACCCTGATCACCGCGGCCGGCTTCCTGCCGATCGCCACCGCCGCCTCCAGCACCGGCGAGTACACCCGCTCGCTGTTCCAGGTGGTGACCATCGCCCTGCTGGTGTCGTGGATCGCCGCGGTGCTGTTCATCCCCTACCTGGGCGACAAGATGCTGCCGGACCTGGCGCATCCCCGGCCGCCGAAGCCGGGCAGCCTGGCCGCGCGCCGGCGTGCCTTCCGCGAGCGGCTGGCCGACCGCTGGCCTCAGTACGCCGCGCTGCTGGCCCCGGCGCCGCTCGACGGCCACCACCACGACCCGTACCAGCGCCCGTTCTACCAGCGCTTCCGCCGCCTGCTCGATGCCTGCCTGCGCCGGCGCTGGTGGGTGATCGGCGCCACCGTCGGCCTGTTCGTGCTGTCGCTGGCGATGTTCCGCTTCGTGCCGCAGCAGTTCTTCCCGGACTCGACCCGGCCGGAGCTGATGGTGGACCTGGAACTGGCCGAGGGCGCGTCGCTGCGCGCCACCGAGGCGCAGGCGAAGAAACTGGAGGCGCTGCTGCAGCAGCGCGAGGACGTGCGCAACTACGTGGCCTACGTCGGCACCGGCTCGCCGCGCTTCTACCTGCCGCTGGACCAGCAGCTGCCGGCGACCAACTTCAGCCAGTTCGTGGTCCTGGCACGCGACATCCAGGCGCGCGAGGAACTGCGCAACTGGCTGCTGCGCGAGGTGGCGCCGCAGTTCCCGGAGCTGCAGATGCGCGTGACCCGGCTGGAGAACGGCCCGCCGGTGGGCTACCCGGTGCAGTTCCGCGTTTCCGGCGAGCACATCGACCAGGTGCGCGCGATCGCACGCGAGGTGGCGGAGAAGGTGCGCGCCAACCCGCACACCACCAACGTCAACCTGGACTGGGACGAGCCGAGCAAGGTGGTGCGCCTGGAGATCGACCAGGACCGCGCCCGCGCGCTGGGCGTCAACAGCGCCCAGCTGGCGCAGTTCCTCAGCGCGCAGCTGTCCGGCTACACCGCCAGCACCTTCCGCGAGGGCAACGAGCTGGTCGGGATCATGCTGCGCGGCGGCGCCGGCGACCGCGAGCAGCTGGAACTGCTGGGCAGCCTGGCCATCCCCACCGGCGACGGCGGCAGCGTGGCGTTGTCGCAGGTGGCGCGCATCCGGCAGACCTTCGAGGAAGGGATCATCTGGCACCGCGACCGGCTGCCGACCATCACCGTGCGCGCCGACATCGGCGACGAACTGCTGCCGGCGGCGGTCACCGCGCAGATCGACCCGACCCTGGACGGGATCCGCGAGGCGATGCCGCCGGGCTACCTGCTGCAGGTCGGCGGCTCGGTGGAGGATTCGGCGCGCGGGCAGAACTCGATCAAGGCCGGCATGCCGCTGTTCCTGTTCGTGGTCACGACGCTGCTGATGGTCCAGCTGCGCAGCTTCTCCCGCACATTGATGGTGCTGGTGACCGCGCCGCTGGGCCTGATCGGCGCGACCTGGTTCCTGCTGGTCTTCCGCATGCCGTTCGGCTTCGTGGCACTGCTGGGCACAATCGCGCTGGCCGGCATGGTGATGCGCAACTCGGTGATCCTGGTCGACCAGATCGAGCAGGACATCGCCGCCGGCCACGACCGCTGGCACGCCATCGTCGACGCCACCGTGCGCCGCTTCCGCCCGATCGTGCTGACCGCGCTGACCGCGGTGCTGGCGATGATCCCGCTGTCGCGCAGCGCATTCTACGGCTCGATGGCGGTGGCGATCATGGGCGGCCTGATCGTGGCCACCGCCCTGACCCTGCTGTTCCTGCCGGCGCTGTACGCGGCCTGGTTCCGGGTCAGGCCGGAAGAGGCAACAGCCTGACGGCGGGACGGTGTAGCCGGAGCAATGCCGCTGCTTCGGCTACGCCCCGGGCACACCCGCACGAAGCCCCACTCCCCTCGGAAGAGGGGAACCCGGGTGCGCTTCGCTTACCCCTCGGCCAGCGCCATCGTCCCGGCCAATCACCAATCACGAATCACGAATCACGAATCCCCACGCAGCAGCGCGATGAACGCCTGCGCCGCCCGCGACAGCGTGCGGCCGCCATGCACGACATACCCGAGTTGCCGCGACAGCTGCACGCCCTGGACCGGCAGCACCTGCACCTGGGCGTCGAGCATGGTCAGCGGCAGCGCTCCCCAGGCCAGGCCCACCGAGACCAGCATCTTGATGGTCTCCATGTAATTGGTGGTCAGGCGCAGCTGCAGCGACAGGCCGCGGCGGGCAAAGGCCTGGGCGACGATGCGGTGGGTGAAGGTGCCCGGATCCGGCAGGACCGCCGGATGCGCGGCGATGTCGGCCAGGCCCACCTTCGCCATCCGCGCCAGCGGATGGTCCGGCGCCACCACGAAGCGCAGCGGATCGTCCCATACCGGCGTGGCCAGCAGCGGTGCCTCGGTCGGCCCCAGCGTGGTCACCGCCAGCTCCACGTCGCCGCCCAGCACCTGGGCATAGGCCTGCTCCGAATCCATGAAGCGGATGTCCAGCGCCACCCGCGGGTGCAGCGCGGTAAAGCGGCGCAGCAGGGCCGGCAGCCGGTGCAGGCCGACGTGGTGGCTGGTGGCCAGGCTCAGGCGGCCGCCGATGTCCTGGCCCAGGTCCTGCAACGCGCGCCGCGCCGCATCGGCCTCGGCCAGCATCTGCCGCGCCCGCGGCAGCAGCAGGCGCCCGGCCTCGGTCAGCACCACCTGGCGGCCGAGGCGGTCGAACAGGCGCACCTCCAGGTCCTGCTCCAGCTGGGCGATGCGCTTGCTCACCGCCGGCTGGGTCAGGTGCAGCTGCTCGGCGGCGGCGGAAAAGCCGCCGCGCTCGGCGACGGCGACGAATGCCGACAGGCTGCCCCAGTCCATCGCGGCTCCGGATTGATTCCTGGCAGGAATCTACCGGATGAAAAATATGCATTTGAGTTATCGATGGCAAGGCGGCAGGATTTCCCCAAGCTCGGCGGGCCGCGCGCCCGCCACCGCCAGAGGAACAGAGGGAATGGCCGGCAAGACCCTTTACGACAAGCTGTGGGAAATGCACGAGGTAAGCCGCCGCGACGACGGCTCCTCGCTGATCTACATCGACCGCCACATCCTGCACGAGGTGACCTCGCCGCAGGCGTTCGAGGGGCTCCGCCTCGCCGGCCGCAAGCCGTGGCGGGTGGACGCCAACATCGCCACGCCCGACCACAACGTGCCCACCACCCGGGCCGAGCGCGCCGGCGGCCTGCAGGCCATCGCCGACCCGGTGTCGCGGCTGCAGGTGCAGACCCTGGACGAGAACTGCGCCGATTTCGGCATCCTCGAGTTCCGCATGGACGATGCCCGCCAGGGCATCGTCCACGTGGTCGGCCCGGAGCAGGGCGCGACCCTGCCGGGCATGACCGTGGTCTGCGGCGACTCGCACACCTCCACGCATGGTGCTTTTGGAGCGCTGGCGCACGGCATCGGCACCTCCGAGGTCGAGCACGTGCTGGCCACCCAGTGCCTGGTGGCCAAGAAGATGAAGAACATGCAGGTCCGGGTCGAAGGCAAGCTGGGCCCGGGCGTGACCGCCAAGGACATCGTGCTGGCGGTGATCGGCCGGATCGGCACCGCCGGCGGCAACGGCCACGCCCTGGAGTTCGCCGGCAGCGCGATCCGCGAACTGTCGATGGAAGGCCGCATGACCATCTGCAACATGGCCATCGAGGCTGGCGCGCGGGTGGGCATGGTCGCGGTGGACGAGAAGACCATCGAATACGTGAAGGGCCGCCCGTTCGCGCCCAGGGGCGGGCAGTGGGACGCGGCGGTGGCGTTGTGGCGTACCCTGGTCTCCGACCCGGACGCGCACTTCGACACCGTGGTCGAGCTGCGCGCCGAGGACATCAAGCCGCAGGTCAGCTGGGGCACCTCGCCGGAGATGGTGGTGCCGGTGGACGCGACGGTGCCGGATCCGGAACGCGAACCCGATCCGGTGAAGCGCGATTCGATCGTGCGCGCCCTGAAGTACATGGGCCTGCAACCCAACCAGCCGATCACCTCGATCCGGCTGGACCGCGTGTTCATCGGTTCGTGCACCAACTCGCGGATCGAGGACCTGCGCGCGGCCGCCGCGGTGGCGCGCGGGCGCAAGGTGGCGCCGACGATCAAGCAGGCGCTGGTGGTGCCGGGCTCGGGCCTGGTCAAGGCCCAGGCCGAGGCCGAGGGCCTGGACAAGGTGTTCATCGAGGCCGGCTTCGAGTGGCGCGAGCCGGGCTGCTCGATGTGCCTGGCGATGAATCCCGACAGGCTGGGCGCCGGCGAGCACTGCGCCTCCACCTCCAACCGCAACTTCGAGGGCCGCCAGGGCGCCGGTGGCCGCACCCACCTGGTGAGCCCGGCGATGGCCGCCGCCGCCGCGGTGGCCGGCCACTTCGTCGATGTGCGCGAACTGGTCCAGGCCTGAGGAAACCGCCAATGAAAGCCTTCACCACCCACACCGGCCTGGTCGCCCCGCTGGACCGCGCCAACGTCGACACCGACCAGATCATCCCCAAGCAGTTCCTCAAGTCGATCAAGCGCACCGGCTTCGGCCCGAACCTGTTCGACGAGTGGCGCTACCTGGACGTGGGCCAGCCGGGGCAGGACTGCAGCACGCGGCCGATCAACCCGGACTTCGTGCTCAACTTCCCGCGCTACCAGGGCGCCAGCGTGCTGCTGGCGCGCGAGAACTTCGGCTGCGGCTCCTCGCGCGAGCACGCGCCGTGGGCACTGGACGAGTATGGCTTCCGCGCGATCATCGCGCCCAGCTTCGCCGACATCTTCTACAACAACAGCTTCAAGAACGGCCTGCTGCCGATCGTGCTGTCCGACGCCGAGGTCGACGAGCTGTTCCGCCAGTGCGAAACCAGCGAGGGCTACACCCTGACCGTGGACCTGGCGGCGCAGACGGTCACCCGCCCCGATGGCGTGCAGCACCGCTTCGAGGTGGACGCCTTCCGCAAGCACTGCCTGCTCAACGGCCTGGACGACATCGGCCTGACCCTGCAGGAGAAGGACGCGATCGCCGCCTTCGAGGCACGCCACCGCGCCGCCCAGCCCTGGCTGTTCGGCGCCGCCTGATCCAGGATGCGGCGCGGCTTGCCCGCGCCGCGCTCCCGCGGCCGTGGGCGGTCACCTGACCGCCGGCAGCAGCTTGCCGGTCAGCAGGCGGAAGGTCAGTTGCGGCGCGTCGGGCTTGCCGTAGTTGGTCGTGGTGACGACCACGACCAGGCGCTGCGCGGGGAACACCCGCACCGTGTTGCCGCCGGTGCCGTTCATCGCGAACGAATCGAACGTGCGGCCCTCGCTGGTGTCGTGGTGCAGCCACCACAGGTAGCCGTAGTCGATGCCGTCCTCGATGCGCGCATGCGGCCGGGTGGATTCGGCCACCCATGCCGCCGGCACCAGCTGGCGGCCGTTCCATTCGCCGCCGCGGCGGTACAAGCTCGCCCAGCGCGAGCAGGTCGCGGCTGCGCAGGGCAAGGCCGCCGCCGGCCTGGGCCAGGCCCAGCGGCGAGAACTGCCAGGCCGGCGCCTCGATGCCCAGCGGGTCGAACAGCCTGGCGCGGGCATAGTCCTGCAGAGGGCGGCCGACGGCGGCCTGGATCGCGGCGCCGAGCGTGGTCACGCCGGCGGTGCAGTAGCGGAAGCTGCGTCCGTATGGCGAGTCTTCCGGCCGCTCCATCCACGCCGGGAAGCCCTGGATCGGCAGGTCCAGGTAGAACCCGACCCAGTCCTCGACCAGGTACATGCGTTCCTCGTTGCCGCGCGACCACTGGTTCCAGTCGTCGCACTCCAGCAGCGAGGACATGGTCATCAGGTCGACCGCGGTGATCGCGTCCTTGCGTGGATCCGGATTGGCCGGAGGCGGGCGCCGCAGCAGCGGCAGCACCGGCGCGTCGGCCCGCATCCGGCCCTCGGCCTGGGCGATGCCGGCCAACATGCCGGCGACGGTCTTGGTCGCCGAGCGCGTGTCGCGGCGCGCCTCCGCGCCACCCTCGTCGAAATAGCGCTCGTAGACCAGCACGCCGTCGCGGGCGACCAGCACGCTGGTGACCTGGCCGAACTCGCCGGCCGCGATGGCACGTTCCATCCCGGCCAGCGCGGCCGGATCGATGCCGTGGTCCGCGGCGGGTTCCAGCCGCCAGGCCGGCGGCTTCGCCGGCACGGTGGCGGGAAGCAGGAGGAGCAGGAGCGTGGCGAGCAAGGGCAGGCGCATGGCAGGTCTCCGGCGGCAAGGGTGCCGGGAGCCTGGCACGCGCCCCGCGCGCGCAGCAGGGGCGATGCGACGAAGCGGTGGAAACGCCGACGGAAGCCGGCAAGGGCGGCGCCAGGCATGGGCCCTGGTGGCCGCCACGCCGCGCCGCGCTGGCGCGATGCGGCGTGCAGACCTTCCGCGGCGGGGCGGCGCCCGCGCCGCGGGCGCCTCAGTACACGCCCTGCGCCAGCATCGCGTCGGCCACCTTCACGAAGCCGCTGATGTTGGCGCCGTCCACGTAGTTGACCGTGCCGTCCTTGCGCTTGCCGTGGCGCACGCAGTTGCCGTGGATGTCCTTCATGATCGCGTGCAGGCGCTCGTCCACCTCGGCGTGGTGCCAGGACAGGCGCAGCGCGTTCTGGCTCATCTCCAGGCCCGAGGTGGCCACGCCGCCGGCGTTTGAGGCCTTGCCCGGCGCGTACAGGGTGCCGGACTCCAGGAACACGTCCACCGCCTCCAGGGTCGAGGGCATGTTCGCGCCCTCGGCCACGCAGATGACGCCGTTCTTCACCAGGGTGCGCGCGTCCTCGCCGTCCAGCTCGTTCTGGGTGGCGCAGGGCAGGGCGATCTCGGCCGGGATGTGCCAGGGGCGCTTGCCGGGCAGGTATTCGAAGCGCCGGTCCCCGTCCAGTTCCGCCAGGCGGCCACGGCGCACGTTCTTCAGTTCCATCACCGCCTCGATCGCCTCCATGTCGAAGCCGTCGCGCGCGTAGAGCGTGCCGCCGGAATCGCTGAAGGTCAGCACCTTGCCGCCCAGGTCGGTGGCCTTCACCGCCGCGTACTGGGCGACGTTGCCCGAGCCGGAGACCAGCACCCGCGCGCCCTGGGTCTCGCGGTGGGCGTGGTGCAGCATCTGCTCGACGAAGTAGACGGTGCCGTAGCCGGTGGCCTCCGGGCGCATCAGGCTGCCGCCGTAG
This sequence comes from Pseudoxanthomonas sp. J31, assembly GCF_000510725.1. Taxonomy (GTDB): domain Bacteria; phylum Pseudomonadota; class Gammaproteobacteria; order Xanthomonadales; family Xanthomonadaceae; genus Pseudoxanthomonas. Next base: position 554,747 of record NZ_AZNZ01000001.1, read on the forward strand.
GCCAGGCCCTTGCCGGTGAACACGCAGCCGGCCTGGTTGGACAGCTTCTTCATCATGCCGGCCATGTAGCCGACCTCGCGCGCGCCAACGCCGATGTCGCCGGCCGGCACGTCGGTGTCCGGGCCCAGGTGCCGGTAGAGCTCCAGCATCAGCGCCTGGCAGAAGCGCATCACCTCGCCGTCGCTCTTGCCCTTGGGGTCGAAGTCCGAGCCGCCCTTGCCACCGCCCATGGGCAGGGTGGTGAGCGCGTTCTTGAAGGTCTGCTCGAAGGCCAGGAACTTCAGGATCGACAGGTTCACCGTGGGATGGAAGCGCATGCCGCCCTTGTACGGGCCGATCGCCGAACTGTGCTGCACGCGCCAGGCACGGTTGACCTGCACCTGGCCCCGGTCGTCGACCCAGGACACGCGGAACTGGATCACCCGCTCCGGCTCGACCAGCCGTTCCAGCAGGCCGTCGCGCGCGTACTGCGGGTTGCGCTCGAGGAACGGCCACAGGCTGGCGGTGACTTCCTTGACCGCCTGCAGGAATTCCGGCTGGCCCGGATCGCGGCGCTGTACCCGCTCGAGGAACTCTTCCCTGGAACCTGGCATGGCTTGTCTCCTTTGCCTGGGGCGGCTGCTCAGCGCAGGCGCTCGATCACGGCCTGCGCGGCCCGGGTGGTGTCGACGGCCTGGCCCGCCGGCGCGAGGTCCGCGGTGAACACGCGGTCGTCCAGCGCGGACGACACCGCCGCCTCCACCGCGGCGGCCTCGGCCTCCAGGCCCAGCGAGTGGCGCAGCAGCATGGCCGCGCTGAGGATGGTGGCGTAGGGGTTGGCGATGCCCTTGCCCGCGATGTCCGGCGCCGAGCCGTGGATCGGTTCATAGATCCCGACCTTCCCGTCGCCCAGCGACGCCGAAGCCAGCAGGCCCAGCGAGCCGGCCAGCATCGAGGCCTCGTCGGTGAGGATGTCGCCGAACATGTTCTCGGTGACGATCACGTCGTAGGCGCGCGGCCGCGACAGCAGGTGCATGGCCATGGAGTCGACCAGCTGGTGCTCCAGGGTCACGTCCGGGAACTCCTCCCGCACCACGCGCGCGGCCACGTCGCGCCACAGGCGCGAGGTCTCCAGCACGTTGGCCTTGTCCACCGAGGTGAGGTGGCCGCGGCGGCTGCGCGCCAGCGCCGCGGCGCTGCGCACCACGCGCTCGATCTCGGCCACGGTGTAGCGGCACAGGTCGCTGGCGTCGGTGGCGCTGCGGGTCTTGTCGCCGAAGTAGATGCCGCCGGTCAGCTCGCGCACCACCACGATGTCCACGCCTTCCAGCAGTTCGGACTTGATCGGCGAGGCGCCCAGCGCCGCCGCGTGCGGGCGCACCGGGCGCAGGTTGGCGAACAGGCCCAGGCCCTTGCGGATCGCCAGCAGGCCCTGCTCCGGCCGCACCTTGGCGTTGGGATCGGACCACTTCGGGCCGCCGACCGCGCCGAGCAGGACCGCGTCGGCGTTCTTCGCCGCCTCCAGGGTGGATGCCGGCAGCGGTTCGCCGTGGCGGTCGATGGCGATGCCGCCGATGTCGTGCTCCTGGAAGGAGAAGCTGTGGCCATGGCGGGCGGCGACCGCCTCCAGCACCGGCAGGGTGGCGGAGACGATCTCCGGGCCGATGCCGTCGCCGGGCAGTACGACGATGTTCGCGTGCATGGGGGTGCCTCGCAACGGGGAAGGTGGGATGCGCGTGGCCGGGCGCGGCTCAGCCGGCGGCTTCGGTTTCGGCTTCGGCCGGCGCGGGCGCCGGATCGCGGGCGGGCCCGGCCGCGGCTGCCTGCGGGCGCACCGGGCCGTCCCACTCGGACGCGTCGGGGCGCGGCGGCAGCGGGATGTCGGCGCGGCGGCGCGCCAGGGCACGGTTCACGGCAGCGTCGAAGCTCAGCGCGGCGGCCGGGTTGCTTTCGGGGATGGGCATGGAACGTTCCTCGGCGACCGGCACGGGGAGCGCCGGTCGGCGGTCTGTGGAATGGAGGCCGGCCGCCGGCTCCCCACCGGCGGCCGGCCGGGTCTGCATCGGATCAGGCGGTGGCCAGCTGCTCGCTGTTCCCCGCGGCACGGCGCTGGCGCAGCAGGCGGTTGGCCACGTCCAGCCAGGCCAGCGCGCTGGCCTCGATGATGTCGCGGCTGGTGCCGGTGCCTTCGTATTCGTCCTCGCCGTGGCGTACGCTGAGGCTGGCTTCGCCGCGGGCATCGGTGCCCAGGCCGACGCTGTGCACCTGGTAGCTCTCCAGGCTCAGCTGCACGCCGGTGGCGGCCGACAGCGCGGCGAACAGCGCGTCCACCGGGCCGTCGCCCTCGGCGGTCTCGGCCACGCGGCGGCCATCCGGGTCGGACAGCTCGACGGTGGCGCTGGCGCGCTGGCCGGCGTCGCTGACCGTCATCGAGGCCAGGCGGTAGCCCTCGCCGTCGCCGGTGTCCTGCATCAGCGCCTGCAGGTCGGCGTCGGTGACCACGCGCTGCTGCTCGCACAGCGCCTTGAAGTCGGCGAACACCAGGTCCAGCTCCGCCTCCTCCAGGTAGTAGCCCAGCGCGCGCAGGCGCTGCTCGACCGCGGCGCGGCCGCTGTGGCGGCCCAGCACCATCTGGGTGTCCGGCCAGCCCACGTCCTGCGGGCGCATGATCTCGTAGGTGCCGCGGTGGCGCAGCATGCCGTGCTGGTGGATGCCCGACTCGTGGGCGAAGGCATTGCTGCCGACCACCGCCTTGTTGCGCTGGACCGGCATGCCGATCAGGCGCTGCAGCAGCTGCGAGGTCGGCACCAGGCGGCGGGTGTCGATGCCGGTGTCGGCCTCGAAGAACGCGTTGCGCACCTTCAGCGCCATCACGATCTCCTCCAGCGCGCAATTGCCGGCGCGCTCGCCGATGCCATTGATGGTGCACTCGACCTGGCGCGCGCCGCCCTCGATCGCGGCCAGGGTGTTGGCCACGGCCAGGCCCAGGTCGTTGTGGCAGTGCGCGCTGAGGATGACCTTGTCCGCGCCCGGCACCTGCGCGATCAGGCGCTGGAAGATGCCGCGGATCTCCTCCGGGGTGGTGAAGCCGACCGTGTCGGGGATGTTGATGGTGGTGGCGCCGGCCTCGATCGCCGCGGCCACGACCTCGTGCAGGAAGTCCTCCTCGGTGCGGGTGCCGTCCTCGGTGGAGAACTCGATGTCGTCGATGTGGCCCTTGGCGTAGCGGATGCTCTCGACCACCCGGTCCAGCACCTGCTGGCGGCTCATGCGCAGCTTGTGCTCGCGGTGCAGCGGGCTGGTGGACAGGAACACGTGCAGGCGCGGGCGCGCGGCGGCCTCCAGCGCGCGCAGGGAGGTGTCGATGTCCGCCTGCAGGCAGCGCGAGAGCACGGCCAGCACCGGCTCGCGGATCTCGCGGCCGATCAGGGCCATGGCCTCGCGGTCGGACTGCGAGCTGGCCGGGAAGCCGGTCTCGATCACGTCCGCACCCAGTTCGGCCAGTGCGCGGGCCATGACCAGCTTCTGCGGCGGGGTCATGCTGCAGCCGGGGGACTGCTCGCCGTCGCGCAGGGTGGTATCGAACACCCGGATGCGGGCCTGGGAGACCTGGGTTTGGGCTTGGGACTGTTGCGCGTTCACCAGGTGAACTCCTCTTCGACGGGCTGCGGCGCGATGGGCGCCATTGGGACGGAAACGGTGGTGGTGGGGGACAGGTTAGCGGCTGGGCGGCGCTTTGCCACGGGGATCGGTTTGCGCGCCGCACCATCCCCCGCGGCGGCGGCCGGTTCCGGGCCGCGGCTGCGCCGGCGCGGCTTGCGCGGCGGCCGCGGGCGGACCTCGGACAGCAGCTGGGCGAGGGTGGCCGCGTCGATGTTGCCGCCGGAGACCACGGCGCACTTGCGACGCCCGGCCACGCGGCGGCCGGCGGCCAGGGCCAGGGCACCGGCGCCCTCGGCGATCAGGTTCTCTTCCAGCGCCAGCCGGACCAGGGTCTCGCGCAGTTCGGCCTCGCGCACGATCACCACGTCGTCCAGCAGGCGCGCGCACAGGCGCCGGGTCAGGAACCCGGGCACCTTCACCCGGACGCCGTCGGCCAGCGACCTGGCGGGGTCGATCTCGCGCAGGTCGCCGCGGATCGCGCGGGCCATGGAATCCACGCCCTCGACCTGGGCGCCGACCACGCGCACGCCCTGCGACTTCAGCGCCAGGGCCACGCCGGAGGCCAGCCCGCCGCCGCCGATCGGCACGATCACCACGTCCGGGGCGTGCGGCGCGATCTCGATCCCGATCGTGCCCTGGCCGGCGATCACGTCCGGGTCGTCGAACGCGGACAGGAAGCGGTAGCCGTACTGCTCGGCCAGCTGCCGGGCGAAGGCGTAGGCCTCGTCGTAGCTGTCGCCGTGCTGGCGCACGGTGGCGCCCCAGTGGGTGACGCCGGCGATCTTGGTCTGCGGCGCGCCGTGCGGCATCACCGTGATCGCCTGCACGCCAAGGCGGTAGGCGGCCCAGGCCACGCCCTGGGCGTGGTTGCCGGCGGAGGCGCAGATCACCGGGCGGTCGTCGCCGCGCTCGCGCGCGGCCAGCATCGCGTTGAGCGCGCCGCGCACCTTGTAGGAGCCGGTGCGCTGCAGGTTCTCCAGCTTGAGCATCACCCCGAAGCGCTCGGCGTGGTGCATCGGCGTCACCGGCAGGAACCGGCGCAGGCGCGACTGCGCGGCCAGTACGTCGGCCACGCCGACGTCGCCGACGTCCGCTTCTCCTGCGCTGGTGCGGCCGGTATCAGGCATCGCCGCGGCGCTCCGTGCGATTTCCGAGAAGGCACCTCCGCACCGTCGCCTCCACGGGGGCGACGGCGGAACGGGCGGCTGCGCGCGCGTTCATGGCGCGCCTCCGTGGCCGGCGCCGGCTTCGCCGGGCAGCGGGCCGTCGACCGGCGAGATCTGCACCGATTCGCAGTCGTACACCTTCTGCAGCTGGCGGCGCAGGGTCTCGGCCGTGCGCCCGCCGCTGTTGACCACCATCTGCAGGCGCCAGCGCCCGTCGGCGGCGTCGGGGAAGCCCTGGATCGCGCGCGGCGCGAAGCCGCGGCGCTCGGTCATGCCGATCACGCGCACCAGCGCGCCCTCCACGGGCTTCAGCACCAGGTCAAGCCGGTAGTGCATGAGCTGACTCTGCCTTCTGTTCGTTGGGGTTGGCGTCCAGCATGTGGCTGTTGGCCTGCCCGGCGGGGACCAGCGGCCAGACGTTGGCCCTGGCGTCGATCTTCACGTGCAGCAGGCCCGGGCCGGGCGCCGACAGCAGCGCCGCCAGTGCGTCCTCGATCTGCGAGCGCTGCTCGATGCGCGAGGCCGGGATGCCGCACACCTGGGCCAGGGCGGCGAAGTCCGGGTTGTCGGACAGGTCGATCTCGCTGTAGCGCTTGTCGAAGAACAGTTCCTGCCACTGCCGGACCATGCCCAGGGCGCTGTTGTCCAGCAGGATGATCTTCACCGGCAGCTTGCAGCGGGCGATGGTGACCAGCTCCTGCACGTTCATCATGAAGCCGCCGTCGCCGTTGACCAGGACCACCGGGCGGTCGGGGAAGGCGAACTGCGCGCCCATCGCCGCCGGCAGGCCGAAGCCCATGGTGCCCAGCGCGCCGGAGGTCAGGTGGTTGCGCGGATGGCTGAAGCGGCAGTGCTGCGCCACCCACATCTGGTGCTGGCCCACGTCGGCGGTGATGATCGCGTCCGGGCACAGTTCGCTGACCCGCTTCAGCAGCGCCGGGGCGTAGATGTCGGTGCCGGGTGCGTCGTAGCGCGGGGCATGTTTCTCGCGCAGGGCGGTGCAGCGCTGGCGCCATTCGCCGGCGGTGCTGCGCGCCGCGGCCAGGGCGCGCAGGCCCGCGGCCAGGTCGCCGGGCAGGGCGATGTCGGCGGTGCGCAGCTTGGAGATCTCGTAGGCATCCGCGTCCAGGTGGACCACCCGCGCGAACGGCGCGAACTCGGACAGCTTGCCGGTGGCGCGGTCGTCGAAGCGGGCGCCAACCACCACCAGCAGGTCGCACTCCTGCACCGCGATGTTGGCGGCGCGGGTGCCGTGCATGCCCAGCATGCCCAGGAACTGCGGGTGGTTGCCGGGCAAGGCGCCCAGGCCGCGCAGGGTCAGCACGGTCGGGATGCCGGTGGCCTCGACGAACTGGCGGAACTCGTCCACCGCATCGCAGATGCCGATGCCGCCACCGCCGTAGATCACCGGCTTTTCGGCCGCGGCGATCGCAGCGATGGCCTCGGCCAGGGCCGCATCCGGCGGCGGGGGCGGCGCCTGCACCGGGGCCGGCACGTGCGCCGGCAGGTGGGTGGCGGCGCCGACCTGGACGTCCTTGGGCAGGTCGACCAGGACCGGGCCCGGGCGGCCTTCGCGGGCGATGCGGAAGGCCTCGGCCATCACGTGCGGCAGCTCGTCCACGCTGCGCACCAGGAAGCTGTGCTTGACGATCGGCATGGTCATGCCGAACACGTCCAGCTCCTGGAACGCGTCGGTCCCCAGCAGCGACGTCGGCACCTGGCCGGTCAGGCACACCATCGGCACCGAATCCAGCATCGCGTCGGCGATGCCGGTGACCAGGTTCGAGGCGCCGGGCCCGGAGGTGGCCACGCATACGCCGACCTTGCCGGAGGCGCGGGCGTAACCGTTGGCCGCCAGGGCCGCTCCCTGCTCGTGGCGGACCAGGATGTGGCGCAGCCCCGAATCCACCAGGGCGTCGTAGAACGGCATGATCGCGCCGCCCGGATAGCCGAAGATGGTGTCGACCCCCTCGGCCTCCAGCGCGTGCGCGACCCAGGCTGCGCCATTGCGCAGCCCGGCCGCCGTCGCTGTGGGGGTGTTGGCGTTCATGCGGCGGCGGTCTTCTTGGCGGTTTGTTCTTCGGCGGGCTGGGCGCTGCCCTGCAGCCACACCATCTTGGCGCGTAGTTCGCGGCCGACCTTCTCGATCGGATGGTCCTTGTCGGCCTGCTGGAACTTCCTGTAGTTCGGCAGGCCGGCGTCGTACTCGGCCTGCCAGTTGCGCACGAAGGTGCCGTCCTGGATGTCCTTCAGCACTTCCTTCATGCGCGCCTTGACCGAGGCGTCGATCACCCGCGGGCCGGAGACGAAGTCGCCGTACTGGGCGGTCTCGGAGATGAACTCGAGCATGCGGGTGATGCCGCCTTCGTAGAACAGGTCGACGATCAGCTTCAGCTCGTGCAGGACTTCGTAGTAGGCGATCTCCGGCTGGTAGCCGGCCTCGACCAGGGTCTCGAAGCCGGCCTGCACCAGGGACGAGGCGCCGCCGCACAGCACGGCCTGCTCGCCGAACAGGTCGGTCTCGGTCTCTTCCTTGAAGGTGGTCTTGATCAGGTTGGCGCGGGCGCCGCCCAGGCCGCCGGCGTAGGCCAGGGCGTATTCCTCGGCCTTGCCCGACTTGTCCTGGTACACCGCATAGATGCACGGCACGCCGCGGCCGATCTCGTACTCGCGGCGGACCAGGGCGCCCGGGCCCTTGGGCGCGACCAGGACCACGTCCAGGTCCTCGCGCGGGGTGATCATGCCGAAGTGCACGTTCAGGCCGTGGGCGAACAGCAGCACCGCGCCCTGCTTGAGGTTGTCGCGCAGGACTTCCTCGTAGAGCTTCTTCTGGACCATGTCCGGGACCAGCACGGCGACCAGGTCGGCGTCCTTCACCGCCTCGGCCGGGCTCTTGACCACGAAACCGTCCGCCTGGGCCTTGGCCTCGGTCGGACCGCCCGGGCGCAGGCCCACGGTCACGTCGAAGCCGGAATCGCGCAGGTTCAGCGCGTGCGCGCGGCCCTGGCTGCCGTAGCCGACGATCGCGATCTTGGTGGAGGTGCTGCTGGTCATGGCGTGGTCCTGTGCGGTTGCGTGGATGGGAAGGCGAAGCTTGGGAATTTGCCGGAACGAGATCGTTTCTGCTGAGAACTTTCCGGACGGAACCTTGTGCAAGGTGGAAACAAAAAACCCCGCGCCTTCCGGTGCGGGGTTTTGAGGGTCTGGCGTCTTTCTGTTGCCTACACGCCGGCTCGTCCCGCACCTGTTGGCGAGCTAATAAGGACGAGGACGAGGACCGACACCGCGGCGTTCGCGGCTGCGTGCAGGTCGGCGTCGGTGGTCGTGTGGCGATGCAGCATGGGTCGCAGGAAAGCACGCCGATTCCAGGCTTGTCAAGCGCCTTCCGTGGCCGTTTTACTGTTGCAGATGCAACCGTGGAAACGCATCACAATCGGTTGCACCTCCCGCGCGCTCCGTCCGCATCCGGCAACCCCGCCGCGCATGCGCGCCCGCCTTCGCCAGCACCCGTACAGCCATGCCCGAATACCGCTCCCGCACCTCCACCCACGGCCGCAACATGGCCGGTGCCCGCGCCCTGTGGCGCGCCACCGGGATGAAGGATGGCGACTTCCACAAGCCGATCGTCGCCATCGCCAACTCGTTCACCCAGTTCGTGCCCGGCCACGTCCACCTCAAGGACCTCGGCCAGCTGGTGGCGCGCGAGATCGAGCGCGTGGGTGGCGTGGCCAAGGAGTTCAACACGATCGCCGTCGACGACGGCATCGCCATGGGCCACGACGGCATGCTCTATTCGCTGCCCAGCCGCGAACTGATCGCCGACGCGGTGGAGTACATGGTCAACGCGCACTGCGCCGACGCGCTGGTGTGCATCTCCAACTGCGACAAGATCACCCCGGGCATGCTGATGGCCGCGCTGCGGCTCAACATCCCCACCGTGTTCGTGTCCGGCGGGCCGATGGAGGCGGGCAAGACCCGCCTGGCCGACCACAAGCTGGACCTGATCGACGCGATGGTGATGGCCGCCGATCCCAACGCCACCGACGAACAGGTGGCGGCGGTGGAGCGCAGCGCCTGCCCGACCTGCGGTTCGTGCTCGGGCATGTTCACCGCCAACTCGATGAACTGCCTGACCGAGGCGCTGGGCCTGTCGTTGCCGGGCAACGGCACCGTGGTCGCCACCCATGCCGATCGCGAGGCCCTGTTCAAGCGCGCCGGCGTGACCGCGGTGGAGCTGTGCCACCGCTGGTATGGCGGCGGCGACGGGCGCGCGCTGCCGCGCGGCATCGCCACTTTCGAGGCGTTCGAGAACGCGATGGCGCTGGACATCGCCATGGGCGGTTCGACCAACACCATCCTGCACCTGCTGGCCGCGGCGCAGGAGGCCGGGGTGCCGTTCACCCTGCGCGACATCGACCGCCTCTCGCGCAAGGTGCCGCAGCTGTGCAAGGTCGCGCCGAACACGCAGAAGTACCACATCGAGGACGTGCACCGCGCCGGCGGCATCATGGCCATCCTCGGCGAGCTGGCGCGCGGCGGACTGGTGCATACCGACGTGCCGACCGTGCATGCGCCCAGCCTGGGCGAGGCGATCGAGCGCTGGGACGTGGCCCGCACCAGCGATGAGGCCGTGCACACCTTCTACCGCGCCGGCCCGGCCGGGATCCCCACCCAGGTCGCCTTCAGCCAGGACACCCGCTGGCCGTCGCTGGACCTGGACCGCAGCGAAGGCTGCATCCGCGACCTGCAGCACGCCTACTCCAGCGAGGGCGGACTGGCGGTGCTTTACGGCAACCTCGCCGCCGACGGCTGCGTGGTGAAGACCGCGGGCGTGGACGAGTCCATCCTGGTGTTCGAGGGCCCGGCGCGGGTGTACGAGAGCCAGGACGCGGCGGTGAAGGGCATCCTCGGTGACGAGGTGCAGGCGGGCGAGGTGGTGGTGATCCGCTACGAAGGGCCCAAGGGCGGCCCGGGCATGCAGGAGATGCTCTATCCGACCAGCTACCTGAAGTCCAAGGGCCTGGGCAAGAAGTGCGCGCTGCTGACCGACGGCCGTTTCTCCGGCGGCACCTCGGGCCTGTCGATCGGCCATGCCTCGCCGGAGGCCGCGGCCGGCGGCACCATCGGCCTGGTGCGCGACGGCGACCGCATCCGCATCGACATTCCCGCGCGCAGCATCCAGCTGCTGGTGGACGAGGCCGAACTGGCGCGCCGCCGGGCCGAGCAGGACGCGCAGGGCTGGCGCCCGGGGCAGCCGCGCGCGCGCAAGGTCAGCACCGCACTGAAGGCCTATGCCCTGCTGGCCACCAGCGCCGACAAGGGCGCGGTGCGCAACCGCGAGCTGCTGGAGGGGTGAGCCTTCGGACGCGCCCGCCCGGCGGTGCCGGCGCGGGCGCGCCTTGTGCGGCCGCAGCATGCCTGCCGCGACCGTTCCGGGTCTAATGCGCCTTCCCAAGCCAGGAGGGCAGTGCATGCGTGGGATATCGTTACCTCGGCCAGGCCGCCGCTTCGCGTTCGCCGCCGCGGTGCTTTTGGCGGTACTGCAGTGCCTGCCGGCGCCGGCCGCAGCGTCCGGTTTCGTGCGCGTCGACGGGACCGGCTTCGTGCTCGACGGCAAGCCCTACCGCTTTGCCGGTGCCAACTTCTGGTACGGCGCCTACCTCGGCGCCCCCGATGGGGTGGGCGACCGCGAGCGGCTGCGCGCCGAGCTGGACCAGCTCAAGGCCGCCGGCATCGACAACCTGCGCGTGCTGGCGATGAGCGAGGCCAGCGGCTTCAGGCGCGGCGTGCGCCCGGCCTTCATGGTCGCACCCGGCGAGTACGACCAGCGCCTGCTGGAGGGCCTGGACGTGCTGCTGGACGAGATGCGCAAGCGCGACATGAAGGCGGTGCTGTACCTCAACAACTTCTGGCAGTGGTCCGGCGGCATGTCGCAATACGTGTCCTGGTTCAGCGGCGAACCGGTGTTCGATCCGGACGAGACCGGCGACTGGAACGGCTTCATGCAGAATTCGGCGCGCTTCTACGCCATGCCCGATGCGCAGGCCGCCTACCGCGACGCGATCCGCACCGTCGTCACCCGCCGCAACAGCGTCAACGGCATCGCCTACGCCGAGGATCCAACGGTGATGTCCTGGCAGCTGGCCAACGAGCCGCGCCCGGGCAGCGACGCCGCCGGCGCGGCCAATTTCCAGGCCTACCGCGCCTGGCTGGACGATACCGCCGCCTTCATCCGCCAGCTGGCGCCCAGGCAACTGGTGAGCACCGGCAGCGAGGGCCGCATGGGTTCGCTGGGCGAGGACGACTACTACCTGATCGCGCATGCCTCGCCGCACATCGACTACCTGACGTTCCACCTGTGGCCGTCGAACTGGGGCTGGATCGACCACCACGACCCGGCGGCGCGGCTGGAAGCCGGGCTGCAGGCGTCGCTGGAGTACATCGACCGCCACGTGGAAATGGCGGCCAGGCTGGGCAAGCCGATCGTGCTGTCGGAGTTCGGCCTCAACCGCGACAAGGGTTCCTACGACCCGGCCGCGCCGGTGGCCGCACGCGACCGCTTCTACCAGGCGGTGTACGCGCGCCTGCTGCAGCATGCGCGCGCCGGGGCGCCGATTGCCGGTTCCAACTTCTGGGCCTGGGGCGGCCGCGGCCGCACCTCCAACCCGGACTGGATGTGGAAGGAAGGCGATCCGTTCACCGGCGACCCGCCGCAGGAAGCGCAGGGCCTGTTCTCCCTGTTCGACAGCGACCGTTCGACCCTGGAAATCGTCTCCGCCCACGCACGCCAGTTGCGCGCGCTCCCCTGAACTGGTTCAGGCCGGGCCGGCGGCGCCGTGCTTTCCGCCTTCAGGCCTTGCGCTCGGCGGCCGATATCCGGGACAGGGAGAGGAGGGGGATCATGTCGACGATCGAGTCGCCGACGCAGCAGGACACGCAGGCCAGCGCGCCTGCGCTGCCCGATGCGCCGGTTGCATTGCTGCGCCTGGACGACGGGCTCCGCATCGTGGCCGCCAACCGCACCGCCCGGGACCTGCTGGGGCTGGAGGACACCGCCCTGCCGGTGCCGGCCGCAGGCCCGCTATGGGGCCTGCAGCGCGGCGACCTGGCCGATGGCGCCGGGGTGTGGGCCGCGCCCGGCGACGATCCTGCGCGGCGCCTGCGCTACCAGGCCGATGGCGAGGGCTGGATCGCCTCGCTGCCGCACGCCGAAACCGCCACGCTGCTGCGCGAGGCCGCCGGCATGGCCGCCGGCGGCGGGGCGGTCACCCATCCGTTGCTGGCCCCGCTGGCGCAGCGGCTGGCCGGGGCCGAACAGCCGCGCGAGCTGCTGGCGGCGGTCAACGAGGCCCTGGCCCGCTGCGACCTGGCCCTGCAGCTGCCGCCTGCGCAGGCCGCGAGCGAGGCCGGGCGGCGCCTGGCTGCCGGCTTCGGCAACCTCGCCGAGGCGGTGCGCCAGGCGGTGGCGCTGTCGGTGCAGCTGGCCGCGGACGTGCCCAAGGTGGTCGGCGAGAACGACGAGCTGGCGGCGCAGACCCGCGCCCAGGCCGAGGCCCTGGAACAGGTGCTGGCGGCCACCAGCCGGCTGCGCCAGGACCTGGACGACGTGCGCGGCGAACTGGAGCAGGTGCGCGCCGCGGCGGTGCGCGCCGACGAGGACGCGCGGCGCGGCGGCGAGGCCGCGCGCGCCCTGGCCGCGGCGATGCGCCAGGTGGAGGAACGCGCGGCGCGCGCCGGCGAGGTGATCGAGGTGATCGACTCGGTCGCGTTCCAGACCAACATCCTGTCGATCAACGCCGGGATCGAGGCCGCGCATGCCGGCGAGGCCGGGCGCGGCTTCGCCGTGGTCGCCAGCGAGATCCGGCGCCTGGCCGAGCGCGCCGCCAGTGCCGCGCGCGACGTGCGCGCCATCGTCGGCGGCACGGTCGAGGCGCTGGGCGAGAGCGCCGAGTCGGCGCGCCATACCGGGGAGATGCTGGCCGGCATCGGCCAGTCCCTGCAGGGCGCCGGCGCGGCGATGGAATCGGTGGCGCGGCGCATCGCCTCGCAGGGCGAGGAGGTGCTGGCGATCGACCGCGCGGTGGAGCAGGTGGTGGAACTGGGCCACAGCAACCTGCAGCACGCCGCGCACGTGGCCGAACTGAGCGAGGCGCTGGGCCAGGGCGTGGCCACCCTGCACGACTGCGTCGGCCTGTTCCGGCTGCCGCCGGACCCGATGCAGGTGCCGAGGCATGCGCGCGTGCGCGAACTGGCCGAGGCCGGCGCGCGCCGCATCGGCATGGCCCTGGCCGCGGCGGTGGCCGAGGGCCGGATCGGTGCCGAGGCGCTGTTCTCGCGCGAGTACAAGCAGATCCCCGGGATCGACCCGCCCAAGTACCGCACCCCGTTCGACGCGCTGTGCGACCGCATCCTGCCGCCGCTGCAGGAGCCGGTGGCCAACGCCGAGCCGTGGATCGTGTTCGCGATCAGCGCCAACCCCGACGGCTACGTGCCCACCCACAACCAGCGCTATTGCCAGCCTCTGACCGGCGACCGCGAGAAGGACCTGGTCGGCAACCGCACCAAGCGCATCTTCGGCGACCGCGTCGGCCGCAGCGTGGGCGCGCACACCGACCCGTACCGGCTGCAGGTCTACCGCCGCGACACCGGCCAGATCATGTTCGACCTGTCGGTGCCGGTGTACGTGGACGGGCGCCACTGGGGCGGGTTCCGCATCGGCTACTCGCTGGAGTAGGGCGGGGGCGCCGGGCCGCGGCCTTGGCGCGGCCCGTAGACCCAGTGCTCCAGCGCGTGGCGCAGCATCTGCGCGCGGCGCCGGCGCACCGCCCGCGCATGCGCGAGCGTGCGCTGCAGGGCCAGCATCACCAGTACCAGCAACAGCGCGAACGGCAGCGCCGAGATCGTCACCAGGCCCTGCAGCGCGTCCAGGCCGCCGGCCAGCAGCAGGGCCGCGGCCACCACCGCGATCGCCACGCCCCAGGCGATCCGCCGCAGCGGCGGCGGGTCGCCGGACTGGTCGCTGGACATGCTGGCCAGCACCAGCACCGCCGAGTCGGCCGAGGTGACGAAGAACACCGCCAGCAGCGCCACTGCCACCGCGCTCAGGGCGGTGCTGCCGGGCAGGTGCCCGAACAGGGCGAACAGCACGTTCTCGTAGCCGCTTTCCAGCACCGGCTGCAGGTCGGCCACGAACAGTTGCTGCCACAGCGCCAGGCCGCCGAACACCGCGAACCAGGCGAAGCCCAGCAGGCTCGGCGCCAGCACCGTGCCGACCACGAACTCGCGGATGGTGCGGCCGTAGGACACGCGGGCGATGAAGCTGCCCACGAACGGCGCCCACGAGATCCACCAGGCCCAGTAGAAGATCGTCCACTCGCTGACCCAGGCGCTGCCGGAGAACGGCGACATGCGCAGGCTCATGCCGACGAGCCGGTCCAGGTAGCCGCCCAGCGCGTTGGTGAACACGTCGAACAGGAACGCGGTCGGGCCCAGCGCCAGCACCGCCAGCAGCAGCGCGCCGGCCAGCGCGAGGTTGGCGCTGGACAGCCATTTGATGCCGCGCTCCACGCCGCTGAGGCTGGAGGCCATGTACAGCACGAAGGCCACGCCGATCACCGCCAGCTGCATGCCGGTCCCGGTCGGCGTGCCGGACACGGTGCGCAGGCCGGCGGTGATCTGCAGCGCGCCGAAGCCCAGGGTGGTGGCCACGCCGATCGCGGTGGCCACCACCGCGGCGATGTCCACGCAACGCCCGGCCCAGCCGCGGTGGTGGCGGCCCAGCAGCGGCTGCAGCAGGTCGCTGAGCTGGCCGCGGCCGCGGCGGTTGTACTGGAACCAGGCCATGGCCAGCCCGACCAGGGCGTAGATCGCCCACGGGTGCAGGCCCCAGTGGAAGAACGCGTAGCGCATCGCCGCGCGCGCGGCCGGCATGCTCGCCGGTTCCAGCCCCTCGGGCGGATTGAAGTAGTGCGACAGCGGCTCGGCCGCGCCCCAGAACACCAGGCCGATGCCCATGCCGGCCGCGAACAGCATCGCCAGCCAGCTGCCCACCGCGAACTGCGGTTCGGCGTCCTCGCCGCCAATGCGCAGCTCGCCCAGGCTGCCGAAGGCCAGGTACAGCATGAACAGCAGGGTGGCGAACACGACCAGCAGGTAGAGCCAGCCGGTGTTGGCGAGCATGCCCCCGAGCAGCGCGTCCACCATCGCGGCGAAGCGCGACGGCGCCAGGCCTGCTGCCGCCGCAAGCAGCGCGATCAGCAAGAAGGAGATGCGGAAGACCATGCCGGCTCCGGTGGCGTGGAGGCGCACAGTCTAGCAACGGCCCCGTTGGCGGCCCGTCGCGGCGGCCTGCGGCAAGCGCGCGCGGTCTGTGGTGTAATCGGCGCCGAAGCGGGGGTACCGCGGGCGCCGGTTGGGGCGCGCGGTTGAGACAGTCCCTTGGAACCTGATCCGGCTCATACCGGCGTAGGGAAGCTTCGCAGGACGGGCTCCGTCCGTCCTGTGTCCGCCCGCTTCGGGCGGCGGTGCCGCGCATGCGTGGTCCGTCGTCCCGTCCCGCACCCCGGTGCGGTTATCCCCTGAACGGACGGACACAACGCATGAACGCCATCCCCGCCTCCCTGCTCCAGCAGACCGCCCAGCTTTCCGGCTCCGTCACCCGGCCGATCCCCGGCTCGCGCAAGATCCACGTCGAAGGTTCGCGCCCGGACATCCGCGTGCCGATGCGCGAGATCGCGCTGACCCGCACCCCCACCGTGTTCGGCGGCGAGGACAACCCGCCGGTGACGGTGTACGACACCTCCGGCCCGTACACCGACCCGGAGGCGCGGATCGACCTGGCCGCGGGCCTGCCGCCGCTGCGCGCGCAGTGGATCGCCGAACGCGGCGACACCGAGGAGCTGCCGGCGCTGACCTCCGAGTTCGGCCGCGCGCGCGAGCACGACCCGAAGCTGGACGCAGTGCGCTTCCCCGGGCGCCGCCTGCCGCGCCGGGCGAAGGCCGGCGCCAACGTCACCCAGATGCATTACGCGCGGCGCGGGATCATCACCCCGGAGATGGAGTTCGTCGCCATCCGCGAGAACCAGCGCCTGGAGGCGGTGCGCGACGCGGCGCTGCGTGCCCAGCATCCGGGCCAGGGTTTCGGCGCCAGCATCCCCGAGGTGATCACCCCGGAGTTCGTGCGCGACGAGATCGCCCGCGGCCGCGCCATCCTCCCGTGCAACATCAACCACCCCGAGAGCGAGCCGATGATCATCGGCCGCAACTTCCTGACCAAGATCAACGCCAACATCGGCAACTCCGCCGTGTCCTCGGGCATCGCCGAGGAGGTGGAGAAGATGGTGTGGGCGATCCGCTGGGGCGGGGACACGGTGATGGACCTGTCCACCGGCAAGCACATCCACGAGACCCGCGAGTGGATCATCCGCAACTCGCCGGTGCCGATCGGCACGGTGCCGATCTACCAGGCACTGGAAAAGGTCGACGGCCGCGCCGAGGAGCTGACCTGGGAGATCTTCCGCGACACGCTCATCGAGCAGGCCGAGCAGGGCGTGGACTACTTCACCATCCACGCCGGCGTTCTGTTGCGCTACGTGCCACTCACGGCCAGGCGCGTGACCGGCATCGTTTCCCGCGGCGGCTCGATCATGGCCAAGTGGTGCCTGGCGCACCACAGGGAGAATTTCCTCTACACCCACTTCGAGGAAATCTGCGAAATCATGAAGGCCTACGACGTGGCCTTCTCCCTGGGCGACGGCCTGCGCCCGGGCTGCATCGCCGACGCCAACGACGCGGCCCAGTTCGGCGAGCTGGAGACCCTGGGCGAGCTGACGAAGATCGCCTGGAAGCACGACGTGCAGACCATGATCGAGGGCCCCGGCCACGTGCCGATGCAGCTGATCAAGGAGAACATGGACAAGCAGCTGCGCGAGTGCGGCGAGGCGCCGTTCTACACGCTCGGGCCGCTGACCACCGACATCGCCCCGGGCTACGACCACATCACCTCGGCGATCGGCGCGGCGATGATCGGCTGGTACGGCACGGCCATGCTCTGCTACGTCACGCCGAAGGAGCACCTGGGCCTGCCCAACCGCCAGGACGTGCGCGACGGCATCATGGCCTACAAGATCGCCGCGCACGCGGCCGACCTGGCCAAGGGCCATCCCGGCGCGCAGGTACGCGACAACGCCCTGTCCAAGGCACGCTTCGAGTTCCGCTGGGAGGACCAGTTCCACCTCGGCCTGGATCCGGAGAAGGCGCGCGAGTTCCACGACGAGACCCTGCCCAAGGAGGCGCACAAGCTGGCGCACTTCTGCTCCATGTGCGGGCCCCACTTCTGCTCGATGAAGATCACCCAGGACGTGCGCGACTACGCGGCCGAGCACGGGCTGGACGAGCGGGCGGCGCTGGAGGCGGGCATGGCCGGCAAGGCGGCCGAGTTCCGCGAGCAGGGCGCGGAGGTCTACCGCGCCGGATAGCGCGCAAAAGGGCCTGGTCGCGGCCCCTCCCCCTGGTACCGCGACCAGGCAAGGCGCTGCTGGCGCCATGCCGCGGAACGACGTCGACCGCGGCGTGCGCCAGTGTCCCCATCGCCGTCCCGGGGGTGTTAGCCGGCGATGGCCGGGCGGCTTTGCCGCGCTTGCCGCGATGGCGCGCCGCGCCTGCCCGTTTCCCGACCGGCAGCTGACCGGACTTCGGTCACCCGTACCAAAGACACATGGCGCTGCCCGGGGCCGTGGCTAGTGTGCCTGCATTGCCGGATCGCCCGCCTGCATGGGGCAGGCGCCAGGCCGGTTGCGCCGGCCGGCGGTCGTGGCACGGCGGGGCGAAGCGCCCCGGGGCACTGGATACATGGGAGTCGCATGGGTGCGGCGGAGAGCGAGGCGCGCAAACGGGCCGCGGAAGCGGCCGGCAGGCTGTTGCGCGTGGGGGAGTGCGAGGTCGACGTCGACCGCAGGGTGGTGTCGCGGCCGGGCGCGGAGGAACCGCGGCGGCTGACGCTCAAGGCCTTGCAGGTCCTGCTGGCGCTGGTCGAGGCCGGCGGCCGCGTGGTCAGCCGCGAACAGCTGCTGGAGCGGGTCTGGCCTGACACCCTGCCCACCGACGACGTGCTCACCCAGGCGGTGGCGCAGCTGCGGCGTGCGTTCGGCGGCCGCGGCGAGGCGCCGCCGTACATCGAGACCATTGCCAAGGCCGGCTACCGCCTGGTGGTGCCGTGCTGCTGGATCGAACCGGCCGCCACGCCGGAACCGGCCGCAGTGCCGGCGGCACCGGCGCCCGCGGTGCCGGCGCCGATCCAGCCGCGGCCGGCGCCACAGGAGCAGGCGCCTGCAGCGGCCGCCGGCACGGGCGCGCCCGCACGCGCGCCGCGCCGGCGCATCGCGTCCTGGTGGCCGGCCTTGTCCCTGTTGCTGGTGCTGGCCTTCGGCGCCGGCGCGTGGCAACTGCTGAATCCGCGCACGCGCGCCAACGATGCCGCCGACGTGGCGGCCGGCGCACCGCCGCTGCAGTACCAGGCCATCGCCGCGACCGCGCTGCCCGAGCAGGGGCCGGCGCTTTCGCCGGACGGGAGCGAGGTCGCCTACGCGCGCCCGGTCCGCGCCGGCGGCCCGCGCACGCTGTACCTGCAGCCGGCCGGCGACGGCAGTCCGCGCCAGCTGACCTTCCCCGGCCACGGCGAGGCCGATGACCTGCCGGCATGGTCGCGCGACGGGCGCCGCATCGCCTTCGTGCGCACCGGCGGCGACGGCTGCCGGCTGATGGTGGTCGCGGCCGCCGGCGGCGGCGAGCGCGAAGTCGGCCGCTGCGAGGGCGAGGATTACGCCGCCTTCGACTGGAGCCCGGACGGCCGTGCCCTGGTGATGGGCGGGCGCCGCCGCAGCAGCGGGCAGTCGGCGCCGCTGCGGCGCCTGGACCTGGGCAGCGGGCGCTGGGAGGCGCTGGCCTATCCGGCCGACGGCCTGGATACCCTGCCGCGGTTCTCGCCCGACGGCGCCTGGCTGGGTTTCCGCCGCGGCACCTCGTTGGGCGACCTGTGGCTGATGCCCGCGGCCGGCGGTCCGCCGCGGCAGCTGACCCGCCTGCGCGGCGACATCCGCGGCTGGGACTGGCTGCCCGACGGCAGCGGCCTGGTCTTCAGCCTGGTCAAGGAGGAGGCGCGCCTGTACCGGCTGGCGCTGGCGGACGGTTCGATCACCGAACTGCCGTCGCCCCCGCGCGGCAACCCGGTGTTCCCGGAAGTGGCCGCCGATGCGTGGACGATGGTGTTCGGCATCTACCGCTTCCGCAGCGGCCTGTACGCCTTCGACCTGGAGGCGGCCGGCGACGGCACGCAGCCGGGCGAACCGGTGTTCGCCTCCAGCGGCGTGGACCTGATGCCTGCGGTATCGCCCGACGGCTCGACCCTGGCCTTCGTGTCCGACCGCAGCCTGGCCGCGCAGCTGTGGATCGGCGAGCTGGAGCACCCGCAGACCCTGCGCGCGGTGCCGGGCATCGTGCCGGTGCCGCGCAACCCGCCGGTGTGGGCGCCGGATGGCAGCCGCCTGCTGGTGATCGGTGCCACCGGCAGCGGCGGCGACCGCCTGTACCAGGTCGAGGTTGGCTTCGACACCGTGCGGGTGCTGCCGGTGCCGGGCGTGCCCGCCTTCGCCGCCTGGACCGGCAGGCCGGACCAGCTGCTGGTCGGCGTCGACGGCAGCGGCGGCAGTACCCGGCTGGTCCTGTACCAGCTGCCGGAGTGGCGCGAACTGGCCAGCCTCGACGACGTCGCCCTGGCCCGCTACGACCACCGGCAGGACCGCGTCTGCTTCAGCCGCACCACGCGCAGCGGGCTGTGGTGCGCCGACCCGGCATTGCAGCGGGTGGTGCAGGTCGGCATGGATGCGCCGGTGCCTGAGCAGTACCGCGAATGGCTGGTTGCCGGCGGGCGGATCTTCTCCACCGCGCCGGCGCCGGGCTGCGCCACCGGCTGGAGCGAGATCGGCGCCGGAGCGGCGCGTCCGCGCTGCCTGTCGCACACCCACGCGGTGGCCTCCGGTTCGGCCAGTGTCGACGAGGCCGGGCGCCGTGCCTTCCTGGCGCTGCCGCTGGAGGACGACATGGACGTGGGCCTGGCCTCGCTGGCCTCGCTGCGGCGCGGCGCAAGCCGCTGATCCGAAAGGGCGAGGCCGGCCGAAAGACAAATATCAGGAAGATTTCAGCGGCGTTTCCTGCAACGCGCGCGGCGCTCCGGCAAACAGGTGGCCAGTTCCCCCGCAAGGAGACACGGCCATGAGGATCAGGACACTGTCGGGCGACCGCGGACAGCTGCAGGAGCTGCACTGGCCGCCCGGCGCGCACGAGCGGCCCACGCTGGCGACCCTGGCGCGCGGCGCGGGCCTCGCGCTGCAGGCCGGCGCGGCCAGCATCTGGCTGGTCGTGCGCGGCAGCGCCGAGCTGGAAAGCCAGGAGGGCCGCTTCGCCCTGGGCGCCGGGCACTGGATCTACCTGGACCGCGAGTCGATGCCGGTGGTGCGCAGCGGCAGCCGCGCGCTGGTGCTGGGCCTGGTGCTTTCCGCCGGCCTGCAGGCGCGGCTGCAGCAGTCGGCCTATGCGCCGATGTATCCCGGGCGCGGCGAGGCGCCGCCGCGCGCGCGCCGCGGCGTGCTGTCGCTGTGGCGCCGGCTGCTGCGTCCCGGGCTGCACCCGGCTGACGCCTCGGTCCTGCTCGGCCGCCTGCTGCGCGCGCTGGCCGACCTGCAGGACGACTGCAGCGCGCTGGTGGAGCGCTGCCCCGGCCGCACCCTGCACCGCCGCCGCCAGGTGTTCGCGCGCATGCAGCGGGTGATGCTTTACCTGGAGGGGCACCCCGAGCGCGCCCTGACCACGCTGCAGATGGCCGATCGCGCCAGCATGTCGGTCTGGTACTTCATCCGCGCGTTCCGCGCGGTGTACGGGGAGACCCCGCAGGCGGCCTCGGCGCGCCTGCGCCTGCAGCGCGCCGCGCGCCTGCTGCTGGAGGGGCGGATGGCGGTGGGCGAGGTCGGCGCCGCGTGCGGCTTCGAGAACAACTGCAGCTTCTCGCGCGCGTTCCGCGCGCAGTTCGGCGTGCCGCCGTCGATCTACCGTCTCCATGGGGGGAGCGTGGCGGCAGCCCTGGCAAACCCGGTCGACATGCACGGCCAAGCGGGATGAGCGCGTGGCTCCGTAACGTCTTGCTGCGTTTTCGCAAACCCCTAACGGACCGGAGAACACCCATGAAACACCATCCACGCGCCGCATCGCGGCTGGCGGCGCTGCCGCTGGGCATCGCCTGCGCCCTGGCCGCCAGCGGCGTCGCCGCACAGGAAGGCCCCGCCGGCGAGGCGCAGACCCTGGACCGGGTCACCGTCACCGGC
Organism: Pseudoxanthomonas sp. J31; assembly: GCF_000510725.1. Classification (GTDB taxonomy): domain Bacteria; phylum Pseudomonadota; class Gammaproteobacteria; order Xanthomonadales; family Xanthomonadaceae; genus Pseudoxanthomonas. The sequence goes on from NZ_AZNZ01000001.1 coordinate 575,928, forward strand.
TCGCGCCTCAAGCGCGCCGACATCGAGGGCGCGGTCCCGGTCACCGTGATCGACCGCGCCACGATCGACGCCAGCGGCGACATCTCGGTGGCCGAGCTGCTGCGCGACAGCTCCTTCGCCGCGTTCGGCAGCTTCCGCCCGCGCTCGGGCAGCAGCGCCCAGGCGGTGTCGGAGGTGGACATGCGCGGCATCGGCGCCGACCGCACCCTGGTGCTGGTCGACGGCCGCCGCGCGCCGTACGCGCCGAGCACCGGCACCGCGGCCGACCTCAACACCATCCCGCTGGCGGCGGTGGAACGGATCGAGATCCTGTCCGACGGCGCCTCGGCGCTGTACGGCTCCGACGCCATCGGCGGCGTGGTCAACATCATCCTGCGCAAGGACTTCGAGGGTGGCGAGGTGCGCTACGGCCGCGGCAACCCGGCGGTGCGCGGCGGCGACACCGAGGAGGCCTCGCTGCTGTTCGGCACCAGCTCCGAGCGCGGCAGCCTGCTGATGGGCGCCTCGTACAACGCGCGCGGCATCGTCTTCAGCCGCGACCAGATCGGCGGCGACGTCCGCGGCGGCTCCGGCTACGGCAACAACTACTACATCGAGGACCCGGACGCGCCGGGCGAGGAAGGCGAGTACGGCGGCGCGCTGCCGGGCTTCGCCTGCAACAGCGACGGCTTCTGGATGAACGGCGACACCTGCGCCTACGACTACAACGCCGTGGCCGCCAGCGACGCCTCGGTCCGCAACAAGGCCCTCTTCGCCCGCGGCCAGTACGACGTCAGCCCCAGCTTCAGCGTCAATGCCGCGCTGAGCTACAGCAAGGCCAGCAGCTTCGGCCGCTTCGCCCCGACCCCGGGCGTGCTGTACGTGGAGGAGGGCAGCCCCAACGACCCGGTCAAGGGCGACGGCCTGGGCGCGTTCATCTACCACCGCTACGCCGCGGCCGGCAACCGCGACAACTTCATCGACAACGACACCGTCGACGTGCAGCTGGGCGCCAGCTGGATGGCCAGCGAGCGCCTGACCCTGGACTTCGGCCTGCGCACCAGCCGCGCCAGCTCCTCCGACATCGGCCGCGGCTACATCGTCACCCCGCTGGCGGAGAAGGCCGCCGCCAACGGCAGCTACAACGTCGCCGATCCGTTCGCCGACCCGGACGTGGTCAAGGGCTTCACCGTCACCACCAACCGCCAGGGCAAGTTCAACGTCGACGAGATGTTCGCCAGCGCGGCGCTGGACCTGTTCCAGATGGCAGGCGGCACCTCGGCGGTGGCGTTGGGCGTGGAGCACCGCCGGGAGGACTACGCCGACGTCTACGACGCGCTGTCGGAGTCCGGCGCGGTGGCCGGCTCGGCCGGCAACACCGCCGGCGGCCGGCGCAAGGTCAGCGCGGCCTACGCCGAGTGGTACCTGCCGGTGGCGCAGGACTTCGACTTCACCCTGGCCGCGCGCTACGACCGCTACGACGACTACGGCAGCGACGTCTCGCCGAAGCTGTCGCTGCGCTGGCAGCCGCTGGACAACCTGACCCTGCGCGCCTCGGTGGGCGAGGGCTTCCGCGCCCCGGCGCTGCCCTACGTGCACAGCCAGCGCGCGTTCAGCGCCGAGCCGATCTCCGACTACCGCACCTGCGTGGCCACCGGCTTCTCGCCGGTGCTGTGCGGCGGCGACGCCAACGGCGACAACATCGCCGACGGCCCGGAGAACGAGGAGGAGGTCGCCTACCAGGTCGATTCCTACCAGACCGGCAACCCGGACCTGCTGTCGGAGCACTCGCGGCAGTTCAGCGTCGGCCTGGCCTGGGATCCGCTGGACTGGTTCAACCTGACCCTGGACTACTACCGGATCCAGATCGACGACCGCATCCGCCTGATCTCCTTCCGCGAGCTGGTCGGCCTGGACAACGCCGGCCAGCCGTTGCCGGAGCACACCTGGGTCAAGCGCCGCAGCAACGGTTCCATCAGCGAGATCCAGACCGCCTTCGTCAACGAGGGCAAGCTGGATACCCGCGGCCTGGACCTGAACCTGCGTGCCTCCGGCAACCTCGCCTGGGGCCGCGTGGACAGCTGGCTGCAGGTGGCGCGGGTGCTGGAGTACACCGTGGTCGACGGTGACACCCGCAAGGATCCGCTGGGCTGGGTCACGCAGCCGAAGCTGCGCGCCACCTGGCGCAACGCCTGGAGCCGCGGCGACTTCAACCTCGCCTGGAACATCAACTACATCGGCAGCCAGCAGAACCCGGCCGAGGTCCCGCCCTACGGCTTCATCACCAGCGGTCCGGGCGTGCGCGTGGGCAGCTACACCACCCACGACCTCAACCTGACCTGGAACGCGCCGTGGAACGGCAGCCTGAGCCTGGGCGTGAACAACGCCGGCGACCGTTACCCGGAGCTGGTCGGCTACGACAACCAGCCCTGGAACTTCCACCTCTACGACGCCTACGGGCGCACCGTGTACTTCCGCGTCTCGCAGAAGTTCTGAGGCCTGCAGGGGGAGGGACGGGGAGGCCGCAAGGCCTCCCCGTCTTTTTTCGGCGCGCGCTGGCGCCGCGTTCACGGGCCGGCGCGGATCATCCGGCGCCAGGTCCTCCCTCCCGGGGGACGCAGGAGCACGCCATGGTCCGCTTCCTCCGTATCCCCCGCGCCGCCGCCGTGCTGGCGGCCGCGGCCATGCTGCTGCTGGCGGCCTGTGCCAGCGGCCCGCGGATCAGCAGCGAGGCCGATCCTTCGGCCGACTTCGGCCGCTACCGCAGCTTCGCCTTCTATTCGCCGCTGGCGATCGAGTCGCGCGGCTATTCCACCCCCACCAGCAACCGCATCCGCCAGGCCGCACGCGCGCAGCTGGAGGCGCGCGGCTACGTCTACGACGAGCGCGACCCGGACCTGTGGGTGAACCTCAACGCCTACCTGCAGGAACGCACCGACGTCAGCACCATCCCCGAGGTGGACTACGACTACTACTACAGCTACCGCGCCCGCAGCTACGTGGCGGTGCCGTACTGGCGCGAGCGCACCAGCGTGCGCCGCTACACCGAAGGCACGCTCAACGTGGACCTGGTGGACGCGCGCCAGAACCGGCTGGTGTGGACCGGGGTGGCGGTAGGCCAGGCCAGCAGCCGCAGCACGCCGGCCGAGCGCGACGCGCGGATCGACTCGGCCGTGGCCCAGATCTTCGCCCGCTACCCGTACCGGGCCGCGCCGCGCTGACGCGGCGGCGCGGGCGGATGTGCCCGCGCCGGTTGCATGCCGCGGCCGCCGCGCCTCAGGCGCCGACCGCGGCCGAGTCCAGCAGCAGGTCCGCCTGTGCGCGCCACTCCTCCAGGCGCGGCAGCACGTTGCAGCGCTGCAGGTACTCCAGGTCCGGCTCCTCGCCGGAGGCCAGGGCCATGGCCACGTGGGTGGCGCCGGTGACCCAGAAGCTGCGGCTGGACGAGCGCGACGGCGTGCGGTGGAACGCCACCGCCTCGATGATCGGCATCGGCAGGCCCCACAGGCCCAGCAGGTAGGCGCCGGCCTCGGTATGGCCGGGGCGCGCGTCGCCGGCGGCGGCCGGCTCGCGCTCGTCGCGCACGCCGGGCAGCAGCAGGCCGATGTCGGCCAGCAGGGCGGCGGTGGCGCCCAGCTCGGCGCTGGATTCGGGGAGCATGCGCTTGGCCAGGCGCGAGGCCACCAGCGCGCGCTGCTGCAGCGCCGCGCGGTCCACCCCGGCCGGGGCCGGCAGGGCGAACACCTCGCTGGCCAGGACCAGGTCGCGCAGGGTGGCGATGCCCAGCCGGGTCACCGCGGCGCGCAGGTCGGTCACGGTGCGCCCGGAGGAGAAGAACGCCGAGTTGCACAGCTGCAGCACCTTGGCCGCGATCGCCGGGTCGGCCGCGACCAGGGCGGCGATGTCGGCGGCGCTGGTGTCCTCGTCGTTCTCCAGCGCGTGCATCAGGCGCAGGTACAGCTGCGGCGGCGAGGGCAGCTGCTCGACCCGGCCGATGCCGTCGCGCAGCTGCGGGTTGTCGACCAGCTCGCGCAGCTCCTCCAGGCTGCCGATGGATTCCAGCAGCAACTCGGGGGCCACGGGGGCGGGCAGGAAGCGGTGGGCCAGGCCGATGATGCGCGCCGGCGGGGTGGCCGAGTTCTCGATCACCGCCATGCGCGAGGTGGAGGGCCTCAGGGTACGGACCTGGCCGAGCAGGGTGGCCGGCGGCATGTCCGGCAGCGCCGGCGGCACCAGGACCACGTCGACCTCGACCGCGGCCACGTGGGCCATGGCCGAGCCGCCATCCGGGCAACGGTGGACATCCCAGTCCTCTCCCATGTCACCGACCAGTTCCACGAGGTCGGCAGGAAACACGACGTCGTCACCGACGAACAGGATGCGCACTCATTCCTCCACGAAGATCGTCCAGCCAGGGCGTGCCGGGGCCCGCCCCTGCACGGTAGCGGATAACCGCGCAGGAATCTTCAGGATTGCCGGCACCCCGGGCACGGCACTGCCGGGAAGTGTGCCGCATTTGGCGGTCCGGCGGCGCCGGCGGACCGCCGGCGCGCGATGGGTGCGGCCGTGCCGCACCCGGTGGCGATCAGGCCTCGCCCTTGGCCTTGGCGCGTTCCATCGACTCGACCAGGATGCGGCGGGCCTCCTCGGCGTCGCCCCAACCCTCGACCTTGACCCACTTGCCCTTCTCCAGGTCCTTGTAGTGCTCGAAGAAGTGGCCGATGCGCTCCAGCCAGTGGCTGGAGACCTGGTTGATGTTCTCCACGTGGGCGTAGCCGGCGAACACCTTGGCCACCGGCACGGCCAGGATCTTCTCGTCGCCGCCGGCCTCGTCGCTCATCTTCAGCACGCCCACCGGGCGGCAGCGCACCACCGAGCCCGGGACCAGCGGCAGCGGCAGCACCACCAGCACGTCGGCCGGGTCGCCGTCGCCGCACAGGGTGTTGGGCACGTAGCCGTAGTTGCACGGGTAGCGCATCGGGGTGGAGAGGATGCGGTCGACGAAGATCGCGCCGCTTTCCTTGTCCACCTCGTACTTGACCGGCTCGGAGTCCTTCGGGATCTCGATGACGACGTTGATTTCCTCGGGCGGGTTGCGTCCGGAATTGACCTGGTCGAGGCCCATCAGTGACTCCATTCCATCGGTTGGGTGAATCCGGCCATTTTACGCGCTGCGGTATTGCATTGCACAACGCACGATGGCAGGGCCCTCCGGGGCGGGCGCGGCCCGGAGGCGGGGCGCCGCGGCGGGCTCCCGCGCGGCCAGGCACGGCCCGGGGCGTGCCGCGCATCACGCAAATCCCCGGTGCGCACAGCCGGGGCCGCGGTGCAATTAGCCGAAAAGCGCATGGGCGCGCCGCGGCCGCGGCGGCAGGCCGGGGGCCCGGGACCGGTAGAATCGGGCGATTCTCCCCGCGACGTTGGACCCCCTGCATCATGAACGAGCGTATTGCCCACGCCGGCCTGGCTTCCAGGCTCATGTCGGCGGAGCAGGCCGCTGCCCTGATCCAGCCCGGCATGGCCGTGGGCATGAGTGGCTTCACCGGCGCCGGCTATCCCAAGGCCGTGCCCCAGGCGCTGGCCGCGCGCATCGAGGCGGCGCACGAGCGCGGCGAATCCTTCGCCATCCGCATCCTCACCGGCGCGTCGACAGCGCCGGAACTGGACGGCGTGCTGGCGCGCGCCGGCGGCATCGAGTTCCGCCTGCCGTACCAGTCCGATCCGGAACTGCGTGGCCGCATCAACGGCGGCCAGATCGAGTACATGGACGTGCACCTGGGCCACGTCGCCCAGCATGCGCTGTTCGGTTTCCTCGGCCGCATCGACCTGGCCATCGTCGAGGTCACCGCGATCCTGCCCGACGGCCGCCTGGTGCCCTCGACCTCGGTGGGCAACAACAAGACCTGGCTGGACCTGGCCGACAAGGTGATCATCGAGGTCAACCACCGCCAGCCGCGCGGCATGGAGGGGATGCACGACATCTACTACGGCACCGCCAAGCCGCCGCAGCGCAAGCCGATCCCGCTGACCCACCCGGGCGACCGCATCGGCGAGCCCTACCTCAAGGTCGACCTGGACAAGGTCGTGGCGGTGGTGGAGAGCGACGCGCCGGACCGCATCGGCCGCTTCGCCCCGATCGACGACGTCTCCCGCGCCATCGCCGGCCACCTGGTGGAGTTCTTCCGCCACGAGATCCGCGCCGGGCGCCTGGGCGAGCACCTGCTGCCACTGCAGTCGGGCGTGGGCAACATCGCCAACGCGGTGCTGGCCGGCCTGCACGACGGCGGATTCCGTGGCCTGACCGCGTTCACCGAGGTGATCCAGGACGGCATGCTCGACCTGATCGGCAACGGCACGATCGACATGGCCTCGGCCACCTCGTTCTCGCTCAGCCCCGAGGGCGTGGAGGAGTTCGCGCGCAACATCGACCTGTACCGCGAGAAGATCGTGCTGCGCCCGCAGGAGATCTCCAACCACGCCGAGCTGGTGCGCCGCCTGGGCGTGATCGGCATGAACGGCATGGTCGAGGCCGACCTCTACGGCAACGTGAACTCCACCCACGTCTGCGGCACCAGCATCATCAACGGCATCGGCGGCTCCGGCGACTTCGCCCGCAACGGCTTCATGTCCTGCTTCCTGAGCCCGAGCACGGCCAAGAACGGCGCGATCTCGGCCTTCGTGCCGATGGTCAGCCACGTCGACCACACCGAGCACGACGTGGCGGTGCTGGTCAGCGAGCAGGGCCTGGCCGACCTGCGCGGGCTGTCGCCCAAGCAGCGCGCGCGGGCGATCATCGACAACTGCGCGCACCCGGACTACCGGCCGATGCTGCAGGACTACTACGACCGCGCCCTGCGCGACAGCAAGGGCCGGCATACCCCGCACCTGCTGGCCGAGGCACTGTCCTGGCACCAGCGCTACCTGGAGACGGGGACGATGAAGGCCTGACGGCCTTCGCGGTGGCAGACGAAGAAGGGCGGCCAGTGGCCGCCCTTCTTCGTCCCTGCCGGTGCGGCCGGATCAGCCCAGCGACTCCAGCCACTCGTCGTCCGAGCCTTCGTTGACGCCCTCGAACAGCGGGGTGGAGAAGTAGCGTTCGCCGGTATCCGGCAGCATGGCCAGCAGCACCGAGCCGGCCGGGGCCTCGGCCGCCACCTTCAGCGCGGCGGCCACGGTGGCGCCGGCGGAGATGCCGACGAAGATGCCTTCCTCGGCGGCCAGGCGGCGCGCGGTGGCGATGGCCTCGTCGTCGGTCACGCCGAGGATGCGGTCGGCCACGTCGCGGTTGAGCACCGAGGGGACGAAGTCCGGGGTCCAGCCCTGCACCTTGTGCGGCTTCCACTCGCCGCCGGCCAGCAGCGAGGCGTTGGCCGGCTCGGCGGCGGTGATCTTCACCTCCGGGCGGGCCACGCGCAGCACCTCGCCCACGCCGGTCAGGGTGCCGCCGGTGCCCCAGCCGCTGACGAAGTGGTCGAGGCGGCGGCCGGCGAAGTCGCGCAGGATCTCGGCGGCGGTGGTCTGGCGGTGGTAGGCCGGGTTGGCCGGGTTCTCGAACTGGCGCGCCAGGAACCAGCCGTGCTTCTTCGCCAGCTCCTCGGCCTTGCGCACCATGCCGCTGCCGCGCTCGGCCGCCGGGGTCAGGATCACCTTGCCGCCGTAGGCGCGGATCAGCTTGCGGCGCTCGACCGAGAAGGTCTCCACCATCGTGGCCACGAACTTGTAGCCGCGCGCCGCGGCCACCGCCGCCAGCGCCACGCCGGTGTTGCCGGAGGTCGCCTCGACGATGGTGTCGCCCGGCTTGAGCAGTCCCTTGGCCTCGGCGTCGAGCACGATGGCCAGGGCCAGGCGGTCCTTGACCGAGCCGGCCGGGTTGAAGGCCTCGACCTTGGCGTACAGCTCGATGCCCTCCGGGGCGATGCGGTTGAGGCGGACGACCGGAGTGCGGCCGATGGTGTCGAGGATGCTGTCGTAGATGGCCATGTGAAGTTCCGTTGTCGTGACGGGATGGAAATCAGGCGGCGCGCGCCAGCGCCGCGGGCGCGCCCAGCGGCGGGGCGCCGAACCAGTGCAGGCGGGCGGCCAGCGCGGCCACCTCGCCGAGGATCAGCAGGGCCGGTGAAGACACCGCATGCGCGCGCGCGGTCTGCGCCAGGTCGGCCAGGGTGCCGGCGACCACCCGTTGCTCCGGGCGCGAACCGTTTTCCACCAGGGCGAACGGCGTGGCCGGGTCGCGCCCGGCGGCGAGCAGGCGCTGCTGCAACTGCTCCAGCGCGGCCACGCCCATGTACACGGCCAGGGTCTGGCGCTCCTGGGCCAGCGCCTCCCAGTCCAGGGTGTCGGCCGAGTCGCGGCAGTGCGCGGTGACCAGGCGCAGGGACTGGGCGTGGTCGCGGTGGGTCAGGGGAATGCCGGCATAGGCCGCGCAGGCGACCGCCGCGGTGATGCCCGGCACCACCTGGTAGGGGATGCCGTGCGCACGCAGGAATTCCAGCTCCTCGCCGCCGCGCCCGAACACGAAGGGGTCGCCGCCCTTGAGCCGGACCACGCGGCGGCCGGCGCGGGCGTGGTGCAGCATCAGGGCGTGGATCTCCTCCTGCGGCATGCTGTGGTTGCCGGCGGACTTGCCGACCTCCACCCGCAGCGCCTGCGGATTGGCCAGGGCCAGCACCCCGGCGCCGACCAGGCGGTCGTGCAGCAGCACCTCGGCGGCTTCCAGCGCGCGCAGGGCGTGCAGGGTCAGCAGTCCCGGATCGCCGGGCCCGGCACCGACCAGGGCGACGCTGCCCGGGGCCAGTTCCAGGGGGGAGCCGGAAGACGGTGCGGCGGTGGGCGACAGGCTCACGGCTGTACGGTCGCAGGAAGGGAAGCCGACCGTACGCCCGCCTCATGACCGGCGGAAATAACTTGCCGGGCAAAGCTCATGCGTTCGGGTTATAAGGCTCGGGCGCGGATTGCCCTACAGTCCGCAACACCCCGCCATGCCATCGCCGGTACCGCGCCATGACGCTCACCCAGCTGCGCTATCTGGTCGCCATTGCCGACGCCGGGCTGAACATCACCCTGGCCGCGGCGCGCGTGCATGCCACCCAGCCGGGCCTGTCCAAACAGCTCAAGCAGCTGGAGGACGAGCTGGGCTTCCTGCTGTTCGTGCGCAAGGGCCGCAGCCTGGAATCGATCACCCCGGCCGGCGCCGAGGTGCTGGAGCGGGCGCGGGTGATCCTGGCCGAGACCGCCAACATCCGCGCCTACGCCGCCAACCAGCGCCGCGACAACCAGGGCCAGCTGACCATCATCACCACGCACACCCAGTCGCGCTTCGTGCTGCCGCCGGCGATCGCGCGGATCAAGCGCGACTTCCCGCAGGTGAGCGTGCACCTGCAGCAGTCGGCCGAAGGCGTGGCCCTGGACCTGCTGTCGCAGGGCGATGCCGACATGGCCGTGGTCAGCACCGCCGGCAGCGAGCCGCAGGGCGGGGTGGCGGTGCCGCTGTACCGCTGGCGCCGGCTGGCGCTGGTGCCGCGCGGGCATCCGCTGGACCGCGCCGGGCGCGCGCCCGACATCCACGAGCTGTCGAAGTACCCGCTGATCAGCTATGAATCCTCGGTGCGCCCGGAATCCTCGCTGCAGCGCGCCTTCCACTCGGTGGGCCTGGAGCCGAACCTCGCGCTGACCGCGCTGGACGCGGACCTGATCAAGACCTACGTGCGCGCCGGGCTGGGCGTGGGCCTGCTGGCGGAAATGGCGGTGAGCACCGGCGATACCGACCTGCGCGGCTGGCCGGCGCCGCCGGAGGTCAGCGAGTGCATCGCCTGGGCGGTGCTGCCGCGCGAGCGGGTGTTGCGCGACTACGCGCTGGAGCTGGTGCACGTACTGGCGCCGCAGATCGACAAGCGCGACCTGCGCCGGGTGCTGGACGGCAACCAGGAGCCCGACTGGCCGCCGCCGCCGACCTGGGAATCCCTGACCCAGACGATCACCAGCTGAGCCGCGCCCTCAGGGCAATGGCGTCTGGTGATGCAGGGCCGGCAGCCACAGGCCGGCGATCAGGACCTCCCGTCGTCGCGGTTCCCGCTGGTTCCCGCTTCGTCCCCGGGTCTGGTGCGCTTGCCCGAAGTGGCCAGCGACAGGGCGATGCCGATGGCGATGCCCGGCCCGATGCCCAGCGCCACGTTGTCCATCGCCACGCCGATCGCCGCGCCGATGGCGATGCCCAGGGCGATGCCGGTCGTGAAGGAAATGCCTTTCCCGCCGTGCTCGCGTGCCATGTCGCCTCCGCGGGTATCCAGGTCGCCGGCAGTCTGCGCCGGCGCCGGTGGATGCCGTGTCGTGCCCGGGCGGCAGTGTCCGCAGGTTTTTCCGGGGCGCCTGCCACGCGGCCCGCTGCGGCCCTCCGGTAAACTGGCCACCCCACCGCCAGCAGAAGCCGCATGAACACCATCATGGTCCCCGTTTCGGTCGGGGAGCTCGTCGACAAGATCACGATCCTGGAGATCAAGGCCGAGCGCATCGCCGACCCGGACAAGCGCGCCAACGTGGTGCGCGAGCTGGAGGGCCTGCGGCCGCTGTGGCAGCCGCTGGAAGGCAGCTCGGCCGAGCTGGCCGCGCTCAAGGCCAGGCTGCGCGACGTCAACGAGCGCATGTGGGACGTGCAGGACGCGCTGCGCGCCAAGGAAGCGGCCCAGGACTTTGGCGCCGAATTCATCGAACTGGCGCGCGCGGTGGCCGCGCGCAATGGCGAGCGCGTCGGCTACAAGAATGAGATCAACCGCCTGGCCGGTTCGCAGTTCGTCGAGGAAAAGCAGTACCGCTGAGGTTTTCCGGCCCGCTCGCCAACCCTCAGATGTCCTCGTGGATCCCGCACTCGCGCTTGAGGCCGAAGAAGCGGGTGTCCTCGTCCTTCATGCCCGGCTCCCAGCGGCGGGTGGTGTGGAAGTCGCCGATGGAAACGTAGCCCTCGTGCCACAGCGGGTGGTAGGGCAGGTCGTGCTTCTTCAGGTACTGCCACACGTCGCGGTCGCTCCAGTCGGCGATCGGGCTGACCTTCAGGCGGTTGCCGCGCCACTGCAGGATCGGCGTGTTGGCGCGGCTGGCCGACTGGCTGCGGCGCAGGCCGGTGAACCAGGTGCCGGCCTGTAGCTCGTCCAGGGCGCGGCGCATGGGCTCGACCTTGCGCAGCTGGTTGTAGTTGTCCAGGCCTTCCACGCCCTGCTCCCACAGGCGGCCGTGGCGCGCTTCCATCCAGGCGCGGCTGATCAGCGGACGGTACACCTTGAGGTTGAGCTTCAGCCGTTCGGCCAGCTCGTCGGCGAAGCGGTAGGTCTCCGGGAACAGGTAGCCGGTGTCGACCAGGATCACCGGGATGTCCGGCTTCTGCGCGGTGAGCATGTGCAGGGCGACCGCGGCCTGGGCGCCGAAGCTGGAGGACAGCACGTGGTTGGCCGGGCCCTGTTCGAGCGCCCAGGCCACGCGGGCCTCGGCGTCCATCGCTTCCAGCCTGGGGTTCAGCGTGTCGAGGTCCAGCACCGGGCTGGCATCGGCGCTGTTGGCGGCTTGGTCGGGAACGGCATTGGTGCTCATGGGGGTGGCGCTCCGGTGCGGATGCGGCATGGCTCAGGCGGGGACGGGCACGGCCGCTTCGGCGGGCCCGACCTGGACGTGGGTGGGATAGGACGGCAGGGCGACCAGCCCGGCGCGGTGCAGGAAGTCGCCGAAGCGCTCCTCCGGCTGGCGCTCGGCGGCATAGCGCGCCAGCAGCGGTTCCAGCGCCTCGAGGATCTGCGCCTCGGTGATGTTCTCGCGGTAGAGGGTGTTGAGCCGCTGGCCGCGGTGGTCGGCGCCGAGCATCAGGTTGTAGCGGCCCGGGGCCTTGCCGACCAGGGCGATCTCGCCCAGGTAGGGGCGCGAGCAGCCGTTGGGGCAGCCGGAGATGCGCAGCAGGATCGGCGCGTCGGCCAGGCCGTGCTTCTCCAGCACCGGCTGCAGCCTGGCGGCGAAGTCGGGCAGGTAGCGTTCGGCCTCGGCCATGGCCAGGGCGCAAGTGGGCAGGGCGACGCAGGCCATGGCCGTGCGCTGCAGTGCGATCGGGGCGCGGTTCTCCAGGTCCAGGCCGTGGTCGCGCACCAGGGCGTCGATCCGCTTGCGCTCGCTGGCCGGCACGTTGGCGATGATCAGGTTCTGGTTGGCGGTCAGGCGGAACTGGCCGCGGTGCACGTTGGCGATCTCGCGCAGGCCGGTCAGGTGCGGCGCGCCGGGGCGGTCGGCGATGCGCCCCGACGGGACCGACAGGGTCAGGTGCCAACGCCCGTCCTCGCCCTCGATCCAGCCGAAGCGGTCGCCGTTGTGCTCGAAGCGGAACCGCCGCGCCGGCTGCAGGCGGAACCCGGCAAGTTCCTGCATGCGCGCGACGATCGCGTCCAGGCCGTGGTCGTCGATGGTGTACTTGAAGCGCGCGTGCTTGCGCTCCACGCGGTCGCCCAGGTCGCGCTGCACCACCAGCGCGGCGCGGGCGATGTCGATCGCCTGCTCCGGGGCGACGAAGCCGATCACGTTGCCCAGGCGCGGATAGGTCTTCGGATCGCCGTGGCTGGCGCCCATGCCGCCACCGATGGTGACGTTGAAGCCGGCCAGGCCGCCGGCGCCGTCGTCGATGGCGATCAGGCCGAAGTCGTTGGCGAACACGTCCACGTCGTTCACCGGCGGCACCGCCACGGCCATCTTGAACTTGCGCGGCAGGAAGGACTTGCCGTACAGGGGCTCTTCCTCCTGCCCGCTGTCGGCCAGCTTCTCCTGGTCCAGCCAGATCTCGTAGTAGGCGCGGGTCTTCGGCAGGAACTCCAGCGACAGCTTCTGCGCCCACTCGTGCACCTGCGCGTGCAGGCCGGACAGCAGCGGGTTGCTGCAGCCGAGCACGTTGCGGTTGACGTCGCCGCAGGCGGAGATGGTGTCCAGCGCGGCGGCGTTGATGGCCTGCATGGTCGCCTTCAGCTCGCGCTTGACCACGCCGTGGAACTGGAAGGTCTGGCGGGTGGTGATGCGCAGCGAGTGGTTGGCGAAGCGGGTGGCGATGGCGTCGAGCTTGAGCCACTGCTCCGGGGTGAAGACCCCGCCCGGGGCGCGGATCCGGATCATGAACTGGTGCGCCGGTTCCAGCTTCTGGCGGCGGCGCTCGTCGCGGATGTCGCGGTCGTCCTGCTGGTAGGTGCCGTGGAACTTGACCAGGCGCTGGTCCTCGAACGACAGCGAGCCGCTGACCGGGTCGGCCAGTCCCTCCAGCAGCGTGCCCCGCAGGCCGCGGCTGTTGATCTTGATGTCTTCGACGGAGGGGTGGCTCATGGAAAGTGATTGGTGATTGGTGATTCGGGATTGGGGGACGTGTTTCCGTTGAACCGGATCGGGTCAGTAGACGTCGCGGGCGTAGCGCCCTTCGGCTTGCAGCGTGGTGAGGTATTCGGCCGCCGCTTCGCGGTCGCCGCCGTTGTGCGCGGCAACCACGTCCAGCAGCGCCGCATGCACGTCCTTGCCCATGGCGATCGCGCCGCAAACGTACAGGTGCGCGCCGTCCTGCAGCCAGGCGTACAGCTCGGCGCCGCGCTCGCGGAGCCGGTCCTGCACGTAGACCTTGGCGGGCTGGTCGCGGGAGAAGGCCAGGTCGAGGCGATGCAGTTCCTTGCGCTGCAGGGCTTCCTGCCACTCGGCCTGGTAAAGGAAACCGGTGTTGAAGTGCTGGGCGCCGAAGAACAGCCAGTTGCGGCCGCTGGCGCCGGTCTCGGCGCGCTCCTGGACGAAGCCGCGGAACGGGGCCACGCCGGTGCCCGGGCCGATCATGATGATGTCGCGGCTGGCATCGGCCGGGACCCGGAAGCGCTCGTTCGGCTCCACGTACACCGGTACCTGCGCGCCTTCCTCCAGCGCAGCCAGGAAGGCGCTGGCGGCGCCGAGGTGGTCGTGGCCGTGGGCGTGGTAGCGCAGCGCGTCCACGGTCAGGTGCGCTTCCTCGCCGACGCGCTTGCGGCTGGAGGCGATGGAGTACAGGCGTTGGGCCTGTGGCCGCAGCGCGGCCACCAGGGCCTGGTGGTCCCAATCCGCCGGCCAGCGACGCAGCACGTCCACCAGCTGGTGGTCCGCGAGCAGCGCCGCCAGGCCGGCAGGCTGGGTCGGGTCGAGTAGCTGTCGCAGCGACGCGGAGCCGGAGCGCTCGGCATGCGCGGCCAGGAACGGTCGCGACAGCCGGGTCAGCTCGCGCCGGGTGGCCAGCCACTCGTGCAGGGGCAGAGTCTCCCCTTCGATGGTGACGGCAGCGTTACCGTCCAGGCGGGCGGCCTCCAGCACGGAGGCCACCAGGGGTTCGGGATTGCGGTGGCGGATGCCCAGCGCATCGCCGGGTTCGTAGGCCAGGCCGGAGCCTTCCAGCGACAGCTCGATGTGGCGGACGTCCTTCTCCACCGGCCCGTACTTGCGGAAACCGACCGCGCGGAACTCGCGCCCGGTGATGCGCTGGTTGGCCAGCACCTCGGCCGGGAACGGGCGCTCGTGCGACCAGCCGGCCGCGGCCGGCCGCAGCGGGGTGACCGTAGCCAGGTGCGCGCCGGACGCAGGCGCGGCGGCCCGCAGCAGTTCGCCGGCCTTGGCCAGGGCCGCTTCACGCCAGGGCGCGGCGACGCTGTCGATGTCCAGGTCGGCCTGGCCCAGGTCGTGGATGCGCTGCGCGCCCAGTTCGGCCAGGCGCGCGTCCAGCTTGCGCGCGATGCCGCAGAAATCGGCGTAGCTGGTATCGCCCAGGCCCAGCACCGCGTACTTCAGCTCCGGCAGCTTCGGCGCGCGCTTGCCGGAAAGGAACTCGGTGAAACCAATCGCGTCGTCCGGCGGATCGCCCTCGCCCTGGGTGCTGATGACGATGTACAGCAGGCGCTCGCTGGCCAGCTCGCGGGTGGGGTAGGCGTCGGCGCGCACCAGGCGCACCGCCAGGCCGGCCGCTTCCGCGGCGGTGGCCAGCTTCTCCGCCTCGCGCCGGGCATTGCCGGTCTGGCTGCCGTAGAGCACGGTCAGGCGCTGGCCGGACTGCGGGGCCGCGGCCGCGCCGCCGCCGGGCAGCACCGCCAGTTGCGGCGCGCCGTGGCCCTGGGCCAGGCCGGCGGTGTAGCCGGACAGCCACCACAGCGCGGGCGCATCCAGGCCTTCCACCAGCCGCGCCAGCAGGACCTTGCGGTCCTCGTCGAGCGGACCGGGCGGAAAGGCGGGGGACGCAGCGGTCATTGGCAGGGGCCTTGTGGACGCAGTCGCAACTCGACGGGAGTCCGATGGTAGGAAGCCCGGTCCCGCTATTGAAACGGCTTGTGGTTATTGGCTTATGCTCGCCGCTTATTTCATCTGCGCGGGCCCGCGTGCGGATACTGCGGCTCCATCGCACGCCCCCCGTTCCATGCGGGCCGGTACTGCGAAGCGCCCCGGCAACGCCTGCCGCGGCCCCATTCCCCAGGTCGCAGATGAGCCTTTCCCACCGCCTGTCCCACCTCGACCGCCTGGAGGCGGAGAGCATCCACATCCTGCGCGAGGTGGCGGCCGAGTTCCGCAACCCGGTGCTGCTGTACTCGGTGGGCAAGGACAGTTCGGTGCTGCTGCACCTGCTGCTGAAGGCGTTCGCCCCGGCGATCCCGCCGATCCCGCTGCTGCACGTGGACACGCGCTGGAAGTTCCGCGAGATGATCGCCTTCCGCGACCGCCGCGCGGCCGAGACCGGCGTGGAACTGCGGGTGCACGTCAATCCCGAGGGCATCGCCCAGGACATCGGCCCGGTCAGCCACGGCGCCAGCGTGCACACCGAAGTGATGAAGACCCAGGGCCTGAAGCAGGCGCTGGAGAAGTGGAAGTTCGACGCTGCCATCGGCGGAGCGCGCCGCGACGAGGAGAAGTCGCGGGCCAAGGAACGGGTGTTCTCGTTCCGCAACGAGCACCACCGCTGGGACCCCAAGCGCCAGCGCCCGGAGCTGTGGAACCTGTACAACGCGCGCGTGCGCAGCGGCGAGAGCGTGCGCGTGTTCCCGCTGTCCAACTGGACCGAGCTGGACGTGTGGCTCTACATCTACCGCGAGAAGATCCCGGTGGTGCCGCTGTACTTCGCCGCCGAGCGCCCGGTGGTCGAGCGCGACGGCGCGCTGATCATGGTCGACGACGAGCGCCTGCCGCTGCGGCCGGGCGAGGTGCCGCGGATGCGCAAGGTCCGCTTCCGCACCCTCGGCTGCTACCCGCTGACCGGTGCGATCGAATCGGAAGCCGACAGCCTGGAGGCGATCATCGCCGAGATGCTGGTGGCCACCACCTCCGAGCGCCAGGGCCGGGTGATCGACCACGACCCGTCCTCGTCGATGGAGAAGAAGAAGCTCGAGGGGTATTTTTGATGGGCAGCAGTGATTCGTCATTCGTGATTGGTGATTCGAAGGCGCAGGCCACCGCCGTTGCTTCTTCCAATCACGAATCACCAATCACCAATGACGGCGCGGATAGCGCGGTTTCACTCTATCTGCGCCAGCACGAAAGCAAGCCGCTGCTGCGCTTCATCACCTGCGGCAGCGTCGACGACGGCAAGAGCACCCTGATCGGGCGGCTGCTGTACGAGAGCAAGCGCCTGTTCGACGACCAGCTGGCGGCACTGGAGGCCGACAGCCGGCGCCACGGCACCCAGGGCGGGCGCATCGACTACGCCCTGCTGCTGGATGGCCTGGCCGCCGAGCGCGAGCAGGGCATCACCATCGACGTGGCCTACCGCTATTTCGATACCGACAAGCGCAAGTTCATCGTCGCCGACTGCCCCGGCCACGAGCAGTACACCCGCAACATGGCCACCGGCGCCTCCACCGCCGACCTGGCCGTGGTCCTGGTGGACGCGCGCAAGGGCCTGCTGGCGCAGACCCGCCGCCACAGCTACATCGTCTCGCTGCTGGGCATCCGCCACGTGGTGCTGGCGGTGAACAAGATGGACCTGGTCGGCTACGACCAGGCCGTGTTCGAGGCGATCGCCTCCGGCTATCGCGAACTTGCCGCGCAGCTGCGCATTCCCGACGTGCAGGTGATCCCGCTGTCGGCGCTGGAAGGCGACAACCTGCTGCGGCGCTCGCCCAACACCCCGTGGTACGACGGCCCGGCGCTGCTGGAGCACCTGGAGTCGGTGGAGGTCGAAGACGGCCAGGCCCGCACCGGCCTGCGCCTGCCGGTGCAGTGGGTGAACCGGCCCAACCAGGACTTCCGCGGTTTCGCCGGCACGATTGCTGCCGGCGTGGCGCGCCCGGGCGACCCGGTGGTGGTGCTGCCTTCGGCGCGGCGCTCGACCATTGCCCAGGTGCTGGGCCCGGACGGCCCGCTGCCGCGCGCCGAGGCCGGCCAGGCGGTGACCCTGACCCTGGCCGACGAGATCGACGTCAGCCGTGGCGACCTGATCGCCGCCGCCGGCGACCCGCCCGCGGTGGCCGACCAGTTCGCCGCCCACCTGCTGTGGATGAGCGACGCCCCGCTGCTGCCGGGCCGGCCGTACTGGCTGAAGATCGGCACCCGCACCGTGGCCGCCAGCATCAGCGAGATCAAGCACCGGGTGGACGTGAACACCCAGGAGCACCTGGCGGCCAAGCGCCTGCAGCTCAACGAGGTCGGCTACTGCAACCTGAGCCTGGAGGAGCCGGTCGCCTTCGCGCCTTACGCGGAGAACCGCACCCTGGGCGGCTTCATCCTGATCGACCGCCAGAACAACGACACCGTCGCCGCCGGCACCCTGGACTTCGCCCTGCGCCGCGCCGACAACGTGCACTGGCAGCACCTGGACGTGGACAAGGCCGCCCGCGCCCGGATCAAGGGCCAGGTGCCGAGGGTGCTGTGGTTCACCGGCCTGTCCGGCGCCGGCAAGTCCACCGTGGCCAACCTGGTGGACAAGCGCCTGCATGCGCTGGGCTACCACACCTTCGTCCTGGACGGCGACAACGTCCGCCACGGCCTCAACCGCGACCTCGGCTTCACCGACGAGGACCGGGTGGAGAACATCCGCCGCGTGGCCGAGGTGGCCAGGCTGATGGCCGACGCCGGCCTGATCGTGCTGGTCAGCTTCATCTCCCCGTTCCGCGCCGAGCGGCGGATGGCGCGCGAGCGCTTCGCCCCGGGGGAGTTCATCGAGGTGTTCGTGGACGTGCCGCTGGAAGTGGCCGAGGCGCGCGACGTCAAGGGCCTGTACCGCAAGGCCCGGGCCGGGCTGATCCCGAACTTCACCGGGATCGACTCGCCCTACGAGCCGCCGGAGGCACCCGAGGTGCACCTGCACGCCGACCGCGAGGACCCGCAGGCGCTGGTCGCGCGGGTGCTGGCGGCACTGGACCTGCAGCCATAGCGGAAGTTCCCGGGGGCGGGGGCCAACCAAAGCCACATAGAGCCGTTCACGCCCGCTGGCTACACTCCGCGGTTTGCGCATGAATCCAGCGAGGCGATCGATGGCGGCACGAATCCCGGCGTTGCTCCTGTGCGGGCTGCTGGCACTGGCCGGCTGCGACCGCCAGGCGCCGGCCGCCCGCGGCGGCGGGGCCGCGATCCCGGTGACCACCGCCGTGGTCCAGCCGCGGCCGTGGAGCGATACCGTCCAGGGCCTGGGCACGGTGCGTGCCCGCGAGTCGGTGACCCTGAGCGCCAAGGTCAGCGAGATCGTCGAGCAGGTGCACTTCGACAGCGGGCAGAAGGTGGCCGCCGGCCAGCCCCTGGTGACCCTGCGGGTGGACGCCCAGCGCGCCGCCCTGGTCGAGGCCGAGGCCGCCGCCGCCGAGGCCGAGCAGCAGTTCCGCCGCCTGGAGAGCCTGGCCGCGCAGCAGCTGGTCTCGCGCGCCACCCTCGATACCCAGCGCGCCACCCGCGACGCGGCCCTGGCACGGGTGCGGCAGATGCAGTCGGACATCGGCGACCGCCAGATCCGGGCGCCGTTCGCCGGCGTGCTGGGCATCCGCCAGGTCAGCCCCGGCGCGTTGCTGACCCCCAACGCGGTGATCGCCACCCTGGACGACATCTCCCGGGTCTACGTCGACTTCCAGGTCCCGGAGGCGGCGCTGTCGCGGGTGGCGCAGGGCGCCGTGGTCAGCGCCCGCGGCGCGGCCTGGCCCGGCCGCAGCTTCGAGGGCCGGGTGCAGACCGTGGACGCGCGGATCGACCCGCAGACCCGCGCGGTGACCGTGCGCGCCGAGTTCGACAACCCCGAAGGCCTGTTGCGCCCGGGCATGCTGCTGGACGTGAGCCTGTTCCAGCCGCCGCGCGAGGCGCTGGTGGTGCCGGAGCTGGCGGTGGTGCAGGTGGGCCGCGACTCGTTCGTGTACCGGGTCGACGGCGAGGGCGTGGTGGAGCAGGTGCCGGTGCGCACCGGCCTGCGCCGCGAGGGGCTGGCCGAGATCGCCGAGGGCCTGGCCGCCGGCGACCGCATCGTGGTCGAGGGCACCGGCAAGCTGCGCCCGGGGGTGAAGGTGGTCGATGCCGCCGCGCCGGCCGCGGCCGAAGGCGGGGCCGCGGCCCCCGCCGGCCATGCCGCCGACGCCGGCGCGGGCGGCCAGGGCTGAGCCGATGAAGCTGTCCGACCTGTCGATCCGCCGCCCCGTCTTCGCGATGGTGGTGAGCCTGCTGCTGGTGGTGCTGGGCGGCATGTCGTTCATGCGCCTGACCCTGCGCGAGCTGCCCAACATCGACCCGCCGATCGTCTCGGTCGAGGTGCGCTATCCCGGCGCCTCGGCGGCGGTGGTCGAGACCCGCGTGACCCAGATCCTCGAGGACGGCCTGGCCGGCATCGAGGGCATCCGCACCATCCAGTCGCAGAGCCGCAACGGCCGCGCCGGCGTCACCATCGAGTTCAACCTCAGCCGCGACATCGAGGCGGCGGCCAACGACGTGCGCGACCGCGTCAGCCGGGTCATGGACCGCCTGCCGGACGAGGCCGACCCGCCGGAGATCGCCAAGGTCGAGGCCGACGCCGACGTCATCATCTGGCTCAACATGCGCTCCACCGTGATGGACACGATGGAGCTGACCGACTACGCCGACCGCTACGTGGTCGACCGGCTCTCGGCGCTGGACGGCGTGGCCCGGGTGCAGCTGGGCGGCGCCCAGCGCTACGCCATGCGCATCTGGCTGGACCGCGATGCCATGGCCGCGCGCGGGATCACCGCCGGCGACGTCGAATCGGCGCTGCGCACGGAGAACGTGGAGCTGCCGGCCGGGCGCATCGAGTCGGCCACCCGCGACTTCACCCTGCGGGTGGAGCGCGGCTACCGGGCGCCGGAGCAGTTCGCGAACCTGCCGTTGCGCAAGGGCGCCGACGGCTACGTGGTGCGCCTGGGCGACGTGGCCCGGGTCGAACTGGGCCCGGAGGAGCGGCGCTCCTACCTGCGCAGCAACGGCGTGCCCAACGTCGGCCTGGGCATCGTCCGCACTTCCACTGCCAACGCCCTGGACGTGGCCCGCGCCGCGCGCGCCGAAGCGGAGGAGATCCAGAAGACGCTGCCGGAAGGCACGGACATCTTCGTGGCCTACGACAGCACCATCTTCATCGAAGCCTCGGTGGAGCGGGTGTACTGGACCCTGGCCGAGGCCATGGTCCTGGTGTTCGGGGTGATCTGGCTGTTCCTGGGCAGCCTGCGCGCGGCGCTGATCCCGGCGGTCACCGTGCCGGTGTGCCTGGTGACCGCATTCATTGCCCTGTATGCCTTCGGCTTCTCGATCAACCTGCTGACCCTGCTGGCGCTGGTGCTGTGCATCGGCCTGGTGGTGGACGACGCCATCGTGGTGCTGGAGAACGTGCAGCGCCGCGCCGACCTCGGCGAGCCGCCGCTGGTGGCCGCGCGCCGCGGCACCGCGCAGGTGGCGTTCGCGGTGATCGCCACCACCGCGGTGCTGGTGGCGGTGTTCCTGCCGGTGGGCTTCATGGAGGGCAATACCGGGCGCCTGTTCCGCGAGCTGTCGGTGGCGCTGGCGGCGGCGGTGGCGATCTCGGCCTTCGTCGCCCTGACCCTGACCCCGATGATGTGCTCCAAGCTGGTGCGCCCGCATGCGGCGCCGCGCGGGCTCAACGCCTGGACCCAGCGCGTGCTGGCCCGGGTCAGCGACGGCTACGGCCGCCAGGTCACGCGCCTGGTCGGGCTGCCGGGCCGGCGCCTGCTGGCGCTGCTGCTGCTGGCCATGGCCCTGTGCCTGGCGGCGGTGGCGGCGCTGGGCCTGCGCGTGCCCAGCGAGCTGGCACCGGCCGAGGACCGCGGCCGCTTCTTCGTGATGGTCGACGGCCCCGAGGGTGCCGGCTTCGACTACACCGTCTCCCAGATCCAGCAGGTGGAGGAGATCATCCTGCGCCGGGTGGGCGGGGACCAGCCGGTGCAGCGCGCCAACTCGCGCGTGCCGCGCGGCTTCGGTGGCAGCGAGGAAATGCACACCGGTCAAGTGGTGGTGTTCCTGCAGGACTGGCGCCAGCGCAAGGCCAGCACCGACGAGGTGGTGGCGGAGCTGCGCCGCGAGCTGGGCACGCTGCCGGGGGTGCAGGTGCGCGCCAACGTGCCCGGTGGCCTGGTCAACACCCGCGGCCAGCGCTACCAGCTGGTGCTGGGCGGCCCCGACTACGCCGAGCTGGCGCAGTGGCGCGACCGCATCCTGCAGCGCATGGAGTCCAACCCCGGGATCCAGGACCCGGACTCGGACTACAAGGAAACCCGGCCGCAGATGCGGGTGGAGATCGACCGCAACCGCGCCGCCGACCTGGGCGTGTCGGTGCAGGAAATCGGCCGCACCCTGGAGACCATGATGGGCTCGCGCCAGGTGACCACCTTCGTGGACAACGGCGAGGAGTACGACGTCATGCTCCAGGCCGACCGCGACAAGCGCATGGACCCGGCCGACCTGGAGCGCACCTGGGTGCGCGCCGCCAGCGGCGAGCTGGTGCCGCTGTCCAACCTGGTCACCCTGCGCGAGGTGGCCGAGGCGGGCAGCCTCAACCGCTTCAACCGCCTGCGCGCGATCACCATCAGCGCCGGCCTGGCGCCGGGCTACAGCATGGGCGAGGCGCTGGAATGGACCCGCCAGGTCGCCGCCGAGGAACTGCCCGACTACGCCCAGATCGACTGGAAGGGCGAGTCGCGCGAGTACCAGGAGGCCGGCGGCGCGGTGCTGCTGACCTTCGCCATGGCCCTGCTGGTGGTGTACCTGGTGCTGGCGGCGCAGTTCGAGAGCTTCCTGCACCCGCTGGTGATCATGCTGACCGTGCCGCTGGCGGTGCTGGGCGCGCTCATCGGCCTGTGGGCCACCGGCGGCACGCTCAACCTGTTCAGCCAGATCGGCATCGTCATGCTGATCGGCCTGGCGGCCAAGAACGGCATCCTGATCGTGGAGTTCGCCAACCAGCTGCGCGACGAGGGCCGCTCCGTGGCCGCCGCGATCGCCGAGTCGGCGCGGGTGCGCCTGCGCCCGATCCTGATGACCTCGGTCGCCACCGTGGTCGGCGCGGTGCCGCTGGTGGTGGCCGGCGGCCCGGGTTCGGCCAGCCGCGCCACGATCGGCATCGTGATCATCTTCGGCGTGTCGTTCTCGACCCTGCTGTCGCTGTACGTGGTGCCCGCGTTCTACGCCCTGCTGGCGCCGTTCACCCGTTCGCCGGAGGCGCTGGCGCAGGAGCTGGAGCGGCTGGAAGCACGCACGCCGCCGGTGGGCGGTCACGGCTGAAACCCGGGAAAGGGGCCTTGCGGCACTTTTCCCGGATTGCCCGGACTGGTACACCTGCAACCTTTCACACGTCGCAGGTTGGATGTCCTGATGCGCAAGTTCCTCCGTCCCTTGTTGCTCTCCCCGTTGGCCCTGGCCTGCCTTGGCGCCCACGCCGCCGACGAGGTCCCGCTCACCCGCCTGCCCGACTGGGCGGTGCCGGCCCGTTACGCGATCGACCTGAAGGTCGACCCGCGCCAGCCGCGGTTCGAGGGCACGGCGCGGATCGAACTGGAGCTGCGCCAGGCCTCGGACCACGTGTGGCTGCATGGCAAGGAACTGCAGGTGGCATCGGCCACGGTGGTCACCGCCGACGGCCGCCGCATCCCGGCGCGCTGGAGCCAGGCCGACGAGCGCGCCGGGGTCGCCCGGGTGGACTTCGGCAGCGAGCTGCCGGCGCAGAAGCTGGCGCTGGAGTTCCGCTACACCGCGCCGTTCAACCAGCAGCTGGAAGGCCTATACAAGGTCGGCTACCAGGGCGATGACTACGCCATCACCCAGATGGAGCCGATCAGCGCGCGCCTGGCGTTCCCGGCGTTCGACGAGCCGGCGTACAAGACCCCGTTCGAGCTGAGCCTGACCGTGCCCGAACAGGACGTGGCCCGCGCCAACACCGCCGAGGTCGCCACCGAACCGGCCGGCAAGGGCTGGAAGACCGTGCGCTTCGCCCCGACCCTGCCGCTGCCCACCTACCTGGTGGCCTTCGGCGTGGGCCCGTGGGACGTGGTCGAGGGCCCGCAAATCGCACCCAACCGCTGGCGCAAGGAGCCGGTGCCGCTGGCCGGCGTCGCCGCCAGGGGCCAGGGCGGGCGCATGCAGAAGGCGCTGGAGCAGTCGCCGGCGATGATCGAGTGGCTGGAGGAGTACTTCGACTACGGCTACCCGTTCGGCAAGCTCGACCTGGTCGCGGCCCCGGACTTCTCCGCCGGCGCGATGGAGAACCCGGGCTTCGTCACCTTCCGCGACTGGCTGCTGCTGCTGGACGACAACTCGCCCACGCGCAACGTCAAGGGCTCGTTCAACGTCACCGCGCACGAGCTGGCCCACCAGTGGACCGGCGACATCGTGACCATGGAGTGGTGGGACGACCTGTGGCTCAACGAGGCCTACGCCACCTGGCTGCAGCAGAAGATCACCATGGCCCTGCGCCCGGAATACGAGGCGCAGCTGGACCGGGTCTCCAGCGCGCAGCGCACGATGACCGCCGACAGCCTGGTCAGTGCCCGCCGTATCCGCCAGCCGATCACCGGCAACGGCGACATCGAGACCGCGTTCGACGGCATCACCTACCAGAAGGGCGCGGCGGTGCTGGCCATGTTCGAGGCCTTCGTCGGCGAGGACGTGTTCCGCCAGGCGATGCGCCAGTACATGCGCAAGCACGCCTTCGGCAACGCCACTGCGTTCGACCTGATCGACGAGATCGCCGCCGCCTCCGGCAAGGGCGAGGCGCTGAAGGCCTCGTTCCGCAGCTTCATCGAGCAGCCGGGCGTGCCGTACCTGTCCGGCGAGCTGGTCGGCAAGGGCAGGGAATGGCGCTTCCGCGTGCAGCAGCAGCGCTACCTGCCGCTGGGTTCGGCCGGCGACGCCGCCCAGCAGTGGGGCGTGCCGGTGTGCGTGCGCTACGGGGTCAAGGGCGGTGACCGCACTGCTTGCGGGCTGGTCAGCGGACGCAGCGGCGAGATCGCGCTGCCCGGCGCCAGCGCGGACAGCTGGGTGATGCCCAACGCCGGCGCCACCGGCTACTACCGCTTCAGCCTGCCGCCGCAGCAGCTGGCGCGCCTGGCCGCGCAGGTGCCCAAGCTGGCCGATACCGAGCAGCTGGCCTACGCCGATGCGCTGGGCGCGGCCTTCGCCCGCGGCGACGCCGACGCGCACGACGTGCTGGAGGGCATGCGCCGCCTGGCCGGGGCCGCCTCGCCGGAGGTGGCCACCGCGCTGCTCCCGCGCTTCAACTGGATCTGGAGCAACCTGGCCAGCACCGACGCGCAGCGCCAGGTGCTGCGCCAGGCGGCCAGCGATGCGTTCCTGCCGCGCCTGCGCGCGCTGGGCTACGCGCGCAAGCCGGGTGAGTCGGCGCGCGACACCGAGCTGCGTCCGGCCCTGGTGCAGCTGCTGGGCGGGCAGCTGGAGATCCCCGAGGTGACCGCGGCCCTGCTGGAGCAGGCGGACAAGGTGCTGGGTGGCGGCAGCGGCGCCCTCGACTTCGCCGCCGCCGAGCCCGACCTGCTGGGCGAGGTGCTGGGCGCGGCGGTGCGCACCCGTGGCGAGCCGGTGGTGAGCCGGCTGATCGCCGAGCTGGCGGACAACGGCGATCCGGTGCAGCGCAACGCCATGCTGCATGCCCTGGCCGCCACCCGCGACCCGGCCCAGGTGGCGCGGGTGCGCGACCTGGCGCTGGATCCGGTGGTCAAGGTCGGCGAGATGTACTGGCTGGTCGGCGTCGGCGTGGACGATCCGCAGCTGCGCGAGGGCCTGTGGCCGTGGTTCACCGCCAACTTCGACCGCATCCTCGCGCGCACCGGCGTGTTCGCCGCCACCTACATGCCGGGCATGGCCGTGGCCGGGCAGTGCTCGGTCGAGGCGGCCGAGCGCCTGGAGGCGTTCTTCGGCCCGCGCCTGGCGGAACTGCCGGGTGCCGAGCGCGGCATGGCCCAGGCGGCCGAATCGCAGCGCCTGTGCGCCGCGCTCAAGGCCGCCCAGGACCCGGCGCGGATCCGCTGATGGCGGCCGCCGCGCGGCCGCATCGCCCCGCCCCGCAGGGGGCGCGGCGATGAGCGCGGCGCCTAGGCTGCGGGTGCAGGGGGACGGCTTCCTCCTGCGCCCGTGGTGCGCCGACGACCTGGAGGCGCTGCTGGAACACGCCGACGACGCCGCGGTGGTGCGCGGCCTCGGCGAGCGCTTCCCGCATCCGTACACGCGCGCCGACGGCGAGGCCTTCCTGGCCGGGCGCGTGGTCGACCTGGCCACGGCCTGGGCGATCGAACTGGAAGGCCGCGCCTGCGGCGGCCTCGGCCTGCTGCTGCAGGGCGGCGAACGCGCGCACGCGGCGCGGCTGGGCTACTGGCTCGGGCGCCGCCACTGGGGCCGCGGGCACATGACCCGGATCGTCGGCGCATTCCTGCAGGCGGCGGTGCCCGCGTACGGCCTGCAGCGGGTGGAGGCCTTCGTGCTGGAGGGCAACCCGGCCTCGGCGCGGGTGCTGGAGAAGAACGGCTTCCGCCACGAGGGCACCTGCCGCGCCGGGATCCGCAAGGGCGGCCGCTTCCACGACCTGCACTGGTATGCGCGGCTGTGGGGCGGGGCCGCGGGGCGCTGAGCCCGGGCCCTTCCAGCCCGCCCCCGGTGCATGCACCATGGGCCGATTCCGGTGGAGGGGAACGGCATGGCAGGGAGCGGCGGCGCGCGCCTGGAGAACCTCGATGCCCTGCGGGGCTTCGCCCTGTTCGGGCTGTTCATGGTGCACATGCCGGAACTGTTCGAGCTGTACTGGCTGGCGCCGGTGACCGACCCGTTCCAGCTGGCGGTGCACGACGCGGTGTGGCTGGTGTTCGCCGGCAAGGCCTTCGCCCTGATGGCGCTGTGCTTCGGCACCAGCTTCTTCATCCTGATGCAGGCCGGGGAACGCCGCGGCCGGGACTTCAGCCTCCGCTTCGCGTGGCGGCTGTTGCTGTTGGCCGCGATGGGCCTGCTGCACGGGCTGTGGTACCGCGGCGACATCCTCGAGGTGCTGGCGGTGATGGGCCTGTTCCTGCTGCCGTTCCACCGCGTCCGGTCCAACCGCGTGCTGCTGGCGCTGGCGGCGGTGCTGCTGCTGCAGCCGCTGATGCTGGTGCAGATCGCGGCCGGGCTGGCCGGCGCGGAATGGGCCAACCGCGCGCCGGCCTACTGGAGCGACGCGATCAATCCGCTGTACGCCAGCGGCAGCCTGTGGGACACGGTGCGGATCAACGTGGTGGAGGGACACGCCCAGAAATGGGCTTTCATGCACGGCTCCGGCCGGCTGAGCCAGATCCTGGGGTTGTCGCTGGCCGGCATGGTGCTGGGACGGATCGGCTTCTTCGCCCGGCCGCAGGCATTCGCGCGCCTGCGCATGGCCGGCCTGCTGCTGGCCCTGGCCGCGGCCGCGGTCCTGTACTTCGCCCGCGAACCGCTGGCGGCGCTGGTGCCGGCCAGCGATGCGATGTTCATGCCGCGCGCGCTGGCCGGCAGCCTGCTTGGCAGCCTGTTCGACCTGGCGGTGATGGCGGTGCTGCTGTTCGGCTTCCTGGTGCTGTACCACGGACCGGCGCAGCCGGTGCTGCGGTTGCTGGCGCCGGCCGGGCGCATGACCCTGAGCCTGTACGTGGGCCAGTCGCTGCTGTTCGTGCCGGTGTTCTACGGCTACGGCCTGGGCCTGCACGCCAGCATGACCCAGCTGCAGGCCGTGCTCTGGGGCCTGGCCGCGTTCGCCGCGCAGCTGGCGTTCGCCCACCTGTGGTTCCGCCATTTCCTGTACGGACCGCTGGAATGGCTGTGGCGCGCGGGCACCTGGACCACCCTGCGGGTGCCGTTCCGCCGCGTGCAGGGCGCACCGGCCTGAGCGGCGCCCGTGCCGGAAGGCACTGCGCGGCGGGGCGGGTTGCGGTTATCTTTCCTTCACCTTGCGGCGCGCGCCGCCCCTTCCCCTTTCCGTTCCGACGGCCGGAGACCCTGACCCGTGGAAGCTTTTCTTGCCTGGATTAACGGCATCATCTGGAGCAATGCGCTGATCGCGCTGTGCCTGGGTGCCGGCCTGTGGTTCACCTTCCGCACCCGCGTGATGCAGGTGCGCGGATTCGCCGAGATGTGCCGGCTGACCGTCACCGGGCAGAAGTCCGACGCCGGCGTCTCCTCGTTCCAGGCCCTGGCCATCTCCATGGCCGGGCGCATGGGCATCGGCAACATCGCCGGCGTGGCCACCGCCATCGCCTACGGCGGCCCGGGCGCGGTGTTCTGGATGTGGGTGATGGGCTTCCTCGGCGCCTCGACCTCGTACGTCGAGTCCAGCCTGGCCCAGATCTACAAGGAAAAGGACGCCGAGGGCCGCTACCGCGGCGGCCCGGCGTACTACATCGAGAAGGCGATGGGCCTGAAGTGGTACGCGGTGGCGTTCGCCGTGGCCACCGTGGTCGCCACCGGCCTGCTGCTGCCGGGCGTGCAGGCCAACGCCATCGCCGACAGCGCCAGCAACGTGCTGTGCGGCGGCGGCGCGGCGTTCTGCGAGGCCAGCGGCGGCGCCAGCATGCTCAAGCTGTGGATCGGCCTGGGCGTGGCCACCCTGCTGGGCCTGATCATCTTCGGCGGCATCAAGCGCATCGCCGCCTTCGCCGAGCTGGTGGTGCCGTTCATGGCCCTGGCCTTCATCCTGATGGCGATCGTGGTGATGATCCTCAACGCGCACAAGGTGCCGGGCATGTTCGCCGACATCTTCTCCAGCGCGTTCGGCGCGCACGCGGCGTTCGGCGCGATCATCGGCCAGGCCATCGCCTGGGGCGTCAAGCGCGGCGTGTACGCCAACGAGGCCGGCCAGGGCACCGGCCCGCACGCGGCCGCGGCCGCCGAGGTCTCGCACCCGGCCAAGCAGGGCTACGTGCAGGCCTTCGCGATCTACTTCGACACCATGCTGGTGTGCACCTCCACCGCGTTCCTGCTGCTGTCCACCGGCATGTACAACACCTTCCGCGTGGTGATGGAGGACGGCAAGGAGACGCTGCAGGCCATCGTCAGCGGCGTGCCGGGCGTGGCACCCTCCGAGGGCGCGCAGTTCACCCAGGCGGCGGTGGAGTCGGTGCTGCCGGGCTGGGGCTCGGCGTTCGTGGCGCTGGCGTTGTTCTTCTTCGCCTTCACCACGATCATGGCCTATTACTACATGGCCGAGACCAACCTCACCTACCTGGCCGGCGTGCGCAAGACGCACCCGCTGGCGACCCTGCTGCTGCGCCTGGGCATCATCGCCATGGTGGTGTTCGGTGCCTACCACAACGCCGCCACCGCCTGGACCCTGGGCGACATCGGCGTGGGCCTGATGGCCTGGCTCAACATCATCGCCATCCTGATCCTGCAGAAGCCGGCGCTGCTGGCACTGCAGGACTACGAGCGGCAGAAGAAGCTTGGCGTCGAGCCCGTGTTCGACCCGGAGGCGCTGGGCATCCGCAATGCCGGCTTCTGGTCCAGGAAGGACTGATGGGCAATCCCTGGGACCGCGGCCCGCGCCCACCGCGCAAGGGGCCGCCGCGCCGCGAGGGCGATGCGCGGCCGGCGCCGGCCGGGCGCCCGGAGCGTGGCGCGGTTCCCGCCGCGGCGGGCTGGCCGCAGGCACGGGAGCCCGACGCGGCCGCGGCGCCGGCGCCGCGGCCGGCGCGCCGCGAGGAAGTACGGCTGTACGGGCTCAACGCGGTGCAGGCGGTGTTCGAACGCCGGCCGCAGGCGATCCGCAAGCTGTACCTGCTGCAGTCGCGGGTGCACGCGCTGCGCCCGCTGCTGGCCTGGTGCGTGCAGAACCGCGTCGGTTACCGCGTGGTCGAGGCGGAGGACCTGGACCGGCTGGCCGCCAGCTCCCACCACGAAGGCGTGGTCGCCGACGTGCTGCGCACCGCGCCGCTGGCGCTGGATGACTGGCTCGCCGCCCTGGCGCCCGGCGCCCCGGCGCTGGCGCTGTGGCTGGACGGGGTGGGCAATCCGCACAATTTCGGCGCGATCCTGCGCTCGGCCGCGCACTTCGGCGCGGCGGTGCTGCTGCCGGAGCGTTCGACCCTGGCCCTGTCCGGCGCCGCCGCGCGGGTGGCCGAGGGCGGTGCCGAGGCGGTGCCCCTGGTGCGCCTGCCGGACAACGATGCGGCGTTGGCGCGCCTGCATGCGGCCGGCTTCGCTTCGGCCGCCACCGTGGTGCGCGACGGCGAGGACCTGTTCGCGCTGCAGCCGCCGGCGCGCCTGGTCTACGTGATGGGCGCCGAGGGCGAGGGCATGGACCCGGGCCTGGCCGGTGCCTGCATGCACCGCGTGTCGATTCCCGGCACCGGTGCGGTGGAAAGCCTCAACGTCGCCGCGGCCACCGCGGTGTTCCTCGCGCACTGGGCCGCGACCCGGTGCTGAGCGCGCCCGGGATCGCCGCGCTTCAGTCGGACGCGGCGATCCGCAGCGGCACCGCCTGCAGGTGCAGCACCGCGCCGCCGCCGGCCGCCAGTTCCAGGCGGATGCGACGGTGGTCGGCATCGATGCGCCGTTGCTCGCGGACCACGTCGGTGGGCGTGGCGCCGTCGCGCCACAGGGTCAGGGTGTAGTCCGCCGCCGGCAGGAAGCCCAGGTCCAGCTCCACGCTGCGTGCCTGGTTGGCCATCGCGCCGATGTACCAGTCGCGGCCCGCGCGGCGCGCGGTCGCGATGTGGCTGCCGATCGCCCCGTCCAGCACCCGGGTTTCGTCCCAGCTGGCCGGCACGCGCGCGATGAATTCGGCGCCGGGGGCGTCGACGTACGCGTCCGGGCTGTCGGCGACCATCTGCAGCGGGCTGTCGTAGACCACGTACATCGCCAGCTGGTGCGCGCGCGTGCCCATCACCTGCGGCCCCTTGAACGAGATCCGGAACTGCTCCGGCGTGGCGTTGCGGAACCCGCCCGGGGTGTAGTCCATCGGCCCCAGCAGCATGCGGGTGAACGGCAGGGTCAGGTTGTGCTCCGGGGTGATGCGCCGGCTCCACTTGTTGTACTCGGCGCCGAGCACGCCTTCCTGGGTCAGGAACTGCGGCCAGGTGCGGTGCAGGCCGGTGGGGTGGTAGGCGCCGTGCAGGTTGAGCATCAGCCGGTGCCGGGCCGAGGCGCGCATCATCTCGTGGAAGAAGGCGACCATCTGCTGGTCGTCGCGCTCCATGAAGTCGACCTTGACGCCCTTGACGCCGAGCCTGGCGTAGTGCGCGAACACCTGGTCCAGGCGCGGCTGCAGCGACTTCCAGTGCGCCCACAGCCAGATGCCGACGCCGCGCTGGCGGGCGTAGCCGATCAGTCCCTCCAGGTCCAGGCCGGGCACCGGCCGGGTGATGTCGGCCCTGGGGTTGTACCGGCCGTCGCCGCTGCTGCCGACGTACCAGCCATCGTCGATCAGCATGTATTCCAGGCCCAGCGCCGCGGCGTGGTCGATGTAGCGGCGGATGGTGGCCGTGTTCATGCCCGGCTCCGGCACGTCCGGGGCCAGGCCGCCGGACCACCAGTCCCAGGCCGACTTGCCTGGGCGGATCCACGAGGTGTCGGCGATCGGCGTGGGCGGATTGAGCCGGGCCACCAGGTCCGACTCCACCAGTGCGCCGGGGCTGTCGCCCAGCATCAGCACCCGCCAGGGCGTGGGATGGCCGCCGGCGTCCACCTCGCCGCGCGGCAGCCGCACGGCCACGCCGGGTTCGTCCAGGCGCGGCGACAGCCTGGCCTCCACGCCCGGGCGGCCATCGCCGCGGCCGGCCAGGTACAGGCCGGCATAGCGGTCCAGGTCGGCCTCGGCGATGGCGAAGGTGGTGCTGCCCTCGCCGGTGGCGCACACCAGCGGCAGGCCAAGCAGGTGGTGGGGGCGGATGCGCGAGGCGGCGACCGGGTCGAACTCCCCTTCGTGGCTGGTGCCGAAGCGGCCGAGGTTGAGCGCGTGGCAGGCGAAGTCGCGCGGGAACAGGAAGCCGGTCAGTTCCCCGTCCACCACCAGGTCGCCGCGCGCCGGGCGCGGCAGGCGGTAGCGCAGGGCGACGCCGTCGTCATAGGCGCGCAGCACCAGGCCCAGGATGCGACCGTCCGTGGTGGCCAGTTCGACTTCCAGCTGGCGGTAATGGTCGCGTCCTTCGCGCGACTTGCCCGCCACCAGTTCGTAGGGCTCGTCGGCCTCGCTGGCGCGGCTGCCGGCCAGGCGCAGGCCCTGGGCGATGGGTTCGCCGCCGCCCAGGCGCACGCCCAGCGGCGAGGGCGCGATCACCGCCTGGCCGTCGCGCGCCACCGACCATAGCGGGGCGCCGTCGGCATCCAGCTCGAAAGTGACGCTGTTGCGGCCGTCGGGCGACTGCAGCTGCAGCGGCGCGGATGCCTGGGCGTGGGCCGCAGGCAGGCCCAGCAGGAGGACGAGTACGGTTCGCAGCATGGCTGGCATTCGGCGGCTCCCTTCCTGGTGCAGGGGAGCGTACCCGCTGCCGCGGCTGGCGTCCGGCATGGACCGGTGAGGATCCGGAATACCTGCGCACCCGGCGCGCAGGCATGGCCCGCCGGGGCGGACTGCCTCCGCGGCGGTGCGCCGCGGAGGCCTTGCGCGATCAGTTCGCCGGCCGCGGGGTGGCGCCCGGCTTGCTGCCGAAGTCGCCTTCGGCCTCGGCCGCCAGCCAGGCGAATACCGCCCAGGCGGCGACGTTCTGCTTCAGCGCCTCCGGGTCGATCTTGTCGAGGGTGTCGTCGGCGGTGTGGTGCAGGTGGAAGTAGTCGCTGCCGTCCTGGGCCAGCCAGGCCCAGGTCACGCCCTTGGCCGACAGCGGGATGATGTCCGGGCCGGGACTGCCCTGGCCGGGCGCGTGCTCGATGCCCAGCGGCGCCAGCGCCTGTGCGATCTGGCGGGTGGCGGCCTGCGCATGCTCCGGCGCGCCGGTGTTGAAGGCGTAGATGCGGCCGGCGCCGAAGTCGCTCTCGGCGGCCAGCTGGTGCACCGCGATCTCGCCGGCATGCCTGTCCGCGTAGGCCCTGCCGCCGACCAGGCCTTGTTCCTCGTTGGCGTAGGCGACCACGCGGATGCTGCGCGCCGGGCGCCGCGGCATCTGCTTGATCAGGCGTGCGGCGGCCATGGTGATGCCGATGCCGGCGGCATCGTCCACCGCGCCGGTGCCCAGGTCCCAGGAATCCAGGTGCGCGCCCAGCAGCACCACTTCCCTGGGCTTGCTGCGGCCGGTGATCTCGCCGATCACGTTCTGCGAGGTGTATTCGCCGTCCCAGCCGCAATCCAGCGACAGCCGCACCTTGACCGGGCCGCGCGCGGCCAGGCGCGCCAGCTGGTCGGCGTCGGGGATGCTCAGCGCGGCCGAGGGCACCGGGGCAAGGCCCTCGTCGAAGTGGGTGATGCCGGTATGCGGCACGCGGTGGCTGTCGGTGCCGGCCGAGCGCATCAGGAAGCCGATCGCGCCCCTGCGGATCGCCAGCGACGGGCCGCGCGAACGGATCGCGCCGCCGGGGCCGTAGCCGCTGCCGTCGCGCGCGGCGGGCATCTGGTAGTCGACGAAGGCGATGCGCCCGGCCAGCGAGCCCTCCGGCGCCGCTTCCAGCGCCGCCAGGTCGGGGAAGCGCACGATCTCGGCCTCGACCGTGCCGCCCGGGCTGCCGCCCAGGGCGGTGACCGCCAGCGGCTGCGCGTTGGCGCCGACCACCGCGGCGCTTTCGCTGCGACGCTCCCACTTCGGGAAGGTCACCGGCTCGGTCCACACCTTGTCGAAGCCCAGCTCGCGGAACTTGGCCGCCGCCCAGGCCACGGCGCGGGCGTCGGCCTCGCTGCCGGCGATGCGCGGGCCAATCTCGGTGGTCAGCGACTCGGTGACCTTCCAGGCGGTGTCGTCGGCCAGGGCCCGCTCGCGCAGGCCCGCGGCCTGTTCGAGGGCCCGGTCGGGGATGCGGGTTTCGGCGGCGACGGCCGCCAGCGGGACCAGCAGGGCGGCGGCAAGCAGGGCAAGGCGCATTGCGGCGAGGCTCCGGCGTTGGGAAAAGCCGAGCCTAGCAAGCCCCGCCGGGCCGCTCCCGTGCGCTTGGTCACGGGAGCGGCGGGTCCGCTCAGCGCTGTTGCAGCGAATCGCGGATCTGGCGCAGCAGCAGCACTTCCTCGCTCGGCTCCGGCGGCGCGGCCGGGGCTTCCTCTTCCTGCTTGCGGCGACGGGCCAGGCGGTTGACGCCCTTGACCAGCATGAAGATGGCGAAGGCCACGATCAGGAACTGGATGACGGTGTTGAGGAACTCGCCATAGCCGATCACCACCGCCGGGATCTCGCTGCCGTCGGCGGCCACGCGCGCCGGCGCGAGGGTCCAGGCCAGGTCGGAGAAGTCGACGTTGCCGATCAGCCAGCCCAGCGGCGGCATGATGACCTTGTCCACCAGCGCGGTGACGATCTTGCCGAAGGCGCCGCCGATCACCACGCCCACGGCGAGGTCGATGACGTTGCCGCGCATGGCGAATTCCTTGAACTCGCTGATCATGCCCATCTCGTTCTCCTTCTCTGTCTACGGGTGCCCGCGGCACGGGCGCGAAGCGTAACCCGCGCCGGGCGCGGGCGGCGATCAGGCGGCGACGCGGCCGTGCAGGGTGGCGATGCCGTCCAGGCTGGCGGCGAAGGCGTCACCGGGCTGCAGCGCGGCCACTCCGGCCGGGGTGCCCATGAACACCAGGTCGCCGGCGCGCAAGGCATACAGCTTCGACAGCTCGTGCAGGATCTCCGGCACGTCCCAGATCAGGTCCGACAGCGGCGCGCGCTGGCGCACCTGGCCATTGACCTGCAGCTCCAGCACGCGCCCGTCCAGGGTTCCGGCTTCGGCCGCCGGCAGCAGTTCGCCCACCGGCGCGGAATGGTCGAAGCCCTTGGCGGTGTCCCAGGGCAGGCCCTTGGCCTTGGCCGCGGCCTGCAGGTCGCGGCGGGTCAGGTCCAGGCCGACGGTGTAACCGAACACCAGCGCCTGCGCCTGTTCCACCGGCAGCACCCCGGCCGGGGCGTCGCGGCCGATCGCCACCACCAGCTCGACCTCGTGGTGCAGGTCGGCGGTGGCCGGCGGGTAGGGCACCACGCCGTCGGTGACCACCGCATCGGCCGGCTTCATGAAGAACACCGGGGTGCCGCGCTCGGCCTTGCTGCCCGGCACCGCGACGCCCATCTCGCGGGCGTGGTCGGCGAAGTTGCGGCCCACGCAATAGATCCGGCGTACCGGGAAGCGGCCGCCGCCGCGCACGGCCAGGCGCGGCACGGGGGGCGCGGGGATGACGTCTTGGTTATCGGCGCTCATGGGCGGCCCGCTGGCTGGAGGGCCGCACAGTCTAGCCGGGGCGGCAGGCCCGGGTCAGCGGGGCAGGGCCTGGCGGCGCAGCACGCGGTACTCGCCGTCCATCACCGGGCGTGCGCCCGGGCGCGCGCTGCCGCGCCCGCGCAGCAGCTTCCAGGCCAGGCCGGCGGCCAGCATGGCCGCACCCACGAACACGCTGAAGAACACCAGCAGCGCCAGCAGGGCCACGCCGACCACGCCCAGGGCCACGCGCAGCAGCGGGTGCCGCGGCTTGCGGGGCTGGAACAGGTCGCGCAGGCGCGCACTGTCGAAGCGGAAGGAGCGTTGGTGCATTTCGGTGCCGTGCCAGAATGGCGGTGGCCGGCAGTATCGGCGCGATGCCCACGCGAGGTGTGATGAATCCGTTAAACCAGGAACCCCTGCTCAGCCTGGACGCCCTGCCCGACGGCGCCCTGGCCGAGGCCCAGGCCGTGATCGACGGCGAGTCCGAGTCGCTGGTGGTGTACCGCAGCGGCGAGGCCGTGCGCGCCTGGCTCAACGTCTGCCCGCATGCCGGCCGGCGCCTGGACTGGGCCCCCGGACAGTTCCTGAAGAGCCGCGAGGGCCAGCTGGTGTGCGCCGCGCATGGCGCCGCGTTCGAGCTGGAGCGGGGTGGCTGCGTGGCCGGGCCGTGCCGCGGCGACCGCCTGCGGCCGGTGGCGGTGGAAGTGCGCGACGGCCAGGTGTGGCTGGCCTGAACCGGCTCAGCGGCCCCAGAACATCAGGTTGACCACGGTCACCGCGATCGCCGAGTACAGCAGCGACAACGGTCCGCCCACGCGCCACAGCTGGCGCGAGGTGTAGCCGGCCGGGCCGGTGATCATCGAGATCACCGGGTTGGAGGCGGTCATGAAGTTGTTGGAGGCCGACAGCGCGGTGACCAGGGCGAACGCGGTCGGGTCGCCGCCCACCGCCAGCGCCAGGTTGATCGCGATCGGCACCATCACGATGGTCGCGCCGACGTGGCTGATCACCAGCGAGAAGCCGGTGGTCAGCAGCGCCACCGCGATCTGCAGCACCCAGGGCGGGGTGCCCTCCGGCAGCCGGTCCAGGGTGTTGCCCGCCACCCACGCCGCCGCGCCGCTGCTGTCCATGGCCCAGCCCAGCGGGATCAGGCAGGCGGTGAGGAACACGGTCTTCCAGTTGATGGCGGCGTAGGCCTCGTCCATCTTCAGCACGCCGGCCAGCAGCATGCCGGCCACGCCGGTCATCAGGATCAGCGACACCGGCAGGCGCGCGAACAGCGCCACCAGGATGGTGAAGGCGAAGATCGCCATGGCGATCTTGAACTTGTGCGGGCGCTGCTCGCCCTTGGGGTAGTCGGTGACCACGGCGAAGTCGCGGCTGCGCGCCGCCTGGGCCAGGTCCTGCCAGAAGCTGTGGAACACCAGCATGTCGCCGGCGCGCAGCGGCACCGAGCGCACGTCTTCGCGGATCACCTGCTTGTCGCGGTTGATCGCCAGCAGGCTGATGCCCAGGCGCTGGCGCAGGCGCATCTCGCGCGCGGTCTTGCCGATGAAGGTCGAGGTCGGCGGCACCACCGCCTCGGAGATGCCGGCGCGCGCCGGGTTGAACAGGTCGCCGAGGTTGCGCAGGCGCGAGGACATGCGCAGGAAATGGTTCTGGGCGAAGTCGGCCACCTGCTGGCGGCGGCCCATCACCCCCAGCACGCTGCCGACCCAGATGCGCATGTCCGCCGGCGGCGCCAGGCGGGTGTCGTTGCCGGTCTTCAGCGCCAGCAGCACCGGCGCGTCGTGCAGGTTCTCGGCCTCGCCCAGGGTCATGCCCACCAGCGGGCTGTCGGCGGTCACCGCCAGTTCGTAGACGTCGCCGTCCAGGCCGTAGGTGCGGGCGAAGTAGCCCTCGGTGCTGGAGGGCGTGGCGTTCTCGCCGCCGGTTTCCTCCTCGGCCAGCTTGCGGTTGCCGTAGAAGCGGAAGTACAGCAGCGAGCCCACCAGCAGGGCCAGGCCCACCGGCGCCGGGGCGAACATCGACAGCGGTTCCAGCGTGGCCATGCCCGAGGGCAGGTTGTTGTTGGCCGAGACCAGCAGGTCGTTGAGCAGGATCAGCGGCGAGTTGCCGACCATGGTCAGCGCCGCGCCCATCACGATCGCCGCGGCGAGCGGCAGCAGCAGCCGCGACAGCGCCATCCCGGTGCGGGTGGACAGGCGCGAGGCCACCGGCAGGTACAGCGCCATCACCGACGGGTTCTGCATGAACGAGGAATTGAGGCCGGCGATGGCGGTGGTCATCAGCATCAGCCGCTGCTCGATGCCGTGGCCGCGCCGCAGCAGCCAGCCGGCCAGGCGGTTGAGCGCGCCGGTGCGGTCCAGGCCCGCGCCCAGCACCATCGTGGCCATGATGCTGATCACCGCGTTGCCGGAGAAGCCGCTGAAGATCTCCTCCGGCGCCACCAGGCCGGTCACGCCCAGCACCACCAGCACCACCAGCGCGACCAGGTCGGCGCGGATCCGGTCGAACACGAACATCGCCATGGTGAAGGCCACCAGGCCCAGCACCAGGCGCATGTCGTTGGTCAGGGTCAGGCCGGATTCCATGGCGTCCCCGTGCTCAGCGCCGGCCCGTGGCGGGACGGCGGCCGTGGCCGCATGCCAGGTGCACGACGGCGGCCACGGCCAGGTGCCTCATCCTGCGACGGGCTCCGGCGAGGGGGCGTCGGTGCGGTCGTACAGCAGGTCCCACACGCCGTGGCCCAGCGTCAGGCCGCGGCGCTCGAAGTGGGTCTGCGGCCGCCATTCCGGGCGCGGCACGTGGCCGCGCGGGCCGGCGCGGTTGGCCAGCCCGGGGGTCGCCTCGAGCACGTCCCACATGTGCTCGGCGTAAGGCTCCCAGTCGGTGGCCAGGTGCAGGCGGCCGCCGATGCGCAGCTTGCGCACCAGCAGCGCGGCGAACTCCGGCTGCACCAGGCGGCGCTTGTTGTGCCGCTTCTTGTGCCACGGATCGGGGAAGTAGATCCGGATCTCGTCCAGGGCGCCGTCGGCGACCTCGTTGCGCAGCACCTCCACCGCGTCGTGGTGGTAGACCTTGACGTGGTCGCTGCCGTCGGCGGCCAGGGCGTTGAGCAGGCGGCCCACGCCGGGGGCGTGCACCTCCAGGCCGATGTAGTCGCGCGAAGGGTCCTGCTGCGCGGCGAAGCGCAGCGCCTCGCCGTTGCCGAAGCCGATCTCCATCACCTTCGGCGCGGCGCGGCCGAACAGGGCGTCGTAGTCGCGCACCTGGCCGGTGTAGTCGATGCCGAAGCGCGGCCAGGCCTCGTCGAACGCGCGTTGCTGCGCCGGCGTGAACCGGCCCTGGCGCAGGACGAAGCTGCGGATCTCGCGCCGGCCCTCGCTGGCGGTGTAGGGCTTGGGCGGGGCCTTGGCGCCCTCGCTGGTGAACGGGTCGGTCATCGTCAGCCGATCAGTCCGTCCACG
Source organism: Pseudoxanthomonas sp. J31 (assembly GCF_000510725.1). Taxonomy (GTDB): domain Bacteria; phylum Pseudomonadota; class Gammaproteobacteria; order Xanthomonadales; family Xanthomonadaceae; genus Pseudoxanthomonas. The sequence goes on from NZ_AZNZ01000001.1 coordinate 614,126, forward strand.
GGGGAGGAAGCGCTGGCGTAGCGCTTGCGCGGGATGCGCCCGGCCAGGAAGGCCTCGCGCCCGGCCTGCACCGCCTTGCGCATGGCGCTGGCCATCAGCACCGGGTCCTTGGCCCCGGCGATGGCGGTGTTCATCAGCACGCCGTCGCAGCCCAGCTCCATGGCGATGGCCGCGTCCGAGGCGGTGCCCACGCCGGCGTCGACCAGCACCGGCACCTTGGCGTTCTCGATGATCTCCAGCAGGGTGTAGCGGTTCTGTATGCCCAGGCCCGAGCCGATCGGCGCGGCCAGCGGCATCACCGCCACGCAGCCGATTTGCTCCAGCTGGCGGGCCAGGATCGGGTCGTCGGAGGTGTAGACCATCACGTCGAAGCCGTCGGCCACCAGCAGCTCGGCCGCCTTGAGGGTCTGCACCACGTCCGGGTACAGGGTCTTCTGGTCGCCCAGCACCTCGAGCTTGACCAGGTTGTGGCCGTCCAGCAGCTCGCGCGCCAGCCGGCAGGTGCGCACCGCGTCCTCGGCGGTGTAGCAGCCGGCGGTGTTGGGCAGGATCGTGTACTTCTCCGGCGGCAGCACGTCGAGCAGGTTGGGCTCGCCCGGGTTCTGGCCGATGTTGGTGCGGCGGATGGCGACGGTGACGATCTGCGCGCCGGCGGCCTCGGTGGCGCGGCGGGTCTCGTCCAGGTCCTTGAACTTGCCGGTGCCGGTCAGCAGGCGCGAATGGAAGGTCCGGCCGGCGATGACCAGCGGATCGGAAGCGGGAACGTTGTTCATCGGCCGATTATGGCCCGCGGCGCGTGCAGGCGGAACCGGCGCGGCGCTTCCTGCTCAGCCGCCGCCCAGGGCATGGACCACTTCGACCCGGTCGCCCTCGGCCAGCACGTGGGTGGCATGGCTGCCGCGCGGCACGATTTCCCCGTTGACCTCGACCGCGACCCGGCGCCCGGCCAGGCCCTCGGCTTCCAGCAGCGATGCGATGGTGGTTGCGGCCGCGAGGCTGCGCGGCTCTCCGTTCAGCACGATGTCCATGGCCGCGATTGTCGCATCCCGCGGCGCCTGCCGCAGCGCAGCGTGGAGCCGGCGCGCGCATCGCCGATCATTGCGGCAACCGTTTCGGTTCCAACCAACCATCGCCGGCCCGCTGATGCCCGGCACCACAGGAGTTCCGCATGTCCCAGTTCCGTCCCCTGCGCAAGCTGCTGCCGCTGGCCCTGGCCCTGGCGGCCGCCCCGGCGATGGCCGGGGAATACAGCCGCACCGTGTTCTTCGGCGACAGCCTGACCGACTCCGGCCACTTCCGCGGCCTGGTCCCGCCGGAGGCGCGGGCGTTCGCCGGCAAGTTCACCACCAACCCGGCCCTGGTCTGGTCCGAGCAGCTGGCCCAGCACTACGGCACCAACGCCAGCCCGGCGGTGGACGGCGGCGACAACTACGCCCAGGGTGGCTCGCGGGCCGCTGTTCCCAACGCCCCGGCCGACAGCACCCTCAGCCAGGTCCAGGCCTACCTGGGCGCCAATGGCGGCCGCGCCGACGGCTCGGCGCTGTACACGGTGTGGACCGGCGCCAACGACATCTTCGCCATCAGCGACGGCGCCCCGGTCGATGCCACCATCGCCGCCGCGGTGGGCGGCACCGTGCAGGCGGTGGGCGCGCTGGACGCGGCCGGTGCCCGCTACATCCTGGTCCCGAACCTGCCCGACATCGGCATCACCCCCAGCGCCATCGCCGCCGGCCCCGTGGCCCAGGCCACGCTCACCGCGCTGTCGGCCGGCTACAACGAGGCGCTGTACGGCGCCCTGGGCCAGGCCGGCTACAAGGTGATCCCGCTGGATACCTTCAACCTGCTGCGGGAGATCGCCGCCAGCCCCGCGACCTACGGGCTGGCGAACGTCACCGGCGTGGCCTGCCTGCCGCCGGGCAGCAGCTCGCTGGCCTGCAACCCGACCAGCTACGCCAGCCCGGACGCCGGCACCACCTACCTGTTCGCCGACGGCGTGCATCCCACCGGCGCGGCCCACGCGATGCTGGCCGACTACGCCGTCTCGGTGCTGGAAGGCCCGCGCCTGGTGGCGATCCTGCCGCACGCGGCGACGGTGACCGGGCGCAGCCGCGCCGACCAGGTGGCCCTGCACGTGGACGGCCGCCCGGCCGCGGCCGGGGTGCGCTGGTGGGGCGGCCTGCGCGCCGACCACCAGCGCTACGACCACGGCAAGCTGTACGACGGCATGGCCCCGGCGGCGCTGTTCGGGGTGGACTGGTCCAACGGCAACGGCCTGGTCGCCGGCGGCTTCGCCGGCTACGGGCGCATGGACGCCGACTTCGGCCGCAACCGTGGCGGTTTCACCCAGGACGAGACCACCCTCGGCGGCTTCGTCGGCTGGTACGGCCAGCGCGCCTGGGTGAACGCGCAGGCCAGCTACACCTACCTGGACCTGGACGTGGACCGCGACGTGCGCATCGGCCCGGCGCTGCGCCGCCACTCCGGCTCGACCGAGGGCCATGCCAGTGCCGTGGGCGTGTCCGGCGGCTTCCAGTTCGGCGAGGGCGCGCTGCGCCACGGCCCGGTGGCCTCGCTGCTGTGGCAGAAGATCGACCTGGACGGCTGGACCGAGGGCAACACCTCCTCCAGCGCCCTGGTCCTGCCGGACCAGTCGCGCGACTCGCTGGTCGGCAGCCTGGGCTGGCAGCTGAGCTACGACACCGGCGACTTCACCCCGTACCTGCGCGCGACCTGGGATCGCGAGTTCGAGGACGCGCCGGCGCGGGCCACCGCGCGGCTGCAGACCATGCCGGGCGTGGAGTTCGCAGTGCCGGGCCTGGACATCGACGACAGCTACGGCACGGTGGTGCTGGGCGCGCGCTTCAACCTGTTCGGGCTGAAGGCCGACCTCGGCGCGCGCGGCACCCTGGACCGCGCCGGCGGCACCGACGCCGGCCTGTTCCTGGGCCTGGCCGGCGGCTTCTGAGCCGGCGCCGTGGTGGGCACGGGCGTTGCGCCCGTGCCCCGCGGCCGCATAGACTTCCGGCCGTGCGGGAGTAGTTCAATGGTAGAACTGCAGCTTCCCAAGCTGCTAACGCGGGTTCGATTCCCGTCTCCCGCTCCATATCCCGCAAGACGCCGCGCGAGCCGCGGCGTCTTGCGTTTCCGGGCCATGCACGCGGACCGCGCGAGATCGAGATGAAGCTGGCGATCCTTTCCCGCAACGGCTCGCTGTACTCGACCCGGCGCCTGGTCGAGGCCGCGCGCGGCCGCGGCCACAGCGTGCGCGTGCTGGACCCGCTGCGCTGCTACATGCGCATCGCCCCGGGCGACTTCGCCATGCGCTACAAGGGCAAGCCGGTGTCCGGCTACGATGCGGTGATCCCGCGCATCGGCACTTCGGTCACCCGCTACGCCACCGCGGTGCTGCGCCAGTTCGAGCTGATGGGCAGCTGGACCCCCAATCCCTCCGACGCGATCCTGCGCGCGCGCGACAAGCTGCGCGCGCACCAGTTGCTGGCCGCGCAGGGCATCGGCCTGCCGACCACGGTGTTCGGCGACAACCCCGACGACACCGACGACCTGCTCTCGCTGCTGGGCCCGCCGCCGCACGTGGTCAAGCTCAACGAGGGCGCCCAGGGCGCGGGGGTGGTGCTGACCGAGAAGGCCTCGGCCTCGCGCGCCACGGTCGAGGCCCTGCGCGGGCTGTACGCCAACTTCCTGGTGCAGGAGTTCGTGGCCGAGGCCGCGGGCGCCGACCTGCGCTGCTTCGTGGTCGGCGACCGCGTGGTGGCGGCGATGCGCCGCCAGGCGGCCGAGGGCGAGTTCCGCTCCAACCTGCACCGCGGCGGCCAGGCCAGCCCGGCCGAGGCCAGCGCCCGCGAGCAGGAGGTGGCGGTGCGCTCGGCCCGGGCCCTGGGCCTGGAGGTGGCGGGGGTGGACCTGGTCGCTTCCAGCCGCGGCCCGCTGGTGCTGGAGGTCAATTCGACCCCGGGCCTGGAGGGCATCGAGAGCGCCTGCGGGGTGGACGTGGCCGGGGCCATCATCGACCACGTCGCCCAACGCGTGAGTCTTTTGGATCAATAACTTATGCAAGACCCGGGCGGCGGCCAGGGGGCTTTAACACCCCTTTAATCGCCCCGTCCGTAGTCTCGCCCGGACCGCAGGCTCCATCGTCCCCGGCGGGTTGCCGCCCGCCGGTGTCCAGGGACTACGGTAATCGGGGCACTACTTCGGCCCAGGCGGTCAGGCCTGGGCCTTTTTGTAGGTCCGGGGCCCGGATTGCCGCCCCACTCGGCGCAGGGGCAGAATCGGACGGCGCGGAACCCCGCCTGCCCACCGCGCAAGCGGACCTTCCCGACCGGAGCACCCTGATGCGCAAGCCGCTGCCGCTTCCACCGACCGCCATGGGGCCCGCCGCCGGGCCGGCGGCCTGGACGGCGCGTTCCGCCCCGGCCCGCGTAAACGCCATGCTCACCCGCAAACGCGAGGATGGTCGCCTGGCGTGCCGCCGCCTCCCGGCCGGCCGCTGGCGCGCCGCCAACCGCGTGGCCGCGGCCGCGCGGCCGCGCGCGCAGAACCCGATGCGCTCCCGCCCGACCATGGCGCGAGCCGCCCAGCCAACGACAGGATCCTAAGTGCGCATACTCGTCATCGAAGACAACAGCGACATCGCCGCCAACCTCGGCGACTACCTCGAGGACCGCGGCCACACCGTGGATTTCGCCGCCGACGGCGTGACCGGCCTGCACCTGGCCGTGGTCCACGACTTCGACGCCATCGTGCTCGACCTGAACCTGCCGGGCATGGACGGCATCGAGGTCTGCCGCAAGCTGCGCAACGAGGCGCGCAAGCAGACCCCGGTGCTGATGCTGACCGCCCGCGACAGCCTGGAGAACAAGCTCGCCGGGTTCGATTCCGGAGCGGACGACTACCTGATCAAGCCGTTCGCGCTGCAGGAGGTGGAGGTGCGGCTCAACGCCCTGGCCCGGCGCGGCAAGGGCGTGCAGACCCGGATCCTCAACGTCGGCGACCTGGAGTACAACCTGGACACCCTGGAGGTGCGGCGCGAGGGCCGGCTGCTGCAGCTCAACCCCACCGCGCTGAAGATCCTGCAGGCGCTGATGGAGGCCTCGCCGGCGGTGGTCACGCGCCAGGAGCTGGAAACGCGCGTCTGGGGCGAGGAACTGCCCGATTCCGATTCCCTGCGGGTCCACATCCACGGGTTGAGGGCGGTGGTGGACAAGCCCTTCGCCACCCCCTACATCCAGACCCGCCATGGCATCGGTTACCGCATCGCAGCCCCCGAAGGTGGCAACTGAGCAGGCGCCGGCGGAACGGCCGCCCGGCCGCCGCCGGCCGCGCCGCTTCCGCAGGCGGCTGCGCACCCGCATCATCCTCTCGTTCCTGCTGCTGGGCACCGGCCTGACGGCACTGTTCGCGTTCCTCACCGACTACGCGCGCCAGCGCGTGGAGAACCAGCTGGTCGAGGACGTGATGAACCGCAACATCAACGAGTACGCGCGCCGGTTCTACATCGACCCGACCCGCAACCCGGACCTGCCGGTTCAGCAGATGTACGGGCGGGTGGTGCGGCGCCCGGACTTCGAGCAGCTGCGCCGCGACGAGCCGGACTGGTACGAGCTGCCGGACGGGATCCACAACATCGTCGGCCGCGACGAGGACGGCGAGCCGTTCGCGTACAAGCTGGCGGTGCGCAAGACCCCTGACGAGTGGTTCTTCCTGGCCTACGACATGACCCAGGCGCTGCGCGGCGAGGCCCAGCTCAAGCGCGCGCTGTTCGCCTCGCTGGTGCTGTTCAGCGCGCTGTCGTGGCTGATCGGCTGGTGGTCGGCGTCGCGGGTGATGCGCCCGGTGACCGAGCTGGCCGCGCGCCTGCGCGCCTACCGCGGCAGCAGCCAGCCGAAGAAGCTGGCGCCGCACTTCCCCGAGGACGAGGTCGGCCAGCTGGCCGAGGCGCTGGACGACTACGCCACCCGGCTGACCGAGGTGGTGCAGCGCGACCGCGAGTTCAACGCCGACGTCAGCCACGAGCTGCGCACCCCGCTGGCGGTGATCAAGGGTGCGGTGGAACTGCTGCTGTCGCGCCCGGACCTGGACGAGCGCACCCGCGCCCGGCTGCTGCGCATCCAACGCGCCGAGCAGCAGTGCAGCGACCTGATCGGCTCGCTGCTGCTGCTGTCGCGCAACGAGCGTGGCCAGGGCCGCAGCGACGTGGCCGTGGTCGCCGAGCAGCTGCTGGAATCGCACCGCGCGCAGCTGGGCGGCAAGTCGCTGGAGCTGCGCCTGGAAGGGCGTGAGGGCGAGCTGGTGGTGGAGGCGCCGGAGGCGGCGCTGTCGGTGGCGCTGGGCAACCTGATCGGCAACGCGGTCAAGTACACGCCTTCCGGCGAGGTGCGGGTGCGGCTGCTGCCGGGCGCGGTGCAGGTGGTCGACACCGGGCCCGGGCTCAGCAGCGAGGATGCGGCCGGCCTGTTCCGCCGCGGCTACCGCGGCACCCACGCCGGGCATTCGCAGGGCGCGGGCATCGGCCTGTCGATCGTCAGCCGGCTGTGCGAGCTGTACGGCTGGGAGGTCAGCGTCAGGCCGCGCGAGGACGGCCAGCACGGCGTGGTCGCGACCCTGGCCTTCGGCGGCCGCGGGGCGGCCGCGGTGCGCGCCGGCTAGAGCTTCAGCCACAGGCAGCCGAAGCGGCGCTGCAGGCCGAACACGGTCCGCGCCGGCGTCGCCGTGCCCGGCAAGGCCTGCTCCACGCGCAGGCCCACCGTGCGCGGCGCCGGTGGCGGCGCGGCGGTGGAGGCCAGCAGTACCGGCTCTGCCGCTGCCTGCGCCAGTGCTTCATCCGCACTGCCGCGCGCGCTGCCCGTGCCGCCGCCGTCCATGCGCATCCAGTCCGGCAGCCAGCGTGCGGCTTCCGGCGGCGCCGATCCGGACATGCCCGCAAGCTCCGGCACCGGCTCCCGTTCCGGTTCCGCCACCGCCGGCGGCGGCTCGCTGGCCGGCGCCGCGGACAGCACCGGGACGATGCCGAGCACCGGCCGCGCCGCGATCCGTTCCAGCCGATCCAGCACCCGTGCGGCCGCGCGCCCGGAGACGCCGACCCAGTCGTACAGGCTCGAGAGACGGTTGCCGTCGCGGGTGGCGAGGGCGCGGTTGAGCCGCCCGGCCAGCTGCGACGGGGTGCGCGGGCAGCCGCCGGGGGGCGGAGTCTGCCCCGCGCCGCCGGCGGGGCCGTCGGCCGGCGCATCCGGCGTGGACGGGGTCGGCGCCAGGAATTCTTCCGGCGCGGTCGGCACCGCACCCAGCTCGCTGCAGCGGCGGTCGGTGAACACGCTGCGTCCGGCCGGGTCGACGCAGCGCTTGATGCTGTCCTGCGCGAGTGCGGGTGCCGCCGCGGCGGCCAGCGCGGCAAGGGCAAGGCGGGGCAGGGGCGGCAGCCGGCAGGACATGCGCCCGAGCCTAGCGACGCCCCCCGTGCACGGGAGGCGAACGCCGGGTCAGGCCAGCCGCTGCAGCACGGTTTCGGTCGGCCGGGCCAGGTTGAGGGTGTAGAAGTGCAGGGCCGGAGCGCCGCCCGCGACCAGCCGCCGGCACAGGTCGGCGACCACGTCGGCCCCGAACTCGCGCACCGCCGCCAGGTCGTCGCCATAGGCCTGCATGCGCCGGGCGATCCAGCGCGGGATCTCCGCGCCGCAGGCCTCGGAGAAGCGCTTGAGCTGGGTGAAGTTCGAGATCGGCATGATCCCGGGCACGATCGGCACCTCCACGCCCAGCCGGCGCGCGTCGTCGACGAAGCGGAAGTAGGCGTCGGCGTTGTAGAAGTACTGGGTGATCGCGGCGTCGGCGCCGGCCTCGACCTTGGCCTTGAAGTGGCGCAGGTCGGCCAGCGCGTCCTCGGCCTGGGGATGGGTTTCCGGGTAGGCCGCCACCTCGATGCGGAAGTGGTCGCCGTGCTCGGCGCGGATCAGCTGCACCAGCTCGGCGGCGTAACGCAGGTCGCCGGGATGGCCCATGCCCGATGGCAGGTCGCCGCGCAGGGCGACGATGCGGCGGCAGCCGAGCTCGCGGTAGCGCCGCAGCAGTTCGCGGATCTCCTCGCGGCTGCCGCCCACGCAGGACACGTGCGGCGCAGCCTCGAACCCATGGTGCTGGTTGAGGTGGCGCACGGTGTCGGCGGTGTAGCTGAGGGTGGAGCCACCGGCGCCGAAGGTGCAGGAGACGTATTCGGGGCCCCAGGCCGCCAGGCGGCTGGCGGCGCGGTCCAGCTGCGCGCGCTGCTCGTCGGTCTTGGGCGGATAGAACTCGAAGCTGATCGGCGTCATCGCGGCATTTCCCGAGGGGCGCCGCAATCATATCTCTTTATCGCGATGGATGGGTAGAAGCCGTGATTGGTGATTGGTGATTGGTGATTCGTGATTGGTGATTCGTGATTGGAGGGCCGGGACCCCGGGGTTGGGGCGCAGGGGGATGCCTTGCTTTTTCGAATGACGAATGACGAATCACGAATCACAGCCCAAAATGGGCCATGCGCATCGTAATGACCCCCTTCGCCCGCACCCGCCTGTTCCCGCGCCAGCCGCGGGGCAACACCATCCGCGACTGCAGCGCCGAGGAGTTCGAGCGCTACCTCAACGAGCATCCGCCGCTGAAGGTGCTCGACGGCTACGCGCCGTTCTGCAAGCTGCACGTGCACCGCAACTGGACCAGCACCCGCTGCCTGACGGTGCCGATCACCGATGCCAACCGGCACCTGCTGCGCTCGGCCTACGAGGCGCGCACCCGCGAGGAGCTGCCGGTGCTGGTGCGGTGGTTCGAGGGGGTGGAGCCGCCGGTGGCCAACTACCTGATCCCGATCCTGTACAGCGCCGAGCAACTGGCGAAGGAAGGCAGCCCGATCGACGGCGACTGGGGCATCGTCGGCTGCCTGTACACCATGGAGCCGGAGGAAATCCCGATGGCGCCCATCACCATGATGCGCAACGCGCTGGGCGTGGAGGAGGGCGGCTCGGGCGTGCCGCTGGACCGCGAGGCCTACCGCCGCAGCGTGGAGTTCTGGGAAAACAACGCCAACTGGCGGCCCTGAACCGCCGCCGCCGCGGTCCGTGGCCCGGCCGGGCTTCAGGACCGGGCGGTCGCGGCCGATCTAGAGGTGCCAGCCCCGCGCGGGGGATGGTCCGGCGCGCCCGCTGCCGGCGCGAACCTGCCACTGCCGATCCGAGCGCATGAGCATCTTCCCGATCGTCATGATGACCGTCCTGGCCATCTGGGCCGCCTGCGCCACGGCGCTGGCGGTCATCGGCGCGCGCCGGCTGCGGCGCGAGCGCAGCGCGCACGGCCAGGCCCAGGACCGCATCGCCCGCTACCGCGCCGCGCTGCGCCGGACCGAGGAGAAGGCGCAGTCGCTGGCGCTGCAGCTGGAGGCCCTCCAGCGCGAGCACGCGGCCCTGCGCCGCGAGCTGGAGGAAAGCGAGGCCGAGCCGGAGGAACGGCCGGTGCCGACGGTGATGATCGACTGCCTGGACATCTCCGGCGAGATCGGCACCCTGTTCGAGCACGTGGCCCGGGTCGCGACCGCGATCCGCGACTACAGCGCCTACACCCGCGGCCACTACGGGCCGGAGCACAGCAAGGCGCGCTACGACCTGCTGTGGCTGTCCGACTGCCTGCACACCTTCGACCGGGTCGGCAAGGCCCTGGCCGCCGGCAGCCAGCGCTCGCTGTCGGCCGCCTGCCAGGAGCTGCTGCAGATGTACGACACCTACCTCACCGACAGCTCCGGCTACGACAGCCGCGACACCTTCCGCCGCCTGTCCGACCGGGTGCCGCTGACCGGCGTTTCCGAGGCGATCCGCTCGATCGTGATGAAGACGGCGGCCACGCCGGAGGAGATCGCCGCCGCCCAGCGCATGGTCTGAGCCGCGCGCAAACGGAAACGGGCGCCTCGCGGCGCCCGTTCCGTGTTCCGTCCCGGGGGACAGGTCAGTAGCGGTAGTGCTCCGGCTTGAACGGGCCGTCGACCGGCACGCCCAGGTAGTCGGCCTGGGCCTGGGTCAGCTTCGTCAGCCTGACCCCGATCTTCTCCAGGTGCAGGCGCGCCACTTCCTCGTCCAGCTTCTTCGGCAGGCGGTAGACCACCTTCTCGTACTTGTCCTTGTTCTGCCACAGGTCGATCTGCGCCAGGGTCTGGTTGGAGAAGCTGTTGGACATCACGAAGCTCGGGTGGCCGGTGGCGCAGCCCAGGTTCACCAGGCGGCCTTCGGCCAGCAGGAAGATGCTGTTGCCCGAGGGGAAGGTGTACTTGTCCACCTGCGGCTTGATGTTCAGGCGCACGGCGCCGGAGTTGTTCAGGCGGTCGACCTGGATCTCGTTGTCGAAGTGGCCGATGTTGCAGACGATGGCCTGGTCCTTCATCGCCTGCATGTGCTCGAGGGTGATGATGTCGCGGTTGCCGGTGGTGGTGACGTAGATGTCGGCCTTGCCCAGGGTGTCCTCGACGGTGGCGACCTCGAAGCCCTCCATCGCCGCCTGCAGCGCGCAGATCGGGTCGATCTCGGTGACGATCACGCGCGCGCCGTAGGCGCGCAGCGAATGCGCCGAGCCCTTGCCGACGTCGCCGTAGCCGCAGACCACGGCGACCTTGCCGGCCAGCATCACGTCCATCGCGCGCTTGAGGCCGTCGGCCAGCGATTCGCGGCAGCCGTAGAGGTTGTCGAACTTGCTCTTGGTGACCGAGTCGTTGACGTTGATCGCCGGCACCAGCAGCTTGCCGGCCTCGGCCAGCTGGTAGAGGCGGTGCACGCCGGTAGTGGTCTCCTCGGACACGCCCTTCCAGTCGGCGACCACGCGGGTCCAGTAGCCCGGGCGCTCCTGCGCGACGCGCTTGAGCAGGTCCTTGATCACCTGCTCCTCGTGCGAGGAGGAGGGCGAGTTGACCCAGCTGTCGTCGCCCTGCTCCAGCTCGTAGCCCTTGTGGATCAGCAGGGTGACGTCGCCGCCGTCGTCCACCACCAGCTGCGGGCCGGCGAGGGTGCCGTCGGGCAGGGTGAAGGTCAGTGCGTCCAGGGTGCAGTCCCAGTATTCCTCCAGGGTCTCGCCCTTCCAGGCGAACACCGGGGTGCCGGTGGCGGCGATCGCCGCCGCGGCGTGGTCCTGGGTGGAGAAGATGTTGCACGAGGCCCAGCGCACGTCGGCGCCGACGTCCTTCAGGGTCTCGATCAGCACCGCGGTCTGGATGGTCATGTGCAGCGAGCCGGTCACGCGCACGCCCTTCAGCGGCTGCGCGGCGGCGTACTTGCGGCGGATCGACATCAGGCCCGGCATCTCGTGCTCGGCGATGTCGATCTCCTTGCGGCCCCAGTCGGCCAGCGAGATGTCGGCGACGCGGTACGGGGCGGTGGCGGGGGAGGTCTGTGCTACGGCGTTCATTGCATGCTCCGGAGGAAAGGGGGAGTCCCCAGTGGTCCGGGCGCCGTTGTCGCGGAAGATGCGCGTCGAGCCTGGCCAAGTCCGGCCCGGCTGGCGGGCGGTGGCGGGAAACCCGCGCGATCCTTGGTCGCAGCGCCCCTCGACGGCGCCGGCGCATTATATCGGCGCATCCGGATCGGGGGATGAACCCGGCGCGGCAGGGGGCCGCATCCGGGCTTCGGCCAGCCGGGTCGCGCTCCGGCGCGGGGAGCCGCCCCGCGTGGCCTGCGACCGGGCCGGCCCCGATGCGCGGCACGGCGACGGTTTCCGATACGCCTGAAACTTTTGCGGCGCCGCACAACCCCCGGCTAAGCTGCCAGATCGCTGGTCAAAGCAGAGCCGTGCGCGTGCCGATGAACGCTCCCCGCAACCTCGAGTTTGCTCCACCGGATCTTCCCCTGCGCGACGACGTGCGCCGCCTCGGCGCGCTGGTCGGCGAGATGCTCGCCGAACAGGAGTCGCCGGCGTTCCTGGAGGAAGTGGAGCGGGTGCGCACCACGGCCATCGCCCGCCGCCAGAACGGCGGCGGCATGGCCTCGCTGTCGGCGCTGCTGGACGGCCTGGAGCCGGCCCATGCCCAAGCCCTGGTGCGCGCCTTCAGCACCTACTTCCAGGTGGTGAACATCGCCGAGCGCGTGCACCGCATCCGCCGCCGCCGCGACTACCAGCGCGCCGGCGGCGACAAGGCGCAGCCGGACAGCCTGCTCGATGCCCTGCGCCGCCTGCGCGCGGCCGGGGTGGAACCGACCGAGCTGCTGGAATGGCTGGAGCGGATCGACATCGAGCCGGTGTTCACCGCGCATCCGACCGAGGCGGTGCGGCGCGCGCTGCTGGAGAAGGAACAGATCATGGTGGCGGCGCTGATCGACGACCTCGACGGCAACCGCACCCCGGGCGAGCGCGCCGCCGACCTGGCGCGCTTCCGCATGGCCCTGACCTCGACCTGGCAGACCGCCGATTCCTCGCCGGTGCGCCCGACCGTGGACGACGAGCGCGAGCACGTCGGCTTCTACCTGACCGAGGTGCTGTACCGGATCATGCCGGTGTTCTACGAGACCCTGGAGCACGCGCTGGGCGATACCTTCGGCATCGCCACCGAGCTGCCGCGCCTGCTGCGCTTCGGTACCTGGGTCGGCGGCGACATGGACGGCAACCCGAACGTCGACGCCAACACCATCCGCAACACCCTCGACGCCCAGCGCCGCGCGATCCTGGGCAAGTACGCGGCCGAGCTGCAGCAGCTGGCCAGCGTGCTGACCCAGAGCACGGGCGTGGTCGGGGTGGACGCGGCGGTGCTGGAGCGGCTGGAGCAGTACCGCGCGCTGCTGCCGCAGGCGGCCGCCGCCAGCCGCCCGCGCCACGCCGACATGCCCTACCGCCTGCTGCTGGAGCTGATGCGCGCGCGCCTGCTGGCCACGCTGGAGGACCAGGCCAGCGGCTACGGTTCGCCGGAGGAGTTCGCCGCCGACCTGGACCTGGTCCGCAAGAGCCTGGAGCACAACCGCGGCGTGCACGCCGGCTGGTTCTCGGTGCGGCGCCTGGTGTGGCGCCTGCGTACCTTCGGCTTCCACCTGGCACGCCTGGACGTGCGCCAGGAATCGACCGTGCACGCGCGCGCCATCGCCGCCGCGCTCGGCGACGAACAATGGGAGAGCCGCGACCCGGTCGAGCAGGCGCGGATCCTGGCTGGGCATGCCGGCGCCGGCCAGCCGCTGCCGCAGGCCGGCGACGAGGGCAACCGGCGCCTGGACGCGGTGTTCGGCGCCCTGGTCGACGCCCGCCGCCGCCACGGGCCCGACGCGCTGGGCGCCTACATCATCAGCATGGCGCGCAGCCGCGCCGACGTGCTGGCGGTGCTGGCCCTGGCCCGCCGCGGCGGCCTGGTGGACGAGGCCGGCCGGGTGCCGCTGGACATCGCCCCGCTGTTCGAGACCGTGGACGACCTGCGCCACGGCCCGGCCACCCTGCGCGACCTGCTGGCCGACCCGGTGTACCGCGAACACCTGCAGGCGCGCGGCAACGTGCAGATGGTGATGCTGGGCTACTCGGACAGCGGCAAGGACGGCGGCATCGCCGCCTCGCGCTGGAGCCTGCAGCGCGCCCAGGTGGAGCTGCTGCAGGTGGCCGAGGAGCATGGCATCCGCCTGACCTTCTTCCACGGCCGCGGCGGCTCGCTCAGCCGCGGCGGCAGCAAGACCACCCGCGCGGTTGACGCCTCGCCGCGCGGCAGCGTCGACGGCCGCCTGCGCGTGACCGAGCAGGGCGAGGCCATCCACCGCAAGTTCGGCATCCGCGCCCTGGCCCTGCGCTCGCTGGAGCAGACCACCGGCGCGGTGCTGGTCTCCAGCATCCGCCCGCGCCCGCCGGAGCCGCGCGAGGCGCGCTGGCGCGAGGTGATGGATACCGTGGCCGAGGCCAGCAGCGTGGCCTACCGCGCCCTGGTCGGGGCGCCGCGGTTCATGGACTACTTCCGCAGTGCCACCCCGATCGACGTGATCGAGCGCATGACCCTCGGCTCGCGGCCCTCGCGCCGGCTGGGCGAGGACGCGGCCCTGTCCAACCTGCGCGCGATCCCGTGGGTGTTCGCCTGGAGCCAGGCGCGCGCGGTGATCCCCGGCTGGTTCGGCGTGGGCAGCGGCCTGCAGGCGGCGGTGGAGCGGCACGGCGAGGAGGTGCTGCGCGAAATGGCCGCCGACTGGCCGTTCTTCCGCACCTTCCTGGACGACATCTCCATGGTCCTGGCCAAGGGCGACATGGGCATCGCCGAGATGTTCTCGCGCCTGGCCGGGGATGAGCTGCACGCGCAGTTCTTCCCGCGCATCCGCGACGAGCACGCGCGCACCCGCGACTGGGTGCTCCGCCTGAACGGGCACGAGTTCCTGCTCCAGCATGACCAGCGCCTGGCCCTGTCGATCCGCCTGCGCAACCCGTACGTGGACCCGATCAGCGTGCTCCAGGCCGACCTGCTGCGGCGCTGGCGCACCAGCGGGCGCGAGGACGATGCCCTGCTGCGGGCGCTGGTGGCCAGCGTCAACGGCGTATCCCAGGGCGTGCAGAACACCGGCTGAGGCCGGCCCCCGCCCGGCGCGGCCGGGCCCGGGCGGCGGGGCTTGAAAGCGCCGCCGCCGTCCCCAGATTCCCGGCCGCGGCGGCGCCCACGGCCGGCCGCGGAAACACCGCTTCCACCGTCCCCCGTGTGTCTTCCGGGCCGACCGACGGTGCTGGCCGTGCGTCCCCTTGCGTTGCCCGTGGCCGCCCGGCCGCGGGCGTGGCCCGTGGCTTGCCGCCGGCGACCGCAACGAGGAGGAGCACGATGAACGTAGACGTGTTGATCCTGTACCGCCACGCGCGCAGGCCGTCAGCCGGCGGCCCGGGCCGCCGCTGAGGAGGGCCCGGCATGCGCATCGCCCATATCGCACCCCTGTACGAAGCCGTCCCGCCGCGCCTGTACGGCGGCACCGAGCGCATCGTCGCCTACCTGGCCGACGCCCAGGTGCAGCTCGGCCACGAGGTGACCGTGTTCGCCAGCGGCGACAGCCGCACCCGCGCGCGCCTGGTGGCCTGCCGCGACCAGGCCCTGCGCCTGGATCCGGAGCCGCTGAAGTCCGACGTCGCCGCGCACCTGGCCATGCTGCACGAGGTGCGCCGCCGCGCCGACGAATTCGACGTGCTGCACTTCCACGTCGACCTGTTGCACTTCCCGATGTTCGAGGACCTGGCCGGGCGCACCGTGACCACCCTGCACGGGCGGCTGGACCTGGCCGGCCTGGCCCAGGCCTACCGGCTGTGGCCGCGCTACCCGCTGGTGTCCATCTCCGACCAGCAACGCCAGCCGCTGCGCTTCGCCAGCTGGCTGGGCACGGTGCACCACGGCCTGCCGGAGGACCTGCTGCAACCGCCGGAGTCGCCGCGCGGCGACTACCTGGCGTTCCTGGGCCGGATCTCGCCGGAGAAGCGCCCGGACCGCGCGATCGACATCGCCGCCCGCGCCGGCATGCCGCTGCGCATGGCGGCCAAGGTCGACGCGGCCGACGCGGTCTACTTCCATGACTGCATCGAGCCGATGCTGGAGGCCGAGGGCGTGGAGTTCATCGGCGAGATCGACGACGCCCACAAGTCCGGCTTCCTCGGCCACGCCGCCGCGCTGCTGTTCCCGATCGACTGGCCCGAGCCGTTCGGCCTGGTGATGATCGAGGCCATGGCCTGCGGCACCCCGGTGATCGCCTGGGACCACGGCTCGGTGCGCGAGGTGGTGGAGCACGGCGTCACCGGCTTCATCGTCGCCTCGATGGAGGAAGCGGTGGCCGCGGTGGAGCGCCTGCCCGAGCTGGACCGCGCCGCGATCCGCCGGGTGTTCGAGCGCCGCTTCTCGTCCACGGTGATGGCGCGCGGCTACCTGGACCTGTACCGGCGCCTGGCCACCCGCGCCACCGAGGCGGCCAACGACGCCGTGGCCGGCGACGGCGACGCGTTCGTGCGCAGGGCCTGAGCCATGCGCATGGCGCGCACCCTCCCGGCCAGCCGCCAGGTGAGTTATTCGCTCAAGGACGGCGACAGCTTCCTGGTCAGCGACGCGCTGGGCGACATCCACGGCGGCGACGTGGCCGATGGCCTGTTCCACGACGGCACCCGGGTGCTGTCGCGGCTGCGCCTGGGCCTGGACGGCACCGCGCCGACCCTGCTCAGCGCCGCCACCGCACACGACAAGGTGGTGTTCACCGCGCACCTGACCAACCGCCCGCTGCCGCCGATCGGCGGCAGCGCGGCGGCGGGGCGGGGCGTGATCCACATCGAGCGCTCGCGCTTCCTGTGGCAGGGACGCCTGCACGAGCGCATCGTCTGCTCCAACTACGACCGCGTGCCGGTGTCGGTGCCGCTGACCCTGGAGTTCGCCGCCGACTTCCGCGACATGTTCGAGGTACGCGGCATGGAGCGCGTGCGCCGCGGCAACTACCCGCAGGTGGAGGCCGCGGCCGACCGCGTGGTGCTGCGCTACCAGGGCCTGGACGGGGTGGAGCGGCGCACCGTGCTGGCCTTCTCCACCGCGCCGGCGCGGCTGGAGGAGGGCATGGCACGCTTCGAACTGCGGCTGGACCCGCGCGCGAGCTTCGCCCTGTACCTGGAGGCCGGCGCCGACGCCGGCCAGCCGGAAGCCACCCGCCACCGCCGGGCCATGGCCCAGGCCCGGCGCGCGCTGCGCGCGCGGCGCCGCTCCGGGGCGCGCCTGCGCGGCAGCGGCCTGCTGTTCGATGCCTGGGTGGAGCGCTCGCGCACCGACATCGCCTTGCTGGCCAGCGACCTGCCTTCGGGACGCTACCCGTACGCCGGCATTCCCTGGTTCTCCACCCCGTTCGGGCGCGACGCCATCATCACCGCGCTGCAGACCCTGTGGCTGGACCCGGGCCTGGCGCGCGGCGTGCTGGCCTTCCTCGCCGAACGCCAGGCCGCGGAGGATTCCAGCTTCCGCGATTCGGCGCCGGGCAAGATCATGCACGAGGCCCGCAAGGGCGAGATGGCGGCGCTGGGCGAGGTGCCGTTCGGCCTGTACTACGGCGGCGTGGACACCACCCCGTTGTTCGTGGCCCTGGCCGGCCGCTACTTCCGCCGCACCGGCGACCGCGCCTTCATCGACCAGCTGTGGCCGGCGCTGCAGCGCGCCACCGGCTGGATCGAGCGCAGCTGCGACGCCGACCCGGACGGCCTGCTGGCCTACGCGCGCGGGCAGGACAGCGGCCTGTCCAACCAGGGCTGGAAGGACAGCGAGGACTCGGTGTTCCACGAGGACGGGCAGCTGCCCTCCGGCCCGATCGCGCTGGTGGAGGTGCAGGGCTATGCCTACGAGGCGCTGCGGGCGATGGCGGCGCTGGCGCGCGAGCGTGGCGAGCACGCGGCGGCGCAAGCCTGGGAGGCGCGCGCCGGGCGCCTGCGCCGGACCGTGGAGGCGCGCTTCTGGGACGAGGCGCTGGACTTCTACGCGCTGGCGCGCGATGGCGACGGGCGCATGTGCCGGGTGCTGGCCTCCAATCCCGGGCACCTGCTGTACGTGGGCCTGCCGCCACCGGAGCGCGCGCAGCGGGTGATCGCGCAGCTGGCCTCGCCGCGCTTCGACAACGGCTGGGGCGTGCGCACCCTGGCCGCGGACCAGCCGCGCTACAACCCGATGTCCTACCACAACGGCTCGGTATGGCCGCACGACGTGGCCCTGTGCGCGGCGGGCATGGCGCGCTACGGCGCGCGCCGCCAGGCGGCGCGCCTGCTGGGCGAGGTGTTCGAGGCGGCGACCCATTTCGACATGCGCCTGCCGGAACTGTTCTGCGGCTTCCCGCGCAGCGCCGGCGAGCCGCCGATCGCCTATCCGGTGGCGTGCACGCCGCAGGCCTGGTCGGCCGGCTCGGTGTTCATGCTGCTGCAGGCCTGCCTGGGCCTGGAGGTGGATGCGCTGGCCGGCGAGGTGGCGATCGAGCACCCGCAGCTGCCGCCTGGCGTGGACCGGCTGTGGGTGGAGCGGCTGGACGTGGGCGGGGCGCGCCTGGACCTGGTGTTCGAGCGCATCGGCGAACGCGTGGTCGCCGCCCGCGCCGGTGGCGCCGAATCGGTCCGGGTAAGCGTGCGGCTGTAGCCGCCGCGCAAAAGCGAAGGGCCGCATCGCGCGGCCCTTCGCTGGTTCCGGCCGCCGCGGATGCGGCGGGGCGGATTACTTCAGCCTGGCGTCGGCGCGCAGCGCCTCGGCCTTGTCGGTCTTCTCCCAGGAGAAGGCGGTGGCGACCTGCTTCTTGCCGGCGCCGTCGGTGTAGCTGACCTCGTACGGCTTGCGGCCGAAGTGGCCGTAGGCGGCGGTGGCCTGGTACACCGGGTGCACCAGGTCCAGCATCTTGATGATGCCGTACGGACGCAGGTCGAAGTGCTTGCGGATCAGCTTCTCGATCTGCGCGTCCGGGATGCGGCCGGTGCCGAAGGTGGTGACCGAGATCGAGGTGGGCTCGGCCACGCCGATGGCGTAGGACACCTGCACCTCGCACTTGTCGGCCAGGCCGGCGGCGACCACGTTCTTGGCCACGTAGCGGGCGGCGTAGGCGGCCGAGCGGTCGACCTTGGACGGGTCCTTGCCGGAGAACGCGCCGCCGCCGTGGCGGGCCATGCCGCCGTAGGTGTCGACGATGATCTTGCGGCCGGTCAGGCCGCAGTCGCCCACCGGGCCGCCGATCACGAAGATGCCGGTCGGGTTGATGTGCAGCTTCTTCTTCGGCAGCGTCTCCAGCCACTTCTTCGGCAGCACCGGCTTGAGGATGTACTCGTAGACGCCCTCGACGATGTCCTTGTGCCTGATGCCCGGGTCGTGCTGGGTCGACAGCACCACCGCGTCCAGGCCCACCACCTTGTTGCCGTCGTAGCGCAGGGTGACCTGGCTCTTGGCGTCCGGGCGCAGCCACGGCAGCGGCGAGCTCTTCTTCTTGCGGACCTTGGCCTGCTGCTCGACCAGGCGGTGCGAGTAGTAGATCGGGGCCGGCATGAACTCCGGCGCCTCGTTGCAGGCGTAGCCGAACATCAGGCCCTGGTCGCCCGCGCCCTGTTCCTCCGGCTTCTTGCGGTCCACGCCGGCGGCGATGTCCGGGGACTGCTTGCCGAGCATGTTGATGATGGCGCAGGTGTGGCCGTCGAAGCCGACGCCGGAGTTGTCGTAGCCGATCTGGTTGATGATGCGGCGCGCCAGCGCCTCGATGTCCACCCAGGCGGTGGTGGTCACCTCGCCGGCGACGATGGCGGCGCCGGTCTTCACCAGGGTCTCGCAGGCCACGCGGGCGCGCTTGTCCTGCGCCAGGATGGCGTCCAGGACCGCATCGGAGATCTGGTCGGCGATCTTGTCCGGATGGCCCTCGGAGACCGATTCGGAGGTGAAGAGATAGCTGGACATCGGGCTATATCCCTGTATTCGGATGAAAAGATGGCCGCGCATGATACACGCGCGCGCGCCGTCCTGCATTCTGCCGCCGCCGGGGTCGGTTTCCGTTAACCGTGGCGGCCCCGCCGCGGGCCGGCGTGAAGGCCGGCTGCTAGCATCCGGGCCATGGATTCGCTGACCCAGATCGTCCTCGGCGGCGCCGTCGCCGCCGCCATCGCCCCCGCCCGCCACCGCCGCGCCGCGCTGCTGGCCGGCGCCGCCCTCGGCACCCTGCCGGACCTGGATTCGCTGCCGATCATGCTGGCCAGCGACGATCCGGTGGTGCTGATGACCGCGCACCGCAGCTTCAGCCATTCGCTGTTCGTGCTGCCGCTGCTGGGCTGGCTGCTGTGGTGGCTGTTCCGGCGGTACGGGCGTGGGCGGGTGGCGCAGGCGCCGGCGCGCTGGTTCTGGGCGATCCAGCTGGCGCTGGTGACGCATCCGCTGCTGGACGCGTTCACCGTCTACGGCACCCAGCTGTGGTGGCCGCTGCCGGTGCCGCCGGTGATGTGGTCCAGCGTGTTCATCATCGATCCGCTGTACACGGTGTGGCTGCTGCTGGGCTGCGGGGTCGCCTGGTGGGCGCGGGAGCGGCCGCTGGCGCAGCGCGCGCTGGTGGCCGGCCTGGTCCTCAGCAGCGCCTACCTTGGCTGGTCGCTGGCGGCCAAGGCCATGGTCGAGCGCCAGGCCCAGCGCACCCTGGCGGCCATGGGCCTGGGCGATGCGCCGCGCTTCTCGGTGCCGATGCCGTTCAACACCCTGCTGTGGCGGGTGGTGGCGATGACGCCCAGCGGCTTCGTCGAGGGCGAGCACTCGCTGGTGGCCGACCAGGGCCCGATCGCGTTCCGCGGCCATCCGTCCAATACCCAGGCCCTGGCCGAGGCCGCGCAGATCCCGGCGGTGCAGCGCCTGGCCTGGTTCAACCACGGCTTCATGAAGGCGCGCGAGCGCGACGGCCGCCTGGAACTGTCCGACCTGCGCATGGGCGCCGAACCGGACTACAGCTTCGTGTTCGTGGTGGCCCAGCGCGGTCCCGACGGCCGCTGGCAGGCGATCCGGCCGCAGCAACTGCGCCTGCCCTGGGAAGCGCGCCGGCGCCTGGGGCCGATGTGGCGGCGGATCTGGGAGGCGCCGGAGTGATTGGGGTTTCTTGATTCGTGATTCGTGATTCGGGATTGCGCAGTTTCCCTCTCCCCGTGGGAGGGGGCGCGGGAGGGGGCGGGATCACGACACATCGCCCCGGTCGCAACAGCCACGCTTCAGCGCTGCCGTCGCTACGCGCTCAGGCCACCTCGGGCAGGGCGAACGCCACGCCGGCTTCCAGCGCGTCGAAGTAGTCGCGGGTCAGGGCCAGCTGCTCGGCGGCGGTCTGGGCGCGGTTGACCACGGCGCGGAAGGCGGCGTTCTCCGGGCGGTCCTTCGCGTACCAGCCCAGGTGCTTGCGGGCGATGCGCACGCCCTGTTCCTCGCCGTAGAACGCGTGCAGCGCCTGCAGGTGGCCAAGCAGGATGTCGCGCACCTCGGCCACGGCCGGCTCTGGCAGCTCCTCGCCGGTGGCCAGGTAATGGGCGATCTGGCGGAAGATCCACGGCCGGCCCTGCGCGGCACGGCCAACCATGACCGCGTCGGCGCCGGTGTAGGCGAGCACGAAGGCGGCCTTGGCCGGCGAGTCGATGTCGCCGTTGGCCACCACCGGGATGCGCAGGCGCGACTTCACCTCGGCGATGGTGTCGTACTCCGCCTGCCCGGTGTAGTGCTGGTTGCGGGTGCGGCCGTGGATCGCCAGCGCGGAGATCCCGGCGTCCTCGGCGATGCGGGCGATGGCCGGCGCGTTGCGCACCTCGGCGCACCAGCCGGTGCGGATCTTGAGCGTGACCGGCACCTCGACCGCCGCCACCACCGCCTCGAGGATGCGCGCCACCAGCGCCTCGTCGCGCATCAGCGCCGAGCCGGCCCAGGCATTGCACACCTTCTTGGCCGGGCAGCCCATGTTGATGTCGATGATCTGCGCGCCCTGGTCGACGTTGTAGCGCGCCGCTTCGGCCAGCTGCCGCGGCTCGGTGCCGGCGATCTGCACGCTGACCGGATCCGGCTCGCCGGCGTGGTCCATGCGCCGCAACGACTTGGGGGTGTTCCAGAAGCGCGGGTCGGAGATGGTCATCTCCGACACCGCCAGGCCCGCGCCCAGCTGCTTGCACAGCAGCCGGAACGGCTTGTCGGTGACGCCGGCCATCGGCGCCAGCACCACCCTCGGCTCGATCGCGTAGGGACCGATCCGCATCGCCGCCGCCTCAGCCCGGGAAGCGGGCCAGCACCTCGTCGTGGCGCGGCATCGAAGCGGCCGCGCCGGGGCGCTCGGTGGACAGCGCGGCGAAGCGGTTGGCGTAGCGCACGTGGGTGGCGAAGGCCTGCTCCGGGGCACGCGCCAGCGAGGCGGCCAGGGCGCCGTTGAAGGCGTCGCCGGCACCGGTGGTATCGCTGGCGGCCACGCTCTCGGCGCCGATCCGGTAGTAGGGCTGGGCATCACCGCGCAACTGCTCCTCGGCATGCGAGACGAACACGCCCACCGAGCCCATGGTCACCACCACGGTGCCGTGCGGCAGCAGCTTGCGGCACAGCGCGTGCAGGCGCGCGCCATCCAGCGCGGCCACCGCGTCCGGCTCCACCCGCTCGCCGACCTGGCGCGCGAGCAGGGCGGCGAATTCGGTCTCGTTCGGGGTCAGCACGTCGGCCAGGCGCAGCAGGCCCATGCTGGCCTGCGCGTTGGCCGGCGCCGGGTTGAGCACGGTGGTGGTGCCGGCCTCGCGGGCCATGGCCAGCGCCGCCTCGATTGCATCCACCGGTGATTCCAGCTGGGCCAGCAGCACGCCGGCCGCGCGCGCCAGCGCCGGGTCGGCGGTGACGTGGGCCACGCCCAGCACGCCGTTGGCGCCGGCGCCGATGACGATGGTGTTGCGGCCGCGGGCGTCGACGTAGATGCCCGCGGTGCCGGTGGGCTCGCTGCTGGACTCGGCGCGCAGGTCGATGCCGTCGGCCGCGGCCAGTTCGCGCGCCAGCGCGCCGCCGGCGTCCTCGCCGAGGGCGCAGATGAAGGTGGTCGGCGTGCCGGCGCGGGCGGAGGCCACGGCCTGGTTGAAGCCCTTGCCGCCGGGGCCGGTCATGTACTGGCCGGCAATGGTCGCGCCGGTGGCGGGGAGTTCGTTGCAACGCCAGACATGGTCGACGTTGAAGGAGCCGACGACGATGACCGGATTCATGGAGCCTCTGCTGCGTCTGGACTACGGGGGGAATGGCCAGGCCGGGCGCGGGGGCGCGCGGCCGCCGGCCGGCGGTCAGCCGAAGTGCGACAGTACACCGGCGATGGTGGCGGTCATGAAGGTGGCGATGGAGCCGCCCAGCACCGCGCGCAGGCCGAAGCGCGCCAGGTCCTGGCGGCGCTCCGGGGCCAGGCCGCCGATGCCGCCGATCTGGATCGCGATCGAGCTGAAGTTGGCGAAGCCGCACAGCGCGTAGGTCGCGATCAGCGCGCCCTCGCGGCTGAGCACCTGGCCCGGCACCTGGCCGTTCACGATCTGCGACAGCTCGGTGTAGGCCACGAACTCGTTGATCACGACCTTCTGTCCGATCAGCGAGCCGACGGTGGTGGCGTCGGCCCACGGCGTGCCGATCACCCAGGCGATCGGCGCCAGCAGGTAGCCGAGGATGGTGGACAGGCTGGTCGGCTTGCCGATCGCCGAGGCGATGCCGGTGACCTCGCCCAGCCAGGTCAGCGGGGCGTTGACCAGGGCGATCAGGGCGATGAAGGCCAGCAGCATCGCGCCGATGTTCAGTGCCAGGCGCAGGCCGTCGCCGGCGCCGGCGGCGGCCGCGTCGATCACGTTGGCGGTGGTCTTCTCCACTTCCATCTTGACCGTGCCGCGGGTCAGCGGCTCGGCGGTTTCCGGCACCAGGATCTTGGCGATCACCAGGGTGGCCGGGGCGGCCATGATGCTCGCCGCCAGCAGGTGCTTGGCGTAGAACACCTGCTGCTCCGGGTCGCCGCCGCCGAGCATGCCCACGTAGGCCGCCAGCACGCCGCCGGCGATATGGGCCATGCCGCCGATCATCATGGTCAGCAGCTCGGACTGGGTCATCTTCGGGATGTACGGGCGCACGGTCAGCGGCGCCTCGGTCTGGCCGATGAACACGCTGGCGCAGACGCTGGTGGTCTCGGCGCCGGACACGCGCATGACCTTGGTGATCGCCCAGGCCATGGCCCGCACCACCGCCTGCATCACGCCCAGGTGGTAGAGCACGCCCATCAGGGCCGAGAAGAAGATGATGGTCGGCAGCACCTGGAAGGCGAAGATGAAGCCCACCGTCGAGGTGTCCATCAGGCTGCCGAAGATGAAGTTGGAGCCCTCGCCGACGAAGCCGAGCACGCGCACGAAGCCGTGGCTCATGGCGTCGAACACCTCGCGCCCGCCCGGCACCAGCAGCACCAGCGCCGCGAAGGCGATCTGCAGCACCACGCCGGTGCCGACCAGCTTCCAGTCCACCGCGCGGCGGTTGTTGGAGAACAGCCAGACGATGCCGATCAGCACGGCCAGTCCGAACAGGCCGAAGCCGATCCGTCCGATTGCCTCGATCATGAGGGTTCCGCGAATGTTAAGGATGTGCGAAAGCGTAGCAGGTCGGCCCCCTGCGCGTATGTATGGAGCACGCCAGGGCCCGTCGCCAAAGGCGTCGCAGGGGTGTTGCGACGATCGCCGGGCGCCTTGTTGCGCGGCCCCGCGGCGGACGCGCCTACACTGCCGCATCCGTGATCCACAGGAGTGACTCCGATGCAATACCGCCGCCTTGGCGCCACCGGCCTGCAGCTGTCCGCGCTTTCCTTTGGCGCCTGGATGACCTTCGGCCGCCAGGTCGGCCGCGGCCAGGCCCGCGAACTGGTGGCCGCGGCCTGGGACCACGGCATCAACTTCTTCGACAACGCCGAGGCCTATGCCAACGGCGAGGCCGAGCGGGTGATGGGCGACGTGATCGCCGACCTGCGCCTGCCGCGCGACGGCTTCTGCGTTTCCAGCAAGGTGTTCTTCGGCGCCGCCGAAGCGCCGCGCCCGACCCAGCGCGGGCTGTCGCGCAAGCACGTGGTCGATGCCTGCCACGCCGCGCTGAAGCGGCTGCGGGTGGACTACCTGGACCTTTATTACTGCCACCGCCCGGATCCGGACACGCCGGTGGAGGAGACGGTCGCGGCGATGGACATGCTGGTGCGCCAGGGCAAGGTCATGTACTGGGGCACCTCGGAATGGCCGGAAGCGCTGATCCGCGAGGCGGCACGCTTCGCGCGCAGCGAGCACATGGCCGCGCCGGTGGTTGAGCAGCCGCAGTACAACCTGCTGCACCGGCAGCGGGTGGAGCTGGAGTACGCACCGCTCTATTCGGAGCTGGGCCTGGGCACCACTACCTGGTCGCCGCTGGCCTCGGGCCTGCTGACCGGCAAGTACGCCAACGGCCTGGCCGGGGAGGGCAGGCTGGCCCAGGCCGATGCCGGCTGGCTGCAGCCGCTGGTGCTGGGCGACCCGCAGGAGCGCCGGCTGGAGCGCGCGCAAGCCTTCGTCGAGGCGGCGGCCCGGCTCGGCGAGGCGCCGGCGCCGCTGGCCATCGCCTGGTGCCTGCGCAATCCGCATGTCAGCAGCGTGATCCTCGGCGCCAGCCGGGTGGAGCAGCTGCTGCAGAACCTCACCGCGCTGGACGTGGCGCAGCGCCACGACGAGCAGGCGTGGCAGCGGCTGGAGGTGGTCACCACCCGCTGAGGCGTTGACACGCAAATGCGAATTATTATCATTGGCGGGGCTGGAACCTTCCCGTCCCCCCGCTGGAGTCCGCAATGAACGTGCATCGCCTGAGCCTGCCTTCGTCCGCCGTCCGCAGCACCCCGGACGGCGCCAGCGTTTCCATCGATGCCGAGGCCCTGAGCAGCGAGCAGCTGCTGCGCGGCCGCCGCGAGATCCTGATCCGCCACGGCGACCGCGTGTATCGCCTGCGCCACACCAGCAACGACAAGCTGATCCTCACCAAGTAACGCCTGCGGCCCCGGCCCCGGCGTCCTCCCTCCCCCGCGCCGGGCGCCGTGGCCGCGGCGCGCCAGGCTCAGACCAGCAGCGGCACCGACGCCGGCGGTTGCAGCTGCGCGGTCGGCGGGCGCGGCGGCGCGGGCGGCGGCGGCATGTCCGGATGCGCGGGCCGCGCGGGCGGAGCCGGCGGCGCAGGCACGAAATCCAGCGCGCGCAGCGGCTCGGGCACGGTCACCTGCAGCTGGCGCGCGCTGCGCTCGCGCAGCACCGTCACCCGCGCCTGTTCACCGGGCTTCTTCTGCGCCATCCGGCGCATGGCCTCGGCCGGCGTGGCCACCGCCACGCCTTCCACCTGCTGGATCACGTCGCCGGCCTGCAGCCCGGGCAGCGCACCCTGGGACAGCACCAGCACGCCGCGATCGGTGCCGAAGTAGCGTCCGAGCTGGGCATCGAGCGCGACCAGGTGCAGGCCGTTCCAGCGCAGCGCCTCGCCGAGCAGCGGCGCGCTGCACTCCTCGCCGTCGGCGCAGGCGCCGCGCGCCAGGTGCAGCACCTCCCGGCGCAGTTCCGGGGCCAGGTCGCGCAGCGGGGCCAGGTCTTCGCCGAGCGCGCCGTCGCCGGAGATGCGGTGCGCGATTACCCTTACCGGCAGCGCCTCGGGCGCGACCTCGACCGTGTGTTCGCGGCCGTCGCGCTGGTAAGTCAGCTGCACCTTGCCGCCGGCCTGCAGCTGCGCCAGTGCCTGGCGCGCGGCCTCGACCCGCGCCTGCCCGGTGCCGCCGGCGATGGCCTTGCCGCGGATGCGCAGCAGGCGGTCGCCGCTGCGCAGGCCGGCCTTCTCGGCGCCGCTGCCCGGGGTCACGCCGACGATGCGCACCCCGGCCTGCGGATCTTCGCCCAGCAATACGCCCAGGCGCGGGCGCGCCTGGGCGCTGCGCAGCGAGGCCACGGCTCCGCCGGCCTGGGTGCGCGACAGCTCGGCAACCCGGCGGGCGGCTTCGGCCAGGTCGGCGCGCGCCTTCGCAAGGTCGGCCGCGGCGCGCGCCGCCTCGGCGCCGGCGGCGGTCCCGGCTTCCTTCTTGTTCGCGTCGGCGGCGGCCTGGGCCGGCAGGGCCAGCAGGCAGGCACAGACCAGCAGCCACGGCGTGGCGCGCCGGGTCGTGCGGATGCAGGCAGGACTCATGATCGTTCTCCGGTGGAAGACGATGGCGCCCGGTCAGTAGACCTGGACCAGGGCGTAGCGGGAGGAGGCATCGGCAAACAGCGCATCCCAGCGCTGGTCGCTGGCGACGGCAGCCAGTTCGCGCAGCAGCGCCACCCTGTGCTGCCACAGTTCCGCGCGCGCATCAGCCGCCAACGCGGGGGCGGCCAGCGCGGCATCGACCTCGCCGACCTGCGCCTGCAGCGCCAGGACCAGGGCCAGCTGCGCACCATCGACGGGTCCGTCGACGGACAGTTCGGCCAGCAGCGCCTCCAGCCGGGCGGACTCGGCCTGCAGCTGGTCCAGGGCCACATGCGCCGGGGGGCTGCCCGCGGCGGACGCGCCACCGGCTGCGGCCGGATCGGGGCGGGCGTCGGCGTGCACGCCGACGGCGCCGGCCTGGGCCGCGCGGGCAGGGATCCGCGTGGTGGCGGCTGGGGTCGCGAATTCCTGCGTGGGGCCTGCATGGCGTACCAGCAGCAGCGCCGGCAGCGCGGCCAATGCCGCCGTGCAGGCGGCGATCGCCCAGGACAGCGCGCGGCGCGGGTGCCGCCGCGGGGGCGCCAGGTGCGGTGCAAGCTTCGGCCAGGCATCGGCGGGCGGGGCTTCCAGCGGCAACGCGGCGAATGCCTCGTGCCAGCTGTCGGTGGCGCGGGAAGGGGTGTGCTCGTTCATGCGGGGGACTCCTCGACCTGCAGCAGGGCGCGCAGGCGGCGGGTGCCGCGCGCCAGCTGCGACTTGGAGAAACTCGGGCTGCGCTGCATCAGCGCGGCGATCTCCTCGTGGGTGTGGCCCTCGGCGTGGTACAGCCACAGCACGCTGCGGGTGGCTGCCGGCAGCGCCGCCAGCGCGCGTTGCAGCAGGGCGGCATCGGCCGCCGCCGGCGGCGGTGGCGCGGCGTCCTCCAGGTCGTGGCCGTCCAGCGCCAGTTCCTGGTCCAGGCGGCGGCCGCGGCGCAGCCGCAGCAGCGCTTCGTTGATCGCGATCTGCCGCAACCAGCCCCAGAACGGACCGCTGCCGCGGTAGTCGCCGATCCCGCGCAGCACCTTCAGCATCGTCTCCTGCAACACCTCGCTGGCCTCTTCGCGATCGCCGCACAGGCGCAGGGCGAGGGTGAACACCGGCCGCTCGAACCAGCGGTAGATCTGCTCGAACGCCGCCGGCTCGCCGCGGCGGGCCCGCGCCAGCAGGATGTCGGGCACGGCGATGGCGAAGGCCGAGCGCGGCGCGCCCGGCTGCGCCCGCAGGTCCGGCGCCGGCGCGGCGACGGCCGCCGGCACCCAGGGGACGGATGCCGGGGGCGCGGGTGGATCGGGCGGCAGATCGTGGCTCATCGACCTCATGGATGCCCGGGACGGCGAAAGCGTCGCACGCGGGGGCGCCGCGAGGGGACGCGGCGGTGCCGGGCCCGGCCGTGCCTATACTGGAAACCGGACAATCAGGGCCTGGATGGCCACGGGAGGAAGGGGATGTCTTCGGGTTTCGTCGCCGCGGTGCTGGCGCTGGCCGGCATCATCGTGTTGTTCAAGACCGTGCGCATGGTGCCGCAGGGTTACGAATGGACGGTCGAGCGCTTCGGCCGCTACACGCACACGCTCGAGCCGGGCCTGCACTTCCTGATCCCGATCATCTACGGCGTCGGCCGCAAGGTGAACATGATGGAGCAGGTGCTGGACGTGCCCAGCCAGGACGTCATCACCAAGGACAACGCCGTGGTCCGGGTGGACGGGGTGGTGTTCTTCCAGGTGCTGGACGCGGCCAAGGCCGCCTACGAGGTCGCCAACCTGGAGGTGGCGATGATCGCCCTGGTGCAGACCAACATCCGCACCGTGATCGGCTCGATGGACCTGGACGAGTCGCTGAGCCAGCGCGAGGCGATCAATGCCCAGCTGCTGGGCGTGGTCGACCACGCCACCAACCCGTGGGGGGTGAAGGTCACCCGCATCGAGATCCGCGACATCCAGCCGCCGCGCGACCTGGTCGACGCCATGGCCCGGCAGATGAAGGCCGAGCGCGAGAAGCGCGCGCAGATCCTGGAGGCCGAGGGCCTGCGCCAGGCCGAGATCCTGCGCGCCGACGGCGAGAAGCAGGCGGCGGTCCTGGAGGCCGAGGGCCGCAAGGAGGCGGCGTTCCGCGACGCCGAGGCGCGCGAGCGCCTGGCCGAGGCGGAGGCCAAGGCCACGGCCATGGTGTCCGAGGCCATCGCCAAGGGCGACGTGCAGGCGATCAACTACTTCGTCGCGCAGAAGTACGTCGAGGCCTTCGCCAAGCTGGCCACCGCGCCGAACCAGAAGTTCGTGCTGATGCCGATGGAATCCAGCGGCATCCTCGGCTCGCTGGGTGGCGTGGCCGAGCTGGCGCGCGAGGCGCTGGCCGGCCAGCAACAGGCCAGCGCCGCGCGCCGCAACCCGCCGCCGCTGCGCCCGGGGGCCTGAGCCATGCGCTGGGACGTGACCACCTGGGCGGTGCTGGCGCTGGCGCTGATCGCCGCCGAGACCCTGGCCCCGGGCGCCTTCCTGTTGTGGATGGGGTTTGCCGCCGCGGCGATGTTGCTGCTGGTCCTGCTGTTGCCCGGCCTGCCGCTGCTGGCGCAGGTGGCGCTGTTCGTGGTGCTGAGCTTCCTGTCGATCCAGGTCTACCGGCGCTGGTTCCGCGGCCGCGGGCGGCAGAGCGACCGGCCCCTGCTCAACCGCCGCGCCGAGCAGAACATCGGCCTGGTCGCGCCGCTGGAGCAGGCGATCGTCGCCGGCCGCGGGCGGATCAAGGTCGGCGATGCGTTCTGGACCGTCGAGGGCCCGGACCTGCCGGCCGGGACCCTGGTGCGGGTGGTGGCCGCCGACGGCGCCATCCTCAAGGTGCAGGAAGCCTGAGCACGGCGCCGTCGCGGCGCACGGCATGACTCCCGGCACCGGCCGCGGCGCCGGCGGGGTAGGGGATAATGGCGCCTTTCCATCTCCGAGAGCGCCATGACCCGCAAGACCGTACTCAACGAAAGCCACCGTGCCCTGGGCGCGAAGATGGTCGACTTCGGCGGCTGGGACATGCCGATCCACTACGGCTCCCAGATCGACGAGCACCACCTGGTGCGCCAGGCCGCCGGCATGTTCGACGTCAGCCACATGACCGTGGTCGACCTGCACGGGGCCCGGGTGCGCCCGTTCCTGCGCCGGCTGCTGGCCAACTCGGTGGACAAGCTCAAGGCCACGGGCAAGGCCCTGTACTCGTGCATGCTCGACGAGCAGGGCGGGGTGATCGACGACCTGATCGCCTACTACCTGGGCGAGGATTACTTCCGCCTGGTGGTCAACGCCGCCACCCGCGAGAAGGACCTGGCGTGGATCAGCCAGCAGGCCGAAGCCTTCGGCGTGGAGGTGCGCGAGCGCGCCGAGCTGGCGATCATCGCCGTGCAGGGCCCGCAGGCGCGCGACAAGGTGATCGGCCTGCTTGCCGAAGCCGATCGCGCGCGCGCCGGCGCGCTGGCCCGCTTCGCCGCGATCGAGGTCGCCTCGGCCTCCGGCATCCCGCTGTTCCTGGCGCGCACCGGCTACACCGGCGAGGACGGTTTCGAGGTGGTGCTGCCGGAGGGGCAGGCGGTCGCGTTCTGGAACGCGCTGCTGGAGGCGGGCGTGCGCCCGGCCGGCCTGGGCGCGCGCGACACCCTGCGCCTTGAGGCAGGCATGAACCTCTACGGCCAGGACATGGACGAATCCACCACGCCGTGGGAGTCGGGCCTGGGCTGGACGGTGGCGCTGGACGAGGGCCGGGACTTCATCGGCCGCGCCGCGCTGGAGGCGCAGAAGGCCGCGGGCGTGCCGCGGCAGCTGGTCGGCCTGGTGATGGACGAGCGCGGCGTGCTACGCCATGGCCAGAAGGTGCTGGCCGCCGGCGGCGAGGGCGAGATCCTCTCCGGCACCTTCTCCCCGACCCTGGGCAAGGCGATCGCGCTGGCGCGCATCCCCGCCGGCGAACCGGGCCAGGTGCGGGTGGACATCCGCGGCCGCGAGGTGCCGGTGCGGGTGGTGAAATTCCCGTTCGTGCGCGAGGGCAAGGCGCAACCAGGCGTGCTGGCCTGATCCGGCGACGGCGGCGACGGTTTACCTCGCGAGGGGCCGTACTTAGACTAGCCGCCGTCCCAACACCCCCTGCGCGAGCGGAGCCACCCCAATGAGCGAGATCCCCGGCGACCTCAAATTCCTCAAGTCCCACGAGTGGGCCCGTGCCGAAGGCAACGGCCGCGTGACCGTGGGTATTTCCGACCACGCGCAGTCGCTGCTGGGCGACCTGGTGTACGTCGAGCTGCCGGAAGTCGGCGCCAGCGTCGAGGCGGGCAACGCCGTGGCGGTGGTGGAGTCGGTCAAGGCCGCCTCGGACGTGTACAGCCCGGTCAGCGGCCGGGTGGCGGAGGTCAACACCGCGCTGGCCGACAAGCCGGAGGCCATCAACGAGGACGCCTACGGCGAGGGCTGGCTGTTCGTGATCGAGGGCGTGGACGAGGACCAGCTCGCCGAGCTGCTGTCGCCGGACGACTATGCCGAGCTGATCGAGGGCGAAGAGGACTGAACGTCCTCGCCGACCCGCGGCAACGCACGACGCCCGCCTTCCGGCGGGCGTCGTCGTTTCCGGGATGTGGTCGGCGCGCGCGGGCGGTGGCGATGTGGCCGCAGCGACGCGCGCGATGCGCCGGCCAGCGCTCCGGTGCGCGTCGAACGCCGCGCAAGGCTCGCGCAGTTCTGCGCAAATCGGCTTGTGCGACGCGAAAAGGATCGGTTGCGGCGGAAAAAAAAACCGCCTGATGCACGCCGCGCGCGATGCCGGCGCCGCGCTTTCCCGGGGAGCACCGGGCGCGTGCCCGGAAGCGTGTGCGCAGGCGCGCCTCGCAAAAAACCACTTGTTTTTCCGCATCGGTTTGCAAGGCGCGCGATGTGCGCGCGCGCCTTGCCGCACCGGCGGGTGGTCGCCCGAGGCGGGATGCCGCCTCGCGCCGCGCGCGATGGCGGGAGAAAACGCGCGCGCGGGTGTTGACAGTAAAAAAAACCGTGATTAGGTTTCGCCCAGCAGACGCTGCCTGCCGAAGCGAGTGAGTCGAATCAACACCACAACGCGAAGCACAACCCGGGCATCCGCCATGAAATCCCTCCAGGTGGATAGGACCCGCTTCCCCCGAGCAAACGCAGCGCCCCCCCAGATTCCCGCCCGCGCCACTGCATCGCGCGGGCGAAACTGTATCCGTATCGACGTGCCTGGCGCGCCGACGGGTTCCCCGCTGCACGTGCGGCGGGCTTTCGCGACTGGGCGTTAACCCAACCGCAAATCACTGACGAGGAGCTACACCATGGCTGTCAAGAAAGCTGCGAAGAAGAAACCCGCCGCCAAGAAGGCGGTGAAGAAGGTCGCCAAGAAGGCCGCCGCCAAGAAGGCCACCGCCAAGAAGACCGCCGCCAAGAAGCCGGCTGCGAAGAAGGTCGCCAAGAAGGCCACCGCGAAGAAGGCCGTCAAGAAGGTCGCGAAGAAGGCCGCCGCCAAGAAGGCGACCAAGAAGGTCGCGAAGAAGGCCACCGCCAAGAAGGCGACCAAGAAGGTCGCGAAGAAGGCCGCGGCGAAGAAGACCGTCAAGAAGGCCGCCAAGAAGACCGCCGCCAGGAAGCCGGCTGCGAAGAAGGCCGCCAAGAAGCCGGCCGCGAAGAAGGCCACCAAGAAGGCCGCCGCGAAGAAGCCGGCCGCCCGCAAGGCCGCCAAGAAGAAGCAGGCCCCGGTTGCGCTGCCGGCCACCCCGGCCCCGCTGATCTGATCAGCCTCCGATTACCGTAGTACCTGAATGACTCCCTCCCCGAAGCCCAGCGGGGAGGGAGTTTTTTTTATCCGGGTCGTCCGGTCCTCCGGGGCAGACGTCCTGGCGCGCGCGCGACCGAGGCACGGGTGAGCGGAGTGCATCCGGCCAGCCGGGGCTGGCGATGCATGCGGGCTGGTGGGCAGCCAAGCCGGCAAGAAGGGCCTCGCACTCCGGGGCTGCAGGGGCGCGGCGACGGCCCGCGGGCGTCGCGCTCCAATGGCGCAAGCCCGTCGCGTCGCCACGCGGTGCGCAGTCGCCGCCGGGCTACGCAGACCGGGGCGGCCCGTAACTTCCTGCCAGAGGGGATCCCGGATGCGCCTTCGGCCTGTCCGGGGCTATGCGTCGCCCGCCATGGAGCGCACTTCAAAGGTGCCGCGGGACCGTGCTACGCCGGCCCCGACGTGGTCGCGCCGCTCAGCGCGGCGAGGCGGTGGCGCGCGCGGCGGAGGTGCCGCGGCGCGCGGGTGCAGGCGGGGCCGCCTCGCGGTCCACCATCAGGTTGTCCGAACCGAAGTCGACGTCCACGTCGAGCCAGCGCTTCGGCGGCAGGCCGATGGCCTGGTCGAGGATGGTCGGCAGCAGGCCGGAGGGCAGGCTGCTCTCGCTGTTCCACAGGATCGCCACGCCCAGGTCGCGCCCGGGCAGCAGCGCGACCATGCCGCGGTAGCCCTGCACCGCGCCGGCATGGAACACGACTTCCTCGCCGGCATAGTCGAACACGCGCCAGCCCAGGGCGTAGGCGGCCGAGTTGAGGCGCTCGCGGCGCCAGCCGGAGCGCAGCTCGCCCGGGGTCGGCACCACCGGTGCGTGCAGGGTGGCCAGCAACGGCGCCGGCAACACGTCCGGGCGGTGTCCGGTGTGGGCCAGCAGCCACTGCGCCATGTCGTTGGCACTGGCGTTGACGCCGGCGGCAGGCGGCAGGCGGTAGTAGGTCGGCTTGGGCCGGATCGAGACCCAGCCGTTGCGGCTGCGCACGTGCGGGCGCGCCCAGCGGTGGCTGGACTCGATGCCCGGCAGGCCCAGGCTGGCGTCGCGCATGCCCAGCGGCTCGAAGATGCGCCGCTGCACTTCCTGTTCGTAGAACTTGCCTGTGGCGGCGAAGACCACGTCGCCGACCAGGCTGAAGGCCACGTTCTGGTAGGCGTAGCACTCGCCGGGCGCGCACTGCACCGGCGCCTCGGCCAGCTTCTGCGCGACCTGGTAGTACTCGGCATTGGCCTCGATGTCGCGGTCGTAGGCGTTGTGCGCCTTCAGCCCGACGCTGTGGCTCAGCAGGTCGGTGACGGTGACCCGCCGGGTGTATTCCTCGTCGGCCAGGCGGAAGCCGGGGACGTAGTCGGCCACCTTGCTGTCCCAGCGCAGGCTGCCGTCGTTGACCAGCAGGCCGGCCATGGTGCCGGCGAAGGCCTTGGACAGCGAAGCCAGGCGGAACACGGTGTGGGCGTCGACCGGCTCCGGACGGGCCACGTCGGTGACACCGTAGCCGCGCGCGCTGAGGATGCGGCCACCCTGGACCACGGCCATGGCCAGCCCCGGCACGCGCCGGCCTTCCACCAGCTGCTCGGCCATCGCCTCGAACACGGCCACGTCGAAGCCCGCGGCCGGCGGCAGCACGGTGCGGGTAGAGACGTCGCGGTAAGGGAGCGGCTGGGTCGGCGGCGGCGGGTTGGCCGACAGGGTGGGGGTGCGCGCGGTGGACGGGATCGCCAGTCCCAGCATCAGCCCCAGGGTAGCGAGCCTGAGTGCCCGGGGTGCGAGTACGCGGCCCGCTTTGGCGGACCGGGAAGTGCGCCCGTCTCTCATCGCTTCCTACCTGTGATTTACTGCCGCAACCGATTCTAGCGCCGGTTTTCCGGATTGCACAAACAAGGAGAAGATGAATGGGCAGTTTGTTGATCCTGCTGGTAATTCTGGGCCTGGTCGTGGTCGCGGCGCTGTGGGCGGTGGGCATCTACAACGGCCTTGTGAGCGCGCGCAACGCGTGGAAGAACGCCTTCGCCCAGATCGACGTGCAGCTGCAGCGCCGCTTCGACCTGATCCCCAACCTGGTGGAGACGGCCAAGGCCTACATGAGCCATGAGCGGCAGACCCTGGAGGCGGTGATCGCCGCGCGCTCGGCAGCGCAGGCCGGCCTGGCCGCGGCCAAGGCCAACCCGGGCGACGCCGCGGCGATGGCCGAGCTGGCCGCCAGCCAGGGCGCGCTCAACGGGGTGCTGGGGCGGCTGATGGCGGTGGCCGAGGCCTATCCGGACCTGAAGGCCAACCAGAACATGATGCAGCTGTCCGAGGAGCTGACCTCGACCGAGAACCGCGTGGCCTTTGCCCGCCAGGCCTACAACGACGCGGTGATGGCCTACAACAACAAGCGCGAGATGTTCCCCTCCAGCGTGGTCGCCGGGCTGTTCAACTTCGCTCCTGCCGCGCTGCTGGAGCCGCCGGCCGACCGCGCAGCGCAGGTGCGCGAGGCCCCGCGCGTCCAGTTCTGATCGCCCCCGGCAGCATGCCCGTCGGCGGCCCACGCCGCCGCGGGCGCCGGGCCTCGACCAGGGAACGTCGACGATGAACTTCTTCGAACACCAGGAACGCGCGCGCCGCGGCTCGTTCCGGCTGGTGCTGCTGTTCGCGCTGGCCGTGGTCTGCATCGTGCTGGCGGTGGACGCGGCGGTGCTGCTGTTCACCGGCAGCACCGGCGCCGCGCTGGCGGCCACGGTCCTCACCCTGGCGGTGATCGGGCTGGGCTCGCTGTACCGGATCGCCTCGCTGCGTGGCGGCGGTGCCGCCATCGCCGCGCAGATGGGCGGCACCTGGGTGCCGGAGGACACCCTCGACCCGCAGCTGCGCCGGCTGCGCAACGTGGTCGAGGAAGTGGCCATCGCCTCCGGCGTGCCGGTGCCGCGCCTGTTCGTGCTGGAACAGGAAACCGGCATCAACGCCTTCGCCGCCGGCTACAGCCCCTCCGACGCGGCGATCGCGGTCACCCGCGGCGCGCTGGAGCGGCTCAACCGCGACGAGCTGCAGGGCGTGATCGCGCACGAGTTCAGCCACGTGCTCAATGGCGACATGCGCCTGAACATCCGCCTGGTGGGCGTGCTGTTCGGGATCATGATGCTGTCCCTGATCGGCCAGCGGATCCTGTTCCACGGGCGGCTGGGCCGCAGCCGGGACGGGCTGCCGCTGGTCCTGGCGGCGCTGGTGGCGGTGGTGGTGGGCAGCATTGGCGTGTTCTTCGGCCGCCTGATCAAGGCCGGCATCAGCCGCCAGCGCGAATACCTGGCCGATGCCTCGGCGGTGCAGTTCACCCGCCAGACCAGCGGCCTGGCCGGCGCGCTGAAGAAGATCGGCGGCCTGCGCCAAGGCTCGCACCTGGCCGACCGCGCCGAGGCCGAGGAGATCGGGCACATGCTGTTCGGCCAGGGCATGGCGCTGTCCTCGCTGATGGCCACGCACCCGCCCCTGGTCGAACGCATCCGCCGGCTGGAACCGTCGTTCGACCCGCAGCAGCTGCGCCAGCTGCAGGCGCGCTGGCACGCCGCCCCGCCCGATGGCCTGGCCGAGGACCTGGCCCTGGGGCTGGCCGCGCGTGATGCGGTGCCGGGCCTGCCGCCGCCGCTGCCGCCGCGCGAGGCGCGGATGGCGGTGGCGCCGGCCGCGGTCTCCGGGCAGGTCGCGGCGCCGGCCGAGGACGACTACCGCCAGGCGCACGGGCTGGTGGAGAACCTGGATCCGGAACTGCGGGCGCTGGCGCGCCAGCGCGAGGCGGCGATGCCGTTGCTGCTGGCCCTGGTGCTGGATGCGGACGCCGCGGTCGCCGCGCGCCAGCTGCAGGAGGTGGCCGCGCGCTGCGGCGAGGCAGTGGCCGCGCGCACCCGCCAGCTGCGCCAGGAGCGCCTGCAGGCGCTGCACCCGGCACTGCGCCTGCCGCTGGCGGCGCTGGCCTTCCCGGTGTTGCGCCAGCAGCCGCGGCCGCAGCTGGATGCCTTCCTCGGCGCGGTCGAGGCGATGGTGCACGCCGACGGCCGGGTCTCGGTGTTCGAGTACTGCCTGTCGCGGCTGCTGCAGGTGCAGGTGCGCGAGGCGCTGGATCCCTCGCGCCACGCGCGCTTCGGCCGCAACAAGGCGCCCGGCGTGCGCCGCGAGTTCGCCACCCTGCTGGCGGTGCTGGCCCAGGCCGGGCACCCGGGCGACCCGGAGGGCGCGCGCCGCGCCTACCTGGCCGGATTGCAGCGGGTGCTGCCGCGCGACCACCTGCCGTACGCGCCGCCGGCGCAGGGCGTGCAGGCGCTGGACACGGTGTGGGAGCCACTGGATGCGCTGGCGCCGCCGGCCAAGCAGGTGCTGGTCGAAGCGCTGGTCGATGCGGTCTCGCACGACGGCAAGGTCAGCGTGGCCGAGGCCGAGCTGCTGCGCACGGTATGCGGGGTCCTGCATTGCCCGCTGCCGGCGCTGCTGTCGCGCTGAAGCGCACCCGCGCCGCCGGCGACGGGGTGCGTGGTTGCAGGCTCAGGCGGCGCGGCCGCGCAGCAGGTCGGCGGCGCGCTCGGCGATCATGACCACCGGCGCATTGGTATTGCCGCCGGGCAGTTCCGGCATCACCGACGCGTCGACCACGCGCAGGCCGTCGATGCCGCGCACCCGCAGCTGCGGGTCCACCACCGCCTGCGCATCGCTGCCCATGCGGCAGGTGCCGGCCGGGTGGTAGATGGTCTCGGCCTTGGCGCGCACGAATTCCTCCAGCCCGGCATCGGACAGGTCGGTGCGCTGCGGGTGGATGGGGGCGCCCAGGTGGCGCGCCAGCGCCGGCTGCGACAGCAGCCGGCGCGACAGCTTCGCGCACTCGACCATCACCTTCAGGTCGAAGCCTTCCGGATCGGACAGGTAGCCTGCGTGGATCCTCGCCGGGCTGCGCGGATCGGCATCGCGCAACGCGATCCGGCCGCGGCTGCGCGGACGCAGGAAGCAGGCATGCACGGTCAGGCCGTCGCCGGCCAGGCGGTTGCGGCCGTGGTCGTCGAGCATGGCCGGCACGAAGTGGAACTGCACGTCGGGACGTGCGTCGGTGGCCAGCGCCGAGCGCACGAAGCCGCCGGCCTCGGCGATGTTGCTGGTGCCGGCGCCGCGGCGGCCGCGCAGGAAGTAGTCGAAGGCGATCTTCAGCTCGCTGGCGCGGTCGTAGCTCAGCCCCGGCGGGCAGTGGTGGAGGGTGCAGATGTCCAGGTGGTCCTGCAGGTTGGCGCCGACCCCGGGCAGGTCGGCCAGCACCGGGATGCCGAGCGCGCGCAGCTCGTGCGCCGGGCCGATGCCGGACAGCATCAGCAGCTGCGGCGAGTTGACCGCGCCGGCGCTGAGCAGCACTTCGCGTCCTGCTTCGGCACGGTGCGCGTGCGTGCCGGTCCGGTACTCGACCGCGCAGGCGCGTCCGTTCCGGACCACGATCCGGGTCACCAGCGCGCCGGTGGCGATTTCGAGGTTGGGCCGCGCCCGCGCCGGGGCCAGGTAGGCGGCCGCGGTGGAACAGCGCGCGCCGTCGCGCTGGGTGACCTGGTAGAAGCCGAAGCCTTCCTGCGAGGGGCCGTTGAAATCGTCGTTGCGCGGCCAGCCGGCCTGCACCCCGGCCTCGACGAAGGCCTCCGACAGCGGATTGCGGTGGCGCAGGTCGGACACCGCCAGCGGGCCGTCGGCGCCGTGCAGCGGCCCGGCACCGCGCGCGTTGCCCTCGGCGCGCAGGAAGTACGGCAGTACCGCTTCCCAGTGCCAGCCCTCGGCGCCGGCCGCGGCCCAGGCGTCGTAGTCGCCAGGCACGCCGCGGGTGTAGCACATGGCGTTGATCGAGCTGCAGCCGCCCAGCACCTTGCCACGCGGCCACCACAGCCGGCGTCCGTGCAGCTGCGGCTCCGGCTCGGTGCTGTAATCCCAGTTGATGCTGCGCTGGTTGACCAGCCGGCCGAGACCGGCGGGCATGTGGATGAAGGGGTGCCAGTCGCGCGGGCCGGCCTCCAGCAGCAGCACCCGGCAACCCGGGTCCTCGCTCAGCCGCGCGGCCAGCACGCAGCCGGCCGAACCGGCGCCGATGATCACGTAGTCGTACATGCGTTCCCCTGTTCCGCCGCGTGGCGTGGATGAATGCTGGCGGTGGCCCCGGCGGCGCGCAACCCGGCTCCGGCCTGGGAGGGGCCGGAATCCCCCTCTCCGCGGGAGGCGGCGCGCTTCCCTCTCCCGGTGCGAAGCGGGCTGCCGCTGGCGGCATTGCCCGGCATCGGCTAACTTGCGCGCCTTACGGCCGTCCCCCAGGCCGGCAGCCCAGGACGCATGACCCGAACCACCGACGCTCCGACCCGCCGCCGCGGCCTGCGGCAGGTGCTGGACCAGCTCGGGGTGGATTCGCCGGCCCTGTGGTGGTCGCTGCTGTATTTCTTCTGCCTGCTCACCGGCTACTACGTGCTGCGCCCGGTGCGCGAGGCGATGGCCGCCTCCAGCGACATCGAGGCGATCTTCCCGACGGCCATGATCGGGTTCTTCGCCCGGCGCGGCGTGTCCCTGGGCGAGTTCGCGCTGCAGGTGATCTTCACCTCGGTGTTCCTGATCATGCTGGTGCTGCAGCCGGTGTACGGCTGGCTGGTCAGCCGCTTCCCGCGGCGGGTGTTCCTGCCGGTCATCTACGGCTTCTTCATCCTCACCCTGCTGCTGTTCTATGCGATGTTCGACAGCGGCATGCCCGGGCGCGGGCTGGCCTTCATCCTCTGGATCACGGTGTTCAACCTGTTCGCGGTGGCCGTGTTCTGGAGCTTCATGGCCGACGTGTTCGACAACGTCCAGGCGCGCGCCTGCTACGGCTACATCGGCGCGGCCGGCACCGTCGGCGCCTTCCTCGGTCCGCTGCTGACCAAGGCCCTGGTGACCCGGCTCGGGGTGGCCAACATGATGCTGGTTTCGGCGGTCATGCTGGCGCTGTGCGTGGTCTGCCTGTTGCGCCTGCGGCACTACGCCGTGCGCCGCGAGCGCGCGCGCAAGCTGGCCAGCGGCGAGCAGCCGATGGGCGGCGAGGTCCTGGCCGGGCTCAAGCTGATCGCGCGCGAGCCGCTGCTGCGCTGGCTGGCGCTGATGGTGGTCATGGGCGTGGGCGTGGGCACCCTGCTGTACAACGAGCAGAACGCGATCGCCCGCGTCGCCTTCAGCAGCGCCGAGCAGCGCGCCGACTACTTCGCCACCCTGGACCTGGCGGTCAATACCCTGACCCTGGTGGTGCAGCTGCTGCTGACCCGGCGGATCCTGTCGCGCTTCGGCATCGCTCCCGCGCTGCTGATCCCCGGCTTCGCCATCATCCTCGGCTTCTCGCTGCTGGCCGCCTCGCCGCTGCCGCTGCTGGTGGCGGTGGTGCAGGTGGTGACCCGCGCCAGCGAGTTCTCCCTGGCCAAGCCGGCGCGCGAGACGATCTATACCCGCGTCGGCCGCGAGTGGCGCTACAAGGCCGGCGCGGCGATCGACACTGTGATCTACCGCGGCGGCGACCTGACCTTCGTCTGGCTGCACAAGCTGCTGTCGGCCTTCGGCTCCAGCGTGGTGTTCGGCGCGGGCCTGCTGGTGGCCGGCACCATGACCGTGGGCGCGTGGCGCCTGCTGCGCGAGGAGCGCAAGCTGCCGGCCGAGCGCGGGGGATGAGGCCGGCGGCGTCGCCGGCGCCGTCCGCGACCGTCGTCCCGGCGTACGCCGGGATCCAGAGCACTTGCGCAGCGCCGGTGACCTGCGTGCCCCGGGCGCGCTCTGCTTGCCCGGGCTACGCGGCTAGCGCGGTGGGCGCGGCGAGACCCACATGCTGATGCGGGCGCGGAACACGGCCTCGCCGGCGCTGTTGCGCGCCTCGACCCGCACCGGCAGGTCGTAGCCGGTCGTGGCCGCGACCAGCGGCGCTTCCAGCGTGGCCACGGCGTGGATGGTGCCGGCCGCCTTCTTCAGGTATTCCACCTGCATGCCGCGCGGGATCCAGCGCATGGATGGCGGCAGGCTGGCGTCGGTCATCAGTCCGGCGACCAGCTCGGCCAGGTTGCACAGGGCGATCGCGTGCACCGTGCCGATGTGGTTGGTGACCTTGCGCCGGTGGCGGATGCGGCCCTCGCAGCGGCCCGGTTCCAGCGCGGTGATGCGCGGGGCAATGCTGGCGAAGTAGGGCGCCTTGAGGCACACGGCGCGGGAGAACAGCCACTGGCCGGCGGGCCAGGCCTGCATGCGCCGGTACAGGCGCAACAGCGGGGTCTGGGACATGTCGCTTCCTCCATTGGCGGATGCCGGATACGAAGACGGCGGGCACAGGGCCCGCCGTCCTCGTCTTGCCTTGCCGGTCAGGCGGCGGCCTTGGGCCGGCCGTCGTTGCCGTAGCGGTCGTAGAAGCTGGCCGCGCGCAGCTCGTGGACGTCGAAGTCGTCCACGGTGATGGTGTCCAGGGTGATCTGGCGCAGCTCTTCCAGCAGCTTGCGCTCCTCGGCGGTGATCACGCCCTCGGCCACGGCCTCGTCGAGCTGGGCGTTGAAGTCCAGCGCCTCGATGCCCTTGGTCTTGAGCGCCTTGAGGAACTTGCGCTCCACCGGCTCGGCCTGCACGGCCTTGGCCAGGTAGCTGTCGATGCGGCCGCCGGGGTTGTTCTCGCACGGGGTCAGGAACACGCCCTGGCCCAGGCGGTCGCGCGCCTCGTTCGGGGTCATCAGCAGCGAGGCCACGCGGTGGTTCAGGCGGTCGCCGGGGGCCTCGGCGCGGCGGCCGAGCGGG
Organism: Pseudoxanthomonas sp. J31; assembly: GCF_000510725.1. GTDB lineage: Bacteria > Pseudomonadota > Gammaproteobacteria > Xanthomonadales > Xanthomonadaceae > Pseudoxanthomonas. The sequence continues at coordinate 655,375 of NZ_AZNZ01000001.1, forward strand.
AACACCAGCGCCCACAGCAGCCAGCCCACCGGGCGGATCGGGAAGTTGCGCAGCGCGTCCGACAGCGCCTTCTCGATCACGTGGAAGCTGTTGTACATGCTCCACGCCAGCAGCGGCTTGTCCGCTTCCGGGGTGCCCTCGTCGTGGTAGCGCTTGAGCACGGCGCCGGCCATGTACAGGTGGCTCAGCACGTCGCCCAGGCGGCCGGACAGGGATTCCTTGAACTTCAGCTTGCCGCCCAACAGCAGCATCGACACGTCGGTCATCAGCGCCAGGTTGGCCGAGTAGCGGTCGAGCTTGCGGAAGAACGGGCGGGTGTAGGCGTTGCCCGGCACGCTGCCGAACTTCGAGCCGGTCAGGCCCAGCCAGAACGAACGCACCGCGTTGGAGAAGCCGAAGCGGACGTGCCCGGCGAGGCTCTCGTCAAAGCTGGCGACGGCGGCCTTGCGGTCCTTCTCCTGGGCGGCCTTCATCTCCTTCATGACCCACGGATGGCACAGGATCGCGCCCTGGCCGAAGATCAGCAGGCTGCGGGTCATGATGTTGGCGCCTTCGACCGTGATGCTGATCGGGGCGGCCTGCCAGTTGCGGCCGGCGAAGTTGCGCGGGCCGAGGATGATGCCCTTGCCGCCGATCACGTCCATGGTGTCGGAGATGACCTCGCGGCCCATGCTGGTGCAGTGGTACTTGGCGATCGCCGAAGGCACCGAGGGCACGTCGCCGCGGTCGACCGCCGCGGCGGTGGCCTGCGACAGCGCGCTGACGGTGTAGGCCTTGCCGCCGATGCGGGCCAGCGCTTCCTCCACGCCCTCGAAGCGGCCGACCGACAGGCCGAACTGCTTGCGGATGCGGGCGTAGGCACCGGTGACGCGGGCGCCGAACTTGGCGCCGCCGGAGGCGGTGGACGGCAGGGTGATCGAGCGGCCCACGGCCAGGCACTCGTTGAGCATGTTCCAGCCCTTGCCGGCCATCTCGGCGCCACCGATCAGCTGGCTCAGCGGGATGAACACGTCCTTGCCGCGGATCGGGCCGTTCTGGAACGGCGAGTTCAGCGGGAAGTGGCGGCGGCCGATCTCGACCCCGGGGGTGTCACGCGGCACCAGCGCCAGGGTGATGCCGATGTCCTTGGTCTGCCCGATCAGGCCGTCCGGGTCGTACATGCGGAACGCCAGGCCGATCAGGGTGGCGACAGGGGCCAGGGTGATGTAGCGCTTGTCGAAGGTCAGGCGCACGCCCAGCACTTCCTGGCCCTGCCAGGTGTCCTTGCAGACGATGCCGTAGTCGGGGATGGAGGTGGCGTCGGAGCCGGCGAACGGGCCGGTCAGGCCGAAGCACGGCACTTCCTCGCCCACCGCCAGGCGCGGCAGGTAGTAATCCTTCTGCTCCTTGGTGCCGTAGTGGTTGAGCAGCTCGCCCGGGCCCAGCGAGTTGGGCACGCCGACGGTGGAGCTGACCACCGAGGAGATCGAGGCGATCTTCTGGATCACCTTGTGGTGGGCCAGCGCGGAGAAGCCCAGGCCGCCGTACTCCTTCGGGATGATCATGCCGAAGAACTTGTTCTTCTTGATGAACTCCCACATCTCCGGCGGCAGGTCCGCGTGGACGTGGGTCAGTTCCCAGTCGTTGATCATCTTGCACAGCTCTTCCACCGGGCCGTCGAGGAAGGCCTGCTCCTCGGCGGTGAGCTGCGGCTTGGGATAGGCGAGCAGCTTCTGCCAGTCCGGGTCGCCGGTGAACAGCTCGCCCTCGAAGCCGACCGAGCCGGTCTCCAGGGCGATGCGCTCGGTCTGCGACAGCGGCGGCAGGATCTTGCGGAACACGTTCAGCAGCGGGGCCACGATCAGCGGCTTGCGGATGAACGGCAGCAGCAGCGGCACGGCGATTACCGCGGTGATGATCGCCATCACCAGGGTGGTGGTCTGGTGCGCGCCCAGCCACCAGCAGGCGGCCAGGGCGATGGCCTGCAGCACGGCCCAGGTTATCAGGCGCATGCGGTGGTAGGCGGCGAACCCGCTGATCAGCAGGAAGGCCAGGATTGGCGCGGCAATGCTCATGGTAAAGCTCCGTTGACGGACGCTGGATCGGAGGGCGCGGCGCAACGGCCGGTGTGCCCCGTACCGTCCAGTTCGCCCAGGTAGTCCAGCAGGGTGGCGGTAAAACGGTCGTTGTCGTCGCCGGCAAGCATATGCGTGGCGCCGGCGATGCGGACATGGCGCGCGTGCGGCACCAGTCCGAGGAACTCGTCGACGGTGGCGTCGGACACCAGGTCGCTGCGGCCGCCGCTCAGCAGCAGCAGCGGACAGCGTACCGCACGGGCGGCCGCGGACAGTTCGTCCTGGTGGCGCTCGCCGTCGCGTGCCAGCTCGTCCACCAGGCGGCGGTCCCAGTGCCACTGCCAGCGGCCGTCGGCGCCCTGGCGCAGCACCTCGCGCAGGGCCGCCTCGCTCTTGCGCGCGCGCCCGGGCAGGTAGGCGGCGATCGCGTCGGCGGCCTCGTCCAGCGAGGCGAAGCCTTCCGGGAAGGCGCTGATGAAGCCGAGGATGCGCTGCATGCCGGCCGCTTCCCAGCGCGGGGTGATGTCGACCAGCACCATGGCGCGGAACAGGCCCGGCCAGCGTGCCTCGGCGGCCAGCCCGAACAGGCCGCCCATCGAGGCGGCCACCAGCACCGGCGGCTGCGGCAGCTCGCCGGCGACCACGATCAGGTCGTCGATGAACTGCTGCGCGGCATAGGCCAGGTCCGGCGGATTGCGGTCCGAGCCGCCATGGCCGCGGGCGTCGTAGGCCAGGGCGCGGTAACCCCGCTGCGCGACGCGCCCTGCGCTGGCGCTCCAGGCGCGGCGGGTCTGGCCGAAGCCGTGCGCGAACAGCACTGCCGGCGCATGGCAGTCGCCATGGCAGGTGGCAGCCAGTTCCAGGCCGGCGCCGGACAGGCGCAGCTCGTGGCTGCCGGGGGCAGGGGTCGGGGGAAATACCATACCCAATGGTATGGATGCGTTTCACGCAAAGTCAATACGAAGGCGTATGGCAGTGCAGCATGCACCGTATGGTGCCGGCGGTGGTGCTGCAAATCCCTGTCAGGCCTCGGTTTCCGCGGAAACGGCATACTGCAACGCACCTCGCCGTATGGTTAAATCCGCCCATGGATACCACCACCGCGCCCGCCACCCCGCCCGCCACGCCCGCGCGTGGCGCCCGTCTCAGCGCCGCCGATTGGGCCCAGGCCGCGCTGGATGTCATTGCCGAACAGGGCGTGTCCGCCGTCGCGGTGGAGCCGCTGGCGCGCCGCCTGGGCGTGACCAAGGGCAGCTTCTACTGGCACTTTCCTTCACGCGATGCGCTGCTGCAGGCCGCGCTGGAGCGCTGGGAAGAGGTCGAGCAGGAACAGGTGTTCGGCAGCCTGGAGGAAGTGCCGGATCCGCGCGAGCGCCTGCGCAAGCTGTTCCAGCTGGTCGGCCACGAGACCAAGCCGCACGCGATCTACAGCGAGTTGCTGCGCGCGCTGGAGCATCCGGCCGTGGGTCCGGTGATCCAGCGGGTCTCGCAGCGCCGCCAGGACTACCTCACCGCGTCGTTCCGCCAGGCCGGCCTCGGCCGCAGCGAGGCGGTGAACCGCGCGCGCCTGACCTATGCCGCCTACGTCGGCTTCCTGCAGCTGCGCCCGCAGCAGCCGAAGATGACCCACGAGGAGTTCGAGGAATACCTCGAGCACGTGATCAACACGCTGATCCCGAACTGAGGGGACGGCTGGAAGGCGAAGGGCCCGCGCGAGCGGGCCCTTCGCTTTTTGCGGCTTATCCGGCGAACGCGGCGCGGGTGAGGTTCTCCGGCGCCGCCTCCGTGCACAGCACGTCGTCCTCGATGCGGATGCCGCCGTAGGGGCGGAAGAAATCCACCCGCGCCCAGTCCACCGCGTCGGCGTGGCCGCGGGCCTTCACCTCGTCCAGCAGCATGTCGATGAAGTAGATGCCCGGCTCGATGGTGACGACCATGCCCGGCTCCAGGACGCGGGTCATGCGCAGGTAGGGATGCCCGGCGGGACGGTCGATCGTGCCGCCGCGGTCGCTGGCGGCGAACCCGGCCACGTCGTGCACCTGCAGCCCCAGCGGGTGGCCCAGGCCGTGCGGGAAGAACGCCGCGCTCACCCCGGTGGCAAGCGCCGCTTCCGGCGACACCTTCAGCACGCCGAACTCGCGCAGGATGCCCATCAGCGCCAGGTGCGCGTCGAGGTGCAGCTGGCGGTAGTCGGCGCCGGCGCGCACGCCGGCGCACATCGCCTGCTGCGCGGCGTCCACAGCGTCGATCATGGCCTGGAACTCGCTGGCGCAGTCGCCGGCGTAGGTGCGGGTGATGTCGGCGGCATAGCCGCAGTGGCTGGCGCCGGCATCGATCAGGAAGCTCAGCGACTCCGCCGGGGCCACGCGGTCCAGTTCGGTGTAGTGCAGCACCGCGCCGTGGGTGTTGAGCGCGACGATGTTCTGGTACGGCACCTCGGTGGCGTCCTGCTGCGCGGCGGCGCAGTAGGCCATGTGGATCTCGAACTCGCTGGCGCCGGCGCGGAAGGCGCGCTCGGCGGCGCGGTGGGCGCGCACCGCGCGGCGCTGGGCCAGGCGCATCAGCGCGACCTCGTACGCGGTCTTGTACGAGCGCTGGTAATGCAGGTAGTCCAGCGCCGGTTGCGGGTTGTCGGGGACGTAGTCGCCCAGGGCGCTGTTGGCCTCGCCGATGATCGCGCTGCGCGCGGCAGGCGGCAGCAGCGGCAGCGCCTCCTCCGGGGTGCGGATCACCTGCACCTCCACGTGCTCCACCCACCAGCCGCTGGGCGCCTCCGGCACCACGTGCCAGTAGTCGCGCGGCTGCAGGTAGATCAGCCTGGGCTTGTGCCCGGGGGTGTACACCAGCCAGCTGTCGGCGACGCTGGTCAGCGGCACCCAGTGCTTGAAGTGCGGGTTGGCCGCGAACGGGTAGTCGCGGTCGTCGAAGGCCTGGTAGTGGCGGCGCCCGCTCGGCACCAGCAGGTGCTCGCGGCCGCAGCGGGCCAGCGCCTCGTCGGCGCGCGCGCGCAGGGTGGCCAGGTGCTGGGGGTAGAGGGCGGCGATCTCGGTGGCGTTCATCGGGGGCAGTACGGCGGAAAGCGCCCATTCTGCCCCAGCGCATGCGCCGCTGCCGCCGTCAGGCCTCGGCCTCGACCCAGGCGCGCACCCGCGCGCGGTGCACCTCGGAGATGGCCAGGAAGCGGAAGCCGCACCAGGCCTGGCCCGGGGTGTTGGCCGGCGCCGACCACAGCAGGTGCACACCGACGTCGATTGGATCGCCCGGGTCGTCGAGCACGAACCGGAGCTGGTACAGCGCGTCCTCGCGCAGCGGCGCCGCGGCGAGCAGCAGCAGGCCGCCCTCGGACAGGTTGCCGAGGTGGCCGACCACGGCGCCGGCCATCACGTCTTCCACCGGCACGCTGCCGGGCACCTGGCGCCGCCGCCCGCGGCGGGCATCCTCGTTGTTCATGCACCTGCTCCCGATGGCGCCGGCTCCGCGCGCCCGGCCAGCCCGCGCAGCAGGCGCAGGGTGGCGTGCCAGGCGCGGTCGACCAGGCGGCTGCGTTCCTCGGTGACCACCCGCGCCTGGCCGGCGGCCATCATCCGCGCCAGCGCGTCCAGCGAATGTTCGGCCACCTTCTGGCCGCGGGTGTTGACGAACAGCGCGTGGTCGGTGACCGGGCTGTACCAGGACAGCCGCTGCCGCCGCACCTCGCCCTGGGCGCCGAGGCTGAATTCGAACCAGGTGCCGAACGGCAGTGCCCGCACCTGGTCGTAGCAGGCCTGCTCCCCGGCGCTGCGCGGCGGCAGCGGCTCGCTGCGACGTGCCGCGTCCTCGCCCAGGCGCGCGCGCGCCTTGAGCCGCGCGGTGAGCTCGGTGCGCGAGGTGACCTCGTCGTCCTCGCTGCGCGACAGGCGGCGGGCGATCGCGCCGGCCTCGTCCTCGTGGTAGCCGACCTGGCGCAGCGCGGCCTCGATCTGCGTGCCCAGTGCCGAGTCGGGCGCGGCTTCCGGATCGCAGGTGACCTCGACGATGCGCGCGGTGGCCGCGGTGCGCTCGCGCCATTCCGGCGAGTCCTCGCCGTGGCGCAGGGCGGTGAGGGTGAGCACGTCGGCCCAGGCCTGGTTGAGCAGGGCCTGGACGAACTGCGGTGGCCTGCGCCCGGCCAGGCAGGCGCGGATCGCGGCGTCGGCCTGGTGCTTGGCACCGGCCAGGCGGTCGCGCCCGCGCGCGGCCTCCACCTGGCGGCGCTCGCTGACCTCGGCCTTGCGCAGCATCGCGCGCTGCTGTTCCTGGACCTCCTGGTTGGCCAGTTCGAACACCGCCGGGTCGCCGTCGTAGGCCTCGACCACCCGCTGCACCACCTGCTCCAGGCGCTGCACCAGCTGCGGGTCGGCATCGTCCTCGCCCAGCCAGGTGGCGCCGGACTCGGCCACCGAGTTGAGCAGTTCGCGCGCCGGGTGGCGCTCGGCGACGAAGAAGCCCTGGTCCTGCAGCGCGGCGCGCGCCAGCGGCACCTGCAGCCGTTCCAGCAGGTCCTGGGCCGGTGCGTCGCCGCGCACCTGGCGGCCGATCTCCTGGTAGAGGATGGACAGCAGGTCGAACGCGTCCTCGTGTTCCGGCGGCAGTGCGGCGGCCGGCCCGTGCTCGGCGCGCAGCCGCGCCAGGGTGGCCTCGCGCAGGTCCTGCATGGTGCGGCGGCGCTGGCCGCGGGCGCGCGCCAGCGGCAGCGATTGCAGGCTGCCCAGCACCTGGGTGACCAGTTGCGGCGGCAGCACCTGCGGCGGGACCGCCGGTCCGGGTGCCGCTGGGCGGGTGGCGGCGCGGTGCGCGGCCAGCAATTCGCGCATGGCGGCGAACGCGGCCTGCACTTCCTTCGGGTCGCCGTCCGCGCTGGCGATGGCGGGCGTGGCCTCTCCGGCCGCGGCCGCGGGCGCGGTGCCGGCAGCCGCCCCTGGCGGCATGCCCCCCGGCAGGCCGGCCAGCGCCCGGCCCCAGCCCGCGCCGCGACCCTGGCCGTGCCAGCCGGTCATCGGCCGCGGGCGGTTCGCGGCCTGCGCCGGCGTGCTGCGCCGCTGCGGGGCGCTGGCACGCGGTGGACGGTAGGGCGTGTACACCAGGCCCGGCAGCACCCCGGCGCGGTCGAGCAGGGCATTGAGCTGGCGGGCGAACTCGCCGTGCAGGTCCATCACCTGGCGTTCGAACTGGCGGTACAGCAGCAGCTGCGCCTCCGGCGGCAGCTGCAGCGCGTCGCCAGCCGTGCGCAGGCACTGGCACAGCGCATGCGGTCCCAGCGGCAGCTGCTCCAGCTCGAACGCCGGCGTGGCGGCCAGCACGGCGAAGCGCTGCGCCAGCAGCAACAGCTCGCTGCCGCCGCGCTGCACCTGGCGGCGGGCGATCTCGCGCAGGACGATGGCGCGGTCCAGTTCGGTGTCCTCGACCAGGGCCAGTGCCGGCCCGGGCGCGGGTTCGGCCGGTTCGGCGGGCTCGGCCGGCGGCGGTGCGCGCAGGCCGGCCAGGCTGCCTTCAAGTGCGGCGAGGAAGCGCGGCTGGAAGGCGGCGCGGTGCTGGCGCAGCAGGCGCATCGCATCCAGGCGCTCGGCCTGCTCGCTGCTGCTGCGCGCGCCCTCGGCCAGGCTGAAGAGCTGGTTTTCCAGCCCGTCCAGAGTGGCCTCCAGCCACGGCCCCAGCTGCGTGGCGGCCAGCTCGCGCACCTGCAGGAGGATGGCGCGCACGCGCGCCGGCAGGGCGGCGTCGGCCAGCGCCGGGAATGCCGGGTGGCCCGGCGTTGGTCGGTTGGTGGCTTGCATTCTGTGACCGCGTTCCCCCTTGGGCGGTATTTAGCACGTTTCCATGCGGGGCGGCATGGCGCGCCGCACCGCGGTCCCGGCGGGGCCGGGGATGGTCTCAGAGGAACAGGGAAATCACGTCGTTGGCGAAGCGCCGCCCCAGTGCGGTGGGCGCCACCCGCTCGCCCTCGAGCTGCAGCCAGCCGCGGCCGCGGGCCTGTTCCAGCGCCGGCGCCAGATGCGCGCGCGGCAGTCCGGTGCGCACCTCGAAGTCGGCCAGGGCGAAACCCTCGTGCAGGCGCAGGGCGTTGAGCATGTACTCGAACGGGCGCTGCTCCGGGGCGATGCGGTCGTCGCCGCCGATCGCCTGGGCGGTGCCGGCGGCGGCCATCCAGGTGGCCGGGTGCTTGTGCTTCCAGCGGCGCAGGATGGCCTGTTCGGCGCCGAGGGTGATCTTGCCGTGGGCGCCGGCGCCGATGCCCAGGTAGTCGCCGTAGCGCCAGTAGTTGAGGTTGTGCGCGCACTGCCGGCCCGGGCGGGCGTAGGCGCTGGTCTCGTAGTGGACGTAGCCGGCGTCGGCCAGCAGGGCCTGGCAGCGCTCCTGCATGTCCCAGGCCAGGTCGTCGTCCGGGATGCCTTGCGGCGGCCGGGCGAAGAACACGGTGTTGGGTTCCAGCGTCAGCTGGTAGTGGCTGATGTGCGCCGGCTGCAGGGCGAAGGCACGTTCCAGGTCGCGCTCGGCCATGGCCAGGTCCTGGCCGGGCAGGGCGTACATCAGGTCCAGGTTGAGGTTGTCGAAACCGGCGTCCTGGGCCAGCTTCACCGCGGCCTCGGCCTCGGCGCTGTCGTGGATCCGGCCCAGGCGCTGCAGGCAGCCGTCGTCGAAGCTCTGGATGCCGAAGCTGATCCGGTTCACCCCGGCGGCGCGGTAGCCCTCGAAGCGGTCGTGCTCGGCGGTGCCGGGATTGGCCTCCAGGGTGATTTCCGCGTCCGGGGCGAAGCGCAGGCGCGCGGCGGCGGCCGAGAGGATGGCCTCGATCGCCGCGGCCGGGAACAGGCTGGGCGTGCCTCCGCCGAAGAACACGCTGTGCACGGTGCGGCCCCAGACCAGGGGCAGGTCGTGTTCCAGGTCGCGTACCAGCGCGGCCACATACTCGTCGAACGGCAGTCCGCCCCTGGCTCCGTGCGAGTTGAAGTCGCAATACGGGCACTTGCGCACGCACCAGGGCAGGTGCACGTACAGCGACAGCGGCGGCGGGATCAGGTCGGGCATGGCAGGCTCGCGCCGGCGCGCTCAGCCAAGCACTTCGGGCAGGCGCGCGCGCAGCAGTTCCAGCGCCTTGCCGCGGTGGCTGATGCGGTTCTTCAGCTCCATCGGCATTTCCGCCGCGGTCAGCCCGTGCGCGGGGTCCAGGAACACCGGGTCGTAGCCGTGGCCGCCGCTGCCGCGGCGTTCGCGGATGATGCGCCCGCGCCACTGCCCCTCGACCAGCAGCGGCTGCGGGTCTTCGGCATGGCGCAGCACCACCAGCACACACTGGAAGTGGGCGCCGCGGCGCGGGTCGTCGACCCCGTCGAGCGCGGCCAGCAGCTTGTCGATGTTGCGTTGCGGGTTGGCCGGCTCGCCGGCATAGCGCGCCGAGTACAGGCCCGGCGCGCCGCCGAGGGCGTCCACGCACAGCCCGGAGTCGTCGGCCAGCGCCGGCAGGCCGGTGACGCGGGCCGCGTGGCGCGCCTTGATCAGCGCGTTCTCGACGAAGGTCAGCCCGGTCTCCTTGGCGTCCTCGACGCCCAGGTCGGACTGCGCGACCAGCTCGATCCCGCTGTCGGCCAGCAGGTGGTGCAGTTCGTCGAGCTTGCCGCGGTTGGAGGAGGCCAGGACCAGCTTCATCGCATGCTCCCGCCTCAGCCGGCCAGGGCCTGGCGCTGCAGTTCCAGCAGCTGGCCGATGCCGCGCTCGGCCAGGCCCAGCAGCGCGTCCAGTTCGTCGCGGCGGAAGGCATGGCCCTCGGCCGTGCCCTGCAGCTCGATGAAGCCGCCGCCGTCGTTCATCACCACGTTCATGTCGGTGTCGCAGTCGCTGTCCTCGGCGTAGTCCAGGTCCAGCACCGGCACGCCGCGGTATACGCCGACCGAGATCGCGGCGACCGCGCCGTGGATCGGGTCGCGGGAAATCTCGCCGCGCGCCAGCAGCCAGCGCACCGCGTCCGCCAGCGCCACGTAGGCCCCGGTGATGGCGGCGGTGCGGGTGCCGCCGTCGGCCTGCAGCACGTCGCAGTCCAGGGTGATGGTGCGCTCGCCCAGGGCGCCGCGGTCGACGCAGGCGCGCAGGGCGCGGCCGATCAGGCGCTGGATCTCCAGGGTGCGGCCGCCCTGCTTGCCGCGCGCGGCCTCGCGCTCGGATCGGGTGTGGGTGGAGCGTGGCAACATGCCGTACTCGGCCGTCACCCAGCCCTCGCCCTTGCCGCGCAGGAATGCCGGCACCTTGTTGTCGATGCTGGCGGTGCACAGCACGCGGGTGTCGCCGAAGCTGACGAGCACGGAGCCTTCGGCGTGGCGGGTGAAGCCGCGTTCGATGCGCACGGGGCGCAGCTGGTCGGGGGCGCGGCCACTGGGGCGGACGACGGTCATGTGTGGTTTCCGTAGGCGGGGCCCCGGCGGTCCGCCGGCGGGGCCGGCGAAGGCGGCAGGGTGCCGCGGCGGGCCGGCTAGATTAACATTCGCCCCCTGCCAAAGACGGATTCCCGCATGATCCGCAGCATGACCGCCTTCGCCAGCGGCGAACGTGGTACCTCCTGGGGCGTGCTCTCCTGCGAGTTGCGCTCGGTCAACCACCGCTTCCTGGAGACCGGCCTGCGCCTGGCCGACGAGCTGCGCGCGCTGGAACCGGTGCTGCGCGAGCGCGTGGCCGCGCGCGTGCAGCGCGGCAAGCTGGACCTGGTGATGCGCCTGCGCGCGCCGGAAGGCGCCGCCGGGCTGGCGGTCAACGAGGCCCTGCTGGCGCAGCTGGGCGAGCTGGCCCAGCGCCTGGACGCGCGCTTCCCCAACCTGCAGGTGCAGTTCACCGACCTGCTGCAGCTGCCGGGCGTGCTGCAGACCCCGGTGGCCGACGGCGAGGCGCTGCAGGCGCAGGCGCTGGAGCTGCTGGACCAGGTGCTGGACGAGTTCATCGCCGCGCGCGAGCGCGAGGGCGCGGCGCTGGCCGCCGCGATCCGCGAGCGGGTCGACGCGGTGGAGCGCATCGCCGGCGAAGTGCGCGCGCTGGTGCCGGACATCCGCGAGGGCCAGCGCGCCAAGCTGGCCGCGCGCCTGGCCGACCTGCCGCACCCGGTGGACCCGGGCCGCGCCGAGCAGGAGCTGGTGCTGTGGCTGCAGAAGCTGGACGTGGACGAGGAGCTGGACCGCCTCGCCAGCCACGTCGCCGAGATCCGCCGGATCCTCTCCGGCAAGGCGCAGGCCGTGGGCCGCCGCCTGGACTTCCTGCTGCAGGAGTTCAACCGCGAGGCCAACACCCTCGGTTCCAAGTCGGTCGACGCCCGCACCTCGGCCGCCGCGGTCGAGCTGAAGGTGCTGATCGACCAGATCCGCGAGCAGGTGCAGAACATCGAGTGAGCCGCGCGGGGGGCCGCGCGCCGGATGGCGCTCAGGCGATCTCGCGCCGCGACAGCCACCAGGCGGTCAGCGGGAACAGCACCGCCGCCAGCATGGGTCCGAGCAGCACCGCCGCGTCGCGCATGGCCTCATGGCCGCCGTTGCTGGCCGCCACCGGATAGGCCCAGGGCAGCCAGTACCAGTATTGCGAGGCGCCGAGCTGCATCGCCGCCAGGGTGGCCACCACCGACACCGCCAGCGGGGTGACCACCGAGCGCAGGCGCCAGCTCAGCGCATGCTGCAGCGCCACCACCGGCAGCGCCGCCAGCGGCGCCGCCCACAGCCGCGGCAGCTGGGCCTGCAGCGCCGTTTCCAGCGGGAATCCGGCCAGGCCGAGGATGCCGGTGCCCAGCGCGAGGGCGAGCAACAACGCCAGCTGCGCGGCCGCCAGCAGCAGCACCGAGACCATGGCCTTGGCCGCGTACAGCTCCAGCCGGCCGACCGGCAGGCTGAGCATCAGCCGCCAGGTCTGGTTGCGGTGCTCGTTGCCGTTGACCAGCGCGGTGCACAGGCCGATGTAAAGCGGCAGCATGAGCAGGCTCCACAGCGCCGACGCGCTGCCCCACAGCATCGACCACTGCGCGGCGGTCATGCCGTCCGGGGTGATCCGGCGCAGGGCCATCCCGAACATCAGCGCCACCACCGCCGCCGGGCAGGCCACGGTGGTCAGCAGCACCAGCGAGCGGCGCAGCTTGAGCAGTTCGACCAGGCAAAGGCGGATCAGCATGCGACGGCTCCCCCGGAGGCGGTCATCTGCAGGAACCACTGCTCCAGCGTCGGCTTGCGCAACACCGACTGGTAGAGCACGACCCCGGCCTGCACCAGCTGCGAGTTGAGCAGGCCGGCGCGGTCGCGGTCGACGTCGGCCACCAGCACCCGGTTGGGGCTTTCGGCGCGGGCGGCGTAGCCCAGCGCCTGCAGCGTGCGCGAGCCGCGTTCGGCGTCGTCCACGTCCAGGGCCAGGACCCCGGCGAGCTGGCGTTCCAGTTCGCCGGCCGAGGCCTGCAGCCGGATCGTGCCTTCGTGCAGCACGGCCAGGTGGGTGGCGGTCTTCTCCACCTCGTCCAGGTAGTGGCTGGCGAAGAAGATGGTGCAACCGGCGGCTTCGGGGAGGCCGGAGAGCAGGGCGCGGATGTCGCGGATGCCGTCCGGGTCCAGGCCGTTGGTGGGCTCGTCCAGGACCAGCAGGCGCGGACGCCCCAGCAGGGCATGGGCCAGCGCCAGCCGTTGCCGCATGCCCAGCGAATAGTGCTCGATCCGCTGCCGGCGGTCGGGGCGCAGTCCGACCAGTTCCAGCGCGCGGTCGATCTCGCTGCGCGGCAGCTGCTTCAGGCACGGGCCGATGGACAGGAACTCGCGCGCGGTGAGGTTGGGGTAGCTGCTGGGCGCCTCGATCAGGCAGCCCATCTGCGCCAGCACCTCGCGCCGGTGCTGGCGGATGTCCTTCCCCAGCACGCGGATGCTGCCGCGGTCCGGCGCGGCCTGGCCGGCAAGCAGGCGGATGGTGGTGGACTTGCCATGCCCGTTGTTGCCGAGGAAGGCGAACACGCTGCGCTCGGGGACCACCAGCTGCAGGTCCTTCAGTATCCGCCGTGGGCCGTAGGACTTGTCGACGGCCTGCAGTTCGATCGCTGCACTTGGCATGGGGCGTGGGCTCCTGGCTGCCCGCCGCAAGCCGTGGTCCAGCGCACGCCGGCGTCGGGGCGTTGGCGGCGAGCATGCCAAGCGGCCGCAAACGCGGTAAACCCAACCAACGACAGGGGCTGCGCGCAAAAGCGTGGCGGCGCCGGGGGCCGGCCGGGGCGGGGGGGTCTGCTACCATTCGCGCCCCGTTACCCCATACACGCGGCCCCGGGTCCCAGGCGCGGCAATGGCGCCAGACCCGCCCGGGGCCTGGAGAAGTGGCACCGGTCCCCAGGCCCGAGTTCGCGCCGCCGGGCCGGTGCAGGACAGCCGATGAGCATGCGCGGAACCCTCTTCATCGTTGCGGCGCCTTCCGGCGCCGGCAAGTCCAGCATCGTCAACGCGGTGCTGTCGCGCGATCCGGCCATCCGGCTGTCGATCTCCTTCACCTCGCGCGCGCCGCGCCCGGGCGAGCGCCATGCCGAGCACTACCACTTCGTCAGCGAGGAAGAGTTCCAGCGCATGATCGACGCCGGCGACTTCTTCGAGTACGCCCGCGTGCACGGCGACTGGAAGGGCACGGCGCGGCAGTCGGTGGAGCCGCAGCTGGCGGCCGGCCACGACGTGCTGCTGGAGATCGACTGGCAGGGCGCGGCCCAGGTGCGGGCCAAGGTCCCCGACGCGGTCAGCGTGTTCATCCTGCCGCCGTCGCGGGAGGCGCTGGAGCAGCGCATGCGCAAGCGCGGCCAGGACAGCGACGAGGTCATCGCCCGCCGCCTGGCGGCCGCGCGCGAGGAGATGTCGCACTACGGCGAGTTCGACTACGTGATCGTCAATGAGGTGTTCGAGACCGCGGTGGACGAGATGTGCGCGATCTTCGTCGCCAGCCGCCTGCGCCGCGGCCAGCAGCAGCAGCGCCATGCCGGCCTGATCCGCGCCCTGCTCGGGCAGGACCCCGGCGCCGGCCCCGCTGCCTGAACGCAAGTCCCTGAACGGAAAGGAAGAACCGGCGCCGGGCCTTGCCGCGGAGGCGGCGGCGCGGGTAAACTCCGCCTCCATTTCCCCAGACACGAGTGGCGACCGCAGTCGCCTGGAACCCCTATGGCCCGTATCACCGTTGAAGATTGCCTGGAAGTGGTCAACAACCGCTTCGAACTGGTCATGATGGCCGCCAAGCGCGCCCGCCAGCTGGCCAATGGCGTGCCGGCCACGATCGAGAACGAGGACGGCGACGACAAGCCGACCGTGCTGGCGCTGCGCGAGATCGCCGCCCGCACCGTCGACGCCAACCTGATCGACGAAGTGGAGAAGGCCGAGCGCGAGCGCGCCGAGCGCGAGGCGCTGGAGTGGGCCGCCGCCGAGGTCGTCGCCGACGACGACCTGTCCAAGGGCGACGACTGAGCCGCGCCCGCCTGCATCGCCACACCCGACGGCCCGCCTCGCGCGGGCCGTCTTCGTTGCGGCCGTTCATGCGCCGGAGGACCGGCCGGCGGGGCCGCACGCTATAGTCCGACGCCGCCGCGCCGGCGCCCGCCACCCAGTCCGCAGCCGCCATGCCCGTCCTCGTCATCGGCGCCACCAGCCAGATCGGCCACTTCCTGCTGCCGCGCCTCGCCGCCGGCGGCGATGGCGTGCTCGCGCTCAGCCGCCATCCACGGCCGGCACGGGCCGGGGTGCAGTGGCTGCAGGGCCAGCTGCCGGGACCGATGCCGGAACTGCCGCCGCTGCGCGCGGTGGCCAGCTTCGCCCCGCTGGACACGCTGGCGCAGTGGCTGTCCGGCCTGCAGTCCGCGCCCGCGCCGCGGGTGGTCGCCACCAGCTCGATGAGCGTGCTGACCAAGCGCGATTCCGCACTTCCGGCCGAGCGCGAGCTGATCGGCCGCCTGGCCGCCGGCGAGGCCGAACTGGAACGGCAGTGCCGGCGCCTGGGCATGGCCTGGACCGTGCTGCGCCCGACCCTGATCTACGGCGCCGGGCTGGACCGCAGCCTGACTCCGATCGCGCGGCGCGCCGCGCGCACCCGCCTGTTCCCGCTGCCGGCCGGCCGCGGCCTGCGCCAGCCGGTGCATGCCGACGATCTCGCCACGGCGGTCCTCGCCTGCATCGATACCGGCGCCGCCGACGGCCGCATCCTTGCCCTGGGCGGCGGCGAGCGCCTGCCGGCGGCGGAGATGTTCGCGCGGGTGCGCGCCAGCCTGCCGTTCGCCACCGTGCCGCTGCCGCTGGGGCGGCCGCTGCTGCGACTGCTGGCGGCGCTGCTGCCGGGCGCGCGCGGGCCGGTGTCGCGGCTGGACCGCGACCTGGTCGCCGACAACGCCGAGGCCAGCGCCCTGCTGGGCGTGGCGCCGCGCCCGTTCCGGGTCGACGCCTCGATGTGGCGCATGGACGCGGAGGGCTGAGCGGTGCGCGTGTCGGTGGTGCTGTGCACCTACAACGGCGAGCGCTTCCTCGGTCCGCAGCTGGAGAGCCTGCTGGCGCAGCTGCGCCTGCCCGACGAGATCGTGGTCCAGGACGATGCCTCGTCCGACGGCACCTGGGAGCGGCTGCAGGCCTTCGCCGCGCGCGCGCGGGTGCGCGGGGTGGCGGTGGAGCTGCAACGCAACCCGGCCAACCTCGGCTACGTGCGCAACTTCGAGCGCGCGCTGCAGCGCGCCCGCGGCGACCTGGTGTTCCTCTGCGACCAGGACGACGTCTGGCACCCGGAGAAGATCGCGCGCATGGCCGCGCGCTTCCTCGCCGAACCGGAACTGGGCCTGCTGCACACCGACGCGCGCCTGGTCGACGCCGATGGCGCCTGGCTGGGCGTGGACCTGCTGCAGGCGCTGGAGGTGTCCCCGGCGGAACTGGAGATGGAGCACTCCGGCCGCGCCTTCGACCTGCTGATGCGGCGCAACCTGGTCACCGGCGCCACCACCGCGCTGCGCGGCGCGCTGCTCGGGCGCCTGCTGCCGGTGCCGGAGGGCTGGGTGCACGACGAGTGGCTGGCGATCGCGGCGGCCACCCAGGCCCGGGTCGACTGCATGCCCTGGGCCTCGATCGACTACCGCCAGCATGGCAGCAACCAGATCGGCGCGCGCCCGCGCCGCCTGGTCGAGCGCCTGGCCTACGGCTGGGTGGCGCGGCGGGTCTCGCTGGAGCGGCTGTGCGTGCTGTACCGCTCGTTCCTGCAGCGCATCGACGAGGGTGGGCTGGCGGTGGAACCGGAAGTGCGCGAGGCGGTGGCGCAGCGCCTGCGGCACGCGCTGGCGCGCGCGCGCCTGCCGCGTTCGCCGCTGCGCCGGCTGGCCTCGGTGCGCGAGGAACTGGGCAGCGGCCGCTACGCGCGGTTTTCCTTCGGCCTGCGCTCGGCCGCCGGCGACCTGCTGGGGCTGCGGGTATGAGCTGTGGTGGCGCCGGCGCGCACCCGGCGGCCGTTCAGCCCCCCGACCGGGCGCGCGCCGATCTCGGGTTAGACTCCGCCCGTTCCTGATCCTGGTATTCCTGTGCCTCGACGTTCTACCGCCGGAGATACCGCCCGCGCGAAGTCCCCCGGGGCGTCCGCCTGGCGCGGCCGCCTGCTGACCGTGGTGCTCGCGGCCGCCGCCCTGGCGGCCGGGTTCCTGGTCCCGTACACGGTCCACCTCAACAACCAGGTGACCGAGCGCTTCGGCGCCCTGCAGTGGCAGATCCCCACCCGCGTGTACGCGCGCCCGCTGCACCTGCGGCCGGGCCTGGCGCTGGACGAGCGCACCCTGCGCACCGAGCTGGACGCGGCCGGCTACCAGGAGGACGGCGAGGGCCGGCGCCAGGGCAGCTACCACGTCGACGGCGCCCGCTTCACGATCTCCAGCCGCGGCTACGCCGACATCGACGGCGTGGTGCCGCCGCGGCGGATCGAGGTCAGCCTGTCCGGCGGCAAGGTCTCGCGCCTGCGCGATGCCGGAAGCGGCCAGGCGATCAAGGCCGCGCGCCTGGACCCGGCGCGGATCGCCACCCTCTACGGCCAGCGCCAGGAAGAACGGCGCCTGGTGCGGATCGAGGAAGTGCCGGAACTGCTGACCACCGGCCTGCAGGCGGTGGAGGACCGCGACTTCGCCCGCCACCACGGCATCGACGTGTCCGGCATGCTGCGCGCACTGCTGGTCAACCTGCGCTCGGGCGAGAAGAAGCAGGGCGCCTCCACCCTGACCCAGCAGCTGGCCCGCAGCGGCCTGCTGGGCATCGGCAAGGAGCAGACCTGGAGCCGCAAGTTCAACGAGATCCTGTACGCGCTGATCCTGGAGGCGCGCTACGACAAGCGCACGATCCTGGAGACCTACCTCAACCAGGTCTACCTGGGCCAGCGCGGCGGGCAGGCGATCCACGGCGTGGCTTCCGGCGCCGAGTTCTGGTTCGGCCGCGACCTGGACGACCTGACCACCGAGCAGACCGCGCTGCTGATCGGCCTGGTCAAGGGCCCGTCCTACTACGACCCGCGCCGCCACCCGCAGCGCGCGCTGGAGCGTCGCAACGTCGCCCTGTCGATGATGCACGCCACCGGCCTGATCGACGACGCCGAATACGAGCGCGCGCGCAAGGCGCCGCTGGGCGTGACCGCGCGCCCGGGCGTGGCCGCGGCCAACCGCTTCCCCGGCTACATCGACCTGGTGCGCCGGCAGCTGGCCAGCGACTACCCGGAAAGCGCGCTGCAGGGCGCCGGCCTGACCGTGCTCACCGGCATGTCGCCCTCGGCCCAGGCCTATGCCGAGGGCGCGGTGGCGCGCACCCTGGAGGCGCTGCAGACCGGCAAGCGCCCGCCGCTGGAGGCGGCGGTGGTGGTGACCGACGTGCGCGGCGGCGACGTGCTGGCGGTGGTCGGCGGCCGCAACGCCGAGCTGCACGGCTTCAACCGCGCGGTCGAGGCGCAGCGGCCGGTCGGCTCGCTGCTCAAGCCGTTCGTGTACCTGCTGGCGCTGGCGCAGCCGCAGCGCTTCTCGCTGGCCAGCTTCGTCGAGGACGCCCCGGTCACGGTCGAGCTGGGACGCGGCCGGCGCTGGTCGCCGGGCAATTCCGACAACCGCAGCCACGGCACGGTGCGGCTGGTGGACGCGCTGGCGCATTCCTACAACCAGGCCACGGTGCGGGTGGGCATGCAGGTCGGCCCGGACCGCCTGGCGCAGCTGCTGAAGGTGCTGGCGGGGATCGAGGCCGAACCCAATCCCTCGCTGATCCTCGGTTCCACCGACCAGAGCCCGTACGCGATGACCCAGCTGTACCAGTTCCTCGCCTCCGGCGGGCAGGTGCAGCCGCTGCGCGCGGTGCGCGGCGTGCTCGACCCGGAAGGCCGGCTGCTCAAGCGCTACGACACCGCGCCGGCGCCGGCCCAGGAGGGCGACTCGATCGCCGCCCGCCTGGTGACCATCGCCCTGCAGCAGGTGGTCAACAGCGGCACCGCGCGCCAGCTGCAGCGCGACGGCCTCGGCCGCCTGTCCCCGGCCGGCAAGACCGGCACCAGCAACGACGGCCGCGACAGCTGGTTCGCCGGCTACACCGGCGACCACCTGGCAGTGGTCTGGGTCGGCAACGACCAGAACCAGCAGACCGGCCTGTACGGCGCCACCGGCGCGATGCGGATCTGGTCGGGCCTGTTCTCGCGCCTGCCCAGCTCGCCGCTGCAGGTCGATGGCAAGGGCGTGGAATGGCACTGGGTGCAGGCCGAGGGCTCCTACGTCACCGACGCCGATTGCCCCGGCGCGCGCCGGCTGCCGTTCGTGGCCGGCACCGCGCCGGACTACGCGCCGTGCACCCCGGACTACCTGCCGCTGCCGCTGGATGGCACCGCGCCGCCGCCGGCGCAGGCGCAGGAGCGCCAGCCGGGCTTCTGGCGGCGCCTGTTCGGCGGCGGCCGCGCCGCCGATCCGCAACAGGCGCCGGCCCCGGCGCAGCCGCCTGCGCCATAATGGCCGGCATGCAAGCCTTCCCCCGTTTCCCCGCCGCAGCGGCCGCCTGCCTGCTGCTGGCCGCCTGCGGTACCACGCCCGCGCCGCCGGCCCCGGCCGTGCCCGAGGTGACCCCGGCGCAGCGCCTGGCCGCGGTCCAGGCCGCCGCCGGCGCCGCCGACACCGAACTGGACGTGCAGCCGCTGCGCGACCCGCAGGTCGCCGACCTGCGCGAGCGCGCCGCCGCGGCGCTGGCTGCCGGCCAGGCCGAAGCCGCCGCCGAGGCCCTCAACCAGGCCCTGCTGGCCACCCCCGACGACCCGGCGGTGCTGCAGGAGCGGGCGGAGGTGGCGCTGTTGCAGGGCCAGTACGACCGCGCCGAGACCCTGGCCCGGCGCGCCTATGACCTCGGCTCGCGGGTCGGGCCGATGTGCCGGCGGCACTGGGCCACCATCGAGCAGTCGCGGCTGGCGCGCGGCCAGGCGGAGAATGCCGCCTCGGCCAGGGCGCAGCTGGCCGCCTGCACCGTCCCGGGCGTGCAGCGGTTCTGACGGCGGCGGCCGCGGCGTACCCCGCCGCCGGCCGCGCCGGACCGTGCATCCTGCATCGACCATGTCCCTTCTTGCCCAGGCCAGCCGCGAGGCGCTCAGCGAAGGAGGCGCGCTCGCCGCGCGCCTGGACGGCTTCACCGCGCGCCCGGCGCAGCAGCGCCTGACCGCGGCGGTGGCCGAGGCGATCGAGCACCGCGACGTGCTGCTGGCCGAGGCCGGCACCGGCACCGGCAAGACCTACGCCTACCTGGTGCCGGCGCTGTTGTCGGGGCTGAAGACCATCGTCAGCACCGGTACCCGCGCGCTGCAGGACCAGCTCTACCACCGCGACCTGCCGCGGGTGCGCGACGCCCTCGGCAAGGGTGTCCGCAGCGCCCTGCTCAAGGGTCGCGCCAACTACCTGTGCCGCTACCGGCTGGAGCAGGCCAGGGGCGACGCGCGCTTCTCCAGCCCCGAGCAGGCCAGCCAGTTCCAGCGCATCGTCGCCTGGGCCGGGCGCACCCGCGCCGGCGACATGGCCGAGCTGGAATCCCTGCCGGATGATTCGCCGCTGCTGCCGCTGGTCACCTCCACGGTGGACAACTGCCTGGGCAGCGACTGCCCGTTCTGGGAGGAGTGCTTCGTGGTCCAGGCGCGGCAGCGCGCCCAGGCCGCGGACCTGGTGGTGGTCAACCACCACCTGCTGCTGGCCGACCTGGCGCTCAAGCAGGAGGGGTTCGGCGAGATCCTGCCCGGCGCCCAGGCCTTCGTGATCGACGAGGCGCACCAGCTGCCGGAGCTGGCCGCCAGCTTCTTCGGCGAAGGCTTCGGCATGCGCCAGATCCAGGAGCTGGGCCGCGACTGCCTGGCCGAGTGCAAGCAGACCACCGGCGCCACCGCGGTGGTGCAGGGGCCGGTGCGCGCGCTGGAGCAGGCCCTGCGCGAGCTGCGCGCGGCGATGGAGGCGCTGCCGCCGCGCGGCACGCGCTACCGCGCCCTGGCCCTGCCGGCGGTGGCCGATGGCTTCGACGTGCTGGCCGACGCGCTGGCCGCGCTGGAGCAGGCGATGGAGCCGCTGGCCGAAACCTCGCCCGGTTTCGAGGCCTGCGTGGCCCGTGCCCGCGACCTGGGCGAACGCCTGCAACGCTGGCGCGATGGCGACGCCGCCTCCGATGCCTTCGCCGAACCCGGCGAGCAGGACTCGCTGGTCGAGGCGGTCGCCGGCGAAGGCGAGGGGGCCGATGCCGAGGCCCTGGCCGCCGCGGCCGCGCGCGGCGGCGAGGTCTACTGGTACGAGCTGAGCGCGCGCGGCTTCCGCTGCCAGCGCACGCCGCTGGACGTGTCCGCGCCGCTGCGCCAGCACCGCGAGCGCTCGCACGCGGCCTGGATCTTCACCTCGGCCACCCTGGCGGTGGGCGGGGGCTTCACCCACATCGGCCGCAAGCTGGGCCTGTTCGATCCGCAGACCCTGCTGGAGCCAAGCCCGTTCGACTGGCAGCGCCAGGCGCTGTGCTACCTGCCGCGCAACCTGCCCGAGCCCAGCAGCCGCGAGTTCACCGCGGCCATGCTCGCCGCGGTGCGTCCGGTGCTGGAGGCCTCCGGCGGCCGCGCGTTCCTGCTGTTCGCCTCGCACCGCGCCCTGCGCGAGGCCGCCGCCGCGCTGGAGGGCGGGCCGTGGCCGCTGTTCGTGCAGGGCAGTGCGCCCAAGGTGGAGCTGCTGCGCCGCTTCCGCGAATCCGGCAACGGCGTGCTGCTGGGCTCGGCCACCTTCCGCGAGGGCGTGGACGTGGCCGGCGACGCCCTGAGCGTGGTGGTGATCGACAAGCTGCCGTTCGCCGCCCCGGACGACCCGGTGTTCGAGGCGCGGCTGGAGGCGGTGCGCCGGCGCGGCGGCAATCCGTTCCGCGACGAGCAGCTGCCGCAGGCAGTGATCGCGCTCAAGCAGGGCGTGGGCCGGCTGATCCGCAGCGAGACCGACCGCGGCGTGCTGGTGCTGTGCGACCCGCGCATCACCGGCAAGCCCTATGGCCGGGTGTTCATGCAGTCGCTGCCGCGCTTCGCGGTGACCCGCCGGATCGAGGACGTGCAGGCGTTCTTCGCCACCGCCGCGCCGGACGCCCCGCTGGATTAACCTGCAACCCCCGTTTCCCCGTTCCGCTGCCGAAGACCGCCCCGATGAAACTGCTCGCTTTCGAAACCGCCACCGAGGCCTGCTCGGTCGCGCTGTACCTGGACGGGGAAGTCCGCGAGCGCTTCGGCGTGGTGCCGCGCCGGCACGCCGAGCTGGCCCTGCCGTGGGCACAGGAACTGCTGGCCGAGGCCGGCATTGCCCGCGCGCAGCTGGACGCGATCGCCGTGGGCCGCGGCCCCGGCGCGTTCACCGGGGTGCGCCTGGCCATCGCCCTGGCCCAGGGCATCGCCCTGGCGCTGGAGCGCCCGCTGGTGCCGGTCTCGACCCTGCAGGTGCTGGCCGCCGGCGCCGCGGCCGACGGCCCGGACCGGATCCTGGCCGCGATCGACGCGCGCATGGGCGAGGTCTACGTCGGCGCCTACGAACGCGAAGGCGGGCGCCTGCGGGCGCTGGACCGCGAGCAGGTGCTGGCGCCGGAAGCGGTGCGGCTGCCGGTCGCCTCCGGAGCCTGGCAGGGCGTGGGCACCGGCTTTGCCGCCGCCGACGGCCTGCTCGCGCAGCGCCTGGCGGGCGAAATGGTCGCGGTCGACCCGGCCGCGCTGCCGCGCGCCGCGGTGCTGGCGCGCCTGGCCGCGAGTGCCTGCGAGGCCGGCGAGGCGGTGCCGGCCGAGCGGGTCGAACCGGCCTACCTGCGCGACAACGTCGCCCTGACCCTGGCCGAACAGCAGGCGCTGCGCGCCTCCAGGTGACCCGGCCGAACGGCCGGAGTGGCGGCTGTCCGTGGCCGGCGCCGCGCGCCCGCGCGGCGTGCCGGGGAGGGGTGTGGCAAAATTGGCGCTCCGTTGGCCCGCCACCGCCTGATGACGTCCCAGTTCCGGGCCCGGCCCTCCGGCCGGCTTCCATTGCCGCCGTACCCGCATCTCCCCGCAGGGCAAGCCCATGGCTGACGTGAGCGGCCACCTGCCCCGCGGCCCGCGCCGGATCCTGCAGGCCGCGCAATGGTCGCTGCAGGGACTGGCCGCGGCCTGGCGCCACGAGTCTTCGTTCCGCCTGGAGGTCTACCTGTTCGTGGTGCTGGCGCCGCTGGCGCTGTGGCTGGGCCGGGACGGGATCGAGCGCGCCCTGCTGCTCGGCTCGATGCTGCTGGTGCTGGCCGCCGAGCTGCTGAACTCCGCGATCGAGGCGGTGATCGAGCGCTACGGCCCGGAACACCACGAGCTGGCCGGCCGCGCCAAGGACATGGGCTCGGCCGCGGTGTTCGTGCTGATGCTCAACGTGCTGGCGTGCTGGGGCCTGGTCCTGGGCCCGCGCCTGCTGTGAACCCGCTTACCACTGGAAACATCCCCCATGAACCTTGAATTCCTGGCCGACCCGAACGTCTGGCTGACCCTGGTGACCCTCAGCGCGCTGGAGATCGTGCTGGGCATCGACAACCTGGTGTTCATCTCGATCGCGGTCGGCCGCCTGCCGCAGGAGAAGCGCGCCTTCGCCCGCAAGTTCGGCATCGCCGTGGCCTGCGTCACCCGCATCTGCCTGCTGGTCTCGCTGGCCTTCCTGGCGCGCATGCACACCGAGCTGTTCCACATCGGGCAGATGGGCATCTCGGTGCGCGACCTGATCCTGATCGTCGGCGGCGCGTTCCTGCTGGTGAAGGGCATCATGGAAATCCGCGAGCTGATCAGCGGCGGCCACGACGACGACCCGCGCACCACCAAGGCCTCGCAGGTGTTCTGGGTGGTGATCGCCCAGATCGCGGTGATCGACATCGTGTTCTCGCTGGACTCGGTGATCACCGCGGTGGGCATCGCCGACCACATCCCGGTGATGGTGGTGGCGGTGCTGGTGGCGGTGGCGATCATGCTGCTGGCGGCCAACCCGCTGGGCAACTTCATCGACGCCAACCCCACCATCAAGATGCTGGCCCTGGCCTTCATCCTGCTGGTCGGCGTGGTCCTGGTGCTGGACGGCTTCGACGTGCACGTGCCCAAGCCGTACATCTACTTCGCCATGGCCTTCTCGGTGATGGTGGAGATCCTGAACCTGCTCATGCGCCGGGTGGCGCGTGCCAAGCAGGTCCCGGGCGCGGGCGAGTTCTGAGCCGCGGTGCCCGGCCGCGGCGCCGGGCGGACCCGCCCTGTAATACAGTCCGACTCCGAACCCAGCGCGTGGCCCCATGATCGTCCTGCACCAGATCGACCCCATCGCCCTGAGCCTCGGCCCGTTCAAGGTGCACTGGTACGGGGTGATGTACCTGCTGGCCTTCGCCGCCGCGTGGTGGCTGGGCCAGCGCCGGATCGCCGCCGGGCGCCTGCCCGGAACCGACGCCAACGCCTACTCGGACCTGCTCTTCTACGGGATGCTCGGGGTGGTGCTCGGCGGCCGCCTGGGCTACGTGCTGTTCTACGCGCTGGGAGACGCCCTGCGCGACCCGCTGATGGTGGTGCGGGTGTGGGACGGCGGCATGAGCTTCCACGGCGGCCTGATCGGCGTGCTCATCGCCAGCTGGCTGTGGTCGCGCCGCCAGGGCCTGCACTTCTTCGACACCATGGACTTCGTCGCGCCGCTGGTGCCGCCGGGGCTGGGCTTCGGCCGGATCGGCAACTACGTCGGCGGCGAGTTGTGGGGCAAGTACACCGGCGGCGACTGGGGCGTGGTGTTCCCGTCCGGCCTGCCGGCCGAATACCAGGGGCTGGATCCGGCCGCGCTCAAGGCCCGCTTCGACGCCGGCGCGCTGGACGCGTTCGCGCGCCATCCCTCGCAGCTGTACCAGGCCTTCCTCGAGGGCCTGGTGATGTTCTGCGTGCTGTGGTGGTTCTCGCGCCGGCCGCGCCCGCGCTACGCGGTGGCCGGCATGTTCGCCCTGCTGTACGGCTGCTTCCGCTTCCTGGTCGAATTCGTGCGCGTGCCCGATGCCCAGATCGGGTACCTGGCCTTCGGCTGGCTGACCATGGGCCAGCTGCTGAGCCTGCCGCTGGTGCTGCTGGGCCTGTTCCTGCTGTGGCGCTCGCACGGCGCGCCGGTGCTGCGGCCGGCGCCCACCGCTGACGGAGGCAAGGCGTGAAGCAATACCTGGAACTGCTGTCCCACGTGCTGGAGCACGGCACCGACAAGCCGGACCGCACCGGCACCGGCACCCGCAGCGTGTTCGGCTGGCAGATGCGCTTCGACCTGGGCCAGGGCTTCCCGCTGGTCACCACCAAGAAGCTGCACCTGCGCTCGATCATCCACGAACTGCTGTGGTTCCTGAAGGGCGAGACCAACATCGCCTACCTGAAGGAGAACAAGGTCAGCATCTGGGACGAGTGGGCCGACGAGCACGGCGAGCTGGGCCCGGTCTACGGCAAGCAGTGGCGGCGCTGGACCGGCAGCGACGGCAGCGAGATCGACCAGGTCCGCTGGGTGGTCGAGGAGATCAAGCGCAACCCGGATTCGCGCCGGCTGGTGGTCAGCGCCTGGAACGTGGCCGACCTGCCGAAGATGGCGCTGATGCCCTGCCACACCCTGTTCCAGTTCTACGTGGCCGATGGCCGCCTGAGCTGCCAGCTGTACCAGCGCAGCGGCGACATCTTCCTCGGCGTGCCGTTCAACATCGCCAGCTACGCCCTGCTGACCCACATGGTGGCCCAGGCCACCGGGCTGGAAGTCGGCGACTTCGTCCACACCCTGGGCGACGCCCACCTGTACTCCAACCATTTCGAGCAGGCGCGCGAGCAGCTGGCGCGCGCGCCACGGCCGCTGCCCAAGCTCCGGCTCAATCCCGAAGTGCGCGACCTGTTCGACTTCCGCTACGAGGACGTCGCCATCGAGGGCTACGACCCGCATCCGGCGATCAAGGCCCCGGTGGCGGTGTGAGCATGCGCGTCGCCCTGGTGGTGGCGATGGACCGCAACCGCGCCATCGGGCGCGGCAACGACCTGCCGTGGCGGCTGCCGGACGACCTCAGGCGCTTCAAGGCCCTGACCCTGGGCACGCCGGTGCTGATGGGCCGGCGTACCGCCGAATCGCTGGGCCGCGCGCTGCCGGGCCGGACCAACCTGGTGCTGACCCGCAGCGGCGCGATGCCGTTCGAGGGCATGCAGCCGGTGGCTTCGTTGGAGCAGGCGCTTGGGCTGGCGCGCGTGCAGGGCGCTGGAACCCTCAGCGTGATCGGCGGTGGCGAGGTCTATGCGCTGGCCCTGCCGCTGGCCACCGACCTGCACCTGACCCTGGTCGACACCGTGGTCGAGGACGCGGACACCTTCTTCCCGGAATGGGACCAGGCGCAGTGGCGGGAAGTCGCGCGCCAGGCGCATGCGGCCGACGCGCGCCACGCCCACGCCTTCCAGTTCGTCGACTACCGCCGCCGCTGAGCGGGCCGGCTCATTCCTTGCGCAGGTGCGGCGGGATCGCCGACACGTCGCGGCCGGGAACCTGCTTGACGCACAGTTCGTCGCCGTCCAGGCGCAGCGCGGTGAGCTTGCCGCCCCAGACCGCGCCGGTGTCGATCGCGTGCACGTTGCGGGCGATGGTCAGGCCCAGGGTGGACCAGTGGCCGCAGACGATCTTCAGGTCGCGCGGGGCATGGCCCGGGGCCTCGTACCACGGGTACAGGCCGGGGGCCTGGCTGCCCGGCGGGCCCTTCTCGTCGATCGCGATGCGCCCGCGCGGGGTGCAGTAGCGGGCGCGGGTGAACCAGTTGATGATCGCGCGCCAGCGGTCCTGGCCGCGCAGGCCCGGCGACCAGTGCGGCTTGTCGCCGTACATGTTGCGCAGCAGGCCGCGGTAGCCGTCGCCGCGCAGCTGGCGTTGCACCTCGTTGGCCAGCTGCTCGGCCATCTGCGTGGTCCACTGCGGCGCCAGCCCAGCGTGCACCATCAGCCAGCCCAGTTCGCGGTCCACGTGCACCAGCTTCTGCCGGCGCAGCCAGCCCAGCAGTTCGCCGGCGTCGTCGGCCAGCACCACCCGCTGCAGGTCCGGGTTGACCTTGCGCTTCTCCGCCAGCGGGCGTTCGCCGATGGCCAGCAGCGAAAGGTCGTGGTTGCCCAGCACCACCACGCTGTGCTCGCGCAGCGAATGCACCAGCCGCAAGGTCTCCAGCGACTGCCCGCCGCGGTTGACCAGGTCGCCGCAGAACCACAGGGTGTCCGCGGCCGGGTCGAAGTTGATCTTCTCCAGCAGGCGCTGGGTGGCGTCGTAGCAACCCTGCAGGTCGCCGATGGCCCAGGTGGTCATCCGGCGGCCTCAGTGCAGCGTCCGTGGGACGGTCAGCAGGAACGGGGCGATCGGCGCGTCGAAGCGCGTGCCGTCGGCGGCCAGCATGTCGTAGCTTCCCTGCATCGACCCGTCCCCGGTCTCCAGCACCACGCCGGAGGTGTACTCGAAGTCCTCGCCCGGTTCCAGCCACGGCTGCTCGCCGACCACGCCCTCGCCGTGCACTTCCTCGGTGCGGCCGTGGCCGTCGGTGATGGTCCAGTGCCGCGCCAGCAGCTGCGCGGCCACGCTGCCGCGGTTGCGGATGCGGATGGTGTAGGCGAACACGTAGCGGTCGGCGTCGGGTTCGGACTGGTCTTCCAGGAACCGCGGGGCGACTTCGACCTCGATCGCGTAGGGCGTATCGGAGCGGGACATGGCGACAGTGTAAGCGAACGCCGCGTGATGCCGGGGGCACAAGATCGCGCGTGCCGGCGTCCGCCGCAAGCGCGGCGTCCGCGCACGCCTCAGGCGTTGGCCAGGCGCACGAAGCCGGCGACGTCGACCTGCTCGGCGCGGTCGTCGGCGCTGACCCCCGCGGCCTCGAACTGTTCCGGCGTGCACACGTCGCGCAGGGCGTTGCGCAGGGTCTTGCGGCGCTGGCCGAAGGCCGCGCGCACCACGTGGGCGAAGCGGTCGCGGTCGGCGATGCCGATCGTGGCCGGGTCGCGCGGCACCAGCCGCACCACCGCCGAGTCGACCTTGGGCGCGGGGCGGAACGCGCCCGGCGGCACCACGAACAGCGGCTGCACCTGGCAGTACGCCTGCAGCATCACGCTCAGCCGGCCGTAGACCTTGCTGCCGGGCGCGGCACCCATGCGGTCGACCACTTCCTTCTGCAGCATGAACACCATGTCCCGGATCGCAGCGGCGTGGTCCAGGGTATGGAACAGGATCGGCGAGGAGATGTTGTAGGGCAGGTTGCCGGCCAGCTTGATCCGTCCGCCGCCGGCCAGGGCGGTCAGGTCCACCTGCAGCACGTCGCGGTGGATGATCTCCAGCTGGCCGACCGGGGCCGCCATGTCGGCCAGCGGGCCGACCAGGTCGCGGTCGAACTCGATCACGGTCAGCGCGCCGTGGCGGCGCAGCAGCGGCAGGGTCAGCGCGCCCTGGCCGGGGCCGATCTCGACCACCCGGTCGCCGGGGCGCGGGTCGATGGCCTGGACGATGCGCTCGATGTAGCGGGCGTCGTGCAGGAAGTTCTGGCCCAGCGATTTCTTCGGCGTGTGGCTCGTGGTCATGCGCCATTATCGCCGCTGGCGCGGCGCGCGGGGAGGCGGCGCGGCCGCCTCAGTCCATGCCCAGCTTCTTGAGCTTGTAGCGCAGGGCGCGGAAGGTGATGCCCAGCTGCGCCGCGGCGCGGGTCTTGTTCCAGCGGTTGTCCTCCAGCGCCTTCTGGATCGCGGCCCGCTCCAGCTGTTCGATGTAGGAGGGCAGGGCGCCGCCGGCCGGCTCCAGCGCCGGTTCCGGGGCGGCCGCGGCCGGCGCCGTGGCGGTGCGCATCGGCGCCTGTGGCAGGTGCAGGTCGGCGACCTCGATGCGGTCGCCCTCGGCCAGGGCCAGGGCGCGCTCGAGCACGTTCTCCAGTTCGCGCACGTTGCCCGGGAAGGGGTAGCGCGCCAGCGCCGCCAGCGCGGCCTCGGCCAGCTCCGGCGCCTCCCGGCCCTGGCCCGCGGACAGCCGCGCCAGGATCGCGTTGGCCAGCTGCGGCAGGTCGGCGGTGCGCTCGCGCAGCGGCGGCACCCGCAGCTCGATCACGTTGATGCGGTAGTACAGGTCGTGGCGGAAGCGGCCCTCGGCCACCAGCCCGGCCAGGTCCTTGTGGGTGGCCGAGAGGATGCGCACGTCCACCGGCACCTCGCTGGCCGCGCCCACCGGGCGCACCGACTTCTCCTGGATCGCGCGCAGCAGCTTGACCTGCATCGCCAGCGGCAGCTCGGCCACCTCGTCCAGGAACAGGGTGCCGCCGCTGGCGGCCTGGAACAGGCCGGGCTTGTCGGCGTGGGCGCCGGTGAAGCTGCCCTTCTTGTGGCCGAAGAACTCGCTTTCCATCAGCTCGGCCGGGATCGCGCCGCAGTTGACCGGCACGAACGGCCCGGCCGCGCGCGCGCCCTGCTCGTGGATGGTGCGCGCCACCAGCTCCTTGCCCACGCCGGATTCGCCGAGGATGTACACCGGCGCCTGGCTGCGGGCGACCTTGGCGATGGTCGCCCGCAGGGCCTGCATCGCCGGGGAATCGCCCAGCAGGCGGCTGGCCTGCTCGGCCGGCGGCGGGGGCGGGGCCGGGCGCTCGGCGTTGTTGAGCTCCAGCGCGTGCCGCACCAGGCCGCGCAGCACGTTGATGTCCACCGGCTTGCTGACGAAGTCGAAGGCGCCGGCCTTCAGCGCCTCCACCGCCAGGTCCATGTTGCCGAAGGCGGTGATCATGGCCACCGGCGTCTGCGGGTACTTGCGCGCGATCTCGCCGACCAGCTCGATGCCGCTGCCGTCGGGCAGGCGCATGTCGGTGAAGCACAGGTCGTAGCGCCGGGACGCCAGCAGCTCGCGCGCCTCGGCCAGGTTGGCCGCCGTATCCACGCGCAGTCCCATCCGCCCGAGGGTCAGGACCAGCAGCTCGCGGATATCGCGTTCGTCGTCGACGATCAGGGCGCTGCGGGTTTGGGTCATGGCGGGGAACGATAGCCGACTCTTTCGCGCGTGACCAAGTAGGTGATGCCGGTCACACGGCGAGCATGCCCATCGGGCCGGGCAGGGTGATCCGGAAACAGGCGCCGCCGCCCGGCGGGGGAACGTGGCGCAGCGTGGCCTGGTTGGCGCGCGCCAGCTCGCCGGCGATGTACAGGCCCAGGCCGGTGCCATGCTCGGAGGTGGTGAAGAACGGGCGGAACAGCTGCGCCGCCGCGGCCTCGGGGATGCCGGGACCGTGGTCGAGCACCTCGACCACGGCGTTGCGGCCCTCGCTGGCGACCTGCACCCGCACCCGTGCCGGCTCGTCCGGCAGGCGCCCGTAGCGCAGCGCGTTCTGCACCAGCGCGGTGAGGATCTGCTGCAGGTGCGCCGGGTCGACCAGGGCCGGCACCGGGGTGTCCGGCAGCGCCGCCTCCACGGTGTCCGTCTCCAGCGGCAGGGTGCCGCGGTAATCGTCGACGAAACGCCGGACGAAGGCGCGCAGGTCCACGTGCTCGGGCTTGGCGCGCTCGCGCCGGGCCAGGCCCAGCACGTTCTCGACGATGCCGTTGGTGCGCAGGCATTGCTGGTGGATGATCTGCAGCAGGCGGCGGTCGCCCTCGTCCATGCCGCGCGATTCCTGCAGCAGCTGCACCGCGTAGCTGATCGCCGCCAGCGGGTTGCGGATCTCGTGGGCCAGGCTGGCGGAGAAGCGGCCCATCGCCGCCAGGGTCAGGGATTCGGCGCGGCGCGAGACCACGGTGGCGTCGTCCAGGAACACCAGTGCCAGGTCGCTGTCGGCCAGCAGGCGGGCGAAGCGCGGCTGGATCTCCGGCTGGTCCGGGCGCAGCTGCAGCGGGCCGGCGTCGGCCTCGCCGCCCTCGCGCCAGCGCTGCAGCCGGCGCGCCAGTTCCGGCGCGGCGCTGGCCAGGCGGCCGCCGTCGGGGTCCGGGGCGGCGTCGCCCAGCAGCATCAGCGCCGCTTCGTTGGCCAGGGTGATGCGGTTGTCACCGTCGACCACCAGTACCCCCGTGCGCATGCGCCGGATGATCAGCTCGTTGATCTCCACCAGGTTGGCGACCTGGGCGCTGCGGGTGGCGGCCAGCTGCAGGCTGGCGCGGGCGCGCTGGCCGATCTGGTGGCCCAGCCAGCCCAGTGCCAGGTAGCTGGTGACGAACATGGTCAGTTCCGCCAGCGGGCGTGGGGGCGGGCCGTCGCTGCCCAGGACCGACCAGGCGTATTCGCCGACCAGCGCCAGCGAGGCCAGCACCGCCACCGCCAGGCCCTGGCGCAGGCGCAGCAGCATGGCCGCGGCGGCCACGTTGAACAGCAGCATCATGGCGATGCCGGCGCCGACCCCGGGCAGGGCATGGGTGGCCAGCGCCGCGGCCAGGATGTCGATGCAGCTGCCGGTGAGCACCAGCGGCGCCAGCCAGCGCTCGTCGCGGCCCAGCACCAGCAGCACCCCCGCGGCGACGATGTAGCCGGCGGCCACCGCGTAGGCCAGGGGCGCGTCCACCGGCCCGGCCAGGTCGCGCAGCGGGCTGAAGGCCAGGGCGGCGATCAGTCCGGCCTCCAGTACCCGGTACAGGCCGAAGGCGTGCAGTTCGCGCCGCGGGATGGATTCGATCCGGTCGATCAGCGAAGGGTGCGGCAAGCGGGACTCCCCGGTCGGGCTCGGCGTCAGTATAGGAACGGTGCGTTGGCGGGGCGGTTTTGCACGCCCGCCCCGCCATCGGCGACAATATCGCCCCCGCCCGGCACGTCCCGGGGCCGTTTCCGGCCCTTTCCCGCCTGCCACCGGCGGCCGTTCCCCACCCATTGGTGAAGCATGAATTTCCACGAGTACCAGGCGAAACAGCTTTTTGCCGACTATGGCATCCCGGTTCCGGCCGGACGCGTCGCGTCCACGGCCGATGAAGCGGTCGAGGCCGCCAAGTCCCTGGGCGACGGCCCCTGGATGGTGAAGGCGCAGATCCACGCGGGCGGTCGCGGCAAGGCCGGCGGCGTGAAGTTCTGCAAGACCCTCGACGACGTGAAGGCCGCCGCCGGCAAGATGCTCGGCACGAAGATGGCGACCTACCAGTCGGCGGGCGTGGCCCTGCCGGTGAACCTGGTGCTGGTGACCACCGCCGGCGAGATCGTCAAGGAGCTGTACCTGTCGGTGCTGGTCGACCGCGGCACCAAGTCGATCACCTTCATCGCCTCGTCCGAGGGCGGCATGGACATCGAGCAGGTGGCCGCCGAGACCCCGGACAAGATCCACACCCTCAACGTCGATTTCGTCGAGGGCGTGCAGCCGTACCAGGGCCGCGAGATCGGCTTCAAGATGGGCCTGAACGCCAAGCAGGCCAACCAGCTGGCCCACATCATGGGCGCCCTGTACAAGCTGTTCAACGACAAGGACCTGTCCCTGGTCGAGCTGAACCCGCTGGCGATCCTGGACGACGGCAACCTGTACGCCCTGGACGGCAAGGTCAACTCCGACGACAACGCGACCTTCCGCCACAAGGACCTGGCCGCGATGCGCGACGTCAGCCAGGAGGACGAGACCGAGGTCCTGGCCAGCAAGTACGACCTGAACTACGTGACCATGGACGGCAACATCGGCTGCATGGTCAACGGCGCCGGCCTGGCGATGGCCACCATGGACGTGATCGCGCTCAACGGCGGTTCGCCGGCCAACTTCCTCGACGTCGGCGGCGGCGCGACCAAGGAGCGCGTCACCGAGGCCTTCAAGCTGATCCTGTCCTCGGACAAGGTCAAGGCGATCTTCGTCAACATCTTCGGCGGCATCGTCCGCTGCGACATGATCGCCGAGGGCATCATCGCCGCGGTCAAGGAAGTCGACGTCAAGGTCCCGGTCGTGGTCCGGCTGGAGGGCACCAACGTCGAGGCGGGCAAGAAGCTGCTGGCCGAGTCCGGCCTGGCCATCACCCCGGCCGACGACATCAACGACGGCGCCAAGAAGGCCGTCGCCGCCGCTGCCGCCGCCTGATCCGCCCTGGCGGTTCGCGGAACCGGCGTGAATCCCGGCCGGCCCCCTGAGCCAGGGGGCGGCCCGCCGCGAAGCGGCGCGGCGCAGGCCGGGGAGGCGCGCCCCGGGAGCCGGCAACCAACAAGAATTTCGAGGACTTCAAGACAATGTCCGTTCTGATCAACAAGAACACGAAGGTGATCGTGCAGGGCTTCACCGGCCAGCAGGGCACCTTCCATGCCACCCAGATGGTGGAGTACGGCACCCAGGTCGTCGGCGGCGTGACCCCCGGCAAGGGCGGCACCACCCACATCGAGCTGCCGGTGTTCAACACCGTGCGCGAGGCGGTCGACGCCACCGGCGCCGATGCTTCGGTCATCTACGTCCCGCCGCCGTTCGCGGCCGACGCGATCCTCGAGGCGGCCGCGGCCGGCATCAAGGTCATCGTCGCCATCACCGAGGGCATCCCGGTGCTGGACATGCTGCGCGTGAAGAACGTGCTCAAGCAGCACCCCGACGTGGTCCTGGTCGGCCCGAACTGCCCGGGCATCATCACCCCGGGCGAGTGCAAGATCGGCATCATGCCGGGCCACATCCACATGCCGGGCAAGATCGGCATCGTCTCGCGCTCGGGCACCCTGACCTACGAGGCGGTCAAGCAGACCACCGCCGCGGGCCTGGGCCAGTCCACCGTCATCGGCATCGGCGGCGACCCGATCAACGGCCTGAACTTCGTCGACTGCCTCAAGCTGTTCAACGAGGACCCGCAGACCGAGGGCATCATCATGGTCGGCGAGATCGGTGGCGACGCCGAGGAAGCCGGTGCGGCCTACATCAAGGAGCACGTGAAGAAGCCGGTCGTCGGCTTCATCGCCGGCGCCTCGGCCCCTCCGGGCAAGCGCATGGGCCATGCCGGCGCGATCGCGTCGGGCGGCTCGGGCACCGCCGAGGGCAAGTTCAAGGCCATGGAGGCCGCCGGCGTGAAGACCGTCCGCTCGCCGGGCGACCTGGGCGCCGCGATCGCCTCGCTGCTCAAGTAATACCCCCACCGTTTCCGACGGTGGAGCGAAGGCCGCCTCCGGGCGGCCTTCGCGCGTCCGGGCCCCGGGTTTCCCGCGCACCGGGCCCGGCCGATGCAGGATGCCCACGCCGCGCCGGTATCATGGGCCATCCCCAACACGGCCCCCCGTCCATGAAGGATTCGCTGCGCATCGCGCTGGCCCAGTTCGACTTCCCGGTCGGCGCCGTCGCCGCCAACGCCGAACGGATCGCGGCGATGATCGCCGAGGCCCGCGACGAATACGGCGCGGACATCGTGCTGTTCCCCGAACTGGCGATCAGCGGTTACCCGCCGGAGGACCTGCTGCTGCGGCCCTCGTTCCTGGCCCAGTGCCACCGCGAGCTGGAACGGATCGCCGCCGGCGTGCACGGCATCACCGCGGTGGTGGGCTGGCCGGAGTCTGCCGGCAGCGTGCTGTACAACGCCGCCAGCGTGCTGCGCGACGGCCGCATCGAGGCCACCTACCGCAAGCGCGAGCTGCCCAACTACGCGGTGTTCGACGAGCGCCGCTACTTCGAGGTCGACTCCGACGGCGGCCCCTGCGTGTTCGAGGTCGGCGGCGTGCCGGTGGGCGTGGTGGTGTGCGAGGACCTGTGGTTCCCCGAGCCGATGGCGGCCACGGTCGAGGCCGGCGCACAGCTGGTGCTGGTGCCCAACGCCTCGCCGTTCGAGCGCGGCAAGCACGCCCAGCGCGACGCCCTGCTGGCCGAACGCACCCGCGACACTGGCGCGGCGGTGGCCTACCTCAACCTGGTCGGCGGCCAGGACTCGCTGGTGTTCGACGGGGCCTCGGTGGTGGCCGACGGCGACGGCACCGTGCACCCGGCCGCGGCCGCGTTCACCGACCAGTGGCTGGTGGTGGACTACGACACCGCCGGCCGCCGCTTCACCCCGGTGCAGTGGATGGACGACGGCGACGAGAGCATGGACGCGCTGGCCTGGCGCGCGATCGTGCGCGGGATCCGCGACTACTGCGGCAAGAACGGCTTCCGGCGCGCCTGGCTGGGGCTGTCCGGCGGCATCGACTCGGCCCTGGTGCTGGTCCTGGCGGCCGAGGCCCTGGGCCCGGACAACGTCACCGCGGTGCGCCTGCCCTCGCGCTACACCGCCGGCCTGTCCAACGACCTGGCCGCCGAGCAGTGCGCGGCACTGGGCGTGCGCCTGGAGACGATCCCGATCGAGCCGGCCTTCACCGGCTTCCTGCAGTCGCTGGAGCAGGTGTTCGCCGGGCAGGAGAGCGACACCACCGAGGAGAACCTGCAGTCGCGCAGCCGCGGCGCGATCCTGATGGCCCTGTCCAACAAGTTCGGCGGGCTGTTGCTGACCACCGGCAACAAGAGCGAGTACGCGGTCGGCTACGCCACCATCTACGGCGACATGTGCGGCGGCTACGCGCCGCTGAAGGACCTGTACAAGACCGAGGTGTTCGGCCTGGCCAAGTGGCGCAACACCGTCGGCGGCGCGCCGGTGATCCCGCCGGCGGTGATCAGCCGCCCGCCCTCGGCCGAGCTGCGCGCCAACCAGCTGGACCAGGACTCGCTGCCGCCCTACGACGTGCTCGACGGCATCCTCTACCGCTACGTCGACCAGGAGCAGTCGCGCGAGGAGATCGTTGCCGCCGGCTATGCCGCCGAGGTGGTGGACCGGGTCCTGCGCCTGGTGCGGACCAGCGAATGGAAGCGGCAGCAGGCCGCGCCGGGACCGAAGGTCTCGCGGCGCGCGTTCGGGCGCGAGCGCCGCTACCCGATCAGCAACGGCTTCACCGGCTGAGGCCCCACCGGCACACGCAAAAAAAGAAGGGCGCATCCGCGGATGCGCCCTTCCTCGTCGCGGGACCCCGTTGTTCAGCGGCGCGAGGCGTCGCGCTGGCCGGTGGTCGGCGAGCGCTCGCCGGCGAACGGATTGAGCTTGCGGATGGCCCACGGGTACTTCGGCCAGTCGCCGCTCAGGTAGGGGTGCGAGGGCTGGTTCAGGCGCAGCACGCGCGCGGCGTCCTCGGCCAGTTCCGGTTGCCCCAGGTTGCGGTAGGACTCGGCCAGGGCGGCGACGGCGTCGTACTGGTAGTCGCTCTGCGGATAGGTCTCGAGGATGTACTTGGCGCGGCCGATCGCCGACAGCCAGGCGCCGCGGCGCATGTAGTACAGCGCGATGTCCATCTCGTGGCGCGCGAACACGTTGCGCAGGACCACCATGCGCTGGCGCGCGTCGGCGGCGTAGCGGCTGTTCGGGTAGCGCTGGGCGACGGTGTTGAAGTCCTCGTAGGCCTGCTGCGGCGAGGACAGGTCGCGGCGGCTGGGGTCCAGCGACCACACCCGCTGCATGAACACCGCGTCGCGGTTGGAGTTGGACAGGCCGCGCAGGTAGTAGAAGTAGGCGATGTTGCGGTGGGTCGGGTAGGTGCGGATGAAGCGGTCGATGGTGGAGACCGCGTCGTCGTGCTTGCCGGCCTTGTACTGGGCGTAGGCGGTTTCCATCAGCGCCTGCTCGGTGTACGGGCCGTAGGGGTACTGCGCGACCAGGCGCCTGAACACCAGCTCGGCGCTGGCCCAGTTGCCGCGCTCCATGTGGTGGTGGCCCTTCTCGTACAGTTCGGCGACCGGCCTGCCTTCGTCGGCATCCTTCTTGGTCTTGTTGCGCCCGCAGCCGGTGGCCAGCAGGGCCACGAGCACGAGCAGGGCCACCAGGCGGAGGACGGAGAGGCTGGAACGGGGGCTTAGGGCCATCGGGGAGGGCATGCCGGGGAAATCGGAAGGGCCGATGATAGCCTAGTGGCCTGTCCGGCGACTGACTTCGCCTGCCCGGACCCCGAACCGAAGCCCCCGATGTCCCACACTTCCGACGCCCCCCGCCAGGCCATCGTCCCCGACGAGGCCGCCGGCCGCCGTTTCGACGCCGTGCTGGCCGAACTGTTCCCCGAATACTCCCGCTCCCGCCTGGCCGCCTGGATCAAGTCCGGCGATGCCCTGCTGGACGGCCAGGCCGCGCGCCCGCGCGACCCGGTCAAGGGCGGCGAGACCGTGACCCTGGCCGCGGTGGCCGAGGTCCAGACCGAGGCGGTGGCCGAGGACATCCCGCTGGACATCCTGTACGAGGACGAGCACCTGTTCGTGCTCGACAAGCCCGCCGGACGGGTGGTCCATCCCGGCGCCGGCAACCCGGCCGGCACCCTGGTCAACGCCCTGCTGCACCGCGATCCGGGCCTGGCCGCGCTGCCGCGGGCCGGCATCGTCCACCGCCTGGACAAGGACACCAGCGGGGTGATGGTGGTGGCCCGCACCCTGCCGGCGCACACCGGACTGGTGGCGAAGCTGGCCGCGCGCGAGGTGCACCGGCAGTACCTGGCGGTGGTGGTCGGCGCCCTGGTGTCGGGCGGCACCGCCGACGCGCCGATCGACCGCCATCCGCGCGACCGCCTGCGCATGGCCGTGCGCGAGGACGGACGCGAGGCGGTCACCCACTACCGGCTGCGCGAGCGCTTCCGCGCCCATACCGCGCTGGAATGCCGCCTGGAAACCGGCCGCACCCACCAGATCCGCGTGCACATGCAGCACCTGCGCCACCCGATCGTCGGCGATCCGCTGTACGGCGGCCCGCTGAAGCTGCCGCGCGGCGCCAGCGACGAACTGGTCGGGCGCCTGCGCGGGTTCGGCCGCCAGGCCCTGCATGCCGAGGTGCTGGAGTTCGAACACCCGGTCAGCGGCGAACCGGTGCGGGTGGCGGCGCCGCTGCCGGCGGACATGCTCGACCTGCTGCGGGTGCTGCGCGAGGACACCCGCCGCTGGGAGGAGAACCAGCGGCGATGACGGCGGGCGGCGACGGCCACGGCGGCGCGCGCGATCCGGCCATCCTGGAAGCGGACTGGCCGGCGCCGCCGGGCGTGCATGCCTTCACCACCCTGCGCCATGGCGCGGGCGGCTCGGCCGCGCCGTTCGCCAGCTTCGACCTGGGCGCGCGCAACGGCGACGACCCGGCCGTGGTCGCGGCCAACCGCGCCGAACTGCGCCGCCGCCGTGGCCTGCCCTCGGCGCCGCACTGGCTGCGCCAGGTGCACGGCACCGCCGTGCTGCGCTTCGACCGGCCGCTCCAGGCGCCGCTTCCCACCGAGGCCGAGCCGGAGGCCGACGCGGCCACCACGGCGGTCCCCGGCGTGGTGCTGGCGGTGCTGACCGCCGACTGCCTGCCGGTGGTGCTGGCCGCCGCCGACGGCAGCGAGGTCGCGGTGGCCCATGCCGGCTGGCGCGGGCTGGCCGCCGGGGTGCTGGAGGTGACCGTCGCCGCCATGCATGCCGCCCCGGGACGGCTGCTGGCCTGGCTCGGCCCGGCGGCCGGGCCGCAGGCCTACGAGATCGGGGCCGAGGTGTTCGACGCCTTCGTCGGCGCCGATCCGCAGGCCGCGGAGGCGTTCGTCCCCGCCCGGCCCGGCCACTGGAAGGTCGACCTCTACGCCCTGGCCCGGCGCCGCCTGGGCGCCGCCGGGCTGGCACCGGGCGCGATCCACGGCGGCGGGCTGTGTACGATCAGCGACCCGGAACGGTTCTATTCGCACCGGCGCGAGCAGCGCACCGGGCGCATGGCCACGCTCGCCTACATCGCCCCGCGCTGAGTCGCGCCCGGGCGCCTCCGCAACCACCTGCGCTTCCTCGCGGCCCGCGTCCGCGCCGCCGCCCCGCGCGCCGGCCGGGGCGGCAGTGCGGGCCAGCTCAGCGGAAGTTGTAGACCAGATTGACCGTGGTCAGGGTGTCGGTGCGGCGGGTGGCCGGGTCCTCGACCTCGGTGTTGTGCCGCGCCTGCAAGCCGGCCTTGAGCGCGAAGCGCTCGTTCATCGCCACCGACACGCCGAAGTCGTTCTGGGCGAAGGTGTTGTCCTTGCCGGACTCGACCAGCAGGGTGTTGAACAGCTCGGTGTTGGCGGTGAGCTGGTGGCGCAGGTCGAGCAGGCCGCGGCCGATCAGGCTGCTTTGCACCTCGCCGTCCAGCGCGGTGCGGGCGCGGCGGTAGCCGGGGCCGATTTCGCCGGTGAGCTTGGTGCGCTCGCTGTCGATGAAGCGGCTGCCGAAGCCGATGGCCAGGGTGCCCTGGTAGTCGTAGGAGGAGAAGTCGTCGCGCTCGTAGCGGCCGTTGGCCGAGACATGGTGGCGCGGGCTGAAGCGGTAGGCACTGGAGCCGGAGACGTCGTAGCGGTTGGCGCTGGTCTCGTAGTGGCGTTCCTCGACGCCGTCGCCGTCCACGTCGTTCTCGACCTCGGCGCGCGAGCGCAGCGCCGACAGGGCGAAGCCGTTCTTCCAGCGCTCCTCCTCGCGCGAGAAGCGCAGGCGCGTGTTGAGGCTCTCGGAGCGGGAATTGCCGCGGGCCATGGCCAGGCCGAGCTCGCCGGTGCCGGTCCAGCCTTCCGGTTGGGCCGGTTGCTGGGCGGAAGCCGCCAGCGGCAGCAGGGAAACGAACAGCAGGGTGGGGACGCGACGCATGGGGGAGGACCTCCTGGGGAGCGGAAAGACGCGCGCCGGCATGCCGGCGCGAAGGTCCAATGATGCCGATCGCGGCTGACGCCAGCCTGTCAGGTCGACTCCAGCACCGCCAGGTACTCCTTGCGCCAGGCGTGGATGTCGTGCTTGAGCAGGTGCTCCATCATCGCGTGCCAGCGTTCCTTGCGCCGCGCCAGCGGCATGGTCGCGGCGGTGGCGATGGCGTCGGCGACGCCGTCCAGGTCGTGCGGGTTGACCAGCAGCGCCTCCTTCAGCTCCTGCGCCGCGCCCGCCAGCAGCGACAGCACCAGCACGCCGGGGTTCTCCGGGTCCTGCGAGGCCACGTATTCCTTGGCCACCAGGTTCATGCCGTCGCGCAGCGGCGTCACCAGGCCGACCCGCGCGGTGCGGTAGAACCCGGTCAGGGTGGCGTGCGGGAAGTTGCGGTTGACGTAGCGCAGCGGGGTCCAGTTCGGCGCGGCGTGGGCGCCGTTGATGTGCCCGGCGATCTGCTCCAGCTGGCTGCGCAGGGTGCGGTACTCGCTGACGTCGGCGCGCGACAGCGGCGCGATCTGCAGGTAGGTCAGGGTGCCCTTCTGGTCCGGGTGCCGCTGCAGGTAGCGCTCGAAGCCGTGGAAGCGCTCGGGCAGGCCCTTGGAGTAGTCCAGCCGGTCCACGCCGATCGCCAGCAGGCGGTCCTCCAGGCTGGTGCGCAGGCTGCGTACCGCCGGCTTGGCCGACGCGGCCGCGGCCTGGCGCGCGATCTGCGGGGTGTCGATGCTGATCGGGAACGCCCCGGTGCGGAAGCGGCGCCCGCCGGGCGCCTCCAGCAGGCCGGGGCCGATGATCTTGCCGCCGCCGTACAGGCGCACGTAGGACTGGAAGCGGTCGTTGTCGCGCTGGGTCTGGAAGCCGAGCAGGTCGTAGGAATACAGCGGCGAGAACAGGCGCTGGTGGTCCGGCACCGCCATCAGCAGGTCGGCCGAGGGCACCGGCACGTGCAGGTAGAAGCCGATGCGCGCGCCCACCCCGCGCTCGCGCAGCAGCGCCGCCAGCGGGATCAGGTGGTAGTCGTGCACCCACACCGTGTCGTCGTCGCGCAGCAGCGGCGCCAGGCGGTCGGCGAACATGGCGTTGACCCGGCGGTAGCCCTCGCGGGTGGCGCGGTCGTAGTCCACCAGGTCCAGGCGGAAGTGCAGCAACGGCCACAGCGTGCGGTTGGCGAAGCCGTTGTAGTAGGCGTCCAGGTCGGGGCGGTTGAGGTCCATGGTCACGTAGCGGATGCCGTCGGCCTCCTGCTCGTGGACCTCGCCGCTGTTGCCGCGCACGGTCTTGCCGCTCCAGCCGAACCACACGCCGCCGCGCTCGGACAGCGCCGCCTGCAGGGCCACGGCCAGGCCGCCGGCGCGGTTCTCGCCGGGGACGGCGACGCGGTTGGAAACAACGACCAGACGGCTCATGAGGCCTCCTGCCAGGAACGCGAAAGCCGCATCGCGGCGATGATCAGGCCCACGTGCGAGTAGGTCTGCGGGAAGTTGCCCCAGCCCTCGCCGCTGTCGAAGGCCATGTCCTCCGAGAGCAGGCCCAGGTGGTTGCGGCGCGCCAGCACGCGCTCGAACAGCTCGCGCGCCTCGTCCATGCGCCCGGTCGCGGCCAGCGCGTCGATGTACCAGAAGGTGCAGATGGTGAAGCTGGTTTCCGGCGCGCCGAAGTCGTCCGGCGCCACGTAGCGGAACACGCCGTCGCCGTGGCGCAGCTCGCGGCCGATGGCCTCGACCGTGGCCACGTAGCGCGGGTCGTCGGCCTCGACGAAGCCGATGTCGGCCAGCAGCAGCAGCGAGGCGTCCAGGTAGTCGCTCTGGAACGAGGCGCTGAAGTGGTTGGCCTCCGCGCGCCAGGCGCGCTCCAGGGTGGTCTTGCGGATGGTGTTGGCGCGCAGCCGCCAGTAGTCCACCCGTTCCTGCAGGCCCAGCTGCGCCGCGATCTTGGCCAGGCGGTCGCAGGCGGCCCAGCACATGGCGGCGGTGTAGGTGTGCACCTCGGCGCGGCCGCGGAACTCCCACAGTCCGGCGTCGGGCACGTCGTACAGGGCGAACGCGCGCTCGCCCAGCGGCTCCAGGCGGGCGAAGGTGTGCGCGTCGCCGGGGTCGGCCAGGCGCTGGTCGAAGAACAGCTGGGTCGAGGCCAGGACCACGCTGCCGTACACGTCGTGCTGCTTCTGGATCCAGGCCAGGTTGCCGCGCCGCACCGGGCCCATGCCGCGGTAGCCGGCCAGCGAGGGCACCTCGACCTCGTCCAGGCGGTCCTCGAAGCCGATCCCGTACAGCGGCTGCAGGCTGCCGTCGTGGCTGGCGATGTTGAAGATGTAGCGCAGGAACTCCTCCATGCTGCGGGTCGCGCCCAGGCGGTTGAGCGCGCGCACGACGAAGGCCG
Source organism: Pseudoxanthomonas sp. J31 (assembly GCF_000510725.1). Classification (GTDB taxonomy): domain Bacteria; phylum Pseudomonadota; class Gammaproteobacteria; order Xanthomonadales; family Xanthomonadaceae; genus Pseudoxanthomonas. Next base: position 696,860 of record NZ_AZNZ01000001.1, read on the forward strand.
CGTCGCGCAGCCAGCAGTAGCGGTAGTCCCAGTTGCGGGTCGTCCTGGGGGCCTCCGGGATCGAGGTGGTCATGGCCGCGATGATCGCGCCGCTGTCCTCGTACTGGCACAGCTTGAGGGTGATCGCGCTGCGGATCACCGCATCCTGCCACTCCAGCGGGATCGACAGGTAGCGCACCCACTCGCGCCAGTACTCGCGGGTGCGGGTGATCGCCTCCTCGACGTAGCCGGTGAGCGAGCGCCCCATCGGCTCGTCCGGGCCCAGCACCAGGTGCATGCGGTGGGTCAGCACGAACGGCAGCGAGTCGCGCACGAAGCGCACCGGCACGTCGGTGGTCAGGCGCAGGGTGAAGTGAGGCAGCAGCCAGCGGATGTGGTTGCTGCCCCAGGTCGACTCGGGCACGCGCGCGCCCCAGTCGGCCAGCGGCCGCACCCGCACCCGGATGCGCGGGTTGCCGGACAGCGGGGTGATCCGGCGGATGATCGACACCGGCCGGTAGAAGCGCCCGTTCTGGCGCCAGCGCGGGGCGAAGTCGACGATCTCCAGCGAGCCGCCGTTGCGATCGTGCAGCACGGTGCGCAGGATCGCGGTATTGGGCTCGTAGCGCTGCTCGGAGCGCTCGAAGTCCTCCAGCTCGATGGAGAAGTCGCCGCCTTCCTGCCCGCGTGGCGACAGCAGCGCGCAGAAGGCCGGGTCGCCGTCGAACGAGGGCAGGCAGCTCCACACCACCCGTCCGCGCTTGTCCACCAGCGCGCCGAAGCTGCTGTTGCCGATCACGCCAAGCTCGAGGTTGGCGTCGTGTACGTTGATGTCCATTGCCTGTCCCGTGATTCGGCGGTACCGGGGCTACCGCGGGCCGACCTCCCCTTTTGCCGCATTGGCGATGAGCCAGGCGTGCACGTCGGCGGTGCGGGCCAGGGCGTGGGTCGCCGCGCTCGGTTCCCGCTGGCCGACCAGCACGCTCCAGCCGCCGGCGCGGTTGGCCGCGGCGAAGCCGTATTCGTCGGTGAGGTCGTCGCCGACGAACACCGGCACCCGCCCGCGGAACGCGGGCTGGGCCATCATCCGTTCCAGCGCCCGGCCCTTGTCGCTGCCGCAGGGCACGAACTCGACCACGTGGTCGCCCGGCTGCAGGCGGTAGCCGGGCAGGCGGGCGAGGTGCTCGCGCGCGAACGCGGCGACCTCCGGGCCGAAATGCGGCGCGGCGCGCCAGTGCAGGGCCAGGCTCACGCCCTTGTCCTCCACCAGCACGCCCGGGCGCGAGGCGGCCATCGCCAGCGCCTGGCGGTGCAGTTCGTGCAGCAGGGCGGAGGTGTCCTCGGGAATGTCCGGATCGGCGCCGGCGGCATGCCGGAACTGGTGCCCGTGCAGGCCGGCGGCCGGCAGCCGCAGCGGCGCGAACAGCGCGTCCAGCTGCGCCAGCGGACGCCCGCTGACCAGCGCGACCGCGCCGTGCAGGCGCCGGCTCAGGCGGCCGATGGCCTCGCGTACCTCGGGCAGCACGTGCACCGCGGCGGGGTCCGCGGTGAACTCCACCAGGGTGCCGTCGACGTCGAGGAAGAGCGCGCAGTCGTCGCCTAGCGCGGGTGGTGATGGACGGGATGGCGTCTCGTCGACCATGCACCCATTGTGCACGAACTGCCCGTGAGGGGCAGGTCGGCAGCGCCGCGGCCGCGCGCCGCGACGCCTCAGAACGCGTAGCGCACGCGGCCGTACAGGTAGCGGCCGTTGCTGCCGAGCGGCGAGAGCACGTCGTAGGGCAGGTTGCCGAAGTAGTGGATGTCCTCGTTGGAGCGGTCCGGGTAGGCGTCGGTGAGGTTGCTGCCGCCGAGGGCCAGGCTCCAGCCCGGGGCGGGCGCGTACTCGACCTCGGCGTCCAGCTGCCATTCGGCGCCGTAGCGCTGCTCCGGCTGGAAGCCGCCGCCGAAGTCGAACACCCGCCTGGCGCTGCCGTGGCGCTGCACGCGCGCCAGCAGGTTCCAGCGGTGGCCGGCCCAGCTGGCGCTGAGGAGCGCGCGGGTGCGCGGCGCCGCGTCGGTGAGGGTGTTGCGTTCCTCCACCCCGAACAGCACGTAGGACGGATCCAGCGCCGACAGCTGCGGCGGGGTGGCGACGATGTGCTCCAGTTCGGTCTTCGCGTAGCTCCAGGCGCCGGTCAGCAGCAGGCGGCCACCGGCCAGGTGGTCGCGCCAGTTGGCCACCAGCTCGGCGCCGAGGGTGCGGGTGTCGGCGGCGTTGACGAAGAACTGCGCGCTCTCCAGGGCGGGGACGTCGAAGTTGGCGGCGACGAAGGCGGCCAGCGCGTCGCCGGTGATGGCCTCGGACAGGGCGATGCGATCGTCGATCTCGATCTGGAACAGGTCCAGCGACAGGTCGAGGCGTTCGCCGATGCGCGCGGCCAGGCCCAGGCCGAGGTTGCGCGACTGCTCCGGGTCGAGGTCGCGCGCGCCAAGGGCGCGGGCGATCGGGTTGGCCACCGCCAGCAGCCGGCCCTGCACCAGCTGCCCGGCGGCGTTGTAGCCGGTGCTGGTGGACTCGAAGCCGACCTGCGCCAGCGACGGCGCGCGGAAGTTGCTGGACAGCGTGCCGCGCAGTGCCAGCCGCGGGGTGAACGCGTGGCGCGCGGCGAGCTTGCCGGTGAACTGGCCGCCGAAGTCCTGGTAGTGCTCGTAGCGCGCGCTGAGGTCGGTGCTGAACGCCTCGCCGAAGGACGAGGACACGGTGGCGTAGGCGCTGGCCACCTCGCGGCGGAGGTTGGCCTGGTCCTGCGGGGTGAGGCCGCCACCGGCCTGGGCGCCGGCCGGGCGGTCGCGGTATGGGCCGGCGGCGTAGCTGGCCGGGTCGCCGGCGCCGGTCTGGTAACGCTCGGCGCGGAACTCGGCACCCAGGGCCAGCACGTGGTCCGCACCGGCGCCGGCGAAGCCGCGGCTGAAGTCCAGGTTGGCCAGGGTCTGGGCGAAGCGGTAGTCGGCCACGCGGAAGCGGGTGGGGCTGTCCGGACCCAGCGAGGCGTTGAGCGATTCGCGCAGCCGGTAGGTGAACTCGTTGGCACCATGGTCGAGGCTGGCGTCGTAGTCCCAGGCGCCGAGGCGGCCGCGCACGCCGGCCACCAGGCCGACGTCGAGGTTCTCGCCGACCGAAACCGGGCGGTAGCCGTGTGGATACACCTGCGGCCAGTTGGCCTCGCCTTCCGGGTAACGGTAGTAGTTGGCGCCCTCGGTATCGCGCTGGTGCCAGGTGCCGAAGCCGTACAGCGCGGCGTCGCCGGGCAGCGGCAGTTCGGCGTTGAACCAGCCGTCCAGCTGCCTGGAGTCGCCGTCGCCGAGGTGGTAGTTGCGGCGGCCTTGCACGGCGAGGTTGGCCGGGGTCTGGTCCCAGGGCGGAACCTGGTCGAAGCCGGCGCGGTTGGTGGCATTGCGCTGCTGGTAGCCGGCGCCCAGGCGCAGGAAGCCGCCGTCGCCCAGGGCGATGCCGGCCTGGCCATGGGCATGGCCAGTCTGGCCGTCGCTCAGGCGGCGCCCGATCGGCTCCAGCCGGGTGTGGTGCAAGCCATAGCCGGCCTCCAGGGCGCCGCCTTCGGCGCCGCCGGCGAGGATGATGTTGACCACTCCGGCCACCGCGTCCGATCCGTACTGGGCGCCGGCGCCATCGCGCAGCACCTCGATCCGCGCCACCGCGCCGACCGGGATGGCGTTGAAATCGACCGGCGTGGTGCCGCGGCCGATCTTGGAGTCGGTGGACACCACGGCGCTGGTGTGGCGGCGGCGCCCGTTGACCAGGACCAGCACCTGGTCCGGCGAGAGCCCGCGCAGCTGCGCCGCGCGCACGTGGTCGGCGCCGCCGGAGTTGGACTGGCGCGGGAAGTTGAACGAGGGCAGCAATGCCTGCAGCGCGCTGCCCAGTTCGCCGGACGGGCCCGTGGCGCGGCGCAGGTCCTCGGCGGTGAGCACGTCCACCGGCGAGGTGGACTCCAGCACGGTGCGGTCGCTGGCGCGGGTGCCGGTGACGATGACCTGGTCCAGGGTGGTGGCGGCGACGGGCGCCTGCGCGGCGGCGGTCGCGGGCAGGGCGAGGGTCAGGACGAGGGCGAGGCGGGTGCGGGAATGGGCGGACATGCGGCGGCCTGCTCGGGGATCCTTATATCCATCCGGATGGAGCGATAGGATAGGCGCGTCCTTCGCGGCCACGAGGCGTGGGATCGGCATCAGCACATGACGGCGGGTTATTTCCGTCGCAGGATGGGCTGCCGACACGCTTCGCGCCCTGGTTTCCTGGAGCTGCCATGCATCGTGTCCCCTGCCTTGCGCTGTTGCTTGCCGTGATGCTCCCGGCCTGCGCCGGTGCGCCGGCGGTGGGGCCGCGGCTGCAGGGCGATGCTACGCGCCCGGCCGAGGCCGCCGGCTGGGTGCGCAGCGAGCTGTATTTCGGCGTGGGCCGCGAAGATGGCCCCTCCACGCGGCCGCAGACCGACGCCATCGACGAGGCGCGCTGGCGCCGCTTCCTGGACGAGGAAGTCACCCCGCGCTTTCCCGACGGCCTGACCGTGCTCGATGCCTACGGCCAGTGGCTGTTCCGCGGCGACGCCGAGCCGCAGCGGCTGCGCAGCAAGGTGCTGGTGGTCCTGCACGAGGACACGCCGCAGCGCCGCGCCGACATCGAGGCCATCCGCCTGGCCTGGAAGCGGGCCACCGGCCACCAGTCGGTGCTGTGGTCGCGGCAGCCGGCCGAGGTTTCCTTCTGACCGGCGCGTGCCGGTCCCGCGATGCACGACCGTCCCGTCTCCACCCCACGAGGAGCCACCCGATGAACCCGTCGCACGTCATCCCGGCCCGGCGCTGCCGCCTGGCCACCGCCGTCGCCCTGCTGCTGGCCGTGCCGGTGCTGCACGCCCAGGAGGCCTCCACCCTCGATGCGGTGCAGGTCACCGCGCAACGCAAGGTCGAGAACATCCAGGACGTGCCGGTGTCGATCACCAGCGTGGATGCGGAGAAGCTCGAGCTGTATGGCTCCGGCGGCGCCGACATCCGCTTCCTCTCCGCGCGGGTGCCCAGCCTCAACATCGAGTCGTCCTACGGCCGCGCCTTCCCGCGCTTCTACATCCGCGGCCTGGGCAACACCGACTTCGACCTCAATGCCTCGCAGCCGGTGTCGCTGGTGTACGACGAGGTGGTGCAGGAGAGCCCGCTGCTGAAGGGCTTCCCGCTGTTCGACCTGGAGCGTGTGGAAGTGCTGCGAGGCCCGCAGGGCACGCTGTTCGGGCGCAATACCCCGGCCGGCGTGGTCAAGTTCGAATCGGTGCGGCCGTCGCGGGAGTTCGGCGGCTACGCGAAGCTGGGCCTGGGCAGCGACGAGATGGTCAACTTCGAGGGCGCGGTCGGCGGCGCGCTGGGCCAGCGCTGGTCGGCGCGCCTGTCGGCGCTGTACCAGCGCCGCGACGACTGGGTCGACAACACCCTCGACGGCGCGCCCAACGAGGGTTTCGAGGGCTACGACGAATCCGCGGTGCGGGTGCAGTTCCTGTACGAGGGCGACGCCTTCGAGGCGCTGCTGAACCTGCACCGGCGCGACCTCAACGGCACCGCGCGCCTGTTCCGCGCCAACATCATCCAGCCGGGCACGAACGACCTGGTCCCCGGCTTCGACCGCGAAAAGGTCTCGCTGGACGGCGTGAACTTCTCCGACCTGGAGACCTGGGGCGCCAATGCGCGCCTGCGCTGGGACTTCGATGGCCTGGTGCTGCACTCGATCAGCGGCTACGAGACCGCCGAGTCGCTCAACCGCGGCGACATCGACGGCGGCTACGGCGCGGTGTTCCTGCCTGATTCCGGCCCCGGCGTGATCCCGTTCGCCTCCGAGTCGGCCGACGGCCTGCCCGACCACGAGCAGCTGACCCAGGAGTTCCGCCTCGAATCGGACAACGACGGCCCGTTCAACTGGCAGGCCGGCCTGTTCTGGTTCCGCGAGGACATCACCATCCACGGCTTCAACTACGACTCGCTGGCCCCCGGCAACCCGCAGGCCGGCTTCGCCGTGCAGCAGCAGGAGAACACCGCCTGGGCCGTGTTCGCCTCCGGCGAGTACGACGCCACCGACCGGCTGAAGCTGCGCGGCGGCCTGCGCTATACCCGGGACAAGAAGGACTTCGCCGCCCAGGTGGTCGAAGGCGCGCCGTTTGGCGCGCCGGTGGGCGGCCCGTACCGGGTGCACACCGACGCCAACGATGTCAGCTGGGACGCCAGCGTGGTGTACGCGGTGGACGAGGACGTGAACCTGTACGCGCGCGTGGCCAAGGGCTTCCGCGCGCCCTCCATCCAGGGCCGGCTGCTGTTCGCCGATCCGGGCGCGCCCAACGGCGGCGTGACCACCGCCGATTCGGAGGAGGTGATCTCCTGGGAGGCCGGCATCAAGGCCGACCTGTGGGACCGCCGCGCGCGCCTGGGCTTCAACCTGTTCCGCTACACGGTCGACGACCAGCAGATCATCGCCGTCGGCGGCGGCAGCAACATCGCCACCCTGCTCAACGCCGACCGCACCGTGGGCCAGGGCTTCGAGCTGGACCTGGAGGCGTACCTGGCCGACCAGCTGCTGGTCACCCTCGGTTCCAGCTACAACGACACCGAAATCCGGGACGACACCCTGGCGGTGGCGCCGTGCGCCGCCTGCACCGTGACCGACCCGCTGGACGCATCCGGCCGCGCCCTGATCGACGGCAACCCGTTGCCGCAGGCGCCGGAGTGGGTGCACAACCTCAGCGCGCGCTATGGCGTGCCGCTGGCCGGTGGCGAGCTGTACTTCCTCACCGACTGGGCCTACCGCAGCGAGGTCAACTTCTTCCTGTACGAGTCGCGCGAGTTCCGCGGCAAGTCCTCGCTGGAAGGCGGCCTGCGCATCGGCTACCTGTGGAACCAGGGCGACCAGGAAGTAGCACTGTTCGGCCGCAACATCACCGACCAGGAGCGCATCGTCGGCGCGATCGACTTCAACAACCTCACCGGCTTCCTCAACGAGCCGCGTACCTGGGGCGTGGAGTTCCGCACCCGGTTCTGACCGCGGACGGGGCCGGCGCCGCCGCCGGCCCCGTCGCGCCTTCCCAGCTCCACGGGCCGGCCGGCGCCGTCCCGCTTCCACGCGACCCGAGCGAAGACCATCCCGATGTCCAATGCCCCCGTCCAGCCCCGCCCCCTGCCCTGGATCGTCGCCGGCGACCTCAACGGCTTCTTCGGCCTGGTGGTCGACAACCTGTCCATCCTCGGCTTCATCGCCGCGGCCCTGGTCGGGATCTTCCAGTTCCCGGCGGAGGTCGTGTTCGGGCGCATGTTTCCCGGCACCGCGCTGGGCGTGCTGGTGGGCAACCTGGTCTACACGGTGATGGCGCGGCGCCTGGCACTGCGCAGCGGGCGCGACGACGTCACTGCCATGCCACTTGGCCTGGATGCGCCGACCAGCATCGGCATGGCCCTGCTGGTGCTGGGTCCTGCCTATGCCGGCTTCACGGGGCAGGGCATGGCCACCGATGCGGCGGCAATGGCGACCTGGCAGCTGGGCATGGCCTCGCTGGTGGTGATGGGCGTGCTCAAGCTGGTGCTGTCCTTCGCCGGCGACTGGGTCACGCGGGTGCTGCCGCGCGCGGCACTGCTGGGTTCCATCGGCGGCGCCGCGCTGGCGCTGCTGGGTTTCCTGCCGCTGATCGAAACCCTGCGCAATCCGGTGGTCGGCATCGCCACCCTCGGCCTGCTGCTGTACGTGCTGGTCGGCAAGGGGCGGCTGCCATGGCGGGTGCCGGGCGTGTTCGCCGCGTTCGTCGCCGGCACCGCGCTGTACTACGGGCTGGGCCTGGCCGGCCTGGGCCTGCCGGGTTTCGAACTGCCGCCGCTGCAGCCGCTGGCCTTCGTGCTGCCGCTGCCCAATGCCGGCTTCATCGCCGGACTGCCGTATACCGTGCCCTACCTGCCGCTGCTGCTGCCGTTCGGTCTGCTGATGGTGGTCGGCGGCATCAACGTGGCCGAAAGCGCGCGCGCGGCCGGCGACGACTACCGCACCCGCGACGTGTTGCTGGCCGAGGCGGTGTCCACCCTGGTCGCCGGTTTCTGCGGCGGCGTGGCCCAGACCACGCCCTACATCGGCCAGCCGGCGTACAAGCACATGGGCGCGCGCCACGGCTACACCCTGCTGACCGGCCTGTTCATCGGCCTGGGCGGCGTGTTCGGCTACGTGTCGATGCTGGTGCAGTGGCTGCCGGTGGCGGTGCTGGCGCCGATCATCGTCTACGTCGGCCTGGACATCACCCTGCAGGCCTTCCACGAAAGCCCGCGCCGGCACGCGCCGGCGGTGGCGCTGGCGTTCCTCCCGGCGATCGCCTACCTGCTGGTGATCAAGCTGGGCAATCCGGCCTGGATCCCGACGGCGACCTTCGCCGCGCTGTACGAGGGCGGCGACGGCCACGGCCTGGCCGACCTGGCCGCAATCGTGACCCTGGGCAACGGCTTCATCATCACCGCGATGCTGTGGGGCACGGCGCTGGTGGCGCTGGTGGAGCAGCAGCCGCGCCGTGCCGCAGCGGTGCTGCTGCTGGCCGCGCTGCTGACCCTGGTCGGGGTGGTCCACTCGGTGGATCCGCGCGGCGGGATCTATCTGCCGTGGTCGCTGCAGGGCGTGCGCGCCACCATCGCCTGGCAGTTCGCCGCGGCCTACGCGGTGCTGGCGCTGCTGCTGGGCCTGCTGTCGTTGCAGGCGCCGCGCCCGGCGCAGGCGCCCGGCGCGCACTGAATCCGACCGGCGGCGGGAACCCCGCGCGCCGGCGCCGGTCACACCTGCATGTCCGCAACAGAAGGAGACGACATGCAGCAAGCACGCACGCGGCCGGCCCGTTGGCCCTGGCTGCTGGTGGCCATCGCGGTGGCCGCGGCCGCCTGGTGGCTGTTGCGGCCCGCGCCGCCGGCGCAACCGCAGGCACCGGCGGCGGCCTCCGCACCGGCGACCGGCGACGAACTGCCGCCGCCGCCCATGGCCGGCGAGGACGGGCCGCCTGGCATCCAGCATCCGGTGGAGCCGCCCGCCGAGGCCGCCGACGCGGCCATCCCCGCCCTGGCCGACAGCGATGCGGTGGTGCTGCAGGAACTGGAGGCACTGGCCGGCGACGCCCCGCTCCTGTCGATCCTGGTGCGCGAGCACGTGGTGCAGCGCCTGGTGGTGATGGTCGACAACCTCACCCAGCCGCATGTGCCGGCCACGGCGCTGGCCTTGCGCCAGGTGCCCGGCGGCTACGCGGTGGTGGAAGGCGAGGGCGGCACGGTGGCCGATGGCGAGGCCAATGCCGCGCGCTATGCGCCTTACGTGGCCGCCTTCGCCGCGGCCGACGCGCAGCGCATGGCCGCGCTGTACCGCCGCTTCTATCCGCTGTTCCAGCAGGCCTATGCCGAGATCGCCGGCCCGGACGCGTACTTCAACGACCGCCTGGTGCAGGTGATCGACCACCTGCTGCAGGCGCCGGTGCCGCCGGCCGGCGCGGAGCTGGTGCGCGATGAACGCGGGCGCTGGCGCTACGCCGACCCGGCGCTGGAATCGGCCTCGGTCGGGCACAAGGCGCTGATGCGGCTTTCCGCCGCGCAACAGGCCGAGGTCAAGGCCCAGCTGCGCGCGCTGCGCCGGGCACTGGCGCGGCCCTGAGGGCCACGGGCGGGCGGCGCGGGAGTATCCTGCCCGCCCGCCCGTGCCGTTTCGCCCCGATGTCCGGCGCCGCCCCACGCCCGTTCTCCCTGTCCACAGCCGCCGAGCCCACCGTGTTCCAGCAGCTGCTGGGCGCGCCGTTCTTCAACCTCCCGCCGAGCCTGCGCCGCCTGCATTCGATCCGCGGCCAGGATGCGTTCGCCGGCGAAGTGGACATCGAGCGCGGCCGCGGCCTGCTGGCGCGCCTGTGCGGCCGCCTGGCGGGCATGCCTCCGGCGATGCAGGCGGCGCCGCTGCGGGTGGAGTTCAGCGCCGATCCGCGGTCCGAGACCTGGCGCCGCCAGTTCGGCAGCCACCGCCTGGCCACCCGCCTGCGCTGCCGCAAGGGCCTGCTGGCCGAGCGCCTGGGCCCGCTGCAGTTCCGTTTCGCGGTGCACGCGGCCGAGGGCACGATCTACTGGAACGTGGCCCGCGTGCGCCTGCTGGGGGTGCTGCCGCTGCCGGCGCGGCTGTTCCAGCGCGTGCGCTGCCGCGAATGGGAGCAGGACGGGCGCTACCACTTCCACGTGGAGGCCGCCCTGCCGCTGGCCGGGCCGGTGATCGCCTACCACGGCTGGCTGGAACCGGCTGCGGACGAAGCCGGCTGAGGCGGCGCGCTCAGGCGGGCAGGTCGGCCGGGCCGGTCTGCAGCAGGAAGGCCAGCTTGCGTTCACGCGGCAGGCGCTTGATCTGCCACTCGGCGCGCGAGGCACTGGCGCGGTCCGGGAACGGGCGGCTACCAAGCAGGCGCAGCGGCGGGTTGGCCCGGGTATAGCGCGCGCCCTTGCCGGCCAGATGGGCCTGGTAGCGCGCCTCCACGTCCGGGCTGATGCCGGCGTACCAGGCGCCGTTGCGGCATTCGATCAGGTACAGGAACCAGGGGCGGGCCGGGGCGGGCATGGCCGGATTATCCCGAACGGAGGCCGGCCCTGCGTATCGCCGGGGCTTGAAACCGGCCAGGCCAGCCGCATCTGGTGGACATCGCCGGCCTCGCCGGCCCCCTCTTCGAGGAATATCCGATGCGGATGGACAAGCTCACCTCGCGTTTCCAGCAGGCGCTGGCGGACGCGCAGTCGCTGGCCGTGGGCCGCGACCACAACCTGCTCGAGCCGGTGCACGTGATGGTTGCCCTGCTGGACCAGGCCGGCGGCAGCACCCGGCCGCTGCTGGCCCAGGCCGGGGTCAACGTGCCGCTGCTGCGCGAGCGCCTGGGCGAGGCCCTGGAGAAGCTGCCGAAGGTCGCCGGCCAGGCCGGCAGCCTGTCGGTCGGCAACGACCTGGGCCGGCTGCTCAACCTGACCGACAAGCTGGCCCAGCAGAAGGGCGACCAGTTCATCGCCAGCGAGTGGTTCGTGCTGGCCGCGCTGGAGGACACCGGCGCCGTCGGCCAGGCGCTCAAGGCCGCCGGCGCCGACAAGGCGCGCCTGCAGGCGGCGATCGACAAGGTGCGTGGCGGCGAGACCGTGCAGTCGGAGAACGCCGAGGACCAGCGCCAGGCGCTGGAGAAGTACACCATCGACCTCACCGCGCGCGCCGAGTCCGGCAAGCTGGACCCGGTGATCGGCCGCGACGAGGAAATCCGCCGCACCATCCAGGTCCTGCAGCGCCGCACCAAGAACAACCCGGTGCTGATCGGCGAGCCGGGCGTGGGCAAGACCGCGATCGTGGAAGGCCTGGCCCAGCGCATCGTCAAGGGCGAGGTGCCCGAGCAGCTCAAGGGCAAGCGCGTGCTGAGCCTGGACATGGGCGCGCTGATCGCCGGCGCCAAGTTCCGCGGCGAGTTCGAGGAACGGCTGAAGGCCGTGCTAAACGACCTGGCCAAGAACGAAGGCCAGATCATCCTGTTCATCGACGAGCTGCACACCATGGTCGGCGCCGGCAAGGCCGAGGGCGCCATGGACGCCGGCAACATGCTCAAGCCGGCGCTGGCCCGCGGCGAGCTGCACTGCATCGGCGCCACCACCCTGGACGAGTACCGCCAGTACGTGGAGAAGGACGCCGCGCTGGAGCGCCGCTTCCAGAAGGTGTTCGTGGGCGAGCCGAGCGTGGAGGACACCATCGCCATCCTGCGCGGCCTCAAGGAGCGCTACGCGGTCCACCATGGGGTGGAGATCACCGACCCGGCGATCGTGGCGGCGGCGACCCTGTCCAACCGCTACATCGCCGACCGCCAGCTGCCGGACAAGGCCATCGACCTGATGGACGAGGCCGCCAGCCGCATCCGCATGGAGATCGACTCCAAGCCCGAGGAGCTGGACCGCCTCGAGCGCCGCCTGATCCAGCTGAAGATCCAGCGCGAGATGCTGAAGAAGGAGACCGACGAGGCCTCGAAGCAGCGCCTGGCCGACCTGGAGAGCGACATCGGAAAGCTCGAGCGCGAGTTCGCCGATCTCGACGAGGTGTGGAAGTCGGAGAAGGCTGCCCTGCAGGGCGCCACGAAGATCAAGGAGCAGATCGAGCAGGCCCGGCTGGAGCTGGAGGCCGCCCAGCGCCGCCAGGACTACGCGAAGATGAGCGAGATCCAGTACGGCGTGCTGCCGGCGCTGGAGAAGCAGCTGGCCGCGGCCGACGAGGCCGAGAAGAAGGAGTTCCGCCTGGTCCAGGACAAGGTGACCGCCGAGGAGATCGCCGAGGTGGTCAGCCGCTGGACCGGCATCCCGGTCAGCAAGATGCTGGAGGGCGAGCGCGACAAGCTGCTGCGCATGGAGGAGGAGCTGCACAAGCGCGTGGTCGGCCAGGACGAGGCGATCCGCGCGGTGTCCGACGCGGTGCGTCGCTCGCGTGCCGGCCTGTCCGATCCGAACCGCCCGATCGGCTCGTTCCTGTTCCTGGGCCCGACCGGCGTGGGCAAGACCGAGCTGTGCAAGGGCCTGGCCGAGTTCCTGTTCGACAGCCCCGAGGCCATGGTCCGCATCGACATGAGCGAGTTCATGGAGAAGCACTCGGTGGCCCGCCTGATCGGCGCGCCCCCGGGTTACGTCGGCTACGAGGAGGGCGGCTACCTGACCGAGGCCGTGCGCCGCCGGCCGTACTCGCTGATCCTGCTGGACGAGGTGGAGAAGGCGCATCCGGACGTGTTCAACATCCTGCTGCAGGTGCTGGACGACGGCCGCCTGACTGACGGCCAGGGCCGCACGGTGGACTTCCGCAACACGGTCATCGTGATGACCTCCAACCTCGGCTCGCACCAGATCCAGGAACTGTCCGGCGACGGTTCGCCGGAGGCCTACGTGCAGATGAAGGCGGCGGTGATGGGCGTGGTGCAGGCGCACTTCCGCCCGGAGTTCATCAACCGGCTGGACGAGATCGTGGTGTTCCACCCGCTGGACAAGGCGCAGATCAAGTCCATCGCCCGGATCCAGCTGCACGGCCTGGAGAAACGACTGCACGAGCGCGGCCTGAAGCTGGAGCTGTCGGACGCGGCCCTGGAAGTGCTGGGCAACGTCGGCTTCGACCCGGTTTACGGCGCCCGTCCGCTCAAGCGCGCGATCCAGGCCCAGGTGGAGAACCCGCTGGCGCAGAAGATCCTGTCCGGCGAGTTCGGCAACGGCGACACCGTCAAGGTGGATGCCGACGGGGGCCACCTGGTCTTCGCGCGGGCGTGAACTGGTGATGGGTGATCGGGGCGGGCGGCGCCTGGGGGCGCCGCCCGCCTTTGCGGAATGAGGACATTCCGCGCGGCGATGGTTGGCACTGAAACCGTGCGATCCGTCGCGCCTTTGCTCGGCTATCTTCGGCGCTCCTGTCCACCGCAACCGCGAGCGCATCGATGAGTGCACCGAACTGGAAGCCCGAGACCCTGGCCGTCCATGCCGGCTACAGCCCGGACCCGACCACCCGCGCGGTGGCGGTGCCGATCTACCAGACGGTGGCCTACGCCTTCGACAACACCCAGCACGGCGCCGACCTGTTCGACCTCAAGGTCCCGGGCAACATCTACACCCGGATCATGAACCCGACCCAGGACGTGCTCGAGCAGCGCCTGGCCGCGCTCGAGGGCGGCATCGGCGCGCTGGCCCTGGCCTCGGGGCAGGCCGCGATCACCTATGCGATCCAGACCATCGCCGAGGCCGGCGACAACATCGTCTCCTCCAGCGCGCTGTACGGCGGCACCTACAACCTGTTCGCCCACACCCTGCCGCAGTTCGGGATCGAGGCGCGGCTGGCCGACTACCGCGACCCGGACGCGTTCGCCAGGCTGATCGACGGGCGCACCAAGGCGGTGTTCGTCGAGTCGATCGGCAACCCGCGCGGCAACGTCACCGACATCGAGGCGGTGGCGAAGGTCGCGCACGAGCACGGGGTGCCGCTGATCGTGGACAACACCGTGGCCACGCCCTACCTGCTGCGGCCGTTCGACCATGGTGCCGACATCGTGGTCCACTCGCTGACCAAGTACCTGGGCGGCCATGGCAACAGCGTCGGCGGCGCGATCGTCGATTCCGGGCGCTTCCCCTGGGCCGAGCACAAGCAGCGCTTCCCGCGCCTGAACGAGCCGGACGTCAGCTACCACGGCGTGGTCTACACCGAGGCGCTGGGGCCGGCGGCCTACATCGGGCGCGCGCGGGTGGTGCCGCTGCGCAACATGGGCGCGGCGATCTCGCCGTTCAACGCGTTCCTGATCCTGCAGGGCATCGAGACCCTGGCCCTGCGCATGGACCGGATTAACCAGAACACCCTGGCCGTGGCCCGCTACCTGAAGCAGCACCCCAAGGTGGCCTGGGTGAACTACGCCGGGCTGGAAGACCACCCGGAGCATGCCTTGGTGCAGAGGTACCTGCCGAAGGGCGCCTCCGGCCTGCTGACCTTCGGCCTGCCCGGCGGGCGCGAGGCCGGTGCGCGCTTCCTCGATGCGCTGCAGCTGTTCACCCGCCTGGTGAACATCGGCGACGCCAAGTCGCTGGCCACCCATCCGGCCTCGACCACCCACCGCCAGCTGTCGCCGGAGGAGCTGGAGAAGGCCGGGGTCAGCGAGGACACCGTGCGCCTGTGCGTGGGCATCGAGCACATCGACGACCTGGTCGCCGACCTGGAGCAGGCGCTGGCGGCGGCCTGAGGCAGGCGGCCGTCGCCGGCGGATGCCGCGACGGCCGCCCGTCGCCGAGGCGGGGTGCCGGCCGGGCGGATCCGGCCGGCAGGGCGGTCAGACCGGCGGCACCGCCACGTCGCCGCGGTTGGCGTAGCGGTAGGCCGGGGTCGACATGACCATCTCCGCCAGCGAGTAGGCCAGCTCGCGCTCGGCCATGACCGCGCCGTCGGCGCCGTGGGCCAGCAGGTGCTTGACCTCGGCGTCGCTGTGCGCGCGCGCCAGCACCGGCAGGGCGGGGTTGAGCGCGCGCAGCTTGGCGATCGCTTCGCCGGCTTCCAGCGGCTGCGGGATGGCGAGGATGGCGATGCTGGCCGATTCCGGATGCGCCTCGGCCAGGACCTTGTCCGAGGCGGCATGGCCGCGGATGCCGGGAATGCCGGCGGCGTGGGCGCGGTCCACGTGCAGGCTGTTGTCGTCGATGATCACCACCGGCACGCCGCGGTCGCGCAGCACGTTGGCCAGTTCGCTGCCGACCCGGCCGTAGCCGATCACGATGGCGTGGTTGCCGGCCTGCAGCGGCGGCCCCGGCTGCACCTCCGGCTCCGGCTGCACCTGGACCTCCTCGCGGTGGCGCGCCTCCCAGCGGTCCAGCAGCATGAAGATCATCGGGTTGAGCATGATCGAGATCAGCGCGCCGGCCAGCACCAGGGCCTGGCCGGTGGGCGGCAGGATCTGCAGGCTCACGCCCAGGCCGGCGATGATGAAGGCGAACTCGCCGATCTGCGCCAGCGAGGCGGAGATGGTCAGCGCGGTGGCCTTGGGGTGGCCGAAGGCACGCACGATCAGGAACGCCGCCGCCGACTTGCCGAACATGATGATCGCCGCGGTGCCCAGCACCTGCCAGGGGTGCTCGAGCAGGATCTTCGGGTCGAACAGCATGCCGACGGAAACGAAGAACAGCACCGCGAACGCGTCGCGCAGCGGCAGCGAGTCGTTGGCCGCCTTGTGGCTGAGCTCGGACTCGTTGAGCATCATGCCGGCGAAGAACGCGCCCAGGGCGAAGGAGACGCCGAACAGGGCCGCGGCGCCGAACGCCACGCCCAGGGCGATGGCCAGCACCGACAGGGTGAACAGTTCGCGCGAACCGGTGCCGGCGATCCGCTCCAGCACCCAGGGGATGACCCGGCGCCCGACCAGCAGCATCACCGCCACGAACAGGCCCAGCTGGACGAAGGTCCAGCCGATCGAGGACAGCACGCTGCCGAAGCTGTGGCGTTCGCCGCCGGCCTCCGGCCCGAACAGCCCGGCGATCACCGGCATCATGACCAGGGCCAGGACGCAGGCCAGGTCCTCCACGATCAGCCAGCCGACAGCAATCTTGCCGCGCATGGTCTCCAGCAGGCGGCGTTCCTCCATCGCCCGCAGCAGCACCACGGTCGAGGCGGTGGCCAGGGAGAAGCCGAAGATCATGCCGTGCAGGTGCGACCAGCCCATCAGCCAGGCCACGCCCCAGCCGAGCAGGGTGGCCACCGCGATCTGCGCCACCGCGCCGGGGATGGCGATCCATTTCACTTCCAGCAGGTCCTGCAGCGAGAAGTGCAGGCCGACGCCGAACATCAGCAGCATCACGCCGATCTCGGCCAGCTGGTTGGCGATTTCCTGGTCGGCGACGAACCCGGGGGTGAACGGCCCCACGAAGATGCCGGCCACCAGGTAGCCGACGAGCGGGGACAGGCGCAACCGGTTGGCGATGGCGCCGAGCACGAAAGCCAGGGCCAGGCCAACCGCGACGATGTCGATCAGGCTGGTGTCGTGGTGCATCAGGGGTGGTCGTGTGCGGGGACTCCGCGCGGGTTCCGAGTTTCGCTGATGCCGGTGGCCGCCGTAAATAAATCGTTGGCACGAATCGTGCCGGGCGCCTCATGTCGCACCCGGCCCTGGCGGTGCGGGGCCACCCCGCCAGGGGCGGCCCGGGTGGTCCGGGCCGCGATCCGGTGGTCCCGGCCGAAGCGACGCCCAGTGCTGGCCGGCCCTGCAGCCCTGTCCTCCGGCCCGCAGGCTGCGGAAGCGGACCTGCCCGGTGCCGGTCGGCGGCGTGCCGGTTGCCATCTCCGCCGGGGCGGCGCTGCCGTCGCCGTCCCGGCCGCGCCGGAAAAGAAAGGCCCCGGCGTACGCCGGGGCCTGCCGGGAGCGCAACCGCGCCCGCCTTACCAGGCGTAGCCGATCCGGCCGTAGACGTAGCGGCCGTTGAAGCCGAACGGCGAGTACAGGCTGTACGGGATCATGCCGGAGGTGGAGTTCACGAAGATGGTCTTCTCCGGGTACTCGTCCAGCACGTTGTCCGCGCCCAGGGTGAAGGTCCAGTTCGCGCTGGGGCGGAAGCTCACCGCGGTATCCAGGGTCCACTTCGCCGCATAGGTCTGGTCCTGGTCCGGGTTGGTGGCGTGGCGGCTGGTGAACTCGCCATAGCGCACCGCGTTGGCGCTGAAGTCCCACTGCGCCAGCTTCCAGATCGCGCCCAGGGCGAACTTGTCGCGCGGCGCGCCTTCCTCGATGCGCCCGCGCTCGTCGCGGCCGATGCGCTCCAGGTTGGCGCCCAGCGAAGCCAGCGCCGCCGGGTTGGGGGCGATCCGGGTGACCTCGGTCTTGTTGTGGTTGTAGCTGGCGGTCAGGTCCAGGTTTGATGCGGCCAGCGGCACCGACCAGGTGCCGACCACGTCCACGCCGCGGGTGCGGGTGTCGACGGCGTTGTTGAAGTAGCGCGCCGCGGTCACCCCGGGGAAGCCGAGCCCGGCCAGCAGGTCCTGCGCCGCCTGGTTGCCGGTGAGGTTGAGGTTGGACGACAGCACGATGCGGTCGTCGACCTCGATCTGGTAGGCATCGATGGTCAGGTACACCCGCTCGGCCGGCTGCAGCACCAGGCCCAGGCTGTAGGACAGCGAGGTCTCGGCCTTCAGCGGCTCGGCGCCCAGGGCCTGGGCGACGGCGCCGGTGGCCGGGAAGGTGCCGGTTTCGGTGACCACGCTGTTGTTGATGTTGGTGGTGACCGCCTGGTAGTTCTGCTGCGCCAGGGCCGGGGCGCGGAAGCCGCTGGCCACGGTGGCGCGCAGGGCGACCGCGTCGCTGAAGGCGTAGCGCGCCGAGAGCTTGCCCGAGGTCTCGCTGCCGAAGTCCGAGTAGTCCTCGTAGCGGGCGGTGATGCCGGCCGACAGCCGCTCGCTCAGGTCCGCCTCCAGCCCGGCGTAGACCGCATGGCTGTCGCGCTGGTAGCTGCCGGCGTTGCGCGGGGTGAAGCCGCCGAAGCCCTGGGCGCCGGAGCCGAAGTAGGAATCCGGCTCGCCCGGTCCCTGGCGCCATTCCTCGTCGCGGTACTCGGCGCCGAAGGAAACGGTGGCCGGGTAGGCCAGGCCGATGTCCAGGGTCTTGGCGAAGTCGGCGTTGAACACGTCCTGGGCGTAGTGCAGGTTGCCGGCGTAGAAGCTGCGCGGGCTGTCCACGCCCAGCGCGTAGTTGATGGTGTTGCGGGTGTGGAAGTCGAGGTCGTTGCTGCCGAAGCTGTAGCTCAGGTCCCAGGTCCAGCCGCTGGCGGTGCTGCCCTTGTAGCCCAGCACCGCGCTGCGGTCCTTGGAATCCTGGTCGATCTGCGGCACGTAGCCGTCCGGGTAGACCTGGGCCAGCAGCGCGCCCTGGTTGCTGTGGTTGCGCGAGCGGTAGAACGCGAACGAGGTGATGTCGCGGTTGCTGGCGATCGCGGTGAGGTAGACCTGGGAGCGCTCGCCGACGTTGAACGCGGCGTTGGCCGAGACCGCGAACTGGTCCACGTCGGCCTCGCCGAAGCGGAAGGCGCGCTCGCCCACGCCGGGGAAGTTGCCGGTGTGCGGCGCGGTGCCCTGGTAGGGGCCGGAGCGGTTGGTCGGGTCCTGCTGCCCGACCTGGGCGGCCAGGTGCACGGTGCCGCCTTCGCGGCCCAGGCTCAGCCCGGCGTCGCCGGCCAGCTGCCACTGGGTGCCGTCGCCCTCGGAATACTCGCCGCCGCTGGCGACCAGGCTGCCGCCTTCGCCGGCGCCCTTGAGCACGATGTTGACCACGCCGGCGATCGCGTCCGAGCCGTACTGCGCCGAGGCGCCGTCGCGCAGCACCTCGACCCGCTCGATCGCCGCCACCGGGATGGCGTTGAGGTCCACCGCCGAGGAGCCGCGGCCGATGGTGCCGTTGACGTTGACCAGGGCCGAGACGTGGCGGCGCTTGCCGTTGACCAGCACCAGCACCTGGTCCGGCGACAGCCCGCGCAGCTGCGCCGGGCGCACGCCGCTGGTGCCGTCGGCCATGGCCGGGCGCGGGAAGTTCAGCGAGGGCAGGGCGCGGGCCAGGGCGGTGGCCAGCTCGGTGGTGCCGGTGGCCGACAGCGCCTCCGGGGTGATGATGTCGATCGGCGACTGCGATTCGGCCACCGTGCGGTCGGCGATGCGGGTGCCGGTGACGATCAGGGTGTCGAGCATGGTGGGGGCGCGGTTGCCGGTGTCGCCGGCGTCCTGGGCATGCGCCGCCGGAGCGGCCAGCAGGGCGGTGGTCACGGCGGCGGCGAGAAGATGCGGCTTGAGGGCCATGGGGGGGTACTCCTTGCTGCGTGGAACGGATGCACTGCACTGTTGGCGGTCCAGGACTGGATGCTGGCCCGCTGGGATGTCAAGTATTCGTTAACGTAGAATGGACGTCGCAGGATGCCTGGCCATCTGCACATTCCCTTTCGTTCTAAGTCCTCCGTCCGATGATTTCCCTGCGCAACTTCGCGCTGCGCCGCGGCGAGCGCCTGCTGCTGTCGAACGTCGACCTGGCCCTGCACGCGGGCTACCGGGTGGGCGTGGTCGGACGCAACGGCACCGGCAAGTCCAGCCTGTTCGCCGCCATCCGCGGCGAGCTGGAGCCCGACAAGGGCGACGTCGACCTGCCCGGCAGGCTGCGCATCGCCTCGGTGGCGCAGGAGACGCCGGCGTTGCCGGAGCCGGCGCTGGATTTCGTGCTTTCCGGCGACGAGGTCATCGCCAAGGTACTGCGCGAGGAGGCCGAGGCCAACGCCCGCGAGGACTGGGAGGCCGTGGCCGCGGCGCACCAGAAGCTGGCCGAGCTCAACGGCTACGACGCCGAGGCCCGCGCCGGGCGCCTGCTGCACGGCCTGGGTTTCCCGGCCGAGACCCACCGCCGCCCGGTGGCCTCGTTCTCCGGCGGCTGGCGCGTGCGCCTGAACCTGGCGCGCGCGCTGATGATGCCCTCGGACCTGCTGCTACTGGACGAGCCGACCAACCACCTGGACCTGGACGCGGTCTACTGGCTGGAGCAGTGGCTACTGAAGTACCCCGGTACCTTGCTGTTGATCTCCCACGACCGCGAGTTCCTGGACAACGTCGCCACCCACACCCTGCACCTGCACGGCGGCAACGCGAAGCTGTACGTGGGCGGCTACACCGACTTCGAGCGCCAGCGTGCCGAGCAGCTGCGCCAGCAGCAGATCGCATTCGAGAAGGAGCAGGCCGAGCGCGCCCACCTGCAGAGCTTCATCGACCGCTTCAAGGCCAAGGCCTCCAAGGCGCGCCAGGCGCAGAGCCGGATGAAGCGCCTGGCCAAGCTGGCCGGCACCGAGGCGGTGCGGGTGGAGCGCGAGTTCACGATCGAATTCGCCTCGCCCAGCCGCCTGCCGCATTCGCTGATCCGGCTGCAGGACGCGCAGTGCGGCTATCCGCCCGAGCCGGGCAGTGGCGGCCAGCCCGCGGTGATCCTCAGGGACGTCGGCTTCGGCCTGGAGGCCGGCGACCGCATTGGCCTGCTTGGCCCCAACGGCGCCGGCAAGACCACCCTGGTGCGCACCCTGGTCGGCGAACTGCCGCCGCTGGCCGGCGAGCGCAACGCGCACCCGGACCTGCGGATCGGCTACTTCGCCCAGCACACGGTGGAGTCGCTGCGCGAGGGGCAGTCGCCGATCGACCACTTCCGCGAACTCTCGCCGGACGCGCCGACCCAGGCCTTCCGCGACTTCCTCGGCAAGTGGAACTTCCCCGGCGACCGCGCCTTCGAGCCGGTGGACGGCTTCTCCGGCGGCGAGCGCGCGCGCCTGGCCCTGGCCCTGATCGCCTGGCAGCAGCCCAACGTGCTGCTGCTGGACGAGCCGACCAACCACCTGGACCTGGAAATGCGCGAGGCGCTGGCCGAGGCGCTGGCCGACTTCGACGGTGCGATCGTGATGGTCAGCCACGACCGCCACCTGATCGGCCTGGTCTGCGACAGTTTCTGGCGCGTGGCCGACGGCGTGGTCGAGCCGTTCGCCGGCGACCTGGACGACTATGCGGCGTGGCTGCGCACCCGCCCGGTGGCGCAGGGCACCCGCGCGCGCCTGGAGCAGGAAGCGGCGCCGGCACCCGCGCCGGCGGCGGCCGCGCCTCCGCCGGCGCCGGCGAAGAAGCCGGCCAACCCGGTCAAGCTGGCCGCCGCCGAGAAGAAGGTCGCCGAGCTCGAGGCCCAGCTGGCCGAGGTGGACGCGCAGCTGGCCGATCCGGCCAACATGTCCGACCCGGCGCGCCTGGCCGCCCTGGCCCGCGACCGCGAGGCCCTGGCCGCGCGCCTGGAGCAGGCCGAGCAGGCCTGGCTGGAAATGCTGGATTGAAGGCCTGGGCGCGGTCGTGCGCCCGCCCTCCGGCCGCTTACTCCGCGGCCCGGCCCTGTTCCTCCAGCCACAGCCGGAACCGCCGCGCCGGCTCGCGCTCGGCGCGCGAGCGCAGCCGGGTCAGCCAGTAGCGGCCCAGGTCCACGGTCTGCGCGAACGGCTGCAGCAGCCGGCCCTCGCCCCGCTCGCGCGCGAACAGGCGCAGCGGCAGCAGGGCCACGCCGGTGCCGGCGGCGGCCGCGGCGGCCAGCGCCAGCGAGGAATCGAACACCGGCCCCCGCGCCTCCACGCCGGCAACGCCGGCGGCGCCCAGCCAGCGCGGCCATTCGTCGGCGCGGTAGGAGCGCAGCAGCGGCACGCCGGCCAGGTCGCCGGGCCCGCGCAGGCGCTCGGCCAGCTGCGGCGCGCACAGCGGCGCGAACGGGGTATCCAGCACCGGAGTGCAGGCCTGGCCCTGCCAGTCGCCGTCGCCGAAGCGGATCGCCAGGTCCAGGCCCTCGCTGGCCAGGTCGATGCGGTTGTTGTGGGTCTGCACCCGCAGTTCGATGTCCGGGTGCGCGGCCTCGAACGCCGGCAGCCGCGGCAGCAGCCAGCCGGCGGCGAAGGTCGCCACCGCGCCCACGGTCAGCACCTGCCTGCCCTGCGCGCCGAGGAAGCGCTGCATGCCCTCGGCGATGCGGTCGAACGCGTCCTGCAGCACCGGGTACAGCGCCGCGCCCTCCTCGGTCAGCGCCACCCCGCGCGGCAGGCGGTGGAACAGGGCCACGCCCAGGCGCTGCTCGAGGGTACGGATCTGGTGGCTCAGCGCGGCCTGGCTCACGCACAGCTCCAGCGCGGCGCGGGTCAGGTTCTGGTGGCGGGCGGCGGCCTCGAAGGCACGCAGCGCGTTGAGCGGGAGCGGCGGGCGTGGCATCGCGGACGGAAGTGAAGTGGACGGCCGAGGCTACCGCAGCTGGACCGGCGCGGTGTCCCGGGCCGGTAGCCGCCCCGGCATCCGTGCAGGTCTGCAAGGCGGGCGCCGACCACGGCAGTGCCGGGAACCTGCACGGCGCCACAAGGACAGCTAATGGCTGTTCCCGAAAACTTGCGATGGTGGCCCGTCGCCGGCCCTGCCCATACTCGGCTCCCACCCCCGAGGAGGATCGATCCATGCCCGACCGCCGCAGTTTCCTGCAGTCCGCCGGCCTGGCCGCCGCGTCCATGCTGGCCATGCCGGCACTGGCCCGCGCCGCCGTCCCCGCGAGCGCGGCCGCCGGCGACAGGACGCGGGCACGCATTGCCGCCGCACCGGACTTCGCCGCGCTGGAGGCGGCCAGCCAGGGCCGGCTGGGCGTGGCGGTGCTCGAGGCCGGCAATGGCCGCTACCTGGCCGGGCACCGCGCGGACGAGCGTTTCCCGATGTGCAGCACGTTCAAGGCGTTGCTGGCCGCGGCGGTGCTGGCACGGGCCGATCGCGGCGCGCTGGACCTGGACGAACGCCTGCCGGTGCGCGCGGCCGACCTGGTCCCGCATGCCCCGGTCACCCGCCGCCACGTGGGCAAGGACCTGGGCGTGCGCGACCTGTGCCGGGCCATCGTGACCATCAGCGACAACACCGCGGCCAACCTGCTGTTCGCGCGGATCGGCGGGCCTGCGGCGCTGACCGCGTTCCTGCGCGGCCTGGGCGACACGGTCACCCGCAGCGACCGCCTGGAGCCGGAAATGAATGGCTTCGTCCCCGGCGACCCGCGCGATACCACCAGCCCGCGCGCGATGGCCACCAGCCTGCGCCGCTGCGTGGCCGGCGCGGTGCTGGCCCCGGCCTCGCGCCTGCAGCTGGCCGACTGGCTGATCGACAACACCACCGGCGACGACTGCCTGCGGGCCGGGATCGGCCCGGAGTGGCGGGTTGGCGACAGGACCGGCAGCAACGGCACCGACATCCGCAACGACGTGGCCGTGCTGTGGCCGCTGGCCGGCGGCAGCCCCTGGGTGGTGGCCGCCTATCTGGAGGGCTCCCGGGTCGACAGCGCCGCCCGCGACGCGGTGCTGGCGCGGGCGGGGCAGCTGGCGGTGGCGTCGATCGCGGCGGCCTGAGCGTACGGACGGGGCGGAGCAGCGGTGCCGCGGATCCGGCGCCGGACGGTCACGGGCGTGCGCCACGCTTGCCCGGGCTACGCCTGCTGACCGGGACGGCCAGGGGCGCGGGCCGGGGCCAGGCGGCCGGGGCGCGCGTGGCCGGCATCGGCCGCGGGTTTGCCGGCGTTGGGGTCCAGGGGAGCGCCGACCCGGGCTGCGCCCCGGCTGGGGGCGGACCGCTGCCCGGGGCAGGCGGCCCTTGAAAACGTGAATAGGCATCCCCATAGCGGACCTGGTTTTTCCCATCGCGTGTGTGCCATGCCCATCTACGCCTTCCAGTGCGCTGCCTGCGGTCATGCCTTCGACCGCCTGCAGAAGCTGTCCGATGCCGATCCGGAGGTCTGCCCCTCCTGCAACGCGCCGGGCCAGGTCCGCCGCCAGGTGACCGCGCCGTCGTTCCGCCTTGCCGGCGGCGGCTGGTACGAGACCGACTTCAAGAAGGACGGCGACAAGAAGCGCAACCTCGCCGACAAGGGCGACGGCGGCTCCGGCTCCTCGGGCTCGTCCGCCAGCAGCTCCTCCAACGCTACCGCGACCAGCTGAGCGCGGCGTCCCGGGGCGCCGCGCCGCCGGCCCCCGGAGGATCGGTTCCCGGGCCTGGTACGCGCCAGGCCCGTCCTTGCATCCCGCAGTCCCCACCCGGTCCGGTCGGCCATGCGTCGATGGTCTGGCTCGCGCCACGGCGGCGCGGCGGTCATGATCGGCGCCAGGACCACGAAGGGGAGGGGAAGCATGCAGATCACGCCGTCGCCGGTCACCGCCGCCGTGGCCGGGATCGTCTCGGCCCTGGTGATGGCCGTACTGTGGCCGCGCCTGGGCGACGACAGCCTTTACTGGGTACTGGCCTTCGTGCTGGTGATCGCCCTGCCGCTGCACGTGTTCGTGGTCGGCTTCGGCCGTGCCCGGCCCGCCAACAGCGCCGATCCCGCCCTGATCCGCCGGGTCGCCGTCTGGCTGGTCGCCGCGGTGGTGACCCTGGGGATCGGGCAGCTGTTTGGCACGTGAGCGGTGATTCCGGACGGGTGATTGGTGACAAGTTTCCAATCACCAATCACCAATCACGAATCACGAATCACGAATCACGAATCGCCAATCCCGCTCCAGTCAGCGCACCCCAAACCTCGCCCGGCACCCGCCATCCACCCAGACCGAATTGCCGGTCCAGCCCCAGGTGCGGCCTTCCTCGCAGCGGGTGCTGGACAGCTGCTGCACCAGCACCGGGCGTCCGCGGCGGCGATCCCAGTCGCAGGTGCGGCGGCGCTTGTTCTCGCTGCTGCAGGTCATGCTGTAATCGCTGGTGCCGGGCGGACCCGGGCGATGGCCCGGCGCCGGGCCGCGGGCGACGGAGAATTCGGCGCGGCAGCCGTCGTCCACCCACAGGCTGTTGCCGCGCTGGCCCCAGGTGCGGCCTTCCACGCAGGCGGTCTTCGACAGCTGCCGCACCAGCACCGCGCGGCCGTTGATGGCGCAGGTCCGGCGCTTGTTGTCCTGGCTCTCGCAGCGCACCAGTTCGCCGGTGCCGCCGCCGTTCCAGCCGCCGCGGCCTTCGGCGAAGCGTCCACGACAGCCATCGTCGACCCACATGGTGCCGCCGCCGCCGCCGAAATTGCGGCCTTCGATGCAGCGCGTGCCGGAGATGTTCTCCACCAGCACCGGGCGGCCGTTGAACGGGGTGCGGCATTCGCGCCGGCGACGCTCGTTGCTGGAGCAGACCACGGTGGCGCCGGCCCAGCTGGAGCCGTTCCAGCGGCGGTTGCCCTGGCCGCGCAGGGAGCCGGAGATGTCCGCGCGCACCTGGCCCATGCCCCAGCCGCGCTCGACCTGCTCCAGGTAGAAGGCCAGCTGGTCGTCCGGGATGGCGCGCCCGCGCGACTGCGCGGCGTACTCGCGCTCGATCAGCTCGACCCGCTGCGCCGGCGGCAGCGTACGCAGGTCCTCGACCGGACCGCGCGCTGCGGCGGGCAGGCTGGAGGCCAGGCCCAGGCATAGCGCCAGGGCGAAGGCGGGGACTCGGCTCATTGCAACTCCTTGCATGCAGCATCCGGGAAGTGGCGGGAATTTGCCGGGCAGGTGCTTAACGCCGCCCGACCTGCGCTTCAGCCGCGGCCGCGGCCGCTGCGGGCCGGCACCACCGCCACGCGTTCCACCTCCATCTCCTCGGTGTAGTCCAGCCAGGCGCGGATCACCAGCTGGTCCACCCTCGAGTCCAGCCACAGCGGCAGGCGGATCTGCTGCCCGGGGCGGCCGGGGTCGACCTGCACCCACTCGCGCGCGCGGACCACGGTGCCGTCGTCGGACACCGCCTCCAGCCAGAACGAATGCGAGGGCAGGTTGCGCGCCTGCATCCGCAACTGGTACTGGCCGGGCTGCATCGGCCGCTCCTGGCGCGCCACGGTCAGCGCGCGGCGTGGCCGCGGGCGGGCGTCGGCGGCTTCCTGCAGCGGTGCGTCGACCTGGATGCCCTGTTGCAGCTCGGCTTCCGAATAGAGGGTCAGGGCGTTGTTGCGGTCCACCACCAGCGCGCACCACTCGCCCTTGCCGGGCTCGTCGAGGAAGGCGGTGCAGCGGTCGACGTAGGCCAGGATGTTGTCCGGATCGCGCTGGGCGAACTGCCGCGGCGCATCCTCCAGCACGATCGAGGCGATGTTCCAGCCCTGGTCGTACTCCAGCATCACCGGCGGGCGGATGCGCTGTACCCCGGCCACCACGCGGTCGTCCTCCACCCGCAGGGTGCGGGTCTCGCTGCCGGTCCACAGCTGGCGGGCGAAGCCCAGGTACAGGGGGTAGCGCTCCGGGTCGCGGCGCGCGGCCACGCTGGCGCCCGGTAGCGCCGGATCGCCCAGCAGCGAGCGGCCGAAGCCCAGCGCGCCCAGCTCCGGGTCCAGCAGCTGCAGCAGGGTGGCGCCGGTGTCCAGGGTGGTGCCGGCGGTGGCGACCTGGCGCGGTTCATGGCCGCTGCCGAGGAACAGCAGCAGGTTCTCGCGCTTCATTCCGGCCAGCACGTCGGACAGGTCGTTGGGCATGGCCAGGTGGTCGGAGGCGATCACCACCAGGGTGTCGTCCGCCCAGGGACTGCTGCGGATGCGCTCGACCAGGCGCCCGATCAGGCGGTCGCTGCAGGCGATCGCGCGCAGCAGGCCGATGTCGCCGTGCGGGCTGTCGTAGCGCACGTCGCTGCAGGAGCGCGGCAGGTGCCCGGCCGGGTGGTGGGTGTCCATGGTCAGGGCGGTGAGCATGAACGGCGTGCCGGCCCGGGACAGGCGCTGGAAGTCTTCGTACACGCTGTCCAGCAGCACGTCGTCGTGCACGCCCCAGCTGGAGAAGTGCTTCTTCGCCACCCCGCGCTGGCGGAACCAGGCCTGGTCCTTGACCGTGGCGAAGCCGTGGCTGGCCAGGAACCGGTCCTTGGCGGCGAAGGCCGAGTCGGCGCCGCCGCTGAAGTGCAGGGCGTAGCCCTGCTGGGCGAGGTAGTCGCTGAGGCAGTGCGCGCCAGGCAGGAACTGCTCCATCCGGCCCATGCTGTTCTCGTCGCCGCGCGCGGCGGTCAGCGGCACCCCGCACAGCGAGGCCACCATCCCGGCGATGGTCCAGCCGGTGCCGGGCGGTGAGGCCACGTCGCGGAAGTCCAGGGCCTCGCCCGCCAGCCGGCGGAGGTTGGGCACCAGGCCGGGGAACACGGTCTCGTCGAAATAGGTGCGCTCGAGGCTCTCGGCGTAGATCCAGACGATGTTGCGGCGCTGTCGCAGCGGGCGGTCCGGGACCACGTACTCGGCCGCGACCTGGGCCGCGTCCACCGGCCGGCTGTGCTGGTACAGGCGCCAGGCGTCGCGGGCCAGCGGGCTGGCCAGGGCCGCGACCAGGAAGGTGGCGGCGAAAACCGGGAACACCACCGGCGGGCGCGGCGGGACCGGGCGCCGGCGGGCATACCGCGCCAGCCAGGCCGGCAGCAGCAGTGACAGCAGCACCAGCACCGCGGCAATGGCCAGCGGGCCGCTGAAATCGGCTACCCCGGCGCCCTCGATGCCGCTGGAGAGGTGGTACAGGGTCGCCGCGTCCACGCCGTCGCCGCTGAGCTGGTCCACCAGCCACCACAGGCTCAGCGCGACCAGCAGGGCGGCCAGCAGCGCGGCCTTGGTCCGCGCCAGCCGTGGCGAGGCCACCACCAGCGCGGCCAGTGCCGCCAGTGCCGCGACCAGCAGCACCCCCGTCATGCGCCAGCGCCCGTTTGCCCGGCCGGAGCCGTCTTCGGCGTGTCATGCAGGGGTGTCATGCTCATCGGGGCACCTTGTGTCGTGACTCGACGCCGAACCTGCCCGCACATTCCTGAACAGAATGTTTCGGCGCCCGCACCACCCGGCCATGGGGCGGCCTTCCCGGCCGGCGTGCCGCGGGGTCGGGGCGAGAGGGTAAAATCGCCGCTTTCCGCCTCTTCCGGGCGGTTGCCCCACTCGCGGAGCCTGCATGCGTACCCATTACTGCGGCCTGGTCGACGAATCGCTGATCGGCCAGACCATCACCCTCGCCGGCTGGACCGACGTCGCCCGCAACCTCGGCGGCGTGTGCTTCATCGACCTGCGCGACCACGAAGGCATCGTCCAGGTCACGGTCGAGCCCGACAATGCCGAGGTCTTCGCCGTGGCCGCCTCGCTCGGCTACGAGGACGTGATCCAGGTCGAGGGCGTCGTGCGCGCCCGCCACGCGGTCAACGACAAGATCCGCACCGGCAAGGTCGAGGTGATCGCCACCCGCATCACCATCCTCAACAAGGCCGCGCCGCTGCCGTTCCACGCGCACGAGAACCCCTCCGAGGAAGTGCGCCTGCGCTACCGCTACCTGGACCTGCGCCGTCCGGAGATGCAGCGCATGCAGCGCACCCGCATCCGCCTGGTGCAGGCCCTGCGCCGCTACCTGGACGAACGCGGCTTCCAGGACATCGAGACCCCGATCCTGACCAAGGCCACCCCGGAGGGCGCGCGCGACTTCCTGGTGCCGGCGCGCATGCACCCGGGCGAGTTCTACGCCCTGCCGCAGAGCCCGCAGCTGTTCAAGCAGATCCTGATGATCGCGGGCTTCGACCGCTACTACCAGATCGCGCGCTGCTTCCGCGACGAGGCCCTGCGCGCCGACCGCCAGCTGGAGTTCACCCAGCTGGACATGGAGTTCGCCTTCGTGCGCGAGCGCGACGTGCAGGACTTCGTCGAGGGCATGATCCGCGCGGTGTTCAAGGAAGTGGCCGGGGTGGACCTGGCCGACCCGTTCCCGCGCATGACCTGGGCCGAGGCCATGCGCCGCTACGGCTCGGACAAGCCGGACCTGCGCATCGACCTGGAGCTGGTGGACGTGGCCGAACTGGTCCGCGACAGCCAGTTCGCGGTATTCACCGGCCCGGCCAATGACCCGGATGGCCGCGTGGCCGCGCTGCGCATCCCCGGCGGCGCGAAGCTGAGCCGCAAGCAGATCGACGAGTACGCCGCCCACGCCGCCAAGTTCGGCGCCAAGGGCCTGGCCTACATCAAGATCGACGAGGCCGGCGCGATCTCCTCGCCGATCCAGAAGTTCTTCAGCGAGGACGCATTCGCCGCGCTTACCAGGCATGTTGGCGCCGGCAACGGCGACATCGTGTTCTTCGGCGCCGGCGCCTACAACAAGGTCTCCGACTTCATGGGCGCGCTGCGCCTGAAGGCCGGCAAGGACTTCGGCCTGGTCGCCGAGGGCTGGCGCCCGCTGTGGGTCACCGACTTCCCGATGTTCGAGTGGGACGAGGAGGAGCAGCGCTACGTGGCCCTGCACCACCCGTTCACCGCCCCGGCCGTGGACGACATCGCCGAGCTGCGCGCGCACGCCAGGACCGCGGTCTCGCGCGGCTACGACATGGTGCTCAACGGCAACGAGATCGGCGGCGGCTCGATCCGCATCCACCGCCCGGAGATGCAGAGCGCGGTGTTCGAGCTGCTGGGCATCGGCGCCGAGGAGGCGCAGGCCAAGTTCGGCTTCCTGCTGGACGCGCTCAAGTACGGCGCCCCGCCGCACGGCGGCATCGCCTTCGGCATCGACCGCATCGCCGCGCTGATGGCCGGTACCGAGTCGATCCGCGACGTGATCCCGTTCCCCAAGACCACCACCGCGCAGTGCCTGATGACCGGCGCGCCGTCGCCGATCCCGGCCGAGCAGCTGGCCGAGGTGCACGTGAAGGTCCGGGAGGAGTCGCTGTCGAAGTGACCCGCGGCCGCGCGCCGTGTGGCGCGCGGCCATCCCCGTCCACCGGCGCGGCCGCGGGCCGCGCCGCCTACCGAAGTGCCCTCCCCGAGGAGTCTGGAGATGACCGAGTTCGCTTTTTCGCTTGAGTGGGAACGCCTGGGCAACGAGGGTTCCGACCCTGCCCTGGTGACCGAGCGCGCCCGCGTGTTCGGCGGCTGGCTGGTGCGCAGCGGCACCTCGCCGGCGGCCATGGCCCTGGCCTTCGTCCCCGACCCTGAGGGCCGCTGGGACGGCGAGGACTTCGGCGAGGACGACTACGAGTACGACGAGGACGAGGAAGAAGAGGACGAGGACGACCTCGACGACGAGGACCTCGACGAGGAAGAGGAAGACGAGGACGAGTGAGCCTGTCGATCCGGCGCGCGAAGGTGGCTGACGCGGCGACCCTGTCGTCGCTGTGCGCGCGCACCTTCACCGAGACCTTCGGCCATCTCTACCCGCCGGAGGACCTGGACGCCTTCCTGCGCGACGCCTACGCCGTGGAACGGCAGGCCACGATCCTGGCCCAGCCCGGCTATGCGGTATGGCTGCTGGAGGACGACGGGGTCGCGGTCGGCCATGCCGCCGCCGGGCCCTGCGGCCTGCCGCACCCGGAAGTTGCCCCCGGCGATGGCGAGCTGAAGCGGCTCTACGTGCTTGCCCCGTACCAGGACGCCGGCTGGGGCGGGCGCCTGTTCGCCGAGGCCGAGCGCTGGCTGCTGCGCGACGGCCCGCGCACCCTGTGGATCGGGGTGTGGTCGGAGAACCACGGCGCGCAGCGCTTCTATGCCCGCCGCGGCTTCGAACGCGTCGGCACCTACGAATTCCCGGTCGGCCGGGTGCGCGACCTCGAATTCATCCTGCGCCGCCCGGCGTGAAGGCGGGTGTTTCCCCGCGCCATGGGGAAGGGTGAGGGCCGGCGCGCAGCGGACGCTGGCATGCCGACCCTCCCGGCAGCCCCCTCCCGCGGGAGGGGGCAGGCGACTGCATCCGGCCTCACTCGCGCAGGAAGTCCAGCAGGTCCTGGTTGAGCTGGTCCTGGTGCGTATCGGTGATGCCGTGCGGGCCGCCGGGGTACAGCTTCACCCGGGCGTGCTTCACGTACTTCGGCACCGCCTTGGCGGAGATCTCCACCGGCACGACCTGGTCGTCCTCGCCATGGATCACCAGGGTCGGCACGTCGAACTTCTTGAGGTCATCGCGGAAGTCGGTGGCCGAGAACGCGGCGATCGAGTCGTAGGTGTTCTTGTGGCCGCCCTGCATGCCCTGCGCCCAGAACGACTGGATCAGGCCCTGGTTGGGCTTGGCACCCGGGCGGTTGAAGCCGAAGAACGGGCCGGAGGCGATATCCAGGTACTGCTGCGAGCGGTTGGCCCGGGCCGCGGCGCGGAAGCCGTCGAACACGTCCTGCGGGATGCCTTCCGGGTTGTCCGCGGTCTTCAGCATGAACGGGGTCACCGCGCCCACCAGCGCGACCTTCTTCACCCGCGAGGTGCCGTGGCGGCCGATGTAGCGCGCGACCTCGCCACCGCCGGTGGAGAAGCCGACCAGGGTGGCGTCGCGCAGGTCCAGGGCCTCGATCACCGCGGCCAGGTCGTCGGCGTAGTGGTCCATGTCGTTGCCGTCCCACGGCTGGCTGGAACGGCCGTGGCCGCGGCGGTCATGGGCGACGACGCGGAAGCCGTGGTCGGC
>NZ_AZNZ01000002.1 GCF_000510725.1 Pseudoxanthomonas sp. J31
TCGATGCGCCCTCCGGCCTTCGGCCTGCGGGTCAAGACCGGTGCCTTGAACCGCTCGGCCATCTCTCCGTTTTACGTTGCATCGCGCCGCTTTCGCGGCGCCGCCGTGCGGACCAGGACCACGCACCGCAGTGCCCGGTCCGCGCGCAAGCCAATGCACTGGCGCTGCTACGGACATGGCCGGGCGCGACATGCGTGCCGCCTCGCCCCACCGCACCCCACCGACGTCCATGCCGGGTCCGGCGGCAGCCATGCTGCCGCCGAAGCGCCAGGCAAGGTTGCACACCGTGCAGCGCGGACGGCAATGCGGCGGCAGGCCGCTGGCCGGCCGCCGATTGTCGCATGCCGGCGGGCGCCGAATCAGCCGGCCAGGGCGATTTCGCTGCCGGCCGCGGCCACCGCGCCGCCATCCTTGCGCCCGCAGTTGCCGCAGTCCAGGCGCGAGGCCTCGATCTGCTTCGGCAGGTGCTCGGCCAGGAAGTCGATGAACACCCGCACCGCCGGCAGCAGGCCGCGGCGCGAGGCGAACACCGCGTGGCAGATGCCCTGCGGCAGCGACCACTCGGGCAGCACCACCTCCAGCTCGCCGTTGCGCACGGCCTCGGCGCACACGGTCTCCGGCAGCATGGTGATGCCGAAACCGTCCTTGACCATCGCCAGCAGCAGCGGGAAGTCGAACCCGGCCACCCGCGGCTGCAGGTCGTCCACGCGGCGCACCTCGCCGTTGGGACCGTGCAGTTCCCAGCGCTGGTGCGCTTCATCCTCGTGCATGCTCAGGGTCAGGTGCGAAGCCAGCTCGGACGGATCCTTGGGCCGACCGGCCCGGTCCAGGTACTTGGGGCTGGCCACCATCAGTTCCTGGATCTGGCCGAAGCTGCGCATCACCAGGCTGCCGTCGTCGTCCAGCCGGGTGCGCACGCGCAGGGCCACGTCGAAGCCTTCGTTGATCAGGTCGACGCGGCGGTTGTTGACGTGCAGTTGCAGGCGCACCTTCGGGTACTGCTGCAGGAACTTCGGCAGCAGCTTCGGCAGCTGCTGCTGGGCGATAGCCACCGGCACGCTCACCCGTACCAGCCCGCGCGGCTCGGCGCTCAGGCGGTCCACCACCTCGCGCGCGGCCTGGGCCTCGGCAAGCATGGTCTGGGCGTGGCGGTACACGCTCATGCCCACGTCAGTGACCGCGAAGCGGCGGGTGGAACGTTGCAACAGGCGCACGCCGAGGTCGGTTTCCAGCTGGCTGATACGGCGACTCAGGCGCGACTTGGGAATTCCAAGGGCCCGCTCCGCCGCGGCAAAGCCGCCGTGCTCGACGACCATGGCGAAATAGTAGAGGTCGTTCAGGTCCTGCATGGCGCTGTCTCCACAGGCGCAACAGACGGTGTTATCTAACCACCTTTATCCCATCGTTGCAACGATGGACCCTGTGCCCTGCCGGCGGCCCTACCGCCCTTACCACCCTAGAGCAGCGAGAGCACAGCCATGAAACTACTGCATATCGATTCCAGCGCCCTGGGCGCCAATTCCGTGAGCCGCGGACTGAGCGCCGCCATTGTCGCCGAGTGGAAGGCGCACCATCCCGGCCTGCAGGTCGAGTACCGCGACCTGGACGCCGAGCCCCTGCCCCACCTGACCGGCGCCGCGCTGGCCAAGAGCGATCCGGCGCAGGCGGCCGAGGCCGAGCGCGTGCTGGAGCAGTTCCTGTCGGCGGACGTCGTGGTGATCGGCGTGCCGATGTACAACCTGTCGATTCCCTCGACCCTGAAGGCCTGGATCGACCGCATCGTGGTCGCCGGGCGCACCTTCCGCTACACCGCCGAGGGCCCGCAGGGCCTGGCTGGCGGGCGCAAGGTGATCATCGCCAGCGCCCGCGGCGGCCTGCACGCCGGTGCGCCGACCGACTTCCAGGAGCCGTACCTGCGCCAGCTGTTCGCCTTCATCGGCATCCACGATGTGGAACTGGTCCGCGCCGAAGGCGTGGCGATCTCGCCCGAACACCGCGAGCAGGCCCTGGCCGGGGCCCGGGCGCGGATCGACGAACTGGTGCAGCCGCTGGCCAAGGCGGCCTGAGGCAGGAGGGCGGCCGGCGCTGCCGGCCGCCGGGAGGGATCAGGCGATGCGGGCCGCGCCGCCCATGTACGGCCGCAGCACCTCGGGCACGTCGATCGAGCCGTCGGCGTTCTGGTAGTTCTCCATCACCGCGATGAGTGCGCGGCCCACGGCCACGCCCGAGCCATTGAGCGTGTGCACCAGTTCCGGCTTGCCGGTGGCCGGGTTGCGCCAGCGCGCCTGCATGCGGCGCGCCTGGAAGTCGCCGCAGTTGGAGCAGGAGGAGATCTCGCGGTAGGTCTGCTGCGAGGGCAGCCAGACCTCCAGGTCGTAGGTCTTGCGCGCGGAGAAGCCCATGTCACCGGTGCACAGCAGCACGCGGCGGTACGGCAGGCCCAGCTTCTCCAGCACGGTCTCGGCGCAGCGGGTCATGCGCTCGTGCTCGGCGTCGCTGTCCTCCGGGCGGGTGATCGAGACCAGCTCCACCTTCTCGAACTGGTGCTGGCGGATCATGCCGCGCACGTCGCGGCCGCCGCTGCCGGCCTCGGAACGGAAGCACATCGAGTGCGCGGTCATGCGCAGCGGCAGCTGCTCCGGCGCCAGGATCTCGCCGCGGGCGATGTTGGTCAGCGGCACCTCGGAGGTCGGGATCAGGTAGCGCCGGTTCTCGCCCAGCTGGGTGGAGAACAGGTCCTCCTCGAACTTGGGCAGCTGGCCGGTGCCGTACAGCGCGTCGCCGTTGACGACCACCGGCACGTTGGTTTCCTCGTAGCCGTGCTCGCCGGTGTGCAGGTCCAGCATGAACTGGGCCAGGGCGCGGTGCAGGCGCGCCAGCTGGCCGCGCAGCACGGTGAAGCGCGCGCCGCTCAGCTTGGCCGCGGTCTCCGCGTCCAGCCAGCCGTTGCGCGCGCCCAGGTCGACATGGTCCTTGGGCTCGAAGTCGAAGCTGCGCGGCGTGCCCCAGCGGTGCTGCTCGGCGTTGGCCGACTCGTCCGGACCCACCGGCACGTCCTCGGCCGGCAGGTTGGGGATGCCCTGGGTAAGCGCTTCGAGCTTGCCACGGATCTCCTCCAGGCGCGCCTCGGAAGCCTTCAGCTCGTCGCCGAAGCCGGCGACCTCGGCCAGCAGCGCGGACACGTCCTCGCCCCTGGCCTTGGCCTGGCCGATCGCCTTGGAGCGGGTGTTGCGCAGGTTCTGCAGCTCCTGGGTGCGCACCTGGATGGCCTTGCGCTCGGCCTCCAGCGATTCCAGCGCCTGGGTGTCGAGGGCGTAGCCGCGCGTGGCGAGGCGCTCGGCGATGGCGGCGGTCTGGGAACGGAGCAGC
Organism: Pseudoxanthomonas sp. J31; assembly: GCF_000510725.1. GTDB lineage: Bacteria > Pseudomonadota > Gammaproteobacteria > Xanthomonadales > Xanthomonadaceae > Pseudoxanthomonas. The sequence continues at coordinate 3,370 of NZ_AZNZ01000002.1, forward strand.
GAGGGGTCGAGCATTGCAGGGACCGGGAGGACGCGGAAGAGACGTGCATTATCCCCCAACCGGCGCCCCCCGCGCCCGCGGGCCCGGCCGGGCTGTGCCAGAATCGGCCGCTCCGCCCCCGACACGCCGCATGAGCCGAACCGAAGAACACCCCGCGGACCTCCTGCGCCGCCTGGCCCGCAGCCGCTGGGCCGTGGTCGCCGGTGCCTTCGTGCTGGGCTGGGTGCTGTTCCTGCTGGTGGTGACCCGGCAGTCCGGCGAGCCCGCCCCGGGCGAGGCCGCCCCGGCAGCGGCGCTGGCCGCGCTGCCCAGCGAGCCGCTGCCCGCGCCCATGCCGGCTGGAACCAGCGCGCCGCTGCCGCGCACCGCCGACGGCGAGGAACCGCGCCTGGTGGAGGAAGCGCCCGCGCCGGAGCCGGTGCAGCCGGAGCCGGAAACCGTCGAGCCCGCGCCGGTGGAACCGGCGCCGGTCGCGCCGGTGGCGTCCAGCATCGCCCAGGCACCCGAACTGCTGCCGGGCCAGCCCGCGCCACGCTATCCCGCTTCCGCCCTGCGCCGCGGCGAGAGTGGCACCGTGGTGCTGCGGGTCCAGGTGGATGCCGAAGGCCGCGCCGGCGACGTGGAGATCGTCGAGCGCAGCGGTTCGCGCGAGCTGGACCGCGCCGCGGCCGAGGCGGCACTGCGCTGGCGCTTCCAGCCCGCACGCGACGGCGAAGGCCGGCCGCTCCCGGGCGAAGCCATCGTGCCGGTGGAGTTCCAGACCGAGTGAAGCGGCGCTCACGGCGCTGAACCGTGGCGCGCCGTTGGCACGGGCTTCATCGCCCGATCATCCGGCCGACACACCGGCGTGGCCAGACTCCCCGTGCACCTGCAACGAGGAATCGCCATGGCCACCTACTTCGACACCGGCCGCGCCGGGCTCCGGGCCGCGCTGTCCAGGCACGCCCTGGCGCTGCGCGCGGCGATGCTGGGCCTGGCATTGCTCGCCGCGGCCCTGGCGTGGCTGGCCCTGCGCGAGGCAAACCCGGTGGCTGCCGGCGACCAGCCGCAGTATTACGACGGCCTGCCCGCCAGCCCTTCCACAGCGCTGGAAACGGACCGCCCGCCACGCCCGCTGGCCGGCAACCCGGTGCCCAGCTATCCGCGCAGCGCGCTGCGCAACGGCAGCGAGGGCGACGTGGTCGTTGCGATCATCGTCGGCAGCGACGGGCGTCCGGTGGACGTGCAGGTGGTCGCGCGCGGTGGCAGCGAGGACCCGGCATTCGACCGCGCCGCCATGGCGGCGGCGCGGCAGTGGCGCTTCGAGCCGGCCATGCGCGACGGCCAGGCCGTGCCTTCCACCGTGCACCTGCCGGTCGAGTTCCGCCGCGAGTGAGGGCGCGCGTCCTCAGCCGGCCGCCAGGCCGAAACCACAGCCACGCGCCAGCAGGTCGAACCCCGGGAACGACGTCGCCACGGTGGCGGTGTCGTTGATCCGTACCTGCGCATCCGAGCGCTGCCCGGCGACGGCGAAGGACATGGCGATGCGGTGGTCGTGCTGGCTCTCGATCGTGCCGCCGTGCAGCTGCCCGGGATGGATGGTGGCGCCGTCCGGGGTCTCGTCGACCTGCAGGCCCAGCGTGCGCAGGCCGCTGGCCATCGCCGCCAGGCGGTCGGATTCCTTCACCCGCAGCTCGGCCGCGCCGCGGACCACGGTCGGGCCTTCGGCGCAGGCCGCGGCCACGAACAGCGCCGGGAATTCGTCGATCATGTCCGGCACCAGTGCCTCCGGCACCTCGATGCCGCGCAGCGGCGCATGCCGCACCACCAGGTCGGCCACCGGCTCGCCGCCATGGGTGGAGGGATTCTCCTCGGTGATGTCCGCGCCCATCAGGCGCAGCGCATGCAGCAGTCCGGTGCGGCGCGGATTGAGGCCGACCTGGCGCAGGCGCAGTTCCGAGCCGGGCACGATGCTGGCCGCGACCAGGAAGAACGCGGCAGAGGAGAAGTCCGCCGGCACCGCGATGTCGGTGGCGCGCAGGCGCTGGCCGCCGCGCAGGCGGGCGTAGCCCGGCGAGAACTCGATGTCCACGCCGAACGCGGCCAGCATGCGCTCGGTGTAGTCGCGGGTCGGGTGCGGCTCGGCCACCGAGGTCCCGCCCTCGGCGTACAGCCCGGCCAGCAGCAGCGCCGACTTCACCTGGGCGCTGGCCACCGGCAGCGTGTAGTCGATGCCACGCAGCTTCTGCCCGCCGTGGATGCGCAGCGGCGGGGTACCGTCGGCCCCGGTGTCGATCCGGGCGCCCATCTGTGCCAGCGGCACCGTGACCCGGCGCATGGGCCGCTTCGACAGCGAGGCGTCGCCGACCAGCACGCTGTCGAACGCCTGCCCGGCCAGCAGCCCGGCCAGCAGGCGCATGCCGGTGCCGGCGTTGCCGCAGTCCAGCGGGCCGTCGGCGGGCCTGAGCCCGTCCACGCCCACGCCGTGGACGATGCGCCGCGACGCCGTCGGCGTCTCGATGCGCACGCCCAGCCGCTCGAAGATCGCCGCGGTGGCACGGGTGTCCTCGCCTTCGAGGAAGCCATCGATGGTGGAAACGCCATCGGCCAGCGCGGCGAACATCACCGCACGGTGCGAAACGGACTTGTCGCCGGGGATCTCCAGCGTCCCGCGCAGCGGCTGCCCCGCGCTTGCGATCCAGTGTTGCGAAGACTGCGACATCAGCTCTCCATCGTCTGCACGCCCGGCGCCTTCCAGCGCCGCGAACGAATCACCAATCACCAATCACCGCCCTCAAGGCACCGCCACCGGATACGACCCCAGCACCTTCACCTTGGCCACGTGCTTCTCCAGCTCGGCCAGCGCCTTCTTCATCGCCTCGTCCTCGACGTGGCCGGCCAGGTCGATGAAGAACGCGTACTCCCACTTGGCCTGGTGCGAGGGCCGCGACTCGATCCGGTTCATGCTGATGCCGTGGCGCGCGAACGGGCTGAGCACGTCGAACAGCGCGCCGGGCTTGTCGTGGATGAACACCAGGATCGAGGTGCGGTCGTGGCCGGACGGCGGGAACAGGCGCCGGCCGATCACCAGGAAGCGCGTGGTGTTGTCGCGGTCGTCCTGGATCGGCTGCATGATGACCTTCTTCAGGCCGTAGACGTGCGCCGCACTCTCGCCGGCGATGGCGGCCGCGTCGTCGGCGCCGCGCGCGCGGCGCGCGCCCTCGGCGTTGCTGGACACCGGCACCTTCTCCACCTTCGGCAGGTTGGCGCGCAGCCAGCCGGCGGTCTGGGCGAAGGCCTGCGGATGGGCGTAGATGCGCTCGATGTCCTCGATCCGGCCGGTGCGCGAGAGCAGGTACTGGTGCACCTTCAGCTCCACCTCGCCGCAGATCTTCAGTGGCGAGGTCAGGAACATGTCGAGGGTGACCTGGATCGTGCCCTGGCCGGAGTTCTCCACCGGCACCACGCCGAAGTCGGCGTTGCCGGCGTCGACCTCCTGGAACACCTCCTCGATGCTCGCCAGCGGCAGGCCGTGCGCCGAGCGGCCGAAGTGCTTGAGCACGGCCTGCTGGCTGAAGGTTCCTTCCGGCCCCAGGTAGCCGATCTTCAGCGGCTCCTGCTGCGCCAGGCAGGCGGACATGATCTCGCGGAACACGTGCACCAGGACCTCGTCCGGCAGCGGCCCCTGGTTGCGGTCCACCACCATGCGCAGCACCTGGGCCTCGCGCTCGGGGCGGTAGTAGTCCACCGCCGCGGCGAGCTTGCCCTTGGCCTTGCCGACCTGCAGGGCGAAGCGCGCGCGCTGCGCGATCAGCTCCTGGATCTGCCGGTCGATGCTGTCGATCTGCGCGCGCACGTCCTCCAGCACCGGCGGCGCGGTCTTCGCCGCCGCGCGGCGCGCCGGGGTCTTGCGGGTCGCGGCCTTGCGGGCGGCGGGCACGGCCTTGCTTGCGCTGGTTTTCTTGCTCGATGCCATCGAAGGGTTCCGTCGTCACTGGCGGCGGCCGCGGCCGCCGCGCAACCGGTGGGTCAGCCGTGGCGGCGCTGGAAGTCGGCCATGAAGTCGACCAGGGCCTGCACCCCTTCCAGCGGCATGGCGTTGTACAGCGAGGCGCGCAGGCCGCCGACGGCCTTGTGGCCCTTCAGCGCCAGCAGGCCGGCCTCGCGCGATTCGGCCACGAAGCGCGCGGTCAGCGCCTCGTCGGGCAGGAAGAACGGGATGTTCATGCGCGAGCGCACCGCCGGCGCGACTTCGTTGCGGTAGAAGCCGCCGGAGGCGTCGATCGCCTGGTACACCAGCGCGGCCTTGGCCGCGTTGCGCCGCGCGAACTCCTCCACGCCGCCCTGTTCCAGCATCCAGCGCACGGTCAGGCCCAGCAGGTACCAGTTCCAGGTCGGCGGCGTGTTGAGCATCGAATCGCGCGCCGCGTGCGAGGCGTAGGTGAAGATGTCCGCGCGCGGCTGGCCGGCGCGCTCCAGCAGTTCGCGGCGCACGATCACCACCGAGATGCCGACCGGGCCCAGGTTCTTCTGCGCGCCGGCGTAGATCAGGCCGTACTTCGATACGTCGATCGGCTCGGAGGCGATCGAGGAACTGAAGTCGGCGAACAGCGGCGCCCCGCCCACGTCCGGCGCCCCGCGGTACTCCACGCCGTGGATGGTCTCGTTGGCGGTGATGTGCACGTAGGCCGCGCCGGGGCTCAGCGCCCACTGCGCGCGCGGCGGGATGTCGCGGAAGCCGCCGGCCTCGCCGTCGGCGACCACGTGCACGTCCACGTACGGCCGCGCCTGCTTGATCGCGGTCTTGCTCCAGTGGCCGGTGACCACGTAGTCGGCGCGCTGGCCCGGGGCGGCGAAGTTCAGCGCCAGCAGCGCCTGCTGGGTGGTGGCGCCACCCTGCATGAACAGCACGGCGTAGTCGTCCGGGATCGACATCAGGGCGCGTAGGTCGGCCTCGGCCTGCGCGGCCACGGCCATGAACTCGGCGCCACGGTGGCTCAGCTCGACGATCGACGCGCCCACCCCGTTCCAGTCCAGCATTTCCGCCTGCGCCTGGCGCAGGACCGCTTCCGGCAACGTCGCAGGGCCGGCACTGAAGTTGTACGCGCGCGTCATGAAGCACCCATAACGAAAGGGCTCGTAGTATGCCGCAGCGCACCAGTTGCGGGCGCAACCAAGACCGGCCCCGCGCCGCCGCGGGGAACCGCGCCGGCATGGACGCTGTCCCACTTCCGTCCGACCTCCGGAACCTGCCATGCGCCCGCCTTCCCTGCCCCGGATCCCCGCCAGCGAAATCACCGACGAGGCGGTCTACCGCGACCGCCGCCGACTGCTGGGCATGCTTGCCGCCAGCCCGGTGCTGGGCCTGGCCGGCTGCGCCGAAGCCGAGCCGCCGCCCCCGCCGCGCGCCCGGACCAGCACCGCCCAGGCGCGCGCCGGTTTCAGCACCGACGAGGAGCCGACCCGCTACGAGGACGCCACCACCTACAACAACTTCTACGAGTTCGGCACCAACAAGGACGATCCCTCGCGCGCGCCCCGCACCCTGCGCACCTCGCCCTGGTCGGTGTTGGTCGACGGCGAGTGCGCCAGGCCCGGCACCATCGGCCTGGAGGACCTGCTGCGCGGGATCGCGGTGGAGGAACGCATCTACCGCCTGCGCTGCGTGGAAGGCTGGTCGATGGTGATCCCGTGGAACGGCGTGCCGCTGGCGGACGTGCTGCGCCGCTTCGAGCCGACCTCGAAGGCCAAGTACGTGGCCTTCACCACCCTGGCCGACCCGCGGCAGATGCCCGGGATCCGCTACCGCTCGATCGACTGGCCGTACCGCGAGGGCCTGCGCATCGACGAGGCCATGCACCCGCTGGCCCTGCTGGCCACCGGCCTGTACGGCAAGCCGCTGCCGCAGCAGAACGGCGCGCCGCTGCGCCTGGTGGTGCCGTGGAAGTACGGCTTCAAGTCGATCAAGTCGATCGTGGCCATCCGCTTCACCGAGCGCATGCCGAAGACCGCCTGGAACGAACTGCAGCCGTCCGAGTACGGCTTCTTCGCCAACGTCAATCCGGCGGTGGACCATCCGCGCTGGAGCCAGAAGACCGAGCGCCGCATCGCCGGGACCAAGAGCAGGCTGTTCGCCGCCCGCATCCCGACGCAGCCGTTCAACGGCTACGCCGAACAGGTCGCCGCGCTGTACGCCGGCATGGACCTGCGCAAGTGGTACTGAGCGGCGCGCCTGCCGCTCCCGCCCGGCCGCGCCGGAGCAGCGGAGCGGGCCTGGTCGCGGCCAAGGCCGCGGCGCATGCGCTGGCCCTGGCGCCGGCCGCGTGGCTGGGCTGGCAAATGGCGCAGGTCTGGCGCACCGGTGGCGACATGCTGGGGGCAGACCCGGTGGCCGAGATCGAGCACCGCACCGGCCTGTGGGCGCTGCGCCTGCTGCTGCTGGCCCTGGCCATCACCCCGTTGCGCCGGCTCAGCGGCCAGCCGGTGCTGCTGCAGTTCCGGCGCATGCTGGGGCTTTACGCGTTCTTCTACGCCTGCCTGCACCTGTGCGCGTACCTGGTGCTGGACCTGGGCGGCTACTGGACGCAACTGTTCGGGGAAATCGCCAAGCGCCCGTACATCACCGTGGGCTTCCTCGCCTGGCTGCTGCTGGTGCCGCTGGCGGTCACCTCCACCCGCGGCTGGATGCGCCGCCTGGGCCGGCGCTGGGGCCAGCTGCACCGCGCCGTCTACGCCATCGGCGTGCTGGCGGTGCTGCACTTCTGGTGGCTGGTGAAGTCCGACATCCGCGAGCCGGCGCTGTACGCCGGCATCCTCGCACTGCTGCTCGGCTGGCGCCTGGTGCTGCGGCTCAGGGCGAACCGAACCACAGCAGCGCACTGAGCGCTCCGGCCAGCAGGATCGCCGCCAGCAGCAGCCAGGGCACGCGCACGCCGCTGCGCGGCGGCGCTGCCGGCGCCGCCGCCGGCTCGGCCGTGTCGCCCGCGCCGCGGGGGGCCAGGTCGGGCAGCGCCGGGGCTTCGACCACGAAACGGTGCTGGCCCTCGAACACGACCTGGTCCCCGGCCGCCAGCACCGCGTCGCGCACCGGCATGCCGTTGACCACGCTGCCCTCGGCCGAGCCCAGGTCGCGCAGCAAGACCTGCCCACCCTGGCGCTCGAGCATGGCGTGGCGCGGCGCGAATGCCGGGTCGTCGATGCGGATGTCGGCCTCGTGCACCGAACCCACCAGGCGCGGCTGGGCCAGGGTGAAGCAGCGCCCGTGGTGGGCGCCGCCAACCCCGCGCAACACCACGCAGGCCTCGTGCGCCGCCGCGTCCGCGGGCTCCTGCGCGGCCTCCGGCGCACGCGGCCCGGCCCGTACCAGCAGTTCGACGCCGTCGGCATAGACCGCGTCGCCGGCGCGCAGCAGGGCCATGCGCCGCACCGGGCGGCCGTTGACGTGGATGCCGCGCGCGCCATTGGCCACCTGCAGCCACAGCCCGCGCCGGTCCAGGCAGAACTGCGCCAGCAGCGCGCCGGCCGCCTCGCCCAGGCCGAGGGTGCCGTTGGCCTGGCGGACCAGGCGCAACACCCCCGCGGCCAGCGGATGGTCGGGTTGCTGGCGGTTGCTGAAGTGCAGGTGCAGTGCGTGTTCTTGCATGCGTGGCAGACTATCAGCGCGCTTGCACCAGCCGCCAGTTCCGCGTGCGCACGCGCGCCCTTCCCGCAGCCAACGGAGTCCGACGCTTGTCCCGCATCGATATCGAACACGCCCATTCGCGCACGCCCGAGCAGGTCCGCCAGGCGGTGGAGGGTATCGCCGCCAGGCTGCAGGAGCGGCATGGCCTGAGCAGCCGCTGGGAAGGCGACAGCCTGGCCCTGGGCGGCCCCGGCATCGACGGGCGCATCGAGCTGCTGCCCGGCAAGGTGCGGGTGCAGGCCGAACTGGGCTTCCTGTTCTCGGCCCTGCAGGGGCTGGTGGAATCGGAGATCCGCCGGGTGCTGGCGGAAAAGCTCGGCTGAGGATCACGCCGCCTTTGCGGGCCGGCCGTGAAACTCGCGTGTGTTTCCCACGACGCGAGGACCCGGCCATGACCGTTGAAAACCGCTATCGCGAGACCCCCAGCGCCGCCGACATCCAGGCCCAGGCCGGGCGCTTCGCCCGCGAGCTGGGTGAATCGGCGCAGCAAGTGTGGCTGGCGGGCATCGGCGCGCTGGCGCGGGCCCAGGCCGAGGGCAGCCGTTTCTTCGAGCAGCTGGCCGAGGAAGGACGCGCGGTCGGCGAGGGCCAGGGCCCGGCCGGCGAGAACAGCGCCGCCGCGCGCCTGGAAGGGCTGCGCCAGGCCGTGGACGGCGCCCTGGGCCGGGCCACGGCCAAGGCCAACGAGGCCTGGGACAGCGTCGGCCGCGCCTTCGAGCACCGCGTCCAGCAGGCCCTGCGGCAGATGGACGTGCCCACCCGCGAAGACCTGGACGCGCTGGGAGCGAGGATCGACGCCCTGACCCGGGAACTGCAGCTGCGCACCACCGTGGCGCCGGAACCGTCCGTGCCGCCGACCCCGGGCCCGGCGCCGGCCGCCGGCGGCCCCGGTCCGCGCCCGGATGCCGGAATCAGCTAACGCAGCATTCCATCGGTGGTACCACTGCATTGTTGCAAAGCACAAATCGCTTCGGCAGAATCGAAACCGGCCCGCCAGTCCCCTCGCCGTTTGCTCCCCTCCCCTCTCGGCTTCTGGACTGGCGGGCCTTTTCGTGCCCGCGACCGGTGGCGTCCCGGGCCGTGTACCATCGGTCCGATGCTGTTTGGGGAGCCACGAGGAAGTTGATGTCTGCCTGGATCCTGGGGGGGAGCCTGGCCCTGCTCACGGCTGCCGTGGGCCTGCCTTATGTCTGGTTCGTACGTCGCGGCACGCACCGCGCGACCGCCGGCCTGCGCGCGATCGCGGCCCTGCGCTGGCGCGAGCTGTCGACCCTGGTCGGCCAGGCCATGCAGCAGCGCGGCCTGCGCCACGCCGGCCGCGGCCACGGCGAAGCCGCCCCTCCCGGCGACGGCAGCCGCCTGCTGATGACCGACGGCAGCCAGCGCTGGCTGCTGGCGTGCAAGCACGGCAGCGCCTACCGCCTCGGCTCCCACCACGTGACCGAGCTGGCCGCCGAGATGGAGCTGGCCGAGGCCCGCCACGGCATCCTGCTGACCGAGGGCCGGGCGCGCGCCGGCGCGCTGGCGGCGGCCGCACGCCACGACATCGAGGTGATCGACGGCCGCCGGCTGTGGACCCTGCTGCGCCCCTACGTGGGCCCGGAAACCCGCACCCAGGTGGAAGCGGCGGCCGAGGCCCGCTCGCGGACCGAGGCCTTCTGCGTGGCCGGCCTGGCACTGGCCCTGGGCGCGCTGGGGGTGGTGTCGGGGGATGCCCTCGTGGACGGCCTGGCCACGCTGCGCGCCCCGCGCGGCAACGTCGAGCCCCAGGCGCTGGCCGCCGCGGCGGCGCCGGCCGCCAGCCCCGCCGTCGCCCCGCGCGAGCCGGAACGGCTGCCGGAGGACGCGGGCATCGAGGACTTCCCCGACGAAGCCACCCTGCAGCATTACCGCAACGAGGTGGTGCGCGGGGTGTCGCTGCAGCCGGGCATCGGCCGCGTGTTCTGGCTGACCCACAACACCCTGGTGGTGGACCGCACCGGCACCATCGAGGCGATCTGGCCGCTGGTCTGCGCCGAGCTGGAGCGCTACCCGGCGCTGCGCACCGTGCGCGTGCAGCTCAATCCGCGGCCGGGCCGCGAGGAACAGGTGCGCTGGCGCCAGTGCCGCGTGCAGTAAGGCGCCACGCCGGCAGCGGATACGACGCGGGCGGCCACTGGCCGCCCTCGGCGCTTGTGCCTGGGGTGTTGCCCGCGGCCGGGCTCAGCCGGCCGGCGGGGCCTCGGCGCCGGCCGGCTCCGCCGCGGCGGGCTGCACGCCCTCCTCGGCATCGTCCAGCGAGGCGTCCACGCGCTCGACCGCCTGCAGCGACTCGCCCTCGGCCAGGCGGATCAGGGTCACGCCCTGGGTATTGCGGCCGACCTGGGAGATCTCCGCGGCGCGGGTACGCACCAGGGTGCCGGCGTCGGAGATCAGCAGCACCTCGTGCTGTTCGGACAGCTGGATCGCGCCGACCAGCCTGCCGTTGCGCTCGCTGGTCTGGATCGCGATCACGCCCTGGGTGCCGCGCCCCTTCTTCGGGTACTCCGACAACGGGGTGCGCTTGCCGTAGCCGCGCTCGGACGCGGTGAGGATGTCGCCCTCGCCGTCCGGCACCACCAGGCTGACCACGTGCTCGCCCTCGGCCAGGCGGATGCCGCGCACGCCGGTGGCGGTGCGGCCCATGGCGCGCACCTCCGACTCGTCGAAGCGCACGGCCTTGCCGTTGGAGGCGAACAGCATGACGTCGCGGCCGCCGTCGGTGAGCGCGACGCCGACCAGGGCATCGTCCTGGTCCAGGTTGATCGCGATCTTGCCGCGCGCCAGGCGGAAGGCGAACTCGGTCAGCGGGGTCTTCTTCACCGTGCCGTTGCGGGTGGCGAAGAACACGTACTGGCCTTCGGCGTACTCGCGCACCGGCAGCACCGCCTGCACGCGCTCGCCTTCCTCCAGCGGGATCCAGTTGATGATCGGGCGGCCGCGGGCGTTGGAGCCTGCCTCCGGCAGCTGGTGCACCGGCAGCCAGAACACCTTGCCGCTGCTGGTGAAGGTCAGCAGGGTGTCGTGGGTGTTGACCAGCCACAGCCGGTCGATGAAATCCTCGTCCTTGGTCGCGGCGGCGGCGCGGCCGCGGCCGCCGCGCTTCTGCGCGCGGTAGGCCGACACCGGCTGGCGCTTGGCGTAGCCGGCGTGCGACAGGGTCACCACCACGTCCTCCGGCGCGATCAGGTCGAGGATGTCCAGGTCCTCCTCGCTGGCGCGGATCTCGCTGCGGCGGTCGTCGCCGTACTCGGCCTTCAGCTCGTTGAGCTCGGTGCGGATCACCTGGCGCAGCACTTCCGGATCCTCGAGGATCTCGATCAGGCCGCGGATGGTCTCCAGCAGCTGGCGGTATTCCTCGGTCAGCTTCTCCTGCTCCAGGCCGGTCAGGCGGTGCAGGCGCATCTCCAGGATCTGCTGGGCCTGGACCTCGGTCAGGCGGTACATGCCCTCGACCAGGCCCACGCCGGCCGGCAGGTCGTCCGGGCGCGAGGCCTCGGCGCCGGCGGCGGCCAGCAGCGCGCCGACCAGGCCCGGCTCCCAGGTGCGGCCGAGCATGCGCTCCTTGGCCACCTGCGGGTTCTCCGAGGTCTTGATCAGCTCGATCATCTCGTCGATGTTGGCCAGCGCGACGGTCAGGCCTTCCAGCACGTGGGCGCGGGCGCGCGCCTTGCGCAGCTCGAAGATGGTGCGGCGGGTCACCACCTCGCGGCGGTGGCGCAGGAAGGCCTCGAGGATCTGCTTGAGGTTGACCAGCTGCGGGCGGCCGTCGACCAGCGCCACCATGTTGATGCCGAACACCGATTCCAGCTGGGTCTGCTGGTAGAGGTTGTTGAGCACCACCTCGGCGGACTCGCCGCGCTTGACCTCGATGTAGATGCGCATGCCGTCCTTGTCGGACTCGTCGCGCAGCTCCGAGATGCCCTCGATCTTCTTTTCCTTGACCAGCTCGGCGATCTTCTCGATCAGCCGCGCCTTGTTCACCTGGTACGGGATCTCGGTGACGATGATCGACTCGCGGCCGTTGTCGGCCACCTCGATCTCGGCGCGGGCGCGGATGCGCACGCGGCCGCGGCCGGTGCGGTAGGCCAGCTGGATGCCGCCGACGCCGTTGATGATGCCGGCGGTGGGGAAGTCCGGGCCGGGGATGTGCTGCATCAGCGCGCCGACGTCCAGCTCCGGGTCGTCGATCAGCGCCAGCAGGCCGTTCACCACCTCGGTGAGGTTGTGCGGCGGGATGTTGGTGGCCATGCCCACGGCGATGCCGGCCGAACCGTTGACCAGCAGGTTCGGGAACCGGGTCGGCATGACCGACGGCTCCAGCTCCTTCTCGTCGTAGTTGGGCTGGAAGTCGACGGTTTCCTTGTCGATGTCGGCCAGCAGCTCGTGGGTGATGCGGGCCATGCGCGCCTCGGTGTAGCGCATGGCCGCGGCGGAGTCGCCGTCGACCGAACCGAAGTTGCCCTGGCCGTCCACCAGCAGGTAGCGCAGCGAGAACGGCTGGGCCATGCGCACCAGGGTGTCGTACACCGACTGGTCGCCGTGCGGGTGGTACTTACCGATGACGTCGCCGACGATGCGCGCGGACTTGTAGTACGGCTTGTTGCTGTGCGCGCCCAGTTCGTTCATCGCGTACAGCACGCGGCGATGCACCGGCTTCAGGCCATCGCGCACATCCGGCAGCGCGCGGCCGACGATCACGCTCATGGCGTAATCGAGGTAGCTGCGGCGCATTTCGTCTTCTAGGTTGACCGGAATGATTTCTTTGGCGAGATCGGTCATCGGGTGCTTTGCGTCCTGTGGTGCCGGGCTTCCCCGTGGCTGCGAGCAGCGGCCCGTAAACATGGCGGCGGAGCCAGTTGGCTCCGCCGGAATCAACCTGCGGATGGTATCACGGAAAGGCCTTGCCCGGCCAGCTTATCCAACGGAAAAACAAGGACTTGCACCATGCAGGCGGCGCTTTTCCCGCGCTTCGGGCCGGTCCGGACGCAAGCGGCCGGGTGATTGGCCGGCGTTGGGTGCGGCAGGTTGCTGCAGCGTGGCCCGTAGGGACGCGGCGGATGCGGGCGCGGTCGCCGCGGCAGGCCTGGCGGCGAGGGTCGACGCAATGGCGCCCTGCCCTTCTGCATGCCCCGTGTCATTCCGCCGGCGCTGCGGCCCGCCCGCTTGCCGGGGATGGGCGCGCCTCGCCAGCGACGGGGACGCCCCACCCGCAAAAGGTCAGCCCGCGAACAGCGCGCGCATCCCCGCCTCGGCCGGGCGCTCGACCACGCCGCGCTCGGTCACGATGGCATCGATCAGTTCCGCCGGGGTCACGTCGAACACCGGGTTCCAGGCGGCGATCCCCTCGGCCACGGTGCGCACGCCGCCGACGCCGTGCAGTTCGCCCGGGTCGCGCTGCTCGATCTCGATCGCCTCGCCGCTGGCGGTGTCCAGGTCCACGGTCGAGGACGGCGCCACGACCATGAACTTCACCCCGTGGTGGCGGGCGGCGATGGCCAGCTGGTAGGTACCGATCTTGTTGGCGGTGTCGCCGTTGGCGCAGATGCGGTCGGCGCCGACGACCACCCACTGCACCGCGCCGGTCTTCATCAGGTGGGCGGCGGCCGAGTCGGCGATCAGGGTGGCGTCGATGCCGTCCTGCTGCAGTTCCCACACGGTCAGGCGCGCGCCCTGCAGCCACGGCCGGGTCTCGCCGGCGAACACCTTGGCGATGCGGCCTTCGGCCATGCCGGCGCGGATCACGCCCAGCGCGGTGCCGAACCCGGCGGTGGCCAGCGAGCCGGTGTTGCAATGGGTCAGCACGCCGCTGCCCGGCGCGATCATGGCCGCACCCAGCGCACCCATGCGGCGGTTGGCGGCCAGGTCCTCGTCGGCGATGGCCTGCGCTTCGCGCGCGGCCACCTGGCGCCAGTCCGCGCCGGCCGTGGCCAGCACGCGGCGCATGCGCGCCAGCGCCCAGGCCAGGTTGACCGCGGTCGGGCGCGCCGCGTTGAGCCGCTGCAGCGCGGGCTCGAGCTTCTGCAGCGCCTGCGCGCCGTCGCCGGCCTCGACCATGCGCGCCGCCAGCACCACGCCCCAGGCCGCGGCGATGCCGATCGCCGGCGCGCCGCGCACCGCCAGGTCGCGGATCGCCTGGGCGACCTCGTCGCTGTCGCGGCAGGTGACGTGTTCCACCGCGAACGGCAGCTTGCGCTGGTCCAGCAGCTCCAGCGCCTCGCCGGTCCACAGGATCGGGCGGATATGGTCGTAACGGTCGAAATCGAAGGCGGTATCCATCGCGCCATTCTACCGGCGCGCGCGGCTACTCCACCGCGAACTCGGCGCGGCAGCCCTCGTCCACCCAGACCCGGCCGGCGTCCCAGCCCCAGCTGACGCCCTCCACGCAGGCGGCGGAGGACAGCTGGCGCACCAGCTCGACCCCGCGCTCGACCGTGGTGCCGCAGCTGCGGCGGCGATGGTCGCGCGAGGCGCATTCCAGCAGCCGCGGCCCCGGCGGGAAGCCGGTTTCCGGGTCGCCGATCTCGAACTCGCCCTTGCAGCCGCGCGAAACCCGGATCTCGTTGCGGCCCAGCTCCCAGCTCTCGCCGTACCGGCACGGCGCCAGCGCCAGTTCGCGCAGCAGCCGCACCGGGGCGCCGCGCAGGATCACCGGGCAGCTCTCGACCCGGCCGCGGCGCGATTCGCAGCGGACCACCCGGCGGGTGGCGACATCGGCCGCCGGAGGCGCGCGGAACTCGGCGCGGCAGCCGCGCGCCACCCACACGCCGTGCGCATCCACGCCCCAGTCCGACTCGCGGATGCAGGCGTTCTGCGACAACTGGCGCACCAGCACCACGCCGCGGGAGGTGTCCATCGGGCAATGCACGCGCCGCGCGTCGTGCGACGCGCAGCGCACCTGCTCCGGCAGCGTGGACGCCGGCGCGGGCAGCGGCGCCAGCCAGGCCGCGCCCGCGAGCAGGGCGAGGATCCAGGCGGCAACGGCACGGTTCCCCTCAACCATCGTGTTCCGATTCCCGTCCAGGCATTGCCCCGGGATTGTGGCCTTGCAGGCGAAATGCGCGGTGAACGGCATGCGCGGACGTTCAGGCTCGCGCGAAGTCGAAGGCGAGCACGTCGGCGATGCGGCCGGTGCCGGCCAATGCCATCAGCAAGCGCTCGATGCCCAAGGCCACGCCCGCGCAATCGGGCATGCCCGCCTGCAGTGCAGCCAGCAGGCGCTCGTCCAGCGGCGGCTGCGTGGCGCCGCGGCCGGCGCGCACCCGGCCGTCGCGCTGGAAACGGGCGCGTTGTTCGGCCGCGTCGGTCAACTCGTGGTAGCCGTTGGCCAGCTCCAGCGGCCCCAGGTAAAGCTCGAAGCGCTCGGCCACCGGCGGGTCACCGGGGCGGATCCTCGCCAGCGCGCACTGGCTGGCCGGCCAGTCGTGGACCACGGTGATGCGGTCGGCGGCGAACGACGGCTGGATGCGGTGGGTCATCACCAGGTCCAGCCAGTCGTCGCGGCCAAGCCCATCCGGATCGATGGCGATTCCATCCAGGCAGGCGCGCAGTTCGGCCTCGCTGGCCAGGAACGGGTCCACCCCGGCCAGGTCCAGGTACAGCTGGCGGTAGGTGGTGCTGCGCACTTCGGCATCGCGCCCGGCCAGGGCCAGGGCCGCGCGCACCAGCTCCACGGTCTCCTCGGCCAGGCGCAGGTGGTCCCAGCCCACCCGGTACCACTCCAGCATCGAGAACTCGGGATTGTGGCGGCCACCGGCCTCGCCGTTGCGGAATACCCGGCCCAGCTCGTAGCAGTCGCCGATCCCGGCCGCGAGCAGGCGCTTGAGCGGGTACTCGGGCGAGGTACGCAGCCAGCGCAGGTCGGCACCGGCCGAACGGTGGCCGCTGAAGCGGGTGGTGAAGCTCTCGATGTTCGGTTCGGTGTTGCCGGCCTCGGACAGGATCGGGGTCTCCACCTCGAGCACGCCGCGCTCGGCGAAGAACGCGCGCACCAGCGCGTACAGCCGCGCGCGCAGGCGCAGCGCCTCGATCTGCGCGCTGGGGCGCCAGTCGTCCGCGCTCATGCGTGCTCCGCCAGGAAGGCCTGCAGGCGCGCCTCGTCCCAGACCTCGATGCCCAGTTCCCCGGCCTTGGCCAGCTTGGAGCCGGCGGCCTCGCCGGCGACCACGAAGCTGGTCTTCTTCGACACGCTGCCGGCGACCTTGGCGCCCAGCGCCTCCAGCTTCTCCTTGGCCTCGTCGCGGCTCATCGCCGCCAGGGTCCCGGTCAGCACCACGGTCTTGCCCTCCAGCGGGCCCGCGCCCTGCCCGGCCTGGTGCGGCACCAGGGCCAGCAGTTCGGCCTGGGCCTGCGCGCTGCGCAGCAACAGTGCGGCATTGGCCTCCTGCTCCAGCCATGCCACCAGGGCGTTGGCGCTCTCCGCCGGCAGGCCGGCAGTGACCAGGGCGTGCACCGGGGCATCCAGCAGCGCCTGGGCGTCGGCGAAGGCGGCCGCCAGCTGCGCGGCACGCACCGCGGTGACCTTCGGGATCTCCAGGTCCACCAGCAGCGTGGCCAGGTCCAGGCCCTCGCGCAGCTTCGGCGAGGGCGGGTGCGCGTCGCCGATGCGCACGCCGCGTTCCAGCAGGCGGTCGATCACCTCCTGGTTGGCCGGCTGGTCGAGGAAGTGGCCGATCGCGCGCGCCACCTCGCCGCCGATGTCCGGCACCCGCTTGAACAGGGGCCACGGCAGGCGGCGCACCAGTTGCAGGTCGCCGAACCACTGCGCCAGCGCCTTGGCCGTGCTCTCGCCCACGTGCTGGATGCCCAGCGCGTAGAGGAACCTCGCCAAAGTGGTGTCGCGGCTGTGTTCGATGGCCGCGACCAGGTTCTCGGCCCAGCGGGTGGCGATCTTCTTCGGGTTCCAGGCAAAGGCAATCGGCAGGCCCAGGGCGCGCGTGCGCCAGCCCTCGTCGCCGCCGTCCAGGGCCAGCAGCGCCGCCAGCGCGGCGCCGCTGCCCTCGCCCGGCTGCAGGTGCGGCTGCACCGCGCCGGCCAGGGCCTCGGGCGACTCTGCGTCCAGCACCAGCTTCAGGTACAGCAGCTGGTCGCGGCCCAGGCCGTAGAGGTCGGCGATGCCGCGGATGATGCCGGCATCGACCAGGGTCTCGACGTACTTGTCGCCCAGGCCGTCGATGTCCATCGCCCGGCGCGAGGCGAAGTGGTTGATGGTTTCCTTCAGCTGCGCCGGGCAGGCGGCTTCGCCGCTGCAGCGCCATACGGCCGCGCCTTCCTCGCGCACCAGTTCCGAACCGCATACCGGGCAGTGGCTTGGCATGGTCCAGGGCTGCGTGCCGTCCGGGCGGTGCTCGGGCACCACCTGCACCACCTCGGGGATCACGTCGCCGGCGCGGCGCACGATCACGGTGTCGCCCACGCGCACGTCCAGCCGCGCCACGTGGTCGGCGTTGTGCAGGGTGGCATTGGTCACCACCACGCCGGCCACGTGCACCGGCTTCAGCCGCGCCACCGGGGTGGCGGCGCCGGTGCGGCCAATCTGGATCTCGATCGCCTCGACCGTGGTGGACTGTTCCTGCGCCGGGAACTTGTGGGCGATGGCCCAGCGCGGCGCGCGCGCGACGAAGCCCATCTCGCGCTGGCCGGCGTAGTCGTCCAGCTTGTAGACCACCCCGTCGATGTCGAACGGCAGGCCGTCGCGGGCCTCGCCAATCCCGCGGTAGTAGCCCAGCAGGCCGTCGGTGCCGCGCACCACCTGCACCAGGTCGCTGACCGGGAAGCCCCACTCGCGCAGCTTCGCCAGGGTGCCCGAATGCGTGTCCGGCAGGCTGCCACCCTCGACCTGGCCCACGCCATAGGCGTAGAAGCTCAGCGGGCGGCTGGCGGTGACCTGGGGATCGAGCTGGCGCAGCGAGCCGGCGGCGCCGTTGCGCGGGTTGGCCAGCACCTTGCCGCCGTGCAGGCGCGCCTGCTCGTTCCAGCGCTCGAACGCGGCGCGGGCCATGTACACCTCGCCGCGCACCTCCAGCACCGGCGGCCAGCCGCGGCCGGCCAGGCGCTGCGGGATGTCGGCGATGGTGCGCAGGTTGGCGGTCACGTCCTCGCCGGTGGCGCCGTCGCCGCGGGTGGCGCCGCGCACGAACGCGCCATCCTCGTAGCGCAGGCTGATCGCCAGGCCGTCCAGCTTGGGCTCGGCCGAGAACACCAGCTCGGGGCGGTCCAGCTGCTCGGCGATGCGGCGCACGAAATCCGCCACCTCCTCGTCGCTGAAGGCATTGCCCAGCGACAGCATCGGCACCGCGTGCACCACCGGGGCAAAGCGCGCCGAGGGCGCGGCACCGACCCGGCGGGTCGGCGAATCGGGCGCGGCCAGTTCCGGATGCGCGGCCTCCAGCGCTTCCAGCTCGCGCACCAGGGCGTCGTATTCGGCGTCGGTGATGCTGGGCGCATCCAGCTCGTGGTAGCGGCGGTTGGCGTCTTCGATCCTGCGCCGCAGGTCGGCGGCACGTTCGGCGGGGGCCGGACTGGAAGTCATCTGCACGCGACGTGGTTCGGGGGCACGATCTTACCCGCCGCGCGGTGAGCGCCGACAGACGCTTGCCGCCGCGCCGGCGGCGGCGCTAGCGTGCGGGGACCGCCACTGCATCTTCCGTCGATGAGCCCACTGTCCCGTCGATCCTTCCTCCGCGGCAGCAGCCTGGCCGCCGCGGGCCTGGCCGCCGGGGCGCTCCCGGCCGCGCTGCAGGCGGCCGCGCCGGCGGCGGCCACCGCCGGTGCCGGGCCGGTGCTGCTCAACTTCAACGAATGCCCGTTGGGTCCCTCGCCCGCCGCGCAGGAGGCGGTGCGCGCGATCCTGCCCGCCAGCGGCCGCTACCTGTTCGGCCTGCGCGGGGAGCTGGCCGCCGAGTTCGCGCACCAGCACGGGTTGCCGGTCGACCACGTGGCCGTCTACGCCGGCTCCAGCGACCCGCTGGACCGCGCCGCGCTGGCCTTCACCGGCCCGCAGCGGCCGCTGGTGCTGGCCGACCCGACCTTCGAGGCAGTGGCCGACACCGCCGCCGCGCAGGGCGCGGCCGTGCACCGGGTGCGGCTGCGCGCCGACGGCAGCCACGACGTGCGCGCCATGGCCGCGGCCGCGCCGCAGGCGGGCCTGGTCTACGTGTGCAACCCGAACAACCCGACCGGCTCGGTGACCGCGCGTGCCGAGCTGGACTGGCTGCTGGCGAACAAGCCCGCCGGCAGCGTGCTGCTGGTGGACGAGGCCTACATCGAGTACAGCCAGGAGCGCTCGATGCTGGACCACGTGCGCGCCGGCGCCGACGTGGTCGTGCTGCGTACCTTCTCCAAGATCTACGGCATGGCTGGCCTGCGCCTGGGCCTGGCCCTGGGCCGCCCCGACCTGCTGGCGAAGCTGGCGGCGTTCGGCAGCAATCCGCTGCCGGCCACCGCCCTGGCCGCCGGCCTGGCCAGCCTGCGCGATCCGGGCCTGGTGCCGGAACGGCGCCGGGCCAATGCACTGGTGCGCGACCAGACCATCGCCTGGCTGCAGGCGCGCGGCTATCCCTGCCTGCCCTCGCAGGCCAACTGCTTCATGGTCGATGTCGGCACCGACGGCAGGGAGTTCGCCGCGGCGATGGCCGGACACGGGGTGCTGATCGGCCGCAGCTGGCCGGTGTGGCCCAGCCGGGTCCGGGTCACGGTGGGTACCGGGGAGGAGATGGCGCGCTTCCGCGAGGTGTTCGCCCTGCTCGCGCCGGCGCGGGCGGCGGCGGCGTAGGCGCCGGGCAGGCTGCAGGCTGCCGGGGCGCGAGGCCCGTCGTTCCGGCAGGCGTCGGAATCCATGCGCATGCACGGCTGCGGACGCGGTGCGGGCATGCGCGGGTCCGCTTCACCAGTCACGGCCACGCGACGGCCAGCGTTCCGGGGCAAAAGCATCGGGTGCGCGGGCTCCGGACGGGGCCCAGGCGCAACGACCCGGTCCACAAACCGCCCACGCCCTCGCGGGACAGGCGCCAGGTGTGCTCCAGGCAGGGGACGACGAAGGGTGGCGTGGCCCGGGCCGGGATGGCCATGGCGGCACGCCGGCGCCGCCTACCAGCGCGGCGCCTTGGTCAGCGGCGGCGCTTCGTGCTGGCGGTCGTAGGCGCGCAGCTCGTCGCGGATATGGGCGATGCGCTGGCGGCCCAGGGCGTTGCGGTTCTCGTCCAGGACCACGCCGTCCAGCAGTTCGGCCATGCGCTGCACGGTCGGCAGCATCTTCTCCCAGGCGTCCAGCGCCGGGACCGGCGCGGGCAGGGTCAGGAAGAACGCGATCGCCGGGGTCTCCAGCTCGCGGATGTTGGCCATGTCGAAGCTGCCGGGCTTGATGATGCTGGCCATGCTGAACACCGGACCGCGGTCCGGATGGCCCTCCAGCAGGCGGTGGAACACGTTCATGTGGCCGAAGACCATGCCGGTCTTCTCCGCGGCCACCACGATGTCCTCGCCACGCAGCACGCTGCCGGCACGGGCGGCCACGTACAGCGACACGATCTTGTCGAAGTCCTGGATCTCGCGCTTGCCCAGGGTGCTGGTCGACGCCGCCGCCGCCGGCTCCTCCAGGCCCAGCTCGGGCTGGCTGACCTCGCCACCCGCGGCTTCGGCGCCCTCGCCTTCCCCATCGTCGTCCAGCTGCGGCTCGCGGCGCGCGGCGGCGGCCGGCGCGGGCGATTCGCGGCGCCGGCCCTGCTGCTCCTTGCGCGGGCGGGAGCCGAAGTACCAGATCGCCAGCATCAGCAACGCGCCGGCAACGAGGATGCCGATGCGCAGCAGGTCTCTGTCGTCCATGGATTCAGTTCTCCGCCGTATGCCAGTCAGGGGGCAAGCATGTCATGCCGCCAGCGCCGGAAAAACCCCGGCGCCAGGCCTGCTCAGGCGGCGCCGGCCAGGCGCGCGGCCTCCTCCAGGTCCACGCTCACCAGGCGCGACACGCCCGGCTCGCGCATGGTCACGCCGGACAGCTGGTGCGCGGCCTCCATCGTCGCCTTGTTGTGGGTGACGAACAGGAACTGCACCTTCTCGCTCATTTCCTTGACCATCGCCGCCAGGCGGCCGACGTTGGCCTCGTCCAGCGGCGCGTCCACCTCGTCCAGCAGGCAGAACGGCGCCGGATTGAGCTGGAAGATGGCGAACACCAGGGCCACCGCGGTCATCGCCTTCTCGCCGCCGGACAGCAGCGAGATGTTGGACACGCGCTTGCCCGGCGGGCGCGCCATGATCGCCACGCCGGTATCCAGCAGGTCGTCGCCGGTCAGCTCCAGGTAGGCGTGGCCGCCGCCGAACAGGCGCGGGTACAGCGCCTGCACGCCGGCGTTGACCCGGTCGAAGGTGTCCTTGAAGCGGCCGCGGGTCTCGCGGTCGATCTTGCGGATCGCCTCTTCCAGGGTTTCCAGCGCCGCGGTGAGGTCGGCGTTCTGCGAATCCAGGTACTGCTTGCGCTGCTCGGCCTCGCCGCATTCCTGGATCGCGGCGAGGTTGACCGGCTCCAGGCGGCGCATGCGCGCGTCGATCTGCACCACCGCCTGCTCCCACTCGCGCGGGTCGGCGACCTCGGGCAGGGTGTTGAGCACGTCATCGACGGCCTGGCCGTCCTCGCCGATCGCCTGCACCAGCTGCTCGGCCTTCAGCTGCAGCGCCTGCTGCTCCAGGCGCAGCTGGGAAATGCGCTCGCGCTGGGCCAGCGACTGCTGGTCGCGCTCCTGGCGCGACTGCTCGTGGCTGCGCAGCTCGTGGTCGATCGCCTCCAGCACGGCGCGGGCCTCGCCCAGCGCGCGCTCGACCCGCACGCGTTCAGCCAGCGCCGCCTGGTGCTCGGCCTCCAGCGCCTGCACCGGCGAATCGCCGGTCTCCAGCTGGGAGCTGATCTCGCCCAGGCGCGACTCCAGCTGCGCGCGCTGCGCCGACATGCGCTGCAGCGACTGGGTCAGCGAGGCGATCTGGGTGCGCTGCGACTCCAGGCCCAGGGCCAGGGCGTGGGTGGCGTCGCGGCTGGCGCGCGCGGCCTCGCGCGCCAGGTCGCGGGCCTCGGTGCGCTGGCGGCGCTCGGCTTCCAGGGCCTGGCGCTCGGCTTCGAGGTCGCCCATGGCCACCACCGCTTCCTCCAGCCGCGCGCGCGCCTCGCGCGCCTGCTCGCGGCTGGCCTCCAGGGTCTGGGCCAGCTGCGCCAGCTCGGCCTCGATGCGTTCGATGCGCTGGCGCGCGCTGTCCATCCGGCCCTGCTGGCTCTGCAGCTGGCCGGCCAGCTCGGACACGGCGCGGTGCGCCAGGTACAGCTGGCGCTGGGCGTCCTCGCGCGCCTGCTCGGCGGCCAGCAGGCGCCCGCGCAGGTCGGCCAGGTGGGCCTCCAGGTCGGCCTCGCGCGCCTGCAGTTCCTCGATGGTGGCGCGCAGGGCCTGGATCTCGCGCTCGCGCAGCAGCGCACCCTGCCGGGCGGCGCCCTGGCGCGAGACCCGCACCCAGCCCTCGCCCAGGCGCTCGCCGGCGCGGGTGATGACCGAGTCGCCTTCCGCCAGCTGCGGCAGCAGGGCGCGCGCGGCGGCCAGGTCCTCGGCTGCGTGCAGGCGCGCCAGCAGGCGCCGGATCGCCAGCGGGCCGCGTACCTTCGCCGCCAGCGAGGTCGGCGCGAAGCCGGCCTCGCCCTCGCCGTCGGCGACCAGGGCGATGCGGCCCTCGCCGAGATCGGCCAGGGCCTCGACCAGCTGCTCCGGGGCGTCGACCAGCACGCCTTCGATCAGCTGGCCCAGGGCGCTCTCGACCGCGTTCTCCCAGCCGTCCTCCACCACCAGGCGCTCGCCGACGCGGGCCGCCGAATCCAGGCCGCGGGCCTTGAGCCAGGCCACCGCGGCGCCCTGCTCCTGGCCCAGCGCGGCCTGCTGCAGGGTCTCCAGCGAGGACAGGCGGCCGCGCGCGGCCTGGGCCTGCTTGCGCACCTCGGCCAGCTCGGCCTGGGCGGCGCGCTGCTGGTCCTGCACCGTCGCCACGTCCTGCTTGCGCGCCTCCAGCAGCTCGTTGAGCCCGTCCAGCTCGGTCTTGCGGGTCTCGTGCTCGATCTGCGCCTGCTCGAAGGCTTCGGCCAGCGATTCGACGTCCAGCCCGGCGCGTTCGGCCTGCAGGGCCTCGCGGCGGCGCTCGGCTTCCAGTGCCTGGCGGTCCAGGTAGTCGACGCGGGTGCGCTCGACCTCGCCTGCGCGCGACGCCTCGGCGGCCTGGCGGCCATGCACTTCCCAGCGCTGCTGCCAGTCGGCCAGCGCCGCCTCGGCCTCGCGCAGGGCCTCCTGGCGGAACACGTCGTCCTCGCGCAGCTGCTCCAGGCGCGGCTCGGCCTCCTCGACCGAGGCCTGCAGCGCCTCCAGCTTCTCGCGGTCGCCGCCGATGTGGCGGTCCAGCTCCTCCAGCGCGGTGGCGGTCTCGTCGCGGGCCTGGTTCAGGCGGTTGGCCAGCTCGCGCTGGTGCTGGATCTGCTGCTCGATCCGGGCCAGCACGCCGCCGACCTTGTAGACCTCGGCCTGAGCGGCGTTGAGCGCCTCGGCAGCCTCCTCGCGACGCACGCGGCCGGTCTCGATCTCGCGCTCGGCCTCGCGCTGGCCGGCGATGATCCGCTCCAGCCTGGTCTCTTCCTGCGCCAGCTTCTCGCGCAGGGCCTGCAGCTGCTGGTCCAGCAGCCGGTACTGCAGCGCCTTCCACTGCGCGTCCTTGACCTTCCGCTCCGCGGCCAGGGCCTGGTACTGCTCGGCCTGGCGCGCCTGGCGGCGCAGGTGTTCGAGCTGCTTGTCGACCTCCTCGCGCAGGTCGTTGAGGCGGTCCAGGTTCTCGCGGGTGTGGCGGATGCGGGTCTCGGTCTCCTTGCGCCGTTCCTTGTACTTGGAGATGCCGGCGGCCTCCTCCAGGTAGACGCGCAGGTCCTCGGGCCGGGCCTCGATGATCTGGCTGATCATGCCCTGCTCGATGATCGAATAGCTGCGCGGGCCCAGGCCGGTGCCGAGGAACAGGTCGGTGATGTCGCGGCGGCGGCACTTGGTGCCGTTGAGGTAGTAGCTGCTCTGGCCGTCGCGGCTGACCGTGCGCTTGACCGAGATCTCGTTGTAGGCGGCGTACTCGCCGGAGATGGTGTGGTCGGAGTTGTCGAAGATCAGCTCGACCGTGGCCTGCGACACCGGCTTGCGCGCGGCCGAGCCGGAGAAGATCACGTCGGTCAGCGAGTCGCCGCGCAGGCGGCTGGCCGAGCTCTCGCCCATCACCCAGCGCACCGCGTCGATGATGTTGGACTTGCCGCACCCGTTGGGACCGACGATGCCGGTCATGTTGGTGGGCAGGTGCAGCGTGGTCGGATCGACGAACGACTTGAATCCGGACAGCTTGATGGTGGACAGGCGCATGCGGCAGTCGCTTCCCGTGGTGGAACCGGGCGCCGCCCTGGCCCCACCGATTGATGTGGTTTATCCGGAACTTCCCCCAAATGGCTGATCCACAATGGCGGAAACGCCGGGAAACCGGCGCCGGACGGGGCAGTATAGCCGCCGCGGCCGGGATCCCTGCAGGCCCTGCGCCCGGTTTGACCAGGATCAGGGCCGGGGCCGCCGGGCCCACCTAGACTCGCGCACGGTCCCTGGCAGGAGAAGCGCATGCAGTACGACGTGGTGATCGTGGGTGCCGGCCCGGTCGGGCTGAGCCTGGCGCGGGCGTTGGCACCGCTGGGCCTGGGCGTGGCCCTGGTCGAGCGCCAGCCGCGGGCGGCGCTGGCCGAGCCGGCCTTCGACGGCCGCGAGATCGCCCTGACCCACGCCTCCATGCGCCTGCTGGGCGAGCTCGGCATCTGGGAGCGGATCCCGGCCGGGCACGTCCACCCGCTGCGCCAGGCCCGGATCATGGACCGCGACCTGGCCGAAGCCATGGTGGTCGACCCCGATCCCGGCCACGACCGCCTCGGCAACCTGGTGGCCAACCACCTGATCCGGCGCGCGGCCTGGGACGCGGTCCAGGCCACGCCGGGCATCGAGCTGCACGACCAGGCCCGGATCGCCGCCCTGCACGCCGGCCCCGACGCGGCCTGGGTGCAGCTGCAGGACGGCCCGCGCCTGCATGCACGCCTGCTGGTGGCGGCCGACAGCCGCTTCTCCGAGACCCGTCGCGCGCTGGGCATCGACGCCGACCTGCACGACTTCGGCAAGAGCATGCTGGTGTGCCGGATGCGGCACGAGCACCCGCACCACCACGCTGCCTGGGAATGGTTCGGCACCGGCGCCACCCGCGCCCTGCTGCCGCTGGACGAGCACCTGGCCTCTGCCGTGCTGACTCTGCCCGGCGAGCAGGCCCGGGCCCTGGCGGCGATGGACGAGGCCGGCTTCAACGCTGCGGTGGAGCGGCTTTACGACGGCCGCCTGGGCAGGATGGAACTGGCCGGCAGCCGCCACGTCTATCCTCTGGTGGCGACCTGGGCACGGCGCTTCGTGGGCCCGCGCCTGGCCCTGGCCGGCGACGCCGCTGTGGGCATGCACCCGGTCACCGCGCACGGCTTCAACCTTGGCCTGGCCGGCGTTGAGCGCCTGGCCGCCGTGCTGCGCATCGCCGTACGGCAGGGCCGCGACCCGGGCGACCCGGCGCTGCTGGCCATGTACCAGCGCCGCCACCGCCAGGGCTGCTGGCCGCTGTTCCAGGCCACGCGTGCGGTAGTCGGGCTGTACACCAACGACCGCCCGGCCGCGCGCGTGCTGCGTGCCGCGACCCTGCGCGTAGGTGCGGCACTGGCACCCTTCCGGCGGCTGGTCGCGGCCTCGCTCACCGATGCCGGGCCGGTGGACGCCAGCCCGCTGCAGCGCCTGCGCGCGGGCCTGAGCCAGTTGCGGCCGTCGTGAGGCTCAGGCCTCGCCGCGCTGGCGGTCGATCCAGGCCACGAAGCGGTCGACGAAATCCTCGAGGAACTCGCGCGTATCCGGGCTGGTGATCCGGCCATCGTCCGCGACCAGGCCTTCCTTGAACTGGATGAAGGCCTCCGGCTGCGGCAGCACCGCCATGTCCAGGTAGGACAACACGTTGCGCAGGTGCTGCTGGGCCAGGGCGGTGCCGATCGCGCCTGGCGAGGCCCCGGTCACCGCCGCCGGCAGGCCGGCGAAGGCACTGTCGCCGTAGGGGCGCGAGCCGATGTCGATCGCGTTCTTGAGCACGCCCGGGACCGAGCGGTTGTATTCCGGGGTCACGAACAGCACCGCGTCGGCGCCACGGACCTGCTGCTTGAACGCCGTGCACTCGGGCGGGTAGTCGCCGTCGAAGTCCTGGTTGTAGAGCGGCAGGTTGCCGATCTGGAGATAGTCGAACTCCAGCCGGTCCTCGCCCAGCCGCTCCAGCGCGCGCGCCAGCTGGCGGTTGATCGAGTCCTTGCGAAGGCTGCCGACGATGACCGCCACCTTGCGCCTGTTCATGGGTCCTGCTCCTGCATGGGGTGGCCCGATGCTAGGAGCCGGCGCGCGTGGTCTGGGTGAAGGCGGCGTGGCGGCGTATCGGTACGGCGCCGCGGCCGGGACTCAGAGGCCGCGGCAGTCCCGCCAGTGGCGGTGCCAGGCCTGGAACATCAGCACGTTCCACAGGTGGGTATGCCACTTGCGCTGGCCGCCACGGAAATCCCGCCAGATCGCGCTCATCCGGTCGGCATCGAACAGGCCCTCGCGGCGCATGTCCGCCGGATGCAGCAGGTCCCCGGCCCACTGCTCCAGGTCGCCGCGCAGCCACTGTCCGACCGGGGCGCCGAAACCGCGCTTGGGGCGGTCGACCATGGCATCCGGCAGGTAGCCGCGCAGCACCCGCTTGAGCAGGTACTTGCTGGTGTCCCCGCGCAGCTTCATGTGCTGCGGCAGCGACCAGGCCAGCTCCACCACCCGCCAGTCCAGCAGCGGCGCGCGCGCCTCCAGGCCCACCGCCATGCTCGTGCGGTCGACCTTGCACAGCAGGTCGTCAGGCAGGTAGGCCATGAAGTCGGCCAGCATCATCGCCTCGGCCTCGCGCCCGGGCAGGCCCAGCGGATCGGCCTCGTGGTAGATGGTCTGCGGCTCGCGCGCGCCGGTCACCACCGCGGCCGGGTTGCGCCAGCGCGAGACGCGGTTGCGGTAGACGTCGCCGATGCCCTGCACGCCGGACTCGGCCAGCAGGGTCGCCACGCCGCCGGTGCGCGCCGATTCGCCGCGCGCCCCGGGGAGGCGGGCCAGGCCGTGGCGCAGCAGGCGTGGCAGGGTCCGCGCCATGCGCCAGTTGCGCAGCGCGCGCTGGTAGCGGCCATAGCCGAAGAACAGCTCGTCGCCGCCGTCGCCGGAAAGCACCACCGTCACCTCCTGGCGCGCCAGGCGGCTGACCATCGCGGTGGGGATCTGCGAGGCATCGGCGAACGGCTCGTCGAACATCGCCGGCAGCTGCGGCACCACCGCCAGCGCGTCGGCGCCGTCGACCTCGAACTCGGTGTGCGCCGTGCCCAGGTAGTCGGCCACCTCGCGCGCCAGCGGCGCCTCGTCGTGGTCCGAGCCGCGGAAGCCGATGGTGAAGCTGCGCACCGGCTCCGCGCTCTGCGCCTGCATCAGCGCGGCCACGGTGGACGAATCGGTGCCGCCGGACAGGAACACGCCCACCGGCACGTCGGCGACCATGCGCAGGCCCACCGCGTCGCGCAGCACCGCATCCAGCGCCGCGGCGGCTTCGCCGTCGCCGCCGACGAACGGGGTGGCGATGGCCTTGCGCATGCGTTCGCGCGGGTCCCACCAGCGCTGCTGCGCGCGCTGCGGGTCGTGCGCGGCGGCGCCGGCGGCCGCCGCCGCCGCGTCCAGCCGCAGCAGGCTGCCGGGCATCAGCTTGAACGCGCGCTCGTGGATGCAGTACGGCGCCGGGATGTAGTTGAAGCGCAGCAGCAGGGCCAGCGCGTCGCGGTCCACGCCGTTGTCGAAATCCGGGTGCCGCCACAACGCCTTCAGCTCGGAGCCGAACACCAGGGCGTCGCCGGCCCAGCCGTAGTACAGCGGCTTCTTGCCGACCCGGTCGCGGGCCAGCCACAGGCAGCGTTCGCGGCGGTCCCACAGGGCGATGGCGAACATGCCGTTGCAGCGCTGCAGGGCGTCCTCGATGCCCCACTCGGCCACCGCCGCCAGCAGCACCTCGGTGTCCGAGTGACCGCGGAAGCGGTGCCCCACCGCCGCCAGCGCGGCGCGCAGCGGGGCGAAGTTGTAGACCTCGCCGTTGTAGGCCAGCACGTAGCGGCCGTCGGCCGATTCCATCGGCTGGTGGCCCAGCGGCGACAGGTCGAGGATGCTCAGGCGCTGGTGCGCCAGGGCGATGCCGGCCTGGGCATCGACCCAGGTACCGGCGTCGTCCGGTCCGCGGTGCACCAGCGCGCCGCCCATCTCCCGGGCGCGCGCGGCCAGCACGTCGCCGTGCAGCCGCGGCTGCGCCATCAGGAATCCTGCAAGTCCACACATCTCAGCTGTCCAGCTCCGCGGCCGCGGCGACGATGTCGTCCTCGCCCGGGATGACCAGGAACGCGGCGCCTGCCAGCGGAGTGTACGTGTCCGCGCCCACCACGCGGCGGAACGGGCGCGCGCCGAAGCCGCCCTCGATGATCGCGGTGACCACGCCTTCGCCCACGCCGGCGCTGCGCCGGCCCTCGTCCACGACCAGCAGGCGCCTGGCGCTGGCCGCCTGCTCGCGGATGAACTCCTCGTTCAGCGGCACCAGCCAGCGCAGGTCGACCACCCGCACCTTCCAGCCCTGGCGTTCCTCGATCCGGCGCGCGGCGCGCAGGCTCATGGGCACGCCGTTGCCGTAGGTGATGATCACCAGGTCGTCGTTGCCCTCGCCGTAGACCCTGCCCTCGCCCAGCGGCATGGCCCGGCCCTGCTCCGGGTACGGGAACAGCCACTGGCCGTCGCCGGCCTCGTGCAGGTCCTTGGCCATGTACAGCGCGATCGGCTCCAGGAACACGGCCACGCGGCCGTCGACCTTCGCCAGCGCGGCCAGGGTGCGCAGCATCTCCACCGCGTCGTCGCCGCGGCTGGGGCAGCCGACCACCAGGCCGGGGATGTCGCGCAGGGCGGTGATCGAGTTGTCGTTGTGGAAGTGGCCGCCGAAGCCGCGCTGGTAGCCTAGGCCGGCGATGCGCACCAGCATCGGGTTGGCGTACTGGCCGTTGCTGAAGAACTGCAGCGAGCAGGCCTCGCCGCGGACCTGGTCGCAGGCGTTGTGGAAATACGCCAGGTACTGGATCTCCGGGATCGGCAGCATGCCCATGTTGGCGTAGCCCTGGGCCAGGCCGAGGATCATGGTCTCGTCCAGCAGGGTGTTGAACACGCGGTTGCCGCGGAAGGCCTTGTACAGGCCCTTGGTCACCGTGTACACGCCGCCCTTCTGCGCCACGTCCTCGCCGAACAGCAGGCTTTCCGGGTACTTGGCCAGCAGCTCGTGCAGGGCCTGGTTGATCTGGACCGCCAGGTGGCGCGGCGCCTGCTTCTCCGGCAGCCTGTCGGCGCCGCCGTAGGCGGCGATGCGCGCATCTTCCGGCGCCGGGCGCGTGGCCTCGGCCGCCACCGCGTCGGGCGAGTATGGCGCCAGCGGCGCCATCACCTGCTCCAGGCTGGCGAGCTTGGGCCGGCGGTCGGCTTCCTCCGCGGCGGCGAAGCAGCGGCGGCGGATGGACTCGTACAGCTCCAGCAGTTCGTCCTTCGAGTAAAGCCCCGACTCCAGGGCGATGGCCGCGCTGCGCAGCAGCGGATCGCTGGCCTCCACCGCGCAAAGCTCTTCGATGCTGCGCCACTCGATCTCGAAGTCGGTGCCGGCGTGGCCCATGATCCGGGTGGTGCGCAGGTGCAGGAAGGTCGGCCGGCGGGTGCTGCGGCAGTGCTCCACCGCCGCCTGCACCTGGGCGTAGCCTGCGGCCAGGTCGAGGCCGTCGGCGTGGAAGTAGTCCAGGCCCGGCATGTTGCGGAAGCGGTTGCCGATCCAGCCGTCAGGGGTCTTCACCGAGATGCCGATGCCGTTGTCCTCGCACACGAACAGCACCGGCGCCGGCAGCTTCTGGTAGGCGGTCCAGGCCGCGGCGTTGAATGCGGTCTGCGCGGTGGCGTGGTTGGCCGATGCGTCGCCGAAGGAACAGATGGCGATGCTGTCGGCCGGCACCGGCAGGGCGTGGCCGATGCGCCGCGCCTGCTCGATGGCGATGGCCGTGCCCAGCGCCTTGGGCAGGTGCGAGGCGATGGTCGAGGTCTGCGGCAGCACCCACAGTGGCTTGCTGCCCCAGACCTTGTGGCGGCCGCCGGAGGCCGGGTCCTCGGCGCTGGCGGCGAAGCTCAGCGCCGAATCCATCACCGGGTCCATGCCCGGCAGCTTGCGGAAGCGCTCGGCCATGAAGCCGCCGCTGCGGTAGTGCAGGAACGCCGGATCGGTATGGCGGGCCAGCCGCGCGACCATGGCGTTGCCCTCGTGGCCGCTGGAGCCGATGGTGTAGAAGACCTTGTTCTGCACCCGCAGCACGCGCGCCATCAGGTCCAGGTGGCGGCTGACCAGCTGCGACTCGAACAGTTCGCGGAAGCCGCGCGCGTCCAGCGCGCTGCCCGGCAACACCGGTTCGTCGTCGCGCGGGCGCGGCCGCGGGCTGCCCTCCCAGGCGCGCACGGCCTCGGTGAAGTTGCGGTCGCAGATCTCGGCGCGGTTGATGCCCTTCTTCCAGGCGGGAATGGCGGCTGCGTTCATGCGTCGGCGGGTCGGTGTCCTGTGCGGGGCGGCGTGCGCCCCGGTGTTGTCGGGATCCAGCGGCGGCCAGTCCGCGCCCGCGCATGCGCGCGCCGGTGCCGGATGGCCTGGGTAGTGTGGACCGCCTGGGCGCCGGGGGCGGCATCGCGGCGGCGTTCGGGCAAGGCGCGCAAGGGATTCACCCCCGCGCGGCGCGGAACGCGCGCCATTCGTCGCGGGTCTGGCCCCAGATCTCGGCGGTGGCATCCAGCGGCGGCGGCAGCTGCCCCATGCGCAGGTAGCGCGAGCCGAGCTTGGTGGCCACCACCTTCGACCTTTCGTTGGCCGGTTCGATGGTGTGGATCACCTCCTCCCAGCCCAGCACGTCGAATACCCAGTCCATGCACGCGGCCGCCGCTTCCGGCGCATAGCCACGGCCCCAGTGGCTGCGGACGATGCTCCAGCCCACCTCCGGGCCCGGCCAGCCCTCCGGCTGCCACGGGCCGACGCGGCCGATCCACTGCCCGCTGGCCTTCTCGATCACCGAGAACATGGCATGGCCCTGCAGGTGCCAGCAGCCGAGCATCGCCGCCAGCCCGCGCCAGGCCACCGGGCGCGGCTGCACGCCGCCGATATGGCGGGTGGCTTCCTCGTCGGCCACGAACGCCGCCCAGGCCTCGAAGTCTTCCCTGCGCGGCACCCGCAGCAGCAGGCGCGGGGTTTCCAGTTGCAGCCGTTCCAGGTCCATCAGCCAGGCTCCTGTGCGATCGTTCGGGTGGCGGTCCGCGGCGGCCGGGCTCAGGCGACGGCTGCGCGCCGCGCCAGCCATTGCGCGCGGGTCTGGCCCCAGATGTCGATCCGCGCTCCGGCGAAGGGCTCGGGCAACCGGCCGGGTCCCTGGTTGCGCGAACCCAGGCGCTGGGCCACCCGCTGCGAGGGGAGGTTCTCCGGGTCGATGCAATGGATGACATGGTCCCAGCCCAGTTCCGCGAACGCCCAGTCGATCGCCGCGGTGGCCGCCTCGGTGGCGTAGCCCCGGCCCCAGGCCTGGGGATGGAAGCTCCAGCCGACCTCGTTGCCCGGCCAGCCCTCCGGCCGCCACGGGCCGGACTGGCCCAGCCACAGGCCGGTGGCCCTGTCGATCACCGAGAACATGGCGAAACCCTGCACCATCCACGCGCCGGGCATCTGCAGGAACTTGCGCCAGGCCGCGGCGCGGCTGGCGCTGCCGCCGATGAAGCGGCAGGCATGTTCGTCGGCCAGCAGCTCGGCGTAGCGCTCGAAGTCGGCCGCCTGCGGCGGACGCAGGACCAGCCGCTCGGTCTCGATGACGGGGCCCTGCGGCATGCCGGTCAGAACGCGTTGATGCCGGTCAGCTCGCGCCCGATCACCAGCTGGTGCACGGTCTCGGTGCCCTCGTAGGTGATCACCGATTCCAGGTTCAGGGCGTGGCGGATCGCGGCGTGCTCGGTGGTGATGCCGGCGCCGCCCAGCAGGTCGCGGCACTCGCGGGCGATGTCGATGGCCATGCGGCAGTTGTTCCACTTGGCCAGCGAGACCTGCTGCGGCTGCATCCGGCCGGCGTCCTTCAGCCGCCCCAGCTGCAGCACCAGCAGCTGCGCCAGGGTGATGCGGCGGGCCATGTCGGCCAGCTTGATCTGCGCGCTCTGGGTCGCCGCGACCGGGCGGCCGAACAGGATGCGTTCCTTGCTGTAGTTCAGCGCCTCGTCCAGGCAGGCGATGGCGGCGCCGATCGGACCCCAGGTGATGCCGTAGCGGGCCTGGGTCAGGCAGCCCAGCGGGCCCTTGAGGCCCTTGACGTTGGGCAGGCGGTTGGCCTCCGGCACGCGCACGTTGTCGAAGAACAGCGACGAGGTCACCGAGGCGCGCAGCGACATCTTGTGCTTGATCTCCTGGGCGGTGAAGCCGGGCATGCCCTTCTCCACGATGAAACCCTGGATGCCCTCCTCGGTCTGCGCCCAGACGATGGCGATGTCGGCCAGGTTGCCGTTGGTGATCCACATCTTCGAGCCGTTGAGCACCCAGTCGCCGCCATCCTTGCGGGCGTGGGTCTTCATGTTGGCCGGGTCGGAGCCGCCGTGCGGCTCGGTCAGGCCGAAGCAGCCGATCACCTCGCCGGCGGCCATGCGCGGCAGCCACTGCCGCCGCTGCTCCTCCGAGCCGTAGGCGTAGATCGGGTACATGCACAGCGAGGACTGCACGCTGACGAAGCTGCGCAGGCCGCTGTCGCCGCGCTCCAGCTCCTGGCAGATCAGGCCGTAGCTGACCGCGTTGAGGCCGGCGCAGCCGTATTCCTCCGGCAGCGAGGAACCGAGCAGGCCCAGCGACGCGATCTCCGGGACCAGCTCCTTCGGGAAGCGGCCCTGGTCGAAGCACTCGCCGATGATCGGCAGCACCCGCTCGTCGGTGAACCGGGCTACCGCCTCCTGCACGGCACGCTCCTCTTCGCTGAGCATGGAACGCACGTCGTACAGGTCGTAGGCGGAAAGGGCCATGGCGGATACCGGTTGGGGAAATGGTTGCGATTGTATCCACCGCCCCCGGTGCGCGGGCAATGCGCAGCGCGGCAAAAAAGAAGGCCGCCCCCGGGGGAGCGGCCTTCGGTGCTGGCAACGGGCCCGCGCTTACTGGCGGTTGGCGCCCTGCGCGCCGACGTCCACGCCGGCGGTGACGATCTTGCCGTCGACCACCGGCAGGCGGTCGGACTGCGGCTCCTGGTCCAGGCGCAGGGTGCCTTCCTGGCCCTGGTAGCGGTAGGTCACGTCGTAGCCGACCACCTTGTCCTCGGTGCCCAGGGCGATGCGCTCGCCGGGCTTCTTGTCCATGCGCTTGGTGCCGGTGGTGCCGTCCGGGTTGCGGAAGGTCACGGTGTAGCCGATCACCCGGCTGGACTCGGAGGTGGCGTACTCGGTGCGGCACTGGCGCTCGGTGCGGCTGACGACCTTGCCGCCGACGTGGCGCTTGTCGACCTGGTTGCCGATCACGCCGCCGGCCACGGCGCCGGCCGCGGTGGCGACCTTCTTGCCCTTGCCGCCGCCGACCTGGTTGCCGATCAGGCCACCGATGACCGCGCCGGCCACGGTGCCGCCGACGTTGCCGTCGCGCTCGGGCAGGCGCTCCTGCACCACCACGTCCTCGCACACTTCATGCGGGACCGACTGGGTGGTGGACTCGCGCACCGGCTCGGTGCCGATCACGGTGGCGTAGCGCTGTTCCTTCTCGGTCACCGGGGTGACGGAAAGGATCTCGGCAAACCCCAGCGCCGGGGTCTCCGGCAGCGCATCGCTGGCGGCGACATCGCCGTCCTGGGCCGGAGCGGTGATGGCAGCGACGTCGGAGCCGCCGTCACGGTTGTTCATGTAGGCGGCAGTGGCGATGCCGCCGACCAGCAGGGCACCTGCTGCGATGAGAACGGTGGTGGCTTGTTTCATGGCCGTTGGCTCCTGCGGGACCCATCCCGCTGTTTGACGGGCGCATTCCATCACGGCGAAGCTGAACAGGACCCCGAACAATTTTCCAACATCGCCACGAGCCGGCGCGGACGCGGCATGCTGGTATCCGGATCTTCCCCACGGAGCCGCCGCCATGGCCAACCCCCTGTTGCTGCCCCTGCTGGAATGGGCGCGCCGGTTGCGCTTCCCGACCCTGTTCAAGCTGACCGCCGCGGTGTTCGTGCTCAGCGTGCTGCTGCCCGATCCGGTGCCGTTCATCGACGAGGTCGCGCTGGGCCTGGGCACCCTGCTGCTGGCCAACTGGAAGCGCCGCAAGGATCCGCTGCCGGCGCGATCGCAGGTGCTGCCACCCGGACGCTGATGGACCTGGTCGACAGCCACTGCCACCTGGACGTACCCGAGTTCGCCCCCGACCGCGCGCAGGTGGTCGCGCGCGCGCGCGATGCCGGCGTGCGCCGCCAGGTGGTGCCTGCGATCCATGCCGCCGGCTGGCCCGGCCTGCGCGACACCTGCCGCGCCGCGCCGGGACTGTTCCCGGCCTACGGCCTGCATCCGCTGTTCCTGGCCGAACACCAGCCCGCGCACCTGGAACGCCTGCGCGAATGGGTCGAGCGCGAGCAGCCGGTGGCGGTCGGCGAATGCGGGCTGGATTTCTTCGTCGAGGACCTGGACCGCCAGGCCCAGGCCGGCTACTTCGAGGCGCAGCTGCGCCTGGCGCGCGATGCCGGCCTGCCGGTGATCGTGCACGCGCGGCGCGCGGTGGACGCGGTGATCGCCGCGATCCGCCGCATCGGCGGCGCCAAGTCGGGCCAGCCTTCGCGCCTGCGCGGCGTGGTGCACAGCTTCGCCGGCAGCCCCGAGCAGGCGCGCCAGCTGTGGGACCTGGGCTTCCTGGTCGGCCTCGGCGGCCCGGTCACCTACGAGCGCGCGCAGCGCCTGCGCCGGCTGGTGGCGGAGATGCCGCTGGAATTCCTGCTGCTGGAAACCGATGCGCCGGACCAGCCCGATGCCGCGCACCGCGGCCAGCGCAACGAACCGGCGCGGCTG
This sequence comes from Pseudoxanthomonas sp. J31, assembly GCF_000510725.1. Classification (GTDB taxonomy): domain Bacteria; phylum Pseudomonadota; class Gammaproteobacteria; order Xanthomonadales; family Xanthomonadaceae; genus Pseudoxanthomonas. Next base: position 38,296 of record NZ_AZNZ01000002.1, read on the forward strand.
CGCACGGTGCTGGACACCATCGCCATGCTGCGCGACGAGGACCCGGCCGCGATCGCCGCGGCCACCACCGCCAACGCCGAACGCCTGTTCGGCCTGCCGCCGGCCTAGCCGGCCACGGCGCAGGCGAAGCCGGCCGCATCCGCCGACGGCGCCGGCCGTCCCTTGAGCAGCATCTCCAGCGCCTTGCCGGCGGCGGCGAAGGCGAACGCGCCGGTGACATGGGTGGCCGCGCCCAGGCCGGTGCCGCAGTCCAGCTTCAGCGCTGCGTCGGCGCCCAGCTTCGGGCGTACGCCGCTGACGCTGCCGTCGAACTGCGGGTACTTCACGTTCTCCAGCGAGTACACCGCCGGCACGCCGAAGAAGCGCTGCGGATTGCGCGGGAAACCGAACTCGGCGCGCAGCTTCTTGCGCACCAGGGCAAGCATGGCGTCGTGCTCGGTGCGCGACAGGTCGCGCACCCGCACCAGGGTCGGGTCGGTTCGGCCGCCGGCCGAACCGACCGTCAGCACCGGCTGCTTGCGCCGCCGGCACCAGGCGATCGCCTCGACCTTGGTGCGGAAGCTGTCACAGGCGTCGACCACCAGGTCGAAGCCCTCGCCCAACAGGCTTTCCAGGTTGCCTGCGGTGAGGAACTGCGCCACCGGGCGCGCCTCCACCCGCGGATTGATCGCGCGGCAGCGCTCGGCCAGGACCTGGGCCTTGCCGCGGCCGTACTGGCCCTCCAGCGCCGGCAGCTGGCGGTTGGTGTTGGACACGCACAGGTCGTCGGCGTCGACCAGCACCAGGGTGCCCACCGCCGAGCGCGCCAGCGCTTCGACCAGCCACGAGCCCACCCCGCCGAGCCCGACCACCGCCACCCGGCGCCCGGCCAGCCATTGCGCCGCGCCCACGCCGTACAGCCGGTCGATGCCGGCAAACCGTTCCTGCAGGAATGCGTCCATGGGCGCGCATTCTACCGGTGCGGCTGCAAGCGTCGCCGCCGGCGCCTTATGATGTGCGCCCTTCCAACGGAGCCCGCCGCATGGCCAGCCAGCCGAACCGCCCCTCGCCCGCCGCCCGCTACCTCGTCGTGTTTGCCATCGGCCTGCTGGTGGGCGTGGTCGCCGCGGTGATGGCGCTGCGCGCGCTGAAGGAGCGGCAGGATCCGTTCCCGGACGCGCTGATGAACGTGATGGCGCGCCAGACCCAGGAACTGAAGGCCACCGCCGCGGCCAACCGCTGCGCCGTGCACGATGCATTGCCGCGCCTGCAGTCGCTGCGGGCGATGGCCAACGACCTGGAAACCGCCTTCCCGGGGCTGCGCGACGACCAGCGCTTCGCCGGTGCGGCCTCCAGCCTGCGCGCCAACCTCGACCAGGCGCTGGCCGCGCCGCCGTCGGACTGCGCGCAGATCACCGCCACGCTGGAGAAGATCGGCGGCGATTGCCGCGCCTGCCACCAGGATTTCCGCTGAACCGCGGCTGATGCCAGCCGCCGGCGTCATGCGCGGGCGGGCGCCGGGTTGCCGCGCCGTTCACGAGCATGGCGCAAGGATGCAGCCACGGAAGCGGCCCGGCCGCATCCGCCGGACCACACTTCAGGAGATGCACGATGAAGTCCCGCCTGCTCTGCGCCGCCGTCCTCTGCTCCCTGGCCCTGGCCGCCTGCAGCACCACCTCGCCCAACTACGGCTATGGTTCGTCCTATCCGTCCGGCGGCAGCTATCCGGCCCCGCAATCGTGCCTGGACTGCGGCATCGTCACCCGTATCGACGTGATCGGCTCCAACCGCACCGCGCCCGCCGCGACCGGCGCGATCCTGGGCGGCATCGTCGGCGCGGTCGCCGGCCATGAGATCTCCGACAAGACCGGTGGCAGCAAGGGCAACCAGAACGTCTCCGCCGTGGCGGGCGCGGCCGCCGGCGCGATGGCCGGCAACGCCATCCAGGGCCGCGTCACCGGCGATACCTACAACATCCACGTGCGCATGGACGACGGCCGCACCGTGGTGATCAACCAGCGCGACCTCGGCGGCATCCGCGAGAACACCTACGTGCGCGTGGTCAACGGCAAGGTCGTGATCCGCTGATCGCCGCCACGACCGACAAAAAGAAACGGCCCGCATCGCGGGCCGTTTCCGTTTGTAGCCGATGGCTCTGGATCAGGCGGTCTGCACCGCGTCGGCCTGCAGGCCCTTCTGGCCCTGGACGACGGTGAAGGTGACCTTCTGGCCTTCCTTCAGGCTCTTGAAGCCCTGCATCTGGATGGCGCGGAAGTGGACGAACACGTCCTCGCCATTCTCACGGCTGATGAAGCCAAAGCCCTTGGCATCGTTGAACCATTTGACGGTCCCGGTCTCGCGCTCTGCCATTACTGCTTACTCCTGGAACTTTGCTGGGTGGTGGTTACGCCGTGGCCAACGGCGGCTGGTTGCAAGGAGTACGCGAGGTGTAACGATGTAGCAGACCATCACCAAGGACCTACCGCATCAGGTCACGGTTCACGGTGACCTTGCCAAGCGCAGCGGCCCAAACTTACCGCCGGCCCATGGCGAATGCAATCATGCCCGGGCCGCCCCCAGGAGCCCCCCGCCCCCGATGGATACGACCACCCTGTGGTACCTGCTCGCCGGCCTGCTGATGCTGGTCGGCCTGGCCGGCGTGGTGCTCCCGGCCCTGCCTGGCCTGCCCCTGGTGTTCGCCGGCATGGCGCTGGCCGCCTGGGCGGATGGTTTCATCCGGATCAGTGGCTGGACCCTGGCCGCCCTCGGCCTGCTCACGCTGCTTTCCATCGCGATCGACATCATGGCCGGCGCCTTCGGTGCGCGCCGCTTCGGCGCCGGGCGGATGGCCGTGGCCGGTGCCACCCTGGGCACCATCGTCGGCCTGTTCTTCGGCCTGCCCGGACTGTTGCTGGGCCCGTTCATCGGCGCGGTGCTGGGCGAGCTGTGGCATACCCGGCACCTGCCACAAGCCGCGCGGGTCGGCGCGGCCACCTGGGTAGGCCTGCTGCTGGGCGCCGCCTTGAAGCTGGCCCTGGCCTTCGCCATGCTCGGCCTGTTCGTGCTGGCGTGGTTTTTCTGAATACGCACCGCCTCCCTGGAGCTCGACTTGAACCGGATGCCCCCCCTGCCCCTGGCGCTGTGCGCCGCGCTCGCCGCCACCGCCCCAGCGCTGGCGGCGCAGGAAATCACCGCGCGCCCGGCCAGCGCCGACGCCTGCCTGGCCATCGCCTCCAACGCCCAGCGCCTGGCCTGCTACGACGCAGCCCTGGGCTATGTCGCGCCCTCGCCGCAGGAAGCGGACCTGGCCGCCGACGTCGCCGAGCGCGCCGCGGAGGAGGCCGCGGGCGAACAGCCCGCCACCGAGCTGTTCCAGCGCGACCTGCACCCGGCCGCGCGCGCGGCGATCGCCAACGCCGGCCGCGGCTCGCTGCTGGACAACCGCTGGGAACTGGCCAAGGACTCCAAGCTGGGCATCTTCCAGCTGCGCGCCTACAAGCCGGTGTACGTGCTGCCTGGCTTCTGGACCAGCCGGACCAACACCACCCCCAGCTCGCCCAACCCCAACAACACCGTCACCACGCCCGAGCAGCTGGACAGCATCGAGGCCAAGTTCCAGCTGAGCTTCAAGACCAAGGTCGCCGAGGACCTGTTCGGCGACAACGGCGACGTCTGGGTCGGCTACACCCAGAGCTCGCGCTGGCAGGCCTACGCCTCGGAGACCTCACGCCCGTTCCGCGAGACCAACTACGAGCCGGAGGTGATGCTGGTGTTCCGCAACAACTACAGCCTGTTCGGCTGGAAGGGGCGGATGACCGGGATCAGCCTCAACCACCAGTCCAACGGCCGCAGCGATCCGTTCTCGCGCAGCTGGAACCGGGTGATCCTCAACCTCGGCCTGGACCGCGACAACTGGGCCTTCGTGCTGCGCCCCTGGTACCGGGTCGGCGAAAGCGCGCGCGACGACAACAACCCGGACATCGAGGACTACATCGGCCGCGGCGACGCCCTGCTGGTATACAACCGCAACGGCCACGAGCTGAGCCTGACCGCGCGCCACTCGCTGCGCGGCGGCGACCGCGCGCACGGCTCGCTGCAGCTGGACTGGGGCTTCCCGATCAACAACCTGCTGCGCGGCCACGTCCAGGTGTTCGACGGCTACGGCGAGAGCATGATCGACTACAACCACAAGGCCACCTACATCGGCGTCGGCTTTGCCCTGCTGGAGTGGTTCTGATGCAGCGCGCGACGGTCTGGCACAACCCGCGCTGCTCGAAGTCCCGCGCGGTGCTGGAGATCCTGCGCGAGCGCGGGATCGAGCCGGTGATGTTCAACTACCTGGCCCATCCACCCGATCGCCAGAGCCTGCGCCGCGTCGCCGAGTCCTGCGGCGGCGTGCGCGTCCTGGTCCGCAGCAGCGAACCGCTCTACGCCGAACTGGGCCTGGATTCGGCCGACGACGAGGCCCTGCTGGACGCGATGATCGCCAACCCGCAGCTGATCAACCGCCCGGTGGTGATCACCCGCCGCGGCGCGCGCCTGTGCCGGCCGCCGGAGGAAGTGGTCGCCCTGCTCGACTGAGCGGCGCCTCAGGTCCAGTCGGTGATGCCCTCGCGGCGGTAGACCTCGGCGAAGCTGGGCAGCGACTTCATCCGCCTGGCGTAGTCCTGCAGCACCGGCCAGCTGTCGGTGGGCCTGGGCATGTTGCGCGACCAGCGCATCAGCATGGTCAGGACGAAATCCACCGCCGTGCGCTGCCCGCCGAGCATGTACGGGCCGCCGTTGCGCTGCAGGTGGTCGGCCACCTGCTGCCACGCCGCCTCCAGCGCGGCGCGGGCGCGTTCCTTCACCGCCTCCACGTGCTCCGGCCCGGCCGGTTCGTCCGGGTAGAACCAGGCGCGGTACTGCGGCATCAGCGTGTACACGCAGAAGCACATCCAGCGGTAGTAGTCGCCGCGCGCCGGGGTGCCCGGCGCCGGCGCCAGCCCGGCCTGCGGGTACAGGTCGGCCAGGTGCATGGCGATGGCGGCCGACTCGGTCAGCACCTGCCCGTCGATCACCAGGGTGGGCACGCGGCCGGCGGGATTGAGCGCCAGGTACTCCGGCGACTTCTGCTCGCGCCGGTCGAAGTCCAGCTGACGCAGCTCGTGCCCGATGCCCAGCTCGATCAGCAGCCAGTGCACCACCAGCGACGCGGTGCTTTGCGAACCATAGAGGACGACGGACATCGCGCGGCTCCCTGGAATGGACGTGGCGATTATCGCCCTGGCGCGGGGGCAAAAAGAACGGGGCGGCATCGCTGCCGGCCCGCCCGTGTGCCGCGATGGCGCCTGGCTCAGGCCACCACCACCGGGATCTTGCCGATCCGGGCCTGCCACTGCTTCGGGCCGGTCCTGTGCACCGACTCGCCGGTGGAGTCCACGGCGACGGTCACCGGCATGTCCTTGACTTCGAACTCGTAGATCGCCTCCATGCCCAGGTCCTCGAACGCGACCACGCGCGAGGCCTTGATCGCCTTGGACACCAGGTAGGCCGAACCGCCGACCGCCATCAGGTACACGGCCTTGTTGTCGCGGATGGCCTCGATCGCCGCGTCGCCGCGCTCGGCCTTGCCGACCATGCCCAGCAGGCCGGTCTGCTCCAGCATCTGCCGGGTGAACTTGTCCATGCGGGTGGCGGTGGTCGGGCCGGCCGGGCCGACCACCTCGTCGCGCACCGGATCGACCGGACCGACGTAGTAGATGAAGCGGTTGGTGAAGTCCACCGGCAGCTTCTCGCCGCGGCCCAGCATGTCGACCATGCGCTTGTGCGCGGCGTCGCGGCCGGTCAGCAGCTTGCCGTTGAGCAGCAGCACCTCGCCCGGCTTCCAGCTGGCCACTTCCTCGCGGGTGACCGTGTCCAGGTCCACGCGGCGGGCGTTGTGCGGGCTGTAGGTCAGCTTCGGCCAGTCCTCCAGCGAGGGCGGGTCGAGGGCGACCGGGCCGCTGCCGTCCAGGGTGAAGTGCGCGTGGCGGGTGGCGGCGCAGTTGGGGATCATCGCCACCGGCAGGTTGGCGGCGTGGGTCGGATAGTCCTTGATCTTGATGTCCAGCACCGTGGTCAGGCCGCCCAGGCCCTGGGCGCCGATGCCCAGCGCGTTGACCTTCTCGTACAGCTCCAGGCGCAGTTCCTCGATGCGGTTGGACGGGCCGCGGGCGACCAGGTCCTGGATGTCGATCGGCTCCATCAGCGCTTCCTTGGCCAGCAGCATCGCCTTCTCGGCGGTGCCGCCGATGCCGATGCCGAGCATGCCCGGCGGGCACCAGCCGGCGCCCATGGTCGGCACGGTCTTGAGCACCCAGTCGACGATGGAGTCGGAGGGATTGAGCATCACGAACTTGCTCTTGGCCTCCGAGCCGCCGCCCTTGGCCGCGACGATCACGTCCACCTTGTTGCCCGGCACGACCTTGACGTTGACCACGGCCGGGGTGTTGTCGCGGGTGTTCAGGCGCTTGCCGGCCGGGTCGGCCAGGACCGAGGCGCGCAGCTTGTTGTCCGGGTGGTTGTAGGCGCGGCGCACGCCCTCGTTGACCATGTCCTCCACGCCCATGGTCGCGTCGTCCCAGCGCACGTTCATGCCGATCTGCAGGAACACGGTGACGATGCCGGTGTCCTGGCAGATCGGGCGGTGGCCTTCGGCGCACATGCGCGAGTTGATCAGGATCTGCGCCATCGCGTCCTTGGCCGCGGGCGATTCCTCCCGCTCCCAGGCGGCGGCGAGGTTGCGGATGTAGTCGACCGGGTGGTAGTAGCTGATGTACTGCAGCGCGTCGGCGACGGACTGGATCAGGTCCTCCTGGCGGATGGACACCGGGATGTTCGACGGGCTGGACGAAGCGGAAGCGGTCACGGCTGGCTCATGGCAGGCGGAAAACCCGCCCATTTTAGGCCAAAGTGGCGGCGCGGCCGGGGCCCCTGTCACACCGGCAAGCGCTGTTCCGTCCTGGAATCCATGGAACCTGTTGATCATTTCCATCGACACCAGCCGCGCCTGCTGGCCCTGGCCTACCGGCTGCTGGGCAGCCGCGCCGACGCCGAGGACGTGGTCCAGGACACCTGGCTGCGCTGGCACCGGGCGGACCGGGCCGCCATCGCCGACCCGGAGGCCTGGCTGGTGACCACCGCCACCCGGCTGGGCATCGACCGCCTGCGCGCCGCCCGGCGCCGGCGCGAAACCTATCCGGGGCCCTGGCTGCCGGAACCGGCCCGGGTCGATCCCGACGCCCCCACCGCGGCCGCGTCCGAGCCGGCCGACGAGGCGCCCGGACCGGCGCGGGCGCTGGAACGGGCCGAGGAAGTCTCGCTCGCGTTCCTGGCGGTGCTGGAACGGCTCGGGCCCGAGGAGCGCGCGGCGTTCCTGCTGCGGGAAGTGTTCGACCACGACTACGCCGCGATCGCCCGGCTGCTGGAACGCAGCGAGGCGGCCTGCCGGCAGATGGTGCACCGCGCCCGCACGCGCATCGCCGGGGCACGGCCGCGCTTCTGGGTCGATCCGCGCCACCACCGGATCCTGCTGGAGAAGTTCATGCACGCCGCGCGCGAGGGCGACCGCGAGGCGGTGCAAGCCCTGCTGCACGCCGATGCACAGCTGGTTTCCGACGGCGGTGGCAAGGCACTGGCGGCGATCCGCCCGTTGCACGGGGCCGAGCGCATCGCCCGCCTGTTCTGGGCGGTGGCGCGGCGGCGCGATCCGGCGGTGCGCTGGCAGCTTGGCCTGGCCAACGGCGAGCCGGCGATCCTGCGCTACCGCGACGGGCGGCTGGTGGGGGTCACTGTCGCCGCCAGCGCGGACGGCCGCATCACCGCGCTGTACACCGTCGCCAATCCGGACAAGCTGGCTGTCACGGATGCGTCGCCCGGGACGTCCTGGTGGTGAAGGCGGCCATGGTGGCCCGCCGGAGCAGACCCGCATGGACTACCGTCGCGTCGAATATCCCAGGCACGTCCCGGATGCCTTCAAGGCGCTCTACACCGCCAGCAACGCCGTGCACGACGGCGTGCTGGAGCCCACCCTGGTCGAGCTGGTGTTCCTGCGGGTGTCGCAGATCAACGGTTGCGCGTTTTGCATGGACATGCACGCCACCGCCCTGCGCCGGGCCGGGGTCGACCCGCGCAAGCTCGACACCCTGCCCGGCTGGCGCGACAGCCGCTTCTTCGATGCCCGCGAGCGCGCCGCCCTGGACTGGGCCGAGGCCCTGGCCAGGCTGCCCTCCGGCGCCCCGGCCGACGCCACCTACGAGGCGCTGAAGGCGCACTTCGACGATGCCGGCATCGCCACCCTGACCATGGCCGTGGCCCTGATCAGCGCCTGGAACCGGCTGGGCGTGGGCCTGCAGCCGGAACTGCCCTGAGCGCCGCTCAGGCCCCGGCGTCGAAGCGCTCGCGCAGGGCCTGGCGGTAGCGCCGGCTGCACGGCAGCACGCTGCCGTCCTTCAGGTGCACGCGGGCATCGCCGCTGTCCAGCGGCTCGATCGAGGCGACCTGGGCCAGGGCGACCATGTAGCTGCGGTGGATCCGCGCGAAGGCGCGCGGGTCCAGCTGCTCCTCCACCCGCGCCAGGGTGCTGCGTAGCGGATAGTCGCGGCCGCCCACGCGCAGGTTCACGTAGTTGCCGGAGGCCTGCAGCCACTCGATCTCGCCGGTCGGGACCAGGAACTCGCGCCCCAGTTTGCGCACCAGGAAGCGCTCCGGGCGCGCGGGCTCGGCGTCCGCCGGCCCGGCGTCCGGCGCCGGCGGCGCCGCTTCCGGCAGGCTGGCCTCGCCCTGCCAGCGGCGCAGCAGGGCGCGGTAGCCCTCCATCACCACCACGATCAGGAAGAAGGCACGGACGTCCTTCAGGTACTCGTACACCAGCCCGCGCAGCCAAGGGCCGAACTGGTAGTCGCTGCCCAGGGCGCGGTAGACCAGTTCGCGCAGGGCCACCATGGCCAGCACGTGGACCACGCACAGCACCACGCTGGCGGCCGCGTACAGGGCCAGGCGCCGGCGCCACAGGTGCCAGTACAGCGGGAAGCGGCCCGTGAACCAGGCCAGCACCGGCACCAGCAGCAGCAGGACCAGCGCGCTGCTGCCTTCCCACACCAGCGGTTCCCAGGTCGGGATCCCGGCCCCCCGCCGCCACAGCTCCATCAGCTCGGTCAGGCTGTTGCCTGCGAAGTTGCCCAGGATCAGGAGGGTCCACAGGCCAGCCTCGACCCAGGTCTTCCAGGGGGCGTAGCGCTGGTAGGGAAACGGTTCCGGCGGAGTCATCGACGCATTCTAGCCAACGCCACCGTCGCACCGCCCCATCCGTCCCCGCGTGCCCGCGGTTCGTCCCCGCCGGCGTGCCGGTCGTCATCCGGAGCCCCACCGGCGCGGCGTGCCGTGCCAGTTTCCCGGGCCACCGACACGTCCGGAATACGCCATGCCGCGCGACGCCAGCGTACCGCCCGCCTCCACCGCCACCCGCCGCCACGACCTGGACTGGGTCCGGGTCTGCGCCTTCGGCCTGCTGGTCCTGTACCACGTGGGCATGTATTACGTGAGCTGGGACTGGCACGTGAAAAGCCCGCACGCCGGCCCCCTGCTGGAGCCGGCGATGCTGCTCACCGGTCCCTGGCGGCTGTCGCTGCTGTTCCTGGTATCCGGTGTGGCCACCGCGTTCCTGCTGGCGCAGGCCCAGCGCCAGGCCGCGGCCGGGGACGGCCGGGTACGCTTCCTCGGCAACCGCTCCTGGCGGCTGCTGCTGCCGCTGCTGTTCGGCATGGCGGTGGTGGTGCCGCCGCAGTCCTACTATGAGGTGGTCGAGCAGCTGCCCGGCGGCTACCACGACGGCTTCCTGGCTTTCTGGGCGCGCTACCTGCGCGCGGACGGTTCGTTCTGCGATGCCGGTGGCTGCCTGATCCTGCCGACCTGGAACCACCTGTGGTTCGTGGCCTACCTGTGGGTCTACACGGTGGCGCTGTGGCTGCTGTGGCGGCTGGCGCGGCCGCTCCTGGACCGCGCCGGCGGCGCGCTGGAACGCGCCCTGTGCGGCTGGGGGCTGCTGCTGTGGCCGGCGCTGGCCCTGGCCCTGGCGCGGCTGCTGCTGATCGGCCGCTACGGTTCGACCCACGCCCTGGTCGGCGACTGGTACAACCACGTCCAGTACTTCGGGGTGTTCCTGCTCGGCTTCCTGGCCGCGCGCCGCGACGGGTTCTGGGACGCGGCCGTGCGCCTGCGCTGGCCGGCCCTGCTGCTGTGGCTGGGCAGCTGGGCCGTGCTGGCCGGCTATACCGTTTCCTACGCCGGCAGCGAGCCGCCCCAGGCCCTGCGCCTGGCCATGCGCGCGGTGTGGGGCGTGGACCAGTGGTGCGCGATCGTCGCCGTGCTCGGCTTTGCCCGGCGGCTGTCGCCGGGCGACGGCCCGCTGCTGCGCTACCTGGTGCCGGCGGTTTTCCCGGTCTACATCCTGCACCAGACCGTCACCGTGGTCGCCGCGCACAACCTGCAACCGCTGGACCTGCATCCGGCGCTGGAGGGGCCGCTGCTGGTGCTGCTGACCTTCGCCACCTGCTTCGCCGCCTATGAGGTGGTCCGGCGGGTGCCACTGCTGCGGCCGCTGTTCGGACTGCAGTACCGCGAGCGGTCCGCGCCAGCCGCCGCTCAGGCCGGGACGGCGTGCTCGACCACCAGCTGCACCGCCGAGCCGCCACGGTAATCGTCCGGCTGCAGGCGGTAGGCCAGGTGCAGGTGCGGGGCCGGCGCACTGCCCTGCCAGCCGCCGAAGTGGATTGCCGCCAGCGGCTCACGCCGGTCCGGGTGGCGCAGCCGCAGGCGCAGGTGGCGCTCGCCGACCGGGCGGTAGTCCAGGACCTCGAAGCAACCGTCGAACAGCGGCTCCGGGAAGCCCTGCCCCCACGGCCCGCCGTCGCGCAGCGCCTCGGCGTGGAAGCGGTCGAACTCCTGCGGCAGCAGCTCGCCGTCGCTGAGCAGTTCGGCCTGCAGCAGTGCATCGTCCAGGGTGGCGCGGGCGTGTTCCTGCCAGGCCTGCTCGAACGCCGGCAGCTTGGCCAGTTCCAGGGTCAGGCCGGCGGCCATGGCATGGCCGCCGAAGCGCTGCACCAGTCCCGGATGGCGCGCGTCCACCGCGGCCAGGGCGTCGCGGATGTGGAAGCCGGCGATCGAGCGCGCCGAGCCGCGCAACACCTGCGCGCCGGGCTCGGCCGGAGCGAAGGCCAGCACCGGCCGGTACAGGCGCTCCTTCATCTTCGAGGCCACCAGCCCGACCACGCCCGGATGCCACTCCGGGTCGAACAGGCACGGCGCCAGCGGCGGCGCGCCGTGGTCGACCTGCGCGCGCGCCAGGGCCGCCTCGGCGTCGTCGGTCATCGCCTGCTGCACGGCGCGGCGCTCGGCGTTGATCTCGTTGAGGATGCCGGCCAGTTCGCGCGCGCGCTGCGGGTCGTCGGTGAGCAGGCATTCGATGCCCAGGGCCATGTCCTCCAGGCGCCCGGCGGCGTTGAGCCGCGGGCCCACGGCAAAGCCGATGTCGGCCGCGGTCAGGCAGGCCAGGTCGCGGCCGCAGACCTCGACCAGGGCGCGCAGCCCGGCGCAGGCCTGGCCGGCGCGCAGGCGGCGCAGGCCGGCCGCGGCCAGGGCGCGGTTGTTGGCGTCCAGCGGCACCAGGTCGGCGATGGTGCCGACCGCGACCAGGTCCAGCAGGCTGGACAGGTCCGGTTCGCCGGCCGGGAACGCGCCGGACTGGCGCAGGTGCCGGCGCAGCGCGAGCAGGACGTAGAAGATCACGCCCACGCCGGCCAGGCACTTGCTCGGGAAGGCGTCGCCGGCGCAGTTCGGGTTGACGATGGCGTCGGCCGGCGGCAGCTGCTGGCCCGGCAGGTGGTGGTCGGTGACCAGTACCTGCCAGCCGCGCGCGCGCGCGGCGGCGACGCCGGCATGGCAGGCGATGCCGTGGTCCACGGTGACCAGCAGTTCCGGCTGCAGCGCCGCCAGTTCCTCCACCAGCGCAGGCGACAGGCCGTAGCCGTGGACCATGCGGTTGGGCACCGCGTGCGAGACCCTGCGCGCGCCGAGCATGCGCAGGCCGCGCACGCCCACCGCGCAGGCGGTCGCGCCGTCGCAGTCGAAGTCGCCGACCACCACGATGTGGCGGTCGTCGCGGATGGCCGAGGCCAGCAGTGCGACCGCCGCCGGCAGGCCGCCCAGCGCGTCCGGCGGCAGCAGGTCGGACAGGCGCGGCCGCGCCAGTTCGAAGCGGTCGGCGCCGCGCGCGGCGTACACCCGGCGCAGCAGCGGCGGCACGTGGCCGGGCCAGGCGCCGCCCACTACCACGGGCTCGCGGCGGCGGATCCGGGGAGCGGCGGGACTCATGCGCGCGGCGCGGGAGAGTTCATGCGTCCAGCGAACGCAGCGGGCTGCGCCAGAAGCGCCAGCGCTGGCCGCGGCGCAGGTGCAGGCGGGTGCCGTCCTCGAAGTCCAGCAGCAAGGTGTCGAACTCGTCGCGTGCCATCGAAGCCAGCAGCGGCGGCAGCACCTGGTTGCCCAGCACCTCCAGCGAACGCAGGTGGCGCAGGTCGACCAGGCTGTCGCCCACCGCGCCCGGCGGCGTGTCGGCGGCGGTGGCCGGGGTCGCGGTGGCGGCGCCGGCCTCGCCGGCCAGGGCCTGCACCAGCGGATCGGGGCTGCGCACGTTCATGTAGCTCGACTGCACGCTGTCCGGGGCCACGCCGGCGCCCCAGAACCACAGCGAGTTGACCGCGGGCCGGCCATGGTCGGTGCGCGCGCGGTTCCAGGGGTGGTGGTGCAGCGCGACCTGGACCTCGGTGATCAGCGCGCGCCAGCGCCGCGACACCGGGTCCTCGCCCAGCGGCAGCGCGTTGAACAGGTCGTCGCCGAGCGCGTCCTCGGGCGCGGTGAACTCCGGCAGCGGGGTACCGGCAGGCAGGCGCAGGTACCAGCGTGCCGGATGCGGCGCATCCAGCTGGTAGCCGGCGTCGCCGAACAGCGGCTTGAGCACCGGCAGCAGCGCCTGCGCGTCCAGGGTGTCCAGGCCCAGGCCTTCGCCCCAGCCGAGCAGGCGCGCGCCGTTGAGGTCCGGCGCCACGTGCGCCGGATCGGCGCGCAGCCACAGTGCGTCGCCGGCATCGCTGCCGGCATCGGCGCGGCGGGTGAGCGCGGCCACCGGCCAGTGGTCCGGGGTCAGGCGGAAGTGGCGGCGCAGCTGGGCGCGGCCGCCGGGCTCGAGCTGCTCGCGGTCGGCGCGCCCGAAGGCGCGCGCGGCCGCCTGCGGCAGGGGCCCGGGCAACCTGTCCCGGGCCGGCAGCAGCAGCGCGATGGCGGTCATCGCCGGCCTCTCAGCCCACGTACTCGACGCTGACGATCTCGTATTCGCGCTTGCCGGCGGGGGCCTCGATCACGATGGTGTCGCCCTCCTCCTTGCCGATCAGCGCGCGGGCCACGGGCGAGGAGATCGCGATCAGGCCCTGCTTGATGTCCGCCTCCAGGTCGCCAACGATCTGGTAGCGGACCTCCTCGTCGGTCTCCACGTCGGCCAGGGTCACGGTGGCGCCGAACACCACCTTGCTGCCGGCATTGAGCTTGGTCACGTCGATCAGGTCGGCGTGCGACAGCTCGCTCTCCAGCTGCTTGATCCGGCCTTCGATGAAGCCCTGCTGCTCGCGCGCGGCGTGGTACTCGGCGTTCTCCTTCAGGTCGCCGTGGCCGCGCGCTTCGGCGATGGCGGCGATCACTTCCGGACGCTTCACCGTCTTGAGGTGCTCCAGCTCCTCGCGCAGGCGCTGGGCGCCTTTAAGGGTCAGGGGGGCTCTCACGATTGCAGCTCCTTGTGCAGCTCCTGCAGGGACCAGACCGGGCCGGTCCCGCGGTATTCAAGCGAATGCACCAGCGCCTTGGCGCCGGCGACGGTGGTCGAGTAGGTCACGCGCTGCTGCAGCGCCTCGCGCCGGATGGAGAACGAGTCGGCGATGGCGGCGCGGCCCTCGGTGGTGTTGACGATGTAGGCGATCTCGCCGTTCTTGATCGCGTCGACGATGTGCGGGCGGCCCTCGGCGACCTTGTTGACCACGGTGCACTCCACGCCGTGGTCCTGCAACCACTGCGCGGTGCCGCGGGTGGCGACGATGCTGAAGCCGCGCTCGACCAGGGCCTTGGCCACCGGCACCACGCGCTTCTTGTCCGGGTCGCGCACCGACACGAACGCCTTGCCCGGCTGCGGCGCGCGGATGCCGCCGGCCTCCTGGGCGCGCGCCATGGCCGCGCCGAAGCTGCGGCCCACGCCCATCACCTCGCCGGTGGAGCGCATCTCCGGGCCGAGGATCGGGTCCACGCCCTGGAACTTGGCGAACGGGAAGATCGCTTCCTTGACCGAGTAGTAGCTGGGCACGACCTCGCGGGTCGCGCCCTGCTCGGCCAGGGTGCGGCCGGTCATGCAGCGGGCGGCGATCTTGGCCAGCTGCACGCCGGTGGCCTTGGACACGAACGGCACCGTGCGCGAGGCGCGCGGGTTCACCTCCAGCAGGTAGACGGTGTCGGTGCCGTCCTCGTTGGACTGGATGGCGAACTGGGTGTTCATCAGGCCGACCACCTTCAGCGCCTTCGCCAGCTCGCGCACCTGCCGGCGCAGCTCGTCCTGGGTGGCCTGCGACAGCGAGTACGGCGGCAGCGAGCAGGACGAGTCGCCGGAATGCACGCCGGCCTCCTCGATGTGCTCCATCACGCCGCCGATCAGGGTGGCGCCGGTGGCGTCGGCGATCAGGTCGACGTCGACCTCGACCGCGTTGTCCAGGAAGCGGTCCAGCAGCACCGGCGAGTCGTTGGACACCTTCACCGCGTCGCGCACGTAGCGGGCCAGGTCGGCCTCGCCGTACACGATCTCCATGGCGCGGCCGCCCAGCACGTAGCTGGGACGCACGACCAGCGGGTAGCCGATCTCGCGGGCCAGGGCCAGCGCCTCGTCGGCGGTGCGCGCGGTGCGGTTCGGCGGCTGCTTCAGGCCCAGCTTCTCGACCAGCTGCTGGAAGCGCTCGCGGTCCTCGGCCAGGTCGATGGAGTCGGGGCTGGTGCCGACCACCGGCACGCCGTTGGCCTCCAGCGCGCGCGCCAGCTTCAGCGGGGTCTGGCCACCGTACTGCACGATCACGCCCTTGGGCTGCTCCAGCTCGACGATCTCCAGCACGTCCTCGAGGGTGAGCGGCTCGAAGTACAGGCGGTCGGAGGTGTCGTAGTCGGTGGAGACCGTCTCCGGGTTGCAGTTGACCATGATGGTCTCGTAGCCATCCTCGCGCAGGGCAAGGGCGGCGTGGACGCAGCAGTAGTCGAACTCGATGCCCTGGCCGATGCGGTTGGGGCCGCCGCCCAGGATCATGATCTTGTCGCGGTTGCTCGGATTGGCCTCGCACTCGTCCTCGTAGGTCGAGTACAGGTAGGCGGTGCTGGTGGCGAACTCGGCGGCGCAGGAGTCCACGCGCTTGTAAACCGGGCGCACCTTGTGCGCGCGGCGCAGGGCGCGGACCGCGGCCTCGTTGGTGCCGGCCAGCTGCGCCAGGCGCGCGTCGGAGAAGCCGTCGCGCTTGAGCTTGCGCAGGCGCTTGCCGTCCAGCGAATCCAGCCCCTCGGCGGCCACCCGCTTCTCCTCGGCGATGATCTCCTCGATCTGGTCCAGGAACCACGGGTCGATGAACGACAGGGCGTGGATCTCCTCCACGCTCATGCCGGCGCGGAAGGCGTCGGCCACGTAGAACAGGCGCTCCGGGCCGGGAGCCTTGAGCTCGCGGCGCAGGGTCGCCAGGTCCTCCTCGTCCGCCAGGTCCAGGCCGGTCGGGTCGAAGCCCACCTTGCCGGTCTCCAGGCCGCGCAGGGCCTTCTGCACCGACTCGCGGAAGGTGCGGCCCATGGCCATCACCTCGCCCACCGACTTCATCTGGGTGGTCAGGCGCGAATCGGCCTGCGGGAACTTCTCGAAGGCGAAGCGCGGGATCTTGGTGACCACGTAGTCGATCGCCGGCTCGAACGAGGCCGGGGTCTTGCCGCCGGTGATCTCGTTCTTCAGCTCGTCCAGGGTGTAGCCCACCGCCAGCTTGGCCGCGACCTTGGCGATCGGGAAGCCGGTGGCCTTGGAGGCCAGCGCCGAGGAACGCGACACGCGCGGATTCATCTCGATCACCACGACGCGGCCGGTCTGGGCGTTGACGCCGAACTGCACGTTGGAGCCGCCGGTGTCCACGCCGATCTTGCGCAGCACCGCGATGGAGGCGTCGCGCAGGCGCTGGTATTCCTTGTCGGTCAGGGTCTGCGCCGGGGCCACGGTGATCGAGTCGCCGGTGTGCACGCCCATCGGGTCGAGGTTCTCGATCGAGCAGACGATGATGCAGTTGTCCGCCTTGTCGCGGACCACCTCCATCTCGAACTCCTTCCAGCCCAGCACCGACTCCTCGATCAGGACCTCGTGCACCGGCGACAGCTCCAGGCCGCGCTTGACGATCTCCTCGAACTCCTCGCGGTTGTAGGCGATGCCGCCGCCGCTGCCGCCCAGGGTGAAGGACGGGCGGATGATGGTCGGGTAGCCCACCTTGGCCTGGATCTCCACCGCCTGCTCGAAGCTCTTCGCCACCTCGGCCTTCGGGCACTCCAGGCCGATCTCCTGCATGGCCACGCGGAACAGCTCGCGGTCCTCGGCCATGCGGATGGCCTCGCGCGAGGCGCCGATCAGCTCGACGCCGTACTTCTCCAGCACGCCGTGGTCGGCCAGGTCCAGGGCGCAGTTGAGCGCGGTCTGGCCGCCCATGGTCGGCAGCAGCGCGTCCGGGCGCTCCTTGGCGATGATCTTCTCGACCGTCTGCCAGTTGATCGGCTCGATGTACACCGCGTCGGCGGTGTCCGGGTCGGTCATGATCGTGGCCGGGTTGCTGTTGACCAGCACCACCCGGTAGCCCTCCTCGCGCAGCGCCTTGCACGCCTGCGCGCCCGAGTAGTCGAACTCGCAGGCCTGGCCGATGACGATCGGGCCGGCGCCGATGATGAGGATGGTCTTGATGTCGCTGCGCTTGGGCATTTCGTTCTCTGGATTGCGGGGAGCGCGCCTTGGGCTGCGGCTCCCGGGCCGGTGGGCGTGCCGCGGCGGCCGGTCAGGCCGCCATCGAGGCCACGAAACGGTCGAACAGGGGCGCCACGTCGTGCGGGCCCGGCGAGGCTTCCGGATGGCCCTGGAACGAGAACGCCGGGGCGTCGGTCAGCTCGATGCCCTGGTTGGTGCCGTCGAACAGCGAGCGGTGTGTGACGCGCACGTTCGCCGGCAGGCTGGCCTCGTCGACCGCGAAGCCGTGGTTCTGCGAAGTGATCAGCACGCGGCCGCTGCCCAGCTCCTGCACCGGGTGGTTGGCGCCGTGGTGGCCGTTGGCCATCTTGATGGTACGCGCGCCGGCAGCCAGGGCCAGCAGCTGGTGGCCCAGGCAGATGCCGAACAGCGGCACCTTCTTGGCCAGGAACTCGCGGATCGCGGCGATGGCGTAGCCGCACGGCTCCGGGTCGCCCGGGCCATTGGACAGGAACACGCCGTCGGGATTCAGCGCCAGCACCTCGGTGGCCGGGGTCTTCGCCGGCACCACGGTGACCTCGCAGCCGCGCTCGGCGAGCATGCGCAGGATGTTGGTCTTCACGCCGAAGTCATAGGCGACGACGCGGTACTTCTTCTCCGCGCCGACGAAGGCGTTGCGGTCCAGGTCCAGCTGGCCCTCGGTCCAGGCGTAGCGCTCGGTGGTGCTGACCACCTGGGCCAGGTCCATGCCCTTCAGGCCCGGGAACTTGCGCGCCGCTTCCAGCGCGGTGTCCACGTCGATGCCCTCGCCCGCCATCAGCGCGCCGTTCTGGGCGCCGCGCTCGCGCAGCAGGCGGGTCAGCCTGCGGGTGTCGATGCCGGCGATGGCGACCACGCCGCGCACGGCCAGCCAGTCCTGCAGCGGGGCTTCGCTGCGCCAGTTGCTGGGGCGTCGCGGCACGTCGCGCACGATCAGGCCGGCCGACCAGACCTTGCCGGCCTCGTCGTCCTGGCCGGTGCAGCCGGTGTTGCCGATGTGGGGATAGGTCAGGGTGACCAGCTGCCGCGCATAGGACGGGTCGGTCACGATCTCCTGGTAGCCGGTCATGGCGGTGTTGAACACCACTTCGCCGACGGCGAGGCCACTTGCGCCTACGGATTCGCCCTCGAACACGGTGCCGTCTTCGAGGACGAGGATTGCGGGATGGGTCACGTCGTTCGCCTTCAGGTGGAGGAGCCCTGTCGCCGGCCCAGCCAGAGGCGGGCTGCAAAAAACCGCGGACTGGCATCTCTCCGGTCCGGGCATGGGGGTAACAGGCGAGCGGGAATTGTACCGGCGACGCCCCCAAAAGGGAACGCCGCCGTTCACGCGGCGAATGGTTTCGCGCGTCGTTCAGCCCTGGCCGAAAAGCAGGTCGCGCAAGGTGTACAGGCCCGGTGGGCGGCCCGCCAGCGCGGTGGCCGCCTGCAGCGCGCCGCGGGCGAAGATGTCGCGGCTGGTGGCGCGGTGCACGAGTTCGACGCGCTCGCCCTGCCCGGCGAACTGCACCGTGTGCTCGCCGACGATGTCGCCGGCGCGCAGGCTGGCATACCGCGGCTCGGCGCCGCCGCGGACGGCCGCCTCGCCCAGGGTCAGGGCGGTGCCCGAGGGGGCATCCTTCTTGTGCACGTGGTGCTGTTCGACGATGTCGCAGTCCCAGCCGGCCAGCGCGCGCGCGGCCTGCTCGACCAGTTCGTTCAGCACCGCCACGCCCACACTGAAGTTGGAGGCCCAAAGCACGGGGATCGTGGCGGCGGCCTGCTCCAGCGCCTGGCGCTGCCCGGCGGAGATGCCGGTGGTGCCCGAGACCAGCGGCCGGCGCCGCTTCACGCACTGCGCCAGCACCGGCTCGAAGCCTTCCGGCAGGCTGAAGTCGATGGCCACGTCGAAATCCGGGACCCCGGACAGTTCGGCCGCGGCGAACTGCGGGATGCCGTCGACCACCCGCTGCAGCGGCGCGCGGCCGGCCACCGCGGCGACCACCTGCCAGCGTTCGGGGGCGTCGGCGGCAAGCCGCAGCAGGGCCCGGCCCATGCGCCCGGAAGCGCCGTGAATGAGGATCCGCAGGGGCTTGTCCATAGGCCTCGCAGGCTAGCCGGGCGGCGGGTCCGCCGGCAAGCGCGGAAGCGGAATGCAGGGTGCGGCACGGCGGGTGCCGCGCGGCTCACCAGACCAGGTCGTCGGGGACCTGGTAACGCGGGTCGGCGTAGGGATCCTCCTCCGCCGTGGCGTCGGGGTCGACCTTCAGCGCCACCGCCTGCGGGAAGATCTGCTCGGCCTGGGCCAGCACCTGGGCATCCACCAGCAGGTAGCGGCCATTGAGCTGGACCACGCCCAGCTGCCCGGCGTTGAGTTCGCGCAGCTGCGCGGCGGTGACGTAGATGCGCTTGATCTTGCCGCCGTACTCGAAGTGCCGGGCGATGTCGGCCGCCTCGTCGTTGAGGACCTTGTCCTTGAGCAGCTCCTCAAGCTTCGCGCGCGCCTCGCGGCGCTGGCGCGCCTCTTCCTGGCGGCGCTGCTCGGCTTCGATCCGCTCCTGCTTTTCCTGCTGCGCGCGCAGCGCCCAGGCCTTGCCCAGGTCGATCTCGCCCTCGTGGCGGCGCTTCGGCGCGGCCTCGCCCTTGCGCTGCGGGGCACCCTTGCGCGGCGCCCCGCCCTGCGGCGGACGCGGCTTGCCGCCCCCGTCCTTGCGCGGTGGCTGGCGGCGTTCGGGCGCGGGCGCCTTGAACCCTAGGTTGAGGAGCTGGTCGCGGAGGCTGTCGGTCATGGCATCAACGGGCCGCAGGCCCATGGGATCGGTGGCGGCGCGGGAGCGCCGGCGGTCAGTAGTGCGGCGGCGGCGGTTCGCTGCCCGGATCGGCGTAGAGCGCGCCGCGCAGCCCGCGCAGGTCGGCCAGCACCGCCTGCAGGATGGCGTCGGTGCGGGCGCGCTCCAGGCGCGCCTCGGCCAGCGCCTCGCTCAGCTCCGACAGCGCCTGCTCCTGGAACGCCAGGCGCGTTTCCAGCTCGACCAGCCGCTGTTCCAGATCGTCCTGACCGTACTGCATGGTGTTTCGTTCCTTGCCGCAGGGGCGGCACGCGGCGTGGCGGGCCGCCCGCTTCCCGGACGGCGCCGCCGTGCCCTGCCCGCCTCAGCGGGCGATGTCGAGCAGCTCGACGTCGAAGGTCAGGGTCGCATCCGGACCGATCACGCCACCCGGCGCGCCGTTGGCACCGTAGGCCAGGTCGGACGGGATCCAGAAGCGGTACTTGGCGCCCACCGGCATCAGCGACACGCCCTCGGTCCAGCCGGCGATCACGCTGCCCAGCGGGAACTCGGCCGGCTGGCCGCGCTGGTAGGAGCTGTCGAACACGGTGCCGTCCAGCAGCTTGCCCTCGTAGTTGACGCGCACGGTGTCGCTGGGGGTCGGACGCGCGCCGCTGCCCTGGCGCAGGACCATGTACTGCAGGCCCGACGGGGTGGTGATCACGCCCTTCTGCTTCTTGTTCTCGGCCAGGAAGGCGGCACCCTCTGCGCGGTTCTTCTCGGCCACGGCCTGCTGCTTGCGGGCCATGTAGGACTGCAGCGCGGCGCCGGCCTCCTGCTGGTTCAGCAGCGGTGTGCCCTTGGCGAACGCGGTGCGCACGGCCTGCATCAGCACGGCCAGGTCGATGTCGTCCTTGAGCGGGGCCAGCGACGGGCCGATCATGCGGTCGCCGATCAGCAGGCCGACCTGCTCGGCCGGCGGGGCCGGCGGCTCGGCGCCGGGCGCCATGCCCGGGACGCGCTGGCCCTGGCGGGCCGCCAGCGCGGCGCGCAGGGCGGCGTCGGTGGCGCGCGCCTGCTCCTCGGACTGCAGCGGCTGGCCGCCGGCGAAGGCGTTGGCGACGGCACGCTGCATCGCGTCCAGGTCCACGTGCGGGGCCAGCGGCTCGAACGAGCTGGCCACGTCCAGGCCGATCGCGTAGCTGACCTTGTCCTTCTCCGTGGCCAGCGAGGCCTTGTCCTGGGCCATCGCCGCGCCGGTCATCACGCTCGCTCCCATCACCAGCGACGCCAGGGCGCCGCGCATGCGGTTGTTCATTCGTTACGGTTCCAATGAGGTGGATCGATCGCCGGCCCGGGGCCGGTCCGCGCGCATTGTCGCATGCGCCGCGGCGGCGGTCAGCGCGTGCCGGCGGCGCGCGGCGCCGGGCGCGCCAGCTCGCGCTCGATCGCCGCCACCAGGGCCGGGTCCAGCGGCTCGACCTTGCTTGGCCAGTTGCCGACCACCCGCCCGTCCCGGGAGACCAGGTACTTGTGGAAGTTCCAGCCCGGCTGCACCCCGGTGGCGGCGGCCAGGCGCCGGTACAGCGGCGTGGCTTCCTCGCCGATCACCTGGACCTTCTCGTACATGGGGAACTTCACTCCGTAGGTCAGGGTGCAGAACTCCTGGATCTGGGCCTCGTCGCCCGGCTCCTGGCCGCGGAAATCGTTCGAGGGGAAACCGATCACCGCGAAGCCGCGCCCGGCGTAACGCTGGTGCAGCGCCTCCAGGCCCTCGTATTGCGGGGTGAAGCCGCACTTGCTGGCGGTGTTGACCACCAGCAGGACCTGGCCGGCATGGCGTTCGGCCAGGTTCACCGGGGTGCGCGAGGCCAGCGGGCGGTACTCCAGATCCAGCAGGTCGCTGCCGGCAGCCGCGGCCGGCGCCGCGAGTCCCAGGGAAATACCGATTGCCATCAACCATTTGGATGCTTTCATCATGTTCTCCGGGATTCCGGCCGGGATAGGCCATCAGTTGGGTTGGCGGGGATTTGACATGCCGTGTGTAGGTGTTATAGTTGAATACAACACCAGTCACCCAAAGCAGGACGCCCCATGAACCGGATTACCTACGCAGGCCGCCGCTTCTGGCTGATCGCGTCGGGCCTTGGCATGGCCCTGTGCTTCGTGGCCTGGTTGCCCGCCCAGGAAGGACGCGCGGGGGATTATGGCGCCGCCGAGGCCGCGATGGAGCGGGCCGAGGCGGGCCTGGAGGCGGCGACCGAACGCCCGGCCCACCGGCTGCGGGCCTCGCTGTCCATGCCCTATTTCTCCTTTGCGCACGCGCTGCGCACCCGGAGCTGACCGAATGAGCGACATCCAGTGGAGCGACGGCGCTCCGATCTACCGTCAATTGAAGGAGCGCGTGATCGCCATGATGCTCGACGGAATCCTCAAGCCGGGCGAAGCCCTCCCCTCGGTGCGCCAGGTGGCGGCCGAGTACCAGCTGAACCCGATCACCGTCTCCCGCGCCTACCAGGAGCTGGCGGATGAAGGCCTGGTCGAGAAACGCCGCGGCCTGGGCATGTTCGTGACCGAGGAGGCCTCGCGGAAGCTGCGCAGCAGCGAGCGCGACCGCTTCCTCAACGAGGAATGGCCCGCCGTGGTCGAGCGCATCCGGCGCCTCGGCCTGTCGCTGGAGGAACTGCTGCATGCCCTTGGGAACAACTGACATGACCGCCCTCGCCCCCGAAACCGCCGCCACCCCGGTCGTCACCGCCCGCGGCCTGCGCAAGGCCTACAAGCACAAGCTCGCGGTGGCCGGTGCCGACTTCGACATCGGCCCCGGACGCATCGTCGGCCTGATCGGCCCCAACGGCGCCGGCAAGACCACCGCGCTGAAAGCCATCCTCGGCCTGACCCCGTTCGACGGCCAGCTACGGGTGCTGGGCCTGGACCCGCGCACCCAGCGCGACGAACTGATGAACCAGGTGTGCTTCATCGCCGACGTGGCGGTGCTGCCGCGCTGGATGCGGGTGCGCGAGGCGGTCGACTTCGTGGCCGGGGTGCACCCGCGCTTCGACCGCGCCAAGTGCGAGCGCTTCCTGGCCAACACCCAGCTCAACCCGAAGCTGCGGGTGCGCGAGATGTCCAAGGGCATGATCGTGCAGCTGCACCTGGCCCTGGTGATGGCGATCGATGCGCGCCTGCTGGTGCTGGACGAGCCGACCCTGGGCCTGGACATCCTCTACCGCAAGCAGTTCTACCAGCGCCTGCTGGAGGACTACTTCGACGAGGACAAGACCATCCTGGTCACCACCCACCAGGTCGAGGAGATCGAGCACATCCTCACCGACGTGCTGTTCATCCGCGACGGCCGGATCGTGCTGTCGGCCGAGATGGAGCACCTGGCCGAACGCTACTGCGAGGTGCTGGTCGGCGCCGACCGCGTCGCCGAGGCGCGCGCCCTGGCCCCGGTCGACGAACGCGCCCTGCCCTTCGGCAAGAGCGTCTTCCTGTACGACGGCCTGGCGCCGGAGCGCGCCGCCGCCCTCGGCGAGGTCCGTACCCCCGGCCTGGCCGACCTGTTCGTGGCCCTGATGAAAGGAACCTACGCATGAATGCCCTTGCCGCCAACACCGCCGGCAACCGCTGGACCCGGACCTTCGCCTGGCTGCTGCGCCGCGAGTTCTGGGAAAACCGCGGCGGCTTCCTCTGGGCCCCGGTGATCACCGGCGGCATCGCCGTGGCCATGGCCACGCTGCTGGCCCTGGCCGGCGCCGTGCAGGCCCGCCGCCAGCTCGGCGGCGGCGAAGCCGAATCCATCGACGACCTGGGCGCCTACCTGAGGATCGTCGGCGCCGCCGGCGACGGCCTGCTGATGGCCGGCTGCAGCATGCTCAGCGCGGTGCTCGCCTTCGTGGTGTTCTTCTACGCCCTGGGCAGCCTGTACGACGACCGCCGCGACCGCAGCGTGCTGTTCTGGAAGTCGCTGCCGGTGTCCGATGCGCAGACCGTGCTGTCCAAGGCCGCCTGGGCCCTGCTGCTGGCGCCGCTGCTGTCGGTGCTGGTGGGCCTGGCCGTCGGCATCGCCCTGTGGCTGGTCGCGGCCGTGGCCATGCTGGTCGGCGGCCTGCCGCATCCGGGCGCGCTGTTCACCCACAGCCATCCCTTCAGCGTCGCCGGGCGCCTGCTGGCCACCGTCCCGCTGGGCCTGCTGTGGTCGCTGCCGACCGTCGGCTGGCTGATGTTCTGCTCGGCCCTGGTGCGCAGCAAGCCGTTCCTGTGGGCCGCGCTGGTGCCGGTGCTGGGCTGCGTGATGCTCAGCGTGTTCGGCGCGGTGCCCGGCCTGGACCTGCCCTACGGCAAGATCTGGTACGTGGCGGTCTACCGCGGCCTGATGAGCGTGATGCCCGGCTCCTGGAGCGTGCACGGCATGGGCAGCCGGCTGCAGTCCGGCGAGATCCACGATCCGTCGCAGCTGGTCGCCGCGATCCTTGACCAGACCAGCAACTGGCAGCTGTACGCGAGCTGGGACCTGTGGATCGGCGCGGCCGTGGGCGCCGCCCTGGTCGCCGCCGCCATCCCCCTGCGCCGCTGGCGCGACGAAGCCTCGGCCTGAGCCGGGAGGAGCGACATGCGCAACCTGTTCCCGATCCTGCTGGTCCTGGCCGCGCTGCCGGCCGCCGCCGGCGCCGACGAGCGCCGCTGTGCGCACGAAGCCCAGCGCGCGGTGCAACTGGACCTGGACGGCGTCCGCACCGTGCGCCTGGTGACCGGCCAGCACACGGTGCGGGCCAAGGCCGCCGCCGGCGCCAGCCATCGCATCGCCGGGCGCGCCTGCGCATCCAGCGCCGCCCTGCTGCAGCAGCTGGAGCTGGTGCAGGAGAAGCAGGGCGACACCCTGGTGGTGGCCACCCGCGGTCCGGACCAGCGCGGCGGCCTGGGCATGGGCGCCTACGCCCGGCTGGACGTGGCCGGCACCGTGCCCGACGACGTCCTGGTGCAGCTGGTGGTCGGCTCCGGCGACGGCTTCGCCGAGGGCGTGGCCAGCGCCAGCGCCGACGTCGGCTCCGGCGATGCCAGCCTGCGCGGCGTGCGCGGCGCGGTCACCGCCAAGGTCGGCTCGGGCGACCTGGAGGTCGCCGGCAGCGGCCCGCTGAAGCTGCTGTCGCTCGGCTCGGGCGACGTGGTGGCGCGCGACGTGCGCGGCGAGGTCGAGGTCGGGGACATCGGTTCCGGCGACCTGGTCCTGGCCGACGTGCGCGGCGGCGTGCGCATCGACGGCATCGGTTCCGGCAACGCCCGCCTGCAGCGCGTCGGCGGCCCGGTGCGGGTCGGTTCGATCGGCTCCGGCGACCTGGACGTGCGCGGCGCCCCCGCCCTGGAGGTGCGCCACGTCGGCAGCGGCGACATCAGCCACCGCGACGTGGGGCGCGTCGAACTGCCCCGCCGCGATTGACGAAGGAGGACACCATGAACGCACCTGCTTCCCTTGCCCGCCGCACCCGTCCGCTGCTGCTGGCCGCGCTGCTGCCGCTGGCCGCGGTGGCCGCCCCCGCCGGCGGCGGGCCCGACGCCGACCTGGCCTCCGAACTGGCCGGCGCGCGCGCGGAGGTCGAGCGCGAGCTGGCCGCGGCCCGCGCCGAGCTGCAGTCCGGCAACCTCGAGCTGGGCGTCGGTGCGTACGTCGGCCCCAACAAGCACAAGGACGCGCGCAACGACCTGCCGCGCGGCGAAATTACCCCGGCCGGCGACCTGCTGGTCGACGGCAAGGCGGTGGCGATCGACGACGCCCAGCGCGCGCTGCTGCTGGCCTACCGCAGGCAGGCGATCGACGTGGCCGTGGCCGGGATCGAGGTCGGTGAGAAGGCGGCCAACGCCGCGCTGGATGTCGTCGACCGAGGCCTGCTGAGGCTGATGGCCAGTGCCATGACCGGCCGCCTGGAGCGCCAGCTGGAGTCCAGCCTGCGCTCCACCCTGGAACCGGGCATCCTGCAGCTGTGCCGCAACCTGCCCGGGCTGTACGCCTCGCAGCAGGCGCTGGCCGCGGCGGTGCCGGAGTTCCGGCCCTACGCCAGCATGACGCCGGAAGACGTCCACAACTGCGAAGCGGAAGTGCGGCGCGAATTCGCCCGACTCTGAGGAGCCCCAGCATGCGCATCCACGCCCCCATCCTCGCCCTCTCCCTGGCCGCGCTGCTGCCGCTGGCCGGTTGCAACAAGGAAGCACCCGCGCCGGCGGACGACGATCCGGCCAGCGCCGCGCCGGGCGAGTCGTTCGTCACCCGCAGCGTGCGCGCGGCGATGGACCGCGCCGCGCGCCGGCTGGAGGAGGAGAACATCAGCATCGGCGGCCGCCACCGCAACTGGGTGCAGTACGGCAAGGACACCAGCGACCTGCCGCGCGCCGAGATTACCCCGGCCGGCGACCTGCTGATCGAAGGCAAGGCGGTGGCCATCGACGAGACCCAGCGCCAGCTGCTGCTGGCGCACCGCCGGCAGCTGGTCTCCGTCGCCCAGGCCGGCCTGGCCCTGGGCTCGCGCGGCGCCGAATTGGGGGTGCGCGCCGCGACCGGCGCGGTCAAGGCCGCCCTCACCGGCAAGACCGGGGAACTGGAGAAGCGCATGGAGGCCGAGGGCAAGCGCATCGAGGCCGAAGCCAGCGCACTGGTGTGCGGGCGCCTGCCGGGCCTGCTCGCCACCCAGCAGGCGCTGGCCGCGGCGCTGCCCGAGTTCCGGCCCTATGCGCGGCTGGAGCCGGAGGACGTGGAGTCCTGCGGCCAGGACGGCCAGCGCAAGCGCAAGCTGCAGGTGCAGGCCGGGCTGGTCGGCGTCGGCGCCGAGATGAGCGCCGGCGGCGACGATCCGGCAGGCTTCGAGCTGGATGCCGCCGCCGAGGCGGACGCCGCCGCACGCGACGCCTCCTTGCGGATGTAATCCCCACGTCGCGGCCGGCGCCGCGGCGATTCCAGGGCCGCCCGCGCGGCCCTCTTTTTTTGGTAATTCCTAACCTTTCCGGACCAGAATTGGACGTAGTTCCTGGATGGAGATCTGCTTGAGAAGCTTGTACAGCAAGGGTTGCAGGTTCTCGTGCCGGTGATTGAACCGGTAGCAAACTTCGGCCAGGTACAGGTGGAAGTATTGCCGGGGCACGCCACGATACATGTAGAGCCAGTTCTTGGCGTAGCTCCAGAAGCCCTCGATGCCGTTGATGTGATCTCGCCCGGCAGGCCGACCCTTCTCCTTGCGGATCATCACGTGTTCGCCGCGCAGCTTCAGCGTGGCATAGGCCTGCCACTCGTCGGTGTAGTAGAGCGCGCCTTCTCGGGTGTGCGCCTCGATCTCGCGCATGATCGATGCCCGGTCATGGGCCGGGATCGGCATCGCCTTGACGCAGCCGTTGCGCTTGACGAGCCCGAACACGATCACCTTGCCCGCAGCGCCCCAGCCCCGCTTGCCCTTGCGGGCGCCACCGAAGGTGGTCTCGTCGCACTCGATGGCGCCTTCGAACGGCTCGCGCAGTTGCTCCACCAGCGCACAGCAGCCACGCACCAGTCGGTAGAACCGCTCCCGCGAGACCGCGCTGGTATCGGACAGGAACCGCTGCCGGTACGACGGCACGCCCAGCACGAACAACTCCAGCAGGCGTGCCTTCGTCGCTGTGGGCAGTCGTACCGAGTCCCACACCGACGTCCACGTGAAACGCAGCCCGCAGGCGCGGCACTTCAGACGTCCGTCCCCCAGGCGATAGTGCCGACAACCTGCACATCCGGGACATCGCTTCATGACCAAATCCTCTCAGATTTGGTCCGGTTTGCTTAGGAATTACCCTTTTTTTAGCCGCCGCCCCCGCCGGGTTTGCCGTGGATGCCGCCGCGCGCCAGCAGCGCCGGATCCAGCAGCGGGGCCAGGGTCTTCTCCGGCAGCCCGGTGACCTCCATCGCCACCTCCAGCACCGGACGGCCTTCCTTGTAGGCCTGCTTGGCGATGGCCGCGCCCTTCTCGTAGCCGATCACCGGGTTGAGCGCGGTGACCAGGATCGGGTTGCGGTCCAGCGCCTGCTTCACCACGTCGGTGCGCACCCTGAGGCCGGCGATGCAACGGTCGGCCAGCAGCCGCGACACGTTCGACAGCAGCTGCACGGATTCGAGCAGGTTGGCCGCGACCAGCGGCAGGGTCACGTTGAGCTGGAAGTTGCCGGTCTGGCCGGCCACGGTAATGGCGGTGTGGTGGCCGATCACCTGCGCGGCGGCCATCACCGTGGCCTCCGGGATCACCGGGTTGACCTTACCCGGCATGATCGAGCTGCCCGGCTGCAGCGCCGGCAGCTCCACCTCGCCCAGGCCGGCCAGCGGCCCGGAGTTCATCCAGCGCAGGTCGTTGGCGATCTTGATCAGGGCCACCGCCAGCGCGTTGAGCTGGCCGGACAGTTCCACCGCGTCGTCCTGCGAGGCCAGGCCCTCGAACTTGTCGGCCGCGCTCTCGAAGCGGGTGCCGGCCAGGCGCGACAGCGCGCGCGCGGCGCGTTCGCCGAAGCGCGGGTCGGCGTTGATGCCGCTGCCGATCGCGGTGCCGCCCAGCGGCAGCCGGCGCAAGCGCTTGAGCGCGTCCTCCAGGCGGCCTTCGGCGGAGGCCAGCTGCGAGGCCCAGGCCCCGAATTCCTGGCCGAAGGTGAGCGGCATCGCATCCATCAGGTGGGTGCGGCCGGTCTTGACCACCTTGCGCAGTTCGCGGGCGCGTTTCTCGATGGTGCGGCGCAGGTGGCGGATCGCCGGCAGCAGGTCCTCGACCACCGCCAGCTGGGCGGACACGCGGATCGCGGTGGGCACCACGTCGTTGGAACTCTGCCCCAGGTTGACGTGGTCGTTGGGATGCACGGCGCGCTTGCCGGCCTTGCCCGAGGCATTGGCCAGGCTGGCGATCACCTCGTTGGCATTCATGTTGGACGAGGTGCCGGAGCCGGTCTGGTAGATGTCCACCGGGAAGTGGGCATCGTGCAGGCCTTCGGCCACCTCCAGCGCCGCTGCGCGGATCGCGCCGGCCACGTTCTTGGGCAGCAGGCCCAGGCCGGCGTTGACCTCGGCCGCGGCGGCCTTGACCAGGCCGAGGGCGCGGATGAAGCCGCGTGGCATCGGCCGCCCGGACACCGGGAAGTTCTGCACCGCGCGCTGGGTCTGCGCGCCCCACAGGGCGTCGGCGGGAACCTGCAGCTCGCCCATGCTGTCGTGCTCGACCCGGGTGCGCCGGGCCGGCGCGGTGGTATCGGGCCGCGCCGGGGACTTCCTGGCGCGGGGGGAACGTGCGGGGGATGGACTCATGGCCGTCTCCGGCGTTTGGGGATCGCGGCGAGCATACCCCCGCCGGTGTCCATGGCTGTCGCCACTCCGCGGCCCCGGTCTGTTCCGGTCATGCAACTGTGCTGCGTACTCCCCGCGGCACGGACAAGCGAAGCGCCCAAAGCGGGGCGCGATCGCCTGGGTGGTGGCGTGCATGCCCCCAGGACTCCGGCCGCTTGCCGTGGCGGGCTCGGTCGGAGCCGCGGCAGTGCGGGGGGATGGGGCATCGCGCGACTCCGCGTCCTGCTCCAACGCGCGACCGCGGCACATCCATGTGCCGCTTGCCCCATCCCCCCGCACTGCCGCGTCTTCGGGAGCTTCCGGCTCGCGGCTTCGCTCTTGTTCTTCCCCTTTCCCTCCGGGAAAGGAGCCGGGGTGATGGCATCCTCCTTCCGTGTCATCAAGGGGGGCGGAGCGGAGCCGCGACCCGGACGTGCCCGAAGACGCGGTGGTGCGTGGGTGCGGCGCAAGCAGGCCATGGATGGCCTGCGGTCGCGCGTTGGAGCCAGGATGGCGGAGTCGCGCGATGCGCCGCACCCACGGAGCGCCGCGGCTCCGCCCGAAGCCGGCCACCTGGCCGAGGGGCCCCAACCAGGCCAGGTTCTCGCCCCAATGCGCTGTGCTGCGCCAGAATCGCCGGCGCGTGGCGACGCGCCAGGCGCCCCGCCCGGCACGTCCCGCGTGCACGCCTTAAACTATGCGGCCCTGTTTCCCAGCCAGCCGCCTTCCAATGACGGATTCCGCCCTGCTCGCCCTGTCCCCGCTCGACGGCCGCTACGCCGGCAAGGTCGACGCCCTGCGCCCGATCTTTTCCGAGTACGGCCTGATCCGCGCCCGCGTGCGGGTGGAGATCGAGTGGCTGCTGGCCCTGGCCGCCGAGCCGGGCATCGCCGAGCTGCCGGCGTTCTCCGAAGGCGCGCGCCAGCGCCTGCGCGCACTGGCCGACGGCTTCTCGGTGGCCCATGCCGCGCGGGTCAAGGAAATCGAGCGCACCACCAACCACGACGTCAAGGCAGTGGAGTACTTCATCAAGGAGCAGCTGCGCGACGACGCCGAGCTGGGCCCGGCACTGGAATTCGTGCACTTCGCCTGCACCAGCGAGGACATCAACAACCTGTCCTACGCCCTGATGCTGCGCCAGGCGCGCGACGAGGTGCTGCTGCCGGCGCTGGACGGCGTCACCGCCACCCTGCGCAAGCTGGCCCACGAGCAGGCCGGCCAGCCGATGCTGTCGCGCACCCACGGCCAGACCGCCTCGCCCACCACCCTGGGCAAGGAGATCGCCAACGTGGTCGCGCGCCTGGAACGCCAGCGCAGGCAGATCGCCGCGGTCGAGCTGAGCGGCAAGATCAACGGCGCGGTCGGCAACTACAACGCCCACGCCATCAGCTACCCGGACGTGGACTGGCCGGCCTTCGCCCGCCGCTTCGTCGAGTCGCTGGGCCTGCCGTTCAACCCCTACACCACCCAGATCGAGCCGCACGACAACGTCGCCGAGCTGGGCGACGCGGTGCGCCGCGCCAACACCGTGCTGGTCGACCTGGCCCGCGACATCTGGGGCTACATCTCGCTGGGCTATTTCAAGCAGAAGCTCAAGGAAGGCGAGATCGGCTCCTCGACCATGCCGCACAAGGTCAACCCGATCGACTTCGAGAACGCCGAGGGCAACTTCGGCATCGCCAACGCCCTGTTCGAGCACTTCTCGGCCAAGCTGCCGATCAGCCGCTGGCAGCGCGACCTCACCGACTCCACCGTGCTGCGCGCCCTGGGCACCGCCTTCGGCCACACCCAGGTGGCCCTGGACTCGCTGGCCAAGGGCCTGGGCAAGCTGGAAGTGAACCCGCAGCGCCTGCAGGCCGACCTGGACGCGGCCTGGGAAGTGCTGGCCGAGGCCGTGCAGACGGTGATGCGCCGCCACGGCCTGCCCAACCCGTACGAGCAGCTCAAGGCCCTGACCCGCGGCCATGGCATCGACGCGGAGGCCATGCGCGCCTTCATCGCCTCGCTGGACCTGCCGGAGGAGGCCCGCGCCCGCCTGGCCGCGCTGACCCCGGCCGGCTACACCGGCCTGGCCGAACGCCTGGCGCGCGAGATCTGATCCACCCTCCCGGCCCGCAACAGCGGGCCGGGCCTTTTCCGGGGGCGCCCCACATCCGCTTGAGCCTGCTCAAGGCCGGCTCCGCCCCCTGCGCTATCCTGCCGGCCGAGGCCACCGCCCGCCCGTGCCGCGGCCCCGGGCTGCGCGCCAAGCCGATTCCATGCCCACCCACATCGACGTCGCCGCACCGCACCGCGCAAGCGCCTACGCGCGCCGCGGCCCCCGCGTGCCCGACCGGAACACCCCATGACCTCCAAGCGCCCCGCGAAATCCCCCAAGACCACCAAGACCACCAAGGCCAGCAAGACCACGAAAGCCGCCAAGGCTGCCCGGACCATCAAGCCCGCCAGGAGTGCCCGGGCGGCCAGGGCCGCCACTCCGGCCCGCCCCGCACGCAAGCCGGCCGCCAAGGCCGCCCCGCGCGCCCGCGCCCTGCCGTTCGAGGTCGATGCCACCGCCAACCAGCCACTGGGCATGTCGCCGCAGGCCTTCCTGCGCGA
The DNA here is from genome assembly GCF_000510725.1 of Pseudoxanthomonas sp. J31. Taxonomy (GTDB): domain Bacteria; phylum Pseudomonadota; class Gammaproteobacteria; order Xanthomonadales; family Xanthomonadaceae; genus Pseudoxanthomonas. The sequence goes on from NZ_AZNZ01000002.1 coordinate 70,046, forward strand.
CTACTGGCACAAGCGTCCGCTGCTGGTCCGCAACGCCTTCCCCGGCTTCCAGACCCCGGTGATGCCCGAGGACCTGGCCGGACTGGCCTGCGAGGAAGGCGTGCTGGCGCGGCTGATCAGCCACGACCGCGGCAACGACGCCTGGGACGTGCGCCACGGCCCCTTCCAGGAGGAGGACTTCCCGGGCATGCCCGACCACGACTGGACCCTGCTGGTCCAGGACGTGGACAAGTGGGACCCGGACGTGGCCGCCCTGCTGGAGCACTTCCGCTTCCTGCCGCGCTGGCGCATCGACGACATCATGATCAGCTTCGCCGCCACCGGCGGCTCGGTCGGCGCCCACGTCGACCACTACGACGTGTTCCTGCTGCAGGCCCACGGCCACCGCCGCTGGATGATCGACGCTTCGGTGGCGATGGGCCGCCCGGCGCCGGACCTGTCCTTCCGCGAGGACGTGGCGATCAAGCTGCTGCGCCAGTTCAACCCGACCCACGACTGGGTGCTGGCCCCGGGCGACATGCTCTACCTGCCGCCGCTGGTGCCGCACCACGGCGTGGCCGAGGATCCCTGCCTGACCTTCTCGGTGGGCATGCGCGCCCCCTCGGCCGCCGAGCTGATGGGCGACTGGCTGGACGAGGTGCTGCTGGGCGCCGACGAGGCGATCCGCTACCACGACGAGGACCTGGCCCTGCCGGCCGACCCCAACGAGATCGACGTGGCGGCGATGAACCGCGTGGTCGAGGCGCTCAACGCCATCCGCATGAACGACCCGGACCGGCTCGGCGACTGGTTCGGCCGCTTCATCACCACCTACCGTGCCGCCGGCGAGGTCATGCCCTCCGGCCGCGAACTGCCACGCGAAGGCGTGGAGGAAGTGCTGGCCCAGGGCGGCACCCTGCACCGCCACCCGGCTTCGCGCCTGGCCTGGCGCCGCCGCCACGACGGCGGCAACGCCAGCCTGTACTGCAGCGGCCAGACCCTGGAGCTGCCGCTGGCCGACGCCCGCTACCTGGCCGACGCCGGCATGCTGGACCTAGGCGCCTGGCAGCGCCTGTCGGCCACCGGCCGCGATGCCGCCTTCGCCCTGTACCAGGCCGGCCATTACGGCCTGGACACCGGTGCCGGCGGGGACGACGCCGGGGAAGAGGCCGAAGGCGAATGAGCCCGGCCGCCGTCGCCCTGGCCGACTACGCCCGCGAGCACGCCGCCGTGCACGCGGTGCGCACCACGGTGTTCGTGGAAGGCCAGGGCGTGCCGGTGGAACTGGAGCGCGACGCGCTGGACCCGGTCAGCATCCACGTCCTGGCCCGGGACGCCGACGGCACCCCGGTCGGCACCGCGCGCCTGACCCCGGACCGCCGCATCGGCCGCATGGCGGTGCTGCCCGGCCACCGCGGCCGCGGCATCGGCGAGGCCATGCTGGCAGCCCTGGTCGCCCATGCCCGTGCCCAGGGCTGGGCCGAGGTGGGCCTGCACGCGCAGCTGCACGCCCTGGCGTTCTACGCCCGCGCCGGCTTCGTGCCCTGCGGGCCGGTATTCACCGAAGCCGGGATCGAGCACCGGCGCATGGTCCGGCGCCTGCCCGGGGCCAGTCCGGTGGAAGACGCCGAGGCCGCCGCCGCGGTCCTGCTCGGCCTGGCCGCCCATGCCCGCCGCGGGCTGGGCATCTACAGCCGCGCCCTCGACCCCGGCCTGCTGGACCGGCGCGAGGTGGTCGACGCCCTGCGCCGCTTCGCCACCCGCCCCGGTCGCCGCCAGGTGCGGATCCTGCTGCAGGATGCCGCCGCCCCGCAGCGCGAGGACGCGCCGCTGCTGGCCCTGGCCCAGCGCCTGCCCAGCGTGTTCGAGCTGCGCGAGGTCGCCGACCCGGTGGACGCGCGCTATCCCTCGGCCTATGCCTTCAACGACGCCGGCGGCGCGCTGTTCCGGCCGCTGGGGCAGCGCTTCGAGGGCGAAGGCGGGATCGATGACGGCCCGGCCGCACGCCGCCTGGCCCATGCCTTCGCACCGGTGTGGGAGCGCTCGCGGCCGTGCACCGAACTGCGCGCGCTGGGCTGACCGGCACGTAACCGGTTCCAGCGCGGCGCCCGTGCGCGGCGTCACGTTGCGGTGCAGGCAGCCGGCCGGCGTCGCATCCGGCGAGTGTGAACAGGACCAGACGATACACAGCTGGAACAGGCCATCCACCCTTTGGATAAGGCCCCCCGCGAATGAATGGGGGTTATACTTTTGCGGCTTTCCGGGCCGGCCAAGGGGCCAGGTTCCGGGGTCAGCGGCGCGCCCGCCCATCCTCCAGACGCGACATATCGTGGACAACCTACTCAAGCAGTTTGCGCAGTCTTCGCAGCTCGGCAGCAATGCCGCCTTCATCGAGGACCTGTACGAGCAGTACCTGGTCTCCCCCGACAGCGTGGACCCGAAGTGGAAGGCCTACTTCGACGGGTTCAAGGGACGCGAAGCCGGCGACGTGCCGCACTCGGCGGTCATCGCCCACGTGGCCGAGGCCGCCCGCAACGCCGCCAATGCCGCGCCGGTGGCGCAGGGTGCCGGCGACGAGCGCGAGCGCAACGTCGGCCGCCTGATCACCGCCTACCGTTCCCGCGGCCACCTCGGCGCCAAGCTCGATCCGCTGGGCCTGACCCCGCCGATGAACCCGCCGGACCTGGGCCTGGAGTTCCACAACCTGTCCGAGCGCGACCTGGACGCCGAGTTCAGCACCGGTGGCCTGGCCGGCCAGCCGCGGATGAAGCTGCGCGACCTGCTGGCGCGCCTGAAGGCGACCTACACCGGCTCCATCGGCGCCGAGTTCATGCACATGGCCGAGGTCGAGCAGCGCCAGTGGCTGTACCAGCGCCTGGAGCTGGCCGGCGGCGACTACAACCTCAGCGCCGAGACCCGCAAGCGCGTGCTGGAGCGGCTGACCGCCGCCGAGGGCCTGGAGCGCTACCTGCACACCAAGTACGTCGGCCAGAAGCGCTTCTCGCTGGAAGGCGGCGAATCGCTGATCCCGCTGCTGGACACCGTGGTCCGCCAGGCCGGCGTCGACAAGGTCAAGGACATCGTCATCGGCATGGCCCACCGCGGCCGCCTGAACGTCCTGGTCAACACCCTCGGCAAGAACCCGCGCAAGCTGTTCGACGAGTTCGAGGGCAAGTTCGAGCACGACGCCGTGGCCCACGCCGGCGACGTGAAGTACCACATGGGCTTCTCGGCCGACATCGCCACCCCGGGCGACCCGGTCCACCTGGCCCTGGCCTTCAACCCCTCGCACCTGGAGATCGTCGACCCGGTGGTCGCCGGCTCCGCCCGCTCGCGCCAGGAGCGCCGCGGCGACACCGAGCGCAGCAAGGTCCTGCCGGTCCTGATCCACGGCGACGCCGCGTTCGCCGGCCAGGGCGTGGTGATGGAGCTGTTCCAGATGTCGCAGGCGCGCGGCTTCGCCGTCGGCGGCACCGTGCACATCGTGGTCAACAACCAGGTCGGCTTCACCACCAGCAACAAGGAAGACGCCCGCTCCACGCTGTACTGCACCGACGTGGCCAAGATGGTCGGCGCCCCGGTGTTCCACGTGAACGGCGACGACCCGGAGGCGGTGGTGTTCGTGGCCAAGCTGGCCTACGAGTTCCGCCAGAAGTTCAAGAAGGACGTGGTCATCGACCTGGTCTGCTACCGCCGCCACGGCCACAACGAGGCCGACGAGCCGGCGGCGACCCAGCCGGTGATGTACCAGACCATCCGCAAGCACCCGACCACCCGCGAGCTGTACGCCAGCAAGCTGGAGAAGGAAGGCGTGATCGCCCCCGACGAGGGCAAGGTGCTGGTCGACGGCTACCGCAACAAGCTCGACGCCGGCGAGGTCACCACCGAGCTGGCGCCCTCCAAGCCCGAGGACTACGAGCTGACCATCGACTGGTCCAAGTACCTGTCGGGCAAGGTTTCCGATCCGGTCGATACCCGGGTCAAGAAGGGCACGCTGCAGCAGCTGGCCAAGCTGATCAACACCATCCCGCAGGGCGTGGTGCTGCACCCGCGCGTGGCCAAGATCTACGACGACCGCCTCAAGATGAGCGCCGGCGAGCTGCCGGGCGACTGGGGCTTCGCCGAGAACCTGGCTTACGCCACCCTGCTGGCCGAGGGCCATGGCCTGCGCCTGGTCGGCCAGGACGCCGGCCGCGGCACCTTCTTCCACCGCCACGCGATCCTGCACGACCAGAAGACCGACGCGTACTACATGCCGCTGCGGCAGCTGGTCGAAAGCCCCGAGCGCTGCACCGTGATCGACTCGCTGCTGAGCGAGGAGGCGGTGATGGCGTTCGAGTACGGTTTCTCCACCACCGACCCGAACACCCTGGACATCTGGGAAGCCCAGTTCGGCGACTTCGCCAACGGCGCCCAGGTGGTGATCGACCAGTTCATCGCCGCCGGCGAGGCCAAGTGGGGCCGCATCTCCGGCCTGACCCTGCTGCTGCCGCACGGCTACGAAGGCCAGGGCCCGGAGCACAGCTCCGCGCGCCTGGAGCGCTTCCTGCAGCTGTGCGCGCTGGAGAACATGCTGGTCTGCGTGCCCACCACCCCGGCCCAGTGCTTCCACATGCTGCGCCGGCAGATGAAGATGAGCACCCGCAAGCCGCTGGTGGTCATGTCGCCGAAGTCGCTGCTGCGCCACAAGCTGGCCGTGTCCACCCTGGACGAGCTGGCCAACGGCGAGTTCCAGCACCTGATCCCGGACGCCTCCGCCGACCCCAAGAAGGTCAAGCGCGTGGTGCTGTGCTCGGGCAAGGTCTACTACGACCTGCTGGAGGACGCACAGAAGCGCGGCCAGGACGACGTGGCCATCATCCGCGTCGAGCAGCTGTACCCGTTCCCGCGCGCCCTGCTGTCGGCCGAACTGCAGAAGTACGGCAAGGCCGCCGACGTCATCTGGTGCCAGGAAGAACCGCAGAACCAGGGCGCCTGGTACCAGATCAAGCACCACCTGCAGGCCTGCCTGGCCAAGGGCCAGGCGCTCAGCTACGCCGGCCGCAGCCGCTCGCCCTCGCCCGCCGTCGGCCATTTCGCCGACCACGTGGCCGAGCAGCAGCAGCTGGTCGCCGACGCGCTGGTCAACCCGCCCGGCAGCCAGATCGTCGCCGAATAATCGGCGGCACCACAAAACACCGCCTTTCCGCCCTACCGACATACGCCCCAAGGACGCCCCATGGCCACCGAAGTCAAAGTTCCGGTCCTCCCCGAATCCGTCTCCGACGCCACCATCGCCAGCTGGCACAAGAAGGCCGGTGACTCGGTCAAGCGCGACGAGAACCTCGTGGACCTGGAGACCGACAAGGTCGTGCTCGAGGTCCCCTCGCCGGTCGACGGCGTGCTGAAGGAGATCAAGTTCTCCGAGGGCGACACGGTGACCAGCCAGCAGGTGCTGGCGATCATCGAGGAAGGCGCGGTGGCCGCCGCGGCCCCGGCGGAAGAGAAGAAGGCGGAAGAGCCCAAGGCCGAGGCCCCGAAGGCCGAAGCCCCGGCCAAGGCGGCGGCCCCGGCCCCGGCCGCCAAGGCCGCCGGCGGCGAACTGCCCCCGGGCGCCCGCGCCACCGCCATCCGCGAGGGCGTGGACCCGTCGCAGGTCGAGGGCACCGGTCGCCGCGGCGCGGTGACCAAGGAGGACATCCTCAACTACGCCCGCACCGGCGGCGCCGGCAAGGCCGGCGGCGCGCGCCCCGAGGAGCGCGTGCCGATGACCCGCATCCGCAAGCGCATCGCCGAGCGCCTGATGCAGTCCAAGGACTCCATCGCCATGCTGACCTCGTTCAACGAGGTCAACCTGGCCAAGGTCTCGGCCGCGCGCAAGGAACTGCAGGAGGACTTCCAGAAGACCCACGGCATCAAGCTGGGCTTCATGAGCTTCTTCGTGAAGGCCGCCGCCAACGCCCTGCAGCGCTTCCCGATCATCAACGCCTCGGTCGACGGCGACGACATCATCTACCACGGCTACTCGGACATCTCGATCGCCGTGTCCACCGACAAGGGCCTGGTCACCCCGGTGCTGCGCAACGTCGAGCGCATGTCCTTCGCCGACATCGAGAAGGGCATCGCCGAGTACGCCAAGAAGGCGCGCGACGGCAAGCTGGGCCTGGAGGACCTCCAGGGCGGCACCTTCACCATCACCAACGGCGGCACCTTCGGCTCGCTGATGTCGACCCCGATCGTCAACCCGCCGCAGAGCGCCATCCTGGGCATGCACGCCATCAAGGAGCGCCCGATCGCCGAGAACGGCCAGGTCGTGATCGCGCCGATGATGTACATCGCCCTGTCCTACGACCACCGCATCATCGACGGCAAGGACGCGGTGCAGTTCCTGGTGGACATCAAGAACCAGCTCGAGAATCCGAACCGCATCCTGTTCGGTCTGTAAGAGCCGAGAGTCGGGATTCGGGATTCGGGACCGGCGGCGCCGCTGCGCGCCGCTTCCCGCTTTTCGAATCACTAATCACCAATCCCGAATCACAGAGCGAATCAAATGAGCGAACAGTTCGACGTCGTCGTCATCGGTGCCGGCCCCGCCGGCTACCACGCCGCGATCCGCGCCGCGCAGCTGGGCCTGAAGACCGCCTGCATCGACGCCGCGCTGGGCAAGGACGGCAAGCCGGCCCTGGGCGGCACCTGCCTGCGCGTGGGTTGCGTCCCGTCCAAGGCGCTGCTGGACTCGACCCACCAGTACGAGAACATGCTGCACAAGTTCGACCAGCACGGCATCAGCTTCAAGGACGCCGCGATCGACGTGCCGAAGATGATCGCCCGCAAGGACGGCATCGTTAAGCAGTTCACCGGCGGCATCGCCATGCTGTTCAAGGCCAACAAGGTCGCCCCGTACTACGGCTTCGCCCAGCTGCAGCCGGGCAACGTGGTCAAGGTCAAGCAGCACGACGGTTCCGAGGTCGAACTCAAGGGCAGCAACGTGATCCTGGCCGCCGGCTCGGATTCGATCGAGCTGCCGTTCGCGAAGTTCGACGGCGAGAACATCGTCGACAACGTCGGCGCGCTGGACTTCACCGAGGTCCCGAAGCGGCTGGCCGTGATCGGCGCCGGCGTCATCGGCCTGGAACTGGGCAGCGTGTGGAAGCGCCTGGGCGCCGAGGTCACCATCCTCGAGGCGATGCCGGAGTTCCTGCCGGCCGCCGACGCCGAGGTCTCCAAGCTGGCCGCGCGCGAGTTCAAGAAGCAGGGCCTGGACATCAAGCTGGGCGCCAAGGTCTCCAAGGCCGAGGTCACCGGCAAGGGCAAGAAGAAGGAAGTCGCCATCACCTTCGCCGACGACAAGGGCGAGCAGACCCTGGTGGTCGACAAGCTGCTGGTGGCCGTGGGCCGCCGTGCCGCCACCCGCGGCCTGCTGGCCGAGGGCACCGGCGTGCAGGTCAACGAGCGCGGCCAGATCGTGGTGGACGAGCACTGCCACACCGGCGTGGACGGCGTCTGGGCGGTCGGTGACTGCGTGCGCGGCCCGATGCTGGCGCACAAGGGCTTCGAGGAAGGCATCGCCGTGGCCGAGCTGATCGCCGGCCTGCCGGGCCACGTCAACTTCGACACCATCCCCTACGTGATCTACACCTCGCCGGAGATCGCCTGGGTCGGCAAGACCGAGCAGCAGCTCAAGGCCGAGGGCGTGCCCTACAAGGCCGGCAGCTTCCCGTTCGCCGCCGTCGGCCGCGCCGTGGCCATGGCCGAGGCCACGGGCTTCGTGAAGGTCCTGGCCCACGCCGAGACCGACCGCGTGCTGGGCCTGCACATCATCGGCCCGAACGCCTCCGAGCTGGTGCACGAGGGCGTGCTGACCATGGAGTTCAGCGGCTCGGCCGAGGACCTGGCGCGCATCTGCCACGCCCACCCAACCCTGTCGGAGGCGATCCACGATGCCGCCATGGCGGTGGACAAGCGCGCCATCCACAAGGCGAACTGAGCTCGCCTCGTGGAGGCAGGCATCCGCGCGGCGGATGCCTGCATGCGTACTGCCATCCCGCCGTTCCGCGCCGTTGGCGCGGGCCGCCCCCAACCTGGGGCTACGGCACGACGCCGGGCTGCCTCGGGCAGCCACGGCGCCAGCCAGGCTCTCCCGAGCCATGGCACGAAGCCGGGCCAATGCCCGGCTTCGCGTTTTTCCGGTTCCGGCCAAACCAGGAGCTGAGCGATGGAAAACAAGGGACTTCCACCCCGCGCCACCGCCGCCCTGTACGGCGCCGCCGGCGTGCTCTTCATCCTCGGCGCCGTCCATGGGGGACGCCCCGGCTTCAGCGCCGTCGGCGTGGCCTTCCTCGCCCTGGCCGTCCTGGTCTGGCTGCGCCGCGACCGCGGCAACGGCTGAACAGCGCCCCATGCGCCCCGGCATTCCCCCATCCCTCCCCCAACGGAACTGATCCATGCGTTCTATCTGCGTCTATTGCGGCTCCAATGCCGGTTCCAAGCCCGCCTACGCCGAGCGCGCCATCGCCCTGGGCGAGCGCATCGCCCGCGACGGCCTGCGCCTGGTCTACGGCGGCGGCAACGTCGGCCTGATGGGCACCGTCGCCAACGCGGTGCTGGCCGCCGGCGGCGAGGTCACCGGCGTGATCCCCCGGCAGCTGGCCGACTGGGAAGTGGCCCACCGCGGCCTGACCGAGCTGGAGATCGTCGGCTCCATGCACGAGCGCAAGATGCGCATGTTCGAGCTCTCCGACGCCTTCGTCGCCCTGCCCGGCGGCTTCGGCACCATGGAGGAGATCTTCGAGATGCTGACCTGGCGCCAGCTGGGCATCGGCAACAAGCCCTGCGCCTTCCTCGACATCGAGGGCTTCTACGCCCCGCTGATCGGCATGATCGACCGCATGGTCCAGGAGCGCTTCCTGCACCCGGACCAGCGCGCCGACCTGTGGTACGGCAGCGACATCGACCAGATGCTGGCGTGGATGCGGGATTACCAGCCGGCGCAGGCGAGCAAGTGGATCGACGAGAAGCGCCGCAGCGTGATGAAGTAAACCGCCGTGATGGCGGCCAGGCCGCTGGCGCGTGGCGACGCGCCACACGTCGCCAGCGCCTTGGCGCTTTCCCGGCGCGGATCGACGGGAAGCGCCGCAGCGTCATGAAGTAAACCGTCGCGCCTCGCCGCGCACGCTGCCTGCAGTGCATGGATGGGCCTGTGCTCCCATGCCACGCCCCGGCCACGGCGCCGCTTTGCTTTCACGCGTCCGCTCGCGAAAATCCGGGGACTGGTCCCGGCGGCACCGGGACGACGGAGGACCAACCATGTCGCTTGCCGCTCCCTTCCCCGCGTTCCGCATCCACAACGACGAGGCCGGCTACCGCAGCGGCATCGAGCAGGTCACGCTCGACGACCTGTCCCCGGGCGAGGTCGTGGTCAAGGCCGCCTGGTCCTCGGTCAACTACAAGGACGCGCTGGCCGGCACCGGCAAGGGCAAGATCCTGCGCCGCTTCCCGCTGGTGGGCGGGATCGACGTGGCCGGCCACGTGGTTGCCTCCACCGATCCGAAGTTCCGCGAGGGCGACGAGGTGCTGGTCACCGGCTGCGGCCTCAGTGAGACCCGCGATGGCGGCTACTCGGCCTACGTGCGGCTGCCGGCCGAATGGGTGGTCGCCCTGCCCCGCGGCCTGGACCTGCGCCAGAGCATGGTCCTGGGCACGGCCGGCTTCACCGCGGCCCTGGCCTTGTACCGCATGCGCGAGAACCGCCAGCGCCCGGAGCTGGGCCCGCTGGCGGTGACCGGCGCCACCGGCGGCGTCGGTTCGATGGCGGTGGCGATCTTCAGCAAGGCCGGCTACGAGGTGCACGCGGTCAGCGGCAAGGCCGACCAGGCCGGATACCTGAGGTCGCTGGGCGCCAGCCAGGTGCTGGGCCGCGAGGCGCTGGAGGCCAGCCGTCCGCTGGAGTCGGTGCGCTTCGGCGGCGGCCTGGACAACGTCGGCGGGCCGATGCTGGTCAGCCTGCTGGCGCAGACCGCGCCCTACGGCAACGTTGCCGCCGCCGGCCTGGCCGCCAGCCCGGGGCTGGACGCGCTGACGGTGATGCCCTTCATCCTGCGCGGGGTGTCGCTGCTGGGCATCGGTTCGGCAGGCACGGCGCGCGACATCCGCGACGACATCTGGGCGCTGCTGGCGGACGAGTGGAAGCCGGCACGGCTGGACGCCATCGCCACCGCCGAGGTCACCCTGGAGGAGCTGCCGCAGGTGTTCGGACGCATGCTGGCCGGGCAGTCGCTGGGCCGCACGGTGGTGCGGATCGGGTAAGGGCGCGGCGCGGGCGCCCGGTGCGCTACCCGCCGCGCCGGACGGCCTCCGGCGGCCGGCGCCGGGACCCGCCAGGCCCCGGCGCCGCGCCGCGGGCCTACTGCGGCGCATCCTCCAGCGGGTAGACCCGCACGTAGTCCACCTCCAGCCAGATCGGGAAGGCGGCATCGTCCACGCCCTGCACGCCGCCCCAGTTGCCGCCCACGGCCAGGTTCATCACCAGGTGGAAGCGCTGGTCGAACGGCCAGGCGTCCGGGCCGGTGCCCTCGTTGGCGAACTCGAACACCTTCTCGTCGTCGATGTAGCCGTGGATGTAGTCCGGGGTCCAGTCGACCCGGTAGCGGTGGAACCTGGTGTCCACCTCTTCCACCCGCTTCTGCGCCGCCCGCTGCGTGCCCTTGGTGTGGTTGTAGGCCTGGGTGTGCACGGTCTGGTGGACCACGCCGCGGTCGAAGCCGACGTGCTCCATGACGTCGATCTCGCCCGAGCGCGGCCAGTTGCCGTACTTGTTGTCGGTCGGCAGCATCCACAGCGCCGGCCAGCTGCCGCGCGCCACCGGCAAGCGCGCGCGGAACTCGATCCGGCCATAGCGGAAATCGCCCTTGCCGCGCGAGACCAGGCGCGCGGAGGTGTAGCGCAGCTTCCCGGCGCGCTGCTTGCGGGCCACGATCGTGAGCAGGCCGTCGGCGACGAAGGCGTTGGCCAGCTGGTCGGTGTAGTACTGCAGTTCGTTGTTGCCCCAGCCGTGGCCGCCGATGTCGAAGCTCCAGCGCGCCGGGTCCGGCGGGCCTTCACCTTCGAACTCGTCCTGCCACACCGGCGTGCTGCCGAAACGCCACTGCCGGGCGCCGGCGGCGTCCGGTTCCTGCGCGGCCGCCGCGGCGGCTGCAAGCGGGAAAACCAACAGCATGGCGCAGGCGGCTCGCGCCAGGGTCATGCGGATCGTTGCCATTCCTTCCCTCCCCGAAAGGTCCGGCCGCCGGCTGCGGCCGGTCGCCGATTCTAGGCCCGGCCCAGCCCGCACGCGCTACCGCCCGTCCGGCGGCGGCTTCCGACAGGGGCCACCACCGACTACACTCGCCGGCAAAGGGGAAAACAACGGGGATTCCGCATGGCCCGCATCCTGATCGTGGACGATTCGCCCTCCCAGCTCCTGGGCATCCAGCGGATCGTCGAGAAGCTAGGCCACCAGACGCTCACCGCCGAGGACGGCGCTGCCGGGGTGGAAGTGGCCAAGGCCGAACTGCCGGACCTGATCCTGATGGACGTGGTCATGCCCAACCTCAACGGCTTCCAGGCCACCCGCACCCTGTCGCGCGAGGCTTCGACCCGCGACATCCCGGTGGTGCTGGTCACCACCAAGGACCAGGACACCGACCGCATGTGGGGCATGCGCCAGGGCGCGCGCGCCTACCTGACCAAGCCGTTCTCCGAGGCCGAGCTGGCCGAGGTCATCAACCGGCTGCTGGGCCAGGGTGCCGCCGCGCCGGCACAGCCTTCCGACGGCACGGCCTGACCCGCCTGGTCGCCGGCGTTGCCCGCGCCGGCCTGCCGCCGTCGTGCCGCGCAAGCGGAGCAGTGACGTTCACACCCGCGACGACACGCACCCCCCGGGGCGGGACGAGCCGCCGGGAGCCTGCGGCCTCGGCACCGGCGGCGGTGGAAAGCTGGAGGCGCCCCCTTCCGCGGACGGCGGGCATGGATGCGCGGCGCGCCGGGGCCGCGCCCGTTACTCCCCGAACGCGCGGCCCAGGTCGCGGTAGGCCTTGCGCTGGGCCTCGGTGGTCGGCGCCGGCGCCTGCACTTCCAGCTCCACGATCTGGTCGCCCGGCGGGGTGCCCGGCAGGCCGCGGCCGCGCAGGCGCAGCTTGCGCCCGCTGTCCGAATCCGGCGGCACGCGCAGTTCCACCGGGCCGCCCAGGGTCGGCACCGTGACCGTGGTGCCCAGCGCCGCCTGCCACGGCGGCAGCGGCAGGGTGTAGAGGATGTTGCGCCCGTCCACCTCGAACTGCGGGTGGGCCTGGTATTCGATCTCCAGCAGCAGGTTGCCGCCGCCGTTGCCCTGGCCGGCCAGCCGGATCGACTGCCCGGCGCGGATGCCCCTGGGCACCTTCACGTCCAGCTGGCGGCCGTTGAGGGTGATGCGCACGCTGTCGCCGCGGTAGACCGCCTCCAGCGGCACCGCCAGCTTGGCGCGGGTATCGCCGCGCGGCTGCGCGCCACCGGCCGCGCCGGGGCCGCGCGCACCGGCACGCTGGCGCGCGAACAGGCTCTCGAAGAAATCGCTGAAGCCGCCGCCGGGGCGGCCGCCGATGTCGCCGAAGATCTCGTCGAAGTCGAAGCCGGCGCCGTCGAAGCCGCCCGGCGGCGGATGGAACTCCTGGCCGGGGCGGTAGCCGCGCGCGCGCAGCTGGTCGTAGGCCGCGCGCTTCTGCGGGTCGCGCAGCGCCTCGTAGGCCTCGCCCACGGCCTTGAACTTCTCCTCCGCGTCCGGCTCCTTGCTCACGTCCGGGTGGTACTTGCGGGCCAGCCGGCGGTAGGCCGAGCGGATCTCGGCCTCGCCCGCGCCGGGCTCGACCCCGAGGATCGCGTAGTAATCCTTGAACTCCATGCAACTACCCTGCTGGCGCCCCGGCGTCGCCCGGGGCTGGAAACACGACGGCCCGCGGCGCGGACGCCACGGGCCGGAATTCTAAGGCCTGCCGTCGCCGCGCCGCGGCGCGGCGACCGGACGCCGCTCCCGGTTCCGTCCGCCCGCGCGGGCGGACGGCCGGGGCGCGGCCTCAGTTCACCTCGATGCGGCGCGGCGTGGTCTCCGGGCGCTTGGGGATGTCGATGCGCAGCACGCCGTTGCGGCCGGTGGCGGTGATGCCGTCGGGATCGGCGCTGTCCGGCAGCGCGAAGCGGCGGTAGAAGCTGCCCCACGCGCGCTCGCGGCGGGTGTAGCGCTCGTTCCCGTCCTCCTGCTCGCTGGCGCGCTCGCCCTTGAGGGTGAGCATGCCGCGGTCCATCTGCACCTCGATGTCCTTCGGGTCCACGCCGGGGATGTCGGCGAAGATCACGAAGCGGTCGTGTTCTTCCTTGATGTCCACGCGCGGCGCCCACTGGCTAGTCACCACGTCGGACTGGTCGCCGGCCACGTCGCCGAAGAAGCGCTCGAAGACCTGCTTGAACTCCTCCTGCAGGTTGCGCGCCGGCAGGGCGTTGAGGGTGTTGTAGCGAACGATGGTCATGTCGTCACTCTCCTGTCTGCGGGGCCGCCTGGCGGCCATGCCCGCAAGATGGGAGCCGCGGCCGCGGTTTCAACACCCGTGCACGGACGCCCCACCCGCGTGCGGCTAGACTGCGTTCAGCCACCGCATCCGCCCCGCGCGAGGAACCACGATGACCATCCAGATCGGCGACCCCATCCCCGAAGTCGTGCTCAAGCGCATCCGCGAAGGCGTGGAGAACATCGACACGCCTTCCCTGTTCGAGGGCCGCAAGGTGGTGCTGTTCGCGGTGCCGGGGGCGTTCACTCCGACCTGCTCGGAAAAGCACCTGCCCGGCTTCATCAAGCGCTTCGACGACTTCCGCAGCCGCGGCATCGAGGTGGTGTGCATGGCGGTCAACGACCCGTTCGTGATGCAGGCCTGGGGCCGCACCCTGGACGCGCCGGAAGGGCTGCAGCTGGTGTCCGACGGCAACGCCGACCTGACCCGCGCCCTGGGCCTGGAGATGGACGCCAGCGGCTACGGCATGGGCCTGCGCGCACGCCGCTTCGCGCTGTACGCGGAGGACGGCGTGGTCCGGGCGCTGTTCGTGGAGGCGCCGGGCGAGTTCAAGGTGTCCTCGGCCGACTACGTGCTCGAGCACCTGCCCGGCTGAGCGCGGCCGCTACTGCGCCGCGGCGGGCGCGCGCCCGTCCTCCAGCCCCGCGATGCGGAACCGCACCTGCGCCCAGGCGCCGTTGTCGGCCAGGGCCGAAAGCACGTGCGTGCCCGCGCCGGCGCGGGCGAAGTCGTAGGCGAACGGGCGCCCGCCCCCGCTGCGCCCGATCCAGCGTCCGTCCAGCAGCCACTGCACCGGCGCCTCGGTGCCGAGCGCGCGCAGCTGCAGTTCCAGGCGGCCGCCGCCGCCCGGCGCGGGGGCCAGGGTGGCGCGGTCGGCGATGCCTTCCACGTGCAGGCCCGCGACCGCCTCGCGGCCGTCGTCGGCGCAGTCCGGCGCCAGCGGCGGCAGCGCCGAGGCCCGGCGCTGGGCCGCGCTGAGCCAGGGCGAGAGCAGCGCCGGCCAGCGTGCGATCTCGGCCTCGCGGGCCACGTGCGGCAGCCGGCAACTGGCCGACAGGCGCTGGCCGCTGCGTGCGTCGACCAGGAAGCGCTCGCGGCCCGGGCTCCACAGCCGTGCCCCGCGCTCGGGGAAGGTCGGCGGCACCGCTCCGTCCAGGGTCCAGGCGCGCAGCCGGCGCTGGCACAGCGGCCCGGGGGTCTCGGCCGCGGCCAGGCCCAGCGGCCAGCACACCTCCACCGCGGCCACCGTGTCCGGGCGTGGCAGCGGGTCGGCGTCGCCGGGCTGGTGCGGCAAGCCGTCGAGGGTGTCCAGCAGCAACGGCAGCGCGGTCACCGCCCCGTACTGGCCCGGCAGCGGCGTTCCGTCCGGCCGCCCCACCCACACCCCCACGGTATAGCGGCGGGTGCCACCGATCGCCCAGGCGTCGCGGAAGCCGTAGCTGGTGCCGGTCTTCCACGCCACCGGCGGGGTGCGCGAGCCGAACGCGCCGCTGGCATGGCCCGGGCGCGGCGCCGCCTGCAGCACCTCGCGCACGATCCAGGCCGCGCCGGGCGAGAGCAGGCGGCGCTGCAGCAATGGATCCTCCTCGCGGTAGCGCACCTGCCCGGCCACGCCGCCGCGCTGCAGGGCGGCGTAGGCGCCGACCAGGTCCTCCAGCCGCGCCGAGGTGCCGCCGAGGATCAGCGGCAACCCGGGCCGGCTGCCGCGCGGGAAGCGCAGCGGCAGCCCGGCGTGCTCCAGGCGCGCGGCAAAGCGCGCCGGACCGACCCGGTCCAGCAGGTCCACCGCCGGCACGTTGAGCGACAGGCGCAGCGCCGCGGCCGCGCCGACCGGGCCATTGAAGGCCTCGCCGAAGTTGCCCGGGCGGTAGCCGGCGAAGTCCTGCGGCGCGTCCACCAGCAGGCTCTCCGAATGGATCAGGCCATCGTCCAGGGCCATGCCGTACAGGAACGGCTTGAGCGTGGAACCGGGCGAGCGCCAGGCGCGGACCATGTCGACGTGGCCCAGGCGCTCGGCATCGCCCAGCCCGGCCGAGCCGACGTAGGCCAAAGCCTTGAGGCTGGCGTTGTCCACCACCAGCACGGCGGCGGAGGTGCACGGCGGCAGCGCCGCTAGCCAGGCGGCGACGCGCTCCTCCAGGGCACGCTGCAGGTTGGCGTCCACCGTGGTGGCCAGGCGGTGCGCACGCGGATGCTGCTGGCGCAGGCGCTGCGCCAGCAGGGCCGCGTGCTGCGGCACCCGCAGCGAGCGCGCCACCACCGGCTCGATCCTGGCGTCCTCCACCTGCTGCGGGGTCCAGCGCCCCAGCGCCTGCATCCGCTCCAGGACCTTGTCGCGCGCCGCGCGCGCGGCTTCCGGGTGGCGGTCCGGGCGCAGCCGGCTGGGTGCCTGCGGCAACACCGCCAGCAGCGCCGCCTCGGCCGGCGACAGCGCCGCGGCCGGCTTGCCCAGGTAGGCCCAGCTGGCCGCCTCCACGCCCTCGATGGTGCCGCCGAACGGCGCCCGCTCCAGGTAGATTCGCAGGATCTGGTCCTTGGACAGGCGCGCCTCCAGCTGCAGCGCGCGCGCCATCTGCCGCAGCTTGCCCAGGCCGCTACGGGTGTCGTGGCCGTCGAGGATGCGCGCCACCTGCATGCTCAGGGTCGAGCCGCCGGAGACGATGCGGCCGCTGCGCAGCCACTGCCAGGCGGCGCGCGCCAGCGCCACCGGATTGATCCCGGGGTGGTAGCGGAACCAGCGGTCCTCGTAGGTCAGCAGCGCCTCCAGGTACAGCGGCGAGACCGACTCCGGCGTGGCCGGATGGCGCCAGATGCCGTCGCGGTCGGCGAAGGCGCGCAGCGGCGTGCCGTCGGCGGCGGTGACCACGGTGGCGACGCCGGCCGCGCCGGGCAGCGGCGGCGGGAAGAGCAGGTCCAGCAGCAGCAGGGCGACGAGCACGGCGGCCAGGCCCCAGCGCAGGCACGCCAGTACGCGCCCGGTACGGCGCGGTGCTGCTGCGTTTGCGTCGGGCTGCCCCATCGTCCTTCCTGCCCCTCGGCCTGCCATTTGAAGCGATCCGGACGCCGCGCGGAAGCACGCGGGCCATCCGTGCAAAGCAAAGGGGCCGGTTGCCCGGCCCCCTGGGTGTCGCGTCGCTGGCCGTGGATCAGCGCAGGCCGGTCTCGCTGCGCGCGATGACCAGGCGCTGGATCTCCGAGGTGCCCTCGTAGATCTCGGTGATCTTGGCGTCGCGGAAGTATCGCTCCAGCGGCATTTCCTTCGAATAGCCCATGCCACCGTGGATCTGCACCGCCTGGTGGGTGATCCACATCGCCGCCTCGGAGGCGACCAGCTTGGCCATCGAGGCCTCGGCCGAGAACGGCTTGCCCTGGCTCTTCAGCCACGCCGCGCGCAGTGTCAGCAGCAACGCCGAGTCCAGCTTGCACTTCATGTCGGCGATCTTGGCCTGGGTCATCTGGAAGGCGCCGATCGGCGAGCCGAAGGCCTTGCGCTCCTTCACGTACTCGATGGTCTTCTCGTACGCGGCGCGGGCGATGCCGATGGCCTGCGAGGCGATGCCGATGCGGCCGGCATCCAGCACGCTCATGGCGATCTTGAAGCCCTGGCCTTCCTCGCCCACCACTTCCTCCGGGCGCGCCACGTAGTCGGCGAACTCGATCTCGCAGGTGGCCGAGGCGCGGATGCCCAGCTTCGGCTCGGTCTTGCCGCGGTGGAAGCCCTCGCGGCTGGTGTCGACCATGAACGCGGTGATGCCGCGCGCGCCCTTTTCCGGGTCGGTGACCGCGAACAGGATGATGTAGCGGGCGACCGGGCCGGAAGTGATCCAGCTCTTCTTGCCGTTGATCACGTAGGTGCCGTCGGCCTGGCGCACGGCGCGGCAGCGCATGTTCGAGGCGTCGGAGCCGGACTGTGGCTCGGTCAGGGCGAAGGCGCCGATCTCGCGGCCCTCGGCGATGGCGCGCACGTACTTCTGCTTCTGCTCCTCGTTGCCGTTCTTGAGGATGCCGGTGCAGAACAGCGAGTTGTTGACCGACATGATGGTCGAGTGCGCGGCGTCGCCGGCGGCAATCTCGATCATGGCCAGGGCGTAGGCGATGGGGTCCATGCCGGCGCCGCCGTACTCGGCCGGCACCTCGATGCCCATCAGGCCGTTCTCGCCGAGCAGGCGGATGTTCTCCAGCGGGAACTCGCCGGTGCGGTCGAAATGCTCGGCGCTGGGCGCAATCACTTCCTGGGCGATGCGGCGCGCCACGTCCTGCAGCATCAGTTGTTCTTCGGTGAAGCTGAAATCCACGGGGGACCCCTCCGGTCGGTATTTGTCGCGATTGTAACCACTACGCCATTCGCTGGCGTATGCCGGACGCCCTGCTGACCCGGGTCCGTGGCCGCGGTTGACCGCGGCACCCCGTCGCGCGGACAATTATCGCTATATCGCGATAGGAAGATATTTATGGATCTGGAGGACTGGTCGGCCCGGCTGAAGGTGTTCGCGGACGCCACCCGGGTACGCCTGCTGGCCCTGCTGGAACTGGAAGAACTGACCGTGGCCGAGCTTTCGGCCATCACCCGCCTGGCGCAGCCGCGCGTGTCCACCCACCTGGCACGGCTCAAGGAGGCCGGCCTGGTGCGCGACCGCCGCGCCGGCGTGTCCGCCTACTACCGCTTCGACGAGGCCAGCCTGGACCCGGCGCAGCGCGCATTGTGGCAGGCCTTGAGCACCGGAAGCGACGACCCGCTGCTGCGCCAGGACGCCGAGCGCCTGCCGGCGGTGCTGGCCGCGCGCGCGGCCGACCAGAACTGGGCCGACTCGGTGGCCGGCGACATGGAGCGCCACTACTCCCCCGGCCGCACCTGGGAAGCACTGGCGCGCAGCGCGCTGCCGCTGCTGCACACCGGCGACGTGCTGGACATCGCCTCCGGCGACGGCGTGCTGGCGGAGCTGCTGGCGCCGCACTCGCGCCGCTACGTGTGCGTGGACACCAGCGCGCGGGTGGTGGCCGCCGCCAGCGAACGCCTGCGCCGGCTGGAGAACGTCGAGGTGCGCGAGGGCGACATGCACGCCCTGCCCTTCGGCGCCGGCAGCTTCGACCTGGTGGTGCTGATGCACGCCCTGACCTACGCCAACCGCCCGGCGGTGGCGGTGGCCGAGGCCGCGCGCGTGCTGCGCCCCGGCGGCCGCCTGCTGCTGACCAGCCTGGCCCGCCACGAACACAAGGCCGTGGTCGAGACCTACGGCCACGTGAACCTCGGGTTCACCGCCCGCGAGCTGCGCAAGTTCGCCGAGAAGTCCGGGCTGGTGGTCACCAGCCTGGAGACGGTGACCCGCGAACGCCGCCCCCCGCATTTCGAAGTGATCTCGCTGATCGCGCACAAGCCCTGAGGCCGACCATGTCCCGCTCCCTCCCCTGGCTCCATCCCGAACGCGTCGCCCTGCTCGAACAGGCCCTGCGCGAACGCATCCTGGTGATCGACGGCGCCATGGGCACCATGATCCAGCGCCACGGCCTGGACGAGGCCGACTACCGCGGCGAGCGCTTCGCCGAGGGCTACGACCGCCAGCACCACCCCCAGCACGAGGGCCACGGCCCGCATTGCGGCCACGACCTGAAGGGCAACAACGACCTGCTGCTGCTGACCCGGCCGGAGGTGATCGAGGGCATCCACCGCGCCTACCTGGAGGCAGGCGCCGACCTGGTGGAGACCAACACCTTCAACGCCACCGCGATCAGCCAGGCCGACTACCACCTCGAGCACCTGGTGTACGAGCTCAACCGCGCCGGCGCCGCGCTGGCGCGCAAGGCCTGCGACGCGGTGGAGGCCGCCACCCCGGGCAAGCCGCGCTTCGTGATCGGCGTGCTCGGCCCGACCAGCCGCACCGCCTCGATCAGCCCGGACGTCAACGACCCCGGCTTCCGCAACACCAGCTTCGACGAGCTGCGCGCGACCTACCGCGAGGCGGTCGAGGGCCTGGTCGACGGCGGCGCCGACACGCTGATGGTCGAGACCATCTTCGACACGCTCAACGCCAAGGCCGCGCTGTTCGCGATCGAGGAGGTGTTCGAGGCGCGCGGGGCGCGCCTGCCGGTGATGATCTCCGGCACCATCACCGACGCTTCCGGCCGCACCCTGTCCGGGCAGACCGCCGAGGCCTTCCACACCTCGCTGGCGCATGCCAGGCCGCTGTCGATCGGGCTGAACTGCGCGCTGGGCGCGCGCGACCTGCGCCCGCACATCGAGGCCCTGGCGCGGGTGTCGCCGTACTACGTCAGCGCCCATCCCAACGCCGGCCTGCCCAATGCCTTCGGCGGCTACGACGAGACCCCGGAGGAGATGGCCGAGGTGCTGCGCGGCTTCGCCCGCGACGGCCTGCTCAACCTGGTCGGCGGTTGCTGCGGCACCAGCCCGGACCATATCCGCGCCATCGCCGAGGCGGTGCGCGGGCTGCCGCCGCGCGTGCCCGCCGGCGCGCTGGAGCAGGCCGCGTGAGCGCCGCCGCCGATCGTTCCGCCGTCCAGGCCGGACGCGTTCCCCATGCCCACTGACCACGCCGCCATGTCCGCACCGCTTCCCCGCTACACCCGACTGTCGGGCCTGGAACCGCTGGTCATCACCCCCGAGCTGCTGTTCGTCAACATCGGCGAGCGCACCAACGTCACCGGCAGCGCCCAGTTCCGCAAGCTGATCAAGGAAGAGCGCTACGCCGAAGCGGTCGAGGTTGCGCGCCAGCAGGTGGAGAACGGCGCGCAGATCCTCGACGTGAACATGGACGAGGGCCTGATCGACTCGGAAAAGGCGATGACCCGGTTCCTCAACCTGATCGCCGCCGAGCCGGACATCGCCCGCATCCCGATCATGGTCGACTCCTCGAAGTGGAGCGTGATCGAAGCCGGCCTGAAGTGCCTGCAGGGCAAGGGCGTGGTCAACTCGATCTCGCTCAAGGAAGGCGAGGAGGTGTTCGTCGAGCACGCGCGCAAGGTGCTGCGCTACGGCGCGGCGGTGGTGGTGATGGCCTTCGACGAGCAGGGCCAGGCCGATACCTGCGCGCGCAAGGTCGAGATCTGCACCCGCGCCTACCGCATCCTGGTGGACGAGGTCGGGTTCCCGCCCGAGGACATCATCTTCGACCCCAACATCTTCGCCATCGCCACCGGCATCGAGGAGCACGACAACTACGCGGTGGACTTCATCGAGGCCACCCGCATCATCCGCCAGACCCTGCCGCACTGCCACGTGTCCGGCGGTGTGTCCAACGTGTCGTTCTCCTTCCGCGGCAACGAGACCGTGCGCGGGGCGATCCACTCGGTGTTCCTGTACCACGCGATCAGGGCCGGCATGGACATGGGCATCGTCAACGCCGGCGCGCTGCCGGTGTACGACGAGCTGGACCCGGAGCTGCGCGAGCGGGTCGAGGACGTGGTCCTCAACCGCCGCCGCGACGCCACCGAGCGCCTGCTGGAGATCGCCGAGCGCTACAAGGGCAGGAAGGGCGAGAAGAAGGCCGAGGACCTGGCCTGGCGGCAGAAGCCGGTGCGCGAGCGCCTGGCCCATGCCCTGGTCCATGGCATCGATGCCTACGTCGAGCAGGACACCGAGGAGGCGCGCCAGCAGGCCGGCCGCCCGCTGGACGTGATCGAAGGCCCGCTGATGGACGGCATGAACGTGGTCGGCGACCTGTTCGGCGCCGGCAAGATGTTCCTGCCGCAGGTGGTCAAGTCCGCGCGGGTCATGAAGAAGGCGGTGGCCTACCTGCTGCCCTTCATCGAGGCGGAGAAGGCGCGCACCGGCGACGCCGGCAAGCCCAACGGCCGGATCGTCATGGCCACGGTCAAGGGCGACGTGCACGACATCGGCAAGAACATCGTCGGCGTGGTCCTGGCCTGCAACAACTTCGAGGTGATCGACCTGGGGGTGATGGTGCCGGCGCAGAAGATCCTCGACGCGGCGCGCGAGGCCAACGCCGACCTGATCGGCCTGTCCGGCCTGATCACGCCCTCGCTGGAGGAGATGGGCCACGTGGCGCGCGAGCTGCAGCGCCAGGGCTTCGCCACCCCGCTGATGATCGGCGGCGCCACCACCTCGCGCGCGCACACCGCGCTGAAGATCGACCCGCACTACCAGGCCCCGGTGGTCTGGGTGAAGGATGCATCGCGCGCGGTGGGCGTGGCCCAGTCGCTGATCTCGCCGGAACTGCGCGGCCCGTTCGTGGCCGCCAACGAGGCCGACTACGCCGAGATCCGCGCCCGCCATGCCAACCGCGGCGACGCCAAGCGCCTGGTATCCCTGGAGAAGGCGCGCGGCCAGCGTTTCGACGGCGGCTGGGGCAGCTACGCGCCACCGGCGCCGAACCGCCCTGGCGTGCACGCCTTCGACTGGCCGCTGGAAGACCTGCTGCCCTGCATCGACTGGACCCCGTTCTTCCAGGCCTGGGAGCTTGCCGGCAAGTACCCGGCAATCCTGCAGGACCCGGTGGTCGGCCCCCAGGCCAGCGAGTTGTTCCGCGACGCCCAGGCGATGCTTGCGCGCATCGTGGCGGAGAAGTGGCTGGCCGCGCGCGCGGTCTACGGGCTGTGGCCGGCCGCCAGCCATGGCGACGACGTGGTGCTGCAGCACGCCGATGGCCCGGCCACCCTGCATTTCCTGCGGCAGCAGGTGGACAAGCCGGCCGACCGCCCGGACTTCTGCCTGGCCGACTTCATCGCCCCGGCCGGCAGCGGCGTGCAGGACTGGATCGGCGCCTTCGCGGTGACCGCCGGCATCGGCATCGACGCGCACGTGGCCCGCTTCGAGGCCACGCACGACGACTACAACGCAATCCTGCTCAAGTCGCTGGCCGACCGCCTGGCCGAGGCCCTGGCCGAGCGCCTGCACCAGCGCGTGCGCACCGAATTCTGGGGCTACGCGGCGGACGAGGCGCTGGACAACGAAGCGCTGATCGCCGAACGCTACCGCGGCATCCGCCCGGCCCCGGGCTATCCGGCCTGCCCGGACCACAGCGAGAAGGCCACCCTGTTCCGCCTGCTGGACGCGCCGGGCAATGCCGGCATGGCGCTGACCGAGAGCTTCGCCATGCTGCCCACCGCGGCGGTGTCCGGTTACTACTTCAGCCACCCGGGCAGCCAGTACTTCGTGGTCGGCCGGGTCGGCAAGGACCAGGTGGCCGACTACGCCCGGCGCAAGGGCGTGGACAAGGCCCAGGTGGAGCGCTGGCTGGCCTCCAACCTGGACTACGACCCGGAGTAACCGCAGCGGGCCGCGGCTGCGCCCGGCCCACGCAGGCGCGCAAGCGGCGCCGTGCCCGTGCCCGGACGCGCCGCGTCGCGGTGCGGCACGTGCGCCCCCGGCTGCACCGGGGGCCAGCCAGCCCCTACAATGCCGCCCCTGCCCTGCTTCGGAGTCCCGCATGCAAGCCGATCACGTCCGCGCCGTCGTCACCGGCGGCGTCTCCGGCCTCGGCCTGGCCGTGGCCCAGCGCATCGTCGCCGATGGCGGCAAGGTCGCCCTGCTCGACGTCAACGACGACAAGGGCGCGGCCGCGGTCGCGGCGCTGGGTGCCGGCAACGCGCGCTACTTCCGCGCCGACGTCAGCGACGAGGCCGGCGTGGCCGCCACCCTGGAAGCCGCGCGCGAGTTCCTCGGCGGGCTCAACGTGGCGGTCAACTGCGCCGGCATCCTCGGCGCCGGCCGCGTGCTGGGCAAGGAAGGCCCGATGCCGCTGGACGGCTTCACCCGCACGGTGATGGTCAACCTGGTCGGCAGCTTCAACGTGGCCAAGGCCGCGGCGGCGCTGATGCAGCACAACGAACCGGGCGAGGACGGCGAGCGCGGCGTGATCGTCAACACCGCCTCGGTCGCCGCCTACGAGGGCCAGATCGGCCAGGCCGCGTACTCGGCCTCCAAGGGCGGCGTGGTCGGCATGACCCTGCCGATGGCCCGCGAACTGGCGCGCTTCGGCATCCGGGTCATGACCATCGCCCCGGGCGTGTTCTGGACCCCGATGGTCGACGGCATGCCGGAAAGCGTGCAGCAGTCCCTGGCCGCGACCATCCCGTTCCCGGCGCGCCTGGGCCAGCCGGACGAATTCGCCGACACCGTCGCCTTCATCCTGCGCACCCGCTACCTCAACGGCGAGACCATCCGCCTCGACGGCGCGACCCGGTTGGCGCCGAAATAAGAGCGGGGATTGGGCATTCGGGATTGGGGATTGGGAGGAGCAAGAGCAGAACCTTTCCCACTCCGGCGCGATCGTCGAATCACGAAGAACCCAACCCGCACAACGAATCCTGTATCCCGAATCTCCAATCCCGGACTTCACCCATGAAAGCCAGCGAAATCAAGAAGGGCAACGTCGTCGAGTACAACAACGGGGTCTACCAGGTCCGCGACATCGAGCGCAGCTCGCCGCAGGGCCGCGGCGGCAACGTGCGCTACCGCTTCATCATGTACTCGGTGCCCGGCGGCACCAAGCTGGACGCCAGCTTCGACGCCGAGGACAACCTGGTCGAGGTCGAGCTGCTGCGCCGCCAGGCCAGCTTCTCGTACAAGGACGGCGACGCCTTCGTGTTCCTCGACGACGAGGACTACACCCCCTACACCCTCGACCCGGACGCGCTGGGCGACGCGGTCGGCTACATCACCGAGGGCCTGACCGGCTGCTACGTGCAGGTGATCGACGAGCAGCCGGTGGCCGTGCAGCTGCCGCAGCACGTGGTCCTGGAAGTGGTGGAGACCCCGCCGGAACTGAAGGGCGGCACCGCGACCAAGCGCCCGAAGCCGGCCAAGCTCAGCACCGGGATCGAGATCATGGTCCCGGAGTACATCGCCAACGGCGAGAAGATCCTGGTCAACACCACCACCGGCGAGTTCGGCGGGCGAGCCGATTGAGGGGCCCTTCCCGGCCGCGCGCAGGCGCGGCCGGGAAGGCGGGATTCGGGATTCGGGATTGGTGATTCGCAAGAGCGGACACGGGTCCCGCGTTCACCGGGCGGCCTTCGCGTAGCCCGCAGCCGAGCGCTTCCGGGATGCCGCGCCCCACGGATCCGGGTTGCCCCGGGACGCAGCCAACCCCGGATGCGGCCTCATGCGGGCTACGAGCCTGCGCCCGCCAGCTCCCGCAGCCGCTCCCCGAGCCGCGCGACATTCGCCTCGGCCCCGTCCAGGGCCTCGCGCCGCGCGGCGGGCAGCAGCGCCCTGATCTTCGCTTCCAGTGCCCGTGCGTCGGTCCTGCGGCCTTCGGCCAACGTGACCGCGGTGGCCTCCAGCCTCCCGCGCTCTTCCCGCTGCGGCAGGCCATAGCCGTCCACGCCCTGCAGCCATGCCGCCGGGCGGCTGAAGGCGTCGCCCACTTCCAGGAACAGGCGCACATCGCCGGCGACGCCGGCATCGGCAGCAGCGATGCGGCCCAGCCAGCGGCGCTTGAGCTGGTCACGGGCCAGCGCCTCCTCGCGCCGCAGCGCGGCCGATTCCAGCACCAGCAACGCCGCCGCGCCCTTCAGCCCGGCCTGTTCCAGCGCCGGCCGGCGCCGCGCCGGCGGCAGCGCGATCCATTCGCGGGCATCGCGCGCCTGCAGGCCCAGTTCGTCGCGGGCGACCGCGTACATGGCCTGGTAATGGGTGCTGGCGGCCTCGAAGCGGAAGCCCAGGCGCACCTGCTCCACCGGATCGGCCGGCACCGCCGGCACGTCGACCACGCCGTGCCGGCGCAGGCGCCGCGCCAGCCCGTTCGGGAACACGGTGCGCAGCGGCAGTGCCGCCAGCCGTGGCACCGCGTCGTGCAGCAGCTTCCAGGTCTCCACCGCGCAGTTGTTGCCGAGGAACAGGTAGCGGCCGTCGTAACTCCAGTGCAGCTGCGCCGCGCGCGTGGCCACCGCCTGCACCTCCTGCGGCGACAGCGCCAGCGGGATCGCATGCAGGTCGCGCAGCTCCACCCGGGTGTATTCGTCCACCACCTGCTCCAGCGGCAGGGCGAACAGGCGCGAGGGATAGCCACCCGTGAGGCCGCGCCAGCTGGAGATCTGCAGGTCGTCGACGAAGGCGCGGAAGGACAGCACCAGGTGGTGCTGCAGGTCCAGGCGGCAATCCGGCCCGGGTTCGCGCCCGGGCGCGCAGACCACCAGGCGCAGCATGGCGTGGCCCCAGCGGCTGGCGAGGCCATCGCCGTCCCCGGCCAGCAGGTAGTCCACCGCGTACACGCGTTCCGGCGCGAGCAGGCGCAGCGGCTCGGCGCCGGCGGCCGGGTCCTGGACGAAGGCCAGGCCATGGGCGCAGTCGCTCCCGCCGCCGCGTTCCTCGCCGAACCGGTGGTCGAAATACTCCGCCAGCGCCGGGCGCCGGCAGGCGTAGTCCGGGTCCAGCAGGTAATGCTCGAGGTTGACCGCCACGTACTCGCGCGGGGAGGCCAGTTCGTAGGGGTCGGGGCTGCGGTCGCGGAAATCGTTGCGGCCGCGCCGGCCCGGGTGCAACGCCGAGCGCTGCCAGCCGGCGAGGTCGAGCAGGCGCGGATCGCGCGACAGGCCGCCGGCGGCGGTGCGGTCGTACAGGTGCGCCAGTTCGTGCAGCAGCGCGGCCAGCGCCGCCCTGGCGGCGGCGGGTTCCTGTGCGCGCCGCTTCCAGTCCTCCAGCAGGCGCCGCTGCAGCAGGATGCGCCAGTGGCGGGCACGGCCGTGCACCTGCTGCGGCAGGTCGTCGCGCCATTCCAGCGTGATCGGCCGTTCCAGCGCGGACGCCCAGGGCCGTGGCAGCCGCGCCGTGGCCGCGTCAAGCAGTTCGCGCGTGGCCGCTGCGTCGGCATGGTCCAGGCCCGGGGGAAGTTCGAAGCGCGGAGCCGCGGAGGCCGCGGCGCTGGCCAGCAGCAGGGCCGCCAGCGCCAGCGGGCGGATCATCCGGCGGCGAGGATCTTCCGCGCCAGCTCCAGGTCGCTGGCCTGGCGCGCGGCGGCGTCGCGCTCGCGCAGCACGCGCAGGGCCGCCTCCAGGCGAGCGCTGCGCACCCGGCCCTCGCTGGCGACGAAGCCAGCGGCATCCTCGCGCGCGGCCTGGACCAGCTTGTCGTCGCCGGAGGTGCTGCCGGAGGACGCCGAGCTACCGGCCGAGGAGGCGCCGGCCGAGGTGCCGGCGAAGCTCGAGGCCTGGGCCGGCAGGGCGCAGGCGAACAGCAGGGCGGCGAGGGTCAGGGAGGAATGCTTCATGGGCAGGTGGCGGGCGTGGTCAGGAATACGTGAAGCCTACCCTGCCGCCCGCCCCGCCTGCACCTGCCGCCGGCAACCGGTCAGGCGTCGAACAGCTTGCCCGGGTTGAGGATGCCGTTGGGGTCGAACGCCTGCTTGATCCCGCGCATCAGCGCGATCTCGGCCTCGCTGCGGGTGCTGGACAGGTAGGGCTTCTTGACCAGGCCGATGCCGTGCTCGGCGGAGATGCTGCCGCCGCATTCCTGCAGCGCCTGGGCCAGCAGCTTGGTCACGTGCTCGCACTGGCCGACGAAGTCGGCGTCGGAGGTATCGTCCGGCTTGAGCACGTTGATGTGCAGGTTGCCGTCGCCGATATGGCCGAACCAGACCACGTCGAAGTGCGGATAGGCCTGCCCCAGCAGCGCCTGGGTCTTCGCCAGGAACGCCGGCATGGCGGAGATGCGCACCGAAACGTCGTTCTTGTACGGCTTGTACCTGGCCACCGATTCGGTGATGCCCTCGCGCAGGCGCCAGATCTGCTGGGCCTGGGCCTCGGACTGGCTGATCACGCCGTCGGCCACCCAGCCCTGCTCCATGCAGTGCTCGAACGCGGCCATGGCCGCGGCCTCGGTGGCCTCGTCGTCGCTGGCGAACTCGGTGACCACGTAGAACGGGTACTCGTCCTCCAGCGGCTTCTGCGCGCCGTGGGCCACCACGTGGCGCAGGGCGCGGTCGGTGAAGAACTCGAACGCCTCCAGGCGCAGGCGGCCGCGGAACTCGGCGAACACGTCCATCAGCACCTCGAACGAGGGCAGCGCCAGCAGCATCACGTTGGTCGGCGGCGGCGGGTCGGTCAGGCGCAGGATGGCCTCCACCACGATGCCCAGGGTGCCCTCCGAGCCGATCATCAGCTGGCGCAGGTCGTAGCCGCTGGAGTTCTTCACCAGGCCGCGGTTGAGGTGCAGCACCTCGCCCGCACCGGTGACCACGGTCAGGCCGGCGATCCATTCGCGGGTATTGCCGTAGCGGATCACGCGGATGCCGCCGGCGTTGGTGGCGATGTTGCCGCCGATCGAGCACGAGCCGCGCGCGGCGAAGTCCACCGGATAGATGAGGCCGTGCTCGGCCGCCGCGTTGTGCACCGCCTCCAGCGGCATGCCGGCCTGCACGGCCAGGGTGCGGTCGACGCGGTTGAACTCCAGCACCTTGTTCATCCGCTCCAGGCTCAGCACCAGCTCGCCGTTGGCGGCCACCGCGCCGCCGGACAGGCCGGTGCGGCCGCCGGAGGGCACGATCGCCACCCTGTGGCGGTTGGCCCAGCGCACGATGGCCTGGACTTCCTCCACCGTGCCCGGCAGGGCAATGGCCAGCGGCGCCGGGGTCCAGCGGCGGGTCCAGTCGCGGCCGTAGTGCTCCAGGTCGGCGGCGTCGGTCTTCAGGCGCAGGTCGGGCACCGACGCGAGCAGGTCGGCAAGGCGGGGATCGGTCATGGGAACGGTGCGGGCAAGGCGGAGCGGGAGCCGGCAAGCGTGCCAGCCCCGGGGCGGTCGCGTCCAGCGCGGGACGCGCCCTGCCCCGGCGGCCCGCCGCCGCGGACAAGCCCTTGTTTCATCGGCAACTTTGCACGCGTGCAACTGCCACCACCACGGGCACGCGGTGTTGCGCGCAAACCGGGCAAATGCCAATGACGCGGTGCGGAAAACAGGGGGCGCTTCTGGCATAGTTGGCGGCTCCCGCCACACCCGAACCGGAAGCCGCGCGCATGTCGCCCAAGAAGACCTCCTTCCCGAAATCGGACATCCGCGTGCTGCTGCTGGAGGGCGTCAGCCAGACCGCGGTGGAGACCTTCCGCGCCGCCGGCTACACCCAGATCGAGTTCCACGACAAGTCGCTGCCGGAGGACGAGCTGAAGGCGCGCATCGCCGAGGCCCACATCATCGGCATCCGCTCGCGCACCCAGCTCACCGCCGACGTGCTGGCCCATGCCAAGCGCCTGATCGCGGCGGGCTGTTTCTGCATCGGCACCAACCAGGTCGACCTGGACACCGCCGAGCTGGCCGGCATCCCGGTGTTCAACGCGCCCTACTCCAACACCCGCTCGGTGGCCGAACTGGTGGTGGCCGAGGCGGTGATGCTGATGCGCGGCATCCCGCAGAAGAATGCGCAGTGCCACCGCGGCGGCTGGTCCAAGTCCGCCGCCGGCAGCCGCGAGGTGCGCGGCAAGACCCTGGGCATCGTCGGCTACGGCCACATCGGCACCCAGGTCGGCGTGCTCGCCGAGGCGCTGGGCATGAACGTGGTCTTCCACGACATCGAGACCAAGCTGTCGCTGGGCAATGCGCGCGCCGCGCAAAGCCTGGAGGACCTGCTGGCGCACGCGGACGTGGTCACCCTGCACGTGCCGGAGACCCCGGCGACGAAGAACATGATCGGCGCTGCCCAGATCGCGGCGATGAAGCGCGGCGCGCACCTGATCAACGCCTCGCGCGGCACCGTGGTCGACATCGACGCGCTGGCCGCGGCGCTGGAATCGGGCCATGTCGGCGGCGCGGCGGTGGACGTGTTCCCGGTCGAGCCCAAGGGCAACAGCGAACCATTCGTCTCGCCGCTGACCCGCTTCGACAACGTGATCCTGACCCCGCACATCGGCGGCAGCACGCTGGAGGCGCAGGAGAACATCGGCGTGGAGGTGGCGGCCAAGCTGGTGCGCTACAGCGACAACGGCAGCACCCTGTCCGCGGTCAACTTCCCCGAGGTCACCCTGCCCGAGCACGAGGGCAGCCTGCGGTTGCTGCACATCCACCGCAACGTGCCGGGCGTGCTGTCGAAGGTCAACGAGATCTTCAGCCGCCACGCGGTCAACATCGACGGCCAGTTCCTGCGCACCGACCCCAAGGTCGGCTACGTGGTGATCGACGTGGCCGCCGACGAGGCCAAGGTCAGCCAGCTGCGCGAGGAACTGGCCGCGATCCCGGGCACCCTGCGCACCCGCGTCCTGTACTGAGCCGGCGCAGGCCTGCGCCTGGCCATGCGACGGGCCGGCATCGCCGGCCCGTCGCGTTTCCGGCACTCAACCCCGCGCGGCCAGCCAGCGCGCGGCCATGCGCCGCATCGAGGGGTCGCAGCGCGGGTCGTCCACCAGTTCGTCGATCCGGCGCCAGGCCAAGGCGTGGGATTCGGCGCTGACCACGAAACGCTCGTCCGCGCCGGCGCGCACCACGTAACGCACGTCGTAATGCCAGTGTCCCGGGACCTCGCCGCGCTCCGGGATCCAGTGCCGGTCCAGGTCGAAGATGCGGCCGTCCTCCAGGCGCAGGCCCGGCACCCCGGTTTCCTCCTCCGCTTCCTTCAAGGCCACCTGCGCCAGGTCGCGCTCGCCGTCGGCATGGCCGCCCGGCTGCAGCCAGCGGTCGAGCTTGCGGTGGTGGGTCAGCAGGGTGCGCTGGCCATCGGCGCTGACCACCCAGGCCGAGCCGGTGAAATGCCCCTCCAGGCGCTGGCGGATGAACGGGTCAGCCGCATCCTCCAGCAGGGCCAGGAAGGCATCGGCCAGTCCCGCCTGCATCGGCTCGCGCGTGCGGTATTCGGCCAGCTGGGCGGCCAATGCCTGCACTTGCACCATGGTGGTTCCCGTCGTCATGGATTGGCACCCGGATTATGCACGGGCCTTGCTGCAGTGCGGCACCGCATTGCCAAGCGACCCGGGCATTTGGCAAGGTACGGCGCTCATGTGGCCTCCGGTGGCCGCTCTTCATACCCGGCGCTCGAAGCCACCAGGGGGAACGTCATATGTCCAGCCGTCTATTCAGCACCAAGCCCATGGAACCGGCACCGCACGTGGATGCCGGCGAGCCGGTGGAAGGCTCACTCCAGGG
The DNA here is from genome assembly GCF_000510725.1 of Pseudoxanthomonas sp. J31. Classification (GTDB taxonomy): domain Bacteria; phylum Pseudomonadota; class Gammaproteobacteria; order Xanthomonadales; family Xanthomonadaceae; genus Pseudoxanthomonas. Next base: position 100,619 of record NZ_AZNZ01000002.1, read on the forward strand.
CGAGGCAACCCTGCGCCGCACCCTCACCGCCCGCCAGCTGATCCTGCTGGGCGTGGGCGCGGTGATCGGCGCCGGCATCTTCGTGCTGACCGGCCAGGCCGCGGCCAACCACGCCGGCCCGGCGATCATGCTCAGCTTCGTCCTGGCCGGCTTCGCCTGCGCCATGGCCGGCCTGTGCTACGCCGAATTCGCCTCGATGATGCCGGTCTCCGGCAGCGCCTATTCCTATGCCTACGCCACCCTCGGCGAGGGCGTGGCCTGGTTCATCGGCTGGTGCCTGGTGCTGGAATACCTGTTCGCCTCGGCCACCGTGGCCGTGGGCTGGTCCGGCTACCTCACCAGCTTCCTGACCACCACCCTGCACCTGCCCTTCCCCGCCGAGCTGGCCGCCGCGCCACTGGCCTGGAACGGCACCGAGTTCGTGGCCACCTCCGGCATCGTCAACCTGCCGGCGATCCTGATCGTGGCCGCGGTCAGCGCCCTTTGCTACGTCGGCATCACCCAGTCGGCCTTCGCCAACGCGATCGTGGTGGCGATCAAGATCGCGGTGATCGCGGCCTTCCTCGGCTTCGGCATCCAGTACATCGATCCGGGCAACTGGACCCCGTTCGTCCCCGAGAACGCCGGGCCGGGCAAGTTCGGCATGGAAGGCGTGTTCCGCGCCGCGACCATCGTGTTCTTCGCCTACATCGGCTTCGACGCGGTCTCCACCGCCGCCGGCGAGGCGAAGAACCCGCAGCGCGACATGCCGATCGGCATCCTCGGCTCGCTGGCGATCTGTACCCTGGTCTACATCGCCGTGTGCGCGGTGCTGACCGGCATGACCCACTACTCGCTGCTCAACACCGCCAAGCCGGTGGCCACCGCGCTGGAGGAAGTGCTCAAGGCCGACCCCACCGCCAACGTAACCTGGCTCAAGACCGCGGTGGAGATCGGCGCCATCGCCGGCCTGTCCTCGGTGATCCTGGTGATGCTGATGGCGCAGCCGCGCATCTTCTATTCGATGTCGCGCGACGGGCTGATGCCGCGCCTGTTCGGCAAGGTCCACCCGCGCTACCAGACCCCGCACGTGGGCACGGTCATCGTCGGCGTGATCGCCTGCCTGCTGGCCGGCTTCATGCCGCTGAGCGTGCTCGGCGAGCTGGTTTCGATGGGCACCCTGCTGGCCTTCGCCACCGTGTGCCTGGGCGTGTTCGTGCTGCGCTTCAGGCGCCCGGACCTGCCGCGCCCGTTCCGGGTGCCGTTCTTCTGGCTGATCTGCCCGCTGGGCTTCATCGCCTGCCTGGGCCTGTTCTGGCAGTCGTTCGCCGAGCACTGGAAGGTATTCGTGGGCTGGACGGTGCTGGGGCAGCTGATCTACTTCGGCTACGGCTACCGCCACAGCAAGCTCAACCAGCGCTGACGGCACGGGCGGAGCCAACCACGTGAGCAAGACCACGCGCGATCCCAGCCTGCTGCAGGCCCTGACCCCGCTGTTGTTCCTGGTCGCCGCGCTGGTCTGCGCGGTCAACCTGTTCGAGGACACCGCCTACGGACCCAACCAGGTGGCGCTGATGCTCGCCAGCGGCGTGGCCGCGCTGGTCGGCCTGCGCAACGGCATCGCCTGGAACGACATCCAGGAAAGCCTGGTGCACGGCGTGTCGCTGGCGGTGGTGCCGATCTTCATCCTGCTGTCGGTCGGCGCCCTGATCGGCACCTGGATCCTCAGCGGCACGGTGCCGGCGCTGATCGTGTACGGCATGGAACTGATGCACCCGGCGTACTTCTACCCGGCCACCTGCCTGGTCTGCGGCATCGTCGCCCTGGCCATCGGCAGCTCGTGGACGGTGGCCGGCACCCTCGGCGTGGCCCTGATCGGCGTGGCCCAGGGCATGGACATGTCGCCGGCGGTCACCGCCGGCGCGGTGATCTCCGGTGCCTACTTCGGCGACAAGATGTCGCCGGTTTCCGACACCACCATCATCGCCCCGGCCGCGGCCGGGGCCGACCTGTTCGCGCATATCCGCCACCTGACCTGGACCACCATCCCCAGCTTCGCGATCGCGCTGGTGCTGTTCACGGTGGTCGGCTTCTCCACCTCCGCCACCCCGGCGGCCGGAGCCAGCGTCGGCGAACTGCCGCAGCTGCTGCAGGCGCATTTCCACCTCGGCTGGCACCTGCTGATCCCGCTGGTGGTGGTGTTCGGCCTGGCGGTGGCGCGCTTCCCGGCCTACCCGACGATCATGGTCGGCGCCCTACTGGGCGGCCTGTTCGCGATCCTGTTCCAGCCCGACCTGGCGGTGGCGCTGGCCGGCAACGAGGAACTGTCGCGGCCGGTGGCCATGTTCGCCGGCGCGTGGAAGGCGATGTTCGACGGCTACCAGGCCAGCACCGGCAACGCGGCGGCCGACGCGTTGCTGACCCGCGGCGGCATGGCCAGCATGCTCAACACCGTGTGGCTGATCGTCAGCGCGCTGGGCTTCGGCGCGGTGATGGAGCGCACCGGCCTGCTGGAGCGGCTGATCCGCAGCGTACTGGTGGCTGCGCGTTCGGCCGGCTCGCTGGTGGCCACCACCATCGCCACCGCCTTCGGCATGAACGTGGTGGCGGCCGACCAGTACATGTCGCTGGTACTGCCGGGCAGGCTGTTCCAGCCCGAATACCGGCGCCGCGGCCTGGCCCCGCAGAACCTGTCGCGCGCCCTGGAGGACGGGGCCACGATCACCTCGCCGCTGGTGCCGTGGAACTCCTGTGGCGCGTACATGGCCGCCACCCTGGGCGTGGCCACCCTGGACTACCTGCCGTATGCGTTCTTCAACCTGGTCGGCCCGGTGATCGCGATCGCGATGGCCCTGGCCGGGTTCAAGATCCTGCCGCTGCAGGATCCGTCCGCGCCGGCACCCGCCGCCGACCAGCCGGCCGCGTCCTGAGCCCCGATCCCGCCGCCGCCCGGCATGCCGCACATGCCGGGCCCGGGCGGTCGCACGTTAGACTTCCCCCATGAACACCACCGAGCTCCCCTACGACCCGGCGCGGCTGCGCGAGCGGGCGCAGTCCCTGATCGCCAACATCCGCGAGCTGGCGCAGCGCGGCTGGACCCCGGCCACCAGCAGCAACTTCTCCGAGCGCCTGGACCAGGCGCATGCGGCCATCACCGTGTCCGGCCGCGACAAGGGCCGCCTGGCCGAGGACGACATCATGGTCGTGGACCTGGAGGGCCGCGCGGTCGGGCGCCAGCTGCGGCCCTCGGCCGAGACCCTGCTGCACACCCGGCTGTACCGGCGCTTCCCGGAAGTCGGCTGCGTGCTGCACACCCACTCCCCGACCCAGACCGTGGCCTCGCGCCTTTACGCGCGCCAGGGGCGGATCCGCCTGGAGGGCTACGAGCTGCTCAAGGCGTTCGAGGGCAACAGCACCCACGAGACCGCAATCGAGGTCCCGGTGTTCGCCAATACCCAGGACATGACCGTCCTGGCGGCGCAGGTGGACGAGGTCCTGGACCGGCAGCCGCTGTGGGGCTACCTGATCGACGGCCATGGCCTGTACGCCTGGGGCCGGACCATGGCCGACGCCCGCCGCCACCTGGAAGCGTTCGAGTTCCTGCTCGGCTGCGAACTGGAGCTGCGCCGGCTCGGCGCCTGAGCCTCATTCCGTCCCCGTCGCGCCTGGAAACCGGGTGTCATGAGCGCCGCGGCGCACAGCTGGTAATCTTTCCGGTCCACGCGGTTTCCCGCGGCTTGAGCAAAAGGTGACCCCCATGAGCCGACTGCGCATCTTCGAAGAGAACCGCCCCGAACAGCCGCTGTTCGAGAGCACCGACGGCAATGCCATCGCCGCCGAGCTGGCGCGCATCGGCGTGACCTTCGAGCGCTGGCACGCGACCAAGCCGATCGAACCCGGCGCCAGCCCCGAGGAGGTGATGGAGGCCTACCGCGCCGACATCGACCGCCTGGTGGCCGAGCGCGGCTTCAGGACCGTGGACGTGGTCAGCATCGCCCCGGACAACCCCAACCGCGAGGAGATGCGCAGGAAGTTCCTCGACGAGCACTTCCACAAGGAGGACGAGGTGCGCTTCTTCGTCGCCGGCTCGGGCCTGTTCACCCTGCACGTGGACGACAAGGTCTACGAGGTGGAGTGCGTGAAGGACGACCTGATCGCCGTGCCGGACGGCACCCGCCACTGGTTCGACATGGGCCCGCAGCCGAACTTCGTCGCCATCCGCTTCTTCACCGAGCCGGACGGCTGGGTCGGCCACTTCACCGGCACCGACATCGCCCAGCGGTTCCCGCGCTACGAACCGCAGGTGCACTGAAAGCCCGCCGGCACGTCCCACCGCCCCTCGCCCGCGCGAGGGGCGCTCCGTTTCAAGGATCCCGAATGACCCGCGCCATCGTCACCGACATCGAAGGCACCACCAGCAGCATCTCGTTCGTGCGCGACGTGCTGTTCCCGTACGCCCGCCGCGCCCTGCCCGGCTTCGTCGCCACGCATGGCCACGAGCCGGAGGTGCGGCGCTGGCTGGACGCGGTGGCGGTGGAAGCCGGAGGCCTGTGCCAGGACGCGATGATCGTGGAAACGCTGCAGGGCTGGATCGACCAGGACCGCAAGCACACCGCGCTCAAGGCGCTGCAGGGCATGGTCTGGGAGGCCGGCTACCGCAACGCCGACTTCACCGCGCCGATCTATCCCGACGCGGCCCAGGCGCTGCAGCGCTGGCACGACCTGGAGCTGCCGCTGTACGTGTACTCGTCCGGCTCGGTGCCGGCGCAGAAGCTGTTCTTCGGCCACAGCGACGCCGGCGACCTCACCGGCCTGTTCTCCGGCTGGTTCGACACCGAGATCGGCGGCAAGCGCGAAGCCACCAGCTACGCCAGGATCGCCGAGGCGATCGGCCTGGCGCCGCGCGAGATCCTGTTCCTGTCCGACGTGGTCGAGGAGCTGGACGCGGCCCGTGCCGCCGGCCTGCACACGGTGCTGGTGGATCGCCCGGAGGATTACCCGGAGCCGCGGCTGGAGGATGCCGCGCACGGGCACACCCGGGTCACCGGCTTCCAGGAAATCGCGCTACCGCGCTGAAGCCGGGCAGGCCCGGGCCAAGGCGGTTTTGCCGTTGCTTTCCCCTGCCGTTGGCGCGAATCGGGCACCGCGGGGCCAGTCTTCCCTTGCACGAAGCAGGCAAGGGGCAAAGGCAGCAGCGCCGTAGTCCCGGCTCAGGGCCGTGCTTCCTCCAGCCGGTAGCGCGTGGAAGCCAGCACCTCGCCCTGCCAGCGGTCGAACGCACGCACCTCCACGGTGTGCTCGCCCGGCGCCAGGCCCGTGTCCAGCGCGCCGCGCCACAGGTGGGTGGACGCGGTCGCCTCGGGCGAGCGGTCGTAGCCGCGCAGCGACCCGGCCAGGTCGTCGGCCGCGTTCTCCACCAGCAGCCGCGGATCGGCGCGCTCGACGCGCCGCATCGGCTTCCACGGACCGCCGTCGATGCGATATTCCACCCGGGTTTCCGCGTCGCCCATGAACACGTTGGCGAACACGCCCCAGGCCGGGTAGGCGCCCCGGCGCAGCACCTTCGGCGCGTGCAGCGCCATGGCCCGCGTGAATGCCGGATCGGCGCCATTGGCGCGCGCCGGGCGGTAGTCCAGCGCGTAGTTGCCATCGGGCTCCACGGTCAGCAGCGCGTGGCCGATCGGGGTGCCGTCGCTCATGGTCGCATCCGGGATGCCGCGCGCATCCGGCACCCCTGACCAGAAGGCGCCGCAGACCGCGCCGACGTTGTACTCGTGCAGCGGCGCCGGACCATGCCAGCCATCGGCCGGGCCATGCCAGTAGTGCTGCTGGTTATGGCTGTGCCCGCTCAGCACCAGCACCCGCGGGTGCCGGCGCAGCAGCGCGAACAGGCGCTCGCGGTCGGCGGCGCGGAAGGCGCCGCGGCCGCGGTCGAACAGCGGGATGTGCATGCCCAGCACCAGCAGGCGCTCGCGCGGCAGCTGCGCCAGGTAGGCCTCGATGAAGCGGAACTGGTCCTCGCGCAGGCCGCCGGCGTAGCCGGCGCCCTGGCCGGGCGTGGCCACCACGTCGTCCAGCAGCACGAACGCGGCCGCGCCCTCCTCCACCGCATAGGTGTCCGGTCCGTAGATGCGTTCCCAGGCACCGAGCGAGGCCTCGTCCGAGGCCGGGGCGTGGTCGAGGTCGTGGTTGCCGGGGACATGGAACCACGGCACGCCGAGCTGCGTGGTCACCGCGTTGAGCGCCGGGTAGAGGTCGGTGCGGTCGTCGACCAGGTCACCCAGGGTCACGCCCAGCGCCGCGTCCGGCCGGCCCAGCGGTTGGACCACGGCACGCCGGTAGTAGTCGATGTCGCGCTCGTTCTTGACCTGGGTGTCGGTGAACACCAGGGCCTGGAACGCCCCCTCGCGCGGTGCCGCCGGCGCCAGCGCGAAGTCGGCGCGGAAGCGCGCGCCCCGGGCCGGCACCCGCGCCCAGAACGCCGGCAGGCCGTCGTCGCCGGCCAGGAAGCGGTGCCCGGCAGGCTTGACCACGAACACCGCCCTGCCCGGCCGCGCCTGCAGGCGGTAGCGGCCCTGCGCGTCGGTGCGCACGAGCTGCTCGCCGTCGGATACCAGCACGCCTGCCAGGCCGGGCTCGCCGCCGCCGCGGCCGGGACGCCCGTCCTGCTCCTGGTAGACCACGCCGGTTACCTCGACCGCGGCCCGCGCCTGGACCGCCGTGCAGCCCAGCGCGGATACGCAGGCCAGCAGCCATGCGGCGCAATGCTTGGACATCGCCCTGCCTCTTCCGGGGAAAACCGGGGATTCTAGGGCAAGGCCCGGCTCAGCCGCCGGCGCGCTGGGCGTGGCGCTCCTCCAGCACCGCCACCGCGTCGGCCAGCGAGAGGCGCCGGGCATGCAGCAGCACGGTGGTGTGGTAGACCAGGTCGGCCACCTCGCCGAGCAGCTGCTCGTCGTTCTGGGCGACACCCGCCAGTGCCGTCTCCACGCCTTCCTCGCCCACCTTCTGCGCGATCCGGCGCACGCCGGCCTCGAACAGCTTCGTGGTGTAGCTGCCTTGCGGCCGCTCGCGTTCGCGCCGGGCCACCAGCTCGTCGAGCTGGGCCAGGAAGCCGATGTCCGGTTCCAGCGTGCGCGGCGGCGGCACCGCGGCGGCATGCGGGGCCGCCTCGAAGCAGCTGGGACGCTGCAGGTGGCAGGTCGGCCCGTGCGGCCGCGCCAGCACCAGCAGCGCGTCGGCGTCGCAATCGGCCTGGATGTCGACCAGCTCCAGCACGTGGCCGGAGGTCTCGCCCTTGGTCCACAGGCGCTGCTTGCTGCGGCTGTAGAACGTGACCAGGCGGCGCGACAGGGTGGCCTGCAGCGCGTCGCGGTCCATGTAGCCGAGCATCAGCACACGCAGGTTGTCGGCGTCCTGGACGACGACCGGCAGCAGGCCGCCGGACTTGTCCCAGTCCAGGGCCTCGGGGAACACGCCGATGCGGCCTACCGCCGCGGCGCCGGGATCTTCAGACATCACGCACCTCGACCTGCCTTTGCCGCAGGTATTTCTTCAGTTCGGGAATGGCGATCGCGCCGCTGTGGAACACACTGGCCGCCAGCGCGCCGTCCACGTCGGCACGCTCGAAGGCCTCGGCGAAGTGCTCCGGCGCACCGGCGCCGCCGGAGGCCACCAGCGGCACCCGGCACAGCGCGCGCGCCTGGCGCAGCTGGACGATGTCGTAGCCGCGGCGCACGCCGTCGCTGTCCATGCAGTTGAGCACGATCTCGCCGGCACCCAGGCGCTGGGCCTCGACGATCCAGTCCAGCGTGCGCACGCCCAGCGCCCGGGTCTTGCCGGGGTCGCCGGTGTTGGTGCGCACCCGCCACTGGCCGTCGGCCTCGCGGATGGAGTCGATGCCGACCACCACGCACTGCACGCCGAAGGCGTCGGCCAGCTCGGAGACCAGCTGCGGGCGCTCCAGCGCCGGCGAATTGACCGAGATCTTGTCGGCGCCGGCATGCAGCACCCGGCGCGCGGTCTCCACGTCGCGGATGCCGCCGGCCACGCAGAACGGGATGTCGATCAGCCGCGCCACCCGCTCGACCCAGGCGTAGTCGACCGAACGCCCTTCGGGGCTGGCGCTGATGTCGTAGAACACCAGTTCGTCGGCGCCCTGGTCGCGGTAGCGCAGGGCCAGCTCGACGATGTCGCCCATGTCGACGTGGTCGCGGAAGCGCACGCCCTTGACCACGCGGCCCTCGCGCACGTCCAGGCAGGGAATGATGCGGCGGCTCAGCATGGCACGGCCTCCTCCACCGCCAGCGCATCGGCCAGCTGCAGGCGGCCTTCCAGCAGCGCCCGGCCCAGCACCGCGCCGGCGCAACCTGCCTGGCGCGCGCCGGCCACGTCGGCCGCGTCGCGCACGCCGCCGGAAGCCTGCACCGCCACGCCCGGGGCCAGCCGTGCCAGGTGCGCGTACAGCTCCAGGTTCGGGCCGGACAGCATGCCGTCGCGGGCGATGTCGGTGCACAGCAGGTGGCGCAGCCCGGCCTCGACGAAGCGCGGCAGCAGCTGGTCCAGGGTGACGCCGGCGTCCTCGGTCCAGCCGTGCACCGGCAGCTGCCAGGTGCCGGCTTCGTCCTGGCGGGTGTCCAGGGCCACGGTGATGCGCTCGCCGCCAAACTCGGCAAGCCAGCCGATCACCGTCTCCGGCTGGCGCACCGAAAGCGAGCCGACCACTACCCGCGCGGCGCCGGCATCGAGGATCCGGGCCACGTCGTCGCGGCCGCGCACGCCGCCGCCGGTCTGCACCTGCAGGCCGGTCTCGCGCGCGATCCGCCCCAGCAGCGGCGCCAGGGTGTAACCGCCGGCCTTGGCCGCGTCCAGATCGACCAGGTGCATCCAGCGCGCACCGGCCTGGGCGAAGGCCGCCGCGCGCGGCAGCGGATCGTCGCCGTACCGGGTCTCGCGCGCGTAGTCGCCCTGGGCCAGGCGCACGACGCGCCCGCCGCGGATGTCCAGCGCCGGATAGACGGTGAAGCCCATCAGAAGTCCATCTCCAGGAAATTGCGGAGGATGCGCGCGCCGGTGCCGGCCGAGCGCTCAGGGTGGAACTGGGCGCCGCAGCGCAGGCCGTCGTGCACGACCGCGGTGAACAGGCTGCCGTGGTCGGTGGCGGCCACCGTGGCGGCGGTGATCGGCGCGGCGTAGCTGTGCACGAAGTAGGCCTTCGCCCCCTCCGCCACCCCGTCCAGCAGCGGCGATTCGCGCAGCTTGCGCAGCCCGTTCCAGCCCATGTGCGGCACCCGGATGCAGGAGACCTGCGGCAGGTGGTGGACCACGCCAGGCAGCAGGCCCAGGCATTCCACGTCGCCCTCGTCCGAGCGTTCGTACAGCAGCTGCATGCCCAGGCAGATGCCCATCAGCGGTACCTGCAGCCGCCGCAGCGGCTCGACCAGGCCCTGCGCATGCAGGCGGCGCATGCCTTCAGGGGCGGCGCCGACGCCCGGCAGGATCACCCGGTCGGCGCGTTCCAGGCCGGCGGCGCCGTCGACCACCTGCGGCTGCATGCCCAGGCGTTCCAGCGCGTAGCAGACCGAGCCGAGGTTGGCGCCGCCGGCATCGATGACGACGACGCGTTTGCCGGCCGCGCTCACAGCACCCCCTTGGTCGACGGCAGGGCGTCGCCCTCGCGGCGGATGGCCTGGCGCAGCGCGCGCGCCAGCGCCTTGAAGCTCGCCTCGATCTTGTGGTGGTCGTTGTCGCCGCTCACGCTGATGTGCAGGTTCAGGCCCGCCGCGTCGCACAGCGAGCGGAAGAAGTGCGGCACCAGCTCGGTCGGCATGTCGCCCACCCGCTCGCGGGCGAAGCTGCCCTGGTAGACCAGGTACGGGCGCCCGCTGAAGTCCAGCGCCGCGCTGGCGTGGGTTTCGTCCATCGGCAGGGTGAAGCCATAGCGGCCGATGCCGCGCTTGTCGCCCAGCGCCTCGCGCAGCGCCTGGCCCAGGGCCAGCGCGGTGTCCTCGATGGTGTGGTGCTCGTCGATGTGCAGGTCGCCCTCGGCCTCGATCTCCAGGGCGAAGCCGCCGTGCTTGCCGATCTGTTCCAGCATGTGGTCGTAGAACGGCAGGCCGGTGTGGATCTTCGGATCGGCCGCGCGGTCCAGGTCGACCGCGACGCGGATCTTCGTTTCCCTGGTGTCGCGCTGGACCACGGCGCGCCGCGGCGCGTCGGCCAGCTCGTGGGCGATGCCGGCCCAGTCCCACTCGCCGCCGAACTGCGGGGTCTTCAACTGGAACGCACGGATGCCGAGGTTGGCGGCGAACTCGTTGTCGGTCGGGCGGTCGCCGACCATCGCCGAGCGCTTCCAGTCGATCGAGCGGTCCTGGATGTAGGGCAGCACCAGGCCGATGCCCGGCTTGCGCGTGGGCTTGTTCTCGTGCGGCCAGCTGGTGTCGATAAGCACGTCGCGGAAGCGGATGCCCTGGCTCTCGAACACCTGCATCATCAGGTTGTGCGGGCCCTCGAAGCTCTCCCGCGGATACTTGTCCGTGCCCAGGCCATCCTGGTTGGAGACCATCACGAACTGGTAGCCGGCGTCGCGCAGCTTCAGCAGGGCCGGGATCACGCCTTCGACGAAGCGCAGCTTCTCGTAGGCGTCGATCTGGAAATCTTCCGGCTCCTCGATCAGGGTGCCGTCGCGGTCGATGAAAAGGATCGGGGTCATGCAGCGGCTTCCAGTGCGGCCAGGATGGCCAGCACGCGTTGGTTCTGTTCGGGGGTGCCGACGGTGATGCGCAGGGCGTCGCCCAGCTGCGGCGCGGCACGCTGGTCGCGCACCACCACGCCGGCGGCCAGCAGGCCGTCGAACGCGGCCTGGGCGTCGTCGAAGCGCACCAGCAGGTAGTTGCCGGAGGACGGATAGACCCGGCGCACGCCCGGCGCGGAGGCCAGCGCCGCGGCCAGCCGCGTACGCTCGCTGCGCACCACCGCCACGCGCTCGGCGGTACGCGCCAGCGCCTCCGGCGACAGGCCGGCGACGGCCAGCTCGGCGCACGGCGTCGGGATCGGATATGGCGCCTGGCAGGCACGCAGCACGCGGATGAGCGAGGGATCGGCGATCAGCGTGCCGATCCGCGCGGCCGCCAGCGCATGCGCCTTGGACAGCGTGCGCAGCACGGCGATGTTGCGGTGGCCGCCCATCAGCGTGGTCGCCGAAGGCTGGTCGGAGAACTCGCCGTAGGCCTCGTCCACCACCACCAGTGCGCGCCCGGCCAGGCGCCCGGCCAGCGCGGCGATGCCTTCAAGCGGCACGTCGCCGCCGGTGGGATTGGACGGGCTGCACAGGAAGACCAGCTTGGCATTGCCCTGCTCCGCCGCCGCAGCCACTGCCTCGAGGTCGACGATGAAGCCATCGGGGCCATCGACCAGCGGCACCTCGCGCAGAGGTGCGTTCTGAAGCCGGGCGCTGACCGCGTACATGCCGAACACCGGCGGCGTGGCCACCACCGCGTCGCGCTGCGGCACGCACAGCGCGCGCACCAGCAGGTCGATGGCCTCGTCGCTGCCGCGGCCCACCAGAACCTGCGACGCCTCGCAGCCGTAAAGTCGCGCCAGCGCCTGCACCAGCGCGGCCGGCTGCGGGTCGGGATAGCGGCGGCAGCTGCTGCGCGGATCGGCCGGGTTGGCCCAGGGGCTTTCGTTGGCGTTGAGCCAGATCTCGCCATCCAGCGCGTGGCTGCGCGCGGAACTGTAGCCGCCGAAGCCGCGCAGGTCTTCGCGGACCAGGGAAAGCAGGTCGTCGCTCATGCCGCCGCCCCCTCCAGGCGCAGGGCCACGGCATTGGCGTGGGCATCGAGCCGCTCGGCGCGGGCCATGGTCACCGCGCAGTCGCCGATGGCGAGGATGCCCTCGCGGCTGGCCGCCTGCACGCTGACGAAGTTCTGGAAGCTGGCCACGCTCACCCCGCTCCAGGCACGCGCGGCGCCATTGGTCGGCAGGACATGGTTGGTGCCGCTGCAGTAGTCGCCCAGCGCCTCCGGCGTCCAGTCGCCGAGGAACACCGAACCGGCGGCCTCGACCCGGTCCAGCCACTCGCGGGGCTGGCGCAGTGCAAGGATCAGGTGCTCGGGCGCATAGGTGTTGCTGATGGCGAAGGCCTGGTCAAGCGAATCGACCAGGACCAGGCGCGAGGAGGCCAGCGCCTTGCGCGCGATCTCCGCCCGCGGCAGCGCCTCCAGCTGGCTCGCAAGCTCGGCCTCGACGCGGTCGATCAGGCCGGCGCTGTCGGACAGCAGCAGCACCTGCGAGTCCGGCCCGTGCTCGGCCTGCGACAGCAGGTCCGAGGCCACGTAGGCCGGGTTGGCGCCGTCGTCGGCGATCACCAGCACCTCGGAGGGGCCGGCCGGCATGTCGATCGCCGCCGCGCCGCACTGGGCGACCTGGCGCTTGGCCTCGTCCACGTAGCTGTTGCCCGGGCCGAAGATCTTGTCGACCTTGGGCACGCTGGCGGTGCCGAAGGCCAGCGCGGCAATCGCCTGGGCGCCGCCGAGCTTGAACACGCGGTCCACGCCGGCCAGCCGCGCGGCCACCAGCACCGCCGGGTCGGCCGTGCCATCGGCGCGCGGCGGCGTGCACAGCACCACCTGGCGGCAACGCGCCAGCGCGGCCGGCACGCAAAGCATCAGCGCGGTCGAAGGCAGCGGCGCGCTGCCGGCGGGAACGTACAGGCCGACGCGCGGCACCGGGCGGATGATGCGTTCGCAGACCACGCCCGGCGCGGTCTCGACGCTGTAGCCCTTGCCCATGCCGGCACGGTGGAAGGCCTCGATGCGCGAGGCGGCATCGGCCATGGCCCGGCGCAGTTCCGGCGACACGGCGGCTTCGGCCGCGGCGAATTCCTCGGCGCTGACCTCGAAACGCTCCAGCTCGACCTTGTCGAAGCGCGCGGTCAGCTCGCGCAGTGCCTCGTCGCCGCGGCTGCGCACTGACTCCAGCACGGCGGCCACGGCCTGGCGGGTGGCGTCGGCCACGACCTGCACCGGACGGGTCAGCGCGCGGGCGCGCCCGGCCTCGTCCAGCGCGGACCACTGCAGCCGGTTCCAGGCCGGCTGCGCGGGGGTGTTCTGCACGGCGCTCATGCCAGCGACCTCTCCACGCCCAGGACCATCAGCTGGCGCGCACCGGCGCGCTCGAGCTCCTCCAGCTGCTGCCAGCTGATCGTACCTTCGCACATGGCCTGCAGGGTCAGGGCGCCATTGGCCGAGGGCAGCTGCACCAGCGGGCCGGCGTCGGCCAGCAGCCGTTCCAGCGCCGGCAGCGCCTCGCGGTCGGCGTTGAACATCAGCAGCTTGCGCTCGCGCACCTGGAGCACGCCGTCCATGCGCCGCAGCAACATCTGCGCCAGCGCGGCGCGGGCGTCGTCGAAGCCACCGACCGGGCCGGCCAGCACCGCCTCGCTTTCCAGCAGGGTTTCCACCGGCTTGAGCTGGTTGGCCTTGAGGGTGGCGCCGCTGGAGACCAGGTCGCAGATCAGCTCGGCCGTGCCCAGGCGCGGGGCGATCTCGACCGAGCCGGACAGCTCCACCACCTGGGCGTCGATCTGCTGTTCCTGCAGCCAGCGCGAGAGGATGGACGGATAGCTGGTGGCGATGCGCAGGCCGCGGCCGCGCAGCTGCGCGGGGCCGGTCCAGTCCCAGTCCTCCGGCACCGCCAGCATCAGCCGGCACTGGCCAAAGCCCAGGCCGCGCAGTTCGCGGTAGGCCTGCGGCAGGCCAACCTGCGCGCGCGCGCCGGCCTGCTCGTCCAGCTCGTTGCGGCCGACCACGCCCAGGTCGCAGACGCCGTCGGCGATCAGGCCGGGGATGTCGTCGTCGCGGACCAGCAGCAGGTCGACCGGGAGGGATTCGCCGTAGCAGAACAGCTTGTCGCGGCTCTCGCGCCAGCTCAGGCCGCAGGCAGCCAGCAGCTTGCGGGCCGGCTCGGCCAGGCGGCCGCTCTTCTGGATGGCGATGCGGAGGCGGTCGCGGGTGGCCGCACCCAGGGGGGGACTCATGGGGATGCTCTCTCGCTGGTGGAAGCGCGCAGGGCGACGGCCCGCGCATAACCGCCGGCACCGCGCTCCAGCGTGCGTGCGACCCGGCCGATGGTGGTGACGCTGACCCCGGTCAGCTCGTAGATCTCGCGATAAGGCACGCCTTGCTGCAGCAGCGGCACCACGTGCCAGCGGTCGGTCATGGCCTCCAGCTCCGCCGGAGTGCACAGGTCCAGCAGGAAGGCACGGACGGCCTCCGGCTCGTCTAGCCGGGCAAGGATCGCCGACAACTGCGCCAGACGCTCCTCGAACCCTTCTTCCCCGCCCTTGACCCGCCGTTTCATTCCGAACCAATGTATTAACGCGTTAGCACATTAGAACACGCAGGCCGGACCCAGGTCAAACCGCCTGGCTGGCTGCAAGTCGACCGGGGATGCGGGGAGGCGCCGCGCGCGATACGGGACAGGCCTCGCCCCGCCGGGAAGGCCAGGAATGCAAGGATTCCGGCAAGTCGCCCCTGCCCGCTCCCGGAAGAGCAGGAAGACCCGGGCGGCGGGGCGTGCAAGGGTCGCCGCCGGTGCGGCTCAGCCGGCCAGCGCCTCCAGCAGCGCGCCGGAAGCCACCAGCTGGACCATGGTGGCGACCTCGCCGTCCAGCGCGCGATCGCGGTCCAGGAACGGCACCGCCTCGCGGATGCGGGCATGGGCCCGGGCCACCGCCGTGCCGGGGTGGAAGGCGTCGGCCGCGGCCAGCTGCGCGCGCAGTTCCTCGACCTCGGCCAGGAAGCGCGCGCGCAGCGGCGCATCCGGCTCCGGGCCACCCTGCACCTTGGCCGCCAGTGCCTGGGCATCGGCGCGCCGGGCCAGCGCGCGGGCGGCGTTGATCATGTCCCGGCGCAGGTCCAGCGCCTGGGCCGCGGTGTACAGCTCCAGCGCCAGCACCTTGCCCAGGTCCTCGACCATGGCCAGCACGTGGCGCGCCTCGTTGGCACCCATCGACACATGGTCCTCGGCATTGGCGCTGGTCGGCACCGAGTACACCGAGGCCGGGTGGGCGCGGCTGGCCAGGTCGTTGACGATCGCCGCGGCGGTGTACTGCACGATCATGTGGCCGGATTCGGTGCCGTCCTCGTTGCCGATCAGGAACGCCGGCAGGCCGTCGTTGGTGGCCGGATCGACCAGCTTGTTCAGCCGGCGCTCGGAGATCGAAGCCAGGGTCGGGATCGCCGCCTTGAGGTAGCTGAGCGCCAGCGCCAGCGGCATGCCGTGGAAGTGGCCGGCGGAGATCACCTGCTCCTCCACGTGCGCCGCGTCGGCCTTGTCCGGGAACACCAGCGGGTTGTCGGTGACCGCGTTGAGCTCGATGTCGAGCACCCGCGCCGCCTGCGCGGCGGCATCGCGCACCGCGCCGTGCACCTGGGGGATGCAGCGCAGCGAATAGCTGTCCTGCGGCTGGTGCTTCTTGCCGCCGCGGAACGGCAGGAAGCGCTGGTAGAACTTCTCGCGCCCGTGGCGCTGGTCGGCCGGCACCCAGTCCCAGCCGATATCGAAACGCAGCCCGCGCGACTCCTCCGTGTCCCAGCTCGATGGCAGCCACGGCCGGAACTTCGGCACCAGGTGGTACGGGATGTCGGCCAGGGTCGAGCCGGAAAGCAGGCGCCGCAGGTTGGCCGCCACCTGCACCTGGCCCGGGTGCGGGCGCAGCGCGTGCACCTCCTCGGCGAACGCGCCCAGGCGCCCGGCGAAGGCGTCGATGGTCATGGCCGCGGCCAGGTCGGCCGTGTCCAGCATCAGCTCCAGCCGGTGCAGCGCCAGCACGCCCATGGCCAGCATCTGCGCGGTGCCGTTGTTCAGCGCCAGGCCTTCCTTGTACGACAGCGACACCGGCTCCAGCCCGGCGCGGCGCAGCGCCTCGGCGCCCGGCATGCGCCGCCCCTCGAAGAACGCCTCGCCGCCGCCCAGCAGGACGATGGCCAGGTGCGACAGCGGCGCCAGGTCGCCGGAGGCGCCGACCGATCCCAGCTGCGGCACCACCGGCACGATGCCGGCGTTGAGCATGGCCGCCATCGCCTCCAGGGTCTGCACCCGGATGCCGGAATGGCCCTTGAGCAGGGTGTTGAGGCGGATGCACAGCATCGCCCGCACCACGTCCGCGGCCATCGGCTCGCCGACGCACACGGCGTGGGTGACGATCAGGTTGCGCTGCAGCTCCTCGTGCAGGGAGCGCCCCGAAGGCGCCGCGCCGGGCAGTTCGTCGCGCAGCGGATGCGCGCCCAGCAGCTTGTCGGCGTTGCTGCCGAAGCCGGTGGACACGCCGTAGATCGGTTCCTCGCGGCGCACCTGCTCGGCGAGGAAGTCCGCCGCGCGCGCCACCGCCTGCAAGGCCTCCGGATCCAGCGCGACCTTCGCGCCTTGGGCCACGGCCACCAGCTGGCCGCGGGTCAGGGATTGCCCGTCGAGACGGATCGTCGTCATGCGCCTGCCTGTTGCGTTGTGCGATGAGGAAGGCGCCGGCGTGCCCGGCGCCGGGAGGCACCGGCCCGCGGCATGGCGGGCCGGGCGGATGGCTCAGCGCCCGGCCAGGGCGCGGGCCTGCTCCAGTTCGACCTTGAGGGTCTCGGCCAGCTCGGCGCGCGGCACGTCGAACTGCTGCTCGCGCACCAGGTCCTTGACCGCGACCACGCCGCGCGCCAGTTCGTCCGGGCCGGCCAGCACCACGAAGCGGATGCCGGCGCGCGAGGCGTACTGGAAC
This sequence comes from Pseudoxanthomonas sp. J31, assembly GCF_000510725.1. Classification (GTDB taxonomy): domain Bacteria; phylum Pseudomonadota; class Gammaproteobacteria; order Xanthomonadales; family Xanthomonadaceae; genus Pseudoxanthomonas. The sequence goes on from NZ_AZNZ01000002.1 coordinate 117,366, forward strand.
TGCTTGCCGATCTTGCGCGGCTCCATCTGCACCTCGGTGTTGATGCCGCCCAGGCGCAGGTGGCGGGCGATGTCCAGGGCGTCGGCCAGCTGGTTCTCGTCCATCAGCGCGACCATGGCCTGCACGCTGCTCTCGGCGATGCCCTCGATCAGCCCGGCCTCGCGCAGCTGCCAGAACAGGCGGGTCAGGCCGATGGAGATGCCCACGCCCGGCAGCTTCGACTTGGTGTAGTGGCTGGCCAGGTCCTCGTAGCGGCCGCCGGAGCAGATCGAGCCGATGCCCGGGTGCTCGACCAGCTGGGTCTCGTAGACGGTACCGGTGTAGTAGTCCAGGCCCCGGGCGATGGAGAAATTCAGGCAGTACGCCGACTCCGGCACGCCCATCGCGCGCACCAGCTCCAGCACCTCGCGCAGTTCGGCGGCGCCGGCGCGCAGCACCTCGCTGGCGCCCTCGCCGGCCTCGGCCAGCACCGCGTCGATCTTCGCCAGTGCGTCGGCGTGCGAGTCCGAACGCACCTCGACGAACGCCAGGATCCGGTCCACGGCCGCGGCCGGCAGGCCGAAGTCCGGGCCGGTCAGGGTCTGGCGCACGTACTCGGGGCCGCGCTTGTCGAGCTTGTCGACCTCGCGCAGGACCAGCGCCTGCTGCTGCGGGTCGGCCACGCCCTGGGCCTCGAAGAAGCCGCGCATCAGCTTGCGGTTGTTGAGCTGCACGCGGAACGCGCCGATCCCCAGCTCGGAGAACACCGAGTGGATCACCGCCAGCACCTCGGCGTCATAGCGGATGGACAGGGTGTCCTTGCCGATGACGTCGATGTCGCACTGGTAGAACTCGCGGAAGCGGCCGCGCTGGGCGCGCTCGCCGCGGTACACGCGCTGCATCTGGTAGCGGCGGAACGGGAAGCTCAGCTCGTGCTCGTGCTCGGCCACGTAGCGCGCCAGCGGCACGGTCAGGTCGAAGCGCAACGCCATCTCCGGCAGGCCGCCGGCCGCGCCCTCGGCGGCGGCGTTGGCCAGCGCACCGGTGGACTGCACGAAATACACCTGCCGCTCGGTCTCGCCGCCGGACTTGGTCAGCAGCACGTCGGACAGTTCGAACACCGGCGTTTCCACCGGCAGGAAGCCGAAGCGTTCATAGTTGCGGCGGATGACGTCGAGCATGCGCTGGAAGGCGATCTGCTCGCGCGGCAGCAGCTCCATGACGCCGGCCGGGGTACGGGGCCTGATCAAGCGGAAAAACTCCTGTGCCAGGGCACGGACGGGATTTGCGATTCTACCGTGTCGGCGGTGCCTGCTGGCGGCGCGTGGATCGCCCCGGCGGGGTACAATGGCGCGCACCCTGTCCTGCGTGCCCGTAATGGCCTGGCCTCCGTTTGATAGTCCCTGCCTCACCCCGCCTCCCGACGAGGCAGGACCGCTGGGCCCCTGCGCGCACTGCCAGGTGCGCCACCTCGCCGTGTGCTCGGTCCTCACCCACGAGGAGATGCACGCGCTGGACGCGGAGGCCAGCAGCCAGCTGCTGGGCCCTGGCGCGGTGCTGGCCCGGCAGGGCGATCCGCGCCGGCACGTGTTCACCGTGGTCCGCGGCGCGCTGCGCATGGTGCGGCTGGCCGCCGACGGCCGCCGCCAGGTGGCCGGCTTCGCCCTGCCGGGCGATTTCGTCGGCCTCAGCGGTTCGCCGACCTACCGCCACGACGTGGAGGCGCTGGGCGAGACCGAGCTGTGCCGCTTCGGCATCGACGCGATGCGGCGCCTGGGCGAGCGCTATCCGCAGCTGCGCGAGAAGCTGTTCGAGCGCGCCTGCGTGGAGCTGGACTCGGCCCGCGACCAGATGATGGCCCTGGCGCGCATGAACCCGATCGAGCGCATGGCCGACTTCCTGCTCAAGCTGGCCGCGCGCGAGGCGCGCGCCGGCAACCCCGGCCCGATGGTGGCGCTGCCGATGCCGCGCGCCGACATCGCCGACCACCTGGGCCTGACCGTGGAAACGGTCAGCCGCTGCCTTACCACCCTGCGCGGCAAGGGCCTGATCGCGGTGCCGGAGACCTACCGCATCGAGATCCTGGATTTCGCCGGGCTCGAGTCCCTGCGCGCGGCCTGATCCGGCGCCGCGCAACCCGCGCTACACCTCCTGCAAGCGCCCCTGCTCCAGCCGCAGCCGCCGCCACGGCAGCGCGGCCGGCACCGGCGCGTGCGAGACCAGCAGCAGGCTGCGCCGCCCCAGCGCCCGCTCCAGGTCCAGCAGCAGGGCTTCGGCGGCGTCCACGTCCAGGCCTTCCAGCGGTTCGTCCAGCAGCAGCAGCGGCCCGGGCCTGAGCAGGGCGCGGGCCAGCGCCAGCCGCCGCGCCTCGCCGCCGGACAACAGCGCCCCGCCCTCGCCGGCCTCGCAGTCCAGCCCGCCGGCGGCGCGCACCCGTGCGTCCAGGCGCAGGGCTTCGAGCGCGCGCCACATCGCCGCCTCGCCGGCCTGCGGATCGCCCATCCGCAGGTTGGCGCGCACGCTGCCGGCGAACACCGGCGCGTCCTGCGGCGCCCAGGCCAGGCGCGCATGCCAGTCGGCCTGGTGGAACCGGCGCAGGTCGATCCCGGCCCAGGCGATACGCCCGGCCTGCGGCTCGAGTACGCGCAATACCAGGGCCAGCAGGGTGCTCTTGCCGCTGCCGCTGTCGCCGGCCACCACCACCCGCTCCCCGGGGCGCAGGCGCAGGTCCAGCCCGTCCAGCAGGGCGCGCCCGTCCGGATGGGCGAAACACACCTCTTCCAGGTGCAGCGCGCCGCGCTCCGGCACTGGCACCGGCCGCGGCGGATCGCCCACCGCCGGCGGCTGCGCGACCAGCGCGTGCAGGCGGCGCGCCGAGGCCTGCCCGGCCAGCAACGCCTGCCAGGCCAGGCCGGCACCGGCCCAGGTTTCCAGCAGGGCCAGGGTGGCGAAGCCCAGGGCGGCCGCCTCGACCGCCCCGATCCGCCCCGCGTGCGCGGCCTGCAGCGACAGCGCGAGCATCGCCAGCAAGGTGGCCGCGCCAACCAGCGACATGCCCATTGCGGCGGCGGAAACGCGACGCTGGCGCTGGCGTCCGGCCCGTGCCAGGCGCGCGGCCGCCGCGTCCACCCGCGCCGCCCAGGCCCGGGTGGCGCCCATCGCAGCCAGGTCCGCGGCCCCCTCGATGCCCTCGTGCACCCGCACCCGCAGGCGCTCCTGCAGGCGCACGTCGCGCGCCTCGCGGCGCAACCCGTCCCAGGCCACCGGCAGGGCCGAAGCCGGCCCCAGCAGCAGCATCGCCGCGGCCAGCACCAGGCCGGCTTCCGGCAGGATCCAGGCCGCCCAGGCGACCGCCGCCAGGCCGAGGCCGAGCATTGCCAGCAGCGGCCCCAGCGCGCGTACCAGCCGCCCTTCCACCTGCGCGATGTCGTCCAGCAACCGCGCCATCAGCGCGCCGGTACGCATCCGTCCCAGCCGCGCAGGGGCCAGCGGCAGGGCGCGGCGGAAGAACCAGCTGCGCAGGTCGCGCGCCAGGCGCAGCATGGCGTCGTGGCCGAGCAGCTTCTCGAAGTAGCGCGAGGCGATGCGGGCGAAGGTCAGCGCGCGGATCCCGGCCGAGGGCGAGAAGAAGTTGAAGCCGCTGGCGGCCCCCGCGGCCAGCGCGCAGGCGGTGATGAAGCCGCCGGCCAGGCCCAGCAGCGCGGTGCCGGCCAGCATGGTCGCCAGCAGCACGGCGACCACCGCGGCCATGCGCGCCCGCCGCCCCGGTGGGAACGGCTGCAGCGGGTCCTCGTGCCGGCTCATGGCGCCACCCCCAGCGCCGGGCGGATGCGCCCGGACGGCAGATCCAGCACGCGCCCGGCCCAGCGCATCACCCGCGGGCTATGGGTGGCCACCAGCACCGCGCAGCCGGGCGCATGGCGCGCCAGCGCTTCCAGCAGGGCCGCTTCGGTGCCCGGGTCGAGGAACGCGGTCGGCTCGTCCAGCAACAGCAGTTGCGGCCGCCGCAGCAGCGCCCGCGCCAGGGCCACGCGCCGCGCCTCGCCGCCGGACAGGCCGTAGCCGCGCTCGCCGACCGGCGTGTCCAGCCCGCGCGGCAACTGCCGGGCAAAGCGCAGCACCTGGGCAGCCTCGGCCGCGGCGTGCAGTTCGCCCGCATCCTGCGCAGCGGCCAGGCGCAGGTTGCCGGCCAGGCTGTCCTGGAACAGCCAGGGTCGCTGCCCGGCATGGCCGCAACGCACGCCCCCGGCGATCGCGATGCTGCCCTCCAGCGGCGCGACCCAGCCGGCGATGGCCTCCAGCAGCAGGCTCTTGCCGCAGCCGCTGGGCCCGGCGAGGGCCAGCCGTTCGCCGGGCTGCAGCTCGAACTCCAGACCCTCGAACAGCGGCGCGGCCCCGGGCTCGGGTGCCAGGGCCAACGCATGCACCCGCAACAGCGGCGCTGGCCGGGCGCCGGTCGCTGGAGGCTCCGGCGCCGGTTCCGGCGCGTGCGCAGGGGCGGCCACGCCCGGCAACCGGCCAAGCACGTCCTCCACTTCCGCCGCCGCGGCCAGGGCGGCGGCGCGATCGTGGTAATGCGTGCCCAGCCGGCGCATCGGGGCGAAGAAATCCGGCGCCAGCAGCAGGCAGAACAGGCCGGTGCGCAGGTCCGGGGCCAGCTCCAGCGGCAACATGCCCAGGTAGCCGAGGCCGAAATACAGCGCCACGATCGCCACGCTCAGCGAGGCGAAGAATTCCAGCACCGCCGAGGACAGGAAGGCGATGCGCAGCACGCGCATGCTGCGCTCGCGCAGGCCCTCCGCCGCGGCGGCGATTCCGGCCAGTTCCGCCTCGCCGCGGCCGTACAGCCGGATCAGGCCCAGCCCGCGCAGGCGGTCGGCGAAATGCCCGCCCATCCGTGCCAGCTCGGCCAGCTGCGCGCGGCTGGCGGATTCGGCGCCCCACCCGACCAGCGCCATCGAGACCGGCAGCAGCGGCGCGGCGAACAGCAGCAGCAGGCCCGGCACGAGGTCGGCGGCGGCCACCGCCAGCAGCAGGACCGGCGGCACCCACGCGACCTCGGCGCGTGCCAGGCGGTACCCGGCGTGGTAGTCGCCGGCCGCCTCGGCATGCGACAGTACCAGTTCGGCCAGCGCCCCGCTGCGCTGGCGGCGCAACCAGCGCGGGCCGCGCGCATGCAGCGCCGCCCATGCGCACCGGCGCAGTTCCTGGCGCACGCCTTCGGCCAGGTCGCCGGCGGCAATGCCGGCGCGCCAGGCCAGCACCGCGCGCGTAGCCAGGCAGCCCCCCAGCAGCAGGAACAGCGGCAGCGTCCCGTCCAGGCCCCGGCCCCGCGCCAGCACCGCATCCAGCAGCACGGCGATCGCCCAGGCCTGCGGCAACAGCAGCCAGCCGCCGGCCACGGTGCAGGCCACCGCCAGCCGCCGCGCGCCGCGAGCGGCGTCGCCCAGTCCGTCCAGCCAGCGCTCGCGCCGGACGCGGGCGTCCTGGTCGTCGGTTGCGGCTGGATCGGCGGTCACGGCCAACGGCGGTCCCTCGCTCCCGGAATTCCGGCAGTCTAGGGCCGATGGCGTGACCGCAAACGCAAAGAGCGGGCCGTAGCCCGCTCCTTACGCGTATCCGGCGATGTGGCGGCGCTTACTGCGCCACGCCCTCGCCTTCCTCGACGGCCTTGATCGACAGGCGGATGCGGCCCTGCTTGTCGACTTCCAGCACCTTGACCTTGACCACGTCGCCTTCCTTGAGCTTGTCGGAGACCTTCTCCACGCGCTCGCTGGAGATCTGCGAGACGTGCACCAGGCCGTCCTTGCCCGGCAGGATGGTCACGAACGCGCCGAAGTCCATGATCTTGGCGACCTTGCCCTCGTAGATCCGGCCCGGCTCCACGTCCGAGGTGATCTGCTCGATGCGGGCCTTGGCGGCCTGGGCGGCGGCGGCGTTGACCGAGGCGATGACGATGGTGCCGTCGTCCTGGATGTCGATCTGGGTGCCGGTCTCCTTGGTGATGCCCTGGATGGTGGCGCCACCCTTGCCGATCACCTCGCGGATCTTGTCCGGGTGGATCTTGATGGTCAGCAGGCGCGGCGCGAACTCCGACAGCTCGGCGCGCGGCGCGGTGATGGCCTTGGCCATCTCGCCGAGGATGTGCAGGCGGCCGGCCTTGGCCTGCTCCAGGGCCTGCTTCATGATCTCCTCGGTGATGCCCTCGATCTTGATGTCCATCTGCAGGGCGGACACGCCGTCGGCGGTGCCGGCGACCTTGAAGTCCATGTCGCCCAGGTGGTCCTCGTCGCCGAGGATGTCCGACAGCACCACGAAGCGGTCGCCTTCCTTCACCAGGCCCATGGCGATGCCCGCCACCGGGGCCTTCACCGGCACGCCGGCGTCCATCAGCGCCAGCGAGCTGCCGCAGACCGAGGCCATGGACGAGGAACCGTTGGACTCGGTGATCTCCGAGACCACGCGCACGGTGTACGGGAACTCCTCGAGGGTCGGCATCACCGCCAGCACGCCGCGCTTGGCCAGGCGGCCGTGGCCGATCTCGCGGCGCTTGGGCGCGCCGAAGCGGCCGCACTCGCCCACCGAGTACGGCGGGAAGTTGTAGTGGAACAGGAAGTTCTCGCGGTACTCGCCGCTGACGGCGTCGATGATCTGGCCGTCGCGGGCGGTGCCCAGGGTGGTGACCACGATGGCCTGGGTCTCGCCGCGGGTGAACATGGCCGAGCCGTGGGTACGCGGCAGCACGCCGGTCTTCACGGTGATCGGGCGCACGGTGTCCAGGGCGCGGCCGTCGATGCGGACCTTGGTCTCCAGGACCGCGTCGCGCATGGTGCGGTACTCCAGCTCGCCGAACTCCTTGGCCACCTCGGCCGGGTCCCAGCCCTCGGCGGCCACGCGCTCGGCCAGCTGCTCGCTGACATCCTTCTTGATCGCGGCGATGGCGTCGCGGCGCTCCAGCTTGTCGCGGATCTTGAAGGCCTCGGCCAGGCGGTTGCCGACGGCCTGCTTCAGCGCGGCGACCAGCGCCTCGTTCTTCGCCGGCGGCACCCAGTCGCTGGGCTTGACGCCGGCCTCGGCGACCAGCTCGTTGATCGCGTTGATGACCTTCTGCATCTCGCGGTGGCCGAAGGTGACCGCGCCGAGCATCACTTCCTCGCTCAGCAGCTGGGCCTCGGACTCGACCATCAGCACGGCGTTGGCGGTGCCGGCGACGACCAGCTCCAGCTTGGACTCGGCCAGCTCGGAGGTGGTCGGGTTGAGGATGTACTGGCCGTCCTTGTAGCCGACCTTGGCGGCGCCGATCGGGCCCTTGAACGGGGTGCCGGCCAGCGACAGCGCCGCGGAGGCGCCGATCAGGGCCGGGATGTCGCCGTCGATCTCCGGGTTCAGCGACATCACCGTGGCGATGATCTGGACCTCGTTCTTGTATTCCTCGGGGAACAGCGGGCGGATCGGGCGGTCGATCAGGCGCGAAACCAGCGTTTCCTTCTCGGTCGGACGGCCTTCGCGCTTGAAGAAGCCGCCGGGGATGCGGCCGCCGGCGTAGAACTTCTCCTGGTAGTCAACGGTGAGCGGGAAGAAGTCCTGGCCTTCACGCGCGCTCTTGGCGGCGACGGCGGTGACCAGCAGTACGGTGTCGTCCATCTTGACGATGACGGCGCCACTGGCCTGGCGGGCGACCTCGCCCGTTTCCAGGGTCACGGTGTGTTTGCCGTACTGGAAGGTTTTGGTGATTTTTGCCACGTCGGTTCCTTGGGGAATCTGCTTGCGATTGACCGGTGACGGCCCTTGCCGGCAACGGGTGGCCGGAGAAGCCCGGCCGCTTGCGGGTGTTGCGCCCCGGTGGTCCCGGGGACGGGCGCCCGCGGTGCTTTGCCGGCGCCCAAATGCAAACCGCGGCGCATCTCTGCGCCGCGGCGGGAAGGTACGTCAGCGACGCAGGCCGAGCTTCTCGATCAGGGCCTTGTAGCGCTCGTTGTCCTTGCGCTTGAGGTAGTCGAGCAGGCTGCGGCGGCGGTTGACCAGCTGCAGCAGGCCACGGCGGCTGTGGTGGTCCTTCTTGTGGATCTTGAAGTGCTCGGTCAGCTGCTCGATGCGGGCGGTCAGCAGGGCGACCTGGACTTCCGGGGAGCCGGTGTCGTTGGCGCCGCGCGCGTTGTCGGCGATGATCTTCTGGGTGTCGATGGACATGGTTTCTCTCTTGGATGCGAGGCTGGCAGGAACGCGCTGGTGCGCACCGCCTGGCCCGCCGCTTGCTTGAAGGCCGCCCTTGGAACCGGCGGGAATGATTGCCTGGGAAAAAAGGCGCGCGAATTGTAACCCCCCGCCGGGGGCCGAACAAGGCAAAACCGGTGCCGCCGGGCGGCCGCCTCAGGCCCCGGCGGTGTTCCTGAACAGCCGTTGCGGCGCCAGCAGCCCGCCCGGCTCCACCCGTCCCAGCCCCAGCGCCTTGCCGTCGGGGCCGTGGACCGCCACCGGGTCGGCCGCGGCCCAGGGCCCGCGCAGGCGCTGGCCCTGGCCCAGGCGCGCGGCCTGGGCGGCATCCAGGTCGACCCGCGGGAAGCCCGCCAGGCCCGCCTCCGGCGGCAGCAGGCAGGCCTCGAGCGCGGCTTCGCCGCCCTCCTCCGCGAGCTGCTGCAGCTGCTCCAGGGTGAACATGGCCGGCGCGGTGAAGGGCTCCACCCACAGCCGGCGCAGGCTGGCGATGTGCGCGCCGCAGCCCAGGACCTCGCCCAGGTCGCGGGCCAGGCTGCGGATGTAGGTGCCCGTGCCGCAGGTCACGCGCAGGCGCAGGAAGGCCGGCTGCATCTCCAGCAGCTCGATGGCGTGGACCTGCACCTGGCGCACCGGGGCCTCGATCACCTCGCCGCGGCGGGCGCGGGCGTACAGCGGCTCGCCGCCCTGCTTGAGCGCCGAGTACACCGGGGCGCGCTGCTGCAGGGTGCCGACGAAGCCGGCCAGCGCGCCCACGACCGCGGCATGGTCCAGCCCGGGGACCGGCCGCTGGCGCAGCACCTGGCCGTCGGCATCGTCGGTGTCGGTGGTGGTGCCGAGCACGATCCCGGCCTCGTAGGCCTTGTCCGAGCCCAGCAGCAGGCCGGCCAGCTTGGTGGCCTCGCCGAAGCACAGCGGCAGCAGGCCGGTGGCCAGCGGGTCGAGGCTGCCGGTATGGCCGCCCTTCTCGGCACGGAACAGGCGGCGGGCCGCCTGCAGGGCGGCGTTGGAACTCATCCCCGCGGGCTTGTCCAGCAGCAGGATGCCGTCGAGCGGACGGAACTTGGTCTTGGTGCGGGTCATCGGGGAACGTCCTGGCGGCCGGGTGGCCGGCCCGGGAGGCCGGCGCCGGCCGGGACGGCGTGGATGCTTACTCGTCGGCCGGGGCCGGCGGATTTTCCTTCAGCAGGATCTCGATGCGCTCGCCGCGGTCGACCGAATCGTCGTAATGGAAGTGCAGCTCCGGCACGTGGCGCAGCTTGACCCGGCGGGCCAGCTCCATGCGCAGCTCGCGCGCCATCTCCTTGAGCGCCTTGACCGCCTCGGCCGAACGGTCCGGCAGCAGCGCGGTGACGAACACCTTGGCATGGGCCAGGTCGCGGGTGACTTCCACGTCGGACACGCTCACCGACGGCAGCCCGTGCTCGCGCACGGCCTCGTGCACCAGGGTGCCCAGTTCGCGGCGCAGCTGCGCCGAGACGCGGCCGGTTCGATGGAAGGATTTGGTCGGCATCTGCGGACTCCTTGCCGGGCGCGGCGCCCGGTCTTGCCTGCGGGCCGGCGGCCCGCCACTGCAGGCCGCCAGGTGGCGGCCCGGAAACGGCGGGACGGCCGCGAGGGCCGTCCCGTCGTCGCGGGCGCCGGCACGGCCTCCATGGCCGCCGGCGCCGCGCAGGTCACAGCGTGCGCTGGACCTCGATTCGCTCGAAGCACTCGATCTGGTCGCCCGGCTTGACGTCGTTGTACTCCTTCACGCCGATGCCGCACTCGGTGCCGCTGCGCACCTCGTCCACGTTCTCCTTGAAGCGGCGCAGCGATTCCAGCTCGCCCTCGAAGATGACCGTGTTGTCGCGCAGCACGCGGATCGGCTTGTTCCGCTTGACCACGCCCTCCACGACCATGCAGCCGGCGACCGCGCCGAACTTGGAGCTGCGGAAGACCTCGCGCACCTCGGCGATGCCGATGATCTCCTCGCGGATCTCCACGCCCAGCAGGCCCGAAGCCACCTGCTTCACCTGGTCGATCACGTCGTAGATGATCGAGAAGTAGCGCAGGTCCACGCCGTTGGCCTCGATGATCTTGCGGGCCGAGGCGTCGGCGCGGACGTTGAAGCCGATCACGGTGGCCTTGGTGGTCACGGCGATGTTGGCGTCGGACTCGGTGATGCCGCCCACGCCGGAGCTGATCACGTTGATCCGGATCTCGTCGTTGGACAGCGCGGTGAGCGACTGCTTGAGCGCCTCCACCGAGCCCTGGACATCGGCCTTGACCAGCAGGTTGAGGACCTGCTGGCCCTCGCCCTTGCCCATCTGCGCCATGATGTCTTCCATGCGGTTGCCCGCGGCCTGGACCAGGCGCGATTCGCGGCGCTTGGCGTCGCGCTGCTGCGCCACGTCCTTGGCCAGGCGCTCGTCCTTGACCACCACGAAGTCGTCGCCGGCGTCCGGCACGCCGGACAGGCCCAGGACCTGCACCGGGATCGACGGGCCGGCCGAGTTCGGCTGGCCGCCGGTCTCGTCGAACAGGGCGCGGACGCGGCCGTAGTGCACGCCGCACACCAGGTAGTCGCCCTTCTTCAGCTGGCCCTGCTGGACCAGCACGGTGGCGACCGGGCCGCGGCCCTTGTCCAGCGCCGACTCGATGACCACGCCGCTGGCGTTGCCGTCCGGCACCGCCTTCAGCTCCAGCAGTTCGGCCTGCAGCGAGATGGCGTCGAGCAGGTCGTCCACGCCCATGCCGGTCTTGGCCGACAGCTCCACCATCTGGGTGTCGCCACCGAAGTCCTCGGCCACGACCTGCTCGTTGAGCAGTTCGTTCTTGACCCGCATCGGGTCGGCCGTGGACTTGTCGATCTTGTTGATCGCCACGATCAGCGGCACGCCGGCCGCCTTCGCGTGCTGGATCGCCTCCTTGGTCTGCGGCATGACGCCGTCGTCGGCCGCGACCACCAGGACCACGATGTCGGTGATCTTGGCGCCGCGCGCGCGCATCGAGGTGAACGCGGCGTGGCCCGGGGTATCCAGGAAGCTGATCACGCCCTTGGGCGTTTCGACGTGGTAGGCGCCGATGTGCTGGGTGATGCCGCCGGCCTCGCCCGAGGCGACCTTGGTGCGGCGGATGTAGTCCAGCAGCGAGGTCTTGCCGTGGTCGACGTGGCCCATGATGGTGACCACCGGCGGACGCGGCGCCGGCTCGCCCTGGGCGCGCTCGACCTGCGCCAGCAGCTCGCTCTCGGCGTCGTCGGTCTCGGCGCGCACGGCCTTGTGGCCCAGCTCTTCGGTGACCAGCACCGCGGTGTCGTGGTCGATGGACTGGTTGATGGTGGCCATCACGCCCATCTTGAACAGCGCCTTGACCACGTCGCCGCCCTTCATGGCCAGCTTCTGCGCCAGGTCGGCCACGGTGATCGAGTCGCCGATGGCGACCTCGCGCACCACCGGCGCGGTCGGGCGCTCGAAGCCGCCCACGCCGCCGCCGTTGCCGCCGCCGCGGCTGTCCTGGCGGCGCTGCGGCTTGCCGCCGCGCCCGCCCGGGCGGGCGGTGGAACGGCGTGCGCGGTCGGCGGCCGACAGGTGCAGCTGGCCGGCGAAGCGCGCCGGGGTGTCGTCGTCGTCGGCGATGGCGTGCCCGCCGCGGCCCTTGTGCTTGGGCGCGGCACGGCTGTCCTCGGCCGCGCGCGGCGCCGGGCGCGCCGGACGGGCCGGCGCCGGCTCGGCCGGCTCCGGCTCGGGCGCGGCCTCGCGCTCCTGCTGCCGGGCCGCCTCCTCGGCTGCCTTGCGCTCCTCTTCCTGGCGCTTGCGCTCGGCCTCTTCCTCCTGGCGCTTGCGCTCGGCTTCCTCGGCGCGCTGGCGGTCCAGCTCGGCCAGGCGCTGCTGCTCGGCGAGGTTGCGCTGGCGGGATTCCTCCAGCTTGCGCAGCACCTCGGCGCGCTCGTCGTCCACCGGCGCCTCGGGGGGAGCCGCCTCGGTGGCCTTGATGTAGGTGCGCTTCTGGCGGACCTCGACGGCGACGGTGGTCTTGCTGCGGCCGCCGCCGACGGTCAGTTCCTGCACCTTGCGCCGGGCCAGGGTGATCTTCTTCGGCGCAGCGATCTCTTCGGCCGGAGCCGCCGAGCCCTTGCCGTGGGTACGGCGCAGGAAGCCGAGCAGCTTGATCTTCTCGGCACTGGTCACGACCTGGTCGGGACCGCTGAACTTCATGCCGGCCTCGGCCAGCTGCTCCAGCAGCTTCTCGACCGGGGTGTTGACCAGCTCGGCGAGCTTGCGAATGGTGGTTTGCTGCGACATTCGGATCCTATGCTCTGTTTGGCGCCCCCTCGCCAGAAAGAGCAAGGGAAACGCGGATTCTAAGCCCTGGCGGGTGCAGGGCGGTGTTCATCGCCGGCTCATGCGCCATGCTCCGGGTGCCTGGCGGGGGCGCCGGTGGGGCGTCCCGGCCGTGCCAGCGACATGCTCATGCGCCACGCTCCAGGCGGGCGATCTCCTCGGCGCGGGCCGCCAGGATCAACGCCGCGGCGCGCTCCTCGTCCAGGCCCTCGATGCCGAACTCGACCACCTCGTCGGCGGCCAGGTCGGACAGGTCCTCGGCGGTGCGCACGCCATGGGCGGCCAGGGCGAAGGCGGTGTCCTCGTCCATGCCCTCCAGCGCCAGCAGGTCCTCGGCCGGGGCGTCCCCGGCCTCCTGCTCCTCCACCGCCAGGGCTTCGTTGAGCAGGGCGTCGCGGGCGCGGGCGCGCAGTTCCTCGACGATGTCCTCGTCGAAGCCCTCCACCGCCAGCAGCTCGCCGACCGGGACGTAGGCGATCTCCTCGACCGTGCTGAAGCCCTCGGCCACCAGGATGCCGGCGATCTCCTCGTCGACCTCCAGCTTGTCCATGAACAGCTGGCGGGCCACGGCCTGCTCGGCCTCGCTCTTGGCCTGCACCTGCTCGGCGGTCATCACGTTGAGCTGCCAGCCGGTGAGGCGGCTGGCCAGGCGCACGTTCTGGCCACCCTTGCCGATGGCCTGGGCCAGGCGGTCCTCGGCCACGGCCAGGTCCATCGAGTGCTTCTCTTCGTCGACGATGATCGACTGCACCTCGGCCGGCGCCATCGCGTTGATGACGAAGTTGGCCGGGTTCTCGTTCCACAGCACGATGTCCACGCGCTCGCCGTTGAGCTCGTTGGACACGGCCTGCACGCGCGAGCCGCGCATGCCGATGCACGCGCCGATCGGATCGGTGCGGTTGTCGTGGGCGATCACCGCGATCTTGGCGCGGTCGCCCGGGTCGCGGGCGCAGGCCTTGATCTCGACCAGGCCCTGGCCGACTTCCGGCACCTCGAGCTTGAACAGCTCGATCATGAACTCCGGCGCGGCGCGGCTGATGAACAGCTGCGGGCCGCGGGGCTCGCTGCGGACCTCGTACAGGTAGCCGCGGACGCGGTCGCCGGCGCGCAGCACGTCGCGCGGGATGCCCTTGTCCTTCGGGATGAAGCCCTCGGCGTTGCCGCCCAGGTCGACGTAGACGTTGCCGCGCTCCACGCGCTTGACCACGCCGGTCACCAGCTCGCCGACGCGGTCCTTCCAGGCGTCCACGACCTGCTGGCGCTCGGCCTCGCGCACGCGCTGCACGATCACCTGCTTGGCGGCCTGCGCGGCGATGCGGCCGAACTCGGGGTTCTCGATCTGCTCCTCGATGTAGTCGCCGACCTCGACGCCGTCGGCCTCGTCGACCGCGTCCATCAGGCGGATCTGCCGGTCCGGCGACTCCATCACCACGTCGTCGGCCACCACTTCCCAGCGGCGGAAGGTCTCGTAGCTGCCGTCCTTGCGGTCGATCGAAACGCGGGTCAGCACGTCCTGGTCGACGTAGCGCTTCTTGGCGGCCGAAGCCAGGGCCGCCTCGAGCGCCTCGAAGATCACTTCGCGCGGCACGCCCTTTTCGTTGGCGACCGCGTCAACTACCAGCAGAAGTTCCTTGCTCATCTGTTTACTCCGCGTGCGGCTTGCCGGCCGCCGGCTTGTTGGAATGCTTGCCCGAATTGCCGCCCTTGCCGGGCTTCTTGCCTGGCGCCAGGCCCAGCGCCTCCCAGTCGGGCACCAGGCGGGCCTTGTCGATGTTGTCCAGCTCCACCACGAACTCCGCGCCGTCCAGGGCGAAGGCCACCTGGCCATTTTCCACCCTCAGGATCGTGCCTTGCAGCCTGCGGCGGCCTTCCTGCGGCAGCTTCAGCCCGACCTTGGCCTGCTGGCCGGCGAAACGGGCGAAATGCGCGGCGGTGAACAGCGGCCGGTCCATGCCCGGCGAGGACACCTCGAGGGTGTAGTTGCCGGAGATCGGGTCGGCCACGTCCAGCTGCGCGGACACCTCGCGGCTGACCGACTCGCAGTCGTCGATGGTGACGGTGCGCTCCGGCTCGCCGCCTTCGGCGGCCGGCACGTCGATGTACAGGCGCAGGGTCGCGCCGCCCGGTGCCGGGAGGTATTCGACGCCCAGCAGCTCCAGCCCGAGCGACTCCACGGTCGGGGCGAGCAACTGGACGATTTCGCTGGTCTTTTCGCTCATCTTCGGCGGCAACTCCAACGCGGTGGGACGGGGCACGGCCTGCCGGCCGCATAAACGACAAGAGGCCCTTGCGGGCCTCTTGTGCTCGAGAGCCCTGTCGGGCTTCTCATCCGATGGTGCTGGAATCGGCGCAACGGCGGGAACATGCGCCGTTGCAAGCCCAGTCTTGAGGATCCCGCAGCCCTGGAAACCCAGGAACACCGCACAACCTCGAAACATGGTAGCGGGGGCAGGATTTGAACCTGCGACCTTCGGGTTATGAGCCCGACGAGCTGCCAGACTGCTCCACCCCGCATCAGAAGCGGAATTATGCCGGCTATCGCGCCTTGATGCAAGGCCCTTGCCGCATCTTCCGGAGCCTGCCCCGTGCCGGCGGCCTGCTCCCCGGAGCCGGCCGCGCGGCCGTCCCGGAACGCGGAGATTATACATGAACGAGCCGCGCGGATGGCCAGTCCGCGCACCTGGAAGACGCGGCGCGGCATCGCGCCCGCCTGCCCTGCAACGCAAAAGCCCCCGGAAAACCGGGGGCTTTTGCGTGTTCCGCGCGGAGCGGCGCGTCCTCACATGAAGGCGCGCTGGCACCACACCATGATCGGATCCCAGGCCAGGCCGAGGGCGAACAGGCCCACCGCGTTGACGCCCAGCACCACGCCAAGCACGCGGTCGTTGTGCGCCGCCAGCGGGGCGCCGGCCGGCTCGTCGAAGAACATGACCTTGATCACGCGCAGGTAGTAGTACGCGCCGACCACCGCCGCGACCACGCCGAGGATGGCCAGCCACAGCATGCCGCCCTGCAGCGCCGCGCGCAGCACGGCCAGCTTGGTCCAGAAGCCCAGCAGCGGCGGCACGCCGGCCAGCGAGGCCATCACCAGCAGCATCAGCAGCGCCATCCACGGGCTGCGCGCGGCCAGGCCCTTGAAGTCGTCGATGTTGTCCGCCTCGAAGCCCTTGCGCGACAGCGCGATGATCACGCCGAAGGCCGCGGCCGACATGATCGCGTAGCCGATGGTGTAGAACAGCGCCGCGGTGTAGCCGACCTGGTCGCCGCCGGCCAGGCCCATCAGCAGGTAGCCGATGTGCGAGACCGTCGAATAGGCCAGCATGCGCTTGATGTTGGTCTGGGCCAGCGCCATCAGGTTGCCGACCACCAGCGACACCGCCGACAGGCCGGCCAGCAGCCACTTCCATTCCGGCGCCAGCGGGCCCACGCCCATCTCCAGCAGGCGCCAGGCCATGCCGAAGGCGGCCAGCTTGGGCGCGGTGCTGACGAACAGCGCGACCGGGGCGGTGGCGCCCTGGTAGACGTCCGGCAGCCACATGTGGAACGGGGCGGCGCCCAGCTTGAAGGCCACGCCGGCGACCATGAACGCGGTGCCGGTCAGCAGCAGCGTGCGCTCGTCGCTGCCCTCGATCGAGGCGCGGATGGCGTCCAGGTGCAGGGTGCCGGTGGCGCCGTAGACCAGCGACATGCCGTACAGCAGCAGGCCGGAGGCCAGCGAGCCGAGCACGATGTACTTCATCGCCGCCTCGGTGGCGCGGCCGTTGTCGCGGTCGGCGGCGACCAGGGCGTACGAGCTCAGCGCCAGCAGCTCCAGGCCCAGGTAGACGACCACCAGGCTGCCGGCCGAGACCAGCATCATCATGCCGGCGGTGGCGAACAGCACCAGCACCGGCAGCTCGCCCTGGTACAGGTTGCGCTCGCGCAGGTAGCTCCAGCCGTAGACCAGGGTCAGGCCGCTCATCAGCACGATGGCGAGCTTCATGACGTCGGCGGCGGTGTCGCGCACGAACATGCCGGACATCACTTCGCCCTGCCCGCCCACGCCGGTGGCCAGCATCGCCAGCACCACGGCCAGCACCAGCACCGACAGGAAGTGCGTCCACACCTTGTGGCGCGCGTTGATGAACAGGTCGACGATCAACAGGGCGAAGGCACCGCCGATCAGCACCAGCTCGGGCAGCAACGGCACCAGCTCGGCGGCGGACGGCATCGCGAGGGACGTGGTCATCTTCGAAGAATCCTTACAGCTTGCTGGTGGCGATCTGGGTCGCCAGGTGCGCGATCGACGGTTCCATCAGGTCGGTCAGCGGCTTGGGCCACAGGCCGAACAGCAGGGTGCCGGCGGCGAACACGCCCAGCACCAGCACTTCGCGTGCGTTGATGTCCTTCAGCTCGGCCACGTGCGCATTGGCGACCTCGCCGAAGAACACGCGGCGGTACAGCCACAGGGTGTAGGCGGCCGCGGTGATCAGGGTCGTGGCCGCCAGCAGCGCCACCACCGGGTGCTTCTGGAAGCTGGCCAGCACCACCATGAACTCGCCGACGAAGCCGCTGGTGCCCGGCAGGCCCGCGTTGGCCATGAAGAACAGCATGGCGAAGGTGGCGAACCACGGCATCACGTTGGCCACGCCGCCGTAGTCGGCGATGCGGCGGGTGTGCATGCGGTCGTACAGCACGCCGATGCAGGAGAACATCGCGCCGGAGACGAAGCCGTGCGAGATCATCTGCATCATCGCGCCCTGCAGGCCCAGGCGGGCGGCGTCGACCGAGCCGAAGTCGCGCACCAGGGTGAAGGCGATGAAGCTGCCCAGGGTGACGAAGCCCATGTGCGCCACGGAGGAGTACGCCACCAGCTTCTTCATGTCGTCCTGGACCAGGGCGACCAGGCCGACGTAGATCACCGCGATCAGCGACAGGGCGATGATCAGCCAGGCCCACTCGTGGCCGGCGTCCGGGGTGATCGGCAGGTTGAAGCGCAGGAAACCGTAGCCGCCGATCTTCAGCGCGATCGCGGCCAGGATCACCGAACCGGCGGTCGGCGCCTCCACGTGCGCGTCCGGCAGCCAGGTGTGCACCGGGAACATCGGCACCTTCACCGCGAAGGCGATGGCGAAGGCGAAGAAGATCCAGGTCTGCTCCTTCGCGCTCAGCGGCAGCGCGTACAGGTCGGCCAGCTGGAAGCTGCCGCCCTTGATGTACAGGTAGATCAGCGCCACCAGCATCAGCACCGAGCCGAGGAAGGTGTACAGGAAGAACTTCATCGCCGCGTAGATGCGGCGCGGACCACCCCAGACGCCGATGATCAGGAACATCGGGATCAGCATGGCCTCGAAGAACACGTAGAACAGGATCGCGTCGGTGGCGGCGAAGATGCCGACCGTCACGCCCTCCAGGATCAGGAACGAGGCCACGTACTGGTTGACCCGCTTCTGGATCGACTCCCAGGCACCAATCAGCGCCAGCGGGGTGACGATGGTCGTCAGCAGGATCAGGGCGACGGCGATGCCGTCGGCGCCCAGGTTGTAGTGGATGTCGTAGGCCGGGATCCAGGCATGGCTCTCGACGAACTGCAGCCCGGGGGCGGCATAGTCGAACCCGGTCACCAGGCCCACGCTCAGGACCAGGGTCAGCAGGGCCACGCCCAGCGCGGACCAGCGTGCGGCCGCGGGCCGGTCGCCCAGCGCCAGCACCAGCGCACCGCCGATGATCGGCAGCCAGATCAGGACACTCAACAGGTGGTTCGCCACGTCGTGTTCTTCCGTGCAGTCAGTTCATTGCCAGTAACGCATGAGCACGGCCAGCAGTGCGATGAGGCCGATGATCATGGCGAAGGCATAGTGGTAGAGGTAACCGGACTGGGTGCGGCGCAGCAGCGCGGCGGCCAGGCCGATCACGCGGGCGCTGCCGTTGACGAACAGGCCGTCCACGATCTTGCTGTCGATCCAGCGCGACACGCGGCCCAGCGCCAGGCCGCCGCCGGCGAAGCCCTTGATCCACAGGTGGTCGAAGCCGTACTTCTCCTCCAGCACGCGCACCAGCGGGTGCAGCCAGCGGCGCAGGCGGCCCGGGACGTCCGGCTTCCACAGGTACAGCACCGCGGCGAGCACGAAGCCGGCGACGGTCAGCCAGAAGGCCGGCATCAGCATGCCGTGCAGCGCGTAGGCCACCGGGCCGTGCCAGTACTCGCGGCCGACCGCGGCGACGGTGTCGCGCGCCGGATCCAGGAAGTCGATCACGCCGGTGAAGAAGTTCACGGCCTGGCCCGGGACCAGCGCCTCGGCGTGGTGGCCGCGCCAGTCGGTGCCGAACAGCATCGGGCCGATGGTGAAGAAGCCGATCAGGATCGACGGGATCGCCAGCAGGACCAGCGGCACGGTCACCACCCACGGCGACTCGTGCGGCTCGTGCGCGCCGTGGTGGCCGTGGTCGTCGTGGCCATGGCCGTCGGCACGCGCGTCGTGGCCGCCCTGGGCCTCGGCGTCGGCGTGCGCGGCCGCGCCATGGGCGTGCTCGTCGTGGTGGGCGACGGCGTCGCGGAAGCGCTCCGGGCCATGGAAGGTCAGGAACAGCAGGCGGAAGCTGTAGAAGCTGGTGACGACCACGCCGCCGATCACCGCCCAGTAGCCGTAGGTGGCCACCCAGGAGCCGGCCTCGTGGGCGTGGTGCGCCGCGGCCTCGATGATCGTGTCCTTCGAGTAGAAGCCCGAGAAGAACGGGGTACCGACCAGGGCCAGGGTGCCGATCACGCTGGTCCAGTAGGTGACGGGCATGTACTTGCGCAGGCCGCCCATCTTGCGCATGTCCTGCTCGTGGTGCATGCCGATGATCACCGAGCCGGCGGCCAGGAACAGCAGCGCCTTGAAGAAGGCGTGGGTCATCAGGTGGAACACCGCCGCCGAGTAGGCCGACACGCCCAGGGCGACGGTCATGTAGCCCAGCTGCGACAGGGTCGAGTACGCGACCACGCGCTTGATGTCGTTCTGCACGATGCCGATCAGGCCGGTGAAGAACGCGGTGGTGGCGCCCACGAACAGGACGAAGTCCAGGGTCGCCTGCGACAGCTCGAACAGCGGCGACATGCGCGCCACCATGAAGATGCCGGCGGTCACCATGGTCGCGGCGTGGATCAGCGCCGAGATCGGGGTCGGGCCTTCCATCGAGTCCGGCAGCCACACGTGCAGCGGCACCTGCGCCGACTTGCCCATGGCGCCGATGAACAGGCACACGCAGATGATGGTGGCCACGCCCCAGGAATGGCCCTCGATGACCTGCACTTCCATGCCCTGCAGCATCGGCGCGCGGGCGAACACGGTGGCGTAGTCCAGGGTGCCGAACCACCACAGGATCGCGGCGATGCCCAGCAGGAAGCCGAAGTCGCCGACGCGGTTGACGATGAACGCCTTCATGTTGGCGAACACCGCGCTCGGGCGCTTGAACCAGAAGCCGATCAGCAGGTACGAGACCAGGCCCACCGCTTCCCAGCCGAAGAACAGCTGCAGGAAGTTGTTGCCCATGACCAGCATGAGCATCGAGAAGGTGAACAGCGAGATGTAGCTGAAGAAGCGCTGGTAGCCGGGGTCGTCGGCCATGTAGCCGATGGTGTACACGTGCACCAGCAGCGAGACGAAGGTGACGACCACCATCATCATCGCGGTCAGGCGGTCGACCATGAAGCCGACGTGGGCCGAGTAGCCGCCGACGTCGAAGAAGGTGTAGACGTTCTCGTTGAACGGCGCGGCGCCGCCGGCGACCAGCTGGTACAGGACCCAGCACGAGAGCGCGCAGCTGACCGCCACGCCCAGGATGGTCGCCGACTGCGCGCCCCTGCGGCCGACCTGGCGCCCGAACAGACCCGCGATGATGCTGCCCAGCAACGGGGCCAGGACGATCAGCAGCAGGTGGGTTTTGGAGATGATCATGGTTGCCGTCTAAGTTCCAGTACGTGCCGTTCGTGCCGTGATGCCGGTGGATCGAGCCGCCGGCCGCGCATGCCGCCACTTCCAATTCCGCCCGGCCTGGGCCGGGTCGGGCGCCGCCGGGGCGGCGCCCTTCGTCTTTGTCGCCCGCCGCTTTCGCGGCGCCCCTACCCGCCCCGGGGCGTCAGCCCTTGAGCGAATCCACCTCGGCGACGTTGATGGTGCCGCGGGTACGGAACAGCGCCACCAGGATCGCCAGGCCGATCGCCGCTTCCGCGGCCGCGACCGTCAGGATGAAGAACACGAAGAGCTGCCCCGCCGCATCGCCCAGCTCGCGCGAGAACGCGATGAAGTTGATGTTGACCGACAGCAGCATCAGCTCGATCGACATCAGCAGGACGATGATGTTCTTGCGGTTGAGGAAGATGCCCGCGAGGCTGATGCAGAACAGCACCGCGCCCAGCGCCAGCATGTGTCCGAGGGTGATCATGCCTGGCCCTCCCCTTCGGCCTTGGGTGCAAGCGGCGCCGGCTTCTCCGCCGGCATGGACACCATGCGCAGGCGGTCGGCGGCCCGGACCCGCGACTGCTCGGAGGCGTTCTGGGTCTTGATGCCGGTGCGCTTGCGCAGGGTGATCATCACCGCCGCGATCACCGCCACGGTCAGGATCACCGCGGCGAACTCGAACGGCAGGATGTACTCGGTGAACAGGGTCTCGGCCAGCCAGCGGGTGTTGGAGGTCTCGGCCGCCAGCGCCGCGGCGTTGTCCGCCGGGAACGGGCTGGCCGAACGGGCCTTGACGCCGATCAGCGCCAGCACCTGCACCAGCATCACCACCGCGACCACCAGGCCGACCGGCAGGAACCGGACCCAGCCC
Organism: Pseudoxanthomonas sp. J31; assembly: GCF_000510725.1. GTDB lineage: Bacteria > Pseudomonadota > Gammaproteobacteria > Xanthomonadales > Xanthomonadaceae > Pseudoxanthomonas. The sequence goes on from NZ_AZNZ01000002.1 coordinate 138,677, forward strand.
TCCCGGATCGCGGCGACGTCGATGTCCAGCATCATCACCACGAACAGGAACAGCACCATCACCGCGCCGACGTACACCAGGATCAGGGCCACGCCGAGGAACTCGGCACCGACCAGCAGCCAGGTGCAGGCCACGGAGAAGAAGGTGAGGATCAGGCACAGCACCGCGTTGACCGGGTTGCGCACGCTGATCACGGCGCCGGCCGAGGCCACGGCCACGGCGGCGAAGGCATAGAAAGCGATCTTGATCCAGTCCATCGTGGCCTCAGCGGTAGGCGGCGTCGGCGGCGCGACGCTCGGCGATCTCCGCCTCGAGGCGGTCGCCGATGGCGAGCAGCTGCGGCTTGGTGACGATGTTCTCGCCGCGCTTCTCGAAGTGGTATTCCATCACGTGCGTCTCCACGATCGAATCCACCGGGCAGCTTTCCTCGCAGAAGCCGCAGTAGATGCACTTGAACAGGTCGATGTCGTAGCGCGTGGTGCGGCGGGTGCCGTCCTCGCGCCGCGCGGAGTCGATGGTGATGGCCAGCGCCGGGCACACCGCCTCGCACAGCTTGCAGGCGATGCAGCGCTCCTCGCCGTTCGGGTAGCGGCGCAGCGCATGCAGGCCGCGGAAGCGCGGCGACTGCGGGAACTTCTCCATCGGGTACATCATCGTGTACTTGGGACGGAACAGGTACCGCAGGGTCAGCCCCAGGCCCTGGATCAGCTCCAGCAGCAGCAGGCTCTTGAAGTAGTGGACGACTTTGTTCATCGGATCAGGCGCCCTTCTCGAACACGCCAAAGAACACCAGCAGAGCGGTCACCGCGATCCAGAAGATCGTCAACGGGATGAAGACCTTCCAGCCCAGACGCATGATCTGGTCGTAGCGGTAGCGCGGGAAGCTGGCGCGGAACCAGATGTATGCGCTGGCGAAGAACACCACCTTGGCCAGCAGCCACGGCCAGCCGCCCTTCCAGACCCAGTCGATCCACGGCGAAACGTCCGCCGTGACCCAGCCCTGGATCGGGCTCAGCCAGCCGCCGAGGAAGAAGATCGAGATCAGGAAGCTGACCAGGATCATGTTGGCGTACTCGGCCAGGAAGAACAGCGCGAACGCCGAACCGGAGTACTCCACCATGTGGCCGGCCACGATCTCCGACTCGCCCTCGACCACGTCGAACGGCGCGCGGTTGGTCTCGGCCACGCCGGACACCCAGTACACGACGAACAGCGGCAGCAGCGGCAGCCAGAACCACTCGAAGAAGCCGGCGTTGCCCGACTGCGCCATGACGATGTCGGTCAGGTTGAGGCTGCCGGCGGCGATCAGCACGCCCACCAGGGCGAAGCCCATCGCGATCTCGTAGCTGACCACCTGGGCGGCCGAGCGCATCGCGCCGAGGAAGGCGTACTTCGAGTTGGAGGCCCAGCCGGCGATGATGATGCCGTACACGCCCATCGAGGTCATCGCCAGCAGGTACAGCAGGCCGGCGTTGGCGTTGGACAGGACCAGCTGGTAGTCGAACGGCACCACCGCCCAGGCGGCGAAGGCCGGCGCCAGCACGATCAACGGCGCGATGACGTACATCACCTTGTGCGCGTTGGCCGGACGGATGACCTCCTTGAACAGCAGCTTGAAGACGTCCGCGAACGCCTGGAAGATGCCCATGCCCACGTACATGGGCCCGTGGCGCACGTGCATCCAGCCGATTAGCTTGCGCTCCCAGACCACGTAGAACGCCACGGCGATGATCACCGGCATGGCGATGGTCAGGACCTTCAGCACGATCCACAGCGCCGGGCCCAGTTCGCCCAGGCCGTAGAACCACTCGCGCAGCGGACCGACCGCGTTGATCAGCAGCTCGTTCATGCCTTCACCACCTCGACCCGGCCAGCGCCCAGCGGCGCGGTGGCGCCGTGGCCACCTTCAATCCATGCCGCACCCGCGGCCACCCGCGCATCGACCACGGCCGGCAGGGTGGCCGTGCCATGCGCGCCCTTGACCTTGACCACCGCGCCGGACTCGATGCCGGCGGCGTCCGCCGGGTTGAGCACGATGCGCGGGGCGACGTTGAGCGGATGCGCCTGCAGCGCGGCCGCGCGGCGCACCACCGCGTCGGTGCGGTAGATCGCCGGGACCAGGGCCAGCTCCAGGGCGCCCTCGCCCGCCGCGCCGGCCGAGCCGGCGCGCACCTGCACCTGGCGGCCGCCTTCCAGCATCGCGCGTGCGCCGGCCAGGTCGGTGAACTCGAAGCCGGCCAGCCCCAGCTCGCCGCCGAGCGCGCGCAGCACGCGCCAGCCCTCGCGGGCCTGGCCCGGCAGGCGGCCGGCCGCGTGCGCGGACTGCTCGACGCCGTTGAGGTTGGTCAGCGTGGCCTCGATCTCCGGCAGCAGGCCGATCGGCAGGATCACGTCGGCCACCGCGCGGGTGGATTCGCAGGCGAAGTGGCTGAAGGCCACGACCTTTGCAGCGTTCAGCGCCTTCAGCCCGGAGGCGGTGTCGGCGAAGTCCAGGCCCGGCTCGATGCCGTACAGCACGTAGGCGCGGCGCGGCTCGGCGAACATGCCGGCGACGTCGCGGGCGGCCGGCAGCACGCCGGCGCGGGCCAGGCCCACGGCGTTGGCGCCCTGCGGGATGCGGCACAGCGCCGCGCCGGTGGCGGCGGCGAAGTCGCGCGCGGCGGCGCGGATCGCGGCGGCCTGCGGGTGGTTCTCGGCGATGGCGCCGACGATCACCACCGGGCGGGTCGCGCCCTGCAGCGCGCCGCGCAGCTCGGCCCCGCCCAGCACCTCGGCGATGCGCGACGGCGGCACGATGTGCTTGCCGGCGGCGGCGAAGGTGAAGTCGAAGTCGACCGGGTTGACCACGTGGATGCGCGCACCGCGCTTGGTCTGCGCCTTGCGCAGGCGGGCGTGCAGCAGCGGCAGCTCGTGGCGGATGTTGGAACCGACCACGACGACCACGTCGGCCTGCTCGATCTCGGCGACCGGCAGGGCGAACGGCTCGGCGACCGCGGCGTCGGAGAAGTCGCGGTTGGCGATGCGGTGGTCGATGTTGGCGGTGCCCAGGCCGGCCGCCAGCGCGGCCAGCAGGCCGCCCTCCTCGTTCGAGGTCGCCGGGTGCACCAGCACGCCCAGGTCGTCGCCCTTGTTCTCGCGCAGGATCGCGGCGGCGGCGGACAGGGCCTCGGCCCAGGTCGCCTCCTTCCACTCCCCGCCCTGCTTGACCAGCGGCACGGTGGCGCGGTCGGCGGCGTTCAGGCCCTGGTGCGAATAGCGGTCGCGGTCGGACAGCCAGCACTCGTTGACCAGCTCGTTCTCGCGCGGCACGGCGCGCAGCACCTCGCCGCGGCGGCTGTGCAGGAACAGGTTCGAGCCCAGCGCGTCGTGGTAGCCCAGCGACTCCTTGGCGATCAGCTCCCACGGACGGGCGCGGAACTGGAACACCTTGTTGGTCAGCGCGCCGACCGGGCACACGTCGATGACGTTGCCGGACAGCTCGGTGGTCAGCGGCTTGCCGTCGTAGGTGCCGATCTGCAGGTTCTCGCCGCGGTACATGCCGCCCAGCTCGTACGTACCGGCGATCTCGCCGGTGAAGCGCACGCAGCGGGTGCACTGGATGCAGCGGGTCATCTCGGTGGCGACCAGCGGGCCGATGTCCTCGTCCGGCACCACGCGCTTGCGCTCGACGAAACGGCTGACCGAGCGGCCATAGCCCAGCGACAGGTCCTGCAGCTCGCACTCGCCGCCCTGGTCGCAGACCGGGCAGTCCAGCGGGTGGTTGATCAGCAGGAACTCCAGCACGTTGCGCTGCGACTTGAGGGCCTTCTCGTTGCGGGTGAAGACCTTCATGCCGTCCATCACCGGCGTGGCGCAGGCCGGCGACGGCTTCGGCGCGGCGCGGCCGCCGACCTCGGTGTCGACCAGGCACATGCGGCAGTTGGCGGCGATGGCCAGCTTGTCGTGGTAGCAGAAACGCGGGATCGGGATGCCGGCCTTGTCGGCAACCTGGATGATCATCGACCCCTTGGGCGCGGCCAGCTCGACGCCGTCGATGAAGACGGTGACGTGGTCCGGCGGAAGGTTCGGGTTGACGGGCTGCGCACTCACGCGGCCACCTCCACGTTGGAGCGGACGACCGTGCCGTTGCGCTCGTCGTCGACGAGGAAGCGCTTGTTCACGATCGCGTATTCGAATTCATGCCAGAAGTGGCGCAGGAAGCCCTGCACCGGCCACGCGGCGGCCTCGCCGAACGCGCAGATGGTGTGGCCCTCGATCTGCCCCGCCGCGGTGCGCAGCATGTGCAGGTCGTCCAGCGTCGCCTCCAGGTTGGCGATGCGGGTCAGCATGCGGTACATCCAGCCGGTGCCCTCGCGGCACGGCGTGCACTGGCCGCAGCTCTCCTTGTAGTAGAAGCGGGCGATGCGCTGGCAGGCGCGCACCATGCAGGTGGTGTGGTCCATGACGATGACCGCGCCCGAACCCAGGCCGGAACCGGCCTTCTGGATCGAGTCGTAGTCCATGGTCAGACCCATCATCACCTCGCCCGGCAACACCGGCATCGACGAGCCGCCCGGGATCACCGCCTTGATGCGGTTGCCGTTGCGGATGCCGCCGGCCATCTCCAGCAGCTCGGTGAACGGGGTGCCGAGGCGGATCTCGTAGTTGCCCGGGCGCGCGACGTGGCCGGAGACCGAGAAGATCTTGCAGCCGCCGTTGTTCGGCTTGCCCAGGCCCATGAACCACTCCGGGCCGTTGCGGATGATCGCCGGCACCGAGGCGTAGGTCTCGGTGTTGTTGATCGTGGTCGGCTTGCCGTACAGGCCGAAGTTGGCCGGGAACGGCGGCTTGAAGCGCGGTTGGCCCTTCTTGCCCTCCAGCGACTCCATCAGCGCGGTTTCCTCGCCGCAGATGTAGGCGCCGGCGCCGAGGGCGTTGTAGATGTCGATGTCCACGCCCGAGCCGAGGATGTCCTTGCCCAGCCAGCCGTGCTTGTAGGCCTCGGCCAGGGCTTCCTCAAGGTGCTCGAACGGCTCGTGGTGGAACTCGCCGCGCAGGTAGTTGTAGCCCACGGTCGCGCCGGTCGCGTAGCAGGCGATGGCCATGCCCTCGATCACCGCGTGCGGGTTGAAGCGCAGGATGTCGCGGTCCTTGCAGGTGCCCGGCTCGGACTCGTCCGAGTTGCAGAGGATGTACTTCTGCATGTCGCCCTTGGGCATGAAGCTCCACTTCAGGCCGGTCGGGAAGCCAGCGCCGCCGCGGCCGCGCAGGCCGGACTGCTTGACCATCTCGATGATGTCGGCCGGCGGGATCTTCTCGGTCAGGATCTTGCGCAGCGCCTGGTAGCCGCCGGTCTTGAGGTAGTTCTCGTACGACCAGGGCTTGTCGAAGTGCAGCGTCGTGTAGACCGCCTGGTGCTCCTTCGGCGCGGGGCCGACCGGGCCGTAGCCCTCGGAAATCTTCGGGTGATGTGCCATCTGCGCCGGCCTCACTTCAGTCCGTCGAGCAGCTCGTCCACCTTCTCGGGGGTGAGCTTCTCGTGGTAATGGCCGTTGATCACGACCACCGGGGCGCCGCAGCACGCGGCCACGCACTCTTCCTCGCGCTTGAGGTAGACGCGGCCGTCGGCGGTGGATTCGCCCAGCTTGCAGCCCAGCTTCTTCTCGGCGTGCTCGACCAGCTCCTGCGCGCCGTTGAGCCAGCAGCTGATGTTGGTGCAGAACGCAACGTTGTTGCGGCCCACCGGCTGGGTCTCGAACATCGAGTAGAAGGTGGCGACCTCGTAGGCCCACACCGGCGGGATGTCCAGGTACTTGGCGACGGCGGCGATCAGTTCGTCGCTCAGCCAGCCCCCGTTCTGTTCCTGGGCCGCGTGCAGGCCCTGCAGCACCGCCGACCGCTTGCGGTCCGGCGGGAACTTGGTCAGCCAGTGGTCGATGTGCGCGCGCGTCGCGTCGCTCAGCACGACCATCGGGTCGACGTTGCGCGCGTTCTCGAAATTACCGGTGGCCTTCATCGATCCACCTCACCAAACACAAGGTCATAAGTACCGATCATGGCCACGACGTCGGCCAGCATGTGGCCGCGCACGATCTCGTCCATGGACGACAGGTGCGCGAAGCCCGGGGCGCGCAGGTGCACGCGGAACGGCTTGTTGGCGCCGTCGGAGACCAGGTAGCAGCCGAACTCGCCCTTCGGCGCCTCGACCGCGGCGTAGGTCTCGCCGGCCGGCACGCAGTAGCCCTCGGAGAACAGCTTGAAGTGGTGGATCAGGGCTTCCATGTCGTCCTTCATCTCCTCCCGCTTGGGAGGGGCGACCTTGTAGTTCCTGACCATCACCGGGCCCGGGTTTTCCTTCAGCCACTTCACGCACTGGGCGATGATGCGGTTGGACTGGCGCATCTCGGCGATGCGGACCAGGTAGCGGTCGTAGCAGTCGCCGTTGACGCCCACCGGGATGTCGAAGTCCACCGCGTCGTACTTGGCGTACGGCTGCTTCTTGCGCAGGTCCCAGGCGATGCCCGAGCCGCGCAGCATCACGCCGGTCATGCCCCAGGCATAAGCCTGCTCCGGGGTGACCACGCCGATGCCGACGGTACGCTGCTTCCAGATGCGGTTGTCGGTCAGCAGCGTCTCGTACTCGTCGACGCGCTTGGGGAACTCGCGGGTGAAGTGCTCGAGGTAGTCCAGGAGCGAACCCTCGCGGGCCTCGTTGAAGCGCTTGAGCTTGGCGCCCTTGTGCCAGGGCGACTCCTTGTACTTCGGCATCCGGTCCGGCAGGTCGCGGTAGACGCCGCCGGGACGGTAGTAGGCCGCGTGCATGCGCGCGCCGCTGACCGCCTCGTAGACGTCCATCAGCTCCTCGCGCTCGCGGAACGCGTACAGGAACACCGCCATCGCGCCCAGGTCCAGCGCGTTGGAGCCGACCCACATCAGGTGGTTCAGGATGCGGGTGATCTCGTCGAACATGGTGCGGATGTACTGGGCGCGCTCGGGCGCCTCGATCCCCAGCAGGGTCTCGATCGCGCGCACGTAGGCGTGCTCGTTGCACATCATCGACACGTAGTCCAGCCGGTCCATGTACGGGATCGACTGGTTGAACGGCTTGGACTCGGCCAGCTTCTCGGTACCGCGGTGGAGCAGGCCCACGTGCGGGTCGGCGCGGACGATGGTCTCGCCGTCCATTTCCAGGATCAGGCGCAGCACGCCGTGCGCGGCCGGGTGCTGCGGGCCGAAGTTCATCGTGTAGTTGCGGATCTCCTGCCGCAGCGCGGAGGAGTCGCCGGCCGGCGCCTGGCCGGGCTGGCTGTGGCTGTCGGTAAGCATCTGGGCGCTCACTTGGCGGCCTCCCGTTGTGCGGCCTCGCCTGCGGCGGTCTGGTAGCGGGCGTCGTCGCGGATCACGCGCGGCACGCCGACGCGCGGCTCGACCGAGGTCACCGGCTCGTAGACCACGCGCTTGCGCTGCTCGTCGTAGCGGACCTCGACGTTGCCGATCAGCGGGAAGTCCTTGCGGAACGGATGGCCGACGAAACCGTAGTCCGTCATGATCCGGCGCAGGTCCGGATGGCCTTCGAAGACGATGCCGTACAGGTCGAACGCCTCGCGCTCGAACCAGTTGGCGCCGCGCCACACCGGGGTCAGCGACGGCACCACCGGCAGCGAGTCGTCCTCGGCGAAGCAGCGCACGCGCAGGCGGCAGTTGTTGGCGTAGGACAGCAGGTGGGCGACCGCGGCGAAGCGGCGCTCCGGCGCCAGCACCGGCAGCGAGCCGGCCGGGCCCTGCTCCATGGGCTTCTCGCCCCAGCCGAAGCGGCCCGGGCCCTTGCCCTCGACGCCGCGGCTGAAGCCGGTGGAGGACACGTCCTCGGTATCCCACTCGTCGCTGCCGTAGCCCATGTAGTCGACGCCACACAGGTCGGTGAGCTGCTCGAAGCCGAACTCGTCGCGCAGGGCGTGGCAGGTGGCCAGCAGGTCCTGGGCGGAAACCTCGAGGGTGACTTCACCACGGGGCTCGGCCACGGTGACCGTGGCGCCGGGGAATCGGTCGCGCAGTCGCTGGGCGAAGGTGGCAGCTGGCTCGGCCATGGGGCTTGGCGTTTCCGTCGTTCGTGCGCGCCGGGGCGCGCGGTGGATCAGGTAGGAGGGTCAGCGGGCGATGGTGTTGTTCTTGTTCGCCGCCACCGTCTGGGTGCGCCAGATCTTCTTCTGCAGCTGCAGGATGCCGTAGACCAGCGCCTCGGCGGTCGGCGGGCAGCCGGGCACGTAGATGTCCACCGGCACGATGCGGTCGCAGCCGCGCACCACGGAGTAGGAGTAGTGGTAGTAGCCGCCGCCGTTGGCGCAGCTGCCCATGGAGATGACCCACTTCGGGTCGGGCATCTGGTCGTAGACCTTGCGCAGCGCCGGGGCCATCTTGTTGACCAGGGTGCCGGCCACGATCATCACGTCGGACTGGCGCGGCGACGGGCGGAACACCACGCCGTAACGGTCCAGGTCCAGGCGCGCGGCGCCGGCGTGCATCATCTCGACCGCGCAGCAGGCCAGGCCGAAGGTCATCGGCCACATCGAGCCGGTGCGGGCCCAGTTGACCAGGGCGTCGACGCTGGTGGTGACGTAGCCCTTCTCCAGCAGCGGGTTCTCGCCGGCGGGCCGCAGGATGTCCTCGACCCGGCCCTCGGGCATCGGGTTGGTCATCAGGCGGTCGATGGTTTGGATCACTCCCATTCGAGCGCTCCCTTCTTCCAGACGTAGACGAAGCCGAGGAAGAGCATCCCCACGAACAGGGCCATGGTGACCAGCGCGCGCGGCCCCAGGTCCTGGAACACGAGGGTCCACGGCACGATGAAGATGATTTCCAGGTCGAAGACGATGAACTGGATCGCGATGAGGTAGTAGCGCACGTCGAACTTCATGCGCGCGTCCTCGAAGGCCTCGAAGCCGCACTCGTACGGCGACAGCTTCTCGGCGTCCGGACGGCGCGGTCCGAGCACGCGGCCAACGATGATCAGCGCGATGCCGATCCCGGTGGCCACGATCAGGAACAGCAGGGTCGGCAGGTATTGGGCCAGCACGTGTGGTTCTCTCTTGCCTCTGCCCTGGAGCGGGCTTGGGTGGGCGGTGGCGGCCGCGTCAGCGGCTCCCCCTCGCCTGTCCTGCCGCGGCCTGGCCGCGGAACTTGCCAATGCGCCGCGCGGCACGGGAGACCCCGGCCGCGCGGTTGTGCATAGCAGCGGGATTGTAGCGTCCGCGGCGATAAGGGTAAACGCTTTGGACGTTTGTCGCCGCCTCCGCAACTTTCCCGCGGAAACAAAGAAGCCCGCCGAAGCGGGCCGTCTTCGCCCGGCGCACGCGCCGGGACCATGTAGTTGGTGCCCAAGAGGGGACTCGAACCCCTACGACTCTCGTCGCTACCACCTCAAGGTAGTGCGTCTACCAATTCCGCCACCTGGGCCTGAAACCTTCACCGCGCCGCCTGGCGCGGTGGCGCATTGTACGCGTTACTGCTGCGGCTGCGTAGCCGTTCCGGCGGCATTTTCTTCCTGCGCCGGGGCCGGGACCTCGCCCGCCGCCGGCGTGGCGGCCGGGACCTCGGAAGCAGCCGGCGGGGCCGGCAGCTCGCCCGGGGCCGCGACGGGCGCCGCCGGGACCTCGAGCTGGCCCATCACGCCCAGGTCCTGCTGCACCACCGGGCGGGCGCTGTGGGTGGCGTACCAGGCCATGAACAGGCTGATGCCGAAGAACACCACGGCCAGCCACTTGGTGCTCTTGGACAGGAAGTTGGACGCGCCGCGCGCGCCGAACACGGTGCCGGAGGCGCCCGCGCCGAAGCCGGAGCCGGCGGCCGCGCCGGCGCCGCGCTGCAGCAGGATCAGCACGATCATGGCGATCGCCACCAGCACGTACACCACGTTGAGGATCAGCATCAGCATTGTCAGGGTCTCGCTTACCGCGCCGCCGCAGCGGCCCGGGCAATGGCCAGGAAATCGGCGGCCACCAGGGAGGCGCCGCCGATCAGCCCGCCGTCCACGTCCGGCTGCGCGCACAGCGCGCCGGCGTTGTCGGGCTTCACGCTGCCCCCGTACAGGATGGGCAGCGAATCGGCGATTCTAGCATTGTGCGCGGCGATCTGGCGACGGATGAAGGCGTGCATCTCCTGGGCCTGCTCCGGGCTGGCGGTGCGGCCGGTGCCGATCGCCCAGCACGGCTCGTAGGCGACCACCGCCGATTCGAAGCCCCCCACCCCGACCAGGTCCAGCACAGGCTGCAGCTGGGCGGCGATGACGTCCTGGGCGCGGCCGGCCTCGCGGTCCTCCAGGTGCTCGCCCATGCACAGCACCGGCACCAGCCCGGCCTGCAGGCAGGCCTGGAACTTGCGCGCGACCAGCTCGCTGCTCTCGGCGTGGTAGCGGCGGCGCTCGGAATGGCCGCACAGCGCGTAGCGGGCGCCCACGTCGGCCACCATCCGCGCCGAGACCTCGCCGGTGTAGGCGCCTTCCATGTTGGGGCTCACGTCCTGGGCGCCGAACACCAGGGCCGAGCCCTCGAAGTCCTCGATCAGGTCGCCCAGGTAGGGCATCGGCGGCATGACCACCAGTTCCACGCCCGGGACCGGGGCCTGCGCGGCGACCTCGGCCACCAGCGAGGTCGCGAAGTCCCGCGTTCCATAGAGCTTCCAGTTGCCGGCGACGATCCTGCGACGCATGCCTGCTCCCGAATCAGCGGTTGGGGCGCGGAAGAATACCCTGCGGTACGGAAAAGCGCCCCCTGACAACGCTGGACAGGGGGCGCTTCCACCCAGGTGGTGCTTACTTGAGCTTGATCTCGCGCAGGCGCTGCTCGAGGAAGCCCTGGGCGGTGATCGGCTCCGGATAGCGGCTGGGGTTGTCCGCGCTCACGCAGGACGGCAGCACGTCGATCAGGAAATCCGGGTTCGGGTGCAGGAAGAACGGCACCGAGTAGCGCGGCTTGCGCGCCTCCTCGCCCGGGGGGTTGACCACGCGGTGGATGGTCGACGGGTACACGTGGTTGGTCAGGCGCTCGAGCATGTCGCCGATGTTGACCACGATGGTGTCGCCCTCGGAGGTGAACGGCACCCACTCACCCTCGTGCGAGCGCACTTCCAGGCCCGCGGCGCTGGCGCCGACCAGCAGGGTGATGAAGTTGATGTCGCCGTGGGCGCCGGCGCGCACGTTGGGGATGTCGTCGGCGGTGATCGGCGGGTAGTGGATCGGGCGCAGGATCGAGTTGCCGAAGTTGGTCTTGTCGGCGAAGAAGTCCTCCGGCAGGCCGATGTGCAGCGCCAGCGCGCTCAGCACGCGCGAGCCCAGCGAATCCAGCGCCTGGTACAGGGCGTAGCCGTACTCGCGGAACTCCGGCACCTCCTCCGGCCACAGGTTCGGCGGCATGTACTGGCGGTACTTGGAGTCGTCCGGGATCTCGCGGCCGATGTGCCAGAACTCCTTGAGGTCGTAGTGCTGGCTGCCCTTGGCGGTTTCCACGCCGAACGGGGTGTAGCCGCGCGCGCCGCCGCCGCCGGGCACGTGGTACTTCTTCTTCACCTCCTCCGGGAGGGCGAAGAACTTCTTGAAGGCGGCGTAGGCGTTGTCGATCAGTTCCGGCGGGATGCCGTGGTTGCTGATGCCGGCAAAGCCCCACTCGCGGTAGGCCGCACCGAGCTCGGCGACGAAGGCCTCGCGGTCGGTGTCGTAGCGGGTGATGTCGAAGGTGGGGATACGGGCGGACATTAAGGGGAATACTCCGGGGTGGTGCGGCGCCGGCCACCCGGCCGGCGCCTTGGGGATCTGCCGGCTCAGCCGGCCGCCTGGCGCACGGCCGAGGCAAGGGTGTCGAGGGTGGCCTGCATCAGCGCGGCGTCGTCGGCTTCCACCGTGACCCGCACCACCGGCTCGGTGCCGGAGGGACGCAGGAAGGCGCGGCCGCGGCCCTGCACCGCCGCCTGGGCCTGCTCCAGCGCCTGGCGCACGCCCGGCGCGGCGACCACGTCGGCCGCCCTGGCGCCGTCCAGGCGCACGTTGACCGTGGCCTGCGGCACCACCGACAGGCCTTCCAGGGCCTGGTCCAGGCGCTTGCCGGCGCGGCGCAGGGCGTCGAGCACCTGCAGCGCGCTGACGATGGCGTCGCCGGTGGTGGCGCGGTCCAGGCACAGCAGGTGGCCGGAGGCCTCGCCGCCGAGCACGCCGCCGCCCTCGACCAGGGCCTGGTGCACGTAGCGGTCGCCGACCTTGGCGCGCAGGAACGGGATGCCGGCCTGCGCCAGCGCCTTCTCCAGGCCGTAGTTGGTCATCAGCGTGCCGACCACCGGGCCGCGCAGGCGGCCGCTGGCCTGCCAGTCGCGCGCCAGCACGTACAGCAGGCCGTCGCCGTCGACCGTGCGGCCGGCGGCGTCGACCATCAGCACGCGGTCGCCGTCGCCGTCGAAGGCGATGCCCAGGTCGGCACCGGCCTCCACGACCTTGGCCGCGAGGTTGCCGATGTGCATCGAGCCGACGCCGTCGTTGATGTTGATGCCGTCCGGGGCGGCGCCGATGGCGGTCACCTCCGCGCCCAGCTCGCGGAACATCAGCGGGGCGATGTGGTACGTGGCGCCGTGGGCGCAGTCGAGCACCACCTTCAGCCCGCGCAGGTCGAAGCCGCGCGGCACCGAGGCCTTGCAGAACTCGATGTAGCGGCCGACCGCGTCGCGCGCGCGCGCCACCTTGCCCAGCTGCCCGGACTCGACCGTGGCGAACGGCGCGTCCAGCGCGGCCTCGATCGCCAGCTCGGTGGCGTCGTCCAGCTTCTCGCCCTCGGCGGAGAAGAACTTGATGCCGTTGTCGTAGTGCGGGTTATGCGAGGCGCTGATGACGATGCCGGCGTCCGCGCCCAGGGTACGGGTCAGGAACGCCACCGCCGGGGTCGGCATCGGCCCCAGCATCTGCACGTTGACCCCGGCCGCGACCAGGCCGGCCTCCAGGGCCGACTCGAACATGTAGCCGGAGATACGGGTGTCCTTGCCGATCACCACGGTCGGGCGGGCCTGGCCGCCGGCGGCCAGCACCCGGCCAAGGGCATTGCCCAGGCGCAGGACGAAGTCGGCGGAAATCGGCCCCTGCCCGACCCGGCCGCGAATGCCGTCGGTCCCGAAATAGCGGCGGGAACTGCTCATGCTGCGTCCAGCGCCCCGTCGTCGGGCTTGGGCTGGCGCATCAGCATGGCCAGCAGGGTGGCCAGGCGGTCGCGCAGCTCGCGGCGGTCGCAGATCTGGTCGATGGCGCCGTGCTCGAGCAGGAACTCCGAGCGCTGGAAGCCCTCGGGCAGCTTCTCGCGCACGGTCTGCTCGATCACGCGCGGGCCGGCGAAGCCGATCAGCGCCTCCGGCTCGGCGATGTTGAGGTCGCCCAGCATCGCGAACGAGGCCGACACGCCGCCGGTGGTCGGATGGGTCAGCACCGAGATGTAGGGGATGCCGGCCGCGCGCAGGCGGCCCAGGGCCGCCGAGGTCTTGGCCATCTGCATCAGCGAGAACAGGCTTTCCTGCATGCGCGCGCCGCCGGAGGCGGAGAAGTTGACGAACGGGGCGCCGATCTCCAGCGCGCGCTCGGCGGCCAGGGTGAACTTCTCGCCCACCACCGAGCCCATCGAGCCGCCCATGTAGGCGAAGTCGAACGAGCTGGCCACCAGCGGCCGGCCCTTGAGGCGGCCCTCCATGGCGACCAGGGCGTCGTACTCGCCGGTGGCCTTCTGGGTGGCCTTGATGCGGTCGGCGTAGCGCTTCTGGTCGCGGAACTTGAGCACGTCGGTCGGCGCCAGGTTGGGGGCGATCTCGGTGGTGCTACCGGGGTCGAACAGCGAGGCCAGGCGCGCGCGGGCACGGATGGGCATGTGGAAGGCGCACTTGGGGCACACCTCCAGGTTCTCCTCCAGCTCCGGGCGGTAGAGCGCGGCGCCGCAGCGGTCGCACTTCTCCCACAGGCCCTCGGGGACGCTGCGCTTGCGGGTGGAGGCGCTTTCGGTGCGGATGCCGGAGGGCATCAGTTTGCTGAGCCAGCTCATGCGGGGCGGTCGTTTCCGTTCAGCGGCCGGGGCGGCCGGTAAAGGCGGACAGTCTAGCCCAGCACCCCCTCCCCCCGCGCATGAAACCATTTCCGTACCAATACGTATGGTACGCTCCTGCCCCCGCCCCCGATCCATGTTCCCACCGTAATGACGCCCGCGCTGATGCGCCACGGCATGAACCTGTGGCCCCCGTTCCTGTTCACCGGCATCCACGTCGCCGAGCTGGCGCCGGACTGGCGCCATGCCCGGGTCGAGCTGCGCCTGCGCCCCTGGAACCGCAACTACGTCGGCACCCACTTCGGCGGCAGCCTGTTCGCCATGACCGACCCGTTCTGGATGCTGTTGCTGATGCACTGCCTGGGCCGGGACTACTACGTGTGGGACCGCGAGGGCCGGATTGAATTCCTGCGCCCGGGGCGCAGCACCGTCTCCACCGAATTCCGCATCGACGACGCGGTGCTGGAGCAGATCCGGGCCGCCACCGCCGGCGGCGACAAGTACCTGCACTGGTTCGCCAACGACGTGGTCGACACCGAGGGCCAGGTCGTGGCCCGGGTGCACAAGCAGGTCTACGTGCGGCGCAAGCCCGACCGGCGCCCGGCCCCGGGCGGCTGAAGCGGCCGACCGGCGACGGCATCCTCCACGCCGCCACCGCCGCGGCCAGCAGCCTGCCGGCTTCCGGGTCCGGGGGCGGTCCCCGACCCGCCCGGACCATGCGGGTGGCGCTATACAATCCGCGCCATGACCCCCGCCGCCCCTGCGCCGTCGCGCGCCTCGCTGCAACGCCTGTTCCTCACCGGACTGCTGACCCTGTTGCCGCTGTGGCTGACCTGGGTGGTGATCAAGTTCGTGTTCGTGCTGCTGTCCGGGATCAGCAGCCCCTGGGTGGGGCCGCTGTCGCGGCGCATCGCCGCCTCCTTCCCCGGCTACCTGGACTGGGTCCAGGCGGTGTGGGTGCAGAACACCATCGCCATGCTCGCCACCCTGCTGGTGATCCTGGGGGTGGGCGTGCTGGCCCGGCGCGTGGTCGGCCAGCGCCTGCTGCGCTGGTTCGAGACGCTGATCGCGCGGGTGCCGCTGGCCAACGTGATCTACACCAGCGCGCGCAAGCTGCTGGACATCCTGCAGACCAAGCCCGGCAGCACCCAGCGCGTGGTCCTGATCGACTTCCCGCACCGGGAGATGAAGTCCATCGGCCTGGTCACCCGGGTGCTGCGCGAGGAAGGCACCGGGCGCGAGCTGGCCGCGGTGTACGTGCCGACCACGCCCAACCCCACCTCCGGCTACCTGGAGGTGGTGCCGGTGGAACTGCTCACGCCCACCGACTGGACCGTGGACCAGGCCATGGGCTTCATCATCTCCGGCGGCGCCGTGGCCCCGGAAAGCATGCCCTTCACCCGCGCGGGGGAGCGCTGATGGAAGCGGCCGTGTTCGCCCGTCCGCTGCAGGACCGCGCGGTGCGGCTGTTCGTCGTGCTGGCCGCGTTCTTCTGCGCCAACGCGGTGCTGGCCGAGTTCATCGGGGTCAAGATCTTCGCCCTGGAGGACACCCTCGGCCTGGCCCCGTTCGAATGGAACCTGTTCGGCCAGAGCGGCTCGCTGAGCTTCACCGCCGGCACCCTGCTGTGGCCGGTGGTGTTCGTGATGACCGACACCATCAACGAGTTCTTCGGCCGCCGCGGGGTGCGCTTCATTTCCTGGCTGGCGGCCGCGCTGATCGGCTACGGCTTCCTGTTCGCCTTCGCCGCGATCTGGCTGGCCCCGGCCGGCTGGTGGCGCGAGGCCGCGGTGGCCCAGGGCGTGCCGGACTACCAGGCCGCGTTCGCCGCGGTGTTCGGCCAGGGCCTGTGGACCATTGCCGGCTCGCTGACCGCGTTCATGGTCGGCCAGCTGATCGACGTGGCCGTGTTCCATCGCATCCGCCGCGCCACCGGCGAGCGCCACGTATGGCTGCGCGCCACCGGCTCGACCGCGGTCTCGCAGCTGGTGGACAGCTTCGTGGTGATCTGGATCGCCTTCGTGCTCGGCCCGCAGAAGTGGCCGACCTCGCTGTTCCTGGCGGTCAGCACCCTCAACTACGCCTACAAGATGCTGGGCGCGATCGCCCTGATCCCGCTGCTGTACCTGATGCGGCGGGCGATCATCGCCTACCTGGGCGCCGAGCGCGCCCGCCAGCTGCGCGAGCAGGCGGCGGCCTGACCCCCGCCTTCCGGCATATCCCGGGGCCGCCCCGGGCACGCTAGGCTGCAGCCAGTCCCTGGACTGGAGCCGCGCCGATGCTGCGACTGCTGCCCTTGCTGATGCTTGCCGGCACCCCGGCCGCGCAGGACGTGCACGACGTGCCGGAGCAGGTGCAGGCGCTGCTGCGCGACTACCAGGGCCAGGTGCCCGGCGCCTCGGTGCTGGTGCTGCGCGACGGCGAGCCGCTGCTGCGCGCCGCCTGGGGCATGGCCGACCTGGAGGCCGGGGTGCCGGCCACCCCGCGCAGCTGCTACCGCCTGGCCTCGCTGACCAAGCAGTTCACCGCCGCGGCGATCCTGCTGCTGGCCCAGGACGGGCGGCTGTCGCTGCACGATCCGGCCAGGCGCTGGCTGCCCTCGCTGCCGCCGGCGGCCGCGGCGGTCACCCTGCACCACCTGCTGTCGCACACCTCCGGCCTGGTCGACTACGAGGACGTGCTGCCGGCGGGCCTCGACCGCCAGGTGCACGACGCCGACGTGCTGGCCATCCTCGAAGGCCAGGACCGCACCTACTTCCCGCCCGGCAGCGCCTACCGCTACAGCAACAGCGGCTACGCCCTGCTGGCGCTGGTGGTCGAGCGCGCCTCGGGGCAGGACTTCCCGGCGTTCCTGCGCGAACGCATCTTCGCGCCGCTGGGCATGGCCACCGCCGTGGCCCATCGCGAAGGCCACGACACCGTCGCCCACCGCGCCTGGGGCTACAGCCAGGCCGGCGGCGCCTGGGTGCGCACCGACCAGAGCCCGACCAGCGCGGTGCTGGGCGACGGCGGCATCTACGCCTCGGTCGACGACCTGGCGCGCTGGGAGGCGGCGCTGCACGACGACCGCCTGCTGCGCCAGCCCTGGCGCGGGCTGATGTTCGCCCCGCACACGGCCACCGACGAGCCCGACGTGCCGCACTACGGCTATGGCTGGCGCCTCAACGGCGACAGCACCTGGCACAGCGGCGAGAGCATCGGCTTCCGCAACGCCATCGTGCGCTGGCCGCGGCAGCGCCTGGCGGTGGTCGTGCTGAGCAACCGCGACGAACCCGGCCCCTATCCGCTGGCGCTGGCCCTGGGCCGCCTGTACGGCGCGCCCGCGGCCGGCGCCGGGCCCTGACTCGGATTTTCCCGCCCCCGGCACCCGCCATCCGCCGATGGCGCCGCCGGCCGACCGGTCCGCATCATCCAGGAGTTCCAACGGAGGAGACGAATGCTGCAGATCCGCTCGCTGTCCAAGACCTACGCCAACGGCGTACAGGCACTGAAGGACGTGTCGCTGGACATCCCCAGGGGCATGTTCGGCCTGCTGGGCCCCAACGGCGCCGGCAAATCCACCCTGATGCGCACCATCGCCACCCTGCAGGAGCCGGACAGCGGCAGCATCACCCTCGACGGCCTGGACGTGCTCGCCAACAAGGAACAGGCGCGCAAGCGCCTGGGCTACCTGCCGCAGGACTTCGGCGTGTACCCGAAGGTCTCGGCCGAGGCGATGCTGGACCACTTCGCCGTGCTCAAGGGCGTGACCGCGCGCGGCGAGCGCAGGGAGCTGGTGCAGGCGCTGCTGCAGCAGGTCAACCTGTGGAACGTGCGCAAGCGCAAGCTCGGCACCTTCTCCGGCGGCATGCGCCAGCGCTTCGGCATCGCCCAGGCGCTGATCGGCCAACCCTCGCTGGTGATCGTCGACGAACCCACCGCCGGCCTGGACCCGGAGGAGCGCAACCGCTTCCTCAACCTGCTGGCGGAGATCGGCGAGAACACGGTGGTGATCCTGTCCACCCACATCGTCGAGGACGTGACCGACCTGTGCCCGCGCATGGCCATCATCGCCGCCGGCCAGGTACGCCTGGCCGGCGAGCCGCGCGAGGCGATCCGTTCGCTGGAAGGCCGGATCTGGCGCAAGCGGGTGGAGAAGGAGGAGCTGGACCGCCTGGTGCACGAGCACGCGGTGCTGTCCTCGCGCCTGGTCGCCGGCAAGCCGGTGGTGCACGTGCTCGCCGACAGCGACCCCGGCGACGGCTTCGCCGCGGTCCCGGCCAGCCTGGAAGACGTCTACTTCGGCGAGCTGCGCCAGGTCGCGCTGGCTTCCGCCCCGGCAAAGGCGGCCTGAGCCATGTTGCGCCACATCCTGTCCTTCGAAGGGCGCCTGCTGCTGCGCAACGGCGTGTTCTGGATCGTGCTTGCGGTGTTCGGCCTGTTCGGCTTCGCCAGCATGGCCTCGGACAACGTCAGCTTCGGCGGCGGCGTCGGCAACATCATGCGCAACGCGCCGGCGGTGGTGGTCAGCCTGCTGTGCGCCTTCAGCGTGCTGAGCGTGCTACTGTCGACCATCTTCGTGGCCGGCATCGCCCTGCGCGACTTCGAGCAGCGCACCGCGGAGCTGTTCTTCGCCACCCCTCTGCGCAAGCGCGACTACCTGCTCGGCCGCTTCGGCGGTGGTTTCCTCGCCAGCCTGGCGATCATGCTGGTCATCGCCTTCGGGCTTTGGCTGGGCAGCCTGATGCCGTGGCTGGACCCGGAGCGCCTCGGCCCCACGCCCTGGTCCGCCTACGCCTGGGCGTTCGCGGTGCTGGTGGTGCCCAACCTGCTGTTCCTGTCGGCGCTGCTGTTCCTGCTGGCCACGCTGACCCGCTCGATGCTCTACACCTACATCGGCGCGATCGCCTTCATCGTGCTGTGGACGGTCTCCAGCTCGCTGACCTCGGACCTGGACACGCGCTGGATCGCGGCGCTGGTCGATCCGTCCGGCGGCGCGGCCGTGGACGAGCACATCCGCTACTGGTCCAGCGCCCAGTACAACACCCAGCTGCCGCAGCTGGGCGGCCTGCTGCTGGGCAACCGCCTCCTGTGGCTGGGCGTGAGCGCGCTGCTGCTGGCTGCCGCCTTCCGCCTGTTCCGCGCCGACCGCGAAGGCCTGGTCCTGCGCCGACGCAAGGGCGCGGCCGCGGCTGCGACGGCGCCGGCCGCGCTGCCGCCGCTGGCCGGCAGCGCCCGCCTGCGCCTGCCGGCCGTGGGCCTGCGCGAGGGCCTGGCCGCGCGCTGGACCCAGTACCGCAGGCTGGCCGCGTTCGACCTGCGCGCCTCGCTGCTGGGCGCGCCGTTCCTGGTCATGCTGCTGCTGGGCCTGCTGGTGATCCTGGTCGCCCTGATGTTCGGCGACAACATCTACGGCACCGAGCTGTACCCGGTGACCCGGCAGATGCTCGGCACCATCCGCGCCAGCATGAGCCTGTTCCTGGTCGTCGTGGTGACGTTCTACGCCGGCGAGCTGGTCTGGCGCGAACGCGGCGCGCGCGTGGCCGAGGCCACCGATGCCTACGCCCTGCCCGACTGGATCCCGCTGGCCTCGAAGCTGACGGCGCTGGCCGGTCTGGTGCTGGCCATGTACCTGGGCGGCGCGCTGTTCACCCTCGCCTGGCAGCTGGGCCACGGCTTCACCGCGATCGAGCCGCTGCTGTACCTGAAGGGCATCGCCCTGGACGCCCTCGGCTTCATGCTGATGGCGGCGCTGGCGGTGTTCCTGCAGGCGGTGTCGGGCAACAAGTTCATCGGCTACCTGCTGATGATCGTGTTCCTGGTCGCGCAGGCGGCGAAGGGCATGCTGCACTTCGACCACCTGCTGTACAGCTACAACGCCACCACCCCGCTGCCGTATTCGGACATGAACGGCTACGGCCACTTCCTGGGCGCGCACCTGACCGTGCGTGCCTACTGGGCCGCCCTGGCCGTGGCCCTGCTGGCCGTGGCCCTGCTGTTCTGGCCGCGCGGCACCTCGCTGCACTGGCGCGACCGCCTGCGCCAGGCGCGGGCGCGGCTGCGCGCGCCGGTGGCGGCCACCCTGGCGGCCTCGCTGCTGGCCTTCGCCGGGCTCGGCGGCTGGATCTTCTACAACACCAACATCCGCAACGAGTACGTGCCCGGCGACCTGGCCAAGGAGCGCGCGGCCGACTACGAGAAGCGCTACCGCCAGTACAAGGACCTGCCGCAGCCGCGCATCGCCTCGATCCGCGCCGACGTGGACATCTTCCCGGAGGAGCGGCGGCTGCAGATCCGCGGCCACTACCGCCTGGAGAACCGCGGCGACGCCCCGATCCGCGACCTGCACGTGCGCCTGTCCCCGGACTACGAGGTGCGGCGCATGGAATTCGGCCCGCACACCGTGGTCGATGCCGACAAGGTGCACGGCTACACCATCTACCGCCTGGAGACCCCGCTGGCGCCGGGTGCGGCGATGGACTTCGAGTACGAGATCGCCGCGCACCCGAACGGCTTCACCGTCGGCGGCACCGATACCCAGCTCGTGTACAACGGTTCGTTCTTCAACAACTACGCCGTGCTGCCGCAGTTCGGCTACAGCGAGCGCGCGCAGCTGCAGGACCGCAACGACCGCCGCAAGCACGGCCTGCCCGAGCTGCCGCGGATGAACCCGATCGACGACCCGGCCGGGCGCAACGCCAACTACCTGACCACCAACGGCGACTGGGTGGACTTCGAGACCGTGGTGTCCACCAGTTCGGGCCAGGTCGCGCTGGCCCCGGGCTACCTGCAGCGCGAGTGGGAGGAGAACGGGCGCCGCTACTACCACTACAAGTCAGAGGCGCGGGTGCTGCCGTTCTTCTCCTGGCTGTCGGCCGACTGGAAGGTGGCGCGCGACCGCTGGAACGACGTGGCGATCGAGGTCTACCACCACCCGACCCACGCCTGGAACGTGCCGCGGATGATCGACGCGACCAAGAAGTCGCTGGACTACTTCAGCCGCAACTTCTCGCCCTACCAGTTCCGCCAGTTCCGGATCCTGGAATTCCCGGGCTACCAGACCTTCGCCCAGGCCTTCGCCGGCACCATCCCGTACTCGGAGTCGATCGGCTTCATCGCCGACCTGCGCGATCCGGACGCCATCGACTACGTGTTCTACGTGACCGCGCACGAGGCCGCGCACCAGTGGTGGGCGCACCAGGTCATCGGCGCCGACGTGCAGGGCGCGACCATGCTGTCGGAGTCGCTGGCGCAGTACTCGGCGCTGATGGTGATGGAGAAGGAGTACGGGCCGCGGCAGATGCGCCGCTTCCTCCGGTACGAGCTGGACCGCTACCTGGGGAATCGCGCGGCCGAGCGCGTCCAGGAACTGCCGCTGGCGCTCAACGAGAACCAGCAGTACATCCACTACCGCAAGGGCTCGGTGGTGTTCTACGCCCTGCGCGACGCGATCGGCGAGGAGCGGCTCAACGCGATCCTGGCCGAGTTCCTGCGGCAGTGGGCGTTCAAGGGCCCGCCCTACCCCACCACCCGCGACTTCCTCGACCTGCTTTACGCGCGCACCGAACCGGAGCACCACCCGTTCATCCGGGACCTGTTCGAGCGGATCGTGTTCTGGAACCACCGCGCCACCGTGGCCGAGGCGCGCAAGCGCGAGGACGGCAAGTACGCGGTGACCCTCACCGTGCAGGCGGAGAAGGTCTCCACCGACGGCAAGGGCAAGGAAACCCAGGAACCGGTGGACGTGATGGTCGACATCGGCGTGTTCGCCCGTCCGCCGGACGGCAGCGAGGCCGACGAGAAGGTGCTGTACCTGGCCAAGCACCGCCTCACCCAGGCGGAAACCACGCTGGAGCTGGTGGTCGACGAACTGCCCTACGAGGCCGGCGTGGACCCGTACAACAAGCTGATCGACCGCGCTTCCGGCGACAACCGCAAGAAGGTCACCGTGGTGCAGTGAGCCAAGGTTCCCGGCCCCGCATGGCGCGGGGCCGGAACCCATCCGGCTTGCGCGGCCCGCCTGCCGCGCGGCGGGCGCCGCCTCAGCGCAGGTCGCCGATCACCACCTGGGCGGCGTTGTGGCCCGGCGCGCCGGTCACGCCGCCGCCGGGATGGGTGCCGGAGCCGCACAGGTACAGGCCCGGGATGGCCCCGCGGTAGCGCGCCTGGCCCAGCATCGGCCGCGCCGAGAACAGCTGGTTGAGGCTCAGCGCACCATGGAAGATGTCGCCGCCGACCAGGCCGAACTCGCGTTCCAGGTCCAGCGGCGAAAGTACCTGCCGGCCCAGCACCGAGGCGGCGAAGCCCGGCGCGTAGCGGTCCACGGTGGCGATCATCAGGTCGGCCACTTCGTCGCGGTGGTCGTCCCAGCTGCGGCCGCCGGGAAGTTCCGGCGCCACGTGCTGGCAGAACAGGCTGGCCACGTGCATTCCCGGCGGCGCCAGCGAATCGTCCAGGCTCGAGGGCACCAGCATCTCGACGATGGGCTCGCGCGACCAGCCGTGCTCGCGGGCGTCGCGCCAGGCGCGGTCCATGTAGTCCAGGCTGGGCGCCAGGATGATGCCGGCGGTCAGGTGCTCGCCCTCTCCCGGCAACGCAAGGAAGTCGGGGGCCCGCGACAGCGCCACGTTCATGCGGAACGTGCCTGAGCCGCAGCGCCAGTTGCGCATGCGCTCGGCGGTGGCCGGCGGTACCGCGCCGGCCGGCAGCAGGCGCTGGTACAGCAGCTTCGGGTTGACGTTGGCCACCACCGCGCGGGCGCGCAAGGTCTCGCCCGCCGCGGTGACCACGCCGGTGGCGCGCCCGCCCTCGACCAGGATCCGCTCCACGCCCTGGCCGGTGTGGATTTCCGCGCCGGCCGCCTCGGCCGCGCGCGCCATCGCCCGGGTGATGGCGCCCATGCCACCGATGGCGTGGCCCCAGGCGCCCTTGACCCCGTTGGCCTGGCCGAACACGTGGTGCAGCAGCACGTAGGCGGTGCCCGGGGCGTACGGGCTGGCGTAGTTGCCGACGATGCCGTCGAAGCCGAGCAGGGCCTTGATCGGCCCGCTCTCGAACCAGCGGTCCAGGTATTCGGCGGCGGAAATGGTGAACAGGTCCAGCAGGTCCTGGCGCAGCGCCGGCTCCAGCGCATGCAACTGCCGGCCCAGCCGTGCGGTGCGCAGCAGCTCCGGCAGCGCCTGCAGCCAGCCACCGTCGGTGACGTTGGGCGGCGGCTGCAGCGCCAGCGCGCGCAGCACGTCGGCCATCGCCTCCAGCCGCGCCTCGTAGGCCGGCAATGCCTCGGCGTCGTGGCGGGAGAACTTCGCGACCTCTTCGGCCGTGCGCCCGCCGCCGGTGAGCAGGTAGCGGCCGTCGGGCAGCGGCAGGAAGTTGTTGCGCCGGCGCAGGACGATGCGCAGGCCGTGGCCGTGCAGGTCCAGGTCCTCGATCACCTTCGGCTGCAGCAGCGAGACCGTGTACGAGGCCACCGAGTTGCGGAAGCCGGGATGGAACTCCTCGGTGACCGCCGCGCCGCCGACCACGCCGCGGCGCTCGAGCACGGTCACCTTCAGCCCGGCCCGGGCCAGGTAGGCGGCGCAGACCAGGCCGTTGTGGCCGCCGCCGACCAGGAGCACGTCACGCCGCGCGTCTTCGTTCCGCATGCGCGCAGGTATACCACCGGCCACCGGAGCCGCGCCTCAGACCGCCAGGCGGGTACCGGGCCGCGGCAGTTCCACCCGCGCCCCGAAGCGGCGGCCGAGTTCGCCGGCCAGTGCCTGGCGCGCGGGGTCCTCGCCGTGCACCAGGGCCACCGGCGGGGTGCCGCGGAACTGGCCGTACCACTGCAGCAGCCCGCGCTGGTCGGTATGGGCCGACAGGCCGCCGACGGTGTGTACCTGCGCCGCCACCCGCAGCTCCTGGCCGTGGATGCGCACCCAGGGCGCGCGCTCGACCAGGCGCCGGCCGAGCGTGCCCTCGGCCTGGTAGCCGACGAACACCACGTGGGTGTCGCGCCGCTCCAGGCGGTGGCGCAGGTGGTGCTGGATGCGGCCGCCATTGGCCATGCCCGACCCGGCGATCACGATCGCGCCGGAGGCGATCGCGTTGATCCCCATCGAGGCCTGGGTGGTCTCGGTGTAGTACAGGTTGGGCAGCCGGAACGGCGAGGGCCGCTGCCGCCAGACCTGGCTGGCCTGCTCGTCGAACAGCGCCTGGTGGCGGTCGTACACGGCCACCACCTTCCCCGCCATCGGGCTGTCCAGGAAGATGCGCCAGCGCTCCAGCTTCCACTCCTGCCAGTAGCGCGCGAACCAG
Source organism: Pseudoxanthomonas sp. J31 (assembly GCF_000510725.1). Classification (GTDB taxonomy): domain Bacteria; phylum Pseudomonadota; class Gammaproteobacteria; order Xanthomonadales; family Xanthomonadaceae; genus Pseudoxanthomonas. Next base: position 162,985 of record NZ_AZNZ01000002.1, read on the forward strand.
TACAGCAGCTCCTGGCTGCGGCCCACGGCGAAGGCCGGGATCAGCACCGTGCCGCGCTCGCGCCAGGCGTGCTCGAACACCTCGCCCAGCTCCTGCACGGTGGCGCTGCGCTCGCGGTGGTTGCGGTCGCCGTAGGTGGACTCCATCACCACCAGGTCGGCCTCGGCGATGGCCTCCGGGTCGCGCAGGATCGGCGTGCCCTTCGGCCCCAGGTCGCCGGAGAACACCAGCTTGCGGCCGTCGCCCCACAGCTCGACGATGCTCGAGCCGAGGATGTGCCCGGCATCGCGCAGGGCCAGCTCCACCCCCGGCAGGATCGCGGTGCGCGCGCCATAGTCCAGCGGCCGCAGCAGGTCCAGGACCCGGGCCACGTCGGCCGCGGTGAACAGCGGCGCCTGGGCCGGCTCGCCCGGTGCCCGCCGGCGGTTGGCGCGCTCGGCCTCGGAGGCGGCCAGCGAGGCGGCGTCCTCCAGCATCACCGGCAGCAGGTCGGCGGTGGCCCGCTGCAGCCAGACCGGCCCGCGGTAGCCGCGCGCCACCAGCAGCGGCAACCGGCCGATGTGGTCGATGTGGGCGTGGCTGAGGACCACCGCGTCCAGCCCGGCCGGGTCGAACGGGAAGGGGGCGGCGTTGCCGGCCTCCAGCTCGCGTCCGCCCTGCAGCATCCCACAGTCCAGCAGGATCCGCCGGCCGGCGGCCTCGACCAGGTGCATGGAGCCGGTCACTCCGCCGGCCGCGCCATGGAACTCGATTTCCATCCGCCCTCCTCCCGGGTCCCGGCGCATTGTGCATGACCTCCGGCAGTGCCACCGGCAGTAGACGCTGGCGTACAGTCCGTGCCACTGCCCCCCAGGGGGCCATTGCACGCCCATACGGGCCGGAGACCCCAAACCGTGAACATGCGCAAGACCCAAGCCCTGCTGCTGCCGCTGGCGATCGCCACGGCGCTGGCTGCCTGCTCCAAGAAGGACGAGTCCGCCCCCGCCGCGGAAGCGCCTGCCCTGACCCTGGACGAGAGCCGGCTGCCGCCGGTCAACCGCTTCCAGGTGGCTGACCTGGACGAGACCAAGCAGGCCTGCCACGACTTCGCCGGCTACGCCAACGGCAAGTGGCTGGACGCCAATCCGGTCCCGGGCGACCGCACCAGCTGGGGCGCGTTCGAGATGCTCGACGAGCGCTCCACCGCGATCCAGCAGCAGCTGGCCGAGCAGGCCGGCGCCGACGCTTCGGCCACCGGCGTGAAGAAGATCGTCGGCGACCTGTGGGCCACCGGCATGGACGAGGCGAAGATCAACGCCCAGGGCATCCAGCCGCTGGCCGCCGAGCTGGCCGCGATCGACGCGCTGGCCGACAAGGACGCGATCGCCGAGTACCTGCGCAGCCGCGCCGCCAAGGGCGGCAACTTCCTGTTCGGATTCGGCCCGGAGGCCGACTTCCAGAACCCGGACATGAACATCGCCTACGTGTCGCAGGGCGGCCTGGGCCTGCCGGACAGCAAGTACTACACCGACGCCGACAAGCAGGACATCCGCGACAAGTACGTGGCCCACATCGCCCGCATCCTCGAGCTGTCGGGCGTGGACGCGGCCGCGGCGCAGGAGCAGGCCAAGCAGGTGATGGCGTTCGAGACCCGCCTGGCCAAGGCGTCCAAGTCGCGCGAGGACCTGACCCGCGACGTGTCCCTGTTCTACAACCCGGTCAGCCTGGCCGACGCCGATGCGCTGACCCCGAACTTCCCGTGGTCGAAGTTCTTCGAGTCCCAGGGCGTGGCCGCGCCGGAGATGTTCTCGCTGGCGATCCCGGACTTCCACAAGGAGGTCGACAAGGCCCTGGCCGACACCGACGCGGCCGTGTGGAAGGCCTACCTGCGCTTCCACACCGTCGACGGCGCCGCGCCGTACCTGAGCGACGAGTTCGTGCAGGAGAACTTCAACTTCTACTCGGCCACCCTGCGCGGCCAGAAGGAAATGAAGCCGCGCTGGAAGCGCGTGCTGGCCACGATCAACGGCCAGGCCGGCGAGGCCCTGGGCCAGATGTACGTGCAGGTCGCCTTCCCGCCCGAGTCCAAGGCCAAGATGGAGGCGCTGGTCGCCAACCTCGGCGAGGCCCTGAAGGCGCGCATCCAGAACCTGGAGTGGATGAGCGAGGAGACCAAGGCCAAGGCCCTGGACAAGCAGGCCGCGTTCACCACCAAGATCGGCTACCCGGACAAGTGGCGTTCCTGGGACGGCCTGGAGACCGGCCGCGACAGCTACATCGGCAACGTGCTGGCCGCCCGCGAGTTCAACTACCGCTGGGAGCTGGGCAAGATCGGCAAGCCGGTCGACAAGTCCGAGTGGGGCATGCCGCCGCAGATGGTCAACGCCTACTACAACCCGCTGTCGAACGAGATCGCGTTCCCGGCCGCCATCCTGCAGCCGCCGTTCTTCGATCCGGAAGCCACCGACGAGATGAACTACGGCGGCATCGGCGCGGTGATCGGCCACGAGATGACCCACGGTTACGACGACCAGGGCAGCCGCTTCGGGCCGACCGGCAAGTTCGAGAACTGGTGGACCGAGGCCGACGCCAAGGGCTTCGCCGCGCGCACCGCCAAGCTGATCGAGCAGTTCAACGGCTACACCACCGCCGACGGCCAGAAGGTCAACGGCCGCCTGACCTTGGGCGAGAACATCGCCGACCTGGGCGGCCTGGCCACGGCCTACGACGCGATGAAGAAGGCCACCGAGGGCCAGCCGGACCCGATGACCGACGGCCTGACCCGCGACCAGCGCTTCTTCCTCAACTGGGCCACGGTGTGGCGCCGCAACTTCACCCCGGAAGAGCTGAAGCAGCGCATCGCCACCGACGAGCACGCCCCGTCGCAGTTCCGCGCCATCGGCGCGCCCTCGAACCTGCCGGCGTTCGCCGCGGCGTTCAAGTGCGAGGCCGGCGCGCCCATGGCCCGCCAGGGCGATGCCCAGGTCGTGATCTGGTAAGCGCACGCGCAAGGCAAGCGCACGCGGGGCCCGGCATTGCCGGGCCCCGTTCTTTTTGCGCCGGCGGCGGGCACCCCGGGCCGTCCCCGGCATCGCCGCGGGGACCGTGCCCTCCCCGCCCCGGGCCGGCACCGCTTCGGTCCGGCCGCGCAAACAGGAAAGGCGCGGTTGCCCGCGCCTTTCGCTTTTTCTTTCCCGCCCGCGCCTACTTCACCCGGCGCAGGTGGCTGGGACCGCGCGGCGGGCGCCGCCCGCCAAACGGCGGCTGGCCGCGCCAGTAGCGGATCACCAGCCAGCCGAACAACATGCCGCCCAGGTGGGCGAAGTGGGCCACGCCCGGCTGCCAGCCGGTGAAGCCCAGCACCAGCTCGATCGCGCCGAACACGATGACGAAGGTGCGCGCCTTCATCGGGATCGGCGGGAACAGCAGCATCACCCGCTGGCTGGGGAACAGCATGCCGTAGGCCAGCAGCAGGCCGAACACGCCGCCGGAGGCGCCCAGGGTGGGATACGGCGGGCCGCCGGCGGAGACCGTCCACCAGCCCACCAGCAGCTGGCACAGGCCGGCGCCGGCGACGCAGATGAGGTAGTAGGCCAGGAACCGGCGCGGGCCCCAGGTCAGCTCCAGCGGGGAGCCGAACATGTACAGCGCCAGCATGTTGAACAGCAGGTGGCCGAAGCTGCCGTGCAGGAAGCCGTAGCTGAGCAGCTGCCAGGGCTGGAAATTCTGCGCGGGCGAGAACGGATCGAAGCCTTGCGGCGGCCACAGCATGAAGGTCGAGAAGGTGGCGTTGCCCAGCATCAGCTGCAGCAGGAACACCACCACGTTGGCGATCAGCATGGCCTGGGTGACGGGGGGCAGTCGCGCGAACATCCGCGGCTCCATGGAAGGGGAAGCCCATCATAACGGCCCCGCGCACCGGGCCGGGCCCCGCGCTCAGCGCGGCGGCGGCCCCCACACCATGGCGTCCAGGTCGCCGTGCGCGCCGGCCATCAGCTCGCGGCGCACGCGCCCGTCCACCACCGCCACGCCCTCGGCGCGCAGCCGCTGGCACTGCTCGCGGTAGCCGGCCGACCCTTCGGGGAAGGCGATGCGGCCGTCGGCGCGCAGCACCCGGTGCCAGGGCAGCGTGCGGTCGGTATTCTGCGACAACACCCGTGCCGCCAGGCGGGCGCGTCCGGGCAGGCCCGCGCGCCGCGCCACCTCGCCGTACCCGGCCACCTGCCCGCGCGGGATGGCGCGCACGGCGGCGAGGATGCGGGCGGCGGCGTCCTGGGTGGCGTCGGGCATGGGCCCAGCTTAGCCAGCACCGCCGCGCCGTAAAAGCGAAGGCCGCCTTGCGGCGGCCTTTGCTTTGCAGCGGCGTGGCGGCAGGCAGGCGCTCAGGCCCAGCCGAGCGCCTTCATCCCGCGCAGGAACAGCCAGGCCAGGCCGCCGGCGGCGGGGATGGTCATGATCCAGGCCCAGACGATGCGCTCGATCACGCCGATCTTCAGCGCGCGCGGGTTCTTGGCGAAGCCCACGCCCATGATCGCGGTGGAGATGCTGTGGGTGGTGGACACCGGCATGCCGAAGTGCGCGGCCAGGGTCAGCACCGTGGCCGAACTGGTCTCGGCGGCGAAGCCGTGGATCGGGTGCAGCCTGACCATCTTGTGGCCCAGCGTCTTGATGATGCGCCAGCCACCGGACGCGGTGCCGGCAGCCATCACCAGGGCACAGGTCAGCACGATCCAGGTGGCGATGTGGGTGCTGTCGGTGTCGCCCGGGTGCAGGAACGCCAGCCAGCCCGGCAGGTCGTCCAGGGTGCCGGCGGCCTCGGCGCCCATCAGGGTCAGGGCGATGATGCCCATGGTCTTCTGCGCGTCGTTGTGGCCGTGGGCGAAGCCCATGTACGCGGCCGAGGCGATCTGGGCCTTGCCGAAGAAGGCGTTGACCCAGCGCGGGCGCGCCAGCCGGCGCAGCACGCCGCCGGCGCGGGCCATGGCGGCGATGATCGCCCACAGCAGGACCATCACGCCCACGCCCATGACGAAGCCGGCCAGCGGCGAGGTGACCATCGGCAGGAACACCTTCCACAGCAGGCCCTTGTTCTTGGCCCAGTTGCCGAGGTCCTGCGACCAGATCAGCGCGTCCCAGTTGTTGCCGGCGGCGGCCAGGCCGGCGCCGCAGAGGCCGCCGATCAGCGCATGCGAGGACGAGGACGGCAGGCCGAACCACCAGGTGATCAGGTTCCAGCCGATGCCGCCCAGCAGCGCGCACAGGATCACCTGCGAGCTGGCCTCGACCACGTCGGTGTTGAGGATGCCGGTGGCGATGGTCGCCGCCACCGCGGTCCCCATCAGCGCCCCGACCAGGTTCATCACCGCCGCCAGCGACACGGCCGCGCCCGGCGACAGCACCTTGGTCGCCACCACCGTGGCGATGGAGTTGGCGGTGTCGTGGAAGCCGTTGATGAACTCGAAGACGAGCGCGGCCAGGATCACCACCAGCACGAGGGTCAGCATGGCAGCGGCCCGTCAGCTGTTCTTGAGCGTGATCTGGTAGACCACCACGCCGGCCTCGCGGCAACGGTCGATGGCCTTCTCCAGGATCTCGAAGAATTCCTTCAGCAGGAACATCTGCAGGTGGTCCAGGCGCCCGGAGTAGATGTCGCGGTACAGCTCCAGCATCAGCCGGTCGGCCTCGTTCTCGATCGACCGCAGCTTCTCGTTGAGCACGGTCATCTTGTCCAGGTTCATGTGGCGCAGGCCATGGACCATCTCCACCACCACGCCCGCGGCCTGCTCCAGCATCGCCGCGCGCGGCGCGAAGTCGATGTGGGCCAGGTGCTGGGTCGCCAGCGAGTAGCGGTCCGCGAACTTCTCCACCTGCTTGGGGATCTTGTACAGCGCCGAGCCCAGGGCCTCGATGTCCTCGCGCTCCAGCGGGGTCATGAAGCTGTCCACCAGGGCCTGGCTGATCTTCTCCGAGGCGGTGCGCTCGCGCTGGCGGGCCAGCTTGAACGCATCCAGCGCCGGCTGCCGGTCGGCGGCCTTCATCATCTGGTACAGGGCCTTGGTGCTGTCGTGGGCCGCGATGGCCGCCTCGTCCAGCAGGGTGAAGAACTGCTTGCCGGAGCCGAAAATGGTCTGGAGTGAGAACATCGAAGACTGTCCTCCGCCTCGGGACGGGCGGCGATCCGGGAAATTATGACAGCCCGCGCCGGAGCCCGGTACTGCCGCAGCGCAACATGCCCCGGCGGGAGGCTCCCGCGGCTCTGTTATCATCGCCCCCGCGCCCCGCGGGCGCAGCCTATGGACGACGACCCTAGCCCCCACTTCCGCCGCGCCCTGACGGCGCTGCACGACCAGCCCTCCCATGCACGCCGCGGGGTCCGCCGCCGTGGCTGAGCTGCTGATCGTTTTCGCCCTGATCCTGCTGAACGGCTTCTTCGCGATGTCGGAGATGTCGGTCATGACCTCGCGCAAGAGCCGCCTGAAGCAGCTGGCCCAGGCCAGCAAGCGCGCGGCGCGCGCCCTGGCGCTGTCGGAGAAGCCGGAGAACTTCCTGTCCACGGTGCAGATCGGGATCACCCTGATCGGCATCCTCACCGGCCTGTTCGGCGGCGAGGCCATCGGCCTGGCCATCGGCGACTGGCTGGACGACGTGTTCCCGGCCCTGGGCCAGTACGCGGCCGGCATCGGCAAGCTGCTGGCGGTGGCCCTGATCACCTACTTCACGCTGATCTTCGGCGAACTGGTGCCCAAGCGCCTGGCGATCACCGCCCCTGAGCGGATCGCCGGGTTCGTGGCCATGCCCATGGGCTGGCTGGCGAAGGCCGCCTTCCCGTTCGTGTGGCTGCTGTCGCAGAGCACCCGCCTGGTGCTGCGCGCCGTCGGCCTGGGCAAGGACCAGGTCAGCACCATCTCCGAGGAGGAGATCCGCATGCTGGTGGCCGAGAGCCACGAGCAGGGCGTGATCGACGCCTACGAGCGCGACATGATGAACCGGGTCATGCGCCTGGGCGACCGCACCGCCGACAGCCTGATGACCCCGCGCAACCGCATCGCCTGGCTGGACGCCAACGCGCCGCTGGAGGAGAACCTGGCGGTCATGCGCGAACACCGCTTCTCGCGCTATCCGGTCTACCGCGGCAGCGACGCGGACGTGGCCGGCGTGCTGGAGGTCAAGTCGCTGCTGCACACCGGCGGCGGCATCGAGGGCGGGCTGTTCGACCACCTCAGGGACACGCTGTTCGTGTCAGAGTCCACCCATGCGATGAAGCTGCTGGAGATCTTCCGCGAGGAACAGCAATCGATGGCGCTGGTGGTGGACGAGTACGGCGAGATCCAGGGCCTGGTCACGGTCAACGACCTGATGGGCGCGATCATCGGCCGTCTGCAGGCGGTCGAGCACAACGACGGCGAGGCCCTGGTGGTCGCGCGCGACGACGGCTCGCTGCTGGTCGGCGGCGCCCTGCCCACCGACGACCTGCGCGAGCTGATGGACGGCGCCGCCCTGCCCGACGCCGAGGACGGCGACTACCACACCCTGGCCGGCATGTGCATCGCCCACTTCGGCCGCATCCCGCACGTGGGCGAGCACTTCGACTGGGCCGGCTGGCGCATCGAGGTGGTGGACCTGGACGGCGCCCGCGTGGACAAACTGCTGCTGACCCGCCTGCCGGCGGAGGAAGATGGCCAGCCCGCCTGACCAGGGCGGCACCACCCCGCGCAGCGGGCTTACCCGCGTGCTCGACGCGTTCGCGCACGGCGACCCGGAGGAGCTGCTGAGCCTGGACCGCCTGCTCGGCGGGCTGGGCCGCAGTGCGTTCGGGATGTTCCTGTTCGTGGCCATCCTGCCCGGCTTCATCCCCATCCCCGGCGCCGGCGGGGTCGTCTCCGGACCGCTGGTGATGCTGATCGGGCTGCAGCTGGTGGCCGGCCTGGCGCGGCCATGGCTTCCCCGCTTCGTCGGCCGCCGCGGTCCGCGGCGGCATACCCTTAACCGCTTCCGCGCGCGGATCGCGCCATGGCTGGCGCGGCTGGAGCACCTGGTGCGGCCGCGCCTGCAGGGCCTGGCCGGCAACCGCGCCGCCAACGTCCTGACCGGGCTCCTGCTGCTGGTGCTGGGCCTGCTGCTGGCGCTGCCGATCCCGATGACCAACTACATCTTCGCCGGCCTGCTGCTGCTGTTCGCCCTGGCCCTGCTGGAACGCGACGGCGCCCTGCTGCTGGGCCTGTGGCTGGTCTCGGCCGCCACCATCGCCGGCATGGCCCTGGTCTCGGGCGAGCTGGCGCAGCTGCTGGGCGAATGGATCGGGCGCCTGCGCCGCGCCTGAGCCGGCTCAGGCGTCCCGCGCCGCCAGCCGCGCGGCCAGCTCCTCGGCGCCCAGCGGGTGGCTCAGCCAGTAGCCCTGGACCAGGTCGCAGCCCAGGCCGGCCAGCAGGTCCAGCTGCGCCTGCTTCTCCACGCCCTCGGCCACCACGGTGATGCCCAGCGAGTGGGCCATGGCGACGATCGCGCTGGTCAGGGCCAGGTCGTCCGGGTCGCGCTGCATGTCGGCGATGAAGCTGCGGTCGATCTTGAGCCCGTCCACCGGCACCCGGCGCAGGTGGCTGAGGCCGGAGAAGCCGGTGCCGAAGTCGTCCAGCCAGACCTTCACGCCGGTGGCGTGCAGCCGGGTCAGCAGCGCCCCGGCCTGCAGCTCGTCGCTGATCAGCGCGGTCTCGGTCAGCTCCAGGTGCAGGCACCCGGCCGGCAACCCGGACTCGGCCAGGCACTGGGCCACGATCCCCGGCAGCTCGCCGTGGCGCAGCTGGCGCGGCGACACGTTGACCGAGACGAACGGCGGCTCGCCGCCGCACTCGCGCGCCCAGCGCGCCGCGTCGATGCAGGCCTGGCGCAGCACGCGCGGGCCGAGCTGGTCGATCAGTCCGCTCTGCTCGGCCACGTCGATGAACGCCGCCGGCGAGATCGTGCCCAGTTCCGGGTGCTGCCAGCGCAGCAGCGCCTCGGCGCCGACGATCCGGCCATCGCTGGTGCGGCCGATCGGCTGGTAGACCACGCTGACCTCGCCGCGCTCCCACGCGCCGCGCAGTTCCTGCTCCATGTGCGCGCGGCGCTCGACGGCGTGGTCCATGGCCCGGCTGTAGAAGCGGAAGCCGTTCTTGCCGGCGCTCTTGGCCTGGTACATGGCGATGTCGCCGTTCTTCATCAGGCCGCTGGCGCCGGTGGCGTCCTCGGGGAACAGGGTGATGCCGATCGAGGTGCCCAGGAACACCTGGCGGCCCTCGATCTGCAGCGGGTCGCGCAGTTCGGCCACCAGCACCCCGGCCAGGCGGGTGGCCAGCGGCCGCACGTCCTCGCCCTCGACCAGGATCACGAATTCGTCGCCGCCGAAGCGCGCCAGCCGCGCGTCCGGGCCGCCGTGGCGGCGGACCGCCTCGCGGATGCGGGTGGCGAACTGCAGCAGGGCCTCGTCGCCGGCCTCGTGGCCGAGGGTGTCGTTGACCCGCTTGAAGTCGTCGATGTCGGCGAACAGCAGCGCCAGCTGGCGGCCGGAGCCGTGCAGCTGCTCCAGGCGCTGTTCCAGGTCCTCGCGGAAGGCCAGGCGGTTGGTCAGGCCGGTCAGCGGATCGGTATAGGCGATCTGGCGCACGTCGCGGTCGTGGCGTGCCACGCTCTCGCTCATGCGGTTGAACGCGCGCTCCAGCTCGCCCAGTTCGTCGTTGCGGGCACTGGCGCGCACCTGGACGTTGTAGTCGCCGGCCTCGATCCGGCGCGCCGAGGCGGCCAGGTCGCGGATCGGCCGCACCAGCACCCGCTGCACGTACCAGGCCATGCCCAGCACCACGGCCAGCAGCAGGCCCAGCAGCAGCGCCACCCAGGCGTTCTGGCGCCGCGCCAGCTCGTCGGCGCGCTCGCGCAGGCGTTGCAGGTTCTGCTCCTCGAAGCGGTGCGCGACCTCCAGCGCCAGGCCCACCCGGACCTGGCCGATGCGGCGGCCGTCGCGGCGGACCGGCGCGATCGCCTCGAGCACGTCCTCGTCCTGGCGCACCACCACCTCGGCCACCGGCGGGGCCCCGGCCGGCGGCTCGATCACCCGGAACGGCCCCTCGTCGGCGCGCCCGGCTTCCTGCACCACCCGCCCGTGCGCGTCGGCCACCTGCAGGTACCGGACCAGGCCGTCCTGGCGCTGCTCGCGCAGCAGCGCGGCGATCGCCTCGGTGTCGCCCTCCTGCAGCGGCCGGGCCAGGCGGGTGGCCAGCTGCTGCGCCAGGGTACGGGCGCGCGCATGCAGGTGCGCGTCGATCAGCTCGTGGATCGCCGCACGGCTGAGCTCCTCCGACTCCTGGCGCATGGCCTGCTGCCGCTGCAGGACCAGGCCGAGCAGCACCAGGACCACCACCAGCAGCAGCGACATCGAGGCCAGGAACCTGGCCTGCAGGCCCATGCGCAGCTTCATTCGCCCTCCGTGCAGGCCAGCCGGCGCCGGGACGGCGCGGCCTTGGCAGGGCAAGGATCGGCCCGGAGGAAGGCCACCGCAACGGCCATCGCCCGGCCGTACCTCGACGCACCCGGCAGCGCCCGCGGCGCCACCAGGACCGGATTGCGCATGCTCGACAAGCGTGAATCCCCCCTGTGACCGGCAAAGCCTAGCCGAAAGCCGCTCAGGGCGACAGCGGCCCCTTGCCCGCCGCGCCTGCCAGCCGCGCCATGCGCTGGGCATCGGCCAGCACCCCGCGCAGCAGCCGCACCTCGTGCGCGGTCAGGCCGGTGCGCACGAACAGCCGGCGCAGCTTGCGCATGGCCGAATCCGGGGAGCGCCCCTTGTGGAAGTCGATCTCGTCCAGGGTCTGCGCCAGCTGCGCGAAGAAGCCTTCCAGCTGCTCATGGGTGGCCGGCTGCGCGTCCGGCGGCAACGGCTCGGCCGGAGCCGGATCGGCGGCCAGCACCGCCAGCCGCACCTCGTAGGCCAGCACCTGCACCGCCGCGGCCAGGTTGAGCGAGCTGAACGCCGGATCGGACGGGATGTGCACCGAGGCGTGGCACAGCTGCAGCTCCTCGTTGGTCAGGCCGGTGCGCTCGCGCCCGAACACGATCGCCACCGGCCCCTCGGCGGTGACCTGCAGCGCCCGCTGCGCGGCCGCGTCCGGCTCCAGCTGCTCCAGCTGCACCCGGCGGCTGCGCGCGGTGCAGCCCAGCACCATGCGGCAGTCGGCCACCGCCTCGGCCAGGGTGGCGTATACCGGGGCGCGGTCGAGCACGTCCTCGGCGCCGGCGGAACGGCGGTAGGCGGTGTCGTCCAGCGGCTTTTCCGGGCTGACCAGGACCAGCCTGGACAGGCCCATGGTCTTCATCGCGCGCGCGGCGGCGCCGATGTTGCCCGGGTGCTGGGTACCGACCAGGACGATGCGGATGGCGCCGGCGGCCCCGGCGGCGGATTGTGGGGCGATGGGGGATTCGGACATGGCGCAGATGGTAAACTGCGCGGCCGGCCTCGCGTGCCGGAACGCTCTTTTAATTCGCCCAACCCCCACAGCCTTTACCGGGAGCCTTCGCCATGCTCAACCCCGCCGTCAACGTCATGGTCAAGGCCGCGCGCCTGGGCGGTAACGTCCTGCTGCGCAACATCAACCGCCTCGACGCCCTGAACGTGGTCCAGAAGCAGCGCATGGACTACGCCAGCGAGGTCGATGCCGAGGCCGAGAAGGTCATCGTGAAGGAACTGCGCCGCGCCTACCCGGACTACGGCGTACTGGGCGAAGAAGGCGGCCACCAGCCGGGCCGCCAGTCGCGCTTCCAGTGGGTGATCGACCCGCTGGACGGCACCAGCAACTACCTGCGCGGCTTCCCGCACTACTGCGTGTCCATCGCCCTGGTCGACAACGGCGAGCCGATCGACGCGGTGATCTTCGACCCGCTGCGCAACGAGCTGTTCGCCGCCAGCCGCGGTGCCGGCGCGGTGCTCAACGACAAGAAGATCCGGGTGGCCGAGCGCAAGGACCTGTCCGGGACCGTGATCGGCACCGGCTTCCCGCCGCGCGAGCGCGCCCGCGCCAGCGCCCAGCTCAAGTGCGTGGACGCACTGCTGACCCACGCCGAGGACGTGCGCCGCACCGGCTCGGCCGCCCTGGACCTGGCCTACGTGGCCTGCGGCCGCTTGGACGCCTATTTCGAGGCCGGCGTGAAGGCCTGGGACATCGCCGCCGGCGTGCTGCTGGTGCGCGAGGCCGGCGGGCGGGTGTGCGACTTCCGCGGCGCCAACGCCGCGCGCATGGACGAGCGCGGCCCGGACGGCCGCCAGATCATCGCCGGCAACGTGAAGGTCGCCGACGAGCTGCAGAAGCTGGTGGTCAACACCGGCTACGCCGCCGCGTTCAACTGAGATCCGCGAAGAAAGCCGCCTGCCCTCCGGGGTGGGCGGCTTTTTCGTGCCCGGCTTCTGGCTCCCTCTTCCTTTGGGGCGTGATGGCATCGCCCGCGCGCCCTGGCGCGCATGCCCATCGAACGCCGGCACCCCGACGCGGGCAGGGACGCTGACCGGGGGCTGGGATGTGGGTCGGGATCGCAGCCGCGCCGCGCGTGCGGGCTGCTCCAGGCACCCTGCTCTTTCCCCAACCCCTCCCCCAGGGGGAGGCGCTTGCTTCCGGGAAAAGGAAAAGCCGCCCGAAGGCGGCTTTTCCGGAACCTGCCAGCGGCGTCCGCTCAAGGACGACGCGCCAGCTCCGCCTCGTCCCTGGCCTTGGGCAGCAGGTCCTGCTTGGTGACCTTGAGGAAGCCCAGGGTCAGCAGCGGGCAGGCCAGGAAGATGGAGGACAGGGTGCCGACCACGGCGCCAATCATCTGGGTCAGGGCCAGGCCCTCCAGCGAGCCGCCGCCGTACAGGTACAGCGCCAGCACCGACAGGAAGAACACCAGCGAGGTGATGATGGTGCGCGACAGGGTCTGGTTGATCGAGCGGTTGAAGATCTCGTGCGGCTCCGCGCGCATGGAGCGGAAGTTCTCGCGCACGCGGTCGAACACCACGATGGTGTCGTTGATCGAGAAGCCCATCACCGACAGCAGGCCGGCCAGCACGGTCAGGTCGAAGTCGCGCCCGCTCCAGGCGAAGTAGCCGGCCACCACCAGCACGTCGAACAGCGTGGTCAGGGTGGCGGAGACCGCGAACTTCCACTCGAAGCGGAAGCCGATGTAGATCAGGAAGCCCACCACCACGAACAGCGCCGCGTACAGGCCGTTCATGGCCAGCTCGCGGCCCACCTGGGGACCGACGAACTCGGTGCGCATCAGCGTGGCCGGGTTTTCCGCGGTGGAGACCGCGGCCAGCACCTCCTGCGCGGTGTGGTTGTTGGCGTCGGTGGTGGTCTGGCCGTCGCGCGGCTGCAGCCGCACCAGCACGTCGGTGCCGCTGCCGAAGCTCTGCACCTGCGCGCCCTCGTAGCCGGCGCCGGCCAGGCGCTCGCGCACCTGGTCGACCGGGGTGGACTGGGCGAAGCGCACCTCGACCACGGTGCCGCCGGTGAAGTCCAGAGCGTAGTTGAAGCCCTTGGCGATGCCGGCCACGGCGGCGGCGAACATCAGCACGGCGGCGACGATCGCCACCCAGCGCATCTTCATGAAGTCGATGCGCGGCTCGTGCGGGATGAAAGTCAGCGGGAAGATCTTCATGTCCGGTTTCCTTCCCTCAGACGGCCAGGGACTTGAGCTTCTTGCGGCGGGCGTACAGCAGCACCGCCAGGGAGCGCGACACGGTGATCGCGGTGAACATCGAGGCGAAGATGCCGATCACCATGGTCACGGCGAAGCCCTTCAGCGGGCCGGTACCGAAGGCGTACAGCGCGATGCCGGCGAGGATGCCGGTGAGGTTGGCGTCGAAGATGGTGCCGGAGGCCTTCTCGTAGCCGTTGGCGATCGCCGCCTTGGGCGGCACGCCGGCGCGCAGCTCCTCGCGGATGCGCTCGTTGATCAGCACGTTGGCGTCCACCGACAGGCCGATCGACAGCGCCAGGCCGGCGAAGCCCGGCAGGGTCATGGTGGCGCCGAACAGCGACATCACCGCGACCACGATCAGCAGGTTGAACAGCAGCGCGATGCCGGTCAGCACGCCGAACATGCGGTAGTACACGGCGAAGAACACCAGGGTGAACAGGAACGCGTACAGCACCGCGGTGACGCCGCGCTCCACGTTCTCCTTGCCCAGGCTGGGGCCGACGATCTTCTCCTCGACGAAGTCCATCGGCGCGGCCAGCGAGCCGGCGCGCAGCAGCTTGGCCAGGTCGTCGGCCTCGGCCTTCTCCAGGCCGGTGGTCTGGAAGTTCTTGCCGAACACGCCGTTGATGTTGGCCACGGAGATCACTTCCTCCTTGACCCGGAAGCTGCGCACTTCCTGGCCGTTGACCATCTTCACCTGCGGGATGCGCTCGGTGTAGACCACCGCCATCGGCTTGCCGACGTTGGCGCTGGTGAACTCGAACATGCGGTCGCCGCCGACGTTGTTGAGGGTCACGCTGACCGCCGGCAGGCCGTTCTGGTCGACCGTGCTCTGCGCGGCCACCATCTGGTCGCCGGTCACGATCACGCGCTTGCTCAGCAGCACCGGCGAACCGTCGCGGCGGTAGTAGACCTTGGCTTCCGGCGGCACCCGGCCGGTGCGCACCGCGTCGATCGCGCTGCCCTCGACCACCGCGCGGTACTCCAGGGTCGCGGTGGCGCCGATCATGCGCTTGGCCTCGGCGGTGTCCTGCACGCCGGGCAGCTGCACCACGATGCGCTCCTCGCCCTGGCGCTGGATGATCGGCTCGGCCACGCCCAGTTCGTTGACGCGGTTGCGCAGGGTGGTGATGTTCTGCTCGATCGCCGAGCCGGCGATCTGCTGCAGCTCGGTTTCCGGGATCCGCACCAGCAGGCGGTTGCCGCCCTGCACCTCGACCGACATCGCCGGCAGCGCCTGCGCCAGCACGGTGCGGGCCTGGGCCGGGTCGGCGCCGCTGGCCAGGGCCACGGCGATGGTGTTGTCGGGGCGGCGGTCGACCGCGGTGTAGCGGATGCGGCGGTCGCGCAGGGTCACCCGCACGTCCTCGGTATAGGCGTCCAGGCGCTTGTCCAGCGCCGCCTTCTGGTCGACCTGCAGCACGAAGTGCACGCCGCCCTGCAGGTCCAGGCCCAGCACCATCGGCTTGGCGCCGATGCGCTCCAGCCAGTCCGGCACGTTGGAGGCCAGGTTCAGGGCGACGGTGTAGTTCTCGCCCAGGCTGCCGCGCAGTGCGTCGGCGGCCAGGGTCTGCGCCTCGGCGTCGTCCAGGCGCACCAGCAGGTTGTCGCCCTCGACCGCGACCGACTTGGGCGTCACGCCGGCGGACGACAGCGCGCCGGCGACGCGCTCGGACAGCGCCTGGTCCAGGGCGGCGCCGCGGTTGCCGGTGATCTGCACGGCGTAGTCGCTCTGGTACACGTTGGGCAGCGCGTACAGCACGCTGAGCGCCAGCACGGCCAGGATGACCAGGTATTTCCAGCGGGGAAACTCGAGCATTGCGGGACCCCGCGCGGCCCCGCCCCGCGGGACCACGCTCAGTGGTGGAACGGACGGATCAGGCGGACTTCAGGGTGCCCTTGGGCAGCACGTTGCCGATGGCGGCCTTCTGCACGCGGATGCGGACGTTGTCGGCGATCTCGACGGTGACGAAGTTCTCCCCGATCTCGGTGACCACGCCGGCGATGCCGCTGTTGGTCAGCACCTCGTCGCCGCGCTGCAGCTTGCCGAGCATGGCCTGGTGCTCCTTCTGCCGCTTCATCTGCGGGCGGATCATCAGGAAGTACATGATCGCGATCAGGATGATCGGGAACAGCAGCATGCCGAAGCCGCCCTGCGGCGCGGGGGCCGCGGCGATGATGGCGGTCGGGCTGAGGGTGGCGAGAAGGCTCATCGGTGGTTCCTGTCAAGGCTGAAAATAGCCGTGGATTATGCCATAGGGGCGCCCCGCCCCCATTGCAACGAAACTGGGACCCTTCCGGGGCGCCTCCGGTTCCCGCCGGGCCGACCAGCGGCACCCTGCCCCCGCCCGGCGCCGCCGGACCGGCTCAGCCGCCGGCGCGCGCGGCGTAGAAGTCGCGGCGGAACGCCTCGAACCGGCCCTGCTCGATCGCCGCGCGCATGTCCGCCATCAGCTTCTGGTAGTACCAGAGGTTGTGCAGGGTGCCCAGGATCGGCCCCAGCATCTCGTTGCAGCGGTCCAGGTGGCGCAGGTAGGCGCGGCTGTAGCCGCCGCTGCAGGCCACGCAGCCGCAGCCCGGCTCGATCGGGTCCATGTCCCGCTCGTAGCGGGCGTTGCGGATGCGGACCGTGCCGAAGGAGGTGAAATAGTGTCCGTTGCGCGCGTTGCGGGTGGGCATCACGCAGTCGAACATGTCCACGCCGCGGGCCACGCCCTCGACCAGGTCCTCCGGGCGGCCCACG
This sequence comes from Pseudoxanthomonas sp. J31, assembly GCF_000510725.1. Taxonomy (GTDB): domain Bacteria; phylum Pseudomonadota; class Gammaproteobacteria; order Xanthomonadales; family Xanthomonadaceae; genus Pseudoxanthomonas. Next base: position 179,402 of record NZ_AZNZ01000002.1, read on the forward strand.
CCCATCAGGTAGCGCGGGCGGTCGGCCGGCAGGCGCGGATGCAGGTGCTCGAGCATGGCGTTGCGCTCGGCCTCCGGCTCGCCCACGGCCAGGCCGCCGATGGCGTAGCCGTCGAAACCGATGGCCTGCAACCCATCCAGCGAGCGGCTGCGCAGGTCGTGGTAGACGCTGCCCTGGACGATGCCGAACAGGGCGGCGTCGTTACCCAGCCCGTCGTGGGCATCGCGCGAGCGCCGCGCCCAGCGCAGGCTCAGCTCCATCGAGCGCCGGGCCACGTCCTCGCTGGCCGGGTACGGGGTGCACTCGTCGAAGATCATGACGATGTCCGAGTCGAGCACCTTCTGGATCTTCATGCTCTCCTCCGGCCCCAGGAACACCCGGGCGCCATCGGTCGGCGAGGCGAAGGTCACGCCCTGCTCGGTGATCTTGCGGCGGTGCGCCAGGGAGAACACCTGGAAGCCGCCGGAGTCGGTCAGGATCGGCCCGTCCCAGCGCGCGAAGCCGTGCAGCCCGCCGTGGTCGGCGATCACGTCCAGGCCCGGGCGCAGGTACAGGTGGAAGGTGTTGCCGAGGATGATCTGCGCGCCAAGGTCGCGGATCTGCCCCGGCAGCACGCCCTTGACCGAGCCATAGGTGCCGACCGGCATGAACGCCGGCGTCTCCACCGTGCCGCGCGGGAAGGTCAGGCGGCCGCGGCGGGCGGCGCCATCGGTGGTCTGGAGCTGGAACTGCAGTCGGGACATGGGCTCGGGGCGGCAAACGGGCCGCGTATTGTCGCCGATCGCGGGCGCCGGCGCGGGCCGGCGGCGGTCAGCGCTGGAACAGGGCGATGCTCTCCACGTGCGCGGTGTGCGGGAACATGTCCATCACCCCGGCCGAGACCAGCCTGTAGCCGCGCTCGTTGACCAGGAACCCGGCGTCGCGCGCCAGCGAACCGGGGTGGCAGCTGACGTAGACGATGCGGTCCATGTCCTGCAGCGGCAGCTGTTTGAGCACCTCCTCGGCGCCGGAACGCGGCGGATCCAGCAGCAGGCGGTCGAAGCCCTGGCGCATCCACGGCGTGCCGCGCTGGTCCTGGGTCAGGTCGGCGGCGAAGAAGCGGGCGTTGGCCAGGCCGTTGCGCTCGGCATTGGCGCGGGCACGGGCCACCAGGCCCGGATCGCCCTCCACGCCCACCACCTCGCGCACCTGGCGCGCCAGCGGCAGGGTGAAATTGCCCAGGCCGCAGAACAGGTCCAGCACCCGGTGCCCGGGCGAGGTGTCCAGCAGTTCCAGGGCGCGGGCGATCATCTGCTCGTTGAGGCGGGCATTGACCTGGATGAAGTCCAGCGGCTGGAACGCCAGCTCCACGTTCCACCGTGGCAGGCGGAAGGCCAGCTCCGGCGCCGGCTCCTCCAGCGGATGCACGCTGTCGATGCCCTTGGGCTGCAGGAAGATGGCGAAACCATGCTCGCGGCCGAACGCGGCCAGCGCGGCGCGATCGGCCTCGCCCAGCGGCACCAGGTGGCGCACGGTCAGGGCGATGGCGTCGTCGCCGGCGATGAATTCGATCTGCGGGATGCTCTCGCGCGCCTGCAGGCCGTCGACCAGGGCCGACAGCGCGGCCACCTTCATCCCGATCTGCGGGATGGTGGTATGGCACTCGCGCAGGTCGGCGACGAAGCGCGGGTCCTGCTCGCGGAAGCCGACCAGGGTCTTGTCCTTCCTATTGACCCGGCGCACCGAGAAGCGGCCCTTGCGCCGGTAGCCCCAGCTGCCGGCGGTCAGCGGCGGCAGCACCTCGCCCGGGTGGACCTTGCCGATCCGCTCCAGGTTCTCCAGCAGCACCTGCTGCTTGGCGCCGATCTGCTTGCCCTCGTCCAGGTGCTGCAGCACGCAGCCGCCGCAGGTGCCGAAATGCGGGCAGCGCGGCAGCACGCGGTCCGGCGACGCCTCCAGCACTTCCAGGGTGCGGGCCTCGTCGAAACGGCGGCTGCGGGCGGTCAGCTCGACCACCACCGTCTCGCCCGGCAGGGCGCCGGCGACGAACACGGTCTTGCCGTCCTCGCGGCGGGCCACGCCGCGGCCATCGTGGCTGAGGTCGAGGATCTGGAGCTGGAACGGGGTACGGTCGAGTCGGGCCACGTGGCGGAGGCTTCGGGGCGGCAAGGGGGCGGGCATTATCCCGGAATGCGCCTGCGGCGTGTCCCAAATCTGAACGGATGCCCTTGCGGGGCGGCGCCCCTGCGCTAGGATGCACCCAGCCGACAGGGAGTCAGCCACATGGGAGCGCGAGAACCCTCCGTGCCCGCCACCCCGCGGGTCCTGCTGGTCGAGGACGACAGCATCAGCCAGGCCTATTTCCAGGCCGTGCTCGAATCCCTCCCCGCCACCGTGGAACTGGTGGCCACCCAGCAACAGGCACTGGCGCACGGCACCGCCATGCGCCACGACCTCTGGCTCATCGACCTGACCCTGCCCGACGGCTCCGGCATCGAGCTGCTGCGGCAGCTGCAGGCGCACTGGCCGGAGCCGCCGCCGGCGCTGGCCCACACCGCCCATTCCGACCCGGCCGCCCACGCGCCGGCGCTGGAGGCCGGCTTCCGCGAGGTCCTGGTCAAGCCGATGCCCGGCGCCCAGCTGTTGCAGGCCGTGCGCGCCGCGCTGGCTACCGCCGGCAGCCTGCCGGACTGGGACAACGCCGCGGCCGCCGCCGCACTCAACCACGACACCGAGAACATCCGGGTGCTGCGCCGCATGTTCCTGGACGAGCTGCCGGGCGCGCGCGAAGAGGTGCTGGCCAGCGCCCGCCGCGGCGACATCGGCGCGGTGCGCGCGCGCCTGCACCGGCTGCAGGCCGGCTGCGGCCTGGTCGGCGCGCGCCGCCTGGGCGCGGCGGTCGAGTCGCTGCGCCGCGCCCCGGATTCGCCGCGGGCGCTGGAGCACTTCGACCACGTCGCCCGCGACCTGCTGCGCTGAACGCAGCCGGCCCCGGATGGCCAGGCCACCCGGGGCCGCGCCGGCGCCCCGTCAGCCCAGGCTCGCCGAACGCTCGTACCAGTCGATGCGGCGGGTGACCAGCATCACCAGGGCGAGCACGCCGAACAGCAGCAGCGAGCCCATCAGCAGCGCGTGGTCCTCGGCCGCCAGCAGGCTGTAGAGCATCCCGTACAGCCCGGACAGCAGCCCGGCGAACACGCCGGCGCGCCACCAGCTGCGCAGCACCCCGGACACGTAGGCGAACTGCAGGCCGATGCAGGCCGCGGCGGAGGCCAGGTAGGCCAGACCGAACGCGACGTGCTCGGACAGGGCCAGCAACAGCAGGAAGAACACCGCCAGGGCCAGGCCCACCATCAGGTACTGCAGCGGGTGGATGCGCAGCCCCCGCACCAGCTCCAGCAGGGCGAAGCCGACGAAGGTCAGGACCACGAACAGCACCCCGTACTTGGTGGCGCGGTCCACCCGGGTGTGGGCGTCGACCGGATCGACCAGGGCCACCTCCAGGCTGTCCCAGTCCGCCGGCGCGCCGGGGCGCGACGCGGCCTGGCCAGTCGCCGGATCGGCCACCGCGGCCAGCACCTGGGCGCGCGCCGCGCTGGCCAGCGAGGACACGCTCCAGCTGGCGCTGAATCCCTCCGCGCCGACCTCGCGCTGGCTGGGCAGGAAGCGCCCGCCGAACGAGGGATGCGGCCAGGCCGACCGCAGCCGGACTTCGTTGCTGTCGGCGACCGGCACGATCGCCAGCGACTGGGTGCCGGCCAGCTCCATGCGCAGCCGCGCGCGTGAGGGCTCCAGCCGCCTCGCATCGGCGGCCGGCGGCACCAGGCGCGCATGCACGCCGTCCAGGCGGCCGCCCAGGTCGGCGGTGCCGGCGCTCAGCCGCGCCGCGGCGCCATCGACCTCCAGTACCGGGGTGCCGACCAGCCCGCGCACGTCGCCCAGGCCGAATGCCAGGTACGGGGTGCCGTAGCGGCGCCCGTCCACGCGCGGCAGGGCCAGCGGCTCGAACGTCGCCTCCAGCTCGGCCTGCCAGCGGAACACGCGCACGTCGTACAGGCCGACCCGGCGCGCCTCCGGCAGCAGCACGCCGCCGGCGTGCAGCGTGGCCGGCGCCTGCACCAGGTAGCCGGACACGGTTTCCTCGCGCAGTTCCAGGCGGCCATCGGCGCCGGCCGCGCTCACCCGCCGGGTCGCGGTCCACGGCACCACCCTGAGGGGTCCGGCCAGCCGCTGCGGCCCGGCCATGCCCTCGGCCACCCGCTGCACCGCCGCGGCGCGGTGTATCTGGCGGTCCTGGACCAGCCCACGGATCATCGCCAGCGGCACCAGCAGCAACAGCACCAGGGCGCCGACGGTGAGGAACCGCAACAACAGCCTGAATGAAGTCATCGGAATGCTCCGCGGTGGACTGCGGCGCATCCTCGGCGACGTGCGTGGCGGAGCGATGGGGCGTGTTTGAAGCCAGGGTGAAGTCGGCGCCGGCCTAGCCGCGCGGCAGGGCCAGGCCGGCCTCGGCGCCGCCGCCGGCGCGGTTGCCCAGCCAGGCCCTGCCCCCGTGCAGGCGCGCGACCTCGCGCACGAACGGCAGGCCCAGGCCGGAACTGCGCGGCTGGCCATCGGGCCGCGGCAGCGAATAGAAGCGCTCGAACACCCGCTCCAGGGCGTAGTCCGGCACGCCCGGTCCGCGGTCGAGCACGCGCAGCACCGCCTGGCCGCCCTCCTCCGCCAGCGCCAGCACCAGCATGCTGCCGCGCGGAGCGAAGGCCAGGGCGTTGTCCAGCAGGTTGCCCAGCGCCTGGCGCAGCAGGAAGGGATCGCCGGCGACGCGCGGCGGCTGCGCTGGCAGTTCCAGGCACAGGTCCACGCCCGCCGCGGCCAGGCGCGGCTCGCCCGCCGCCGCGACCACGGCGGCCAGCTCCGCCAGGTCCACCGGCTCGCGCCGCTGCAGCCAGCCATGCTGCTCGACCTCGGCCAGGGCCAGCAGCTTGTCGATGGTCTCGGTCAGCCGCCCCTGCTGCTGCAGGATGTTGCGGGCAAAGCGCTGGCGCTCGGCCTCCGGCAGCGGTTCCTGCAGCAGCTCGGCAGCGCCGCGGATCGCCGCCAGCGGGCTCTTCATCTCGTGGGTCAGCGACTGCACGTACTGCTCCACGTAGGCCTTGCCCTCCAGCTTGCGGCGCATGTCCTCCAGCGCCCGCGCCAGGTCGCCGAGCTCGTCGCGGCCCGGTGGCGGTGGTGCGGCCGGCTCGCCGGCGGCCACCGCGCGCGCATAGCGGGCCAGGCGGCCGATGCGGCGCGACAGCCAGGCGGTGACCAGCACCGCGACCAGCGCCGACAGCCCGACCAGCCATGCCCCCTGGTGCAGCATGCGCCGCTGCCCGGCCTCGATGAACGGCTCCAGGCTGCGGTTCGGGCGGGCCACGGTCAGCACGCCGATCAGCCGTCCCGGATCGTCGGGGTCGTGCACCGGCGCGGCCACGTGCATCACCGTGTGGGCGTGGTCGCCGGGCGCCTCGGGGCTGGAGCGCGCGCCGTACTCGCCGCGCAGGGTGCGGTAGACGTCGTTCCAGCGCGAGTTGTCGCGGCCCAGGTCGCGCCCGCGCGAGTCGTACACGACGATGCCGCGGGCATCGGTCACGGTCACCCGCAGGTCGATGCCGCGCTTGGGCACGTCCCAGATGCGCGCGCCCGGGTCGCGCCTGGCCGCCTCGGCCAGCTGCCGGGCGAAGTCGCCCTCGGCGATGCGCCCGGCCTTGAGGTCGGCGGCGGCCATCACCGCCAGCGCGTTGGCGGTGTCGACCAGGGTGGATTCCATGGCCTGGCGCACGCCGGGCTTGACCTCGTCCACGAACACCCGCAGCACGAAGAACGCGGCCAGGCCCACGATCAGGAAGAAGCCGAGGAACAGGCGCAGGCCCAGGCGCATTCAGGCCTCGATCGCGTAGCCGAGGCCGCGGTGGGTGCGGATCGGGTCCGGCTCCACGCCGGCGGCGCGCAGCTTGGCGCGCAGGGTCTTGACATGGGTGTCCACGGTGCGGTCGCCGCTGGCGGCGGCGCTGTCCCAGGCCCGGTCCATCAGCTGGGCGCGGCTGAGGATGGCGCCGGGACGCTGCAGCAGGGCCTCCAGCAGGGCGTATTCGTAGCGGGTCAGGTCCAGCGGCCGGCCGCGGTAGTGGATGCGGTGCCCGGCGCGGTCCACGGCGAAGTCGCCGCGTTCCAGCCAGGCTGCGTCCGCGCCCGCGGCGGGGTGCCGGCGCAGGCGCGCGCGCACCCGCGCCACCATCTCCCGCGGCGAGAACGGCTTGGCCACGTAGTCGTCGCCGCCCAGTTCCAGGCCCAGCACCCGGTCGATCTCCTCGCCACGCGCGGTGAGGAAGATCACCGGCACGCCGCTGAACGCGCGCACCTGGCGGCACACATCGAAGCCGCCGATGTCCGGCAGGCCCACGTCCAGCACCAGCACGTCGACCCCGCCGGCGCGCACCCGCTCCACCGCCTGCCCCCCGAGCAGGCAGTGCTCGGCCTGCAGGCCCTCGCTGCGCAGGGCATAGAGCAGCGTGTCGGCGATCGCCGGTTCGTCGTCGACGATGAGGATCAGCGGCGCGGATGGCATCGGCCAAGCATAGTCGCGCCCCATGGCGGCGGCTATGCTGCGCGCATGAATTACCGCCACGCCTTCCATGCCGGCAACCATGCCGACGTGCTCAAGCACGTCGTCCTGCTGGCGCACCTGGACGCCCTGCTGCGCAAGGACGGTCCGTTCTTCGTGCTCGACACGCATGCCGGCCGCGGCCGCTACCTGCTGCAGGGCGAGGCCGCCGGCCGCACCGGCGAGGCGGCCGGCGGCATCCTCGCCCTGGCCGGGCGCGGCGAAGCGCCGCCGGCGGTCGAGCGCTACCTGCGCGCGGTGGCGGCGATCAACCCGGTCGACGCCCTGCTCGCCTACCCCGGCTCGCCGCTGCTGGCCGCGCAGGCCATGCGCGAACAGGACCGCCTGGCCGCCTGCGAACTGCAGCCGGAGGAAGCAGCGGAACTGAAGGCGCTGTTCGCCCACGACAGGCGCGTGGCGGTGCACGCGCGCGACGGCTACGACGCGGTGCGCGCCCTGCTGCCGCCGCGGGTGGACGGAGTGCGCTACGCGCGCGGACTGGTGCTGGTCGACCCGCCGTACGAGGCCCAGGAAGCCGAATACCCGAAGGTGGTGGCGGCGGTACGCGAGGTCCTGCAGCGCTGGCCGCAGGCGGGCGTGGCGATCTGGTACCCGGTCAAGCAGCGGCGCTCGCTGCAGCCGTTCTTCCGCAAGCTGGCCGGGCTGCCGGCGCGCTCGGTGCTGCTGGCCGAGCTGCTGGTGCGCCCGGACGACTCGCCGCTGCGCCTCAACGGCAGCGGCATGGCGCTCATCAACCCGCCGTGGAAGCTGGACGAGGCCATCGCCCCGGCCCTGCCGTTCCTGCAGCGCCACCTTGGCGAGGCCGGCGCCTCGACCAGGCTGGAGTGGCTCCGGCGCGACGAGGGCTGAGCGCGCTCAGGCGGCCGGGCGGTCCTCGCCCTCCGGTTCGAAGAAGCTCCAGCGCACCACCGGGAACCGCGCCTTGAGCGCGCGCTCGACGGTGTCGATGTCCTCGAGCATGGCCGGGCCATCGTGGGAACGGCGCATGCGCGCATGGGTGGAGACCAGCACGTCGTGGCCCTGCTGCAGGGTGATCACGTGCAGCACCTCGGCGATCTCCGGGCGCGCCGCCAGGAACTCGGCGACCTGCGCCTGCAGGAAGGGATCGACGCTCTGCCCGATCAGCATGGCCTTGACCTCGATCGCCACCAGCACCGCGACCACGATCAGCAGCAGGCCGATGGCGATGGTGCCCAGCGCGTCCCACAGCGGGTTGCCGGTGAGCACCGCCAGGCCAACCGCCACCAGGGCCAGGACCAGGCCGGTCAGCGCCGCCAGGTCCTCGCCGAAGATCACCACGAGTTCGGCCTGGCGGCTCTCGCGGAACCAGCCCCACAGCGAGCGGCCGCCGCGCGCCTTGTCCACCTCGCGCAGGCAGGCGCGCATGGAAATGCCCTCGGCGACGATGGCGAACACCAGCACCCCGGCGGCCCACCACCACTGCTCCAGCGGCTCGGGATGCTGCAGCTTGTGCACGCCCTCGTACACCGAGAACATGCCGCCGACGCTGAACAGCATCACCGCCACCAGGAAGGACCAGAAGTAGATGGCGCGCCCGTAGCCCAGCGGGTACTCCGGGCTCACCGGACGCTTCGACTGGCGCAGCCCCAGCAGCAGCAGGAGCTGGTTGCCGCAGTCGGCGAAGGAGTGCACGGTCTCGGCGAGCATCGCCCCGGAGCCGGTGACGAAGGCGGCCACGCCCTTGGCCAGCGCGATCGCCAGGTTGGCGCCCAGCGCGAAGAAGATCGCGCGCGTGGAATCTCCATTGCCGGCCATGCCTGTCCTCCGTCGCGGGGCCGGCGGAGTCTAGCAAGGCCCCCCGGCTCCCCGCGTGCAGCCCGATGTGGGAATATCGGACCCATGCCACGCAACCGGCTTCCCCCCTGGCACGAGGAATTCGTGCTGCCCAACCGCAGGGCCATCCTGATCCGTCCGATCCGCCCGGAAGACGCCGCGCCGCTGCACGCCGCGTTCGGGCTGCTGGGGCCGGAGGAGATCCGGGTCCGCTTCGCCGGCGGCGAAGGCGGGCTGGACCTGGACGAGGCCGGCCGCCTGGCCCGCCCCGATCCACGCCAGGAGCTGCTGCTGGTCGGCGCCGAGCCCTACCCGCCCGGCGAGGCGATGATCGCCGGGCTCGGCCGCGCGCGCCGGGTGCCCGGCACCCGCCAGGCCGAATGCACGATCCTGCTGGCCCGCTACGTGGCCGGCCTGGGCCTGGGCCGGCACCTGCTGCAGAAGCTGGTGAAGTGGGGCCGCGGCCGCGCCGTTGACCGCCTGTTCGGCGACATTCCCGCAAGCAACGTGCCGATGCTGGAGCTGGCGGAATCGCTGGGCTTCCGCCCGGAGCCGGAGGCGCAAGTCCCGGCCGGGCTGGTGCGGGTGGTGCTGGACCTGGCGCGCGGCTGAGCGCCGCGCGCGGACGCACCCGGTCGGGTGCGCACGGGCCGCCCGCGCCCGCCCGGTACAATGGACGGCTCATGTCGTCGTCGAACCGAGCCGTGTCTCCCATTCCCCCGCTTCCCCGGCGTGGCCAGGCCCGCGCCTGGTGGAACGCGCCGGCCTCGCCCTCCGCGCTGGCCTGGCACCTGGTGCGCGCCGCCCGCGCCCATCCCGGTCCGCTGCTGTTCGTGGCCCGCGACACCCTGTCCGCGCACCAGGTCGAGGCCGACCTGCTGACCCTGCTGGGCGCCGGGGCCGACCTGCCGGTGGTGCCGTTCCCGGACTGGGAGACCCTGCCCTACGACCGTTTCAGCCCGCATCCGGACATCATCAGCCAGCGCCTGGCCGCGCTGCAGCGCCTGCCGCGGCTGGAGCGCGGGATCGTGGTGGTGCCGGTGCAGACCCTGCTGCAGCGGCTGCCGCCGCTGCGCTACATCGCCGGCAGCAGCTTCGACCTGAAGACCGGCCAGCGCCTGGACCTGGACGCGGAGAAGCGCCGGCTGGAATCGGCCGGCTACCGCAACGTGCCGCAGGTGCTGGACCCGGGCGACTTCGCCGTGCGCGGCGGCCTGCTCGACGTTTACCCGATGGGCGCCGAGGCGCCGCTGCGGATCGAGCTGCTGGACGACGAGATCGACTCGATCCGCCGCTTCGACCCGGAGAGCCAGCGCTCGCTGGAGAAGATCGAGGCGGTGCACATGCTGCCCGGGCGCGAGACGCCGATGGACGAGGCCAGCCTGGCGCGGGTGATGGACGCCCTGCGCGAGCGCTTCGACGTCGATACCCGGCGCAGCGCGCTGTACCAGGACCTCAAGGCCGGCATTGCCCCGGCTGGCATCGAGTACTACCTGCCGCTGTTCTTCGCCCCCAGCCGCGATGGTTCCGGATCGACCGCGACGCTGTTCGACTACCTGCCGGTGAGCGTGCTGCCGGTGCTGGCCGACGGCGCCAGCGCCTGCGCCGACGCGTTCTGGCAGCAGGCCGGCAACCGCTACGAGCAGCGCCGGCACGACGTCGAGCACCCGGTGCTGCCGCCGGCCGAGCTGTACCTGCCGCCGGACGCGCTGCGCGAGCAGCTCAACCGCGGCATCCGCATCGAGGTGTGCGGCCCGCAACACACCCACGCCGCCGACGCCGCCGCCCTCGGCGACCAGCCGGCGCCGGCGCTGCCGATCGCCGGGCCCGACCAGCCGCGCGCCGGCGAGGCCCTGCGCAGCTTCCTGTCCAGCTACCCGGGCCGGGTGCTGGTGGCCGCCGACTCGCCCGGCCGCCGCGAGGCCCTGCTGGAAGTGCTGCAGGCCGCCGGGCTGCAGCCGAAGACCGTGGCCGGCTTCCCCGCCTTCCTCGAGGGCGACGAGCGCTTCGCCCTGGCGGTGGCGCCGCTGGAAGACGGCTTCGCCCTGGACGAGCCACGGCTGGTGGTGCTCACCGAGCGCCAGCTGTTCCCCGAGCGCGCCACCCAGCCGCGGCGCGCGCGCCGCGCCGGGCGCGAGCCGGAGGCGATCATCCGCGACCTGGGCGAGCTGACCGAGGGCGCGCCCATCGTCCACGAGGACCACGGCGTCGGCCGTTACCGCGGCCTGGTGGCGATGGACATCGGCGGCATGCCCGGCGAGTTCCTGGACATCGAGTACGCCAAGGGCGACCGCCTGTACGTGCCGGTCACCCAGCTGCACCTGGTCAGCCGCTACTCCGGCGCCTCGCCGGAGACCGCGCCGCTGCACTCGCTGGGCGGCGAGCAGTGGACCCGGGCCAAGCGCAAGGCCCAGGAGAAGGTCCGCGACGTGGCCGCCGAGCTGCTGGAGATCCAGGCCCGGCGCAAGGCCCGCGCCGGCCTGGCGCTGGACATCGACCGCGCCATGTACGAGGGCTTCGCCGCCGGCTTCCCGTTCGAGGAGACCCCGGACCAGCACGCGGCGATCGAGGCGGTGCTGCGCGACCTGCAGTCCAGCCAGCCGATGGACCGCGTGGTCTGCGGCGACGTGGGCTTCGGCAAGACCGAGGTCGCGGTGCGCGCGGCCTTCGCCGCGGCCAGCGCCGGGCGCCAGGTGGCGGTGCTGGTGCCCACCACCCTGCTGGCCGAGCAGCACTACCGCAACTTCCGCGACCGCTTCGCCGACTGGCCGCTCAAGGTCGAGGTGCTGTCGCGCTTCAAGAGCAGCAAGGAGATCAAGGCCGAGCTGGAGAAGGTGGCCAGCGGCCAGATCGACGTGATCGTCGGCACCCACCGCCTGCTGCAGCCGGACGTGAAGTTCAAGGACCTGGGCCTGGTCATCGTCGACGAGGAGCAGCGCTTCGGCGTGCGCCAGAAGGAAGCGCTGAAGGCGCTGCGCGCCAACGTGCACCTGCTGACCCTGACCGCGACCCCGATCCCGCGCACGCTCAACATGGCCATGGCCGGCCTGCGCGACCTCAGCATCATCGCCACCCCGCCGCCCAACCGGCTGGCGGTGCAGACCTTCGTCGTGCCCTGGGACGACAACCAGCTGCGCGAGGCGTTCCAGCGCGAGCTGTCGCGCGGCGGCCAGCTGTACTTCCTGCACAACGACGTCGAAAGCATCGGCCGCATGCAGCGCCAGCTGCAGGAACTGGTGCCGGAGGCGCGCATCGGCGTGGCCCACGGGCAGATGCCCGAGCGCGAGCTGGAGCGGGTGATGCTCGACTTCCAGAAGCAGCGCTTCAACGTGCTGCTGGCGACCACGATCATCGAGTCGGGCATCGACATCCCCAACGCCAACACCATCATCATCAACCGCGCCGACCGCTTCGGCCTGGCCCAGCTGCACCAGCTGCGCGGCCGCGTCGGCCGCTCGCACCACCGCGCCTATGCCTACCTGCTGGTGCCGCCGGACCGCCGCGCCATGACCCCGGACGCGGAGAAGCGGCTGGAGGCGATCGCCTCGATGGACGAGCTGGGCGCCGGCTTCACCCTGGCCACCCACGACCTGGAGATCCGCGGCGCTGGCGAGCTGCTGGGCGAGGACCAGAGCGGGCAGATGGCCGAGGTCGGCTTCAGCCTGTACACCGAGCTGCTGGAGCGGGCCGTGCGCAGCATCCGCCAGGGCAAGCTGCCGGACCTGGACGCCGGCGAGGAAACCCGCGGCGCCGAGGTCGTGCTCAACGTGCCGGCGCTGATCCCGGAGGACTACCTGCCGGACGTGCACACCCGCCTGACCCTGTACAAGCGCATTTCCAGCGCCGGCGACGGCGAGGCCCTGCGCGAACTGCAGGTGGAGATGATCGACCGCTTCGGCCTGCTGCCGGACGCGGTCAAGAACATGTTCGCCATCGCCGAGCTGAAGCGGCAGTGCGACGCCCTGGGCATCCGCAAGCTGGAGCTGGGCGAGAACGGCGGCCGCATCGTGTTCGAGGCCAAGCCGAAGGTCGATCCGATGTCGGTGATCCGCATGATCCAGCAGCAGCCGAAGCTGTACGCGATGGACGGCCCGGACAAGCTCAAGGTGCGGCTGCCGCTGCCGGAACCCGCCGACCGCTTCAACGCCGCGCGCGGACTGCTCACCGCCCTTTCCCCCAGCTGAGCGCCCGCCACCGCTCCTCCCCCGCCCCCACATGCCCGACCCCATCCCCGCGCTGGCGCTGCCGCTTGGCCGCGCCAGCGCTTCGCTCCGTGCGCTGGCCCTGGCCCTCGAGCAGCGCGACGCCTACACCGACGGCCACTGCGACCGCGTCTGCCGCCTGGCGGCGCTGCTTGGCCAGCGCTTCGACCTGGACCGCGAGCGCCTGGCCCACCTGGCCCTGGCCGCGCGCTTCCACGACATCGGCAAGATCGGCGTGCGCGACGACGTGCTGCTGTATCCGGGCCGGCTCGACGCGGCGCGGCGGCAACGCATGCGCCTGCATCCGGAACTGGGCGAGCGCCTGTTCCGCGCCACCGAGCGCGACGACGCCGCGCAGGTGGCGCACCTGATCCGCCACCACCACGAGGCCTACGACGGCAGCGGTTATCCGGACGGCCTGGCCGGCGACGCGATCCCGCTGGAGGCGCGGATCCTGGCCGCGGCCGACGGCTACGACGCGATGACGTCCGACCGCCCGTACCGGCCGGCCCTGCCGGCGCGCGCGGCGCTGGAAGCGCTGGCCGCCGAGCGTGGCCGGCGCATCGACCCGGAGGTCTACCGCCAGCTCGAGGCGGTGCTGCGCCGCGATCCGGACGCCTGAGGCGCCGGCCTCAGAGCTGCGATTCCAGCGGCAGCCAGCCGATCACGCGCGCGGCGGCGCGTTGCCAGGCCTTTGCCTCCGGCTCGCGTTCCCAGGTGGCCGGCGGCTGCGCCGCGTCGTCGTGCCAGCGCAGGCGGCCGTCCTCCAGGGCCAGGCGGTAGGCGGTCTGCGCCGAGGTCTTCTTCGCGTACAGCGCCTCCAGCTCGGCCGCCGCGCCGGGATGGTCGAACATCAGCCCCATCTCGGTGTTGAGCTTGATCGAGCGCGGGTCGAGGTTGAACGAGCCGATGAAGCCGTGGCTGCCGTCGACCACGTAGGCCTTGGTGTGCAGGCTGGCGCCGCTGGAGCCGAACAGGCTGGTGTCGACCGCGCCATGCGGCTTGAGCTCATACAGCGCGATCCCGGCGCGCAGCAACGGCACCCGGTAGCCGGCGTAGCCGCCGTGCACCGCCAGCACGTCGTTGGCCGCCAGCGAGTTGGTGAGGATGCTCACCTCCACCCCGCGCCCGCGCATGCCGGAAAGCCACTCCAGGCCGGCGTGGCCCGGGACGAAGTACGGCGAGATCAGCTTCAGCTCGCGGCGCGCGGTGCTCACCCGCGCGACCAGCACCGGGGTCATCCAGTCCGGCCGTTGCGGCGCGCCCTCGGCCTTCTGCGGCGGGTCGGACACCAGCATGGCGTTCTCGGTCCAGTGCACGCTGCCCCGGCCCTGCAGCAGCTCGCTCACCCGCTCGGAGGCGCGCAGGCGCTCCAGGTAGGGGCCGGCGCGATCCGAGCCCAGGCCCGCGTCCAGGCTCGCGCGCACCCTGTCCAGCGCGTCCGGCGCCGGATCGACCAGCGCCGCCAGCGGGATCGCGCTGGCGCTGTTCCAGTAGGCGTCGAACACCTCCTCGGCCTGGCGCGCGGCGCTGCCGACCATGGCCACGTCGGTGTCCATGAAGTTCACGTCGGCGGCGGCGTCGAAGTACTCGTCGCCGATGTTGCGCCCGCCCACCACCGCGATGCGGCCGTCGGCCAGCCAGATCTTGTTGTGCATGCGCCGGTTGAGGCTGACGAAGCGCAGCAGCAGCTCCACGCCGCGCGCCAGCGTGCCCTCGCGGGCCCGGGTCGGGTTGAACAGCCGGACCTCGATCAGGGGGTGGCTGTCCAGCGCCGCCAGCACCGAGTGGCTGCCATGCACGTTCATGTCGTCCAGCAGCAGGCGCACGCGCACCCCGCGGTCGGCCGCGCGCAGCACTTCGTTGTGCAGCATGTTGCCGGTGAAGTCGTCGTGCCAGATGTAGTACTGCAGGTCCAGGCTGCGCCCGGCCGAACGCGCGGTCATCGCGCGCACGGCAAAGGCGTCGAGGTTGTCGCCCAGGATCACCATGCCGGTCTGGCCCGGGCGCGCGTCGGTGAGCGGCACCACCGCGCGGTCGATCGCGGTCTGCGCGTCGGCCAGCGGCAGGGCCATGACCACCTCGCCGCGCGCGCGCTCGGCGAAGCGGCCGTAGGCGTACAGCGACAGCAGCGAGGCCATGGCGAACACGGCCAGGCCGAGCGCGAGCCACTTGAGGACCTTCTTCGCCTTCGCCTTCATCGCGCCCTCGCCGGTGTGGATCGGCGGATTGTAGGCACGGACCCGCGAGGACGCCGCATGCGGGCGCGCCGCCGTGTCCGGCCTACTCGGCCAGCAGCCGATGCAGCGGCGCGGTCGCCTCCTGGCCTGCCTCGTCCTCGATCCAGGCAGCCACCGCCGCCACTTCCGGGCGCAACTCGGCCTCGGCCTGCAGCAGCCAGTAGCCATGCCCGGAAGACGCCGGCGCCGGCAGCTGGTCCAGCACCACCAGCCGCCCCTCCTCCAGCAAGGGCCGCACCAGTTCGCGCCGGCCCAGGGCGATGCCCTGCCCGGCCAGCGCGGCCTGGATCACCAGGTCGTACTGGTTGAAGTGCAGGATCGCGCGCGGGCGTGCCTGGCCCCAGCCGATGGAGGCCAGCCAGGGCAGCCACTGGATCCAGGGATAGCCGGGCTTCTCGAACTCCAGCAGGGTCAGCCCGGCCAGCGCTTCCGGGCCCTCCAGCGCGTCCACCCGCAGCGCCGGGCTGGCGACCGGGACCACGGTCTCATGGAACAGCAGGCGCGCCCCGGGCGGCGCGCGTTCGGCGCTGGTGTAGCGGATCGCCAGGTCGACCCCGTCGTTGCGCAGGTCGACCACGCGGTTGTGCGCCGACACCCGCACGTCCACGCCGGGATGCCGGGCCTGGAACCGGCTCAGGCGCGGCAGCAGCCACAGCCCCGTGAAGCCGATGGTGGCGCTGACCGTGACCGGCCGGCTGCGGGCGCGCTCGCGCACCGCGCCCAGCGCGTCCTGCAGCTGCTGCAGGGCGGCGTCGGCGCTGCGGAACAGGCGTTCGCCCTCGGCAGTGAAGGCCAGCGAGCGATGGCCGCGGCGGAACAGCCGGGTCCCCAGCTGCTCCTCCAGCGCCTGCACCTGGCGGCTGACCGCCGACTGGGTCAGGCACAGTTCGCGCGCGGCCTCGGTGATGCTCAGCCGCCGTCCGACGGCGACGAAGCCGCGCAGCAGGTCCAGCGAAGGCAACCGGTGCAGGTCCACTCGCATTCCTCCAGCGCATGCAGGCAGTCCGAAATCTCGTTTGAGCCGGACGCTCCGACCACGGTTAATGGCGGCAACCGCAGCTTACACGGATCGCCGCCATGACTTCCCGCATCCTCGAGGATTCCATGACCGCATGCGAACCCGGGCCCGGCCGGGCCCGGGTGTGGATGGTGGTGGTGGCGGCCGGCGCGGTGATGGGCCTGGCCCTGGGCCTGCGCCACGTGCAGGGCCTGTTCCTGTTGCCGGTCACCGGGACCCGCGGCTGGTCGCGGGAACTGTTCGGCCTGGCCCTTGCAGTGCAGAACCTGGTCTGGGGCCTGGCCCAGCCGCTGGCCGGCATGGTCGCCGACCGCCACGGCTCCGGGCGCGTCGTCGCCAGCGGCGTGGTGCTCTACGTGCTCGGGCTATACGGCATGACCCGGGCCACCACCGCCGCCGGATTCGTGCTGGCGGCGGGCGTGGTCACCGGCCTGGCCCTGGCCGGGACCGCGTTCGGCGTGGTCTATGCCGCGGTCAGCCGCCAGGTGCCCGGCGAGCGCCGGGCCTGGGCGGTGGGCATGGCCGGCGCGTTGGGCGGACTGGGCCAGTTCCTGCTGGTGCCGGCGACGCAGGGGCTGATCGAAGGCCTGGGCTGGCAGGGCGCGCTGCTGGCCGGTGCCGCGGCGTTCGCCCTGGTGCTGCCGCTGGCGCGGGTGCTGCGCGAACCGCGCCCGGCCGCCGGTGCGCAGTCCGCTCCCCCGCAGGCGCTGGGCGAAGCCCTGCGCGAGGCCTGCGGCCATCGCGGCTTCTGGCTGCTCAACCTGGGCTTCCTCGCCTGCGGCTTCCAGCTGGCCTTCATCGCCAACCACCTGCCCGCCTACCTGGCCGACCGCGGCCTGGCGCCGGAGGCGGCGGTGGCCGCGCTGGCCACGATCGCGCTGGCGAACGTGGCCGGGATCTACGCCTGCGGCGTGCTCGGCGGCCGCTACCGGCCCAAGTACCTGCTCGCCGGGATCTACCTGGCGCGCAGTGTCGCCATCGCCCTGTTCGTGCTGCTGCCGCCGGGGCCGTGGACGCTCTACCCCTTCGCCGCGGTCATGGGCCTGATGTGGCTGGGCACAGTACCACTGACCAACGGCGTGCTGTCCGGGGTGTTCGGGCTGCGCTACCTCGGCACCCTGTTCGGCCTGGTGTTCATCGGCCACCAGCTGGGCTCGTTCCTGGGCGTGTGGATGGGCGGGCGCGTGTTCGAGGCGACCGGTTCCTACGTCCTGGTGTGGCTGCTGGCCATCGCCCTGGGCGTGCTCGCCGCCGCCCTGCACTGGCCGATCGACGACCGCCCGCTGCTCCGCTCCCCCGCGCCGGCCGCCGCATGAGCCGCCTCCGCGCCGCCGTCGCGCTGCTGGCCGCCGCGGTGGCGTGCGTGCTGCTGTTCGCGGCCTGGCTGCACCCGCGCGTGGTCGCCGCCTGGCTGGGCGCCTGGACCACGGCGCTGTGCGGATGACCCCAACCCCGCTCCATGGAGTTCCGATGCGCATCCACTACGACAACGAACAGCATGCCGCCGACTTCATCCGCCTCAACGAAGCCTGGATCGGCGAGTACTTCCGGCTCGAGGAAGCCGACCGCGCGCTGGCACGCGACCCGATGCGGATCGTGCGCGAGGGCGGCTCGATCCTGACCCTCAGCAACCGCGGCGAGGTCATCGGTGCCTGCGCGCTGCTGCGCGAGGAGGACGGGGTGATGCAGCTGGCGCGCATGGCCGTGGCCGCCGGCGAACGCGGCAAGGGCTGGGGCCGGATCCTGCTGGCCACGGCGCTGCAGCGGGCGCGCCAGCTGGGCGCCAGGCGCGTGCGCCTGTTTTCGAACACGCGCCTGGGGGCCGCCATCCACCTCTACGAGGCCTTCGGCTTCCGCGCGGTGCACCGCGGCCCGCACCCCCGGTACGCCCGCTGCAACATCGTGATGGAATGCGAGCTGCCGCCGGTCGAGGCAGGCGGCACGCCATCCACGGATCCGGCCCCGGAGGTCGAGGCATGAGCCCTTCCCACACGCGTCCGGTGGCGATCGTCACCGGCGGCAGCCGCGGCATCGGCCGCTGCATCGTCGAACGGCTGCATGCCGGCGGCCATGCGGTGCTGTTCACCCATTCGTCCCCGGATGCGGAAGCGGCCGCGCTGCAGGCGGCGCTGGATCCGTCCGCGCGCAGCTGCCGGGCGCTGCGCCTGGACGTCACCGCCGCCGATGCCGCGCCCCGGCTGTTCGATGCCGCCGAGGCACTGGGACCGGTGGCCGCGCTGGTCAACAACGCCGGCGTGACCGGGCGGCTGGGCCCGATCGAGGCGCTGGACGACGCCGACCTGGAACGCATCCTCGCGGTGAACCTGGCCGCGCCGGTGCGCCTGTGCCGCGAGGCCGCGCGGCGCTGGCGCGGGCGCCAGGCACGCTCGGACATCGTCAACATCAGCTCGGTGGCCGCGCGCACCGGCTCCCCCGGCGAATACGTGGCCTATGCCGCCTCCAAGGCCGCGCTGGAAGCGCTCACCGTGGGCCTGGCGCGCGAACTGGCGCCACACCGCATCCACGTCAACGCGGTGGCACCGGGCACCATCGACACCACCATCCACGCGCGCGCCGGCGAACCCGGGCGCGCGGCGCGGGTCGCCGCGCGCATCCCGATGCAGCGTCCCGGCCAGCCGGAGGAAGTCGCCGCGGCGGTGGCCTGGCTGCTGTCCGCGCAGGCGTCCTACGTGACCGGCAGCGTGCTTGCGGTCACCGGCGGCCTGTAGCGCCGGCCCGCCGTTCCGCAACGGAAATATGGCGCCCGGCGCACGTGGGCGCCGGGCGGACATATGCTGCCCCGGCATCCCGCGCAAGGAGTACCGTCATGCCGCTGGTGACCGCCACCGTCCGCAAGCCCAAGAGCGCGGAATTCAAGACCCGCCTGCTCGATGCCGTGCACGCCGCCCTGGTCGCCTCCGGGGTACCGGAGACCGACCGTTTCCAGCGCGTGATCGAGCTGGACGCGGCGGACTTCCGCTACGACCCCAGCTATCCGGACCTGTCCTCGCCA
This sequence comes from Pseudoxanthomonas sp. J31, assembly GCF_000510725.1. Taxonomy (GTDB): domain Bacteria; phylum Pseudomonadota; class Gammaproteobacteria; order Xanthomonadales; family Xanthomonadaceae; genus Pseudoxanthomonas. Next base: position 198,315 of record NZ_AZNZ01000002.1, read on the forward strand.
CGCGGCGAGGACTTCGTCCTGATAGAGATCCTGTGGTCGGTGGGCCGCAGCGTGAAAGTTAAGAAACGGTTGCTGGCCGACCTGATGGAACGGCTGGCCGCCCAGGGCCTGGATCCGGAGCACGTGATGGTGTGCTTCAAGGAAACCACCTGGGAGAACTGGTCCTTCGCCGGCGGCCGCCTGATCCACGCCTGACCGGCCGCGGGCCGCGGTAGCATCCGCAGGCCCACCCGCGCACCGGAGCCCGCATGCAGATCCGCAGTGCCACGCCCGAAGATGCCGCGGCCATCGCCGCGATCTACAACCCCTACGTCGCCGGCACCTGCATCACCTTCGAGACCGAGCCGGTAGCGACCGCGGAGATGGCCGCGCGCATCTCCGAAACCCTCGATGGCGGCCTGCCATGGCTGGTCGCGGAGGAAGCCGGCACGATCCTCGGCTACGCCCATGCATCGCGCTGGAAGGGGCGTTGCGCGTACCGCTACTCGGTCGAGACGACGGTCTACCTCGACCAGGCCCGCACCGGCCGCGGCATCGGCAAGGCGCTCTACTCGCCCCTGCTTGACGGGCTGCGCAAGGCCGGGCTGCATGCCGCGATCGGCGGCATCGCCCTGCCCAACGAGGCCAGCGTCGCCCTGCACGAACGGCTCGGGTTCCAGAACGTGGCCCGCTTCCGCGAGGTCGGCTTCAAGCAGGACCGCTGGATCGACGTCGGCTACTGGCAGCTGATGCTGCAGGGGTCCTGACCGCCACGCCGATCCACGGCGCCAGCCAGCGCAACCAGCGCGGACGCCAAGCCAGGGCGAACGCCACCGCCAGCGCCGCACCGGCCAGGGCCATCACCCAGACCAGTACCGCCATGCTGGCGTGGTCGGCGGCCAGGGCCAGCAGGAGGCCGACGACGAGCGCCGTGCCGCCAAGCACCCGCAGCAGGCGCGCAGCGCCCGGCGCCAGCGCCCTGCCCCAGGCCTGGCGCGCATGCACGTCCATTGCCAGCGCCAGCCAGCCCATGCCGGCCACGCAGGCCAGCAGGGTCGCGGCATGCAGGAGGGCATCAGGCATGCACCGCCTCCCCCTGCCCGGCCGCAGTCTCACGCAGCGCGGCTGCGGCCGCGGCGGCGCGGGCCTTTCGCCCCAGCCGGACCGCGACGGAACCGGCAATCATCGCGGCCGCCAGCAGCGACAGGTCCACGCCCGCCACCGGCCAGTACCCCTGGCCGAGGGTGCGCAGCAGGTGGTCGCCGGTGGTGATCCAGTTCAGCACCGGTGCGGCCACGGCCAGCAGCGCGATCGCCCAGGCCTGCTCGCGCCAGGCCGGACTGGGCAGTCCGCGCGCCACCGGCGCGCTGCGCCAGGCGGCATGCACCAGCGACGCCAGCCAGGTGCCCCAGAACGCCCAGCGCTCCCAGTCGCCGCGCCCTGCCAGGTCTTCCGGCAACACGCGGTTGGCCACCAGGATGCCCAGGGTCGCCAGGACCATGCCGGTCACCGCGGCCACCGCCAGTGCGTCGACGATGCGCGCCCCCTGGCTGCCGCGCGCGGCATGCTGGCGCTTGCGCTTCTCCACGAAGAACAGGAAGCCGGTGGCGATGCATGCCGCCCCGCTGAGTCCGCCCAGCACGTACAGCCAGCGCAGCAGCCAGTGGCGGAAATGCTGCAGGTGCAGGCCGGTGAGGAACTCCGCCACCCGCGCCGCCGGCGTGGCCGGCGGATCCTCGCGCAGCAGCTCTCCGGTATCGGCCTTGAAGTGGATGCCCTGCCCGACCAGGGCGATGCGGTCGGTGCCAGCGCGGTACACGCTGACGTAGCCGTTGGCATCGCCCACGTGCTGCAGCACCAGGAAACCGACATCGCCGGCCATGCCCCGCGCCTCCCAGCGTCGCTGCGCCTCGGCCACCATCGCATCCACGTTGGCCAGCCCCGCAGGCACGCCGGAACGGCCGTGCGGCAGGCCCAGTGCGGCGGCCTCGTGCTTCTCGTGCAACTCGTGCAGGTCGTGCAGCTGGGTGTGGCCAACCGGGAAGTAGTAGGTCGAAGCGAAGATCAGCAGTCCGGTGAAGGCGAAGAAGAAGTGGAACGGAAGCGCGACCACGCCGGTGAGGTTGTGCAGGTCCAGCACGCTGCGCAGGCGGGCACGGTCGGGGCGGAAGGTGAAGAGCTCGCGGAACAGCCTGCGGTGCATGACCACGCCGCTGACCAGGGCCGCCAGCATCGCCATGGCGGCCAGGCCCACGATCCAGAAACCCAGGTTCTTCCAGTCCACGGTCAGGCTGTAGTGCATCGGGTAGAAGAACCCGCTGCCGATCTTCAGCTGGTCGTCCCGCAGCGCCGAGCCGTCACGCGGATCGATCGTGCCCAGCGCGTACAGCTGCTCGTCCGGGTCCCTGGCGCCAGGCACTTCCCAGCCGGCGTAGATCGCCAACACCGGATCGCGATGCGTGGTGTAGGCGCTCCAGTAGGCGATGCGGTCGAAGCGTTCCGGCATCGGCCCATCCACCCGCGGGCGCATCGCTTCGACCAGGGCTGGATCCGGCTGCAGGCGCTCGAACGCCGGCCGCAGCACCCGTTCGAACGAGGGCATGGGCTGCGGCTCGAAGCGCGTGGCCGGCAGCGCCCAGCGGTCGATCTCGCGGTCGAACACCGACAGGGCGCCGAAGAAGAACGCAGCCATCAGCACGAAGCCGAGGACCAGGCCGAACCAGGTATGCAGCCATGCCATGGCCTGGCGGAAGTTCTGGAACATGCGTGGTCTCCTTCAGGCCATCGTCGATTGCACGAACGAGCCCAGCGCCGCCAGCAGCGCACCGCCGCCGAGCAGCCCCAGCCAGGCCCAGGCCGGATTGCGGCGCCCGGCCACCACGCCCAGCAGCACCGCCAGCCACAGCAGCAGGCCCAGCGCGCTGGCGACGAACTCGGCATCGTGGAATTCCATCCCGGCCTTGGACATCAACGCCATGCCGGCGGCAATGAAGCCCCAGGCGAAGACATAGCCGCCCACCACGCCGGCACCGACCCGCGCGGCAAGCTGCAGGCGTGGATGGCGGGAACGGATCGACGTGGCGGACATGGCTGCGTCTCCTGCGGGGCCGGCGTCAGAAACGCCAGTCCAGGCTCAGGGTGTAGTTGCGCGGGGCACCGTAGTAGCCGGCGCCGTAGCGCAGGGTATTGATGTACTTCTCGTCGCCGATGTTGCCGGCGTTGATGCGCACGGTCGCATTGGGCAGGAAGTCCCAGGCCGCGTACGCGTTGAGCACCGCATGGCTGTCCTGGCTCACCGTGCCGTTGAAGATGCGGCCCTGCCAGCGTCCACCGACACCCCAGGAAAAGGCTTCGTAACCGGGCACGCGGCCAGCCAGCAGCAGGTTGGCGCTGCGGCGTGGCACCCAGGGATAGGTGTCGTCGCCATCCAGCCCGTCCAGCCCGTCCAGCTCGAGCGCGGTATAGCCCACCACCACGTCCAGGTGGTCGTTGATGCGGCCGGTGGCTTCCAGTTCCACGCCGCGCGATTCCACGTCCACGCCGGCATAGATGTAGGTGCCCAGGTCGTTGACGCCCACCGGCGTGGCCAGGTTCTTCTGGTCGGCCCTGAACACGGCCATGGTGGCCAGCAGGCGGTCGTCCAGCCAGCTGGCCTTGACGCCGGCCTCGTAGTTCACGCCCTTGCTGGGGTCGAGGTACCGGTCGTCCGCATCGACCTGGTCCTGCGGCTGGTACAGGTCCGAGTAGCTGACGTAACCCAGCACCTGGTCGCTGAAGTCGAAGGTGAAACCGGCATAGGGACTGGTATGGCGGGTGGTCTGGTCGAACGCCGTCCCCGCCAGGTCGCCGCTGCGCCGGTACTCGGCGAAGTTGGCGCCGAGGATGGCCTTGAAGCGGTCGGTCAGGGCAATGCGGGTGGCGCCGAACACGCGCTTGAGGCGCTGGTCCAGCACCGAGTAAAGCGTGCGCTCGCCCCAGGCCGGCTCGGGGATGGCGTCGGTGGGATAAGGGAACGCAGGCAACGCCCCCCAGGCCGGCGAGGCCGGATCGGCCGGGTACTCCCAGCCATCGGCATCGCTGCGCGACACGCTCGCGCCCAGCACCAGCTCGTGCTCGCGGCCCAGCCACTGGAAGCGGCCGTCCAGCACCAGCGAACCCAGGTGTGCGGTGGACGCGTCCGCCCCTCCCCAGGGATAGCCGTAAAGGCCCAGGCCGGTCTCCGGATCCAGCCCGTCCGCACCTTCGTAGGCATAGAACATGCGGTCGTCGCCGGTGGCGCGCCGGTAGTTGTAGGCGGCCTTCAGCTGCCAGGCGTCGCCGAGGCGGTGGGTGTACTCGACGAAGGCGGTGTGGTTGGTGGTGTTCCACCAGGTCCAGTCCTGGGTGGTGGTGGCGCTGGTCGGCCACTGCGCCTGGGTGCCGTCGTTGTTCGCAAACAGCAGCGCGCCCCACATGATCCCGTCGGACTTCGCGCGCTGGTACGACCAGCCCAGCGCCAGGGTGCCGTTCGCCCCGACCTGGCCATCGACCACGCCGTAGACGAAGTCGCGCTGGTTGCTGTTGGCGCGCAGCCAGGAATCGCCGTCCTCGTGCGCGGCCACCACGCGGCCGGCCCAGGTGGCGTCGGCGGTGAACGGCGTGGAATAGTCCAGCTCGACGCGGGTGGTGTCCCAGGTGCCGCGGCTGATGCCCACGTTGCCCTGCCGCGCGTTGGTCGGGCGCTTGCGCACGTAGTTGATGGTGCCGGCCGCGTTGCCCACCCCGGTCAGCAGGCCATTGGCGCCGCGGATCACTTCCACCTTCTCGTAGCCGGCGGTATCGAACGCGCCGGTGGCGATGCCCCAGCTGTTGGGCATGCCCACGCCGTCGATCTGGGTGTTGAGGATGTCGAAACCGCGCGAGCTGTAGCTGGTGCGGTTGGTCTCCCACTCGTCCACCTGCACGCCGGTGGCCAGGCGCAGGGCCTCGTTGACGCTGTCGGCCCCGAACAGGTGCATCTGCTCGGCGGTGACCACGCTGATCGACTGCGGGGTCTCCTTGATCTCCAGGTCGAGGTTGGTGGCGCCGGTACTGGCGCGGCTGGCGCGCTGCGCGACCACCAGGACCGCGTCCAGCTCGGTGGCGGCCGGCACGCCGCTCTCCCCGGCCAGCACGGACGCGGCGGGCGCGGCCAGCGCGAGGGCCATCGCCACGCACGCGGCAAGGGTGCGGCGGGGGGCAGGCATCGGGACGGGAAACGACGGGGTGCAGCGAGGACTCACGTGACGGCTCCGGGAAGGACATGGAAGGCCGGTCGCCGGGCTCCGGCCCCGCCCGCCCAAGCCAACCGCGATGGCGGTTTCAGGCGTTGGGGCGGCATGGAGCAGTGGCATGGCGGTGGCGGCAGCGGTAACGCCCTGGCCGGCCGCTCATGCGTCCGGTGCCGGGCTGTGCAGCCTGCTGCCTTGGAGTGCCTCGCCTTTCCCGGCGCTGCATCGGCGGCCGCGGGTCCCTGCGGCCGTCCTGGGTGGAGCTGCTGCGCGCATTAAATGCGAATCGCTCTCATTCCGCAAGCGCCACGACTCCGCACCGGCGGTAGGGCGCGGATCAGGGGTCGATGGCGATGCCCAGCCGGCGGCACACCGGCCCGGCCAGGAGCGCACCCAGCACGGCGCTGGGGAAGCCGTACAGCAGTACCGGCACATACGCCATGGACGCCCCGCCCCCGGCATCGGGCCGGATGCAGTCCACGTAACCGGCCCACAGCAGCCATGGCGCGAACAGCGCGCAGGCGCCCACCGCGCGCAGCGGATTGGCGGTGGCCAGCGAGACCAGCGCCGGCAGCAGCGGCGGCAGGACGAAGACGCCCAGGCCGATGGCGAACCGGCGCAGGTCCTGGCCATGGCAGCCGAACCCCAGCACGGCCTGGAGGGCGATCACCACCGTGATCGCGAGGATGCCGGCAAGCCGCGCGCGGGGTCGTCGGATACGCATGGGTCTGCTGCACGAAACGAAACATCCGGCCGGAGCCGGGTGTTTCGATGGTTGCCTACCTGGCCTTGCCCTGGGCGGCGACCGCCGCGGCGGCGCGGGCCGCCGCTTCCGGATCGCCCAGATAGCGGTGCGAGACCACCTTCAGCTCGTCGTCCAGCTCGAACAGCAGCGGGATGCCGGTGGGGATGTTGAGCTCGAGGATCTCTTCCTTCGAGACGTTGTTGAGGTACTTGTACAGCGCGCGCAGCGAGTTGCCGTGCGCGGCCACCAGCACCGTCTTCCCCGACTTCAGCGAGGGCGCGATGGCGTCGTGCCAGTACGGCAGCACCCGGTCCAGGGTGGTGGCCAGCGACTCGGTCGACGGCAGCGCGTTGCGGTCCAGCCCGGCGTAGCGCGGGTCGTTGGCCGGGTGGCCGGCGTCGGACGGATCCATCGCCGGCGGCGGGATGTCGTAGGAGCGGCGCCAGATCTTGACCTGCTCCTCGCCGTGCTTGGCCGCGGTCTCGGCCTTGTCCAGGCCCTGCAGCGCGCCGTAGTGGCGCTCGTTGAGGCGCCAGCTCTTGTGCACCGGGATCCAGTCCTGGTCCAGCTCGCCCAGCGCGATGTTGAGGGTGCGGATGGCGCGCTTGAGCGTGGAGGTATAGGCCACGTCGAAGCGCAGGCCTTCCTCGCGCATCAGGCGGCCGCCGGCCGCGGCCTCGGCCCGGCCCTGCTCGGTGAGGTCGACGTCGACCCAGCCGGTGAAGCGGTTCTCGAGGTTCCACTGGCTCTGGCCGTGGCGCAGCAGGACTAGCTTGCGGGTCACTGTGTGGGGTCTCCGGTTCGGGGGCGAAAGCGAGGCCGATTGTAGCGGCAAGTTGTAGCGGCAAGTCGCCGCCGCAAGCCGCGCCGCATCCGTCCGTCCGGGCGCGTACGGCCACCCCGGCGGCGGCGCGGAAAGCACCGTCGCGGCCACGCGCGCGCAGCGGCGCGCCGGGCATGCAATGCTGCGCCCCGGTCCTTCCCCGGAGCGCCGCCATGACCACCCTCGTCGAACCCCGCGTCCACGATCTCGGCAACGGCTTCCTGGTACGCCGCGCGGTCCCCTCCCTGCAGGCGCGCAGCGTCGGTCCCTTCGTGTTCGTCGACCACATGGGCCCGGTGGTGTTCGACCGCGGCCACGGCCTGGACGTGCGCCCGCATCCGCACATCGGCCTGGCCACGGTGACCTTCCTCTGGGACGGCGCGATCCGCCACCGCGACACCCTCGGCTCGGACCAGGTGATCCGCCCGGGCGACGTCAACTGGATGACCGCCGGCCGCGGCATCGCCCATTCCGAACGCACCCCGGCCGAGGAGCGGGCGACCGGCAGCACGGCCCACGGCATGCAGACCTGGGTGGCCCTGCCGCAGGCGCACGAGGAAGCCGAGCCGGCGTTCTTCCACCACCCTGCGGCCACCCTGCCGCAGCAACGGCGCGAGGGCGCCTGGCTGCGGGTGCTGGCCGGGCGCGCCTACGGCGAGGAATCGCCGGTGCGGGTGTTCGCCGACACCCTCAGCGTGGCCATCGACCTGGAGCCGGACGCCGAAGTGGCGCTGGACACCGGCCATGCCGAGCGCGCGCTCTACATCCTCGAAGGCGAGGCCCAGCTCGACGGCCGCGACATCCCGGCCCGGCACCTGGTGCTGCCCGACCGCGGCACGCGCCCGGTGCTGCGTGCGCGCACCCCGCTGAAGGCCATGCTGCTGGGCGGCGAGCCGCTGGACGGGCGCCGCCACCTGTGGTGGAACTTCGTCTCCAGTTCCAGGGAACGCATCGAGCAGGCCAAGCAGGACTGGCTGGAAGGCCGTTTCGGCCAGATCGACGGCGACCCCGAGTTCATCCCCCTTCCCGCCCGCTGAACGCACGTCTCACGCAGGCTGCGACGCCCACGTCGACCTGCGTCCTCTTCGGTTACGATGGTGCAATGCAACAGCCAGACCCGAAGCGTGGACCCTCCATGCTCTACCAGCTGCATGAACTCAACCGCGCCATGATGGCCCCCTGGGTCCATCTGGCCGAAGCCAATGCCCGCATCTTCTCCGACCCCAACAGCTGGGTGTCGTCGCTGCCGGGGGCCGAGCGCATCGCCGCCAGCAACGAGCTGGTGCACCGCCTGGGCAAGGACTACGAGAAGCCTGCCTGGAACATCCACGAGGTGGAGGTCCAGGGCCGGCAGGTCCCGGTGCTCGAGCAGGAGGCGCTGCGCAAGCCGTTCTGCCGGCTGGTGCGCTTCAAGCGCTACAGCGACGACGCGGCCACCATCGCGGCGATGAAGGACGACCCGGTGGTGCTGGTGGTGGCGCCGCTGTCCGGCCACCACGCCACCCTGCTGCGCGACACCGTCTCCACCCTGCTGCGCGACCACAAGGTCTACGTGACCGACTGGGTCGACGCGCGCATGGTGCCGGTGGAAGCCGGCGCGTTCTGCCTGGACGACTACGTGGCCTACGTGGAGGACTTCATCCGCCACATCGGCGCGCGCGACCTGCACGTGGTCAGCGTGTGCCAGCCGACGGTGCCGGTGCTGGCCGCGGTGTCGCTGATGGCCGCGCGCGGCGAGCCGATCCCGCGCTCGCTGGTGATGATGGGCGGCCCGATCGACGCCCGCCGCAGCCCGACCGCGGTCAACAACCTGGCCACGCGCAATCCGCTGTCCTGGTTCGAGAACAACGTCATCCACACGGTGCCGCCGCCGTACCCGGGCCAGGGCCGCGACGTGTACCCGGGCTTCTTGCAGCACGCCGGCTTCATCGCCATGAACCCCAGCCGCCACTTCATGTCGCACTGGGACTTCTACTCCAACCTGGTCAAGGGCGACCTGCAGGACGCCGAGGCCCACCGCCGCTTCTACGACGAGTACAACGCGGTGCTGGACATGCCCGCCGAGTACTACCTGGACACCATCCGCATCGTGTTCCAGGAGTTCCTGCTGCCGCGCGGGGAATGGGTGATCGGCGGCGAGCGCGTGGATCCGGCGGCGATCAAGGACACCGCGATGTTCACCATCGAGGGCGAGCTGGACGACATCTCCGGCCTCGGCCAGACCGAGGCAGCACACGACCTGTGCAGCGGCATTGCCAAGTCGCACCAGAAGCACCTGATCGTCGAAGGCGCCGGCCACTACGGCATCTTCAGCGGCCGCCGCTGGCGCGAGAAGGTCTATCCGCAGGTGCGCGAGTTCATCGCCAGATACGCACGCGACTGAGCCTTGCCCCATTGGCACAACGGAAAGGCCGCCCCATGGGCGGCCTTTCTTCCTGCAGGACCGGGATGCCGGCTGCGTGCTCACTGCGCGCTGATGTCCTCGGGCGCCAACCGGCGCACCACCTTGCCGGCCTCGTCCAGGAACTCGACCGCGGCGGCGCCGTCGGCGGCCACCCTCAGCACCAGCCGGACCCTGCCTTCGGCGTCCCTCAGGGACAGCAGGGAGGAGCGCTCGTGGTCCTTGCCCAGGAACACGCGCGCGACATTGGCCGGTCCGCCGGTGAGTTCGACTTGGCGTTTCTGCCTCTCGTCCGGCGGCAAAGCGTTCAGCTCCTCCAGGTTCTCCAACATTGGCTCGGACGATCCATCGGGCTGGTCCAGCACCGTGACTCCCGCCCAGCGGATGCCATCCCGTTCGTACTGACCGAACGTGGCCACCTGGTCCTGCTCGTACTGGTCGAAGGAAAAATGCCCTCCTGCACGGGGCTTTCCATCCGGACCGCGCGAGCCACCAAAGACCAGGCCACCGTTCTCGGTGCCCTCATCGTTGTAGAACAGCATGCCGGCGACCTCGCGCGGATGGCGGTGCTCCTTGCCACGGAAGATCAGGCCCGGGAAACGCGTCCGGTTCGATACCACCAGGCGCAGCGTGCCGTCCGGCTCGCGCACGTTGATGCGCTGCACGTCGATCTCCTCGAAGCTGGCGCGCTTGCCCGGTGCGGCCGCGCCGGTCAGCAGGAAGGCGCATACGGCCACCGTCAGCGCGCCTGAATAGGCCAGCAGCCAGCGCATCGCGGTTCTCTGCTCCATGTCGTCCTCTCCACAGACGCCGCGGATCACGGCGGGGGCGACGTTACCGCACCGGGTTGCTCCCGGCAGGACCTTGGGGGCCAACCGCCGAAATTGCCGGCCAGACATGCCGGATTGGATCGCGAACGCGGCACGGGTGTGCACATCCATCGCCGGATACGCGCGCGCCCGGGCCTTGCGCCACGGCTCCGGAAAACGGAAAGGCCGCCCCATGGGTGGCCGTTCCCCTTGCCCGGCGCGGAATGTCCAGGCCTGCGGCAGCCGCCCCCCTGCCTCGCCCCTGGCGCCGAGGCGTCGAGGGCCTCGACCCGCGGCACGGTTTCGGGAAGGACCGGCCGGCGCCATTGGCCGGCCGGGAGGTGGGCTCAGACCACCGGATTGCGCACCAGCAGGTGCTTGGCCAGCCAGCCGTGGCAGCGCCCGACCAGGCGCGCCAGGTGCAGGGTCGCGAACAGCAGCAGCAAGCCGATCGCGAACGCCAGCAGCGCGCCCGCCCAGCTGTCGGCCAGGGCGAAGTACAGGCCGTCCAGGTGGAAGCCGGGGCTATCCCACCAGCCGAACAGGGAGGCCAGCGGCGTCAGCAGCAGCCCCAGGCTCACCGCCAGCAGGGTCACGATGCAGCTGAAGTACGCCGTGCCCAGCGGCAGCATCGCCAGCATGTAGGCCATCGCCGTCCAGGTGCGGCCGTCGGTGAACAGCTCGCCGATGCGGGTCAGCCAGGGCTTGTCGCGCTGGATGTACAGCGGCCGCCGCGGCATGCGCACGCCCAGCAGCACCTCGACGATGCGCCCTTCCACCAGCGACAGCAGCCGCACCGACATCAGGAACAGCAGCAGCAGCGGCACGCCGATGATCAGGATCAGCAGTCCGCCCGAGGTGGAGATGCCGGTGACGACCCAAGTGAAATAGAACACGCCGGTGGCCAGCGACAGCAGCATGTAGAACAGCGCGCCGTAGGTGTACGGGTCGGCGGCCACGCCGAAGAAGCGGCCGACCAGCGAGCGCTGCTTGGGCGGACGCGGCGGGCGCAGGGCGCGGTTCACGGTGACCTCGGTCTCGCGGTAGATCTCGGCCACTTCCTCCGGCGCGCCGTAGCTGCCGGCCACCGCGGCAATCACCTCGGCCTCGTCGCGGCCGGCCTGCTCGGCCAGCTCCGAGCGCAGGTATTCCTCCGCGTCGTACAGCGCGTCCTGGACCAGCGCCGGATCCGCGCCGCGAAGCGCCTCGCGCAGCTGCTCCAGGTATTCCGGGATGGTGGTCGGCAGCGGCCGACCCTGCTTGGCGTTCATGCGCTTACTCCTCCAGGACGGAATCGACGGAATCGCGGGTGGCGCGCCAGGCGGCGGCCCATTGCGCCAGGACCTCGCGGCCGGCGCCGGTGATGCGGTAGCAGCGCCGCGGCGGGCCGGCATCGGATGGCTCGACGTGGCTTTCCAGCAGGCCTGCGCCCTCCAGGTTGCGCAGCACCGGGTACAGCGCGCTCTGCTTGCCGCTGAGCACGCCGCCGCCCACCTGCTCCAGGCGCTTGGCGATGAGGTAGCCGTACAGGGGCTCGCTGGCCCGCGCCAGCACCGCAAGCAGGACCAGCGACACGGTGCCGGCGCTGAGCTCCTTCTGGAACTTCTTCAGCTGGGCCTCGATGTCGACCATGGATGGGCTCCTCGCCTGCCTCTGGCAGGCTCCGGAGCAAGGCTATTCTTAACTTCGGTATAGCGGATGTGCCGATAGTCACCCGGGGCCGTACTGGCCCTGGCGGCCGGGGTCGGGCCAGAATCCGGGCTCCATTCCCAGGTGCCGCCCATGACCCTGCGCCCCGTCCTGCTCGCCTGCGCCCTGTGCGCCGCCTTCGCCGCTCCTGCCCCCGCCCAGGCCCAGACCCGCGGCCTCCAGGAGATCCTCGCCGACGCGCCGGCCTCGGCCTGGCGCGACCTGGACCCGGAGCGCACCCTGTACATGGACCTCGAAGCCGGCCGGGTGGTCATCGAGCTGGCGCCTGCGTTCGCCCCGGCGCACGCGCGCAACATCGCCACCCTTGCACGCGGCCATTTCTGGGACGGCACCAGCATCTACCGGGTGCAGGACAACTTCGTCGCCCAGTTCGGTGATGTCGATGGCGAGGACCCGGAGAAGGCGAAGGATCTCGGCCGGGCCGCACGCAAGCTGCCGGCGGAATTCGAGCGCGAGGCGGCGGGACTGGATTTCCACCGCCTGCCCGATGCCGATGGCTGGGCGCCGGAAGTCGGCTTCGTCGACGGCTTCCCCGCCGGCCGCGACCCGCACGAAGGCAAGGCCTGGCTGGCCCACTGCTACGCCATGGTCGGCGCCGGCCGCAACGCCGAGCCGGACAGCAGCATCGGCGCCGAGCTGTACGCGGTGATCGGCCAGTCGCCGCGCCAGCTGGACCGCAACATCACCCTGGTCGGTCGCGTGGTGAAGGGCATCGAGCTGCTCAGCTCGCTGCCGCGCGGACCCGAACCGATGGGCTTCTACGAAGACCCGGCCCAGCGCACGCCGATCTTCTCGGTGCGGCTGGCCAGCGAGGTGCCGGCCGGCGAACGCCTGCGCCTGCAGGCCCTGCGCACCGACAGCGCCGCCTTCGCCGAGCTGGTGGAAGCGCGCCGCAACCGCCGCGACGACTTCTACAAGCGCCCGGCCGGGCACATCGACCTGTGCAACGTGATGCTGCCGGTGCGCGTGGCCGCCGACTGAGGCTCAGCGCGCACGCTGGCTGATCGCCACGCTGCCCAGGATCAGGGCGCCGGCCAGCAGCATGGCCAGGGTCACCGGCTCGCCCAGGAACACCCAGGCGAACAGCGCGCCGAACAGCGGCACCAGGTAGGTCACGGTGGACGTGCGCGCGGCGCCGATGCGGTGGATCAGGCCGTAGAAATAGATGAAGGCCAGCCCGGTGCACAGCACGCCCAGGCCGATGGCCGAGCCCCAGGCCTGCGCCGAGACCGCACCGGCCGGCCAGTGGGTGGCCGCCAGCGGCAGCAGCAGCAGCGCCGAGCAGCCCAGGGTCACCGCCGCCGAGGCCGCCGGCGGCAGCCCGGCCATGTAGCGCTTCACCAGGTTCAGGCCGACGCCGTACAGCAGCGCCGCGGTGGCGCCGGCGAACACCGCCGGGCCGATGCTCAGACCGGACACCTTGGCCGTGGCCAGCACCACCACGCCGATGAAGCCGGTCAGCAGCGCCACGGCGCGGCGTGCGCCGATCTTCTCGCCGAACACCAGGTACGCCACCAGTGCGGCGAACAGCACGACCATGGCGTTGCAGATCGCGCCGATCGCCGCCGGCGCGCGTTGCGCCGCCCAGGCGAACAGCAGGAACGGCAGCGCCGAGTTCACCACGCCGATGGCCGCCAGCTTCGGCCAGATGCGCAACGGGAACTGCGCCCGCGCCAGCCACAGGAACGGCAGCAGCACCATCGCCCCCAGCGCCAGGCGCAGCTCCACCAGGGCGTAGGGCCCGAACTCCGGCGCGGCCACCCGCATGAACAGGAACGAGCCGCCCCATACCGCGCCCAGCGCAAGCAGTTCCAGCGGGGTGCGCCAGTCGCGGGCGCCGGCCACGGGCGCGGAGGCGGCGCCGGCTTCCAGGCATTGCTTGGTGCCATCCATCGGTATCTCCTCGGGTAACCGGAGCGGCCACGTCGCGCACGCGGCGCGGCGGCCAGGGGGAAGGAATCGTGCGCCGGTGGCTGCCTTGCCGCTCGCCGTTTCCGGCCATCGCATCACCGGCGCGATGGCCACAGCTTCGGCGTCGCCGGGCGCGCCGACAAGCGCGTAGTATCGGGGCGAGCCACAAATCTGGTTCGTGCCTCGCATGGTCATCCGTCCTGCCCTGCTGCCCGCGCTGGCGGTGTTCGCCGCCGCCGCGCGCCACCAGAACTTCGCCCACGCCGCCGAGGAACTGCACCTGACCGCCAGCGCGGTCAGCCACCACGTGCGCAAGCTGGAATCGCTGCTGGGCACGACCCTGTTCCAGCGCCACGCCCGCGGCGTCACCCTCACCCCCGAGGGCCGGCAGCTGGCCGACGCCGCCGCCGCGGCACTGGCCGACGTCTCGGCGGTGGCCGGCAACCTGCGGCCGGATGCAGGCACCCGGGTGCTGCGGATCAGCACCCTGCATTCGCTGGTGCACTGCTGGCTGCTGCCACGGTTGCCGCAGTTCTGCGCCGCGCACCCGGAAGTCAGGCTGGAGATCGACACCAGCCCGGCGCTGGCGCGCTTCGACGAGGGCGGCCCCGACCTGGCGGTGCGCTATGGCCCCGGGCACTGGCCCGGGCTGGTGGCGCACCACCTGATGGACGATGCGATGTTCCCGGTGGCTTCGCCGCGCCTGCCGGGCGTGGCCGGCATCACCGATCCGCGCCAGATCGCATCGCTGCCGCTGATTTCGGACCTGACCCAGCAGGGCTGGCGCGAATGGTTCCGCGCCGCCGGCGTGCGCGGCGTGCGGCTGCCGCCGATGCACAGCTTCAGCGACAGCACGGACGCCATGCGCGCGGCCGCCGAAGGCATTGGCGCGACCCTGGCCCGCCGCCACCTGGCGCTGGGCTGGCTGGAGCGCGGCGACGTGGTGCGGCTGCCCGGACCGACGATGCAGGCGCGGTTCGCGTACTACGCGGTGTATCCGGCGCACCGCCCGCTGGCGCCGGCGGCCTCGAAGTTCATCGACTGGATCAAGCAGCAGGCCAAGGAGGCGCCATGGGCCGACGCGCCGGAACGGCGGCCGCCCGGCGCGCGCCGGCGCAAGGCCCGGGAGGAGGCCTTCCTCACCCGGCCTTGAAACCGGCGTGGCTAGGCTGCGCGGCATCCATCGGGAGAGTCCGCCATGCCCCAGCTACGCCTCCGCATCATCGGCAACCAGGACGACCTGCGCGCGGTCGCCGACCTGCTGCAAAGCATCGAGGGCGTCGAGCACGTCGAGGAAGTGGCCGACCTGATGCCCCGCCTGGACGACGAGGATTCCAGCTCGGCCGGCCTGTCCGACGACATCGGCCCCGGCGCGCACGACCTGGAGATCGAGGCGCCCAACGATTACACCGCCCGGCGCGTGCGCCAGGCGGTGGAGGAGCTGGCGGTGCGCCTGGGCCTGGTGGTGGAGTTCGAGGCGGAAGAGGAGGAATAGGCCGCCACCGCGCTACACGCTGGCGCCGTCGAAGCGCACCACCTTCAGCGCGTCCAGGTCCACCTCCGGCAGGCAGCGCACGTTGATCGCCACGGTCGCGGTGCCGTCCGGGGCGGTGCCCTCGCCGAACGGCGCGATGCCGCAGGTCGGGCAGAAGTGGTGCTGGATGTGCTTGCGGTTGAACAGGTAGGTGCCCAGCCGCTCGCGCGGGGTGGCCAGCTCGAACGCGCTGGCCGGCACGAACCACAGCAGGCCGCCGCGCCGCCGGCACATCGAGCAGTTGCAGTCGACCACCTGGTCGATCTGTCCTTCGACGGTGAACGCGATGCCGCCGCAATGGCAGCTTCCCTGGTACTTCATGGTGTCCTCCCCGTGCGTGGTGGCGCGGCCCAGCCAATGGCAGGGGCATGGGCGGCGCCTTGCCCCTATCCTGCGCCATCCCTCGACACCGGTATAGCCATGCGCCCGAACCTGCGCCCCTGCCTGCTGGCCCTCGCCCTGCTCGCGCCGCTGGCGGCCTGCCAGAAGCCCGAAGCCCCGGAAGCCGCGTCCACCGCCACCGCGCCCAGCCCGGCCGACGCCGCCTTCGCCGACCTGTCCGCGCGCGCGCTCGAGGCCTGGATGCGCTTGTCGCCGGTGGCCGCCACCCAGGCCGGCGACCACCGCCATGACGCCGAGCTGGACGACCTCTCCGCCGAGGGCCGCCGCCAGGCGCTGGAGACCAGCCGCGCCCTGCTGGCCGAACTGGATGCGCTGGACGTGGCCGCGCTGTCCCGCGACAACCAGGTCGACGCCGCGATCCTGCGCAACCGCCTGGAGTACGACATCTGGAGCGCGGAAGTGCTGCAGCCCTGGGCCTGGGACCCGCAGGTCTACGGCGACCTCGCCGGCAGCGCGATCTACGGACTGATGGCGCGCGAGTTCGCGCCGCTGCCCGAACGCCTCAGGTCGGCCACCGCGCGCATGCGCCTGATCCCCGGCCTGCTGGCGCAGGCGCGCGCCAACCTGGATCCGGCGCGGGTGCCGAAGATCCACGCCGAGACCGTGGCCCGGCAGAACTCCGGCCTGCTGGGCCTGGTGGACCTGCTCGTGGTCCCGGCGCTGGACCAGCTGGACGCGGCCGACCGCCGGGCCGCCGAGGAGGCGATCGCCGGCCTGCGCGCGGCCGTGGTCGAGCACCAGGCATGGCTGGACCGGACCCTGGTCCCGAACGCGCGCGGCGACTTCCGCATCGGCGCGGAGCTGTACGACCGCAAGCTGCAGTTCGCCCTGCTGTCCTCGCTGTCGCGCGCGCAGATCCGCCAGCGCGCCGAGGCCGAGCTGGAGCGCGTGCGCGCGGAGATGTACGGCATCGCCCGCACGGTGCTGGCCGACCGCCCGGGTGTCCCCGAACTGCCGGACTCCCCGACCCCGGAACAGCAGCAGGCGGCGATCGAGGCCGCACTGGAGCTGGCCTACGCCGAGCGCCCGGCGCGCGACCGCGTGGTCCCCGACGCCGAGGCGGCACTGGCGCAGGCCACGGCGTTCGTGCGGGAGAAGGACCTGGTGACCCTGCCCGACGCGCCGGTGGAAATCATCGAGATGCCCGAATTCCAGCGCGGCGTGGCGGTGGCCTATTGCGACTCGCCCGGCCCGCTGGACCGCAACCTCAAGACCTTCTACGCGGTCTCGCCGATCCCGGAGGAATGGACCCAGGAACAGGTGGACTCGTTCCTGCGCGAATACAACTCGCGCATGATCCACCTGCTGAGCATCCACGAGGGCACGCCCGGCCACTACCTGGAGGGCTGGCACTCGGCGCGGCATCCCTCCACCCTGCGCGCGGTGCTGCGCTCCGGTCCGTTCGCCGAGGGCTGGGCGGTGTACACCGAGAAGGTGATGGCCGACGCCGGCTACCTTGGCAACGACCCGCTGTTCCGCCTGGTGCAGCTGAAGTTCTACCTGCGCACCATCGCCAACGCGATCCTCGACCAGGGCGTGCACGTGGACGGCTGGAGCCGCGAGCAGGCCATGGACCTGATGGTCCGGAAGACCTTCCAGCAGGAGCGCGAGGCCGCCGGCAAGTGGGTGCGCGCGCAGCTGACCTCGGCGCAGCTGCCGACCTACTTCGTCGGCGCGCAGGAGCACTTCGACATGCGTGCCGCGGCGGAGGCGGAGCTGGGCGAGCGTTTCGACGCGAAGACCTACCACGACCAGGTCCTGTCCCACGGTGCCCCGCCGGTGCGCTTCGTGCGGCAGCTGCTGCTGGGCGAACCGGTGAGGTGACCGGTTCGTGATTCGTGATTCGTGATTGGTGATCCGCGGGAGCCGCCGTCGTCCCGGCATTGGCCGGAGCGACGGGACGCATGCGCAGCCCGGATACGCGGAGCGCGTCCGGGCTGACGCGCCTGCCATGCCAGCCGAAGCCATGGCCGAATGTGCCTGGAGCCGGCGCTGCCCTGGCGGGGGCTTACTCCACCGGCTTCAGCACCAGGTCCTGGAAGTCGAAGCTGAAGTCGGTCAGGTCCGAGGCCGCCTCCATCCGCGCCTCGCGCACCTTGCCGTCCGGATCCAGGTGGAAGGTGACGAAGGCATCGCCGTTGAGCGTGCGCTCGCGCCACTTCACCAGGAAGGTGTCGTGCTGCCAGTGCTGCAGCTCGCCCACCAGCAGCGGGCTGCGGGTGAAGCGCATCAGCAGGCGCCCGTTCTCCTGCTTCACCTCGACGTCGCCGTACCAGGCATCGCGGTAGGTCGCGGCGTAGCCGGACAGCGGCAGCGAGGGCTTGGAGCGCTTGTCGCGCGCGGCCACGCGCTTGGCCCAGGCGTCGTCGGCGCGGGCCTTCGACTTTTCCGCCGCCGCGGCATAGGCCGCCACCCAGTCGACCCGCTCGGCCGGCTGCAGGAAGGCGTCGAGCACGTGCAGGGTGACGGCGTTGAACGCGCCGCCGGATTCCTGGTTGGTCAGCACCACCACGCCCAGGTTGCGCCCCGGCACCAGGGTCACCCGCGAGACCATGCCGGGCCAGCCGCCGGTGTGCCACACCAGCTTCTCGCCGCGGTAGGTCGACAGCATCCAGCCCTCGCCGTAGCCGAGGAAGTCCGGCCTGGACGCGGCCAGTTCCGGCACCGCCGGCTCGGGGATGTTGATCGGCGTGTGCAGCGTCCACATCGACTTGTGCCGGCGCTCGGAGAACAGCCGCTGCTCCCGGCCCTCGGCATCGGTGTAGCGGCCGCCGGCCAGCTGCGCGTTCATCCAGCGCGCCATGTCGTGCACGCTGGAGTAGATGCCACCGGCGCCGGCGGCGTTGTGCCAGGTGAGCGGGAAGGTCGGGCGCAGGGTGGTGAAGTCGGCCTTGGCATGGCCGCTGGCGGCGCGGTCGCCGGGACGCAGGGCGTCGGCGTTGAAGCGCGTCCCGGCCATCCCCAGCGGGTCGAAGAAGCGCTGCTGCAGGAACTGCGCGTAGGACTGGCCGGAGACCCGCTCGATCAGCAGGGTGGCCGCGGCGTACAGGATGTTGTCGTAGGCATAGCGCTCGCGGAAGCTGCTTGCCAGCGGCACGTCCTTCAGGCGCGCCACCACTTCCTCGGTGCTGTAGTCGCTGCCCGGCCAGAACAGCAGGTCGCCGGCGCCCAGGCCCAGGCCGCTGCGGTGGGTCAGCAGGTCGCGCACGCGCATCTGCGCGGTGACGTAGGGATCGGCCATGCGGAACTCCGGCAGGTGCTCGACCACCCGGTCTTCCAGCGACAGCTTGCCCTCGTCGGCCAGCATCGCCAGCGAGGCGGCGGTGAAGGCCTTGGTGTTGGAGGCGATGGCGAACAGGGTGTGGGCATCCACCGGATCGGGCTGGCCCAGCTCGCGCACGCCCCAGCCGCCCTCGAACACCACCTGGCCATCCTTGACCACCGCCACGGCGATACCCGGCACCTCGAAGCGCTCGCGCGCCGCTTCCACCCAGGCGCCAAGCTGGGCCGGATCCAGCGCGGCCGGCGCCGGAGCGGTGGCGGCGGCGGGCTCCTGCGCCACGGCCGGTGCCAACGGCACCAGGCCCAGCGCGAGCAGGCAGGACAGGCACAGGGACGAAGGGCGCAGGGCCATGGGCAGCTCCGGTATGGGTGTGCGCCGATTCTAGGCGCAGCCGCCGTGCGCGCCCGAGTGTCGGAAGTCGGGGCGTGGCCGATGCAGGACCCGCGCGCCGGGTCGGCTACGATCGACATCCGCTCCTCCCCGGCCACCGCCATGTCCGACCTGTTCGATCCCGCCCCCGCCGCTTCCGGCCAGCCGCGCATCCGCGTCGGCATCGGCGGCTGGACCTATGCGCCGTGGCGCGGCGGCGTGTTCTACCCGGAGAAGCTGGTGCAGCGGCGCGAGCTGGAATACGCCAGCCGCCACGTCACCGCGATCGAGATCAACGGCACCTACTACGGCGCGCAGAAACCGGAGACCTACGCCCGCTGGCGCGACGAGACCCCGCCGGGCTTCGTGTTCACCGCCAAGGCGCCGAAGCGGATCATGGCCAGCCGCCGCCTGGCCGGCACCGGCGCGCAGGTGCAGGACTTCGCCGGCGGCATCGCCACCCTGGGCGACCGCCTCGGCGCCATCCTGTGGCAGTTCGACCGCGGCCAGAGCCCGTCGCTGGAGGCGCTGGCCGACTTCGTCGCCCTGCTGCCGCCGGAGGTGGACGGCCTGCGCCTGCGCCACGCGCTGGAACTGCGCGACCCCGCGGCCTTCACCCCGGAGCTGCTGGCCCTGCTGCGCCGGCACAACATCGCCCTGGTCGCGGCCGCCTCCGACGAGCACCCGTCCTTCGCCGACATCACCGCCGACTTCGTCTACGCGCGGGTGATGCAGGCGCGCGCCGGGCTGGCGCAGGGCTATGCGGACGCGGAGCTGGACGCCTGGGCCGCACGGGTCCTCGCCTGGCATGCCGGCGAGGATCCGGCGGACCTGGCGCACGTCGGTCCGCCGCTGCCGCCCGCGAAGCCGCGCGAGGTGTTCGTGTTCTTCATCGCCGCGGCCAAGGAGCGCAACCCGGCCGCGGCCATGGCCTTGCTGCAGCGCCTGTCCGCGGCCTGAGCCCGCCCGTCGCCGGCCCCTGCCCGGCCGCGGCGGTCCGTGCGAGGATGCGCGCCCATGAGCGCGCCCGCATCCGTACGCCGTCCCGTTCCCACCCGCCATGCCCTGGCACTGCTCGCCGCCTACGCGGCGATCTGGACCGCCCTGGCCATCAATCCCAGCTACCGCGAGGACTGGGCCCTGGAGAACGTGCTGGTGGTGGCCGCGGTGGCGCTGCTGCCGGTGCTGTGGCGGCGCATGCCGCTGGCCTGGCCCAGCTGCATCGGCCTGTTCGTGTTCGGCGTGCTGCACGCCATCGGCGCGCACTACACCTATGCCGAGGTGCCGTACGACGCGTTCTTCCGCGACCACTTCGGCTTCTCGGTCGATGCCCTGTTCGGCTTCCAGCGCAATACCTACGACCGCCTGGTGCACTTCGGCTACGGCCTGCTGCTGGCCCCGGCCTGCGTCGAGCTGCTGGACCGGGTGGCGCCGCCGCGCGGGGCATGGCGCTACGTGCTGCCGGTGAGCTTCGTGATGTCCCACGCGCTGTTGTTCGAGATCTTCGAGTGGCTGGCCGCCAGCATGTTCGGCGGCGACCTGGGCCAGGCCTACCTGGGCACCCAGGGCGACGAGTGGGACGCGCAGAAGGACATGCTGCTGGCCACCCTGGGCGCGGCCTTGTCGGTCACGGCGCTGGGCCTGGCCGGCTGGCTGTCGCCGCGGCGCTGAGCCCATGGACGCGCGCCGGCGGCCCCGCCGCGGGCGATAATGCGCCATGCCGATGAACCCCCACACCCGCGCCCTGCTGCAGGTCCACTTCTGCGTCCTGCTGTGGGGCTTCACCGCCATCCTCGGCAAGCTGATCGCGCTGCCCGCGCTGCCCCTGGTGTGGTGGCGCATGCTGCTGGTGGTCGCCGCCCTGGCCCTGCTGCCGCGCGTATGGCGCGGGCTGCGCGCAATGCCGCCGCGGCTGGTGGCCGGCTACGCCGGCGTCGGCGTGCTGGTGGCCCTGCACTGGCTGACCTTCTACGGTGCGATCAAGCTGGCCAATGCCTCGGTGGCGGCCACCTGCATCGCCCTGGCGCCGGTGTTCACCGCGGTGATCGAGCCCTGGGTGGCGCGGCGCCCGTTCCGCCCGCGCGAGCTGGTGCTGGGCGTGGCGGTGCTGCCGGGCGTGGCCCTGGTGGTCGGTGGCGTGCCGGACGGCATGCGCGCCGGCGTGGCGGTGGGCGCGCTCTCGGCGCTGCTGGTGGCGGTGTTCGGCTCGCTCAACAAGCGCCTGGTCGAGCATGCCGATCCGCTGACCGTCACCGCGCTGGAACTGGGCGCCGGCACCCTGGTGCTGGGCGCGCTGGCGCCGCTGATGCCGCTGCTGGCGCCGGAGTTCGCCGGCCGGCTGCTGGCCCTGCCGGGCCTGCACGACGGCATCCTGCTGCTGGTCCTGGCACTGGCCTGCACCCTGCTGCCGTTCGCGCTGGCGCTGGTGGCGCTGCGCCGGCTCAGCGCCTACGCGGTGCAGCTGGTGACCAACCTCGAGCCGGTGTACGCGATCGTGCTGGCGGCGCTGCTGCTGGGCGAGCAGCGCGAGCTGAGCCTGCAGTTCTACCTGGGCGTGGCCATCGTCCTGGCCGCGGTGTTCCTGGACCCGCTGCTGTCGCGCCGGCGCCCGGCGGCGAGCGCGCCGGCGGCGGACGCCGCGCGCCAGCTGGTGGACTGATTCAGTCGGCCACTTCCACCCGCGCGCGGCCGCCGACCTTGGCGCGGTACATGGCCGCGTCGGCGCGGGCCACCGCCTGCCCCGGTTCCTCGCCGGGGCGCCACTGCGCCACGCCGATGCTGGCGGTCACCCCGCCGCCGCCCTCCACCACCGCCACCGCGCGGACCAGGCTCTCGCAATGCGCGCGCGCCTGCCCCAGGTCCAGGCCCGGCAGCAGCAGCGCGAACTCCTCGCCGCCATACCGCGCCGCCACGCCCACGCCCTGCATCCGCTCGCCCAGCGCGTGGCCGACCTGGACCAGCACGCGGTCGCCGGCGGCGTGGCCGTAGGTGTCGTTGATCGATTTGAAGTGGTCCAGGTCCAGCACCGCCAGCGACAGCGGCGTGCCCTCGCGCCCCGCCCGCTCCACCGCCGCGCGCAGTGCCTCGCCGTAGCCTCGGCGGTTGCGCAGCCCGGTCAGCGGGTCGGTACGGGTCTGCTCGGCCAGGTCGGCGTTCTGCGCCTCCAGCAGCTGCGAGTAGTGCAGCAGCTGCTGCTCGTACCAGGCGCATTCGCGCACGTACAGGTTCAGCGCCTCGGTGGTGCGGCGCAGTTCGATCAGGAAGCCGGCCTGGCGCGCCAGCGCGCGCAGCGCCTCCGCACCCTCCTCGCCCAGTACCCGCGGGCGGCTGTCGAACACGCACAGGCTGCCCAGGGCGTGGCCTTCGGCATCCAGCAACGGCACCCCGGCGTAGAAGCGGATGTGCAGGCCGCCGGTGACCAGCGGGTTGGCGGCAAAGCGCGGGTCGCGGGTGGCGTCCTCCACCACCAGCATGCGCTGCGGCTCGAGGATGGTGTGCGCGCAAAAGGCGGCGTCGCGCGGGGTCTCGCAGGCGTCGAAGCCGGTGCGCGCCTTGAACCACTGGCGCTCGGCGTCGATCAGCGAGACCGCCGCCATCGGCGCGCCGGTGATCGCCGAGGCCAGCGCCACCAGGTCGTCGAACGCCTGCTCGCGCGGGGTGTCGAGCAGGCGGGTGGCGCGCAGCGCCGCCAGCCGTTCGGCTTCGTTGCCCGGTCGCGGCGGACGCGGCGCTGGTGCTGTTGCCGGCTGCATGGTCTTCACCAGTTGTCGAACTGCGGGAGCAGGCCGCGCAGTTCCTCCGGGGTCAGGTTGCGCCACTGCCCGGGCTTGAGTGCGCCGAGCCTGACGTTGTCGATGCGCACCCGCCGCAGCTGGGTGACGCGGTAGCCGAACGCGGCTGACATCAGCCGGATCTGCCGGTTCAGGCCCTGGCGCAGCACGATGCGGAAGCCGAACTTGGCGATCCGGCTGGTGCGGCACGGCAGGGTCATCTGCCCGTGCACCGGCACGCCGCGGGCCATGCCGCGCAGGAACTCGTCGGTCACCGGCTTGTTCACCGCCACCAGGTACTCCTTCTCGTGCCCGTTCTCGGCGCGCAGGATCTCGTTGACGATGTCGCCGTTGCTGGTCAGCAGGATCAGGCCTTCCGAATCCTTGTCCAGGCGGCCGATCGGGAAGATCCGCTGCTCGTGGCCGACGAAGTCGACGATGTTGCCCTTCACCGAGCTCTCGGTGGTGCAGGTGATGCCGACCGGCTTGTTCAGGGCGATGTAGACATGGCGGCGCTTGCCCGGCCTGGCGGCGCGCAGCTTCAGCGGCTGGCCGTCCACGCGGACTTCGTCGCCCTCGCCGACCACGACGCCGACGCCGGCCGGCTGGCCGTTGACGGTCACCCGGCGCGCGGCGACCAGGCGGTCGGCCTCGCGGCGGGAACAGAAGCCGGTGGCGGCGATGTACTTGTTGAGGCGGGCGGCGTCTTCGGTCATGGCCCATTATCCGCTTCCGGCCGCCGCCGCGCTGCGTCGCGCGCTCCCCGTGGTCGGGAACGGCTCAGCCGGCCAGCTGGACCTGGTCGCGCCCGCCGCGCTTGGCCGCGTACATGGCCTGGTCGGCCCGGCGCAGCAACGCCGCGGCATCGGCATCGCCGTCGCGCAGGGTGGCCACGCCGATGCTGGCGGTCAGCGACAGCCCCTCCAGGCCCAGCTCGCGCGCGGTGGCGGCCAGGCGCACGCGCAGGGCATGCATGCGCTGCACCGCCGAGTCCGCGGCCACGCCCGGCAGCAGCATCAGGAACTCCTCGCCGCCCATGCGCGCCGCTTCGGAGGCACCGCGCACCGTGGCCCGCAGCGCCTGCGCCACCGCCACCAGCACCCGGTCGCCGGCCTCGTGGCCGTGGTCGTCGTTGATCGCCTTGAAGTGGTCGATGTCGATGAAGGCCACGCTCAGCGCCGTGCCGTCCTCGCGGGCGACGGCGAACATCTCGCCCAGCCGGCGCAGGCCGGCGCGGCGGTTGGGCAGGCCGGTCAGCGGGTCGGTCTCGGCCAGCTGCTGCATCTCGTCGCGCTGGCGGCGCAGGCGGCCCAGGCGCAGGTTGAGGGCGTAGGCGCTCACCGCCAGGAACCAGGTGACCGCCAGCTGGATCACCTCGACCCGGTACTCGATCAGCAGGCGGCTGCCGGCCAGCTCCAGCAGCGCGATCAGGGCGAACGGCAGCATCCCCGCCAGCGCCGGCAGCACCCCCGGGCGCTGCCGCCACAGCCGGTGCAGGGCCCAGCCCAGGATCAGCAGGTAGACCATGCGGAACGCCAGCTCGACCCCGACCGCCAGCGGCTCCAGCCACGCCAGCGGAGCCAGCAGCACGGTGAGGCTGGCGGCGATCCAGGTGCCGGCGGTGGCCAGGACCATGCGCCGGCGCACGCCCGGCGGGAGGCCGGGGCCGGCCACCAGCAGCCACATGCCGCACAGCACCGCGCCCAGGCCCATGCTGGACAGGCCCACGAACCAGCGCGGCTCGTGCCCGGCCACCGGCAGCCAGGGTTCCGGGTAGCCGCTGAGGCCGCTGAGCACCGCCTGCCAGACCACCGACAGGCCGCACAGCGCCGCATAGCCGAGGAAGGTCCAGTCGCGCGCGCCGGGATAGGCCATCAGCGCCGTGGCCGCCAGCACCAGGGCCACCGCCAGGCACGCGGTGCGCACCACCAGGCGCAGGGTGTCCACGTGCTGCACCTCGCTGGGCGCGCCGATGCGGATGGTCGGGATCCAGCCGGGCTTGAGTGCCGGCTGCCAGTACACGATCACCGGGTCCTGGTTACCGGCCTGCGGCACGATCACCATGCCCACGCCCGCGCGGAAGCGGGAATCGCGGGTGCGGGCGTCGTGCATCAGCCCGCACACCCGGTGCCCGCCGTACTCCAGGCGCACCTCGCCGGCGAACACGTTGAACACGCTCACCGCCTGCGGCACGCCGGGCCAGCCGCCCGGCGGCGGATGCACCACCGCCCGCGCCGGCGGCACCGGGGCGTCGGCGGGGCAATCGCGGGTGCGGGGCTGTTCCTGGGTGGGCTGGCCGGTCACCAGGTGGGCGGTCGGCGGCCAGCGCTGGATGCGGCCGAAGGCATTGGCGACCACCACCGCGATCGCCAGCAACGCGAGCACCATCAAGCCGACCCTGGGCCAGATCCATGGATGGAGCCGCGCGCGGCCCGGTCTGCTCCGTTGCGGTTTCACCCGCCCATGATACGGAGCGCGGCCACGGTCGCCCACGGGCCTGGATCATCCTTTGGGATTGTTGCTTTTGTGACCGCCATCAGCCTACCCCGGGGCCGGCCCCGCGCCGGTCAGGAACGCGGGCGCGGCGGTCCCTTGCGGTGCGGTTTCGGGCCGCGCGGTGCGGGGCGCGTCCCGGTCGGGCGGAAACGCCCGCGCGCCGGCGGCGCGTTGGGCGACGGCGCATGGCTGCCATCCCAGCGGCTGATGCGCAGCTGCTGCCCGACCACCCAGGCCTTCTGCAGCACGCCCATGATCTCCGGCGGCATGCCGGCCGGCAGGTCGAGGATCGAATGGTCCTCGTGGATGTCGATGCGGCCGATGTAGCGCGCCTCCAGCCCGGCCTCGTTGGCGATCGCGCCGACGATGTTGCCCGGCTTGACCCCGTGCACGTGCCCGACCTCGACCCGGTAGGTCTCCATGCCCGGCTGCGGCGCCTCGCGCGGCGGCTTGGGCGCGCGCGGCGGGCGCGGCTCGAACTCCCCGTCGTCGCGGCCGCGGCGCGGGCGCTCCTCGAAGGCGCGCGGTTCGCGTGCCGGGCGCTCGCGCGGGGCCGGCTCGTCGCGGGCCTCCAGCAGCAGCGGCACGTCGCCCTGCAGCAGCCGCGCCAGGGCGGCGGCCACGTCCTCGGCGGCCACCTCGTGCTCGGCTACGTAGCGGTCCACCAGCGCGCGGTATTCTTCCAGGCCGCCGGCCTGCAGCGCCCCGCCGATGCGCTCGAAGAACCGCGCCACGCGGCGGTCGTTGACCGCCTGCACGGTCGGCAGGCGCATTTCTTCGATCGGCTGCCGGGTGGCGCGCTCGATCGCGCGCAGCATGCCCTTCTCGCGCGGGGTGACGAACAGGATCGCCTCGCCGCTGCGCCCGGCGCGGCCGGTGCGGCCGATGCGGTGGACGTAGCTCTCGGTGTCGTAGGGGATGTCGTAGTTGAGGACGTGGCTGATGCGCTCCACGTCCAGGCCGCGCGCGGCCACGTCGGTGGCCACCAGCACGTCCAGGCGGCCGTCCTTGAGCTGCTGGATGGTGCGCTCGCGCTGCTGCTGCTGCATGTCGCCGTTGATCGCCGCGGCGGCCACGCCGCGCGCCTGCAGCTTGTTGGCCAGCTCCTCGGTGGCGGCCTTGGTGCGCGCGAACACGATCATCGCGTCGTAAGGCTCGGCCTCCAGGATCCGGGTCAGGGCGTCGAGCTTGTGCAGGCCGCTGACGAACCAGTAGCGCTGGCGGATGTTGGCCGAGGTGGTGGTCTTGGCCGCGATGGTCACCTCGACCGGATCGCGCAGGTAGGTCTGGGCGATGCGCCGGATCGGCGGCGGCATGGTCGCCGAGAACAGCGCCACCTGGCGCTGCGGCGGGGTCTTCTGCAGCACCGCCTCGACGTCGTCGATGAAGCCCATGCGCAGCATCTCGTCGGCCTCGTCCAGCACCAGCGCGCGCAGGGCCGACAGGTCCAGCGAGCCGCGCTCGAGATGGTCGATGATGCGCCCGGGGGTGCCGACCACCACGTGCACGCCGCGGCGCAGCGCGTGCAGCTGCGGGCCATAGCCCTGGCCGCCGTAGATCGGCAGCACCTGGAAGCCCGGCATCTGCACCGCGTAGCGCTGGAACGCCTCGGCGACCTGGATGGCCAGCTCGCGGGTCGGCGCCAGCACCAGGGCCTGGGGCCGGGCCAGCTTCAGGTCCAGGTGCGACAGGACCGGCAGGGCGAACGCCGCGGTCTTGCCGGTGCCGGTCTGGGCGGTGCCCAGCACGTCGCGACCGGACAGCAGTGCCGGGATGGTCGCGGCCTGGATCGGCGACGGGGTTTCGTAGCCGACCTCGGTCAGGGCGGCCAGCAAAGGCTGGGGAAGGCCGAGGTCGCCGAAGCTCGGCGCGGCAGGGGTTTCTTGGTCGGGGGAAGACATCCGGGACTCCGGCGGCGGCGCCTGGGGGCGCGGCGGGGGTACATGAAAGTTGGCCATTGTGCGCTGCAACGCGAGGTTTGTCGCCTCGCGGCTGAATGCGGACCTGCCGTCCGTTCAGCGCATCATGCCCCGGCAAGGCGTTTATCCGCCGCGAAGCCGCACCCGGATGCGACCGGGCCGGCCTCACCCCGGACACCGGCACCGCCGGGTGCAGGGAGGAGCGCTCAGCCCCCGCCGGCAGTCCCGTCGACGTCCGGGCTGCCCTTGGCCGCCACGTCGGCCCCGGGCACGGGCTCGGCGCCTGCAGGGTCGTCCCCGCCCGCCGTCGCATCCGCGGCGGCGCCCAGCGTCGGCTCGACCGCGTTGAACTCGGCCAGCGGGCTCTCCGCCGGGCAGGTGTCGTCGGGGAAACCAAGCCCGCGGCGCAGCTCCAGGCCGCAGGCATTGCGCGCGTACACCTCGCGCTCGCCGCGGCAGCGCTCCTCGAACGCGCGGATCCAGCGGTCGCGCCGCTGCATGAAGTCGTCGCCGCACTTGGCCAGCAGCCGCATCCGGTCCAGGTCGTCCTGGGCGGCGTTGTTGCCGTCCAGGCCGTAGGCGGCCAGCTCGTCCTGGTTGAGCAGGCGCAGGCTGCGGTTGGGCACGGTCTTCATCACGTCGGCCAGCAGCGGCGAGGCGCCGTTGCGTTCCAGGTAGGCGCGCACGGTCCCGTACACCGCCTGCAGCTCGGTGTTGAGCTCCTGGCGGCTGGTGGCGGTGGAGCTGAGGCGGATGATGCGGTGGATGCCCACCCGCCCGGCCAGCACCCGACTGTCGCCGCCGGCCAGCACGAACACGCAGGCGCTGTGGCAGACCGAGTCCTCGCGCACCCACAGGGTCCAGTGGTGGTTGCCGATCCAGTCGCCAGCGCGGATCGCGTCCTCGACCTGGCCGCCGGTGGAGTCCAGGTCCAGCACGCGGTGGACGATGCCCAGCTCGTCGGCGGTCACCGTGACCCGCTGCACCAGGGCGGTGAACTCGGGGCTGATCTTGCCGGTGTAGCGCACGCGCACGACCTGCCCTTCGCGGCAGGCCTCGACGCCCTCGCGCAGCGCTTCGCGCTCCAGCGAGGCCAGCGCCGCGCCGTCGCCCTCGCGGTAGTCCAGGCTGCAGCTGATCCAGGCCTGGCCGGACAGCTCGCGCGGCGACCAGTCCACCTCGCCCTCCGGCTCGGCCGCCTGCCCCTGCGGCAATGCCTCCACCGACATGGCCTCTTCGGGCATCGGATCGCGGCTGACCGCGCCCCCCTCTTCCGGCGAGGCCACCGGCTGGGTCTGGACCTCTTCCTCATCGACCACGAAACGCTGGCAGGCGACCAGCACTCCGATGGCCGCGGCCAGCAGCAGGACCACGGACAGGATTCGGCGGGAGGCCTTGGACATGGAAGGACGGTCGGCTTGCATGCACCCAGTCTAGGCGGTGCCCGGCCGCGCCGGACAACCGCCGATGAACGTCGACGAACGGTTCAGCGCAACAGCGGCAGCAGCACCAGCAGCAGGCCGGCCATCGAGACGCCCCATGCCAGCGAACGCAGGTAGCGCACGCCGTACACGTACAGCGGCACGTACACCACGCGCGCCCAGAAATAGGCCTGCACCCCGAGCGCGGTCCAGGCATCGGCCTGGCCGGTGGCGACCACCGCCAGCACCGCGGCGGCGAAGAACGGGAAGGTCTCCATGAAGTTGCGGAACGCGCGGTCGGCACGCCCGGCCCTGGGCGGGAGCGGACCCGGATCGGCATCGCGCGGCCCGGTATTCCATTCGACCCCGCGCTGGCGGGTCACCAGCATGCCGGCCAGCAGCAACTGCGCCACGCCCAGCACCACCGACCAGCCCAGATAATGGATCTCGATGCCCACGGCCACCTCCTGTGATGTAGGCCCTCAGGGTAGCAACGGCGTTGGGGCTACGATATGCGCATGTCGAACGCGCGCCTGCCCCCGGTCCCGGAGCCTCCTTCCCCCGGGCCGCAAGGCCTGCTGCGCGAGATCCGCCACGTGCGCCCGCTGCCGCCTGGCCGGCTCGGTTTCTCGCTGCGCGCCGCCCTGGCCATGGGCATCCCGGTCCTCGCCGGCTGGCTGGCCGGGGATACGGCGGCCGGCATGATGGCCACCATCGGTGGCTTCACCGCCCTGTACTGCGGCGACCGTCCCTATGCCGCCCGCGCCATCGCCCTGGCGGCGGTGGCGCTGGGCTTCGCCGTGGCGGTGATGTTCGGGCTGTGGCTGCAGCCGCATGCCTGGGCCATCCTGCCGGCACTGGCCCTGGTGGCGATGTTCGCGACCTGGCTGTGCAACGCCATGCGCATCGGCCCGGCCGGCGCCTACCTGTTCGTGCTCGCCTGTGCCGCCAGCACCGCGATCCCGGCCGCCCACCTGCCGCCCTGGCAGGCCGGCCTGCTGGTGCTGGGCGGCGGCATGGGTGCCTGGCTGCTGCACACCGTCGGCATCCTGCTGCATCCACGCAAGCCGGAGCGGCGCGCGGTGCTTGCCGCCGCCCGCGCGGTGGCCGCGGCGATCTCCGCCGACGCCAACGGGCATCCACGCGCCCGCCGGCGTGCGGCCCAGGCCCTCTACGACAGCTGGCAGATGCTGGTGGGCTTCCAGCCGATCCCGGCGCGCCCGAACGGCGAGCTGGCCCGGCTGCGCGGGATCAACCGCGAGCTGCACCAGACCTTCGCGGCCAGCCACGACCCCGACCTGCCGGCCGAACGCCGCGCACAACTCCTGCGGCACGCCGTCCAGCTGGGCGAGGAGGTCCAGCAGGAAGCGATCCGGCGTCCGCGCACGCTGCCGGCCGGCACCGTGCCGCACGGTTACCCGCGCTCCTGGACCCTGCTGCGCGAAGGCCTGGCACCCGGCTCCAACCCGCGCCGCCAGCTGCTGCGCATCGGCATCGCCTGCCTCGCCGCCGGCCTGGTCGCCGGCGCCCTGGACCTGGAGCGCGCGTACTGGGCGGTGGCCGCGGCCCTGCTGATGCTGCACCAGGGCCTGACCTGGCCGCGCACCCTGCAACGCAGCCTCGAGCGCACCCTCGGCACCCTGGCCGGGCTCGCCCTGGCCGGCGCCATCCTCTGGCTGCATCCGACCGGGCCATGGCTGGTGCTGACGGTGATGGCGCTGCAGTTCACCATCGAGATGGTGGTGGTCCGCAACTACGCGCTGGCGGTGGTGTTCATCACCAGCGCGGCGCTGACCATCGCCAGCGGCGGCCAGGCCGTGGACGACATCCCCGGCATGCTGCTGGCACGCGGCGTGGACACCGTGATCGGCTGTGCCTGCGCCCTGCTGGCCTTCCGCCTGCTGCCGCCGCGCGCCAATGCACGCACCGTGGCCTCGGAGATCGGCCAGTGCCTGCTGGCGATCCGGCGGGTTTGCCCGCACCTGGAGCGCGGCGAGGTGACCACGCCGCAGGCGCGGATCGATCGCCGCGACCTGCAGCACCGCAGCTTCCTGCTGGAGCAGGCGCTGGACCAGGCCCTGGACGGCTCGGCGGAGGAGCGCCGCAGCGCCAGCGAGCACTGGCCCGCGGTCGCCGCCTGCCAGCGCCTGGTCTACCGGGTGCTGGCCGCGTGCTGGGACCTGGAACGGGAAGCAGAGGCCGAGGCGCCGGCACGGGATTCGGCCCAGGCCTCCGCCAAGGCCCTCCCGCAGGCGCCCGCGGACGATCCGGGAAGCATGGATGCGGCGGTCGAGGCCCTGTCCAGCCTGTCGCGGGCCTGGACCCACGGCGAGCCACCGCCGCGCCTGCCACACGGGCTGCCCCCGCTGTTCGCCGGCGACCTGGGTGACCTGCACCGGTTCCTGCGGCAGAAACTCCGGGCCTCCTGAGCAGGCTGGCGAAGACGGTCAGCTGGCAGTGGCACGGCGCGCCGGTCTAGCTGTGTAAACCCAGTCGCCCATGGAGTGGAAGACTCGGGAAGGCGAGCCGCGACCCTCTACGAAGTCAATGTAGAGAGCGAATTCTTCGGAACCCTGGGTTTCTTCTTCGGCCACCGTGATCTCCCCCATCACGTTCTAACGCCTGAATTAGGCCGCGCCGCGAAGCGGCGTCGGCTTGAATGAATTGTTAGGTGTGCTAGCCGACGATACCAGCATGCTGCTTGTCGATCTCACGACTAACCTCCCGCAGTTTTGTGTCTAAGTCGGCGTACGTTTCGTGCACTGCCTGAAGTCCGGCTGGAGAGTTGCTCAGAACCTTTGCGAGGTGCTCTTGGTGTCTCATCAATGCAAGGTAATGAGTCCGAAGCGCCAGAAGCGCGTTGAGGCGTCCGATGTCATTAGACCTCTTGGCTTCCCTCGCACTCCAGCGGGCATAGAGGGCAGCTAGGCTGGCCGCTAGAAGCGCCATTGCGGAGAGAGATAGCTCCCAGTTCATCCCGAATTCCCCTTGCACACCTAACACCAGAATTAAGCCGTGCCGCTAAGCGGCATCGGCTTGAATGATTTGTTAGGCAGCACGCCGAGCGCCTTAGCGGTCTCTTCAAGTGGCGTACTGAACCCCAGCTTCTTGGATGGCCGGGCGTTCATTTCAATTACCAGCTGGTCAAAACTGCAGCGATTCAAGCCACCATCTTGCTCGATGAAGCCTTCATAGTCGAGCGCGCAGTTAGTCAGCACGCCGAGCTGGGAAAGATCGGAAGCTCGCGCAAATGCAACAGAGCGATACCCATTCATCACTCGCTCCCGCACATGCCCGGGGTAACCGGCAAGCTCAAGCACTAGGGAAATGCCCCGAACCAGGCTAATGAACAGCTTTTCGGGCGTGAGGCGCTCTCCCTCCAGCATGAGGAAGCTCAGCTGAGTGCGACTACTCATGTACACAAAGGCATTCCGCTCTGCCATTGGCAGGAACGTCACGTACCAATTACCAAGCGGCGCGTCGGTTGGCCGAGCTTCGCCCAAGTGATCTCGTTTGATACGAGCTCTCGTAGCTATGGCGCGTGTAATGATCAGATTAGCCATGACATGTCATATGCGGCCTAACGCCTGAGTTAAGCCGACTTGTGTAGTGGAGCCAAAGCCATGGCAAGCTTTTTCTGCCATGGCTTTGGTGTAACGAAGCAAGTTCGGCTTGAACGAATTGTTAGACCCCGCTGCTATCTCTCTAAACTCTCTGCGAGTGACATCGCGCCAATGCGGCAACCAAAGGTTGCGATGATCAACAGCACAAGAGTGAAGAACGGTCCCCACATGCCATTGAAAAGAGTTGCAAGTAGGGCAACTGGAACAACGCCAACGCCCATGAGCACCAGGCCAACAATTACAGCGAAAATTCCCCATGTGAAGTACGTGAGTAGCAGGCCGAACATCCACAGCGTAGCGCCGAATACATAGGATGCTATGAGAATCGATACGCTTGAGAAGCCTCGTGTAGCTCGAGGAATGGCCAGAGGCAAGAGCACAAAAATAACAATGGCGAACGCTACTAGTGAAATTAGAGTAAGCCAAGGCAATAGGTGTTTACTGACCCACACGCCGCCAAGGATAAAGGCGGTAACAATAGCTATACCGACGGCGGCAATGGCCAAGAAAAGCGCGAATCCGCCGATAGCACCTAATGTCTCTTTTACGTTCACGTTGCTCCCCCTGCTTTTCCTCAGTGATTACGAATCACTGTTGCGAGTTTTGAACGCGCCAAAGACTACGGCCGCGATCGTGGCGATGTTAACGAGTGACCAAAACTCTCTCGTAGCATGCACTGGAAAGATCGGATTGTAGATCCCTGCGAGAACTCCCCATACCCAGACCCAAGTCTGCTGTTGCTGTTCGTGTGACTTGACTGCCAAATAAACGAAAATTGCACAAACGATCCATCGCATAACAGAGTAGTATCCATACGGATTGGAAGGAAGAAGCGCCCACAGAAGTAGCGCCACAACAAGGATATGCGGGGCGAGGGTATTCCAGCTGTTGGAAGGCTCAGTCATCTGTCTTGCGGGGTCTAACGCCTGAATTAAGCCGCGCCGCGAAGCGGCGTCGGCTTGAATGAATTGTTAGGCATTACCAGAAAACGCTGAAAGCAGGATATACCCAGCGGCGAGGACGTAACAGATGCACGTAAGCGCCATGCCAGTGACCCGAAATCGCAAGACTTCGTTCTCCTGCGACACTCCGTAGGCATGGACGAGCCGACCGAGCGCCAACAGGCTGCCAAGGGAATGAACCAGCAGACTCGGCGCACCCAGTTGCTCAGACGCTGCCATAAGGAGCAGTCCGAGCGGCACGTACTCGGCGAAGTTACCGTGGACGCGGATGGCCCGCATTAGGAGAAGATTCTTTCCGTGACCGAGCGAAACGCGGTAGCGCTGCCTAAGGCGAATGGTGCGGAAAGTGAGAAATGCGAAGAACAAGCTAAGTAGAGCAGCGTAAATAGTCCAGATCATGAAAATCTCTCCGTAATGCCTAACGTCTGAGTTAAGCCGCGACGCAGAGCGGCGTCGGCTTGAATGAATTGTTAGATCTCACTCGGCGGAAATCTCTAGAACATTCGATGGCAGAGGAAAATCCAGGATGTCGATCCGGGGGCTATCTGGCATGCCCATCGGTATGCCCTCCACGCACAAGCAGACCTGCTCGACGATGTGAGCAATGTCATGTGTGCCTTGGCTAAGCATTGCGATAAGCTCGGCTTGGCTCCACACGTTTGGTGCACCACCCCGGGAGCTTTCAAATGCGACTGCATCGCGGTGCCATACGCAAGCAGACCCGTCAGGTTGCATGTAAGAGGCAGACGCTCCAAACGCCTGCTCGTCGTAGAACATCTCGACGATCGCGTAGCGGTTTGCAAACGTGCTCTGGCGGCTGAGCTGGTCGGAAAAGTGGGATAAGCCCGAAGAGGTCTGCTTTGAGTCCCACTTGTAATTCGCCGTAGAAAGCCGCGGCCACTTCCCTTCTATGAGCAGAATCTTCCCGATACGGCCCCTTCGGACAATGATGGCTGCATCACACCCCGTCTCTCGCTCTTCCGGGGGACGAAGGACGAAGGATTTAGCCTTTAAGCCTGTGTGGCTGTAGGAATTGATGTTTCGTCGAAGCGCGCCCGTAAAGTTCGAGGTGTAGTCGTTCTCGCTAGCGATTTCGCCAATTATGAGATCACTCCGAATCTCTTTATCTGAGAGCGAAGCGAAGTGACAAAGCTCTCGAATTTGGTTAGGTGGTAGGAGTGCCATGAGTCTTCCAGTGAGATCTAACTCCGGAGTTAAGCCGTGCCGCGAAGCGGCATCGGCTTGGACGAATTGTTAGGCGCTACTTGCCAGCAAGTATGGCCGTCATGTCATGGTCGTAGTAGGCGCGATCGGCGCAGCGCGCATTGAATCTGTCAACAGCTGCGTTAAGAGCATCGACTCTTGCATTGACAGCTGGAAGTTTGGAGTTGTATGTGCCAACCAACCTTCTGTGATCGTTGATCAGCGCATTGAACCTGTCGACGGCTTGTTGGTTGTACACGTCAACGTGAGGCTCCATTGATGTTATGCGGGCCTCAAGTGTGTTGATCTTGGTCTCATCTGCCCGCAATGACGATTGGAGTCGCTCGACCGCGTCTTCTTGGCCGTTGATCTGATTCTGCTCGGTGACACACTGTCTAAGTTGCTCCCTCGTTAGGACGGGGCCGCTATGTCTGGCTCCAGGAGCCAATCCGCGCCCGCCAATCCTAACTCTCCCGCGCCGCGCCTCCGACTCCATCGGTAGCGTAGAGGCAATCGCCCCGAGCAGTCCAAGCAGCAACATTCTTCTTCCGACAGGCATCGGATACTCCCCCTGTAGCGCCTAACACCTAAGTTAAGCCGAGACGCGTAGTGGAGCGAAGCACATGGCAAGCTGTACCTGCCATGTGCTTTGCGTAACGAATCGGCTTCGGCTTGAACGCATTGTTAGGGCTCACCCGACAAACGCCGAGGACCCTATTGTCAATGCACCGAGGAATAGCTTCTTGACGAGCTCACCCACTGTCGCGCGAGCCCCATCATTGAGCGCGTCCGACAATTGCTCCGCAATGGGACGACGCTCAATTCCCTCGTTAACGGCAGCAGGGACTGCTCCAAGCAGAGTGAAGCCTTTGAGGGTTAGCACCGATTCCGGGAACACCGTCTCAGGCTGCTCCAGATAACGTTGATCTGGGCGGCACTCTATGAACCCTTCTTTTGCCAGGAAGTTCATTGCGCCAACGGAATCCTGAGTAAGCACCCGGAACTGCTCTTCTTCGGGGCTCTCAAGGAGATTGGCCACTTCCTGGCCGATTGCTTGAACGTCGAGTAAGACAGGGTTTGGGAACTCCCGATAGAGACGATCGAGGATCCGGGCCGTGAGCTCCTGGAAGATCTGGATATTGCGAGGTTCCGTCATGATGAGCCCTAACGCCAGAATTAAGCCGTGCCGCGAAGCGGCATCGGCTTGAATGAATTGTTAGCCTGCAGCTAGGCGGTACCGCTCAGCCAATGGCAAAAGTGCTTGGGCCGGATCTTTGGCGCCGGTGCGCATTGCATGAACTGCCTCTCCAGCTTGAATGATCCAAGGACGCAGCATTGGGTCATGGATTGAATCGGCGATTCTGTCAAAAACCTCGGCGGCGTTTGAATATTGCTTGAGGTGGAGTAGCAGCGCGCGTTTGGTAGTGCCAATGTCCGCGCCAATGGATTGAGCGAGGCTATCAGCGGCGCCGTACAAGATTGCGTAATACGGTGCCCATACCTTCGGAGGATTGGCGCCAGAAAGCATTGCGTCCATTGCTTGGGCGGAACTCCAAGTCTCCGCAAATGTATCAATCATCTTGGCGAGTTTCCGATGTTTCCCAAAGAACATAGAGTCTCCCTCTGCAGGCTAACACCTGAGTTAAGCCGCGTCGCGAAGCGGCGTCGGCTTGAACGAATTGTTATACGGACTCGAGTTGCTTCAGGGTTTTCCCGCTGGCGTCCTTCCATGCCGTTCGACCATTTGCCGTGCCACCATGGATTACCGCTGCTGCTGCACTTGGGCTAGAGAACTCGTGATTCTTGGTGAACACAAGGTACCCGTCGGCCGGCGCCAACACGCCATCTTTGAGGAGCTGCTCACGAGCGTTAACGACCCAAGGGTAGTCTTTAGCTGAGGGGCGGAGCGAGGGAACAGCCTGCGACTGAGCAAGCACCACGATGCCGTTTGGTGTGAGGTGCCCGCTGGCCTTGAGGCCACCGATCTCACAGAAAAGGAGGCGCGCCTCTTCTTTGGACTCGGGTGGGGCGGCGATGGGCACCAGCACTTCCACTCCTAGAGCGGGAAGCAACTGCTCGATCTTCTCGAGGAAGATTTCCATATCCGCGCGATCAGACTCGGGAAGCTTTGACGTTGTTGCCTGAGAGTTCGTAAGGCTCGCCCGGCCAGCGAGCTTTGCCAGTTCGATGAGTCGGCCTTCCAGGTAGCGGATATGGGACTTGGTTAGGTTCTCGTCTTTGCTCGTGAAGTAAACGACGTGGTTCCAGAAGTCCTTATCTACGTGCTGCCTGAGGCGCGATTGAATCGACTCTGCTTCGCCAATATAAACGGCTGGACCACCGGACAATGGGTCTACGCCAGTGAGCAAGTAGACGCCGACATTGGCCGCCTCCTCGCGCTTAAGGAGCTGGTCGAGCTCTGTTCGCGGGCCCGCGACGGCTTTCCCCGACCAGTTGGAAATCTCACCAGTCCGCAGACGCTTCGGGTCGCCGTGGGGCAGGTAGATTTTGATCGTGGCGCTAGGCATGTGTGTTGTCCGTATAACGCTAGAGTTAAGCCGAGCCGCGAAGCGGCTTCGGCTTGAATGAATTGTTAGGACCCAGGCCCGCGCTTAGTTGCAATAGACAGTTGAGCCAATTGTTTGGCAGGTACGGGTATTTCCATCACTGTCGGTCGTGTAAGACGTACTGCCGATGCGCTGAGTGGTGCTGGTGCGACCATCGCTGCCAGTCTCATACATAGTGTTGCCGATCCGCTGGCGAGTGCTGCTATAGCCATCACTATCGTTTCGATAAGTGGTATTGCCGATAGTCTGGTAGGTGCCGCTCGTGCCATCTGAATCGTTGCGATAGGTAGTATTTCCAATGCGCTGATATGTGCTGGAAGTGCTGTCGTCGTTGTTCTGGTACGTGGTACTTCCAATGCGCTGATAAGTGGACGATTGAGCGAAAGCAGTGGAGGTGACGAGCAGCAGTGCTGCACAAACGAGAATCTGCTTCATAAATGTTCCCCCTGTGGCTGAAGCGGTTTCAGTGTAGCGCAACCGAGAGTCTCCGGCTGGGCCCTAAAACCTGAGTTAAGCCGCGCCGCGAAGCGGCGTCGGCTTGGACGAATTGTTAGGTACTCCGCTGCGTACGCCGGAACCACTCATACATGACCTCCATGGCTAGCTTCGCATCCGCTTCCAGAATCATAGCGGGGTGCGCTTTGGTAGCGAGGAATCGCGTGCCGAACGCGTCGGGGTGATCAGGCGCTTTGCGGTGAGTGAACGGATTGCGGAGTAGGCGAAGCCTGTCAGTGCGGTCAAACAGATCGCTAGGCAGTGGCAGGTGTTGCCGGCCAGCTTTGATCATGAGCTCGAATGTGCGGCGCTCTTGTACAGGCACCACGCTTTCAAGTTCTTCACTAAGGGTCTGCTCTACGAAGGACGTGGCGAGGAGCAACGCGCCCACGAAGTGACCGGAAATGAAACAGAGCCGAGCCTCTTCCAGCATGTGGAGCACGGCCAGCTCACCCATCACGGCACCGGGATGGAAGTAGTGCTGAGCCAGCCACTCAATTCGCTCTACGCGAGCGGCCCGCGACGATTCGTCGGCCCGTACAAGAGCGGCACTGAGGTTTTCACGAGTGGCTGGAATGGGCATCGGGGTGCCTAACGCCTAAGCTCAGCGGCGTGGCCGCGAAGCGGACACGTCCGCTGGAGCGCCTTGTTGGGCTATAGCTGCCCACTTACGGGCGAGGTTTTGGTAGCCAGCACGCTGCAATAAATCTGGTAGCGAGGTTGGAAAATTATATTGACGAAGAATGTCGTCTATGAATTGAAGGTCCTTCCGAATACTGTTCTGCCTGTCTTCATTGACGATGCTGCCGGAATGCACGTAATAGCTGAATGCGAAGTAACCGCCATAGTTATCGCCCTCTCCGAATAGCTTCTTGGTTTTGGCTCCGATCATGACGTAGACCTTTGGATTATCAAGCTGAAGAAAGCTGACAAGCTTTGGATCTTCAACCCGAATGAAACCTTGACGTGTGCCGCCTGAGTATCCGAGGGTGGCGTTCACTGTCCAGCCCGATGTGGGCACCACGCGTTCTCCTTTCCGTTGGGCAAGAAGCTCGATGGCTTTCCTTGCGGGTAAGATTCCTTCCAGCAGCTTCGCCAGCGACTCTGAGGCGTTTTTGATGTCGCTTAGGAAAAGGGCCACCTCATGCGCAAGAGCTTCCTGACCTCTCAGGATTTCATCGCCTGCGGTGTCTTGAACTTCATCGTGATGGGATTCGCTTTCTTGAGCAGATTCACCGCTCCTAATCTTCTGAAGAAATGCCGCAACATGATTTTTGTGAACGAAGATGGCATCGCCACCTTCCACCGACAGGTTGATGATCTCTTCGGCCGCAATGTAGTCCTGTATGCGGGTAAGAAAGCCGTTTACGACCGCCTGTGTGTTGTACAAATGATTCGATGCAATGAATTTCTCCATCTCTGACAGCTTGACGATTTCGCCTTTTCTTAAGCCCTCCTCAACGCAGTCATCGGCGATCTGCCTGCCGATGAGAACGAATTTCTGTGAGTGTTCCATCAACATTGCAATGATGTCATCGCCGCTGTTTTGGCTGCCAAAAGTCTTTTTCAGGAAATCAAACACGCTTTGCGCCCTCTCATTTTCATGCGCTCTGTCCGAACGCTGACGTAATCGTTGCTTCAATTGGGATTCCTGAACGCTCCAGCAACTGCCGCTCGAAATCTTGTACTTGCATATACGCGAGATTGCAGAAGGCTGGCGTCAAATAGCTGTCCCAAGCCGCTTTCATTACTTCTTTCAGGTCGGCCTTGGAAGATACATGCGCTGTTTTCTCTATCGGCTGGCCATGCGCAATCTGGTCTCTTATGGTCTTCAGGGTGGCGACCGTTAGATACGGCTCGATGCTTTCGTCGTAGCACAAGCCGAGTGTCGTCATTACCTCTTTGATCTTTTCGGGAAATGGCCTGCGTTCTTTCCAACCTGAAACGCACTTGCTGCCGATGAAGTTGATTAGCGCTTCCACTGAGAATGCCAGCGCCACAACGCAACTCATGCAATCCAATGCCACGGCGTCCTCGATTTTCTCGTTGACTTTTCTGTTGATCGTCTCGTGGTGGTAGTGCGCAAGGTTCAAGAGATCATTGTGCGGATAGATGTGGACGCTATGGGTCATGAGTAGCCGCCAAATAAAGCCCAACACCTGAGTTAAGCCGCGCCGCGAAGCGGCGTCGGCTTGGACGAATTGTTAGACCGCAAGCCCGGTGGGTACGGTTCCGTAGCTTGCAGCCACTTCAAAAGCCTGGGACGATTCAACAGGGACGAGCTTAATCTTGGCCAAGTCTTTGGGGCCGAGCGGGAAGAATGCGCCACCCGGCTTAGAAAACAGATAGTGGTCGCCGAAGTTTGCGCCACACTTGCAGATGTTCGCGTAGTAGGCGAAGCCTGCGGTGAGCGAGCCGACCTTGGCAAAAGACTCTTCGCCCACAGGCAGTGACTCTGCCAGCGGAGCGGGCAGCTCTTCTACGTTCTGCAGAAAGTACGGGCCCTCGAAAGCTGGCCCATCGTCCCCGGTGATCTCGCTTGCGATGAAACCGTACACGGCACAGCTTTGCCCGCATTTCCAACAGTCCTGCTGCGACTCAACTAGGAAGAACGGTGGATGGATCGTGATTCTGTCCATGCGGTCTAACGCCCGAGTTAAGCCGCGCCGCGGAGCGGCGTCGGCTTGGACGAATTGTTAGCCGCCGCCGCCTTCCGAAGGGGCCGACGGCAGGCTTTGCGTCTCCGGTTGCGGCCGGTTCGACGATCTGCGCGGCCACCTCTTCTGCGATCGTGCGCTCACCTCGGCTCGCACCTCGACTTGCGGCAAGCCAAACTTCGCTGATACCGCGCCATCGGTTGCGTTGACCACGTAGTCAAGCAAATCTTTGGCGCTCAGCAGGTCTTCCACTTCTAGGGCTCGCTGCTTGCCCGTCTCGAACTTGGTTGCAGGCACTGCCTTTCTGTAGCGTTCGTCCACGATGCCGCGGTTGTGAACGATAAGATTGCGCGTGGCGATCAGTTCGACAATATGCTCGCGCTTTCCCTCGGGAACCAGGATGGGAATGCCTCGAGACTGGCACCAATCCTCTAAGTCACCAAAGCCGTCATAAGAGAGGCTAGCAACTTTTCCTTCGATCCAATCCTTAGTAAGGCTGTCGATCGAGTCGAACTGAAGGACATAGCCCAAGGTTAGCTCTTGCTTGCTTGAGCTCAGGATTCGCGGCTGCTTGTGCAGAACCTCGCGGAGAATCTCGACGACGTACACCTGAAAGTTATCGACGGCCCTACTGAGGAACATTTCGATGAACTCTTGCCTTGAGTCGCGAAAGGCTTGCGTGCGGGGCCCGGGCTCATTCTTGGCAAGCTTTACCGGATCGAACTCCTTGTAGCCGTCCTTACCGTCCAGGGCGTCTTGGAGCACGCGCATACCGTAGTCCCCGGTAAGGACAGTATCTGTGACGAAATTGAGGAGCCGCAGATCACAGGCACTGGCCCAGAAGTAGCTGAGCGCGGCGCGTGATCCGCTTTCCAGCGGGCGCGAATGGCTGAATTCTCGCTTGCTCATACCTTCCTACCGCATTGAGTGGCTAACACCTGAATTAAGCCGAGCCGCGAAGCGGCTTCGGCTTGAATGAATTGTTAGGCAGACTCGCGGCCCGCCAACACATCACGCAGCTCTTTAATGCGACGAAGTAAGAAGTACCAAAGGTATGGCAGGGAAAACAGTAGTAGAACTACAAGGGCGATCCCGGCAACGTCCTCCTTGATGTTATCGATCCGGCCTTGTACATCAACCAACTCTCTTTGAATGCCGGTAGCTCCGCCTAGACTTTGGAGAACTTGCGGGTCGCAAACGAGCTTGGGCGAGTCTTTGCCTTGTGGCTCGGATGAGGGCGGGTCAAATTGATCAAATGGGTTTGGCTTTGTGCACTCCTGCACGAGCCTTTCAAGGCTGCGCCTCTCAGGTGCGACTCGAACCGAGTAGGTAAGGATGCCAATCCCAATCGCCGCAACCAAACCAATCAACATCAGTCGGAGCGTGCTTTTGTGGGTCACGAAAATCCCCCTTGCCTGCCTAACACCTGAGTTAAGCCGCGCCGCGAAGCGGCGTCGGCTTGGGCGAATTGTTAGACCAACTATTTCGTCTTCTTGGGTTTCCCCGGGTTCTTGTGCGGCACGGCCTTGTGGACCTCCCGGATCTTTTTGTCTAGTTCCTCAAAGGCTGTGCGAGCGCCGTCCTTCTTGCCCTGAGTGTAGACCGCCTCAAGAACCTGCGAGAGACGAACGCCGTGATAAAGCGTCATGTCCTCCGTAATCTCATCGAGGGCGCGGGACACTCGCGGACTCGCGTAAACGGCAACATGCCCCGACTGCACGGGGATCAAGTTCTTCTGGTTTCTCGGCGCGCCCTTGGCTTTCGCTGGAGCCGCCGTCGTTCCCGACGTAGACGCAGACTTCGTAGGCTTCTTGGATCGAGTTGCCATGACACCTCCCATGTTGGTCTAACACCTGAGTTAAGCCGCGCCGCGAAGCGGCGTCGGCTTGAACGAATAGTTATGCCCTGGCCGCGCCATGCTCTGTAACCAAGGCCGTCTTAAGTGCTTTGTATGCTGCAAGTGCCCGATTGTAGTCAGCGCGGGAATACATCTCATGCTCCAGCGACGTTACCTCGTGGAGATGCTCGTTGCACCGGATGTCCCACACCCAATCCAGCTCAGCCTTCAGTTCGGCGTTGATCACGCCGCTCGTTACCAGACGCGCAGTGCGAACGGTGTATGACCTGCGACTGCCGCCACCGCGCGTGGCTTCTTTGGTTAGCCACTCACAGAGTGCGCCAATGATGCAGATTGCCTCTTTTACGATCATGCTCAGAGCGGCGCCAGACAGATCCGTACGGACGCATAGCCAACGAAAGACATCCAGAGTCATCGAGGCATAGCACGCGTTACGTCGCTGAACCTCTGTGCCGATATTGGGAAGAGTGCTCCGGTAGGTAGCAGCGGGAAGAATGAAACCACGAGGAAAGCGAATCCGCGCCTCAGCGACATTGCTGCGACCGTAGTTCTCTTGGATAGCGGCCAAGGCCTCGTTGGCCTTAGCAACCGTCTCAGCAAGTTGGGTAGGTGATAGGGGCATAACTACCAGTAGACCCCAAACCGGGGTGTAGCCCCGAGTCTGCGGCTGGGTCCCTTACCGCGTCAATTGACGAAGTCTTACTCGAATCAGGCATTTGCCTGATGGTGACCCACTGACCGCCGCGGCACCCTTGCGGTTTCGGCGGCAAGGAGGCCGCGATATGTCTTATGACGGCGAGCAGGCCGCGATAAGCGGGGGTGTAACACCCGGAGGGGCGCCCCGGTTACTTGACCAGGTGCGCGCGCGTTTGCGCCTGAAACACTACAGCCTGCGCACGGAGCAGGCGTATCTGTACTGGATCCGCCGGTATGTCCGGGCGTGGCTGCCGCGGCATCCGGCGGAGCTGGACGGGGCGGCGGTGGAGGCGTTTCTCACCGGGTTGGCGACGCGGGACAACGTGGCCGCCAGCACCCAGAACCAGGCGCTGGCCGCCCTGCTCTTCCTCTATCGGGAGGTGCTGGGCATCGAGCTGCCGTGGATGGAGAACGTGGTCCGTGCCAAGCGGCCGCGGCGGCTGCCGGTGGTGCTGTCGCGCGCGCAGGTGGTGCGGCTGCTGGAGCGCCTGTCCGGGCGGGAGGCGTTGATGGCCGGGCTGCTCTACGGCAGCGGGCTGCGCCTGATGGAGTGCGCGCGGCTGCGGGTCAAGGACGTGGACCTGGAGCGCAACGAGCTGACCATCCGCGATGGCAAGGGCGGCAAGGACCGGATGACGGTGCTCCCAGGCGCGCTGCGCGAGCCGCTGATGCGCCAGCTCGCGGAGGTGCGCCTGTTGCATGCACGCGACCTTGCCTGTGGCCTGGGCCGGGTGCACCTGCCGCACGCGCTGGCACGCAAGTATCCCAACGCGGCCGCGGAGCCGGGATGGCAGTACGTGTTCCCGGCCACGCGCATTTCGGTCGACCCGCGCGACGGGGTGAGGCGGCGCCACCATATCGACGAGAAGGTGCTGCAGTCGGCGGTGCGCCGGGCGGCGCGCGAGGCCGGCTTCGACAAGCCGGTCACCCCGCACACCCTGCGCCATTGTTTCGCCACGCACCTGCTGGAGTCCGGCGCCGACATCCGCACGGTGCAGGAGCTGCTGGGCCACAAGGACGTGGCCACCACCCAGATCTACACGCACGTGCTCAACCGCGGCGCGCTCGGTGTGCTCAGTCCGCTGGACCGTTGACCCCTCGCCCGCCCCACGCGCGCCCTGTGACCGGGTGCGCGCCAGTGTCTGCCACTGGGCCTCGACTGGAAATCACTGGCCGTCGGCTGATTTCCATGCGCGCGCGTATCGAAATCACTAGGACGCCGGTGATCTCCATTCACCGTCGTATGCAAATCGCTGGCGCGCCAGTCTTGATCGCTGGTCGCCGTATGGAAACCGCTCGGCGTCCAGTGATTTCCATTCATCCGCGTATGGAAACTGCTCGACGGCCACTGATTTCCATTCGTTCGCGTATCGAAATCGCTGGCGCGCCAGCGATTGCCACTCATCGCCGGGTGGGAATCACGCAATCAACCGTTTCTGGCCTCTACCCGGCCGGCTGCCCCCAGGTCGAGGCTGCCCCGCACCACCGTCCCGCGTCCCGCCACGCCA
This sequence comes from Pseudoxanthomonas sp. J31, assembly GCF_000510725.1. Lineage (GTDB taxonomy): Bacteria > Pseudomonadota > Gammaproteobacteria > Xanthomonadales > Xanthomonadaceae > Pseudoxanthomonas. The sequence continues at coordinate 242,705 of NZ_AZNZ01000002.1, forward strand.
GAAGCGCCATGGCGTGTGCCGGCTGCCGGGAGGTAAAGGAGGAGGTGCTCGCCCGCGAGGGCCAGGACCGGGGGCGGGACGGCAGCAGGCCACACGCCAGGGCGCCCCGGCGACCGCCGCCGTGCCTTGACCTCAGTCCATCAGTCCCTCAGTCCCTCCGGCATTCCGGGTAATTCGGCAACCTGGCGACCACTGAAGCGACGGGACGACCGTCACGGCCGTACCACCGCCCCCCGGCGCCCTCGGTCCTACCGCCCCAGCATCGGCAGCTGCAGCCCCTGCTCCTTCGCGCAGTCGATGGCGATCTCGTAGCCCGCGTCTGCGTGACGCATCACCCCGGTGCCGGGATCGTTCCACAGCACGCGTTCCAGGCGGCGGTCGGCGGCCTCGCTGCCGTCGCACACGATCACCACGCCGGAGTGCTGGGAGTAGCCCATGCCCACGCCGCCGCCGTGGTGCAGGCTGACCCAGGTCGCGCCGCCGGCGACGTTGAGCATGGCGTTGAGCAGCGGCCAGTCGCTGACCGCGTCGCTGCCGTCGCGCATGGCCTCGGTCTCGCGGTTGGGGCTGGCGACGCTGCCACTGTCCAGATGATCGCGGCCGATCACCACCGGGGCCTTGAGTTCGCCATTGCGCACCATCTCGTTGAACGCCAGGCCCAGGCGGTGGCGCTGGCCCAGGCCGACCCAGCAGATGCGCGCCGGCAGGCCCTGGAAGCGGATGCGCTCGGCGGCCATGTCCAGCCAGCGGTGCAGGTGCGGGTCGTCGGGGATCAGTTCCTTGACCTTGGCGTCGGTCCTGGCGATGTCCTCCGGGTCGCCGCTCAGGGCCACCCAGCGGAACGGGCCAACGCCGCGGCAGAACAGCGGACGCACATAGGCCGGCACGAAGCCTGGGAAGTCGAACGCGTTGCTGCAGCCCACGTCGAAGGCCATCTGGCGGATGTTGTTGCCGTAGTCGAACACCGGCACGCCCATGCGCTGGAACGCGAGCATGGCTTCCACGTGCACGCGCATGGACTTCTTGGCCAGGTCGCGCACGCGCTCGGGCACCACTTCCTGTTCCTCCTCCCACTCGGCCACGGTCAGGCCCTGCGGCAGGTAGCCGCGCAGCGGATCGTGCGCCGAGGTCTGGTCGGTGACCGCGTCCGGGCGCACGCCGCGGCGCACCAGTTCCGGCAGGACGTCGGCGGCGTTGCCCAGCAGCGCCACCGAGCGCGCCTGGCCGGCCCGGGTGTAGCGCTCGATGCGTGCCAGGGCGTCGTCCAGGTCGGTGGCCTGTTCGTCGACGTAGCCGGTGCGCAGGCGGAAGTCGATGCGGCTCTGCCGGCACTCGATGGTCAGGCTGCTGGCGCCGGCCATGGACGCGGCCAGCGGCTGCGCGCCGCCCATGCCACCCAGGCCGGCGGTCAGGATCCACTTGCCGGTAAGGTCGCCGCCGTAGTGCTGGCGGCCCATCTCCACGAAGGTCTCGTAGGTGCCCTGGACGATGCCCTGCGAGCCGATGTAGATCCACGAGCCGGCCGTCATCTGGCCGTACATCATCAGGCCCTTGCGGTCGAGCTCGTTGAAGTGCTCCCAGCTGGCCCAGTGCGGCACCAGGTTGGAATTGGCGATCAGCACCCGCGGCGCGTCCGGGTGGGTCGGGAACACGCCCACCGGCTTGCCGGACTGCACCAGCAGGGTCTGGTCGTCGCGCAGCTCGCGCAGGGTGGCGAGGATGGCGTCGAAGCATTCCCAGTCGCGCGCGGCGCGACCGATGCCGCCGTACACCACCAGGTCCTCCGGGCGCTCGGCCACGTCCGGGTCGAGGTTGTTCTGCAGCATCCGGAACGGGGCTTCGGTCAGCCAGCTGCGGCAGGTCAGCTGGCTGCCGCGCGGCGCGCGGACGACACGGGAGGGATCGTGGCGTGGATCGGACATGCCGGTACACCTGGATGGAAGGTGCCGGCATTATCGCAGCGGCCCCGCGCCGGCCCGTTGTGCAGCGCGGGGCGCGGTGGCTCAGTGGCCGGCGCGGGGCGCTTCCTGCTGGCGCTGCAGGCGGCGCTCCTCGGCCTCGCGGGCGCGCTCGATCTCCTCGCGCTCGCGTTCGTACTGGATGCGCCGGGCCTCGAACTCCTGGCGGTAGCGCTCGCGCTGTTCGGGCGAGGCGGCGTGCAGCATGCGCCGCTCGGCGCGCGCGCGGTCGGCCTCCATCCGACGGCGGTTGTCCTCCAGCGCCAGGCGATGCCGCTCGGCGGCGGCGCGGCGGCTGGCGTCCAGCTGCTGCTGGCGGGCTTGCTCCGCGGCCTGGCGCGATCGTTCCCAGGTCTGCGCACGGGTGTCCTGGTCGCCGGCACGCTGGCGGTAGCGGTCGGGGGTGACGGACTGGGCCTGGGCCAGCGGAGACAGGGCCAGCCACAGCGCGATGGCCAGGGCCGGGAGGCGTGCGGCTCGCGGGATCGGCATCGGGTCGGCGCTCCGTATGGATACGCCCCCGTTATAACGCGCGCGGCGGCAGCCGCGCCGGCGGGAGCGCGGGCTGCTTCAGCCGGCGCTCGGGAACCGCTCAGGCGCGGTTTGGCCGGTGCACGTCAAGGCTGGCGGACGGCAACGCGCATCTGCCAAGCTTCCGCACCTGTTTTGCCCTCTCCCCATGTGATGTCCTGTTTGCCGCGCCTCGGCGCCTTCCTGTTCCTGTTGCTCTCCCTGGCCGCCTGCGCGGCCGCTCCCGCCCGCACCGCCAAGGAGCCGGCGTACACCCCGCTGCTGCTGGTCTCGGTCGATGGCCTGCGCGCCGATGCGCTCGGCCGCGGCGATACCCCGGTGCTCGACGCCCTGGCGCGCGAAGGCGTGCAGGCCGAGGGCATGCGCCCGTCCTTCCCGGCGCTCACCTTCCCCAACCACTACACCCTGGTGACCGGCCTGCGCCCGGACCACCACGGCGTGGTCCACAACTCGATGAAGGATCCGCAGCTGGGCCGCTTCGTGGTCGCGGACAAGCAGGCGGCCACGGTCGCCGGCTGGTGGCAGGCCGAGCCGCTATGGACCACGGCCGAGCGCGCCGGCATCGCCACCGCGGTGTGGGCCTGGCCGGGCGCCACCGCCGAGCGCGACGGCGTGCTGCCGCGCCAGGGCCAGGCCTTCGACGCGAACATCCCGCTGGACGAGCGCGTCGAGCGGGTTGCCGCGTGGGTGGCGGCGCCGCAGGGGCCGCGCCCCGGGCTGGTGGCGATGTACTTCGAGATGGTCGACGGCGCCGGCCACGACCATGGCCCCGGCTCGGAACAGGCCCGCGCGGCGATCCGCACGGTGGACGCGGCCATCGGCCAGCTGCTGGCGCGACTGGAGACCGCCGGCGTGGTCCCGAACGTGGTGGTGGTGTCCGACCACGGCATGGCCGACGCCCGGAACTTCCTCGCGGTGGAGGACATCGCCGCGATGGAGGAGGCCGAGGTGGTGAGCATCGGCCAGGTGATCGGCCTGGTGCCGCGCGCCGGATACGGGGACGCGCTGCGCGCGCGCCTGCCCGGCCGCCACGCGCAGTACCAGTGCTGGGAGAAGGAGCGCATCCCGGCGCGCCTGCACTACGGCAGCCACCCGCGCATCCCGCCGATCGTGTGCCAGATGGACGAAGGCTGGAACGCCCTGCCGCGGGCGATGATCGAACGGCGCAATGCCGAAGGCCGCCGCGACGCGGGCGCGCACGGCTACGACCCGGACCTTCCGTCGATGCGCGCGGTGTTCCTGGCCCATGGCCCGGCGTTCCGCCGCGGCCTGCGCCTGCCGGTGTTCGACAACGTCGACGTCTACCCGCTGCTGGCGCGCCTGGTGGGCGTGCAGCCGCAGCCGGGCGACGGCAACCCGCAAACCCTGCTGCCGGCGCTGCAGGCGCCCTGATCCGCGGCGCCGCCGGCGGCCGGGCCGTGCCGGCGGCGTCCGCTTTGATGTCCGGAAACGGCCAGTCGGGCCCGGGCGCCGGTGCTAGCCTGCGCGCATGTCCTCCGTCGCCGCCCTGCCCGATCCGCGCGTATGCGAACGCGCCCGCCTCAGCCGCGACCCGCGGTTCGACGGGCTGTTCTTCACCGCGGTGCGCAGCACCGGCATCTATTGCCGGCCGGTGTGCCCGGCGCCGCCGCCGCTGCCGGCCAACGTCGACTACTACCCCAGCGCCGCCGCGGCCGAGGCGGCCGGCTTCCGCCCCTGCCTGCGCTGCCGCCCCGAGCTGGCGCCGGAGGACGGCGCCTGGCGGCGTGGCGATGCGCTGGTGGCGCGGGCGTTGGCGCTGATCGAGCAAGGCTTCCTGGCCGAGCATCCGGTGGCGGCCCTGGCCGAGCGGCTGGCGGTCGGCGAGCGCCAGCTGCGGCGGCTGTTCGTGCAGCGCCTGGGCGCGGCACCACTGGGCGTGCACGTTACCCGCCGCCTGCTGTTCGCCAAGCAGTTGCTGACCGAGACCACGCTGCCGGTCACCGAGGTGGCGCTGGCCGCCGGCTTCGGCAGCCTGCGCCGCTTCAATGCCGCGTTCCAGGAGGCTTATCGCATGGCGCCGCGCGAACTGCGCCGCAGCCTGCAGCAGCGCCCGGCGCTGGCGGCCGACCGTTCGCTGGTGCTGCGCCTGGGCTACCGGCCGCCGTACGACTTCGCGGCCATCCTGGATTTCCTGCGCGACCGCGCCCTGCCCGGGGTGGAACGGGTGGATGGTCAGTCCTATGCGCGCGTGGTCGGCGACGCCAGCGCGCCGGCCTGGCTGCGGATCAGCCATTGGCCATCGACCCGGGCGCGCCCGGTGCATGCGCTGAGGCTGGAACTGCACGGCGTGGCGCCGGCCCGGCTCGCGGACACGGTGCAGCGGGTGCGGCGGATGTTCGACCTGGATGCCGACCCGAACGCGATCGCCGCGGTGCTGGGGGCCGATCCGCGCCTGCGGCCGCTGCTGCGCCAGCGACCCGGGCTGCGCCTGCCCAGCGGCTGGGACGGGCTGGAGATCGCGGCGCGCGCGGTGATTGGCCAGCAGGTCAGCGTGGCCGCCGCGCGTACATTGGCCGCGCGCCTGGTGCAGCGCCATGGCGCGCAGGTGGCGCTGGACGCCGCACCCGGCCTGGACCGGCTGTTCCCGGACGCGGCCACCCTGGCCGCGGCGGACCTGGACGGCCTGGGCCTGACCGGTGCGCGCATCGCCAGCCTGCGCGCGATCGCGCGCGCGGTGCTGGAGGGCAAGGTCGGCTTCGGCCCGGAACAGACCCTGGAGGAATTCGTCGAAGCCTGGTGCGCCCTGCCCGGGATCGGCCCATGGACAGCGCAGTACCTGGCCCTGCGTGCGCTCGGCCATCCGGACGCGTTCCCGGCCGAGGACCTGGTGCTGCAGAAGGCCGCGTCCGGCGACGGCACGCGCCTGTCCACCCGCCAGCTGCGCGAGCGCGCGCAGGCCTGGCGCCCCTGGCGTGCGTACGCCGTCATCCATCTTTGGCGCGAGGCCGCCTTGCCCGCGTCCCGTGCCGGCACCGAAGCGGAGGTCATCCCATGAGCGCCATCCATTACTGCCGGTTCGACAGCCCGGTCGGCCCGCTGACCGTGGCCGCCTCCGATGCGGGACTGCACGCAATCGAGTTTCCGCAGAACCGCCATCCGCAGCGCCGGCTCGGCTGGGTGCCGAAGGAGCACCCGGTGCTTGGCGAGGCCAGGCGCCAGCTGCAGGAGTACTTCGACGGCGAGCGCCGCGAGTTCGACCTGCCGTTGGCGCCGCAGGGCACGCTGTTCCAGCGCCAGGTGTGGCTGGCGCTGGCCGACATCCCCTACGGCAGCACCATCAGCTATGCGCAGCTGGCGATGCGCGTCGGCCGCCCCGCGGCGATGCGCGCGGTCGGCGCGGCCAACGGCCGCAACCCGCTGCCGATCGTGCTGCCCTGCCACCGCGTGATTGGCGCCGACGGCTCGCTCACCGGCTTCGGCGGCGGCCTGCCGACCAAGCGCTTCCTGCTGCAGCTGGAAGGCGCGATCCCGCCGCAGGAGGCCGCGCGCGATCTGTTTGGTGGGGTTCGGGATCCGGGACTGGTGATTGGTGATTGGTGATTGGTGATTCGGGATTCGGGTTGATACGGGCGTCACTGGCTACGCCCGTAGTGGCGGGCGTGGCTTGCGGGCGGTTCGAGGAGCAAGCCACCGGGTGCTGGCGTTTGCCGGCCTGAGCGCTGGTGGACGGATTCGCAGCCCGGCCAAGCGAAGCGCACCAGGGCTCCCGGCGTCCAACGCCAGGGCTGACGCGCGCCCGCCCCGGATGCGGCCCGGGGCCTTGTCCAGGGGTATGCGCGAGCGCCGAACGAGGCCACGGTCGGGACCGCCCCGAAGACGTGATGTGCCGCGCCGTCGTTCAGCCGGCGTCGATTGCGGCGCGCAGCGGGGCGAGGAAGGCGCGGGCGCGGGCGGCGGCATCGTCCGCATCGGCGGCTTCGGCCAGCACCGATACCAGCGCCGAGCCGACCACCACGCCATCGGCGCCGGCCGCCATCGCCTTGGCGCTGGCCGCGTCCTTGATGCCAAAGCCGGCCACCACCGGCACCTTCGCCGCTGCCCGCAGTTCCTCCAGGCGGCGGCTGGCGGCATCCGTGTCCAGGCGGTCGGCGCCGGTCACGCCGGCATAGCTGACGTAGTACAGGTATCCCTGCGCGCTGGCGCTGAGCATGGCCGCGCGCTCGTCCGAGGTGGTCGGCGAGGCCAGCATCACCAGGGCCAGGCCCAGTTCGTTGAACGCCGGCTGGAACTGCGGCGCTTCCTCCGGCGGCAGGTCCACCAGCAGCACGCCGTCGACGCCGGCGGCCACCGCCTCGGCGGCGAACCGGGCCGCGCCGCGGATCTCCACCGGGTTGAGGTAGCCCATCAGCACCACCGGCGTGTCCGCGTCACGCTCGCGGAAGCGGCGCACGCAGTCGAACACGTAGGCCACGGTCGCCCCGCGCGCCAGCGCGCGCTCGGAGCTGCGCTGGATCACCGGGCCATCGGCCATCGGATCGGAGAACGGCACGCCCAGCTCGATGCAGTCGGCGCCGGCCTCGACCAGCGCGTGCATCACCGGCACGGTCGCCTCCAGCGCGGGATCGCCGGCGGTGATGAAGGGGATGAGTGCCTTGCGCCCGTCGGCGCGCAGTCGCGAGAAGGTGGTTTCGAAGCGGCTCATGGATCGCCCGTGGGTTGCGTCGCGCCGGTGGCGCGTTTGCGCGGTGTGGATGCGGTTCGGCGCCAGCACGGCCGGCGCCGGGTTCACAGCTGGATGCCCTCGCGCGCGGCGATGGTGTGCACGTCCTTGTCACCGCGGCCGGAGAGGTTGCACAGGACCAGTGCGTCCTTCGGCAGCTCGCGCGCCAGCTTGATCGCCTGCGCGACCGCATGGCTGGATTCCAGCGCCGGCAGGATGCCCTCGGTGCGGGTCAGCTTGTGGAAGGCTTCCAGCGCCTCCTCGTCGGTCACGCCCACGTACTCGGCGCGGCCGCTGTCCTGCAGGAAGGCGTGCTCCGGGCCCACGCCCGGGTAGTCCAGGCCGGCGGAGATCGAGTGGGTCTCGATGATCTGGCCGTCGTCGTCGCACAGCACGTAGGTGCGGTTGCCATGCAGCACGCCGACCCGGCCGGCCGACAGCGAGGCCGCGTGGCGCCCGGTGTGCACGCCGTCGCCCGCGGCCTCGGCGCCGACGATGCGCACCTGGCGGTCGTTGAGGAAGGCATGGAACAGGCCCATGGCGTTGCTGCCACCGCCGACGCAGGCGGTGATCACGTCCGGCAGGCGGCCGAAGTCGGCCAGCATCTGCGCCCGCGCCTCGCGCCCGACCACGGCATTGAAGTCGCGCACCATGCGCGGGTACGGATCCGGACCGGCGACGGTGCCGATGATGTAGAAGGTGTCCTGGACGTTGGTGACCCAGTCGCGCATGGCCTCGTTGAGCGCGTCCTTGAGCGTGGCCGAGCCGGAGGTCACCGGGACCACGGTCGCGCCCAGCAGCTTCATGCGGTAGACGTTGATCTTCTGCCGCTCGATGTCGGTGGCGCCCATGTACACCACGCACTCCAGGCCCAGGCGCGTGGCCACGGTGGCGCTGGCCACGCCATGCTGGCCGGCGCCGGTCTCGGCGATGATCCGCTTCTTGCCCATGCGCGCGGCCAGCAGCGCCTGGCCGATGGTGTTGTTGATCTTGTGCGCGCCGGTGTGGTTCAGGTCCTCGCGCTTGAGCAGGATCTGCGCGCCGCCCACTTCCCGGCTCAGGCGCTCGGCGTGGTAGATCGGGCTAGGCCGGCCGACGTAGTGCTTCAGGTCTTTCTCGAAGGCGGCCTGGAAGGCCGGGTCGGCCCTGGCCTCGTCATAGGCGGCGGCCAGTTCCTGCAGCGGGCCGATCAGGGTTTCGGCGACGAAGCGGCCACCGTGCTGGCCGAAGTGGCCACTGGCGTCGGGATAGGCGTGGAAGTCCTGGATGGGGGCGCTCATCGGCTTGACGGTATGTAAGGTGGGTTGACCTTAACGCACGACATGCCGCCCATAAAGCGATAAAGTCTGGCGCGACACGTCAGGAAAACTCACATGTCACGCGACCTGCCCCCGCTCAATGCCCTGCGCGCCTTCGAGGCCGCCGCCCGCCTGGGCAGCATGGCCGCGGCGGCCGAGGAGCTGCACGTGACCCACGGCGCGGTCAGCCGCCAGGTCAAGCTGCTGGAGGACGCGCTGGGCACCCCGCTGTTCACCCGGCACGGCCGCGGGCTGGCGCTGACCGCCACTGGTCGCCGCCTGGGCGAGGCCGCGGCCGCCGCGTTCGAGCCGCTGCGCCGGAGCTGGGCGGAGTTGCGCTCGCCGGCGGCGGCCCCCGCCCTGGTGCTGGGCTGCCCGGGCAGCCTGCTGGCACGCTGGATGATCCCGCGGATGGAGCAGCTGGCGACCGAGCTGCCGGACCTGCGCCTGCACCTGGCGGCCAGCGAGGCGACGCCCGATGCGGCGCTCACCGGGATGGACGCCGCGCTCCTGATCGGCACCCCGCCCTGGCCGCCCGGCTGGGACGTGCACCGGCTGGCGCCGGAACGCATCGGGCCGGTGCTGAGCCCGCGACATCCGGCGCATGCCCGGCTGCAGGGTGCTCCCGCCACCGCGCTGCTGCAGGAGGCGCTGCTGCACACCGCCTCGCGGCCCTCGGCGTGGCCGGAATGGGCCCGCCGCAACGGCCTGGATCCGGAAGCCCTGCGCCTGGGCACCGGCTTCGACCATCTCTACTACCTGCTGGAAGCCGCCGCTGCCGGCCTGGGCGTGGCCATCGCCCCGCAGGAACTGGTCGCCGACGACCTGCGCGCCGGCCGCCTGGTCGCACCCTGGGGCTTTACCGAAACCGACGGCTACTGGGCGCTATGCACGCTGCGCGGTGGAGGCGATGCGCGGATCGCGCCGTTCACCACATGGCTGCGGAAGCAACTGGACCACTGAGTCCGGCACGCCGGGCTGGCGCAGGAACCACTACAACACCAGAAGCGTTGCCACCACGGAATTGTGGATGGCATGCGTGATGGAGGCAGCAAGCACCGCCCAGCCCGCACCGAACTTCAGGTACCTGACATATACGAAGGAAAACACCGCGAAGTTGGCCAGGTTCGCGATGCCGCTGATCCAGTCGGCGAGCCCGTGCACCAGACCCCAGACCACGCTCGACATCAGGATTGCCAGCGCGCTGCTGCGTGTCCTTGGCAGGAATATCCAGGAAAGCAACGCCCCCATCACCAGGGTTTCCAGCAGCGGGCTGACCAGCACCCACCCGAACACCCGCCACCCCTCGGGAGACTGAAGTTCGCCGACAGAACCGGTGCTGCCTGTCGCGCCAAAGGCAAAAGCCAAGCTGGCGCCACCGGCGAGGCTGACCGCGCTCGCGCATGCACTTTCCGCAACCAGTTTGGGGATAGGCGGTCGAGTCATGCTGCCCCCATGCCTCCGTCCATTGGAGCCGGGGCAGGCACCGCCCGCCCCGGCCCTTCAATCAAGCGCCGTACACGTTGATGAAGGTGGCGGGCTTTCTTGCCTCCTTGCATGACGCATCCGGCGTCGCGGATCAAGGATCCATCCTTGATTCCTGGGTACGGTCCTCGCGGAATACTATGGCGCTGCCCGGCAAGATCAATCGGATTTACCTGCACCGATGCGCAGGAACAAACCGGCGCTTTGGGTCGGATCCCCCCGCATGAAGCCAGGGTTCCAGGTACTACCGGGCCGCGTCCCCGGCTGCATGCCGGGTTCACCCGACTGCCAGCGGCGCTGCTTCAGCCGGAAAGCCCCACTCATCCCGCAAGCCGCCCGCGGGGAGGGCCTCGGCCATCCCCGCCTACGGACCGCAGCAGCCTCAGGCCGCCGCCGAACGCTCCCGCGGCTCGGGCGTGGGACTGGGGGCCAGCCAGTCCAGCCAGGCTTCGGTGGCATCGTCGCGCCCCGGCGGCTTGTAGCCGGGCGCCACTACGACCAGGCCGCCGACTACATGGCGGAGTTCCTCTTGGGTCATGTCGCGCATCTCGTCCTCCGTTGATCGAGGCCGCCCCGGGCGGGACGGCCACATGCAGCCACGGATGCAGCGGTCGCGCGGACCGGCAGTCGGGCCGGTCCGCGCACCCGCCGGCAGCCGGTCAGGGGGCGACCGGCTTCACCTGCTGGTACTGCTCCAGCAGCCATTCCAGCTCGCGCTGGGCGCGATCCAGGTAGCCCGCCAGCGGATCCGGCGGCGGCACCCGGACCAGCTCGCCACCGCCGACATGCGGGAATTCCCCGCGGTACAGGTCACGCATTCCTCGTCTCCCGTTCGATTGCCAAAGTGATCCGCGCCGGTCAGCGATGCTGCCGGTAGCGGCGCTCCTGTTCCCTGAGCAGGTTGAGCAGCAGTTGCCACCCCGTATCGGACACGCCCGTCCACGGCTGCGGCGGGGGCGCTTCCTCGCCCGCCCCGCCCGCCACCTTTCCGATCTCTGCCTGTTCCATCACGCGCATTGGCGATCTCCTCGAAGTCCTAGTGCACCAGGGATGGCCGTGCCGGCATCCGCGTCGCGCGGGCATGCCGGCCGCAGCCAACCAACGAACGGCTTCACGGCTTCAACCGTGCCTCTATCCGTTCGCGCCGGATGTCGCCCCACTCGGGAATTTCCGGACGGGGGTAATCAGGCGGCTCGGGAGGCCAGGGCCAGGTCTGTCCACCCACCACCTGCCCGACCTCTCCGCTTTCGATCTCGCGCATTCCTGTGCTCCTCTGGGTTGACGGTTGCACCACACATCCGGCGGGCCGCAGCTCTCGCGCCGCGCCCCGCCTCAGGGCCTGGGCTGGTTGCGCCGCGCCTGCTCTTCGAAGAAGTCGAGCCATTGCTGCCACTCGGCCTCGGAGATGCCGCCCGGCAGCGGCAGGTGCGGGGACTCGTCCGGTTCGCCGACCCCGCCCGCGATCCGGGCCATTTCCATCTGCGCCAGCTTCCGCATGTGTTCCTCCTGGAACGCGTACCTGTCCGGTGTGTTCCGCACACCACGGTATGCCGCCCGGGCCGCACCGGCCCGGGCACTCTCAGCACGGCACGGGCACCAAGCGCCCGTCGACGACCTCGTGGCGCAGCTGCTGCACGATCCGCCCCTGGTCCATGACCAGGACGCGGTCGGCGCTGGCGATGGTTTCCGGGCGGTGGGCCACGATCACCTTGGTCAGCGCCAGGCCCTTCACCGCCTCGTTGACCAGGCGCTCGTTGGCCACGTCCAGGTGGCTGGTGGCCTCGTCGAGGAACAGCAGCTTCGGCTTGCGGTACAGCGCACGCGCCAGGATGATCCGCTGCTTCTGCCCGCCGGACAGCGAGCTGCCCATGTCGCCGATCAGGCCGTGGTAGCCCATCGGCATGGCCGCGATCTCGTGGTGGATGGCGGCCAGCTGCGCCGCCTCCTCGATCCGCGCCTGGTCGGCCTGCGGGTCGAAGAAGCTGATGTTGTCGGCGATGCTGCCGGCGAACAGCTGGTCGTCCTGCATCACCGCACCGACGATCGCGCGCACGTTGCGCGGCCCGACCTTCTGGATGTCGTAGCCGCCGATGCAGATCCTTCCCTCGGTGGGCCGGAGCAGGCCCAGCATCAGCTTGACCAGGGTGGTCTTGCCGCAGCCGGAAGCGCCGACGATGGCCACCGACTCGCCAGGCTCGATGGTGAAGCTGCAGTCCCTGATCACCCACGGCTCCGCGTCGCCGTAGCGGAACGACAGCCCCTCGACCTCGATCCGGGTATCCGGCGGCGGCGGCAGTTCCGAGCGTTCGCGCTCGTCCTCCGGCGGCGTCAGCACGATGTCGGCCAGGCGCTCGCCATGCAGGCGCAGCATGCGGAACTCGATCCACTTGTCGATCAGCGCTGCCATCCGCGTGGCGAACTGGTCCTTGTAGGCCAGGTAGGCGATCAGCATGCCCACCGACAGCACGTTCTGCAGCGCCAGCACCGCGCCGATCCAGATCACCACCACCCGCTCGATGCCGAACACCAGCTGGCTGGCGCTGTTGAAGCCCAGGCCCATGCGCGCCAGCCGCACCTCGTGGTTGACGGTGTCGACCATCAGGTTCTCGTACGCGGCGCGCCGCCGCGGTTCCTCGCCGGCGACCTTCAGGCTCTGCATGCCGCGCAGCGATTCCAGCAGGTGGGTCTGCTGCCTGGCCGCGGCGACCAGCTGGCGCTCGGTGCCGTCGCGCACCGGGCGGTAGGCCAGCGCGCGGATGCCGATGTACAGCGCCACCGCCAGCAGCGTCACCAGGGCGAGCTTCCAGCTGTACAGCAGCATCAGGCCGAGGGTGACGACGGCCATCAGGCCGTCGATGAGCGCCTCCACGAAGCTGGTGGTGAGCGTGCGCTGGATCGCCTGCACCGAGGACATGCGCGAGGTGATGTCGCCCAGGTGGCGCTTCTCGAAGAAGTCCAGCGGCAGGCGCAGGGCGTGGGCGAACACGTTGCCCATCCACTGCAGGCCCAGCCGGGTGGACAGGTACACCACCGACCAGCCGCGCAGCAGGCCGATGCCGACCTGCAGCAGCAGCGCCAGCAGGAAGCCCAGGCCGAGCACGGTCAGCAGGTCGCGATCGGCGGACACCAGCACCTGGTCCACGACCCACTGCATGAAGAACGGCGCCAGCACCACGAACACCTGCAGCGCCACCGACAGCACCAGGATCTGCGCCAGCGCGCCCCACAGCCCGCGCACCGGGCCGGTGAGCTGGCGCACGCCGACCGAGGCCGGCGCCTTGCGCGGGCGGAACTCGGCCGCCGGGCCCAGCTCCAGCGCCACCCCGGTGAAGTGGTCGGACGCCTCGCGCAGCGACACCCGGCGCTCGCCGCTGGCCGGATCCAGCAGCACCACGCCGGAGCGGTCGACCCGCGCCAGCACCACGAAGTGGTTGAAGTCCCAGTGCAGGATGCAGGGCAGCCGCAGCTTGTCCAGTTCCTCCAGGTCCAGCCGCAGCGGACGGGTGGCGAAACCCAGCTGCTGGGCGATGCGGATCAGCTGGTCCAGGCGCGCGCCCTTGAGCGAGAGCGGGAAGCGCTGGCGCAGCTCGGACAGGCTGGTCTGGTGCCCATGCGCGGACGCCACCATGGCCAGGCAGGCCAGTCCGCATTCGGCCGCCTCGGCCTGCAGCACCACCCGCGGGGAACGGCCTAGCATGCGCGCCCGCCCTCCCGCAGCCGGCACGCCGGCGCGCGCGCCGCCGCCTGCCCTGCCAAGCGCGCCGCCGCCATCCTTTCCTGCCGTTGCCGCCACATCCGCATCGCCTTCTCCGTCCACCGCCGGCGCGCCGGCGCGCGCCGGATCCCGCCGCCGCTCAACCGGCAACCCGTCCCTGCACCGACCACAGCGGCTCCAGCAGCCATTCGATCAGCGTGCGTTCCTCGCCGAGGATGTCCGCGTCCAGCACCATGCCCGGCTTGAGCGGCTCGGCGCGGCCGTAGGCGCGGATCGCCTGCGCCGGCAGCGTCACCGTCACCCGGTAATAGGGCTCGGGTGCCTGCGCGTTGCCGGTCAGCGTGGCCAGTTCGCCCGGACCAAGCGCGCTGCGGCTGATCCGGTCCACGGTGCCGCGCTGGTGCCCGAACTTCTGGTAGGGGAAGGCCTGGTAGCGCAGCATCACCGCGTCGCCAGGCTCGATGAAGCCGATCGCGCGGCTGGGCACCAGCAGTTCCGCCTCCAGCGTGCCCTCGCCCGGCAGCACCGACAGCAGCGGCTGCCCGGCCTGCACCGACTGGCCCGGCTTGATCAGCTGGGTGGCGACCACCCCGCTGATCGGCGCGGTCAGCACCAGCTCGCCGCGCGCCTGGGTCTCCACCAGCTCCTGCTCCAGCGCCGCCAGCTCGCGCGCGAACGAGGCCTCGCCGGCGCTGCGCTGGCCGGGAATCTCCGCCAGCGCCTGCTGCAGCTGCGCGATCATCCGCCGGGTGGACACGGCCTGGCGCTGCAGCGCCTGCATCTCGCCGACCTGGGTCAGCGCCACCGATTCCTGCTGCTTGATCTGCAGCAGGCTCACGTAGCGCTCGTCCTGCAGCTGGCGCAGGCGGTCCAGGGTCTCGCGCGCCAGCCGGATCTGCTCCTCGCGGGTGCGGATCTCCGCCTCCACCTGGGCCAGTTCCTGGCGCGCGGTGGCCAGCTGCACGCGCAGCCCGGATTCCTGCGCTTCCAGCTGCGCCAGTTGCGCCGCGTGCGCCGATTCCAGGCTCTCGCGGCGGCGGCGCAGGCGCTCCTCCAGGGCGGCGTTGGTGTCGCCGGCGGCGCGCGTGGCGCGCGGGACCGCCACCACCGCCACCGCCTGGCCGGCCTGCACGCGCGCGCCTTCCTGCACGTGGGCGGCCACCACCACCCCGGTGGCCGGCGCCACCACGGTGGCCATGCCCGCGCTGGGGACCAGCTGGCCCACCACCGGCGACCGCCGGGTGTAGGTGCCGAACAGCAGGAACAGGATCACCGCCAGCGCCACCGCGGCGGCGGCAGCGGTCAGCAGCCACAGCCGCAGCGGCTGGGCCAGCGAGATCGCGCCCAGCCAGCTGCCGCGACGCGCCTCCAGCGCTTCCCTGCGGAACAGTTCCTGGCTCATGCCGCGTCCGTGTCCGTTGCCAGGGCCCGCGCCGTCCATGTGCGCCGGATGGCTGCCGCGCTCCGCGCGGCGCGCGGCGCTTCGTGGGTACCAGATGACTCCTTCATCCCTCTCCCCTCGCGCTCGATGTGCGCCGCGTCACAAAGATGACGCAACGCGCACTCGCTTCATCCCGATACTTGCCCGCCGGGATTTGCGACGACAAGCCCGACGATGGTGCGTGGCACGTGCAAAGCCGCTTGCGGCGCAGGCCTCGCGCCGCGTCACACAAGCAACGCACCAGGCGGTGCAAGCGAAACTGCACGAAATGCAGCCAGAATCGCTTGCATTTGCGCCGGTTGCGCAATCGCATTTGGCAGGGCTAGGCTCCAAGCCAATGCCACGGACAGGGCAGGAAGGGAACGCATGAATCTCTCGATGAGAATCCGCATTGCGCGCCAGCGGGCCCGATTGTCGCAGGAGGCGCTGGCCGCACTCCTCGGCGTCACCCGCGGCGCGGTGGCGAACTGGGAATGCGCGGTGGGCGCGCAGCCGGCGACGGCCAGGCTCGAACGCCTGGCGCAGGTCACCGGCGTGTGTTTCGAATGGCTGGCCACCGGGCGCGGTCCGCTCACCTACGACGGCAGCGACGACCTGCCTGCGGTGGATGCGGAACTGGTGCACGATCCGGCCGAGCGCCGCCTGCTGCACGCCTACCGCCTGGCAAGCCGCCCGGTGCAGAAACTGCTGCTGCAAATGGCCGAGGTCCAGGTCCAGGGCGTGGAGGGCCGCCGCCGCGCCTGAGCAGGCGCCGATCGCGCGGCGCGATGGCTCCGGCGCGGAGCATCGCCTGCCTGGCCGATGCGCGCCGAACGGCCGCACCCGCGGCTGCCTGCACGAGCGCCTGTGCGGCCACCAACCCCGCCCCGCTGCGATCACCCGGCAACGGGTGCGGGCAACAGTCTCCCGTCCTCGTTCCTCAGGAGCGGGGCAGCAGATGCATTGTCCGGGCGCCCCTGGCAAGGTGCGCTTGATCCGGCCCGAAGCATCCGGACCGGCGCCTTGCGCTACGAAGGGGAACCGCCCACGCGGCCGCAGGCTCGCGTACGCGCCGATGGCGGGCAGGCAGTGGCGCGCGGCTACCGTTGCGCTTGTCCAGGGCGCTCATGCCTGCGCGACGCGCGGCAGCGCATGGAACGGCGGGAGCAACAGACGGCTCTTCGGCCCGAATGCACGCGCGGACGCTGGCACGGCTGCGCGGCTGGCCTGCGCCCTCGCGTGCCGCTCAGTCCAGTTCGGCGCAGTCCGCGCGCCGCACCTCGGCGACGAAGCGGCGCATCCTGTCGCCGTCCTTGATGCCCGGGGACAGTTCGATGCCGCTGGCCACGTCGACCGCCCAAGGCAGGGTCGCGGCGATGGCCTCGGCCACGTTGTCCGGGTCCAGGCCGCCGGCCAGCACGAACGGCCGGTGCAGGCCGGTGGGCAGGCGCCGCCAGTCGAACGCCTTGCCGCTGCCGCCGGAGCCGCCGGCGCCATGGCTGTCGAACAGGAAGGCAGCCGCGTTGGGCCAGCGCTGCTGCAGCGATTGCGCGTCCCAGGTGCTGCCGTCGCCCATGGGAATGGCCTTCATGTACGGCACCCGGAAGGCACGGCAGAACGCGTCGTCCTCGTCGCCGTGGAACTGCAACAGCGCCGGGCGGATCTGCCGCACCACCTCGCGCACTTCCTCGGCGCTGTTGTTGCGGAACAGCGCCACGGCGCTGACCAGCGGCGCCATCGCCAGGCGCAGCTGCCGCGCCGCCATCGGCGTCACCTGGCGCGGGCTGCCCTCGGCGAAGACGAAGCCCACGGCGTCCACGCCCAGCTCGCTGGCCAGGCGCACGTCGCCGGGGCGGGTCATGCCGCAGAACTTGATGCGGGTGCGGTACAGCGCTCGGCTCACAGCGTCACCTCCTCCGGCAGGCCCCATTCGGCGGGGTAAAGGGGACGCAGGAAGACCAGGCCCTGCGGCGGCGCTGTGGGCCCGGCCAGGGTGCGGTCGCGCCCCGCGAGCAGGCGGGCGATCCAGCCCTCGTCCTGGGCACCGGCGCCCACCTCCAGCAGCGAACCGACGATGTTGCGGACCATGTGGTGCAGGAACGCATTGGCCTGTACCTCGATGGTGACGGTTTCGCCACTGCGGCGGACCTGGATGTCCTGCAGGTTGCGGCGTGCATGCGGTGCCTGGCAATGCACCGTGCGGAAGGCGCTGAAGTCGTTCTCGCCCAACAGCGCCTGGGCCGCGCGGTGCATGGCATCGGCATCCAGCGGGCGCCGCTCCCAGGCCATCGTGGCGCGGTACAGCGCGGGCCGCACCGGACGATTGACCAGGGTGTAGCGGTAGCGTCGGGCGCGGGCGGAGAAGCGGGCGTGAAAGCCCGCGTCCACCGGCACGCACCAGCGCACGCACACGGTCGGCGGCAGGCGCCCGGTCACGCCCAGGGTCCAGGCGCGCGGATCGCGCTCGGCGGTGCTGTCGAAGTGCACGACCTGGCATTCGGCGTGCACCCCGGCGTCGGTGCGCCCGGCGCAGCTGACCGTGATCTCCTGGTCGGCCACCGAGGACAGCGCGCGCTCCAGCGTGGCCTGCACCGTCGGCGGCCCGGACGGCCCCAGGCCCTGCCAGCCCTGGAAGGCGCCGCCGTCGTACTCCACGCCCAGCGCGTAGCGCATCGCCGCTCAGCCGATCTCGCGAAGCAGCTGCGCCGCCTCGTCGCGGGCGGCCGGATCCTGGCCGGCGAGCACCTCGCGCAGCAGGGTGCGCGCGGTGTCCACGTCGCCCAGGTCCAGGTAGGCCACGGCCAGCTCCAGGCGCTCGCGCCCGGCCGGGGCCGGGTTGAGCGGGGTGAAAGCGGACGCGTCGTCGTGCCAGGCCGGGGCCGCGGACTCGCGCGCGGCCGGTGCCGGCGGCGGCAGGTCGTCGTGGCGCAGCGGCAGCTCCGGTTCCACGTCCGGCTCCGGGGCCTGCTCGTCCACGTACGCCTCCGGCTCGACCGGATGCGGTTCCAGTTCCGGCGCCTCCACCGGCACCACCGGGTCGGCCGGCACGTGGGTGGACGGCGCGGCCGCGGCCAGCGCGGCGGCATCGAAGCCGGCGCCGCGGCCGACCGGGATCGGCAGCGGCTTGGGCCGGCGCGCGAACCACCAGGCCGCGCCCGCGGCCGCCGCCAGCAGCAGCAGGACCAGCGGCCACAGACCCAGGCCGCTGTGCGCGGATTCCTGTTCCATCTGCGCCAGGCGCTGCTGCGCCGCGGCCAGCTCACTGTCCTTCAGCTCGATCAGCTTCATCTGCTGCTGCTGCAGCTTTTCCAGTTCCTCGACCCGGCTGCGCAGCTCCTGCACCTCCGACTCGCGGGCGGCCAGGTCTTCCTGCGCCTGGCGCAATTGTTCGTTAGCCAGCATGTCGCCCTCGCCCCCACTGCCCAGTCCGGATGTCGCCGCCTGCGTGCCTTCGGCCGCCACCGCCGGCGCGATCTCCAGCCGCGCGCCGGCAGCAGCCGCGGCCGCTGCCGGGGCGGGAGCCGCGGCGGCGCTGTCGCCGATGGTGCCCTGCTGCTCCGGTGCGCCGGCCACCGCCGGCTGCGGCACCGGCTGGGCCAGCTGGCGCCACTGCGCGGTCTGCTCGCGCACCAGCGCGGCCGCGGTGGCCGCGTCGGCATAGTGTTCCGCGCCCGGCATGCGCAGCACCGCGCCGGCACGCACGCGGTGGATGTTGCCGCCGATGAAGGCTTCGGGGTTGGCGCGCAGCAGCGCCACCATCGCCTGTTCGCGGCTGTAGCCGCCGCGGTCCATGGCGGCGACCACGTGGGACAGGGTCTGCCCGCGCTCGACCCGGGCCAGGGTCTCGCCGGGGGCGGCCGCCACCGTGGGCTGGATGGCCGCAGCCGGAGCCCGTGCCGGGGCCGGCGCAGGCGCCGGTTCCACGGGCGCCGGCGGAGGCGGCGGCAGCGGCTCGGGCGCGCGCACGATCATGTCCGAAGGCAGTGCCTGCGGCGCCTCGATCACCGGGGCCTCGATCGCCACCGCGCTCTGCGGCGCCTCCACCAGTGCCGAGTATTCGCGCACCAGGCGGCCCTGGCCCCAGTCGACCTCGACCAGGAAGGACACCGCCGGCACGTCGACCGGGGCGCTGCTGGTGACGCGTACCACGGCGCGGCCGTGGGCGTCGGCGCTGATCGCGAACTGCAGGTCGCGCACCAGGCCGGTCGGAGGCTGCAGGCCGACGCGGGCGAAGGTCTCGGCCGAAGCCAGGCGCACCCGCGCGTTCTCAAGCTCCCCGGGCTGGTTGGAGATGATCGGAATCTCGGCCAGCAGCGGCTGTCCCGGCCCGGACAGCACCCGGATCTGGCCCAGGCCCAGCGCCAGTGCGCTGCTGCTGGCCAGCAACAGGGCGGTCGCCACCAGCCATTGCAACGGGCGCCACGCGCCCTGTCCCCTCTTCTCCATGGCGCGAACTATAGCGGTTTCGCCGTTCCCACCGCAGCGCCGGCAGCCCGGGAACCGTCCGGCGCGGCACGGAACGCCCGCTTGCAACCGGCCGCCCCGCCCGGCCGGAAGCGGCCGTTGCCCCTCCCCCGGGCCTTGCGGCAATCGCGCGGCCACCCATGGCTGCCCGCGGCACGCGTTTGCGACCGGGACCGGCATGGCCGGCCCAGGCGCAGCGGCCCAGGGCGGGGCCTGCGTCGCCGGCCTGGCAAGCCCGCATCGGCCAGGCGGCTTGCGCGGATGCAAACTGCGGCCTTGTCCGGGCCAAGCCCCCTTTGCAGCCCGGCACGCATCCAGGTCCGGCCCAACGAAAAGGCCGGGGCATGGAGCCCCGGCCTTGCCGTGGTGCAGGAGGCGGCGGCAAGGGACGCCGCCGTCCGGATCAGCCGCCGGCGGCGACCAGTTCGGCCAGCTGCACCGCGTTGAGCGCGGCACCCTTGCGGATGTTGTCGGCCACGATCCACAGGTTCAGGCCGCGCGGGTGCGAGAAGTCCTCGCGGATGCGGCCCACGTACACCGGGTCGTTGCCCGAGGCGTGGGTGACCGGGGTCGGGTAGCCGCCGGCCTTGCGCTCGTCGACCACTTCCACGCCCGGCGAACGGGCCAGCAGCTCGCGCGCGGCCTCGACCGTGACCTTCTTCCTCGTCTCGATCGCCACGGCCTCGGAGTGGCCGTAGAACACCGGCACGCGCACCGCGGTCGGGTTCACCTGGATGCTGTCGTCGCCGAGGATCTTGCGGGTCTCCCAGACCAGCTTCATCTCCTCCTTGGTGAAGCCGTTGTCCAGGAAGTCGTCGATGTGCGGGATCAGGTTGAACGCGATCTGCACCGGGAAGCGCTGCGGGTCCGGATCCTGGAAGTTGAGCAGCGCGCCGGTCTGGCGCCCCAACTCCTCCAGCGCCGAGCGGCCGGCGCCGGACACCGACTGGTAGGTGGCCACGTTGATGCGCTCGATGCCGTACTCGCGGTGCAGCGGGGCCAGGGCCACCAGCATCTGCATGGTCGAGCAGTTGGGGTTGGCGATGATGCCGCGCGGACGGTTCTTCGCCGCCTCCGGGTTGACCTCGGACACCACCAGCGGCACGTCGTCGTCGTAGCGGAAGGCCGAGGAGTTGTCGATCACCACCGCGCCGGCGGCGGCGAACTTCGGCGCGTATTCCTTGGACACGCTGCCGCCGGCCGAGAACAGGGCGATGTCCACGCCCTTGGGGTCGAAGGTGGCCAGGTCCTGCACCTTGACCTTGCGGCCGGCGTACTCGACCTCGCCGCCGGCCGAGCGTTCGGAGGCCAGCGGGATGATCTCGGCGACCGGGAAGTTCCGCTCGGCCAGGATGTTCAGCATGGTCTCGCCGACCGCGCCGGTGGCGCCTACGACTGCGACGGTGAAGCGGCGTTCTGCGTTGCTCATTGGAATGTCCGTGGTTCGTGATTGGTGACTGGTATTCGGAAAGCAGGAGCGCGATGCGCGGGGCCGGGTTCGGGGAACCTCTGCCGGGGTGGGCGCCGTGCTGCGTGGCGCGGGCGGAGGTTCCCTATCGTTTGCCGGTCGCGTCTTTCCCCGCACCGGCAATGGCGCCGGTGGTTTTCTTCGCGGTGACCGGGGTGGCGGGGCGGCCGGCATCCGGGCCCAGGTCCAGCGCGGCCAGCAGGTTGTCCACGGCCAGCTGCACCATCGCCCGGCGCGTGGCCAGCGAGGCGCTGCCGATGTGCGGGGTCAGCACCACGTTGCGCAGTGCCAGCAGTTCCGGGCGCACCTGCGGCTCGTCCTCGTAGACGTCCAAGCCGGCCGCGGCCAGGCGGCCATGGGCCAGGGCATCGGCCAGGGCCAGCTCGTCGACCAGGCCGCCGCGGGCGATGTTCACCAGGGTGGCGGTGGGCTTCATCTTCGCCAGCGCGGCGGCGTCGATGATGTGGTGGCTGGCCGGGGAATACGGCAGCACCAGCAGCAGGTGGTCGGCCTGCGCCAGCAGGGTGTCGAGGTCCACGTAGCGGGCGCCGACGCCGCGCTCCACGTCCTCCGGCAGGCGCGAACGGTTGTGGTAGAGCACCCGCATGCCGAAACCGTGGTGGCCGCGGCGGGCGATGGCCTGGCCGATCCGGCCCATGCCCAGGATGCCCAGGGTGCTGCCGTGCACGTCGGCGCCGAGCATGGTCGAGAACGACCACTGCCGCCACTGGCCCTCGCGCAGCCAGCGCTCGGACTCGGTGATGCGGCGCGCGGCCGCCATCAGCAGGGCGAAACCCAGGTCGGCCGTGGTCTCGGTCAGCACGTCGGGGGTGTTGGTGGCGATCACCCCGGCCGCGTCGAGCGCGGCGATATCCAGGTTGTTGTAGCCCACGCCGACGTTGGCCACCGCGCGCAGCTTCGGCGCCTGCGCCAGCTCGGCCGCGCCGATGCGTTCGTTGAGGGTGACGAGGGCGCCGTCGGCCTCGCGCAGCGCCGCGGCCACCGCCTCCGGTGCGTGCACGGTCACCTCGCGCACCGCGTCCACGTCACAATGGGCCGCCAACTGGTCGACGATGTCATCGAACAGCGGCTGCGAGACCCAGATGCGCGGACGCGGACTGGCCATGGCCGTGCGGTCAGCTCCCCTCGCCCAGCGCGCCGGCGCCGGCCGGGATGCGCGGGGTGATCGTGCCGACGTCGCCGCACTGGGCGCGGTGGCGCAGGGCCTGGTCCATCAGCACCAGGGCGACCATCGCCTCGGCGATCGGGGTGGCGCGGATGCCCACGCACGGGTCGTGGCGGCCGGTGGTGATGACCTCGACCGGATTACCGTGCACGTCCACGGTCGGCCCGGGCAGGCGCAGGCTGGAGGTGGGCTTGAGCGCGATCGAGGCCACGATCTGCTGGCCGGTGGAGATGCCGCCGAGGATGCCGCCGGCGTGGTTGCTGGCGAAGCCGTCGGGGGCGATCAGGTCGCGGTGCTGCGTGCCCTTCTGCGCGACCACGCCGAAGCCGTCGCCGATCTCCACGCCCTTGACCGCGTTGATGCTCATCAGGGCCGCGGCCAGCTCGCCGTCGAGCTTGCCGTAGACCGGCTCGCCCCAGCCCGGCGGCACGCCGTCGGCGACCACGGTCACCCGCGCGCCGACCGAGTCGCCGGACTTGCGCAGGGCGTCCATGTACGCCTCCAGCTCCGGCACCTGCGGCGCATGCGGCCAGAAGAAGGGGTTGGCTTCCACCGCGTCCCAGTCGAAGCCGGCCGGGACGACGTCGCCGATCTGGGCCATGAAGCCGCGCACGGTCACGCCGTGGCGCTGCTTCAGCCACTTCTTGGCGATCACCGCCGCGGCCACGCGCATGGTGGTCTCGCGCGCCGAGCTGCGGCCGCCGCCGCGCGGGTCGCGGATGCCGTACTTCTGCCAGTAGGTGTAGTCGGCGTGGCCGGGGCGGAACTGCGCGGCGATGTTCGCGTAGTCCTTGCTGCGCTGGTCGGTGTTGCGGATCAGCAGCGCGATCGGGGTGCCGGTGGTGCGGCCCTCGTACACCCCGGACAGGATCTCGACCTCGTCGGCCTCGCGCCGCGCCGAGGTGTGGCGGGTCTTGCCGGTGGCGCGGCGCTGCAGGTCGTGGGCGAACTCCTCCGGCGCGATCTCCAGCCCGGGAGGGCAGCCGTCGATGACGCAGCCGATGGCCGGGCCATGCGATTCGCCGAAGGTGGTGACCGACAGCAGCCTGCCGAAGGTGTTGCTGCTCAAGACGCGCCCCGCGCTGTACCTCTACAAGGCCGCCAAGCATCGCATATCGCGACGCCTGCTGCAGCGCGTCAGCAGCGGGAAAAAACGTTGCCGCGGTAACGGCTTAGACGCGGCCGGCGACCCGGCCGGCGCGCCCCGGGGACGGCCCCGCGGCGCGCTTTCCCGGAGCCTCAGCCGCGCGCGGCGGCCAGCTCGGCGATGCGCGCGTTGTGCGCGATCAGCTCGCGGCACTCGACCGCGAACACGCCCATCTGCCCGACCTTGAACTCGATCCAGGCCAGGTCCAGTTCTGGCAGCAGCTTGACCAGGTGCTGCTCGGACTCGCCCACCTCGCAGACCAGCAGGCCGTCCTGGCTCAGGTGCAGCGGCGCGTCGCGCAGGATCTTCAGCACCAGGTCCAGCCCGTCCGGGCCGGCGCGCAGGCCCAGCTCCGGCTCGTAGTCGTACTCGCGCGGCAGGGCGTCGGTCTCCGCGTCGGTGACATAGGGCGGATTGGTGACGATCAGCTCGTAGTGGCGACCGGCCAGGCCGGCGAACAGGTCGGACTTCACGAACTCCACGTTGGTCGCGTGCAGCCGCTCCTTGTTCTCCGCGGCCAGGGCCAGGGCGTCGTCGCTGATGTCCACGCCGTCGACCTGCCAGTCCGGGTTGTAGTGGGCCATGGCGATGGCGATGCAGCCCGAACCGGTGCACAGGTCCAGCGCGCGGCGCACCTCGCGCCCGCCCAGCCACGGCTCGAAGCCGCGCTCGATCAGTTCGGCGATCGGCGAGCGCGGCACCAGGGCGCGTGGGTCGGACTTGAAGCTCAGGCCGGCGAACCAGGCCTCGCCGGTCAGGTAGGCCGCCGGGATGCGTTCCTCGATGCGGCGGCGGAACAGCTCCAGGATCTTTGCCTTCTCGGCCGAGGTCAGGCGCGACTGGCCGTACACCGGGCTGAGGTCGTGCGGCAGGTGCAGCGCGTGCAGCACCAGCTGGGTGGCCTCGTCCATGGCGTTGTCGTAGCTGTGGCCGAAGGTCAGCCCGGCCTCGTTGAAGCGGCTGCCGCCATAGCGGATCAGGTCGATGATCGTGTGCAGCTCGCTGGCCAGGTCGGCGTCGGTCATGGGGGTGTGCGCGCCTGCGGCGCCGGCTGGAAAGGGCCGGGAATTATAGGGCAACGGCCGCCTTTTCCCCCGCAACGGCTATCATGGCCGGCCCGACGCCACGCCCCACGGACGCTGACGCCATGTTCAACCGCACCTTCGGCTACATCCTCGCCGCCGCGCTCGCCGCCGGGCTGGGGCTGCTGGTCGCACGCCAGCTGCTCGACCGCCCCGCCGCGCCCGCCGGCCCTGCGCTGCAGGCGGTGACCCTGCTGCCGCAGCCGCGCGAGCTGCCGCCGTTCAACCTGCGCCAGTCCGACGGCACGCCGCTGCTGCCGGGCGAGCTGGCCGGGCACTGGACCCTGGTGTTCCTCGGCTTCACCTTCTGCCCGGACGTGTGCCCCACCACCCTGGCCGAGCTGGCCGCGGCGCAGAAGCAGTGGGAGGCGCTGCCGGAGGCGGTGCGCCCGCGCGTGCTGTTCGTGTCGGTGGACCCGGAGCGCGACACCCCGGCCAAGGCCGGCGAGTACGCCCACGCCTTCCACCCCGACACCCTGGCCGCCACCGCCGACGTGCCGGCGCTGGAGAAGTTCGCCACCTCGCTGGGCTTCGTGTTCATGAAGGTGCCTGGCAAGACCTACGACGAGAATCCGCAGGACTACAGCGTCGACCACTCGGCCAACATCGCCGTGCTCGACAGCCAGGGCCGGCTGGCCGGCCTGATCCGGCCGCCGCTCAAGCCGCAGGCGATCGCCGAGGACCTGGCGGTGCTGACCGCGAAGGAGCGTGGACAGTGAGCCTCGGCACCTACCTGACCTGGGCCCTGCCGCACCGCCTGCTGTCCTCGTTGGCACGGCAACTGGCCTACTCGGAGAACCCGGCGGTCAAGCAGCGCTTCATCGACGCGGTGGTGCGCCGCTTCGACGTGAACCTGGAGGAGGCCGCCGAACCGGACCCGACCGCCTATCCCAGCTTCAATGCCTTCTTTACCCGCGCGCTGAAACCGGGGGCACGCACGCCCGACCCCGACCCGCGCGCGATCCTGATGCCGGCCGACGGCCGCATCAGCCAGCTGGGCCGGATCGAGGACGACGGCCGCATCTTCCAGGCCAAGGGCCGCTCGTTCACCGCCGCCGAGCTGCTGGGCGACGCCGAGGCCGCGCGCGTATTCGCCGGCGGCAGCTTCGCCACCGTGTACCTGTCGCCGCGCGACTACCACCGCGTGCACATGCCCTGGACCGGCGTGCTGCGCGAGACCGTGCACGTGCCGGGCCGGCTGTTCAGCGTGGGCCCGGCCGCGGTGCGCACGGTGCCGCGGCTGTTCGCGCGCAACGAGCGGCTGGTGTGCCACTTCGACACCAGCTTCGGGCCGATGGCCTCGGTGATGGTCGGGGCAATGCTGGTCTCGGGCGTGGAAACGGTCTGGAGCGGGGTGGAGATCCCGGAGTACGGCGACGACATCACCCGCAAGGACTGGCGCGGCAAGGGCATCGTGCTGGAGCGCTTCGCCGAGATGGCGCGCTTCAACTACGGCTCGACCGTGATCGTGCTGCTGCCGCCGGGCGCCGCCACCCTGGCCCCGGGGCTGCAGGCCGAGTCGCCGGTGCGGCTGGGCCAGGCGCTGGCGCACCTGGCGCGCTGACCGGCGGCGGGGACTCCGGCATCTGGCGCCCCGGGTGCGCCTCGCTACCCGGGCCACGTGCGCGACCCACACCGTTGATGCGCAACGGGCAGCGCTCTACTTCGAGCAGCCGACCAGCTGCAGCTTCTGCCCCTGGCGCAGGGCGTAGGCCGGGGCCTTGAGGCCGTTGGCCGCCGCCAGCTGCTTGATCTGGCAGCCGTGGCGCTGGGCGATGCGCCCCAGGGTGTCGCCACGGGCCACGGTATAGGTGCGCGCCTGCGCCGCCTTGGGCCGCGCCGGCTGCGGACTACCGGTGACTATCGTGGTCGCCACGCCCGGCACCGGGGTCACGTCGCCCACCGCGACGCTGCCCGGCGGCGCCCCCTCCAGCGCCGCATTCGGGTCCGCGGTCACCAGGGCATGGGCCAGTTCGGCGCGGGCCCCGCCCTCGCAATGGCGGCGGTAGAGCTGGGCCACCCGCGCGGTGGCCGCCAGCACGGTGCCGGCCGGGATCACGGTCTCGGCGTCGAAGCGCGGGTTGAGGTTGCGCAGGGTGCGCATGTAGCCGTCGCGGTTGCCGCTGTTGCCCAGGCACACGGTCAGCTCGTAGATGCTGGCCGGGCGCACCAGTTTCAGCGCCGCCGGGGTGGCCTCCACCTTCGGGAAGGTCACGCCGAACTGGCGCGGGTGCAGGAAGATCCAGGCCGCGGCGATCACCATCGGCACGTAGTCGCGGGTTTCCGGCGGGAACTGCTCGTAGGCCCGCAGGTTCCAGAAGCCGGAGCCGCCGCTGGCGCGGTACACGCGCAACGCACGGCCCTCGCCGCCGTTGTAGCCGGCCAGGGCCAGTTCGACGTCGTTGTTGAGCTCGCGCAGGCGCTCGTTGAGGTAGGCGGCGCTGGCCTCGGCCGCCGCGCGCGGGTCGTAGCGGGTGTCGAAGCCGGTGCCGTCCGGGCCCAGGCCGAAGCGGCGCGCGGTGGAAGGCATGAACTGCATCGGCCCGGCGGCGCCGGCGCGCGAGACCGAGTGCACGCGGCCGTTGGATTCCTTGGCCAGGATGCCGAACAGCAGCGCCTCCGGCAGGCCGCGCTTCTCGAACTCCGGCCACATCAGGTGGCGCATGACCTGGTAGTTCTCGTAGCTGGTCATCAGCTGCGGGCGCATGTCGGTCAGCCAGCGGCGGATGCCGGCCTGGATCGCCGGGTTGTAGCGGACCATGCGGTCGAAGGCATGGCGGCTGTCGTCGCCCAGCAGGCGCGCGGCGCGTACCGCCTCGGGCACGTCGGCGGCCAGCGCCGGGTCGGCCTCCAGCAGCTCGTCGTCCTCGCCGGCCTCGTCCGGGCCGGCGCCGCTGTCGTCGATGCCCTCCTTGAGCAGGCGCTTGTAGCTGGCCAGCAGGTCCGACAGCGGGCAACCGCGCTGCTTCACGCAGGCGTCGATCACGTCCTCCATGTCCTCCAGCGCGGCATTGCCCTCCTCCGCGCCGCGCGGGTCGCCGTTGCCGGCCAGCACGGTGGCGGCGCGGAAGCGGGTCTCGGCCTGGGCCATGCGGGCCACCAGGGCCTCGGCGGCGGCCCGGTCGCGCGCGGAGACGCGCTGGGCCAAGGCGGATGGAACGATGCAGGCGAACAGCAACACGGCCAGCAACGGCCGCGACAACGATGGACGGGAGGACATCGGCAGCGGGTTCCAGAAGCGACAGGCAGGGTAGCCCCCGCCGCCGCGCAGGGGCAACCCGCGCCGACGCCGCTAGAATCCCGGCCATTCCACCGCGCGAGGCCCCAATGGACCCGATCCTGCTCGGCAAGGGCACCACCGACGACGTCCCGGTCACCCTGCTGCCGGCGCTCGCCAACCGCCACGGCCTGGTCGCCGGCGCCACCGGCACCGGCAAGACCGTGACCCTGATGACCCTGGCCGAAGGCTTCTCGCGCATCGGCGTGCCGGTGTTCGTGGCCGACGTGAAGGGCGACGTCGCCGGGCTCGCGGTAGCCGGCGAAGGCGGCGAGAAGCTGGCCGCACGCGCCGCGGCCATCGGCGTGAAGGACTACGCGCCGGAAGCCAGCCCGGTGGTGTTCTGGGACCTGTACGGCAAGCTCGGCCACCCGGTCCGCACCACCGTCAGCGAGATGGGCCCCACCCTGCTGGCGCGCATCCTCGAGCTCAACGACACCCAGGCCGGGGTGCTGGACATCGTGTTCAAGCTGGCCGACGACCGCGGCCTGCTGCTGCTGGACCTGGACGACCTGCGCGCGCTGCTCGGCCTGGTGGCCGAGGAGCGCAAGGCGGTCTCGGCCGAATACGGCCTGGTCAGCGCGCAGACGGTGGCTGCGATCCAGCGCGCCCTGCTGCGCCTGTCCCAGGACGGCGGCGAACAGTTCTTCGGCGAGCCGGCGCTGGAACTGGCCGACATCATGCGGGTCAACCATGACGGCCGCGGCGTGGTCGGCATCCTCGCCGCCGACCAGCTGATCCTCAAGCCGCGGCTGTACTCGACCTTCCTGCTGTGGCTGCTGGGCGAGCTGTTCGAGAGCCTGCCGGAGGTGGGCGACCTGGACAAGCCGAAGCTGGCCTTCATCTTCGACGAGGCCCACCTACTGTTCGACGACGCGCCGCCGGCGTTGCGCCAGCGCATCGAGCAGGTGGTGCGGCTGGTCCGCTCCAAGGGCGTGGGCGTGTACTTCTGCTCGCAGTTCCCGGACGACGTGCCGGACAACATCCTCGGCCAGCTCGGCAACCGCGTGCAGCACGCGCTGCGCGCGTACACCCCGCGCGACCAGAAGGCGGTCAGGACCGCGGCCCAGACCTTCGTGCCCAACCCGAAGCTGGACGTGGCCGCCACCCTGCCCCAGCTGGGCACCGGCGAAGCCCTGGTCAGCACGCTGCAGGCCGGCGGCATCCCCGCGCCGGTGCAGGTGACGAAGATCGCCCCGCCGCGCTGCCGCATGGGCGCCATCACCGCGGCCGAGCGCGCCCGGGTGCGCGCCGCCAGCCCGGTCGGTACCCGCTACGACACCCCGGTCAACCGCGAATCGGCGGCCGAGCTGCTGGCCGCGCGGGTCCAGGCCGGCACACCCGCCGGCACGCCGCCGGCGCAGCAGGACGGCGAAGGCGGCATCGGCCAGAAGATCGGCGAGTTCCTGTTCGGCACCAAGCGCCGCCAGGGCGTGGTCCAGACGGTGGCCAAGCAGACCGCGCGCAACGTCGGCGGCTCGGTTGGCCGCAGCCTCGGCAGCAGCATCGGCGAGTCGGTGGCCGGCAAGGCCGGGAAGAAGTACGGCGGGCAGATCGGCAACCAGATCGTGCGCGGCATCCTCGGCGGCATCTTCGGCCGGCGTTGAGCGCCCCGGCGCCGCGCAAGCGGCGCCGACCGCCGACTCCCCGCCCACGCCACCAGGCGCTAGCATCACGCCCCCGCAATACCCATCGGTTGTCCGCATGTCGCGCTGGCGTCCGCCCCCCGAGAAAAGCACCGCCCTGATCACCCGCGACGGCCACGACCGGCTCAAGGCCGAGCTGGACGACCTGTGGCGGGTGCAGCGCCCGGAAGTGGTGAAGGCGCTGGCCGCCGCCGCGGCCGAGGGCGACCGCTCGGAGAACGCCGAGTACACCTACCGCAAGAAGCAGCTGGCCGGGATCGACCGCCGCGTGCGCTACCTGTCCAAGCGCATCCCCGCCCTGCGGGTGGTCGATACCGTGCCCTCCGACCCGGAGGCGGTCTACTTCGGCGCCTGGGTGGAGCTGGAGAACCTGGCCACCGGCGAGTGCATGCGTTACCGCATCGTCGGCCCGGACGAGACCGATGCCGCCCAGGGCCATATCAGCATCGACTCGCCGCTGGCCCGTGCCCTGCTGAAGAAGCGCATCGACGACGAGGTCGAGGCGCAGCTGCCCGGCGGCCCGGCGCGCTTCGTGGTGGTGGACGTGAGCTACGGCTGAGCCGCCGGCGGCGGCCATACGGCGACGCAGCTTGACGTCCCCCGCGCCGACCGGCGACCTTCCCGCCTGACTGCAATCGCATCAGGGGAAGTGCTTTGACGGCTATTGAAACCGGCCTGGCCGCCGCGCCGGCCGCTGCGCTGGCGCCCGCGCCCAGCACCCATCGCGCCCGTACCGGCATCGTGATCGACGCCTCGGTCGACGTCTCGGCGGAGTTCCTGGCCGACCCGGACGTGGCGGTGATCCCGATCCCGATCAGGATCGGCGCCAGCACCTACATCGACCAGCACGACCCGGAGGCCAGCGCGCGCTACATGCGCGAGAACGGCAACGGCGAGGGCGTGGCCGGGCAGTCGATCCCGCTGGACGCGGCGCAGATGAAGAACTTCTTCATCGAGCGCTTCGCCCTGGACTACGACTCGGTCTACTGCCTGACCATCACCTCCACCCGCAGCCCGATCCACGAGGCCTGCAGCGAGGGCAGCGCGCTGGCGCTGCACCACATCCGCGGCCTGCGCCAGGCGGCCGAGATGCGGCGGCCGTTCCAGTTCCGGGTGATCGATACCCGCAACATGTTCGCCGGCTCCGGCATCGCGGCGATGGCGCTGCGCGACATGCTGCAGGCGGGGATGTCGCCCAAGGACGTCCGCGCCGAGCTGCTGCGGATCGTCGATACCACCTACACCTACTACATCCCCGACGACCTGGGCTATGCACGCACCCGCTCGCGCGTGCGCGGCGACCGCAGCATCCACCTGACCAGCGTGCTGCTGGGAAGCGCGCTGGACATCAAGCCGATCATCCGCGGCTACCAGGGCGATACCCACCCGGTGAGCAAGTACCGCGGCCGCGCCCAGGCCTGGGGCAAGCTGTTCCGGTACGCCGCGCGCAGGGTGGCCGAAGGCCAGCTGCACACCCCGCACGTGATCGTCTCCTACGCCGGGGCGATGGGCGAACTGCACGCGACCCCGGAACTGGGCGAGCTGCGCCAGGCCTGCGAGCGCGCCGGCGTCTCCCTGCACGTGCTGCAGATGAGCATCACCGGGATGATGAACATCGGCCCCGGCGGGCTGACCCTGGCCTATTCCGGCCCCGTCCCCAACGAGGCGCCCTGAGCGGCGACGGCCCGCACCGCTCCCGGCCGCCGGGAGAGCCCGGGCCGGAAATCGGCCGCGGCGGGCCTGGCCTGCCGCCGGATTCGCGCCGCCAAGCTGCGGCGGCGCTCCCCGGAAACGAAAGCGGCGCCTTGCGGCGCCGCCCTCGAGGTTGCCGCCCGCGCAGGGCTCAGAGCACGCGCAGCGCCAGTGGCGAGGTGTCGCCGGTTTCGGCGTATTCGACCTCGCCGTAGAGGTCGTGCTCGTCGCTGCCCATGATCCGCACGTCGACGAACTCGCCCGGCTGCAGGCCGGCATCGCGGCCGTCCTGGATCTGCACGGTGCCATCGATCTCCGGCGCATCGGCCATGGAGCGGGCGATCGCCAGCTCGCCGTCGAGGAAGTCCACCAGGCAGCGCTGCACGCTGCCGACCTTGGCCTCCAGGCGCGCGGCCGAGATCTCGCCCTGGCGCTCCATGAAACGGGCCAGGCGCTCCTGCTTGACCTCTTCCGGCACCGCGCCGGGCAGGTCGTTGGCGGCCGCGCCTTCCACCGGCGAATAGGCGAAGGCGCCGACGCGGTCCAGCTGGGCCTCGTCGAGGAAATCCAGCAGTTCCTCGAACTCGGCCTCGGTCTCGCCGGGGAAGCCGACGATGAAGGTCGAACGGATGGTCAATTCGGGGCAGGTCGCGCGCCAGCGCTGGATCCGCTCCAGGGTCTTGTCGACCGCGCCCGGGCGCTTCATCAGCCTGAGGATGCGCGGACTGGCGTGCTGGAACGGGATGTCCAGGTACGGCAGGACCTTGCCCTCGGCCATCAGCGGGATCACCTCGTCCACGTGCGGGTACGGGTAGACGTAGTGCAGCCGCACCCAGGCATCCAGCTCGGACAGGCCCTCGCACAGGGCCTTCATCCGGGTGGCGTACTCGCGGCCGCGCCAGGTGCCCGGCGCGTACTTCAGGTCCACGCCGTAGGCCGAGGTGTCCTGCGACACCACCAGCAGCTCGCGCACGCCGCCCTTGACCAGGCGCTCGGCCTCGCGCAGCACCTCGTCCACCGGCCGCGAAGCCAGGTCGCCGCGCATGGACGGGATGATGCAGAAGCTGCAGCGGTGGTTGCAGCCCTCGGAGATCTTCAGGTACGCGTAGTGGCGCGGGGTCAGCTTGATGCCGTAGTCCGGCACCAGGTCCACGAACGGGTCGTGCCTGGGCGGCAGTGCCTTGTGCACGGCCTCCATCACGCTGGCGTAGTCCTGCGGCCCGGACACGGCAAGCACGTCCGGGTACTGCTCGCGGATCAGTTCCGAGCGCTTGCCCAGGCACCCGGTGACGATGACCTTGCCGTTCTCGTTCATCGCCTCGCCGATGGCGTCCAGCGATTCGGCCACGGCCGAGTCGATGAAGCCGCAGGTGTTGACCACCACCACGTCGGCATCGTCGTAGGTCGGGACGATGTCGTAACCCTCCACCCGCAGCTGGGTGAGGATGCGTTCGGAATCGACCAGCGCCTTCGGGCAGCCGAGGCTGACGAAGCCGACCTTGGGGTTGTGCACGGACATGGGAAGCTCGGGAACGGCGGGCGGGCGCGACCGGCGGGCCGGTGCGCGGGGCGCGCGATTATACCCGCCCCGGCCACCGCGCCCGCAGACGCGGCCGGAACGCCCGGGCGACGCATAATGGCGCCCCCCCCCCACAACCGAGGACGACGCCATGGGCCAATGGATCCAGCTCGACACGCCCCGCGGCCAGGTCGCGACCTGGCAGGCCGGTCCGCCGTCGGCGCCGCGCGGCGGCCTGGTGGTGATCCAGGAGATCTTCGGGGTCAACCCGCACATCCGCGCGGTGGCCGAGGACTTCGTGTCCGAGGGCTACGCGGTGCTGGCGCCTGCGTTCTTCGACCCGGTGGAGCCCGGCGTGGAGCTGGGCTACGACGAGGCCGGCTTCGCCCACGGCCGCAAGCTGGCCGGCGAACTGGGCTTCGACGCCGCGCTGCAGATCCTCGATGCGGCCGCGCAGCGCCTGCGCCGCTACCTGGGCGCGTTCAACGAGCCGCGCGGCGCCGTGGGCACGGTCGGCTACTGCTGGGGCGGCACCCTGGCCATGCTCGGCGCACTGAGGCTGGGCCTGCCCTCGGTCAGCTACTACGGCGCGCGCAACACCGCCTTCCTCGACGACCCGGCCCTGGTCGCCAGCCCCAGGGCGCCGGTGATGTTCCACTTCGGCGAGCAGGACCCCTCGATCCCGCCGGAGGCGGTGGAGCAGCACCGGCTCAAGCTGCCGGGCATGCCGGTCCACACCTACCCCGCCGGCCACGCCTTCAACCGCGAGGTCGATCCGAAGGCCTACGACAAGCCCAGCGCGCGGCTGGCGCGCGAGCGCACCCTGGCCTTCTTCGCCGAGCACCTGCAGTGAGCGGGTTCGAACTGGACCCGCGCCTGGCCGCCGACAGCGTGTTCGTCGCCGACGGGCCGCTGTCGCAGGTGCGGCTGATGGACGACACCCGCTTCCCCTGGCTGCTGCTGGTGCCGCGGGTGCCCGGGGCGCGCGAGTGGATCGACCTGGACGGCAACCAGCAGCGCCTGCTGCTGGCCGAGCTCAACCGCGCCGCGCAGGCGCTGCGCGCCACGCCCGGGGTGGAGAAGCTCAACATCGGCGCGCTGGGCAACGTGGTGGCGCAGCTGCACGTGCACCTGGTCGGCCGGCACCCGGGCGACGCCGCCTGGCCGGGGCCGGTGTGGGGCAGCGGCAGCGCGGTGCGGCACGCCCCGGAGGCGCTGGCGGCGGCTGCCGCGGACTGGCGTTCGCGGCTAGGATAGGCGCCCTTTCCACTGCCGGTTACGCGCCCATGGGTTCCAACGTGTTCGCCGCCCTCGTCCTGATCGTCGTGGGCCTGTTCTTCCTGGCCCGCAACCTGGGCTGGATCGACACGGGGCTGGGCGCGCTGCTGGCCACCTGGTGGCCGGCGGGCCTGGTGGTGGTCGGCGTGGCCATGCTGCTGCGGCGCAAGTAAGCCGCGCGGCCGCCGGTGACAGGGGGCGGCAGCGGTGGCTGACGCCTGTCACCTGACGCCGGTCCGGCGGCGGCGCAAGATGCGCTCCATCCCCCAAGGAGGAAGCCGCCATGTGCCGTCGCCTGGTTCCCGCCCTCGTCCTGATCGTGCTGGGCGTCCTGTTCCTGCTCGACAACCTCGGAATCGGCATCGATGCCGGCCGCGTGCTGTCCACCTGGTGGCCGCTGGCGCTGATCGCGGTCGGCGCCGGCTGGCTGCTGCGCCGCGGCGACGGCACCCGCTGCGGCTGAGCCGGCGGGCGCGCCTGCTCAGGTGCGCGGCAGGGTGACCCCGGTCTGGCCCTGGTACTTGCCGCCGCGGTCCTTGTACGAGGTCTCGCACACGTCGTCCGCGTCGGACTGGAGGAACAGCATCTGGGCCACGCCCTCGTTGGCGTAGATGCGCGCCGGCAGCGGCGTGGTGTTGGAGAACTCCAGGGTCACGTGGCCCTCCCACTCCGGCTCCAGCGGGGTGACGTTGACGATGATGCCGCAGCGGGCGTAGGTGCTCTTGCCCAGGCACACCACCAGCACGTCACGGGGGATGCGGAAGTACTCCACCGTGCGCGCCAGCGCGAAGCTGTTGGGCGGGATGATGCACTCGTCGCCGACCACGTCCACGAAGCTCTTCGGGTCGAAGTTCTTCGGGTCGACGATGGTGGAGTTGATGTTGGTGAAGACCTTGAACTCGCGCGAGCAGCGCACGTCGTAGCCGTAGCTGGACGTGCCGTAGCTGACGATGCGCCTGCCGTCGACCTGCTTCACCTGTCCGGGCTCGAACGGGTCGATCATGCCGTGCTGTTCGGCCATCGTCCGGATCCAGCGGTCGCTCTTGATGCTCATGCAGTGGTTCCCTGGGGCAAGGCGCGTGAACGCGCGATTGTAGGGGGCCGGCCGGGCCGCGTGTACCCGCGCCTGGCCGGGCCTCCCGCCGCGGCGGGGGGAAGCGCGGACCGGGGCGTCAGGCCAGCCGGGCCGCGATCGGAATCGAGGCGCGCGGGCGCCGGGCCAGCGCGGTGGCCAGCGCCTGCGCCGCGGCCAGGTAGGCCTGGGCCGGAGCCGCGTCCGGCGCGGCCACCACCACCGGCGCGCCGGCGTCGCCCTGCTCGCGGATGCGCAGGTCCAGCGGCAGCGAGCCCAGCAGCGGCACGCCGTAGCGCTCGGCCATGGCCTGCGCCCCGCCGTGGCCGAACACGTGCTCGACGTGGCCGCAGTTGCTGCACACGTGCATGGCCATGTTCTCGACGATGCCCAGCACCGGCACCTCGACCTTGTTGAACATGGCCACGGCCTTGCGCGCGTCCAGGGTGGCGATCTCCTGCGGCGTGGTCACCACCACCGCACCGGCCACCGGGATCTTCTGCGCCAGGGTCAGCTGGATGTCGCCGGTGCCCGGCGGCAGGTCGACCACCAGGTAGTCCAGGTCGCCCCACAGGGTGTCGGTGAACAGCTGCATCAGCGCCGAGGTGGCCATCGGCCCGCGCCAGATCATGGGCGTGTCCTGCTCGACCAGCAGGCCGATGGACATGGCCTCGATGCCGAACGCGCGCATCGGCTCGATCGACTTGCCATCCGGGCTCTCCGGCCGCCCGGACAGGCCCAGCATGGCCGGCACGCTGGGGCCGTACACGTCGGCGTCGAGCACGCCGACGCGCGCGCCGAGCCTCTGCAGCGCCAGCGCCAGGTTCACCGCGGTGGTCGACTTGCCGACGCCGCCCTTGCCCGAGCCGACCGCGACCACGTTGCGGATGCGCGGATGCGGGGCCAGCCCGCCCTGCACCGCGTGGGCGGCGATCCGCGGGCGCAGTTCGAACGTTTCCAGCGCCTGGCCGGCGGCGGCCAGGGCCGCCTCGGCGCGCGCCTGCAGCTGGGCCGCCCAGGCGGCGGAAAACGGGAATCCGGTGGTGCCCTGGACCTGGGCGCCGCGGCCGCCCGGGCGCGCGTCCCAACGCACGGCCGCACCGAGCGGGCCGCCGCCGGCCGGGTCTTCCAGGATGGCGAGGATGTCTTGGAGGGGGGAAGCAGCAGTCATGTGTAGGTCACGCCAGGCCGGCCCCGCCCCGGGTGGCGCGGGCGACCGGCTCGATATCGGTTGAGCGCGCCACGGTACAAGAATGCGCGCCGCTTGGCTGCCCCCCGGCGGCGCCACGCAGCGTCCGCATCCGGTCAGCCGTACGGGGGCGGATGCTGGTATAAGAGGCCAGGCCCGCCGCATCCGGCAGGCCATCTGCATCCGGGAGGAAAACATGCGCAAGACCCTGCTGGCCGGCCTCGCCCTGCCGCTTCTGGCCCTGGCCTCGATGACCGCCGCGGCCGCCGATCCGGTCGTCGGCCGCTGGAAGACCATCGACGGCGAGACCGGCAAGCCCAAGTCCTACGTCGAGATCACCCAGGCCGCCGACGGCAGCTTCAGCGGCCGGATCGTCGAACTGATCAACCCCAGCCGCCCCAACCCGACCTGCGACAAGTGCAGCGACGACCGCAAGGGCAAGCCGATCACCGGCATGGAGATCATCCGCGGGATGAAGGCCGACGGCGGCGGCAAGTATTCCGGCGGCACCATCCTCAAGCCCGACGAGGGCAAGGTGTACAAGTCCAAGCTGGCCCTGATCGACGGCGGCAGGAAGCTGGAGGTTTCCGGCTGCGTCGCCTTCATCTGCAAGTCGCAGACCTGGATCCGCGAGTGACGCCGCATTAAGCAAGGCACAGGATCCGTGAAGGGGCGCCATGATGGCGCCCCTTCTTTTTCACGGCGCCTGCACAATTCCCATACGTATGCATATTTCCGGGATAATCAGGGACTTACGTATATACAATGCAAATCGGTCGGCATTTACCCGATAGAAAAAAACTTCTGAAATAACGAATAACTCAACAATTATTTTTTCCTGAAGGTCCTAGCATTCCGGCGTCCCCCAAAGCGCAGGTGGCCGTATGAATGACAGGATCGTCATCCCCCGCAACCGCCTCACCGCTGCCCTGGTGATGGCATTGCTCGCACCCCTCGCCAGTCCCGCCCTCGCCCAGGAATCCGGGTCCCAGGACGGCGCACCCACCCAGCTGGACCAGGTGATCGTCACCGGCTCGCGCATCGCCCGCACCGGCTTCATCACCCCCGCCCCGGTGACCGCGGTCACCGCCGAGGAAATCCGCGGCACCGGCGCCACCAACATCGGCGACCTGATGGCGCGGATGCCGGCGCTGTCGCCCACCTACACCCTGGGCAATTCCACCCGCTTCATCGGCACCGCGGGCCTCGGCCTGCTGGACCTGCGCGGCATGGGCACGTCCCGCACCCTGGTGCTGGTCAACGGCCGCCGCCACGTGGGTGCCAGCCCCGGCTCCACCGCGGTCGACGTCAACACCATCCCGGTGGAATGGATCGAGCGCGTGGAGGTGATGACCGGCGGCGTGTCGGGCGTGTACGGCGCCGATGCGGTGGCCGGCGTGGTCAACTTCATCCTCAAGAAGGACTTCGAGGGCATGGAGTTGCGCGGCCAGCACGGCATGGCCGACGAAGGCAGCTTCGACCGCTCCTTCGTCAGCTTCACCGCCGGCAAGAACTTCGCCGACGACCGCGGCAACGCGGCCTTCTCGCTCGAGTACAGCACCCAGGACCGCTTCGGCCGCGGCGACCGCGAGATCGGGCGGCGCTTCATGGTCTCGGTGCCCAACCCGGACTTCGACCCCAGCCAGCCGCCCAGCCAGCGCAACCCGCAGAACGTGTTCGCCAGGCCCGGCGGCAACCACTCAATCTCCTACGGCGGCGTGTTCACCATCGGCAGCTTCAACGTCAACAACCCGACCAACCGCTACCTGTTCAACCCGGACGGCACGTTCCGCCGCGCCCGCTACGACGGCGTGGTGGTCAGCCCGACCTCATGCGTGGACTGCGATTTCGCCGACCTCAACGCGGTGGCCGACCTGGAGCCGGCGTTCGACCGCTTCAGCGCCAACTTCCAGCTGAACTTCGAGCTCAACGAGAACCACCGCATGTTCTTCGAGGGCAAGTACAGCAAGACCGAGTCGAACTTCTACGGCCAGCCGGCGTTCGACCAGCCGATCCGCATCCGCCGCGACAACGCCTTCATCTCGCCCGAGCTGGGCGCGCTGATGGACGCCAACGGCCTGACCCAGCTGCAGGTCACCCGCTTCAACGTCGACGCCGGCCGGCGCGGCGAGGACGTGGACCGCCAGACCGTGCGCGCGGTGTTCGGCTTCGAGGGCAACCTCGGCGAGGACTGGACCTACGAGGCATCGGTCAACTACGGCCAGTCCAAGATCGACCGCCGCAACCTCAACAACCGCATCAACGAGCGCTGGCACGCCGGCCTGGACGCGGTGCGCGACGAGAACGGCAACATCGTCTGCCGCGCCAGCATCGACGAGGACGCGGTCAACCCGCACACCGGCACGCGCTACTCCAGCTTCGCCAGCAACGGCTGCATCCCGTTCAGCGTGTTCGGCGACGGCGCGGTGGCGCGCACGCCCGAGGCGATCGCCTGGTTCAACACCACCTCGCTCAATTCCTCGACCCTGGAGCAGAACGTGGTGGCGGCCTCGGTGGCCAACAGCCGGCTGTTCTCGCTGCCGGCCGGCGACGTGGGCTTCGCCGCGGGCGTGGAGTACCGCAAGGAGAAGAGCCAGGAGAACACCGACCCGCTGGCCGCGCTGGGCCTGACCTTCCTCAACGCCATCCCCAGCCGCGGCGGCGAGTACGACGTCACCGAGGTGTTCGCCGAGACCACCATCCCGCTGCTGGCCGACCTGCCCGGCATCTACAACATGTCCCTGGACCTGGCGGCGCGCCACTCCGACTACAGCAGCATCGGCGAGACCCTGGCCTGGAACATCGGCCTGAACTGGGAAATCATCGACACCCTGCGCTTCCGCGGCACCTTGGCGCGGGCGGTGCGCGCGCCGAGCATCGGCGAGCTGTACAACCCGCAGTCGGAGAACTTCGCGACCATCAACGACCCCTGCAACTACCAGCCCACCAACCCCAACCGCCCGGATACCGCCGAGGACCGCGCCCTGCGCGTGGCCAATTGCAGCGCGCTGGGCATCCCGGAAGGCTGGATCGACACCTTCAGTGCCAGCCGGCCGGGCGTGAGCGGCGGCAACCCGGACCTGGAGGAAGAGCGCGCCCGCAGCTGGACCCTGGGCCTGGTATGGCAGCCGGACTTCATCAACGGGCTGGGCGTGTCGGTGGACTACTGGAACATCACCCTCAAGGACGCGATCGGCGCGGTCAACGCGCAGACCCTGGCCACCCGCTGCGTCGACTCGCCCGGCGGCATCGGCAACCAGTTCTGCGCCATGATCACCCGCGCCCCGGTGGGCGGCTACGTCGACCCGCAGGGCCGCGACTTCCCGGCCTACTCGATCACCCGCTGGGTGGCGCTGAACGAGAACCTGGCCAAGTCGCGCCGGGTCGGCGTGGACCTGGAGATCGACTACCGCTACAACCTGTTCGGCGCCAGCGCGGTCTCGCGCTTCGTCGGCACCCGCCTGCTGCAGTCGCGGGAGTGGCAGTTCCAGGACTTCCCGGACGAGTTCGACGAGAACGTCACCTACTACACCGACCCGCGCTGGCGCGCCACGCTGGACAACAGCTTCGAGTTCGGCAACTGGAGCGCCAGCTGGAACATGAAGTACGTCGACGGCAACCTGCGGGTCCAGCCCAAGAGCTACAACGCCAACCCGGGCTCGGCCAGGCCGATCATGAATGGCTCGTACACCTACCACAACCTCCGGCTGGGCTACACCTTCCCGGAGAGCGAGCTGAACGTGTACCTCGGCATCGACAACGCCTCGGACAAGGACCCGCCGCTGAACTACTTCGGCGCCGACATCGGCAGCGCCAACTACGACAGCATCGGCCGGTTCTTCTACATGGGCGCGACCTACCGCTTCTGAGCGCCGCCGCGCACGGGCCCGGCCCCGCCGGGCCCGTGCGCCGGGGCGCCGGCAGCCGCCCGGCGGGCCCGGAGCGCCCGCCATGCGATAATCGGCGGTCCCTTTCCCCACCGACCGCCATGTCCCGCTCCGTCCTCGTCACCAACGCCCTGCCCTACGCCAACGGCCCGCTGCACCTGGGCCACCTGGTCGGCTACATCCAGGCCGACATCTGGGTCCGGGCGCGGCGCATGCGCGGGGACGCGGTGTACTACGTCTGCGCCGACGACACCCACGGCACCCCGATCATGCTGGCGGCGGAGAAGGCCGGGGTCACCCCGGAGGCCTTCATCGCCCGGATCAAGGCCGAGCACGAGCGCGACTTCGACGCCTTCGGCGTGGCCTTCGACTGGTACCACTCCACCCATTCGGAGGAGAACCGCGAGTTGACCGGGCGTTTCTACGCCGCCCTGGAGGCGCGCGGCAGCATCGAGCGCCGCTCGATCGAGCAGCTGTACGACCCGGTCAAGCAGATGTTCCTGCCCGACCGCTACGTCAAGGGCACCTGCCCGCGCTGCAAGTCCCCGGACCAGTACGGCGACAACTGCGAGGTCTGCGGCGCCACCTACGGCCCCACCGACCTGATCGACCCGCGCTCGGCCGTGTCCGGCGCCACCCCGGAGCTGCGTGCCTCCGAGCACTTCTTCTTCCGCCTGGGCCAGTACACCGAGGTGTTGCGCGAGTGGCTGGCCGGCGACGTGGCCCTGCCCGGGGTCAAGGCCAAGCTGGCCGAGTGGATCGACGGTGAAGGCGGCCTGCGCGACTGGGACATCTCCCGCGACGCACCCTACTTCGGCTTCGAGATCCCCGGCCACCCCGGCAAGTACTTCTACGTGTGGCTGGACGCGCCGATCGGCTACTTCTCCAGCCTGCTGGCCCTGGCCCGCAGCGGCAAGGCCGGCGGCTTCGACGAGGCGGCCATGGAGCGGCTGCTGCAGCCGGGCGACCACGCCGAGCTGCACCACTTCATCGGCAAGGACATCGTCAACTTCCACGGCCTGTTCTGGCCGGCGGTGCTGCACGGCAACGGCCTGCGCAAGCCCGACCGCCTGCACGTCAACGGCTACCTGACCGTGGACGGGGCCAAGATGTCCAAGTCGCGCGGCACCTTCATCATGGCCCGCACCTACCTGGACGTGGGCCTGGACCCGGACGCGCTGCGCTACTACTTCGCGGCCAAGTCCTCCGGCGGCGTGGACGACCTGGACCTCAACCTGTCCGACTTCGTCGCCCGCGTGAACAGCGACCTGGTCGGCAAGTTCGTCAACATCGCAAGCCGCTGCGCCAAGCTGCTGGACGTGCACTTCGGCAACCAGCTGCCCGCGCCCGGCGCGGACGCCGGCACCAGCGAGGGCTGGGCGCAGGACGCCGCGCAGCTGCTGGCCCAGGTGCGCGAGGCGCTGGCCGGCGCGCCGGAGCTGTACCAGCACGACAACTTCGCCGCCGTGGCCCGCAACGCCATGGCCGCGGCCGACCTGGCCAACGAGTACATCGCGCGCACCGCGCCGTGGGCGCTGGCCAAGGACCCGGCACGCCGCGCCGACCTGCACCTGGTGCTGGGCACCGCGCTGCAGGCCTTCGCCGACATCGCCGGCGTGCTCAAGCCGATCGTGCCGGCCACCATCGCCCGGGTCGAGGCCTGGCTGGGCACGGAGCTGGCGCTGGACCGCCGCACCGAGCTGGCCGGCCGCACCCTGGCCGCCTACACCCCCCTGTTCACCCGTATCGACCCCAAGCTGATCGACGCCATGACCGAAGCCTCCAAGGACACCCTCGCCGCCGCTCCCGCCGCCCCCGCCCAGCCGGAAAAGAAGGCCGAGGCGAAGAAGGACGCCGCGCCGGCGGCCAGCGCGCCGCAGTACATCGGCATCGAGGACTTCGCCAAGCTCGACCTGCGCATCGGCAAGGTGCTGGAGTGCGGCTTCGTGGAAGGCTCGGACAAGCTGCTGCGCTTCCTGCTGGACGCCGGCGAGCTGGGCCAGCGCCAGATCTTCTCCGGCATCCGCGCCAGCTACGGCGAACCGGAGAAGCTGGTCGGCCGCAACGTCGTGTTCATCGCCAACCTGGCCCCGCGCAAGATGCGCTTCGGCATCAGCGAGGGCATGATCCTGTCGGCCGGCTTCGACGGCGGTGCGCTGGCCCTGCTGGACGCCGACGAAGGCGCCCAGGCCGGCATGCCGGTGCGCTGATCCGCACTGCGGCCTGCGCCGCCCGGTGGCGCAGGCCCATCCGCGGGCGCGGCAACGGCGGCACCCGCAACGGCGGCCCGCGCCGCCCCATGCAAGGGACGCGAGGGAGGCCGATGGAACTGGCCCTGGTCGACTTCGACCACACCG
This sequence comes from Pseudoxanthomonas sp. J31, assembly GCF_000510725.1. Classification (GTDB taxonomy): domain Bacteria; phylum Pseudomonadota; class Gammaproteobacteria; order Xanthomonadales; family Xanthomonadaceae; genus Pseudoxanthomonas. The sequence goes on from NZ_AZNZ01000002.1 coordinate 285,057, forward strand.
TCACCACCTGCGATACCTACGGCCGCTTCCTGCGCCGCCTGGCCACACCAGGGCAGCTGGCACGGGCGCGCTGGACCATCGGCCCCTGGGTGGCCGGCTACCGGCTGGGCCTGGTGTCGGCCTCGGCGCTGCGCGTGCGGGCCACCCGCAAGGCATTCGCCGGGCGCGACGCTGCCTGGGTCCGCGCCGCCGGCGCCGACTACGCCGAGCGCGAACTGCCGGGCCTGCTGCGGCCGGAGATGATGCAACGCATCGCCGCGCACCGCGCCCGCGGGCATACCGTGGTGATCGTCTCCGGCTCGCTCGACGCCTACCTGGCGCCGTGGTGCCGACGGCACGGGCTGGAGCTGGTCTGCAACCGCCTGGAAAGCGTCGATGGCCGCCTGACCGGCCGCTACGCCGGCGGCGACCGCGGCGCGCACAAGGCAGCCGACATCCGCGCCCGCTACGACCTGTCGCGCTACGCGCGCATCCACGCCTACGGCGACAGCCGCGAGGACCAGGCGATGCTGGCGCTGGCGCACGAACGCTGGTGGCGCGGCCGGCGCATCGCCTGAGGCGCCGGATCAGTCGGCCGGCACAGGCTCGAAGAACACCGGCACGAAGCGCCCGTGTTCGAACACGAAGTAGTGGCGGCCATGGCCAGGGCCGTCCCCGAGCCGGCCGCTGACCACCAGCAGGCGGCTGTCGGCGCGGTAGTCCAGCATCTCGCCCTCGCCCGCCCAGCAGCAGGCCGCGCCCGGCAACTGCACCAGCCGCCCGCTGCCGCGGTCGGCGGCCAGCAGCCGCAGGCAGTCGGTGCCGCAACCCCATTGCACCAGCACCTGGTCGCCGGCGAAGTCCGGCGCGCCGGCCAGGGCCTCGCGCAGCACCGGTTCCAGTTCGCGCAGCTCCGGCGCCTGGATGTCCGGCGCCACCGGCGCCGTGTAGGCCTGCACCGCCACCGCGTGCGCCGCGTGGGCCGGCGGCTGTGCGGCCAGCGGCGCGGCCGCCAGCAGCGCCGCCACCGGCCAGATCCGTTTCCAGGACATCGGTTGCCCTCCTCTCGTGCACGCAGCATGCGGCGCCGCGGCGCGTGTGTACAGGCGGCGCAGCGGCGATAATGGCCGGCCCGCCGCATCGCCCGCGCATGTCCGCTCCGCTTCCGCCCCTGGTCGAACGCCTCGACCGCCTGCTGCCGCAGACCCAGTGCGGCCAGTGCGGCTATCCCGGCTGCCGCCCGTACGCCGAGGCCATGGCCACCGGCCAGGCCGGACCGGACCATTGCCCGCCCGGCGGCGACGAGGGCGCGCGTGCGCTGGCGCGGGTGCTGGGCGTGCCGCCCGTGCCCTACGACCGCAGCCGCGGCCAGTGCAAGCCGCCGGCGGTGGCGGTGGCGGTGGTGGTGGAGGCGGACTGCATCGGTTGCACCAAGTGCATCCAGGCCTGCCCGGTGGACGCCATCATCGGCGGCCCGAAGCTGATGCACGTGGTGCTGGATCCACTGTGCACCGGCTGCGAGCTGTGCGTGCCCGCCTGCCCGGTGGACTGCATCGTGATGGAGCCGGCGCCGGCCGCCTGAGGCCGGCGCGGAACGCTAGCGGCCGGCGCAGGCGCGGCACACGCGCTCGACCCGGTACCCCTGCGCGCGCAGGCGCTCGACCAGGCCGTCGCTGCCCAGCAAGTGCAGCGCGCCGACCACCACCAGCACGTCGCCCTGGCCCCGCTCCAGGCGTTGCCGGATCTGCGGCAGCCAGGCCTCGTTGCGGGCCACGTTGATGTGCCGGTACAGCTCCGGGTACTGGCGCCGCAGGTCCTCGCCCAGCAGCCGCCACAGGCCCTCGGCATCGCCGCGGCGCCAGGTGCGGTACATGGTCTCGATGGCCTCGTCCCCGGCCTCGGCCTGCGCCAGGGACTGGTCCAGCATCTGCACCTGGGTGGCCAGCGGCATCCCGGCCAGCACCGCGATCTGGTCGGCCGCCCGCTCCAGCCCGGACGCCGGCTTGCCGGCACTGGCGGCGGCCTGCATCAGCTGCCGGTCCAGGCCCAGCGCCGGGTCGAAGCCCATCCGCTGCAGCTGCCCGATCGCCAGGGTGAGCCCCAGGAACCACGGCTCGACCCCGGACAGCTGCGCCAGCGGCAGGCCGGTGGCGGCGGCGTGCGCCTGCATCCGCGCCCACAGCGCCGGCCCCAGGTCGTCCTGCAGCGTGCCCGGGCGCTTGCGCAGCGCGGCCCGCAGCATGGCGGCCGCAAGCGTGGGCGAGGTCGCCTCGTCCGGCGCCAGTTCGAACACCAGTGCGTCGGCGGCGGCGAAGGCGTCCTCGACCTCGGCGGCCAGCACCTCGTCGCCGGGGCGCAGCATGTGGAACGAGCCCAGCAGGTACACGGAATTGTCCGCGTCGGAGACCTTCCACAGCAGCGGCACCGGCGGCGCGGCCAGCACCGGCAGCGTCAGCAGCAGCCCCAGCAGCAGTACCGCCAGGCGGGCGAAGCGACGGGACGGGCCGCAGGCGCGGGGAAACAGGGCGTGCATCGGCGCTCCCGGGGTCAGTGCACGTTCCCGGTGTAGTTCTTCTCGCCGGCGGTGATGGCCAGGTCCAGGCGGTTCTCCGGCGGTGGCAGCGGGCAGGTCGCAAACAGGGTGAACGCGCACGGCGGGTTGTAGGCGCGGTTGAAGTCCAGCACCACCTTGCCGTCCTCGCCCGGCCAGTCGGCGTCGAGGAAGCGTCCGGCCGGATAGCTGCCGTGGCCGCTGGTGCGGTCGGCCAGCACGAAGAACAGGCCTTCCTCCGGCCCGCCCAGCGCCTCCAGGCGGAAGCTGCGGCCGTCGCGCTCGAACTCGACGTAGCCGGGATTGGGCGAGTCGTTGCGGGTGCCGACGATGTCGGCGATCGGCAGGGTCTTGCCCGGCGGATGCGGCACGAAGCGCGCCTCGATCCGCCAGGCCGGATCGGCCGGCCAGTACTGCAGCCCGGCAAAGCCCACCCGGGTGGGCGCGTCGGCGTGGCGCACGCGCAGGGCATGGCGGTTGCCGCGCTGGACCAGGGTCAGCCTGCCCTTGTCGCCGTCGAAGCCGATCACCGCCTTCTCCGGGTCATGGTCGCTGTAAAGCCGCACCTTGCCCCGCAGCGGCTCGCCGTTGAGGGTCAGCTCCACGCCCTGCTCCGGGGTGAACCAGTAGCGGCCGTCGTCGTCGCGGGTGACCAGGCCCATGCGCTCCGGGCCGAAGGCCAGGCGCATGTTGCTGGCGATGCGTTCGCCGCTGCCGATGTAGTGCGCCTTCAGCTCCAGCCAGTGCAGGCCGACCAGGCTGGTCCAGCCGTCCGGCCGCAGCAGCTCCTGCTCGCGCTCCCGGCGCCAGGCCTCCTGCCCGGCCTGGAACACCGCCGCGGCGGCCGCGCGCTCGGCCTCGGCGGAGATATCGTCGCTGCCCGCCTCGCCGCCGCAGCCGGCCAGCGCCGCCAGCAGCGCCGCCATCCCCATGGCGCGCAGGGCCCTCATCTTCCCCTCAGGAACCATCGATCGATTTCCCCCAGCGTGAATCGCGCCCAGGTCGGGCGCCCGTGGTTGCACTGCCCGGAGCGCTCGGTGGCTTCCATGTCGCGCAGCAGGGCGTTCATTTCCGGAATGGTCAGGCGCCGGTTGGCGCGCACCGCGCCATGGCAAGCCATGGTCGAAAGCAGCTCGTCGCGCGCGGCGGCCACGCGGCGGGTGGCACCGTGCTCGCGCAGGTCGGCCAGGACGTCGCGCAGCAGCGCTTCCGGATCGGCATGCGCAAGCAGCGCCGGCACGCTGCGCACGGCCAGGGTCTGCGGGCCGCTGCGGGTGACCTCGAAGCCCAGCTCGGCCAGGGTCTGCGCCTCGCACTCGGCGACGTCGGCGTCGCGCTCGCCCACCGCCAGCGACAGCGGCACCAGCAGTGGCTGCGCGCGCAGGCCCATGCCGTCGTGCGCGGCCTTCAGGCGCTCGTAGCCGATGCGTTCGTGGGCGGCATGCATGTCCACCACCACCAGGCCGTCGGCGTTCTCGGCCAGGATGTAGATGCCGTGCAGCTGCGCGATCGCGTAGCCCAGCGGCGGGATCTCGCCGCTGCCCTCGGGCAGGGCCTGGTCCTGGCGTGGCAGCGGCGGCGCGGCCGGCGTGGCCCCGTCCGCCTGTCCGTACAGCGCCGCGTACGCGCCCACCGCCTCGTCCACGCGCAGGCCCAGCGGCTGTGGCGCCGGCGTCCACGGCACGAACGGGCGGGCACCGCCATCGCTCACGGCCGGTGCGGCAGCGGGCGCGGCGCCGCCCCAGGCCGCGGCCGGCTGGCCGGCGGGCATGGCGGCGGCGACGCCGGCCTCCATGCCGGCGCGGGTCTGCGCCAGCGCCTCCTGCAGGGTGCGGAACACGAAGTCGTGGATCAGGCGGGCGTCGCGGAAGCGCACCTCGTGCTTGGCCGGGTGCACGTTGACGTCCACCCGGGTCGGATCCAGCTCCAGGAACAGCACGTAGGCCGGCTGGCGGCCGTGGTAGAGCACGTCCTGGTAGGCCAGCTTCACCGCGTGGGCGACGTTGCGGTCGCGCACCGCGCGGCCGTTGACGTACAGGTACTGCTGGTCGGCGCTGGCACGCGAATAGTGCGGCTGCGCGATCCAGCCGTGCAGGCGCAGGCCGGCGCCGCTGTGGTCGATGCGCAGCGCGCTGCGCGCGAAGTCGTCGCCGAGGGTCTCGCCCAGGCGCGCGGCCGCGTCCAGGTCGCCGGCGCGGTAGCGGCGCGAGGGCTTGCCGTTGTGGCTCACCCGCAGCTCCACGTCCGGGCGCGCCAGCGCCAGCGAGCGCAGCCATTCCTCGATGTGGCCCAGCTCGGTGCGCTCGGCGCGCAGGAACTTGCGCCGCGCCGGCACGTTGTAGAACAGGTCGCGCACTTCCACCGTGGTGCCCGGCGCGTGCGCCTTGGGCACCACCTCGCCGATCTGGCCGCCGTCCACGTGCAGCGCCGCGCCGTGCTCGGCGTCGCGGGTGCGCGAGGCGAGCATGAAGCGGCTGACCGAGGCGATCGAGGGCAGGGCCTCGCCGCGGAAGCCGAGGGTGGCCACCGCTTCCAGGTCGTCGAGCGAGGCGATCTTGCTGGTGGCGTGGCGGCTGACCGCCAGCGGCAGTTCCCCGGGCGGGATGCCACCGCCGTCGTCGCGGATCCGGATCAGGCGGATGCCACCCTCCTCCAGGTCGATGTCCACGCGCGTGGCGCCGGCGTCGAGGGCGTTCTCGACCAGTTCCTTGACCACCGAGGCCGGGCGTTCGACCACCTCGCCGGCGGCAATCTGGTTGATCAGGGTGTCGGGAAGCTGTCGGATCGGCACGGCATCACGGCGGCGCGCAGGCCGTCAGGAGGATCAGGCGTGATGATAGCCGCCGCGCCGCCGGCGCGCCGGCCCGCGCTTGGATCAGGGCGTGCCGCCCGCGCCGCCGGCCGCGGCCAGGTCGGCCTCGGCGCGCATCGCGAACAGCGTGCCCGGCGGCGGCTGCCGGCTGAAATAGGTGGTGATGCCTTCCAGCACCGCGCCGGCGACCTTGCGCTGGAACGCCGGGTCGGTGAGGCGCTTCTCCTCGTCCGGATTGGAGATGAAGGCCGTCTCCACCAGCATCGCCGGCATGTCCGAGGTGCGCAGCACGGCGAAGTTGGCGCGCTCGATGTTGGGCTTGTGGTTGTTGCCCACGCGCTTGAGGCCGCCGAGCACGTGCAGGGCCGCGTCCTCGGAGGCGCGCATGTGCCCGCTCTGGGCCAGGTCCAGCAGCACGTTGGCCAGCACCGCCTCGGTCTGCTGCAGGCGCACGCCGCCGACCAGGTCGGCGGCGTTTTCCTTGTCCGCCAGCCAGCGCGCGCGCTGCGAGGAAGCGCCCTTGGTCGACAGCACGTAGACCGAGGAGCCGCGCGCGTTGCGGTTCTCGGCCGCGTCGGCGTGGATCGAGATGAAGATGTCGGCCTTGGCCGCGCGCGCGCGCTGGGCGCGCATCGGCAGCGGGATGAACACGTCGCTGTCGCGCACCAGGAAGGACTTCAGGCCCGGGGTGGCATCGATCTGGCGCGCCAGCTCGCGCGCCATGGCCAGGGTCACGTCCTTCTCGCGCTTGCCGGTGGGGCCGATCGCGCCCGGGTCCTGGCCGCCGTGGCCGGCGTCGATGGCCACGATCAGCGGACGCGCGGCGGCGGCATTGACCGCCGGGCGCACCGGCGCGGGCGCCGGGGTGGCGGCCGGCGGCGGGGCATTGTCGGTAGCGGGCGTGGCCGGCGTGGTGGTCGCAGGCGCCGGGGTGCCGGCCAGCGCACCGGCGCGGCCCTCGAGGATGGCCTGCGGCGAGACCGCCGCCGGTGCCGGCTGCGCCGGCTGCGGCACCGGCTCGCTGGCGCGGCCGGCCTGCACCACCTGCGCGGTCAGCAGCGCGGTGGCACGCGCGGCCTCGGCGCGCGCGGCCGCATCGCTGGCCGGCGCGGGCGTGTCGCCGGAACCGGAAGCGGTGGCGGCTGGAGCCGCGGCGACCGTGGCCGGCCCCGGCCCGGATGGGCTGGCAGCGGTAGCCGGGGTCACCGGACCGTCGCCGGGCCATTCGATCACCAGGCGCGCGCCTTCCGGCGTGGGCTCGGCGCGCACCGGCAGGCTGGCCACCGGCGCGGCCAGTTCGAACACGATGCGGTAGGTGCCGGGCACCGGCTGCCCGGTGCGCACGTTGGTCACCAGGCCGGCAGGGGCCGGCAGCTTCAGGCCCGCGGCGGCGTGCGATTCGGGCAGGTCCAGCACCAGCCGGTGCGGCCCGCTGAGGCTCAGGGTCTTGAACTGCCCGGCGCCGTGCAGCTGCACCTCGGCGCGGGTTCCGGTGGGCCCCTGCTGCAGGCTCAGGCCCTTCACCTCGCCGGCCAGGGCATCGCCCACGCAGCCGATCACGGCGAGCACGAGGCCCGCCGCCAGCACGCCAAACCGGGCGAGGAGGTGGCACATGGGCCGGATTCAATCACCAGCCGGCGTGCATTGCAAGTGAAAATCCTTTAAGAATCCGCCACCTGGGGGATCTTTTTGCGATCACCCGGCAGGAACGCCCTGCAACCGCCCGTTCAGGTCGAGGGCTGACAGCCAGGCCTGGCCCGCCGCGGAGCGGGCTTCCAGGCGGGCGCGGCGCCCGGCTCCGGCGACCGCCAGGTGCACTTCCAGGTCCGGCGCCGGCAGCGCGCCCTGGCCGCGCTCGGGCCACTCCACCAGCCACAGCGTGGCCTCGTCGCCGTCCAGGCCGAGGAAGTCCAGCTCGCCGGCATCGGCGATGCGGTAAAGGTCCAGGTGCCAGGCCTCGCCGCCGGGCACCGGGTAGCGCTCGACCAGGGTGTAGGTGGGACTGCGCACCGGCCCCTGCACCCCCAGCGCGCGCAGCAGCGCGCGTGCCAGGCTGGACTTGCCGGCGCCCAGGTCGCCGTGCAGGTGGACCACGGCCGGCTGCGGCCGGCTCGCGGCCAGGGCGCGGCCCAGTTCGTCGGTGGCCTCGGGACCGGGAAGCTCGATCAGCATCGGGAAACTGCCTGCAAAGAAGGGGGATTGGCCAGCCGCCGCAGCCACGGCAGCAGGTCCGAGGGCAACAGGCCACGCTGGCCGCCGTCGGCTGCCGCGGCGTCACCGGCGGCACTGTGCAGCAGGGCGCCGGCACAGGCGGCCTGGAACGCGTCCAGCCCCTGGGCGCGCATGGCGGCGATGGTGCCGGTCAGCAGGTCACCCATGCCGCCGGTGGCCATGCCGGGATTGCCGGCGTCGAGCACGCAGGGCAGTTCGCCCGGCGCGGCGATGATGCTCCCGGCGCCCTTGAGCACCACCACGCAGCCGTAGCGCTGCGCCAGCGCGGCCGCGGCGACGTAGCGGTCCGCCTGCACCGCGGCGGTGCTGCTGCCCAGCAGGCGCGCGGCCTCGCCCGGATGCGGGGTGAGGATCGCGTCGCCCAGTGGCATGGGCGCTTCGGCCAGCAGGTTCAGGGCATCGGCATCGAGCACGTGCGGCAGGTCGCTCTCCAGCACCTTGCGGAACAGCGCACCGCCCCACCACGAGCTGCGCCCCAGGCCCGGTCCGCAGGCGACGACGCTGGCGCGCGCCAGCAGCGGCGCCAGCGCCTCGGCATCCTCGACCGCGTGCACCATCGCTTCCGGGCGCCGCGCCAGCAGCGCCGGCACGTGCGCCTCGCGCGTGGCCACGCTGGCCAGGCCGGCACCGCTGCGCAGCGAGGCTTCCACCGCCAGCAGCACCGCGCCGCCGCTGCCGTGGTCGCCGCCCACGCACAGCACGTGGCCGGCGCGGCCCTTGTGGCTGTCGCGCGGCCGCGGCGGCAGCCATTGCGCCAGCGCGGATGCATCCAGCAGGCGCGCGCATGGCGGCGCCACCGCCGCGTACGCCGCGGCGTCCACCTGCAGGGTGTCCAGCAGCAGTTCGCCGGTGTGGTCCAGGGCCATGCCGGTGCGCAGGCCGCTGTGTTCGACGATGAACTGCAGGGTGCAGTCGGCGCGCAGGGCGACGCCCGGCGCGCTGCCGCGGTCGGCGTCGATGCCTGAAGGGACGTCGAGCGCGAATACCGGCGCCTGCGCCGCGTCCAGCGCCGCGACCAGAGCGGCCACTGGTTCGCGCGGCGCCGCCTCCAGGCCGATGCCCAGCAGCGCGTCGACCAGCAGCTCGGCATCGTCCAGCGCGCAGGGGAAGTGTTCCAGGGTGCCGCCGATGCTGGCGTAATCGGCCGCGGCACGTTGCGCCAGCGGCGTGCGCGGCTGCACGCCGGCCGGCAGCACCACGCGCACGTCCAGGCCGGCCTGCAAGGCCAGCCGCGCCAGCACGTAGCCGTCGCCTCCGTTGTTGCCACTGCCGCAGGCCACCACGATCCGGCGCGCATGCGGCCAGCGTTCGCGCAGCACCCGCCAGGCAGCTTCGCCGGCGCGTGTCATCAGCACGTAGCCGTCGCCGCCGAGCGCGGCGGTCGCCTCCTGGTCGATCCGGCGGGCGGCGCGGCTGTCGAACAGCAGGGTGGCGGAGGCAGGCATGGCGCAATTCTAAGCCGCGGGCGCCGGGGCCGGCGTTGCGGCGGCTCCTATAATCGGCGCATGTCCCCCACCCCGCCCGCAAGCCCGGCCCAGCCCGCGGCGATCGACCTCGTCGCTGCCGCACGGCGGGTGCGCGAGCTGGCGCGCGAGCACGGCTTCCAGCGCTGCGGCATCAGCGGCGTGGACCTGGCCGAGGACGAGGCCCACCTGCGCGACTGGCTGGCCCAGGGCCTGTACGGAACCATGGACTGGATGGCGCGCCATGGCACCGCGCGCAGCCGTCCGCGTGAACTGGTGCCGGGAACGGTGCGGGTGGTCTCGGTGGGCCTGGACTACGGCCAGGACGGGGACCAGGCCTGGGCCACGCTGGCCGATGGCCGCCGCGCCTACGTGGCCCGCTACGCCCTGGGCCGCGACTACCACAAGCTGATGCGCAACCGGCTGCAGAAGCTGGCCGAACGCTTGCAACGGGAATTCGGCGCCTTCGGCTACCGCGTGTTCGTGGACTCGGCGCCGGTGCTGGAGCGCGCACTGGGGCGCAACGCCGGGCTAGGCTGGATCGGCAAGCACACCTGCCTGATCGACAAGGACGGCGGCTCCTGGTTCTTCCTCGGCGAGATTTACCTGGACCTGCCGCTGCCGGTGGATCCGCCGGCCAGCGCGCATTGCGGCACCTGCAGCCGCTGCATCCCCGCCTGCCCGACCGGGGCGATCACCGCGCCCTACCGGCTGGATGCGCGGCGTTGCATCTCCTACCTGACCATCGAGCACGACGGCCCGATCCCGGAGGAGCTGCGCCCTGCGATCGGCAACCGCATCTTCGGCTGCGACGACTGCCAGCTGGTGTGTCCCTGGAACAAGTTCGCGCGGCGCACCGACGAGCCGGACTTCCGCGCCCGCAACAACCTCGACCAGGCCACCCTCGCCGAGCTGTTCGCCTGGGAAGAGGAGGAGTTCCTGCGCCGCACCGAGGGCAGCGCGATCCGCCGCAGCGGCCACGAGCGCTGGCTGCGCAACATCGCCGTGGCCCTGGGCAACGCTCCGACCACGCCGGAAGTCGTCGCCGCGCTGGAATCGCGCCGCGAGCACCCTTCGCAGCTGGTACGGGAGCATGTGGCCTGGGCGCTGGAGCGGCATCGAGGGGCGTGATTGGTGATTGGTGATTTGGGGGCGCTGCCGGGCGCCGCGACGGCTCGCCCTGGGCTGGCCGCCCGGAGCGCCTCCGGCACCACGCACGCTGCCGCGCTATCCTGTCCCGCCGAGCCGTACGCGCCGATGTCCGAGCAGAACCCCGTCCTCACCCCCGCCCAGCTCAACACGCTGGCGCGCGACCTGCTGGAGAGTGCCTTCCCGCTGGTCTGGGTCGAGGGCGAGCTGGGCAACGTCACCCGTCCGGCCTCCGGGCACCTGTACTTCAACCTCAAGGACGCGCGCGCCCAGGTGCGCTGCGCCATGTTCCGGCCCAAGAGCCAGTGGCTGAAGTTCGTGCCGCGCGAGGGCATGAAGGTGCTGGCCCGCGGCCGGCTCACCCTGTACGAGGCACGCGGCGACTACCAGCTGGTGCTGGACCACCTGGAGGAAGCCGGCGAAGGCGCCCTGCGCCGCGCCTACGAGGCGTTGAAGGCGAAGCTGGAGGCCGAGGGCCTGTTCGACCCCGCACGCAAGCGCCCCCTGCCGCGCTGGGTGCGGCGCCTGGCCGTGATCACCTCGCCCACCGGCGCGGCGGTGCGCGACGTGCTGAGCGTGCTCGGCCGCCGCTGCCCGCTGCTGGACGTGGAAATCCTCCCCAGCCTGGTCCAGGGCGAGACCGCCGCGGCGCAGATCACCTCGCTGCTGCAGCGCGCCGGCGCCAGCGGCCGCTACGACGCGATCCTGCTGGCCCGCGGCGGCGGCTCGCTGGAAGACCTGTGGGCGTTCAACGACGACCAGCTGGCCCGGGCCATCGCCGCCTCGCCGGTGCCGGTGGTGTCGGCGGTGGGCCACGAGACCGACTTCACCCTGGCCGACTTCGCCGCCGACGTGCGCGCGCCCACGCCCTCGGTCGCGGCCGAGCTGCTGGTGCCGGACCGCCAGGACCTGCTGGCGCGCCTGCGCACCCTGCACGGGCGCCTGCGCGCCACCCAGGAACACCGCCTGCGCCAGGCCATGCAACGCCTGGACCGCGCCGCGCTGCGCCTGCAGGCGCAATCGCCGCGCAACCGCCTGCACCTGCTGCGCCAGCGCCAGGAAGCCCTGCGCCGGCGCCTGGACAGCTGCTGGCAGGGCGGCATGCAGCAACGCCACGCGCGCCTGCGCCATGCCGGCGCCGTGCTGCGCGCGCACCACCCGCAGCGGCGCCTGGCGCAGCTGCGCGAACGCCTGCTGCGCCTGCAGTCGCGCCCGCAGGCCGCGATCGCCCGGATCCTGCAGCGCGATGCGCTCAAGCTGCGCGCCCTGGCGCGCTCGCTGGAAGCGTGCAGCCCGCTGGCCACGGTGGCGCGCGGCTATTCGATCGTCACCCGCGGCGACGATGGCGCCCTGGTGCACTCGGTCGCCCAGGTCGCGCCGGGCGACCGCGTGCAGGCCCGCCTGCGCGACGGCACCGTGGCGCTGACGGTCGGGTCGGTCACACCGGATCCGCCGTCACGGCCGTGAGCGGGCGCATCCGCGCGGCGTCTGTCACCAGGCCGTCATCCGGCGGTAATCGCCCCGGCATCGACCGCAGGCAGGCTGGAAGCGCAACCGGAGACGGCCCATGCGCTACGCCCTCGTCACCGAAACCTGGCCACCTGAGGTCAACGGGGTCGCACTGACCGTGCAGTCACTGGCCTTTGGCCTGCGCGGGCGCGGCCATGCGGTCGAGGTCGCCCGTCCGCGCCAGCCCGGTGCTGGCCCGGACGAAGGCCTGGAAACCCTGCTCCTCCCCGGCGCGGCGCTGCCGCATTACCCCGGCCTGCGCATCGGACTGCCCGCATCCGGCGCGCTGCACCGGCAGTGGCGCCGCACGCGACCGGACACGGTGTACATCGCCACGGAAGGCCCGCTGGGGTGGTCGGCACTCCGCACCGCCAGGCGCCTCGGCATTCCGGTCGCCAGTGGCTTCCATACCCGCTTCGACCACTACATGCGCGACTACGGCCTGGCCTGGCTGCAGCCGGGGGCATTGCGCCTGATGCGCCGTTTCCACAATCGCGCCGACGCCACCCTGGTGCCGACCATGGAGCTGGAGCAGGCGCTGCGCACGCAGGGTTTCTCGCGCGTGGTGCGGCTGGCGCGGGCGGTGGACACCACGCAGTTCACGCCGTTCCGTCGCGACACGCACCTGCGCCGCGACTGGGGCGCCGATGCCGCCACGCCGGTGGTGGTGTACGTGGGGCGGATCGCAGCGGAGAAGAACCTGGACCTGGCAGTCCGGGCGTTCCGCGCCCTGCAGCGGCAGCGCGCGGATGCGCGCTTCGTGTGGATCGGCGACGGCCCCCTGCGCGAGGCGCTGGCGCGCGGGAATCCCGACTTCGTGTTCTGCGGGATGCAGCGCGGGGAGGCATTGGCGCGGCACTTCGCCAGCGGCGACCTGTTCCTGTTCCCCAGCCTCAGCGAGACCTTCGGCAACGTCGTCCTCGAAGCGATGGCCAGCGGCGTGCCGACCGTGGCCTTCGACACCGGCGCCGCCCGCGAACGCCTGCATACCGGCGTACACGGGCTGCTGGCGCATGACGACGCCGGCTTCATCGCCGCCGCCGTCGCCCTGGCGGGCGATGCCACCCTGCGCCGCGAGATGGGCGTGGCGGCGCGCACCGCGGTGCTGGGGCTGCGCCCGGAACAGGTCGCGGCCGACTTCGATGCCCTACTGGCGACGCTGGCCCGCCGTGGAGCCCTCGATGCACCTCTCGCCGCCTGATCCGCTCCCCGCCGAGCTGCCGGCGCGCGCCGGCCCCGGTGCACGCCTGCATGCACGCGAGCAGCGCTGGTGCCTGCTGGCCAACCGCATGTGCATGCGCAGGTCGGTGCGCGGCTATTTCGCCTGCGTCAGCCGCCTGGGCGACGGCTTCGCCTGGTACGCGCTGATCGCCTCACTGGCGGTGCTGGGCGGCGAGGGCGGCCGCCTGACGGCCCTGCACATGGCTGCCGTGGGCCTGGCCTCGCTGGCGTTGTACCGTGGCCTCAAGCGATGGACCAGGCGACCGCGCCCGTTTGCCGCCGACCTGCGCATCCGCGCATGGGTCGCGCCGCTGGACGAGTTCAGCTTCCCCTCCGGGCACACCCTGCACGCCGTGGCCTTCAGCGTGGTGGCCCTGGCCCATTATCCGGTGCTGGCGCCGCTGCTGCTGCCGTTCAGCGCATCGGTCGCGGCCTCGCGGGTGGTGCTGGGGCTGCATTATCCCAGCGACGTCCTGGCCGCCATCGCCATGGGCCTTGCGCTGGGCGGCGGTTCGCTCTGGCTGGCGGGCGTTGCCTAGCCGGACGCGCCAGGCAGCGCATCGAAGCCTTCCACCCGCGCGCGCACGATTGCCGGTGCGAGCTGCGCCGGCCAGTCGCGGTCGTTGGCGACCTGGGCGGTGAGGCGCGTGTCTTCCAGCCGCGCGAAGTCGAGCTCGGCGATCGCCCATTCCTGGCCGGCACCGGCGCTGGCCAGGATGCCGTCGGCCGGGAAGCCCACGTCCATCGGCGCGTAGATCGCCGCGTCGCCGGTGTTCGTATCCAGCGCCGGGCTCCAGGGCGCGTCGCCGGCGGTGACGGCCTGGGCGACGAAGAAGCGGTTCTCCAGCGCGCGCGCCAGGCAGCCCACGCGCACCCGGGTGGCTCCGGCGGCGGTGTCGGTGCAGCTGGGCACCAGCAGCAGGCGCGCGCCGGCCTCGTACTGGGCGCGCACCGGCAGCGGGAACTCGCTGTCGTAGCAGATGCTGATGCCCGCGCGCACGCCGGCCACATCCACCACCTTCAGCGCCTCGCCGGGCACGATCACCCCGGTCCGCTTCTCGAAGCCGGTCAGCTGCAGCTTGTCCTGCCACTGGTGGCCGCCATCGGGCGCGAACAGGTCGGCGCGGTTGCGATGGCGGCCGGCGCCGATGTCCAGCAGGAAGCTGCCGGCGACGATGTACATGCCCAGCTCTCGGGCGAGGCCGGAAAACAGCGCCAGCCAGGCCTGGCGATGCTGCTGGATCGCCTGCAGCGAGGCGTGCAGGTCGGCGTAGACCTGCGGCCCGTGGATGGCCGCCAGCTCCAGCGACAGGTATTCCGGCAGCACCGCGACGCGCACGCCCTGCGCCGCGGCCTGTTCCAGCAAAGCGCGCTGGCGCGCGGCAAACGCCTCGAAATCCGCGGGCTTGCCGACTTCGTAGCGGCAGGCGGCGATCTTCATGGGTTCTCCTTCCAGTCGCGCGCCCAGAAGGTCAGCGCGTGTTCGATCTCGCCGCGACCGATCTCCTCCCACGCCAGGCGCACGGCCAGGCCCGGCAGGCGGCGGTAGCCGCGGCCGCTCCAGAACGCGTCGTTGGGGCGGTACCCCGGCGGCCGCCGCGGGTCGTCCGGCTCGCGGTCCACGGCGCAGAACGCGGTCCAGCGGAAGCGGCCGAGGCCGCGCGCATGCGCCTCGCGCGCGTCGAAGAAGGCGTGGCCCACGCCCAGTCCGCGGTACTCCGGCAACAGCACCGACTCGCCGAAATAGAACACGTCCGCGGCCGGCAGGCCGGCCTGCTGCAGCGGCGCGGCGAAGGCCTCGGCATCGTCCAGCAGCGGCAGCCCGGTGGAGGCGCCGACCACGCGGTCGCCGTCCAGGGCCAGCACCAGCACGCTTTCGCGCGAGGCGACGTAGGGTTGCAGGTACTGGCGCTCGTAGTCGCTGGAACTGTCGCCGTCGTACAGGTACGGCCAGTCGCGGAACACGGCCACCCGCAGGCGGGCGACCTCGTCGAGCCAGGGTTCGATGTCGGCACCGTGGACGGTGCGGATCCGGGGCTTGGATGGCATGCGCGGATTCTACGCGCCTGCGCGCGGCGCCTTCAGTCGGCGCCGCGCCCCAGGCGCTGCAGCTGCGCGGCCATTTCCCACGAGGCCAGCGGCCGCGGCCCGAGGTGGTGGGCGAGCACCGCGCGCAGCGGCAGGCGCAGGCTTGCCAGGTCCTCCGGACCCGGCTGCACGTCGGCGGCCAGCGCCAGCAGCGCGGCGCCGGTGGCGGCGGCGTTGCGCTCGCCGTGGCCGCGGTCGCTGAGCAACCTTCGCGGGCCGTGTTCCGGATCGAGCCGGTAGCGCGCGGCCGGGTCCAGCGGCTGGCCGTCGCCGTCCACGTCCAGCTCGAAACCCACGCCGAGGGCGCCGAGCAGGTCGCGCTCGAAGCGGCGCAGGGTCCAGGCCAGGGAGCCGGCGTCGGCCAGCGCGGCGCGGGTGCGGGCGTAGGCCCCGAACAGTTCCGGCAGCGGATCCTGGCGCGGCGCCAGGCGAAGCACCAGCTCATTGAGGTAGAACGCGGCCAGCTGCACCTGCCCGCCCAGCCGCGGCGCGGCGTCCAGGGCCTCGGCGCCGCGCAGCTGGGCCAGTTCGCCGGCCAGCACCGCGTCGTAGCGGATGTGCTGCAGCGGCTGCAGCGCGGCGCGCAGCACCTGCCGCTTCGGCGAGTTCACCCCGCGCGCGACCAGCCCCAGGCGGCCGTGGGCGGCGCTGAGGACCTCGACCAGCAGGCTGGTCTCGCGCCACGGGCGGGCATGCAGGACGAAGGCGCTGTCGCCCTCGATGCGCATGTCAGTCCCCGCCGGCCATGCGCGGCTTACTCCTGGCCGTAGCCGAAGGCCTTCAACGCGGCCTCGTCGTCGGACCAGCCCTCGCGCACGCGCACCCAGGTCTCCAGGAACACCTTGCGCCCGAACAGCCGCTCCATCTGCTGCCGCGCCTTGCTGCCGATCTCGCGCAGGCGCGCGCCGCCCTTGCCAATCACGATCGGCTTCTGGCCCTCGCGCTCGACCCAGATCACCGCGCCGATGCGCAGCAGCGCGCCATCCTCGGCGAAGCGCTCGATCTCCACGGTGGTGGCGTACGGCAGCTCGTCGCCGAGCTGGCGCATCAGCTGCTCGCGCACCAGTTCGCCGGCCAGGAAGCGCTGGCTGCGGTCGGTGATCTCGTCCTCGTCGTAAACCGGCGGTGCCTCCGGCAGCTGCGCCAGGATGTCGGCGACCAGGTCGTCCAGGCCCTTGCGCTTGAGCGCGGAGATCGGATGCACGGCCGCGAAATCCCGGTCCTTCGCCACCTCGGCCAGGAACGGCAGCAGGGTGGTCTTGTCCTTGAGCCGGTCGACCTTGTTGACCACCAGCACCACCGGCACGCCGGCGTCGTGGAGCACGTTGAACGCCAGCGTGTCCTCCTCGTCCCAGCGCCCGGCCTCGACCACCAGCACCGCCGCGTCCACGTCCTCCACCGCGCCGCGCGCGGTGCGGTTCATCACCCGGCTCATCGCCGAGGCCTTGAACCGGCCCTGCTCGCGGTGCAGCCCGGGGGTGTCGACCAGCAGCATCTGCCCGCCCGGCACCGTGGCGATGCCCAGCAGGCGGTGGCGCGTGGTCTGCGGGCGGTTGGAGACGATGCTGACCTTGGCCCCGACCAGGGCGTTGACCAGGGTGGACTTGCCGACGTTCGGGCGGCCGACGACGGCGACGCTGCCGCAGCGGTGGGGGGCTTCGTTGTTTCCGGGATTCACTTGTCGGACCGTCTATGGCTGCCGGAGCGGGGGCTCCAGCCGTTCCAGCACCGCCGCGGCCGCGGCCTGTTCGGCCAGGCGCCGCGAGGTGCCCTGCCCTTCGGCGCTGGCCGGAGGCTCGCTCAGGGTACACCGGGCGAGGAACACCTTGGCGTGTTCCTCGCCGCTTTCGGAGACCAGCTCGTAGGCCGGCAGCGGCTTCTGCCGCGCCTGCAGCCATTCCTGCAGGCGGGTCTTGGCGTCCTTTTCCGGCTTGCCGACCGGCAGCGCCGCCAGCGCCTGTTCGAACCAGGGCAGCACGACCGCGCGGCAGGCCTCGTAGCCGGCGTCCAGGTAGATCGCGGCGACCACGGCCTCGACCGCGTCGGCCAGGATCGAATCGCGGCGGAAGCCGCCGGACTTCAGCTCGCCCGGCCCCAGGGTCAGGCGCTCGCCCAGCTCCAGCTGGCGGGCGATCACCGCCAGCGAGGCCTCGCGCACCAGCTCGGCGCGGGCCCGGGTCAGCACGCCCTCGTCGGCCTTGGGCCAGCGCTGGTACAGGGCCTCGGCGGCAATCAGGTTGACCACCGCGTCGCCGAGGAATTCCAGCCGCTCGTTGTGCGGCGAACCGGCGCTGCGGTGGGTCAGCGCCTGCTGCAGCAGCGACGGATCGGCGAACGCATGGCCGATCCGGTCGCGCACCAGCTTGCGGTCATTCCTCGCCACTACCGCGCCGCGTAAGGGCCTGGCGGGTATCGAAGTTGCCCACCACGTCCAGGTTGTAGATCAGGGGCCGGCGCACCTCGTAGGTGACGCGCATCACCCAGCCGCCGTTGGCGCGCTCGAACTTCACGTTCTGCGGCTTCACGTTCTCGGAATAGTTGATGTACAGGCGGCGGAAGAACAGCTCCTGGATCCGCTGCGGGCTCATGTCGGCCACGCCCGGCTCGTTGGACAGGCCCTTCATCGCCGACCGCACCGCATAGTACTCCTGGTACATCGGGAACAGCTTCATGCCGACGTAGGCGGCGAACCCCAGCACCGCCAGCACCATCAGGAACCCGACCAGGCTCAGACCGCCTTGCTTGCGCTTCATTGCCATTCCCCCAACCGGCGCCTTGCGCCTTACTTGATCCTCGTCCCGATCCGTCCCGGATCGAAACTCCCCGTACAGAACCAGCCCTCGCAGTTCAGCCAGATCAGGAACGCCTTGCCGCGGAGGTTCTCCTCCGGCAGGAACGACGTCTGGGTCCAGAACCGGCTGTCCTCGCTATTATCACGATTGTCGCCCATCACGAAATAGTGGCCTTCCGGCACGGTCCACTCGCCCTGGCCAGCGGGCGCGGCGCGGTCGATCCACTCCAGCACGCGGTGGTCGCGCCCGGGCAGGTGCTCGGTCAGCAGGGTCGCGCCGTCCATCTCCGCGCCGCGGCCCTTGCCCACGTACTGGCCGATCGGGGTGTAGCGCACCGCCTCGCCGTTGATGTACAGGGTGTCGCCGTGGAAGGCGATGCGGTCGCCCGGCAGGCCGACCACGCGCTTGATCCAGTTCTGGTCCGGGTCGTGCGGCGGCTTGAACACCACCACGTCGCCGCGTTCCGGCTCGCCCAGCGGCACGAACTTGCGGTTGGTCACCGGCAGGCGCAGGCCGTAGGAGAACTTGTTGACCAGGATGAAATCGCCGATCAGCAGGTTCGGCATCATCGAGCTGGACGGGATCTTGTACGGCTCGGCGACGAAGCTGCGCAGGACCAGCACCGCGGCCAGCACCGGGAAGAACGCGCGCGAGTAGTCCACCACCGCCGGCTCCTCGTCCAGCAGGCCGGCGCGGGCGGCGCGGCGCCGGGCGAAGAACAGGCGGTCCAGCAGCCACACCAGGCCGGTGGCGAAGGTCAGGACCACCAGGCCGATCTCAAACCATTTCATGCTCGTTCCTTGGCGAGGGAAACCGGGACCGCGGCGCGCGGGAGCGGCGCTCGGGGCATCACTTGCTGTCCACCTGCAGCACGGCCAGGAAGGCCTCCTGCGGGATCTCCACGCGGCCGACCTGCTTCATGCGCTTCTTGCCTTCCTTCTGCTTCTCCAGCAGCTTCTTCTTGCGGGTGATGTCGCCGCCGTAGCACTTGGCCAGCACGTTCTTGCGCAGCGCCTTGACCGTGGTGCGGGCGATGATCTGCGAGCCGATGGCGGCCTGGATCGCCACGTCGAACTGCTGGCGCGGGATCAGGTCCTTCATCTTCTCGCACAGCTCGCGGCCACGGCGGTCGGC
This sequence comes from Pseudoxanthomonas sp. J31, assembly GCF_000510725.1. GTDB lineage: Bacteria > Pseudomonadota > Gammaproteobacteria > Xanthomonadales > Xanthomonadaceae > Pseudoxanthomonas. The sequence continues at coordinate 303,987 of NZ_AZNZ01000002.1, forward strand.
GTGGGTGCGGTGGACGATGATCGACAGCGCATCCACCCGGTCGCCGTTGATCAGGGTGTCCACGCGCACGAACGGACCGGCGTCGAAGCGCAGGAAGTGGTAGTCCAGCGAGGCGTAGCCGCGGCTGACCGACTTGAGCTTGTCGAAGAAGTCCAGCACCACCTCGGCCATCGGCAGTTCGTAGCTGATCTGCACCTGGCTGGCCATGTAGGTGATGCCGATCTGCACGCCGCGCTTTTCCTCGCACAGCTTGATGACGTTGCCGATGTACTCCTCGGGGGTGAGGATGTTGGCGCGGATGATCGGCTCGCGGACCTCCTGGATCAGGTTGGCCTGTGGCAGCTTGGCCGGGTTGTCCAGCGGCACCACCGTGCCGTCGGTCTTCAGCACCTCGTACACCACGGTCGGCGCGGTGGTGATCAGGTCCAGGTCGTACTCGCGCTCCAGGCGCTCCTGCACGATCTCCATGTGCAGCATGCCGAGGAAGCCGCAGCGGAAGCCGAAGCCCATCGCCTCCGAGCTCTCCGGCTCGAAGCGCAGCGCGGCGTCGTTCAGGCGCAGCTTCTCCAGCGCCTCGCGCAGGTCCGGGTAGTCCTCGGCGTTGACCGGGAACAGGCCGGCGAACACGCGCGGCTGCATCTCCTGGAAGCCCGGCAGCGGCGCCGGGGCCGGGTCGGCCGCCAGGGTCAGGGTGTCGCCCACCGGGGCGCCGTGTACGTCCTTGATCGAGGCGGTGATCCAGCCCACCTCGCCGGCCTTGAGCACCGGCAGTTCCTTGCGCTTGGGGGTGAACACGCCGACCTTGTCCACCTCGTGGGTACGGCCGGTGGACATCACCAGGATCTTGCTCCTGGGCCGGATCTCGCCCTGCATCACCCGCACCAGCGAGACCACGCCCAGGTAGTTGTCGAACCAGGAGTCGATGATCAGCGCCTGCAGCTTGTCGGTGTCGCGCGGCTTCGGCGGCGGGATGCGGTGGACGATGGCCTCCAGCACCTGGTCCACGTTCAGGCCGGTCTTGGCGCTGACCGCGACCGCCTCGGAGGCATCGATGCCGATCACCGCCTCGATCTCGGCCTTGGCGCGCTCGATGTCGGCGGTCGGCAGGTCGATCTTGTTGAGGACCGGCACCACCTCCAGGCCCTGCTCCACCGCGGTGTAGCAGTTGGCCACCGACTGCGCCTCCACGCCCTGGGCGGCGTCGACCACCAGCAGCGCGCCTTCGCAGGCGGCCAGCGAGCGGCTGACTTCGTAGGAGAAGTCGACGTGGCCCGGGGTATCGATGAAGTTCAGGTAGTAGGTGTTCCCGTCCTTGGCCTTGTACGGCAGGGACACGGACTGCGCCTTGATGGTGATGCCGCGCTCGCGCTCGATCGGGTTGGAATCGAGCACCTGGGCTTCCATCTCGCGCGCTTCCAGGCCGCCGCACAGCTGGATGATGCGGTCGGCGAGGGTCGACTTGCCGTGGTCGACGTGGGCAATGATGGAGAAGTTGCGGATGAACCGCATGGAATCTGCAGACATGAGGGGCGGCGGTCTCGGCCGTCGTCGGGTAGCGGCGGATTATCGCACGCCGCGGGGGCATCCACGGATGTCCCCGCCGCCCCGCGCCCGCGGGCATGCGCCGGCGCCCGGCCGCACGGGCCGGGCGCCGCGCCGGATCAGTCTTCCTGCACGGTGAGGGCGACGAAGCTGGTGGCGCCGGCCGGGGTGCGCACCAGCAGCATCACCGCGTCGCCGGCCGAGGCCGACTTCAGCTCGCGCTCCAGCGCGGCCACGCTGCCCACCGGGGTGCGGCCCACCCGCAGGATCACCATGCCGGGCGACAATCCGGCCTCGCGCGCCTCCGGGCTCAGCACGCCGGTGATGCGCACGCCCTCGTTGTTGCCCAGGCCCAGCTGGCGGCGGGTGGCGGCGTCCAGGTCGGCCACGCGCAGGCCGATCCGGGCCGCCGGCGACACCGCCGCGCCGGAGCTGCTGCCGGAACCGTCGCGCAGGCCCGGCCGCTGGGCGTCGCTGGTCAGCTCGCCCAGGGTCACGTTCAGCTCGCGCTTGCGGCCGTCGCGCACGATCTCCAGCCGCGCCTTCGAGCCCGGCGGGAGCATGCCGATGATCGGCGGCAGGTCGGCGCTGCTGTTGACCGGCTGGCCGTTGACCGCGGTGATCACGTCGCCGATCTCCACTCCGCCCTTCTCCGCGGCGCTGCCCGGCTCGACGCTGTTGACCAGCGCGCCGGCGCTGCTGGACAGGCCCAGCGCCTTGGCCCGGGCCGAATCGATCTCCTGCACCACCACGCCCAGCATGCCGCGGCTGACCTTGCCGGTCTTCTTGATCTGCTCGGCCGCGTTCATCGCCAGGTCGATCGGGATGGCGAAGCTCACGCCCATGTAGCCGCCGGAATTGCTGAGGATCTGCGAGTTGATGCCCACCACCTCGCCGGAGGTGTTGAGCAGCGGGCCGCCGGAGTTGCCGCGGTTGATCGCCACGTCGGTCTGGATGAACGGCACGTACTGCTGGCCGCGGCCGCCGCTGCGGCCCAGCGCGCTGACGATGCCGGCGGTGACCGACTGCTCCAGGCCCAGCGGCGAGCCGATCGCCACCACCCACTGGCCCGGGCGCAGCGAGGAGGAATTGCCCAGGCGCAGGGCCGGCAGGCCCGCGGCCTCCTTGCCCTCCAGCTTGAGCAGGGCCACGTCGTAGCCCTCGTCGCTGCCGACCAGCTTGGCCTGGAACTCGCGGCGGTCGGACAGGCGCACGGTGATCGACTCGGCGCCGTCGACCACGTGGTGGTTGGTGAGGATGTAGCCGTCGCCGATCAGGAAGCCGGAGCCGACCGAGCGGCCCGGGGCGGCGTTCGGAGAAGGCATGCCGAAGCCGGGGCCGAAGAAGCGGCGGAAGATCTCCGGGATCTCCTCGTCGTCCGGCATGCCGCGGGCGGCGGTGCGCGCGCCGATCCGCGCCTCGATGTTGACCACGCCCGGGGTCACCTGCTCCACCAGCCGGGTGAAATCCGGCAGGCCCGTCACCAGCGGCGCGGCGGGTGCGGCCGGGGCGGCGGTGGCAGCGACGGCGGCCGGCGCGGCCGGGGCCGGCGACGGCTCCCGGGCGCACGCGACCAGCGGGATGCTCAGCGCCAGCGCGGCCAGCAGGGGTTTGCGCACACGTGCAGTCATGTAATGGACCTCATCGCTTGCATGGGGAATGGGCCGGCACGTCCCGCCGGCGCCGCCCCGGCAAGGGGCAGCCCGCGGTCACGGCAGGAAGGCCCGGGAAGCCGCTCAGCGCGGCGCGTCTTCGCTTGCGGCCGGCGGCTCGGCCAGATCCGGCCTGGCGTCCCCGCCCGCGGGCGCCGGCAGGGCCGGCTCGAACGGATAGAAGGCGCGACCGGCCGATTGTGCCCCCGCGTTGCCGAAGCTGGCGGTGAAGGCGCCGGTCGCCGGCTGCGGCAGCACCGCCCGCGGCCACGGCCGCGCATGCGGCGCCACCGCGGAGGCAAAGGGATCCTCGTTCGCAGCCTGGCCGGCGAACGGCGCGGCCGGCAGTTCCGCGGCCACCACGGTCATGGCGTCCGCCGGGGCCAGGACCTCGCGCGCCGGCTCGGCCAGCGGCAGCGGCTCGCGCACCACCGGCTGCACCCGCGCCGGACGGCGCGAGGCGGCCGCGGCGGCGACCGCGGCCACGGCCGCCGGCTCGGCGGCGGCCAGGTGGGTCGCCGGCGCATCCTCCGGAGTGGCATCCCGGGCGGCCGGGGCCGCCTCGGCGACTACCGGCGCTGCCGGCAGTTCCGGCGTGCTGGCCACGGTCGGCGCGGACGCCGCCGGCAGCGCGCCCGGATCGCGGGCCTGGCCCATGAACAGGGCCACCACCGCGACCGAGGCCGCCAGCGCCGCGGCGCCGCCGCCCCAGCGCATCCAGCCGTGGCGCGCGCCGCCGCGGGTGCCGGTGGCGGCCACCGCCGCCGCGTCCTCGCGCACGGCCAGGGCCACCGCCTCGGCGAAGCCGGGGGCAGCCATGCGCCCGAGCCGGCCGCGCATCACCTGCCCGTACAGCTGCCAGCGTTCGTAGCTGCCGGCCAGTTCGCGGTCGTGCTCCAGCCGGCGCAGCAGGAAGCGGGCCTCGTCCGGGGCCAGCGCGCCGTCGACCAGCGCTGAAAGCTGCTGGCGATAGTGGAGTTCAAGCCGGTCGACGCCGGGGGCGTCGTTGCGGGGGCGGATGTCCTGGCTCATGTTCTGTTTCGTTCGCGGGTAGCGCTTTGGACCTCGAGCAGCGGCCGAAGTTCGGCATCGATCGCTTCCCGGGCACGGAAGATGCGCGAGCGGACCGTGCCGATCGGGCAACCCATCTTCTGCGCGATCTCCTCGTAGCTCAGGCCGTCCACCTCGCGCAGGGTGATGGCGGTCCGCAGTTCCTCCGGCAGCGCGTCCACCGCCTTCATCACCGTGCGCTCCAGCTCCTCGCGCATGGCCTCGCGCTCGGGGGTGTCGGTGTCGCGCAGGCGGGTGCCGACGTCGTACTGCTCGGCGTCGCTGGCGTCGATGTCGTCCGTCGGCGGGCGCCGGTTGTGGGCGACCAGGTGGTTCTTGGCGGTGTTCACTGCGATCCGGTGCAGCCACGTATAGAACTGGGCGTCGCCGCGGAAGTTCCCGATCGCGCGGAAGGCGCGGACGAAGGTGTCCTGGGCGACGTCCTGGCACTCGCTCCAGTCCGGCACGTAGCGGCCGATCAGGGCGACGATCCGGTGCTGGTACTTGCGCACCAGCAGGTCGAACGCGGCCGTCTCGCCACGCTGCACGCGACGGACCAGTTCGAGGTCCAGGTCCTGGGGTGAATCCTTTTGCGTTCCTTCGGCCATGCCGGGCCGTACTCCTGTCGGCGCGGCCGAGCCGTGCCCTGTGACCGCCGTTGCCGGGAAAAGTTCAGCGGCCTGGCGCGGACCGCTTCCGGATCTCCACATTGTGACGTGCTGCCGTCCGCCCATGCAGGAACTTAACCGCCCGCCGCTTACCGTCGCGCAGGCCGCCCGCCGGCCGCGCGCGCCTTCTCCTGTTATGGGATTTGACGCGGCGGAAACAACCTCGGGATGATAGCCGCCCCTTCCATACACAACCGGATGGTGCACCCATGCTCCCAGGCCTCGACGGACTCCGATTCAGCCACTGGCAAGCCGCCAGGCGCGACGACGGAGTCGTGGTACTGGCGCTGGACCGGGCCGACGCGGCGGTCAACGCGCTCTCGCAGGACGTCCTGATCGAACTGGGCGACATCGTCGAGCGCCTGGCGATCGACCCGCCCAGGGGCGTGGTGTTCCGTTCGGGCAAGGCCAACGGCTTCATCGCCGGCGCCGACCTGAAGGAGTTCCAGGAATTCGACCGCAAGGGCACGGTCAACGACGCGATCCGCCGCGGCCAGGCCGTGTTCCAGAAGATCGCCGAACTGCCCTGCCCGACCGTGGCCGCGATCCACGGCTTCTGCATGGGCGGCGGCACCGAACTGGCGCTGGCCTGCGACTACCGCGTGGCCAGCAATGATCCGTCCACCCGCATCGGCCTGCCGGAAACCCAGCTGGGCATCTTCCCGGGCTGGGGCGGCAGCGCCCGCCTGCCGCGCCTGGTCGGCGCCCCGGCGGCGATGGACATGATGCTCACCGGCCGCCGCCTGGCCGCCAAGGCCGCGCGCAACATCGGCCTGGTCGACAAGCTGGCCGAGCCGGCGGTGCTGGAGGACGTGGCCGCCGCGCTGGCGCTCAAGGGCCTGGAGCGTCCGTTCGGCCAGCGCTTCAAGGGCTGGGCCACCAATACCTGGCTGGCGCGCAAGATCCTGGCCCCGCAGATGGCCAAGCAGGTCGCGCGCAAGGCGCGCAAGGAGCACTACCCGGCCCCTTACGCCCTGATCAGCACCTGGGAGCGCAGCGGCGGCGCCGGCATCCAGGCCCGCCTGGACGCCGAACGCAAGGCCGTGGTCAAGCTGGCCGCCAGCCCGACCGCGCGCAACCTGATCCGGATCTTCTTCCTCAGCGAGCGGCTCAAGGGCCTGGGCGGCAAGGAGCATGGCATCGCCCACGTGCACGTGGTCGGCGCCGGCGTGATGGGTGGCGACATCGCCGCCTGGGCGGCCTACAAGGGCTTCAGCGTCACCCTGCAGGACCGCGAGCAGCGCTTCATCGACGGTGCCCTGTCCCGCGCGCAGGAGCTGTTCGGCAAGCGGGTCAAGGACGCGGCCAGGCGCGCCGAGGTCGCCGCGCGCCTGCAGGGCGACCTGGCCGGCGACGGCGTGGCGAAGGCCGACCTGGTGATCGAGGCAATCATCGAGAACCCCGACGCCAAGCGCGAGCTGTACCAGTCGCTGGAGCCGCGGATGAAGCCGGACGCGCTGCTGGTCACCAACACCTCCTCGATCCCGCTGGACGAGCTGCGCGGCCACATCGCGCGCCCGGCGCAGTTCGCCGGCCTGCACTACTTCAACCCGGTGGCGCAGATGCCGCTGGTCGAGATCGTCCGCCATGCCGCGCTGGATCCGGCCACCGAGCAGCGCCTGGCCGCCTTCTGCAAGGCGCTGGACAAGTTCCCGGTGCCGGTGGCCGGCACCCCGGGCTTCCTGGTCAACCGCGTGCTGTTCCCGTACATGCTCGAGGCCGCGCACGCCTACGCCGAGGGCATCCCCGGCGCGGTGATCGACAAGGCCGCGGTGAAGTTCGGCATGCCGATGGGCCCGATCGAGCTGATCGACACCGTCGGCCTGGACGTGGCCCAGGGCGTGGGCGCCGAGCTGTCGCCGTTCCTCGGCCTGTCGCTGCCGGAGGCGCTGTCCACGGTCGAGCCGGGCAAGCGTGGCAAGAAGGACGGCCAGGGCCTGTACAAGTGGGAGAAGACCGAGAAGGGCAGCAAGCCGGTCAAGCCGGAAGTGCCGCAGGGCTACAAGGCCCCGGACGACCTGGAGGACCGCCTGGTCCTGCCGCTGCTCAACGAGGCGGTGGCCTGCCTGCACGACGGCGTGGTCGACGATGCCGACCTGCTGGATGCCGGCGTGATCTTCGGCACCGGCTTCGCGCCGTTCCGCGGCGGCCCGATCCAGCACATCCGCGCCACCGGCGCCGACGTCCTGCTGGAGAAGCTCAAGGCCCTGCAGGCACGCCACGGCGAGCGCTTCGCCCCGCGCCCGGGCTGGGACAGCCCGCTGCTGCGCCAGCCGCCGGCATAAGCGGCGGCCCTGCCGCGCCGGCGCCCGCGCACCGGCGTGGCCGGCCCCTGGAAGACAGGACGGGGCGGCCCATGGCCGCCCCGTCCCCGTTTCCATGCCCGGCACCGCTCCGGGCGGCCTATTCGATCCCGGCTTCGTCCAGCATCCGCCGCAGGAACGCGACCTGGGCGTCGCGGCGGTCCGGCCCGTCGTAACGGCGCACGATCCACCACTGCCGCGCGCTGGTGGATTGCCCCGGCTCCAGGGCCACGTAGGGCGCATGCACCTCCAGCTCCATCAGGCTCGGATAGGCCGGGTCCGGGCGCCAGTCCAGGTACAGCTCGACCTGGCCCTGCTCGGGGTGGATCCGTTCCAGCGGCTGTTTCTCGAAATGGATCACGAAGGCCTGCCCGGCGTTGAAGCCGGCGATCCAGCCGGCCTGCGGCTGGATGAACACCTTGCCGCGGCGGCCCAGCAGGCCCTCGCCCGGCGGCAGCAGCTCCAGCGAGAACAGGCCGTCGTCGCTGCGGCTCACCAGGGCGTCGTAGCCGCCGTCGGTATCCGAGCGCACGCGCACGCCGCTGCCATCGGCGGCCACCGGCACGTACACCCGCGTCTGCGGCGGCACCCGCGAGTTGAACCAGATGTCGCGCGCCACCGGTTCCTTGCGGATGTTGCGCATGTCCACCACCAGCTCGGCGCGGTCGTGGGCGAGGTTGAACGACTGGGTCAGCTGCACGCCGCTGACCGGGCTGGCCGCGCCCTCCACCACCAGGCGGGCATCGCCCTGCTCCAGCACCTTCGCCGGGGCATGCGCCAGCCACGGATCCGGCGGCCAGATCGCGCCGGCCTTGCGCCGCGCCGGGTTGAGGGCCTGGTGCGTCCACCACTCCGACTGCGGCCCGACCCAGACCTCGTGGCCCAGGTAGGGGATGTTGTCGCCGTCGGCGCGCACCTGCGGGTCCGGCTCGGCCTGCACCGCCGGGCCCTCCAGCAGCAGGTTGGGCGCGCCGGGCAGCGACAGGTGCAGGATGCGCCCGCCCAGCCGCGGCGATACGTCCATCTGCAGCGCGGGGCCCTGCAGGCGCATGCGCAACGGCACCGGCGGCTCGGCCGCGACCGCGGCCAGCGAGGCCGCGCCCAGCAGCGCGGCCAGGAGGGACTTGCGCACGTGGAGTCGGGTTTCGGGCATATGTACCCCCTGGGGTTGTCCGGCCTGCCCGCGTCCGCATGCAGCGGGGGACGCCCCCGCCGGGCAGGTCACATGGTGTGGGTGGGCTTGTCGCCGTTGAGGGTGCCGGCGAGCAGGGTCTCGATCCGGTTCTTGACCGCCTCCCCGTCGGTGCCTTCCGGGAACTGCACGCCGATGCCGGCGACGCGGTTGCCCTGGGCGCCGGCCGGCGTGACCCAGACCACCTTGCCGGCGATCGGCAGGCGCTCGCTGGAATCGGGCAGGGTCAGCAGCAGGAACACCTCGTCGCCGAGGAAGTAGCGCTTGGGCGTGGGCACGAAGATGCCGCCGTTGCGCACGTAGGGCATGTACGCCCCGTACAGGCCGGCCTTGTCCTTGACCGCCAGCGACAGGATGCCCTGGCGTCCGCTTGCAGCACTCATTGGATCATTCCCCTTTACTCGCGCCGGCTAGGTCTTCGTGCTGCGTGCCAGGTCGCGCCAGCCGAGCAGCAGGTCCGCCATCACCAGGTCCGCCCGCACCGTGCTGCGCAGCAGTTCGCGGGCACGGTTGGCGCGGTCGAACCACTCCGCCAGCTTGTGCAATCGGGCTGGATCGGTCAAGCCGGAAGCGGCCTCGCCCACCGCGTGTTCGGCGGCGTGGCGCAGGCGTTCCTCGCCACGCTCGTCCGCGCCCCAGCGCTGCGCCACCTCCAGCGGATCGGCGCGGCCGCCGCCGATCGCGGCCAGGTCGGCCGCGACTTCCTTGCGCAGGGCCAGGCCATCGCCTTCCAGCCAGCTGGCCGCCAGCCCCGGGTGGCCGCGCGCGGCGTCCAGCGCCTCGCCCGCGGCCGCCTGGGCGTGGCCGCGCGCCTGCAGCCAGGCCAGCGCCTCGGCACGCGGCGGCAGGCGCATCTCCAGGCGCTGGCAGCGGCTGCGGATGGTGGCCGGCAGGCGCGCCGGACTGGCCGTGACCAGCCACAGGTAGCGCCCCGGCAGCGGCTCCTCGAGGGTCTTGAGGATCGCGTTCCAGGCGCTGTAGTTGACCGCGTCGGCCGGCTCGACCACCGCCACCCGCGAACTGAACGTGGCCGAGACCTCCAGCCGCTCGGACAGCTGGCGCATCTGCTCGATCACGATCTCGGTGCGCATGCGCGGCGGCGACGGCTTCAGCCGCCACTCGTAGCCGACGAAGATCAGGTCCGGGTGCGCGCTGTGGCCGTCGGGCTGGGCCAGGGAACCGTCCGGGCGGGTTTCCACCGGATCGCGCTGGGTACGGGTGGCGAACAGCTCGCAGCTGCGGCAGCGGCCGCAGGCCCGGCCGCCGGCGCGCGCCTCACACAGCACGTACTGCGCCAGCGCCTCGATCACCGCGCGCTTGCCCAGCCCGGCCGGGCCACACAGCAGCAGTGCGTGGCCCAGGCGCCCGGCGTCCACCGCCGCGGCCGCCTGCTCGTACAGGCGCTGCTGCCAGGGCGCGAAACCGTCCGGGCTCATGCGCCCTCCCGCCGGTCCAGCCACGCCGCCACCGCCGCAGCGACGTCGCGGCCCACCGCCTGCGGCGGCTGCGCCGCGTCGATCAGGGCGAAGCGCTCCGGCTCGGCCCCTGCGCGCTGGCGGAAGCCGCGACGCACGCGCTCGAAGAATTCGTCCTGCTCGCTCTCGATCCGGTCCGGCCACAGGTCGCGGCCGCTGGTGCGGGCGCGGCCCTCGCGCACGTCCAGGTCCAGCAGCAGGGTCAGGCCGGGGCGCAGGCCGACGGTGCGCCGTTCCAGGTCGCCGATCCAGGCCGGGTCCAGGCCGCGGCCGGCGCCCTGGTAGGCGTAGCTGGAATCGGTGAAGCGGTCGCTGACCACGAACGCACCGCGCTCCAGTGCCGGACGCACCACCTCGGCCACGTGCTGGGCACGGGCGGCGAACATCAGCAGCAGCTCGGTCTGCGGGTGCAGCGGCTCGGCCACGTCCTGGCCGGGCGCCGAGCGCGCCAGCAGCAGCTCGCGGATGCGCTCGGCCAGCGGCGTGCCGCCCGGCTCGCGGGTCAGCACCACCTCGTGGCCGCGCGACAGCAGCAGGTCGCGCACCGCCGCCAGCGCGGTGCTCTTGCCGGCGCCCTCGCCGCCCTCGAGGCTGACCAGGCGCGGATGCATGGGCAATGCCTGGCTCACTGCTGCGGCTCCGCTTCGGCGCGCGGCGGGCAGTTGCGCCGGCGCTGGTAGCAATCCACCGCGCGGTTGTGCTCGGCGTAGGTGGCCGAGAACACGTGCGAGCCGTCGTTGCGCGAGACGAAGTACAGCGCGTCGCCGGGCGCCGGGTTCACCGCCGCGTGGAGCGCGGCGCGGCCGGGCATGGCGATCGGGGTCGGCGGCAGGCCCGGGCGGGTATAGGTGTTGTACGGGGTGTCGGTGGCCAGGTCGCGCTTGCGGATGTTGCCGTCGTAGGCGCTGCCCATGCCGTAGATCACGGTCGGGTCGGTCTGCAGCAGCATGCCCTTCTGCAGCCGGCGCGAGAACACGCCGGCGATCTGCGGGCGCTCGTGCGCCTGGCCGGTTTCCTTCTCCACGATCGAGGCCAGGATCAGGGCCTCCTCCGGCGAACGCAGCGGCGTGTCCGGCGCGCGGTTCGCCCAGGCCTCGGCCAGGGCCTGCTCCATCGCCGCGTAGGCACGGCGCAGGATGTCCAGGTCGCTGTCGCCGCGCTGGTACAGGTAGGTCTCCGGCAGGAAACGCCCTTCCGGGTGCTGGCCGGGATGGCCCAGCGCCGCCATCAGCGCGGCGTCGTCCAGGTCGGTGGCCTCGTGCAGCAGCGGCTCGGCCGCGGCCAGCGCGGCGCGCAGCTGGCGGAAGTTCCAGCCCTCGACGATGGTGACGCGGTAGTGGATGACGCGGCCATCGCGCATCCGCCGCAGCAGCTCGCGCGGGGTGATGCCCGGCTCCAGCGCGTACTCGCCGACCTTCAGCCGGCCGGCGGCGTCCAGTTCCCGGGCCAGCAGGCGCCACTCCAGGTCGTGCCCGGCCACCACGCCGGCCTGGCGCAGGCGCGCCAGCACCGTGCGCAGGCCGTCGCCGCGCTCGATGCGCACGCTGGCCGGTTCGCCGGTCCAGGCCGGAGCGTCGGCGAAGCGCTGGTAGTGGTTCCAGCCCCAAGCCGCCACGCCGCCGGCCAGCAGCAGCACGGCCAACAGCACGCCCAGCGAAATCCCGATTGCACGCCTACATCCGCCGGCCACGGCCACCTCGTTCCCAGGAAGGTCGCTCAGGATACCGCGCCGCACGTGCCGCCCGCCGCCCCCGCGCGCGGTTCACGCCTCCGGCACCAGCGCGCGCAGCAGGCCGCGCGCCTTGGCCCGGGTCTCGTCCAGCTCGCGGCCGGGAACCGAGTCGACCACGATGCCCGCGCCGGTGCGGAAGCTGGCGGTGTCGCCCCGCACTTCCGCGCTGCGGATCAGGATGTTGAGGTCCATGTCGCCGTTGCGGCCCAGCCAGCCGAAGGCGCCGGTATAGGCACCGCGCGGTACCTGCTCCAGCTCGGCGATGATCTGCATGCAGCGCACCTTGGGGCAGCCGGTGATGGTGCCGCCGGGGAACACCGCGGCGATCACCTCGCCCGGGGTGGCGCCGGGGCGCAGCTGGCCGCGCACGTTGCTGACGATGTGGTGGACGTGGGCGTAGCTCTCCACCGTCATCAGTTCGTCGACCTCGACGCTGCCGGGCGTGCACACGCGACCGAGGTCGTTGCGCTCCAGGTCGATCAGCATCACGTGCTCGGCGCGCTCCTTGGGATGGCCGACCAGCTCGCGGATGCGCGCGGCATCGTCGTCGCCAGGAAAGCGCGGGCGGGTGCCGGCGATCGGCCGGGTCTGCACCGTGCGCCCGTGCACCGCCACCAGCCGCTCCGGCGAGGAGCTGGCCACCGCCCAGCCCTCTCCGGCGAACAGGCCGGCGAACGGCGCCGGGTTGGCCTGGCGCAGGCGTGCGTACAGCGCGGCCGGATCCAGCGGCGCGTCGAAGCGCGCCTGCCAGCCGCGCGAGAGGTTGACCTGGAACACGTCGCCGGCGCGCAGGTAGTCGAGCACGCACGCCACGCCGTCGAGGAAGCGCTGCGGTTCGTCCTCGCCGATTTCCGCCGGCGGCTGCCACGCCGGCAGCGGCGGCAGCGCGGCGCTGGCCTCCAGGTCGGCGCGCAGCACCCCGAGCAGGTGCCCCTGCCCCGGCTCGGCGATGGCCACGCACTGCCCGCTGGCGCGGTCGCGCAGCACCGCGGCCGGACAGCGCAGGGCCAGCGCCGGCGGGCGCCCGTCCTGGCGCTGCGGCAGCTGCAACACCGGTTCGACCTGGGCGGCCAGTTCGTAGTCCAGCAGCAGGGCCCAGCCGCCTGCGAACGGCCAGCGCGGATCGGCGATGCCGGCATGCTCGCGCCGCCACCATGCATCGAGCGCCTGCAGGAAGGTGCCGGCGTGCTCCGCACCGTCGAGATCGCGGGTGATGCCGTCGGCATCCAGGCGCAGGCCGCGGCCGTCGGCCACCAGCAGCAGGTCCCAGCGCCCCTGGGCGGTGCCGGAGGCGACGGACTCGAGCAGCAGCGGATAGCGCGACGGCGCCTGCCGGTGCAGGGCCAGCAGGTCGACCGACGCCGGAAGCGCGAAGGGCTGGAGCATGGGATGGGCGGCCCCGGCGGCGGATGCCGTTGCGGTGGCGGGCGCCAGCCGCGGCCGGCGCCGTAGCCATCAGATGCGGCCGAAGACCAGGGTGCCGTTGGTGCCGCCGAAACCGAAGCCGTTGGACACGGCCACGTCGACCCTGGCCTGGCGCGCCACGTTGGGCACGTAGTCCAGGTCGCAGCCCTCGCCCGGGTTCTCCAGGTTGATGGTCGGCGGCACGATGCCGTGGTGGATGGCCAGCACCGAGAAGATCGCCTCCACGCCGCCGGCGGCGCCCAGCAGGTGGCCGGTCATCGACTTGGTCGAGCTGACCATCATCTTGTAGGCGTGGTCGCCAAAGGCGCGCTTGATCGCCAGGGTCTCGGCCAGGTCGCCCAGCGGGGTCGAGGTGCCGTGCGCGTTGAGGTAGTCGACCTTCGCCGGATCGATCTTCGCGTCGCGCAGCGCGGCCAGCATGCAGCGCGCGGCGCCGTCGCCGTCCTCGCTGGGGGCGGTCATGTGGTTGGCGTCGGCACTGGCGCCGAAGCCCAGCAGCTCGGCGTAGATGCGCGCGCCGCGTGCCTTGGCGTGCTCGTACTCCTCCAGCACCAGGATGCCGGCACCGTCGCCCAGGACGAAGCCGTCGCGCTCGGCGTCCCACGGGCGCGAGGCGCGCTCGGGCTCGTCGTTGCGGGTGGACATGGCCTTCATCGAGCAGAAGCCGCCCATCGAGGTCGGCGAGGAGCCGCGCTCGGCGCCGCCGGCCACCATCACGTCGGCGTCGCCGTGCTGGATCAGGCGCATCGCCGTGCCGATGGAATGGTTGGAAGTGGCGCAGGCGGAGACGGCCGAGAAGTTCGGCCCCTTCAGCCCGCGGATGATGCTCAGCTGGCCCGGCAGCATGTTGATGATGGTGCTGGGCACGTAGAACGGCGAGATCTTGCGCGGGCCGCCCTCGAGGTACTTGGCGGTCTGCTCCTCGATGCCGAGGATGCCGCCGATGCCCGAACCGATGATCGCGCCCACGCGCTCGGCGTTGGCCTCGGTGATCTCCAGGCCGGAGTCGTCCAGGGCCATGAACGCAGCCGCCAGTCCGTAATGGATGAACGGCTCCATCTTCTTGGCGTCCTTCGGCGGCAGGAACGCGGTGGGATCGAAATCGCGGATCTCGCCGGCGATGCGGGTGGCGTAGGCGCTCGCATCGAAATGCGTGACCGGGCCGATGCCCGACCGGCCGTTGACGATGCCATCCCAGCTGCTGGCCAGGTCGTTGCCCAGCGGCGAGACCATGCCCATGCCGGTGACGACGACGCGACGCTGACTCATTGGCGGCTCCTGCTGCTTCTCGGTGCGGGATTGCGCATGCCGGCGGGTTTCCGCCGGACATGCACGGGGCCGCATGCAGCGGCCCCGTCGGAATGTGGTCGCCGCGGACCACGCGGGTCCGCGGGCACGGCGCGCGTCAGCTCTTGACGTGGGCCTTGATGTAATCGATCGCCTGCTGGACGGAGGTGATCTTCTCGGCCTCTTCGTCCGGGATCTCGCACTCGAACTCCTCTTCCAGGGCCATCACCAGCTCGACGGTGTCGAGCGAGTCGGCGCCCAGGTCGTCGACGAACGATGCGCTGTTGGTCACTTCCTCTTCCTTGACGCCGAGCTGTTCGACGACGATTTTCTTGACGCGCTCTTCGATGGTGCTCATGGGTTTGCTGCTCCAGGCGGAGTGGTTGTTGGTCGAACCGGCGCGAGGATGCGCGGCCCGGGTTTCACTGATCCACAAGGCGGATAGTGTAGTCAAAAGCCGGGGCCACTGGCACCCGCGTGAAAATGCAGGCCATTCAGAAGCTTGCGCGGCTTTTGGGGTCTTGTTTGGCAGCTGCGGGCCGGTGTCAGGCCATGTACATGCCGCCGTTCACGTGCAGGGTCTCGCCGGTGATGTAGCCGGCGTCCGGGCCGGCGAGGAAGGCCACGGCGCGGGCGATGTCCGCCGGTTCGCCGAGGCGGCCCAGCGCGATCTGGCCGAGCATCGCCTCCTTGGCGTCCGCCGGCAGGTCGCGGGTCATGTCGGTGTCGATGAAGCCCGGGGCAACCACGTTCACGGTCACGCCGCGGCTGCCGATCTCCTTGGCCAGCGACTTGCTGAAGGCGATGATGCCGGCCTTGGCCGCGGCGTAGTTGGCCTGGCCGGCGTTGCCGGTGGCGCCGATCACCGAGGCGATGTTGACGATGCGGCCCTTGCGCGCCTTCATCATCCCGCGCATCACCGCCTTGCAGCTGCGGTAGACGCTGGTGAGGTTGGTGTCGAGGATGGCCTGCCAGTCCTCGTCCTTCATCCGCATGAGCAGGTTGTCGCGGGTGATGCCGGCGTTGTTGACCAGGATCGAGACCGGGCCGAACTCCTTGGCGATCGCGTCGACCAGCGCCTCGATGGCGCCGGGCTCGGTGACGTCGAGCCGGCGGCCGTGGCCGCCCTTGCCCGCCAGGCGCTCGCCGATCGCCTGCGCGCCGGCATCGCTGGTGGCGGTGCCGACCACGGTGGCACCGCGCGCGGCCAGCTCGTCGGCGATGGCCGCGCCGATGCCGCGGCTGGCGCCGGTAACCAGGGCGATCTCGCCGCTCAGGGGCAGGTTGCTCATGTCGACCTCTTGAATCTTCAGCTAGGACGGCCGCGGCGCGGCCGCGTGGATGTCAGCGCCAGTCGGCCAGCGCCGCGTCGAAGTCGGCCGCCGCGCCGATGGCGCGCGCGTCCAGCGACTTGTCGATGCGCTTCACCAGGCCGGCCAGGACCTTGCCCGGGCCGCACTCGGCGATGCGGGTGGCGCCACGCGAAGCCAGCGCCTGCACGCAGCCGGTCCAGCGTACCGGCAGGTAGAGCTGGCGCACCAGGGCGTCGCGGATCGCGTCCACGCCCTCGTGCACCTGCGCGTCCACGTTCTGCACCACCGGCAGGGCCGGTGCCTGCCACTGCAACTGCGCCATCGCCTCGCCAAGGCGGTCGGCCGCCTGGCGCATCAGCGGGGTATGCGAGGGCACGCTCACCGCCAGCTTGACCGCCTTGCGCACGCCGCGCTCGGCCAGCAGCGCCAGCGCCGCGTCGACCGCGGCCGCGTCGCCGCCGATCACGATCTGGCCGGGCGAGTTGTAGTTGGCCGGGACCACGATCCCGCTGGACGAGGCCTGGGTGCAGACCTCCTCCACCACCGCGTCCTCGGCGCCCAGCACCGCGGCCATCGCACCGCTGCCGGCGGGCGCGGCCTCCTGCATCAGCTGGCCACGCAGGCGCACCAGGCGCGCGCCGTCGTGCAGCGACAGCGCGCCGGCGGCCACCAGCGCGGTGTACTCGCCGAGGCTGTGGCCGGCCAGCAGCGCCGGCTGTGCGCCGCCCTGGGCCTGCCACGCGCGCCAAGCCGCCACGCCCGCGGCCAGCAGCGCCGGCTGGGTGAACTCGGTGCGGTTGAGCTGCTCTTCCGGGCCCTCCTGCGAGAGCTTCCACAGGTCGACGCCGGCGCCTTCGGAGGCCTCGGCGAAGGCCTCGCGCACCTGCGGGTGCGCCGCCGCCAGTTCGGCGAGCATGCCGACGGACTGGGAACCCTGGCCGGGGAAGACAAAGGCAAGCGTCGCTTGGGTCACGTGCTGTCGCAGTTCGAAGAAGGACGGCGATGATACGGGCGCAACGCGCCGTTTGTCTGTACGACCGCGTATGTGCAGGCCGCGGCGAACGCGCCCGGGACTGCCCGGAAACGCGGAAAGGCCGCACGGTGGCGGCCTTTCCGGTTCGCTGGACGTGGTGCCAGGCTCAGTAGCGCAGCAGCGCCGAGCCCCAGGTGAAACCGCCGCCGAACGCTTCCAGCAGCAGCAGCTGGCCGCGCTGCACCCGGCCGGAGCGCACCGCCTCGTCCAGCGCCAGCGGCACCGAGCCGGCGGAGGTATTGCCGTGGCGGTCGACGGTGACGACCACGCGGTCCATCGGCATCTCCAGTCGCTTGGCGGTGGCCTCGATGATGCGCAGGTTGGCCTGGTGCGGGATCAGCCAGTCCAGGTCGCCGCGGCCCAGGCCGTTGGCCTCCAGGGTCTCGTCGACCACGCCGTCCAGCGCCTTGACCGCGTGCTTGAACACCTCGTTGCCGGCCATGAGGATGCGCACGCCGGCATTGGTGGCGCCGGCGTCGAAGCCGCTGGACACGCCCGCCGGGCAGTGCAGCAGCTCGCGCTTGCTGCCGTCGGCGTGCAGGTGGGTGGAGAGGATGCCGGTCTCGCTGTCGGCCTTGAGCACGACCGCGCCGGCACCGTCGCCGAACAGCACGCAGGTGGTGCGGTCGGTCCAGTCGACGATGCGGGTAAGGGTCTCTGCACCGATCACCAGCGCGGTGCGCGCCGCGCCGGAACGGATGAACTTGTCGGCCACGCTCAGGGCGAACACGAAGCCCGAGCAGGCGGCATTGACGTCGAACGCCGGGCAACCGGCGATGCCCAGCTTCTGCTGCACCAGGCACGCGGTGGACGGGAAGATCACGTCCGGCGTGGTGGTGCCGACCACGATCAGGTCGATCTCCTCGGCCGCGATGCCGGCGGCCTCGATCGCCTTCAGCGCGGCCTGGTAGGCCATGTCGCTGGTGGTCTGGCCCTCGGCCGCCACCCGGCGCTCGCGGATGCCGGTCCGCGTACGGATCCACTCGTCGCTGGTGTCGACCACCTTGGCCAGGTCGTCATTGGTAACCACCTTCTCCGGCAGGTAGCTGCCGGTTCCGGCGATGCGCGAATAGATCCGCTCGCTCATGCGTACTCCCGCAGGGAAGGCTCCCGCGGGAGCCGGAGATTGGCCGCAAACCGGGCGGGCGCGACGCGTCCGCCCGAATGGGGGTCTCAGTCTTCCTCGACCACGTTCTTGGTGGCGATGACCTTCTTGCCGCGGTAGTAGCCGTCGGCGGTCACGTGGTGGCGCAGGTGGATCTCGCCGGTGGTCGGGTCGGTCGACAGCTGCTTGGCGGTCAGCGCGTCATGCGAACGACGCTGGCCACGGCGGGACGGGGTGACACGGGATTTCTGCACAGCCATGGGATTGCTCCAAACTCGGTTGAATTGCGTGTTCTGTAAAGCCTCGAAGCCACCCGCCGGTGCCGTTCCAGGGCGCCTTTGCGCGGCGGCGCGGCCGTACTACTTCTTTTTCAGGGCCGCCAGCGCCGCGAACGGGCTGGCCGCCTGCTGTTCTTCCTCGCTGGCCGACCAGGTCCGGTCGACCGGCTCGCTGTCCGGCGAGACCGGGACCACCGGCAGCGCCAGCACCAGTTCGTCCTCCACCAGGTCCAGCGGCCGCAGGATGCCGTCCTCCGGCACCAGCAGCGGCTCGTACCCCGGCGGCAACGCCGCCTCCTGGGCCTCGTCGCGGATCAGCCCCAGGCGCTGCACCGCCTTCACCGGGAACACGAAGCGCTCCAGGCTGCGCTGGCATACCAGCGACAGGCCGGCCTCCAGCGCCAGCTCGATGAACGGCACCTGCAACGCGTCCTGGCCGAACTCCAGCGTGAAGCTGCATTCGCCCTCGGTGTCGGCGAGGCTGCCCTGCAGGCGCGGCAGCGCCGAAAGCGCCACCCGCCCCTCGAACTGCCGCCGCGTGGCGACCATCCTCCAGGCGTCCAGCGTTTCGGGGACCTGCACTGCGGGCACACCAGCGGACATAAGCCGCTGAATGTTAAGGACCGCCCCGCCCCCTGTCAAACCCGCGCCATGAACGTTTGCCGGTGGGCGCGCGACGCGGGAGACTGGCGCGCCATTTTCCCACGAACCGGCCATGCTCGTCCTCGCCTCGACCTCCCCCTACCGCCGCGAACTGCTGCAACGCCTGCGCCTGCCCTTCGAATGCGCGCGCCCGGAGGTCGACGAGACCCCGCTGCCGGGCGAGGAAGTGGCGCCGCTGGTGCGCCGGCTGGCGGCCGCCAAGGCCGGCGCGGTGGCGGCCGCGCGCCCGGGCGACTGGGTGGTCGGCTCGGACCAGGCCGCCGAGCTGGACGGCCGCATCCTCGGCAAGCCCGGCGGTCGCGAGGCCGCGATCGCGCAGCTGGCGGCGATGGGCGGACGCGTGGTGCGCTTCCACACCGCGGTGTGCGTGCAGGGCCCGGGTGGCAGCTTCGCCGCCACCGACCTGACCCGGGTCCATTTCCGCCCGCTTGGGCGCGCGGAGATCGAGCGCTACGTCGACGCCGAGCAGCCGTTCGACTGCGCCGGCAGCTTCAAGTGCGAAGGCCTGGGCATCACCCTGTTCGAGGCGATCGAATCGACCGACCCCACCGGCCTCGTCGGCCTGCCGCTGATCGCCCTGTCCGGCCTGCTGCGCCAGGCCGGCTACGCCCTGCCCTGAAGCCCGCTCAGCCGCCGGCCGCGCAGCGCGGCGTGCGCACGAGTTGCATCCAGCCGTCCTCGACGCTGCCGTCGCGACCGTGCACGCGCAGCGCCAGGCGATGGCGCCCGGGGCGCACCCAGTCCGGCAGCCGGCCGCGGGCGACGAAGCCCACGTCCGGATGGGTGGGATCGGTGCTGTTGCGCCAGTACTCGGCCACCTGCGGCGCCGGTCGGCCATAGTCGGCGCGCGCCAGCACGCGCCCGTCCAGCAGCAGTTCCACCGCCTCCACGCCGACCCCGTCCTTGAACGCCCAGCCGCTGGCCTCGTACGCGCAGTCCAGGACCGCGCCAGCCGCCGGCGCGTCCATCCAGGCCAGCGCCGGCAAGGTGCACTGGCCCTCGGCGCGGCCGGGCGGCAGCCGGAACAGCAGGAAGCGCTGGGCGAGGTTGTCGACCGCCAGCACCTGCGGCGGCGGCAGCGGCCCCAGCCAGTCGCACAGCGACTGGTAGTACTGCAGCGTGTTCTTGAACGGCACGTCGCTGGCGGCGGCCACCAGCAGCACGTCCGAGTCCAGCGGCTGGTCCACCAGCAGGCCCCACAGCGCCAGCTGCGGCGAGCGGCCGTGGTGGGCGTTGAGCGGGTGCGGCAGCACGCGGATGTCCGGATCGCCCATGGCGAAGCCCAGCTGCGCGCCGACCTTGAAGCTGTCGCCCACCAGCACCGTGCCGTCGGGCATGTCGGCCAGCGCGCCGCGCACTTCCGCCGCCAGCGCGTCCCAGCCGGCGAAGTTGCGCGGATAGTGCTTGCTGCCGGCCAGTTCCGCGCGCACCGCCGGGATCGACACCGCCAGCAGCCAGGCGAACGCCAGCACCGCGCCGGCCGCGGTCGTGGCCCAGGCCGCGCGGCGCCAGTGCCGCGGCCAGCCCTGCAGCAGCAGCGCCGCCAACGGCAGCAATGCCAGCCAGGCCGGCAGCGGCCAGTGGAAGCTGACCCGCTCGGCATCGGTGAAGAACCCCAGCAGGAAGAAGCCGCCGGCCACCAGCCCGCCGAACAGGCCGAGGAAGCGCCACGGCGGCCGCAGCGCGCGCAGCGGCCGCGCGCAATGCCATGCGCCGCGCAGCATCGCCGCCAGCAGCAGCGGGGTGACCATCGCCGCCTGCACCGGCAGGAACGCCAGGCCGCCGGCATGCAGCGCCCACGGGTGCCGGTCCACGAACTGGAAGCGCACGCCGGCATCGCCGTGGTCCAGGTTCCACATCAGCAGCGGCGCCCACGCCAGCAGGCCCACCGCCAGGGCCAGCAGCACCCGCGGATCCTCCAGCAGGCGCCGGCCCTGCGGCAGGACCAGCATGGCCGCCGCGCCGGCCACCATCACCCCGGCGAAGCGGTAATGGCTCAGCGCGCCCAGGGCCAGGCCGATGCCCAGTTCCAGCACCGCCAGCGCGCTCACCTGGCGGGTGAGGTGGGTGCCGGCGTGCAGGCACAGCACCGTGGCCAGGGCCAGCGGCACGTCCGGCAGGGCCAGCAGCCCGAGCGTGCCGGACAGCGGCATCAGCACCGCCAGGCTGCCGGCATGCCAGCCCAGGCGGTCGCCGAACCAGCGCCGGCCGATCCGCGCCACCCACCACGGCACGAACGCGCCCACCAGCAGGAACGGCATGCGCAGCGCCAGCAGGTGGTCGCCGCCGAACTCGGTGCCGAGCCGGGCCAGCCACGCGGTCATGCCCGGCAGGTCGGAATAGGCCGGGGCCAGGTGGCGGCCTTCCTGCCAGTAGAAGGCCTCGTCCACGAACAGCGGCAGCCTTGCGGCCACCACCAGCTTCAGCACGCACGCCGCCGCCCACAGCAGGACGAAGGCGCGCCGCGCGCCTAGCCCGTCCTGCATACCCGGTACACTCCAGGCCGATCCGGTAACGCAGGCATGCGATGGCGAACTCCAGGGAAAGACAGTCACTGATCCTACCCGACCCGCTGGCCGACGCCCTCGCCCGTGCGCAGGAACAGGTCAATGCCATGGTCCTCGGCAAGGCGCACGAGGTACGCCTGGCCCTGGTGGCGCTGCTGGCCGGCGGCCACGTCCTGATCGAGGACCTGCCGGGCCTGGGCAAGACCACCCTGGCGCATGCGCTGGCGGCCACCGTGGGCCTGTCGTTCCAGCGCGTGCAGTTCACCTCCGACCTGCTGCCGGCGGACGTGCTGGGCGTATCGGTATACGACGCCAGTGCGCGCCAGTTCCAGTTCCATCCCGGCCCGGTGTTCACCCAGGTGCTGCTGGCCGACGAGATCAACCGCGCCCCGCCGCGCACCCAGAGCGCGCTGCTGGAGGCGATGGCCGAGCAGCAGGTCACCCTGGACGGCACCACCCACCGCCTGCCCGACCCGTTCTTCGTGATCGCCACCCAAAACCCGGTCGACCTGTCCGGCACCTTCCCCCTGCCCGACTCGCAGCTGGATCGTTTCCTGCTGCGCTTCTCGCTGGGCTATCCCGGCGCCGAGGCCGAGCGCGCCCTGCTCACCGGCGCCGACCGCCGCGAGCTGATCACCCAGGCCGCGCCGGTGCTGGGCGAAGGCGAGGTCCCGGCGCTGCGCGAGGCCGCGGCCCGGGTGCATGCCAGCGAGGCCCTGGTCGACTACGTCCAGGCCCTGCTGGCGCGCAGCCGCCGCCACCCCGGCGTGCGCGTCGGCCTGTCCCCGCGCGCCGGCCTGGCCCTGCTGCGCGCCGCGCGCGCCTGGGCCCTGCTGCTGGGGCGCGGCCACGTGCTGCCGGAGGACGTGCAGGCACTCTTCATCCCGGTCGCCGGCCACCGCCTGGTGCCGGAAGCCGAGGCCGACCAGGGCGCGGCCTTGGCCAAGGCGGTGCTGCACGCGGTGCCGGTGGACTGATGGAACGCCTGCGGGGCTGGGGCGCGCGCATGCGGGCGCTGGCCGCCGCGCTGGAGCGTCCGCGCGCGCCGGAGCCGCTGCCGGCGCTGATCGACCGCCGCCGGGTCTACGTGCTGCCCACCGGCTTCGGCCTGTTCTACGCCGCCCTGGTCCTGGTGATGCTGGTGGGCGCACTCAACTACAACAACAACCCGGCCCTGCTGCTGGCGCTGCTGCTGGGCGCCTCCGGGCTGGCCAGCCTGATCGCCACCCATCTGCAGCTGTCCGGGCTGCGGGTGGAGGCGGCCTCCGCCGAACCGGTGCAGGCCGGCCAGCCGCTGGCCCTGCGCCTGTCCCTGGCCAGCCGCGACGGGCGTACGCGGCGCGGCCTGCGCGCCGACCTCGACGGTGCCCAGGCCTGGGCCGCGGTGCCGGCCAACGGCTCGGCCGAACTGGTACTGCCCCTGCCCACCCGGCGCCGGGGCTGGCTGGGGCCGGGCCGCATCCGCCTGTCGACCACCCAGCCACTGGGCCTGGTGCGGGCGTGGTCGCGGGTCTGGCCACGCCAGCCGCTGCTGGTCTACCCGCGCCCGGAACCGAGCCCGCCGCCGCTGCCGGACAGCGCCGGCAGCCTCGGCCGCGGCCGCCCCGACCCGCTGGGCGAGGAACCGCACCAGCTGCGCGCCTACCGCCCCGGCGACCCGCCGCGCACCATCGCCTGGAAGCACAGCGCGCGCCGCGATGCCCTGGTGGTGCGCGAGTTCGAACGCGCCGAAGGCCGCGAGCTGGTGCTGGACTGGCGCGACCTGCCGGCGCTGGCGGTGGAGGCGCGGATCAGCCGCCTGGCCGCCTGGGTCGACCAGGCCGAACGCGAAGGCCGTCGCTACCGCCTGCGCCTGCCGGCGCAGGACGACATCGGCCCCGGCCAGGGCCCCGAACACCGCCACGCCTGCCTGCGGGCGCTGGCCCTGCTGCCGGACGGCGCCGCATGAGCCGCGCCGACGCCCCGCTGCTGCCCTCCTCCACCCGCGCCTGGACGGTGGCCACCGCCGGCCTGGCCCTGCTGCCGCTGCTGCTGCTCCTGCCGCCGGGCCTGGCGGTGGGGTTCGCCGGCGCCGCAGCGGTGGTGACCTATGCCTCCTGGGCCCGTCCCCTGCCGGCGTGGCTGCGCCTGCTGCTGGCCCTGGCCATGCTTGCCCTGGTGCTGGCGATGATGGGTCCACGCCTGGGCCGCGACACCGGCTGCGCCCTGCTGGCGGCGATGCTGGCGATCAAGCCGGGCGAGTCCCACCACCTGCGCGACGCGCGCAGCCTGCTGGGCTTCTCGCTGTTCGCCCCGTTCGCCGCGTTCCTGCTCGACCAGGGCCCGCTGTCGATGCTGCTGGGCCTGGCCGCGGTGCTCAGCGCGCTGCTGGCGCTGCAGCGCCTGGCCGACGTGGAGAACCAGGCCACCCCGCTGCCCCTGCGCGAGCGCTTGCGGGTGATGGGGCGGCTGGTCGCCATCGGCCTGCCCCTGGCGCTGGCCGCGTTCTGGCTGTTCCCGCGCCTGGCCACGCCGCTGTGGGGCGTGCCCGAGCGCGCGGTCGCCCGCCCCGGCCTGGCCGATCGCATGGAGCCGGGCACCTGGATCGACTTCATGGCCGATGACACCCCGGCGCTGCGGGTGCGCTTCGACACCCTGCCGCCGGCGCCGGAGCAGCTGTACTGGCGCGGCACGGTGCTGTGGAACTACGACGGCCGCGCCTGGACCCGCGAGCCGGGCCTGGACCTGCTGCCACCGCCCGCGCTGCAGCCGGCCGGAGGCGATACGTGGGCGTACGAGCTGGAGATGGAACCCACCGACCGCCGCCAGCTGGTGGCGCTGGACCTGCCGCTGCATGCCCCGGACGGCGCGCAGCTGGGCTTCGACCACACCCTGGCCAGCGACCGCCCGCTGGCGTCGCTGAGCCGCTGGCACCTGCGCTCGGCGCCGGCACGCCAGCGCGACCTGCAGCTGCATCCGCGCGTGCGCGCCCTGGCCCTGGCGCTGCCGCCCGGGCGCGACCCGCGCACCCGCGAACTGGCCCGGCACTGGCGCGCGGAAGCCGGCGACGACGATGTGGCGATCGTGCAACGCGCCCTGGACTGGATCCGCGCCGAATTCGGCTACACCCTGGAGGTGCCGCTGCCGGCACGCGACGCCGCCGACCAGTTCCTGTTCGAACTGCGCCAGGGCTATTGCGAACAGTTCAGTTCCTCCTTCGCCATCCTGATGCGCGCCGCCGGCGTGCCGGCCCGGGTGGTGATCGGCTACGCCGGCGGCTACCGCAACCCGTTCGCGGACTACTGGATCGTGCGGCGCATGGACGCCCACGCCTGGGTCGAGGTATGGCTGGAAGGCCGCGGCTGGACCCGCGTCGACCCCACCGCCGCGGTCGCCCCCGAGCGGGTCTACGACACCCTGGAGCAGCGCCGCGCGATGCAGGACGCCGGCGCCGGCCTGCGCGCGCTGCGCCTGCACAACGTCGGCCACCTCACCGACTGGCTGCGGCGCGGCTGGAACGACCTGGTCCTGGGCTTCAATGCCCAGCGCCAGCAGGCCCTGCTGCGGCCGCTGGGCCTGCAGCGGCTGGAACCGGCGCAGCTGCTGCTGGCGTTCGCCGCGCTGGCCGCGCTGGCGCTGGCGGCGATGGCCTGGTGGCTGGCGCGCGCCGAACGCGAGCGCGACCCGCTGCTGCGCGCCTGGCACCGCCTGGGCCGGCGCTATGCGCGCCTGGGGCTGGGCCGCGCCACGCACGAACCGGCCCTGGCCTGGGCGCAGCGGGTGGCCGCGGCGCGGCCGCAATCGGGCGCGGAACTGGTTGCACTCAGCCAACGTTTCGCCGATTCGCGCTACGCTCCGGTGCCCAAGGGGGAAATGCACCAGCTGGTCCGCGACCTGCGGAGGCATCGCCCCTGATCCTTCCGGAGGTTGAGATGACCTTGCGCAACACCATCCGAATCCTTGCCGCGGCCGCCAGCCTGTCGCTGCTGGCCGCGTGCGCCACCGCGCCCAAGCCGCTGCAGGGCAGCTTCCCGCAGCTCACCCCGCAACAGGCCGCCGGCAGCGTGCCCGCCGCCAGCCCGGTGCGCTGGGGCGGGCGCATCGTCGAGACCCAGCCCAAGCAGGACCGCACCTGCTTCCAGATGGTGGCCATGCCGCTCAACAGCAGCGGCCGCCCGCAGCGCAACGCCAGCGACGCCACCCAGGGCCGCTTCGTCGCCTGCCGCGCCGGCTTCTACGATCCGGCCGTGTTCACCCCGGGCCGCGAGGTGACTTTCGTCGGCCAGGTCGAGGGCACCGATACCGTGCGCATCGGCGAGTACGACTACAAGCTGCCCAGGCTGGCCGCCGACGTGGTCTACCTGTGGCCGGAAGTGCGCGAGGTCGAGGTGGTGGTCCCGCCGCCGGGACCGTACTGGGGTCCGTACTGGGGCCCGTACCGCCGCGGCCCCTGGGGCTGGTGGTGGTAAGCCGCGCCGGCCTTCCCCGGGCCAATGCGAAGACGCCGCCCGATGGGCGGCGTCTTCGTTTGTGGCATGCGCGGCGGAAGTCTGCCGCCGCTCAGCTGCCGAAGCGGCCCAGCGGCGCGCCCGCCAGCAGGTGCAGGTGGACGTGGAACACGGTCTGCCCCGCGTGCTCGCGGCAGTTCATCACCACCCGGTAGCCGTCCCGGGCCAGGCCCTCGCGGCGCGCGTACTCGGCCGCGGCCAGCATCAGCCTGCCCAGCAGCTGGGCGTGTTCGGGACGGGCGTCGTCCAGGGTCGGGATCGCCTCGTGCTTGGGGATGAACAGCACGTGCACCGGCGCCTGCGGCGCGATGTCCTTGAAGCCGAGGATGTCCTCGTCCTCGTAGACGATGGTCGCCGGGATTTCGCGGCGGATGATCTTGCCGAAGATGGTGTCGCTCATGGTCCGTATGCGGTTGGGCCTGGCGAGGCAGCTTACCGCAGCCGGGGTCCCTGTCCGCCCGGGAGGGGCCGCTGCGGCTTCAGGGCATTTCCGAGCGGCTGCCAAAGGCGTGCGAGAGCGTGCCGCGGTCCACGTATTCCAGCTCGCCGCCCAGCGGCAGGCCCTGGGCCAGGCGGCTGGGGCGCACGCCGTGCTGGCGCGCCAGCTGCGCCAGGTAATGCGCGGTGGCCTCGCCCTCGACCGTGGCGCTGGTGGCGATGATCATCTCCGCCACCTCGCCGCCGGCTAGGCGCGTGGCCAGCGTGTCCAGCCCCAGCTCGCGCGGGCCGATCCCGTCCAGCGGCGACAGCCGCCCCTGCAGCACGAAATAAAGCCCGCGGTAGCCGGTGGCGGTCTCGATCGCCATGCGGTCGGCCGGGGTCTCGACCACGCACAGCTGCTGCCGGTCGCGCGCGCTGCTGGCGCACACCGGGCACAGCTCGTCCTCGCTGAAGTCCCGGCACTGCGTGCAATGGCCGATCCGCTCCACCGCCTCGGCCAGCACCGCCGCCAGCCGCTTCCCGCCCTCGCGCCCGCGCTCGAGCACGTGGTAGGCCATGCGCTGGGCGCTCTTGCGGCCGACGCCCGGCAGCACGCGGAAGGCTTCGATGAGTTCCTCTAGAAGCATGTGATCAGTAATTCGTGATTGGGGATTCGCAGGTCCCGCCGCGCTCCGGGACGCGGCGCCGGCGGCCTGTGACATCAAGCGAGCACTGCAGTTGCCGTTGGCTCTTGCGAATCACGAATGACCATAACGAATCACGCTCTTCAGAACGGCAGCTTCATCCCCGGCGGCAACGGCAGCCCCGCCGAGGCGGCGGCCATCTTCGCCTTGGACTCGGCGTCGACCTTGTTGGAGGCGTCGTTGAAGGCGGCGGCCACCAGGTCCTCGACCATCTCCGGGTCGGACATCAGGCTGGGGTCGATCCGCACCTTGCGGCATTCCTTCACGCCGGTGAGGGTCACGCTGACCATGCCGCCGCCGGCGCTGCCGGTGACCTCGAGCTTGGCCAGTTCTTCCTGGGCGCGCTGCAGGTTCTCCTGCATCTTCTGCGCCTGTTGCATCAGCTGGGCGATATTGCCGCGCATCGGTTCAATTCTCGTCTACGGGTCGGATGGAGTCCGGCACCACGCGGGCGCCGTGCTGTTCGACCAGGCGGCGTACCGTCGGGTCGTTGAGGAAGGTCTCCTCGGCCGCGGCCTGGCGCGAGCCGCGCTCGCGGTCCAGCCGCTGGTGCAGGGTCTCGGCCGGGGCCGGACCGGTCTGGATCACGATCTTCGGCGCCCCGCCCAGCTGCCCGGCCAGGGCCTCGGCCAGCGCGTTCACCGAACGCTCGCTGCGCAGGTATTCGAAGCCCGGGTCCAGGGCCAGGGTCAGCACGCCATTGGCGTGGCTGACGAAGGCGGTATTGGTGGCCAGCTGCAGCGCCGGGCCGCTGAGGCCGCCGAGCTTGCAGCTGGCGACCCGCTGCAGCCAGTCCTCGGCATCGGCGATCACCGCGCCATCGGTAGCGGCGGGCGCCGTGGCCGCGGTGGCGGGAGCAGCGGGCACGACCGGCTCCGGCGTCGGCTCGCGCTGCGGCACCGGCGCACCCGGCTTCATCACGATGCCCGGCTGCAGCGCTTCGGCCGCGGCCGGAGGCGCACTGCCGGTGGGCGCGCGCGCCGGCATGGCCGGGGCTTCGTCCTGCGCGGCGGGCCAGGATGGCGGCGCCATCGGCGGCACTTCGCGCGCCGGCGGCTGCGGACGCGGCGGCGCGGCCGCCGCGGGCACCTCCCACGGCGGCGTGTCGGAAGGATCCGCGGACGGCGCTGACACGGGCTCGGCCCGTGGCGCGGCCTGCACCGGCGACGCGGCCACGGCCGTGGCCGCTTCCGGCGCCGGCGCGGCCGGAGCCGCCGCGGCGGCACCCGCCGCCGGCACGCGCTGGCCGCCACCGGAAGCGGCGGCCCCGCTGTCCGCGCCGGGGCCCGGCGGCGGCGCCCCGGCATCGGCCTCGGGCCGGAACGCCAGCATGCGCAGCACGCTCATCTCGAAGCCGACCCGCGGCGCCGGGGCCAGGTCCAGGTCGCGGCGGCCGTTGATCGCCATCTGGTACCAGATCTGCACCACCTCCGGCCGCACCCGGCCGGCGTAGGCGTCCACGTCGATGCCCTCGTCCTCGCGCCGCGCGCCCGGCACCAGCTGCCGCACCTGGATCCGGTGCAGCGCCTCGGCCAGCGCCTCCAGCACGTTGCCCCAGTCAGGGGCGAACCCGGCCAGGCGCTCGACCGTGGCCAGCAGGGCCTCTCCGTTGCCGTCGGCCAGCGCATCCAGCAGCGCCGCCACCTGGGTGCGGTCGACGCTGCCGAGCATGGCCCGCACTGCATCCTCGCGCAGCGCGCCGCCGGCGTAGGCGATGGCCTGGTCCAGCAGCGACAGGCCGTCGCGCAGGCTGCCGTCGGCCGCGCGCGCCAGCTGGCGGATCGCCCCGGCGTCGGCCTCGATGCCCTCGGCGGCCAGGATCTTCGTCATCTGGCCTTCGATCTGGCCCTCGTCCAGCCGCTTGAGGTTGAACTGCAGGCAACGCGACAGCACCGTGACCGGCAGTTTCTGCGGGTCGGTGGTGGCCAGCAGGAACTTCACGTGCCCCGGCGGCTCCTCCAGGGTCTTCAGCAGCGCGTTGAACGCCGCCTTGGAGAGCATGTGCACCTCGTCGATCAGGTACACCTTGTACTGCCCGCGCGAGGGCATGTACTGCGCGTTCTCGATCACCTCGCGGACGTCGTCCACGCCGGTGTTGGAGGCCGCGTCGATCTCCAGCAGGTCGATGTAGCGCCCGGCGTCGATGTCCTGGCAGGCGGCGCACTGGCCGCAGGGCTCGGCGCTGGTGCCCTTCTCGCAGTTGAGCGACTTGGCGAAGATGCGGGCGATGGTGGTCTTGCCCACGCCGCGGGTGCCGGTGAACAGGAAGGCATGGTGCACCCGCCCGCTGTCCAGGGCGTTGCCCAGGGCGCGGACGACGTGTTCCTGCCCGACCAGCTCGGAGAACCGCTTCGGGCGCCACTTGCGGGCGAGGACCAGGTAGGACATCGGCAGACCACGTTCGGCCGGGTTTCCGGCAGGACCGGCATTGTGCCATGCCCGCCGCGCCGGCCGCCCCGCGCTTGTGGCAAGGCCGCGCGGGCGCTAGAATCCCCGGCCCTGCTGGCCGTTGCGACGGCCCGGCAGGTTCCGGAGAGGTGTCCGAGTGGTTGAAGGAGCACGCCTGGAAAGTGTGTAGGCGGCTAAACACCGCCTCGGGGGTTCGAATCCCCCTCTCTCCGCCAGATACGAAAAGCGAAGGCCCCCGCAAGGGGGCCTTTTTCGTGTCTGGCGGAGAGAGGGGCTGGTTCAAACCCCTCACGGTTCGACCACCTGCGTAGCAGGTGGCGCGAGGCGCGCAGCGGCTCGCAATCCCTCCTCGCGCATCTGACGGAGAGAGGGGCCTGGTTCGAATCCCCTGGTTCGACCACCCGCGTAGCGGTTTGCACGGCCAAGCCCCCGCAGGGCGAGGCCCGCAAGGGTCGGATGATCTCCCCTCTCGCCGCCCGACACCGCCCACGCCGCGGCGCACTGCGCTTCGCTTGCCCGGGCCACGCAGGCAGCGCATTGCCCGCAACGGTGTGGAGTCATCCTGCTCAGCTGGCCTGGCAGAACTCCAGCGGCACCAGCTCCACCGCCCACCCGGCTTCTTCGCCCAGCAGCGCGGCCGGGTGCATCGCGGCGATCCGCAGCGCCTCCTCCTCGCTGTCGGCCTCGATCACGAACAGGCCACCCACCACTTCCTTGGACTCGGCGTACGGGCCGTCGCTGATGCTCGTCCTGCCGCCGCGCGGGCGCAGGGTCTTGCGCGCCGGCGGCTCGGCCAGCGAGGCCGAAAGGCGCATCCTGCCGGTGGCCTGCATCTTCCGGTCCAGCTCCGGGCATTGGCCGACGAGTGCGGCGACGGCCTCCGGCGCCATCGCGGCGAAGGCTTCGGGGGAGTAATAGGCCAGGCCAAGGTATTTCATCGCGTTGCCTTCATGGGACTGCCCGCACGACGAGCCAGCGGACCGGATATCGACCGGCGGCGGTGCCGGCGATGATGCGGCCGGGCGGCACGGTCCTGGCCCGTTTCCAGCGCCGCGTGGCCCGGCCGGCGCTTGTTGGCCCGGATGCCCGGCCATAGCATCGATCGGGCCAACCAGGCCGCCTCCCCATGCCGCGCATCGCCGTCCTTGCCTCCGAAGGCATCAGCCTCTTCCACCTGTCCGTGCCCAGCCTGGTGTTCGGGCGCGACCGCCGCGATGCCGGCCTGCCGCGCCACGAGGTGGTGGTCTGCGCGCAACAGCCCGGTCCGGTGGCCACGGCCGATGGCCTGCCCGTCGAGGTGGCGCACGGGCTGGAGGCGCTGGAAACCGCCGACATCGTCATCGTCCCCTCCTGGGGCACGCCTGAGGTCCCGGCGCCGGAGGCGGTCATCTCGGCGCTGGCGGCCGCGCATGCGCGCGGGGCGACCATCGTCGGTTTCTGCGTGGGCGCGTTCGTGCTGGGCGATGCGGGCCTGCTGGACGGGCTGCCGGCCACCACGCACTGGGCCTGGCGCGAGCGCTTCGGCCAGCGCTTCCCCACCTCCTGCTTCCGGCCCGACGTGCTGTACGTGGATACCGGCCGCGTCGTCACCTCGGCCGGCACCGTCGCCGCGATCGACTGCTGCCTGCACCTGGTGCGCCGGCGCTACGGCGCGGAGGTAGCCAACCGGGTGGCGCGCCGGCTGGTCACGCCGCCGCACCGCGACGGCGGGCAGGCGCAGTACATCGAGCAGCCGGTGCCCGAGCGCGTGTCCGACGACCGCCTCGCCACGGTGGTCGAATGGGCGCGCGGCCACCTGGACCAGCCGCTGTCGATCGACACCCTTGCCGGCATGGCGCTGATGAGCCGGCGCAACTTCACCCGCCGCTTCCGCGAGGCGGTGGGTACTTCGGCCCAGCGCTGGATCGCGACCGAACGCCTGCGCCTGGCGCAGCGCCTGCTGGAAACCACCGACCTGGCCATCGACCAGGTCGCCGAGGCCGCCGGCTTCGGCACCTCGCTGTCGCTGCGCCAGCGCTTTGCCGAGGACGTGGGCATGTCGCCCTCGGCGTACCGGCGGGCATTCCGGCAATCGGCCGGGCGCGCGGCCTGACGCGGCACATCGCTGCCATCGCGCGTGGGCTGCGCCGGGCGCAGCCGCTGGCGCGCGCCGGCACGCCATACCGCCGGCTTGCGGAGATTGGCCCGATTCCATTGCCTGCTGTCGCAAAGGCCAATGTCGGGCTTCCCGGGCGGACAGGAAGATGGCTCCCCTGCTTTCCCCCTGCGAGGTCCGCCATGCATCCCATCCGCCGCGCCCTGCCCGTGATCGACGTGCAGAACGCGTACTTCGACGGCCAGCTGCCCATCGGGTTTCCCGACCGCCGCCGCAGCCTGGCCAACATCATCGCCGCCATGGACGCCGCGCACGGCCACGTCGTCCCGGTGGTCGTGGCCCAGGACATCACCCGGGCCGCGGGAGGGAAGGCGGCATGAGCGCGCTGCCCACCCCGCCGCCGGGCCGGAGCCTGGCCGGCACCTACCTGCGCATGCTGGGCGCCACCGCGATCTGGGCGGTGACCTTCCATGTCGGCCACTACACCGCCCAGCACGCCGATCCGCTGGGCGTGGCCCTCCTGCGCTTCCTGTTCGCCGGCCTGACCCTGGCCGGGATCGCGGTGCTGCGCGGGCAGTCGCTGCGGATCACCCGGGCGCAGCTGCCGCTGGTCCTGGCCCTGGCCATCCCCGGCGTGGTCGCCTACACCCTGTTCTTCCTAGCCAGCGTGCAGAGCATTTCCGGCACCCGCGCGGCGCTGATCACCGCCGGCAGCCCGGTGATGGTGGAACTGGCGTCGATCGTGCTGCTCGGCACCGCCGCCAGCGCCTCGCGCTGGACCGGGATCGTGCTGCGCTGCTGGGCACGGCGGTGGTCCTCACCCGCGGCAACCTGCAGGACGTGGCCACCACCGTCGGCCGCGGCGAGCTGTTCGCGCTGGGCTGCATGCTGGCCTGGTCGGCGCATGTGTTCATGAGCCGGCGGATCGCCACGGTGGGCCTGAGCGCGCTGGTGGCCACCGCCTGGTCGGTGCTGGCGGGTGCGGCGCTGCTGGCGGTGCCACTGGCGCTGGGCGGCAATCCCCAGCGCGTGCTGCACTACCCGGCCGGGGTGTGGCTGTCGGTACTGCACATGGCCTGGCTGGCGACCGCGCTGGCCTTCATCTGGTTTGCCGACGGCGTGCGCGCGGTGGGCCCGACGCGTGCCTCGGTGTTCACCAACTTCGTGCCGGTGGTGGCGGTGCTGGTGGGCGTGCTGGCGCTGGGCGACCACCTGCACTGGTCGATGGCCGTCGGCGGCCTGCTGGCGGTGGCCGGAGTCTGGCTGGCCAACCGCCAGCCCGCGCCGGCCGTCGTCCGGGCCGAAGCCGCCGAACGTTCCTCCTGCCACGCCTAGGCTGCGTGCGGCCTGCCGCGGCGGTGCGCGCCTGCGGTTCCGGCAGGCCAGCCGCACCCGCCGGGCCTGCGGCGCTCAGGCGTTCCCGGCCCGCAGCGCGCTCGGCGGCACGCCCATGATCCGCTTGAACGCGCGGCTGAAGGACGCCTCTGAGTCGTAGCCCAGGCGCTCGGCCGCGACCGCCACGCGCATGCCTTCGCGCTGGATCCAGCGGCGGGCCTGGAACATCTTCACCTTGGCCACGTAGCGTGCCGGGGTCTCGCCGACGATGCGGGTGAAGGACCCGGCGAAACGCGAGCGCGAGGCCCCCATGATTGCCGCCAGCGAGGGCACGTCCCAGTTGCGCCCGGGATCGGCGTGGATGGCGGCGATGACCTTGCCCAGCTTCGGGCGCCGTACCGCGGCGATCCAGCCGGTGGAGTCACTGCAGCCGCATTCGACCCAGGCACGGATGATGCTGGCGGCCAGCACGTCGGCCAGGCGTGCAAGGATGCCGCAGCTGCCGATGCGGTCCGCCTCGGCCTCGCGTTCCATGGCCTCCAGCAGCACCGGCACGGCCGGATCGCGGCTGACCAGTGCGCCGGCATGCATCACCTCCGGCATCATCGCCAGCAGCGGATGCAGCGGGTCGAGGTTGAAGCGCATCGCACCGCAGAACATCACGCACTCCGGCGCGGCCTGCGCGCCGGCGCCCGACACGGCCGCCGCGGCGCTGCCGTTGCCCAGCAGGTAGAGGTTGTCGGCGACCGGCTGGCGCGCCAGCGCATGGATATCGATGGCCGGGACGTCAGGCGCGCTGGCCAGCACGTGCATGCTTCCGCGCGGCAGCAGCACCGCGTCCCCGGCCCGCAGGTGCTTCCATTCCATGTGCGGCGTCCACAGCCAGGCCTCGCCGCGGGCGACGAAGTGGAAGCGCGCATCGCGCTGGGCGGGGAACGCCAGCGCCCACGGCTCGCGCATCTCGCAGCGGCCGTATTCCACGCCTTCCAGGCGCATGTCGAGCAGGACGCGGGTCAGCAGATCGCCGGCGTGCGGTTCGATCGGCCGATGCAGGCGGGAGGAATCGTCAAGCATAAGGGACTTTCCATCATTCAAACGCCCACAGCCTACGCCTAACGTGGCCGCCCTCCCCCACTTGGCTGGCTGTCATGTCCCGAACCGAGTGTTCCGTTTGCGATGCCACCACCCTGGTGGCCAATGCCGGGCCGGCGGCGCGCTGGCCGGCGGTGTTCTCCCTGACCCTTGGCGTGTTCGGCCTGGTCACCGCCGAGTTCCTGCCGCCCAGCCTGCTGACCGCGATGGCCGCCGACCTCGGCGTCAGCGAAGGCGCCGCCGGGCAGACCGTCACCGCCACCGCGGTGGCGGCGGCGATCGCCGGCCCTTCGCTGCCGGTGCTGACCGGGCGGATCGACCGGCGCCTGGTGATGCTGGGGCTGACCGTACTGCTGGTGCTCTCCAATGCCATGGCGGTGTGGGCCAGCGACCTGTGGACCCTGCTGGCGGCGCGGGTGGTCCTGGGCGTGGCCCTCGGCGGCTTCTGGTCGATGGCCGGGCCACTGGCCATGCGCCTGGTCCCGGAGGCGTGGTTCGCGCGGGCGATGGCGCTGGTGCTGTCGGGCGTGTCCCTGGCCACCGTGTGCGCCGCGCCGGTTGGCGCGTGGATGGGCGATACCTGGGGCTGGCGCAGCGCGTTCATCGCCGCCGGCGTGCTCGGCCTGGTGACCCTGGCCACGCAGTGGCCCACCCTGCCGAAGCTGCCGGCGCGCGGTACCGCCGACCTGCACACCCTGGTCCGGCTGCTCGGGCGCCCGCCGGTGCGCGCGGTGCTGCTGGCGGTGCTGCTGGTGATCTCCGGGCACTTCGCCGGCTTCACCTACGTGCGGCCGCTGATGGAAAACGTCGCCGGCCTGCCGATCGGCGCGATCTCGGCGGTGCTGCTGGGTTACGGCATCGCGGGCTTCTTCGGCAACCTCGCCGGCGGCCACGTGGCCGGGCGCAGCGAGCGCATGGCGGTGGTCCTGGGCAGCGCCTCGATCGCGGTGCTGGCGGCGGCGATGCTGGTGGCCGGACACTGGGCCGCGCTGACTTCGGTGGCGATCGTCCTGTGGGGCTTCGCGTTCGCCGCGTTCCCGGTCGCGTTCCAGGTCTGGATCATGCGTGCCGCGCCGGACCAGGCCGAGGCCGCCAACGGCCTGGTGGTGGCCGCGTTCCAGGTCGCCATCGCCAGCGGCGCCATCGGTGGCGGCGTCCTGGTCGACAGCATCGGCGCGCTGGGCGGGCCGCTGTTCGCGCTGGTGGCGATGTCGCTGGGCGCGGCGCTCACGCTGAAGTTCGGGCCGCGCGGCGGTTCGCCGGTCGCGGTCGCGCCCGGACACTGAGGAGGCCAACCGTGGAAGCTCCCCTCCGCAATCGCCGCCTCGTCCTGGCCGCCCATCCGCGCGGCCTGCCAACCGAGGACGACTTCCGCCTGGAAACCGCGCCCGTTCCCGGACCCGGCGAGGGCCAGGTGCTGCTGCGCACGCTGTTCCTGTCGATCGATCCCTACATGCGCAACCTGATGGACCAGGCGGGCCCCGGCTATGCGCCACCGGTGCCGCTGGGCGGCACCATGCCCGGCGGCACGATCAGCCGGGTGGTGGCCTCGCGCCACCCGGGTTTCCAGTCCGGTGCGCTGGTGCAGGCCAACGCCGGCTGGCAGGACTACGCGCTGTCCGACGGCAGCGACCTGGTCCCGGTGGATGGTCTGGCGCGCCCCTCGCTGGCGCTGGGCGGCCTGGGCATGCCGGGATTCACCGCCTACGTGGGGCTGCTCGACATCGGCCAGCCGCGGGCCGGCGAAACCGTGGTCGTGGCCGCGGCCACCGGTGCGGTCGGCGCGGTGGCCGGGCAGCTGGCGCGCCTGCATGGCGCGCGCGTGGTCGGCATCGCCGGCGGCGCGGACAAGTGCCGGCATGCGGTGGAGGTGCTCGGCTTCGACGCGTGCATCGACCATCGCGCACCGGACTTCCGCACCCGCCTGGCGGCCGCCTGCGCGGACGGCATCGACGTGTACTTCGAGAACGTCGGCGGCGCCGTGCTGGATGCGGTGCTGCCGCTGCTGAACCCGCATGCGCGCATCCCGCTGTGCGGCTTCATCGCCCACTACGACCAGGATGGCCCTGCGGCCGGACGCGACCGGCGCCCCGCCCTGCTGGCCACCCTGCTGTCCAAGCGCGTGCGCATGCAGGGTTTCATCATCCTCGACCACTACGCCAGCCGCTTCGCCGCGTTCCGGCGCGACATGGAGCCGTGGGTCGGCGAGGGCCGCATCGTGCTGGTGGAGGACGTGGTCGACGGCCTGGAGCAAGCCCCGGCGGCGCTGGCGGGCCTGCTGCAGGGACGCAACCTCGGCAAGCTGGTGGTGAAGGTGGCGGAGTAGCGCGTCACCCAGCGCCCCCGGTTCCAACCGGCCGCCCCGCCATTGGCTGGCCGCCCTCTTCCGCCACCGCTGCGGCCCTATGCTGTGGCCTTCCCGCGACCGCCACGGAGCCCGGAATGACCACCAGCCGCCAGGGAACGCGAGGCACCCGCGGGCGCATGGCCCGGCTTGCCCGCCAGGCCTGCCGCGCGATGGCCGCCGGCATCGCCCTGGTGCCCGCGGTGCAGGTGCCGGCAGCCACAGCGGCGCAGGTGCTCGAATGCGTGGTCGAAGGCGAGCCGCCGGAGCGCATGCGCGTCGGCGACGGGGTCTGGCAGGAGTGGGATGGCACCGCATTCTCGCCGCCGCTGTGCGGGCGTCGCGCCGGCGACCGCCGCCAGCGCGTGGCCTGGAGCTGCCGATGGCAGCCGCATGCGTGGACGCTCGAGTACGCCTCGGTCGACCGCCAGAGCCATGGCGTCTACCGCCGCGTGGAGACCCTGGATCCGCGTACCGGCGCCTACCACCGCCGCATCACCGACGACACCTTCGTGCTCGAAGGCGGCACGCGGCTGGAGTTCAACGCCTACGGGCAGTGCCGGGTGGTGGAGCACCGAGGCGCGCGCCCCGGTGCGATCCCGTGGCCGAGGCGGCCAGGACGCTCGCCACCGCGCGCGATGCCAGGGGCCGTTTCGCAGCTTTCCAGGGCCCCGGAAGGGTGGCGGCCCCGCCGGCTTGCCTCGGCGCCCGCGTCGATCGATACCGTTGCTGCCTTCCGGCCCTGGCGGGGTTTTCGACCTAGCGTCGCGAGGGGCCGACGGGGCCACCATAGACGCGGGCCGCGCAGCGCGCGGCCCGGTGAGGCGCGCATTCTAGCCCATCGCCGCGGCGCGGCGCCAATGGCGGTTCAGGAACGCGCGGGCCATGGTCCCGGCGTTCGCGGGGGACGCCGCGCGAACGCAAGGGCCTGGCGCGGGGCGCGGCTCAGGGCGCCGCGTGCGCGGGTGCGGCGGCCGGCGCCGGCGGCACGATGGCCAAGGCATCCGGCTCGTCGCCGGTGGACCAGCGCTCCACCACCTTCCAGCGCGCGGTATCGACCACCGCGACCTGGTTGCCGCCGCTGATGGCGACGTAGACGCGGCGGCCATCCGGGTCGGCGACGGCGCCAATCGGCAGGGCCGCGCGGCCAAGCATGGTCTGGCGGTACTCGGCGCCCGGCTCGGCCAGCGCCACCACCGCCAGCGGCCGGCGCTGCAACACCGAGAACACGCCCAGGGTCGCGGCGCGGGCGTTGGTCACCAGCGCATGCTGGCCGTCGGCGCTGAAGCCGACCCGGATCGGGAAGCCGGGGCTGTCCAGGGTGGCGATCACGTCCAGCGTTTCCGGATCGTGCACGGTGACGGTATCGGCCTCGCGGTTGCTCACCCACACCGAACCGTCGCGGGCCACGGCGATGCCTTCGGCGCCATCGCCGGCCGGCTTCTCCAGCACTTCGCCGGTGGCCAGCTCGACCCGGGCCACGGTCCCGGCCTCGACCTTGGCGACATAGGCGTGGCGGCCGTCCGGCGACAGCGCCAGCATGTGTCCCTTGCCGGGGCCGATGTCGAACACGCGCTCGATGCGGCCGTCCAGGCGGACCTGCAGCAGTGCGTCGCTGCCCTCGGTGGTGACCAGCAGGTGCCCGCCGTCGTGGGTGAAGCGCATCCCGTGCGGGCGGGTGTTGGCCCCCAGGTCGATCCGGCGCAGCAGCTGGCCGGCGTGGGCGTCGTACACGCCCAGGGTATGGCCAGGCTCGCGGTGGCCGTACTCGCTGACCACGGCGATGCGGCCGTCGCGGCTGACCACGATCTCGTGCGGCGCCGGCGCGGTCGGGGCCTCGCCCAGGCGCTGGCCGTCGGCCAGCGACAGCCGCCACAGGGTGTTGGCGGCCTTGTTGCCGACCAGCAGGGTGCCAGGCGGCGCCGGCAGTTCCGGGGTGCCGGCGGCGGCGCTGCCGGCGACGGCGGCGATGGCGAACAGGGGGGCGGCCAGGCGCAGGGGGAATGCGATCGCCATGGGAAGGTCTCCGGTTGCCCGTCAGGACGGCTGCGGCGGGCTGCCGGGTCCGTCCGGGTGCAGCCATTGTGGCGGGCCGTCGGTATAGCGCTCGTGTTTCCAGATCGGCACCCGCGCCTTGACCTGGTCGATGACGTAGCGGCAGGCATCGAAGGCGGCGTCGCGGTGCGCGGCGCTGGCCCCCACCCACACCGCCAGCCCGCCCACCGGCAGCTCGCCGACCCGGTGCACGCAGTGCACGCCGGCGACGGCGAAGCGCGCCACGGCTTCCTCGACGATGCGCCGCCCCTCCTCCAGCGCCAGCGCGGCGTAGGCCTCGTAATACAGGCCGCCGACCGGGCGGCCGTCGTTGTGGTTGCGGATCCAGCCCTCGAAGCTGGCATAGGCGCCGGCCTCGTCGCGCAGCAGGCCCTCGCGCAGCGGGGCGATGTCGAACGGTGCATCGGCCAGTTCGAAGCGGGCCAGCGGGGTACTCGGATCGCCCATCTCAGCCTCCCGATACCGGCGGGATGAACACCACCTCGCTGCCCTCGCGCGGCGGATCGGACCAGGCGGCGAACGAGCCGTCCATCGCCACCCGCAGGCGTTCGCGCGGCCAGCGCAGGCCGTGGCGGGCCGCGACCTCGGCGTACAGCGCCGCCAGGTCCGCCGCGGCGGTCTCGACTTCCTCGCGCTCGCAGCCAGCCGCGTCGCGCAGCGAGGCGAAGTACAGCAGCGCCACCCTCGCCATCATCCCACCTGCCCGAAGTCGCGCTTGCCGCCGCGCTTGCCCAGCAGCTTCGCCGGGCCCAGCACGATGGCATGCGACAACGCCTTGGTCATGTCGTAGACCGTCAGCGCGGCCACGGTGGCGCCGGTCAGCGCCTCCATCTCCACCCCGGTGCGCGCGGTCGTGCGCGCGGTGCACTCGATCCGCAGCTCGCGTTCGCCGTGCCAGTCGATGGCGATGCGCACGCCTTCCAGCGGCAGTGCATGGCAGAACGGGATCAGCTCGTGGGTGCGCTTGGCGGCCATGGTGCCGGCGATCACCGCGGTGTCGATGATCCCGCCCTTGCTGGAGCGCATGCCGCTGGCGCGCAGCTGCGCCGCCACCGTCGCCGGGAACGCGACCCTGCACTGCGCGGTGGCGCTGCGCGCGGTCACGTCCTTGGCGGATACGTCGACCATGGCCGGTCGGCCTTCGGCATCGACATGGGTCAGCGCGGCGGGCGCGCGGCGGGAAGACGTGCGTGTGGCCACTCAACCTCCGATCAGGTACATCTCGATGGGCCGGCGCGCCGGCGCCTGGCCGCGGATTTCGCTGTAGCGGTCCTCGCGCGCCGACCACAGCCGCGCCACCGCTTCGGCCACGCCCTGCCCGCCGCCGGCCAGCGCCGGCCTGAGGTCGTGGCCGCGGTCTGCGAACAGGCAGGTGTAGAGGTGGCCATCGGCGGAAACGCGGGCGCGGTGGCAGTCGCCGCAGAACGGCGCGCTGACCGAGCTGATGAAGCCGACCTCGCCACCACCGTCGGCGAAGGCGTAGCGCTGCGCCACCTCGCCGGCGTAGCTGGCGGCCAGCGGGCGCAGCGGCCAGCGCGCGGCGATGCGCGCGCGCAGTTCCTCGGCGCGCACCACCTGGGCCGGGTCCCAGCCGTTGCAGGTGCCCACGTCCATGTACTCGATGAAGCGCACCACGTGGCCGCTGCCGCGGAAGCGCTCCAGCAGCGGCAGCACCTGGTCCTCGTTGACCCCGCGCAGGACCACGCAGTTGAGCTTGATCCGGTCGAACCCGGCCGCTTCGGCGGCGGCGATGCCTTCCAGCACCGCGCCGACCTCGCCGCGTTGCCCGGACATGGCCCGGAACACGTCCGGATCCAGCGCATCCAGGCTCACCGTCAGCCGGCGCAGGCCCGCCTCGCGCAGCGCGCGCGCCTGCGCCGCCAGCAGCGCGCCATTGGTGGTCAGGGCCAGGTCCTCGATCCCGGGGATGCGCGCCAGGCGCGCGACCAGCCCGGGCAGGTTCCGGCGCAGCAGCGGCTCGCCCCCGGTCAGGCGCAGCTTGCGCACGCCCACCTGGACGAAGCCGCGCACCAGGGTCTCGATCTGGTCGAAGGACAGCCGGTCGGCGGCATGGGTGCCGTGGTCGTCGGGCACGCGCTCGGCCGGCATGCAGTAGCCGCAGCGGAAGTTGCAGGCGTCGATCACCGACAGGCGCAGGTCGCGCAACGGCCGCCCGAGCCGGTCCCGGGGCAGCGGCGCGCGGGCCTGCACCGCGCTCATGAGGCCTCCGCCACCGGCGCGGTGGGCTCGGCCAGGGCCAGCACCTGGCCGGGGCGGCCCACGGCATAGCCGCGGGCGGCCAGCGCCTCGCCGTCGGCGGGGCTGGCGTAGTGGTAAAGCACCATGCGCTGGCGCAGCTCGGCCGGATACTCGCGTTCCAGGTCCTCGATCCCGGTGTGCGAGGGATTGCCGACCAGGCCGCAGTCATGGGCCACCAGCTCGCCGGCATCGGCGTAGCGCGCCAGCGTCTCCGGGATCGGACGGGTATCGCCGCTCCACACCAGGCTGCCGCGCAGGCGCAGGCCGAAGGCGGTCTCGGGCCAGTGGTGGCGCACCGGGAACACCTCCAGGCGCACGCCCTCGTGCCAGAAGGCATCGCCCACCGGCACCAGCTGGAACGCATCCCAGAAGTTGGCGCCGCCCTCGGCCAGGACGTTGGGGTAGTCGCCGATGCGCCGGTGCAGCAGCGGCACCACCGGCGCCGGCACGTACACGCGGATGCGGCCGCGCCGCGCCGGATCGAAATAGGCGGAAACGAACAGGCGCTCGAAGCCGGCCACGTGGTCCAGGTGGACGTGGGTGACGAACAACGCGTCCGGATGGCCGCCGTAGTGCTGCTCGAACGCGGTCAGGCCCTCGGCGCCGCAATCGATGGTCAGCCAGGGACGGCCGTCGCGCTCGAGCGTGGCCATGGGCGAGCCCAGCGCCACCGCCGAGGCATTGCCCACGCCGTGCAGCCGCAGCGCCCAGGCGGCCATCTCAGCAGCCCCGGTTCCAGGACAGCTCGTAGGCGCGGCGCAGGCGCGAGAAGTCCTTCTCCACCTCCTCCACGCTGCGCTGGCCGCGCAGCTTCAGCAGCGAGCGCAGCAGCCGGCGCAGGTTGGCCTCGCGCCAGCCGGTGGCGGGGATGCGCATGCGCCCGCGGTCGAAGTCGATCAACCAGCCGCGGCCGTTGCCGTCGAAAAGGATGTTGTGCGCGTTGAGGTCGGCGTGCTCCAGGCCCTCGCGGTGGAAGCGCGCGATCAGGCGCCCGGTCTCCTCCCACGGCGCGCCGCTGCCGGCCACCTGGGCGCGGTCGGCCAGCGAGCGCACGCCCTCCAGCCGCTCCAGCAGGATCGCGGCGCGGTAGAACGCCCCCTGGCGCAGGTACGAGGCGGCCAGCGGGCGCGGCACCGGCAGGCCGCGCTTGAGCAGTTCGCGCATCAACCGGAACTCGGCGAAGCTGCGGGTACGGGCGGCGCCGCGCCACACGTAGCGGTCGCGGCTGACCGCGGCGGCCAGGCCGCCGCGCAGGTAGTGGCGCAGCACCGACGGGCCGAACGGCGCGTCCACGAACCAGGCGCCGCCGCGGCCGCCGGAACCCACCGGACGCGCGCGTTCGCCCCAGGCCGCGGGCGAGAACAGTTCCGGCCCGGCTTGCCGCAGCCGTTCGCGGTCGAACAGAATGGCGCCGTAACCGCTGCCGGCGCGGTAGGGCGACAAGGCTTCGTTTGCGTCGAACGCGACCATCCTCGCGAGTCTAACAACACCCCGAGACCGATGCGCCCCTCGATCTGCCTGCTGCGCCTGTCCGCCCTGGGCGACGTCACCCACGTGGTCCCGCTGGTACGGACGCTGCAGCGCGCCTGGCCGGGCCTCCACCTGCACTGGATCATCGATCCGGGCGGCCGGCGCCTGCTGGAAGGGCTGGAGGACGTCACCTTCCACGTCTACGACAAGCGCAGCGGCCTGGCCGGGATGCGCGCCTTGCGCCGGCAGCTGCCGGCGGAGCGGTTCGACGTGTTGCTGCAGCTGCAGGTGGCGGCGCGCGCCAACGTGCTGTCGGCCTTCGTGCCGGCGCGGCGCCGGGTCGGCTACGACCGTTCCCGCTCCAAGGACCTGCACGGCCTGTTCATCAACGAGCGCATCCCGGACCGCCCGGGCATCCACGTGCTGGACGCCATCGGCAGCTTCTGCGAGCCGCTGGGCCTGGTCCAGGACAAGGTCGAGTGGAACCTGCCGGTGCCGGCCGAGGCGCATGAATGGGCCGCGGCGCAATGGCCGGACGATGGCGCCCCGGTGCTGATGATCTCGCCCTGCTCCAGCCACCAGCGCCGCAACTGGTACCCGGACCGCTACGCCGCCCTGGCCGACCACGCCGCCGCGCGCGGCTGGCGGGTGGTGCTGTGCGGCGGCCGCAGCGGGCTGGAGCGCAGCACCGCCGATGCCATCGTCGCGGCCATGCGCGCCCCGGTGCTGGACCTGGTCGGCAAGGACACCCTCAAGCAGCTGCCGGCCCTGCTGGCGCGCGCCGACCTGCTGGTCACACCGGACTCCGGGCCGATGCACATCGCCAACGCCATGGGCACGAAGGTGCTGGGCCTGCATGCGGCCAGCAACCCGGCGCGCAGTGGCCCCTACTCGGACCGCCGCTACTGCGTGGACCGTTACGACGACGCGGCGCGCAAGTACCTCGGCAAGCCCGCCGCGGCCCTCAAATGGGGCACCAAGATCGAGCACGAAGGCGTGATGGAACTGGTCACCGTGCAGGATGCCATCGAGGCCTTCGAGCGCTACCGTGCCGACCATGGCCGCTGACGCCCAGATCCGGACCTGATGCGCCGGGCCGACGACGCAAGGTTGCCGGCCCCCGTCCTGCCCGCCGCCGCGGTGCTGGGCCTGTTCGTGGTTTCCGGCTTCGCCGGGCTGGTCTACCAGTCGCTGTGGTCGCATTACCTGGGCCTGGTGCTGGGACATGCGGCGTACGCGCAAAGCCTGGTGCTGGCGATCTTCATGGGCGGCATGGCCCTGGGCGCCTGGGGCGCGGCGCGGCTGGGCCTGCGCTGGCGCCGGCTGGTGCTGGCCTATGCGGCGGCCGAGGCCGCGATCGGCGTGCTGGGGCTGGCCTTCCACCCGGTGTTCGTTGGCTATACCCGGCTGTCGGAGGGCGTGCTCGCCGCCCTGGGCGACGGCCTGGCCGCACAGCTGTATCCGTGGCTTAGCGCGGCCCTGTTGATCCTGCCGGCCTGCATCCTGCTGGGGGCGACCTTCCCGCTGCTGAGCGCCGGCTGGATCCGCGCCCGCCAGGGCCAGGACGCGCGCGTGCTGGGCGGGCTGTACTTCGCCAACAGCCTGGGCGCGGCCGCCGGTGCGCTGGCCGCGACCTTCCTGCTGCTGCCACGGCTGGGCATGCCCGGGGCGCTGGCGGCGGCCGGCCTTGCCAACCTGCTGGTCGCGGCGGTGGCGGCGTGGCTGGCACGCGGCGACGGCGTGGCTGCAACGCGGGCAACGGCGGCCTCAGCGCCCGATGGCGCGTCCGCGCGGCACAGCCCGCTGCTGCGCGCGGTGCTGTGGGCCGGGCTGCTGTCGGGTGCCTGCTCGTTCGTCTACGAGATCGGCTGGATCCGCCTGCTCAACCAGGCCCTGGGCACCACCGTGCACAGCTTCGAGCTGATGCTGGCCGCGTTCCTGCTGGGCCTGGCCGGCGGTGGCGCCTGGGTCCATCGTCGCGGCGGCCGCCTGGACGATCCGCTGCGCACCGCGGCGATCGCCCAGGTCGCGATGGGCGTGGCGGCGTTGCTGTCGTTGCTGGCGTTCGCGCAGTCCTTCGACTGGGCCGCGGCGCTGGTGCAATCGCTATCGCGCACCGACGGCGGCTACCGCCTGTTCCTGCTCGGCAGCGCCGGGGTGGCGATGGCGGTGATGCTGCCGGCCGCGTTCTTCGCCGGCACCACCCTGCCGCTGTTCACCCTGGGCCTGCTGCGCGCCGGCGGTGGCGAGGCATCGATCGGACGGTTGTACGCGGCCAATACCGTCGGCGCGATTGCCGGCGTGCTGCTGATGACCCACGTGCTGGTGCCATTGCTGGGCGTGCGCCTGGGCCTGGTGCTGGCCGCGGTGGGCGACATCGCCATCGGTTTCTGGCTGCTGGCGCATGCGCGCGGCGAACTGCAGCC
This sequence comes from Pseudoxanthomonas sp. J31, assembly GCF_000510725.1. Taxonomy (GTDB): domain Bacteria; phylum Pseudomonadota; class Gammaproteobacteria; order Xanthomonadales; family Xanthomonadaceae; genus Pseudoxanthomonas. Next base: position 348,308 of record NZ_AZNZ01000002.1, read on the forward strand.
GGCGCGGCTGGCCGCGCTGTCGGGAAGCGCCGTGGCGGCGCTGCTGCTGGCCCTGGTGTGGGGCCGGGCGGATCCACGCACCCAGCTCTCCGGCGCGTTCCGCACCGGCCACGCGCGGCTGGACGCTTCGCTGGAGGTGCCGTTCCTGCGCGACGGCAAGACCGCCACCATCGGCGTGGTCCGCTCCGGCACGTACGGGACCCTCTCGCTGCTGACCAATGGCAAGTCCGACGGTGCCATGGCACAGGACCTGGAGCGCCCGCCCGGCGGCGACGAGCTGACCATGGTGAGCCTGGGCGCGCTGCCGCTGGCGCTGCATCCGCAGCCGCGCCAGGTCGGGGTGATCGGCTGGGGCCTGGGCCTGTCCACGCATACCCTGCTGGGCAGCGACCGGGTGCAGCGGGTGGAGACGGTGGAGATCGAGCCACTGGTGCACCGCGCCGGCGCGCAGCTGTTCGCGCGGCGGATCGCGCGGGCGCTGCAGGATCCGCGTTCGCAGGTGCATTTCGACGACGCACGCCGGTTCTACGCCAGCGGCCGGCGCCGCTACGACGTGATCGTGTCCGAGCCCTCAAACCCCTGGGTCAGCGGCGTGGCCGGCCTTTTCACCACCGAGTTCTACCGCTTCCTGCACGGCCACCTGGCCGAGGACGGGTTGCTGGTGCAGTGGCTGCAGAGCTACGAAATCGACGATGCGCTGCTGGCTTCGATCCTGGCCGCGCTGCTGGAGAACTTCGCCGACGCGCGCCTGTACCTGGCCCAGGACAACGACCTGGTGGTGGTCGCCTGCCGCAGCACCTGCCCGGCGGCCGACGCGGCGCGCCTGCGGGTCACCGGCGAACTGGCCCGGGAGACCGCGCGGGTCGGGCTGGATGGCGATGCCGCCCTGGCCGTGCGCGAACTGGGCGGCCGCGCCCTGCTGCAAACCTACGTCCGCGCCCTGGGCGCCGCCCCGCACAGCGATTTCCATCCGCAGGTCTCGCTGCAGGGCCCGCGGACGCGCTTCCGCGCCGACCGTGCCGACACCCTGCAGCGCCTTGCCGACAACGGCCTGCCGGTGCTGGACCTGATGGAGGGACGGATCCTGCCGCCGGCCAGCGAGGCCGTCGCCGCCCTGCCCGGGCACAGCGTGCTGCAGGCGCGGCAGCGCGCGATCGCGCTGGCCGCGGCGCTGTCCGGGCAGCCGCGCGCCACGCCCCTGCCGGCACGCCAGCACGAACTGGCCGAGGCCGAACACGAGCTGCAGGCGCTGCTGGGGCTGTCGCAGGGTCCGGTCGCCGACCTGGCCACCTGGACCCGCGCCGCGGCCGCGGTGGCGGCGGCCACCCTGGGCCACCTGCCGCCGCAGGACCTGGAACGGGTCTGGATCGCGCCGGCGTGGATCCAGCGCGACGTCCAGCCGGCGGCCGTGCGCGCGGTGCTGGACCTGTACGCCACCGCGGCCGCGCGCGATGCCGAAGCCATGCTGCGCACCGGCGAGGCGCTGCTGCAGCGGCCGGAGGCCTATCCGCTGGAACTGCAGGAACAAGCGCTGGTGCTGGCCCAACTGGGCGCGCTGGGTTCAGGCCGCGCGGAGGAGGTCGAGCGCCTGCACCGGGGCTACGGCGTGGCCCTGCCCCATGGCGAGCGCCTGCGCATGGTCCGGCACCTGGTCCGGGTACGCGGCCTGGAGCTGGCCGCGGCCGGGACAGCGGCCGGCGACGCGGCTCAGGGCGTAGCGCCGGTGCGGTAGTCCTGGTAGGACTTCTCCTCGACGTAGGCGGAGCCCAGCGCGAGGTTGATCTCCTTCTTCACCCGCGCGCGCTCGTCGTTCTCGAAGTACACGCTGCGGGCCAGGCGCACGAACTCCTCGTCGAACTCCTGCGCACGTTCCTTGAGCCGGATCTCGTCCTCGATGTCCCACAGCCGCTCGTTGACCGCCTTCAGGCGGGCACGCAGCTGGGCGATGTCGCGGTTGGCCGCCGGATGCGCCATCCAGGTCTGCTCCAGCGCCGACAGCTCCTTGCGCACGTTGGCCAGCTTGGCCTCGTCGGTCATGCGCTCGGACTTGATCTGCAGGATCGCGATCTTGTCCAGCAGTTCGCCAAAGGACACGGGGACGAGGATTTCGGACATGGGGAACAGCCAGGGGATTGGAAAGGCGCAAGTCTAGCGCCTGCGGCGAGACCGAGGCTGAAAGGCATTCCCCCGCAGCCTTCTCCGGCGGACCGGCAGCGCCCCTCCCGGGCGTGGAGCGGAGTCCGTCGGGGGCCTGCAGGGGCTTCGCCGGGCATGCCACGCTGAGCCCGGGGATTCACTCGGCCTGCGGGCCCGCCCTTCGGGCGGCTTCGCCGTGCAAACCGCTGCGCGGTTTGTGACGAGGCGCTGCGCGCCTCGCGCCACCCGCTTCGCGGGTGGTCGAACCAAGGGGTTCGAACCAGGCCACCCCTCACCGGATGCAAATAAAAAGGCCCCGCGAGGGGGCCTTTTTATTTGCATCTGGCGGAGAGGGGGGGATTCGAACCCCCGAGGCGCTATAAACGCCTGCCTGATTTCGAGTCAGGTACATTCAACCACTCTGCCACCTCTCCGGTGGCCCGGCCGCAGCCGGGGCGGGAATGATACGTGGCGCGGCGCGCGCGGACAAGCCAAGCGTGCCGGCGGGCCGCCCCCGCAAGCAAACCTTGCCCGCGGCACGGCCGGCCCGGATGATTGCACGCTACTCCAGCGCAGCCTCGCCCCGGGCCTTCATGATCGAATTCGGACACCTCACCCACCCCGGCCTGCGCCGGGCGCTGAACGAGGACACGTACTACGGCGACAGCGAGCTGGGGCTGTGGCTGGTGGCCGATGGCATGGGCGGGCACGCCTGCGGCGAGGTCGCCAGCGCGCTGGCGCGCGAGGCGATCGTGCGCGAGGTGCGCCAGGGCACGCCGCTGGCACAGGCGCTGCGGGTGGCCGACGAGGAGATCATCCGTGCCTCGCGCCGCCGCAACGACGCCCTGCCCATGGGCACCACGGCCGTGGTCCTGCGGGTCCAGGGCGAGCGCTTCGAGGTGGCCTGGATCGGCGACAGCCGCGCCTACCTGTGGCGCGACGGCCGCCTGGCCCAGCTCAGCCAGGACCACAGCTACGTGCAGGAACTGATCGCCCAAGGCAGCCTCACGCCCGAGGAGGCGCGCACCCACCCGCAGCGCAGCGCGGTCACCCAGGCCCTGGGCGTGACCGATCCGGCGCACCTGAAGGTGGCGACCATGTCCGGCGAACTGCGCCCGGGCATGCAGCTGCTGCTGTGCAGCGACGGGCTGACCGAGGAAGTGGACGACGCGCGTATCGCCGAGGTGCTGTCCTGGCAGGACTGCAGCGCGCAGGAATGCGTGGACATCCTGGTCGCGGCGGCGCTGGACGGCGGCGGTTCGGACAACGTCACCGCGGTGCTGGTGCGCTGCCACTGAGGCACCGGCTCAGGCCGGTTGCAGCTCGGCTTCCGGTTCCGGCAGCGGCTCGTACTGGTCCCAAAGCGCGCGCCCGGCCTTCTTGCGCAGGTGTGCCAGGCGGCGCGCATGCGCTTCCAGCTCCTCCGGCGCGGCCGCGATGCGCGGGCGCTCGCCGGCCACCGGGGCGAAGCTGACCGTGGCCACCGCCGGGCCGGTGGACGGCGCCTCGACCTCGGCGAAGCCGATCTCCTCCTGGCCGGAGGTCAGGGCGATGTAGACGTCGGCCAGGATCTGCGCGTCCAGCAGCGCGCCGTGCAGCTGGCGGTGCGAGTTGTCCACGCCCAGGCGCTTGCACAGCGCGTCCAGCGAATTGCGCTGGCCGGGGAAGCGCTCGCGCGCCAGCAGCAGGGTGTCGACCACGGTGCAGCGGTCGGCGATGCGGCCGTAGTGCTCGCCGCAACGCGACAGCTCGTAGTCGAGGAAGCCGAGGTCGAACGCGGCGTTGTGGATGATCAGCTCGGCGCCGTCGATGTATTCGAGGAATTCGTCGACGATCTCCTCGAACGACGGCTTGTCGGCCAGGAACTCCAGGGTCAGGCCGGTGACTTCCTGGGCGCCGGCCTCGAACTCGCAGTCGGGCTTGAGGTAGCGGTGGAAGTTGCGCCCGCTCGGGCGCCGCTCCAGCAGCTCCACGCAGCCGATCTCGACCACGCGGTTGCCCTTCTTCCACTCCAGGCCGGTGGTTTCGGTATCGAGGATGATCTGGCGCATCGGCGCAAGTTTACCGCGCCGCGGCCCGGGCCTGCTGGGACGCAGCGCGGGCGATCGCGTCCACGCGCTCGTTGTCCGGGTCGCCGTTGTGGCCCTTGACCCAGCGCCACTCGATGCTGTGGCGCTGGCAGGCCGCGTGCAGGCGCTCCCACAGGTCGCGGTTCTTGACCGGGTCGCCGCCGGCGGTCTTCCAGCCGCGGCGCACCCAGCCGGGCATCCATTCGGTGATGCCCTGGCGCACGTACTGCGAGTCGGTGAACAGTACCACCTCGCAGGGCTCGGTCAGCGCCTCCAGGGCGCTGATGGCAGCCATCAGCTCCATGCGGTTGTTGGTGGTGACCGGCTCGCCGCCGGACAGCTCGCGTTCGTGGGCCTTGTAGCGCAGCAGCGCGCCCCAGCCGCCCGGCCCGGGGTTGCCGGAGCAGGCGCCATCGGTGTGGATCTCGATCTTCTTCATCAGGTTTCCGTGTTCAGGCCGCCGGCGCGGCCCCGGGTCGCCGCCAGCCTGCCGGCACCGGTCCCACCGGCGCGAGCGCGCGCTTTTCGAACTCCAGCACGCACCCGGCGCGCAACGATGCCGCGCCCCCGCCGGGATTGCCAGCACTTTCGCGCGGACGCCAGCGCGGCCCGACGCAGCGCGGCGGCGCCACCGCCACCAGGCCGAGGGCGTGCAGGCGCTGGATCCAGGCGCCCAGCGGGCGCGCCGCGACCCCGGCCAGGCCGGCACGCAGGCGGTACGGGCTGTACGGGTTGAAGGTGCAAAGCCACAGCCGGCCGCCGTCCAGCAGCACCCGCTCGCACTCCTCCAGCAGGGTCTGCAGTCCCCGCGACGGGGCGTGCTGCACCACCACGTGGGCGATGCAGCCGCTGGCCACCGGCAGGGGCAGGTCGCAGCGCACGCTGCCCTGGTAGCCGCCGGCGCCGCCGCCATGGTGCAGCAGCAGGCCCCGTGCGGGCGGCGGGACCCAGTCCTCCGGGGCCTCCGGGCACAGCCACAGCCACGGCTGCACCGGCCGTTCAGCCAGGCGCCGCAGCACCCATTGGCGCTCCGCCGCCAGCAGGATCCGGCCCTGCGGGGCGCTGAACCAGGCCGGGGCACCGGGTTGACGGCGGGTGGCGGGCGCAGGCATGGTCCCGATTCTATGCGACCGACCCCGCTGCCGGCATTGCAGGACAACTATGTCTGGGCCATGGGTGCAGGCAGGGCGCTGGTGGTGGACCCCGGGTCCGCCGAGCCGGTGCTGGCCGCCGCCGGGCGCGGGATGGTGCCCGCCGCGATCCTGCTGACCCACCACCACGCCGACCACTGCGCCGGGGTGCCGGAGCTGCTCGAGCGCTGGCCGGGATTGCCGGTGGTCGCGCCGGAGGACCCGCGCATCCCGCACGCCACCGAGCGCGCCACCGACGGCGCGCGGCTGCAGCTGGCCGGGCGCGAGATCCGGGTGATCGCCGTGCCGGGGCATACCCGCAGCCATGTGGCCTATCTGGTCGAAGGCGTGCTGTTCTGCGGCGATACCCTGTTCAGCCTGGGCTGTGGGCGCCTGTTCGAGGGCGATGCCGAGCAGATGCATGACTCCCTGCAGCGCCTGGCCGCCCTGCCCGACCAGACCCTGGTGTGCTGCGGGCATGAATACACCCTGGCCAATGCCGCCTTCGCCCTGGCGGTGGAGCCGGGCAATCCGGCCCTGGTCCGGCGCCACGCCGAGGCCCGCGCCCAGCGCGAGGCCGGCCAGCCCACCGTGCCGGTCACCCTGGCCACCGAGCGCGACACCAACCCGTTCCTGCGCTGCGCCGAACCGGCCGTGCGCGAGGCGGCGGCGCACCGCCTGGGCCATGCCCCGCGCAGCGACGCGGAGTGTTTCGGCGCCCTGCGCGCCTGGAAGGACGGGTTCGGCGCATGAGGCGCGCCTGGCCCGCCGTGCTGGTGGCGTGCTCCTGTGCGGCCTTCGCCCAGGAGCCCCGCCCCGACCCGGCGGCCACCGAGCCACCCGCGCCGGCCAGCGAGCCGGCGGCGCCGGATGCGGACGCGCCGGCCGCTGACGCCTCCCCCGAGCTGCCGGAGGGCATGCGCAGCGGGCGCGAGATCTACCAGGCGTTCCTGGATGGCCTGGCCGAGCCTGGCTGCGACGCGGGCGCGACCCGCTACGAGCAACACTTCCGCCATGCGCCGGCGCGCCTGGCCGATCCGGACAGCGACGCCCTGCCCCTGTTCGGCCACGTGGTCGACGCCCTGCGCGCGGCGCACCTGCCGACCGAATACGCCCTGATTCCGTTCGTGGAAAGCGGTTACGCCCCCGGCGCGCGCAACGGCGGCGGCCCGGCGGGGCTGTGGCAGTTCGTCACCCATACCGCGCGCCACCACGGGGTGCCGGTCACCAAGCATTACGACGGCCGCCTGTCGCCGGCCGAGTCCACCCGCGCAGCGGTGCAGTACCTGCGCAAGCTCAACGGCATGCTCGGCGGCAACTGGCGCCTGACCGCGATGGCCTACAACGCCGGCGAGTCGCGCGTGCTGCGGGCGCTGCGCCATAGCGGCGAGCAGGCGCTGGAGGCCACGCCAGGCTCGCTGCAGGGCCTGTCCGGCGTCACCTATGCCTATGTCGACAAGCTCCACGCCCTGGCCTGCGTGCTGACCCGCGCCGGCGAGGAAGCGGAATGGATGGCGCGGCTGGACCGTCCGGTGCTGCACCTGGAGGCGCGCCCGCTGGAAGGCGCCGGCGGACTGGAGGCCTGGGCCCTGGGCAACGGCCAGGATCCAACGGTGCTGCGCCGCCTCAACCCTGCCCTGGGCCAGCGCTGGACCAGCCCGCCGCTGGCCCTGGTGCAGGCCATCGCACCGCCGGCGCCGGTGGCGCTGGCGCCGGTGCGTGCCACCGCGGAGGTGGAGGAAGCACCCGCGGTGGCGACCACCCGGGTGCACACCGTGCGCCGCGGCGAGTCGGCCTGGGTGATCGCCAGGCGCTATGGCGTGGCCGTGCGCCAGCTGCTGGAACTCAACAACCTCAACGCCAACAGCGTGCTGCGGCCGGGGATGCAGTTGCGCGTGGAGTGAGTGGGCCGGGCCACCCATCAAACAAACAAAAAAAAGGGGGCGCCAGGAGGCGCCCCCGTTCTTTTGGCCCCAATCGCCGCTCCCGTCAAAGCTGGGTTTCGTCGATGCGGACCTTGAACTGGCTGCGGATGCGGCGGATGTAGTCCTCGGCCGCGGCGGCGCCGTCGATCTGGGCGAACTGCTGGCGCAGCAGGGCGCGCTGCTCCTGCGGCAGTTCCTCCGGCTTGCCCGGATGCACGGCATTGACCGCGAACACCGCCTGGCGGCCATCCGGCAGGGCGAAGCGGCCGAACGCGGCCTTGCCCTCTTCCGGCGCGGCCACGGCGAAGATGGCGCGGTTGGCCTCGCGCGAAGGCACCGGCGCGCCACGCGGCAGGCCAGGCAGCGGCATGACGCCGTCCTCGGCAGTGGCCAGCGCGGCCAGCGCCTCGCCCTTGCGCAGGCGCTCCAGCGCGGCCTCGGCGGCGGCCACCGCGGCCTTGTTGCGGCGGTCGGCACGCACCGCGGCCTCGACCTGCCCACGCACCTCGGCCAGCGGCATGGCCTCGGCCGGCTCGTGCTCCACCACCCGGATCAGGACGCTGTGCTGCGGACCGATCTGGATCGGGTCGCTGGCGGTGCCGTCCTCGATCAGGGCCTCGGAGAACGCGGCACGCTTGACCTCGGGCGCCGCGGCGATGCCGACCGTGTCGTCGCGGCTGAACGGACCGAGCTTGCGCACTTCCAGCTTCAGCTCGCGCGCGGCCGGTTCCAGCGAGGACGGGTTCTCGTAGGCCAGGTCGGTCAGGCGGCCAACCAGTTCGCTGAAGGCGCGCTCGCGCTCGGCCTGCGCCAGCTCGCGCGCCAGCTCGTCGCGCACTTCCTCGAACGGGCGCGCGGCGCCTTCCTTGACCTCGCGCAGCTGCAGCACGTGCCAGCCGAAGTCGGTCTTCACCGGGCCGCGCACCTCGCCAGCCTGCATCGCGAACAGCGCTTCCTCGAACGGCGCCACCATGGTGCCGCGCTCGACCCAGCCCAGGTCGCCGCCGGCATCGCGCGAACCCGGGTCCTCGGAATGCTCGCGCGCCAGCGCGGCGAAATCGGCACCCGGCGCGGCGGCCTGCCTGGCCAGCTCGGCGGCCTTGCGCTCGGCCGCGGCGGCGTCGCCACCCTCCGGCACGCGCACCAGGATGTGCGAGGCCAGGCGGCGCTCCGGCTCGCCGAAGCGCAGCTTCTCTTCCTCGTAGCGCTGGCGCAGGGTGGCCTCGTCGGCCGGCGCCGGCTCCGGCACCTGCTGCGCGGTCACTTCCACGTACTCGATGCCCACCCGTTCCGGGCGCATGAAGTCGGCGGTGTGCGCCTCGTACCAGGCCTTGGCGTCGTCGTCGGTCACCGCTGCGGTGTCCTCCGGCGCCGGCGGCAGCACCACCAGTTCGACGTCGCGGGTCTCGCCGGACAGGCGCAGCAGGCGGTCCAGCTCGGCGTCGGTGACGAAGGCCGAGTTGCCCACCGCCATCGGCACCAGCGACTGCCGCAGCGACTGCCGCACCAGCTCGTCGAACTGGCTCGGGGTGCGCGGCGGGTACTGCGAGGACAGCGCCATGCGGTAGGCGTCCATGTTGAACTTGCCGTCCACCTGGAATGCCGGGATCGAGGCGATGTATTCGCGCACCGCGGCGTCGGAGACGACCACGCCCTCGCGGCCGGCGGCCAGCAGCAGCGCCTTCTCGTCGATCAGCTCGTCCAGCACGCGGCGCTTGTTCTCGATGCTCTCGAACTGGCGCGGGTCGAACGCCTCGCCCTGTTGCTGGCGGGCCAGCATCCGGGCCTGCTCGAAGCGCTGGCGGAACTCCTCGCCGCTGACCTCCTGGTGCTCCCACAGCAGCGAGACCGGCCAGAAGCCGGGCGCGCCCTTCCACCACGACGGCGGCGCCTTGACCTGGGCCACGTTGTTGGCGCCCATGCCACCGAGGTAGCTCTGGTCGACGACGAAGAGGAACGGAATCATCAGCAGGGCGATGATGACCGTGGCAACCCAGCCCGATGACCGATCGCGGAGTTTCTGCAGCATTGTTAGCCCGGTGTAGGTAAGCGGCGAATGTAAGCCGCGCAGTGTAACCCGGGCCGGCGCCGCGCGGACTGCCCGCCGGCTCCCCCGCAACCAGGCTTTTTGCGCTCCCCGGCCGGCGCGTTTCCGGGCATGGCCGTGTGGCGCACGCCCGGTCCGGCGCCTGCGCGGGAAGCCTGCCGTGGAGCAGGCAAGGCCGCTACGCATGCGCATTTGCCGCGCGAGGCGCGGACAAAAAGAAAGCCCCCGGTTTCCCGGGGGCTTTCCAGATAAGTGGCGGAGTGGACGGGACTCGAACCCGCGACCTCCGGCGTGACAGGCCAGCATTCTAACCGACTGAACTACCACTCCGCGCTGAGACAGCCATTGTAAGACAAGTTTTCAGGCTTGAGAAGACCGTCTTACAAATTTTTTTGCATTCCGAAGCTGGTGGGTGCTGAGGGTTTCGAACCCCCGACCCTCGCCTTGTAAGGGCGACGCTCTACCGCTGAGCTAAGCACCCGGGTCAGGCAAGCCCGCTTCGGAAGCGGGCCGGTTAGTTTACAGCGTCCTTCAGCGCCTTGCCAGCCTTGAACGCCGGATTCTTCGAGGCCTTGATCTTGATGGTCTCGCCGGTCTTCGGGTTGCGACCGGTGCGGGCAGCGCGCTTGCGCACCTGGAAGGTGCCGAAGCCGACCAGGGTGACGGCGTCGCCCTTCTTCAGCGCCTTGGTGACCGAGTTGATCACCGCGTCGACCGCGCGCGCGGCCTCGGCCTTGGTGATTTCGGCTTCGCTGGCGACGGCGTCGATCAGATCGGTTTTGTTCATTCGTATTTACTCCCTGTGCGGTCTTGCCGCGAGATGTGTGACCGGGTCGCGTCCGTGGAGCGTGCCGGCAGGTCTGGTTCCGCGGACTGGGCGTGGCCAGTGCGGGTGCGCCCGTTATACAGGGCGCCCCCAAGGGCCGCAAGCCGGAAATGCAGCACTGGCGGGCTTTTCATGCCCGCCTGTCGGATTCGCGCGGCGCGCGGCCGCGGACTTTTCAGTGCTTTACGTCGGTCCGGTCGGCCACCGGGCGCTGCCGGCGGCCACCGCTGCGGCCGCCGCCGCGCACGGCCACCTTCGCGCCGGCCGGGGCCAGCGGCCGCTCCAGGGCCAGGTCCAGGACCTCGTCGATCCACTTCACCGGCACGATCTTCAGCCCCTCGGTGACGTTGGCCGGGATGTCGGCCAGGTCCTTGCGGTTCTCCTCGGGGATGATCACCGTGCGGATGCCGCCGCGCAGCGCGGCCAGCAGCTTCTCCTTCAGGCCGCCGATCGCGGTGACCTTGCCGCGCAGGGTGATCTCGCCGGTCATGGCGATGTCCGCGCGCACCGGCACCTTGGTCAGGGTCGATACCAGCGCGGTGACCATGGCGATGCCGGCGCTGGGGCCGTCCTTCGGGGTGGCGCCGTCGGGCACGTGCAGGTGCACGTCGTGCTTCTGCAGGAAGTCGGCCTCGATGCCCAGCCGCTCGGCGCGCGCGCGCACCACCGACAGGGCCGCCGAGGCGGATTCCTTCATGACGTCGCCCAGCTGGCCGGTGAGGATCAGCTGGCCCTTGCCCGGGACCAGGGTGGCCTCGATCTGCAGCAGGTCGCCGCCGACCTCGGTCCAGGCCAGGCCGGTGACCAGGCCGATCTCGTTCTGCTCCTCGGCGCGGCCGAAGTCGAAGCGGCGCACGCCCAGGTACTTGTCCAGGTTGGCCGCGGTGACCTGCACCAGCGCGCCCTTGCGCTTGCCGGCGGCCTTGCGCGCGGGCTTCTTCTTCGCCGGCTCCGGCCCCTTGAGCGCGATCTCCTTGACCACCTTGCGGCAGATCTTGGCGATCTCGCGCTCCAGGTTGCGCACGCCGGACTCGCGCGTGTAGTAGCGCACGATGTCGCGGATCGCGTCCTCGGCGATCGACAGCTCCTCGGGCTTGAGGCCGTTGGCCTTCTGCTGCTTCGGCACCAGGTAGCGGGTGGCGATGCTCAGCTTCTCGTCCTCGGTGTAGCCCGGGATGCGGATGACCTCCATGCGGTCGAGCAGCGGGCCGGGGATGTTCAGCGAATTGGAGGTCGCCACGAACATCACCTCGGACAGGTCCAGGTCGACCTCCAGGTAGTGGTCGTTGAAGCTGTGGTTCTGCTCCGGGTCCAGCACCTCCAGCAGCGCCGACGACGGGTCGCCGCGGAAGTCCATCGACATCTTGTCGATCTCGTCGAGCACGAACAGCGGATTCTTGGTGCCGACCTTGTTGAGGTTCTGCACGATGCGGCCCGGCATCGAACCGACGTAGGTGCGGCGGTGGCCGCGGATCTCGGCCTCGTCGCGCACGCCGCCCAGGCTCATGCGCACGAACTTGCGGTTGGTGGCCTTGGCGATGGACTGGCCCAGCGAGGTCTTGCCCACGCCCGGCGGGCCGACCAGGCACAGGATCGGGCCCTTCATCTGCTTGACCCGCGACTGCACCGCCAGGTACTCCAGGATCCGCTCCTTGACCTTCTCCAGGCCGTAGTGGTCGGCGTCCAGGGTGTCCTGCGCGGCCTTGAGGTCCTTGCGCACCTTGCTGCGCTTCTTCCACGGCACGCCCAGCAGCCAGTCGAGGTAGTTGCGCACCACCGCGGCCTCGGCCGACATCGGCGACATCTGCTTGAGCTTGTTCAGTTCGCTCTTGGCCTTGGCCTCGATGGCCTTGGGCATGCCGGCCTCGGCGATCTTGCGCGCCAGCTCCTCCATCTCCCCCGGCGAGTCGTCCAGGTCGCCCAGCTCCTTCTGGATCGCCTTCATCTGCTCGTTGAGGTAGTACTCGCGCTGGCTGCGCTCCATCTGCGACTTCACCCGGCCGCGGATGCGCTTCTCCATCTGCTGCACGTCGATCTCGCCCTCGACCAGGCCGACCAGCAGCTCCAGGCGGTCGCCGGTGTCGAAGGTCTCCAGCAGGCGCTGCTTGTCGGCCAGGCGCACGCCGATGTGGGCCGAGATGGTGTCGGCCAGGCGGCCGGGCTCCTCGATCCCGGACAGGGTCTGCAGCAGCTCCGGCGGCAGCTTGCGGTTGGTCTTGACGTACTGCTCGAACAGGCTGGTCAGGGTGCGCGCCACCGCCTCGATCTCGCGCGGGTCGCGGCTGGTGCCCGGCTCGACCACGGTGCCGCGCCCGTGCAGGGCGCCGTCGCGCTCGGCGATGTCGCCCGCCTGCACGCGCGCGGTGCCCTCGACCAGGACCTTGATGGTGCCGTCGGGAAGCTTCAGCAGCTGCAGCACGGTGGCCAGGGTGCCGACGGTGTAGAGGTCGGCCGCCTGCGGGTCGTCGGTCTCGGCCGACTTCTGCGCGACCAGCAGGATCTGCTTGTCGCCTTCCATCGCCTGCTCAAGGGCGCGCATGGACTTGTCCCGGCCCACGAACAGCGGGATGACCATGTGCGGGAACACCACCACGTCGCGCAGCGGCAGGACGGGCAGTTCGAGGGCGTCGGATCGGGTGCGGGACATGGAAGCTCCGGGAAACATTGGCGGCGGCCGGCGGGCCGCCTGCCCCCGTTATGGGGGCAGGCCGGAAGCGATGCAAGATGCACGCAAGATCGCCTTCCGGATCAAGCACTTGGGAAAACAAAGCCCCCGCCACGGGGTGGCGGGGGCCGGGTTGCCGCGGGCGCTGGAGGCCGGCCGTCAGTCGGCCGAGGCCACCTTCGGCGAGGCCGCCGGCGGGGTCTGGTAGATCAGGTACGGCTCGGTCTTGTGCTCGATCACCGACTCGTCCACCACCACCTTGCTGACGTTCTCCATGGACGGCAGCTCGTACATGGTGTCCAGCAGCACCGACTCGACGATGGTGCGCAGGCCACGGGCGCCGGTCTTGCGCTTGAGCGCCTTGCGCGCGATCGCGGTCAGGGCGTCCGGGCGGAACTCCAGCTCCACGCCTTCCATCTCGAACAGCTTCTTGAACTGCTTGGTGATGGCGTTCTTCGGCTCGGTCAGGATCTTGACCAGGGCGGCCTCGTCCAGCTCCTCCAGGGTCGCCACCACCGGCAGGCGGCCGACGAACTCGGGGATCAGGCCGAACTTGATCAGGTCCTCCGGCTCGACCTCGGCCAGCAGCTTGCCGGTGTCGGCCTTGACCTTGGTGCTCTTGACCTTGGCGCCGAAGCCGATGCCGCCAGCCTCGCTGCTGCGCTGCTGGATGATCTTGTCCAGGCCGGCGAACGCGCCGCCGACGATGAACAGGATGTTCTTGGTATCGACCTGCAGGAATTCCTGCTGCGGGTGCTTGCGCCCGCCCTGCGGCGGGACCGAGGCCACGGTGCCCTCGATCAGCTTCAGCAGCGCCTGCTGCACGCCTTCGCCGGACACGTCGCGGGTGATCGACGGGTTCTCGCTCTTGCGCGAGATCTTGTCGATCTCGTCGATGTAGACGATGCCCTGCTGCGCCTTCTCGACGTCGTAGTCGCACTTCTGCAGCAGCTTCTGGATGATGTTCTCCACGTCCTCGCCGACGTAGCCGGCCTCGGTGAGCGTGGTCGCGTCGGCGATCGTGAACGGCACGTTGAGCAGCCGCGCCAGGGTCTCGGCCAGCAGGGTCTTGCCCGAACCGGTCGGGCCGACCAGCAGGATGTTCGACTTGGCCAGCTCGACGTCCTCGTTGCGCTGGCGGCTCTCGATGCGCTTGTAGTGGTTGTAGACGGCCACCGCGAGGGTCTTCTTCGCCCGATGCTGGCCGATCACGTACTGGTCCAGCACCTCGAGGATCTCGCGCGGCTTGGGCAGCGAGCTGCGCGCCGACTGCGCCTTCTCCTCGAGTTCCTCGCGGATGATGTCGTTGCAGAGCTCCACGCATTCATCGCAGATGAACACGCTGGGGCCGGCGATCAGCTTGCGCACCTCGTGCTGGCTCTTCCCGCAGAAAGAGCAGTAGAGGATCTTGTTGCCATCGCCGGTACGGCCTTGCCGGTCTTCGCTCATGCTTGTGCTTTTCCAGTATTGCGTCCCGCCGGGGCGGGTTGGGGGCGAGAATAGCACAGGGCCGGAACCGCGCCAGAAGCGCGCCGGACCTGGGGTCTCGGGGGGAGCCCGGGGGCGTCGGGGGACGCGCCCGGGGCCCGGGGCCGGTCAGCCGGCCTGGATGGAGTCCTCGGGGCGGCGCTCCAGGACCTCGTCGACCAGGCCGTAGGCCTTGGCCTCGGCGGCGCCCTTGAAGTTGTCGCGCTCGGTGTCGCGGGCGATGGTCTCGATGCTCTGGCCGGTGTGGTGGGCGAGGATCTCGTTCAGCCTGGCGCGCATGCTCAGGATCTCGCGCGCGTGGATGTCGATGTCCGTGGCCTGGCCCTGGAAGCCGCCCAGGGGCTGGTGGATCATCACCCGCGAGTTGGGCAGCGCGTAGCGCTTGCCCGGGGCGCCGGCCGCCAGCAGCACCGCGCCCATGGAGGCGGCCTGGCCGACGCAGATGGTGCTCACGTCCGGCTTGATGTACTGCATGGTGTCGTAGATCGCCATGCCCGCGGTCACCAGGCCGCCTGGCGAGTTGATGTACAGGCTGATGTCCTTCTCGGGGTTCTCGGCCTCCAGGAACAGCATCTGGGCGATGATCACGTTGGCCACGTGGTCCTCGACCGGGCCGACCAGGAAGATCACCCGTTCCTTCAGCAGGCGCGAGTAGATATCGTAGGCGCGCTCACCGCGGCTGGTCTGCTCGACCACCATCGGGACCAGGTTCAGGGCTTTGGTCGGAATCATTCTCATGCTGCGGGCGCCTCTTGCGGGTAGTCGGGGGTGCTTGGCCGGACGGACCGGCCGGCTGCGGCGGCGGGCGGTTCGGCCCGCCGCCACGGCGCCATCATGCCCGGATCGCTTCCTGGAACGACAGCGCCTGCTCGGTGTGCTGGGCGCGCTCGGCGATCCAGTCGATCACCTGCTCTTCCATCACCCGGGCCTGCAGTCCCTGCATCAGCTGGGGGTCGTTGCGGTACATCTCAATGACCTGCTCCGGCTCCTCGTAGGTCGAGGCGATGAGACGCAGGGTTTCGTTCAGGCGCTTGGGGTCCAGGCGCAGGTCGTTGCGGCGGGCGATCTCGCCCACCAGCAGGCCGGCCAGGACGCGCTTGCGCGCCGGCTCCAGGAACTGCTGCCAGGCGTCGGCCGGGACCTGGCCCGGGTCGCGGCCACTGCGGCGGACCTGCTCCAGCTGCTGGAACAGCATGCCGCGGGCTTCGTTCTCGACCGTGCGCGGCGGCAACTCGACGTGGGCGTAGGCGGCGACCAGCTGCTCGCCGACCTCGCGGCGCAGGCGGTTCATCAGCGCGCCCTTGAGCTCGCGCTCCAGGTTGGTGCGGATGTCCTCGCGGAACTTGTCCATCTGTCCGCTCTTGACGCCGAAGCTCTTGATGAACGCGGCATCGACCTCCGGCAGCACCGGCTCGGAGACCTGCTGCAGGACCACGTGGACCTGGGCGGTCTTGCCGGCCAGTTCGGCCTGGCGCCAGGCCTCCGGGAAGGCCACGTCGAGCACGTGCTCGGTGCCCTGCTCCAGGCCGGCCAGGGCGTCTTCCAGCGCCGGCAGCAGCTGGGCCGAGCCGATGATGGTGGAGAAGCGCTCCTCGCCCTCGGCCGGCTGGCGGAAGTCGCCGGCCTCGGTCCACAGGGTGCCGACCACCAGGTCGCCCTTGGCCGCGGCGCGCTCGACCTTGCTCCAGGTGCGGCGCTGCAGGCGCAGGTTCTCGATCATCTGGTCGATGTCGGCCTCGGTGACCTCGGCGGTGTGGCGGATCACCCGGAGCTTGGTCACGTCGATCTCGCCGAAGTCCGGCACCACCTCGAAGGTGGCGACGAAGTCCAGGCTGTCCTCGGCGGCGCGGTCGATGCGCGGGGCGCCGGCCAGGCGCAGCTCGTGCTCGCGCACCGCGGCGTCGAAGGTCTGGCGCACCAGCGCGCCCAGGACCTCGGCGCGGACCTGGTCGCCGAAGCGCTGCTCGATCACCTTGGCCGGAACCTTGCCCGGGCGGAAGCCCTTGATGCGGGCGGTGCGGGCGATCTCGCGCAGGCGGCCGCTGACGCCGGCTTCCAGCTGCTCCGCCGGCAGGCTGAAGTTCAGGCGGCGCTCGAGGTTGCCCGTGGATTCGACGGAAACTTGCATGTGGTCTTGGCTCCTGCGCCGCGGCGGCTGGCCGCGGGTCGATCGGTTTGGGTGGACGGACAGCGCCGACATCCTGCCGGCGTGCGCGGGAAACGCGCTAGTTTGGCCGATCCCCGGCGGCCGCGCCAGTATTCGTCACGATGCCATTGACAGGCGCTCGGCGCATTCACGACAATAGCCGGCCTTACGGAGCGCGGACGCTCCGGGAGCCGGTTTCCGGCCTGCCGGAGCCGGAGCCGGAGCCAGAACGCCGGGGTATAGCGCAGTCTGGTAGCGCGCCTGCTTTGGGAGCAGGATGTCGGGGGTTCGAATCCCTCTACCCCGACCATCCTGCTGTCGGCAGCAGGGCGATGCGAAACCGTGTTGTGCGCCTGTAGCTCAACCGGATAGAGCACCGGCCTTCTAAGCCGGCGGTTGCAGGTTCGATTCCTGCCAGGCGCGCCATTACGGGCACTGGCCGGAAGTTGCTTCAAATGTGGTGGCTGTAGCTCAGTTGGTTAGAGTACTGGATTGTGATTCCAGTGGTCGTGGGTTCGAATCCCATCAGCCACCCCACCCTTCGGTGCAAATTTCCTGCAAAGGGGGCTTGCACAAGTCGCGAGGTGTCATTACACTGAGCGGCTCAGGTTTCAGGGGCCGTTAGCTCAGTTGGTAGAGCAGCTGACTCTTAATCAGTAGGTCCAAGGTTCGAATCCTTGACGGCCCACCACCCTGTAGGAAGCGCCCGGCAATGCCGGGCGTTTTTCGTTGGGCAACCCGGATTTGCGGCGCGCTAGAATGCGCCGGCACGCGCGAAAGTGGCGGAACTGGTAGACGCACTGGATTTAGGTTCCAGCGGGTAACCCCCGTGCGGGTTCGAGTCCCGCCTTTCGCACCATTCCCGGCGGAACCGCCGGCAAACGCGCATCGTCCCTGCAGTCGTCCGCAGGCCGCCGCCGGTCGGCCGGTCATGCCCCGCTCCGGTGGCTGCCTGTATGCTTCCGGCCAGTCCATCCTGATTCGACGGAGCGAACCATGCGCAGCGGAAATCCCGCCCTCAGGGAATCCACCTTCCTCGACCTCGGCAGCGGCACCGTCGTGTCGCGCGATGCCGGGGCAATGACCCTCAACGGCACCGTCAACAAGACCGGCCTGCTGTTGCTGCTGGCCGTGCTGACCGGCGCCTTCGCCTGGTCGCAGGTGCAGGTCACCGAATACGGCGTGACCGGCATGGGCTATGTCTGGGGCGGCATGATCGCGGGCTTCGTCCTGGCCCTGGCCACCATCTTCAAGAAGGAGTGGTCGCCGGTCACCGCGCCGCTGTACGCGCTGGCCGAAGGCCTGTTCCTGGGCGCCATCTCCTCGGTGTTCGAGGCCCGCTTCCCGGGCATCGTGATGCAGGCGGTGATGCTGACCTTCGGCACCCTGTTCGCCCTGCTGTTCGCCTACCGCAGCGGCCTGATCCGGGCCACCGAGAACTTCAAGCTGGGCGTGGTCGCGGCCACCGGCGGCATCGCCCTGGTGTACCTGGCCTCGATCGTGCTGGGCTTCTTCGACATCCGGATCCCCTTCATCCACGAGTCCGGGATCATCGGCATCGGCTTCAGCCTGTTCGTGGTGGTGATCGCGGCGCTGAACCTGGTGCTGGACTTCGACTTCATCGAGACCGGCGTCGAGCAGGGTGCGCCCAGGTACATGGAGTGGTACGGCGCCTTCGGCCTGATGGTCACCCTGGTGTGGCTGTACCTGGAAATCCTGCGCCTGCTGTCCAAGCTGCAGTCGCGCGACTGACCTCCCGCCCCGGCGGGACCCGCGGACGGGCGCCTTCGGGCGCCCGTTTGCGTTTGCGCGCTCCCCGCCGCTGCCACCGGCGCAAAAAAGAACGGGGCGCCGAAGCGCCCCGTCCAGGTACTGCGTGGCTGCCGCGCGGCCGCTCAGAGGCGGCTGGCGATGGCCTTGGCGAAGCCCATGGTGGTGCCGGTGCCGCCCAGGTCGCCGGTCAGCGAGTCCTTGGCCTCCAGGGTGGCGACGATCGCCTTGCGCAGGCGCTCGGCGTTGGCGCCCTGGCCGATGTGGTCCAGCATCTGCGCCGCCGCCAGCAGCAGCGCACAGGGGTTGGCGATGCCCTTGCCGGCGATGTCCGGGGCGGTGCCGTGGACGGCCTCGAAGATCGCCGCCTTCTCGCCGATGTTGGCGCCCGGGGCCAGGCCCAGGCCGCCGACCAGGCCGGCGCACAGGTCGGAGATGATGTCGCCGAACAGGTTGGTGGTGACCAGGATGTCGAACTGCTCGGGGCGCATCACCAGCTGCATGCAGGCGTTGTCCACGATCATTTCCTGGAACTCGATGTCCGGGTACTGCGCGGCCACCTCGCGGGCGACGTTCAGGAACAGGCCCGAGGTCGACTTGATGATGTTGGCCTTGTGCACCGCGGTGACCTTCTTGCGGCCGGTGCTGCGGGCCAGCTCGAAGGCGTAGCGGACGATGCGCTCGGAGCCCTTGCGGGTGACGCGGGTGCTGGAGACGGCGACCTCGCCGTCCGGGGAGACTTCCTGGCCCTCGGACAGGTAGGCGCCCTCGGTGTTCTCGCGCACCGTGATCATGTCGATGTTCTCGTACCGCGACTTGGTGTTCGGGAACGAGATCGCCGGGCGTACGTTGGCGTACAGGTCGAAGTGGCGGCGCAGGCTGACGTTGATCGAGGTGAAGCCGCCGCCCACCGGGGTGGTCAGCGGGCTCTTCAGGGCGACCTTGTTGCGCTCGATGGAGGCCAGGGTCTCCTTCGGCATCAGGTCGCCGTGCTTCTCCAGCGCCACGACGCCGGCGTCGGCGAACTCGTACTCCAGGCCCGCGCCAAGCTGGTCGAGGACGTGCAGGGTTGCATCCATGATCTCCGGGCCGATGCCGTCGCCGCGGATGACCGTGATCTTCTGGGTCATGAGGAATAGTTCCGGACAGGCGCGGCAGGTCCCGGGAGCGGGTCCGGCTGCGCAGGGAGGGGAAAGTTGGTGCTGAAATTATGCCCCATCCCGGCTGAATACAGGTTCCGACCATGGGAGCATGCCCGACCGCCCTCGCCGGGCCCGGGCTCAACCGTGCTCGTGGACCGGGGGCTGGCCGGCCTCCCCCGCCTCCAGGCTGTCGAGGAAGTCCACGGCCCGGCGCAGGTGGGGGATGACGATCGAGCCGCCCACCACCAGGCCGACCGAGAACGCCTCGAAGAACTCCTCGCGGCTGACCCCGGCCTGCCGGCACTGGGCCACGTGGTAGCTGATGCAGTCGTCGCAGCGCAGCACCAGCGAGGCCACCAGGCCCAGCAGCTCCTTGATCTTCACGTCCAGGGCGCCGGCCTGGTAGGCCTGGGTGTCCAGGGCGAAGAACCGGCGCACGACCTGATTGGGCTCGGCCAGGATCCGCTGGTTCATGCGCTGGCGGAACTCGGTGAACTCTCGGACGCGGTCGCCGCCGCTCATGCCGAACCCTCCGGCGCCTGGCCTTCCAGCAGCGGCAGCAGCTTGCCGGCCCGGTGCAGGGCCATCATGTCGTCGTAGCCACCGACGTGGACCTCGCCGATGAAGATCTGCGGGACGCTGGTGCGGCGGGTCAGGTTGACCATCTTCTCGCGCTCGGCCGGGTCCAGGTCGACCCGGATTTCGGTCCACTCCCGGCCCTGGCTCTTGAGGAAGTTCTTGGCCGCCACGCAGTACGGGCAGATGGCGGTGGAATAGATGCGGATGGCGGGGGGCGCTTCGGACACGGGAAACTCCAGCGGTATTACGGGGTCGAAGCGGCTATGGTATCGGGCTGCGGAGATCGCGCGCGTAACGCTCCGTCCCGCCACCGGATTAACTTTGGATTCACCCGTCGGCCCGGCGCGCGCGCAATGCTGGGCCGAACCACGGAGTAACGCGCTTGCCCGCTCCCCGCCCCCTCGCCGCCGCCCTGCTGCTGACGCTGATGCTGGCCCCGGCCGGGCCGGCTCCGGCGCAGGACAGCCTGCGCCTGCCGGACATCGGGTCCTCGGCCGGCGAACTGCTCACCCCCGCCAGGCAGGAGGAGTACGGCGGGATGATGCTGCGCGAGCTGCGCAACTACGGCTACCTGCTGGACGACCCGCTGATCGACGACTGGCTGCAGGCGCTGGGCGACCGCCTGGGCGCCTACAGCGACCGGCCCGAACAGCGCTACACGCTGTTCATGCTGCGCGACCGCCAGATCAACGCCTTCGCTACCCTCGGCGGCTACATCGGTGTCAATGCCGGCCTGGTACTGACCGCCGAGCGCGAGGACGAGGTGGCGGCGGTGCTGGCGCACGAGATGGCCCACGTCACCCAGCAGCACGTGCTGCGCGGGGTCGAGCGCGCCCAGCGCGACCAGATCCCGATCCTGCTGGGCATGCTGGCGGCGGTGGTCGCGGCCCAGGCCGCCGGCGGCTCGTCCTCCGGCGACGCCTCGCAGGCGGCCATCATCAGCGCCATGGGCCTGATGCAGCAGAACCAGATCAACTACACCCGCGCCAACGAGCACGAGGCCGACCGCCTCGGCATCCGCGCCCTGGCCCGCAGCGGCTACGACGTGGACGCGATGGCCGACTTCTTCGCGCGCATGTCGTTCGCCACCCGCGGCAACTCCGGCGGCTACAGCGTGCCCGAGTACCTGCGCACCCACCCGGTCAACACCACCCGCATCGCCGAGGCCAAGCAGCGCGCCGACCAGATGCGCGGGCGCAGCGTCACCGCCACCACCACCGTGGGCGAGGTGGACGGGGAAACCGTCTCGCGGGTGGAGCGGGTGGTCGCCGAGCCCCCGACGCAGCCGCAGTTGCCGCCGCTGCTGGCCGGGCGCGGCAATCCCCTGCTCCCGGCCGGGCTGGAACTGGCCTCGCTGGGCGGCAGCGCGCGGCCCTCCGGGGCCACCGGCCACTTCGAGTGGGCGCGCGAGCGCCTGCGCGCGCTCAGCGCCACCACCACCGACGCGGCGGTGCGCGAGTACGAGGCCCTGCGCCGCGCCAGCCCCTCCGGGCTGAGCCCGGCGCAGCGCTATGGCCTGGCCGTGGTGCGCCTGTCCAGCGAACCGGCGGCGGTGGCGGGCGAGCTGCGCCAGCTGTTGGAGGAGGACCCGCAGAACCTGTGGGTGGCCCTGGCCCTGGCCGAGGCCGAGGCGCAGGCCGGGCGCACGGCCGAAGCCAATGCCCGCCTGGACCAGCTGCTGCAGCGCCACCCTGGCCACCGCGCGGTGGTGCTGACCTATGCCAAGGTGCTGGTCGCCCAGGGCAACGAAGCCGCCGGCAAGCGTGCCCAGGAAGTGCTGCGGCCACTGCTGGCGCGCTCCGGCAACGACCCGGTGTTCCAGCGCACCTTCGCCCGTGCCTGCGAGCTGGCCGGCGACAGCGCGCGCGCCGGCGAGGCTTATGCCGAGGCCGCCTTCCTCAACGGGCGGCCGGAGCAGGCGCTGATCCAGCTGGAGACGCTGAAGAAGCGCGGCGACCTGGACTACGTGGCGCGCGCGCGGATCGACGCGCGGATCGCCGCGATCACCCCCACGGTGCTGGAACTGCGCCGCCAGGGCGTGCGCGATCCGGACATGCAGCGGCGTTGAACGCCGCCGCCGGCCGTTGTCATGGAACTGTCATGCAACGGTAGTCTAATGACTGGCGATACTGGAGGAGCCGGCGTGCAGAAGCAGATCCTCATCGTCGACGACGAGCCCGCGATCCGCGACATGGTCGCCTTTGCCCTGCGCAAGGGCGAATACGTGCCGGTGCATGCGGGCGACGCGCGCGAGGCCCAGGCCGCCATCGCCGACCGCGTCCCGGACATGATCCTGCTGGACTGGATGCTGCCCGGCACCAGCGGCCTGGAGCTGGCCCGGCGCTGGCGCCGCGAGGCGCTGACCCGCGACATCCCGATCATCATGCTCACCGCCCGCGGCGAGGAGAACGACCGGGTCGGCGGCCTGGAGGCCGGGGTGGACGACTACGTGGTCAAGCCGTTCTCCTCGCGCGAGCTGCTGGCGCGGGTGCGGGCGGTGCTGCGGCGCGCGCGCGAGGACGACGAGGACGGCAGCGTCTCGGCCGGCGTCCTGCGCATCGACGGCGCGGCCCACCGCGTGTTCGCCGGCGAAGCCCCGGTGCCGATCGGCCCCACCGAGTACCGCCTGCTGCACTTCTTCATGACCCACCCGGACCGGGTGTACAGCCGTGCCCAGCTGCTGGACCACGTCTGGGGCGGCAGCGTGTACGTGGAGGAGCGCACGATCGACGTGCACATCCGCCGCCTGCGGCGGACCCTGGAGCCGTTCGGCGCCGAGGGCATGGTGCAGACGGTGCGCGGCGCCGGCTACCGTTTCTCGGCCTCGGCCTGATCCCCGCGCGGATGGACAGCCGGACCGGCCCCTTCCCGCCCGCGGGCGCACCACGCTTCCCCGACCCGGAGTCCGCCCTGCCCGCCGACGCCGGCGCGCGCGAGGACGCGGCCCGGCTACGCCAGGCCTGGCGCCGTACCCTGGCCGGCACGGTGCTGGTGCTGGCCGGCGCCGCCGTTGGCGGCTTCGCCAGCGGCCATCCCGGCGCGGTGCTGGCGGCGGTGGCACTGGCTCTGCTGGCCTGGCACGGCTGGCGCCTGCACCGGGTGCTGGCCGCGCTGGACCGGCGCCAGCACCGCGAACCGCCATCCGGCGGCGGCGCCTGGAACGCCCTGGACCGGCTCCTGCACCGCAACCAGGCCGGCATGCGCGCACGCAACCGCCGCCTGCTGGACATGCTGCAGGCCTACCGCGCCGCGGCCGCCGCGCTGCCGGACGCGGTGCTGGTGGTGGACCGCAACACCCAGCGCATCCTGTGGTTCAATCGCGCCGCCACCGCGCTGCTGGGCCTGCAGCACCCGCGCGACCTGGGCGCGCCGGTAGCCGCGCGCCTGCGGCCGCTGCCGATGGCACGCTGGATGGCGGCCGGGCGCAACGCCGAACCGATCCTCGACGCGCCCTCCCCGGTGGACCCGGGCCTGCGCCTGAACCTGCGCCTGATCCCCTATTCGGAGGACTACTGGCTGCTGCTGGCACGCGACGTCAGCAAGCTGCTGCACCTGGAGCAGATGCGCCGCGACTTCGTCGCCAACGTCTCCCACGAGTTGCGCACCCCGCTGACCGTGGTCCACGGCTACCTGGACATGCTCGACCCGGAGGACTTCCCCGGGTGGGGCCCGATGCTGGCGGAGATGCAGAAGCAGTCGCAGCGCATGACCCAGCTGGTCGAGGACCTGCTGGCACTGTCGCGGCTGGAGGCGCGCGACAGCCTGCCTGAGGAGGAAGTAGCCATGGGCCCGGTGCTGGCGAGCCTGCGACGCGAGGCCGAGGCCTGCAGCCAGGGCCGCCACGCCATCGAGGTGCGCGACACCGCCGGTTGCGACCTGCTCGGCTCGGCGCGCGAACTGCACAGCGCCTTCTCCAACCTGGTCGGCAACGCGGTGCGCTACACCCCCGCCGGCGGCACCATCGCGATCGAATTCCGCCGCGGCGAAGATGGCGGCGCGGTGCTGGCCGTGCGCGACACCGGGGTCGGCATCCCGCCCGAACACATCCCCCGCCTGACCGAACGCTTCTATCGGGTCTCCGGCAGCCGCTCGCGCGAGAGCGGCGGCACCGGGCTGGGCCTTTCCATCGTCAAGCACGTGCTGGGCCTGCACCAGGCCCGGCTGTCGATCGACAGCAACGTGGGCCAGGGCAGCACCTTCGCCTGCCACTTCGGCCCCGAACGCGTCCGTCCGAGGCATGATCAGCAGCTGCAGGGGGTGCTGCCATGAACCGTCCGACCACCGACACGCGCACAGGCACCGAGGCACCGCAGCTGGTGCCCCTGCCCACCGGCCACGAGCCGGCCGACCCGCTGCGCGACCCGGCGCTGTACCTCAACCGCGAGCTTTCCCAGCTGGACTTCAACTTCCGGGTGCTGGCCCAGGCCCTGGACCCGCAGGTGCCGCTGCTGGAACGGCTGCGCTTCCTCTGCATCTCCTGCACCAACCTCGACGAGTTCTTCGAGATCCGCACCGCCACCGTGCGCCATGCGGCACAGCTCGGCCTGCCGCCGGCGTCCGACGGGATGGCCCCGGCGCAGCTGCTGGAATCGATCTACGCGCGTGCGGCGGAGCTGGTGCAGGCCCAGTACGACTGCTGGAACCAGGTGCTGCGCCCGGCGCTGGCCGAGTCCGGCGTGCGCATCCTGCCGCGCCAGGCCTGGAACCCGCGCCAGCGCCGCTGGCTGCGCGCCTACTTCCGCAACAAGGTCATGCCGGTGCTGTCGCCGCTGGGGCTGGATCCGTCGCACCCGTTCCCGCGCATCCTCAACAAGTCGCTCAACGTCGTCGTGATGCTCGAGGGCATGGATGCGTTCGGGCGACCGGGACACCTGGCGATCGTGCGCGCGCCGCGCTCGCTCAACCGCATCGTCGAGCTGCCGCGCCAGCTGCGCGGCAGAGACGAGCAGGCCTTCGTGCTGCTGTCCTCGATGCTCGCCGCCTTCGTCGACGAGCTGTTCCCCGGCATGACGGTCAAGGGCGCATACCAGTTCCGCGTCACCCGCAACTCGGAGCTGGTGGTCGACGAGGACGAGGTCGACAACCTCGCCTCGGCCCTGCGCACCGAACTGGCCGGCCGAGGCTACCGCCCGGCGGTGCGGCTGGAGATCGCCCACGACTGCCCGCGCCCGATCGTGCGCTCCCTGCTGCAGAACTTCGAGCTGCCGGAGAACGCGGTCTACTACATCGACGGCCCGGTCAACCTCAACCGCGTCATCCAGGTCCACGAGCTGGTCCAGCGCCCCGAACTGAAGTACCCCGCGTTCACCCCGCGCAACCGCTTCGAGGAAGGCAGCGTGTTCGAGGCGGTGGCGCGCGGCGACGTGCTGCTGCACCACCCGTTCGACTCCTTCAGCGCCGTGCTGGAGCTGCTCAAGCAGGCCGCGGTCGATCCGGACGTGCTGGCGATCAAGCAGACCCTGTACCGTACCGGCAAGGACTCGGCGATCGTCGACGCGCTGGTACAGGCCGCGCGCAACGGCAAGGACGTCACCGTCGTGGTGGAGCTGCGCGCGCGCTTCGACGAGGACGCCAACCTCGGCGTGGCCGACCGCCTGCAGGAAGCTGGCGTGCAGGTGGTGTACGGCGTGGTCGGCTACAAAACCCACGCCAAGATGCTGCTGATCGTGCGCCGCGAGGGCCGGCGCCTGCGCCGCTACGTGCACCTGGGCACCGGCAACTACCACAGCGGCACCGCGCGCAGCTACACCGACCTGGGCCTGATCACCGCCGACCCGGAGATCGGCAACGACGTGCACCTGCTGTTCCAGCAGCTGTCCGGGCTGGCGCCGTCGATCCGCCTGCGGCGCCTGTTGCAATCGCCGTTCACCCTGCACCAGGGGCTGCTGAGCCGGATCGCGCGCGAGGCGCAGCTGGCCGCCTCCGGGCGCCCCGGGCGGATCGTGGCCAAGATGAACGCGCTCAACGAGCCGCAGGTGGTGCGCGCGCTGTACCAGGCCTCGCAGGCCGGGGTGCAGATCGACCTGATCGTGCGCGGCGCCTGCACCCTGCGCCCGGGCGTGCCGGGCGTGTCCGACAACATCCGCGTGCGCTCGATCGTCGGCCGCTTCCTCGAGCACAGCCGGGTGTACTGGTTCGGCAACGACGGCCGCCCGGAGATGTACTGCGCCAGCGCCGACTGGCTGGAGCGCAACCTGCTGCGGCGGGTGGAGATCTGCTTCCCGATCCTGGACCCGGCGCTGGCCGAGCGGATCGAGCGCGAGGTGCTGCAGAACTGCCTGGCCGACAACCTCAATGCTTGGGAGCTGGGCCCGGACGGCACGTACCGCAAATGCGTGCCCGCCGAGGGCGAGGCGCCGCACTCGGCACAGCAGGCGCTGCTGGACGCGCTCTAGCCTCCCCGGTTACGGGCCGCGGGACGGCATCCGCTAAGATTCGCCGATGCCCCATTCCTCCCAATCCCGCCCGCAGGTCCAGGATGGCGATGCGCTGGCCGCGATCGATCTTGGTTCCAACAGTTTCCACATGGTGCTCGCCCGCTATTCGCTGGGCGAGCTGCGGGTGATCGACCGCCTGCGCGAGACCGTGCGCATGGCCGACGGCCTGGACGCCGACGGCGGCCTGGCACCGCAGTCGCGCGCGCGCGCGCTGGACTGCCTGGCCCGCTTCGGCCAGCGCCTGCGCGGGGTGGAGCGGCTGCACGTGCGCGCGCTGGCCACCAACACCGTGCGCCGGCTGCGCGATCCGCAGCCGTTCCTGGCCGAGGCAGAGGCCACCCTGGGCTTCCCGGTGGAAGTGGTGTCCGGCCGCGAGGAGGCGCGCCTGATCTACCTGGGCGTGGCCCACGCCCAGCCGCCCAAGCCCGGCCAGCAGCGGCTGGTGATCGACATCGGCGGCGGCTCGACCGAGTTCATCATCGGCCGCGGCTTCGAGCCGATCGAGCGCGAAAGCCGGCAGGCAGGCTGCATCGCATCGACCCGCCGTTTCTTTCCCGGCGGCAAGCTGTCGAAGAAGCGCTGGAAGGAAGCACTGGCGGTCATCACCGGCGAGTTCCGCCAGTTCGCCAGCCTTTACCGCGCGCGCGGCTGGGACGAGGTCCTCGGCTCCTCCGGCACGCACAAGTCGATCAGCGAGATCTGCGTGGCGATGGGCCTGACCAAGGGCGCAATTACCGCGCAGGCCTTGCCCCAGGTGCGCGAACGCCTGCTGCAGGCGCGCAGCATCGACGAGATCGACCTGCCCGGCCTGTCGTCCGAGCGCCGGCCGATCATCGCCGGCGGCATCCTGGTGCTGGAGGCGGCCTTCCAGTCGCTGGGCCTGGAAAAGCTGCTGGTCAGCAAGGCCGCCATGCGCGAGGGCATCCTCTACGACATGCTCGGCCGCGGCGGCGAGAACGATCCGCGCGACATCTCGGTGCAGGCGCTGATCCATCGCTACGGCATCGACCAGGAACAGGCCGGGCGCGTGCGGGACACGGCCCTGCAGCTGTTCGGCCTGGTGGCCGAGGCCTGGGCCCTGGACGAGGACGACGCGCGCATGCTCGGCTGGGCCGCCAGCGTGCACGAACTGGGCATGGCGATCGCACACACCCAGTACCACCTGCACGGCGCGTACGTCCTTGAGCATTCGGACATCTCCGGCTTCTCCCGCCAGGAGCAGCAGGTGCTGGCGGCGCTGGTGCGTACCCACCGCCGCGGCGTCCCGAAGTCGGCCTTCGACGCCCTGCCCGACCGCCTGCTGCTGTCTGCGCGGCGCAAGGCGGCACTGCTGCGCCTGGCGGTGCTGCTGCACCGCTCCCATGAGAGCGACGAACTGCCACCGCTGCAGCTGGAGGCGGGCCCGGCGTCGCTGCGCCTCGTCCTGCCCCAGGCCTGGGTCGAGGACCGGGCGCTGCTGCGTGCCGACCTGGCCGACGAGAAGAAGGGCATGGCGGGCCTGGGCATCGAGTTCGAGCACGCGCTGGCCTGAACGCCGGCACGGCGGCCCGGCACCCGCCGGGAACCCGTACAACCCCATCGGGGCGCGCCGTCCGTTTGCATGTCCGAACCCACCCGAGATCCGCCCATGCCCGCACCATCCGCGATCCGCAAGACCTCCGCCTGCGCAGCCCTCCTGGCCGTCCTGCTCGCAGCCTGCACCACTCCGTCCAAATCCCCGCCTGCGGCCGCCGAGGCGGAGGCACGCACCCAGGCCATGCAGGCCGCGCGGGCCGCGGCCGAACGGTCGCGCGCCAGGGAGGCCGCGACCAGGCACCCGGCCCCGCCCTTCGCCCCTGCACCGGTAGCGTCGCTGGCCCATGCGCCCATGCCCATGCCGATGCCGCAGCGCCCGCTGCCGCGGCCGGCGGAAAACACCGAGCATTACGACACCCGCGAGGACAACCCGGTGCGCCGCACCCGCGAAGCCCCGGTGTCCACCTTCTCGATCGACGTGGACACCGGCAGCTATGCCAACGTCCGCCGCATGCTGCGCGATGGCTACCGCCCGCCGGCCGACGCGGTGCGGGTGGAGGAAATGCTCAACTACTTCGACTACGGCCACCCCGCCCCGGCCTCGCGCGAGGTGCCGTTCAAGGTGACCACCGAGCTGGCGCCGGCGCCGTGGAACCCGCGGCGGCAGCTGCTGATGGTCGGGATCAAGGGCTACGACGTGGACAAGCGCGAGCTGCCGCCGGCCAACCTGGTGCTGCTGGTCGACACCTCCGGCTCGATGGACTACCCGGACAGGCTGCCGCTGCTCAAGCGCGCCTTCGCCCAGCTGGTGCCGCAGCTGCGCGCGCAGGACCGGGTCTCGATCGTGGCCTACGCCGGCACCGCCGGCCTGGTCCTGCCGCCCACGCCCGGCGACCGCCACGGCGAGATCCTGGCCGCGCTGGAAGGGCTGCGCGCCTACGGCAGCACCAACGGCGACGAAGGCCTGCGCATGGCCTACGCGATGGCGCGCCAGGCCTACATCGAGGGCGGGGTGAACCGGATCCTGCTGGCCACCGACGGCGACTTCAACGCCGGCATCACCGACCGCGGCGCGCTGCTGACCATGGTCGCCGACCAGCGCCGCGCCGGCATCGCCCTGTCCACGCTCGGCTTCGGCATGGGCAACTACAACGACGCCATGGCCGAGCGCCTGGCCGATGCAGGCGACGGCCAGCACGCCTACATCGACACCCTGGAGGAAGCCCGGCGGGTGCTGGTGCAGCAGATGCAGGCCACCCTGCTGACCATCGCCAGGGACGTGAAGGTGCAGGTCGAGTTCAACCCGGCGGTGGTCGCCGAGTACCGCCTGGTGGGCTACGAGAACCGGCTGTTGCGCGAGGAGGACTTCGCCAACGACCGGGTGGACGCCGGCGACATCGGCGCCGGCCACGAGGTGACCGCGCTGTACGAGCTGACCCTGGTCGGTTCCGGCGCCGAGCGGCTGCCGCCGCTGCGCTACGCCGATCCGGTCCCGGCCGCGGCCGCCGCCTCCGCCGAACTGGCCCACCTGCGCCTGCGCTACAAGCTGCCCGGGCAGGACGAGAGCCGGCTGCTCGAGACCCCCGTGCTGCGCTCGGCGCTGCGGGCGCAGGCGAGCGAGTCCCTGCGCTTCGCCGCCGCGGTGGCCGGCTATGCCGACCTGCTGCGCGGCGGCCGCTACGTGGACCAGTGGACCTGGGACGACGTCGCCGCCACCGCGCGCGGCGCGCTGGGCGAGGACCGCTTCGGCCTGCGCCACGAGTTCCTGCGCCTGGTCGATGTGGCGCGCGACGTCACCACGCCGCAAACCGGCAACGGCGGCTCCGCGGAATAAAGCGCCGGCACGCCCCTCTCCCGCCGGAGAGGGGCCCGACGCGCCGCCCGGGCAAGGCCCGCAGGCCGCGTCCGGGAAGCCGCCAGCCATGCAAGCACGCAGGATCCAGCGGCACGGTGTCCCGTTCCGGATGCGCTTGGCTATCCGGCGAACGCGGGCCCGTCACCCTCCCATCGGGAGGAATACGCGTCAGCCCAGCAGGTGCTCCAGTACCGCCATGCGCACGGCCACGCCGTTGCCGACCTGGCGCAGCACCCAGGACTGCGGGCCGTCGGCCACCTCGTCGGTGATCTCCACGCCGCGGTTGATCGGGCCCGGGTGCAGCACCGCCGCGTCCGGCGCGGCGCGGCGCAGGCGCTGCGCGGTCAGGCCGTACCGGGCGTGGTACTGGTCCAGCGAGGGCACCAGGCCTTCCTCCATGCGCTCGCGCTGCAGGCGCAACATCATCACCGCGTCGACACCCTCGAGCATCGCGTCGAAGTCCTCGCCCACGATGCAGCCGGAGGTGACCTCGGCTTCCGGCAGCAGCGCCGCCGGGCCGCAGACGCGGATCTCGCCCGCGCCCAGGGTGCGCAGCGCGTGCAGGTCCGAGCGGGCCACGCGCGAATGCTTCACGTCGCCGACGATCAGCACCTTCAGCCTGGAGAAGTCGCTGCCCTTGGCCTGGCGCAGGGTCAGCATGTCCAGCAGGCCCTGGGTCGGGTGGGCGTTGCGGCCGTCGCCGGCGTTGACCACCGCGGTGCCCTCGCCGGCGGCGTCGGCCAGGGCCTGCACCGCGCCGTCGTCGGGGTGGCGCACGACGAAGCCGCGCACGCCCATCGCCTCCAGGTTGCGCAGGGTGTCGCGCGCGGTCTCGCCCTTGCGGGTGGACGAGGTGGATGCGTCGAAGTTGAGCACGTCCGCGCCCAGCCGCTGCGCCGCCAGCTGGAACGAGCTGCGGGTGCGGGTCGAGGGCTCGAAGAACAGGGTGCACACCGCGGTGCCGGCCAGCACCGCGCGCTTGCCGACCCGGCCCACGGCCGCGTCGCGGATCTGGCCGGCGCGGTCCAGCAGCTGCAGCAGGGTCGAGCGCGGCAGTCCTTCCAGGGTCAGCAGGTGGCGCAGGCGTCCTTCGGAATCGAGTTGGGGCGTCATCGGTCGTGGTCCTGTGGGGCCGGCTGCGCCGGCGGCGTGCGACATGGGAAAGGGTGCGGCTACGGCGGGGAGGCTTCCCCGGGGGCGGCCAGCCAGCGTTCGACGATCACCGCGGCGGCCTCGGCGTCCAGGGCCTCGGCGTCGCGCCGGCGGCGGGCGCCGGCGGCGCGGGCCCGGGCGAAGCGGTGCGCAGCCTCGACCGAACTGGAGCGCTCGTCGACCATCGCCACCGGCAGCCCCCAACGCTGGCGCAGGGCATGGGCAAAGGCACGGGCGCGGCGCCGCGCCGGCTGGTCCTGGCCGTCCAGGGTCAGCGGATCGCCGACGACCAGGCCGCCCGGTCCCCACTGGCTGCGCAGCCGGTCCAGCGCGGCCCAGTCCGGGCCGGAGGCGTGCACGTCGACCACCGCCACCGCGCGCGCGCCGCCGACGGCGCTGCCCACGGCCACGCCGATCCGGCGCGAACCGACGTCGAACCCGAGCACGATGGCGTCGGGCGGTGGCAACGCGGGCACGCTCGCCTCAGGCATGCCCGCTGTAGCCGGCCAGCCGGAACAGGTCCACGCCGATGCGGTGGGCGGCGGTCTGCCAGCGGCTGTCCAGTGGGAGGCCGAACAGCAGTTCCTTGTCCGCCGGCACGGTCAGCCAGGTGTTCTCGGCCAGCTCGTGCTCCAGCTGGCCGGCGCCCCAGCCGGCGCAGCCGAGGGCGAGCACGGCGTTGGCCGGGCCTTCGCCGGCGGCCATCGCCTCCAGCACGTCGCGCGAGGTGGTCAGGTACAGGCCTTCGCCGACCTTGAGGCTGGAGTCCCAGCCGCGGTCGCCGTCGTGGATCACGAACCCGCGCTCCTGGTGCACCGGCCCGCCGTGCAGCACCGGGCGGGCACACAGCGCGGCGTCGGCGCTGTCGATGCCCATCTGCGCCAGGACCTGGCCCAGGGTGTACTCGGAGGGCCGGTTGACCACCACGCCCATGGCCCCGTCGTCGTCGTGCTGGCAGACCAGCGCGACGGTGCGGGAGAAGTTCGGGTCGGCCAGCGCGGGCAGCGCGACCAGCAGGTGGTTGGCCAGGTTGTCTTGGGGGGCGGACATGCGCCCATTCTAGCCGCCGGCGCGCATCCGCCGGCGCTTCCCTGCCACAATCGGCGGCATCGACAGGAGGTTCCCCGCCCATGTCCGGCTACTGCGACTTCGCCCGCGGCCATCCCCTGCACGGCCCCTACCACGACCACGAGTACGGCGTGCCGCAACGCGCGGAGGCGGTGCTGTTCGAGCGCCTGCTGCTGGAGATCAACCAGGCCGGACTGCGCTGGGAGACCATGCTGCGCAAGCGCGAGGGCTTCCGCCGCGCCTACGACGGCTTCGACGTGGAAAAGGTCGCCGCCTACGGCGCGGCCGACCGGGCCCGCCTGCTGGCCGATCCGGGCATCGTGCGCAACCGGCTCAAGATCGGGGCGGCGATCCACAACGCCGGGGTGATCCTGCGCATGCGCGACAGCCACGGTGGCTTCGCCGCCTGGCTGGACGCCCACCATCCGCTGGACAAGGCCGGCTGGGTGAAGCTGTTCAAGCGCACCTTCCGCTTCACCGGCGGCGAGATCACCGGTTCGTTCCTGGTCTCGCTGGGCTACCTGCCCGGCGCCCACCGCCCGGACTGCCCCGCACACCAGCGCCTGCTGGCGACCCAGGTCCCGCCCTGGATGGCGGCCGCCGGCTGAGCCTTCACCCGGCCGTGCCGACGGCGCGGGCGATGATCGGCCCATGGCCATCCGCATCGGCATTTCCGGCTGGCGCTACAAGCCCTGGCGTGGCGTGTTCTACCCGGCCGGACTGCCGCAGCGGCGGGAACTGGAATACGCCGCGCGCAGCTTCGCCAGCGTCGAGCTCAACGGCTCGTTCTATTCGCTGCAATCGCCGGAAAGCTGGGCGGCGTGGGCCGAGCAGGTACCGCGCGACTTCGTGTTCGCGGTGAAGGGCCCGCGCTACGTGACCCACATGCTGCGCCTGCGCGGGGCGGAGACGGCATTGGCGAACTTCTTCGCCTCCGGGGTGCTGCAGCTGGGCCGCCACCTCGGGCCATTGCTGTGGCAGCTGCCGCCGTCCATGGCCTACGACCGCCAGGTGCTGGATGCCTTCCTCGGCCTGCTGCCACGCGATACCAGGGCCGCTTTGGCCCTGGCCCGCCGCCACGAACCGGCGCGTATGCGCGGCCGCACTGCCCTCCCGGCCGGCCCGAACCGGCGCCTGCGCCATGCCCTGGAGATCCGCCACGACAGCTTCGACGACCCGGGCTTCGTGCGCCTGCTGCGGCGCCACCGGGTCGCGCTGGTGGTCTCGGACACGCCCGGCCGCTTTCCCTACGCGGAGGACGTCACCGCCGGCTTCATGTACCTGCGCCTGCACGGCGACACCGAGCTGTACCGCAGCGGCTACGGCGACGCGGCGCTGGATCGCTGGGCCGCGCGCATCCGGCGCTGGGCCGACGGCGGCGAGCCACGGGACGCGCGCCGCTTCCTGGACGCGCCCGCGCCGGCGGCGAAGCGGCGCGACGTGTACTGCTACTTCGACAACGATGCCAAGGTCCATGCCCCGCTCGACGCCCAGGCGCTGTACGCGCGCCTGGCGCGCTGAGGCCTACACGCCCATGTAGCGGTTGGGCCGGTGGTTGAACGTCAGCACCAGGCTCAGCACCACCGCACCCAGCGCCGAGTACGCGACCTTGGCCGGAGACAGTACCGCCAGCGCCACCGCCATCAGCACCGCGTCGAACGCCAGCTGCACCTTGCCCGCGCTCCAGCCGCGCTCGCGCTGCAGGTACACGGCCAGGATGCCGAGGCCGCCGAGGCTGGCGCGGTGGCGGATGAAGAACAGGATGCCGAGCCCGCACAGCGCCCCGCCAACCAGCGCCGAGAACCAGGTATCCACGTGGGCGTAGCGGATCCAGCGCGGCAGCAGGTCGGTCAGCAGGCCGGTGGCGCCGACCGCGACGAAGGTCTTGAGGGTGAACTCCCAGCCCATGCGCCGCACCGCGATCCAGTAGAACGGCAGGTTGGAGAGCACGAACACCAGGCCGAAGTTCCAGCCCAGCGCGTAGTGCAGCAGCAGGGAGACCCCGGCCATGCCGCCGATCATCACCCCGCCCTGCGCGAACAATGACATGCCCAGCGCCGCCACCAGGCTGGCCAGGACCATGCCCTGCACGTCCTCGGCCACGCTGTGGTGGAAGGCCTTGTCGTCGGCAGGGGTGCCCGCCGAGTCGGGCGGCGGGGTCAGCGGGCCGGCGGTGACCACCGCCCCGTCGTCGGGCAGCGCGTCCTGGCCGGGCCGGAGGTCGGAATCGGGGAAGCTCACGGGAAGAGCGCCGCGTGGGGGGGCGCGTATTAGACACCAGGGCCGCGCAGGTTTCATCTGAAACCTGATGCCCGGCCGGGCGTGGGGCCGGGCCGGGGGGCTGGCTTCACTACAGCAGCAGCCCGCGCCGGGCCCATGCCGGCCGGCCGCCCGCGGCCGCCGGAAGCGCCCGCCTCAGCGCACCTCGGCGATCTCCACGCCGTCCAGGCCCTGGGACAGGGTGCGGGCGTCGCCGCCCTGGGAGAGCTTGATGCGCAGGCGCACCTCGTTCTGCGAGTCGGCGTAGCGCAGGGCGTCCTCGTAGGAGATCTCGCCGGCCTGGTACAGCTCGAACAGGCTCTGGTCGAAGGTCTTCATGCCCAGGTTGGTCGATTCCTTCATGACCTCCTTGAGCTTGTGGATCTCGCCTTCGCGGATGTAGTCCTGGACCAGCGGCGTGCCCAGCAGGATCTCCATCGCCACCCGGCGGCCCTTGCCGTCCGGGGTCGGGATCAGCTGCTGCGCGACCACCGCCTTGAGGTTCAGCGACAGGTCCATCAGCAGCTGGTTGCGCCGGTCCTCGGGGAAGAAGTTGATGATGCGGTCCATCGCCTGGTTGGCGTTGTTCGCGTGCAGCGTGCACAGCACCAGGTGGCCGGTCTCGGCGAAGGCGATGGCGTGGTCCATGCCCTCGCGGGTGCGCACCTCGCCGATCATGATCACGTCCGGCGCCTGGCGCAGGGTGTTCTTCAGCGCGGCCTCCCAGCTGTCGGTGTCGATGCCGACCTCGCGCTGGGTGACGATGCAGCCCTCGTGCTTGTGCACGAACTCGATCGGGTCCTCGATGGTGATGATGTGCCCGGTCGAGTTCTGGTTGCGGTAGCCGATCATCGCCGCCAGCGAGGTCGACTTGCCGGTGCCGGTGGCGCCGACGAAGATGATGATGCCGCGCTTGGTCATCGCCAGGGTCTTGATGATCGGCGGCAGGTTCAGCTCCTCCACCGTCGGGATCCGGGTCTCGATCCGGCGCAGCACCATGCCCACCTGGTTGCGCTGGTAGAAGCAGGAGACGCGGAAGCGGCCGACGCCGGCCACGCCGATGGCGAAGTTGCACTCGTGGGTCTTCTCGAACTCCTCGCGCTGCGCCGGGGTCATCACGTTGAGGACCATGTCGCGGCTCTGCTGCGGGGTCAGCGGCGTCTGCGTGATCGGCGTGATCTTGCCGTGCACCTTCATCGCCGGCGGCATGCCCGCGGTGATGAACAGGTCCGACGCCTTCTGGTGCGCCATCAGCTTGAGGAACGAGGTGAAATCCATGGTACTCATCGATGGCTCCTGCGGAGCCGGGATTCGTGATTGGTGGATTGGTGGTTCGAAAAAGCGCGGCTGCGCCCCAACTCACCGATCCCGCGTCACGACCCCCGGCCTTGTCGAATCACGAATTACAAATCGCCAATCGCGCGCCTTTCCGGTCACTCGAACAGCCGCTTGTCCTTGGCGTACTCGCGCGCCTGCTGGCGGGTGACCAGGCCCCGCTTGACCAGGTCCTGCAGGTGCTGGTCGAGGGTCATCATTCCGTACTGCTGGCCGGTCTGGATCGCCGAGTACATCTGCGCGACCTTGTCCTCGCGGATCAGGTTGCGGATGGCCGGGGTGCCGACCATGATCTCCCAGGCCGCGGTGCGGCCGCCGCCGACCTTCTTCAGCAGCGCCTGCGAGATCACCGCGCGCAGCGACTCGGACAGCATCGAACGCACCATCGGCTTCTCGCCGGCGGGGAACACGTCGATGATGCGGTCGATGGTCTTGGCCGCCGAGCTGGTGTGCAGGGTGCCGAACACCAGGTGGCCGGTCTCCGCGGCGGTCAGCGCCAGGCGGATGGTCTCCAGGTCGCGCATTTCGCCGACCAGGATGTAGTCCGGGTCCTCGCGCAGCGCCGAGCGCAGGGCCTCGTTGAAGCCGTGGGTGTCGCGGTGCACCTCGCGCTGGTTGATCAGGCACTTCTGCGAGGTGTGGACGAACTCGATCGGGTCCTCGACGGTGAGGATGTGCCCGTACTCGTTCTTGTTGATGTGGTCGATCATCGCCGCCAGCGTGGTCGACTTGCCCGAGCCGGTCGGGCCGGTGACCAGGATCAGGCCCTGCGGCTGGTTGATCAGCTGGCGGAACACCGGCGGGCAGCCCAGGTCCTCCAGGGTCAGGACCTCGGAGGGAATGGTGCGGAACACCGCGCCGGCGCCGCGGTTCTGGTTGAACGCGTTGACGCGGAAGCGGGCCAGCGACGGGATCTCGAACGAGAAGTCGACCTCGAGGAACTCCTCGTAGTCCCGGCGCTGCTTGTCCGACATGATGTCGTACACCAGCGCGTGGACCTGCTTGTGGTCCAGGGCGGGAATGTTGATCCGGCGGACGTCGCCATCCACGCGGATCATCGGCGGCAGGCCGGCGGACAGGTGCAGGTCCGAAGCCTTGTTCTTGACCGAGAAGGCCAGCAGTTCGGCGATATCCATTGCGTGAGTTTTCCCCAGAATTCCCCGGCCGCCCGGCCCCTTGGCGGGCTGGCGTGCGATGTCCCCTTGGCGGCAGTATAGCGCCCCATTCCCCCCTGCCAATCCCGTTGCCGACCGTGTCCCAGCCCGCCCCTTCCGAACGCCTGCAGCAGGTCCTCGCGCGCATCGACGCCGCGGCCCGGGCCGCCGGCCGCCCGCGGCCGCGCCTGCTGGCGGTGTCCAAGCTGCAACCGGCCGAGGCGGTCGCCGCCCTGGCCGCTGCCGGGCAGCTGGCGTTCGGCGAGAACTACGTGCAGGAGGGCGCGGCCAAGCGCCAGGCCCTGGATCCGGCGCTGGACGCCCCCCTGGAGTGGCACCTGATCGGGCACCTGCAGTCGAACAAGGCGGCGCTGGCCGCGCGCACCTTCCACTGGGTGCACAGCATCGACCGCCGCAGCGTGGTCGACGCCCTGGCCGCCAGGCGCAACCCGGACGCGCCGCCGCTGAACGTGCTGCTGCAGGTCAACGTCGAAGGCGAGGCCGGCAAGGCCGGCTGCCGCCCGGACGAGGTGGCGGCGCTGGCCGCGGCGGTGGCCGCGCAGCCGCGCCTGGCACTGCGCGGACTGATGGCGATCCCGGTGCCGCACCCGGACCCTGAGGACCGCCGCCCCGCCTTCCGCGCGATGAAGCAGCTGTTCGACGAGCTGGCCGCGCGCCACCCGGCCGTGGACACGCTGTCGATGGGCATGAGCGACGACTTCGCCGTGGCCATCGCCGAGGGCGCCACCCTGGTGCGCATCGGCACCGCCCTGTTCGGGCCGCGCCCGCCGCGCTGAGGCGCCGCGCGCTGGCGCTAGACTGCGGCTTTTCCCATCGCAGGTGGCGTCGATGTCCTCCATCCCCGATCCGACCGAGCTTCCCACCATCGCCTTCATCGGCGGCGGCAACATGGCCCGCAGCCTGATCGGCGGCCTGGTCGCGCGCGGCGCCGATCCGGCGCGGATCCGCGTGGCCGAGCCGGTGCCGGCCCTGCGCGAGGCGCTGGCCGCGGACTTCGGGGTGCAGGCGTTCGCCGAGGCGTCCGCGGCGGTGCAAGGCGCCGGGCTGTGGCTGCTGGCGGTCAAGCCGCAGGTCATGCGCGCGGCATGCGCACCGCTGGCCGCGACCGCGGCCGCGGCCAGCCCGCTGGTGGTCTCCATCGCCGCGGGCATCACCGTGGACCGGCTGCGCGAATGGCTCGGCGGCGATGCCGCGGTCGTGCGCTGCATGCCCAACACCCCTGCCCTGCTTGGCGCCGGTGTCACCGGCCTGTACGCCGGCCCCGGCGTGGACGCGCGCCGGCGCGCGCAGGCCGAGGCGGTGCTGGCCGCCGCCGGCGCCACGGTGTGGATCGGCGAGGAAACGCTGATGGACGCGGTGACCGCGGTGTCCGGCAGCGGCCCGGCCTACGTGTTCCTGCTGGCCGAGGCGATGCAGGCGGCGGCGCGCGGCGAGGGCCTGGACCCGGAGCAGGCGCGCACCCTGGTCGTGCACACCCTGCTCGGCGCGGCGCGCATGCTGGCCGAGACCGGCGAGCCTGCCGATGAACTGCGCCGGCGCGTGACCTCGCCCGGCGGCACCACCCAGGCGGCGATCGAACGCTTCCAGGCCGACGGCTTCGAGGCCCTGGTCGCGCGCGCGATCCATGCGGCGCGGGTGCGCGGCGCGGAACTGGCGGGAGGCTGAGATGCACGCACGCGCGAGGAAGAGCTGGCTGCTCGCCGCCCTGCTGCCGCTGCTGGCCGGCTGCGGCGGCGAGGCGCCGCAGCCGGCGCAGTTCGTGCCGCCGGCGCCGGCGGTGGCGGAGCTGGATGGACCGCTGCTGGCCCGCTACACCCTGCTGCCAACCCTGGCGCTGGACCCGGCCATGGCGCGCGGCTACGGCATCGAACGCACGCCGGGCAAGGCGCTGCTGCTGGTGGCCCTGCGCCACGACGATGGCGACGGCGACGAACGCCCGGCCGCCGGCCAGGTGCGCGCGCAGGCGCGCGACCTGTCCGGCCGCGTACAGCAGGTGGCGATGCGCGAACTGCGCAGCGGCGGCTACGTCGACCACATCGGCCTGGTCGACGTCGCCGCACACGACGTGGTCCGCGTCGACGTCGAGGTACTGGCTGGCGGGCGGCGCCACCGTTTCGATTTCCAGCGCAACTTCTAGTGCGTTTGCATCGCCTCGCTGCTGCACGTTAAGGTCGGCAGCGGGAGCGTCGGCGCGGCATCCGCCCGCGGCGACAAGGGGGGGAACAAGTTGCTGGCCGCATGGCGCCTTCGCGCCAGCGGGCCGCCGTCCGGCGTGCCCGTGCGGCCGGCTGGGGATCATGGGCCGCGCCTGCGGCCACCTTGGGGACGCTTTCAATGCAAAAGACGTTGATTCTGCCCGGCCTGCTGCTGGGCCTGGCCTTCGCCTCCACCGCCGTCGCAGCCGATTGCCCGACGCTGCCGCAAGGCGCCGGCGTGCAGTGGGAGGAAACCGAGGGGAAGAGCTACAAGGTCTGCCGCGCCATCGACCAGGACGGCACCCAGCTGCTGGGGGTGATGTTCACCGACAGCGAGCCGCTGAAGCTGCGCCGCCGCAACCGGGTCGAGGAAGGCTGGGTCGGCCAGCACGTGGTGGTGTGGTACCGCCCCGAGATCGCCGAGGCCGGCGCGGCCGAGAAGCGGATCACCGTGGTCGAGCTGGATGAGGACCGCTACGCCCAGATCTGGCTGGACGCCAACGACCCGGACCAGCTGCGGCGGGCGATGAACCTGGCGCAGCAGCTTTACCTGCACTGAGCCGTCCCTGGCGCCGGCCACGGCCGGCGCCAGGCCTGCACCCGCGGCTAGAAGCGCCCTTCCTGGAAGTCGACGAAGGCCTGCATCAGCTCCTGGCGGGTGTTCATCACGAACGGGCCGTAGCGGGCCACCGGTTCGCGCAGCGGGCGGCCGGCGACCAGGATCAGCCGCGCCGGCGTCGCGCCGGCGCGCAGCACCAGGCGGGTGCCGCCGCCGAGCACGCCCAGCTGGCTGGTTTCCAGCAGGCGTGCGTCCCCGCCCTCGCCCACCGTGGCCTGTCCTTCGAACACGTAGGCGAAGGCGTTATGGCCCGCGGCCAGTTCGCATTCCCACGCGCTGCCGGCAGCCAGGATGATGTCCAGGTACAGGGGATCGGTGGCCGGCTGCCGGATCGGGCCTTCGACGCCGCCGGCCCGGCCGGCGATCACCCTGACCTCCACGCCCGCGGCCGGATGCGCCACCGGAATGCGCTCGGCGCCGAATTCCTGGTAGCGCGGATCGGTCATCTTCTCGCGCGCCGGCAGGTTCACCCACAGCTGGAAGCCGCGCATGCGCCCGGACTCCTGCTCGGGCATCTCCGAATGCACCAGGCCGCGGCCGGCGGTCATCCACTGCACGCCGCCGGAGGTCAGCAGGCCTTCGTTGCCGTGGTTGTCACGGTGGCGCATGCGCCCGTCGAGCATGTAGGTGACGGTCTCGAAGCCGCGGTGCGGATGGTCCGGGAAGCCGGCGATGTAGTCCTCGGCGCGGTCGGTGCCGAACTCGTCCAGCAGCAGGAACGGGTCCAGGTCCGGCAGCTCCGGGCCGCCGATGACGCGGGTCAGGCGCACGCCGGCGCCGTCGGAGGTGGGCAGGCCGCGGACCTTGCGCAGCACGCGGACGGATTCGACCTGCGGATGGATGCTCATGGTGTTCTCCGGGTTGGATTGCACGGGAGCATGGGGCCCGCGGCCGCGGCCCGAAACCGGGCCTGCGGCGAAGAACCGTTGCGAAAGTGGAACGATTACAGAAAAAGACCCGCCGTCGTTTCAGCTATTGTCCTGCAGCGCCAGCTGCATGTCGCGCTGGCGCCGCTTGTCCTCGCGGTACATCAGCCACCAGCCGACCACCGCCGCCAGCGACACGGCCATCATCAGCAGGGTGGCCAGGGCGTTGATCTTGGGACTCACGCCCAGCCGCACCGAGGAGAAGATCTTGATCGGCAGGGTGGTCGATTCCGGGCCGGAGACGAAGCTGGCGATCACCACGTCGTCCAGCGACAGGGTGAAGGCCAGCAGCCAGCCGGAGACCAGGGCCGGGGCGATGATCGGCAGGGTGATCAGGAAGAACACCTTCAGCCGGTTGGCGCCCAGGTCCATGGCCGCCTCCTCCAGCGAGCGGTCCAGCTCCTGCAGGCGCGAGGACACCACCACAGTCACGAAGGACACGGTGAGGGTCACGTGCGCGATCCAGATCGCGACCATGCCCTTGGACGGCAGGCCCAGCGCACCGCCCACCGAGACCAGCATCAGCAGGATCGACAGGCCGATGATCACCTCCGGCATCACCAGCGGCGCGGTGACCAGGGCGCCGAACAGGGTCTTGCCGGGGAAGCGGCGGAACCGGGTCATCACCATCGCGCCGAGGGTGCCGATCACGGTGGCCGCGGTCGCGGTCCAGAACGCGATGCGCAGGCTGACCCAGGCCGCGTCCAGCATCTGCCGGTCGCGCATCAGCTCGCCGTACCACTTCACCGAGAACCCGGCCCAGACCGTGGCCAGGCGCGAGGAATTGAAGGAGTACACCACCAGCAGCACGATCGGCAGGTACAGGAAGGCGAAGCCCAGCACGAGCACCGCCCAGCGCAGCATGCGCATGCCCAGGGAGTCGTTCATGCCAGCCGGCCCTCCAGGGTGCGCTGCTGGGAGCGGTTGAAGACCAGGATCGGCACCAGCAGCAGGAGCAGCATCACGATCGCCACCGCCGAGGCCGCCGGCCAGTCGCGGTTGTTGAAGAACTCGCCCCACAGCACCCGGCCGATCATCAGCGTGTCCGGGCCGCCGAGCATCTCCGGGATCACGAACTCGCCCACGGTCGGGATCATCACCAGCATGCAGCCGGCGATGATGCCCGAGCGCGACAGCGGCAGGGTGATGCGCACGAACGCCTTCCACGGCCGCGCACCGAGGTCGTAGGCGGCCTCCAGCAGGCGGTGGTCGAGCTTCACCAGGTTGGCGTACAGCGGCAGGATCATGAACGGCAGGTAGCAGTAGACGATGCCGATGTAGGCCGCCAGCGGGGTGTAGAGGATGCGCAGCGGCGCGTCGACCAGCCCGGTCCACAGCAGGAAGCGGTTGAGGATGCCGTTGGCGTCGAGGATGCCGATCCAGGCGTAGACCCGGATCAGGAACGAGGTCCACGACGGCAGCACCACCGCCATCAGCGCGATGTTGCGGGTGGCCGGCGTCATCCGCGCGATGAAGTAGGCCATCGGGTAGCCGATCAGCAGGCACAGCACGGTGGAGACCACCGCAATCCTGATCGAGCTGAGGTAGGCCAGGCCGTACTGCGGGTCGGTGAACAGCGCCGCGTAGTTGCCCAGGTTCAGGCGCAGGTGCAGCGCCTTGTCCACCACCTCCACGATGGGCGTGTACGGCGGCATGGCGATGGCCAGCCGCGAGAAGGAGATCTTCAGCACGATCAGGAACGGGATCGCGAAGAAGAACAGCAGCCACAGGAAGGGGATGGCGATCACCGCCCACCGCCCCGAGGGCAGGTACCTGGCCAGCGCGCGCATGTTCATGACAGCAGCACCACGCCGTCGCTGTCGCGCCACCACACCCAGACCTCGTCGTTCCAGGTCAGGTCGTCGCTGGCCCAGCGCTGCTGGTTGGCGAAGTTGACCAGCAGCTTGGAGCCGCTGGGCAGGCGCACGTGGAACACCGAGTGGCTGCCGAAGTAGGCGATGTCCTCGATGATGCCGCGGGCCTTGTTGTACTGCTGGTCCGGCTCGGACTTGCCGATGCCCAGCTTCTCCGGGCGCAGCGCGAACGACACCGGCTGGCCCTCGAAGCCGGTGATGCCGTGGCCGATGTAGATCGGGGCATCGAACGCCGGGGTGCGCAGGGTGACGTAGTCCGGCTGGTCGTCGTCGATCACCGCGTCCACCAGGTTGACCGAGCCGATGAATTCGGCGGCGAAGCGGTTGGCCGGCTGCTCGTAGATCTCGTCCGGCTTGCCGACCTGCTGGATCCAGCCCTGGTCCATCAGCGCGATGCGGCTGGCCATGGTCATCGCCTCCTCCTGGTCGTGGGTGACCATCACGCAGGTCACCCCGGAGGACTCGATGATGTTGACCAGCTCCAGCTGCATGCGCGAGCGCAGCTTCTTGTCCAGCGCGCCCATCGGCTCGTCCAGCAGCAGCAGCTTCGGCCCCTTGGCCAGCGAGCGGGCCAGGGCCACGCGCTGCTGCTGGCCGCCGGACAGCTGGTGCGGCTTGCGCTTGGCCAGCTTGCCCAGCTGCACCAGCTCCAGCATCTCCCCCACCCGCTTGCGGATGGCGTCGCGCGACAGGCCGTCCTGCTTGAGGCCGAAGGCGATGTTCTGCTCCACGGTCATGTGCGGGAACAGGGCGTAGGACTGGAACATCATGTTGATCGGCCGCTCGTACGGCGGCAGGTCGTTCATGACCTCCCCGTCCAGCACGATGCGGCCGCGGGTCGGCCGCTCGAACCCGGCCAGGCAGCGCAGCAGGGTGGACTTGCCGCTGCCCGAGCCGCCCAGCAGGGCGAAGATCTCGCCCTTGCGGATCTCCAGGCTGACGTCGTCCACGGCGACGAAGCCGTCGAATTCCTTGCGCACGTTCTCGATGCGCAGGTACCCGGCCGGGTCGCCACCGGGGGCGGGAGTCGGGTTAGCGCGTTCGGGGCTTGACGCCATGTTTACTCCATTGGCAGGCATGGGGGCGGGCCGCCGCGGCGGCCCGCACCTGCGGTTGCGTGCAGCCTAGCGGCCGCTCTTCAGTTCGGTCCAGATCCGGGTGTACAGGCGGTCCACTTCCGGCGGCACCACCGCCAGCATGAACAGCTTCCCGGCCACTTCCGGCGGCGGGTAGATGGTCGGGTCGTTGCGGATTTCCTCGTCCACCTGCTCCAGCGAGGCCGGCACCGGGTTGGGAAAGCTGACGTAGTTGGTGTTGCTGGCGGCCACGTCCGGGCGCAGCAGGTAGTCGATGAAGGCGTAGGCCTGGTCGATGTTCTTCGCGTCCCTGGGGATGGCCAGCATGTCGAAGAACAGCGGCGCGCCCTCCTTCGGGATCGCGTAGGCCACCTTGACCCCGTTGCCGGCCTCCTCGGCGCGGTCGCGGGCCTGCAGCACGTCGCCGGACCAGCCCATCACCAGGCAGGCGCTGCCGTTGGCCAGGGCGTCGATGTACTGGCTGGAGTGGAAGGTGCGGATGTAGGGCCGGATCTTCGCCAGCAGCGCCGCGCCCTTGCGGATCACCTCCGGGTCGTGGCTGTTCGGGTCCTCGCCCAGGTAGGCCAGCGCCGCCGGGATCGCCTCGCTCGGCGTGTCCAGCAGCATCACCCCGCAGTGCGCCAGCTTCGAGACCTTGTCCGGGTCGAACAGCAGGCTCCAGCTGTCGGCCACCTCGGCGCTGCCGAAGGCCTCCACCACCTTGTCGACGTTGTAGCCGATGCCGGTGGTGCCCCACAGGTAGGGCACGGCGTACTGGTTGCCGGGGTCCTGGATCGCGATGCGCTCCATCAGCGCCGGGTCCAGCCCGGAGTAGTTCTCCAGCCGCGACTTGTCCAGCGGCTGGAACACCCCGGCCTGGATCTGCCGGCCGAGGAACTGCAGCGAGGGCACGACCACGTCGAAGCCCGAGCCGCCGGCCAGCAGCTTGGCCTCCAGCAGCTCGTTGCTGTCGAACATCCCGTAGGTGACCTTGATCCCGGTCTCGCGCTCGAAGCCGGGGATGGTGTCCTCGGCGATGTAGTCGGACCAGTTGTAGACGTGCACCACCCCGGCCGCGGCGGGCCTGGCCCCGTCCCCGCCGGCTTCCTCCCCGGACCCGCCGCATCCGGCCAGCCCGAGCACCACTACCAGACAGCCCAGCAATCCAGAC
Organism: Pseudoxanthomonas sp. J31; assembly: GCF_000510725.1. Taxonomy (GTDB): domain Bacteria; phylum Pseudomonadota; class Gammaproteobacteria; order Xanthomonadales; family Xanthomonadaceae; genus Pseudoxanthomonas. The sequence goes on from NZ_AZNZ01000002.1 coordinate 392,888, forward strand.
TTGCACGTACCCATCGCATCCCCTTTGCCCCGCAGGGCCTGTGGTGATCCCCGACTCCATGGCGGCGGACGGCGGCCGGATTGCTCCGGCTGCCGCCCGGCCAGGGCCGCGGCCTCCGACGGATGCGCGGGCCGGGCGCCACCCCGCGGGCGGCGCCGGCCGCAGGGCTTACTTGCCCTGCTTGATCTCCGTCCAGAGCCGCGTGTACAGCCTGTCCGTCTCCGGCGAGTTGATCGCGTAGGTGAACATCTTCGCGGCCACCTCCTCCGGCGGGTAGATCGTGGGATCGTTGCGGATCTCCTCGTCCACCAGCGGGGTCGCGGCGCTCACCGGGTTGGCGTAATGGATGTAATTGGTGTTGTTGGCGGCCACCTGCGGGTCGAGCAGGTAGTTGATGAACGCGTGCGCGTTCTGCGGGTGCTTCGCATCGGCCGGGATGGCCAGCATGTCGAACCACTGCGGGGCGCCTTCCTTCGGGATCGAGTAGGCGACGTTGACGCCGTTCTCGGCCTCCTCGGCGCGGTCGCGGGCCTGGATGATGTCGCCCGACCAGCCCACCGCCAGGCAGATGCTGCCGTTGGCCAGGGCGCTGACGTACTGGCTGGAATGGAAGTTCTGCACGTACGGGCGGATCGACTTGATCAGGTCGGCCGCCTTCTGCAGCTTCTCCGGGTCGCCGCTGTGCGGGTCCTCGCCCAGGTAGTGCAGCGCGATCGGGAGCATGTCCGCCGGGGTATCCAGCAGGGTCACGCCGCAGTCCTTCAGCTTGCTGATGTTCTCCGGCTTGAACACGATGTCCCAGCTGTTGGCGACCTCGGTGGAACCGAAGATCTCGGTGATCTTGTCCACGTTGTAGCCGATGCCGGTGGTGCCCATCATGTAGGGCACGCCGTACTCGTTGCCCGGATCCTGGCCGGCGATGCGCTCCAGGATCTTCGGGTCGATGTTGGCCAGGTTCGGGATCTTGCCCTTGTCGAGCTTCATGAACACGCCGGCCTGGATCTGGCGGCCGAAGAAGTTCAGGGTCGGGACCACCACGTCGTAGCCGCTGGAACCGGCCAGCAGCTTGGTCTCCAGCACCTCGTCGCTGTCGTAGACGTCGTAGGTGACGCGGATGCCGGTCTGCTCCTGGAAGCCGGGGATGGTCTCCTCGGCGATGTAGTCGGAGTAGTTGTAGACGTTGAGGACCTTCTCCTCGCCGCCATCGCCCGGCCCCTGCGCGGCATCGTCCTTGCCGCCACAGGCGGCAAGCAGGGTGGCGGCAATGCCCAGGGAGAGCAGGCGGAGCTTCATCGCAGGTTCCTCGGAGGAAGGGGAGTTCAGGTGGTTCAGGTTAGCGCTGGCGGGGGGCTTTGCCCATCCCTTTTCAGCGGCCGATCGCCTCGGCGGTCTCGTCCAGGGCCTTCCAGGCCTTGTCGAACAGCTCGTCGACCTGCCCGCGGTCCAGGACCAGGGGCGGCGACAGCAGCATGGAGTCGTAGGTGGCGCGCAGGATCAGGCCGTGGCGCAGGGCGATGTCCCGGCACAGGCCGCCGACCTTGCCGCGCTCCGGGAAGAACGCCCGCCGGCGCTTGTCCGGGACCAGCTCCAGGGCGCCCATGAAGCCCACGATCCGGGCCTCGCCCACCAGCCGGTGCTGGCCCAGCTCGGCCCAGCGCTGGGCCAGGTAGGGGGCGACCTCCTCGCGGGCGCGCTCGACGATTTGCTCGTCGCGCATGATCCGCAGGTTCTCCAGGGCCACCGCGGCGCACACCGGGTGGCCGGAATAGGTCGCGCCATGGGCCAGCTCGCCGCCGGCCTCCTTGAGCACCCCCGCCACCCGGTCGTTGAACAGGGCCGCGCCCAGCGGGATGTAGCCGGAGGTGATGCCCTTGGCGATGGTCATCACGTCCGGCTGGAAGCCGAAATGCTGGCAGCCGAACCACTGCCCGGTGCGGCCGAAGCCGCAGATCACCTCGTCGGCCACCAGCAGCACGTCGTACTGGCGGCAGATCCGCTCGACCTCCTTCCAGTAGCTCATCGGCGGGATGTAGACGCCGATGGCGCCCATGACCGGCTCGCCGATGAAGGCGGCCACCCGCTCCGGCCCCAGCTCCAGGATCTTCTGTTCCAGGCGGCGGGCGGCGGCGATGCCGTACTCCTCCTCCGACAGGTCGCCGCCATCGGCGAACCAGAACGGCGGGTCGATGTGGTGGATGTCCGGGATCGGCAGCCCGCCCTGCTCGTGCATGCCCTTCATCCCGCCCAGGCTGGCGCCGGCCACGGTGGTGCCGTGGTAGCCGTTGTGGCGGCCGATGAAGATGTTCTTCTGCGGCTGGTCCTGCACCGCCCAGAAGTGGCGCACCAGGCGCAGGATGGTGTCGTTGGCCTCCGAGCCGGAGTTGACGAAGAAGGCGTGGTTGACGTCCCCGGGGGCCAGCTCGGCCAGCTGCGCGGCCAGGCGGATGGTCGGCTCGGTGGTGCACTGGAAGAAGCTGTTGTAGTAGGCCAGCTGCTCCATCTGCCGGGCCGCGGCCTGGCCCAGCTCCTTGCGGCCGTAGCCGATGTTCACGCACCACAGGCCGGCGAAGGCGTCCAGCAGCCTGTTGCCCTCCGCGTCCCAGACGTAGCAGCCCTCGCCGCGCACCAGCACCCGGGTTCCGCGCTTGGCCAGGGCAGCGTTGTCGTTGAACGGGTGCAGGTGGTGGGCGGCGTCCAGGCGCTGCAGTTCGGGCAGGTCGATCGGGGCCATGCGGCGGGGTTCCTCGGGTTGTCGGGCCACGCGCCGGCCGGCGGCGCGCGGCGGGTCAGACGTTCAGCAGCAGGAACTCGCGCTCCCAGGAGCTGATCACGCGGAAGAAGGTCTCGTATTCCTTGCGCTTGACCGAGACGTAGGCGCGCACGAAGCGCGGCCCCAGCAGGGTCGCCAGCGGGGTACAGGTCTCCAGCTCGTCCAGCGCCTCGCCCAGCGAGCGCGGCAGGTCGTAGCCCAGCTCCTTGGCGCTGACCTCGGTCGGCCCGGTCGGGGTGAGCTTTTCGCGGATGCCCAGCAGGCCGCAGGCCAGGGTCGCGGCCATGGCCAGGTACGGATTGGCGTCGGAGCCGGCGAAGCGGCTCTCCACCCGCTGGTTTTCCGGGGTGTCCATCGGCACGCGCAGGCCGCAGGTGCGGTTGTCGTAGCCCCAGCGCACGTTGCTGGGCGAGACCTCGCCGAACATCAGCCGGCGGTAGGAGTTCACGTTCGGGGCGAAGAACGCCATCGCCATCGGCACGTACTTCTGCAGGCCGGCCAGGTAGTGGCCGAACACCTCGCTGAACTCGCCGGGTTTCTTCCCGGTGAACACGTTGCGGCCCCTGCGGTCCACCAGGCTCTGGTGGATGTGCATGGCACTGCCCGGCTCGGTCTCCATCGGCTTGGCCAGGAAGGTGGCGTACACGCCGTGGCGCATCGCCGCCTCGCGCATGGTGCGCTTGAACAGGAATACCTGGTCGGCCAGCGACAGGGCGCCTGCGTGGGTGAAGTTGACCTCCAGCTGCGCCGCGCCGGACTCGTGGATCAGGGTGTCCACGTCCAGCTCCATCGCGTCGCAGTAGTCGTACATCAGGTCCAGGATCGGGTCGAACTCGTTGACCGCGTCGATCGAGTACGACTGCCGCGCCGTCTCCGGGCGGCCGGAGCGACCGGCCGGGGGCAGCAGCGGGAAGTCCGGGTCGGTGTTCTTCTGCACCAGGAAGAACTCCAGCTCCGGCGCGACCACCGGCCGCAGGCCTTCCTTCTCGTATTCGGCCAGCACCTTGCGCAGCACGTTGCGCGGCGCCAGCTCGTGCGGATGGCCGTCCTTGGTGTAGCAGTCGTGGATGATCTGGGCGGTCGGGTCGGTGGCCCAGGGCACCATCCGCACCGTGTCCGGATCCGGCCGCAGCAGCATGTCCGAATCCGAGGGCGAGGTCAGTTCGTAGTAGTCGTCCGGGTAGTCGCCGGTGACGGTGGTGGCGAAGATGCCTTCCGGCAGGCGGGTGCCGTAGTCGTGGCTGAACTTGTCGGCCGGGATGATCTTGCCGCGCGCGTTGCCGGTGATGTCCGGCACCAGGCACTCCACCTCGGTGATGTGCCGCTCCTTGAGCCAGCGCCGCAGCGAGTTCTCCTGCTGCTGCTCGGCGGTGGCCTCGGGTTTTCGGGTGCGTCTGCGTGTACTCATGCGGTTGTCCGGATGCGTTCGGGAGCCGGCGGGGCGGCGCGGCGTCCGGCCCAGGCCCGGCAGGCATCGCCGAACGCGCGGAAGATCGCCAGGTAGAAGGGATTGGACGCGACCTGCCACTCGGGATGCCACTGCACGCCCAGCAGGAAGCCGGGACCGGTGCCGCGGAAGGCCTCGACCAGGCCGTCCGGGGCGGTGGCTTCCACCACCAGGCCGTCGGCGAGCCGGGCGATGCCCTGCCCATGCAGCGAGTTCACCCGCACCCGCCCGGCGCCGGCCAGCGAGGCCAGCAGCCCGCCCGGGGCGAGGCTGATCTCGTGCGCGGGGCCGTACTGGACGTCCAGCGGGTCCTCCAGGTTCTCGCGGTGGTCCATCATGCCGGGCACCTCGTGCACCTTCTGGTGCAGGCGGCCGCCCAGGGCCACGTTGACCTCCTGCAGGCCGCGGCAGATCGCCAGCACCGGCAGGCCCATGGCAATCGCGCGCGGGGCCAGGGCCAGGGTGCTGGCGTCGCGGGCCGGGTCGTGCAGGTTGCCTTCCCAGCTGGGCTCGTCGCTGTAGTGGTGCGGCTCGATGTTGCTGACCGCGCCGGTCAGCAGCAGGCCGTCCAGGCGCGACAGCCAGGCATCCGGATCCAGCGGCGGATCCAGCGAGGGCATCAGGACCGGGGTCGCGCCGGCGCCTTCGACCACCGCGCGCACGTACTTCTCGCCGGCGGCGAGGAACGGGTGCGCTCCGATCAGTTTGCGGTCGGTGGGCAGTCCGACCAGCGGCGTCAGGGCCATGCGAGCAGCGTCCGATGGCGTTCCGGCAACTTACCCCGGGCGTTTTATTTTTACAACACGGCCCGGCCCGCATCCCGCACCACAGCGGTGCATGGACCCGGTGCGGCGTTGAGTATTCTTGACGACCGGACCGCTGTTACCCTCGTCCCGTCCCGCCGAGGTCCCGTCATGACCCCTCCGTCCGCCCCTGCCCTCCCCGCCGCCGACCTGGCCACCCTGCAGGCCATGGAGGGCGCGGCCGACGCCCATGTCGACCTGCTGCTGCCGGACGCCAACGGCGTGCTGCGCGGCAAGCGGGTCCCGGCCTCGGCGCTTGGCAAGGTGTACGCCAATGGCGTGTGCCTGCCGATGTCGCTGGTGGCCGCCGACATCCGCGGCAACACCGTGGAGGAAACCGGGCTGGGCTACGACATCGGCGACGAGGACCGGATCTGCCGCCCGATCCCCGGCAGCTTGCGCCCGGTGCCGTGGTCGCCACGGCCGGCGCTGCAGCTGCTGCTGCAGATGGAGGACGGCAACGGCGGCTGGTTCGAGGCGCATCCGCGGCGGGTCCTGCAGCGGGTGCTGGAGCGCTTTGCCGCGGCCGGACTGACCCCGGTGCTGGCGGTGGAACTGGAGTTCTACCTGTTCGACCGCCTGCCCGATGCCGACGGCCGCCCGCAGCCCACGTCCAACCCCGCCAGCGGGCGCCGCAACGACAGCACCCAGGTCTACTCGATCGACGACCTGGACGAGAACGCCGACTTCATCCACGCCGTGGCCAGCGCCTGCCGCGCCCAGGGCATCCCCGCCGACACCGCGGTGGCCGAGTACGCGCCGGGCCAGTTCGAGATCAACCTCGGCCACCGCGCCGACGCCCTGGCCGCCTGCGACGACGCGGTGCTGCTCAAGCGCGTGATCAAGGCCATCGCCCAGCAGCACGGCGCGCTGGCCAGCTTCATGGCCAAGCCGCTGGCCGGGCAGGCCGGCAGCGGCATGCACCTGCACGTGAGCCTGCTGGACCGCGAGGGCCGCAACGTGTTCGCCTGCACCCCGGATGCGCCGGCTGATGCGCTGCGCCACGCCGTGGCCGGACTGCAGGCCAGCGCGCGCGACAACCTGCTGCTGTTCGCGCCGCACGCCAACAGCTACCGCCGCTTCGTCGCCAACGCCTTCGTCCCGCTCAACGACAGCTGGGGCTTCAACAACCGCACCGTGGCCCTGCGCATCCCGCACAGCGACCCGGCCAACACCCGCATCGAGCACCGCATCGCCGGCGCCGACGCCAATCCCTACCTGGTCGCCGCGGCGGTGCTGGCCGGGATCCTGCACGGGCTGGAAACCCGCCAGGATCCGGGCCCGCCGGTGGTCGGCAACGCCTACGAGCAGTTCGAGGCCGGTCAGCCGCACTGGCGCCAGGCGATCGAGGACTTCCTCGCCAGCGGCTTCGCCGCCGACTGGTACGGCGAATCCTTCCGGCACGTCTACGGCCAGCAGAAGCGGCGCGAGATGCTGGATTTCAACACCCTGGTCAGCGACGTCGACTATGCCTGGTACCTGCGCACGGTCTGAGCCCATGCGCGCCCGGAGCCGCCGGTGAACGCGCCCTACCCGCCCAGCTGGTACGCCGCCAGCGCCGCACCCCTGCCGGAACAGCCGGCGCTGGAAGGCGTGGTCGAGGCCGACGTGTGCATCCTTGGCGCCGGCTACACCGGCCTGACCGCGGCGCTGGAGCTGGCCGAGGCCGGTTACAAGGTGGTGGTGGTCGACGCGCAGCGGGTCGGCTGGGGCGCCTCCGGGCGCAACGGCGGCCAGGCCATCGTTGGCTACGGCTGCGAGCAGTCCACCCTGGAGCGGTTGCTGGGCCCGGAGGAGGCGCGGCTGCTGTTCGACCTGTCGCGCGAGGCCATGGAGCGCCTGCGCGGGCGCATCGCCCGCCACGGCATCGCCTGCGACTGGCGCGACGGCCACGCCCACGTGCCGATCAAGCCGCGCCAGGAACGCGACCTGCGCGCCGGCCTGGTGGAGATGGCCGAGCGCTACGACTACCCGCTGGAGTGGTGGGACCGCGCCCGCCTGCGCCAGGAGCTGGCCAGCGACCGTTACCTCGGCGCGGTGTACGACCGCGCCTCCGGGCACCTGCACCCGCTGGAGTACTGCCTGGGCCTGGCCCGCGCCGCGCTGGCCGCCGGCGTGCGCATCTACGAGCGCTCGCCGGTGGTGCAGCTGGTGCAGGGCCCGAAGCCGGTGCTGCGCACCGCCCGCGGCGAGGCCCGCGGCGACTTCGCCGTGCTGTGCGGCAACGCCTGGCTGCGGGGTATCGCCCCGCAGCTGGAATCCCGGGTGATGCCGGTGGGCACCTACATCGCCGCCACCGCACCGCTGGGCGAGGACGGCGCGCGCGCCCTGATCCGCAACGACATGGCGGTGGCCGACGTGAACTGGGCGCTGGACTACTTCCGCCTGTCCCGCGACCACCGCCTGCTGTTCGGCGGGCGCGCCAGCTATTCCAGCTATCCGCCGCCGAACCTGCGCGGGGTGATGCGGCGGCGCATCCGCAAGGTGTTCCCGCAGCTGGCCGGGGTGCCGATCGAGTACCTGTGGGGCGGCTACGTGGACATCTCGCTCAACCGCGCCCCGCACTGGGGCCGGCTGGGCAGCAACGTGTACTTCGCCCAGGGCTTCTCCGGCCACGGCGTGGCCACCACCGGCCTGGCCGGGCGGCTGATCGCCGAGGCCATCGCCGGGCAGTCGCGGCGGCTGGACGCATTCGCGAAGATCCCGCACGCACCCTTCCCCGGCGGCCGCCTGCTGCGCATGCCGCTGCTGGTGGCGGCCATGGCCTGGTACCGGCTGCGCGACGCGCTGTGGTAAGACCCGGGCCCGGGAAAAACGTGACGCACCTCTAAAGTCCGCCCCGGCCTGGCCGCTAAGCACTGGGACGAACCGTGCAATGGCCGGGGCATGCCCGCGATAGCGCCCAATCCGCCTTCGCCTTCGCCTTCGCTTCCACAGCGTGTCCTGCTGGTGGAGAACTCGCGTGCGTTCGTGCAGGCCGTGGCCCAGGCGATCGAACAGCAGCTGGAACTGCCGGTGACGGTGGCCTCGACCCTGGCCGAGGCCCGCGCCGCGCTGGCCGCCCACGACGACTGGTTCCTGGTGCTGACCGGCCTGGTCCTGGCCGATGGCGACCACGAGGCCGTGGTCGACTGCTTCCTCGGCCGCGAGCTGCCCACCGTCGTGGTCAGCGGCGTGTACGACGAGGAGCTGCGCGAGCGCCTGCTGCGCCGGCAGATCATCGACTTCGTGCTCAAGAACACCCCCGGCAGCCTGGACTACATCGTCTGGCTGGTGCAGCGGCTGGAGCGCAACCGCCGCATCTCGGCCCTGGTGGTGGACGACTCGCCCAGCGCCCGCGCCCATGCCGGCCTGCTGCTGGAACTGTTTGGCTACCGCGTGGTGCAGGCGCCGGACGGCGACCGCGCCCTGGCCGCGGTGGAGGCCGACCCGACCATCCGCCTGGCGATCGTCGACCAGGAGATGCCGGGCATGCAGGGCATCGAGCTGACCCGCCGCCTGCGCGCCCTGCGCGCGCGCGACCGCATGGCGGTGATCGGCGTGTCCGGGCGCGACGACCCCGGCCTGGTCGCGCGCTTCCTCAAGAACGGCGCCAACGACTTCCTGCGCAAGCCGTACTCGCGCGAGGAGTTCTTCTGCCGGGTCTCGCAGAACGTGGACCAGCTGGAGCTGATCGGCAGCCTGCAGGACCTGGCCACCCGCGACTTCCTCACCGGCCTGCCCAACCGCCGCCACTTCCTCGACCAGGCCGAGCGCCTGGTGCCGCGCATGCGCGACGTGCGCCAGCCGCTGGCGATGGTCATGCTCGACCTGGACCACTTCAAGCACGTCAACGACACCTGGGGCCACGAGACCGGAGACCGCGCCCTGCGCGCGGTGGCCTCGGCGATCTCCGCCCATGCCCGGCCGCAGGACCACATCGCCCGCTTCGGCGGCGAGGAGTTCTGCATGCTGCTGCCGGGCCTGGAAGGCCAGGCCCTGCACGACCACCTCGAGGACCTGCGGCTGCGGGTGGAGGACCTGCGCCTGCCGGTGGAGCACGGCGAGCTGCGCCTGTCGGTGAGCATCGGCGCCTGCAACGCGCGCATCGGCGACACCCTGCACAGCCTGCTGGCCGAGGCCGACCGCCGCCTGTACCTGGCCAAGGCCGGCGGCCGCAACCGGGTGGTCGACGCCGGCTGAGCCATCCGCGGCGGTTGATCAGGATCAAGGTCCGCCGCGCGCCCCTGCCCCTAGCCTTCGCCGGTCCATTCGGTCGCCTCAGGGGGGAGGCAGCATGGTCCGGACCATTACCTGGCAGGACGAACTCGACACCGGCATCGATGTCATCGACCAGCAGCACCGGCGCATCCTGGCGATGATCAACCAGCTGTCCGAACGCACGCCGCAGCGCGCCGGCGAGGTGCTCGCCGACCTGGTCGACTACGCGCAATCGCACTTCGCCTTCGAGGAAGAACTGATGGAGGCGGCCGGCTACCCGCTCGCCGACGCCCACCGCCGGGTGCACGAGCTGTTCGCGCGCAGGGTGGCGCGCTACCAGGAGCGCCACCAGGCCGGCGAGGACGTGATCGCCGAGCTGCGCGACATGCTCTCGGTGTGGCTGTTCAACCACATCCGCAACGACGACAAGGCCTACGCCGGACAGGTGCGGCGCTACCTGGACGAGTTCGCGCGCAGCCAGGCCGGCGGCGGCTGGATCGCCGCGGCGCTCAAGCGCCTGTTCGGCGGGGGCGCTTGATCGCGATCAAGGCCGGCCGCCGGCCGCGCCCATAGCCTGCGCCCACCATCCACAGAGAGTGCATGACCGCATGTCCCTGATGATCTGGCAGGACGACCTCGATACCGGCATCGAGGTGATCGACGATCAGCATCGCCGCATCGTGTCGATGATCAACCAGCTGCACCAGGCGCAGACCGGGGCCTCGTCCCTGGCCGTGGGCGAGGTGCTGGACGAACTGGTGGACTACACCCTCTCCCACTTCGCCTTCGAGGAGGAGCTGATGGAGGAAGCCGGCTACCCGTTCTGCGCCGCGCACAAGCGGGTGCACGAGGTGTTCACCAAGCGGGTGGCCGAGTACCGCATGCGCTTCCAGGCCGGCGAGGACGTGGTCGACGAGCTGAAGGGGATGCTCTCGCGCTGGCTGTTCAACCACATCCGCAACGACGACAAGGCCTACTCCGAGCAGGTGCGCCGGCACCTGAACCGCTTCGCCCGCGAGCACCAGGAAGGCGGCTGGCTGGCGCGGACCATGGGCCGGCTGTTCCACCGCCACGGCCACAGCAGCCACGCCCGCCACTGAGCCGGGCGCGCCGGCGCGCGGGCAGCGCCGGCGCGCTCAGTCCACCGGCTGGCGCGGCACCAGCAGCAGCGCCAGCAGGGTCAGCGCGGCCATGCCGGCCAGGTAGGCGCCGACCGCGCCGATGCCGTGGCTGGCAGCCAGCCGCGTGGCGATGTACGGGGCCGGCGACGCACCCAGGATCCCGGCCAGGTTGAACGCCAGCGAAGCGCCGGTGTAGCGCACCGGGGTCGGGAACATCTCGGCCAGGATGGTGCCGCAGGGACCGTAGGTCAGTCCCATCAGCCCCAGGCCCACGCACAGGAACAGCAACACCTGCCAGGCGCTGCCGGCCTCGAACAGCGGCTTGAACAGCAGGCCGAACAGGATGATGCCGACGGTGGCCAGGATCATCGCCCGGCGCCGGCCGAAGCGGTCGGCGTACACCGCCGACAGCGGGATGGTCGCGGCGAAGCACAGCACGCCGGCCATCTGCAGCAGCAGGAACTGCTCGCGCCCGTAGCCCAGGCCGGAGGTGCCCCAGCTCAGCGCGAACACCGTCATCAGGTAGAACAGGACGAAGGTCGCCATCAGGGCCAGGGTGCCCACCACCAGGGTGCCGGGGTGGCGCAGCAGCACCGTGGCCATCGGCAGGCGCTCGCGCTCCTCGCGCTCCAGGGTCTTCCGGAACGCCGGGGTTTCGGTGATGCGCAGCCGTACCCACAGGCCCACCAGCACCAGCGCGGCGCTGGCCAGGAACGGCACGCGCCAGCCCCAGGCCATGAACTGGCCCTCGTCCAGGAAGTGCGCCAGCCCCAGGAACACCCCGGTCGAGCACAGGAAGCCCAGCGGCGCGCCCAGCTGCGGGAACATGCCGTACCAGGCACGCTTGCCCGGTGGCGCGTTCTCGGTGGCCAGCAGCACCGCCCCGCCCCATTCGCCGCCCAGGCCCAGGCCCTGGCCGAAGCGGCACAGCGCCAGCAACGCCGGCGCCAGCACCCCGACCTGGGCATAGGTCGGCAGCAGGCCGATCACCACGGTGGAGATGCCCATGGTCAGCAGCGCCGCCACCAGGGTCGCCTTGCGCCCGATGCGGTCGCCGTAGTGGCCGAACACCGCCGAGCCCAGCGGCCGCGCCAGGAAGGCCAGGGCGAAGGTCGCCAGCGACTGCAGGGTGGCCGCGGTCGGCTCCGAGGCCGGGAAGAACAGCTTCGGGAACACCAGCACCGCGGCGGTGGCGTAGATGTAGAAATCGAAGAACTCGATCGTCGTACCGATGAGGCTTGCGAACAGGATGCGACGTGGCGAGGCGGGTGCACTCATCGGCAGTCTGCAAGGCATTGGAACGGGCGGCCGATTATGGCCCAGGATCCGGCCGGGCCCGGCAGCCGTTGCGCCGGCAACCGGCCTGCGGCCAGATTCGCGCTTTCCCTGCCGCCGCCGTCCCCCGCCGTGGCGCCGGCAATGCCGCATCTCATCGCAAGGACCGGGGCCGCCCGCGCGGCCGCCCCGTCGCGACCCGTCCCCCGTACGACCTGAAGCAATGGAACCCCACATGAGTGCCAGCAAGCCGCAACGCGCCGGGCGCCCGCCATCCACCGGCCGCCGCATGACCCTGATGCTGATCCTGTTCGTCGTCGTGTTCGGCGGCGTGTTCGGGCTGTGGTTCGCGTCGCAGCGCGCGCTCAACAGCTTCTTCGACAACATGCCGCAGCCGCCGGTGGAGGTCAGCACCTTCGAGGCGCGCGCCGAGACCTGGAGCGACACCGCCGAGGCGGTGGGCACCCTGGTCGCCGACAACGGCACCCAGGTCACCACCGAGGCCGGCGGCGTGGTCCAGCGCATCGCCTTCGAGTCCGGCCAGCGGGTGCGCAAGGGCGACCTGCTGGTGCAGCTGAACACCGCCAACGAGCTGGCCCAGCTCAACGCACTGGAGGCGGCCGCCGAGCTGGCCGCCACCCAGCGCGACCGCTGGCGCGAGCTGGGGGCGCAGAAGCTGGTGTCGCAGGCCGAGGTCGACGAGCGCGTCTCCGACGCCGCCCAGACCCACGCCCAGGCCGAGGCGCAGCGCGCCCTGATCGCGCAGAAGACCATCCGCGCGCCGTTCGACGGGGTGCTGGGCATCCGCCGGATCAACATGGGCCAGTACCTGAACCCGGGCGACCCGATCGTGGCCCTGCAGGCGCTGGACCCGATCCACGTCGACTTCACCCTGCCCGAGCAGCGCCTGAACCAGGTGGTGGTCGGCAGCAAGGTGCAGGTGAGCGTGGATGCCCTGCCCGAGCAGGCGTTCGAGGCCGAGATCACCGCGGTGGAGCCGGCTGTGGAGACCAACACCCGCAACTTCGGCGTGCGCGCCACCCTGGCCAACCCGGACGGGGTGCTGCGCCCGGGTACCTTCGCCCGGGTGCGCTTCGACCTCGGCCAGCCGCGCCAGGTCGTGGTGGTGCCGCAGACCGCGGTCAGCTTCAACCCATACGGCAACTCGGTCTACGTGCTGGTCGATGCCCCGGACGAGGTGAAGAACGCCGAGGCCCAGGAAGGCCAGCAGGCACCGCAGCACGTGGTCAGGCAGCGCTTCGTGACCACCGGCCCGACCCGCGGCGACCTGGTCGGCATCACCGACGGCCTCGAGCCCGGCGAGGTGGTGGTCAGCAGCGGCCTGCTGCGCCTGCGCAACGACGCCCCGGTGCTCATCAACAACACGGTGACCCCGCAGGCCGACCCCGACCCGCGTCCCGAGAACCGCTGACCGGCGGCAACGCCGCCGCTCCCGGCCGCTGCCCGCGCGGCGCCCACCACCCCGGCCGCCCCCGCGGCCGGAGGAGGACACGATGAAATTCACCGACATCTTCATCAACAAGCCGGTCCTGGCCCTGGTCGTCAGCCTGTTCATCCTGCTGCTGGGCCTGCGCTCGTTCTCCGAGCTCAACGTGCGCCAGTACCCGGAGCTGCAGAACGCGGTGGTCACCGTCAGCACCGCCTACTACGGCGCCGACGCGGACCTGATGCAGGGCTTCATCACCACCCCGCTGGAACGCGAGGTGGCCTCGGCCGAGGGCATCGACTACCTGACCTCGACCAGCGCCGCCGGCATCTCCACCATCCAGGCCTACATCCGCCTGGACCACGACGCCAACGAGGCGCTCACCCAGATCGCGGCCAAGGTCAACAAGCTGCGCAGCCAGCTGCCGGCCGAGTCCGAGGATCCGGTGATCGACCTGCAACAGGGCCAGCAGATCGCGGCGTTGTACGTCTCCTTCGCCAGCGACCGGCTCGACAACAACCAGATCACCGACTACCTGGTGCGGGCGGTGGAGCCGCGCATCGCCACCATCCCCGGCGTGCAGCGCGCCGAGATCCTCGGCGCGGGCACCTTCGCCATGCGCGTGTGGCTCAAGCCCGACCGCATGACCGCGCTGCGGGTCACCGCCAGCGACGTGCACCAGGCGCTGCAGGCCAATAACGTGCTCTCGGCGCTGGGCTCGACCAAGGGCCAGATGGTCGCCGTGGACCTGACCGCGCGCACCGACCTGCGCAGCCCGGAGGAGTTCCGCCGGCTGATCGTGCGGGAGGAGAACGGCGCGATCGTGCGCCTGGGCGACGTGGCCGACGTGGAACTGGGCTCGGAGAGCTACGGCACCTCGGTGCAGATCAACGGCGACGCCGCCACCTTCATGGGCATCTTCGTCTCCCCGGACGCCAACTCCCTGGACGTGATCGAGGAGGTGCGCCGGGTGTGGGACGAGGAGATCGTGCCGCAGCTGCCGGAGGGCATCGAGGCGTCCATCCCGTACGACAGCACCGAGGCGATCGAGGACGCGATCAACGAGGTGGTGCGCACGATCATCGAGGCGGTGGTCATCGTGATCGTGGTGATCTTCCTGTTCCTCGGTTCGCTGCGCAGCGTGCTGGTGCCGGCGGTGACCGTGCCGCTGTCGCTGGTCGGCGTGATGTTCCTGATGCTGCTGCTCGGCTACACCATCAACCTGCTGACCCTGCTGGCGATGGTGCTGGCGATCGGCATCGTGGTGGACGACGCGATCATCGTGCTGGAGAACATCCACCGCCACATCGAGGAGGGCATGAGCCCGCACGACGCGGCGATCAAGGGCGCGCGCGAGCTGGCCTGGCCGGTGGTGGCGATGACCACCACCCTGGTGGCGGTGTACCTGCCGATCGGCTTCCAGGGTGGCCTGACCGGCGTGCTGTTCACCGAGTTCGCCTTCACCCTGGCCGGCTCGGTCCTGCTTTCGGGCGTGATCGCCCTGACCCTGTCGCCGATGATGTGCGCGCGCATCCTCAAGCCGCACGCGAACGGCGCCGGCAAGGGCCGCCTGGAGGGCTGGCTGGACGCGCGCTTCGAGAAGCTGCGCAGCGGCTACCAGCGGCGCCTGCACGGCGCGCTGGAGACGCGCAGCGTGATCGCGGTGTTCGGCCTGCTGGTGCTGGTGTCCTGCGGGCTGCTGTACTGGACCGCGCCCAAGGAGCCGGCGCCGCTGGAGGACGAGGGCTTCATCTTCGCCATCGGCAGCGCCGACGCCTACACCACCCTGGACTACGTCGAGCGCTACACCGCGCAGATCAACGCGATGGCCGCGGAGATCCCCGAGGTCAACGACTTCTTCCTGTTCAACGGCGGCTTCGGCGGGGGCGGCGGCGCCAGCAACAGCGCCATGGCCGGCTTCGTGCTCAAGCCATGGAGCGAGCGCGAGCGCTCGACCAACCAGGTGCTGCAGCAGGAGCTGCAGCCGAAGCTGGCCCAGGTCACCGGCCTGAACACCTTCGCCCTGGTCCCGCCCTCGCTGCCCACCGCCGGCGGCGACGGCGGCGGCGAGTTCCTGGTGCTGGGCATCGGCTCGCTGCAGCAGCTCAACGAGCTGTCGGACGCGATCCTGCAGAAGGCGATGGAAAGCCGCCGCTTCATCTTCCTGGACAAGGACCTGAAGATCGACAAGCCACGGGTCGAGGTGCAGATCGACCGCGAGAAGGCGGCCTCGCTGGGCATCGACATGCGCACCCTGGCCGCGGACATGGCCGCCATGCTGTCCGGTGGCTACACCAACCGCTTCGCCATGGAGAACCGCTCGTACCGCGTCATCCCGCAGGTGCGCCGCAGCGACCGCCTCAACGCCGACCAGCTGCGCAACTACTACACCCGCACCCGCGACGGCGAGCTGGTGCCGCTGTCGACCCTGGTCACGCTGAAGGAGACCGCGCAGCCGCAGACGCTCAAGCGCTTCCAGCAGCTCAACGCGGTGGCGATCACCTTCGCCCCGCGCCCGGGCGTGTCCAAGGGCGAGGCGCTGCGGGTGCTGGAGGAGGCGGCGGCCGAGGTGCTGCCGCAGGGCTACAGCGTCGACTACGCCGGCGAGTCGCGCCAGTACAAGCAGGAGGGCGCGACCATGCTGGTCACCCTCGGCTTCGCCCTGGTGGCGATCTTCCTGGTGCTGGCCGCGCAGTTCGAGAGCTTCCGCGACGCGCTGATCATGCTGGTGACCGTGCCGATGGCGATCTCCGGCGCGCTGCTGGTGCTCAACTTCCTGGCCCTGGTGGCCGGCGCGCTGCAGATCGCCGGGATCGAGGCATTCCCGGGCATGAGCATCAACATCTACACCCAGGTTGGCCTGGTCACCCTGGTCGGCGTGATCTCCAAGCACGGCATCCTGATCGTGGAGTTCGCCAACAAGCTGCAGCTGCAAGGCCTGTCCAGGCGCGAGGCGATCGAGCAGGCCGCCGGCATCCGCCTGCGCCCGGTGCTGATGACCACCGCGGCGCTGGTGTTCGCGATGATCCCGCTGCTGCTCGCCAAGGGTCCCGGCGCCGCCGCGCGTTTCTCGCTGGGCATGGTGATCGCCTCGGGCATGACCATCGGCACCGCGTTCACCCTGTTCGTGCTGCCGGCGTTCTACCTGTACCTGGCGCGCGACCACAGCCATGACCGCGTGGCCGCGCGCGAGGCCGGCGCCACCGGCGAGCCGGAGCCGCAGGCCGGCTGAGCCGGCAGGGCCGCGGCGCCCCCGCTGGCGTCGCGGCCTCCCGGCGGCTCAGGCCGCCGGCACCGGGGCCTCGCGTTCGACCAGGCCCTCGTCCTTCAGTTCCGCCCACAGCGCCGACGGCACGTCCACCGCCATCGAAGCCACGTTCGCCCGCACCTGCTCCGGCGTGCGCGCGCCCGGGATCACCGCCGCCACCACGTCCGGCGCCGCGGCGAACTGCAGGGCCACGGTGCGCAGGTCCACCCCGTGGCGATCGCAGGCCGCCTGCACCCGCGCGCGCTTGCCGGGTGCCCAGTCCGGCACCTCGCCTTCGTAGAGATAGCGGTCGCGCCCGGCCAGGTAGCCGGCCAGCAGGGGTACACCCACCACCACCGAAGCGCCGCGCGCGGCGATCCTCGGGAAGGTCTCGTGCAGCGCCCGGGCGTGGTCCAGCAGCGAGTACTGGCAGGCCAGCAGGAAGATGTCCGGATCGGCTTCCTCCAGCGCAGCCAGCGCCGGCTCGGGGCGGTTGACCCCGAAACCCCAGGCCTTGATCAGGCCTTCCGCCCGCATCCGGGTCAGTTCGGGCATGGCACCCTTGGCCGCCTCGGTGAAGCGCCGCTCCCAGGGCATGCCCAGGTCCTGCTCGTTGTCCGGCGACAGGTCGTGGATGAACACCACGTCCAGCTGCGATACGCCCATCCGGTTGAGGCTGTCCTCCACCGAGCGCCTTGTCGCGGCGGCCGAATAGTCGTAGCGGTAGCGGAACGGCGCCGGCTCCACCCACATGGTCTCCTGCAGCGGGCCGCTGGTGCCGGTCAGCAGCCGGCCCACCTTGGAGGACAGCACGTATTCCTCCGCCGGATGCCGGTGCAGGACATGGCCGAAGCGCCGTTCCGACAGGCCCAGGCCATACCAGGGCGAGGTATCGAAGTAGCGCACGCCGGCCTCCCAGGCCGCGGCCAGGGTCGCCTCGCACTGCGCGTCGCTGGCCGCGGCGAAGCCATTGCCGAACGCCACCCCGCCCAGGCCCAGCTTGGCCGGCGGGCGATAACGCTGCGAGGGCGGGTTGCGCGGCAGGGAACGGGTGGAAACATGGCCGCGGGTGGGCAGGACGCTGCCGGGCTCCGGCAGCGGGGGCGCGGTCCGGGTCGGATCGGTCATGGCCGCGTGCTCCGCAGGATGGCGCTCCAGACTGCGGCCGGCGCGGTCCACGCCACGTGCAGGCGCGGCCATGATCCGGCGGTCACTTGCCTCCGGCTAGCGTGTGCAGTCCCCGATGGAGGACGGCCATGAACAGCATAGCCATCGCACCGCGCGTGCATTCCGACCCGCAGGCGATCGAACGCCTCAAGGCCCTGCAGCTGGAGCTGGACGGCGAGCTGGAGGTGGAGGTGCACATGCGCGACGGCAGCATCCTGCGCGGCACCCTGCCCGAGCGCCCGGCGATCCAGCAGTTCCTCGATCCGGACGGCAACGAGGGCACCAACGGCCTGTTCCGGGTCGACGACGGCGACGGCGGCATGCACCTGTACTGGCTGGACGAGGTGGAACGCGTGGTGCGGGTCGGCTCCTCCTGAACCCGATCCGCGACCGCGGTCGCCATTGCACGCTTTGCATCGCGGCCACCGCGGCGATTCACGCGCGGGCCCCCCGCGACCGGACAGCGTGGCCGCGCGCCCCACCCCAACGACGGATCAATGCAAAGCCATCGCCACGCCTGTCGACCACGTTGCCTGCCCCCGGCTTGCACCATCACCGGGGGCAGGCCGTGAACGGACCCGCGCCCCACGCGGGCAAGCCCCGCCTCCGCATCCGCCGCAGCCTGACCTTCCAGGCCGGCGCCACGCGCATCCTCGATGCCTGGTGCGATCCGGCCGTGCAGGCACGGATCCTCGACGGCGCGGCCGAGCCCGTGGCCGGCGGGGATGCCGGATTGTGGCGGGTCAGGACGCCGCTGGGACCGTCGCCGCGGGTGCACCTGCGCCTGGATGCGCGCGACGCGGCGCGTGCCTGCCACCACGCCGAAGGCGAAGGCGGATTCCTGCTGTCCAGCGAACTCACCGCCCTGCCCGCCCGCGGTCGCCCGGGCACCGAAGTGGCACTGGAAGTCGCGTTCCACGCCGAAGGCTTCCCCACCGGACTGCTGGGCCGCCAGGCCGACCCGGCACCCCTGCTGCTGGCCGGCCAGGCCCTGCGCCGGCTGCGCGAATGGGTGGAAACCGGCCGCATCTCCCCGGCCTTGCCGGGTCCGCGCGCCGCCGATGATGCCTGAGGGCGGGAGCCTCACCCCGGTTTGACCCTCCGCGCGCGAAGCTGGGCCGCCTCCGGCCATTCCCGTGCAGACGATGACGCGCCCATCTTGCAGCCAGTCCAGCCACCGACGCCGCCGGAGCCGGCCATGAACCCGGACCTGATCGGCTGGGCCGCATCGGCGGTGCTGCTGGCCACCCTCGCGCGGCAGATCCTCAAGCAGGCCCGTAGCGGCGGCGAAGGCGTGTCGACCTGGCTGTTCGTCGGCCAGGCCACCGCCTCGGCCCTGTTCATCGTCTACTCGGTGCTGCTGGACAACACCGTGTTCATCGTCACCAACAGTTGCCTGCTGGCCACCGCCATCGTCGGCCAGGTCATGGCCTGGCGCACGAAGCGGCGCGGCGGCGATGCCAACGCCGCCGCCGGCTAGGCGCGCAACCAGCGCGTGGCCACCGCCACTCCCAGCACCGCCGCACCCAGGCACCAGAACGCGAACTGCAGCGAGGTGCCGTGGGCGACGAAGCCGACCAGCGCCGGCCCGGCCAGCACGCCGGCATAGCCGAGGGTACTGATCGCCGGCACCGCCAGGCTTTCCGGCATCGCGGCCTGGCGCCCGGCGGCGGAGAACATCACCGGCACGATGTTGGCGCAGCCGATCCCCACCAGCACGAACCCGCCCAGCGCCGCCCACGCCCCCGGCGCCAGCACGATCAGCGCGAAACCCGCGAACGCCACCAGTGCGCCGGCCACCACCGCGCGCAGCGGACCGATCGCCTGGACCACGCGGTCGCCGCTCAGGCGCGCCACGGTCATCGCCAGCGAGAAGGCCACGTAGCCCACGCCCGCGCGCGCCGGATCCATGTCCTTGGCCTGGTCGAGGAACACCGCACCCCAGTCGAGCATCGCGCCCTCGGCCAGGAACATCACGAAGCACACCGCGCCGATCAGCAGCACGCTGCCGCGCGGCCAGGCGAAGGCCGGCACGTCCGAATCCACCTCTTCAGCGCGCCAGTGGCGGCAGGCGGCGGCCACCAGCGCCAGCACCACCGCCACCGCCGCCACGCACGCCGACAGCGGCGCGGCGCCGGCGCTCAGCAACGCGGTCATGGCGGCCGCGCCGGCGAACCCGCCAATGCTGTAGAACGCGTGGAAACCCGACATCAGCGCGCGCCCGCTCTCGCGCTCCACCGCCACCGCCTGCAGGTTCATGGTGCAGTCCATCGCGCCGATGGCCGCGCCGAACACGAACAGCGCCAGGCCGAGGCCGACCGCGCCCGGGGCCACCGCCAGGGCCGGCAGCGCCAGGCTGGCGGCCAGCATCGCCGCGACCATCACCCGGCGGCACCCCTGGCGCGCGGCCAGGGCGCCGGCCAGCGGCATCGCCACCAGCGAGCCCGCGCCCAGGCACAGCAGGACGATGCCCAGCATCGCCTCGTCCAGCCCCGCGCGCGCCTTGGCGAACGGCACCAGCGGCGCCCAGGCGGCGATGGCGAAGCCGGGCATGAAGAAGGCCGCGCGGGTGGCGTGCTGCTCGAGGCGGGGCGTGGTTGGCACTCGGGGAACTCCTGGGTGGGCCGGGCGGCCATTATCCCCGCCGCCAGTGGGGGCCACCGCTTGTCCGCGCGTGGCGGCATGACCTGGATCAAGGACGCCATCCCGCCGCCCTGTGATGCTGGGAGGGCACAGGAGGCATGCGATGGCCAGCGGCAACCTTCCCGCCCTCGAGATCGACGGTGCCCGCGTGGCGGCGCGGGTCGGCCTGGAAGTGCCCGAGTTCCGCCGGCTGATGGACCAGGGCAGGATCGCCGTGCTGTGCGAGCGCGGCACCGGCGAGGACGCCGGCACCTGGCGCGCCACCTTCTACCACGGCCGCCGGCGCGCGCGGTTCCTGATCGACCGCTGCGGCCGGGTGGTGGACGTGGACTGAAGCGCTCGCCCGGAAGATCGTGCAGGCGCGTTGACCGCCCGGGCACGCGCCCGGGAGGAACCTGCAGCCATCCCCACAGCAGCGAGGTGCACCATGATCCGGGGCCTGTTCGTCGGCGGCGTGGTCGACAACACCGAGATCGACCTGGACCCGGGCAAGCCGCCCATGCACTACCCGCCCGACGGCGGCGGTGGCCAGTCCCGCTACCGCCTGCGCCAGGTGGGCACCGGGCAGGACGGCGAGGTCGCCTGCGCGGTCTACGGCGCCCCCGACACGCCCTACGCGGAGGTGGCGCGGGTCAGCGGGGAACGGGGCTACGCGCGCCGCTTCGAGGTGGCGCTGCAGGAAATCGAGGGTGAATGACGGCACGGGCACGGGCCGGGCGGGACCGGGCAGAATCGCGTCCTTCCCGCCACCCGCGCCCGCCGCATGCCTTCCATCACCGCCGCAACCACCGGTACCTGCCGCCGCTACGACCTGGCGGTGTTCGACCTCGACGGCACCCTGGCCGACTCCTTCGGTTTCTTCGTGGCCAACCACAACCGGCTGGCGCAGCGGCACCGCTTCGCCCCGATCGCCGCGCACGAGGTCGAGCACCTGCGCGGCATGAGCCCGCGCCAGGTCATGCGCCACACCCGCCTGCCGGCATGGCGGCTGCCGCTGGTGGCGCGGGATTTCCGCCGGCTGATGCAGGCCGAGGGCCATGCCATCGCCTGCTTCGACGGCGCACGCGAGGCCCTGCACGCCCTGCATGCGCGTGGCATGCGCCTGGCCCTGGTCACCAGCAACTCGGCGCAGAACAGCCGCCGCATCCTGGGCGAGGACTGCTGGGACCTGCTGGCCCACGTCGAATGCGGCGCCTCGCTGTTCGGCAAGGCGCGGCGCCTGCGGCGGGTGCTGGCCCGCACCGGCGTGCCCGCCGCGCGTGCCATCTACATCGGCGACCAGGCCTCCGATGCCGAGGCCGCGCGCCAGGCCGGGCTGGCCTTCGGCGCGGTGGCCTGGGGCTATGCCACGGCCGAGGCGCTGCAGGCCTGCAATCCGGAGGTATGGCTGCAGCAGGTGTCCGAGCTGCAGGCGCTCGGCGGCGCCTGAGCTACTCCGGCAGCAGCGCCGGCCTGGATTCGTACCACTCGCGCGCCCCGGCCAGGTGCAGCCTGCGCTGCCCCGGCTGCAGTTCCACGCCCATGCCCAGCACGCCCCAGCGCGCGTAGAGGTCGCCGTCGGGCTGGCCGCCGGCGATGCGCAGCCGCGCCTGCAGGCCGATGCGGTCGTTGCTGGCGTGGACATGGTCGAACACCAGTTCCTGGTCGCGGATGCGCAACCGCCCGCTGGCCTGGGCCCGTCCGGAATCGACCAGGTTGCCGATCCAGCGCGGGAACGCCTTGCGCTCGGCGAACAGGCCCAGCAGCACGCTGGCGTCGCGCATTTCCACCGTGCCGCGGCCGTTGACCTCGAACGGCTCGCGCCAGTGCAGTTCGCCCTGTTCCAGGCGCATGCGCGCCCACCAGGGCGCCTGGCCGCCACGCTCCTGCTCCAGGCGCACGCCGTCCAGGTCCACGCTCAGCGCTTCGACCGCGTAGCGGCGTTCGCCCACCTGCAAGCGGCGCAGGCGGCTGTCCAGTGCCACGTTGCCCGACAGCCGCGAAGGCCCGAGCGCCAAACGCACGTCGCGCCCGCGCAGGCGCATGTGGCCGTCGACCATGCCGCCCTCGCGGTCCAGGTGCAGGTCGCCGCCGGCCAGGCCGCTGCCGCCCAGCAAGCGCGCACTGGCACCGGGCAGGTAGCGGTTGTAGCTGCGCAGGTCCGGCACCTCCGCGTCCTCGAAGCGCAGCCGCGCCCGTAGGTGCTGCTGGAACTCCGCCAACGGGCCGGCCGACACCAGCTCCAGGCGCAGGTCGCGCCCGCGCAGGTCCACCTGGCCCGGACGTGCTTCGGGTCCAAGCGCGAAGTGCCGCAGCCGGATGTCGGCTTCGGTGCGCGGGGCGCCGGCCTGCTCCAGCACGCGGACACGCGCCTGCGCCTGTCCCGCGAAGCGGTTGTCCAGGACGCGCGCGGCCAGCCCCAGGCGGTCCAGGTCCATGCGGCTGCCGGGCCGTGGCTGGCCGTCGGCCAGCACGATATCGGCGTCCAGGTCGCCGCGCCCGTCCACCTCCAGCCAGGCCAGGTCGTCCAGCAGGGTGTCGATCCAGCGCAGCGGCAGCTGCGGCCAGTGCGTGCGCAGGCGGCCGTTGAGCGCACGCACCGGACGCAGCCAGTCGTCGGGCCCCAGGCGGCGGTCGTCCACCCGCAGGTCGGCCTGCAGCCAGGGTGCACCGGGCCTGGTGCGCGGCATGCGGAGCGCCAGCTCGATCGCCTCGCGGCGCGTGCGCAGCGCCGCACCCAGCGGGTACCGCACCGGCCGCCCTTCCGCATCCAGCGCGTGCACCGGCGCCGACCAGTCCAGGCGGCTGCCGGGTCGCAACACGCCGCGGCTGAGCGCCAGGTCCGCGCGCAGGTGACCGGCCTGCCCGGGCGCGCCCAGCGGCAGCGCCTCGCCATGGCGCGCGGACAGGTCGATCGCCGGCGCGGCACCCTCGGCGCGCAGGTACGCGTCCAGGATCCCGAACTTCTCCCGGCCCTGCGCCCGTTCCCTGATATGCGCCGGGATCGCCAGGCCGAACTCCAGCCTGCCCCCGCGCAGCAGTTCCACCCCGGCCACCGACAGGGTGGCTTCGGGCATGCGCAGGGTGGATGCGCCCACCGCCATCGGTCCGCCCTGCAGCTGCTTGGTGAACACGAAGCGGGCGTCACCGCGGCCGCTGACCCGCGCCTGGTAGAAATCCAGGCGCAGCAGGCTGGGCGTGGTGATGGCCGGGAAATCCAGGGTCCAGCCACGGCCCTCGCGCTTCGATGGCAGCTTGTCCTCGGCGACCCTGGACACATGCACGGAAACGTCGTGCGCGCGGATGGTGCCGAAGGACACCGTGCGCCACAGCAGCGGCAGCACCCGGATGCGGCCGTCGGCGCGGGTCGCGGCGACCGCCCAGCGGTTGGTGCGCGCATGCCCGCCCATCACCACCCCGCTGGCGTGGATATGCCCCGGGTAGGCGCTCAGCGCCCAGTCCCAGCGCGCGTGGTAGCGGTCGGGCTTGCGGTTGGCCACGCGCTCGCCAATGGCGCCGTTGAGGAACAGGTTGGCGGCGAACAGGTACAGCAGGTACAGGCCCAGCAAGGTCCAGCCGGCCCGGCGCAGGCCGGTGCGATGGGCCTGCAGCCAGGCGCGGGGGGAAGGAATTGGCATGCGCACAGCATCGCCGGCGGCGGGTGATGGCGGCCTCCACGCGCCCGGGGTCCCGTTGCCCGGAGCTTGGCGATGCAGCGGCGCGTGGCGCTTCGCCTGCCCCTACCGCGGCAGCTTCACCGTTACCCAGGTCGGGGCATGGTCGCTGGGCTTCTCCAGCGCCCGCACCCAGCGGTCCACCCCGGCATCCTCCAGCCCGGCCGCCAGCACCGGATTGAGCAGCAGGTGGTCGATGCGCAGGCCGCGGTCGCGTTCGAAGTGCGGGCGGAAGTAGTCCCAGAACGTGTAGATCCGCGCCTGGCCGTGCACCTGGCGCAGGGCGTCGGTCCAGCCCTGGGCCAGCAGCTTCGCGTAGGCCTGGCGTACCTCCGGCTGGATCAGCGCGTCGCGCTTCCACGACTTCGGGTCGTACACGTCCTCGTCGCTGGGGATCACGTTGAAGTCGCCGAGCAGCGCCACCGGATGCGGCAGTTCGACCAGGGTCGCGGCGTGCCGCGCCAGGCGTGCCATCCACTTGAGCTTGTAGTCGAACTTCGGGCCCGGCTGCGGGTTGCCGTTGGGCAGGTACAGCGCGCCCACCACCATGCCATGCACCGCCGCCTCGATGTAGCGGCTCTGGTGGTCGTCGCGGTCGCCCGGCAGCCCGCGGCGGCTTTCCACCGGCCTGGCCCCGCGCCCGAGCAGCGCCACGCCGTTCCAGCGGTGCTCGCCATGCCAGATGGCGCAGTAGCCAGCCGCTTCCAGCTCCGCCGCCGGGAACGCCTCGCCGCGCGCCTTCAACTCCTGCAACGCCACCACGTCCGGCTGCTCGCGCTCCAGCCAGGCCAGCAGGTGCGGCAGGCGCGGGCCGATGCCGTTGACGTTGTAGGTGGCCAGCTTGAGCACGCGTGGCTTGCGGCGGGGCATCATCGCTCCGTGGTCGTGGCGGGATCCTCCTCCGCGCGAAGCTAGGGCCAGTGGGGTCGGCAGGCAGTGAACGCCCATGCGAACCCGGTCACGTTCGGCGCGCCTTGCGGCTTGCTAAGCTCGCCCGGCATCGACGCGCACGGGGAGGGTGCATGGAGTTCCGGAACATCCTGCAGTCGAAGTGGGCGCTGGCCCTGCTGGGCCTGGTGGTCGTGCCGGCCGCGTCGGCCCGGTCCTCGCGGACCGATCCCGAGCCGCCGCCGCAGTTCCTCGCCCACCCCCTGTACGCCACGCGCTACACCTGCACCGAGCACGCCGCGGGCGACCTCGGCTACCTGGGCGACGACCTTGGCCAGGACTGCCTGGTCCAGGAGTTCGTCGAGAGCGATGGCCGCGCCTTCACCCGCCTGTACCGCAACGACGGCTACAGCAACGCCGACTGGTACGGCTGGAACCAGCCGGTGCTCTCGCCCTGCGATTGCACGGTGCGCAGGATCTTGCTCAACCCGGTCACCAACGAGCCGGGCATCGCCGGCAAGCCGCCGGCTTCGATGATCCTGCTGGAAGCCGCGGACGGCACCCAGGTGGTGCTGGGCCATATCCAGGACCCGGTGGTGCGCGAGGGCGAAGCCGTGCGCGCCGGGCAACAGTTGGCCCGGGTCGGCAACAATGGCTATTCGCGCAGCCCGCACATCCATATCGGTGCCTGGCGCGACGAACAGCCGCTGCAGATCCGCTGGGACCAGCGCCGGATCGCGAGCCCCTGACGCCACCCGCACTGCCAGCCCGCCCTTGCCCGGACAGCACCTGCAGGTCCCGGGCAGGCAGGCGCCTGGCCCTGCACCCTGCCCACGCTCCGGGCCAGGCGTCCGTGCTGCCGATGATGACCACCTGCGAGAACCCACCGGCACGGCGCGTCCGCCATGGAGCGCCGTCGCACTTCGGCCAGCAAGGCGAACCAGGGATTGGGATGGCCGATGCGCAGGACCGGAAGCGATGCCGCCGGCGAGTCCGGGGTGGCCTCCCTGTGCAGGTCAACCGCGGGCCTGCTTCGGCACGTCCCCATGCAGCAACTCCTGCAGCCGCGCCGCGTCGGGGATCGCGAAGCCGTGCGCGGTGTTGTCGAACACCACCCAGCGCTGCCCCCTGCCCGTCGCCGCGCGCACCTGTGTGGCCAGTTCGCGCAAGGCCGGCTCTGCGTAGTCGCTGTAGTAGATCCGGGGCGAGCCATGCCAGCGCCAATAGCGCCAGCGCGGCGCGGCCGCAGGCGCGTCGCCGCCGGGCACCCGCGGCGGATCGGCCGCCACCCGGGCCACGTCGTACCGCCGCAGCAGGTCCTCCGCGCGTGGCGTGAACCAGCCGGGATGGCGGGGCTCGCACGCCAGCGGCACGTCGCTGCGGCGGCGGAACATGGCGAAGAACGCCGATGCGCTACGCGCGTCCAGTTCCAGTCCGGGCGGCAACTGCAACAGGAAGCCGCCAAGCTTCCGGCCCAGGCCATCGACCTGCTCCAGGAAGCGGTCCAGCGCGGGGCCGGCGCCGCGCAGCCCCAGTTCGTGCGAGATCTCCTGCGGCAGTTTCACCGAGAAGCGGAAGCCGCGCGGCACCGCGGCGGCCCAGCGCCGCCAGGTGGCGTGCTGGTGCGGGCGGTAGAACGAGGAATTGACCTCGACCACGTCGAAGCGCGTGGCATAACGCGCCAGTGCGCTGTCGCCCGCGCCGAACAGCGCTGCGTGGCGGCCCGGGATGGACCAGCCGGCGCAGCCGATGCGTACCCCGCCGGTTCCCGCGCCCATGGTCCCTCCCGCCAGACCGGGGGAGTGTCCGGCACGCGGCGTGAGTGTGCGGCGAAGCCCGTCAGCCTTCGAGCAGGCCGGCCTCGCACAACGCGGCCTCGACCTTTGCCTGGTTGGCGGGCTCCAGCTCGGTCAGCGGCAGGCGCAAGTGGCCACCGATGCGGCCCAGGCGCTTGAGCGCCCACTTCACCGGGATCGGATTGGCCTCGCAGAACAGCTGGCGGTGCAGCGGCAGCAGGCGCAGCTGGATGCGCATGGCTGCCTCCACGTCCTTCGCCAGCGCCGCGGCGCACAGTTCGCGCATCAGCCGCGGGGCGACGTTGGCGGTCACGCTGACATTGCCATGGCCGCCGCACAGCATCAGTGCCACCGCGGTGGCGTCGTCGCCGGAGAACACTGCGAACCCGGGGGGCGCCTCGCGCACCAGCCACTGGGCGCGCTCGATGTTGCCGGTGGCTTCCTTGATGCCGGCGATCCCCGGTACCTGGGCCAGGCGCAGCACGGTGTCGTGCTGCAGGTCGGCGCCGGTGCGGCCGGGCACGTTGTACAGCACCACCGGCAGGTCGCCGGTGGCCTCGGCAATGGCGCGGAAGTGGCGGTACTGCCCTTCCTGGCCGGGCTTGTTGTAGTACGGCACCACCTGCAACTGGCTGTGCGCCCCGACCTTGCGCGCGTATTCGGCGAGGGCGATCGCTTCGGCGGTGGAATTGCCGCCGCAGCCGGCCATTACCGGCACCCGTCCAGCCGCCTGCTCGACCGCGACGCGGATGATCTCGCAATGCTCCTCGACGCTGACCGTGGGCGACTCGCCGGTGGTGCCGACCACGCCGATGCAGTCGGTGCCTTCGGCCACGTGCCAGTCCACGAGTTTGCGCAGCGCGTCGTAGTCGACGCTGCCGTCGTCGTGCATGGGCGTGACGAGCGCGACGATGCTGCCGCGCAGGAAGACATCCGGACCGGTCATGGCGTGGGGTGTTGTTGGCGTGGAAGCGCCGATTCTATCGGCCCCGGCGCGGCATGCACGGGTAGTCACCGCTGCAACAAAACCCGCCACCGCCACCGTGGCCGGGTAAGCCAAGCGCACCGGGGAGGCGGCGACAGGCCATCCAGGTTCCCGGCGGGAGCAGGGTGCTTCCTTTGCACGAGGCGCACACCGGGACGACGGCATGCGCCTTCCAGGCCCGGGACGGGCCGGCCCCCTGCCCTCGCCCAGGACAGGGTGGCCGGCCGGACTGCTCAACGCACCGGATTGCCCGTGTGCGGGGTGAGGATCAGGTCCTGCAGTTCGTAGCCCTGCGCCCGCGCCGTGTCCAGGAAATCCTGCTGCACCGGCGCCGGCAACACTGGCTCGCGCGCCAGCAGCCACAGGTACTTGTGGTCCGGCGAACCGACCAGGGCGGTGTGGTAGTCCGGGTCCAGGCGCAGGATCCAGTAGTCGCCCTTGGTGAACGGAATCCACTTCAGCCCGTCGGGCATGAAGCTCACTTCCAGCTTTGCGTTGCCGCTGCCCTCGACCACGGTGGCCTCGCCCTCGGACTCCTGCGGCTCGCCCTCGCCGTCGCGCGCGCGGTTGAGCACCCGCACGCTGCCGCCCGGGTTGAGCGAATAGGTCGCGGTGATGTCGGTGTAGTCCGCCGGCTCGTGGCGCATCGGCAGGCGCGCGATCTCGTACCAGGTGCCGAGGTAACGCTGCAGGTCGACGGCGGCGACGGTCACGGGCGTGGAAGCATCGTTCATGGGCATGTCCGCTTGGGAAGGAGCCCGCATTGCAGACGCAGCAGCGTGAATCCGCCGTCGTCCGCGCCCGCCTGCGGCTCAGTCTTCGCCACTGTCGCGGATGCCATGCGGCGCGTCGCTGCGCACGTCGTCGGCGAACGAGCGGCCATAGGCATCGCGGTCGCCGGGCTCCTCGTCCAGCGCCACGTCGAGCAGGTCGGCCTGGTCGTCCACGCCGATGTTGTCGATCGCCGCGACCGAACGCGGGTCCTTCAGTTCAGGCCCCTGCTGTTGCAGCGGCACGCCGTCCTCGCCCAGGCAGACCTCGTCCTCGGGCGCGTCGGGGGTGGTGGGATTGGACCTGGCCATGGCGGCCTCCTGCGATGGGGAAGCCCGACCGTAGCCCCGCGCGGGGAAGCATGGCGTCAATGCCTCGCGCCTGTCCGTTGACGTCGACGTTGCTTCCCGACCGCACGGCGGGAGTGCGTGCTTCCCGCGATCCGGTGCCTGCGCGGCGTGCCAGGCCGGCGCTTCACCGCATGACGATCACCTGCGTGCTATCCCGGCCTCCCCGATGGAGGCCCCCCGCCATGCACCGGACCCGCGCCGCATTGCCCCTGCTGGCCCTCGCCCTTGCCGCCTGCACCGGCGGCGACCGCGTCGATCCGGCGGTAACGCCGCCCGGCGCGGACGAGTCCGCCCGTACCAGTGCCCTGGAGGCCGGCGCTGCCCTGCTGCAGGGCAATGGGCCGCTGGGAAAGATGGACATGTACGTGGTCGGCTTCCATCCGATGAAGGACCATCCGTTGCAGCAGATGGAGGCGCACCACTTCTGCCGCCAGGTCAACGAGGACTTCGCCCAGTGCACGCTGTTCGACGGCAACGGGGCCGAGGCCAACCTCACCGGCATCGAGTACATCATCTCCGAGACGCTTTACGAGTCGCTGCCGGAGGACGAACGCGGCTACTGGCATCCGCACAACGGCGAGATCCTGTCCGGCCAGCTGGTCGCGCCCAACCTGCCCGAGGCAGCGGAGAAGGAGCTGATGCGCTCCAAGATGAACAGCTATGGCAAGACCTGGCATACCTGGCACACGCGAGACGGCGTGCAGCCCGGCGACAGGATGCCGCTGGGCCCGGCGATGCTGGCCTGGTCGTTCAGCCGCGATGGCGAAGTGCGGCCGGAACTGGTCGACGAGCGCGACAAGCGCAAGGACATCTCCACCGACGAACGCCGCCGCGACCGCGCCGACCTGGTCGAGCTGGCGCGGCCGCAGGACGGCGTGAACACCTTGCGCCGCCAGTTCCCACGGTCCCAGCCAATCCCGGGCGTGGTCGACAAGGCCGAGGCCGCTACGCCGGCTCCGGTGGCGATGTTCTATTGAGGCCGGGATCCGGGGATTGGTGATTGGTGGGGGTGGCGTGGCAGGGCCACGGAAGTGGGGCGACCGCAGGCGAAGCGCAGCACGTCGCTGCAAAGGCCGTACGCGGACTCAACGCTGGGCGCGGGGGCGCTGCTCGTCGGCTTCCGGGTCCTCGCCTACCCGGGTTTCCTGCGCGCCGGTGGCGTAGCGTGCATCGGCCTCCGGCTGGTGCGCTTCGGCGGTGGGCGCGGGATTGTCCCGCGCCGGGTCGGCCGGGTGTTCCTGGCGGCATGCCGGCAGGCAAAGCGCGGCGACCAGCGCCGGCAGTAGCAGTGTCCTCATCGATGCGTCCTCTTTCCTGGATGGCCAGGCGATGGTCGACGCCGGCAGGTGAACGCGGCGCATCCCCGGGGCGCACGAGCGCCTGAACACCGGCGTCACGAGCACGGAAACCACCGTCCAGCCCTAATCACAGGCGCCATGCCCGTGCGGTGGACGCAACCTCGCACGCAAACCGGCGCGCAGCCCTGCCCGGACGCCCGGCCAAGTTTTCCGGACGCCACGGCCGCCCGCGCCCGCGGGACGGCGGCACAGTAGGCCTCGCCGGATGCGCCGCTCCGGCCCCATCCAAGGAGCCCACCATGCCCCCCGAGAAGATCCTCTACACCGGCACCGCCACCTCCACCGGCGGCCGCGAAGGCCGTGCTTCCACTTCCGACGGCAGGCTCGACCTGGCCCTGTCCACCCCGCGCGAACTGGGCGGCTCGGGTGGCGACGGCACCAACCCGGAGCAGCTGTTCGCCGCAGGCTATTCGGCCTGTTTCCTCAGTGCGCTGAAGTTCGTCGCCGGCAAGCAGAAGATCGCCCTGCCGGCCTCGACCTCGGTGACCGCCGGTATCGGCATCGGCCCGCTGGGTGGTGGCTTCGGCCTGCAGGCCACGCTCACCATCTCCGCTCCGGAGATCGATCGCGACACCCTGCAGTCGCTGGTCGGGCAGGCCCACCAGGTCTGCCCGTACTCCAACGCCACCCGCGGCAACATCGAGGTGGAGCTGCGCCTCGCCAGCTGACTGAAGCCCCGATACATCGCGCCCCTCGCCGCTGCCCCCGCAGCGGCCGGCGCCCACCCAAGGACATCGCCATGAACACCCTGCTTCGCGCCCTACTGGCCACCGCCATCACCGCAGCCGCGCGCGAGGCCGGAAAGGCAAGGAAGTAGGCCATCTGCCGATGCCGGCACCGCGCAACCGGTGCCGGCATTCCCTTCGCCGGACATCCGGAAACGGAACTAACCTGCAGCTGCGGCGTCCCTGCGGATCTGGTAACGCAGCTCGACCATCTCGCCCCCCAGCTTCCGCACGGATGCCAGGTGCAGCGCCGGACTCAGGACCTGGCGCGGGAACAATGGCTTGCCGGCGCCAAGGGTCGCCGAACCGATCTGGACGATCAGCTCGTCGAGCAGCCCGGCATCGTGGAACTGCCCGGCGAGGTCTCCCCCGCCAACGACCCAGATGTTCTTGCCATCCGCCACCCTGCTCATCTCGCGGTGGACGGCGACGACGTCGCCCTGCACAAACCTGATGTCCGCATTTGGAACAGTTGGCAGGTTGCGCCGGGTGAATACCCAGGCGGGCTGCGTGTACGGCCAGGGAGACCCCGTTTCCCTGGCGACCGTTTCCGCGTTGCGCAGCATCCACTCGTACGTCGCCGCCCCCATGGCCAACGCACCGACATCACGGATGAACTCTGGATAGCTGGACTCCTCCAGGCTGCCCAAGGGGAACAGCCAATCCAGCGAGTCGCCCTCCGTAGCAATGAATCCATCGAGGGTGGAAGCCACGTAATACTGGGTCTTCATCGAGCGAGCGTCCTCCGTGGGTGGTTCCCGGTTTCAGGCAACCGACGAACCGTAACCGGCTGCTGCCACGCCGGACACCCCGCGGACAGGGGCGGGTTCACGTGCAGGCAGGCCTGCCCGCCACGGCAGGAACGCCCGGGGCCATGACGCTCACCCGCTCATGGCCCGCTTGCGCGAAAACCCCTCGCCCGGACACCCGGCCCGCAAGCTCCTCGAAACGGTGCCCGCGAACGCCACGGGACGGCAATGCCCAGGCAGGCTCCAGCTTTGGGGAGATCGAACGCCAGCGTGCTCCCGTTGCGTGCAGGTGGCCTCCCGGAGATTGCCGCGGCAGGTGGAGCCATGCGGGAACCCATTCCCCTGGCGATCGACATCCGCCAACGGTTCGCACGATTGCCTGCGCCGGGATTGGCCGCACTGGCCGCCCCTCCATCCTGCCGCTGCGCCGCGCGCGTTCGGCCGGGCGCTGCTCCACCAGGCCTGGCTGGCCAGCGCAGGCGGTATCAGGCGCCCGGAGCAGCGATGCCCTGCCCCGCGATCCAGCCCGGCAGGTCCTGCGGCGCCATCGGCCTGGCGAAGCTGTAGCCCTGCGCCAGCCGGCCGTACCGTCCTGCGGATACATGGCCACGCCCACGCTGACGCTCAGGTCCACCCGGGCATCGGGCAGCTGCAGCATGCGCACCAGGTGCGCCTGCCAGCGCTCGACCAGGGCATTGACCTCCTCCCCGGCACGCAGGGGCAGGGCCAGGACGAACTCATCGCCCGGCAGGCGCCCCGCCACGCCGCCCTGGTGCACCAGTTCCCTGGCGCGCACGGCCACTTCCCGCAGCAGTGCATCGCCGCTGGCATGCCCGAGGGAGTCGTTGATGCTCTTGAAGCGGTCCAGGTCCACGTGCAGGACGGCCACGCGCTGGTCGCTCTCCTGGGCCGCGTCCAGCAGCAGCGCCACCTGGGTTTCCAGCAGGCTGCGGTTGGGCAGGCCGGTGAGCGCGTCATGGAACGCCAGCTGCCGGATCCGCTGGCGCGCCGTCTCCCGTTCCATGGCCAGGGCGCAAAGGTCCGTACAGGCTTCCACCAGCTGCTGGTGGAAACTGGACGCCACCACCGGACTGTTCTGGCGGTAATAGAAGGCGAACGTCCCCAGCACCCTGCCATCCTTGCGCAGGATGGGCGTGGACCAGCAGACATTGAAGCCCAGCGGCAGGACCAGGTGGCGGAAATCCGCCCATAGCGGATCGGTGGCGATGTCGGTGACCAGCACCGGGCTCTTGCGCCAGGCGGCGGCACCGCAGGAACCCACCTGCGGCCCGATCGGCACGCCGTCCAGCTGCGAGGAATAGCTGAACGGCAGGCTGGGACTGGCCAGTGGATGCAGCAGGCCCTGCTCGTCCACCTGCAGGATCGACGCGCACACCTCCGGGGCCAGGCGCTCGACCTCCTCGCACACCACCTCCAGCACCTGCATCAGCGGCAGGTCGCTGGACATGGCCTGCAGGGCGCGGTGGTGCAGCACCTCGTGGATCTTGGTCTTGGTGATGTCCAGCAGTACCGAAACGGTGTAGGCCCACTGGCCCTGGGCATCCATG
Source organism: Pseudoxanthomonas sp. J31 (assembly GCF_000510725.1). Classification (GTDB taxonomy): domain Bacteria; phylum Pseudomonadota; class Gammaproteobacteria; order Xanthomonadales; family Xanthomonadaceae; genus Pseudoxanthomonas. The sequence goes on from NZ_AZNZ01000002.1 coordinate 425,851, forward strand.
ACGGGGTTGCAGATGATCTTGCCCCAGTAGCGCCGCCCGCCCTTGCCGGTCACCACCTCTTCCATTTCCGCCGCACGCCCCTGGCGCAGGTCGCCGCGGATGCGCTCGAACAACTCGACCGGCGATTGCCGCGCCAGCAGTTCCAGCATCTTCTGGTCCTGCAGCTCGCGCAGGGTCCAGCCGAACATGCGGTGGAAGCCGTCGTTGCTGTAGACCACCCGCGAATTCGCGTCGGTGATCACGATCGCCGCATCGGTGGTGTCGGCCACCAGCGACAGGCGCCACAGGTGGTCCCGCCTTGCCAGCTCCGTGCGCTTGCTCTGGGTGACATCGGTGGCGACCATCATGATGTGGTTGACCACGCCCTGCCTGTCGCGCACCGGGGCATAGAGCGCTTCCAGCCAGCAGGAACTGCCGTCGCTGCACAGCCGCTCGACCACGCCCGAGAACTCGTGGCCGGCACACAGGGACTGCCACATCGCCTCGTAGGCCTGGCTTTGCGCCTGGCCCGCCGGGCACAGCTGGGCATGGTGCAACGTGCCCACGTGCTCCGGCGCCAGCCGCAGCAGGGCCAGGAACCTGGGATTGGCGGAGATGAGCCGGCCATCGAGCGAGAACTCCGCCAGCGCCATGGCCTTGTCAAGCGCTTCCCACCGGTCTTCCAGCTGTGCGGCAGCTTTGGATTGGCTGGCGGCGGGTGACTGCATGCAGGGGACTCCAAACAGGCGGCAAGCGGAGGAATCGGTGGCGACGGGCCTGGGGCGGTCCAGCATGCATCGTGGAAGGGAACCTGGATATAAGCCCTAAGTCGCCCCGTCCCCTACATACGCCTGCGGCACAGGAGGCGGCGTGAACCGCCGGTGGCGCCGTCCCCCGCGGGGCCGGCGGCGGAAACGCTGGACCGCGGCGACGGCCACCACGGCATGGCGCGGGCAGACGTAGCCGAAGACCACCTGCGCGGCGAGCACGCAATCGCCCGGATGGCATGGGCCCGCGCGCCCTGGGCCTGCCTCCATCCGTTGCGCACGCTGCGCCTTGCGTACCCGGTGCATCGGCAGGACCGTCGCCACCAGCAGCACGATGGCCACGGCGAACGCGGCCGGCACGCAGCAATGGCACGCAGGCGTGCCGCGCGCTGCCTCCGCGGGCGGTGGCACCGCGGCTCAATCCGCCAGGTTGATCCAGGTGGCCTTGATCTCGGTGTACTTGTCGAAGGCGTGCAGCGACTTGTCGCGGCCATTGCCGGACTGCTTGTAGCCGCCGAAGGGCGCGGTCATGTCACCGCCGTCCCAGTAGTTGACCCAGACGCTGCCGGCGCGCAGGCCGCGGGCGACGCGGTGGGCGCGGGCGAGGTTGGCGGTCCACACGCCGGCAGCCAGGCCGTATTCGGTGTCGTTGGCGATCTCCAGTGCCTGGGCCTCGTCGTCGAACGGGATCACCGCCAGCACCGGGCCGAAGATCTCCTCGCGGGAGATGGTGTGCTCCGGGCGCACCTCGTCGAACACGGTCGGCTCGACATAGCAGCCACCTTCCACTGGGGCGATGCGCTTGCCCCCCAGGGCCAGCTTCGCGCCCTCGGCCTGGCCCCTGGCGATGTAGTCCAGCACGCGCCTGGTCTGGGTCTCGTCGACCAGGGCGCCCATCGGCGCGCCCGGCTCCAGCGGGTGGCGCGGCTGCATCTTGCGGCCGGCCTCGACCACGCGGGCGACGAACTCGTCCTTGATGCTGCGCTCCACCAGCAGGCGCGAGGCCGCGGTGCAGACCTCGCCCTGGTTGTAGAAGATGCCCACCGCCGCGGCCTCGGCCGCCTTGTCCAGGTCGGGGGCATCGGCAAACACGATGTTCGGGCTCTTGCCGCCGCACTCCATGTACGCGCGCTTCATGTTGGACAGGCCGGCGCACTGCAGCAGGCGCTTGCCCACCGCGGTGGAACCGGTGAACACCAGCCCGTCCACGTCCATGTGCAGGGCCAGGGCCTCGCCCGCTTCCTGGCCGTAGCCGGGCAGGACGTTGAACACGCCTTCGGGGATGCCGGCCTCGGCCACCAGCTCGGCCAGGCGCAGCGCGCTCAACGGCGACTTCTCCGAGGGCTTGAGCACCACCGAGTTGCCCATGGCCAGCGCCGGGGCCAGCTTCCAGGCCGCCATCAGCAGCGGGAAGTTCCACGGCACGATCGCGGCGACCACGCCCAGCGGTTCGCGGGTGACCAGGCCCAGTTCGTCCTCGCCGGTGGGCGCGACCTCGCCGTAGACCTTGTCCAGCGCCTCGGCGGTCCAGCCGAAGCAGCGGATGGTGGCGGCCAGGTCGACGTTGCGCGCGTCGTCGATCGGCTTGCCCATGTCCAGGGTTTCCAGCAGGGCCAGCTCGTCGGCGTGCTGCTCGATCAGCGCGGTCAGCCTCTGCAGTACCTTCTTGCGCTTGACCGGCTTGGCCCGCGACCAGTGCCCGGCCTCGAAGCTGCGCCGCGCCGCGCGCACCGCGCGCTCGACGTCGGCCTGGCCGCAGCGCGCCACCTGGCCCAGCACGCGGCCGTCGATCGGACTGGTGCAGGCGAAGGTACGGCCGTCGGCCGCATCGACGTACTGGCCGTCGATGAAGGCGCGGGTGCGCAGTTGCAGCCCGTCGGCCATGGCCTGCCAGTCGGCGCGGGTACGTGGGGTGGACATGGATCGCCTCCGGATTCTCTAAAGGGAATGACCGGCGGGCCGGTCAGAGTGCTTCGATATGTGCCGGCCTGGGCGGCGGCCGGAACCACCACAGCCCGACCAGCCACGCAGGCAGGCCGACCCAGGCCGGCAGGCGCTTGCGGATCGCGGGCGCCGCCAGTGCCCCGGTGGAAGGCACGCCGCTGGCGCGGGCCGGCGCAGCGCGGCCCGGGATGGCGGACGCCGCCAGCAGCACGGACCGCGGCTTGCGGTGGCGGGGCTGCGCGCCGCTCCACGCGCGCGGCAGGCGCGCGCCGGCTCCAGCGGGGTGCCGGCGGTGCGTTCGGCCTGCTCGCGGTCCATGCTGCGCCTCAGAACGTCGCCGGCGTGTTGGCGCTGACGATCACCGCCTCGCCCTCGCCCACGTTGCGGAAACGGTGCGGGATCCGGCTCTCGAAGTAGTACGCGTCGCCGGGCCCGAGCACGCGCACCTGGCTGCCGACGGTCACCTCGACCTGGCCGGAGACGATGACGCCGCCCTCCTCGCCCTCGTGCACCAGCATGGCCTCGCCGGTGTCGCTGCCCGGCGGCATCACCTCGCGCAGGATGCACATCTGCCGCTGCGGCCGGCGCTGGCCCACCAGGAAATAGTGGATGTCGTTGTTGCCCACGTCCGGCAGTTCGGCCGCCGCGTAGAACGGCTGCTCCGGCTCGCCGGGATCCAGGTCCTGGGTGAAGAAGTCGGCCAGAGAGATCGGGATGCCGTCCAGCACCTTCTTCAGCGAGCTGACCGAGGGACTGACCTTGTTCTGCTCGATCAGCGAGATCGTGCTGTTGGTGACGCCCACGCGACGGGCCAGCTCGCGCTGGCTGAGGCCGCGGGCCGTGCGTACCCGCTGCAGGCGTGCGCCGATGTCCATCCGCGTAGGTCTGCTCCGCTGCCGGACGCGCCGGCGTGTTGCCGGATACTTTACATGGCACCCCGCCACGGTCAATTTTTTTGGCTTAGACTCGCCCCAGCGTTGAATTTATCGAACGGCCCCCGCCCAGGCGGGTGCCGGCCCCGCCCTCCCGAACGGAGCCTGCGCATGAGTCGTGACGACGCCTTCCCCGCTCCCGGAGCGACCGCACCGGGACTGACCGCCCCGGCGTCGATGGACGCCTTCTGGATGCCGTTCACCGCCAACCGCCAGTTCAGGCGCAGCCCGCGCCTGCTGGCCGCGGCCGAGGGCATGTACTACCGCGACGTCGAGGGCCGCCCGATCCTGGACGGCACCGCCGGGCTGTGGTGCTGCAACGCCGGCCATGCGCGCCCGCGCATCGTCCAGGCGATCGCGCGCCAGGCCGCGACCATGGACTTCGCCCCGCACTTCCAGATGGGCTCGCCGCTGCCGTTCGAGCTGGCCGGGCGGCTGAAGGAACTGGCGCCGCGGCCGCTGGACCATGTGTTCTTCACCAACTCCGGCTCCGAGTCGGTGGATACCGCGCTGAAGATCGCCATCGCCTGGCACCGCGCCCGCGGCGAGGGCCAGCGCACGAAGCTGATCGGCCGCGAGAAGGCCTACCACGGCGTCGGCTTCGGCGGCATCTCGGTCGGCGGCCTGCCCAACAACCGCAAGTGGTTCGGCCCCGGCCTGCCAGGGGTGGACCATATGCGCCACACCCTGGACATCGCCCGCAATGCGTTCTCGCGTGGCCTGCCGCCGCACGGCGTGGAGCTGGCCGAGGACCTGGAGCGGCTGGTGCAGCTGCACGACCCGTCCACCATCGCCGCGGTGATCGTGGAGCCGGTCTCCGGCTCGGCCGGGGTGATCCTGCCGCCGCCGGGCTACCTGCAGCGCCTGCGCGAGATCTGCGACAAGTACGGCATCCTGCTGGTCTTCGACGAGGTGATCACCGGCTTCGGCCGCGTCGGCGCGCCGTTCGCGGCGCAGCGCTTCGGGGTCACCCCGGACATGATGACCGTGGCCAAGGGCCTGACCTCCGGCTGCGTGCCGATGGGCGCGGTGTTCGTGTCCGATCGCGTGCATGAGGCCTTCATGCAGGGCCCGGAAGGGGCGATCGACCTGTTCCATGGCTACACCTACAGCGGCCATCCGCTGGCCTGCGCCGCGGCCCTGGCCACGCTCGATACCTATGCCGAGGAAGGCCTGCTCACCCGCGCGCTGGAACTGGAGGACTACTGGGCCGACGGCCTGCATGCGCTGCGCGGCAGCAGCCCGCACATCATCGACATCCGCAACTACGGCCTGATCGGCGCGATCGAGCTGGCGCCGCAGGACGGTGCACCCGGCGCGCGCGGCTACCAGGTGCTGGAACAGGCCTTCCGCAAGGGCCTGCTGGTCCGCACCACCGGCGACACCATCGCCTTGTCGCCACCGCTGATCGTGGAACGACGGCACATCGACGACATGTTCTCGATGCTGGGCGAGGTGCTGGCGACGCTGTGACGCCGGCAAGGCTTCCGCAACGGAGAACCGCCCATGCTCGTCGGCGTCCCCACCGAAACCAAGGTCCATGAATACCGCGTCGGCCTCACCCCGGCCGGCGCGCGCGAACTGTCCGCCCGCGGCCACCAGGTGCTGGTGCAGCGTGGCGCCGGGCTGGGCGCAGGCCTGGCCGACGAGGCCTACGAGGCCGCCGGCGCGCAGCTGGTGGACGGCGCCGCCGAGGTCTACGCCCGCGCCGAGCTGGTGGTGAAGGTCAAGGAGCCGCAGCCGGACGAGTGCGCGATGCTGCGCCCCGGCCAGGTGCTGTTCGCCTACCTGCACCTGGCCCCCGACCGTGCCCAGGCCGAGGCATTGCTGGCCTCCGGCGCGACCGCCATCGCCTACGAGACCGTGACCGACGCCGGCGGCGGGCTTCCGCTGCTGGCGCCGATGAGCGAGGTCGCCGGGCGCATGGCCATCCAGGCCGGCGCGCATGCGCTGGAAAAGGCGCAGGGCGGCTCCGGCGTGCTGCTGGGCGGCGTGCCCGGCGTGGCCCCGGCCGAGGTGTTGGTGCTCGGCGGCGGCACGGTCGGGCTCAACGCCGCGCGCATGGCCATGGGCCTGGGCGCGCGGGTGACCGTCGTGGACCGTTCGCTGGAGCGGCTGCGCCAGATCGACGAACTGTACGGCGACCGCATCGCCACGCTTTATTCCACCCGCGATTCGATCGACGACCGCCTGCCGCGCAGCGACCTGGTGGTCGGCGCGGTGCTGGTGCCCGGCGCCGCCGCGCCGCGGCTGGTCACCCGCGCACAGCTGGCGCTGATGCGCCCGGGCTCGGTGCTGGTGGACGTGGCCATCGACCAGGGCGGCTGTTTCGAGACCAGCCGCCCGACCACCCACGACGCACCGACCTACGAGGTCGACGGGATCATCCACTACTGCGTGGCCAACATGCCCGGCGCGGTGGCGCGCACCTCGACCTTCGCGCTCACCAACGCCACCCTGCCGCGGGTGCTGGAGCTGGCCGAAAAGGGCCTGGTGCAGGCCCTGGCCGACGACGTGCACCTGCGCAACGGGCTGAACGTGCATGCCGGGTGCATCACCCACCGCGCGGTGGCCGACGCGCTTTCGCTTCCCCATACCCAGGCCACCGAGGCACTGGCCCCCTGAGGCCGCGCCGGCCACATCCGAAGGAGCTGCCATGACCCGACAGCTGCACCACTACATCGGCGGCCAGGCCCGGCCCGGCACCGGCGGCCGCCACGGCGACGTGTTCGACCCGGCCACCGGCCAGGTGGCCGCGCAGGTGCCGCTGGCCTCCGGCGCCGAGGTGCGCGCGGCGGTGGATGCGGCCCAGGCCGCGTTCCCGGCGTGGGCGGCCACGCCGCCGCTGCAACGGGCGCGGGTGATGTTCCGGCTGCGGGCGCTGCTCGAGCGCGATGCCGACGTGCTGGCGCGGCTGATCACCGCCGAGCACGGCAAGACCCTGTCCGATGCACGCGGCGAGGTCACCCGCGGCATGGAGGTGGTGGAGTTTTCCTCCGGCATCCCGCACCTGCTCAAGGGCGAGTACTCGGCCGCGGTGGGCCGCGACGTGGACAGCTGGAGCGAGCGCATGCCGCTGGGCGTGGTCGCCGGCATCACCCCGTTCAACTTCCCGGCCATGGTCCCGCTGTGGATGGCGCCGGTGGCGCTGGCCTGCGGCAACAGCTTCGTGCTCAAGCCTTCGGAGAAGGTGCCCTCGGCGGCCCTGCACCTGGCCGGCCTGTTCGCCGAGGCGGGGCTGCCGGAGGGCGTGTTCAACGTGGTCAACGGCGACCGCGGCGCGGTCGAGGCGCTGCTGGACGAGCCGCGGGTGCAGGCCCTGTCCTTCGTCGGCTCCACCCCGGTGGCCGCGGCGCTGTACGCGCGCGGCAGCGAGCGCGGCAAGCGCGTGCAGGCCCTGGGCGGGGCCAAGAACCACGCCGTGGTGCTGCCGGACGCGGACGTGGCGCTGGCGGCCGACGCCCTGCTGGGCGCGGCCTACGGCTCGGCCGGCGAGCGCTGCATGGCGATCTCGGTGGCGGTGTGCGTGGGCGACCAGGTCGCCGATGCCCTGGTCGCGGCGCTGGCCGAACGCGTGCGCAACCTGCGCATCGGCCCGGGCATCGAGGATCCGGACATGGGCCCGCTGGTCGACGCCGCGCACCGCGCGCGGGTGCGCGCTGCGATCGACGCCGGCGTGGCCGACGGCGCCACCCTGGTGGTCGATGGTCGCCGCCATCCCTGCGCTTCCGGTCCCGGGTTCTTCCTGGGCGGCAGCCTGTTCGACCATGTGCAGCCAGGCATGCGCCTGTGGCGCGAGGAAATCTTCGGCCCGGTGCTGTGCGTGGTGCGCGTGCCCGACTTCGAGGCCGCGCTGGCACTGGTCGACAGCCACGAGTATGGCAACGGCACCGCGGTGTTCACCCGCAGCGGCGGCGCCGCGCGCGAGTATGCGCGGCGGGTGCAGGCGGGCATGGTCGGGATCAACGTGCCGATCCCGGTACCGATGGCGTTCCACTGCTTCGGCGGCTGGAAGCGCTCGCTGTTCGGCCCGCTGCACATGCACGGCCCCGATGGCGTGCGCTTCTTCACCCGCCTGCGCACCATCACCGCGCGCTGGCCCGAAGGTGCATCCGGCGCCGAGTTCGTGATGCCGACGATGCGCTAGCACGTCTTCCGCCTCACGGCGGGCGGCTTGCGTGCGCCACGGATGCAGCCTCCGGCCTTGTCCGGGCTACACCCCGGTGCCGCTACACTGCCTTGCCATGTGCCACCGCGCCGGGCGCGGCGGGAGGCATGCCCACGGGAACCGCATGAGCACACAGGATCCACGCCCCGCGCAGCTGCGCCGCATGAAGGCCATCGCCCTGGCGATGCTGCTGGCGATGGTCGCCGGCTTCGCCACCAGCCACGTGATGGGCAACCAGGGCGCGTGGGCCTGGGTTTCGGCGTTCTGCGAGGCGGCCACGGTCGGCGCGCTGGCCGACTGGTTCGCGGTGGTGGCCCTGTTCCGCCGCCCGCTGGGCCTGCCGATCCCGCATACCGCCATCGTCCCGCGCAGCAAGGCGCGCATTGCCGACAGCCTGGCCGCGTTCGTGCGCGACCACTTCCTCGAGCCGCAGACCCTGCTGGCGCGGCTGGAGGTGTTCGATCCGGCCGAGCGCCTGGGCCAGTGGCTGTCGCGCCCGGAGCAGTCGCGCAAGCTGGCCGGCATGGCCCGCGGCTGGGCGCTGCAGGCGCTGGACCTGCTGGACGAGCGCGCGGTGCGCGAGCGCATCCGCGAGTTCGTGATCGCGCGCCTGCACGCCTGGGACGCCTCGGCCACCGCCGGCGACGTGCTCGGCCTGCTGACCGCCGACGGCCGCCACCAGGAGGTGCTGGACGAGGCCCTGCGCCGGCTTGGCCGCTACCTGGACAGCGAGGACATCAAGCAGCGCGCCTCCGCCATGCTGGTCAGGCACGCCCGCCGCGAGTGGCCGCGGCTGGTGGGCACGGTGGACTGGGTCAAGCCGGTGGAAGGCATCGCCGACCGCATGGCCGAGCGCATCGCCCGCGCCCTGCTGGACGAGCTCAACGAGATCCTGGTGCAGCCGGAGCATCCGCTGCGCCGCGACTACGAGCAGTGGCTGCAGGGCTACGTGCAGCGCCTGCGCGGGGACCCGGCGCTGGCGCAGCGGGTGGAGCAGATCAAGCAGCAGCTGATCGCCCATCCCAGCGTGCAGGAATACGTCAGCGGGCTGTGGGACCAGGTCCACGCCGCGCTGCGCCAGGACCTGGAGCACGAGGACGGGGTGCTGGCCTCGCACCTGGACAGTTCGCTGGCCGGGCTGGGCGCGGCGCTGGGCCGCGATCCGGAACTGCGCGAGGCGATCAACCAGCATGTGATGGGCGGGGCCGAGAAGCTGGCGCTGCGCCTGCGCGGCGGCGTCACCGACTACATCGCCCAGACGGTCAAGGGCTGGGACGAGCGCCACCTGGTGCGCGAGCTGGAACTGGGCGTGGGCCGCGACCTGCAGTACATCCGCTACAACGGCACCCTGGTCGGCGGGCTGATCGGCCTGCTGCTGCACGCGGCCATCGTCCTGCTGGAGGGCTGAGCGCCGGAGCGATGCCCGGCCGCCCGGCCGCCCCCTCCCCGTCCGCATCCTCGACGAGTTCCGGCGGCAACGCCGCGCAGGTCACGGCAGCCCTCCCACCGCGGTCACGAACCGACCCCTCAAGTATCCGGCACGCCGGCCGATAGGCCGATCGGGGCCCCATGCGGCCCATCAACGGGGGAAAAAATCTGATGACGACCGCACGACCGACCGTGCTGCTTTGCGACGACTCGCGCGCCCTGCGCATGCTGGCCGCCAGCCAGCTGGAGGAGGCCGGGTTCCAGGTCGTGGGCGAGGCCGGCAATGGCAACGAAGCGCTGGCGCAGTACCGCACCCTGAAGCCGGACCTGGTGCTGCTGGACCTGGTGATGCCCGAATGCGACGGCCGCCAGGCGCTGGCCGCCATCCTCGCCGAGGACCCGCAGGCCAGGGTGGTGATCCTCAGCTCGCTGGGAGCCCAGGCCGACATCGAGCAGTGCCTGCGCAACGGCGCCCGCTCCTACCTGCAGAAGCCGATCGACCCGGAAGTCATGGAGCGCGTGCTCCGTGAAGTCCTGGCCTGAGCGGCCGGCCCACACCACCGGAGCACCACATGGCAGTCAAGTTCCTGGGCCAGTTCCTGCTGGAACGCGGCCTGATCACGCCGCAGCAGCTGCTGGCGGCCACCGAGGCGCAGCGCGCCTCCAATCCCCTGCTGGGCGAACTGGCCGTGCGCCAGGGCCTGCTGACCGAGGCGCAGGCGCGCCGCATCAACGAGCGCCAGCGCGCCGAGGACCGGCGCTTCGGCGACATCGCCATCGAGCTGGGCCTGCTCGACGCGCGGGAGGTCGAGGCGCTGCTGTCGGCGCAGAAGGCCGGGCGCAAGCTGTTCGGCCAGGTCCTGGTCGAACAGGGCGTGCTCGACGCCGAGACCCTGGAGCAGGCGCTGGCCGAACACCACGCCGAGCAGCAGGCCGGCAACGAGGAGCTGGCCGGCGCCCTGGCCGGCCACCGCCTGGGCGCGCTGGCCCAGGAGGCGACCGAACTGTGCGTGCGCCTGTTCCCGCGCATGCTCGGCACCCAGTGCCAGCCGGTCGGCCTGGTCGACGACGCCCTGCCCACCGCGACCTGGCCGTACACCGCGCACGTGCGCATCAGCGGCGAGCGCAGCCTGCGCGTGGGCCTGTCCTGCGACCGCGCCACCCTGCAGGCACTGGCCTGCGCCTTCCTGCGCATGCCCAGCGAACAGTGCGACAGCGAGCTGGCGGTGGACGCGCTGGGCGAGATCGTCAACGTGCTGATGGGCTACGTGGTGCGCAACACCCTGCCCGACGACGCCGACTACCGCGCCACGCCGCCGGACTTCAGCCGCACCGCCGCGTCGCTGGTGGACGAGGGCGCGCTTGCGCTGCAGCTCAACAGCCCGCTGGGGCAGTTGCTGCTGCTGGTCGGCGACTGAGCCGCGCGCACGCTGGCGCCAATGGCGGCCCGGGAGCGATCCCGGGCCGCTTCCGCATCAGGCGTGGGTCAGGCGCCAGGCGCGGTGGATGCGCCGGTTGCGCTCGAAGTCCGCCGGGATGGTCGAGGCGCTGATCTCCTCGCATTCGGCGAACTGCGCCACCGCCTCCGCGTCCAGGCGGAAGCGGCGGAAGTTGTTGGAGAAGTACAGCACCCCGCCCTGCGCCAGCCGCGCCGTCGCCGCTCGCAGCAGGCGCACGTGCTCGCGCTGCACGTCGAAGTCCTCGGCGCGCGCGGAATTGGAGAAGGTCGGCGGGTCGCAGAAGATCACGTCGTACCAGCCGCGGTCGGCCTCCAGCCAGGACAGCGCGTCGCCCTGCACCAGGCGGTGCGCGGTGCCGCCGAGGCCATTGAGCGCCAGGTTGTCCGCGCACCACTGCAGGTAGGTGGCCGACAGGTCCACGCTGGTCGTCTGCGCCGCGCCGGCCACCGCGGCCTGCACGCTGGCCACGCCGGTGTAGCAGAACAGGTTGAGGAAGCGCCTGCCCTTGGCCTCCTTGGCCATGCGCCGGCGCAGCGGGCGGTGGTCGAGGAACAGGCCGGTGTCCAGGTATTCGAACAGGTTCACCCACAGCCGCGCGCCGTTCTCGCGCACCACGAAGCGCTCGCCGTGCTGCTGGAAACGGCCATACTTGGAACCGCCCTTGCCGCGCTCGCGGGTCTTCAGCGCCACCCGCTCCGGGGGCACGTCGAAGCTGGCGCGCGCGGCGGCCAGCAGCTCGCCGCGGCGGCGGCGCACGTCGGCCTCGGGGATCTCCTTCGGCGGTGCGTATTCCTGCACGTGCAGGAAGGTGCGTTCGTCGCCGCCGTCCTCGGCGTAGACGTCGATCGCGGCGGCGTACTCGGGGATGTCGGCGTCGTAGGCGCGGAAGCAGGTCACGCCCTCGCCGTTGCGCCAGCCCTTGAGCTTGCGCAGGTTGCGCTGGATGCGGTTGGCGACCATCCGTGCGCCCTCGGACAGCTCGCGCGGCGCGGCATCGCGCGGCGCCACCTGCACCGGGTCGCACACGACCAGCGCGCATTCCAGCGCGCCGTTGAACAGCTGGTACTTCTTCGCCGCGCGCAGGCCGGTGGCATGCGCCAGCTCGGCATCGCCGCACAGCAGGCTGGCGCGCCATTGCGGCACCGCCCGCTGCAGGGCCTGGCCCAGGCGCCGGTACAGCGCGCCGTCGGCGGCCAGGCGGCGGTCGTAGGGCGGATTGCATGCGACCAGGCCGCGTTCGGCGGCCTGCGGCGGCAGCGCATCGATGTCGCCCACCTGCAAGTCGATCGCCGCCGCCACGCCGGCGCGGGCGGCATTGGCGCGCGCGGCCTCGATCGCGCGCGGGTCCAGGTCGCTGCCATGGAACACCGGGCGCAGCGCCGCCAGGCCGGCTTGCGCGCGCTCGCGCGCCTCGGCCACCAGCGCGTTCCATTGCGCAAGGTCGAAGCCGCGCCAGCGCGAGGGTGGCGGCACTGCGTCGCCGGCACCATCCGGCATGGCGGCCTTTCCGCGCGCGGCGGCCCAGCGATCATCGGCCACCCCCGCCTCATCCACCTCCGGCACGGCCTGCACGCGGCCCAGGCCAGGGGCGACGTCGGCGGCCATCAACGCGCCCTCGATGAGCAGCGTGCCGCTGCCGCACATCGGATCCAGCAGTGCACCGCCCTCGGCGTACAGCCGCGGCCAGCCGCCGCGCAGCAACACCGCCGCGGCCAGGTTCTCCTTCAGCGGCGCCTCGTGCTGCGCGCTGCGCCAGCCACGCCGGTGCAGGGCGCCGCCGCCCAGGTCCACCGACAGGGTGGCCTTGCCCTTGCGCAGCGACAGGTTCAGGCGCAGGTCCGGCGCGTCCACGTCCACCGACGGGCGCTCCAGCCCCCGGGCGCGGAACACGTCGACCACCGCGTCCTTGACCCGCTGCGCGGCAAAGCGCGCATGGGTGATGGCTCCGCCCGACACGTGGGCATCGACCGCCAGGGTCTGGCCCTCGGCCAGGTGCTCGGTCCACGGCAGCGCGGCCGCGCCGGCGTACAGCGCCTGCTCGTCCGGGCAGTCGAACGTGGCCAGCGGCCACAGCACGCGGCTGGCCAGGCGCGACCACAGCACGGCGCGCTGCGCATCGGCCAGGCTGCCCTCGGCATTGGCACCGGCGACCGCGGCGGTGGCGCGGCTGGCGCCCAGCGCGACCAGTTCGTCGGCAAGCAGGTATTCCAGGCCCTTGGCGCAGGAAACGAAGAACTTCATCGGGAAGCGGACTCGCGGTCAGGGCCGCCCGGCCGCGGGGGCGGCGACGGGCATCGGCATGGGATGCGAATGGTCGGGCATCGGGCGCGGCGGCGCCAGCCCGACGGCCCCGCGCGGCTCACCATGGCCTGGCCTCCCAGGCGCCGGCACCGGCTTCCAGCCGCGTGTCCAGGCCCAGGCGGCCGAGGAAATCCTCGTCGTGGGAGACCACCGCCAGCGCGCCCGGATACTCGCGCAGCACCTGCTCCAGCGCCTCCTTCGATGCCAGGTCGAGGTGGTTGTCCGGCTCGTCGAGCAGGAGCAGCTGCGGCGGGTGGGCGGCGTAAAGCACGCAGGCCAGCGCCGCCTTGAGGCGCTCGCCGCCGCTGAGTGCCGCCGCCGGCGTGGCGATGCGCGCGGCATCCAGGCCGAGCAGCGCCAGGCGCGTGCGCAGGACGCCCTCGCCCACGCCCGGCGCCGCCTGGCGCAGTGCCTGCAGCGCGGTGGCACGGGCCGGCAATGCGGCCAGGTCCTGGTCCAGCAGGGCGACGCTGCCGTGCACGCGGCACTGGCCCTGCGCCGGCGCCACCTTGCCGGCCAGGATCCGCAACAGGGTCGACTTGCCGCTGCCGTTGTCGCCGACGACGCCGATCCGCTGCGTGCCCAGGATCACCAGGGACAGCGGCGCCATGCCGGGCGGGTATGGCGGCAGCACCGCGTCCAGCACCGCGACCCGCCGCTGCGCCGCGGCCGCCGGCAGCGGGGCGGACATCGCCACTGGCGCCGCGTCCGTGATCCTGGCCGCGGCCTCGCGCACGCGCTGGTCGGCCTGCGCCGCCAGCTGCCCGCGCACCAGCGCGCGGCGCGCGGCCGAGCGCTCGCTGCGCTGCTGCTGGCGGTCGAGCAGGATCGCCGCCTGGTTGGCCTCGCTGCGCCGGCGTTCGCCGCGCGCCTGCCGCCGCTGCTCGCGCTCCAGCTGCAGCGCGGCCTCGCGCCGCTGGCGCGCGCGTGCGGCCCGCGCGTGCTCCAGCTCGCGCCGGGCGGCATCGTCCGCGAGCTTCCGCTGCTCCAGGTACTCGGCGAAGCCACCGCCATGGCTGCGCAGGCCAGTGGGGACCAGTTCGACCACCCGCGCCATCTCCCGCAGCAGGGCGCGGTCGTGGCTGACCACCAGCAGGCCGCGCGGCCATTGCCGCAGCTGTTGCAGCAGGCGCAGGCGCGCGCCACGGTCGAGGTGGTTGCCGGGCTCGTCGAGGACCAGGAAATCGGCGTCGGACAGCCATGCGCCGGCCAGGGCCACGCGCATCGCCTCGCCCCCGCTCAGCCGCGTGGCGGGGGTGTCCGGGTCGAGGCCTTGCAGCCCCTGGGCATGCAGCGCCGCCTCGAGCCTGGCGCGCAGGTCCCAGCGCTCGCCGACCAGCGCGAAATCCTCCGGATCACTGCTGCCGGCCTCGATCCGGCGCAATGCCGCCAGCGGTTCATGCACGCCGGCCAGGCCGGCAACGGTGGCGCCCGGCGCCGGGCTGGCCTGCTGCGGCAGGAAGTGCACGCGCCCGCTGCGCAGGCAACGTCCGCGGGTCGGCGCGATGGTGCCGGCGAGGATTCCGGCCAGCACGCTCTTGCCCACGCCGTTGCGTCCGACCAGCGCGGTGGGGCGCGCATCGAACCGCTCATGCAGGTCTTCGAACAGGATCCGGCCGTCGGCCAGCTGATGGCTGACGCCTTCCAGCGCCAGGAATGGATGCGACATATGCGCTCCGGATTGATGCCATGGACCTCCGGCCGGCCACGCGGGCGGCGGAGACTCGGGCCGTCGGTGACGGCGGCATCAGTGGCGCATCGGACGCATCCTCCAGCAGGGTCTGCAGGCCGCGCATGCTAGCGCGGCGCGGGCGCGTCGCGCTGAACCGGACACGACCCGCGATCCGTGCGGGACCAGCGGGCCTAGAGGGTTTCCAGCAGTTCGGCGAAGGCGCGCGCGGTGGTTTCCACGTGCGCCGAAAGGCGGTGGCTGTCGTCCAGCAGCAGCAGCCGCGCCGAACGCGCGCGCGCCCACTCGACGACACCCATCGCCGGGATGATCTCGTCGTGCCAGGCATGCACCACCGACAGCGGCACCGGCGCGGCATCGAGCCGCGGCATCGGCCCCATCTCCAGCGGCGGCACCATCAGGAACAGCGCGCGGGTCGGCACCTGCAGCGAGGCGAGCGCGGAGATGTAGGCGCCCAGGCTGGAACCGCCCAGCACCACCGGCCCGCCGCGCTCGACCGCGCGGGTCGCCAGTTCCACCAGGCGTTGCAGGCGCGCGGGTACGTCGCCGACACGGCTGATGTCGCTGCGTGCGTCCAGGTCGGTGTAGTCAGGGCGCTCGGTGGTGAAGCCCAGGGTCTCGGCCGCGGCGGCCAGGGCGGTGACCTTGGTCGCGTCCGGACCGCTTTCGAAGCCGTGCGAGAGGATGCAGTGGCCGCGGCTCATGCACCCTCCTCCGCCAGCGGCACGACCGCGTCGCCCACGCGCAGGGTGCCGCCGGAGACGATCCGCGCGCACAGGCCGCCATGGCCGCGCATGGCATTGAATCCGCCCGGGCCCAGCGCGTCCTCCATGCGCGAGCACGGATCGCAGGGCACGGTGCCTTCCAGCACCACCTCGCCGATGCGGAAGCGGCGGCCCTTGAGCGCCACCAGCGGGATCCCGGAAACCATCAGGTTGCGGCGCAGGGTCGCCGGGGCGACCGCGTCATGCCCGGCAAGGGCCGCGATCACCGGCAGGTGCTCGGCCTGGAGCAGGGTCACGTCGCGCTTGCCGCTGCCGCCCTTGTAGCGGTCGCCGGCCAGGCCGGCGCCGACCGCGGCCTCGGCGCTTTCCACCTCGCGCATGGCCACGCCGCGTGCCGGGCGCAGGCCGATCCATTCGACCCGGCCGGGGCGCGGCAGGGTCGACATCAGTTGCCCCAGCGGGCTGTCCGCGGGAGGTCGGGAGAGGGCAGGCATGCGCGAATGCTAGCATCCCGCCCCATGCCGACCCTGCCCCCGCCGATCGTGATCGACCAGCCCCTGCCCTACGTGGAGCGGCTCGCCAGACGCGATCTGTCGGGGGTGGACCTGGTGGTGGTCCACTGCACCGAACTGCCCGACCTGGCCACCGCGCGCGAGTATGGCGAGCGCGTGCTCTACCCCAGTGGCACCGGCAACAGCGGGCATTACTACGTCGACCGCGACGGCACGGTGCTGCGCTACGTGCCCGAGGACCGTACCGCACACCACGTGCGCGGCTGGAACGAGCGCGCGGTCGGGATCGAGCTGGTCAACCGGGGGCGCTGGCCGCACTGGCTGGACTCGCGCCACCAGGCCATGGACGAGCCCTACACCGAACCGCAGCTGGAGGCGCTGGTCGCGCTGCTGCGGCGGCTGGCGCAAACCCTGCCGGCGCTGCGCTACATCGCCGGGCACGAGGACCTGGACCGCGAGCGGGTGCCGGCCAGCGACGATCCCTCGCTGCAGGTGCCGCGCAAGCGCGACCCGGGCCCGCGCTTTCCCTGGGAGCGGGTACTGGCCGCGGTGCCGCTGCAGCGCCTGCCCGATCCGCTGCCGCCGGCCTGAGCGCGGGCCGCGCCCACCGGGGCGTGCGCGCCTGGCCGGTATAATCGCCCGTTCCTTCCCGAGCTGGCCCGCCCCGTGTCCGCCGTCCTTGGTCCCGTGGTATCCGAACTGATCGACCTGCTTGCCCTGGAACGGCTGGAGGACAACCTCTTCCGCGGGCAGAGCCGCGACATCGGCACCCGCTACGTGTTCGGCGGGCAGGTCCTGGGCCAGGCCCTGGCCGCTGCCCAGGCCACGATCGACAACGGCCGCCAGGTGCACTCGCTGCACGCCTACTTCCTGCGCGCCGGCGACATCGACCACCCGATCGTGTACGACGTGGACCGCACCCGCGACGGCGGCAGCTTCTCCGTGCGCCGGGTCACCGCGATCCAGCACGGCAAGGTGATCTTCTTCTGCGCCGCGTCGTTCCAGGACGGCGAGAGCGGCGCCGAGCACCAGCTGAAGATGCCGGAGGTGCCGCAGCCGGAGGACATCGCCCCGGCCGAGCCGGTGCCGGCCGACGTGATGGCCACCCTGCCGACCAAGGTCCAGCGCTGGCTGTCGCGCGGCGGGCCGTTCGAGTTCCGCCACGTGTACCCGCGCGACGAGCTCAACCCGCCCAAGCGCCCGCCCTACCAGCAGGTCTGGTTCCGCCTGCGCGAGAACGTCGGCGACATCCCGGCCGAGCTGCACCAGGCGCTGCTGGCCTACGCCTCCGATTTCCACCTG
Organism: Pseudoxanthomonas sp. J31; assembly: GCF_000510725.1. GTDB lineage: Bacteria > Pseudomonadota > Gammaproteobacteria > Xanthomonadales > Xanthomonadaceae > Pseudoxanthomonas. The sequence continues at coordinate 443,059 of NZ_AZNZ01000002.1, forward strand.
CTGGGCACGGCCACCTTCCCGCACGGGATCAGCTACTACACGCCCAACGTGCAGATGGCCTCGCTGGACCACGCGCTGTGGTTCCACCGCCCGTTCCGCGCCGACGAATGGCTGCTGTATTCGCTGGACAGCCCCAGTTCGCAGTCCTCGCGTGGCCTGGCACGCGGGCAGATCTTCGACCGCCAGGGCCGCCTGGTGGCCAGCACCGCCCAGGAAGGCCTGATCCGGGTGGTGTCCGACGGCAAGGCCGCACGCGCCGTGCCGGCGCCGGAGTAGACCCATGCGCCAGATCTTCACAAGCCAGCGGCTGGAAACCGTCGAAGGCGTGGCCAGGCTGCTGGAGGAAGCCGGCATCCCGGTGCACATCAGCCAGCCGCGCTCCTACCACAGCCGCCGCAGCGGCCAGTTCAGCTACGCCGAACCGGTGGCGCCGAACAAGCAGCCGGCGGTGTGGGTGCGCATCCCCGAGGACCAGCCGCGCGCGCGCGAACTGCTGCGCCAGCACGGACTGCTGGCCACCACCCGCACCTATGCGGACCTGCCACCGAGCGCGTTCGCGCCGCTGGAACTGGCCGGTGACAAGCCGGCGGGCAACCGCTGGGCCTGGCGCCTGCGCATCGGACTGCTGGCGGTGATCGCCGCGGCGGCGGTGTTCATCTGGCTGCGCCGCCCGGCGCCGGCGCCCGTGCCGGCCGCGCCCGCGCCGGTGGAAGCAGCCGCGCAGATGCAGGACGGCGGGGAAGAGGAGATCCGCATCCGCATCTCCCCCGCCCCGCCGGCCACCGACGGCTCCGCGGAGCCGTCGCCGCAGGCGCCGCGCTAGGCCCCTGTTACTTCTTACTTCGCCGCAGGCTGCGGTGCCGGGGCACCGGCCGCGCGCGCACCGCGCCTGGCCTTGGCCGCGTCCAGCTCGGCCTGGCTCAGCTTGCCGTCGCCGTCGGTATCCACGGCCTTGAACCAGGCCTCGCGGCGCTGCTTGGCCCAGGCCTCGCGGTCGGCCTGGTCGATGAAGCCGTCCTTGTTGGCGTCCATGCGCTCGAACCGCGCGGTCGCCGCGGCCAGGGCCTCGGCCTTGCTGATGCGGCCGTCCTTGTCGGCATCCACGTCCGGGCCGGCGAAACCGAAGCCAAAGCCGCCGTGGCCGCCGCGGCCCCCGTGGCGGCCGTGCTTCATGCGCGGCAGCTCGTCGCGCTGCAGCTTGCCGTCCTTGTTGCGGTCCAGCTGGTCGAAGCGCCCGGCCAGGCGCGGATGCGCCGCGGCCTCGCTGCGATCGATCACGCCGTCCTTGTTGGCGTCCAGCGCCGCGCGCGGCTTGCCCGTGGCGGCAGGCGCCGCGGTTTCCTGGGCCAGGGCGGCACCGGCGGTGATGGCCAGCAGCGTGGCTGCGATCAGGTAAGGGGTCTTGTTCACGTGTTTGTCTCCAGTCGTGCGTGACGTGATGGCCACGACGGGGAAAACGCCGCTGCCCGGCCCCCGTTGACCCCGCGGGCGGACCCGTTCAGCCACCAGCCGGGCTGGAGCGCCGGCCCGGCGCGGATGGCGGCGCTATGCTGGGCGCATCCACCGACCGCATCGCCATGGGCCACGACACCTCCCCCGCCGATGACCTGCGCCTGTACCAGACCGGCAGCCATCCCTGTGGCTACTGGCCCGAGCGCGAGGCCCGCGACCTGGTGCTGGACCCGCGCGACCCGCGCCTGGGGCTGGTCTATCCGCAGGCGCTGGAATGGGGCTTCCGCCGCTCGGGCGACATCGTCTACCGCCCCTCCTGCGCCGCCTGCCGCGCCTGCGTGGCGGTGCGCATCCCGGTGCAGCGGTTCCAGCCGGACCGCAGCCAGCGCCGCTGCCTGCGCCGCAATGCCGACATCAGCGCGCGGATCGTGCCGGCGCGCCGCACCGACGAGCACTTCGACCTCTACCACCGCTACCTGCTGGCGCGGCACCGCGACGGCGGCATGGACGACCACGGCACCGCCGAGTTCGACCAGTTCCTGGTCGGCGCCTGGTCGGACACCCGCTTCCTGGAGCTGCGCGAACCGCCGGCGCCGGGCAGCAGCGGACCCGGCCGGCTGCTGGCGGTGGCGGTGACCGACCGCGCCCCGCACGGGCTGTCGGCGGTCTACACCTTCTACGAGCCGGAGGAGGCCGCGCGCGGCCTGGGCACGCTGGCGATCCTGCGCCAGCTGGAATGGGCGCGGCGCGAGGGCCTGGCCCACCTGTACCTGGGCTACTGGATCGACGGCCACGCCAAGATGGACTACAAGCGCCGCTTCCGCCCGCTGGAGGCGTTCGACGGGCGCGGCTGGCGGGAATTCCCGTACTGATGCGCATGCGCCGTGCGAGAATCCGCGCATGCGCACCCTGTTCCCGATCCTTCCGCTGCTGGCGATGCTGAGCGCCTGCGCCTCGTCCACGCCCGCCCCCGGCAACGACGCCACGCTGCGCGTGGCCACCTACAACGTCTCCCTCTATGACGACGAAGCCGGCGGCGTGATCGCGCGGCTGCAGGCGGGCGACGCCGGCGCGCGCAAGGTCGCCGCGGTGCTGCAGCAGGTGCGCCCGGACCTGGTGCTGATCAACGAGTTCGACTACGACGCCGACGGCCGCGCCGCGGACCTGTTCCAGCGCGCCTACCTGGAGCAGGCCCAGCCCGGCGGCGGCGAGCCGCTGCATTACCCCTACCGCTACCTGGCGCCGGTCAACACCGGCGTGCCCAGCGGCCTGGACCTGGACCGCGACGGCACGATCGGCGGCGAGGGACGGCAGCGCGGCAACGACGCCTGGGGCTTCGGCCTGCACCCGGGGCAGTACGGCATGCTGGTGCTGTCGCGCCATCCGATCGACGCCGGCAACGCGCGCACCTTCCAGCTGCTGCGCTGGAGCGCGATGCCCGATGCCCGTCGCCCGATCGACCCGGCCAGCGGCCAGCCGTGGCACGAAGACGCGGTGTGGACGCAGCTGCGGCTGTCGTCCAAGTCGCACTGGGACCTGCCGGTGCACACCCCGCAGGGCACCGTGCACTTCCTGGTCTCGCACCCGACCCCGCCGGTGTTCGACGGCCCGGAGGACCGCAACGGCGCGCGCAATGCCGACGAGATCCGGCTGTGGCAGCACTACATCTCCGGCGGCGACCTGTCCTGGCTGTGCGACGACGCCGGCCGCTGCGGCGGCCTGCCCGCGGGCGAGCGCTTCGTCATCGCCGGCGACCTCAACAACGACCCGGTCGACGGCGACGGCCACCACGACGCCATCCTCGGCCTGCTCGGGCACCCGCGCGTGCTGCGCATGGACCCGCCCGCCTCGGCCGGCGGCGCGGAGAAGGCGCGCGCCTATGCCGCGGCCGGGCTGCTCCGGCGCGGCGCGCCGGAGCACGTCACCGGCGACTTCGGCCCGCGCTCGGGCGCGATGCGGCTGGACTACGTGATCCCGTCCACCGGCTTCCAGGTGCGCGGCAGCGGGGTGTTCTGGCCGGCCTCGCACGAGCCGGCGGCGGCCATTGCCGACGGCAGCGACCACCACCTGGTCTGGGTCGACCTGACCGTTGGTCGGACAACCGCCGGCGATTGATCCTGATCAAAACGGGAGGTCGGGGGCGCGTGCTGGAATCCGCGCCATGAACGCCATCCCTCTCCAGCACAACCCGCGCGCCGCGCAGATCCGGCAGACCCTGGAAGACCTCACCAGCTCCAGTGCCGACATCGAGGCCTCCGCGCTCATTTCCATCGACGGCCTGCTGATCGACGCGGCCATGCCGCAGAGCATGGACGAGGACCGCATCGGCGCCATGTCCGCGGCCCTGCTGTCGCTGGGCGAGCGCACCGCGCGCGAACTCGGCCGCGGCCGCCTGGAGCGGGTCCTGGTCCAGGGCGAGGACGGCTACGTGATCATGACCGCCGCCGGCGAGGAGGCGGTGCTGACCGTGCTCACCCGCGCCGAGGTCAAGCTCGGCCTGGCGTTCCTGGACATCAAGCGGGCCGCCCAGGCCCTCGGCCGCATCGTCTGAGGGGCCGCGATGAGCCGCCTGCCGGACATGACCCCGCCCGCCGGCCCGCACCTGCAGGCCGTGCACACCTGCCACGACGGCACCCGCCGCACCGTGTACTGGACGGACGAGGAAGTGCCCTACCCGGACGGGCGCCTGATCGTCTCGCGCACCGACCTGGACGGGGTGATCACCCACGCCAACGAGGCCTTCGTCGAACTCAGCGGCTACAGCCGCGAGGAGCTGATCGGCGCCCCGCACAGCATCCTGCGCCACCCGGACATGCCGCGCGCCGCGTTCGCCGACCTGTGGGACACGCTCAAGGCCGGGCGCAAGTGGCACGGTTACGTCAAGAACCTGCGCAAGGACGGCAAGCACTACTGGGTCTACGCCACCGCCCTGCCCAACGTGCGCCACGGCCAGGTGGTCGGCTACACCTCGGTGCGGCGCAAGCCCTCGCGCCGCGCCATCGCCGAGGTGCTGCCGCTGTACCGGCAGTGGCTGGAGCAGGAAGCCGCGGAGGCCACCGCATGACCCTCAACCTGCTGGTCGCCCCCGATTTCGCGCCGGAGAACTTCCCCGGCTGGTACATGCTCGCCACCCTGCTGCAGCACCGCTCCGGCACCCGCCTGCACCTGCTGATGCCGGCCGACGCGCGCGAGCAGGCGCAGATGCTGGGCGACGGCCTGGCCGACCTGGTCTACGCCAACCCGTTCGACGCCACCGCGATGATCCGCGGCCAGGGCTACCAGGCCTTCGCCCGCCCGGCCGCGCATTCCAACGAGATGGTGATCGCCACCGCGGCCGGCTCGCCGGTGTCGGTGGTGGAGGAACTGCGCCCGGGCTGCCGGATCGCGGTGACCGACAACCGCGACGTGCGCCTGATCGGCCTGCGCCTGCTGGAGCCGGCCGACCTCACCGAACGCGACATCCAGTGGGTGCCGGCCAACAGCCACCAGGCGGCCGCGCGCATGACCCTGTCCGGGCAGGTCGACGCCGGCTTCTTCCTGGCCTCGGCCTACCACGCCCTGGCCCGCATCACCCGCGGGCAGCTGAAGGTGCTGGTGGAAAGCAAGCTGCGCGACATCAGCCACGTGCTGCTGGCGCATCCGCGCGTGGGCGACGACCTGCAGCCGCTGGCCGCGGCGCTGCTGGCGGTCGACCCGTCCCGCCCCGGCGACGCCGAGGTGCTGCAGGCGCTGGGCCTGCCGGCCGGGTTCGAGGCCATGGAGCGCGAGGACGCCGAGTTCATGATCGACCTGATGGACACCCTGCTGGACTGAGCATGGCCGCCACCCTCGACGCACGCCGCGAGTTCCGCGAACGCACCCGCGCCGTCGCCCGCGCGCCGCAGGACACCGCCGCCCACCTGGCGCGGCTGCAGGCGGCGCTGCAGCTGGGCGACACCGAACCGGTGCAGGGCGCGCTGGCTGACATGTTCGTGGCCCTGCCGCGGGCCGACACCGCCCTGCGCCAGGCCGCGCTGCACCTGGCCTCCGGCCGCCTGGCGCCGTACGTGGCCGAGGCCTTCGGCCGCCACGCGCACGGCCACGTGCTGCCGGCCATCACCGCGCTGGCCACCCGCTGGAGCGTGTTCGCCCAGCCCTCGGCCGACGTCCCGGCGCGGGTGCGCCGCGCCAGCCCGGACCATTCGCGGCGGCTGGCGGCGCAGGTGGTCGAGGCGCTGCTGGACGGCGAGCCGCTGCACGCGGCGCGCGTCGAGCACGAGTTCCTGGACCACTGCGTCTCCTGCCAGGACAAGTACGCCTTCATGCTCGCCAGCCGCGACCTGCGGCGGCACGAGATCGCCGTGGGCGACCGCTGGGAGCGGGTCGCCGACTGGCTGGAACAGCACGCGGCCATCGGCGACCGCGCCGAGGCGCCCACCTCACGCAAGGGAAGCCCATGAGCCTGGAACTGGTCGAACCCGCGTCCCAAGACATCCCTGCCGACGCCGCCAAGTGGCTGCTGCCGACCCCGCGCGGCGCACTGCACGGCTTCTCCACGCCCGAACCGGGCCCGGCGCAGCGCGCGGTGCAGGCATTGCTGTCCGCCCCGCAGGCGATGGAACTGGCGCGCTGGCGCCAGGAGCACGACCGCAACGGGCGCATGCTGCAACAGCTGCAGGAGAAGCAGTGGGTGCAGCTGCTGCGCCGGCAGGTGCCGGCGCCGGACGTGCGCCTGGGCGACTTCGCCCAGCACGTGATCGCGCCGCTGTCCGGCGAGCGCCGCGCGGTGCTGGCCTCCGACAGCGGCTTCTGCCTGGGCCACTCCGGCCTGGACCAGGAGCTGGCCGAGACCCTCAGCGCGGCGGCGGCCGACTATTCCTCGTTCGCCGCGCGCCAGGCCCGGCGCGGCTGGGCCGGCGCGCAGCGGGTGGCGTTCCACGACGATCCGGACATGCTGCTGCCGGAGTGGTCGTTCATCCCGCTGTGGATCGACGGCACCGGCTACTGGCTGGTACTGGCCGGCGAGCCGCTGCTCAACAACCTGGCGATGGTCGAGCTGGTGTGGAGCATCCGCCTGGCCGGCGCCCGCTTCGCCGCGCCGCTGTAGCCGCCTGCTGCCCGCTCAGGGCAGCAGCTCGATCCCGATCGCCGCGGCCGCGTCGCGCGCCGTCGCGCGCGCCTGTTCGATGTCGGCGCCACGCGCCAGGGTGACGCCGACCCGGCGCTGGCCTTCCACCCGCGGCTTGCCGAACAGGCGCAGCGCGGTGTCCGGCGCCGCCAGCGCCGCGTCGATCCCGGAAAACACCGGCACGCCGTGGCCGCTGGCCAGCAGCGCGCACGAGGCGCTGGGGCCGTTCTGGCGGACCACCGGCACCGGCAGGCCGAGGATCGCCCGCGCGTGCAGCGCGAACTCGCTCAGTTCCTGCGAGACCAGGGTCACCAGGCCGGTGTCGTGCGGGCGCGGCGACACCTCCGAGAACCACACCTCGTCGCCCTTGACGAACAGCTCCACGCCGAACACGCCCCAGCCGCCGAGGTCGTCGGTGATGGCGCGGGCGATGGCCTGGGCGCGCTCCAGCGCGCGCGGCGACATCGGCTGTGGCTGCCAGCTCTCGCGGTAGTCGCCGTCCTTCTGCAGGTGGCCGATCGGCTCGCAGAAGCTGGTGCCGCCGGCATGGCGCACGGTCAGCAGGGTGATCTCGTAGTCGAAGTCGACGAAGCCCTCGACGATGCAGCGGCCGGCGCCGGCGCGGCCACCGGTCTGCGCGTACTCCCAGGCCGCCTCCACCTGCGCGGCCTCGCGCACGATGCTCTGGCCCTTGCCCGAGGACGACATCACCGGCTTGACCACGCACGGCAGGCCGATTGCCTCCACCGCCGCGCGGTACTCCTCCAGGGTGTCGACGAAGCGGTACGGCGAGGTCGGCAGGCCCAGGGTCTCGGCCGCCAGGCGGCGGATGCCCTCGCGGTCCATGGTCAGGCGCGCCGCGCGCGCGGTCGGGATCACCTTGAGCCCCTCGGCCTCCAGCTGGACCAGGGTCTCGGTGTGGATCGCCTCGATCTCCGGCACCACCAGGTCCGGCTCCTCCTTCGCGATCAGCTCGCGCAGGGCGAAGGTGTCGAGCATGTCCAGCACGTGGCTGCGGTGGGCGACCTGCATGGCCGGCGCATCGGCGTAGCGGTCGGCGGCCACCACCTCCGCACCCAGGCGCTGCAGCTCGATCGCCACCTCCTTGCCCAGTTCGCCCGAGCCGAGCAGCAGGACGCGGGTGGCATGGGGGGTCAGCGGGGTTCCGATACGGACCATGGCGGTGCGGCAGGTGGTGAAAGGGCGGCCAGTGTAGCCGCCGCCGCGGCGGCCGCCCCCTCCCGGAAGCCCTCTTGACGAATGATATCGTTTTGATATCAGATTGAGGCGTCACCTGGAGAGCACCCATGAAAGAGCGTCCGATCCATTCCCTGCCCGGCATCCCCGTCCTGCTGGCGGCCCTCGCCCTTTCCGCGGCCACGGCCTGGCTGTTCTTCACCGGCATCGGCGCCGGCGACGGCGCCCCGGACGTGGCGCGCCTGGCCGGCGCGGCCGCCACCCTGCTGTTGGCCCTGCTGGCGTTCATCGGGCTCTATTCGATCCAGCCCAACCAGGCCGCGGTGCTGAGCCTGTTCGGTAAGTACGTGGGCACGGTCAAGGAAGCCGGCCTGCGCTGGAACAACCCCTTCTATTCCAAGCGCAAGGTCAGCCAGCGCGTGCGCAACTTCGAGAGCGGCAAGCTCAAGGTCAACGACCTGGACGGCAGCCCGATCGAGATCGCCGCGGTGATCGTGTGGCAGGTGGTCGACGCCTCCGAGGCGGTGTTCAACGTCGACGACTACGAGAGCTTCGTCCACATCCAGTCCGAGGCGGCGCTGCGGGCGATGGCCTCCAGCTACCCCTACGACCAGCACGACGACGGCCAGATCGCCCTGCGCAGCCACCCGCAGGAGATCTCCGAGCACCTGCAGGCGCAGATCGCCGAGCGCCTGGGCCGGGCCGGCGTGGAGGTGATCGAGGCACGCATCAGCCACCTGGCCTACGCCCCGGAGATCGCCCAGGCCATGCTGCAGCGGCAGCAGGCCAACGCGGTGATCGCCGCCCGCACCCGGATCGTGGCCGGCGCGGTGGGCATGGTCGAGATGGCCCTGGCCGAGCTGCAGAAGAACGACGTCGTCCAGCTGGACGAGGAGCGCAAGGCGCAGATGGTCAGCAACCTGCTGGTGGTGCTGTGCGGCGACCGCGGCACCCAGCCGATCGTCAACGCCGGCTCCCTGTACTGAGGTGGACGGAATGGACGCGCTCGCCGCCCTGGTCGTCGCCATCACCGGCCTGCCCGCGCTGGGCGTGGCCACCTGGTACGCACGCTACGACGACGAACACGCGCGCGGCCTGGCCCTGCGCTGGGCGCTGATCGCCCTGGCCATCCTGTGCGGCGCCGTCGGCCTGTACTTCGCCGGCGGCAGCCGCGGCGCGGTCACCGCGGTGGCCGTGGCCATGGCCCTGGCGGTCAACGCGCTGGCGATCTCCACCATCCTGCACGCGCGCCGCGGACGCCCCCGCCGATGACCGAGCGCAAGGCCTTCCAGCTGCGGATCAGCGCGGAAGTGCTCGCCGCGACCCAGCGCTGGGCCGACGACGAGCTGCGCAGCATCAACGCACAGATCGAATACGTGCTGCGCGAGGCGCTGCGCAAGGCCGGGCGCCTGCCCAGACCGGATACCCGCCCGGAGGCGGAGGAGGAAGAGCAATGAGCACCACGCAATGGCGGTACCTGGTCGTCGAGGTCAAGACCTCGCTGCTGGGCAGCTACAAGGTCGAGCAACTGCAGGAGGAACTGGACCGCCACGGCCGCCTGGGCTGGGAGCTGGTGAACGTGGTCCACTCCACCCCGAGCCTGCCCTCGCCCACCCTGGTGTTCAAGCGCCCGGCCTGAGGACGAGCCCCATGCCCACCTGGCCCGCCTGCCCGGACGCCACAGCCACCGCCATGCCGCCACGCCGCGCGCCTGGCCTGGCCCTGGGCGCCGGGCCGGCGCTGCCGCGGTCCTGAAGGAGCCACGCATGCACGCACCCACGCTGTCCGCCACCACCCTGCATCCCCTGGAACGCCGCGCGCACACGCCCCGGCGCGCGGTCCCGCATGGCCTTCGGAGGCACGCCTGAGCATGGCCCGTCCCGGCATTTCCGCCCGCGAATTCGAAGTCCCCGCGCCGCCCGCCCCCGCGCTGTGGCTGCTGCCCGTGCTGTGGGCGGGGATGGTGGCGCTGGTGTTCGCCCTGCGCCACGAGACCCTGCTGCGCCCGACCCCCGGCAACCCGGTGCCAGCCTGGCTGGTGATGATGTCCGCCATGGCCCTGGCCTTCGCCGGGCCCTTCATCCTGCTGCACGTGCGCCGCATCCGCCTGGCCGATGGCGTGCTGTCGGTGAACGCCGCCGGCCTGTTCCCGCACAAGGTCGCGGTGGCGCAGCTGGACCTGGCGCGCGCCCGGCTCGTGGACCTGGACGCACACCCGGACTTCAGCCCGCGCGTGCGCCTGTGGGGCCTGGGCCTGCCCGGCTTCCGCGCCGGCCACTACCTGCTGCGCAACCGCGCCCGCGCCTTCTGCCTGCTGACCCGGCGCGAGAAGGTGCTGCTGCTGCCGCGCCACGATGGCCGCTACCTGCTGCTGACCCCGGAGCGGCCGCGCGACCTGCTGGAGCAGCTGGCGGCCGCCGCCGGGATTCCGGCGCCGCGCTAGCGGCGCGCGGGCTGGCGGCACCGCGCCTGCCGGCCTAGGCTTGCACCCCATGCACCTGCCTCCCCAGCCCCTGCGCACACGCCTGGTCAACACCGGGCAGATCGAACTGTGGCCGGCCGGCCTGCTGCGCGCGCGCGGCAATGCCGACGCCCGCGCCCTGGCCCAGGCCCATACCGTGCTGCGGCGCAAGCGCGACGGCCGCTACCTGGCCACCGTGCGCGCCGACGGCGTGCTGGCACTGGTGCCGCGGCTGGCACGCGAGCCGGGCATCGACGAGGCGCTGGACGCGCTGGACGCGGCCGAGGCGCACCCGGCTCGCGGCCCGCTGCCGGCGCCGCAACCGCTGCCACTGGAGCGGCTGCAGCAACGCCTGGCCGCGCTGGGGATCGACGCCGCCGCCTACGAGGCGCGCACCGGGCTGGCACCGCTGGCCGAACCGGAATGGCTGGCCTTCGCCGGCCGCGACCGCTGGCAGCGGCCGCTGTGGCTGCTGCCGGACGCGGCCCGCGCCTGGCTGGCGATGCGCCGCGCCGCCGCGGCCGACGGCGTGGTGCTGGAATCCATCTCCGGCTACCGCAGCCACGACTACCAGCTGGGCATCTTCGAGCGCAAGCTGGCGCGCGGGCAGACCGTGGCGCAGGTCCTCACGGTCAACGCCGCGCCCGGTTACAGCGAGCACCACGCCGGCAGCGCGCTGGACATCGGCACGCCCGGCGAGCCGCCGGCGGAGGAGTCGTTCGAGGCCACCGCCGCCTTCGCCTGGCTGCAGGCGCATGCGGGCGGCTTCGGGTTCCGCATGAGCTATCCGCGCGACAACCCGCACGGCATCGTCTACGAGCCCTGGCACTGGCGCTTCCACCCGCACCGCTAAGGCAACGGCGCGCTTGCGCCTGATCAAGGCCGGCGCGGGCGAAGCTGCCGACACTGCACGCCTGTCCCGGTCCAGCAGGCACCCCATGGCCATCCAGAGCTCCCGTTACCGTCCCTCGCTCATCGCCCTGCACTGGCTGACCCTGGTGCTGCTGGCCGCGGTCTACGCGACCATGGAGCTGCGCGGCCTCTTCCCAAGGGGCAGCGTGCCGCGCGACCTGATGAAGACCTCGCACTACTTCCTCGGCCTGGCGGTGTTCTGCCTGACCTGGGTGCGGCTGGGCCTGCGCGCCACCGGCACCACCCCGCCGATCCTGCCCGAGCCGCCGCGGTGGCAGCTGCTGCTGGCCAGGCTGGTCGCGCTGGCGCTGTACGCGCTGATGCTGGCCATGCCGGTGCTGGGCTACCTGGTGCTCAACGCCCACGGCGTGGCGCCGTCGCTCGGCGGCTGGTCGCTGCCGGTGCTGTTCGAGCCGGGCCCGGAACTGGGCGGGCAGCTGGAGGCCTGGCACGAAGGCATCGCCACCGCCGGCTACTGGCTGGTCGGCCTGCACGCGGCCGCGGCGATCTACCACCACCACGTGCGCCACGACGACACCCTGGTGCGGATGTCGCTGCGCGGCTGAGGCCTCAGTCCTGGGAGCGGTTGGTGCGCGGCGCGGCGGGGTCGGTGCCGGCGCCGTCGGCGATCCGCCACAGGTACAGGCTGGCGTAGGTGCGGTACGGGCCCCAGGCCTGGCCGCGCTCGGCCAGCTGCCGCGGCGTCGGCGGCAGCTCCAGGCCATCGACGATCTGCGCGCCCTTGCGCACGCCCAGGTCGTCCACCGGCAGCACGTCCGGCCGGCCGAGGCGGAACATCAGCATCATCTCCACCGTCCAGCGGCCGATGCCGCGCACCGGCACCAGGGCCTGGACGATCTGGTCCTCGTCCATCCAGGCCATGTGCCGCAGGTCGGGGATCTCGCCGCGGGCCTCGCGCGCGGCCAGGTCGCGCAGGGCCAGGGTCTTGTTGCCGGACACGCCGCAGGCGCGCAGGGTGGCGTCGTCGACCCGGCCCAGGGTGTCGTGGTGCAGGCGCTTGCTGCCGATCGCCGCCTCCACCCGGCCGACGATGGTCGCGGCGGCCTTGCCGGACAGCTGCTGGTAGAGGATCGCCCGCGCCAGCGCATCGACCGGGTCGAAGCGGCGGCGCCAGCCGGCCTCCGGCGGCAGCGGCCCGATCCGGTGCATCCACGCGCCCAGCCTGCGGTCGCGCCGGACCAGGTGGTCCCAGGCGGCCTGCACGTCGAACCCGCGGGCGTGGCGCGGCATGGCCTCAGCGCCCGCGCAGGGCGGATACCGCCCAGCCCAGCCAGCCCAGCATCATCAGCGTGCCGCCGGCCGGCGCCAGTCGCGTCGGCCAGCCGGCCAGGGCGCCGCCGGCGAGGCTGCCGCAGAACAGCAGCGTACCCAGCAGCAGCGCCAGCAACGCGCCCCGGGCGAGGCGGCCGGCGGCACGCGGCCACAGCGCGGCCAGGGCGATGCCGTGGCCGAAGGCGTACAGGCAGGCGGTCTGCAGGTTGGAACGGGCGTGGCCGTCGTCCAGGCCATGGGCGGCGTAGGCCGACAGGCCGATCGCCAGCGCCGCCAGCAGCGCGCCGGCGGCGGCCGGCGCGCGCGAAGTCGGGTTCATGGCGGTTTCCTCCATGCGCGGCAGCCTAAACGAAAAGCGCCGCTTTCGCGGCGCTTTCCGGGGTGCCTGGGCCGGCCGGGCCGGCCGCGGCGGTATTACTTGACGTGCCAGTAAACGTCGTACTCGCCCTCGAGGGTGAAGGCCTTGTCGACCCCGCCCTCCCAGACCTCGTACGGACGGTCGGTGACCTCGTAGCCGTGGGTGGTCGCCCAGGCACGGACCGAGTTGCGGATCGCGTCCAGCTCGGCCATCGAACCGGTGAACTGGCCGAACGCGGCGCGGCCGCCCTTGGTGCGCACGTACTCGACCGGGGCGCCGTCCGGAATCTTGACCTGCAGCGGCTCGCCGGAGGCGGCGACCGGCTTGGCGAAGGCGGCGTCCTGGGCGGCCTTGGCGGCGGCCTCGTCGACCTCCTCGCCCTCGGCGGCGGCCGGGGCCTCGGCCGGGGCCGAACCCTTGCGGCGGACCGGGATGGCCACGTCGAACGCGTACTTCTCCTGGCCGAAGTCGGTGGTCACGATGCGCACGGGACCGGCGGCCTCCAGGTTGTTGGCCTCCATGGTGCGCTTGATCCACTCCTGGTTGTTCTTGATCGACTGCTTGATCGCGTCGTTGCTGCGGTCGACGTTGCCGGCGTTGACCACCAGCAGGTCCTCGGCCGGGACCTCGACCACGGACAGGTCGCGCAGGGTGACGCCGTCGGCGCGGTAGTCGAAGTTCGGCACCGAGGCCAGCATGTTGGACATGCGCGCCAGGCCCATCTTCATGTCGTCGCCGACGTGGCGGTTGACGTACAGGCCGGCGTAGCGGGCGACCAGGTTCCAGCCGTACTCGACGTCGTAGGTCTGGGTGATCTTGACGTTGCGGTTGTTCTTGCCGGTCGGCTCCAGCAGGAACTGCACGGTCTTGTCGTGGCCAGCGGTGGCGTCCTCGACCTTGATGACGACCTTCTCGTTCGGGATGCTCTCGACGATCTCCCAGCTGCCGGTGCCGATGCGGTCGTCGCTGGAGACGAAGTCCAGGCGGGCGCCGACGCCGGACTCGGGGCCGGAGGTCTTCAGCTGGATCTTCGGATCACGCAGAACCAGCGTATTCCAGTCCCTGAAGCGGCGCAGATTGTTCACCGTGTCGTACACGATGGTCATCTTGCGGTTGGTCTCCACGCTTTCGGTGATGTGGCGGTGGTCGGGAAGTACGACACCGACCAGCAGGGCCAGGCCGGCCACGATCCCCAATGCGATCAGGAACTCGATAAGACGGGTCATTCAGGAGTCTCCGGGGCCGATTCCACGGCGTATTTGCGATGCGAGCCGCGAATCGTAACAGGGTTCTTGGCGTGCGCGCAGCCGAATGCATGCACCGGAGCGCGATTGAACGGAATTCTTACATCAGCGCCCGGCGCAAACGCCCACGGCACAAGGATTCCGGCCCTCCCGGCCGCGATGCCGGCATGGCATTCCAGGACCTCCGGAAAAACCCATACGCCAGCGTGGGGAAGGATGACAGGACCGTGGCGGCCGGGCCGCGCCACCGACGACCGGCGCCAGCACCCGGTTGCGCACGCGGCGCGGCCAGGCACGCACGCGCCGGGCAGCGCGCTCAGACCAGCTGCAGCTCGAAGGCCTTGAGCACCGCCCGGGTGCGGTCGCGCACGCCGAGCTTGCTGAGGATGTTGGACACGTGGTTCTTGATCGTGCCCTCGGCCACGCCCAGCGAATTGGCGATCTCCTTGTTGGAGAAGCCGGAGGCCATCAGCCGCAGGATCTCGGTCTCGCGGTCGGTCAGCGGGTCCGGGCGGTCCAGGCTGACGAAGTCGTTGCGCATGTGCTCCAGGCCCGAGAGCAGGCGCTGGGTCACCGCCGGCTGCACCAGCGAGCCGCCGCTGGCCACGGTCTGGATCGCCCCCACCAGCTGCTCCAGCGACACGTCCTTGAGCAGGTAGCCGCGGGCGCCGGCCTTGAGCCCGGCCAGCACCAGCTGGTCGTCGTCGAAGGTGGTCAGGATGATGGTCGGTGGCAGCTGCCCGGCCTGGGACAGGGTCTGCAGCGCCTCCAGCCCGGACATCACCGGCATGCGCATGTCCATCAGCACCACGTCCGGGGCGACCTTCGGGATCATCTCCACCGCCTGGCGCCCGTCGGCGGCCTCGGCGACCACCTCGATGCCGCCGTCCAGGGCCAGCAGGGACTTGATGCCTTGGCGCACCAGGGTCTGGTCGTCGACCAGGCACACTCTGATCATGGCAACGCTCCTTCGATCGCCGGCCGCGCCGGGGCTGATGCAGGGATGGACAGGCGCAGGACGAAGCCGGCGCCCTTCCGGGTCTGGATGTCGAGGGTCCCGCCGCACTGCTGCACCCGCTCGTGCATGCCGCGCAGGCCGTTGCCGGGGACCAGGCCCTCGGCGCCCTCGCCATTGTCGCGCGCCTCCAGGCGGATGGTGGCGTCCTCGCGCCATACCCGGATCGCCAGCCGGTCCGCCCCGGCGGCGTGCCGCACCGCGTTGGTGATGATTTCCTGGGTGCAGCGCAGGACCACGTGGGCGCGCTCGGGATCGTCGATCGGCAGCGGGGCCTGGATGTCCAGCTCCACGTCCAGCGAGGGCACGTGGTCGGCCAGCGGCCGCAGCGCCGCGGACAGGTCGATGCCGCCGCTGGCGTCGCGCAGCTGGCTGACCGCCTCGCGCACGTCGGTCAGCAGCAGCCGGGCCAGGGTATTGGCCTGCCTGACGTGCTCCTGGGCGCGGCCCTCGGTCATGTGGCTGGCCACTTCCAGGTTCAGGCTCAGCGCGGTCAGGTGGTGCCCCAGCAGGTCGTGCAGCTCGCGCGAGATCCGGGTGCGTTCGTTGACCCGGGCACTCTCGGCCAGCAGGGCGCGGGTGGCGCGCAGTTCGGCGTTGAGCCGGCGCTGCTCCTCCCGGGCCTCGGCCTGCTGCCGCGCCACCAGGCTGGTCACGTAGATGAACATGGAGAAGCCGCCGTACAGCAGCGACTGCATCAGCGCCTCGAACAGCGGCATCCGGAACACGCCGTAGTAGATCGGCAGCACCGCCAGCTGGCTCAGCAGCAGCAACAGCACGCCCGAGCCGGCCGGCAGCAGCCACGGGATCACCCCCGCGGCGACCATCAGCAGGATGCTGCCCAGGCCCGAGCCGTTGAAGTAGCTCACCGCCAGCGCGAACAGGGTCAGCACCAGCAGCAGGCCGCGGTCGTGCCAGGCCGGCCGCGCCCGGCCCAGGCCGCGGGTCAGCCACCAGTAGCAGGCGCCGAAGCCCAGGTAGGAGGCGAACAGCAAGCCGGCCCCCACCCGGCCCATGGTCTGCTCCTCCGCGCCGTAGGCCGGCACGTACTGGGAATAGACCAGCGGCACGCCCACCATGCCCCAGGTGAACAGGCCGGCGTAGCGCAGCAGGCGGGTGTGGCTGATCGGTCCGAACATGGCCGCATCTTACGGGCCGGGGCCCCCGGTCCGCTGCCCCGGAAGTCATGCCCTCGCCGGGCCCGGCGACCCCATGCGATAATCCGGGCGCATTGCCGGCATGGCCGGTCCGCCTATCTGCAAGGTTCCATTCCTGATGTCCATCGTCATCCGCGACGTGCGCGAACACGAGCTGGACTCGATCCTGGCCCTGAACAACAACGCCGGGTCGGCCATCCTGCCGCTGGACGCGGCCCGGGTGCGCAGCTTCTACGACACCGCCGAGTACTTCCGGGTGGCCGAGCGCGACGGCAACCTGGCCGGCTTCCTGGTCGGGTTCGGCAGCGGCAGCCAGCACGACAGCTGCAACTTCGCCTGGTTCAAGCAGCGCTACCCGCACTTCTTCTACATCGACCGCATCGTGGTGGCCAGCCGCCGCCGCGGCGGTGGCGTCGGCCGCGCCTTCTACGCCGACGTGCAGAGCTACGCCGAGCTGCGCTACCCGCTGCTGTGCTGCGAGGTGTTCCTGGACCACGGCGCCGACCCGGCCCTGCTGTTCCACGGCAGCTTCGGCTTCCACGAGGCCGGGCAGAACGTGATGCCCGACGTGGACGTGCGCGCCAGCATGATGATCAAGGAACTGTGCAGCTACGCCTGGGTCCGCGAGACCTATGGCGACGACCTGCCGGACCTGCCCTGGGTGGGTCGCCCGCGCCGCCCCGCCGGCGACAACCGTGCGACGGGGACCTGAGGTGGCGGTGAGCGCGACGACGAGTTACGAGCAGGCCGGCGAGCTGAAGATCGGCCAGGTGGGCATCGCCAACCTGCGGGTCCGCACCCTGGACGTGGAACGCCTGGTCGGCGAGATGCGCGAGCGCGTGCAGCGCGCGCCCAAGCTGTTCGGCCGCGCGGCGGTGATCGTCGACTTCGGCGGCCTGGTGCATACCCCGGACGTGGACACCGCCCGGGCCCTGATCGAGGGCCTGCGCCAGGCCGGCGTGCTGCCGGTGGCGCTGGCCTACGGCACCCGCGAGAACGACGCCCTGGCCGAGGCCCTGGGCCTGCCGGTGCTGGCCAAGTTCCGTGCCCAGTACGAGCCCTCGGCGCCCGCCGCCGCGGCCCCGCCCCCGCCGCCCCCTCCGCCACGCGAACCGGCCCCGCCGCCGCGCGCCGCCGCCCCGGCACGCCCGCGCCTGCCGGGCCGCATGCAGAAGAGCGCGGTGCGCTCGGGCCAGCAGCTGTACGCCGAGGACTGCGACCTGACCGTGCTGACCACGGTCGGCGCCGGCGCCGAGGTCCTCGCCGACGGCTCGATCCATGTCTACGGCAGCCTGCGCGGCCGCGCCCTGGCCGGCGCCAAGGGCAACACCGACGCGCGCATCTTCTGCCGCGACTTCCAGGCCGAGCTGGTGGCCATTGCCGGCCACTACAAGGTGCTGGACGATATCCCCGAGAACCTGCGCGGCAAGGCCGTGCAGGTCTGGCTTGAAGACGGACAGCTGAAGCTGGCCGCCCTCGACTGATCCGCGCCGGCCGGCGGCCGCCATGCCGCCGCCAGCGCCTCCCCTGCACGCGTCTCCAAGGAGATCTTCCATTGGCTGAAATCATCGTAGTCACTTCCGGCAAGGGCGGCGTCGGCAAGACCACCTCCAGCGCCAGCATCGCCATCGGCCTGGCCCGGCGCGGGCACAAGACCGCCGTGGTCGACTTCGACGTCGGCCTGCGCAACCTGGACCTGATCATGGGTTGCGAGCGGCGCGTGGTCTACGACTTCGTCAACGTCGTCCATGGCGAGGCCACGCTCAAGCAGGCCCTGATCAAGGACAAGCGCTTCGACAACCTCTACGTGCTGGCCGCCTCGCAGACCCGCGACAAGGACGCGCTGACCAAGGAAGGCGTCGAGAAGGTGCTCAAGGACCTGGCCGCCGACGGCTTCGAATACATCATCTGCGACTCGCCGGCCGGCATCGAGAAGGGCGCGTTCCTGGCCATGTACTTCGCCGACAAGGCGGTGGTCGTGGTGAACCCGGAAGTGTCCTCGGTGCGCGACTCCGACCGCATCATCGGCCTGCTCGACTCCAAGACCCGCCGCGCCGAATCCGGCGAGGGCCTGCCGGCGCACCTGCTGCTGACCCGCTACAGCCCGGCCCGCGTGGGCGCCGGCGAGATGCTCAGCATCGCCGACGTGGAGGAGGTGCTGGGGCTGAAGGCCATCGGCGTGATCCCCGAGTCCACCGACGTGCTCAACGCCTCCAACAAGGGCGAGCCGGTGATCCTGGAGACCGAGTCCGAGGCCGGCCAGGCCTACGAGGACGCCGTCGCGCGCCTGCTGGGCGAAGACCGCCCGATGCGCTTCACCACCCTGGAGAAGAAGGGCTTCTTCAGCAAGCTGTTCGGAGGCTGACCATGGCGCTGTTCGACTTCCTGCGGGCCAAGAAGAACACTGCGGAGACGGCCAAGAACCGCCTGCAGATCATCATTGCCCAGGAGCGCAGCAGCCGGGGCGCCCCGGACTACCTGCCGCTGCTGCGGCGGGAACTGCTGGACGTCATCAAGAAGTACGTCAACGTGGACGTGGACGCCGTCAAGGTCGACCTGATCAAGGACGGCGACCACGACGTGCTCGACATCTCCGTGGCCCTGCCGGAAGGCCAGCAGGGCTGATCCGACCCAGGCAGACGGCCGCTCCGGCGGCCGCCGTTCCCCATTCCATGCAACCCTCCCCCGACCGCGACGTCCTGCGCCTGCGCGACGTCGCCTTCGCCGATGCCGCCGCCCTGCTGGCCCGCCACGGGCTGGAGCTGGTCGCCGTGCCCGACGGCGAACCGATCCCCGGCAGCTACTGGGGCGAACCGGAGGCCGGCATCATCGGCCCGACCGTGTACGTGCGCGGCGATACCCCGGTGCACTCAATGCTGCACGAGGCCTGCCACCTGATCGTGCTGCCGCCCGACAGGCGCGCGGCGGTGCATACCGACGCGACCGACTCGGTCGAGGAAGAAGACGCCACCTGCTACCTGCAGATCGTGCTGGCCGACCAGTTGCCCGGCGTGGGCAGCGCGCGGCTGATGGCCGACATGGATGCGTGGGGTTATACGTACCGGCTTGGGTCGACGAGGGCGTGGTTCGAGCAAGATGCCGAGGATGCACGCGCCTGGCTGACCGCGCGCGGGCTGTTGCTTTAAGGCCGGGATTCGGGGATTCGGGATTGGGGATTTGTAGGAGCGGCGTGAGCCTACGCTCTTGCCAATCCCGAATCCCCAATCACGAATCCCGGCTCTTGGCCAGCGAGCCGCTCATGTCCAGCGTGGCCACGGTGCCCTGCCCGGTCTCCGAGTCCAGTTGCAGCTTCCAGCCCAGGTGCTCGCACAGGCGGCCCAGCAGGTCCAGGCCGATGCCGCTGCCCTGCCGCGGGTCGCCGCGCGCGATCCGGCGGTAGATCGCGGCGATCTCTTCCGGGCTCATGCCGTGCCCGGGATCCTCGATCCGCACCGTCGCCGGCGCCAGCAGGGACACGCGGATCACGCCGCGGTCGCTGTTCTCGATGGCGTTGCGCAGCAGGTTGCCGATCGCGACCTGCATGATCGCTACCGGCGCGAACAGCTCGCAGCGCGCCAGCTCGACCAGTTGCAGGCCGAGGTCCTTGTCCGCGCACAGGTGGCGATGGTCGTCGAGGATGTCCGGCAGCAGCTCGTCCAGGTTCACGTAGTCGCTGCTCTTCTCCAGTCGCCTGGGGTCCTTCGCCAGCACCAGCAGCAGCGTGACCAGCTGCTCGACCGACTCGGCGGTCTGGCGGATGCGCAGCAGCTGGTGGCGCACCGCCGGCGGCGTGTCCGGCTGGTCCAGGGCCAGCTCGCTGGCGCCGCGGATCACCGCGATCGGCGTGCGCAGCTCGTGGCTGGTGCTGTCGATGAAGGCGCGCTCGCGCTCGACGAAGGTGTCGTTGCGTTGCAGGTAGTCGTTGAGCGCCTCGGCGATCACCACCTGCTCGTGGCTGGCGCCCTTCACCACGTCGATGTGCTGGCCGGGCCGGTCCGGGCGCAGCGCGTGGATGCGCTTGGCCATGTCGGCCAGGGGCTGCACCACACGCCCCAGGCCCCAGGCCACGAGGATGCCGAGCAGCACGATCGCGATGATGTTGGAGACCAGCATCCACAACCCCAGGTTGTTCTCGTGCGCCTGCAACTGGGTGATGTCCAGCGCCAGCACCAGCCGCCGGCCGTTGACGTCCTGCACCATCAGCACCTTGTCGCGCCCCTGGTACTCGATGCCGTCGTGGATGCCCGGGCCGAAGCGGGCGAACTCCGGCGGCGCCGGCGAGTCGTCGTCGCCGTACAGCTGCACGGTCTCGGTGTCGGTCCAGTGGTAATGCGGATCCTCGGCGCTGCGCTGGACGAAGTGGGCCAACTCCGACTTGAGCAGCGAGCGCCAGGTCAGCTGCTCGGCCTGCTCGTTGACGATGAAGCCATGGATGAACACCGCGAGCGAGATCAGCGCGGCGTAGATCACCAGCCACAGCGTGACGCGCGCGCGCAGCCCGCCCAGCCTGGAACGTATCCCGCCCGGCTTCATGGAAGGCGCGCGCCGTCCGGGATGCGGCGCCGCGACGCCAGGCCCCGCGCCGGCGGGGCCCCGCGCTTGCGGCCCAGGGCGCGACGCGGGCTATTCGGCATGCAGGCGTTCCTGGTGCCCGGCGGGGCCGAGCCGGTAGCCGACGCGCGGCAGGGTGTGGATCAGCTTCTCCTCGAACGGACCATCCACGCTGCGCCGCAGGTCGTAGATGTGGGAGCGCAGCATGTCGCCGTCCGGCGGCTCGTCGCCCCACAGGGCCTGCTCGAGCTTCTCGCGGGTGACCGCGGCCGGGCTGGCCTGCATCAGCACCTGCAGCAGCTTGCGGCAGGCGGGATACAGGTGCAGCGGCTTGCCGGCGCGGCTGGCCTCCAGCGTCGCCAGGTCCAGCTTCAGGTCGCCGACCGTCAGCAGCTTGCTGCGGCCGCGTCCCTGCGCGCGCACCAGCAGCGCTTCCAGCCGGACTTCCAGCTCGGGCAGCGCGAACGGCTTGGTGAGATAGTCGTCGGCGCCGGCGCGGAAGCCGGCGATCTTGTCGGGCAGCTCGTCGCGCGCGGTCAGCATGATCACCGGCAGTTCGGACAGGTGTTCCTCGCGCAGCCGGCGCAGCACTTCCGGGCCGTCCATGCGCGGCATCATCCAGTCCAGCACGATGGCGTCGTAGGGCTGCGTGGTGGCTAGGTGCAGGCCGGTGATGCCGTCCGGCGCGGCATCCAGGGTATGGCCGCGCGCCTCGAAATAGTCGAACAGGTTGGCCACCAGATTGCGGTTGTCCTCGATGACGAGCAGCCGCATCGTCGGTCTCCGGGAAAGATGTGGTCGTGCATCGTAGCCGGGCGATGTCGGAAGCGCGTCGAAACGGCAGGTTCCGACAAACTTCCCACGCTCGCCGCGGCATAGTCTGCGCCCGTTTTGCCCGCATTCCAACGTGCAGACTTCCATCACACCCCTGGAGCGGCGGCGGCGTTGGGCCTACCGCGCCGCGCTGCTGGCGATCGTGCTCGCCCTGCTGGCCGGGCTGGGGCTGCGCCAGCCCAACCCGCCGGACGAGCCCCGCTTCGTGCTCGCCGCGCGCGCGATGGTGCAGAGCGGGCAGTGGCTGTTGCCGCACCGGGGCAGCGAGTTGTACGCGGAAAAGCCGCCGGTGTTCATGTGGATGCAGGCCGGCGCGTTCGAACTGGTGCGCGACTGGCGCGTCGCCTTCCTGCTGCCTTCGCTGCTCGCGGCGCTGGCGACCCTATGGCTGACCTGGGACCTGGCGCGCCGGCTGTGGAACCGGCGCGTGGCGCGCTACGCGGTGCTGGCGCTGTTCGCCACCTTGCAGTTCGGGGTGCTGGCCAAGCGCGCGCAGATCGACATGGTGCTGGTGGCGATGACCACGCTGTCGCTGTGGGGACTGTTGCGGCACCTGCTGCGCGGCCCCGACTGGCCGGCCTGGGCGCTGGGCGCGCTCGCCGCCGGGCTGGGCACGGTGACCAAGGGCGTGGGTTTCCTGCCGCTGCTGGTGCTGCTGCCGTGGGCGGCCTGGCGCCACCGGCATCGCGCGGACGCGGTGCGTGGCGCATGGCCGGCATGGCTGGGCGCGGTCCCGGCCTTCGTCGCCGGCACGGCGGTGTGGCTGCTGCCGTTGGCGATCGCGCTATGGCAGGCTCCCGACCCCAACCTGCGCGCCTATGCGCACGAATTGCTGTTCAAGCAGACCGGCACGCGCTACACCGCGGCCTGGCACCACGTGCAACCGGCCTGGTACTACCTGCAGGTGATCGCCACGTTGTGGCTGCCGGGCTGCCTGCTGCTGCCGCAACTGCTGCCGGCCTGGCGGCGGCGCCTGCGGCGCGGCGATCCGCGCCATTGGCTGCTGCTCGGCTGGAGCGTGCTGGTGCTGGCGTTCTTCAGCGCGAGCCCCGGCAAGCGCGAGGTCTACATCTTCCCGATGCTGCCGGCGCTGGCCGTGGCTGCCGCACCGCTGCTGCCCGGATTGCTGCGCAGGCGCGCGACCCGCTGGGTCCTGGCCGGTTATGTCTGGCTGCTGGCGCTGGCCGCGCTGGCGGTCGGCGCCGGCCTGTGCATGCAGGCCGGATGGGCGATGCAGGGCGCGCTCAAGCGCGCGATCGACCCGGCGGCGATGCAGGTGTTCGGCGCCTGGCTGCTCGCCTTCGCCATCCCTGCCCTGCTGCTCGCGGCCTGGGCGCGGCTGCGACGCGCCGGCGCGCTGGTGGTCGCCGCCACGGCACTGCTGTGGACGATCCATGGCCTGGGCCTGATGGTGGCGCTCGATCCCTACAGCTCGGCGGCCGGCCTGATGCAGCGCGTGGGCGAGCGCATCGGCCCCGGCGCGGAACTGGGGATGATCGCCTGGCGCGAGCAGAACCTGCTGCAGGCGGACCGGCCGGCGGTGGACTTCGGCTTCAAGCAGCCCTGGGACGTGCAATGGGCACGCGCCGCGGAATGGGTGGCGCAGGCGCCGCAGCGGCGCTGGCTGTTCGTGCTGCGCGACGCGATGAGCCCCTGCGTGGACCGCGCGCGGGCGATCGACATCGGCAAGTCCAACCGCAATGCCTGGCAACTGGTGCCGGGCAGTGCACTGAAGCCGGGCTGCGTGACGCCCGCGAAAGACCAGGCCGGCGCGGGCGACGACAACGGCAACTGAACCGCCGGGGACGTTGCCTGAGGTTAAGCGCCGGGCAACGGTTGTCCGACCGCTTTCCGACAAACCGGCCCGGATCATGCCCGCCATTGCCGGAAACGGCCTTTTGCCCGTTGGCGCCCGATGAACCTGATGCCTGCATCCGCCACGGATGCCTTTCCCGTTCTCCGTCCGTACAGCCGCTTCGTCGCCACCCACCTG
This sequence comes from Pseudoxanthomonas sp. J31, assembly GCF_000510725.1. GTDB lineage: Bacteria > Pseudomonadota > Gammaproteobacteria > Xanthomonadales > Xanthomonadaceae > Pseudoxanthomonas. The sequence continues at coordinate 466,633 of NZ_AZNZ01000002.1, forward strand.
TGGATCCCGCTGGCGGCGGTGCTGGCGCTGAGCGCGCTGCTGATGGCAGGCGGCGTCGACCAGTGGCTGGCCACGCAGATCTATCACGCCGAAGGCGGGCACTGGCTGCTCAAGGACCATTGGTTCACCGCCAAGCTCGTGCATCGCGGCGGCAAGCAGGCCAGCACCGCCGCGGCGCTGGCGCTGTTGGTCTTCGGCCTGTATGCACGGCGCTCGCCGCGCTGGAACGCCTGGTCGCGCCCGGCGTTGTACGTGGTGCTGGCGGTGGGGCTTTCGACCGCGGCGGTATCGTTGCTGAAGGGAGCCACGCACATGGACTGCCCGTGGGACCTGGCCAGCTACGGCGGCACCCATGCCTTCTACGGGCTGTTCGAATCGCGCCAGGGCGTTCCGGCCTCGGGCTGCTTCCCGGCCGGGCATGCCAGCGGCGGCTATGCCTGGGTCGCGCTGTACTTCGCCGCGCTGGCGGTCCGCCCGCGCTGGCGCAAGGCCGGACTGGCGATCGGTCTCGGCGCCGGGTTGCTGTTCGGCGTTTCCCAGCAACTGCGCGGCGCGCACTTCCTCTCCCACGACCTGTGGGCCCTGGCGGTCTGCTGGGGCGTGTCGCTCGGCTTGTACCTGTGGCTGTTGCGCCCGCGGGCGCGCAGCGCCGCGGCCGGCGCGGCGGGAGAAACCGCATGAGCCTCTCGTTGCCCCGCAGCGGCGTGCTCTCGCGCCTGCGCGCGCTCGACTGGACGCACCGGCCCGAAGTGTCGGTGGAAACGCTGGTGCTGGGCAGCAGCGTGTTCTTCGCGCTCGCCTGCAACCGCATGTTCTGGCATGCGTCGCTCGCGACGCATCCCGGCGACATCGGCTTCGCCGCGTCGCTGTTCTTCCTGCTGGTCGCCGTGCACGCGCTGCTGTTCGGCCTGCTGGCATGGCGCTGGAACGCCAAGCCGCTGCTGACGCTGCTGTTCGTCACCACCGCGTTCGCCACGCACTACATGAACAGCTACAGCGTCTACCTGGACGCGGACATGCTACGCAACGTGCTCAACACCGACCACAAGGAATCGCGCGAGCTGCTCACGCCCGCGCTGCTGTGGCCATTGCTGTTCTACGCGGCGCTCCCGATCGCCGTGCTGTGGCGGGTGCGGCTGCGCCGCCGCAGCTGGGGCCGCGCGCTCGGCGTGCGCCTGCTGTTCCTGGCGGCCATCGCGGCGGTCGGCGCCGCCGGTTCGATGCTGTCGTTCCAGAGCCTGTCGGCGTTGATGCGCAACCATCGCGAGGTGCGCTACCTGGCCACGCCGGTCAACTACCTGGTCGCGCTCAAGCAGGACCTCAAGACCGACTCGCCGATCAAGCACAAGCCGAAGCTGCCGATCGAGCACGACGCGATGGCGACCCCGCGCGCGCCGGGCAGCCGCCCGCGCCTGCTGCTGATCGTGCTGGGCGAGACCATGCGCGCGCAGAACTGGGGCCTCAACGGCTATGCGCGCCAGACCACCCCCGAGTTGGCGCAGACCGGGGTGATCAACTTCCCCGACATGCACTCGTGCGGCACCAGCACGGAGGTCTCGGTGCCGTGCATGTTCTCGCCGTTCGGCCGCCACGATTACGACGAAGCGAAGATCCGCGCCCACCAGTCGTTCCTGCACGTGCTCGAACACGCCGGTATAGCCACGCTGTGGCGCGACAACCAGTCCGGCTGCAAGGGCGTGTGCGAAGGCCTGCAGATCCAGCAGCTCGACGACGCGAAGAAGCCCGGGCTGTGCAAGGACGGGCGCTGCATGGACGAGATCCTGCTCGACGACCTCGCCGCGCAGGTGCGCGCCAGGCCGGGCGACCGCGTGGTGGTGCTGCACCAGCTCGGCAGCCACGGCCCGGCCTACTTCCAGCGCTACCCGGCGCAGTTCCGGCGCTTCGCGCCGACCTGCGACACCGCCGAGCTGGGCAACTGCAGCCGCGAGCAGATCGTCAACACCTACGACAACACGGTCCTGTACACCGACCATTTCCTGGACCGCGCGATCGGCACGCTGCGCGCCCTGCCCGACTACGACACCGCCATGATCTATCTCTCCGACCACGGCGAGTCGCTCGGCGAGAAAGGCCTCTACCTGCATGGGGTGCCCTACGCGATCGCGCCGGCCGAGCAGACCCGCGTGCCCATGGTGATGTGGTTTTCGCCGGAATTCGCGCAGGACCGCGGGCTCGACCTGAAGTGCCTGCGCCAGCGCGCGAACGGGCGCGCCGACCAGGACAACCTGTTCCCCTCGGTGCTGGGCCTCATGCAGGTGAGGACCTCCGTCTACGATCGCTCGCGCGACCTGTTCGCCGGCTGCGCCAGCGGCCAGTAAGCCCGCCTCGCCCCATGGAGTGGGGTTGAGGGCGGCGATGTCCCGGGGGCCCCGTCCGCCCCTCGTCCGTCCCTTCGGGGCCGCTTCCCCCGAGGGGAGAAGACGGGTCCCCGCGCCGCGCCTTGCCAGTGCCATCCCGGGCCTCTAGCCTTCGCCGGTCGCACTCACGCAAAGGGACCCCTCGTGAACCATCGCCCCCTGCTGCTGGCCATCGCCGTGGCCGCCGGCCTGCTGTCGCTGTCGGCCTGCCGCAAGACGCCCAGCCCGGAACAGGAAAAGCCTGCCGCCCGGGCCGAGAACGGCGAGACCGCCGACCAGTTCGTCGCCCGCATCAACGCCGAGTTCAAGGCCGCCTATCCGGAGCTCACTTCCGCGCAGTGGCTGTCCTCGACCTACATCAACGACGACAGCCAGCTGGTGGCGGCCAAGGCCAACGAGCGCGCCCTGGCCCAGCTCAATGCCTGGATCGAGGAAGCGAAGAAGTTCGAGGGCCAGCCGATGTCCGACGACAGCCGGCGCGCCCTCAACCTGCTCAAGCAGGCCACCGCCATGCCCGCCCCGCGCGACCCGGAGAAGCTGGCCGAGCTGACCCGGATCGCGGCGAAGATGGAAGGCGCCTACGGCGCCGGCACCTACTGCAGCGGCGAAGGCGCGGCCAGGAAGTGCCGCCAGCTGGGCGAGCTGGAGGACGTGCTGCGATCCAGCCGCGACTACGACGCCCAGCTCGACGCCTGGGCCGGCTGGCACTCGATCGCCCAACCGATGCGCGAGGACTACGTCCGCTTCGTCGAGCTGGTCAACGAGGGTGCCCGCGAACTGGGCTACGCCGACACCGGCGCGATGTGGCGCAGCGGCTACGACATGGAGCCGGACGCCTTCTCCGCCGAGACCGACCGCCTGTGGGAGCAGGTGCGCCCGCTGTACGAGCAGCTGCACTGCTACACCCGCGACAAGCTGCAGCAGACCTACGGCGTGGAACGCGGCGTGGTCGGCGAGGGCCTGCTGCCGGCGCACCTGATGGGCAACATGTGGCAGCAGGACTGGGGCAACCTCTGGGACATGCTGCAGCCGTACAAGGGCGTGGGCGACCTGGACATCACCGCCGCCCTGGAGCGCCAGTACCAGCAGCTGCTCAGCGCCGCCCTGCACCGCCGCGGCCCCAGCCCCGGCCCGCGCGAGCGCTTCGAGGCCGAGCGCGAGGCACAGCTGGCCATGGCCAAGGCGATGACCGAGCGCGCCCAGGACTTCTACGTCTCCCTGGGCATGCCCCGGCTGCCGGAGAGCTACTGGGAGAAGAGCCAGTTCATCAAGCCGCTGGACCGCGACGTGGTCTGCCACGCCAGCGCCTGGGACATGAACATGGGCGGCGCTGACGGCAAGTCGCCGGACGTGCGCACCAAGATGTGCATCAAGCCCAACGAGGAAGACTTCACCACCATCTACCACGAGCTGGGCCACATCTATTACGACCTGGCCTACAACCCGCAGCCGCCGCTGTTCCAGAACGGCGCCAACGACGGCTTCCACGAGGCCATCGGCGACACCATCGTGCTGGCGATGACGCCGAAGTACCTGGAGTCGATCGGCCTGGTCCAGGGCCAGGCGCAGAGCCACGAGGCGCTGATCAACACCCAGATGCGCATGGCCCTGGCCAAGGTCTCGTTCCTGCCGTTCGGGCTGATGATCGACCGCTGGCGCTGGGGCGTGTTCGACGGCTCGATCACCCCGGACCGCTACAACCAGGCCTGGTGGGAGCTGAAGGCGCGCTACCAGGGCGTGGCCCCGGTGCAGCCGCGCGGCGAGGAGTTCTTCGACCCGGGTGCCAAGTACCACGTGCCGGGCAATACCCCGTACACCCGCTATTTCCTGGCGCACCTGCTGCAGTTCCAGTTCTACAAGTCGCTGTGCGAGGCCGCCGGCCACACCGGCCCGCTGTACGAATGCAGCTTCCACGGCAGCGAGGCCGCCGGCGAGAAGTTCCGCGCCATGCTGGCGCGCGGCGCCAGCCAGCCGTGGCAGGCCACGCTCAAGGAGCTGACCGGCAGCGAGCGGATCGACGGCGGCGCGGTGCTGGAGTACTTCGCCCCGCTGCAGGAATGGCTGCAGCAGCAGAACCAGGGCAAGTCCTGCGGCTGGCAGGCGCCGGCGGCGCCGGCGGCGCAGGCGGCGCCCGCGGCCGCGACCCCGGCCAAGGACGCCTGAGGCGGGCCGACGGAAGCTGCAAACAGCAAGGGCCGGCGCAAGCCGGCCCTTGCCTTTGCGGCGGGCGGGACTCAGTGCAGCGCCGGGCCGGAGGTATCCGGTTCCTGCCGCTCGCCCTCGTCCTCGCCATCGACCGGGCGCGCCGAGGCCATCTCCGCCTCCAGCTGCTGCTCGTGCTCCTCCGGCGACTTGCCGTTGGCCGCCGCCTCCAGCGCCGCCTCGTCGCGCAGCACGTCCGAGTACACCAGCTTCACCGGCACGCCCTGCTCCTCGTGCAGGCGCTGGGCGCGGCGCATGAGCATCAGCATCTGCGCGGCGCTGTCGCTGCTGCCGGCGATGCGCCCGTCCATGCCCAGTACCCAGACCCCGCCCTGCCGCACCACGCCGGCCAGCAGGTTGCCGTCGCGGTCGCGCAGCTCGGCATGCGGTTCGATCGGCGGGCGCCCGGCCCGGGCGCGGTTGCGCTCGCGTTCGGCCTTGCGCTTGCGCGCGTCACGGTGGGCCTTGGACTGGATGGACATCGGGATCTCCGGGGGAAAGGAAGGAAGGTCAGAGCTGCTCGCCCGGCTCGATCATCGGGCCGGAGGGCGGCGGGGAGGCAGGCGGCCGCGCGCGCCGGGCGACGCTGGACTCCCAGCGCCAGATCGCCCAGCCGCCGGCCACGAACGCGGCCATGCCCAGCGCCAGGTGCAGGCCGTGGTGGCTCAGCAGCGGCGACAGCAGGCCGGCGACCAGCGAGTTGAGCACCAGCTGGAAGAACGCCTGCAGCGAGGAGGCGGCGCCGCGCTGGCGCGGGTACATGTCCAGGATCGCCAGGGTCAGCACCGGGAACACCAGGGCCACGCCGAAGGCGAACAGGCTCATCGGCAGCACCGCCCACGGCACCGCGATCGCCGGCGCCAGCACGTTGTAGGCCACGTTGAGCGCGGCGGCGGTGGCCGAGCAGGCGAAGCCGGCGCCCACCTGCCGGCCCGGCGGCCAGCGCCCGGCCAGGCGCCCGGACAGGAACGCGCCCAGGGTCATGCCGCCGATGGTGGGGATGAACAGCCAGGCGAACTCGCGCTCGCCCAGGCCCAGCAGGTCCATCAGGAATGCCGGCGCCGAGGCGATGTACAGGAACATGCCGGCGAAGTTCAGCGCACCGGCCGCGGCCAGGCGCTGGAAACGCGGGTTGGCGCCGATCGCCGCGTAGTCGCGCAGCAGCCGCCGCGGCTGCAGCGGCAGGCGCAGTTCCGGCGGATGGGTCTCCGGCAGCCAGCGGCCCACGCTCGCCAGCAGCATCAGGCCGAACGCGGCCAGGAACCAGAAGATCAGCGGCCAGCGCCCGGCACCCAGCATCCAGCCGCCGATGATCGGCGCGATCGCCGGGGCGATGCCGAAGATCACCGAGACCTGGCTCATCAGCCGCTGCGCGTCGTCGCCCTGCAGCACGTCGCGGATCACCGCGCGGCCGACGATCAGGCCGACTCCGGCCGACAGCCCCTGCAGCGCGCGGAACGCCAGCAGCGTGGGCAGGTCGCGCGACAGCGCGCAGCCGGCCGAGGCCAGGGTGAACACCACCAGGCCGGCCAGGATCACCCGCCGCCGTCCCAGTGCGTCCGACAGCGGACCATGCACCACGCTCATCAGCGCGTAGGAGATCAGGTAGACGCTGATGGTCTGCTGGATCGCCACCTTGTCCGCGCCGAACTGCGCGGCCATCTGCGGGAAGGCCGGGAAGATGGTGTCGATCGAGAAAGGCCCGAACATCGCCAGGCCGGCCAGCAGCAGGGTCAGGGTCCGGGTACTGCGTGCGCTCATCGGGACGGGCCACCTTCCCGGGCCGGCTGGATCGCATCGGCGGCCGCGGGCGCAACCGCCCCGGCATCCTCGGCTTCGGCGCCGGGCGCCGCGTCCGCGGGCAGCTCGGCATCATGCGCCGGCTGCCCGCCTTCCGGCGCGCGCACCTGCTCGATCCGGGCCAGGTTGGCCACCGGGAACACTTCCACCTGCTTCGGCCCGGGCCACCACACCAGCACGTAGGCGCTGGTGGTGCCCAGCAGCCGCGCCTGCCCGGGGACCGGAGCGTCGGCCCCGGCCAGGGTCAGGCGCACCTGCGGCAGGTCCGAGCGGCCCTCCACCACCCGGTTGGCATTGAGCACGCTCCACACCAGCAGGTACTGCAGCGATAGCACCAGGCCGAACAGCACCAGCTGGGTCTCGAACGACAGCCCGGACACCAGCCAGCGCTTCCTGTCGTCCGGGAACAGGAACACCCAGCGGATCCACGGGTGGCGCGCCGCCAGCGCGCGTGCGCGCTCCGGATTGCGCGCGGCCCAGCGCACCGGGACCAGGCTGACCCGCACGAAGGCCAGCACCGCCAGCACCACCAGGAAGTAGTCCGGCCGGCGCAGGCCGATCACGAACAGGTCGGCGCCCTGCAGGTATTCCAGGATCGGGAAGTCGAGGCGGCGGTAGAACCAGTAGTGCGACCACATGCCCATGGCCGACACCAGCGCATAGACCAGCGACACCACCAGCACCGGCTCGCGCTTGAGCAGGCGCACCAGGCGGTCGATCGCGCTGGGTGCGGCTGGCCCCATGGCACCGCCCGCGGGCGCGGTTTCCGCCGCCGCGGCTACCGCGGCCGGCTCCGGAATGGCGATGGTCGCTGCTGCAGTGGCGTGGTCCGGATCGGAGGTCATGGGCCGCGGTCCCGAAAGGATGGCCATGGTAAGCCAAGCGCCCATCCCCGCTGCACCCGGCGGCGCTGGCGGGCTTGCCCTGTCCGGCTGCCCCCCGGGTGCCGCCGCCCCCGGCCTGCCCGCCGCCGCGGCCACGGTATAATCGCCACGCTGTACCTGGTGGGAGAAGCCGGCCCCGGCCGGCTGCCGAAGGCGCAAACGCCCGTAATCGCTCAGGCCCGATACCACCGCCGCTGCAAACACTCTGGAGAGACCGGCCACGCGAGAGCGCCAGCGCCGGCGCCGAAGGGGCACGAAGCACGCGACCTCGTCCGCGCGGCTTCCAAACTCTCAGGCAAAAGGACAGAGGGGCACCCCGCCGCGCCCGTGCGCGGCCTCCATTCCTGCCCTGTCCGGACCGCTCTCCATGTCCCAGCACGCTTCCTCCCTGCGCGAACTCGAGCAGCACGACGCCTTCGTCGGCCGCCACATCGGCCCCAACGACGCTGAAATCGCCACCATGCTCCAGGCCGTCGGCCACGACTCGCTGGAGGCCCTGACCGACGCCATCGTCCCGGCCGGGATCAAGTCCGCCGAGCCGCTGGCCCTGGGCGGCAGCCTGACCGAGGAGGAGGCGCTGGCCCGGATCCGCGCCATCGCCAGGAAGAACAAGGTCTTCCGCAGCTTCATCGGCCAGGGCTATTACGGCACCCACACCCCGGCGGTGATCCTGCGCAACATCCTCGAGAACCCCGCCTGGTACACCGCCTACACGCCCTACCAGGCCGAGATCTCGCAGGGCCGCATGGAAGCGCTGGTGAACTTCCAGCAGATGTGCGCCGACCTGACCGGCATGGAGATCGCCAACGCCTCCCTGCTGGACGAGGCCACCGCCGCCGCCGAGGCCATGACCCTGGCCAAGCGCGCCGGCAAGTCGAAGTCGGACACCTTCTTCGTGCACGACGCCGTGCATCCGCAGACCCTGGAAGTGCTGCGCACCCGCGCCGAGCCGCTGGGCATCACCCTGCGCGTGGGCACCCCGGAGGAGGCGATGGAAGCCGAGTGCTTCGGCGTGCTGCTGCAGTATCCGGACACCTTCGGCCACATCGGCGACCATCGTGCCCTGGCCGAGGCCGTGCACGCGCGCGGCGGCCTGGTCGCGGTGGCCACCGACCTGCTGGCCCTGACCCTGATCGCCGCCCCGGGCGAATGGGGCGCGGACATCGTGGTCGGCAACTCGCAGCGCTTCGGCGTGCCGTTCGGCTTCGGCGGCCCGCACGCGGCGTTCATGGCCTGCCGCGACGCGTTCAAGCGCTCCATGCCCGGCCGCCTGATCGGCGTGTCGGTGGACACCGAGGGCAACCCGGCCTACCGCCTGACCCTGCAGACCCGCGAGCAGCACATCCGCCGCGAGAAGGCCACTTCCAACATCTGCACCGCGCAGGTGCTGCTGGCGGTGATGGCCTCGATGTACGCCGTGTACCACGGCCCCGAGGGCCTCACCCGGATCGCCCGCCGCACCCATCGCATGGCCGCGATCCTGGCCGCGGCCCTGCGCAATGCCGGCATCGAGGTCGGCGGGCGCTTCTTCGACACCCTGCACGTGAAGGGCGTGGACGCCGGCGCGATCCTGGCCCGCGCCCGCGAGGCCGGCATCAACCTGCGCCAGATCGACAGCGAGGCGGTGGGCATCAGCCTGGACGAGACCACCACCCGCGCCGACCTGGCCGCCCTGGCCGGCCTGTTCGGCGCCAGCATCGACATCGACGCGCTGGACGCCGCCACCCCAAACGCGCTGCCGGCCGAGCTGCTGCGCACCAGCCCGTTCCTGCAGCACCCGGTGTTCAACACCTACCACAGCGAGCATGAGCTGCTGCGCTACATGCGCTCGCTGTCGGACAAGGACCTGGCCATGGACCGCACGATGATCCCGCTGGGTTCGTGCACCATGAAGCTCAACGCCACCTCGGAGATGATCCCGATCACCTGGCCGGAGTTCAGCCAGGTCCACCCGCTGGCCCCGGCCGACCAGGCCGAGGGCTACGCCCAGCTGGTGTCCGAGCTGGAGGCGATGCTGGCCGAGTGCACCGGCTACGACGCGGTGAGCTTCCAGCCCAACTCCGGCGCCCAGGGCGAGTACAGCGGCCTGCTGGCGATCCGCGCCTACCACGCCAGCCGCGGCGAGGGCCACCGCAACATCTGCCTGATCCCCGAGTCGGCGCACGGCACCAACCCGGCCTCGGCGCAGATGGCCGGCATGAAGGTCGTGGTGGTCAAGTGCGACGCCAACGGCAACATCGACCTGGAGGACCTGCGCGCCCGCGCCGAACAGCACTCGGCCAACCTGGCCGCGATCATGATCACCTACCCGTCCACCCACGGCGTGTTCGAGGAGGACGTGGTCGAGATCTGCCAGATCATCCACGCCCACGGCGGCCAGGTGTACACCGACGGCGCCAACATGAACGCCCTGGTCGGCCTGGCCAAGCCGGGCAAGTGGGGTTCGGACGTCTCCCACCTGAACCTGCACAAGACCTTCTGCATCCCGCACGGCGGCGGCGGCCCGGGCGTGGGCCCGTGCGCGGTGAAGGCGCACCTGGCGCCGTTCCTGCCGCGCACGCTCGGCGGCGACGGCAAGGTCGGCATGGTCAGCGCGGCCAGCTTCGGCAGCGCCTCGATCCTGCCGATCAGCTGGATGTACATCGCGATGATGGGCGCCGCCGGCCTGCGCAAGGCCACCCAGGTGGCCCTGCTCAACGCCAACTACATCTCCAAGAGGCTGGCCCCGCACTACAGGACGCTCTACACCGGCCGCAACGGCCTGGTCGCGCACGAGTGCATCCTCGACATCCGCCCGCTGGAGAAGGCCACCGGCATCGGCGCCGAGGACATCGCCAAGCGCCTGGTCGACTTCGGCTTCCACGCCCCGACCCTGAGCTTCCCGGTCGCCGGCACGCTGATGGTCGAACCGACCGAGAGCGAGTCCAAGCAGGAGCTGGACCGCTTCATCGACGCCATGATCCAGATCCGCGAGGAGATCCGCGCGATCGAGGACGGCCGCCTGGACCGCGAGGACAACCCGCTCAAGCACGCCCCGCACACCGCGCAGCAGGTGTCGGCCAGCGAGTGGAAGCACGCCTACCCGCGCGAGCTGGCCGCGTTCCCGCTGCCTTCGCTGAAGAAGCAGAAGTACTGGCCGCCGGTGTCGCGCGTGGACAACGTCTACGGCGACAAGAACGTGTTCTGCGCCTGCATCCCGGTGGACGCGTACAAGGAAGAAGCCGGCGCCTGATCCGGGCGCCCGCGTTGCCGCCAGAAGGCCCCGCTACGGCGGGGCCTTCTTTTTGCGCGGCTCAGTCGCGCAGCGGCAGGTCCGGATGCTCGTCGATGCTGCCGTCCTCGCGCAGGACCACGTAGCGCTTGCCGTCGCGGTCGAACAGGAACGGGATCGGCGGCTGGAACAGCGGGCGGCGCACGAAGCGCAGTTCCCAGTGGAAATGGCGCATGGTTTCCACGGTCGCCTGCTGTCCGGGGGTGAGGCCGGCGACCAGCTGCTGCGGGTCCACGGGGGCGTTGGACCGGCGGCGCTCTTTCGGGGGGTTTGACACGACAAATCTCGAACACGGGTGGGGGAAGCCCGCGCCTGGCAGGACCGCCCGGACCTCCTTTCCGGAACGTGCCAGCCGCTGGCGGCCGCTGCCGCCACGACGCGCTGGTCTGGGGCACCTCATTTTCGCAGCTTGGGCGCCCCTGCGCCCGAACCTTTGACAAATTCCTGACACTGCTGGACCTGCCGGCCAAAGTGCGCGCTGCCCGGACGGGCATACCGAGAAAACCACTGGAAGGTCATACATGAAGAACATCCTGGCCCTGGCTGCGGCCCTGGCCCTTGGCACCCTGTCGACCGAGGCCCTCGCCGGCCAGCCCTTCGTCCGCGCCGAAGCCGGCAACAGCGACATCGAAGTCAGCTACGGCCGCTACTTCCGCGGCAGCGACAACGACACCGCGCTGCTGGTCGGCGGCGGCCACTGGTTCACCCCGAACCTCGCCGTCGAGGGCCACGTCGGCTCGCTGTACACCGAGTACCTGGGCCGCGACTACGACCTGGACCTGGTCACCGTCGGCGCCGGCATCGTCGCCAAGAAGCACTTCGGCCCGCAGGAAACCGGCTTCTTCGTCGGCGCCCGCGCCGGCCTGGCGCGCGTCACCCTGCAGCTGCGCGAGGACCGCTTCGACATCGTCGACGACGAGAGCTCGACCAAGCCGTACTACGGCATCAGTGCCGGCTACGACTTCAGCCGCCGCTGGGGCCTGGGCCTGAACTACGACCGCCGCCGCGCCGAATCCAACGGCGTCAACGTGGACGTGGACACCATCACCTTCGCCGGCGAGATCCGCTTCCGCTGAGCAAGGATCGCGCGCCGCGCGGCGCGCCGGGAGCAGCCACGGGAAGCCCCGCGATGCGGGGCTTTCCTTTGCGCGGATGGCGGTGACCGGCGGGCGCATCGCCGCCGATCGCCCGGCGATGCGTTGCAACGAAGCCCGTGCATTTCACGGATGCCTTACCCAGATGGCGTTTTCCTGTGGCCGCACGCATCGGTGCATCGCAGGAGCAAGCCAATGCCACGTGGTGACAAGTCCAGCTATACCGACAAGCAGAAGCGCCAGGCCGAGCACATCGAGGACAGCGAGAAGGAGCGCGGCCGCAGCGAGGACACCGCCGAGCGCATCGCCTGGGCCACCGTCAACAAGCAGGACGGCGGCGGCAAGCAGTCCGGCTCGGGCAGGAAGTCCGGCGCGCGCAATGCAACGAAGAAATCGACGAAGAAATCCGCGGCGAAGAAGTCCGCCGGCGGCGCCAGCAAGACCGCGAAGAAGGCCACGAAGAAGACCGCAAGCAGGGGCGGCGCACGGAAGTCGACGGCGCGCAAGGCCACCAAGAAGGCAGCGAAGAAGACGACCGGCGCGCGCAAGACCACCGCCCGCAAGAGCACCGCCAGGAAGGCGACCCGCCAGACCGCCACGAAGAAGGCCGCGCGCAAGACCACGGCCCGGAAGTTGGCTCCGCGCAAGAGCGCGGCGAAGAAGGCGGCGAAGAAGACCGCCACGCGCAGGACCAGCCGCAGCCCCGCGAAGAAGGCGACGGCGAAGAAGGCCACCCGCAAGAGCACCGGCCGCGCCACGAAGAAGGCCACGAAGAAGTCCAGCGCCAGGAAGGCCACGGCCAGGACCAGCACCCGCAAATCACCCGCCCGCAAGTCGGCGGCGAAGAAATCCACGCGCCGCGCCACGAAGAAATCGAGCCGCTGACCACGGGCCCCTTCGCTGCGGGCCAGGCCAACCCCTCCTCCCGGGGGGGGGGGGGGGGAGGGGTTGGAAAGCGGGCCGGGCTCCTCGCGCCCAGCAGCCTTGCTGCTGGCCACCGCCTGCGAGTCACGACGCTGGCCCGCGATACCAGTCCAGGACCGCCGGCGCCAGCCGCGGTTCCAGTCCGATACCCAGGGCAACGCACGCATCCAGCACGTCGCGCACGTGCTGCTGCGCAGGCGTGGGACCGGCCAGGCCTTCCAGCTCGTCCACCGATAGCTGCACCAGGGTCCACTCGTGCAGTCGGTCCGCGCGTTGTTGCAGCACCGCCTGTAGCCAGTCGCCCAGTCGATACGTGCGATAGCCACGCGCGCCCAGGGTCGCCACGCGCTCGGCCAGCAGCGCCGACACGCCGCGGAACCACTCGGTATGCCCGCCAGCCGGAACCCGGATCGCCAGTGGCGCCGGCGCGTTGTACCCGCCCAGTCCTGCGCGCAGCTCCAGCTCAAGGTCGCGCGCGTCACGGATGGACTCGGCCTCCACCAGCATCCCGCCTTCCAGGTCGAAGAACCCGAACCAGCGCGGGTGCAGCGCCGCGATCCGCCCCAGCGGATCGGCGGAGAAGCCGATCTTGCAGTGGTCCTCCCAGGCGCAGGGGAACACGTAGGCGAAGCAGCGGCCGTCGATCGCCAGCGCCTGCCCGGTGGGCAACGGGGAGCCGGCAGCCAGCCCGCGGACGCCGGGCGGGCTCACGCCGCCCGCTCCCCCTGACCAGGCACGGATCCGGACACTCCCACGCCTGCCTGCCAGGAATACCGCGTCCGCGCCGCCTGCGGACGCGCGCGGAACACCACGCTCATGCGTGGTGCGACCGGGCGCGCGGTCTTGGGTATGCCGTGTTCGTGGGTGAGCTGACTGGCATGGCTCATGACCAGCAGGCTGCCCGGCTCCAGGTCGATGCCCAGCGCGCGGCCACCGGCCTTGGCACGGATGTTCATGCGCCGGGCGCTGCCGAGCGAGACCAGCGCCAGCGGTTGTCCCGGCACCAGCTGGTGCAGCTTGTCGTTGTGCATGGCCACGCTGTCGTTGCCGTCGCGGTAGAAGTTCAGGCCCGCGCTGTTGTAGGCACCCGGCGCCACCGCCTGCACGCGTTCCAGCATCGCCGCCAGCGGCAGGCCCTCGGGCACCTCGTGCAGGCCGTACCAGGCCATCAACCGCGGCACGTCGACCACGCGGTCGTACATCGGCCTGCGCGCGGACTGCCAGCGGCAGCCATCGCGCAGCGCCTCGAACCATTCCCGGGCCAGCGCAGGCGGCAGGAACTCCGCCCAGTAGCGGATACCGCCCTCGGCGTCCTCCACCAGGGTCTGCGGTCCGTTGTCGAACAGGTCCATGTCGCCCTCCTGCGCAATGCGCGGTTGATCAGTGGAAATCGCGGGATTCGACCTGCATCCCGCCCAGCAGGTGGCTCAGGTCCTCCAGGTGGGCGGCGATCAGGTGCTCCACGCCGTCCACCCGTTCCCAGCGTCCGCGCACGGCCATCAGCCGCGACTGCAGCAGCGGCTTGCGCTGGCGCACGGCCAGGTCCGGCCACACGATCACGTTGACCATGCCGTGCTCGTCCTCGAGGGTGACGAAGATCGTGCCCTTGGCCGTGGCCGGCCGCTGCCGCTGGGTGACCAGGCCGGCCACGTGCACGCCGCTGCCATGGCGGCGCTGCCGCAGCTCGCGCACGCCCAGGATCCGCCGCTGCACCATCTGCGCGCGCAGCAGCGCCATCGGATGCGCGCGCAGGCTCAGGCCGGTGCTGCGGTAATCGGCCAGCAGCTCCTCGCCCAGGCGCGGCGCCGGCAGTTCGATGCGGGTTTCATCCGGGCTGGTATCCAGCAGCGGCCGTTTCGGCTCGATCCCGGCCACCGTCCAGCGCGCGGCATTGCGGTGGCCGGCCAGGCCATCGAGCGCGCCCGCTTCGGCCAGGGCCTGGCGCGCCCTCGCATCCAGTCCCGCACGCCGGCACAGGTCGGCCACGTCGCTGAAGGGACGCCAGCGCCGCGCATCGACGATCGCCTGCGCCGCGCTTTCCGACAGGCCCGCCACCAGCCGCAGGCCCAGCCGGATCGCCGGCTGCCTGCCCTCGCCCAGCGGCTCCAGGGTCGAATCCCAGCTGCTGCAGGCCACGTCCACCGGCCGCACCTCCACCCCCTCGCGTCCACCGCGGCCGCGCCGCGCGTCCTGCACGATCTGGCTGGGCGAGTAGAAGCCCATCGGCTGCGAGTTGAGCAGGGCGCAGGCGAAGGCCGCCGGCTCGTGGCGCTTGAGCCAGGCGCTGACATAGACCAGCTTGGCGAACGAGGCCGCATGGCTCTGCGGGAAGCCGTAGGAACCGAAGCCCTTGATCTGCTCGAACAGCTGGTCGATGAACCCGCTGCCGTAACCCTTGCCTTCCATCAGCCGGCGGATCTTCAGGCGGTGCGGCTCCATGTCGCCGCCCCGCCCCCAGGCCGCCATCGAGCGGCGCAGGTGGTCGGCCTCCTCCGGCGTGTAGCCGGCATGGATCACCAGCTCCATCACCTGCTCCTGGAACAGCGGGATGCCCAGGGTGTTGCCGAGGATCTGCTTTACCCCCTCGGAGGGATAGCTAACCGGCTCCTTGCCCATGCGCCGGCGCAGGTAGGGATGGACCATGCCGCCCTGGATCGGCCCGGGGCGCACGATCGCCACCTGCACCACCAGGTCGTAGAACGTCTTCGGCCGCAGCCGCGGCAGCATCGCCATCTGCGCGCGCGATTCGACCTGGAACACGCCCACGCTGTCGGCGGCCTGCAGCATTTCGTAGGTGGCCGGGTCCTCGCGCGGCAGGGTGGCCATGTCCAGGCGCACGCCGCGGTACCCCTCCACCAGGTCGAAGGCCTTGCGGATGCAGGTGAGCATGCCCAGCGCCAGGCAGTCGACCTTGAGCATGCCCATCGTCTCCAGGTCATCCTTGTCCCACTGGATGATGGTGCGGTCGGCCATGGCCGCGTTCTCCACCGGCACCACGGTCGACAGCGGCGCGTCGGAGATCACGAAACCGCCCACGTGCTGGGACAGGTGGCGCGGCATGCCTTCCAGCATCGCCGCCAGCGCCAGCACCTTGTTGATGAGCGGGTTGTCCGGATCGAACCCGGCCTCGGACAGGCGCTGGCGCATCGGCGCGGCACCATTGCCCCAGCCGAAGCATTCGGCCAGCAGGCCGATCTGGTCCGGGGGCAGGCCGAAGGCCTTGGCCACGTCGCGCACCGCGCTCTTGCCGCGGTAGCGGATCACCGTGGCCGCCAGCGCCGCGCGCCGCCGCCCGTACTTGCCATACACGTACTGCAGCACTTCCTCGCGGCGCTCGTGCTCGAAGTCCACGTCGATGTCCGGCGGCTCGTCGCGTGCCTTGGACAGGAAGCGCGAGACCAGCAGGCGGGTCTGCGCCGGATCCACCGCGGTGATGCCCAGGGCAAAGCACACCGCCGAGTTGGCCGAGGAGCCGCGGCCCTGGCAGAGGATGCCCTTGCCGCGGGCGTAACGGACGATGTCCTCCACGGTGAGGAAGAACGCCTCGTACTTGAGCTCGGCGATCAGCGCCAGTTCCTCCTCGATCTGCGCGGCCACCTTCGGCGGCACGCCCTCCGGCCAGCGCCGGCGCATGCCCTCTTCCGTGAGCTGGCGCAGCCAGCTGGTCGGGGTATGCCCCGGCGGCACCAGTTCCTTCGGATAGACGTAGCCGGCTTCCTTGAGGTCGAAGTGGCAGCGCCGCGCCAGTTCCACCGAAGCCTGCAGCAGCGGCGCCGGATAGATCGCCGCCAGCGCGCGGCGCGTGCGCAGGTGGCGCTCGCCGTTGCGGAACAGCCGGTCGGCGCATTCGGCCAGGGTGAGGTTGTGGCGGATCGCGGTCAGCGTGTCCTGCAGCACCCGGCGCCGGCGCACGTCCATGTGCACGTCGCCCGCCGCCACCGCCGTCATCTGCAGCCGTGCCGCCAGTTCCTGCAGCCGGGCCAGGCGCGCGGCATCGTCCTGCTCGCGGTGCAGCTCCACCGCCAGGTACGCGTGTCCGCCGAACACCAGGCGCAGCCAGCGTCCCTCCACCGGGTCCGGCTCGGCACCCGGCAGCCACAGCGCGAACAGGCCGCAGTCCTCGCCTGTGCCGGCCATCCCGCCCTCCTCGCCCGGTGGCGGCGCACGCACCACCCGCTCCACGTCCGCGCGCGACAGCCGGTAGCTGCCCTTGGCCGAATTGCGCCGACCGGTGGTGATCAGCTCGCACAGGCGCGTATAGCCGGCGCGCGACTGCACCAGCAGCACACAGCGCAGTCCGCAGTCCAGCGCGAACTCGCTGCCGACGACCAGCTTCACCCCGGTGGCGCGCGACGCCTCCCAGGCACGGACGATGCCGGCCAGCGAGCATTCGTCGGTGATGGCGAGTGCCTCGTAGCCGCACTGCGCCGCGCGCGCGAACAGGTCCTCGGCGCTGGAGGCTCCGCGCAGGAACGAGAACTCGGACAGGCAGTGCAGCTCGGCATAGGCCGGCAGGCCATCGTCGGCGACCGGACCGTCGTCGTTGGCCGCGTCCAGCGCGCCGGCCTCGCGCTGGCCCAGCCGCCAGGCCACCTGGCGGAAGCGCGGTACGCGTGCGCCGGGCGTCTCCCGGTCCACGCCGTCGATGGCGTCATCCCAGCTCATGCGAACCAGCCATGCAGCATCCAGCCGCCCTCGCGCACGCCGGCGGCGCGGAACGCCCAGGCACGCTGGCCGCGGCTGGTGCGCACCACGTAGTAGTCGCGGCGCACGTCGCCCTCGTCCCACCAGCCGCTTTCCAGACGCTCCGGACCGGACAGCACCTGCAGGCGCGTGTCGTGCAGCGGCACCGGCTCCGGCAGCAGCCAGGTCGGGCGCGGCGGACGCGACGGAGCAACAGGCACCTTGGCCTCGTCGCCGGTAAGCCGGCACCAGGCGCGCTCGGGCCGCGGATCGCCCTGCGGCGCCACCCGGTACACCGCCTCGTCGCCCAGGCGCGCACGCAGGCGTTCGCGCAGCTGCGGCCAGTCCAGCGCCTGTTGCGCACGCTGCGCGAACAGGTCCTGCATCGCCGGTACGAACGGCGGCAGGTGCTTCGCCAGCAGGCGCATGCCTACCACCGGTCGTCCGATCTCCACCCGCTCCAGGCGCCCGCGCGCCAGCTCGAACAGCATCGAGGCACTGCGCTCCGGCGCCAGCAGGCCGACTTCGACATCGGTATGGCCCTGCTCGTGCTCCAGCCGCAGCACGAAGCGCTGCACGCCGCCGTCGCGGATCGACAGGTAGGTGCACAGGTCGCCGACCAGGCGCCGCAGCGGGAACAGCAGCGCGGTATGGGTCTCGACCTCGTAGCCCAGCTCCACGCGTTCGTCGAAATGCTCCGGCGGCTGGTAGCACTCCAGCGGATCGTCGGCTTCGCCATAGAGCTTCTGCAGGTGTTCCAGCAGCGCCTGGCCGAAGCGGCGGCGCAGCGCATCCGATGGCAGCGCGCGCAGCTGGCCCAGGGTGCGGATGCCCATGCGCTGCAGCCGCGTGCCGGCGTCACCGGGCAGCACCGCGCGTCGCACCGGGACACGGTCGAGCAATGCCGGCAAGGCCGCTGCCTCCATCACCGCCATGCCATCGCGCAGGCCCGCCAGCACCCGCGCCGCGCGCGGGGTCGGGGCCAGGGCGATGCGATGGCGGAAGCCCAGCTGTTCCAGTTCGCCACGCAGGCGCCGCTCGAACCGCGGCCAGGGTCCGAACAGGCGGAAGCTGGCGCGCGCCTCCAGCACGATGGCCGAGTTCCACTGGGCGCTGACCAGCGAGCTGTGGCGGTAGGCCCAGGCGGCGAGGAAGCGGTGCACGCGCGCCTCGGCCGCGGGGTCGTAATCGACCATCGCGAACTGCGGCAGCAGCGCGTGCGCGGCGGCCAGGCGCATGCCCGGCACCAGCCCCGCTGCCGCCGCGGCGGCGTTGACCGCATGCAGGCTGCGCAGCTGCGCCGGACCGCCGACCAGGGCCAGCGGCGCCTCCGGTTCGGGATGGCGGCGCAGCACCGCGTCCAGCGCCAGCTGCGGCAGCAGGATGCAGGCCCAGAGCATCAGCCGCCCTCCCCGTGCCGGCACCCGGGGACGGGAAGGCCGGCCGGATTCCACGGCAGTTGGACGACATGCAAGGACATGTCAGTGCGCTAGCTGCACCAGCCCCGAGGGCGGCTGCCCGCCCCGGCACTTGAGTACCCGCCAGCCGCCATCCTCCAGCAGCAGCCGCAGCGCCGCGGGCGAGGCATTGGCGGCATGGCGGCGGTCGCGCAGGACGAAGCCGCAGCAGTCACCACTGTCGGCAGCCACCTGCAACCGGCGCAGGGCACGGTCGTCGCCACCCGGCGGCCAGCCCAGTACCGCTGCGCAGGCGCCGCTGCGCAGGCACTGCTCCTGCGCCCACAGCGCATCACGCGGGGAGGCATCGACCACGTGCAGCCCGGCCAGGTCCACGCCGGCGGCCTGCCAGGCCGGGGCATAGGGAATGAACGGTGGCGCGACCAGCACAACGGTGCCGCCGGCGGCAGTCATGCGCGCGATGGTCGGCAGCAGCAGCGCCAGTTCGCCCACGCCGTTGGCCGGCAGCAGCAGCTCGGTCAGCGCGCGCCGCGGCCAGCCGCCATGCGGCAGGCGCGCGTCCAGCGCCGCGTGCCCGCTCGGCTCGCCGTCGGCCGGAAGCCGGGCGCTGCGCCCGGCATGCCACAGCGTGCGCGCGGCCAGCAGGCTGTCGATGGCAACGACCTGGGCCATCTCAACCCCTTCGCACCAGGCCGCAGTACACGCCTTCGATGGCGAAGTCCTGGCCCGGATGCACCTCGATCGGGGCATGGGCCGGATTGCGCGGCAGCAGGCGGATCCGGTCCGCCCCGCGCTGCAGGCGCTTGATGGTCAGCTCGCCATCCACCCGTGCCACCACGGTCTGGCCGTCGCGGGCCTCGGGGGTGCGGTGCACGCCGACCAGGTCACCGTCGAGGATCCCGTCTTCGATCATCGAATCGCCCTGCACCCGCAGCAGGTAGTCCGGCCGCGGCGAGAACAGGCGCCGGTCCAGCCACAGCGCCTCCCCGCCCTCGCCCACCGGGCCCAGCCGGGCCACGCCCTCGGCGCTGATCGGCAGGCCGGCCGCCACCCGGCCCAGCACCGGCAGCGGCAGCAGGTCCGCCCCGCCGCCGGGCAGCCGCAGCCCGCGCTTGCGGCCCGGTACCTGCTCCAGCAGGCCATCGGCGACCAGCGCCTGGACATGCTTCTGCGCGGCATTGCGCGAGGAAAAGCCGAACTCATCGGCGATCTCCGCCAGGCTGGGCGCCCGCCCCGCGGCCAGTTCGCGACGCAGGAAGTCCAGCACGGCGGCGCGCTGGGGTGGCAGGGAGGGAAAGTCGTTCTGGCTCATGGTGTACATTTGTACACCTTCCGCGTCTCAGGGGGTGAGAGCCGCCAAGAGGCCCGGAACTTTTGTGCAGCGCAGCACAATTTACGCATTTGTCATGTCCAACCCCCTGTTTTTCCACACGATCTGAACATTTGGGCAGGCAGATTCGGACGCGTGTCCACTCGCCGGACACCGCCCGCCGGCAAGGACGCTAGCGGGCGCTCCCGGCGATGTCCGGACCTTCCCCCGACGCGACACGGCAGGAGCGGCGTGCCGCAAGGCCGCCGGAAAGGAGATGTCCCAGATGCTTGCTTCGGAACACGCTGACGCACTCGACCTGGACCGGCTCGAACGCCATCTGCCGGAACTGCTGCAGCAGTACGTACCCGACCCCTCGCCGCTGCCGGCACTCCCCCGCCGCGATGGCGAGCCGGCCCACCTCCCCCTCGGCTAGCCCAGCGCGCTTTCCACGAAGCCGGCCCTGTGCCGGCTTTTTTCTTGCCCGCTCGCGGCCGGCAGGCCCCGCCCGCCGGCCGCCGTGGTCAGGGCCGGGCCAGCTGCCAGTGGCCCCATTCGTCGACCACGCCATCGCCGGCCGAGCGCTGCGCACCCTGGTCGCCGGCATAGCGGTACAGCGGCTGGCCGCGCCAGGTGACCTGAACCCCGTCGGCCCGCTGCAGGCTGCCCACCGTGGTGCCGGCCCCGGCGCCGTCGGTCGCCTGCAGCTGGCCCTGGCCGAGCACCGGCGGCCACACGCCCTCGCAGGCCTGGTCGCACTTGGCGCCGTCGACGTTGCCTTCCAGGTAGTACAGCGAGGCACCGCTGGCATCGACCAGGTGCGGCGCCGGCTCCTGTTCGATCGCCAGCTGCACCACCCGGCCGCTGCCCTCCGGCGAGGGCGAAGCGTCCGGCGCCGGATCGCGCTCGAGCGCCGCGCCGGCGCCGCGTTCGCCGGTGGTGCTGGCACCGTTCTCCTCCGGTGCCGCGGCCTGGTAGCCGCAGGCCGCCAGCGAGATCGCGGCCAGCAGGCCGATGGCCCACGGCCCTGGGGAAACAGGCATGCGCATGTGGATCCTCCTCGTTGGGCGACGCGGCCGATGCCGCATGTCCCATGGAACCGCGGCGCCGCGCATGGCGCGATGAAGGAGGCGTGCAAGCGCGATGAAACGCACGCCACGCCTGCTGAACATCGATTTCACCGGCATTGGACCTGCAGCCAATGCCCACCCGTCCACCATGGTCCACGTTGCGCATGGCCGGCGTGCACCCATTCCACCCATCCCATCCGGCCGCAGACGAAGGAGCATCCGTCATGGCGGTGAAGAACATCGAAGAGCTTTTCATCCACGAGCTGTCGGACATCTACAGCGCCGAGAAGCAGCTGACCAAGGCCCTGCCGCGCCTGGCGCGCGCCGCCGACAACCCGGAACTGGCCGAAGGCTTCCGCCTGCACCTGGAGGAAACCCAGGGCCAGATCGAGCGCATCGACCAGATCGTCGAACTGCTGGACATCCGCCTCAAGCGCATCAAGTGCGCGGCGATGGAAGGCCTGGTCGAGGAAGGCAAGGAAGTCATCGATTCGATCGAGGCCGGCCCGCTGCGCGACGCAGCCCTGATCGGCGGCGCGCAAAAGGTCGAGCACTACGAGATCGCCGCCTACGGCACCCTTGCCGCGCTGGCCAAGCAGCTCGGCTACAAGGAAGCCCTGCCGCTGATCCTCGAGACCCTCGAGGAAGAAAAGGCCACCGACGAGAAGCTGACCCTGCTGGCCGAGCAGGGCGGCAACCAGGCCGCGGCGCAGCAGCGCGCCGCCTGACCGTCCCCGGCCACGGCGCCTGCGATGCTCCTTTCGCCGTGGTCAGCCGGACGCCGGCCACTCTCCCGGCCGGCGTCCGGCCCCTCCTCCCCCGCAACGGAGACCGCATGAACATCAAACGCATCGCCACCCCCGCCCTGCTCGCGCTCGCCATCGCCGGCCTCGCCGCCTGCGGCGACCGCAACCGCGACGGTGAGATGGACGCGGGCGTGCCGGACACCTCGGCCGCCGATCCCGCGGCGCAGCCGCCGGGCGCGACCGTCGACCCGGCCATGGGCGACGACCAGGCCACCAGCCCCGCCGAGGCCAGCGCGCTGGGGGTGCTCAACGCCATCAACGAGCACGAGATCGTCGCCGGCGAACAGGCCCTGGCCAAGGGCGTGACCGGGGCCACCGCCGACTATGCGCGGCTGATGATCGACCAGCACACCCAGAACCGCACCCAGACCAGCGCCCTGGGCCCGGACGAGCAGTCGCAGGATGCCCAGGCCCAGCGCCAGAAGGGCGAACAGGAACGCAACACGCTCGACGACCTCGACGGCGAGGCTTACCGCAAGGCCTACGTCGACGCGATGGTGAAGGGCCACACCGAAGCGCTGGAGGCCCTGGACCAGAAGCTGATCCCGGCCGCCGAGCGCGAGAAGGTGCGCCAGCACCTGAGCCTTACCCGCGACCACGTGGCCCAGCACCTGGAGCAGGCCCGCGCCCTTCAATCGGGCACGGCAGGCCAGTAAGAAGCACCCCGCCGTTTCGCAAACCACGCCGCGGCGCCTGGCGCCGCGGCCTTTTTTGCGTGGTCGGACCAGGCTGATGGCCGGTTCCGGGTCCGTCGACACCACCGTCGACACCCCAGCGCCCGTGGCCCTCCCGCCCCAAGCGCGCGACAAGCAACACCGCCGGTGCGTGGTCGGCCGGGAATCCCCCGAACCACCCGCGCACGCACCGGCAACGCTGTCCGGTTCATCCCCCTGCACGCGGATACACCAGCCACATTCCAACGCATAAGCCGATAACGCACGGCAATAACGCGCAACTCCGCGCCAGTGCGCGCAACCTGCTGTTTTGCAATCTTCCGGCGCAATCGAACGGGAATTTCGTAAAGCAGCGTTCACCGCGTACTCGGCACCTTGCTAACGCTTGCATGCGGACACTGGCGTCGGACCGTGGCACTCCGCCATGGCCTCGAAGAAGGAAGCGCAAAAATGGCCAACCAGCAGAACCAGAACCAGCAGGACCAGCAGCGCCGCCAGGACCAGCAGGGCCAGCAACAGCAGCAGGACCAGCAGGAGCGCCAGAACCAGCAGCAGCAGGACGACCAGCAGCGGGGTCGGCAGAACCAGCAGCAACAGCAGCAGCACGACCAGCAGGGTCGCCAGAACCAGCAGGACCAGCAGCACCGCGGCCAGCAGCGCTGATCCCGGCCGGCTCTCCAGTGCCAAGGGGCCCCCAAGCGGGGCCCTTTCCTTTTGCGCGGGTGGCAACCGCCCGCGCGTGATCCCGGGATCACGCCAGGCCATGAGCAAATGCAGTTGGTGCAGCCATCTCCCCGGCGCGGATCGCAACCGCCACCACGTCGGCGTTGCACGCTTCCAGCCTGCAACGCCAAGCGGAGTCGCCATGAAGGTCCACCACCTCAATTGCATCTCCACCTGTCCGCTGGGCGGACACCTGATGGACGGCCGCACCCGCGGCGTGTTCACCCGCGCTTCCCTGGCCTGCCATTGCCTGCTGGTGGAAGCCGGCAACCGCCTGGTCCTGGTGGTGGACACCGGGCTGGGCCTGCGCGACGTAGCGTATCCCCGCGACCGCCTCAGCGCGTTCTTCCTGGGCCTGCTCGCCCCCGACCTGCGCGCGGAAATGACCGCGGCACGCCAGCTCCAGGCGCTCGGCTACGCCCCCGCGGACGTCACCGACATCGTGCTTACCCACCTGGACTTCGACCATGCCGGCGGCCTGGACGACTTCCCCAACGCCACCGTGCACCTGCGCGCGATCGAGGAGGAAGCCGCCGCGCGCCAGCGCACCTGGCTGGACCGGCAGCGCTTCCGCCCGCAGCAGTGGGGCTCGCGCGGGCGCTGGCTCGCCTACAACGATGCGCGCACCGAGGCGTGGATGGGACTGGAGGCCGTGTCCGCGCTGCGCGGCCTGCCACCGGAGATCCTGATGGTGCACCTGCCCGGCCATACCCACGGCCATGCGGGCGTGGCCATCCGCGGCGACCACGACTGGCTGCTGCTGGCCGGCGACGCCTACTTCGACGCCCGCGAGATGCATGCCGAGCCCCGCTGCACGCCGGGCCTGCGCTTCTACCAGTGGATGATGGAGAAGGACCGGCGGGCACGCCTGCACAGCCGCGAACGCCTGCGCGAACTGGCGCTGCGCGAGCCGCAGCTCACCCTGTTCTGCTCGCACGACCCGATCCAGTTCGAGGCGCTGGCCGGCCGCCGCCTGGGCGATCCGCGGGTCGGCGCCGGTACCGGCCCGGTCGAGGCGGCAGGCTGATGCATGTCCCCGGGCAGGCCTGGAGCCGCGGCCGGGCACGGCGCGCACGTGGCCTTGCGTGGATGGACTAGGCCTGCGGCCGCGCCTCTACCTTCGGCTCGGTAACCTCGTGGCCGGCCTCGGCGCGGCCCGCCATTTCGGCGCCCGCATCGGGCGCCAGCTTGCGCATCTCGAACACCGAGATCGCCGAGATCACGCCCACGGTGAGGAAGGCGAACAGGAAGGCCAGCGGATCGCCATCGCCGCCGCCGGTGGCCCGTCCGGCCACGCTCAGCGCATAGCCGCCGATGGTCACGCCCAGCGCCAACGACACCTGCTGCGCCACCGCGGCCAGGCTGCTGGCCTGGCTCATGCGCTCCTGGCCGATCTCGGCATAGGCGATGGCATTGATGCTGGTGAACTGCAGCGAGCGGAAGCAGCCACTGGCCAGCAGCACCGAGACCATCAGCCAGTACGGCGTATCGGCGCGGAACAGGCCGAAGCCGGCCAGCAGCGCCGAGGCCAGCAGGCCGTTCCACACCAGCACCGGGCGGAATCCGAACTGGTGCAGGATGCGCGGCGCCACCACCTTCATGAACATCGCCCCGGCGGTGGAAGTGAAGGTGATCAGGCCCGACTGCAGCGGATCCAGGCCGAAGCCCAGCTGCAGCATCAGCGGCAGCAGGAACGGCGTGGCGCCGATGCCGATGCGGAACAGCGAGCCGCCCAGCACGCCGGCGCGGTAGGTCGGATAGCGCAGCAGGTCCAGGCACAGCAGCGGATGCGGGTGGGTGCGCGCATGCCGCACGTAGGCGAACACCAGGGCGAAGCCGACCACGATCACCAGCGACGTCGCCGCGCCCGGCATCAACCCGCGGCCGATCGCCGACAGGCCGAACATCGCCAGGCCCAGGCCACTGGCCGACAGCACGAAGCCGCGCCAGTCCATCTTCGCCACCGGCTGGCGCAGGTCCGGCACGAAGCGCCACGCCAGCCACATGCCCAGCAGGCCCATCGGCAGGTTGATGAGGAAGATGAAGCGCCAGTGCGCATAGGTGGTGATCGCGCCGCCCAGCACCGGGCCGAGGATCGGGCCCAGCATCGCCGGCACCGTCAGCCAGCTCAGCGCGCGCACCAGCTCGGCCTTCTCGATGCTGCGCAGCAGGACCAGGCGGCCCACCGGCACCATCATCGCCCCGCCCACGCCCTGCACGAAGCGGCCCGCCACCAGGCTGCCGAGCCCGTCGCTGGCGGCGCAGCACAGCGAGCCGACCAGGAACACGGCGATCGCACCGACGAAGATGCGGCGCGCGCCGAAGCGGTCGGCGACCCAGCCGCTGACCGGGATGAACACGGCCAGCGCCAGCATGTAGGTGGTCAGGGCCAGCTTCAGCGCCACCGGCTCGGTGCCCACGTCGGCCGCGATCTGCGGCAGCGAAGTGGAGATCGCCGTCGAATCCATGTTCTCGATGAACAGGGCGGTGGCGACGATAAGCGGTAGGCGGCGCTGCGGACTCACGGGCCTGCGGGATCGGAGCGGCCCGTCATTGTGGCCGGCGCCACGTGAATGGCACGCGGCCGGCCCTGCGGGGAGGGGCTTGATCAGCCGCCGGCCAGTCCTCCACCGGCGCGGCCCGGCAGCGCGCCGTCGTCCTCCGCGTCCGGGTCCTCCAGGTCGCCGACCTCGCGGTCGATGCCTGCCTGCGGATCGCTGGCCGGGGCCTCCGGCAGCGACTCGCCCTGCCCCGCGTCGGGCGGCGTGGTGCGGTTGGACTGCGCGCCGTCGTTGGATTCGTTCGGATCCTTCGCCGGATCCTGGTGGTTGTTCGTGCTCATGGTCTGTCCTCGTGTGTGGCAACGAGGCTACGGCCAGGCGCGTGAGCGGCGCGCAGTGCAATCACCATTCGATGATGCCGCTGCCTGGCGCCCTCTCCCCACCGGGTGAGAGGGCATGTTGGCCCGGCACCGGCGCGAAGAACGCCGCTGATGGCGTCGGCGAGCCGGTCTGGCAGTCCCCTCAAACACCCGCGCCCATGGGCGCGGATCAAACCCAGCCCCGTCCCTTCTCCCACTGGGGAAGGGGGACGGGGGAGAGGGCCGGTTACCAAGGCTGTATCCATCGCGAAGATGGCGTACCCGGTCGCACTCACGAGAACGACGCACGCTTGTAGCCCGGGTAAGCGAAGCGCACCCGGGGATTGCCATCCGCTACCGCAGCTATACCAATGCGACGGCCCCGGATGCGGCCTGCGGCCTTATCCGGGCTACAGGCTTCGCCGAGCGACGGTGGCAGCGCACTTGTAGCCCGGGTAAGCGAAGCGCACCCGGGATCGCCATCGCCGAAGATCGCGCGCCGTGGCGGAAACCCGGATGCGGCCTGCGGCCTTATCCGGGCTACGCGCCTATGCAGGCCCCTTGGAAAGTCGCTCGGACCCGGCTTCCGCCGCGACCACGTTGCGCGGCGCGGGCAAGCAGGCGCACCCGGACAAAGGGGGCGATACCGGGACCACACCCGGCCCCCAACGCCCCCTCACTCCAGCCCCGCCACCATCCGCCGGTAGTACGGCAGCAGCGCCAGCGCCCGCGCCACCACGAACACCACGAACGCCGCCCACAACCCGTGGTTGCCCCATGCTGCCGTCAGCGGCCACTGCACCAGCAGGAACACCGCCAGCGATACCAGCCCGGCATTGCGCATCTGCCGGGTGCGGGTGGCGCCAATGAAGATGCCGTCCAGCTGGAACGCGGCCACCGACAGCAACACGTACAGCGCCACCCACGGCAGGTGCGCCAGGGCCACCGCGGCCACGTCCGCGAGCGTGGTCAGCAGCCCGACCACGCTCGCGCCGCCCAGCCACAACAGCACCGCCAGCGCCACCGCGGTCCCGGCCGCCAGTTCGCTGCTCAGCCGCACTGCGCGACGGAACCGCCCCTGGTCGCGCGCGCCCACCGCATGCCCCACCTGCGCTTCGGCCACGTAGGCGAAGCCATCGAGGAAGAACGCGCTGAACGACACCAGCTGCAACAGCAGGTGGTTGGCCGCCAAGGTCGCATCGCCCAGCGCCGCGCCCTGGCGCGCGAACCAGCCGAAGCCGGCCAGCAGGCACAGGGTGCGGACCATGATGTCGCCGTTGGCCGCCAGCGTCCGCCGCAGCCGTGCGCGGTCGCCGATGCGTGCCCAGGGCAGGAACGGCTCGCCGTCGCGATGGCGGGCCCGCAGCATCCGCCACACCACCACCGCGGCGACCAGGCAGGTGGTCCACTCGGCGATGGCCGTGCCGTAACCGATGCCGCGTGCGCCGAGGTCGAGCACGCCGGCCAGGTAGACGTCCAATGCGGCGTTTAGCCCATTGAGCAGCAGCTGCACCGCCAGCAGCGTGCGGCTGCGTCCGAGCCCCACCAGCGCGCCGCACAACGCATACAGCGCCAGCGCCGCCGGCGCGCCCCATACCCGCGCGGCGAAGTAGTCCGCGCCGGTACCCGCGACCGCCGCGCTCGCATCCATCAACGCGAAGTAGCCCGCCACCAGCGGCCACTGCAGCAACCAGATGGCCACGCCCAGGCCCGCGCCCAGCAGCAGCGGCCGCGCCAGCGCCGCGCGCACCTCGGCCTCGTCGCCGGCGCCGGCGGCCTGGGCCACGAAGCCGGTGGTGGCCATGCGCAGGAAGCCGAAGCTCCAGTAGACGAAGTTGAAAAGCAGCGCGCCCAGCGCCAGGGCGCCAAGGTCGGCGGTGCTGCCGTAGCGGCCGATCACCGCGGTATCGACCAGCCCCAGCAGGGGCACCGAGGCATTGGCCAGGATGATCGGCCAGGCCTTGCGGGCGATGGCGGCGCGGGTCAGCGGCGTGGAGCCGGAAGCTTCGGATGCGGACATGCGCGAATGATGCCGGATGGCGGGCGCAGCCCGGACGCGTCCCCAGCGTCGTCCCGTCCTTGGGTCGTGGCCCGGTGACTCCGGGTGGCAAGCAAGGCGGCAGGAAGCCGGGCCATCGACGGCTGCAATGGCGCGGCTTCCAGCGCGCGGGGTCGTGGATGCGGCCTTGCCGGGGCTACGCGGGGCACGGGCTCCGGACAGCCGGCTACAGCAGCGTGCCGCCCAGGATCAGCGCGGCGATGCTGAAATAGATCACGAGCCCGGTGACGTCGACCAGCGTGGCCACGAACGGCGCAGAGGCGCTGGCCGGGTCGAAGCCCAGGCGCTGCAGCACGAACGGCAGCATCGAGCCGGACAGCGAGCCGAAGCCCACGATCCCGACCAGCGCCGCGGCGATGGTCAGCGCCACCATCCCCCAGTGCGGGCCGTAGTCGTACAGCCCGGCGTACTGCCACACGGCAATGCGCGCGATCGCCAGCAGGCCAAGGATGGCGCCCAGCACCGCGCCGGTGGGGATCTCGCGCAGGGCCACCTTCCACCAGTCGCCCAGGCGCAATTCGCGCAACGCCAGCGCGCGGATCAGCAGCGAGGTGGCCTGCGAGCCGGAGTTGCCGCCGGAGCTCATGATCAGCGGGATGAACAGGGTCAGCACCACCGCCCGCGCCAGCTGGTCCTCGAAGTGCTGCATCGCGCTGGCGGTCAGCATCTCGCCCAGGAACAGCACGCCCAGCCAGCCGGCGCGCTTGCGGATCATCTCGCCGAAGCCGATGCGCATGTACGGCTTGTCCAGCGCCTCCATGCCGCCGAACTTGTGCACGTCCTCGGTGGACTCGGCGATCAGCGCATCGAGCACGTCGTCCACGGTGACGATGCCCAGCACGTGCCCGCGCGCGTCCACCACCGGGATCGCCAGCAGGTCGTGGCGCCGGATCAGGCGCGCCACCTCCTCCTGGTCCATCTGCGCGTCCACCGCGACCGGCGGCGTGGCCTGGGCCACCTGCAGGATCGGCGCGTCCGGCTCGCCGGTGATCAGGCGGCGCATGGTCACCACCTGCACCAGGGTCTGTTCCCGCGGATCGAGCAGGTAGATGGCGTAGACGGTCTCGCGGCTGCGCTCGACCTCGCGCACGTATTGCAAGGTGCGGCCGACGGTCCAGTCCGCCGGCACTGCCACGAACTCGGTGGTCATCAGCGCACCGGCGGTGTTGGGCGGGTAGCGCAGCAGCTTGCGGATCGCATCGCGGGTGTCCGGATCCAGCCGCCACAGCAGCTGGTCGCGGTGCTTCGCGTCCAGGCCCTGGAAGATGTCGGTGGCGCGATCATGGGCCATCTGCCCGAGCCAGCCGGCCGCCAGCGCCAAGTCCTGCCGCGCCACCAGCACGCTGGCGTCGCGCAGCTCGGGCTGCTCCAGGAGTTCCACCGCGCGTGGCACCGGCAGCGCCGCGAGCACCGCCGCCGCATCGTCGCGGTCCATGCTGTTGAGATGCTCCACCGCATCGGCGGTGTCGAGCGCGGCCAGGGGTGCAGCGAGGGTGACGGCCGCCGCGCCGGGCTGCCGCAGCAGGATCGGGTTCTTCATCGGGTTCGCCTCGTTTCGGCCACGGGCCGGCGGCAGCGGCGGCGAACCAGTCCCGATCGCTCAGGCGGTCGCCAGCACCGTCAGCGGCCCGGGGCCGGGATGACTGTCGCTGGACATTGGTATCTGGACTCCGAAAGGCGCCTGCATGCCACGTGCGGCGCCTGCGCGAAAGCGTCGCGGAACGACGCACCGGCGACGTGCCGCCACCGGCGGCGCGCAGTCTGCTCCCGTGCATCGGATGTGGTCAACGGGCCACGGATGCGACGGATCGTCCCGCCATCGTGGTTACCGCCCCGCCCCGCGCGATGCGGCCGCGATGGAGCGGAACTTGAACCCTCCGCCCGGATTGACCAGCATGGGGGTCCATCCACCGCAACAGGAGGAACCCGGATTGATTCCATCCAACGGCCACCGCGCCGGTCTCCGCCTGCATCTCCCGCCGGTTGCACCGGCCGCTTCCAACCACCTGCTCGCCGACGAGCACACCGGCCTGCAGCACGTCGTCGTCACCCGCCACCCGCGCTTCGGGGGCCAGCTCTTCCTCGACGGCGACCTCCAGATCTCCGAATCCGACGTCGCCTACGGCGTCGCCATGACCAGCCCGCTGCTGGCCCATCCGCGCCTGGAACGCGTCGCCATCCTCGGCGGCGGCGACGGCGGCGTGCTTGCCGAGCTGATCCGCACCCTCGAACCGCTGGACGCGCTGCCGTCCGAGCTGACCATGGTCGAGATCGACCCGCGGGTCATGGAGCTCTGCCGCCAGCACCTGCCGGCGCTGTGCGGCGACGCCTTCGACAGCCCGCACGCGCGCATCGTCACCGGCGATGCCTTCGCCTGGATCGCGCAGGCACGCGACCTGGATGCCGTGGTCTACGACCTGACCATGGACCCGGTGCGCGAGGGCCAGTCCCGCGCCGAATTCATCACCGGCATCATCGGCCACATCGCGCGCGCCCTGCGCCCCGGCGGCGTGCTGAGCATGCAGTGCTGCGGCCATGGCCGCGACGATGCCGCCGACCGCGCCCTGCGCCGCGAGGTGCTGCCGCTGATCCGCCAGGCGGTGGACGCGCACTTCGCCGGGCGCTGCGAGCAGGACGTGCTGGTCCCGTCCTACCAGGACCTGTGGACCTTCCTCAGCGCGCGCAGGCGCTGAGCCGGCTCAGCCGCCGTCCGCGCAGGCCGCCACATCGGCGGCATCGGCAATGCAGCGCGCCTGGCGCAGGCGTTGGCGTACCACCGGTTCCAGCCCGGTGAGGCCCCAGCGCCGGCCCTCGTCGATCGCGGCCTCCTCGTCGGCACCGTGCAGCCAGGCCGCGCGCAGGGCCGCCAGGGCCCCCACGCGGTTGCCGCTGGCGCAATGCACCAGGGTCGGCCCCCCGCTTCCGGCCAGCAGCGCGTCGAAGGCCAGCACCGCCTCGCGGTCGATGTCCTGCGGCCCGGCGATCGGCAGGTTGGCGTAGTGCAGTCCGGCCGCGCGCACCACGGCGGCCTCGTCGAAATCGGGTGTCTCGGCATCGGGCGTGAGGTCGATCACCCGCACGATGCCGGCTGCCTGCAAGGCCGGCAGGTCGGCGGCCTGGATGCGGCCGCCGGAACGGATCCCCTCGGCGGGCGTGCGGAACCGCTCCAGCACCGCGGCCGCTTGCGCTGGCGCGGCGTCCTTCCCGTCGCCGGCCAGCGCCGCGCCCGCCTGCGCAAGCGCCAGCAGCGCCACCCGCGCGTACTTCATCGCGTCCATCGCCATGCCCCCGCTCAGCCGCCCACCAGCGCCGCGCGCAGCGGCTGCAGGTCCTCGCCGGCCACGGGCCGTACCACCCGCGCCAGTTCCTGGCCATCGAGCAGCAGCACCAGGGTCGGCCACAGCTTCACCTTGAACGAGCGTCCCAGCGGCTTGCCGCGGCCGTCCTCGATCTTCAGGTGCTGCAGCTGCGGATGCTCGGAGGCCAGCGCCTCGATCGCCGGCTGCGCCCCTTGGCAGTGCGGGCACCACGGCGCACCGAACTCGAGCAACAGCGGGCCCTCGCGCGCGTCCACCTCGGCGCGGGAAGGTTCGGCTTCCAGGTAGTGGTTGGTATAGGCCATCAACAGCTCCAGCTCGTGCGCAGGTTGCAAAGCGTAGCCCGGATAGGCGTAGCACACCCGTGCTCCGATACAGCCTCCCTGGTCGCGGCATTGCCAGGCGCGTCCCGGCTGCACTCCGATGACACCTACAGCCGCTCCACCCGCGTCGCCCGCACCAGCACCTCGTCCTGGCGGAAGCGGCGCTCCAGGCCCTTGCGGTAGGACACCCACCAGCCGTGGTCCACGTGGTCGGCCATCACCTCCAGCAGCACCACGTCGTCACGCTGCACGTCGCCCTCGTCGTCCTCCCACAGCCCGACCGCCGGCGAACGCACGAACGCGGTCACCCCGCCGAAGCGCTCGGCCAGCGCTGCGCGGACCTCGTCATACAGGGCCCGCGGGAACGCCTGGCCATCGTTGTCGCGCAGCGGCAGGAACAGCTGGATCAGGTGCATGGATGGGGCCTGGCTTTGGCCGCAGGCTCCCACCGCGGGTGTTGCCGGCATGTGATCCAGTGCCCGTCGGCCCGCGCACCATCCCTCAATGTCGCCCCGGGGTGAGCCGGGGCCCGGTGGCGTTCCAGGACCACGGGGAGGGGGGAAGCCGGGTGCGCTTCGCTTCCGGGCCCTGCAAGAGCGTCGCCTTCAAGGTGGCGGGGCCGTGGCGACGGCACGGGCGTCGTGCGCCTGGAGGACGCGGGTGCGCGCGGCCGAAGGCCGCATCCGGGACGCCAACACCGGCAAGCCCCAGACTCCGCCGACCTGACATCGCGTTCACCCCGCAGCGCCCATAAGAGCGTCCATGCATCGCATCCCTGCCCTGGCATGCGTGGTGGCGCTGGCCGCTCTGGCCGGCTGCGGCCCGTACCCGCGCGATGCCGACGATCTCAGCCGGCAGGCCGCGCAGGACGCCATGCGCGTGGGCGCCAGCGACGATCCGCCGTGGGTACGGATCGCGCCCGACGGCAGCGTTTCCGGCCCGGAAGCGGAACTGGTGCAGCGCTTCGCCGCCGCGCATGGCTACCGCGTGGAATGGAAGCCCGGCGGCCACGACGCGCTGCTGGGCGAGCTGGAACACGCGCGCCTGCATGCGGTGATCGGCGGCTACCACCCCGACTCGCCGTGGCAGCCCAAGGTCGGCTGGTCGCGCCGGCTGGGCCTGCGCGCCGGGGTCGACGGTCCCATGCCCGAGCGCCGCGTCGCCCTGCCGCCCGGGCAGCCGGCCTGGCACCTGTCCTTCGACCAGTACCTGGTGGACCAGGAGGGCGCGCAATGAACCCCATCGCCCTGCGCCCGCCGGCGCGCGAGCTCCCCGGCGAACAGCGCCGGGCCCTGCGCCGCGCCGAGCACCTGTGCTGGTGGACGCTGCTGGTAATGGGCCTGGTCGCGACCATGATGTACTTCGTGATGGGCGGCTCGCAGGCGATGAAGACCGCGCTGGTCGAGGACATCCTAAGCCTGGTGCCGCCGGCCGCGTTCCTGGTCGCCAGCCGCTTCCGCCGCAAGGGCGTGGACGAGGAATACACCACCGGCCGCGAGCGCGCGTTCGACATCAACTTCCTGATCTCGTCGGTGGCGCTGACCGGCGTCGGCCTGGCCCTGGTCTACGACGGCCTGCACACCCTGCTGACCGCCACCCGCCCGGTGGTGGGCACGATGGTGTTTGGCGGCCACGTGGTGTGGCAGGGCTGGATCATGATGGGCGCCATGGTGGTCTCGGTGGTGCCGCCGGTGATCCTGGGCCGCAAGAAGATGAGGCTGGCCGAACAGCTGAGCCTCAAGCCGCTGCACACCGATGCCGACGTGGGCAAGGCCGACTGGATGACCGGCCTGGCCGGCATCGCCGGCGTGGCCGGGATCGGCATGGGCTGGTGGTGGGCCGACGCGGCCGCGGCACTGTTCATCGCCGGCAGCGTGCTGCACGACGGTGCCAGCAACCTGCGGGCCGCGGTGCGCGACCTGCACGACGCCCGCCCGCAGAAGCTCGACCGCAGCGATCCCGATCCCCTGCCCGGCCAGCTGGCCCGTGCCGTCGCCGACCTGCCCTGGGTGCATGGCTGCGCCGTGCGCCTGCACGAGGAAGGCTTCCACCTCTCCGGCATCGTGTTGCTGGACAACGCCAGCCTCAGCGCTGCCCAGGCCCAGGAGATCCGCCAGCTCGCCCGCGACCTGCACTGGCGGCTGGACCAGGTGGACGTCTCGCCAGAACCGGGGTCAGAGTCAAACGGGCCAGGGTCAAACGGGGTCAGAGTCACTTTTCCCCAGCGCGGGCGGGCAGTCCGGCGGGAGAGCCGGGAAAAGTGACTCTGACCCCGGTTTTTGCCCCCCTCACCACATCAGGTCGTCGGGCACCTTGAACTGCGCGTAGTACGCCGCGTCCTCGTCGTCCGGGTCGACCGCCTCGGGCGCGGCCTGGCCATGGTCGACCACGATCATCGACTCGTCGCGCTCGCGCACCTGGTCGGCCGCCGCCCGCGGCAGCAGCTCGAAGCCCTCGCCGGCATCGACGATCACCAGCGCACCGGAGGCCAGCTTGCGGCGCTGGTCCTCGTCCACCAGCAGGGTGCGGATCACCCCGCCGGCGGTGAAGCGGTACTCCAGCTCGCCGCTGCGTTGCACCCGCCGGTCGCGCACGATCTGCCTGGCCTGGGCCTGCAGCTCGCGCCGCCGCGCCTGCTCCCGGCGTTCGGCCTCCAGCGCCCGGTCGCGCTCGGCCTTCTCCGCCCGCGCCCGCTGCGCCTCCAGCTCGATCTCGCTGGGCCCGGCCACCGCGCCCTTGCCGCTGCGCGCCTTGGCCTGCTCGCGCGCCACCTCGGCCACCTTGGACTTCTTGACCAGCCCGGCCTTGAGCAGCTGTTCCTGGAGGGGGTTGATGGCCTTGGCCATGGCGGGCACCGCGTGTTCTGAAAGGCGGATCAGGATATCCGCCCCGAGGCCGCGCTGCCGCAGGCAGCAAGGATCAGTTGTCGTTCAAACCGTACGGCGCGCGGGTATGCAGGCGCTGCTTCCAGTGGCCTTCGATCTCGATCACCTCGGCCGCAGGCATATCCGGTCCGACGCGCTGCAGGATCGAGAACTCCAGGTTCTCCTTGCGGCATCCGCGCAGGAGCTTGTTCCCGCCGTGTCCGTCCTTCGCGTATCCCTGCCAGCGGCCGAGGATATTGTCCGCGCCGTAGGCCGATCCGACGTAACCCTTTCCGGATTGACGGTCGAAGATGTAGTAGATGCCGCGCCACTGGCACAGCGCCGCCTTCCAGCTCGTCGGCAGTACCGCCAGCTCCTCCCAGCGCAGCACCAGCTGCTGCCAGTCCGGCACCTTGCGGACCAGCATGCTTTCCTCGTGGATCGCCCGAACCGGGATGACGTTGCGATCCGCCCAGCGCCACCAGGAACGCTCGATACCGGGCCAGGTCAGCACCAGCCGGCCCTTCCACGCCGCAAGCACCGGCTCCAGCTGCAAGTCGAAACGCACCAACGATTCCCGCCCCGGCACAGCGCATCCGAGCGCAAAAAGCTCCTGCATGTGCGGCGTGGCCTCCAGGGCCTCCCGGCTGACGACCTGCGCCCCAGCCACGCGATAGATCCCCACAAAAAGCGCAGCACCGGCCTCATGCCCTATCAGGGAAACCAGGTAAGTGGCCCGCTGCAAGGCGGCCTCCACCCGCGGGCCGTGCTGGCTCTGGTAGGCGTTGTAGAGGTCGTGGCGATCGGCGGCCAACCATGGGAGCACTTCGCGGAGCGTCTTCTCCGCGGGCCGGTGCCGCATCACCAGGGTGGCTTCCGGATCGATGCCTGCCTTCCCGAGCAGATCGTTGAGATCGATCAAGCCACCCGTCCCCGTCAATTCCATGCTCATCCCCTGCCCCCGTGTGCTGCGATTGGCCGGCAGCATTCTTCGGGAGCCAGCAAGTCGTCAACAGGTATCCGGAGCAGCCAAAGAAGGCCACCCGAAGGTGAATCGCCCCGGCTTCTGTAGACACCCCGAAGCCTCAAATTGATTGCCGCTTTTCGAACTCTACCGGAGGCAGGCCATCGTTGTGCCCGTGCTGCCTGCGGGTGTTGTAGAACATCTCGATGTAGTTGAAGNCGTCGGCCTTGGCCTCGTCCCGGGTGGCGTAGATCCGGCGCCTGATGCGCTCGCGCTTGAGGAGCTGGAAGAAGCTTTCGGCGACCGCGTTGTCATGGCAGTTGCCGCGGCGGCTCATGCTGCTGACCAGGCCGTGGGCTGTCAGGAAATCCTGCCAATCGTGGCCGGTGTATTGCGTTCCCTGATCGGAGTGAATGAGCAGTCCGGCGGGCGGCTTGCGGCGCCA
>NZ_AZNZ01000012.1 GCF_000510725.1 Pseudoxanthomonas sp. J31
CCTTGTTCAGGAAGACCACGATGTACGGCACGCCCACCTGGCGGGCCAGCAGGATGTGCTCGCGGGTCTGCGGCATCGGGCCGTCAGCCGCCGACACCACCAGGATCGCGCCGTCCATCTGCGCCGCACCGGTGATCATGTTCTTCACGTAGTCGGCGTGGCCCGGGCAGTCCACGTGCGCGTAGTGGCGGGTCGGCGATTCGTACTCGACGTGCGAGGTCGAGATCGTGATNCCGCGGGCCTTCTCTTCCGGCGCCTTGTCGATCGCGTCGTACGCGTGGAACTCGCCGCCGAAACGCTCGGCACCGACCTTCGTCAGCGCGGCCGTCAGCGTGGTCTTGCCATGGTCAACGTGGCCGATGGTGCCGACGTTCACGTGCGGCTTGGTGCGCTCGAACTTACCCTTGGACATGGCTGCCTATCTCGCTGACGTTTTCGTGTTTGGGTGACTGCTGTGGTGGCGGCCAGGCGCCGTGGCGCCTGGCCTCCTGCGGGGAATCCCCGCGAATGGTGGTGCTCACGAATGGAATCGAACCATCGACCTCCTCCTTACCAAGGAGGTGCTCTACCGACTGAGCTACGTGAGCACAGGAAACCTGTTGTCGGAACCACGGGGGCGGCGCAATGGAGCGGGAGACGGGAATCGAACCCGCACCATCAGCTTGGAAGGCTGAGGTTCTACCATTGAACTACTCCCGCGAGGGGAACCGCTTTTCCCGGCCTACCGCTCCGGGCCTTGCCTCGTTGTTCCGTGTTACCTCTTCAAAAACTGGTGGAGGGAGGTGGATTCGAACCACCGAAGGCGTAAGCCAGCAGATTTACAGTCTGCCCCCGTTGGCCGCTTGGGTATCCCTCCGGGACCTCACCGCGGCTCAAATGCGACCGGGGTGAAACAGCCCGCTATTCTGGTCATGTCGAAACGATCTGTCAACGCTTCCGGCAACTTTTTTTCACATCAGACGTTGAAGCGGAAGTGCAGCACGTCGCCCTCCTGGACGCGGTACTCCTTGCCCTCCAGGCGCATGCGCCCGGCCTCGCGCGCACCGGCCTCGCCACGGTACTTGATGAAGTCATCGAAGGCGATGGTTTCGGCGCGGATGAAGCCCTTCTCGAAGTCGGTGTGGATCACCGCCGCCGCCTGCGGGGCGGTGGCCCCGGCCTTCACCGTCCAGGCGCGGACCTCCTTCACGCCTGCGGTGAAGTAGGTCTGCAGGCCCAGCAGCTTGTACGCGGCGCGGATCACCCGGTTCAGGCCCGGCTCGTCCAGGCCCAGGTCGGCGAGGAAGGTGTCGCGGTCGGCGTCGTCCAGCTGCGCCAGCTCCTCCTCGATGGCCGCCGACACCGGCACCACCTCCGCGCCCTCGGCCGCGGCGTGGGCGCGCACGGCCTCCAGGTGCGGATTGTTGTCGAAGCCGTCCTCCAGCACGTTGGCGATGTACATCACCGGCTTGAGGGTCAGCAGGAACAGGTCGCGCACCAGCGCCCGCTCCTCCTCGTCCAGGCCGACGCTGCGCCCGGACTTGCCCTCGGCCAGGGCGGCCTGCAGCTTCAGCAGCACCGGCTTGCGCGCCGCAGCATCCTTGTCGCCGCCCTTGGCCGCGCGTTCGGCGCGGTTGAGCGCCTTCTCCACGCTGTCCAGGTCGGCCAGGGCCAGCTCGGTGTCGATCGTCTCGATGTCCGACAGCGGGTCAACCTTGCCGGCGACGTGGACGATGTCCGGGTGCTCGAAGCAGCGCACCACGTGGGCGATCGCATCGACCTCGCGGATGTGGGCCAGGAACTTGTTGCCCAGGCCCTCGCCGCTGGCGGCACCGGCCACCAGGCCGGCGATGTCCACGAACTCCACCGCCGTCGGCACCACCCGCTCGGGCTTGACGATCTCGGCCAGCTGGTTGAGGCGCGGGTCCGGCACCGGGACCACGCCCACGTTCGGCTCGATCGTGCAGAACGGGAAGTTGGCCGCGGCGATGCCCGCCTTGGTCAGCGCGTTGAACAGGGTCGACTTGCCGACGTTAGGCAGGCCGACGATGCCGCATTTGATGCCCATGTGAGGATCCGGGATTCGTGATTCGTGATTGGCGATTCGCGGCTTCCACGAATCACCAATCACCAATCACCAATTACGGTTTGCTGGTGTGGAGGCGCTTCATCGCCTCGTTGACGTCGCCGTTGACCACCAGCGGCAGCACGTCGATGGCGTCGTCGATGGCGCGCCCGATGAGGATATCGTCGTCCTTGCCCGGCTTGCCCAGCACCCAGCCCACGACCCGGTCCTTGTGCCCGGGATGGCCGATGCCGATGCGCAGGCGGTGGAAGCGGCCGTGGCCGAGCAGGCGGATGGTGTCGCGCAGGCCGTTCTGGCCGCCGTGGCCGCCGTCGAACTTCAGCCGGGCCGTGCCAGGGGG
Organism: Pseudoxanthomonas sp. J31; assembly: GCF_000510725.1. Lineage (GTDB taxonomy): Bacteria > Pseudomonadota > Gammaproteobacteria > Xanthomonadales > Xanthomonadaceae > Pseudoxanthomonas. The sequence continues at coordinate 2,406 of NZ_AZNZ01000012.1, forward strand.
CAGGTCCAGCTCGTCGTGGACAAGCAGCGCCTGCTCCGGCTCGATCTTCCAGAACCGCAGCGCGGCGGCCACCGACTTGCCGGACAGGTTCATGAAGGTTGCCGGCTTCAGCAGCCACACCGGCTGCCCGCCGATCTCCACCCGCGCCGTCTCGCCGAACAGCTTCGGCTCCAGGCCGAAGCGCGCGCCCTGCCGAGCGGCCAGGGTGTCGACCAGGCGGAACCCGGCGTTGTGGCGGTCGAGGGCGTGCTCCGGGCCGGGGTTGCCCAGCCCGACGATGAGTCGGATTGCCATCGCGTGCGACACGGCCGTCGTCCCGCCCGGCGGACCGGGCGGGACGGCACGGACTTACTGGGCCTCGCCCTCGCCCGCCGGAGCGGCCTCGTCGGCCTCGCCCTGGGCGGCCTTGGCCACGACCACGGCCACGTCGTGGTCCGGGCCCAGGGCCAGCGCCGGGATCTCCACGCCGGTCGGCAGCTTCAGGTCGGACAGGTGGACGACGCCGCCCACGGCCAGGTCGGACAGGTCGACCTCGACCGCCTCCGGCAGGTCCTTCGGCAGGCAGGCCACGGTGACCTCGGTCAGCTCATGCATGATCACCACGCCGGCGGTCTTGCCGGCCGGGGACTTCTCCTCGTTGACGAAGCGCAGCGGCACGGCGGCGCGCAGCACCTGGTCGTCGCTCACGCGCTGGAAGTCCAGGTGCAGGATCTGCTGCTTGTACGGGTGGCGCTGCAGGTCACGCAGCAGGACCTTCTGGATGTCGCCGTTGAGGCTCAGGTCCAGGATCGAGGAGTAGAACCACTCGTTCTGCTGGGCCAGCCACAGCTTCTCGTGGTCCAGCTGGATGGAGACCGGCGGCAGCTCGCCACCGTAGACGATGGCCGGCACCTTGCCCGCGCGACGCAGGCGGCGGCTCGCACCCTTACCCTCGTCCTCGCGGCGTTCGACGTTGATCACATGATTTGCCATTTGTTTTTACTACCTGGGTTGATGAACCGCCTCGCGGCGGCTTGGGTGGCTTCCCCGCGACCAGGGAAGCCGGAAAAAGCGGCGATTCGTGATCCGTGATTGGGAAGGGCTTTTACGAATCCCCAATCCCCAATGCCGAATCCCGGCTCTTAATCCACGTACAAGGAACTGACCGATTCGCCGAAGGCGATGCGGCGGATGGTTTCGGCCAGCAGCTCGGCCACGCTGACCTGGCGGATGCGCGGGCAGTTGCGGGCCGCCGGCGACAGCGGGATGGTGTCGGTCACCACCAGCTCGTCGAGCTGGGAGTTGTTGAGGTTGTCCACCGCCGGGCCCGAGAGCACGGCATGGGTGCAGTAGGCGGCGACCTTGGTCGCGCCACGCGCCTTGAGGGCGGCGGCGGCGGCGCACAGGGTGCCGGCGGTGTCGACGATGTCGTCGACCATGACGCAGGTCTTGCCCTCCACGTCGCCGATGATGTTCATCACCGTCGACACGTTGGCGCGCGGGCGGCGCTTGTCGATGATCGCCAGGTCGGCGTCGTCCAGGCGCTTGGCCACCGCGCGGGCGCGGACCACGCCGCCCACGTCCGGCGAGACCACGATCAGGTTCTCGGTGCCGTAGGCGCGCCAGATGTCGGCCAGCAGCAGCGGCGAGGCGTAGACGTTGTCGACCGGGATGTCGAAGAAGCCCTGGATCTGGTCGGCGTGCAGGTCCACGGTCAGCACCCGGTCGGTGCCCACCGCGGTGAACATCTTGGCCGCCACCTTGGCCGTGATCGGCACGCGCGAGGAGCGCAGGCGGCGGTCCTGGCGCGAGTAGCCGAAGTACGGCACCACCGCGGTGACCGAGGAGGCGCTGGCGCGCTTGAGCGCGTCGATGATCACCAGCAGCTCCATCAGGTTCTCCGCCGCCGGCGCGCAGGTCGGCTGGATCACGAAGACTTCCTGGCGGCGGACGTTCTCCTCGATCTCGACCTGGACCTCGCCGTCGGAGAAGGTGGAGACCAGGGCCTTGCCCGGGCGCACGCCCAGCTGGCGGCAGATGCTGTCGGCCAGCGGACGGTTCGCGTTGCCGCTGAAGATGAGCAGGTTGCGGTCTTCTTGCATCGTCTTCATCCCGGCGGCGGCTCGGATCGTTGGCGTTTCGGACAAGGTTGTTGGCGGTTGCCGCAGTCCGTGCGGCGTCTTGCATCCACGCCCCGCGGACGGGGCTGCGGGACCGTGGCAGGGGCGGCAGGATTCGAACCTGCGGATGCCGGGATCAAAACCCGGTGCCTTGGACCTCTTGGCGACGCCCCTGTGTCACGGTTCCACCGCCGCCGGGCGCGCAAGCGCGGCCCCGAGCGGCGACTGGTCCACGCCGGCGGCGAGCCAGGCCCGCAACCCGCGAGGCAACCGCGCCAGCGCCGCCTCGGCGCTGCCACGGTCGGGAAACTCGACGAAGCATCCGCTGCCGGTCCCGGTGAGCCTGGGCCTGCCGATCCGCGCCAGCGCGTCGAACGCGGCCTGCACGGCCGGCTCGCGGCGGCGCAGGACCGGCTCGAACGCATTGTCGAGCACCGTGCCTGCAGCGAAGTCCGCTATTGTCGCGGGCGGGGAATTACGCGTCAAATCCGGGGCTGCGAACAGGGCGGCGGTCGGCACCTGGACGCCGGGGTCGGCCAGCACGTACCAGGCCGGGGGCAGCTGCAGCGGCCGCAGCCGCTCCCCCACTCCTTCGGCCCAGGCGCTGCGGCCGCGCACGAACACCGGCACGTCCGCGCCCAGGCGCAGGCCCAGGCCCGCCAGCGCGTCCTCGCCCAGGTCCAGCCCCCACAGCCGGTCCAGGGCGCACAGCACGGTTGCCGCATCCGACGAGCCGCCGCCGAACCCGCCTCCGGCGGGAATGCGCTTTTCCACGGCGATGTCGGCACCAAGCGCGCAGTTGGCGTGCGATTGCAGGAGTTTGGCGGCGCGCACCATGAGGTCGTCGACCTCCGCCACGCCGGGCACCGAGTCGCCGTGGCGCACGATCCGCCCGTCCCCGCGCACCCGCAGGCGCACGCTGTCACCCCAGTCCAGCAGGCGGAACACGGTCTGCAGCTCGTGGTAGCCGTCGGCGCGGCGACCGGTGATGCGCAGGAACAGGTTCAGCTTGGCCGGGGCCGGCCACTGGCTCCATCCACTCACGGGGTACTCCATCCATCCACCACCAGCCGCACCCGCGCCTCGCCGCGCTCGGCCTGCATGCGCCGCGGCATGGCCGGCAGGCCGCCGGCCGCCGGCATCCATTCCTGGTACTCGATGTTCCAGCCGGCGGCCCGCATCCGCTGCAGCCGGCCATCGGCGCCGTATTCGATCGCATCCGCGCCGGGGGTCTCCAGGCCGCGCACCCACCAGGCCAGCTCCTGCACCGGGACCTCCCAGCCGGTGGCCTCGCGCAGCAGCAGGGAGGCGTCCCCGCCCTGGCGCGGGCCGCCATCGATGCCCTCCAGCACCGCGCCGCCGCCGGGCAGCGAGGACAGCGACCAGCTCTGCCGGGTCACCGGCGCGCCCAGCGAGATCCGGTACTGCCCGTCCTGCCAGTTCCACTCCAGGCGGCCGCTGCCGCCCTTCTGGCCGTTGCTGATCGCCACCCGGGCCTGCAGCGACCAGGCCGCGATCCCTTCCAGTACTTCCCGGCGCTGGGCCTGCTGGCGCTCGGCCTCGGCCGCCGGCACCGCCGCGGCCGGGGTCCGGGTGGGGGTGCTGGTACAGGCGGCAAGCAACAGCAGCGGCAGCAGCGCCGCCAGGCGCATCCGGGCATGCATCAGGGCACCTCCGCGTGGCCGGCCGGGTCCGCCGGCGCGGCGGCCGGCTCCAGGCTGATCCCGAACTGCCGCAGCGCCCGGCGCAGGGCGCGGTTGTCCGGATCCAGCGCACGGGCCTCCTCGAAGTAGCGGCGAGCCTCGGCGCGGCGCCCCAGGGTCCACAGCACCTCGCCCAGGTGGGCGGCGACCTCCGGGTCCTTCATCAGCCCCCAGGCGCGGCGCAGTTCCACCAGCGCCTCCTGGGTACGGCCCAGGCGGTACAGCACCCAGCCGTAGCTGTCGACGATGGCACCGTTGTCCGGCTCGGCGGTGCGGGCGCGGTCGATCAGCTCCAGCGCCTCGCGGAAGCGGTCGGTGCGGTCGGCCAGGGTGTAGCCCAGGGCGTTGAGCGCGGCCACGTTCTCCGGATCCACCACCAGCACCCGGCGCAGGTCGGCTTCGGCGCGGTCGATCCGGTCCTGGCGCTCCCAGGCCAGGCCGCGCGCGTACAGCAGCGCCGGGTCGTCCGGCCAGGCGGCCAGGCCGCGGCCCAGCACCTCCAGCTCGCCCTGGGGATCCCCCTGGCGCTGGCGCATTTCCGCCTCCAGCAGGTAGGCGTCGCGGCGCACCTCGTCGGCCAGGGCCGCGTCGTCCTGCAGCGCGCGTGCCTCGGCATAGGCCTCGTCCTGGCGGTCCAGGGTGTGCAGGACCACGGCGATGCGCATGCGCGCCTCGGTGCGCTGGGGCCCGCCGGGCACGCCGCGGTACCAGTCCAGGGCCTCGGCCGGGCGCTCGAGGAACTCGGCGATGCGGCCCAGCAGCAGGCGGCGCGAAGGGTCCGGACGGGCCGCGTCGGCCGCCAGCTCCTGGTAGAGCGCGGCCAGCTCGGCGGTGTCGCCGGCGCGCGCCAGGAGCGAGGCGCGCACGCCGTAAGTCGAGGTGTCCTGCGGGCCCTGGGCCATCACCCGGGCCGCGGCCGGCAGGTCGCGCGCGGCCTCGTAGGCCATCGCCAGCATCGCCCGGATCTCCGGGTCGCCCTCGGCCTGCGGTTCGACCTGGGCCAGGATCCGGCGCGCCTGCTCGCCCTGCCCGGCCTGCTGCAGCTGGGTCGCGCGCAGCAGCGCCACCCGCGGCTCGCCCGGGAAGCGCCTGACCACTTCGTCCATGATCCGCCGCGCCAGCTTCGGGTCGTCCAGGCGCAGGGCCATGCGCCCGAACTCCTGCCAGGCGGCGATGTCGGCGGGAATCGCGCCGCGCCGGACCAGGCGCTCCAGCACGCGCGCGGTATCGCGCGGCTCGCGCCCGCCGTTGAGGGCCATGGCCGCGTAGCGCCAGGCACGCAGGTCGCCGCTGGCCAGCAACGCCTCCAGTTCCGAGCCTGCGCGGCGCAGATGGCCGCCGCGCAGGGCCAGGGTGGCGCTGGCCGCGCGCATCGCCGGCGACTCCGGCGCCCGTTCCCGCCACAGCGCCAGCGCGCGGCCGGCGACCGCGTCGTCGTTGGCGAGGATGGCGATGCGGGTGGCGCGTTCGGCCAGCGGCACGTCGTCGCTGGCGCCGCGGGCGGCCTCCAGGTACCAGCGCGCGGCCTCTTCCAGCTGCCCGGACTGCAGCGCGAACTCGCCGGCCAGCAGCGGACCCAGCGCGTCGGCAGGCATGCCCTCGCCGGCATGCGCCAGCGGCGCCAGGACCAGGGCCAGCAACAGGGCCAGGCGGCGCATGCGGCCGGCCCGGGGGCCGCGCGCGCGGCCCGGGAAAGGCAGCGGGGCGCGGGTGGAAAGCTTCAATTCGGGCATTGGCACCCACCGGGCCGTAAAATGGCGGCCCAAACAAGCCAGCAGATTAACGCAAGCACCTGAACATGACGCTTTGGCTCCTCGGCCTGAACCACCAGACCGCGCCGGTCGACCTGCGCGAACGGGTGGCGTTTGCCGGCGAAGCGCTGGGCCGGGCGCTGGGCGCGCTGCGCGCCCTGCCCGGGGTGTCGGAGGCGGCCCTGCTCTCGACCTGCAACCGCACCGAGGTCTACGCCATGGCCGAGGACGGCCAGGTGCTGGCCGACTGGCTCGAAGGCCACGGCGCCGGCATCTCCGCCTACCTGTACCGCCACCGCGACGCCGACGCGGTGCGCCACCTGTTCCGGGTCGCCACGGGGCTGGACTCGATGGTGCTGGGCGAGCCACAGATCCTGGGCCAGGTGAAGGACGCCTGGGCCCGGGCGCGCGAGCACGGCGCCCTCGGCAGCCGCCTGGACCGCCTGTTCCAGCAGACCTTCGCGGTGGCCAAGCGCGCCCGCACCGACACCCGCATCGGCGTGAACCCGGTTTCGGTGGCCTCCACCGCGGTGCGCCTGGCGCAGGATTCGTTCGCGCCACTGGCCGATTCCACCGTGCTGCTGATTGGCGCCGGCGAGACCATCGAGCTGGCCGCGCGCCACCTGGTGAAGGGCGGCGTGCGCCGCCTGCTGGTGGCCAACCGCACCCTGGCCCACGCCCAGGCCCTGGCCGAGCGCCACGGCGGCTATGCCCTGCCGCTGACCGAACTGGACCGGCACCTGGCCGAGGCCGACATCGTGTTCTCCGCCACCGCCGCGCGCGAGCCGGTGCTGCTGCGCACCCAGGTCGAGGCCGCGCTGGCCGTGCGCCGGCGCAAGCCGGTGCTGCTGTTCGACCTGGCGGTGCCGCGCGACATCGAGGCCGGCGTGGCCGCGCTGGACGACGCCTACCTGTATACCGTGGACGACCTGGAGCGCGCGGTGGAGGACAACCGCCGCGGCCGCCACGAGGCCGCCGAGGCGGCCGAGGCGATCATCGACCTGCAGGTGTCCCGCTTCATGGAGACCGTGCGCGCCGGCGAGCGCCAGGACACCCTGCGCCGCCTGCGCGCCATGGGCGATGCCGCCCGCGAGGAGATCCTCGCCCGCGCCCGCCAGCAGCTGGCCTCCGGGCGCGATCCGGACGAGGTGCTGCAGTTCCTCGCCCACACCCTCACCAACCGGCTGCTGCATCCGCCGACCGCGGCCCTGCGCGAGGCCGCGCTGGCCGGCGATACCGAGCTGGTGCGCGCCGCCGACCGCCTGTTCCCCGCCCGCGCGCCGTACTCGCACCCGGCCGCCGCCAACCTGCCCCCGCCCCGACTGCCCGATGACCCCGAGCCTGCGCCGCAAGCTTGAAGCGCTGGCCGAGCGCCGCGAAGAACTGGAACGCCTGCTCGCCGATCCCGGCGTGATGGGCGACCCTGCCCGCTTCCGCGACCTGTCGCGCGAGTTCGCCCAGCTGGAGCCGGTGGCCACCGCGCTGGCCGCCGAGGCCCGCGCCCGCGAGGACCTCGCCGCGGCCGAGGCCATGCGCGAGGACCCGGAGCTGGCCGGGCTGGCCGAGGAGGAAATCGCCACCGCGCGCGAGCGCCTGCAGCAGCTGGACCGGGAGCTGGCCCTGCTGCTGGTGCCCAGGGACCCGCGCGACGAGGGCAACCTGTTCCTGGAGGTGCGCGCCGGTACCGGCGGCGACGAGGCTGCGCTGTTCGCCGGCGACCTGTTCCGGATGTACGCGCGCTACGCCGAGCGCCAGGGCTGGAGGGTCGAGGTCGAGTCCGAAAATCCGGGCGAGCACGGCGGGCACAAGGAAATCGTGGCCCGCATCGTCGGGCGCGGCGCGTATTCCAAGCTGAAGTTCGAGTCCGGCACCCACCGCGTGCAGCGGGTGCCGGCCACCGAGTCGCAGGGCCGCATCCATACCTCGGCGGCCACCGTGGCGATCATCCCCGAGGCCGACGAGATCGAGGAGATCACCATCAACCCGGCCGACCTGAAGGTCGACACCTTCCGCTCCTCCGGCGCCGGCGGCCAGCACGTCAACAAGACCGACTCGGCCATCCGCATCACCCACCTGCCCAGCGGCCTGGTGGTGGAAAGCCAGACCGAGCGCAGCCAGCACGCCAACCGCGACAAGGCGATGAAGCGGCTCAAGGCGCAGCTGCTGGAGGCCGAGCGCAGCAAGCAGCAGGCCGCGCAGGCCGAGAGCCGGCGCCTGCAGGTGGGCAGCGGCGACCGCAGCCAGCGCATCCGCACCTACAACTTCCCCCAGGGCCGGATCACCGACCACCGCGTCGAAGGCCTGACCCTTTACGACCTGCCCAACATCCTCGAGGGCGACCTGGACCCGCTGGTCAGCCGCCTGCAGCAGGAATACCAGGCCGACGAGCTGGCGCGCCTGACCTCCGAATGAGCGCGGCCGGCGCGGCCCGCGCTAGGCTAGGGGCATGACCGCCCAGACCGACTTCGCCCCGCTGCAGCTGTGCGTGCTGACCGTGTCCGACACGCGCACCCTGGAAAACGACAGCTCCGGCGACTACCTCGCCGGCGCGCTGCAGGCCGCCGGCCACCAGCTGCACGCCCGCGCGCTGCTGCCGGACGACCGCTACAGGCTGCGCGCACTGGTGTCGGCCTGGATCGCCGAACCGGCGGTGGACGGCATCCTGGTCACCGGCGGCACCGGCTTCACCGGCCGCGATTCCACGCCCGAGGCGCTGCTGCCGCTGCTGGACAAGGAAATGCCCGGCTTCGGCGAACTGTTCCGCGCCATCAGCGTGGACGAGATCGGTACCTCCTCGCTGCAGTCGCGCGCCTTCGCCGGGGTGGCCAACGCCACCTTCCTGTTCGCCCTGCCCGGCTCGACCTCGGCCTGCCGCACGGCCTGGGAAAGGATCATCGTCCACCAGCTGGACGCGCGCACCCGGCCCTGCAACCTGGCCGGACTGCGCCCGCGCCTGCGCGAGGCCTGAGCCCCGTCAGCCGACGCTGAAGCCCGGCGGCACCCGCTCCTGGTGCGGGAAGCGCTCCACCGCCTCGACCTTGGCCGTCGGCGGCCCCTGGCGCAGCCACTGCTCCAGCGCGTCGATCGCCTCCGGGCTGCCGGCGGCGACCACCTCCACGCGCCCGTCCGGCAGGTTCACCGCGCTGCCATCCAGCCCCAGGTGCAGCGCCTGCTCGCGGGTGGATGCGCGGTAGTACACGCCCTGCACCTTGCCGCTGACCAGGAAACGTGCCGCGTCCATGGCTCAGCCCTCCGCCTTGCCGGCCACCGCCAGCTCGATGTCGCTGGCGCTCACCGGCCCCAGGAACTGGCGCGCGACCTTGCCGTCCGGCGCGAGCAGGTAGGTCATCGGCAATCCGCGCGGAGTGGCGAAGTCGCCCGGCGGCGCGTACGGATCCAGCACCACGATCGGGTACGAGACCGGGCGCTCGCGCAGGAACGCCTGCATTTCCTCGGTGGCGATGTCCTCGTAGGCCAGGCCCACCACCTCGATGTCCTCGCGCATCTCGTGCAGCGCCGACAGTTCCGGCATCTCCTGCAGGCAGGGCTTGCACCAGGTCGCCCAGAAGTTGACCACCACCCAGCGCCCGCGCTGCGCGGCCAGGTCGTAGGGCTTGCCGTCCACCGCGGTGCCGGTGAAGGACGGGTACTCGGCGGTCTGGTCGACCACGCCGGGGCTTTCCAGCGGCGGCGGCAATTCCTCGGCCGACGGCGGCGGGCTGGCGTCGGCCGCGGACTGCGGCTCCGTGGCCTGGCGCCCGCAGGCGCACAGCAGGGCCAGCAGGGCCAGGGCGGGAATCGGGAAACGCATGGTCAATCTCCGAGGGAATGGGGGTAGAGGGAGCCGACCCGGCGCCGCAGCACGTCGCGCAGCGGCAGGCGCAGGTCGTCGAGTACCGCGGTGGCGTCCTGGCCGAGCGGGTCCTCGCGGCACGGCAGCCAGGCCTCGTCCGCGGGCACGCGCACGCCGCAGGCCTCGTACAGCTCGCCCAGGCAGACGTCGTCCAGGTCGCGGCCCAGCAGCCACTCGCCCTGCTCGTCCCGGCGCAGCACGCGGATCTCCGCCAGCTGGGCGAGGAACTCCTGCAGCAGCGAGTCGGTGAGCATCGGCTCCAGCTCCAGGATCGCCGCCGTGTGCAGGCCATGGCCCTCGCGCCGGGCGTCGCGGAAGCGGCCGATCAGCCGCAGCAGCGCATAGACCTCGTAGCCGGCCGGCAGGCGCATGGACGCCGGCTGGTAGCGGAACGCGGCCAGCGACGAAGCCAGCGAGGCACCCAGCAGGATCGCGATCCAGCCCAGGTAGATCCACAGCATCAGGATCGGGATGAAGGCCAGCGCGCCGTACAGCTTCTGGTAGCCCTGGAAGCTGCCCAGGTACACGCCCAGCCCGGCCTTCACCGCTTCCAGCAGCAGCACCGCCAGCGCCGCGCCGGCCAGGGCGTGGCGCCACTTGACCGTGTGGTGCGGCACCACGCGGTAGACCAGCACCACCACCACCAGTTCGATCAGCACCGGCGCCAGGCCCAGGCTGAGGTCGGCGATGGCGCGCCCTTCCGGGGTGGCGAACAGCGGCAGGGCGAAGATCCGCGCCGAGATCGACAGCGAAGCGGCGGCCAGCAACGCGCCCAGGGTCAGCACCGTCCAGTACACCAGGTAGCGCGACAGCCGCGGCCGCGCGCTGGCCACCCGCCAGATGCGGTTGAAGGTGGACTCCACGCTGTTGAGGGTGACCAGCAGCGAGACCACCAGCGCAACGACGCCGGCGGCGGTGAGCTGGCGCGAGTTCTCGGCCAGGCGGTCGAGCGAGGACTCGATCGCGCGCGCCGCGGTCGGCATGAAGTTGGAGAACACGTAGTCGACCAGGGCGTTGCTCCACTGGTCGAACACCGGGAACGCGGCCAGCACGCCCAGCACCACCACCGCCAGCGGCACCAGGGCGAAGACGGTGGTGTAGGCCAGCGCCGCGGCGGCCTGGAACAGGCGGTCGTCGACGAAGCGGTGCCACAGGAAGCGCGCGAACGCGACCGCGCGGGCGCGGTCGCGCATGCGTTCCCGCCAGTTTCCGGTCAGACCGTCCATGCGCATCGGGCAAGCCTACCCGATGCGCCGCACGCGCCGCATCGCCGATACTTGCGCCCCTGGCATACCCGAGGAAGCAGCACGCATGGCCGAGATCCTGGTCCTGTACTACAGCCGCGGCGGTTCGGTCGCGCGCCTGGCGCGGCAGATCGCGCGCGGGGTGGAGGAAGTGCCGGGCATGCAGGCGCGGCTGCGCACGGTGCCGCCGGTGGCGGCGGTGACCCAGCAGGCCGCCCCGCCGGTGCCGGAGGACGGCGCGCCCTACGTCACCAGCGCCGACCTGGCCGGGTGCGCCGGCCTGGCCCTGGGCAGCCCCACCCGTTTCGGCAACATGGCCGCGCCGGTCAAGCACTTCCTCGACGGGCTTGGTGGCGAATGGGCCAGCGGCACCCTCGCTGGCAAGCCGGCGGCGGTGTTCACCTCCACCGCCACCCTGCACGGCGGCCAGGAATCGACCCTGCTGAGCATGCACGTGCCGCTGCTGCACCACGGTTGCGTGATCGTCGGCATCCCCTATACGGAGCCGCTGCTGAGCAGCACCCGCAGCGGTGGCACGCCCTACGGCGCCAGCCACGTCGCCGGCGCCGACGACGACCCGCAGCCGAGCGAGGAAGAGGCCGTGCTGGCGCGCGCACTGGGCCGGCGCCTGGCCGATATCGCCGCGAGGCTGGCCCGCTGATGCGCGCGCCTTCGCACCGGGTGCTGGGCATCGCCCTGCTGGCCCTGGCCGGGCTCTACCTGGCCTGGTTCCACGACGACCGCCACGCCGCCGCGGCGCTGCTGGTGTTCGCCCTGCCGCCGCTGCTGCTGGCGGGGCCGGCCTGGCGCGGCGGGCGCAAGGCCGCGTTCTGGTCGGGCGTGCTGGCGCTGTTCTGGTTCAGCCACGGGGTGATGCACGCCTGGGCGCATCCGGAAGCCGGGCTGTTCGCCTGGGCCGCGATCGCGCTGTCGCTGGTGGTGGTCATGGCCTCCAGCTGGCCGGGGCTGAAGGCGCGCTTCGGCCGCCGCGGCTGAGCGAAGGTTTCATTCGCACCTTTTCGCCCACCGGCGCGATAATCGCGCCGCGGCGGTGCCGGGCACCGCCCTCCCCCGTCCACGGGTGCGGCCGCGGCCGCACCGCAGGAGCCGCTCCATGGAAGAACTGCTGATCGTCACCACCGGTGGCACGATCGACAAGATCTACTTCGACGACAAATCCGACTACCAGATCGGCGAGCCGCAGATCGGCATGATCCTGCGCGAGCTGGGGGTGAACTTCCGCTTCACCGTGATCCCGATCCTGCGCAAGGACTCGCTGCACATCACCGACGCCGACCGCGAGCTGGTGCGCGCCACCATCGCCGCGCAGCCGGCGCGCCACGTGCTGGTGACCCATGGCACCGACACCATGGTCCAGACCGGCATGGTGCTGCGCTCGATCGCGGACAAGACCATCGTCATGACCGGCGCACTGAGCCCGGCGCGGTTCCGCGGTTCGGACGCGGAGTTCAACATCGGCTGCGCGATCGGCGCGGTGCAGACCCTGCCGCCGGGCGTGTACATCGCCATGAACGGCCGGGTCTGGACCCCGGACAAGGTGCGCAAGAACGTGGCCGCCAACCGCTTCGAGCCGGCCTGAGGCCAGGCCCGTGTCGAAGGCGACCCGCGCCACCCGCGTCCTCGACGCCGCCGGCGTCGTCTACCGCCTGCATCCGTACGACTACGACGCCGAGGCCAGCGTCCTGGCGGGCGGCAAGGGCCTGCAGGCGGCCGCCGCGCTGGGCGTGCCACCGGAGCGGGTACTGAAGACGCTGATGGCCTGGGTCGACGCCCAGGCGGTGTGCGTGGTCCTGCCCAGCGACCGCCAGGTCCAGCTCAAGGCGCTGGCGACGGCCGCCGGCGGCAAGGCCGCGCGGATGATGGAAGTGGCCGAGGCCGAGCGCCGCAGCGGCTACAGGGTCGGCGGTATCAGCCCGTTCGGCCAGCAGCGGCCGGCGCCCGTGTGCTTCGAGCGCGACGCGCTGGCCCAGCCGAGTGTGTTCATCAATGCCGGCCAGCGCGGCCTGCTGCTGGAGCTGGCGCCGGCGGATGCGGTGCAGGTGCTGCAGGCGCAGGTGGCGGCGATCAGCCGCGCATAGCCGCACGCAGCCGTGTCCGGCTACGCCACCCACGAATCCCGAATCCCGATCCCGAATCCCGGCGCCCAGGGTGCGCGATGCGGACTCAGTACATCCCGGTCTCGAGGCGCGCGGCCTCGGACATCATGTGCCGGCCCCACGGCGGGTCGAACACCAGTTCCACGTCGGCCTGGCTGATGGTCGGGATCTGCTCCAGCTTGGCGCGCACGTCGTCCACCAGGATCTCGCCCATGCCGCAGCCGGGCGCGGTCAGGGTCATCTTCACGTCGATGCCGCGGGTGCCGTCGTCCAGGTGCTTCAGGCTGGCCTCGTAGACCAGGCCCAGGTCGACGATGTTGAACGGGATCTCCGGGTCGAAGCAGGTGCGCAGCTGGCTCCAGACCATGGCCTCGACCTCCTCGTCGCTGGCGTCGGCCGGCAGTTCCAGCTGCGGCGGCACTTCCTTGCCGATCGCGTCGGCATCCTTGCCCGCGATGCGGAACAGGTTGCCTTCCACGAACACGGTATAGCTGCCGCCCAATCCCTGGGTGATGTAGCCGACGCTGCCGGCCGGGAGGGTCACCGCCTCGCCCTGCGGCACCATGACGGCGGCGCAGTCGCGTTCGAAGCGGACGGGTTCGCTGCTGCGGGAGTACATGCGGCGGATATGGGGCAGCCCGCCCGCATATGCAAGGCGGCCAGCGGCCGGTGTGGGGAGGACGCTCATTCTAGCGCATGCCCGCCGGGCGTATCCTTGGCGACCCCTTCCGGATCCACCCGATGCCCCGAACCCTGCATTCCCATGGCCGCCCACGCCGCGCCTGGCTGTGGCTTCCCCTGCTGTTGCTGGCCATGGCCACCGCGGTGGTCGCCTGGGGCGCCCTGGGCCTGGCCAGCGGCCGCCAGCACGGCTGGGTGGCGCTGCTGGTGGCGCTGGAGTCGGGACTGATGCTGCGCCTGGGCGGGATGCGCCCCGGCTGGGGACGCGCCGTTGCCGCCGCCGTGGCCACCGTGCTGGTGGTGGTCGCGGTGCAGTGGGCGATTGCCGCCGGCCATATCGGCGCGCAGATGGGCATGGCACCGTGGCAGGCGCTGCCGAAGATGGGGCCGCGCTTCGTGCTGACCCTCAGCCAGCTGGCCAATACCCGCCTGGACCTGTGGTGCCTGGCGCTGGCGCCGCTGCTGGCGCTGCGCGCCGGACGCTGAGCCGCCACGCAGGCCCCGGCGGCGCGCGCCGGAGCCGCGTCCGCCTCAATGGCCGCCGTCCAGCGCCTTCAGTTCGCTGACCAGGGCGTTGGCCATGTCCGCGCCGTCGCCGTAGAGCATGCGGGTGTTGTCGGCGTAGAACAGTGCATTCTCGATGCCGGCAAAACCGGTGCCCTTGCCGCGCTTGATCACGATGACGTTCTTCGACTCGACCACGTCGAGGATCGGCATGCCGTAGATCGGGCTGGACGGATCGGTCTTGGCCACCGGGTTGACCACGTCGTTGGCGCCGATCACCAGCGACACATCGGTGTTCGGGAACTCCGGGTTGATGTCGTCCATGTCCGCGATCAGGTCGTACGGCACGCCGGCCTCGGCCAGCAGCACGTTCATGTGCCCCGGCATGCGCCCGGCCACCGGGTGGATCGCGAACTTCACCTTCACCCCGCGCTCGATCAGCCGCTGCGCCAGCTCCCAGATCTTGTGCTGGGCCTGGGCCACGGCCAGGCCGTAGCCGGGCACGATCACCACGCGCTCGGCGTAGGCCATCATCGCCGCCACGTCGCCGGCCTCGATCGGCTTCTGCGAGCCGCTGATCTCCTGCGCCTGGCCGGCGGCGCCGAAACTGCCGAACAGCACGTTGCGGATCGGCCGGTTCATGGCCTTGGCCATCAGCCGGGTCAGCAGGATGCCGGCCGCGCCGACCATCATGCCGGCGATGATCAGCGCCTCGTTGCCCAGCACGTAGCCCTCGAACGACACCGCCAGCCCGGTGAAGGCGTTGTAGAGGGAGATGACCACCGGCATGTCGGCGCCGCCGATCGGCAGGGTCATCAGCACGCCCAGCAACAGTGCCACCAGGAAGAAGGCGATGATCGCCACCGGCTGCAGGCTGGTGGCCGCCCATGCCCCGAGCACCACCATGGCCAGCGCCACCAGCAGGTTGAACGCCTGCTGGCCCGGGAAGGCCACGCGCTTGTCCAGGCGCCCGTCGAGCTTGGCCCAGGCGACCACCGAGCCGGACAGCGACACCGCGCCGATCGCCGAGCCCAGCACCGCCAGCGCCAGTACCACTGCGCCCGGGCCGGCCGCCGGAGCCCCGGCCGGCGCGGCCTGCGCCAGCCCGGAGTAGCGCAGCAGCTCCACCGCGCCGATCGCCGCGGCCGAACCGCCGCCCATGCCGTTGTACAGCGCGACCATCTGCGGCATGTCGGTGATCGCCACCTTCTTGCCGGAGACCCAGGCCAGCACCGTGCCCAGCACCAGCGCCGCGACGATCAGCGCCAGGTTGTGCAGGTCCGGCAGCAGGAAGGTCGCGGCGGTGGCCAGCAGCATGCCGACGCCGGCCCAGTGGATGCCGCTGCGCGCGGTGGCCGGCGAGGCCATGCGCTGCAGGCCGAGCAGGAACAGGGTGGCGGCCACCAGATAGCTGGCGCCGACCAGCCACAGGCGCAGGTCGAAGCCGCCGCTCATGCCTTGCCCCCGGGCTTCTTCGAGGACTTGAACATCTCCAGCATGCGCTCGGTCACCACGTAGCCGCCGGCGGCGTTGCCCGCGCCCAGGGCCACGGCGATGAAGCCCAGTGCCTTTTCCAGGGTGGTATCGGCGTGGCCGAGCACCACCATCGCGCCGATCAGCACCGCGCCGTGGATGAAGTTGGATCCGGACATCAGCGGCGTGTGCAGGATCACCGGCACCCGCGAGATGATCACGTGGCCCGCGATGGCCGCGAGCATGAAGATGTACAGCGCTACGAAACCGTCGTTCATTGCGTCCTGCCTCCCCGGGCACGTGCCCGCCCGGATGATAACCGCAGGCTGAACCCGGCTGGCGCGTGTCAACCGCGGCCCGCGGCGGGCGTTTACTGGTGCATCGAACCGCCACGAACGGGTGCAGATGAAACCGACGATCCCGCCGCCGTTGCCCGCCATGGCCGTGGCGTCCGCCCGGATCCACGGTACCCGCACCGGGGGCCGTTAAGCTGTGCTGGTGACTCCGCCCGCATCGCCCGACACGGACGCGCCCGCCACCCCGGCCTGGGCCTCGCTGGACGCGTTCCTGGCCGACATCGGCACGCGCGCGTTCCGCTTCGCCGAGGCCGGCCTGCGCAACCGCGACGATGCGCTGGACGCGGTGCAGGACGCGATGATGCGCATGCTCGCCTACCAGGACCGCCCGGCCGCCGAATGGACGCCGCTGTTCTGGAGCATCCTGCGGCGGCGGATCATCGACCTGCAGCGGCGCTCGCGCTTCCGCCTGCGCTGGATGCTGCCGGCGGTGGCCAGCGACGATCCGCGCGGCGAGGACACCGGCATCGACTGGGCCGACACCAGCCCCGGCCCGGCCGAGGCCCAGGAGCGTGGCGAGACCTACGCGCGCCTGGTGGAGGCGCTGCGCCAGCTCCCGCCGCGCCAGCGCGAGGCGTTCACCCTGCGCGTGCTGGAAGAGCTGGACGTGGCCACCACCGCGCAGGTGATGGGCTGCTCGGAAGGCTCGGTGAAGACCCACCTGTCGCGTGCGCGGCAGGCCCTGAATTCGCAACTGGAGGACGTCCTGTGACGACCGCACCCGATTCCCTCGACCGCCGCGCCCGGCAGCTGCACGCCGAAGCGCTGGCGCATGTCTCCCCCGAGGTGCGCGCGCACCTGCGCCGGGCCCGTCACGAGGCCATCTCCGCCGGTACGGAGCGCCCGTCCTGGCGGCTGCCCTCGTGGCTGGCCGGCGGCGCCATGGCCGCGGCCCTGGTGCTGGCGGTGGTCCTGCGCCCGGACCCGGCGCCGCCGCAACCCGACGCCCTCCCCGCCGCCGGCGTGGCCGCCGCCACGCTCGAGGATCCGGCCGTCCACCTGGAGGAGGATCCCGGCTTCTACCTGTGGCTGGCCTCGGCCGACGTCACCGCCCTGGCCCTGGAGTAACCGCCATGAACCTGCGCCTGTCCCTCTGCCTTGCCGCGCTGCTGCTGCCGACCGTGGCCGCCGCCCGGCCCGCCCAACCCGCGCCCGCGCCGGCACCCGCCGCGCGCCAGGCGGAACTGCCGCGCTGGGAACAGCTGAGCGCCGAACAGCGCGAACTGCTGGTCGCGCCGCTGCGCGACCGCTGGAACGACAACCCGCAGGAGCGCGCACGCATGCTCGAGCGTGCCCAGCGCTGGAAGGAACTGCCGCCGCAGGCGCGCGAACGCGCCCGCCGCGGCATGCGCCGCTTCGAGCAGATGGACCCGGAGCAGCGCCAGCGCGCGCGTGCGATCTTCGAGGCCACCCGGCAGATGACGCCGGAGCAGCGCGAGCGCTTCCGCAAGGAGTGGGAGCAGATGAGCCCGGCGCAGCGCCAGGAATGGCTGCGCGCGCATCCGGCCAGGGACGCGCACTGAGTCGCGCGGGCCGGCCAGCGGCCGGCGGCTCAGGCCGCGGCGGTCGCCGCCGGCGGTTCCGGCCAGGCGGTCTTCGCCAGCAGTTCGTCGTTCCAGTCGAAGGACAGCGCGCCGTCCTTCAGGAACAGGACCACGAAGTTGAAGACATTGCGCGCGTACATCTCGCTGGCGTGCACCGCGCCCATGCTGGCCAGGTCGAGCGGACCGGCGATGGTCACGCCGTGGCGCTCGACGGTCTGCCCGCGCTCGGTCAGTTCGCAGTTGCCGCCGGTCTCGGCGGCCAGGTCCACGATCACGCTGCCGGGCTTCATGCCCGCCACCATCGCCGCGCTGATGATCTTCGGGGCCGGCCGCCCCGGGACCGCGGCGGTGCACACGATCACGTCGATGTTGCGTACATGCTCGGCCAGGCGCCGCTGCTGCTCGGCGCGCTCCTCGTCGGTCAGCGCGCGCGCGTAGCCGCCCTCGCCGGCCGCGCTCACGCCCAGGTCGAGGAACTTGCCGCCCAGCGACTCGATCTGCTCGCGGGTCTCCGGGCGCACGTCGAAGCCCTCCACCTGCGCGCCCAGCCGGCGCGCGGTGGCGATCGCCTGCAGGCCGGCCACGCCGGCGCCGACCACCAGCACCTTCGAGGGACGGATGGTGCCGGCGGCGGTGGTGAGCATGGGGAAGAAGCGCGGCGCCAGCTGCGCGGCGATCAGGGTGGCCTTGTAGCCGGCCATTCCGGCCTGCGAGCTGAGCACGTCCATGGCCTGGGCGCGGGTGGTGCGCGGCAGGCGCTCCAGCGGGAACGCCCGGATCCGGCGCGCCTGCAGCGCCGCGGCGCGGGCCGGATCGGCCTGCGGGTGCAGCATGCCCACCAGCACCGCGCCCTCGCGCAGCGCGCCGATCAGTTCCGGCGCCGGCGGCTGCACGCACAGCACCAGCTCGGCGCTGGCGCGGGCATCGGCGGCGGCGGGCAGCGCGCCGGCCTCGGCATAGGCCTGGTCGCTGATGCCGGCGCCCAGCCCGGCGCCCGGCTCCACCCGCACCGTGGCCCCCGCGGCGACCAGCTTGCGCACCGTCTCCGGCGTGGCGGCCACGCGGCGCTCGCCAGCGGCGGCTTCCTTCAGCACCAGCACTTCCACCGTCATGCCGCGTCCCCTCGCAATGTCAGATCGGCCGGATGCTAGCAAACGCGGCCGGCGGCGGTTCGATGGTTTCAGCGGCATCCGCCCGCCGCGGGCGCACCCGGGCGGCGGCCCGGACTCAGTGCAAGGTGGCGCTGCCGCGCGCGGCGACCACGCTGTCCAGGCGCTCGATCACGCCCTGCATGGCGGCATCGAACGCGCCCTCGTCGGCCACGTGCATGCGCAGCCGGCCCAGCCGCACCATCGCCGCCAGCTCCTCGGCCGAGGCCACGCAGAAGCGCACGCCGCGGCGGTTGACGAACAGCAGGCGCTGCGAGATCGGGCTGATCCAGGACAGCTTGCCCGGCTGCACGCGGCCGTCCTTGTCGATGAAGTCCAGCCAGGTGCCCACCGGCAGGCCGCGGATGTAGTCGACGTCGGCCTTGTCGAAGCCCTGGGCCTCGTCCAGCCCGGCCAGGTCGACCGGGCTGTTCTCCACCGGCGCCGGCTGCGGCAGGGCCACCGCCGGCAGCTCCGGCAGGGCCTTCTCCAGTTCCGGGCGGGCGGCGGCGACCGCCTGCAGGGTGTCGCCCATCGCCGCGATCGCGGCGCTGGCAGCGTCGCCGTGCAGGCCGACGCTGGCCAGCACCTTCAGCAGCGCCGGCTGCCAGGCCTGCAGCCACGGCTTGCCGACCACGTGCCGGCGCGCCTCGGCCACCTCGTCCAGCACGCCGTCGGCCAGCGCCATGGCCTCGACGAAGGCGGCGCCGGCGTCGCCCTCGCGCAGCAGCGCCAGGGTCACGTGGTGCTGCCAGGCGTTGTGCAGGAACTCGGAAATCGCCCGCGGCAGCTCCAGCCCCTCCACGCGCGCCGCCAGCTCCTGCTGGGCGCGCTGGCGCGCCTGCTCCAGGCGCTCCTGGCCCCGCTGGATCTCGGCCGCGCGGCGCTCGGTGATCTCGACCCGGCGGCGGTGCTGCTCGAGGAATTCGCGGAATTCCTCCTCCAGGGTCATGAAGATGGACAGGTTCTCGTTGAACTCGGCCACCAGGCGCTCGATGATCTCCTCGACCTTGGCCAGCAGCGTGCGCTCGGCCGCGCTCTCGCCCTGGTTGCCCTCGCAGGCCTCGGCCAGGGCGTTGAGCAGGCGCCGCGCCGGGTGGGTCTTCTGCACGAACATGCGGCGGTCCAGCAGGGCCACCTTCACGAACGGCACCACCAGGCGGCCGATCAGCTCGCGCGGGCGGTCGGCCAGGTCGCGCTCGTCCAGCAGCACGTCGAACAGCATGCCGACCAGGTCGATCGCGTCCTCGTCCTTGGGATCCAGGCGGGTGCTGGCCGGGTCCACGCCCAGCTGGCTGGCATTGGCCAGGACCTCGCTCTTGAGCCGCTGCGACAGCGACTCGTGCTGGTCGCCGATGGCCGCGCGCAGGGTCGCGGTGGGCGTGGCCTGCAGCAGCGACAGCACCGACAGCATCTCGCGCTGGGTCAGCGGGCGCTGCTGGCCCTGCGCCTGCTGGATGGTGCCGGCCGCCTGCTCGGCGCCGCCGCGCAGCTGGCGGCTGTGCTCCAGCAGGTGGTGCAGGGCTTCCAGCAGCATGCCCTGGGCCGCCGGGTCGCCGGGCAGGAAACCCTGCCCGCCGGCACCGGCACCGGCACCCGCGGCCGCAGCGCCGGGCGCGGAATGCTCGCCGGCCATGCGCTGGCCGCCGGCCCAGCGCTCCATGAAGCGCGCCGCCCAGGCCGGGGAATACTCCTCCACCGGCGCCTCGGCCCAGGCCTGGCCGGCCTGCGGTTCCTCGGGCACGCGTTCGAACAGGTCCTCGCCGGGCGCGGTGGCCGGGCGCGGCGGCGGTGCCGGGCGCGCGGCCGGGCGCGCCGGGGCCGGGCCCTGCACCCCGGCGCGGGCAAGGCGCTGGTCCAGGCCCTCGTAGAGCCGGGCCACCAGCGGCGCCAGGTCGCGCTCGCACAGCTTGATCAGCACCAGGCGCACTTCCGGCGCCAGCTCGCAGGCGGCGAAGGCCTGGTGCACGGCCACGCCGATGTGCTCGGGGCCGATCGGGTTGCTGTCAGCGTCCAGCACCTCGCCCCCGGCCACCCAGGCCAGGCGGCGCTCCAGCCGGGCCAGCACGTCCTTGCATTCGCGCTGCAGGGCGGCGGCCAGGTTGCGCACCGCCAGGCGCGATTCCAGCTCCTGCTCGGAGACCAGGCTCAGCCCGCCCTGCTGCCCGGACAGGGCGCCCTCGGCCGACAGCGGCTCGCCTTGCTCCAGCGCGCGCCAGGCGCGGGCCAGGTGCTCGCGGAAGCGCACGGCGATCTCCTCGCGCCGGCGGCGCAGCTCGCGCATGCCGTCCAGGAACAGCAGCTGCGAGGAGCCGGCGCGCTCGGCGCGGTCGAACAGCACGTCGTCGTAGCGCGCCACCGCCACCGCGAAGGCCTCGCCCAGCGCCGGCAGGAAGGCTTCCTTCGCCTGCGCGAGCAGCGCGGCATCGGGGGCCTTCAGGCGGTGGAACTCGGCTTGGGCTGGACTCATGCGCGTGGGGCTCCGGCACGAAGGCGGAGGACATTACGAATGGGGGGCGGCTCCCTACCGCTCCTGCATCGTACGTCCTGCTTCCGCGAAGCAACCGTGATCGGGTCGGCAATTCGCGGCTGGCGGTCAGGAACTTTAACAGCAGTGGCGGCTCCTGCCTGCGGTGCCGCGCCCACGCCGCCCGCGCGCCCCGGCCTCCCGCGCCGGCTCACCTATAATTCAATGACTTCGGCAACATACGCCGCCCCCCGCGGCCAGGAGTCCATGCCCACTTTCCCCAGCCTGGAGGCGCTGGACCAGCGCCGTTCCGTCCCGTCCATGCAACTGGGCGAGCCCGGTCCCGACGAGGCCACCCTGCTGCGCATGCTGGCATCGGCGGCACGGGTACCCGACCACGGCAAGCTGGTCCCGTTCCGCTTCCTGCGCATTGCCGGCGACGCGCGCCACGCGCTGGGCGAGTTCGTTGCCGCGCGTGCGTTGCAGCGCGACCCGCAGGCACCGCCGGCGGCGGTGGAGAAGGACCGGATGAGGTTTTCCCGCGCCCCGCTGGTGGTGGCGGTGGTCGCCCGCCTCCAGGCCGGGCACAAGGTGCCCGAGCAGGAACAGCTGCTGAGTGCCGGCTGCGCCTGTTTCGCCCTGCTGCAGGCCGCCCAGGCCATGGGCTTCGGTGCGCAGTGGCTGACCGCGTGGATGGCCTACGACCCGGAGGTGGCGCGGGTGCTGGGGCTGGCGGCGAACGAGCGCATCGTCGGCTTCGTCCACATCGGCACGCCACAGGCCGAGGCGCCGGAACGCCCGCGTCCGGATCCCCGCGCCCTGCTGTCGGACTGGGCGCCGTGAGCGCCGCCGGGCCAGGCCTGCCCGCCTCCGCGGTGCCCGCGCCGCGGCCGCCGCTTTACCTGGTCGACGCCAGCCTGTACGTGTTCCGCGCCTGGCATTCGATGCCCGATGCCTTCCGCGACGCCCAGGGCTGGCCGACCAACGCGGTGCACGGCTTCGCCCGCTTCCTGCTGGAGCTGCTGGAACGCGAGCGCCCGGGGCACATCGCCATCGCCTTCGACGAGGCGCTGGACAGCTGTTTCCGCCACCGCATCTACCCGGCCTACAAGGGCAACCGCGAGCCGGCGCCGGAGGAACTGCGCCGCCAGTTCGCGCACTGCAAGGCGCTTTGCGCGGCGCTGGGCCTGGCGGTGCTGGCGCATACCGAATACGAGGCCGACGACCTGATCGGCAGCGCCCTGCACCGGGCGCGGCCGGCGGGCTTCCGCGGGGTGATCGTCTCGGCCGACAAGGACCTGTCGCAGCTGCTGGGCGAGCACGACGAGCAGTGGGACTTCGCCCGCGGCCAGCGCTGGGGCGCGGCCGGGGTGAAGGCGCGCCACGGCGTACATGCGCACCAGATCGCCGACTACCTGGCCCTGACCGGCGACGCGGTGGACAACATCCCCGGCGTGGGCGGCATCGGCGCCAAGACCGCGGCGGTGCTGCTATCCCACTTCGGCAGCCTGGACGCGCTGCTGGAGCGGGTCGACGAGGTTGCCTTCCTGCGCCTGCGTGGCGCCGCCCAGGTCGCGGCGCGGCTGCGCGAGCAGCGCGAGCTGGCACTGCTGTTCCGCCAGCTGACCACCATCGCCTGCGATGCGCCGCTGGACTACGCCGTCCCGGCCACGCCGCGCGGGGCGGCCGATCCGGAGATGCTGGACGGGCTGGCCACGGCGCTGCGCTTCGGGCCGATGACCCGGCGCCGGCTGCGGATCGCCGCCGGGCTGGAGGAGCCGGCGCCGGCCTGGAGCGACGGCGCCCCGGCCTGAGCGCGGCTGACGCGCGGGCGCCGACGGCTTAGGATCGGGCGCATGGACACCACCGACAAGGACGCCCCGCGCGTCGTCTACGAGGGCCGCTACCAGCGCATGGTCGTGCGCGGGACGTGGGAGTACTCCGAACGCACCCACGCCGGCGGGCTGGCCGCGATCATCCTCGCGGTGACGCCGGAGGACCGGATCCTGTTCGTGGAACAGTTCCGGGTGCCGCTGCAGGCGCGCACGATCGAGATGCCGGCCGGCCTGGTCGGCGACATCGATGCCGGCGAATCGATCGAGGCCTCGGCGATCCGCGAGCTGGAGGAGGAGACCGGCTGGACCGCCGAGCGCGCCGAGGTGCTGATGATCGGCCCCACCTCCTCCGGGGCCAGCAGCGAGAAGGTCGCGTTCGTGCGTGCCACCGGCCTGCGCAAGGTCGGCGAGGGCGGCGGCGACGGCACCGAGGACATCACCGTCCACGAGGTCCCGCGCGCCACCGCCGCGGCCTGGCTGGTGCGCAAGATGGGCGAAGGCTACGAGCTGGACTCCAAGCTCTGGGCCGGGCTGTGGATGATCGAGCATGAACTCGACGGCACCCCGCGTGCCCCCTGACGGCCGGCACGCCACGCTGCTGCAGGCCGGCGACCCTGCGCCGCTGGAGCTGCTGCGCCCCGACGGGACCTCGCCCTGGCTGTTCGTGGTCGACCATGCCGGCCAGGCGATCCCGCGCGCGCTGGGCGACCTGGGCCTGCCGCCGGGCGAGATCGACCGCCACATCGGCTGGGACATCGGCATCGCCGGGGTCGCGCGGCGGCTGGCGGAACTGCTGGACGCCTGGACCATCCTGCAGCCGTACTCGCGCCTGGTGATCGACTGCAACCGGCCGCTGCAGTCGCCGACCTCGATCGTCGAGGCCAGCGACGGTACCCCGGTGCCGGCCAACCTGGGCCTGGACGAGGCCGCCCGCGCCGCGCGCCAGCGCGCGATCTTCCAGCCCTACCACGCACGCATCGCCGCTGCCCTGGACCAGCGCGCGGCCCAGGGCCGCCCGACCCTGCTGGCCACCCTGCACAGCTTCACCCCGTCGATGGCCGGCTTCGACCGCCCCTGGCACTGCGGCGTGCTCTACCACCGCCACACCGCCCTGCCCCACGCCATGCTCGCGGCGCTGCGCGCCGAGGGCGACCTGGTGGTCGGCGACAACCAGCCTTATGCGGTCACCGCGACCAGCGACTACGCGATCCCGGTGCACGGCGAGGCGCGCGGACTGCCGCACGTGGAACTGGAGATCCGCCAGGACCTGATCGCCGACGAGGACGGACAGCTGCTGTGGGCGCAACGGCTGGCGCGGATCTTCGTCGCACTGGCGCCGCGCTTTGCCGGCTGAACCGGCCGCAACGCCAGCCACGCCCGGCGGGAAAGCGTTTCCATCCGGGTCGTCCAAGCCGCCGCGGTTCCGGCATACTCGGTCGGCCAACCTGTTTCACCGAGTCACCATGCCAAGCCACCGCTTCCTTCCTCCGCTCGCCCTGCTGGCCCTGCTGACCGGCTGCGCCATGGGACGTGGCGTGCCGGAACGTTCGGCTTTCGAGACCTTCGAGTCCGCCAACACCTACTCGCGCAGCTTCGACCATTCCCCGGCGCAGACCTGCGAGGCCGCGCGCCGCGCCCTGCTCAGCCAGGGCTTCGTGGTCGGCCGCGCCGAGGCCGACGTGGTCGAGGCACGCAAGTACTTCCAGCGCGACGACAACCACGAGCAGGTGGAATTCCGCGCCGTGTGCATGCCGCAGCTGCGCGGCGAGCAGCAGACGGTGGTGTTCGTGAACGCGGTCCAGGACCGCTACGTGCTCCGCCGCAGCAATACCTCCGCCAGCCTGGGCGTGAGCGCGCTAGGCTCGGTCTCGCTGCCGATCGGCTCGATCGAGGATTCGCTGGTCAAGGTGGCCAGCGAGACCCTGCAGGATTCCAACTTCTACAAACGCTTCTTCGCCGTGCTCGAGCGCTTCCTGCCGGAGGAGATCGAGCGCCCCGCGCGGCCGGCGGCGCAGACCCAGCCGATGCTGTTCCCGGTGCAGCAGTACCCGCAACCGACCCCGGGCGAGCTGATGCCGGGCGTGCGGATCGAGGACCTGCCTGCGCCGCCGCCGGCCGTTTCCCCGGCTCCGGCCCAGCCCGCCGGTGCGCCGGAGCCGGCGCTGCCCGCGCCGATGCAGCCGGTGCCGGCGACACCGCCGGCGGGCGGCTGAACCCGCCGCGCGTCCGGCGGCCCGAAGCGGCCGGACGCGCGGATGCCTCGCCTCAGGCGAAGGCGTCGGTGGCGCGCACCAGCGCGTCCACGTTCTCCGGCTCGAACGCCGAGTGGCCCGAGGCCGGGGTGATCTCCAGCTTCGCCTTCGGCCAGGCCCCGTGCAGGTCCCAGGCATTCTGCAGCGGGCAGACCACGTCGTAGCGGCCATGCACGATCACGCCGGGGATGTCGGCGATGCGGTGCGCATCGCGCAGCAGCTGGTCCTCGACCTCGAAGAAGCCGCCGTTGACGAAGTAGTGGTTCTCGATCCGGGCGAAAGCCAGGGCGAACCGCGGATCCTCGTGGCTGGTGACGAAGTCCGGGTCCATGTGCAGGAAGCTGGTCGCGCCTTCCCACACGCTCCAGGCCTTGGCCGCGGCCAGGCGGGTGGCCTCGTCCTCGCTGGTCAGGCGGCGGTGGAAGGCGGAGATCAGGTCGTGCCGCTCCACCTCCGGGATCGCCTTGACGTAGTGCTCCCAGGCGTCCGGGAACAGGCGGTTGGCGCCTTCCTGGTAGAACCACTCCAGCTCCCAGCGGCGCAGCATGAAGATGCCGCGCAGCACCAGCTCGGTGACCCGCTGCGGGTGGGTTTGCGCATAGGCCAGCGCCAGGGTCGAGCCCCAGCTGCCGCCGAACACCTGCCAGCGCTCGATGCCGAGCTTTTCGCGCAGCTTCTCGATGTCGGCCACCAGGTGCCAGGTGGTGTTGTCGACCAGGTCGGCGTGCGGGGTGGAACGGCCGGCGCCGCGCTGGTCGAACAGCACGATGCGGTACTTCGCCGGGTCGTGGAAGCGCCGCATCTTCGGGCTGCAGCCGCCGCCGGGGCCGCCGTGCAGCAGCACCACCGGCTTGCCTTCCGGGTTGCCGCACTCTTCGTAGTACAGCTCGTGGCGGCCGTCGACCTTGAGGGTGCCGGTCGCGTACGGTTCGATCTCGGGATACAGGCTGCGCATGCGGATTCCTTGCGGCGGAAAGCGCCCATTGTATCGGGCGTCCCGCGCGCGCCCCGCCTCAGCCGGGACGGCGCCCGTAGCTGACCCGGTCGCGCTGTTCCAGGTCCTGCACCGTGGCCACTTCCACGAAGCCGGCCTGCCCCAGCAGCGCACGCACCGCCGCGCCCTGGTCCCAGCCGTGCTCCAGCAGCAGCCAGCCGCCGGGGACCAGGTGCGCCGGGGCGGTGGCCACGATCATGCGGATCGCATCCAGGCCGTCGGGCCCGGAAGCCAGTGCGCGGGGCGGCTCGTGGCGCAGGTCGCCCCGGGCCAGGTGCGGATCGCCTTCGGCGATGTACGGCGGATTGCTGGCCACCAGGTCGAAGCGGTCGCGGCCCAGGGCCTGGCACCAGTCGCCGCGGCGGAACCAGACGTTGCCGATGCCATTGGCCTGGGCGTTGCGCACCGCGACGGCAAGGGTGGCCTTGGCCACGTCGGTGGCGACCACCGCCGCCAGCGGCCGCTCGCTGGCGATGGCCAGGGCGATGGCACCGGTACCGGTGCCCAGGTCGGCCACCCGCACCGGCTCGTCGGCCGGCAGGCGTTCCAGCGCCAGCTCCACCAGCAGCTCGGTTTCCGGGCGCGGGATCAGGGTGTCTGGGGTGGTTTCCAGGTCCAGGGTCCAGAAGCCGCGGCGCCCGGTCAGGTAGGCCACCGGCTCGCCGGCCTGGCGGCGCGCCAGCAGCGCGCGATAGGCCCCGGCCTGGTCCGCCCGGACCGGATCGTCGCCATGGGCGAACAGCCAGGCGCGGTCCTGCTGCAATGCATGCAGCAACAGGGGCTCGGCATCCTCGCGCGGCAGCCGGCCGGCGGCCTCCTGCAACAGGGTCCTGGGGGTGGGAGCTTGGGTTTGTTCCATCGCGCCACCATGAAGCAGGGCAAGGGGAATTGCCAAGCTTGATGATTCAGGAGAGGAATTCTCCGGTTTCGATAGATGGAACCTATCTATCCAATCCTTTCAATTGATTTGCCCTGTCTATCAAGAGCGCCTAGCATGGCGTCTCAGTTTTCACCCCAACCGAGAGAGGACCCATGTCCCTGATCAACACCACTGTCCAGCCCTTCAAGGCCAATGCCTTCCGCAACGGCGAGTTCATCGAAGTCACCGATGCCGACCTGAAGGGCAAGTGGTCGGTCGTGATCTTCATGCCGGC
Organism: Pseudoxanthomonas sp. J31; assembly: GCF_000510725.1. Taxonomy (GTDB): domain Bacteria; phylum Pseudomonadota; class Gammaproteobacteria; order Xanthomonadales; family Xanthomonadaceae; genus Pseudoxanthomonas. The sequence goes on from NZ_AZNZ01000012.1 coordinate 29,581, forward strand.
TGCCTTCACCTTCAACTGCCCGACCGAGGTCGAGGACGCCGCCAACAACTACGCCGAGTTCCAGAAGGCCGGTGCCGAGGTCTACGTCGTGACCACCGACACCCACTTCTCGCACAAGGTGTGGCACGAGACCTCCCCGGCTGTGGGCAAGGCCCAGTTCCCGCTGGTCGGCGACCCGACCCACCAGCTGACCCGCGCCTTCGGCGTGCACATCGAGGAAGAGGGCCTGGCCCTGCGCGGCACCTTCATCATCAACCCGGAAGGCGTGATCAAGACCATGGAGGTCCATGACAACGCCATCGCCCGCGACGTTTCCGAGACCCTGCGCAAGCTGAAGGCTGCCCAGTTCGTCGCCGCCAACCCGGGCCAGGTCTGCCCGGCCAAGTGGAAGGAGGGCGCCAAGACCATCGCTCCGTCGCTGGACCTGGTCGGCAAGATCTAAGGCCGTACCCGCCCCGGCGCCCGCGCCGGGGCATCCCTCCCCTGCCCAAGGCGGGGGAGTGGACCGGAGCCATCGCATCCCACGCAGCCGCCGCGCCGCGGCACGCCACGCAGGCCGCGTCGGCTCCGGTCCACTTCCCCATCCACGGGTGCCCGCCGCGGCGGGCGCCACGGTGGCGGCTTGCCCGCCGCCGGACCCACTTTCCACTTCCCGGAGTCGCCCCGATGTTGGACGCCAACCTCAAGACCCAGCTGCAGGCCTACCTGGAACGCCTGACCCGCCCGGTGCACCTGGTCGCCTCGCTCGACGACGGCGACAGCTCGAAGGAGATGCTCGAGCTGCTGCAGGACATCGAGGGCCTGTCGCCGCAGGTGAGCCTGGAGGTGCGCCGCGACGACGCCGAGCGCAAGCCCTCCTTCGCCATCACCAGCCCCGGCCAGGACATCAGCCTGCGCTTCGCCGGCCTGCCGATGGGCCACGAGTTCACCTCGCTGGTGCTGGCCCTGCTGCAGGTGGGCGGCCACCCGTCCAAGGCCGCGGCCGAGGTGATCGAGCAGGTGAAGTCGCTGCAAGGCGAGTTCAGCTTCGAGACCTATTTCTCGCTGTCCTGCCAGAACTGCCCGGACGTGGTCCAGGCGCTGAACCTGATGGCGGTGCTGAACCCGAACATCAGGCACGTGGCCATCGACGGCGCCCTGTTCCAGGACGAGGTCGAAGCGCGCCAGGTGATGTCGGTGCCGGCGGTGTTCCTCAACGGCGAACTGTTCGCCTACGGCCGCATGGGCCTGGAGGAGATCGTGGCCAAGCTCGACACCGGCGCCGAGGCGCGCGAGGCGGCGAAGATCGCGCAGAAGGCCCCGTTCGACGTGCTGGTGGTCGGCGGCGGCCCGGCCGGTGCCGCGGCGGCGATCTACGCCGCGCGCAAGGGCATCCGCACCGGCGTGGCGGCCGAGCGCTTCGGCGGCCAGGTGCTGGACACCATGGCGATCGAGAACTTCGTCTCGGTGCAGTACACCGAGGGCCCGAAGCTGGCCGCCGCGCTGGAGCAGCACGTGCGCGAGTACGACGTGGACGTGATGAACCTGCAACGCGCGCAGGCCCTGGTCCCGGCCGGCGCCGACGGCCTGGTCGAGGTGAAGCTGGCCAACGGCGCCTCGCTGAAGTCGAAGACGGTGATCCTGGCCACCGGCGCACGCTGGCGGCAGATGAACGTCCCCGGCGAGGACCAGTACCGCACCCGCGGCGTGGCCTACTGCCCGCACTGCGACGGCCCGCTGTTCAAGGGCAAGCGCGTGGCGGTGATCGGCGGCGGCAACTCCGGCGTGGAGGCGGCGATCGACCTGGCCGGCATCGTCGGCCACGTCACCCTGCTGGAGTTCGACGGCAAGCTGCGCGCCGACGAGGTGCTGCAGCGCAAGCTGCGCAGCCTGCCGAACGTGACCATCATCACCAGCGCCCAGACCACCGAGGTGCTCGGCGACGGGCAGAAGGTGACCGGCCTGGTGTACAAGGACCGTGTCGGCGGCGACAGCCACCGCGTCGAACTGGAGGGCATCTTCGTGCAGATCGGCCTGCTGCCCAACACCGAGTGGCTCAAGGGCACGCTGGAGCTGAGCCCACGCGGCGAGATCGTGGTCGACGGGCGCGGCCAGACCAGCCTGCCGGGCGTGTTCGCCGCCGGCGACTGCACCACGGTGCCGTACAAGCAGATCGTGATCGCGGTCGGCGAGGGCGCCAAGGCCTCGCTGGCGGCGTTCGACCACCTGATCCGCACCTCGGCCCCGGCCGCCTCCATCCCGGCGGAGGAAGTCGGCGCCTGACGCGGCGGGCGGGCCCCGCCCGCCCGTCCCCCGGCGGGAACGAAGCGATGAACCTGCGCGACCTCAAATACCTGGTGGCCCTGGCCGATCACAAGCACTTCGGCCGCGCGGCCGCGGCCTGCTACGTCAGCCAGCCGACCCTGTCCACCCAGATCCGCAAGCTGGAGGACGAGCTGGGCGTGCCGCTGGTGGAACGCGCGCCGCGCAAGGTGATGCTCACCCCCGCCGGGCGCGAGGCCGCCGAACGCGCCCGCCGCATCGTCGCCGAGGTCGAGCAGATGAAGGAAGCGGCACGCCGCAGCCAAGACCCGGAAGCGGGCACGGTGCGGCTGGGCATCTTCCCCACCCTGGCGCCGTACCTGCTGCCGCACGTGGTGCCGCGCGTGCTCGAGCGCTTCCCGCACCTGGAACTGCTGCTGGTGGAGGAGAAGAGCGACGAGCTGCTGGCGCGCCTGCGCGAGGGCAAGCTGGACGCGGCGATCCTGGCCCTGCCGGTGCACGACGACCAGCTGCACGCAGAGTTCCTGTTCGAGGAGCCGTTCGTGCTGGCAGTGCCCGGGCAGCACCCGCTTGCGCGGCGCGCGAACGTGACCCTGGACGAGCTGGCCGAGCAGCGCCTGCTGCTGCTGGAGGACGGCCATTGCCTGCGCGAACAGGCGCTGGACGTGTGCCGGGTATCCGGCGCGCACGAGAAGACCGGGTTCCGCGCCACCAGCCTGGAAACCCTGCGGCAGATGGTGGCCGCCAACGTCGGCGCGACCCTGTTGCCGGTGCTGGCGGTCAAGCCGCCGGTGGCGCAGTCGGACAACATCCACCTGCTGGGCTTCTCCGACTCCCACCCCAGCCGCAGCCTGGCCATGGTCTGGCGCCGCAGCTCGGCGATGGGCAGCTTCCTGGTGCGGCTGGCGGCGGTGGTCGGCGACCTGCCGCCGGACCTGCTGGCGCCCCAGTGCGGCCTGCCGGCGCCCCCTGCCGCCACGGCCGGGACCACGGCCCGCGCCTGAACACCCCCGGCGCCGCGCCTGCGGGCGCTTGAAACCATTCCTGTTACCGGCTACGGTGCAGGCACAAACCCGATGACCCGAGGCGGATGCGGAAACGCGCCCGCCTTTTCTTCATGCGCGCCCGGCGCGCCCCAACCGTGAGGTATACCGATGTCGACCACCCAGCCCGTCAGCGGCCTGCCCCCTTCGCTGATCGTTTCCGCCCGCGACATGGCCCGCCTGGAGGCCATGCTCGACTCCCCGGTCCTGAGCCGCCATCCCGCCGCGATCGCGCTGATGGACGAGCTCAACCGGGCCGATGTGGTACCGCCGGAACAGGTGCCGGCGGACGTGGTGACCATGCACTCGCAGGTCGAGTGCGAGGACGAGGCCAGCGGCGAGAAGCACGTGCTCACCCTGGTCTATCCCAACGAGGCGGACGTGGAGAAGGGCCGCGTCTCCGTGCTGGCCCCGGTCGGCACCGCCCTGCTTGGCCTGTCCGTGGGCCAGAGCATCGACTGGCAGGCACCGGGCGGGCGCCCGTTGCGGCTGCGGGTCACCGCGGTGCGTTACCAGCCCGAAGCCGCCGGCGACCTGCATCGCTGAGCTGACTGGCGCGGGTCGCGCGGGCCGGGCAACCCGGCAGGCGGCGCGACCCGGCGCAACCGGCGCCGGACCGTTACCGGCGCCCCATCGGACGGATCAAAGCCACTGCTGCCACGGCAGGTCGGTGTCGCCCAGGGCGATGAAGTCGCCGTTGAGCAGGGTCTCGCGCCGGTTGTAGCGGAACGGCTTGCCGGTGTCGGCCGCCAGCAGCGCACCGCCGGCGGCGTGCAGCACGCACTGGCCGGCCGCGGTGTCCCACTCCGAGGTGGGGCCGAAGCGCGGGTACACGTCCAGCCGGCCCTCGGCGATGCGGCAGAACTTCAGCGACGAACCCAGCGCCACTTCCTCGATCTCGCCCATGCGGTCCAGCACCGCCTGGGTGCGGGCGTCGCGGTGCGAGCGGCTGGCCGCCACCCGCAGCGGCGCGCTGGCCGGGGAGCGCACGCGCAGCGGTTCGTCGCGCTGGCCGTCGCGGCGGTAGGCCGCCTCGCCGCGCACCGCGTGCCACACCTGGCCGCCGACCGGCGCCTGGACCACGCCCAGCACCGGCGCGCCCTGCACCACCAGGGCGATGTTCACGCTGAACTCGTCGTTGCGCTTGACGAACTCGCGGGTGCCATCCAGCGGGTCGACCAGCCAGTAGCTTTGCCACAGGCGGCGGACCTCCCACGGCACTTCCGCCGATTCCTCCGACAGCACCGGCAGTTCCGGGGTCAGGCGCTGCAACCCCTCGACGATGATCCGGTGCGCGGCCATGTCCGCCGCGGTCAGCGGGCTGGCGTCCTGCTTGTGGGTGACCTCGAAGCCCTCCCGGTAGATCTCCATGATCGCCTCGCCTGCCTGGCGGGCGATGGCGATGACGGTCTCGCGCAGGTCGACGGTGATCCGGGTCATCGCCGCGCCAGCCACTCGCGTGCCACGAACAGCGCCGCCAGCGAGCGCCCCTCGGAGAAATCCTCTCGCAACATCAGTCGGTCCAGTTCCTGCAGCTTCCAGGGAATGACTTCCAGCTCCTCCGGCTCGTCGCCGGGCAGCCGCTCGGGATACAGGTCGCGCGCCAGCACCAGCCAGGAGACGTGGCCCATGTAGGTCGGCACCAGGGTCAGCTGGCGCAGCACGTCCAGGCGCCGTGCGCCGTAGCCGGCCTCTTCCTTCAGCTCGCGGTTGGCGGCCTGTTCCGGGGTCTCGCCCGGATCCATGCGCCCCTTCACCAGGCCCAGCTCGTAGCGGTTGACGCCGGCGGCGTACTCGCGCACCAGCAGCACGGTGTCCTCGTCCAGCAGCGGCACCACCACCACCGCGCCGGGGCCACGCGGCACCATGCGCTCGAAGCGCCGGCGCTCGCCGTTGGAGAATTCCAGGTCCAGCCGCTCCAGGCGGTACGGGCCGGCATCCTCCGTGGTGATGCCGTGGATGACAGGCAGCCGCCGGCTCACGGCAACGCTCCGCGATCCGGCCCGGGAGCGACCGTTATCATGGACGGATGCAGGAACGTATTCATCAGCAGGCCATGCTAGCAGAGACACCGGTGCCAGCGGACGCGCCCTGGCGCGCACGCGACCTGGCCGTGCTCTGGCACCCGTGCACGCAGATGCGCGAGCATCCGGACGTGCTGCCGCTGGTCCCGATCGAGCGCGGCGAGGGGGCGTGGCTGCACGGCTACGACGGACGCCGCTACCTGGACGCGGTCAGCAGCTGGTGGACCAACCTGCACGGGCATGCCGAACCGCGCATTGCCGAGGCCATCGCCCGCCAGGCCCGCAGCCTGGAACAGGTGATCCTGGCCGGTTTCTCGCACGCCCCTGCCATCGAGCTGGCCGAGCGCCTGCTGGCCATCGCCCCGCGCCAGCCCGGCCGCGCCCCGCTGTCGCGCGTGTTCTATGCCGACAACGGCTCGGCCGGAGTGGAGGTGGCGCTGAAGATGGCCTTCCACTGGTTCCGCAACCGCGGCGAGGAGCCGCGCACCCGCTTCATCGCCCTGGAGAACGGCTACCACGGCGAGACCCTGGGCGCGCTGGCGGTGGGCGACATCCCGCTGTACCGGCGGGTGTACGCGCCGCTGCTGGCCGAGGCCCTGTTCGCGCCCTCGCCCGACGCCTACATGGCCCGCCCCGGCGAGAGCGACGAGCAGTGCGCGCTGCGCGCGGCCGACGCCCTGGCCGACCTGTTCGACCAGCACCCGGGCGAGATCTGCGCCCTGATCCTGGAGCCGCGCCTGCAGTGCGCCGGCGGCATGCGCATGCACCATCCGGCCTACCTGCGCCGGGCGCGCGAGCTGTGCGACGCCAACGGCGTGTTCCTGGTCGCCGACGAGATCGCCACCGGCTTCGGCCGCACCGGCACCATGTTCGCCTGCGAGCAGGCCGGCATCGCCCCGGACCTGCTGTGCCTGTCCAAGGGCCTGACCGGCGGCTTCCTGCCGCTGGCCGCCGTGCTCGCCAGCCAGACCATCTACGAAGGCTTCCTCGACGACTCGCGCGAGCGCGCCTTCCTGCATTCGCACAGCTACACCGGCAATCCGCTGGCCTGCGCCGCGGCGTTGGCCTCGCTGGACATCTTCGAAGGCGATGGCGTGCTGGAGCACAACCGCGCCACCGCCGCACACATGGCCACCCTGGCCGCGCAGGTGGGCGCCGGCAGCCGGCATGTCGCCGACGTGCGCCAGGCCGGCATGGTCGTGGCCTTCGAACTGGCACGCGACGGCGTGCGCGAAACGCCGTTCGACGCATCGTTGCGGATCGGCCTGCACGCCTACCGCGCGGCGCTGGAGCGCGGCGTGCTGCTGCGCCCGCTGGGCGACATCCTGTACTGGATGCCGCCCTACTGCATCGACGAGGCCCAGCTGCAGCTGCTGGCCGAAACCACCGCCGCCGCCATCGCCGAGGCCACCGCATGCGCTTGACCCGCTGCCACGTCGAGCTGCCGCTGCAGCCCGGCACCACCGTCGTCCTGCCCGAACACGCCGGCAACCACCTGGCGCGGGTGCTGCGCCTGCGCGAGGGCGACCCCTGCGTGCTGTTCAACGGCGACGGCCACGACTACGCGGCGCGCCTGGCCGCGGTCGGCAAGCGCGAAGTCAGCGCCGAGGTGGTGTCGGCCAGCACGGTGGACAACGAGTCGCCGCTGCGCATCGTGCTGCTGCAGGGCATCGCCCGCGGCGAGAAGATGGACCTGATCCTGCAAAAGGCCACCGAGCTGGGCGTGGCCGCGATCGTGCCGGTCAACGGCGAGCGCACCGAGGTGCGGCTGGACGCCGAGCGCGCGCAGAAGCGGCTGGCGCATTGGCGCAGCGTGGTCGGGTCGGCCTGCGGGCAATCCGGCCGCGCGCGCGTGCCGGAGGTGCATGCGCCGGCGGCGCTGGACGCGGCTGCCGCGGCGCTGCCGGGCAATGCCCTGCGCCTGCTGCTGGATCCGCAGGGCGAACACCGCCTGGCCTCGCTGCAGCTGCAGGACACGGACACGGTGGTGGTGGCGATCGGCCCGGAAGGCGGCTGGTCGCCGCGCGACCGCGAGGTGCTGCACGCCGCCGGCTTCCGCGGCCTGCGCCTGGGCCCGCGGGTGCTGCGCACCGAGACCGCAGGCCTGGCGGCGATCGCCGCGCTGCAGGCGCGTTTCGGCGACCTCTGACCCGGACACGGAAAAACACCGGCGCGAGGCCGGTTCCATGCGTGCCCTGCATGCGCCGGCCACGGCCGGCGCCAGGGTCAGGCGATCGCGCCCAGGGCGTCGACCACCAGCTGCTCGATGCCTTCCAGGTCCGGCAGCAGCGCGCCCTGCTCGCCCAGCAGCACGCGCATCTGCACGCCGCGCGGCAGTTCGTCCTCGGATGCGTCGGCCAGCAGGCTGTCGCGCGGCACCGAGACCAGCTGCGGGAACGAGGTGGTCTGCAGCGCGAAGTACGGCAGTCCCTCGTCGCCGCCCAGCGCCTTGAGCACCACCACGCGGATGCGCCCCGGCGGATCGCCGCCCAGCCCGGCGAGGCGGGCGAAGTCGACCAGCGGAACGTCCCAGCCGTGCCAGGCGACATGGCCCGGCAGCCAGCCCGGCGTGCCTTCCAGAGGCTGCACCTCCACCCGCGCCAGCACCTCGGCCACGGTGGCATTGGGCAGCAGCAGGCGCTCCTGGCCCGACTGGATCATGACGCCGCGGATTTCGTCGCTCTTGAATGCCATCTGCAGGTCTTCCTCCGCGCGCCGGGCTCAGCCCAGGCGCGCCACAAGCTGGTTGGCCAGCATCGCCGGCGCGGCCAGCGGGGCGCCGCCGGCCTCCAGCATGCGGGCCGCGGTGGGGTCGTAGCAGCCGTCCAGCGCCTGGCCGGCGACATAGGCGCCGCGCGCGGCCAGCGCCAGCACCGCGTCCATGCGCGCCGGCTCGGCGCCGCTGAGCACCAGCACCGCGCTCTCGGTCGGCGGCAGTGCCTCCACCGGCTCGTGGCCGGGGCCGGCGTCGATGAAGCGTAGGCCATTGCCGGCCGGTTCCACGCCCACGCCGTCGGGCAGCACGTAGGCCGAGCCCGGAGCCACGGCGTCGCCGGGCATGGCCAGCGCCACCGGCACGGGCGAGACCCGCGCCATCTGCTTGACCAGGTTGTCGTAGCGGCCGCCGTCCAGGCGCAGCTGCACCAGCACCGGCTGCGGGAAACCGGCCGGCAGCGCGCCGAGCAGCTTGCGCACCGCGTCCGGGCCGCCGATGCCGGCCAGTACCAGCACCGCACCCTTGGCCACCGGCGCGCCGGTATCGACCGGCTCCAGCTCGACCAGCGAGAGGTTGCTGAAGTCCGGCAACGGCGGCGGCGCGGCAGCCGGGGCCGGGCCCGGGGTGGCCGGGGCGTCGTCGGCCAGGGTCCACGCCGAGGGCTCTGGCAGCGGCGGCGGCACCGCGGGCGCGGCGGCCGGGGCCTCCGGCTCCAGCGCGGGGGCCGCGCGCTCCCAGGGCGCGGGCTCGTCCCAGGCCAGGGCGGCGCTGCCGTCCTCCCACGGCGCGGGCGCCGGCGGCGCCTCCACCGCGGGCAGCGGCGGCGGCAGGTCCGGCGGCAGCTGCGGGGCCAGGTCCACGGTTTCGCCACCCAGCGCCAGGTCCGCGTCGATGCCGGCATGCGCCTGCTGCAACGCAGCCGGGCGGCCGGGCTGCAGCTGCGCCGAGAAGTCGATGTCGTGCTCGCGGCCGGGCGGCAGCACGTCGTCGTGGCCGTGCAGCTTGGCCGCCAGGTGGCGGATCCAGCGCTGCGCCTCCCAGCCGTCGCGGCGCGCGGCCAGGTCGGCCTCGTCGAAGATCACCAGCAGGTCCGGCGACTCCAGCACCGGCTCCAGCGCCACCAGCGCGTCCTCCACCGCCGGCTCCAGCGCCACCAGCACCGCCTGCGCGCCGATCCCGGCCAGGGTGGCCAGGTCCAGCTCGACCGGGTCGGCTTCCAGCACCACGTTGCCGCCGGCGGCGTCCACCGCCTGGCGCAGCCGCTCCCGGGCCGCGCCCTGGCGGGCCAGCAATGCGACCGTCTTCGAGGAATCAGTCGCGGGCACGGGCGATCCCCAGCAGGTCGTACACGTTTCGCATCAGGTCCAGTTCCTGGTACGGCTTGCCCAGGTACCGCTGGACGCCGATCTCGAACGCACGCTGGCGGTGCTTCTCGCCGGTACGCGAGGTGATCATCACGATCGGCACGCCGCGGAAGCGCGCGTCGGCGCGCATCGCGGTCGCCAGCTCGTAGCCGTCCATGCGCGGCATCTCGATGTCCAGCAGCATGAGGTCGGGCACGCGCTCTTCCAGCTTCTCCAGCGCCTCGATGCCGTCGCGCGCGGTCACCACCTCGAAGTTGTGGCGTTCCAGCACGCGGCCGGTGACCTTGCGCATGGTCAGCGAGTCGTCGACCACCATCACCAGCGGCACGTGGCGCTGCTGCTGCGCCTCGGCCTCGGCGGCCGGGCGCTGCGGCTGCGCCAGGTGGCGGCGCACCAGCGGGGCGACGTCGAGGATCACCACCACGCGGCCGTCGCCGGTGATGGTGGCGCCGTAGATGCCCGGCACCGACGCGATCTGCATGCCGACCGGCTTGACCACGATTTCGCGGTTGCCGACCACCTGGTCGATCGCCACCGCGGCGCGCAGGTCGCCGGCGCGCACCAGCAGCAGCGGTACCTGGGCCTGGCCCTCGGCCTTGGCCGGGCCCTGCCCGACCAGCAGGCCGAGGTCGTGCAGCGCGTATTCCTCGCCTGCGTAGCGGTAGCCACCGGTGCCGCTCTCGAAGCGCTCGCGCGAGATCCGGCCGATGCCGCTGACCGAGGCCACTGGCACCGCGTAGGTGGTCTCGCCGATCTGCACGAACACCGCCTGGGTGACCGCCAGGGTCTGCGGCAGGCGCAGGGTGAAGGTCACGCCGCGGCCGACCACCGAGTGGATTTCCACGGTGCCGCCGAGCTGGCGCACTTCGTTGCGGACCACGTCCATGCCCACGCCGCGGCCGGCCAGCTGGCTGACCTGCTCGGAGGTGGAGAAGCCGGCCTCGAAGATCAGCGAATCCAGCTCGGTGTCGGTGAGCACCGCGCCCGGCTTGAGCAGGCCGCGCTGCTCGGCGCGGCGGCGGATCGCGTCGCGGTCCAGGCCGCGGCCGTCGTCGGACACCTGCAGCACGATTTCCGAGCCCTCGTGGCGCAGGGCGATGGTGATCGTGCCTTCCTCGCTCTTGCCCGCGGCCACGCGCTCGGCCGGGGTCTCCAGGCCGTGCGCCACCGAGTTGCGCAGCATGTGCTCGATCGGCGCGACCATGCGGTCGAGCACGTTGCGGTCCAGTTCGCCGTGGGTGCCGTCCAGGCGCAGCTGCACCTGCTTGCCGGTGTCGTGGCCGGCCTGGCGGACCACGCGGCGCAGGCGTGGCACGACGCTGTCGAACGGCACCATGCGCGCGCTCATCAGGCCGTCCTGCAGGTCCGAGCTGACGCGCGACTGCTGCTGCAGCAGGACGTCGTACTGGCGGGCCAGGTCGTCGAGCACGCCCTGCAGGCCGGTCAGGTCGGCCGCGGACTCGTTCAGCGCGCGGCTGAGCTGCTGCAGGGTGGAGAAGCGGTCCAGCTCCAGCGGGTCGAAGGTCGGGTCGGCGCTGTCCTGCTCGCGCTGGTAGCGGGCGACGATCTGGGCCTCGGTCTCCAGGTCCAGGCGGCGCAGCTGGTCGCGCAGGCGGGCGTTGGTGCGGTCCAGCTCGGCCATGGCCGCGCGGAAGGCACCCAGCTGCTGCTCCAGGCGGGCGCGGTAGATCGCCACTTCGCCGGCGTGGTTGACCAGGTTGTCCAGCAGGTCGGCGCGCACGCGCACCTGTTCCTGCGGGGCGCGCGGGGCGATGGCTTCCTCGGCCGGCGCTTCGGCTTCCTCGTCCACCGGGGCCGACAGCGGCGGCAGCGCCGCGGCGGTGGCGGCCAGCTGGACCTCGGCGGCGACATGCACCGGCTGCGGCTGCGGCTGCGGCTGCGGTTGTGTCTGCGGCGCGGCAGCCGGAGCGGCCTCGGCGTGCGGCTGCGCGGCCTCGGCGGGCGCCGCGGCGGCCGGCGCAGCGGCCGGGACGTCGTCCGCGACCGCGGGCACGGCCTCGCCGCGGATGCGCGCCTCGAATGCGGCGATCAGCGCGTGCGGCATGGCGGTGGCGCGGTGGGCACGGGTCTGCACCAGCAGCTGGTGCAGGGTGTCGAAGCCGCGTTCCAGCAGCTGCACGTCACCGCGGCCCAGCTCGGTGCGATGCTCGGCGGCCGCTTCCAGCAGCGACTCGATCACGTGGCCGAGGTCGCCGATGGTGGCGATGCCGGCCATGCGCGCGCCGCCCTTGAGCGTGTGCAGGTCGCGCTGCAGGCCGATGATCGCCTCGCGCGCGGTGCTGTCGGCGCGCAGTTCCACCAGCAGCGCGTCGATGTGGTCGAGCAGGTCGCCGCCTTCCTCGACGAAGATGTCGACCAGGTCGCGGTCCAGCTCGCTGAAGTCCAGCATCGGCGCGTCGGCCGGCGCCCCCTCGGTTTCCGCCGGCAGTGCCGGGGCAGCGGCGGGTGCCTCGGCAGCAACCGCGGGCGCCTCGGCCACCTCCGGCTGCACCGGCGCTTCCGCGGCCGGCTCGTCCGGGGCCGCAGTGGTTGCGGTCGCAGGGACTTCCGGCGCGGCCGCTTCCAGCGCGGCCTCGATGGCCTCGTGCAGCGGCGCCAGCACCGGGTCCGGGCTCGCGGCCACCGGCCCGGCCGCGGCCATGGAGGCGTCGTCGACGGCCGGCGCGGGACTTTCTTCCGCCACCGGCGCAATGCCGGCCGGCTCCACGGCGCCGCTGTCGGCCACCGGCTCCAGGTTCCAGTCCGCGGCCGCCGGCTCGATGGCCGGCTCCACGGCGACCGGCGGGTCGATGGTGGCCTGCGCGATGGCCGGCGGTTCGGCCGCCGGGGCGGCGGGCTCCGCGGCGACCTCGGGCGGGGTCCAGTCGAAGCTGAAATCGCCCGCATCGGTCGCAGCCTCTTCGCTGCCCGCGGGCGCGGCCGGCATGGCCTCGCCGGCGAAATCGGACGCGGCGCTGGCGTCCGCGCCGGCGAGCGGCTGCTCCACCTCCCACTGCCGGACGGCCGGGGCGCTGGTTTCCGGGGCCGCCGTCCCGGCGGCGTCCAGGTTCCAGTCCGGCACCTGGGGTGCCGCGGGCGCGGCACTGCCGGCATCGACCGCGGCCGGCTGGGCCTCGTCGCCACCCAGCGCGTCGACCAGGAAGCCGCTGAGGTCGACGCCGGTGAGTTCCATCGACGGATCCGGCGCCGCCGGCACGGCCGCGGCTTCGTCCTCGAGGATTTCCGGCTGCGACCAGCGCGCCTCCGGCAGGGTGTCGGCCATCGCCCGCAGGCGCGCGGCCAGCGCGGCATAGCTGGGGATACGCGGCGACTCGGCCTGCAGCGCCTGGATGCAGGCGCGGATCGTGGCCGCAGTGTCGGCCAGGGTCTGCACTTCCTCCGCGGAAGGCACGTGGCCGGCGGCGATGCCGCGCTTGATGTAGGTCTCGGCCGCGTCGGTGACCGCGGTGATCTCCGGCACGTCGGTCATCGCGAACGCGCCGTTCATGGTGTGCATGGCGCGCAGCAGCGGATCGTTGACCGCCTGCGGCGCCTGGCGCGCGGCGGCAATCCACGCGTCCACCGTCTCCAGGTGGGTGGCGACCTCGGTCTCGAGGATCTCGCGCAGCACGCTGTCGACCGAGGCCGGGGTGCCTTCGTCCACCACGGTGGCCACGGCCGCCGGCGGCGCCGGCATCGAGTAGAACGCTTCCTCGCCGGCGGCGATGCGCTCGGCCACCGACTCGATCGCGTGCAGGTCCAGGGCAAGCGCGCCGGTGCCGCGCAGCGCGGCATCGAACTGCGGCAGCACCTCGGTGGCCTGCTGCACCATCGCGACCACCGCCGGGCTGGCCGGACGGGTGCCGTCGAGCACGCGGTTGAGCATGCTCTCGATCTTCCAGGCGAACTCGCCCAGGGCACTGGCGCCGACCAGGCGGCCACTGCCCTTGAGGGTGTGGAACACGCGGCGGATCGGACGCAGGCGTTCCAGGTCGTCCGGCGCGCGCAGCCACAGCGGCAGCAGGCGCGCGAGGTTGCCGCGCTCTTCCTCGAACTCCTCCAGGAAGACTTCGCGGATGTCGGCGTCGATGTCCTGGTTGTCGTCGAAGCCGCCGTTGCGGGTGGCGGCAGGTGCCGGTGCGGCCGGCACGACCACCGGCGGCGCCGGTGGCACGGCCGGGGCGGCACCGACCGAGGCCGGCGGGATCGCCGCGGCGGCGGCGGCCATCTCGGCCAGCAGCGGATCGACGGACCCGGCGGCCGGAGCGGCCTCGCCACTGGCGGGAGCCGGAGCGGCCGGAGCAGGCGGAGCAGCCGGGGCGGCCGGCGCGCTCGCCGGCGGCGCGGCTTCGGCGGCCGGCGGCTCGGCCGGCACGCGCGGACGGATGTGCACGGTCAGGTCCAGCCACTGGCCATGGCTGGCCGCGGCAGGCTCGGCCGGCGGCACCACGGCGGGCGCTTCCGGCAGCGGCGGTGGAACCGGGGCGGTCGGGGCCGGCGCGGATTCGGACGCGCTGGCGACGAACACCGGCTCCTCGTCGGCCGGCAGCGGCGGCGGGCCGCCGGCCGGCAGGGACGGCGCTTCCGGCACCGGCGCGGAGGCGACGGCAAACGGCTCGCCCGCGCCGGGCAGCGGCCCATCCGCCGGCAGCGGCGGCGGCACCGCGGCGGTACCGGCATCCGGGGCAGCGGCGGCGGCTTCGGCGATGTATTCGCCGGACACCGGGTCGTAGACGAAGCGCGGAGCGTCGCCCAGCGACGGGATCGCCGGCGGCTGCGGCACCACCGGCGGCAGTTCGACCTCCAGCGCCGGAGCTTCCAGCACTTCGCGGACCGGACCGGCGATATCGGCCGGTTCCGGTGCGGCGACCGGGGCCGGCGACAGTTCGACCGAATCCCAGTCCAGGCCGGCCGGCGCGGCCGGCGCCTGCGGCGCGGCGGCAACCGGTTCCGGGGCGGCGGGCAGCGGCGGCGGCACGGCGGCGGCCGGGGTGCTCGCCGGCGCCGCGGCCGCGGGGGCCTCGGCGGCGTGGGCGTCCGGCAGCGGCCAGTAGTTCAGGCTTTCCAGGCTGCTGCGCGCGATCTCCAGGATCTCGGCGCGGTTGGGCCGGCGGTCGCGCAGCGCCTCCAGGTAGTACTCCAGGCTGGCCATGGCGTCGGCCAGGGTGTCCAGCTGGCGGCCGCTGGGCACGCGCCGGCGCCCGATCAGCTCGGTCAGGATGTAGCGGCGCACGCCTTCCAGGTAATCGGCCGGTTCGCCCAGCTCGAGCATGCGCAGCGCGCCGGCCACTTCCTCCAGCAGGCGCGGCACCGATTCCAGCCGGGCATGGTCCCAGTTGGTCTCGATGAAGGCGACGAAGTCCTCGCGCGCAGCGGCGAAGTTGGCCAGCGCCTCGTGCGCCAGCACCTCCACCGTGCGCCGGGCCTCGGCCGCGGCGGCATCCTCCGCGCCCTCCTCGCCCGCGCCCAGGCTGGCAACCTGGTCGTCGAGGGTGGCGTCCACGTAGAGCAGCGCGCCGGCGATGTCCAGCAGCGCGCCCTCGCTCGCCGGCGCGTTGCCGGCGGCGATGGCCTGCAGCGCGTCGCGCTGCTGCAGCACCACGTCGCGGGCCACGCCCAGGCCGAGCATGCCCAGGGTGTCGGCCACCCGGGTCAGGTCGGCGGCCTGCGGCTGCAGCGCGGCGACGTCGCCGCCGGTGCGCAGGTGCAGGTCCAGCGCGTCCTTCACCCGCAGCAATTCCTCCTTGACCACCCCGCCGACGGTGTTGAGCAGGTCGCGGTTGCGGCCGGCCAGGCTGCCGCGGGCGTGGTCCAGCTCGGCCTCGCTGGGCATCTGCGCGTCCAGGTCGAACGCGCGGCGCAGTTCATCCAGCGCCGGGTGCGGCGTGCGCGCGTAGGCGACCGCGTACAGCAGCTGGCGGGTCGGCTCCTGGGTCGACACGCCGCGCGAGGCGGCCGGCAGGGCCTCGTTCTCGCTGGCCTGCTGCAACGCGCGCAGCGCGGCGGCGAAGGCGCCGCGCAGGTTCTCGTTGCCGGCCAGGGCGCCGTCGCGCAGCGCGGCGGTCACCGAGGACAGCACCCACAGCATGCGCCGGGTGGTCTCGTGGCTGGCGTTGCGCAGCAGTTCGGCGGTCGCCTCGGCCAGCATCGCGGTGTCGCCGGGGGCGCCGTTCTCCGGCCACGCCAGCATCGCTTCCTGGAAACGGCGCAGGGCGGCGGCGACCAGGTCCTGGCGCTGCGCCCACGGCAGCGCGGAGGGCGCCGGCAGCTGCGCCGGCAGCGGCGCGCTCAGGTCCGGGGCGAACAGCACGCTCTCGTTGAGTCCGGCGGCACCGCGCGCGGCGCGGATGTCGTTGAGCAGCGGCAGCAGCACGATCGGGATGTCGCGATGGCCGTTCTGCAGGCGCTCCAGGTAGTCGGGCAGCAGCACGGTGCCGCGCATCAGGGTGGCGCAGGCCTCGTCGCGGTCGTTGGCCGCGCCCTGCTGCAGGGCCTGGGCCAGCAGCTCCATCTCCTCGGCGACCATCGCCGGGGCGTACAGCTCGACCATCCGCAGCGTGCCCTGCACCTGGTGCAGGTAGCCGGCGCAGAAGCGCATGCGGCTGCTGTCGGAGGGGTTCTCGACGAACGCCTCGATCTCCCCGCGCGCCTGGCGCAGGGTCTCGTCCAGCTCGGGCTTGACCCAGCCGAGTACGGCGTGGCTCATCGCGTCGCGCAGCGCACTCATGCCTGCCCCCATGCCGCCGGGCAGCCAAGGCGCGGATACCGGGCCATCTTCATTCCATCATCCCCCGTCAGGCCCATCTGATCAGCCAGGCAGCTTGAAGTCGGCGACCGAGCGGCGCAGGTCGGCAGCCAGCTGCGCCAGGTGTCCGATCGATTCGGCCGTCTGGCCCGCGCCCCGCGAAGTCTGGGCGGAAATCTGGCGGACCACTTCCATGGTCTTGGTGATGTCGGCGGCCGCGCCGGCCTGCTGCTGGGCGGCGACCGAGATGTTCTTGATCAGCTCGTTCAGGGCGTTGGACACGCGCTCGATCTCGGTCAGCGCGGTACCGGCGTCCTCGGCCAGGCGGGCACCGGACACCACCTCGGCGGTGGTCTGCTCCATCGAGCTGACCGCCTCGTTGGTGTCGGCCTGGATCGCCTGGACCAGGCCTTCGATTCGCCGGGTCGCGTTGGAGGTGCGTTCCGCCAGGCGCTGCACTTCGTCCGCCACCACCGCGAAGCCGCGGCCCGTCTCGCCCGCCGCTGCCGCCTGCACGGCCGCGTTGAGCGCCAGGATGTTGGTCTGCTCGGAAATGTCGTTGATCAGTTCCACGATCGAGCCGATCTCCTGGGACGACTCGCCCAGGCGCTTGATGCGCTTGGAGGTCTCCTGGATCTGGTCGCGGATCTGGTCCATGCCGTTGATGGTCTCGCGCACCACGCCGGCGCCCTCGGCCGCGATGACCACCGAGCGCTGCGCCACTTCCGCCGATTCGGTGGAGTTGCGCGACACCTGCTCGATGCTGGCCGCGATTTCAGCGATGCGCTGGGAGGCGGCGTTGATCTGCTCGGCCTGGTGGTTGGACGCCTCGGCCAGCTGCAGCGCGGTGGCCTGGGTCTCCTGGGACGAGGCCGCGACCTGCACCGAGGTGTCGTTGATCGTGGTCACCAGGTTGCGCAGCTCGTCCACCGCGTAGTTGATCGCGTCCGCGATCGCGCCGGTCATGTCCTCGGTCACCGAGGCCTTCACCGTCAGGTCGCCTTCACCCAGCGAGCTGATTTCGTCCAGCAGCCGCATGATCGCCTGCTGGTTGCGGCTGTTGAACTCCACCTGGGCCTGGTAGCGCAGCTCCTGCTCGCGCTGGCGGTTGCGCACCGAGCTCCACACGAAGCCGATCAGCGACAGCAGCGCCAGCACGCCGGAAACCACGCCGATCCAGAAGTTCGGGAACACGCGGGTGTCGCGGGCCGAACCGAAGGCGGCGAACGCCTCGAACACGCGCTTGCTGTCCTCCAGCATCTGCGACGAGCCGGCCACCAGGCTGGCGGCCGCGGTCTGCGCGGCGAACAGGTTGCGCGAGCTGGCCAGGATCGCCTCGACGTCCTTGCGCATCTCGTTCCACTGTTCCTGCGACTGCTGCAGGGCGGCCTGGGCGGCGGGGTTGCGGACCTGGGCGATGCCCAGTTCCTCGTTGCCCTCCATCAGGCCGGTCAGCACCTGGGTGAACACCACCGCGTCGCGGGCCAGGGCGTCGCCGGCGGCGCTGGCGCCGGGACCGCCGGCGCGGATCTCGGTGACGCGGCGGGCCATGGTGCCGGCGACCACGACCTGCTGCAGGGCATTGAACACCTGCGCGGCGGGCGCGCCGCCGGCGGTCATCGCGCGCACCACCTCGTTCAGCTGCGCCTGCAGCTGCGGCACGCGGCCGACGAAGCGGTCGGCGTTGCCGGCCAGGGCCAGCACCGCCTCCTCGGACTCAAGGATCTGCGCCGATTGCTGGGCCAGCGGGTTCCAGGTGCGGCCCAGCTGCTGCAGCGGCGCGGCCACGCCCGGCTCGCCGCCGAAGCGCTGCTGCAGCCCGCTCACCGTGCTGACGATGCGGGTGCGGGTCTGGCGGAAGGCGGTGAACGCCTCGGCGTTGCCGCCGACCGCGTCGCGGCCCTGGTTGGCAAGCTGCTGCGAGAGCACCTGCAGGTCGGCCGCGCCGGTGCTGGCGCCGGCCAGCCGGCTGCCCTGGTAGGTCGCCACACCGGTGTTGGTGGCGAACACCACCACCGACAGCACCAGCAGGACCAGCCAGAACCCGGTGCTCACGCCACCCAGGCGGCTGGTCTTCGGGGATTCCGGTGCAGTGCTCATTCGCGTATTGCCTCGATCGGATTCTTGGAGGGGCCGCCGCTCACGCCGCGGCCTGCCTGAATTCAGGGGTACGGGCCAGCCTGGACAGGGAGAACACCGCCCAGTCCGCGCCCTCGCTGTGGAACGCGCGCTCGACGAAGTGGGCGTAGCGGCCGCGGGCCAGCGGCGCCGGGTCGATTGCCTGGTCCTCGCTGAAGGCGCGCTGGCCGTACAGCTCGTCGATGGTCAGCGCCACGTCGCCGCCCTGCTGGCGCATGACCAGCACGCGCTGGCCCTCGTGCAGGACGGTGCGCTCGCCTTCCAGGAACAGCTTCAGGTCGATGACCGGGAACAGGTTGCCGCGCAGGTTGCCGATGCCCAGCAGCCACGGCTGCGCGCCGGGGACGGGCGTCACCGGCGGCATCGGCATGATCTCGACCACCTCGCCGAACTGCGACACCAGCCGCTGCCGGCCGATGCGGTAGCCGACGCCGCGCCAGGTCTCCGGGCCCAGCTCGCGCGCCGGCAGCTGCACCGCGTGCGCCAGGCTGCGGCGCTCGTAGTCGGAAAGGATGTCGAACGGAGTGCGCATCAGGCCGCGCCCACCAGCTGGTTGATGCGCGCCATCAGGTCCTCTTCGCGCGGCGGCTTGACCACGTAGTCCACCGCGCCCTGGCGCATGGCCCAGGCGCGGTCGGTCTCCATGCTCTTGGTGCTGACGATCAGCACCGGGATCTTGCTGGTGGCCTCGTCGCGGCTGAGCGCGCGGGTGGCCTGGAAACCACTCATGCCCGGAAGCACCACGTCCATCAGGACGAGGTCGGGCAGCTGCTTGCGTGCCAGTTCAAGTCCGTCCTCGGCGTTGGTCGCGAACAGGACCTGGTGTCCGCCGCGCTCCAGCCACTGGGTGAAGACGGCACGATCGGTCGGCGAATCTTCGATCAGCAGGATTCGAGCCATGTTTTGCCTGCCCCCCGGTCAGGCGTTGACGTACGTACGGATTGCCCCGAGCAGTTCTTCCCGCGTGAATGGCTTGGTGAGGTATTGCTCGGAGCCGACGATGCGGCCGCGCGCCTTGTCGAACAGGCCGTCCTTGGAGGACAGCATGATGACCGGCGTCGACTTGAACTTCTGGTTGCCCTTGATCAGCGCGCAGGTCTGATAGCCGTCGAGCCGCGGCATCATGATGTCGACGAAGATGATCTGCGGCTGCTGGTCGGCGATCTTGGCCAGCGCCTCGAAGCCGTCGCTGGCCGTGACCACCTCGCAGCCCTCGCGCTTGAGCAGGGTCTCGGCGGTGCGGCGGATGGTCTTTGAGTCGTCGATGACCAGTACCCGCAGGCCACCCAATGCCCCGGCTGGGGCCGTGTTGTCAGTCATTACCCTGGTTCCCCTTGCGCGCGGCGCTTCTTCATTCCCGGCACCGCTGCTTGGGTGTCTATATCCCAGTACCGGGAAAACCTGTCAAGCCCGGCGTGGGTTTGTGCACCTGCGTCACCGGCGCGGCGCGACCGCCGGCACGCCGCGCGGGCCGGGGCCGCCCGGGCCGGTCGCGGCCGCGGACGATGGGCTAACATCACCGGCCTGCCTTCCCTACGTGTGCGGCCCGCCCCAATGCCCCTGGACGTCGTCGTGGTGATGGACCCGATCGGGTCGATCAAGATCGCCAAGGACACCACCTTCGCCATGCTCCTGGAGGCGCAGCGGCGCGGCCACCGCCTGCACTACGTCCGCCCCGGCGGGCTGGGCCTGCGCGACGGCCGCGCCGTGGCCACCGCCGCCCCGCTGCGGGTGCGCGACGACAAGGCCGGCTGGTACGAGCTGGGCGATTACGCCGAGCTGGCATTCGGCCCCGGCCAGGTGGTGCTGATGCGCAAGGACCCGCCGTTCGACGGCGAGTACCTCTATGACACCCACATCCTGGACATCGCCCGCGCGGCCGGGGCGGAGGTGGTGAACAACCCGCAGGGCCTGCGCGACTTCAACGAGAAGCTTGCCGCCCAGCTGTTCCCGCAGTGCTGCCCGCCGACCCGGATCAGCCGCGACCCGGCCGCGCTGAAGGCCTTCGCCGCCGAACACGGCCGGGTGGTGCTCAAGCCGCTGGACGGCATGGGCGGGCGCTCGATCTTCCTCAGCCAGGCCGGCGATCCCAACCTGAACGTGATCCTGGAGACGCTGACCGAGGGCGGGCGCAAGCTGGCCCTGGCCCAGCGCTACATCCCGGAGATCACCGACGGCGACAAGCGCATCCTGCTGGTCGACGGGGTGCCGGTGGACTATTGCCTGGCGCGGATCCCGCAGGGCGACGAGTTCCGCGGCAACCTGGCCGCCGGCGGCCGCGGCGTGGGCCGCCCGCTGTCCGAGCGCGACCGCTGGATCGCCGCCCAGGTCGGCCCGGAGATGCGCCGCCGCGGCATGCGCTTCGTCGGCCTGGACGTGATCGGCGACTACCTGACCGAGGTCAACGTCACCAGCCCCACCTGCGTGCGCGAGCTGGACGCGCAGTTCGGCCTGAACATCGCCGGGCTGCTGTTCGACGCCATCGAGGCCGGGCCGGCGGCATGAGCACGGCCCAGGTGGCACCGCCGCGGATCGGGGAGCGGCAGCGCCTGAGCGCCACCCTGGTGCTGTCGGCGCTGGTCCACGGGATCCTGATCCTGGGCCTGGGCTTCGCCTTCCGCGGCGAGGCCCCGCTGGTGCCGACCCTGGACGTGATCTTCAGCAACACCAGCACCGAGCTGACCCCGGAACAGGCCGACTTCCTGGCCCAGGCCAACAACCGTGGTGGCGGCGAGCACGACCGTGCGCAGCGCCCGCGCGACAGCCAGGCCGGCGCGGTGCCACGGGCCGAGCCGGGCGAGGCGCCACTGCCGCAGCAGCGCCAGGACCCGGCGCCGGCCCCGGAGACCCAGGCCCGGGTGGTGGCCAGCCGCCGCGGCGAGGACGCGGTGCCCGAGCCGCAGCCGCGCGAGCAGGCAGATACCCTGCACCCGGTCAGCCCGGCCAAGGCCGCGCGCGACGCGGAGATGGCGCGGCTGGCGGCCGAGGTCTACCTGCGCTCGGAGCTGTACGCCAAGCGCCCGACCCGCAAGTTCGTCTCCGCCAGCACCCGCGAGTACGCCTACGCCAACTACCTGCGCGCCTGGGTGGACCGCGCCGAGCGCATCGGCAACCTCAACTACCCGGACGAGGCCCGGCGCCGCCGCCTCGGCGGCCAGGTGGTGATCAGCGTCGGCGTGCGCCGCGACGGCACGGTGGAAAGCACCCGCATCCTGCGCTCCAGCGGTACCCCGCTGCTGGACGCCTCGGCCGAGCGCATCGTGCGCCTGGCCGAACCGTTCCCGCCGCTGCCGGACACCAATGACGGGGTCGACGTGCTGCACGTCACCCGCACCTGGGTGTTCAAGCCCGGCGGCGAGCTGCACACCGAGTAAGCCGCCACCCGCCCGCCAAGCGGGAAAACGCCGGCCCATGGCCGGCGTTCCCGGGTGCACCGCGGGGCGGGCGGCTCAGTCGCCCTGCCACTGCCCCAGCGCGGCCAGGCCATTGGCCCTGGCCCTGGCGTAGACCAGGTCCTGGGCCTTGCGCAGGTTGTTCTCCATGTCCCGCGCCCACAGCTGCAGCGCGGCCTGCTGCATGGCCCGGCCGTAGGAGAAGCTGAGGGTCCACGGGTTGGGGCCAAGCCGGTTCATCGCGTCCAGGTGCGCGGTGGCGCGCTCGTCGTCCTGGCCGCCGGACAGGAACACGATGCCCGGCAGGATCGCCGGCACCGTGGTCTTCAGGCACATCAGGGTGGACTCGGCCACTTCCTGCACGTCGGCCTGCTCCGGGCAGTCCTTGCCGGAAATGACCATCGAGGCCTTCAGGATCGTGCCTTCCAGCAGCACGTTCTGGTCGTACAGCGAGCCGAACAGGGAGCGCAGCACGGCCTCGGTGACCTCGTAGCAGGTCTCGATGTCGTGGCCGCCGTCCATCAGCACCTCCGGCTCGACCACCGGCACCAGGCCCTGCTCCTGGCACAGCGCCGCATAGCGCGCCAGGGCGTGGGCGTTGACGTCGATGCAGGTGCCGGTGGGGATGTCCTCGCCGATGGTGATCACCGCGCGCCACTTGGCGAAACGCGCGCCCAGCCGGTAGTACTCCTGCAGGCGCTCGCGCAGGCCGTCCAGGCCCTCGGTCACCAGCTCGCCGGGGTAGCCGGCCAGCGGCACGGTGCCCTTGTCGACCTTGATGCCCGGCAGGATGCCCTGCCCGGCCATGTACTGCGGGAACGGCACGCCGTCGCCGGTGGCCTGGCGGATGGTCTCGTCGTACAGGATCGCGCCGGAGATGTGCTCGGACAGCTTCGGCGTGGTGAGCAGCAGCTCGCGGTAGGCGCGGCGGTTCTCCCCGCTGTTGTCGATCCCGACCGCGGCGAAGCGCTTGCCGATGGTCGCGGTGGACTCGTCGATGGCGATGATGCCCTTGCCCGGGGCGACGAGCGCCTGCGCGGTTTCGGCCAGCTGTTCGATGCTCATGGGGGGTCCTGCGCGGGGGACGGGGGCCGTGAAGTATAGCCGCCGCCCTCGCCACGCCCCGTGCAGCCCGGCGCGCCGGCAAGGCCCGCAAACAGGACGGGCGCCCGCAGGCGCCCGTCCGTCGCGACAGGTTCCGGCCGACCCTTACAGGTCGCCCAGGCCGCTGGCGCGGCCGTCGGGCCCGACTTCCAGCAGGCGCAGGGTATTGGTCGCGCCGTGGGTTTCCATGTGCTCGCCGGAGGTGAACACCACGCGGTCGCCGCCGGCCAGCATGCCGGCGTCGACCAGCACGCGGATGCTGCCGCGCGCGGCCTCGCGCGGGGTCAGGCCGCGGCTGTCGAAGTTGATCGGGAACACGTCGCGCATCAGCGCCATGCGCCGGCGCGCGCCGTCGTGGCGGGTGATGGCGTAGATCGGGGCCTTGGCGCGGAAGCGCGACAGGTAGCGCGGGGTGCCGCCGGACTCGGTCATGGCCACGATCGCGCGCACGCCGATGTGCTCGGACAGGAACATGGTGGCCATGGCGATGGCCTGGTCGGCGCGCTCCAGGTTGCGCTGGGCCTTGCTGAAGTCGGTCTCGGTCTGGAACTGGCGCTCGGCGCCCAGGCAGATCCGGGCCATCGCCTCCACCGCCTTGACCGGGTAGGCACCGGCGGCGGTCTCGGCCGACAGCATCACCGCGTCGGTGCCGTCGATCACCGCGTTGGCCACGTCCAGCACCTCGGCGCGGGTCGGGATCGGGCTCTCGACCATCGACTGCAGCATCTGGGTGGCGGTGATCACCACGCGGTTGCGCGCCAGCGACTCGCGGATGATCTTCTTCTGCAGGCCCGGCAGCTCGGCGTCGCCGATCTCCACGCCCAGGTCGCCGCGGGCGACCATGACCACGTCGGAGGCCTCGATGATCTCGGCCAGGTTCTCGATCGCCTCGGTGCGCTCGATCTTGGACACCAGCGCCGCGTCGGAGCCGTGCTCGCGGGCGATGCGGCGGGCCTCGTTCATGTCCTCGGCGTTGCGGCAGAAGGACACGGCGATGAAGTCCACGCCGATCTTGGCGGCCACGCCGATCAGCTCGCGGTCGCGGTCGGTCAGCGCGCCCAGGGACAGGCCGCCACCCTGCTTGTTCAGGCCCTTGCGGTCGGACAGCACGCCGTCGTTGAGCACCGTGCAGACGATGCGGGTGCCCTGCACCTGCTCCACGCGCAGCTGCATCAGGCCGTCGTCCAGCAGCAGCACGTCGCCGGGCTTCACGTCGCCGGGCAGGCCCAGGTAGCTGACGCCGACCTGGGTGGCGTCGCCGGCCGGGAAGTCGGCCTCGGCCACCAGATCGAAGCGGTCGCCGGCCTTGAGGTTGACCTTGCCGGTGGCGAAGCGCTCGATGCGGATCTTCGGACCCGGCAGGTCGGCCAGGATGCCGACCTCGGCGCCGACCTTCTGCGCGGCGATGCGGACCTCGGCGGCGCGCTTGGCCTGGCCGGAGGGATCGCCGTGGGAGAAGTTCAGCCGCACGACGTTGACGCCCGCGCGGAACAGCGCCTCGAGGACCCCCGGCGGGTCGGTGGCCGGTCCGAGGGTGGCAAGGATCTTGGTGCGGCGCAGGCGGTCGGTCATCTTGGCAGGGGCTTCCGAAAAGGCAGGGAAAACTATCACAAAGGGCGCACCCGACGGCAGCGCTGTCAATGGCGCAAATCCACATGGGGCAAGGATTTCCCGGCGCATGTCACATACGCCGGAGAATGGGACGCAGCGTGTTGGTACCGCTACCATCCACAGCATCGCATAATCGGGGTGTACTCGCCCATCCCCGCCCCGCGGAGGAGCGGCACAACCGTTGCCCGATCCCAGGAAACGACATGACCAGCACCGACACCTCTTCCCCGTCCCGCCTGCAGCAGCTGCGCGAACTGTCCGTGGTGGTGGCCGACACCGGCGACTACGACGCCATCGCCCGGCTCAAGCCGGTGGACTGCACCACCAACCCCACCCTGGTGAAGAAGGCCCTGGACCTGCCGGTCTACGCCGGGCTGATCGAGCGCGAGCTGGAATGGGCCCGCGCCCAGGGCGCGCCCGGCAAGGCCGTGGTCGACGAGGTCGCCGACCGCCTGACCGTGGGCGTGGGCGCGATGCTCAGCGAGCTGATCCCGGGCCGGGTCTCGACCGAGGTCGACGCCGACCTGGCGCACGACACCGCCGCCACCGTGGCCAAGGCGCGCAAGTTCATCCAGATGTATGCCGAGCGCGGCATCCCGCGCGAGAAGGTGCTGATCAAGGTCGCCGCCACCTGGGAAGGCGTGGAGGCCGCGCGCCAGCTGCAGGCCGAGGGCATCGACTGCAACCTGACCCTGATCTTCAACCCGACCCAGGCCCTGGCCTGCGCCGAGGCCGGCGCGTTCCTGATCTCGCCCTTCGTCGGCCGCATCCTCGACTGGTACAAGGCCCGCGGCCAGGTGCCGGCGAGCATCGACGAGGACCCGGGCGTGAAGTTCGTGCGCGGCGTGTACAACGAGTTCAAGAAGCGCGGCCACGCCACCGTGGTGATGGGCGCCTCGTTCCGCTCGGTGGACCAGGTGCTGGCCCTGGCCGGCTGCGACCGCCTGACCATCTCGCCGGACCTGCTCGAGCAGCTGGCCAGTTCCACCGGCGTGGTGGAGCGCAAGCTGTCGCCGCTGCCGCGCGAGGACCGCGCCGTGGCCCCGGTCACCGCCGAGAGCTTCGCCGCCGACCTGGCCGCCGATGCCATGGCCTCGGAGAAGCTGGCCGAAGGCATCGCCGCCTTCGCCAAGGACCTGGACGCCCTGCGCGCCGACATCGGCGCCCGCCTGGGCGCCTGATCGCCACGGCGGCCCTGCCGCCCCCGGCCCGAACCGGAAAGGCCGCCCCAGGGCGGCCTTTTTCCTTGGGTGCATCGGGCTGCACGACCGCGGTGGCGCCACGGAGGCACGGCCGGTCGGAGCCGCGCCTGGACGCCGCGCCATGCCCATGCCCGCCCGGAACGGCAGCCCCTCCCAAGCCGGCTGCCCGCGCTTGCCGTCGTCCGCGGGCGGCACCGCTCAGATCGGGCAGGACACTCCCGTCCCGCCCAGCCCGCAATAACCGTTCGGGTTCTTGGACAGGTACTGCTGGTGCAGGTCCTCGGCGTAGTAGAACGGCGGCGCCGGGTACAGCAGCTCGGTGGTGACCGGCGGATAGCCGGCTGCCGCCAGCGACGCCTGGTAGGCCTCGAGGCTGGCCTGCGCCGCCGCGTGCTGGGCGGCGGTATGGCTGTGGATGGCCGAGCGGTACTGGGTGCCGACGTCGTTGCCCTGGCGCATGCCCTGGGTCGGGTCGTGGCTTTCCCAGAACAGCTTCAGCAAGTTGGCGAAGTCCACCCGGGCCGGGTCGTAGACCACCCGCACCACCTCGGCATGCCCGGTGCGGCCGGAGCAGACCTCCTCGTAGGTGGGGTTGGGCGTGCCGCCGCCGGCATAGCCGACCGCGGTGGTGAACACCCCCGGCACCTGCCAGAACTTGCGCTCGGCGCCCCAGAAGCAGCCCATGCCGAACTCCACCTGCTCCATGCCGGGGAACTCGCCGCGCAGCGGGCGGCCGTGGACGTGGTGGACGTTGTGCAACGGCAGCGGGTCCGGGCGGCCCGGCAGCAGGTCCTCCGGGCGCGGCATGCGTTGCTTCCAGGCACCGATGCCAAGCAGGGATTCCAGGCTCATGGGGTCTCCTTCAGGCCGGCAGCAGGCCGGGGTCGGCCTCCGGGATGGGGTCCTCCGGGTCGGCCCGCAAGCCGGCGGCGCGCAACGCTGCATCGGCCAGGGGCAGCGAGGAGTCGGGCACGCATACCCGCAGCACCCCGAACAGGGGCAGCTCCCCGGCCGCGCCCAGCAGGTTCTCGCCGAAGACGAAGGCCGGGATCCCGGCGTCCTCCAGCACGTGCCGGGCCAGGTGGGCGTCGATCAGGTTATGGGCGCGGTAGGCGACCTGCATGGGGGCTCCCGGGGGATGGGCTGGCCCCGAGCATACGCCCGGCCGGTCCGGCGGCCCTGAACGGCCGCGGCACCGCGGCCCGGGGACCGCGGTGCTCGGCTAAACTTGCGGTTTGCCTTCGCAGCCCCCGCCACGATGTCCGAAGCCACCACGCCCGCCACCGAAGCCGTTCCCGAGAAGCGCGACTTCATCCGCCAGATCGTCCGCGAGGACCTAGCCAGCGGCAAGCACACCGCGATCAAGACCCGCTTCCCGCCCGAGCCCAACGGCTACCTGCACATCGGCCATGCCAAGGCGATCTGCCTGGACTTCGGCATCGCCGCCGAGTTCGGCGGGCGCTGCAACCTGCGCTTCGACGACACCAACCCGGCCAAGGAAGACCCCGAGTTCGTGCGTGCCATCCAGGACGACGTGCGCTGGCTGGGCTTCGAATGGGCCAGCCTGCGCCATGCCTCGGACTACTTCGAGGTCTACTACCTGGCCGCGGAGAAGCTGATCAAGGACGGCAAGGCCTACGTCTGCGACCTGTCGCCGGAGGAAGTGCGCGCCTACCGCGGCACCCTGACCGAGCCGGGCCGCGAGTCGCCGTACCGCAACCGCAGCGTCGAGGAGAACCTGGACCTGTTCCGGCGCATGCGCGCCGGCGAGTTCCCGGACGGCAGCCGCACCCTGCGCGCCAGGATCGACATGGCCAGCGGCAACATCAACATGCGCGACCCGGCGCTGTACCGGATCAAGCACGTCGAACACCAGAACACCGGCAACGCCTGGCCGATCTACCCGATGTACGACTTCGCCCATTCCCTGGGCGACGCCATCGAGGGCATCACCCACTCCCTGTGCACCCTGGAGTTCGAGGACCACCGTCCGCTGTACGACTGGTGCGTGGACAACGTCGACCTGGCCGGGCACCCGGAGCTGCTGGAGCCGCTGAAGGCCAAGGGCCTGCCGATCGAGGCCGCCAAGCCGCGCCAGATCGAGTTCTCGCGCCTGAACATCAACTACACGGTGATGAGCAAGCGCAAGCTGACCCAGCTGGTCGCCGAAGGCCTGGTCGACGGCTGGGACGACCCGCGCATGTACACCCTGCAGGGACTGCGCCGGCGCGGGTACACCCCGGCCGCGCTGCGCCTGCTGGTGGACCGCGTCGGCATCTCCAAGCAGAACTCGGTGATCGACTTCTCGGTGCTCGAAGGCTGCCTGCGCGAGGACCTGGACGCCACCGCGCCGCGGCGCATGGCGGTGATCGACCCGCTGAAGCTGGTGCTGACCAACCTGGCGGAAGACCACGAGGAGTCGCTCAGCTTCCCGAACCACCCGAAGGACGAGGCGCAGGGCCAGCGCCAGGTGCCGTTCTCGCGCGAGCTGTGGATCGAGCGCGAGGACTTCGCCGAGGTCCCGCCCAAGGGCTGGAAGCGCCTGGTCCCCGGCGGCGAGGCCCGCCTGCGCGGCGCCGGCATCGTGCGCATCGACGAAGTGGTCAAGGACGAGGCGGGCAACGTGGTCGAGCTGCGCGGCTGGCTGGACCCGGAATCGCGCCCGGGCATGGAAGGCGCCAATCGCAAGGTCAAGGGCACCATCCACTGGGTCTCGGCCAGGCATGCCGTGGCCGCGGAGATCCGCCTGTACGACCGCCTGTTCCTGGTCGAGAAGCCGGACGACGAATCCGACGGCAAGACCTACCGCGACCACCTCAACCCGGACTCGAAGAAGATCGTCCGCGGCTGGGTGGAACCGGCCGCCGCCGGGGCTGCGCCGGAGCAGTCGTTCCAGTTCGAGCGCACCGGCTACTTCGTCGCCGACCGCTACGACCACCGCGCCGACGCGCCGGTGTTCAACCGCAGCGTGACCCTGCGCGACACCTGGGCCGGCTGACCCACCCCTGACCCACCCCTGACCCGTCGCGTGGCCGGCCGCGGCCGGCCACGCCCGATCCGCGATGTCGCCACCCGCCCCCCATCCGCGCACGCACCCGGGCCTGGCCGGGGGCGTGGCCAGCGGCGTGGCCGCCGGCGCGCTGTGGGGCCTGGTGTTCCTGGCGCCGCAGCTGCTGCCGGACTTCGGCGCGCTGCAGCAGTCGGTGGCGCGCTACCTGGCCTACGGCGTGCTCGCCCTGGCCCTGCTCGTACCGCGATGGCGCCGCGCCACCGCGCCGCTGGGCAAGGCGGAATGGCGCGCGCTGGTCGCGCTGAGCCTGCTGGGCAACCTCCTCTATTTCGTGCTGCTGGCCAGCGCCATCCACGCCGCCGGCGGCGCCGCGACCGCGCTGATCGTGGGCCTGGTGCCGGTGGTGGTCACCGTGGCCGGCGTGCGCCGCCACCATGCGAGCGGCCCGCGCCTGCGCGCGCTGGCCGGCCCCTGCGTGCTGTCGGTGCTGGGCATGGCCCTGGTGGCCGTCGATGCGGTGCGCGCCGGACGCGGGCTCAACAGCGATGCCGCCAGCAGCATCGGCGGGCTGGCCTGCGCGGTCGGCGCGCTGGTGTCGTGGTCGGCGTACTCGGTCGGCAACGCACGCTGGCTGGAGCGGCGTCCGGACATCTCCAGCCGCGACTGGTCGCTGCTGACCGGCGTGGCCACCGGCGGCCTGGCCCTGCTGCTGGCGCCGCTGGCGCTGCTGTGGGATGCATCGGCGCACGAGCCGGGCGCCTGGCTGCGCCTGCTGGGAATCTCCTCCGCGCTGGCCCTGTTCGCCTCGGTGGTCGGCAACGCGTTCTGGAACGCGGCCAGCCGCCGCCTGCCACTGAGCCTGGCCGGGCAGATGATCGTGTTCGAAACCCTGTTCGCCCTGCTGTACGGCTTCCTGTGGGAATGGCGCCTGCCCGGGCTGCTGGAAATCGCGGCCATCGCCTGCCTGCTGGGCGGGGTGCTGTGGTGCGCGGCGCGGCACGCACCGGCGCAGGCGCCCGCGCACGCCGGTTAGCCGCGGCCGGGGGAGGCCGATACACTGCACGATTCCCCCGTACTTCCCAGGAACACCATGCTGCACGCCCAGGTCCACCTCACCCTCCCGGTCTGGATCCACGAGGCCGTCGATCCGGCCGCCGTCTATGCCACGGACGAGGACAAGGTGGCGCTGGCGATCGAGCTGTCGCGCCGCAACGTCCAGGCGCGCAGCGGCGGTCCGTTCGGCGCGGTGGTGTTCGGGCCCGACCACCGGGTGATCGCCGCCGGCGTGAACCGGGTGGTGCCGCACGCCACCTCGCTGGCGCACGCGGAGAACATGGCCTACATGCTGGCGCAGCAGAAGCTGCAGACCCCGCGCCTCAATGACGTGCTCTCGCCGGTGACCCTGGCCACCTCCTCGCAGCCGTGCTGCCAGTGCTACGGCGCCACCATCTGGGCCGGGATCGACCGCCTGCTGATCGGTGCCCGCGCCGAGGACGTGATGGAACTGACCGAGTTCGACGAGGGCCCGCTGCCGGCGGACTGGACCGGCGAGCTGGAGCGCCGCGGCATCGCGGTGGCGCGCGACATCCTGCGCGGGCCGGCGCGCGAAGTGCTGCGCGCCTACGGCGAGAGCGGCGGCGACAAGTACTGATGCGATCCACGCAGATGCCGGAGGCCACCCGATGAACGGACTGCTCGGCTACTGCCGCCAGGGCTTCGAGCCGGAACTGGCCGCCGAGCTGGGCGAGCGTGCCGCGGCCGCCGGCATCCCCGGCTACGCCCGCGCCAGCCGCGACGACGGCTACGTGCTGTTCGTCACCGGCGACGCGGCCGACGCGCGCGCGCTGGAGCGCGCCCTGCCGTTCCGCGAGCTGGTGTTCGCGCGGCAGAAGCTGCGCCTGCTGGCCGAGCTGCGCGGGATCGATCCGAAGGACCGGCTGGCGCCGCTGCTGGCGGCGTTGCCGGAGGGCCTGCGCGTGGGCGATGCCTGGGTCGAGCATCCGGATTCGGACGCCGGCAAGCCGCTCTCCGGCCTGGCACGCAGCTTCGGCAACGCGCTGCGCCCGGCGCTGCGCAGGGCCGGCGTGCTCGGCGCGAAGGAAGACCCGCGCCTGCCGCGTCTGCACGTGTGCTTCCTGGCCGGCGACCACCTGCTGCTGGCCCTGGCCGACCCGCGCGACAGCGCGCCCTGGCCGCTGGGCATCCCGCGGCTGAAGCTGCATCCGGAAGCGCCCTCGCGCTCGGCGCTGAAGCTGGAGGAGGCCTTCCTGGTCCTGCTGGGCGAAAGCGAGCGCGAGCGCCTGCTGCGTCCCGGCATGACCGCGGCCGACCTCGGCGCCGCGCCCGGCGGCTGGACCTGGGTGCTGACCCGCCACCACCTGCGCGTGACCTCGGTCGACAACGGTCCGCTGCGCCAGCACGTGCTGGACACCGGCCTGGTCGAGCACCTGCGCGCCGACGGCTTCCACTGGAAACCGGCCCAGCCGCTGGACTGGATGGTGTGCGACATGGTCGAACAGCCCAGCCGGGTGGCCGCGCGCATGGCGCAGTGGTTCGCCGAAGGCTGGTGCCGGCAGGCGGTGTTCAACCTCAAGCTGCCGATGAAGAAGCGCTGGCAGGAAACCCGGCTGTGCCTGGACCTGTTCGCGGCCCAGGCCGGACGCCCGCTCACCATCCGCGCGCGCCAGCTGTACCACGACCGCGAGGAGATCACGGTCCTGGCGATGCCCGCCGGCTGAGCCGGCGGCCCGTGCCCGCCGCCATCCGTGGCGGCCGGTCCCGGGGTCTTTCTTATTCGCCGGTCGCGTAGGGCGAACGCAGCGGCTGCGGCTGGCGCCCGAGCGAACCGCCGTAGCGGTCCAGCAGGAAGCGCAGGTACAGGTTGGTGCCGAACTGCTGGTAGTCGCGGGCGTTGTTGAGGTCCATGCGTCCGCCCAGGAACAGCTGCCGCGACAGCTGCCATTCCGCCGCCGCGCTGAGGTTGTAGGACACCCCGGTCTTGCTCTGGCCCGCGTACACCGGCTCGATGTACTGCGGGGTCAGGCCCAGCAGCGCGGCCAGCGAGGCGGCCTCGTAGGCGGCGGCCTGCAGCTGCGGATCGTCCGGGAAGTACGGTGCCGGATCGACCCGGAAGTGCTGCACGCCGACGCTGGCGTCCACCTGCCAGGCCAGGCGCTGGCTGGCGCTGCGCCCCGTCCAGTGCGCCGGGAAGCCGAGGTCGAAGTACGACTGCGGGCTGAAGTAGCCGCCGTGGCCGTAGGTGAAGCCGCTGAGGTTGCGGTCGTGGCGCATGGCGGTGAGGTTGAGGCCGGCGGTCAGCGACTGGTTGTCGGTCTCCAGCGCGTGCACGTAAACGCCCACGCTGGCCTCCTGGCGGTCGTTGCCGGCCACGTTCTCGCCTTCCAGCCGGTGCCAGGCGAAATTGCCATAGGTGCCCAGCAGGCCGTTGTCCATGGTCGCCTCGACCTTGGCGCCGGTGGCGGTCACTCCGCCCCACTGCATGCCGGTGCGCGGATCCTCCACGCCGGCGAAGGACAGCAGGCTGTCGGTCAGCGGCCGGCGCGAGGCCTCCACGCCCCAGCTCACGGTCTCGCCGGCCTGGCCGCGGTACGCCACGCCGCCAACCACCTGCGACTGGCGGAAGCCCAGCGGCGTGCTGCCGATGTCCAGGCGCAGGCCGCCGTGTTCGTAGGCGACCGCCACGCCCGCGCCGCTGGCGTCCTGGGCGCCCACCGGGCGCGCGCTGGCGGCGTTGGCGACCATCGCGTACAGCGTGTCCTGGAACGCCAGCGGGGTCTGGGTCGCGCTGGAACCGCGCGCCAGCCCCTGCAGCTGCGCCTGCTGCTCGGCGGTGAGGCCGCGCGCCAGGGTGGCGTTGCCGAGGATCTGCGCGGCGATGTCGCCGATCGGCAGGTTGCCCAGGTCGCGCGAGAGCACGTAGGCCGGCAGCGGATCCTGGTACAGCGCCTGCAGCGCCGCGGCGCGGCGCTCGGCCGCGGTCAGGGCGCCGTCGGTCTGGTTGTACAGCTCCTGGTAGCGGCCGCTGGCCAGCGCGGTGTCGTAGATCAGGTTGCGGGTGGCGTTGGTGTCGCCGCGGGTCAGCAGCAGCTGGTACAGGCTGGAGCCGACCAGCTTGTCCACCGGCTCGCGGTCGGCGGCCAGGGCCCCGGCCAGCGCCGCCTGCGGGCCGCCGCCGAAGCGGCTGGCCACCCCGTACCCGGCATCCATGCTGCCGGCGTCGAGGATGGTCGGGGTGACCGCCACCTGCAGCTTGCCCTCGCCCACGGCGAAGCGGCCCTGCAGCGGCACCTGCAGGTCGTCCAGCCGGCCCAGGCCGGCCTCGCCGTCGCGGCTGCGGTAGGCCGCGGCCACGCCCAGCTGGCTGCTGTTCTGGCCCTGCAGTTCGCGCAGCTCGTCCAGCACCGGGTTCGGGCTGGCGCGCTGCGCGCGCGGCGGGGCCGCCAGGGCCGGCTGCGGCGCGCTGGCCACGGCCGTGCCCGGCACCGGCAGGGCCAGGGCCGGCTGCGCTGGCGCCTGCGGGACGACCGCCTGCAGCGCGGCCGGCGGCGGCAGGTCGGTGCCGCGCGTGGGCAGCGGATCCGGCGCGAACCCGGTGGTGGCCGCCGGCGGCGGCAGCGCGCCGTTGGCGGCCGGCAGCATCGCCACCGGTGCCGGCGCCGCCGCGGCCGGCGTGGCCAGCGGATCGAAGCGCTCGCCGCGCAACGCCCTGCCACGGGCCTGGCCGCCGGTCAGGCCGGCGAACGGGTTGAAGGCACGGCCGCCGCTGCCGGCCAGCGCGGTGCTGGCCGCCGGATAGCCGTGGTCGGCCTGCCCGGCCTCGCGCGCCTGCGCGGCCAGGGCAGCACGGAAATAGCGCTCGGCCTTGCGGTTCTGCCCGGCGGCGCGGTACGCGCGGCCGGCGCCGGCCAGCACCTCCGGCGACTGCGGCTGGCGCGCCAGCGCCTGGCCCAGGTAGTACTCGGCGGTGTCCAGGTCGCGCAGGGCGGCGGCGCTGCCGGCGGCGGCAACCATCGCGTCGACGTCGTCCGGGGCCAGCTGCAGCTGCTGCTGGTACAGCGCCAGGGCCTGGCGGTGGTCGCCGGCGGCCGCGTACAGCCGCGCCAGCGCGGCCACGGTACGCGGATCCTGCGGCTGTTCGGCCAGGACCGGGGCCAGGGTCTCGTAGGCCGCCTCGAGGTTGCCCATCTCGCGCAGCGCGTCCACCTGGCGCAGCACGTAGCCGGTGCGCAGGTCGCGGTAGCGCGCGGCCTGGGCCGGGGTCATCGGCGCCTCGTCGAGCTTGCGCAGCAGCGCCGCCAGTTCGGCGTCCTGGCCGGCGCGCAGCAGCACCGCGGCGTATTGCAGGCGTTCCTCGGTGCCGGCGTCGGGACCGGACAGCAAGCGCTGCGCCAGCACCAGGGCGCGCTGGCGGCTGCCGATCCGGGCATAGGCCTCGGCCAGCGCGCCGGCGGCATCCGCGCGCTGCAGGCGGTCGCCCAGCGAGGCCTCGACCCGCGCCAGCAGCAGCTGCGCCTCGCCGGTGCGCTGCTGCGCCGCCAGCTGCCGCGCGCGCGCGGCCTGCACGTGGATCCAGGCCACGTCGTGCAGCGCCGCCATCGCGCCGTCGCGCGAGCCGGCGGGGATGCGCTCGAGGGTGGCGTAGACCGCGTTCCAGTCGCCCTGCTCCTGGGCGTAGACCGCCGCCGCGTGCAGCGCCTGCGGGGAATCGTCCAGGGCCAGCAGGCCTTCCATGATCGCCCGCGCCTGGTCGGGGCGGCCGCCGCGCTGGTACAGGCGCGCCAGCTCCAGCCGCAGCCAGGGATCGCGGCCCTGCTCCAGCAACGCGTCTTCCAGTTCGATCCGGGCCGCGTCAAGGTCACCGGCGGCCAGCGCCTCCTGGGCGCGGGCGCGGGCCAGCGCCGCGCGCAGCGCGCCGGCGCCGCCGGCCTGCTCGCGCTGGGCCGGGGTCAGGCGTTCGTACAGCGCCGCGGCCTCGGCGGCGCGGCCCTGGCGGCCAAGCAGGCCGACCAGGCCCTGCAGCGCGCCGGCGTTGGCCGGATCCAGTTCCAGCGCCTTGCGGTAGCCGGCTTCGGCCCCGGCCGGATCGGTGCCCTCCTGCAGCTGCGCCAGCAGCACGTGGCCGGCCGGTTCGCGCGGCATCGTCCGCACCGCCGCGGACACCCGGGCGATGGCGTCGGGCCCGCCGTTGCGGGCCTCCTGCAAGGCCTGCCAGTACTGCGCGGTGTCCGCCGCCTGCTGCCACTTGCGGTTGGCCGCCGCGGCCGGGCGCAGCAGCTCGCCGGCCTCGGCGAAGCGCTGCTGGCGCAGGCGCACCGAGCCCAGCCCGCCGAGCGCCTCCGGATCGCGCGGGCGCGCACGCAGCACCTGGGCGAAGCGCGCCTCGGCCACCGCGTCGTTGCCCTCCTCCAGCGCGCGGAAACCCTCGCCCAGCAGGCGCTGGTTGGGGTCCTGCTGCGCCGCCGCGCCCTGGCCGCGCAGCTGCGCGGCCTTGGCCGCGACCTCGCGGTCGTTCGGCTGCAGCTTGAGGAATTCCTCGTACAGCGCGGCGTCGCCGCGGCTGGCGTTGAGCCACAGCAGGGCCTGGCGCCAGGCCGCGCGCGCCGGGCCACCGACGTCCTCGCGCGAAGCCAGCGCGCGCAGGCGCGTGATGCCCTCGCGCCGGGTCGGCTCGCGGTAGGTCAGGACCTGGCCCAGGGCCAGCGACACCGCCGGCGCCGGGTTGTTGCCGGCCAGCCGGCGCAGGCCATCGCGCGCGCGCTCCCAGCCGTCAGGGGTGCCGGCCAGCACCTGGTAGTACTCCAGCGCCAGGTCGTCCGGCGGCGCGGCGTTGCCGAAGGCCTGGTCGTAGGCACGCACTGCCTCGGCGTAGCGGCCGGCGGCGGCGGCGCGGCGCGCGGCCTGCAGCTGGCTGGTGCCGCCGCCCCCGCCGCCCAGGGCCATGCGCAGGCGCGTGGTCTGCGGCGCGTCCGGATGCGCCGACTGCAGCTGCGCCAGGCGCCGCTGCGCCTCGGCGCGGCGGCCCTGGTTGAGGTCGATCAGGCCCAGGCCCAGCAGTGCGTCCGGCTGGTTGGGGTCGACCGCCAGCAGCTTGCGCCAGGCATCGGCGGCCAGGTCCTCGCGGCCCTGGTCGAGCCAATAGTTGCCCTGGTTGACCAGCTGCTGGGTGGCCGAGGGCGACTGCGCCGCCAGCGGCGCGGCCAGCACCGACAGGCCCAGCAGGCAGAGCGGTTTCAGCGTTTGGCGGAACATGGCGTACTCCAGGCGGGTTGCAGGCGCCCGTCGGCGGCGATGCGGTAGCGGCGATCGACCCAGCCCTTGCCGAACAGCACCAGGCAGCGGTCGTAGTAAGGCAGCGAATCGGCGGCTGCGCCGGAGGCAGGCACCAGCGTAGCCTGGGCGCGGACCAGGGTGCCCTGGCCGTGCGCGGCCAGGTACGGCAGCAGCGCGGCGGCGAAACCCGGCGGCGGCGTGCCGATGCCGACGCCGTTGCGCACGTCCACCTTCTCGGCGAACGCGCCCTGCGCGCGCAGCATGCGCAGCGGCCCGGACAGCGCTTCCAGCAGCGGCTTGCGCAGCGGATCGGCCGGATGGGTGATGCCGGCCCACAGGTAGGTGCGGATGGCGTCGTAGCTGCCCATCGGCCCCTTGTCCGGATCGGTGACGAAGGCGCGCCCGTTCCAGCGGATCCAGTCCGGGGCGAAGCCGTTGGGCGCGGCCTGGCGCAGCAGGGCCACGCTGCGCTCGGCCAGCTTCGCCCACGGTCCCTTGGGGTCGGCCAGGGCGAAGCGGCGGAACGCGAACAGCGGCAGGTAGCAGGGATTGAGGGTCCAGGAGTCGCCGTGGGCAAAACCGCGGTTGCCCGGCAGCAGCATGGTGCCGAAACCGGGCAGGTCCACCACCTCGGCCTTGCGCATCAGCGCCAGCACCTGGCGCCCGGCCGCGGTGAAGCCCGGGCGGTTCCACAGGCGCCCGGCCTCGAGCAGGGCGTAGGCGATCCACAGCTCGCCGTCGGCGGCGGTGTTGGGGTCCAGCACCCGCCAGCTGCCGTCGCCCGCCCGCCCCCACAGCCAGGCCGGCAGGTTGAGGTCGGCGCGGCCGCCGCTGAGGTGGCGGCGGGTCCAGGCCAGGATCCGCTCGAACAGCAGCTGGTCGTTGTCGACCAGGGCGAAGAACAGGCCGTAGGACTGCGATTCGGAGGTGCTGCGCAGGTCGGGATTGGCGAAGTCCACCACCCGCCCGTCCTGCTCGACGTGGCGGGCGACGAACGCCTGCCATTCCCGCCACGGCCCCGGGCAGGCCGGGGCCGGGGCCGGGATGGCGGCGCGCAGGCGCGCCGGCAGCGCGCCGGCGCCAGCCGCGGCCAGCAGCGCGCGCAGGGCGTGGCGGCGGACCGGATCCGGCCCGTGGCTGGCGTGCTCCATCAAGCCCCCGACTTCAGCCGGGCGGCGGCACGGCGCCGCAGCAGCCCGCGCGCGAGCAGCGCCAGCAGCAGGCTGCCCGCGCACACCAGCACCGCCAGCCACAACGGGTGGTTGGCGAAGAACCAGCGCATCGCCGTCAGCGGCGGCAGGCGGCCGACGTGGTAGGTCTGGTTGCCGGCCAGGCTCACCAGCCTGTCCCGCTGCAGCAGGACCACGCTGCCCTGGAACAGGGCCAGCTTCTGCGGGTCGAACCAGGCCTCGAACAGGCGCGTGGCCTGCGCCGGGTCGTCGGCCATCAGCGCGACCACGCTGCGGCGCGCGCGCAGCGGCGACTCGAAGCCCATCAGCACCACGTCGCCGGCCTCCGGGCGCACCGCCACCTCGGCGGTGGTCGGCAGGTCGGTGCGGCGCGCGTCCGGCGAGAGGAACGGCAGCTTGCGCCCGATCCAGTCGCTCAGCGCGAAGCGCCGGTCCTCGCCCTGCCCGCCCACCGGCAGGTGCGCGGCCCAGCGCTCGAACAGCGGCTGGTTGCGGCGCGAACCCAGCACCAGCAGGTCGCGCCCGGCGTGCTGCTCGACCTGGGCGGCGGAGACCACGCGCGCGCGCAGCGCCGGGTAGCCGGTGGAGGCACCCATGCGCCCGAACAGGGCCAGGGCATTGGCCACGTCGTCGGCGCCGGGGTTGTCCGGCATCACCAGCGCGGTCTCGGCCAGGTCGGCCAGGCGGGTGAACGGGAAGCCGGCGTTGCCGAACGCCGCCAGGTTGGGCATGGCGATGAAGTGGGCGAAGCCGCTGACGTCGATGGTCGAATCGCCATCGATCGCCGCCGACACGTCGGGGAAGGTGTTCTTGCAGGCCTCGGCCACCGGACGGTCGAAGAAGAAGTGGAAGCGCAGCTGGCTGCTGGCCGAGAACGGGCCGGTCGGCAACCGCAGCGGCTGCTCGATCGGCATGCGGCCCTTCGGCGCGACCTGGTGCCACAGCTGCACCGGCAGCGCCCGCCCGCGCGGCCGCCCGTCCAGCGGCAGGGTGGCGACGAAGGCGTCGTTGATGCTGACGTTCAGCGCCGAGCGGTTCGCGCCCTCGGGCAGGGTGTAGCGGTAGCGCAGGTTCACCGGGATGCCTTCGCTCTCCCACACGAACAGGTCCGGGGCCAGGCGCAGGCCGATCCGGACCAGGTCCGGGTGGTAGCCGCGCACGTTGAGCGCGGCCGTGTCCGGCACCAGTTCGTCGAAGCGCACCGGGCGGTCGCCGGGCAGCCAGGCCGGCGCGTCGTAGGGCTTGCGCGGCGCGGCCTCGCGGAAGTCGCGGACCAGCGCACGCTCGCCCGCCAGCGGGGTGCCCAGCGCCAGCGCGCTGGCGGCGGTGCGCAGCTCGTCCTCGTCGCGGCCCAGCACCAGCAGCAGCTTGGCGTTGGGGTCCTGCGGGTGGGTGGCGACGGCCAGGGTCGGGCCCTCGACCTCCGGCAGCTCCACGCCCGGCGGCGGGTTGCGCGGGGTGCCGAACAGCACCGCGTGGCCCTGGGCCGGCAACATGCCGGTGTAGGCGGGGAACAGCGCGCCGCGGTAGCCGGCCAGGGCGCCGAACCAGGACGCGGTGATGCCGGCCGCCTGCAGGGTGGCGCTGGACGGCTGCCCGGCGAACACGAACGGCAGCTCCAGGCGCGCGGTGTCGCGCGGGTCGAAGAACGGCAGCGGCAGCAGCGACAGGTCGTCGGCCAGCTGCAGCGGCGCCCAGGCCAGCTCGATGTAGCTGCCGCGGTCGATGTTGGCCCACAGGCTGGTGTGGTCCGGGTCCTCGCAGTCGCGGGTGTAGTGGCCGATCAGCTGCAGGTTGATCCAGTTGTGGTCCACGAACAGGCGCGGGTCCAGCTCGATGTCGCGCTCCAGGTCGCGGCCGCCGTCCTCGGCGGGCACCGGCACGGTGGCCGCGGTGACGCCGTTGACCGTGACCTTCAGGTGCGACAGGTCCGGCAGCAGCGCCGGCGAATAGCTGTACTTCAGGTGCAGGGTGGCGCGCTGGACCACCTGGTCGCTGCGCACCGGAAACGGCACGCCGGCGGTGCCCTCGATGCCGCGCAGGGTGATCTCGTAGTCCACGCCCAGCTGGCGCAGGGTGGCGCGGCTCTGGCGCAGCTCCTGGCCCTGCGGCGCGGCGGCGGCCGGGTCCTGGGCATGGGCCAGTCCGAACAGGAAGGCGAAGGCGAAGGCGGCCGGGATTCTCAGGCGCATGCGGGCGGTGGTGGTCTGGGTGGAGGGTCGGTGGCGGGGGTTCATGCCTTCTCCCCCGCGCGCGTGCCGCGGAAGCCTTCGCGGCTGCTGCTGGCCACGTGCCGGCCCAGCGCCACGAAGCCGCGCATGCTGGCGCGCAGCACGCCGCCCAGCGAACCGAGGAAGGTGTCGCGGTCGTGGCGGCCCCACTGCGAGAGCCACAGGTCGGCGCGGGCGAAGGTGGAGGCCACCAGCCAGCGCTCCTGCTCCAGGTCCAGCTCGCGGAACTCGAGGCTCAGGCCGTGCTCGTCGCGGTCCTGGCGCACCACCGCCGGCAGGCTGCAGCTGCGGCCGCGGTGGCCCAGCTCGACCTGGACCTCGGTGCCCGGGGCCAGCGGGTGCGGCGCGTCCGGGCGCAGGGCCATGCCGCCGGTGGAGAAGTCGATGGTGTGGCAGGGCACGCTGGTGCCGTCCGGCAGGTGCAGCAGCGCCGGCATGCGCAGCGGCACGCGGTGTGCGCGGCGGATCTGGCGCTGCTCGCTGCAGGTGGCGATGGTCGCGCCGAGGATCATCATGTTGTAGGCGGTCCAGCCGAGGTTGAGCCACAGCGTCTGCACCTCGCCCTCGGAGCCGCCGAACACCAGCCGCAGGATGCCGGCGGCCATGCCGGTGAGGTTGAGCACCAGCAGGAACAGGTAGGGCTTGGCGATCTGGGTGTCGAAGTAGCTGCGCTGCACCAGGCCACCCTTGGCGGTGACGTTGAACTTGCCCAGCTTCGGGTTGATCACCGCCATGGTGGTCGGCAGCAGGATGTACCAGGCGAGGGTGGTCTCGTAGACCTCGTTCCACAGCAGGCTGCGGTAGTGGCCCTGCACCCGCAGGTTGGTCAGGCCCGACTGCACGATGTGCGGCAGCGCGTAGGCCAGGATCATCAGCGCCGAGGCGTGGATCACGTGCGCGCCGAACAGCAGGAAGGCCAGCGGCGCGGTGAGGAAGATGATCCGCGGCAGGCCGTAGAAGAAGTGCAGCATCGCGTTGGTGTAGCAGATGCGCTGGGCGAAGCTCAGGCCGCGGGCGAACAGCGGGTTGTCGACCCGGAAGATCTGGGCCATGCCGCGCGCCCAGCGGATGCGCTGGCCCACGTGCGCCGACAGGCTCTCGGTGGCCAGGCCGGCGGCCTGCGGGATCGGCAGGTAGGCGCTGCCGTAGCCGCGCTGGTGCAGGCGGATGGCGGTATGCGCGTCCTCGGTCACGGTCTCCACCGCCACGCCGCCGACCTCTTCCAGCGGGCCGCGCCGGATCACCGCGCAGGAGCCGCAGAAGAAGGTCGCGTTCCAGGCGTCGTTGCCGTCCTGGAGCAGGCCGTAGAACAGGTGGCCCTCGTTGGGCACCTTGCCGAAGGTGCCGAGGTTGCGCTCGAACGGATCGGGCGAGAAGAAGTAGTGCGGGGTCTGCACCACCGCCAGCTTCGGGTCGCGCACCAGCCAGCCCATCGCCACCTGCAGGAACGAGCGCGAGGGCATGTGGTCGCAGTCGAAGATGGCGACGAATTCGCCGGAGGTCTTCTTCAGCGCGGCGTTGATGTTGCCGGCCTTGGCGTGGCTGTTGTTGGTGCGGGTCAGGTAGTGCACGCCGGCCTGCTCGCAGAACTCGCGCAGCCCCTCGCGGCGGCCGTCGTCGAGCACGTAGATGTTGAGCTTGTCCTCCGGCCAGTCCAGCACCGAGGCCGCCAGCACGGTGGTGCGCACCACCGCCAGCGGCTCGTTGTAGGTGGGGATGAACACGTCGACCGTGGGCCACTGCGACTGGTCCTGCGGCAGCGGCACCGGCCTGCGGTTGAGCGGCCAGGCGACCTGGAAGTAGCCCAGCACCAGCACCAGGAAGGCGTACAGCTCGGCCACGAGCAGGCCGCTGCCCAGGACCAGGTCCAGCGGGGTCCCCACGTCCATGGTGCGGGTCAGGCGCCACCAGATGTAGCGGGTGGA
Source organism: Pseudoxanthomonas sp. J31 (assembly GCF_000510725.1). Classification (GTDB taxonomy): domain Bacteria; phylum Pseudomonadota; class Gammaproteobacteria; order Xanthomonadales; family Xanthomonadaceae; genus Pseudoxanthomonas. The sequence goes on from NZ_AZNZ01000012.1 coordinate 70,829, forward strand.
CATCGTCAGCGACAGGCCCATCAGCGCCAGCACCACCAGCCGGCTGGAACTGCGCCGCAGCAGCAGCGCGGCGACGAACACCGCCGCCGACAGCACGAACTGCTGCTTCACGTCCAGCGGCACGCTGGCCACGAAGCCGACCAGCGCCAGCCCGGCGACCCACAGCGCGGCGGTCGCCAGCTTGCCGCCCACGACGCTTCCCTCCCGCTTGTCCCCCAGTCCCATTCGCATGTCCTCGTCGCGTCCGGGCGCCCGGATCAGTTCCCGCCGAACCCGGCAGGCGCCCGCCTGGCTGGATCAGTGGCCACGCAGCCGCCGCAGCGGGCTCTCGTTGCCGGTCTCCGCGCTGGCCCCTGCCAGGCGGTCGAACAATTGCTGCAACGGCGTGCGCGGCGCCGGCGGCAGCGCGCGGGCGGCAGCCGGGGCTGCCGGGACGGCGGACGCGTCTTCGCCGGCCCCAATCGCGATCGCGGGAGTCGTTGCCGTTGCCGTTGCCGTTGCCGTTGCCGTTGCCGTTGCAGGTGCAGGTGCAGGTGCAGGTGCCGGCCTTGCCGCGGGCGCAGGCGCGGGCTTCGGCGTCCGCAGGCGCCGGGTGCCGAAATCGCGGTAGTCCACCCCGCCGTCTGCGCCGAGGCGGTTGAACAGTCCGGCGACGTCGTCGTCGCCGCTGCTCAGGGAGTTCGGGTCGCGCATCGGGGAGGCCCTCAGGTCACGCGGCACAGCACGTAGCTGTCGACATGGCCGGCATCGGCCTGGGTACACACCACGTCCAGCACCGGCGCGCCGCCTGCGGCGTGGAACCAGGCCCGATAGACGCCCTCCAGGTAGGCGGCAAGCCACGGCCGCCCGGTCCCGCCGGCGGCCGCCAGCGGCGAGGCGCAGTGCCGGACCAGCACACAGTCGGGCTGTTCCTCGAATTCCACCCGGCCCCAGTCGAGCGCCGACCACACCGCGTTGGCCGCGTCCTGCAGCGCCTGCAGGGTCGCCGCCTCGGGCAGCGGATGGGCTGCGGCGAAGCGCCCGCCGAGCCGCGCCATCAGGCGCGCGCGGTCGGCCTCGTCCAGCCCCTGTTCCAGTTCCTCGCACAGCGCGCGCACGAAGCCCTGCCATTGCGGCGAACAGCAACGGGAGCGGTAGTGGTCCAGCAGGTCGGCAGGGCTCATGCGGCAACTCCCCGGTCGAGGCCAGGGCAATGGGGGAAGGGGGATACGGACCCGAGCTTTCGCAAGACCGGCACCGAGTACCGGCGCACAAAAAATATGCGAATTACGTCGCAAAAACCAGCGCCAAAGTATTCAGTTAGCCAACTGACGCACTACGCCACTTTCTGACGCATTGCGCCACACCCCTCGCCGGATCAGCGTTCTGGGGGCTCGGCCACCGAGAATACCTGACGCAGGTAGGCCAGGTAGCCCGGGTCGTCGACCATGGTCTTGCCCGGGCTGTCGCTGAGCTTGGCCACCGGCTGGTCGTTGCAGCGGACCATCTTCATCACGATCTGCAGCGGCCTGGGGCCGAGGTCGTTGGTGAGGTTGGTGCCGACCCCGAAGGACATGCGGCAGCGGCCGCGGAAGTGGTCGTACAGCGCCATCACCCGCTCGATGTCCAGGCCGTCGCTGAACACCAGGGTCTTGGTGCGAGGGTCGATCCGGTGCGCCTGCAGGTGGGCGATGATCCGCTCGCCCCATTCGAACGGGTCGCCGGAGTCGTGGCGCATGCCGTCGAACAGCTTGCAGAAGTACAGGTCGAAGTCGCGCAGGAAGGCATCCAGCCCGATCACGTCGGTCAGGGCCACGCCCAGGTCGCCGCGGTACTCGCGCGCCCAGGTATCGAACGCGGCTACCTGCGAATCGCGCAGGCGCGGGCCCAGGGCCTGGAACGCCTGCAGCCACTCGTGGGCCATCGTGCCCTGCGGCACCAGGCGGTACTTGCGCGCGAAGTACACGTTGGAGGTACCGACGAAGTGGCTGCCGAACTCGGCGCGCAGGTGCGGCAGCACCTCGCCGTGCCAGGCGTGCGAATAGCGCCGGCGGGTGCCGAAGTCGGTGATCACGCAGTCCTCGAAGCCCACCGCCTCGCGCAGGCGCGCGGTCTTGGCGCGGATCCGGCGCAGGCCTTCCTCACGGTCCGGCGGGCCGTAGGTGCCGGTCATGTACAGCTCGCTGACGATCGCCAGCAGCGGCACCTCGAACAGGATGGTGTGCAGCCACGGCCCGCGCACGCGCAGCTCGATGCCGCCGTTCTCGTCCGGATTGGCGCGCAGCTGCACGTACTTGCGGTCGAAGTGGAACAGGCCGAGGAAATCGACGAAGTCCGGCTTGATGAAGCGCAGCCCGCGCAGGTAGTCCAGTTCCTCCGGGGTGGCGCGCAGCACGCACAGGGCGTCGATCTGGTCGGAGATCGCGTCCAGGTACGGGACCAGGTCCACGCCTTCGCTGCGGCAGCGGAACAGGTACTCGACCTGGGCGCCGGGGTGCTGGTGCAGCACCGCCTGCATCATCGTCAGCTTGTACAGGTCGGTGTCCAGCAGCGAGGGGATGATCGGCATGGGCGCCTCCAGGGGCGTCATCGGCGTGGCCACATCCCCGGCAGCTTCGCCGCGAAGTGGACCCAGATCGCCGCGAATACCGCGGCACGGACGGCGAGGCCGCGACGCGGGGCCTCGAACCGGGAGAAATAGCGCCAAAGCCCGCGGTGCTTGTGCCACTCCACGAACAGCGGGCGCGAGCGGCTGGACACGCCGCGCACGTGCAGCACGGCCACGTCGTTGGCCACCGCCACCAGTGCCCCGGCCCGGCGCGCGCGGCGGCACAGGTCCAGGTCCTCGGCATGCAGGCGGTAGCCTTCGTCGAAGCCGCCGATGCGCCCGAACAGCTCCCGCGGCACCAGCATCAGCGCGCCGGACACCGCGTCCACCGGCTGCAGCACCCGCTCCGGATCAGCCGCCACGTCCAGCTTCGCCGCGGCCGCCGGGTTGCGCAGCATCGCCGCGAAGTCCGGATCGCGGCGGCGCGCGGCGCCGTCGTGCACGCCGTCCTCGCCGTACAGGTCCGCGCCCAGCAGGCAGGGCCCGCCATGGGCGAGCGCGTGCGCGCGCAGGCGCACCAGCGAGTCGCGCTCCACCTGCAGGTCGGGATTGACGAAGGCCAGCCACGGCGCATCGGTGTCCGCCGCGCCCTGGTTGCAGGCCACCGCGAAGCCGGGATTGTCGGGGTTGGCGATGAAGCGCACCCGCGGGTCGGCCACCGCGTGCTGGCGCGCGATCTCCAGGGTGCCGTCGTCCGAACCGTTGTCCACCACCCGGATCTGGGCGACCCCGTCGGCGATGCGCAGCCGGTGCAGGCAGGCGTCCAGGGTCGAGGCGCTGCGGTAGCTGACCACCACCGCGGCGATGTCCGCCGGCGTGCTCATGCGCTGGCCCCGGCAACGTCGAACAGGTCGTCCTGGCGGCTGTCGCGCAGGCGCTCGTGCAGCGCCTGCAGTTCGGCGCGCGCGCCGCGCAGCGGGTCGCGCATCAGGAAGTCCGCCAGCCGTGCCTGCCAGGCCGGCCAGCGCGCGGCCAGCAGGTCGAGGTCGCCCGGGGCCGCCCCGCCCTCGCCGCCGCGGGCGACGAACGCGGTCTCGCACAGCACGTTGCGCCAGCCCAGCCCGGCCAGGCGCAGCGACAGGTCGGCCAGGGCCCCATACCAGGAGCCGAAACTGGCCGTGTCCAGGCCGCCGGCGCGGGCGCGCGCCGAACCGCGCAGGGCCACGGCGTGGTCGACCGCGGTCGGCAGCTCCGGGTGGCGCGGCGCCATCGCCGCGCAGGCCTGCGCGGTCAGCGCCGGATCGGCCGGCGCCGGCGCGACCTCGCCCAGGCGTGGCCAGCTGGCGACCTCGCCGGCATTGCACCACGGGGTGGCGGTGGCGATGGAGGCGTCACGCGCCAGGCAGGAGGCCAGCTGCGCCAGCCAGCCCGGCAGCGGCTGGGCGTCGGGCGACAGCACCACCACGTCGGCGTCGCCGCAGGCGGCCAGCATCTGCTGCAGGTGCGCGACCGGTCCGACCGGCTGCGGGCGGCGGGTGTACTCGGCGCGCAGCCGGGTGCGCTGCAGCCAGCGCTCCACCAGGGCCACGCCGCGCGGGCCGGCCTGGGCGTCGTCGGCCAGCCACACCGGGGTGCCGGCGGGCGTGGCGGCGTCGAGCGCGGCCAGGCAGGCATCCAGCGCGTCCTCGTCGGCGGCAAGCGGCAGCAGCACGATGGGCAGGTCGCTCACGGCGGGACCGGGACTCCTTCTGGAAACGGCGCAACTTTAGCAGGGCCGCGCGCCCGGCCCGGATACGCGACGGCGCCCGCCGGGGCGCCGTCGTTCACTCCATGTCCGGGGGGCTCAGCCGACCCACACGCGCGCGTTGCGGAACATCCGCATCCACGGCGAGTCGGCGCCCCAGTCGCCCGGATGCCAGCTGAGGTTGACCGTGCGCGCCACCCGCTCCGGATGCGGCATCAGGATGGTGGCGCGGCCGTCCTCGCTGGTCAGGCCGGTGATGCCGTCCGGCGAGCCGTTGGGGTTGAGCGGATAGGTGGTGGCGATGTTGCCGTCGCCGTCCACGTAGCGCAGGGCCACGCGCGCGGCCGCCTGGTCCACCGCCGAGTCGAACTCGGCGCGGCCCTCGCCGTGCGCCACCGCCACCGGGATGCGCGAACCGGCCATCCCGCGCAGCAGCACCGAGGGCGACTCCACCACCTCCAGCAGCGAGGTGCGGGCCTCGAACTGCTCGCTGCGGTTGCGCAGGAACTTCGGCCAGTGGCGGGCACCGGGGATGATGTCCTTGAGCTGGCTCATCATCTGGCAGCCGTTGCACACGCCCAGCGAGAAGGTGTCCTGCCGGGCGAAGAACGCGGCGAACGCGGCACGCAGCTCCGGGCGCTCCAGGATCGAGGTGGCCCAGCCGCGGCCGGCGCCAAGCACGTCGCCGTAGCTGAAGCCGCCGCACGCCGCCAGGCCCTTGAACCCGTCCAGGGTGGCGCGGCCGGCGACCAGGTCGCTCATGTGCACGTCGACCGGGGTGAACCCGGCGCGGTCGAACGCGCGCGCCATCTCGATGTGGCTGTTGACGCCCTGCTCGCGCAGGATCGCCACCCGCGGCCGCGCGCCGGTGTTGATGAACGGCGCGGCCACGTCCTCAGCCGGGTCGAAGCTCAGCTGCGGCTTCAGTCCCGGGGCGGAGAAATCGCGCGCCACCGCGCGCTCCTCGTCGGCGCTGTCGGGGTTGTCGCGCAGCTTCTGCATGGCGTGGGTGACCGACCACCAGGCATCGAACAGCTCGTCCCACTCCCACTGCGCCAGCAGCGCACCGGAATGGCGCACGCGGACGCGCGGAGTGCCGGTCGGACGGGCGATGCGCTGGGCGCACTCGGTCAGGGCATGGCGCTCGACCAAGTCGGCGAACGCGGCGCGGTCCTCGTCGGCGACCTGCACGATCGCGCCCAGCTCCTCGTTGAACAGGGTGCGGAACGGATCATCGCCCCAGCCGTCGAGCACGATGTCCAGGCCGCGGCGCGAGGCGAAGGCCATCTCGCACAGCGCGGCGAAGGCGCCGCCGTCGCTGCGGTCGTGGTAGGCCAGCAGCAGCCCGGCCTCGCGCGCATCGCGGATGAGGGCGAAGAAGTTGCGCAGGCGCTCGGGGTCGTCCAGGTCCGGGACCTCGCCGCCGAACGCCGGCAGCTGGCCTTCGGCGTGCACCTGGGCCAGCACCGAGCCGCCCAGGCGCTGGCGCCCGCCACCCAGTCCGATCAGCCACAGGTCGCTTTCCGGCTCGGCGGCCAGCAGCGGGGTCAGCTGCCGGCGCACGTCGGCCACCGGCGCGAACGCCGAGACCACCAGCGACACCGGCGACACCGACTTCTGCGGCTGGCCGTCGGCCTGCCACTGCGCCTGCATCGACAGCGAGTCCTTGCCCACCGGGATGCTGACTTCCAGCTCCGGGCACAGTTCCATGCCCACCGCGTGCACGGCGTCGTACAGCAGCGCATCCTCGCCCGGGTGGCCGGCGGCCGCCATCCAGTTGGCCGACAGCTTGACCTGCTCCAGCGCCTCGACCGGCGCCGCACACAGGTTGGTGATCGCCTCGCCCACCGCCATGCGCGCGGCCGCGGCCGAATCCAGCAGGGCCAGCGGGGTGCGCTCGCCGATCGCCATGGCCTCGCCGGCCACGCCGTCGTAGTCGGCCAGGGTGATGGCGCAGTCGGCCAGCGGCAGCTGCCAGGGGCCGATCATCTGGTCGCGCGCGGTCAGGCCGCCGACGCTGCGGTCGCCGATGGTGACCAGGAAGCTCTTGGCGGCCACGGTCGGGTGCGCGAGCACGCGCAGGCCGGCCTGGCGCAGGTCCAGCGCGGCGGTGCTCAGCGCCGGCCACGGCGCGGGCGCCGGGTGCACGGTGTCGCGGTGCATCTTCGGCGGCTTGCCGAACAGCACGTCCATGGGCAGGTCGATCGCCGGGTCGGCCGGGATGTTGCCCGGGGTCGCGCCGTAGGCCACGACCAGCCGCTGCTCGGCGGTGGCCACGCCCACGGCGGCGAACGGGCAGCGCTCGCGCGCGCAGATCTCGGCGAACTCGTCCAGGCGTTCGGCCGGGATGCCCAGCACGTAGCGCTCCTGCGACTCGTTGCACCACAGCTCCAGCGGCGACAGCGACGGGTCGTCGGTCGGCACCTTGGCCAGGTCGATCACGCCGCCCACGCCGGAGTCGTGCAGCAGCTCGGGGATGGCGTTGGACAGGCCGCCGGCGCCGACGTCGTGGAAGAAGTGGATCGGGTTGCGCTCGCCCATCGCCACGCAGCGGTCGATGACCTCCTGGCAGCGGCGCTCCATCTCCGGGTTGTCGCGCTGCACGCTGGCGAAGTCCAGGTCCTCGGCGCTCTCGCCGGAGGCCACCGAACTGGCGGCGCCACCGCCCAGGCCGATCAGCATCGCCGGGCCGCCGAGCACGATCACCGCGTCGCCGGGCTTGAGCGGGATCTTCTCCACCTGCACGCGGTCGATCGCGCCCAGGCCGCCGGCCAGCATGATCGGCTTGTCGTAGGCGCGGACCAGCTTGCTGCCGTCCGGGCCCTCGCCTTCCGGCAGCTCGAAGCTGCGGAAGTAGCCCAGCAGGTTCGGCCGGCCGAACTCGTTGTTGAACGCGGCGCCACCCAGCGGGCCGTCGAGCATGATCTCCAGCGCCGGGGCCATGCGCGGGTTGAGCGCGCGCTCGCCCTCCCACGGCTGCGGCAGCGTGGGGATGCGCAGGTGGGACACGGTGAAGCCGGTCAGGCCGGCCTTGGGCTTGCCGCCGCGGCCGGTGGCGCCCTCGTCGCGGATCTCGCCGCCGGCGCCGGTGGAGGCGCCCGCGAACGGCGAGATCGCGGTGGGATGGTTGTGGGTCTCGACCTTGATCTGGAACGCCGAGGGCACCGGCGGCTCGCTGCGGTACTCGCCGGTCGCCGGGTCCGGGCGGTAGCGCGAGGCCACGTGCCCCTCGATCACCGCGGCGTTGTCGCTGTACGCGCTGAGCGTGTGCTGCGGCGCCTTCTGGTGGGTGTTGCGGATCATCCGGAACAGGGAACGCTCCTGCTCCTTGCCGTCGATGGTCCAGCTGGCGTTGAAGATCTTGTGCCGGCAGTGCTCGGAGTTGGCCTGCGCGAACATCATCAGCTCAACGTCCGAGGGATCGCGGCCCAGCTCGGCGTAGCGCGCGCGCAGGTACTCGATCTCGTCCTCGGCCAGGGCCAGGCCCAGGCGGCGGTTGGCCGCTTCCAGCCCGTCCAGCGGGATGCGCTCCAGCGGGCGCCGCGCCGGGGCGGCGAACAGCGCCGAGGCCGCCTCGCGCGACTCCAGCAGCGACTGGGTCATCGGGTCGTGCAGCAGCTTGCCGAGCGCGGCCTGGGTCGCGGCGTCGTCCGGCCAGCCTGCCAGGTCCAGGCGCATGCCGCGCTCGACCCGGGCGACCGGCTGGCCGGCGCCCTGCAGCAGTTCGGTGGCCTTGCTCGACCACGGCGAGCGCGTGCCCAGGCGCGGCACCACGTAGCGCGACAGCGCGCCTTCGGCCCGCGGCGCCGGCTCCGGGCCGGCCTGGAGGATGCGGTTGAGCGCGTCCGGATCCGGTGCGGCATCGCCCGGCTGGACGAAGTAGACGTGCCAGGCGCCTTCGATGCGCAGGCCGGGGACGAGGGACTGCAGGCGGGTTTGGAGCCGTTGCCGGCGGAACGGCGAAAGGGCGGGCGCGCCCTCGAGGACGATCATGTCCGGGAGATGTCGCTGGGAAAGGCCGGCCATTGTACCGGACCCGGCCGCCGGCTTCGCCGCGGGCGGCCGCGGTGGCGGCCGCGCCGGAAGCGGCGGTTCAGCGCCCGCCGGCGCCCTCGCCCTTGCCGGCCAGGCGGTCCAGCGCCTCGCGCAGCGCCGCCGGGGCCATGTAGCCGCCCAGCTGGGTGCCATCGGGCGCGAACACCGCCGGGGTGCCGTTGACCCCGACCCGCTGGCCGATCGTGTAGTGCATCGCCACCGGGCTGGTGCAGCTGCGCGCCTGCACCCGGCCGCCGGCCTTGGCCTCGGTCAGGGCGCGGCGCCGGTCGGGCGCGCACCACACCGAGACCATGTCGCGGAAGTCCTGGCTGGCCATGCCCATGCGCGGGAAGGCCAGGTACTCCACCGCGATGCCCTGGCGGTTGTACTCGGCGATCTGCTCGTGCATGCGCCGGCAGTAGCCGCATTCGACGTCGGTGAACACGGTCACCGTGTACGCCGGGTTGGCCGGCGCGAACACGATGCGCTCCTCCTTCGGCACCCCGGCCAGGACCTTGCGGCGGTAGGCGTTGAGGCCCGGGCTGGCGGCCGGCGCGCGCGCCTTCAGGTCGATCGGCTGCGACTGCAGCAGGTAGCGGCCGTCGTCGGAGACGTACAGCACCTGGCCCTCGAGCAGGACCTCGCGGAAGCCGGGGAACGGCGCCGCGCCGAGGTAATCCGGCTCCGCGCCCGGGACCACCTCCGCCAGCGCGGCGCGCACCGCCTGCTCGGGACCGCCCTTGCCGGCAGCGCCCGGTTTGGCGCCCCCTGCGGCCTTGTCGGGCGTGGACGGAGCCGGCTGGGCACAGGCGCCAAGGCTGATCGCGCAGAGCAGCGCGACGGCAAGCGGTCGGAACATTCGGAAAACCTGTCGGGACTGAGGCCGGGGATTCTGGCACAGCGCCGATGAGCGGATCCGCACCGGGGCCTGGCCGGCGCTTCCTCCGCGGTATCGCGGCGCCTGCCCCCCCGCCGGCAGGGGCCCAGGGAGCCTGCCATCCCTGGCGCACGTCGGCTTAGGCCCCGGCCCGGCCATCCATGGCCGGGCGTTCGCCCCTTTTGCGGCATGCCGCAAAAGGGGCTCACCCCCTCGGATGGTGCTTTGCGTGGAGGCGTTGGAGGTGCTGGCGCGCGACCATGGTGTAGATCTGGGTGGTCGACAGGCTGGAGTGGCCCAGCAGCAGCTGCAGCGCGCGCAGGTCGGCGCCGTGGTTGAGCAGGTGGGTGGCGAAGCTGTGGCGCAGGCCGTGCGGGGTCACCGAGCGTGGATCGATCCCGGCGGCGGCGGCATGGCGCTTGATCGCGCGCCAGAAGTCCTGGCGGGTCGGCGCGCTGCGGCCGGCACCGAGGAACAGCGGCACCTCGCCGCTGGCGTCGGGCGCCACCGGACGGCCGCCGGCCAGCACCGGGCGGGCCTCGCGCAGGTAGCGCTCGAGCCAGTCCTGCGATTCCTCGCCCAGCGGCACCAGCCGCTCCTTCGAGCCCTTGCCGCGCACCCGGACCACGCCCTGGCGCAGGTTGACCGCATTGGCCGGCAGGTTGACCAGCTCGCTCACGCGCAGGCCGGCGGCGTACATCAGCTCGAGCATGGCGCGGTCGCGCAGCCCCTCGGGCGTGGACACGTCCGGCGCTGCGAGCAGGGCCGCGACCTGGGACTCGGACATGGCCTTGGGCAGCGGCCGCGGCAGGCGGGGCGGGTCGATCAGCGCGGCCGGGTCGTCCCGGCGGATCCCCGCCAGGACCAGGTGGGCGTAAAACGCGCGCAGGCAGGCGCGCAGGCGGGCATTGCTGCGCGGGCCGTAGCCCTGGTCCGCGCGCCAGGCCAGGTAGGCGAACAACGCCTCGCGGTCGGCGCCCACCAGCCCGCCGCCGGCGCCGTCGCGCCAGCGCGCCAGCAGCTCCAGGTCGCGGCGGTAGGCCTCCAGGCTGGCCCGGGCCAGGCCGCGCTCGGCCCAGGCAGCGTCCAGGAAGCGCGCGATCGCGCGGGCATCGTCCTCGCGCAGCGGCGGCAGGGCCATGGCCTGCCCGCGGCGCTCGGCCGCAGTGCGGGGACGGTCGCTCACCGGGCGGCTCCGGCGGCGTGGCAGGCGGGGCAACGGCGCTTCATCGCGCAACAGGATACGTCGCCGCGCCGCTATCCTTTGCCGCATGCACGTCCCCGCCCAGCCCTCCCCTGCCGCCGAAGCGGCTTCCGCCGCGCGCCCATCGGCGCTGGTCCTCCGCCGCCTGCTGTCCCTGTGCTACGACCTGCTGCCGGTGGTGGCACTGTGGATGCTGACCGCGATCCCGTTCGTGCTGCTGGACGTGGCCCTGCACGGCGGCGACACCCGCCACAACATCGAGCCCTTCAGCCTGATGTCCTGGCTGCTGTGGTCCGCGTGCTGGGCGGTCACCGGCCTGTACGCCACCGTCAGCTGGCGCCGCGGCGGCCAGACCCTGGGCATGCGCCCGTGGCGGCTGCGGCTGCGCACGGCCGACGGCGCGCCGCCGTCATGGCGGGCGCTGTGGTTGCGCTACGCGGTGGGCACGCTGTCGCTGCTGGCCGGCGGGCTGGGCTTCTGGTGGGCCTGGTTCGACCGCGGCCGCCTGGCCTGGCACGACCGCGCCAGCGGTACCGGCCTGGAGCGGCTGCCGAAGCGCAAGAAGTAGGCCTCAGCCGGACTTGCGCCGGAACAGCCACCACGAGGTGGCCAGCATCAGCATCGGCGGCAGGGCGTAGGCGATGCGGTAGTCGAAGCGGAACGCCCCGGCCAGCCGCCCGAACTGCATCTGCAGCAGCATGAAGCCCAGCGAGAACACGATGCCCAGGAACAGGCGCTTGCCCATGCCGCCGCTGCGCAGGCTGCCGAACGCGAACGGCACCGCGGCCAGGCACAGGGCCAGCACGTTCAACGGGTAGAACCAGCGGCTCCAGTAGGTGTCCTCGTAGTCGCGTGCGTCCAGGCCGTTGCGCCGGCGGTACTCGATGCTGGCCTGCAGGTCGGCGGCCGAGAGGTTGCGCGGACGGGTCACGCCGGCGGCCAGGGCGTTGGGATCCAGCTCCGAATTCCAGCGCTGCTCCTCGGCGGTGGTCTGCACCGCGCTGGCCTCGCCGAACGCCACCCGCCGCACCTGGCGCAACTTCCAGCCGCCGGCGTCGTGCACGGCCATGCCGGCGCGGGTCAGCGCCAGCAGGCGGCCGTCCCCGCCCACCTGGTACAGGCGCACGTCGCGCAGCTCCAGCACGCGCTGGCCGCCCTCCACCCGCTCCTGGCCGTCGACCGCGTTGAGGAAGGTGTCGCCCTCGCGGGCCCACAGGCCGGAGTAACGGGCCATGGCCACGTTGTTGGTCTTGGCCGCCAGCTTGAGCTGGTCGGCCTGGCGCTGGCCCCAGGGGGCCAGGGTCTCGCCGGTCAGCACCATCAGCGCGGTCAGCAGCACCAGGGCCGCGGCCACCGAGATCGACAGCCGGCGCCGCGACAGGCCCAGCGCGCGCAGCGCGGTCAGCTCCGAGGTGCCGGCCAGCTGGCCGAGGCCCAGCAGCGAGCCGATCACCGCCGCGTACGGGAAGATCGTGTAGGCCCGGCGCGGCACCGAATAGGCCACCACCGCCAGCGCGGTGGGGAAGTCGTAGCTGCCCTTGCCGAGGTCGCCGAGCTGGCCGGACAGGGCCAGGACCACGTCCAGGCCAACCAGCACCGCCCAGGTCAGCAGCACCGAGGCCAGGACCACCCGGCCGATGTACAGGTCGTGCAGGCGCACCAGGGACCTCATGCCGCCACCCTCCGCGGACGCGGCAGGCGCCCGTCGCGCAGGTACAGCCACAGGGCGAAGGCCAGCAGCGGCAGGGTCAGCCACCACAGGCCCGCCGGTGCCGGCAGGCGGCCCTCGGCCAGCATGCGCACGCCGATGAACATCAGGTTGAGCCCCACCAGGTAGGCCAGGAAGCCCAGCATCAGCCGGCCGTAGCGCTGCTGCCGCGGCGAGCTGCGCGCCAGCGGCACGGTCAGCAGGGCAAAGCCCAGGGCCAGCAGCGGCGGGGCCAGGCGGCCATGCAGCTCGGCAATCGCGGCCGGGCGGCCGTCGCCGAACAGGTCCAGGGTGGAGGCGATGGCGGGGTCGTCCTCGCCGCGGTCCTCGGCCCGGTCGGGCAGCGCCACCTCGTTGACCGCATAGCGCATCAGGCGGAAGTCCAGGCCGCCGCCGAGCGGACCTTCCACCCGGTGTCCGTCGACAAGCCGCAGGAAACGGTCGCGATCGCCGCCGAACTCCAGGCTTCCTCCGCTGGCGGTGACCACGTCGATCCGATCCTCGCGCTCGCGCTGCAGGAACACGCCCTGCAAGGTGCGGCCATCCTCGCTCATGCCGTCGATGTAGACGATCCCGCCGCCGGGCAGGGAGGTGAAGCGGCCCGGCTCCAGCCCGGCCACGATCAGGCTGCGGTTGGCCTGCTCGACCATCTTCGCCGCGGTGCGCTGGGCCCAGGGCCCCAGCCACAGCGAGCACAGCCCGACCAGCAGCACCACCGGCAGCACCGCCATCAGCAGCGGCCGCAGCAGGCGCCGCGGGCCGACGCCCACGGCGTTGAGCACGGCCATCTCCGAATCGCGGTACAGCCGGGCCACGGCCAGCATCAGGCCCAGCATCAGCGCCAGCGGCAGCACCAGCGGCAGGTACACCAGCAGCTGCAGGCCCAGCTGGGACAGCAGCAGGCGCGCCGGCAGGCCGCCGTCGGCGATCTCGCCCAGCACGTCCACCAGCACCCCGCCCAGGCTCACCGTGAGCAGCACGATCAGGGTCGCCAGGAAGCTCTGGACGAAGTCGCGCAGCAGGTATCGGTCGAGCTTCGGCATCGGCGGGGCCAGTCCTATAAAATCCCGGGTTCGCTTCGCGGACCCCGCCGGCCGGGATCTCCCGGCCCATGATCGAGGGGCGATCCGCGATTGTACGTACCTGCTCCCGGAATCTGATCAATGGCCCTGCAATTCACCCTGAACCGCGAGGCCGCCGCGGCGGCCGCCACCGACTGCGTCGTGATCGGCGCCTTTGCCGACAAGACGCTCACCCCCGCGGGCCAGGCGATCGACGAGGCCAGCGGCGGGCGCCTGCGCGCCCTGCTGGAACGCGGCGACCTCAATGGCCGTACCGGCAGCAGCCTGGTCCTGCACGACCTGGCGGGCGTGGCCGCGCCGCGGGTGCTGGTGCTGGGCCTGGGCGAGCCGGCCAAGTTCGGCGTGCCGCAGTACCTGAAGGCCGCCGCCGACGCGGTGCGGGCGCTGAAGACCGGCCCGGTCGCGCATGCCCTGTTCACCCTGTCCGAAGTCGCCGTCCCCGGCCGCGACGCGGCCTGGAACGTGCGCCAGGCCGTGGTCGCCGCCGACCACGCCGCCTACCGCTACACCGCCACCCTGGGCAAGAAGAAGGACGAGCCGGGCCTGCGCGCGCTGGCCATCGCCGGCGACGATACGGCCGCCCTCGCCCAGGGCCAGGCCATCGCCGAGGGCGTGGCCTTCACCCGCGAGCTGGGCAACCTGCCGCCGAACATCTGCAACCCGGCCTACCTGGCCGCGCAGGCCGAGGCCTTCGCCGCCGCCCACGAGGGCGTGGAGGCCGAGATCCTGGACGAGCAGCAGATGGAAGCCCTGGGCATGGGCTCGCTGCTGGCCGTGGCCCGCGGCTCGGCCAACCGTCCGAAGCTGGTCGTGCTGAAGTGGAACGGCGCGGCCGACAAGGCGGCCAGGCCCTACGTGCTGGTCGGCAAGGGCATCACCTTCGACACCGGCGGCGTCAACCTGAAGACCCAGGGCGGCATCGAGGAGATGAAGTACGACATGCTCGGCGCCGGCAGCGTGCTGGGCACCTTCGTCGCCGCGGTGAAGATGCAGCTGCCGCTGAACCTGGTGGCGATCGCCCCGGCGGTGGAGAACGCGATCGACGGCAACAGCTACCGCCCGTCGGACGTGATCACCTCCATGTCCGGCAAGACCATCGAGGTCGGCAACACCGACGCCGAGGGCCGCCTGATCCTGTGCGATGCGCTGACCTACGCCCAGCGCTTCCAGCCGGCCGCCCTGGTCGACGTGGCCACCCTCACCGGCGCCTGCATGGTCGCCCTGGGCAAGTTCGCCACCGGCCTGATGAGCAAGCACGACGACCTGGCCGACGAGCTGCTGGCCGCCGGCGAGCACGTGTTCGACCGCGCCTGGCGCCTGCCGCTATGGGATGAGTACCAGACCCTGCTGGAGTCCAGCTTCGCCGACGTCTACAACATCGGCGGCCGCTGGGGCGGCGCGATCACCGCCGGCTGCTTCCTCTCGCGCTTCACCGAGGGCCAGCGCTGGGCGCACCTGGACATCGCCGGCTCGGCCAGCGACGAGGGCAAGCGCGGCATGGCCACCGGCCGCCCGGTGGGCCTGCTGAGCCAGTGGCTGCTGGACCGCGCGGCCGAAGGAAGCGCCGCGTAAGCGGCCCGCCATGCCCCGCGCCGACTTCTACCTGATCGCCAAGCCCCGGTTCGCCGGGCAGCCACTGCTGCTGGTGTGCGAACTGGCCAAGCGCGCCTACGCGACCAACCAGTTCACCCTGGTGCTGGCGCGCGACGCGGCCCAGGCCGAGGAACTGGACGACCTGCTGTGGTCGTTCGAGCCGGACGCCTACATCCCGCACCAGATCGCCGGCGACGAGGAGGACGAGCTGACCCCGGTCCTGATCGTCCCGCCGGAGATCGAGGCCCCGGCGCGCCCGCTGGTGATCAACCTGCGCGACGCCGCCTGGACCGCCGCCTGCGAACGCGTCCTGGAAGTGGTGCCCGCCGACCCCGCCGCCCGCGGCCCGCTGCGCGAGCGCTGGCGCCAGTACCAGGCCCTGGGTTACGACCTGAACAAACATGACATGTGAGGGGCCGTGATTCGGGATTCGTGATTGGTGATCCGAAAAGGCGACAGCAAAACCGCCTGCCACCCATCCCGGTCCGACGAAGCACTGCTCTTTCCAATGACGAATAACGAATCACCAATCACGGCCCTTATGTCCACTCTTCCCTCCGGCTACGAACCCAAGACCTTCGAATCGCGGCTTTACGCCGAGTGGGAAGCCAGCGGCTGCTTCGCACCGCGCGGCGAGGGCAAGCCGTACTCGATCCTGCTGCCGCCGCCCAACGTCACCGGCACCCTGCACATGGGCCATGCCTTCCAGCACACGCTGATGGACGCGCTGGTGCGCTTCCACCGCATGGACGGCTACGACGTGCTGTGGCAGATGGGCACCGACCATGCCGGCATCGCCACCGAGATGGTGGTCAGCCGCAACCTGGCGCTGGAAGGCAAGGGCGAGACCCGCGATTCGCTGGGCCGCGAGGGCTTCATCGCCAAGGTCTGGGAGTGGAAGGCCAGCTCCGGCGACACCATCGAGCGGCAGATGCGCCGTCTGGGCGCCTCCGGCGACTGGTCGCGCAGCACCTTCACCATGGACCCGCAGCCCTCGGCGGCGGTGGTCGAGGCCTTCGTGCGCTGGCACGAGGAAGGCCTGATCTACCGCGGCCAGCGCCTGGTCAACTGGGATCCGGTGCTGAAGACCGCGATCTCCGACCTGGAGGTGGAAAACGTCGAGGAGGACGGCTTCCTCTGGTCGATCCGCTACCCGCTGGCCGACGGCGCGAGCTACGAGTACGTCGAGCTCGACGCCGACGGCAACGAGGTCCTGCGCGAGACCCGCGACTACGTGGTCGTGGCCACCACCCGCCCGGAGACCATGCTGGGCGACACCGCGGTGATGATCCACCCGGAGGACCCGCGCTACCCGGGCCTGGTCGGCAAGGAAGTGGTGCTGCCGCTGACCGGCCGCCGCGTGCCGGTGATCGGCGACGAATACGTGGACCGCGCCTTCGGCACCGGCGTGGTCAAGGTCACCCCGGCGCACGACTTCAACGACTACCAGGTCGGCGTGCGCCACAAGCTGCCGCTGATCAACATCTTCACTCCCGAGGCCGCGGTCAACGACAACGCCCCGGAGAAGTACCGCGGCCTGGACCGCTACGAGGCGCGCAAGGCCGTGCTGGCCGACCTGGAGGCCCAGGGCCTGCTGGTGGAGACCAGGCCGCACAAGCTGCAGGTGCCGCGCGGCGACCGCACCGGCCAGGTGATCGAGCCCTACCTCACCGACCAGTGGTTCGTGCGCATGGACGCGCTGGCCAGGCGCGGCCTGGAGCTGGTCGAGTCCGGCCAGGTGAAGTTCGTCCCGCCGAACTGGATCAACACCTACCGCCACTGGATGGAGAACATCCAGGACTGGTGCATCAGCCGCCAGCTGTGGTGGGGCCACCGCATCCCGGCCTGGTTCGACGAGGCCGGCAACTGCTACGTCGGCCGCAGCGAGGCCGAGGTGCGGCAGAAGCACGGCCTGGGCGCCGAGGTGGCCCTGCGCCAGGACCCGGACGTGCTGGAGACCTGGTTCTCCTCGCAGCTGTGGCCGTTCTCGACCATGGGCTGGCCGGACGAGAAGGCGATGGCCGAGCGCGGCTTCGACCGCTACCTGCCATCCAGCGTGCTGGTCACCGGCTTCGACATCATCTTCTTCTGGGTGGCGCGCATGATCATGGCCACCGACCACTTCACCGGGAAGGTGCCGTTCCGCGACGTGTACATCACCGGCCTGATCCGCGACGCGCAGGGCCAGAAGATGTCCAAGTCCAAGGGCAACGTGCTCGACCCGCTGGACATCATCGACGGCATCTCGCTGGAGGACCTGGTCGCCAAGCGCACCCGCGGCCTGATGCAGCCCAAGCTGGCGGAGAAGATCGAGAAGGCCACGCGCAAGGAATTCCCGGAGGGCATCCCCGCCCACGGCGCCGACGCCTTGCGCTTCACCATCGCCGCGCTGGCCGGCCACGGCCGCGACATCAAGTTCGACCTCGGCCGCGCCGAGGGCTACAAGAACTTCTGCAACAAGCTGTGGAACGCCACCCGCTTCGCGCTGATGAACACCGACGGCGCCTCGTTCAGCGGCGTGCCGCAGCCGCAGACCGATGCCGAGAAGTGGATCCTGGCGCGCCTGGCCGCGGTCACCGCCGAGGCCCGCGCGCAGTTCGCTGCCTACCGCTTCGACCTGCTGGCGCAGGCGCTCTACGAGTTCGCCTGGAACGAGTTCTGCGACTGGTTCGTGGAGCTGGCCAAGCCGGCCCTGGGCGGCGACGACGCCGCGGCCGCGGCCAGCACCCGCCACACCCTGCTGTACGTGCTGGAGGCGCTGCTGCGCCTGCTGCACCCGCTGATCCCGTTCGTGACCGAGGAACTGTGGCACCAGGTCGCCCCGCGCCTGGGCATCGCGGCGGCCACGGTGTCGCTGCGCCCGTACCCGGCCGAGGCCGACTTCGCCGGACAGGACTACGCCGCCGCCGAGGCCGACATCGAATGGCTCAAGGCCATGGTCTCCGGCCTGCGCCGCGTGCGCAGCGAGCTGGGCGTGTCGCCGGGCAAGCCGGTGCGCCTGCTGCTGGCCGACGGCGTGGACGCCGACCGCGCCCGCGTCGCCCGCTTCGACTCCCAGTTGCGCTTCCTGCTGCGGCTGGAGTCGATCGAATGGCTGGCGGCCGGCGCCGCCGCCCCGGCCGCCGCCGCGGCCGTGGTCGGCGAGCTGAAGCTGCTGGTGCCGCTGGAGGGCCTGGTCGACCTGGACGCCGAGCGCGCGCGCCTGGACAAGGAGATCGCGCGCATCTGCGCCGAGAAGGAGAAGAGCGAGGCCAAGCTGGCCCGCTTCAGCGAGAAGGTGCCGCCGGCGGTGGTCGAACAGGAGCGCCAGCGCCTGGCCGACTGGACCACCAAGCTCGCCGCCCTGACCGAGCAGCGCGCGCGGCTTTGAGGACAGCGGGGCGGCCAGTGGCCGCCCCGTTTGCTTGCCGGCCCGGGAGCCTGCCCTGCGTGGGGCGCATGTTTGCGCGCCACGGACATGCATGTGCCGCATCCCGCAGGCGTGATGCCTCCGCGGATGCGCTGTGCTTGCCGGGGCTAAGCGGCCTCCGCAGGACGGCGGAACAGGGACGGGAGCGGCGCCGTCAGAGCGGCGGCATCCGGTCGATGTCGCCGGAGACCAGCTCCATCGCCATCACCAGCGCGTCCTCGCGGCCATTGTGCGCCGGGTAGTAGCGCGGGCGGCGGCCGATCTCGTTGAAGCCCTCGCTCAGGTACAGGGCGATGGCCGGTGGATTGGACGGCCGCACTTCCAGGAACACCCGGTGCGCGCCGCGGTCGCGCGCCATTCTCAGCAGCGCGCGCAGCACGTAGCGGCCCAGCCCGCGCGACTGCCGCTCCGGCGCGGTGCACAGGTTCAGCACGTGGGCTTCGTCGGCGGCGATGCTCATCACCCCGTAGCCGGCCGGCTGGTCGTCCTGCAGCGCCAGCAGCGCCGGGTACCCGGCCAGCAGGCAGTCGCGGAAGATGCCGCGGGTCCACGGGAACGGATAGGCCCGCTTCTCGATCGCCATCACCGCGTCCAGGTCGCCCTCGCGCATGGCGCGCAGCCGCCACTGCGGCCGCGCGGTCTCGCGGTAGGCGGCGATGCTCACGCCGGCCTCCGCAGCGCGCGCAGCAGCGGCCACAGCTGGCGCTTGGCGGCCGGGTCGGCGCGCAGGCGCTCGCTGGGCCAGTCGGCCAGCAGGGCCTGCAGCCGCGGGTCGGTCGGCGGCAGCCCGGAAGCGCGCAGCACCGCCAGCTGCAGGCGGTCGGGCAGGCCCACCGGGCGGCGCATGCTGCCGGGACGCGGCATGGACGTGGCGGCCGCGGGCGCCGGGGCCGCCGCGTCCGCCTCCGGTGCGGCCGGCGCGCGCCGGCGCGGCGGCGGCGCGATATCGCGGTCGGGATCGCGGCCGACCGGGGGCGCCGGGCGCGCCGGCGCGGCCACCCGGGCCTGCACCGGCTCCAGCCGTTCCTCCTCCTCCGTGCCGGCCACGCGCAGCACGGTGTAGCCCAGCGCCTGCAGCCACCAGCGCTGGCGTGGGCTCCACGGCGTGCCGGCCTGGGCCTGCATGTCAGGCCACCTCCTGCGACGGCCGGAAGCGCTGCCAGGCCCACATCGCCGGCCCGGACAGCGCGTACAGGATGCCCACTGCCAGCAGCGCGCGCGGCAGGTCGATCACCAGTACCGCGATCACCACCGGCACCACCAGCAACACCGCGAACGGCACCTTGTCCGCGCGCGCCCCGCCCTCGCCGCTGCCCTTGAAGCTCCAGTAGCGGATCTGGCTGACCATCAGCAGGGCCGCGCACAGGGTCACGCCCAGCGCGACGTAGCGCAGCTCCTCGCCGCTCCAGCCCAGCTCGCCGTCGGCGAAGGCCCACACGAAGGACATCATCAGCCCCGCCGCCGCCGGGCTGGCCAGGCCGACGAAGAAGCGCTTGTCGACCACGCCCACCTGGGTGTTGAAGCGGGCCAGGCGCAACGCCGCGCAGGCCGCGTACAGGAAGGCGATGGCCCAGCCGACGCGGCCGGCGATGCCGCCGTCGAACTTCAGCGAGGACAGCGACCAGTGGTACATGACCAGGGCCGGGGCCAGGCCGAAGCTGACCAGATCGGCCAGCGAGTCGTACTGCACGCCGAAGGCGCTGCTGGTGCCGGTCAGGCGCGCCACCCGGCCGTCGATGCCGTCGGCGATGGCGGCGACGAACACGGCGATGGCGGCCGCGGTGAACTGGCTGTTGGCCGCCGCGATGATCGCGTAGAAGCCCGCGAACAGGCCGCAGGTGGTGAACAGGTTGGGCAGCAGGTAGATGCCGCGGGAACGCGGCGGCGGGCGATCGAGATCCATGCCGCCAGTGTACGGGGCGGCCGCCCGGCTGCGAACCGGTCCCTTGCCACGCCCGGCGGTGGATGCTGCAATCGGGGCCTCACGAAGCCTGGGGAGCCTGTCCGATGCGCCTGCCGTCCCGCACCTGCCTGCTGCTCGCGGCCGCCGCCTGTGCCAGCGGCCCTGCCCTGGCCGGCAACATCTACAAGTGGAAGGACGCCAACGGCGTCACCCATTCCTCGGACCAGCCGCCGTCGGGGCAGCACTACGAGGTCCGGCGGGTCGCCGGCAGCGGCTATGCGGTGGAGTCCGAGCCCGCCGGGGAAGCACCGGAAAGCGCCACCTGCACCCAGGCCCGGCGCAACCTGGCCGCCTTCGACGACCCGCGCCCGGTGCAGCTGGACAGCGACGGCGACGGCAAGCCCGACCGCACCCTGACCGACGAGGAGCGGCAGTCGCACCGCGCGGTCGCCGAGGCCGCGGTCAAGGCCAACTGCCCGGCCTGACCGCCCGGCCCGCGACATGGCTGGCCGGCCTGGCCAGCTCCCGCCCAGGGGCCCGTCCACCGGCCCAATGCCGCGTTTCCCGTTGCCGGGCTCCGGACGCAGCCCCGGCGGCCCGGCCCATCGGTACCGGTCCGCCGCGAAGGCGGTCGCCAGCGCACGGGCCCCGGCTCGGCCTGGCCCTCCCGCGCCGCCAGGGCTGCAGCCCGGCGCGGCCGCGCTGCCCGGCCATGTCCGCCGCGCCCTCCCCGCCCCCCGCCAGCCACGCCATGGCCAGGCGCCGGTGCTGCCGCGACGGCGTGCGTCGCATCCCACCACCGCCTGGCCGCCCTGATCCCGGGACCGGGACTGCCATGCGGCCTGGCCACGTCGCCGGGCGATCCGTCCTGCCTGGGGCCGGCTGCCGGCCCGCGCTGCCCGCGGTGCTGGCAGAATGTCCGGTTTCCGCACCCCCATTCCGGCATTCCAATGCGCCTTTCCCGCTTCCACCTGCACACCACCAAGGAAACCCCGGCCGACGCCGAGCTGGTCAGCCACAAGCTGATGCTGCGCGCCGGCATGATCCGCAAGCTCGCCGCCGGCCTGTACACCTGGACCCCGCTGGGCCTGCGCGTGCTGCGCAAGGTCGAGGCGGTCGTGCGCGAGGAAATGGACCGCGCCGGCGCGGTGGAACTGCAACTGCCGACCATCCAGCCGCGCGAGCTGTGGGAGGAAACCGGGCGCTGGGGGAAATTCGGCGGCCAGCTGCTGAAGATCAAGGACCGCAAGGAAGCCGAATACTGCTTCAGCCCGACCGCCGAGGAGGCAATCACCGACTTCGCCCGCCAGGAACTGAGCAGCTACAAGCAGCTGCCGGTGAACTTCTACCAGATCCACACCAAGTTCCGCGACGAGATCCGCCCGCGCTTCGGCGTGATGCGCGCGCGCGAGTTCCTGATGAAGGACGCCTATTCCTTCCACGTCTCCGACGAGGACCTGGCGCGCGAATACGAGAACATGAAGGCGGCCTACATCCGCATCTTCACCCGCCTGGGCCTGGAGTTCCGCGCGGTGCAGGCCGATTCGGGCGCGATCGGCGGTGACGCCTCGCAGGAATTCCACGTCCTGGCCGATTCGGGCGAGGACGCGCTGGCCTTCTCCACCGCCTCCGATTACGCCGCCAACGTGGAAACCGCGCAGGCCGCCGCCCCGGGGCCGCGCCCGGCCGCGGCCGAGGAAATGCGCAAGGTCGAAACCCCGGTCCAGAAAACCTGCGAGGACGTGGCCGCGCTGCTGGGAATCCCGCTGCAGCGCACGGTCAAGTCGGTGGCGTTTTTCGGCGAGCAGGGTTTTGTCCTGGCCCTCGTGCGCGGCGACCATTCGGTAAACGAAATCAAACTGGCCAAGGTTGACGGCGTGGGTGAATATCGCCCGGCCACCGAAGCGGAAATCCTCGAGCACCTGGGCAGCGAGCCGGGTTTCCTCGGCCCGGTGGGCGCGAAGAAGGCCATCCGCGTGGTTGCCGACCGCGAGGTCGCGGCGATGGCGGATTTCGTCGTCGGCGCCAACGAGCCCGGTTTCCACCTGGCCGGGGTGAACTGGGGCCGCGACCTGCCGGAGGCCGACGTGGTGGCGGACATCCGCAACGTGGTCGCCGGCGACCGCGCCGCCGACGGCGGCGAAATCCGCCTGGCGCGCGGCATCGAGGTCGGCCACGTGTTCCAGCTCGGCCGCAAGTATTCGCAGGCCATGGGTTTCACCGTGCTGGACGAAAACGGCAAGGCCGTGGTCCCGGCGATGGGCTGCTACGGCATCGGCGTTTCCCGCATCGTGGCCGCGGCGATCGAGCAGAACCACGACGAGGCCGGCATCGTCTGGCCGGTGCCGATGGCACCGTGGGCGGTGGCGATCTGCGTCATCAACCCGAAGAAGGACCCGCAGGTTGACGAGGCGGCCGAATCGCTGCTGCAGGAGCTGAAGGCAGCCGGCATCGACGCGGTGCTGGACGACCGCGGCCTGCGCCCGGGCCCGATGTTCGCCGACATGGAACTGATCGGCATCCCGCACCGCGTGGTGGTTTCCGCGCGCGGCCTGGAGGCCGGCACCTACGAATACCGCGCCCGCCGCGGCGGCGAGGCCGAGGCGCTGGACCGCGCGCAACTGCTGCAGCGCCTGGCGGGCTGAGCGCGCGTTTTCCCGGCGGTTATGGCGGCCCGATTATCCGGCGATAATCGGGCCGTTTTTTCTTGACGCACCGTTCATTGCCGGGTTTATTGCACTGGATTATCCTGCAGTCGATTGCCCAGGGACGGGCCTCCCATGATTGCCGGAGAATATGATGTCGATTGATCTGAGTACGCTGTCGCCCCGGGAACTGGGTTCCCTGATCGCCACCGCCAAGAAGCGCCAGGCCCTGCTGTCGAAGCGGGCCCCGATCGCCAAGGTCCGCAGCAAGCTGGTCAAACTGGCCAAGGCCGAGGGCTACACCATCGAGGAGCTGTTCGGCGCCCCGGGCGGCGGCCGCGCCAGCGCCGCGGCCGGCAGCGGCCGCGCCCGCAAGCTGGGCAAGGTGCCGCCGAAGTACCGCAACCCGGAAAACCCGAAGGAAACCTGGACCGGCCGCGGCAAGCAGCCGCGCTGGCTGGCGGCCTATGTCGCCCAGGGCCGCGATGTGGCCGAGTTCCTGATCCCGGGCGCAGCCGCCCCGACCCCGGCCAAGGCCGCCAAGGGCGCGCGCAAGCGGGTGGTCAAGAAGGCCCGCGGCAAGTAACCGCCCCCTACGTGGAAACGCCGGCCCCGGGGCCGGCGTTTCCTTTTGCGCCCGCACCGGCGGCTCAGAGGTTCTTGCGCGCCGGCAGCAGCAGGTTGCCGAACAGCAGGCCGGCGACCAGGGCCACCACGATGTTGAGCACCAGCAGCACCGCGTTCTGGCCGGCGTCCACGTCCTGCTGCTGGACCATGGTGAGCAGCCCGCGCAGGCTGGCGCTGCCGGGCACCAGCATGATGATGCCGGGCAGGCGGATCAGCGCGCCCGGACGCTGCGCCCAGCGGCCGAAGCCGTTGCCGGCGGCGGTCAGCACCAGCGCCGAGAGGAAGATGCCCACCGGGCTGCCCCATTCGTGGCCGCCGAAGCGCGAGATCAGGTAGCCGGTGATGGCCGCGCCCATGACCCAGGGGTAGTCGCGCGGGCTGGCCTTGAACAGCACCGCGAAGGCGAACGAGGCCACCGCCATCGACAGCCATTCCACGCTTTCCGGTTGCGGCCGCAGCGCCCGCACCTGCGGCTCCAGGCCAAGCACGTCCAGCAGGTTCACCGCCACCACCGCGCCCACGGTCAGCTTCAGCACCGTGGTCAGGGCGCCTGCGAAGCGCACGGTGCCGGAGACCCAGTGCTGGCTGGACAGCTCGTTCATGGCGTTGGTGATCGCCATGCCGGGCAGCAGCGCCACCAGCGAGGCGATCACCACGGTATTGAGGTTCAGCGGCGCCACCAGGGCCGCGACCAGGCTGACCACCGCGCCGGCGGCCAGCGCCGACAGCGCCTCGCTGGCCTCGCGCAGCGCGGCGCGGCGGGCGCAGTACTGGTCGAGCAGGCCGATCATCAGCCCGGTGGCCGCGGCCACCGCGATGTCCAGCCACGGCAGCCGCCACAGCCCGGCCACGCCGGCCGCGGCCAAACCGTAGCCGAACACCTGCATGGCGCTGGCCAGGGCCGAGGGCGGCCGGTCCAGTGCGCGCAGCGCGGTATGGCCCTGGGTGATGGTCAGCTGGCCGCTGGCCACGGCCTCGGCGATGCGGTCGGCCTCGCACAGCTTGTGCAGGTCGTTCTCCCCGGGGGACAGGCGGATCACCCGGGTGGTGTCGGTGCTGCCCAGCGGCTTGCCGGGCTCGCTGAAGCTGAGGATCAGGCCGGTGGGGTTGGACCAGGCCTCGCACTCCAGGTCCAGGCGCTGCGACAGCGCGGTGATCGCCGCCTCCAGGCGCTGGGCGGTGGTGCCGTAGCGGTGCAGGCGCACCGCCATCTCGGCGACGAAGGCGATGCGCTGGGGATAGCTGGCCTGGGGCCGGGCGGGGACGTTGGACATCGCACTAGTATCGCGCCAGCGGCGGCGCAGCAGTCACCGCCTTGCCTGTATGCTGCGGCCGGACTATGGACCCGACCCCCCCGAACCCGCCCGGCTGGACCCTGGCCCCCGGCTCCGAGCAGGAGGCGCGCCTGGCCGGCGACTGGACGCTGGACCACGCCATGGAGCTGGCCGCGCGCCTGCGCGAGCTGCCCGAGGCGGTGACCGCGGTGGACGCCACCGGGATCGGGCGGATCGACTCGGCCGGGGTGATGCAGCTGATCCGCTTCGCGCGGCGCCGGCGCCTGCCGGAGGCGGCGGTGCGCTTCAGCACGGCGCACCTGCCGCTGGTGCAGGTGATCGAGGACGTGTCCGACGAGCGCCCGGCGCGCAAGCGCGACTACGGCTTCGCCGCCGCGCTGGAGCGCCTGGGCCGCGCCACCCACGCCGTCGGCCGCAACATCGTCGAGCTGCTGGGCTTCACCGGGGAGAACCTGGTCAAGCTGCTGCGCCTGCTGCGCCAGCCCCGGCGCTTCCGCCTCACCGCCACGGTGGCGCACATGGAACAGGTGGGCCTGGACGCGGTGCCGCTGGTGGCGCTGCTGTCCTACCTGGTCGGCGCGGTGATCGCATTCCTGGGCTCGACCATCCTGGCCGACTTCGGCGCCGAGATCTTCGTGGTCGAGCTGGTGTCGATCGCCTTCCTGCGCGAGTTCGCGGTGCTGCTCACCGCGATCGTGCTGGCCGGCCGCACCGCCTCGGCGTTCACCGCGCAGATCGGGGCGATGAAGGCGCGCGAGGAGATCGACGCGATCCGCACCCTGGGCCTGGACCCGATCGACCTGCTGGTGATCCCGCGCCTGGTCGCGCTGCTGGTGATGCTGCCCCTGCTGACCTTCGTGGCGATGATGGCCGGCCTGGCCGGCGGCGTGACCGTGGGCGCGTTCGACCTGGAGATCCCGCCGCAGATGTACCTGGCGCGGATGCACGAGACCCTGCAGCTGCGCCACTTCCTGGTCGGCCTGTCCAAGGCCCCGGTGTTCGCCATGGTGATCGGCCTGATCGGCTGCCTGGAAGGCATGCGCGTGCAGGGCACGGCGCAGTCGGTCGGCGAGCGCACCACCTCCAGCGTGGTGCAGACCATCTCGCTGGTGATCATCCTCGACGCGCTGGCGGCGCTCTGGTTCATGAACATGGATTGGTGAAAGGGCGGGATTGGTGATTCGTGATGGGTGATTCGACGAACGGTGATTGGTGATTCGTGATGGGTGATCCGAAAAAGCCAGAAGCAGGCCGCCGGGTTTCCGGAGCGAATGCTTTTGCTTTGACGAATGACGAATCACGAATCACGAGCGACCAGCCCGCGGACGCGGATGGCGGCGAGGCGGCCATCCGCGTCCGCGGGCTGGTCAACCGATTCGGATCCCAGACCGTCCACGACGGCCTCGACCTCGACGTGCGCCGCGGGGAGATCATCGGCATCGTGGGCGGCTCGGGCACCGGCAAGTCGGTGCTGATGCGCAGCATCCTCGGGCTGCAGCGGCCGACCGACGGCAGCATCGAGGTACTGGGCGCGGACGCGCGCTCGGACGATCCGCGCCAGCGCCAGCACATCCAGCGCCATACCGGGGTGCTGTTCCAGGACGGCGCGTTGTTTTCCTCGCTGACCGTGGGCGAGAACGTGGAGGTGCCGCTGCGCGAGCACCACCCGGAGCTGCCGGAGACCTGGCGCCGCGAGCTGGCGCTGCTGAAGGTCAAGCTCGCCGGACTGCCCGCCGACGCCGCGTCCAAGCTGCCGGCGCAGCTGTCCGGCGGCATGCGCAAGCGCGCCGGGCTGGCCCGGGCGCTGGCGCTGGACCCGCCGCTGCTGTTCCTGGACGAGCCCACCGCCGGCCTCGACCCGATCGGCGCGGCCGCCTTCGACCACCTGCTGCGCACCCTGCAGCAGGCCCTGGGCCTGACCGTGTTCCTCATCACCCACGACCTGGACACCCTGTACGCTATCTGCGACCGGGTGGCGGTGCTGGCCGACCGCAAGGTCGTGATCAACGCCCCGCTGGAGGAAGTCGAGCGCTTCGACCATCCCTGGGTGCAGGAATACTTCCACGGCCCGCGCGCCCGCGCCGCGCGCGGCCAGCGCAATCCCCCGCGCCAGGAGGCGGACTGAGATGGAAACCCGCGCCAACTACGTACTGATCGGCGCCTTCACCATCGTGGTGTCGGTGGCCCTGCTGCTGTTCGGGCTGTGGGCGGCCAAGTACTCGTCCGAACGCAGCTGGCAGCGCTACATGATCGTGTTCGACGAGGCGGTGACCGGCCTGTCGGTGGGCAGCAGCGTGCAGTACAACGGCATCTCGGTCGGTTCGATCGACAAGCTGTCGCTGGACCCGCAGGACCCGCGCCGGGTGGTGGCGATCATCCGCGCCGACGCCAACGTGCCGGTCAAGACCGACACCCGCGCCAAGCTCGCCATCACCAGCCTCACCGGCCCCGCCATCATCCAGCTGTCCGGCGGCTCGCCCGGGGCGCCGCTGCTGACCGCGGTGGACACCCGCGACACTCCCCAGATCCAGACCTCGCCCTCGGCGCTGCAGAACATCACCGACACCGCCAACCGCATCGTCGAGCGCCTGGACCAGGTGCTCAGCGACCAGAACGTGGCCCACATCGGCCGCACCCTGGAGAACATCGAGCGCATCAGCGCCAGCATGGCGGCCAAGGACGAAGGCATGGAGGCGCTGCTTGCCACCGCGCGCGACGCCGCGCGCAGCCTCGACCAGACCCTGCAGAACACCAATGCCACCGTGCAGCGGGTGGACCAGAACCTGGTGCGGGAGCTGCCGGCGCTGATCAGCCGCCTGGACTCGACCCTGGCGCGGCTGGATTCGGCAGCGGGCAACGCCGACGCGATCCTTGGCGAGAACCGCGCCGCGATCAACAGCTTCGCCAACGACGGCCTGGCCCAGCTGGGCCCGACCCTGACCGAGCTGCGCGCGCTGATCCGCGACCTGCGCCAGATCAGCGACCGCCTCGAGAACAACCCGGCGCGCTTCCTGCTCGGCCGCGACGGAGCCAAGGAGTTCGAACCGCAATGATGCCCGTTCCCTTCCCCACGCCCGCCGCGCCCGCGCGCCGGCTCGCCTTCCTGGTCCTGGCCGCGACGCTGGCCGGCTGCTCGCTGGTCGGCAAGCCCGGCGACCCGGTGACCATCTACGCCCCCGAGGCCGCGGCCACGCCGGATCCCTCCTGGCCGAGGGTGGACTGGCAGCTGGCCATCGCCCGCCCGTCCGCCCCGCGCCTGCTGGACTCGCCGCGCATCGGCGTGCGCCCGGTCCCGGGCGAGCTGCAGGTGTACAAGGGCGCGGTCTGGGTGCAGCCGCCGACCGACATGCTGGAGGCTACGGTGCTGCGCGTGCTGGAGGACTCCGGCAAGATCGACGCGGTCGGCCGCGTGGCCACCGGCCTGCGCGCGAACTACCGGCTGGCGCTGGACATCCGCCGCTTCGAGGCCGACTACCGCGGCGGCGACCGCCCGGCGGCGGTGATCGAGGTGGTGGCCAAGCTGATGCACAACACCGACCAGCGCGTGGTCGCCAGCCAGACCTTCACCCAGGTGCAGCCGTCCCCGGCCACCGACATCGGCAGCGTGGCCGCGGCCTTCGACCAGGCCCTGGCCGAGGTCGGCCGCCAGGTCGCCGGCTGGACCCTGGCCGCAGGCCAGGCCGACGCCGCCAGCCGCCCCGCGCCCTGAGCGCGCGGCCCGTCCCCTGCAGCAAGCCAGACCCGCAAGCTCCCGGTTCCACCGCCCCCCAACACTGGCGCCGCGCGCCCCCGGATGAGCCACATCGTCAGCTACTCGATCCGCGGGCTGGAGGCGATCTTCGCGCCGCACGGGTTCCGGATCAGCCCGGTGCCGGGCAAGAGCTACGCCAGCATCGCCGAACTCGACCCGGATCCGGCCCCGGAGGACTTCAGCGAGCGCATCTACCGTCCGCTGCCGGAGAACGACGCGCTGCTGGCGCGCTGCGGCCTGCTGCGCCAGGCAACGATCCAGAGCGCGCGCGCGTCCTACTACTTCGGCGGCTACCTGGAGCGCACCCGCTGGGCGCTGTCGCTGGACCGCGAGCTGGCGGAACTGCGCGACCAGCACGCCCGCCAGCTGCGGGAACTGGCGCAGCAGCACGAGCACGAACTGGCCGAACTCAGGGCGCAGCTGCCGCAGGCGGCGGACGCCGGGGATGCGGCTGCACCTGGCGGAAGGTCAGGTTGATGCGCGCGCCCACCGGCCGCGCGGTGCGCGGCAGGGCATGCTTCCAGTGGCGCTGGGTGGACCCGCCCATCAGCAGCAGGCTGCCGGGCTCCAGTTGAAGCGCCAGCTTGCGCGCCGGATCGTCGCGCCGGCGCAGCACGAAGCGGCGCGGCGCGCCCAGGCTCAGCGAGGCGATCAGCGGCTGCGGGCCCAGTTCCAACTCGTCGTCGCTGTGCCAGCCCATGGCGTCGCGGCCGTCGCGGTAAAGGTTGGCCAGTACGCTGTTGAAGCGCGCGCCCAGCTCGTCCTGCAGGCGCCTGCGCAGTGCCGCCAGTTCCGCCGGCCAGGGATGCGGCACGAAGCGGCTGCCGGAATAGCGGTAGACCGCCTGCGGGTCGCCGATCCAGCAGCTCAGCCGCGGCGAATCCACCTCGCGGCCGAAGATCCGGATCCGGTGCACCTCCCACGGCAGCCCGTCCAGCAGGCGCTGCATGAGGTCGGCGGCCGCCGCCGGCGGCAGCCAGCCGCGGGCCAGTTCCAGCCGGGCGTCGGGGAGCTCGAAGCGCTGCCATTGCATGCCCGCCACGCTAGCAGGTGCGGCCCCGGGCGCGCAGGGATTTGCCCCGCCGTCCGCGAAACCCGAGAATGCCGGGCCAGCCAGAACAGCCAGCCGGAGCCGTGATGACGGAAACCACCGCCCCAACGCCCACGCCCGAGGTGGAACGCGACGTGATGGAGTACGACGTCGTCACCGTCGGCGCCGGTCCGTCCGGCCTGGCGTTCGCCATCCGCCTCAAGCAGCTCAACCCGGAGCTGTCGGTGTGCGTGATCGAGAAGGCCAGCACGGTCGGCGCCCACATCCTGTCCGGCGCGGTGATCGAGCCGGGCCCGCTGGACGCCCTGCTGCCGGGCTGGCGCGACAACCCGCCGCCGGTGTGCGTGCCGGCCACCGGGGACGAATTCTGGCTGCTGACCAAGGATGGCGGCACGAAGCTGCCCGTCGTGCCGCCGGGCATGCGCAACCACGGCAACTTCATCGTTTCCCTGGGCGCGATGTGCGCCTGGCTGGCGCCGCAGGCCGAGGCCCTGGGCGTGGAGATCTACGCCGGCTTCGCCGCCGCCGAGACCCTGCATGCCGAGGACGGCACCGTGCTGGGCGTGCGCATCGGCGACATGGGCGTGGCCAAGGACGGCTCGCTCAAGCCCGGCTACACCCCCGGCATCGACATCCGCGCCAAGGTCACGGTGCTGGCCGAGGGCGCGCGCGGCCACCTGACCAAGCGCCTCATCAAGCGCTTCGGCCTGGACGCGGACAGCGACCCGCAGAGCTACTCGATCGGCATCAAGGAACTGTGGCAGCTGCCGGAAGGCCGCACCAGCCCGGGCAAGATCGTGCACAGCTTCGGCTGGCCGGCGGACAACGACACCTACGGCGGCAGCTTCCTGTACCACCTGGAGAACAACCAGGTGGCGATCGGCTACGTCAGCGGCCTGGACTACAAGGATCCGGAGTACCGCCCGTGGGAGGCCTTCCAGCAGTGGAAGAACCACCCCCACGTCAAGCCGCTGCTGGAAGGCGGCAGCATCCTCTCCGCCGGCGCCCGCGCCATCGTCACCGGCGGCTACCAGGCCCTGCCCAAGGTGGAGATGCCTGGCGCGCTGCTGGTCGGCGACACCGCCGGCCTGCTCAACGTGCCCAAGGTCAAGGGCACCCACCAGGCGATCCGCAGCGGCATGCTCGCCGCCGAGCACCTGGCCGCCAGCGGCCTGGACCCGGCCGGCTTCGACGCAAAGCTGCGCGCCTCGGAGGTGGTGGCCGAGCTGAAGAAGGTCCGCAACATCAAGCCCGGCTTCAAGAAGGGCCTGTGGCTGGGCATGGCCAACGCCGCCTGGGAGACCGCCACCGGCGGCGCCTCGCCGTGGACGCTCAAGGGCTCGCCGGACTGGTCCTCGCTGCAGAAGCTGGGCCAGTACCAGGCCCCGGACCGCGGCTGGGTGGAGCGCACCCTGCCCCCGCGCGACCGCCTGCAGGCGGTGTACTACGCCGCCACCGAGCACGACGAGGACCAGCCGGTGCACCTGAAGGTGGCCGACACCTCGATCTGCGTGGAGCGCTGCACGGTCGAGTACGGCAACCCCTGCACCCGCTTCTGCCCGGCCGGCGTGTACGAGATGGTCGAGGACGAAGCCGGCAGGCGCCTGCAGATCAACGCCGCCAACTGCGTGCACTGCAAGACCTGCGACATCAAGGACCCGTACGAGATCATCACCTGGGTCACGCCCGAGGGCGGCTCCGGGCCGAACTACCAGAACCTCTAGGCCCGCCCGCGACCCGCGCCGCGGAAACCCGTTAGGATCGACCCCACTGCCTGGAGTGGGGGGAACGACCTTGCGGTTCTGTTTTCCGGACTGGGAAAGTCGCCACGGCGACCAGGATGCGCTGGCGCAGGCCTGGCTGGCCTCGCAGGAATTCGCCGCGCGCGGACCCGATGGCCTGGCCACCGAATGCGTCCTGTGCGGGACGCAGGCGCGGCTGAAGCTGCATGGCGATCCGGCCTCACCCGACTTCAGGGAAGGCCTGGTGTGCACCGGCTGCGGGCTCAACACCCGGCTGCGCGCCTCGCTGAAGCTGCTGCGTGAGCAGCTGGCCCGCTGGCAGCCGGCGCCGGCGCCGCTGCCGGACCTGCTGGCGAGGCTGGGCCTGCGGCCACGCCTGCCGCGGGTCTACGTCACCGAGCAGGCCACCGCCACCTTCGTCTGGATGCAGCGCCACCTGCAGGCCGAGCTCCACGGCGGCGAGTTCGAGCCCGACTGGCGGCGGCGCCGCGGCCTGACCCACGCGCTGCGGCGGATGGGCGGACGCGGCAGGGTCGTGTTCCGCGACCTGACCGCGCTGGATTTCGCCGATGCCTCGCTCGACGGCGTGGCCAGCTTCGACGTGCTCGAGCACGTGCCCGACTACCAGGCCGCCATCGGCGAAATGTACCGCGTGCTCCGGCCCGGCGGCGCCTGCGTGGCCACCTTTCCGTTCACCGACCAGCCCACGACCCTGGTCCGGGCGCGCCTCGCCGCCGACGGCGGGATCGAACACCTCGCGCCGCCCGAGTACCACGGCGACCCGATCAGCGGCGGCATCCTCTGCTACTACCACTTCGGCTGGGACGTGCTCGACCGCTTCCGCGAGGCCGGCTTCAGCCAGGCCTGCATGGCCATGCCGTACTCGCTCGAGCACGGCCTGCCCTACGGGATGTGGACCCTGGTGGCGATCCGCTGACCGCCTGCGCGGCGGTCAGGCGGCGATCGGGACCCCGGTCTTCGCGCGCAGCTCGTCGAGGCCGACGCCCGGCGCGGTTTCCACCAGCTTCAGCCCGTCCGGGGTGACGTCGAACACGCCCAGGTCGGTGATGATGCGGTGGACCACGCCCACGCCGGTCAGCGGCAGGGTGCACTCGGGCAGGATCTTGTGCTCGCCGTTCTTCGCGGTGTGCTCCATCAGCACCACCACGCGCTTCACCCCGGCCACCAGGTCCATGGCCCCGCCCATGCCCTTGACCATCTTGCCCGGCACCATCCAGTTGGCCAGGTCGCCCTTGTCGGTGACCTGCATGGCGCCGAGGATGGCCAGGTCGATGTGGCCGCCGCGGATCATGGCGAAGGAATCGTGGCTGCCGAAGTAGCTGGCGCCCGGGCGCGCGGTCACGGTCTGCTTGCCGGCGTTGATCAGGTCCGGGTCGACCTCGTCCTCGGTCGGGAACGGGCCGATGCCCAGCAGGCCGTTCTCCGACTGCAGCCACACGTCCACGCCCTCGGGGATGTGGTTGGCGACCAGGGTCGGCAGGCCGATGCCCAGGTTCACGTAGGCGCCGTCCTCCAGCTCCAGGGCGGCGCGGCGCGCCATTTCGTCGCGGGTCCAGGCCATCACTTGCCTCCCTGCTGGCGCACGGTGCGCTGCTCGATGCGCTTCTCCGGCGCGGGGTTGTGGACGATGCGGTCGACGTAGATGCCCGGCAGGTGGACCTGGTCCGGGTCGATCGCGCCGACCTCGACGACCTCCTCCACCTCGGCAACGCAGACCTTGCCGGCCATGGCACAGGCCGGGTTGAAGTTGCGCGCGGTCTTGCGGAACACCAGGTTGCCGGCCGTGTCGGCCTTCCACGCCTTGACCAGGGCCACGTCGGCCACCAGCGCGGTCTCCAGCACGTAGTGCTTGCCGTTGAACTCGCGCGTCTCCTTGCCCTCGGCCACCACGGTGCCGTAGCCGGTGGCGGTGTAGAACGCCGGGATCCCGGCGCCGCCGGCGCGCAGGCGCTCGGCCAGGGTGCCCTGCGGGTTGAACTCCAGCTCCAGCTCGCCGGCCAGGAACTGGCGCTCGAATTCCTTGTTCTCGCCCACGTAGGACGAAATCATCTTGCGGATCTGCCGGGTCTCCAGCAGCAGGCCCAGGCCGAAGCCGTCCACGCCGGCGTTGTTGGAGATCACGGTCAGGTCCTTCACCCCCGAATCGCGCAGGGCCGCGATCAGTGCCTCGGGGATGCCGCACAGGCCGAAGCCGCCGACCGCCAGCGTCTGCCCGTCGGCCACCAGGTCGGCCAACGCGGCGTGCGCGTCGGCCACCAGCTTGCTGCGGGATGTCCGGTTGCCCATCTGAGTCCTCGCCAATGCCGGGATGGGGCCATTCTAGTGGGTCCGCCGGGCGTTTCGGCCGTCCCTTGCCGCGACGCCGGCGCCGCGGCGGGTAGAATCGGGAGAACGTCCCCCGTGCAAAGGAATGACCCATGACGCTCCCCGCTTTCAAGGCCTACGACATCCGTGGGCGCGTTCCGGACGAACTGGACGAGGACCTGGCCCGCAGGATCGGCGTGGCCCTCTCCGACCAGCTGCGCCCCGGCCCGGTGGTCCTGGGCCATGACGTGCGCCTGAGCAGCCCGGCGCTGCAGGCGGCGCTGTCGGCCGGCCTGCGCAGCAAGGGCCGCGAGGTGATCGACATCGGCCTGTGCGGCACCGAGGAGGTGTACTTCCAGGTCGACCACCTCGACGCCGCCGGCGGCGTGATGGTGACCGCCAGCCACAACCCGATGGACTACAACGGGATGAAACTGGTGCGCGAGAATGCGCGCCCAATCTCCTCCGACACCGGCCTGTTCGCCATCTCCGACGCGGCCGAGGCCGACACCGCCCCGGCCGCGCCGCCGACCGCCGGCGAGCGCGCGCTAACCGACAAGGGCGCCTACATCGAGCACCTGCTGTCCTACGTGGACGTGCCGGCGCTCAAGCCGCTGAAGCTGGTGGTCAACGCGGGCAACGGCGGCGCCGGCGCCATCGTCGACCTGCTGGCGCCGCACCTGCCCTTCGAGTTCGTGCGCGTCAACCACGAGCCGGACGGCAGCTTCCCCAACGGCATCCCCAACCCGCTGCTGCCGGAGAACCGCCAGGCCACCATCGACGCGGTGCGCGAGCACGGCGCCGACTTCGGCATCGCCTGGGACGGCGACTTCGACCGCTGCTTCTTCTTCGACGAGCAGGGCCGCTTCATCGAGGGCTACTACCTGGTCGGCCTGCTGGCCCAGGCGATCCTGGCCAAGCACCCCGGCGGCAAGGTGGTGCACGACCCGCGCCTGGTCTGGAACACCGTCGAGCAGGTGCAGGAGGCCGGCGGCGTGCCGGTGCTGTGCAAGAGCGGCCACGCCTTCATCAAGGAGAAGATGCGCGCCGAGGACTGCGTCTACGGCGGCGAGATGAGCGCCCACCACTACTTCCGCGAGTTCGCCTACGCCGACTCGGGCATGATCCCCTGGCTGCTGATCGCCAGCCTGGTCTCCACCAGCGGGCGCAGCCTGGGCGACCTGGTCGAGGCGCGCGTGCGCAAGTTCCCGTGCAGCGGCGAGATCAACTTCCGCGTGGCCGACGCCAAGGCGGCGGTGGCGCGGGTGATGGACCACTTCGCCGCGCAGTCGCCGGCGCTGGACCACACCGACGGCATCAGCGCCGACTTCGGCGACTGGCGCTTCAACCTGCGCAGTTCCAACACCGAGCCGCTGCTGCGGCTGAACGTCGAGGCCCGCGGCGACGAGGCGCTGCTGCGCGCGCGCACCGAGGAAATCTCGCGGCTGCTCTCGGCCTGACCTGGAAGCCCATGAACGACCTGCTCCCCGTCCTGTTGTCCGGCGGCTCCGGCACGCGGCTGTGGCCGCTGTCGCGGGAGTCCTATCCCAAGCAGTTCCTGCCGTTGCACGGGGAGCTGACCATGCTCCAGGAGACCTGGCGCCGGGTGGCCCCGCTGGCCACCCGCGCGCCGCTGGTGGTGGCCAACGAGGCGCACCGCTTCGTCGCCGCCGAGCAGCTGCACCAGGTCGGCGCGGTGCCGCAGGCGATCCTGCTGGAGCCGGCCGGCCGCAACACCGCCCCGGCGATCGCCGTGGCCGCGCTGGAGGCCGGCGCCGGCGGCGAGGATCCGGTGCTGCTGGTGCTGCCCTCCGACCACGTGGTGCGCGACCCCGAGGCCTTCCGCCGCGCGGTGCTCGAGGCCCTGCCGGCGGCCGAGGCCGGGCGCCTGGTCACCTTCGGCATCGTCCCCACCGGCCCGGAGACCGGCTACGGCTACATCCGCGCCACCGCCGGCGAGGGCGTGCGCGCGGTGGAGCAGTTCGTGGAGAAGCCGGACCTGGCCACCGCGGAAGGCTACGTCGCCTCCGGCGCGTACTACTGGAACAGCGGCATGTTCCTGTTCCGCGCCTCGCGCTACCTGGCCGAGCTGGAGCGGTTCAACCCGCAGATGCTGGCGGCGGTGCGCAAGGCCTGGGCCGGCGCGCGCCGCGACGCCGACTTCGTGCGCCTGGACGCGGCGGCCTTCGCCGAGGTGCCCTCGGACTCGATCGACTACGCGGTGATGGAGAAGACCGACCACGCCTCGCTGGTGCCGCTGGACGCCGGCTGGAGCGACGTCGGCTCCTGGACCGCGCTGCGCGAGGTGTCCGAGCGCGACGCCGACGGCAACGCCCACCACGGCGACGTGATCGCGATCGACTGCCGCAACACCTTCGCCTACGGTGAACGCCTGATCGCCCTGGTCGGGCTGGACGACGTGGTGGTGGTGGAAACCGCCGACGCGGTGCTGGTCGGGCGCGGCGACCGCATGCAGGAGGTCAAGGAAGTGGTGGCGCGGATCCGCGCCGAGGATCGCCCGGAGGCCACTTGGCACCGCAAGGTCTACCGTCCCTGGGGCGCGTACGACTCGATCGACAGCGGCCAGCGCTTCCAGGTCAAGCGGATCACGGTCAAGCCCGGCGCCAGCCTGAGCCTGCAGATGCACCACCACCGCGCCGAGCACTGGGTGGTGGTCAGCGGCACCGCCGAGGTCACCCGCGGCGACGAGGTGATCCTGCTGACCGAGAACCAGAGCACCTACATCCCGCTGGGCGTGACCCACCGCCTGCGCAATCCCGGCAAGCTGCCTCTGGAGCTGATCGAGGTCCAGTCCGGCAGCTACCTGGGCGAGGACGACATCGTCCGCTTCGAGGACACCTATGGCCGCACCTGAGCGGCCGCGGGCAGCGCCGGCACGTTCCCGTGCCGGCCGTCAGGCCGCCGGAGCGGCGGCGCGTTCGGCCGCCAGTGCGGCGATCACCGGGCGCAGCGCGTCGCGCCAGTGCGGCAGCGCCACCGCGAAGTCGCGCCGCAGCGCGGTGGTATCCAGGCACGAGTAGGCCGGGCGCCGCGCCGGGGTCGGGAACTCGGCGGTGGTGATCGCCTGCACCCGCGGCGCGCGCGGCAGCAGGCCCGCTTCCACCGCTTCGGCGAAGATCGCCTCGGCAAAGCCATGCCAGCTGGT
>NZ_AZNZ01000013.1 GCF_000510725.1 Pseudoxanthomonas sp. J31
AGCATGTGTTCCCCGCGCACGCGGGGATGACCCGGCAGCTAATAACGTTGCTGCGATGACCCGCGCCGCTCTGATGTTGTGCTGTGCGTTGAGTACGTTCCCCGAAAACAAGGGGATAATGACCGCCCGCAATCCGGGGGGGAAGGATGCCTCTTGAGGCCTCGCTTGCGCACCGGATGACTTGCCAGCTCCCGCGGCGATGGTTCCCCCACGCATGGCTCCCCAGGGCTTCTACTTGCCCCTTGAGCCGTCGAAAGCCACGGGTCGGTTGATGTCGGCTCGCGCCAGTACACATACAATTGCGCGATGAATACCCCCTACCCCACCGTGCGGCTGAAGAACGCGTGGCGTTCCAGCCATCCCTGGATCTTCCAGAAGCTCGTCGAGAAGCCGGCCCAGCGGCCGCGCCCGGGCGAGATCGTCGACGCCTACGACGTGGACGGACAGTTCATCGGCTGCGGCTTCTACAACGGCCACTCGCGCATCGCCCTGCGCATCCTGGAGACCGACCCGGCGGTGGCGGTGGACGCGGACTGGTTCGCGCGCCGGATCGGCCAGGCCGTGGCCCTGCGCCGCGAGGTGCTGAAGCTGGACGAGGTGTCCAATGCCTGGCGCGTGGTCCACGCCGAGGGCGACGGCCTCACCGGCCTGGTGGTGGACCGCTACGACGACCTGCTGGTGGTGGAGTTCTTCAGCGCCGGCATGTGGCGCTACCGCGAGTGGATCTACGCCGCGCTGCAGGCGCAGTTCCCCGGCGCGCGCATCTACAGCTTCGCCGAGGACCACGTGCAGAAGCAGGAGAGCTTCGACTACCGCCCGGTGTACAGCGGTGGCGGCTCGCCGGAGCCGGCCATCATCACCGAGCACGGGATCCGCTTCCGCGCCGACCCGGCCGGGGCGCACAAGACCGGCTTCTTCGCCGACCAGCGCGAGAACCGCGAGTGGTTCTCGCGCCAGGTGGCGGGCAAGCGCGTGCTGGACCTGTGCTGCAACACCGGCGGCTTCGCCGTGTACGCAGCGGTGCGCGGCGCCGCCGAGGTCACCGGCATCGACATCGACGAGGCGGTGATCGAGATCGCCAAGGGCAACGCCCGCCTCAACAACGTGCGCCCGCGCTTCGTCCAGGCCGACATCTTCCCCTGGCTGCGCGACGCGGCCGCCCGCGGCGAGCAGTACGACGCGGTGGTGCTCGACCCGGCCAAGATGACCCGCGACCGCGACCAGGTCATCAACGCGCTGAAGAAGTACCTGGACATGAACAAGCTGGCGCTGGGCGTGGTCAGGCCCGGTGGCCTGCTGGCGACGTTCTCCTGCACCGGCCTGGTGGCCGAGGACCAGTTCCTGGACATGCTGCGCCGCGCCGCGTTCTACGCCGGCCGCACCGTGCAGGTGCTGAAGGTGGCCGGCGCCGGCCCGGACCATCCGTTCCTGGCGCACGTGCCGGAGTCGCGCTACCTCAAGGCGGTGTTCTGCCGCGTGCTGGACTGAGCACGCCCCGCCGGTGCGGCCGGCGGGTTGATCGCGATCAAGGTGGCCGCCGCGCCCGGGCCCGAGCATGGGAGCAACCCGCCAGAGGAGCATTGCCATGAACAGGTTCGAAGGACAGGTCGCGATCGTCACCGGCGGCGCATCGGGCATCGGCGAGGCCATCTGCCGCCGCCTGGCGCGCGAGGGCGCGAAGGTCGTCATCGCCGATTACGACGGCGCCGCGGCGCAGGCGCTGGCCGCCGGCCTCGGCAAGGCGGATGCGCTGGCGTTCCAGCTGGACGTGGCCGATGCCGCGGCGGTGGAGCGCATGGTCCAGGCCACGGTGGAGCGCTTCGGCGGCCTGCACCTGGCGGTGAACAACGCCGGGATCGGCGGGCCCAGCCATCCCACCGCCGATTACCCGCTGGCCGACTGGCACCGCGTCATCGACGTCAACCTGCACGGGGTGATGTACTCGATGAAGCATGAGCTGCCGGCGATGCTGGCCAGCGGCGGCGGCTCCATCGTCAACATGGCCTCGATCCTTGGCAGCGTGGGCTGGAGCGGCTCGATCGCCTACGTGGCCGCCAAGCACGCGCTGCTGGGCATGACGAAGACCGCGGCGATGGAATATGCGCCGCAGGGCATCCGGGTGAACGCGGTCGGACCGGCCTTCATCGACACCCCGCTGCTGTCGGGCCTGGAGCCGGCGGTACGCGAGGGCCTGGTCGCCCTGCATCCGGCCGGCCGCCTGGGCACCACGGACGAGGTCGCGGCGCTGACCTGCTTCCTGCTGTCGAAGGAAGCCTCGTTCGTGACCGGCAGCTACCACCTGGTCGACGGCGGCTACACCGCGCGCTGAAGCCGCGCGGCAGCCGCCGCGCTCAGTGGCCCTGCTCGCGCAGCGCCGCGCGCACCTGGGCGTGGCGCGCCTGCACGTCCTGCGCCGGCGCCTTGTCCAGCAGGCTGGCCACCACGATCGCGACGGTGCCGGCGATGAAGCCGGGCACCATCTCGTACAGCGCGCTGCCGGTGTGCTTCCACGCGATCACCGTGATCGCGCCGGCCAGCATGCCCGCCAGCGCGCCGTTGCGGGTCATGCGCTTCCAGAACAGCGACAGCACCACCACCGGACCGAACGCGGCGCCGAACCCGGCCCAGGCGTAGGAGACCAGGCCCAGCACCCGGCTGTCGGGATCGCGCGCGATCCACATCGCCAGCGCGGCCACCGCCAGCACCATGCCGCGACCGAACCAGACCAGTTCGCGGTGGCCGGCGTTGGGCCGCAGCAGGCCGCGGTAGAAGTCCTCGGTCAGCGCGCTGGAGCACACCAGCAGCTGCGCCGACAGGGTGCTCATGATCGCCGCCAGGATCGCCGACAGCAGCACGCCGGCGATCCACGGGTTGAACAGCTGCTCGCCCAGGGCGATGAACACCCGCTCCGGATTGGCGTTCACCGGGCCGGCGACCGCGGGGTGGGCGGCGAACCAGGCCACCCCGGACAGGCCAGTGGCGACCGCGCCGCCCAGGCACAGCACCATCCAGCCCATGGCGATGCGGCGCGCGCGCGGGATGGTGGCCAGGCTCTCGGCGGCCATGAACCGGGCCAGGATGTGCGGCTGCCCGCAGTAGCCCAGGCCCCAGGCCAGCGCCGAGACCACCGCCACCACGCCGCCGGCGCCGACCCAGTGCAGCCGGGTGGGGTCCACCTGCTCGACCAGGGCCACCGCTTCGGTCGGGCCGCCGGCGCCGAGCACCGCGAACACCGGTACCAGCAGCAGGGCGAAGATCATCAGCGTGGCCTGCACGGTGTCGGTCCAGCTCACCGCCAGGAAGCCGCCGACGAAGGTGTAGGCGATGGTCGCCGCCGCGCCCCACAGCATGGCCTGGCCGTAGGGCAGGCCGAACATGGCTTCGAACAGGCGCGCGCCGGCGACGATGCCGGAGGCGCAGTAGATGGCGAAGAACACCAGGATCACCAGCGCCGAGAGGATCCGCAGCAGGCGGCTGCGGTCCTCGAAGCGGTGGCTGAAGTAGTCCGGCAGGGTCAGCGCGTTGCGGGTGCGCTCGGTGTACAGGCGCAGCGGCCCGGCCACCCAGCGCCAGTTGGCCCAGGCGCCCAGCAGCAGGCCGACCGCGATCCAGGCCTCCGACAGCCCGGCCAGGTACAGCGCGCCGGGCAGGCCCATCATCAGCCAGCCGCTCATGTCCGAGGCGCCGGCCGCCAGCGCCGTCACCAGCCCGCCCAGCGAGCGGCCGCCGAGGATGTAGTCGTCGAAGGTACGGGTGCGCCGCCAGGCGACGAAGCCGATGCCCACCATCAGCAGCAGGTAGGCGCAGAAGGTCACGAGCAACGGGGTACTGGCGGTCATGCAGGATCCGGTTGGCGGGTGGCCGCGGGGGCACGAAACCACACAGGCTAATTGCCGCGCCAGCATGGTTGCAATCGCAACCGAAACCCCGAAGGCTTAGCCCGAGCCCTGCAGGATGTAGTCGCGCAGCGCCACCGCGTTGTTGTGTTCCTCGTCCGCCGCGGCGTACACGAAGGTTACCGGCCCCCGCACAAGATAGCTGCGCAATCGCGCCAGTCCCGCCTCGTTGGCGGCGAGTTCGGCGAAGTAGCGCGCGCGGAACGCCTCCCAGCGGGCCGGGTCGTGGCCGTACCAGCGGCGCAGCGCGGTGCTGGGCGCGATGATCCGCAGCCAGGCCTCCAGTTCCAGCGTGTCCTTGCGCATCCCGCGCGGCCAGACCCCGTCCACCAGCAGGCGCAGCCCGTCCTCCGCGTCCGGCGGCTCGTACACGCGCTTCAGGCGCACCGGATAGCGGGCGGGGCGGGCCATGGCCGGCACTGTGTGGGCGCGCGGATTCCCCCGGCGTGAAGCCGCCGCGCGGTCGCAGGGCCTGAGACCGCCGGCCGCTACACTTCGCGCATGACCGAATCCCTGCTCCTGATCGTCATCGCCGGCCTGCTGCTGGCGATCCTGGCCTGCGTGGTCGCCCTGCTGCTGCGTCGCCCCGACGCCGCCTTCGAGCGCCTGCGCGCGCAGCTGGAGGAAGCCCTGCGCGCCGAACAGCGCGATGGCCGCCTGGAGCTGCGCCAGCAGCTGGATGGCCTGGCCACCACCCAGGGCGCGCGCATCGATGGCTTCGCCCGCCACCTGGCCGACCTGGGCACCCGCACCGACGCCCGCCTGGACCAGCTGCGCGACTCCCTCACCGAGGACGCGCGCAAGGGCCGGGCCGAGGGCATCGAGGCGCAGGCCAGGCTGGGCGAGCTGCTGTCGCAGCGGCTGGGCGACATGCGCGCGCAGCTGGACCTGTTCGGCCGCCAGCAGGACACCCGCATCCAGGCCTTCGGCGAGCAGCTGGCGGCGCTGCGCGCCAGCCTGACCGAGGACGCCCGCGTCACCCGCCAGGAGGCGCTGGAATCGCAGCAGCGCTTCGCCGAGGGCCTCAACCAGCGCCTGCAGGAGCTGACCGCGCGCAACGAGCTGCGCATCGGCGAGATGCGCGCCACCCTGGAGCAGCAGCTGCGCGCGCTGCAGCAGGACAACGCCGCCAAGCTGGAGAAGATGCGCGAGACGGTGGACGAGAAGCTGCAGAGCACCCTCGCCACCCGCCTGGATTCGTCCTTCAAGCTGGTGTCCGAGCGCCTGGAGCAGGTGCAGCGCGGGCTGGGCGAGATGCAGCAGCTGGCCACCGGCGTGGGCGACCTCAAGCGCGTGCTGACCAACGTCAAGACCCGCGGCACCTGGGGCGAGGTGCAGCTGGACGCGATCCTGGAGCAGACCCTCACCCCCGAGCAGTACGCGCGCAGCGTGCGCCTGCGCCCGGACAGCGCCGAGGCGGTGGACTTCGCCGTGCGCCTGCCCGGCCGCGGCAACGACGAGGCGCCGCTGTGGCTGCCGATCGACTGCAAGTTCCCGCGCGAGGACTACGAGCGCCTGGTCGACGCCCAGGAACAGGGCGACCCGGAGCTGGTACGCAGCTGCGGCGCGCAGCTGGAGAAGGCGATCCGGATCCAGGCCAAGTCGATCTGCGAGAAGTACATCGTGCCGCCGCACACCACCGACTTCGCGGTGATGTTCCTGCCCACCGAGGGCCTGTACGCCGAGGTGATCCGCCGCGCCGGGCTGACCGACGCCCTGCAGCGCGAGCACCGCATCGTGGTCGCCGGCCCGACCACCGTCACCGCCCTGCTCGGCAGCCTGCAGATGGGCTTCCGCACCCTGGCCATCGAGAAGCGCTCCAGCGAGGTGTGGCAGCTGCTGGGTGCGGTGA
Source organism: Pseudoxanthomonas sp. J31 (assembly GCF_000510725.1). GTDB lineage: Bacteria > Pseudomonadota > Gammaproteobacteria > Xanthomonadales > Xanthomonadaceae > Pseudoxanthomonas. Next base: position 5,749 of record NZ_AZNZ01000013.1, read on the forward strand.
AGAGCGAGTTCGGCAAGTTCGCCGGCATCCTCGAGCGCGCGGAGAAGCAGATCAGCACCGTGGGCAAGAGCCTGGGCGATGCCAGCCGCAAGACCCGCACCATCGAGCGCCGCCTGCGCAGCGTGGAGTCGCTGGGCCAGGAGCAGGCGCAGGCGCTGCTGGGCGACCTGGGCCTGGACGCGGTCGAGGCCGGGCTGGACGGCGAGGACGGCGGGTCCTGAGGCCGGAGGTGCGGCGGCCATCGCCGTCACGCGCGGTCGGTTTGATGGATGGAAGAAGGGCCCGGTCTCCCGGGCCCTTCGTGCGCCTGCGTCGCTTCCGGCTCAGGTGCCGGGGATCGGCATCGCGTCCACCGGCACGGTGGGGTCGCGGTCCTCGCGCAGGTATTCGGGCAGGTCGTCGCCCTCGTGCCTGCGGTTGCCGCGGCGGTCGGCCTCGATCTGGTACTGGCGGCGCTGCATCCACGCGTCGCGGATCATCGCGTACTCGTCCACCGCGTTCTCGCGCATGCTCTCGATCGGCAGCAGCGCGGCGCGGCGGTCCACCAGCTGCGCGCCCTGCAGGGCGATGCGGTAGCGGTCGCGCTCGACCTGGCGGGTCGGCGACAGCGGCATGTCGCCGGCCAGGCCGAACACGTCGCGCACCGTGCGCGGGCCGAAGAACGGCAGCTCCACGTAGCGCGAGTTGCGCCAGCCCCAGATGCCCAGGGTCTGGCCGAAGTCCTCGCTGCGGCGCTTCATCTTCAGGTCGGTGGCCGGGTCGAAGATGCCGCCGATGCCCAGGGTGGTGTTGACCACGAACCGGCCCAGGGTCTGCACCGCGTCGCGCGGGCGGCCCTGCAGCAGCTGGTTGAGGAAGATCACCGGCGAGGCCAGGTTGTCGAAGAAGTTGCCCACGCCCAGGCGCACCGGTTCCGGCACCACCGTCACGTAGGCGCGCGCCACCGGGCGGGCGATGGTGCGGTCGACCACGTTGTTGAAGGCGTGGATGCGCCGGTTCATCGGCTCCCACGGGTCGTAGGCCGGGCGCGCGGACGGATCGCCGTCAGCCGGCGCGCCGTACAGCGCGGCGAAGTCGTCCTCGGCCTCGGTCGGCGCCAGGGCGTCGGTATCGGTGGCGGCGGGATCGACGGGATCGACGGGGTCGACGGGATCGACGGGATCGACGGGATCGGCCGGCACCGCGGCGACTTCCGCGCCTTCCTGCGCCGGCGCCAGGGCGCCGGCTCCGGCCTCAGGCGCCGGCTGGGCGGCGGTCGCCGGATCGGTGGGTTCGCCGGCGGCAGCGACGGCCGCCGTGCCGGCCACGAGCGGGGCCGGCTCCGGACCGGTGTCGGCGGACTTCGGCGCGCTGGCGCAGCCGGCCAGCAACAGCAGCGGCAACAGCAGGGCGCCGGTGGGGGCGGGCTTCATGGGGAGGCTCCGGCGTAGTTCAGTTGGGGGTCCAGCCGGTAGGCGGCGCGCAGCTCGGCCAGGCCGGGCGCGTCGCCCCGGATTTCGACCTGGCCGCCGGCGCGCATGCGCGCGGCGGCCTCGGCCAGCAGCGCCAGGCCGGCGCTGTCCAGGGCCTGGATCGCGCCCAGCTCCAGCGCGCGGGCGCCGTCGGCCAGCGCCTGCAGCGTCGGCCACAGCGCCACCGCGGCCGCCCGGTCCAGGCGGCCTTCCAGGTGCAGCACCTCGCCTTCGCGGCGGGCGCGGGCGCCGTCAGCGGCTGCCATTGGTGTCCGGGCGCAGGCTGCCGCTGCGCAGCTCGGCGGCGACCTGGGCGATCGTCTTCTGCCGCAGCGGGGCGTCGAACTGGGTGCGGAAGGTCTGCACGTAGGACACGCCCTCGACCATCACGTCGAAGATCTTCCAGCCGCCGTTGTTGCGCACCAGGTAGTCGACCGGGATCGGGTCGCCGCCGTCGCGCAGGATCTCGGTGGACACGCGCACACCGCGGTTGTTCGGCAGCGGGGTCTCCGACTTCAGGCGGATGCGCGGGCGGCCTTCGAACGCCAGCAGGGCGTCGCCGTAGCGCTGCATCAGGTTGTCGGTCATGGCATCGGCGAACAGGGCCACGTCGGCCTCGCTGGCGCCGCGGCCGTGCGGGCCCAGCACCAGGCGCGCGGCGTACTCGCGGTCGAAGCCGGTGCGCAGTTCGGACTCGATGTAGGCGCGCAGCGCCTTGCGGTCCTTCTGGAACTCGGGGCGGCGCTGCTGCAGGGTGGTCAGGACGCGGGTGCCGGTTTCGACCACCTGGCGGCCCGGGGTCTGCGCGCTGGCCTGGGCCTGCGCCTGGGCGTGGACCGGGGCGCCCGCCAGCAGCGGCAGGGCCAGGGCGAGGGAGAGGATCAGGGGCTTCATGGCGTTTCTTCCGTGGGGGACGGTTCTTCGGTGGACGACGGGGACAGCACCTTGGCCGGGTCGGCGCCACCGCCGCCGGCACCGCCGAACATGTACTTGCCGACCAGCTGGATCAGGTCGATCGCCGGCTGGGTGTAGACGATCTCGTCGCCGGGGCGCAGCGGTTCCGGATCGCCGCCCGGCTGCAGGCCGATGTAGCTCTCGCCCAGCAGGCCGCTGGTGAGGATCGCCGCCGAGGTGTCGCCCGGCAGGTCCTGGTAGCGCTCGTCGATGGCCAGGGTGACGATCGAGTCGAACCGCACCGGGTCCAGCTCGACCTTCTTCACCCGGCCCACGACCACGCCGCCGATCTTCACCGGCGCCTGCAGCCGCAGCTGGCCGAGGTTGGCGAAGCGCGCGGTCAGCTCGTAGCTGCCGCCGCCGAGGCCGAACTGGCGGTTGGTCGAGGCGAAGGCCAGCACCAGCAGCGAGGCCAGCGCCAGGATGAGGAAGGCGCCGACCGCAAATTCAAGCCTGGGACCGCGGATTGCCATGGGGAGCTACCTGTGGGAAACGGATCGGAACAGGGCACCGGAGGATGCCCGGGGTTTTTCTGCAATGCCGGCACCGGGTGCCGGCGCCGGTTCAACGGAACAGCAGGGCCGACATCACGAAGTTCAGCATCAGCACCAGCAGCGAGGCATTGACCACCGCGCGGGTGGTGGCCACCGAGGTGCCCTCGATGGTCGGCTCGGCGTGGAAGCCCACGTAGGCGGCCACCAGCGCGCTAACCCCGCCGAACACCGCGGACTTCAGCAGCGCCACGCCGAAATCGTCCCAGAAATCGACGCTGCCCTGCAGCGCCGCCCAGAACGTACCGTTGTCCAGGCCCAGCACCTTGACCGCCTCGAACCAGCTGGCGGAGATGGCCAGCGAGCAGAAGAAGCCGGTCAGCAGCGGCACGCACAGCACCGCCGCCCAGAAGCGCGGTGCCACCGCCTTGGCCACCGGGTCGATCGCCATCAGCTCCAGCGCCTTGATCTGGTCGGTGGCGCGCATCAGGCCCAGCTCGGCGGCGATCGAGCTGCCGGCGCGGCCGATGAACAGCAGCGCGGTCAGCACCGGGCCCAGTTCGCGGTACAGGGACAGGCCCAGCAGGGTCGACAGCGCGTCCGCGGCGCCGAAGGTGGTCAGGGTGCGGTAGCCCTGCAGGGTCAGCACCAGGCCCACGAACGCGCCGCCGACGGCGATGATCGGCAGCGAGCGCCCGCCGATCTTGTAGATCTCCCGCGCCAGCTCGGCGAAGAAGTCGCGGCTGGGCAGCGAGGCGCGTAGCACCGACAGCGAGAACAGGCCGGCCCGGCCCAGGGAACGGATCGCGGCGACGGCGGCCATCAGGCAGCCTCCGCGCGCGCGGCGCCCTCGCGGGCGCTCTCGAACGGGATCGGGCCGTCCGGCTGGCCGTCCAGGAACTGGCGGATCAGCGGGTCGGTCGAGGCCTGCAGCTGTGCCGGGGTGCCATCGAACACGATGCCGTGGTTGGCGATCACCACCACCTGGTCGGCGATCGGCAGGGTCTCGTGCACGTGGTGGGACACGATGATGCTGGTCAGGCCCAGGCTGCGCGACAGGCGCTGGATCAGGCTCATGATCACGCCCGAGGCGATCGGATCCAGGCCGGTCAGCGGCTCGTCGTAGAGCATCAGCGGCGGATCCAGCGCCAGCGCCCGGGCCAGGGCCACGCGCCGGGCCATGCCGCCGGACAGCTCGCGCGGATAAAGCTCCGCCGCGCCGCGCAGGCCGACCGCGTTGAGCTTCATCTCCACCAGCCGGCGCAGCAGCGGCTCGGGCAGGCGGGTATGGGTGCGCAGCGGCAGGGCCACGTTCTCGGCCACGCTCAGGTCGGTCAGCAGGCCGTTGCCCTGCAGCAGCACGCCGATGCCCTTGCGCATCTCCAGCAGTTCGCGCGCCCCTCGCGGCACCGGGCGGTCGAACACGCGCACGCTGCCGGCGGCCGGCACCAGTTCGCCGGTCAGCGCGGCCAGCAGGGTCGACTTGCCGGTGCCCGAGGGTCCGAGCACGGCGGTGATGCTGCCGGCGGGAACCGTCAGGTCGAGGTCGCGCAGGATGGTGCGTCCGCCGCGGTCGAGGCGGACTCCCTGCAGGGCGACGGCGTTGGCGGCGGGAGCGGGCATGTGGCGCGCGTTTCCTTCGCGGTTGGGGGAACCACAAACCGGCGCATCATGCGTCGGAAAGACTGAATCTTAACCTATCCATTGAACCGCCCAGTACAGGAATTGTCCCGGACGTGGGCCGGATCGTGCCACCGCGTGCACGTTGTCCGGCCCTGCCGCGCGCGGCTCAGGCGGCGGTGGAAAGCTGGCGCAGCTGCTGCAGCGAGCCCGGCTCGCCGGCGCGGTCGAACAGCTGCCGCAGCTGGCGGTAGACCTGCCCGGCATAGCCCTGGTCGTTGAGCAGCGAGCCGGCGTCCAGGCCGTCGATCGCGCCCTCGCGCACCCGCTCGAACAGCTGCTGGCGGAAGCGTGCCTGGAACGCGTCAGCTTCCGCGTCCAGCCGCGCCAGTTCCGTCGCCAGCGCATCCACGTCGCCCAGGTGGCGCAGCGCATGCAGCGCGCGCAGCTGGCCGAACAGGTGCGCGCGCAGCTCCAGGTAGGCCGCGCGCACCGGGCCATCGGGCCCGGCGAGGTGGCGCTGCAGGTTCTTCTGCAGCTGCCTGGCGCTCTTGACCGCGTTGACCATCTGCATCGCCGCCAGCTGGCTGCCGGCCCAGAAGCGCTGGTGCTCCTCGTCCAGCGGCAGCTCCAGCCGGCTCATGAATGCCAGCAGGTCGCCATACACGCCCTTGACCCGCTGCTGGTACAGCAGTTCGGCGTCCACCGCCTGGCCGGGCGCGCAGGAACCGTCGAGCAGGGCCGGATCGGTCCCGGCAGCGGACAGCGCGCGCGGCGGCAGGCACAGCGCCTGGCAGATCACCTCCATGCTCAGTTCGCCCAGGTGGCGCAGCTCCAGCGCCACCGCGGCCGCGGCCGCATCCACCGATTCCAGCGCCGGGTCGCTGAGGTGGCGCGCATGCACGCGCCCGATCGCCACATCCGCTTCGTGCGCCTCGGGCAACGCTGGATCGGGACGGTCCGGCAGCCAGCGCCGCAGCAGCGCCTCCAGCCGCCGCTGCCAGGGCCAGAACAGGGCCACGCCGCCGGCGTTGAACAGGGTGTGGAACAGGGCCAGCTGCAGCAGCGCGTTGCCGCCGAAGCCGGAGAACCCGGCCACGGCCTTCACCAGCCAGGTCAGCGGCAGCAGCAGGACCAGGGCCGCGCTCGCGGTAACGATGTTGAACAGCGCGTGCGCCAGGGCCAGGCGCTGGCCGCTGCGGTTGCCGCCGAGCATGCCGACGAAGGCGGTGCTGACGCTGCTGCCCACGTTCGAGCCCACCGCGATCGCCAGGCCCTGCTCCAGCTGCAGCTGGCCGCCGGCCAGCGCCGCCAGGGTCAGCATCAGGGTGGCGTGGCTGGACTGCAGGACCACGGTCACCGCCAGCCCGGCCAGCACGAACAGCGCGGTGCCGGCCACGCCGCTGCCCTGCACCGCGGCCAGGTCCAGGCCCGCGCCGAACTGGTCGAAGCCCAGCTTGAGCTGGTCGATGCCCAGGAAGATGAAGGCCACGCCCAGCACCACCCGCCCGGCCGCCTTGCCGCGCGCGCCGGCGAAGCCGCCCAGCACGCCGAACACCAGCAGCGGCAGGGCCAGCGGCGACAGGCTGAGGTCCTGCCCGGCCAGGGCCAGCAGCCAGATGCCGCTGGTCGCACCGAGGTTGGCACCCAGGATCACCGCGATGCCGCCGGCCAGCTGGATCAGCCCCGAGCCGATGAAGGCGATGGTCAGCAGCGAGACCAGGGTGGTGGACTGCAGCAGCGCGGTGCCGGCCATGCCGAACAGCAGCCCGCGCAGCGGGGTGCCGGTGCTGCGCGCCAGCAGCCGCTCCAGGCCGCCACCGGCCAGCTGGCGCAGGCCTTCCTCCAGGCACTGCATGCCGAACAGGAACAGCGCCAGGCCGGCGCACAGCTGCAGCCAGCCGGCGCTGCGCCAGAAGCTCCAGCCCAGCAGCAGCGCCAGTGCAAGCGCAAGCAAAGGTCCCAGCAGCGGCGGCAGCCGCATTGCGCGCATCCAATCCCCCTGCGGCCATCCGCGTCGGCGCGATTCTAGCCAGCGCCGGCCGCCGTCTCGCCTGTTGCGATGGCGCTGCGGCAAGATGGCCGGATGCCCGAGCACCATCCCGACGCCCGCCCCGACTTCCGGCTGTACCACTCCAACTCGCTGGAGATCCTGGCCGGGATCCTGGCCAGGGTGCTGCGCGAGCCGGCGCCCGGCCAGCCGCTGCTGGCGCCGGAGGTGGTGCTGATCCCGCAGGTGGCGATGCGCCGCTGGCTGCAGGCCACCCTGGCCGCCGAGCACGGCGTGGCCGCCAACATCCAGTTCCTCACCCCGGGCGAGTTCGTGGGCCAGGCGCTGGCCGCCAACCTGCCCACCGACCCGGACGGCGACGAGCTCGACGCCGAGACCCTGCGCTGGCACCTGTACGCCGCCCTGTGCGACCACGCCCTGCTGCGGGAGCCGGCCATGGCCCAGATCGCCGCCCACGTCGAAGGGGACGACCCGCTGCGCGCCTGGGCGCTGGCCGGCGAGCTGGCCAACGTGTTCAACAAGTACCAGGCCTGGCGCCGCGAGTGGCTGCTGCGCTGGGAGGACGGCGCCGACCCGGACGACCCGCAGGCCATCCTCTGGCGCCGCGTGGCCCGCGGCCGCCCGCACCGCGCGCGCCGCATCCAGCAGTACCTGGAGCGCTACGCGCCGGCCGGCGGCCCGTTGCCGCAGGGCCTGCCGCCGCGGCTGTCGGCCTTCGCCACGCTCAACGTCTCGCCCGACGTGCTGCGGGTGATCGCCACCCAGGCCCGGGTCGGCACCCTGCACCTGTTCGTGCCCTCGCCGGTGGCCGACTACTGGGGCGACCTGCAGCGCCTGCGCCGCGGCGAGCCGCGCGCCGAGGCGGAGGAGAACCGCCTGCTGCAGCTGTGGGGCGCGGCCGGCGCCGACTTCATGGCCCTGGTCGGCGGCTACGAGGTGGTCCATGCCTCGGCCGAGTTCGAGGTCCACGCCGACCCCGGCGAGGGCGGCGGCGCGCTGCGCGACAGCCTGCTGCGCCGGCTGCAGTCGGACATCTTCCACCGCCGCCCGCGGCCGGGCGCGCCGCTGCGCGCGGAAGTGGACCGCACCGACCCCAGCCTGCAGCTGCACGCCTGCCACACCCGCCTGCGCGAGCTGCAGGTGCTGGCCGACCAGCTGCGCGGGTTGTTCGACGACCCGCGCTTCGATCCGCCGCTGCAGCCGCGCGAGGTCGCGGTGCTGGCGCCGGACATCGATCCCTACCTGCCCTACCTGGAGGCGGTGTTCGGCCGCCGCGGCGAGGCGGACGCCATCCCCTACGCCTTGGCCGATGCCAGCCCGCTGGCCAACGAACCGTTGGCCGGGGTGTTCCTGCGCCTGCTGGCGCTGCCGGTGTCGCGCTTCGGCCTGCACGAGGTACTGGACCTGCTGGCCAGCCCGGCGGTGGCCGAGGCCAATGGCCTGGACGCCCCGGCACTGGACCGCCTGCGCGCCTGGCTGGACGCGGCCGGCGCGCGCTGGGGCCTGGACGCCGCCCACCGCGCGCGCCTGGATGCGCCGGAGGACGACGCCTACACCTGGGCCTTCGCCCTGGACCGCCTGCTGCTGGGCCACGCTTCCGGCAGCGACGCGCCGATCGAACTGGACGACGGCCGCGTGGTGGCGCCGCTGCCGGACCTGGAAGGCAGCGCGCTGGAGGCGCTGGACACCCTGCTGCGGCTGCTGCGGGTGCTGGAACGCAACGCCGGCGCGCTGGCCGGGGCGATGCCGCCGGCGCAGTGGCGCGAACGCCTGCTGGACCTGCTCAAGGCGCTGCTGCCGCGGCCGCCGGCCAGCCCGGCCACCCAGCGCGCGCTGGATCGCCTGCGCAGCCTGGTCGACGCCTTCGCCGACACCGCGCGCCGTGCCGGCTACGAGGCGCCGGTGCCGGCCGAGGCGGTGCGCGCCCACTTCGCCGCCGCCCTGGCCGAAGCCGATACCCGCGCCCCGCTGCTGACCGGCGGCGTCAGCGTCGCGCGCATGGTGCCGATGCGCCTGCTGCCGTTCCGGGTGATCTGCGTGCTGGGCATGAACGACGGCGAGTTCCCGCGCCGCGACCCGGCCGCCGGCCTCAACCGCCTGACCGCCGAGCTGGGCACCGGGAAGCGCCGGGTCGGCGACCGCTCCACCCGCGAGGACGACCGCTTCCTGTTCCTGCAGCTGCTGGCCGCCGCCCAGGACGTGTTCTACGTCAGCTGGATCGGCGCCGACCCGCGCGACGGCAGCGAGCGCGAGCCCTCGGTACTGGTGTCCGAGCTGCTGGAAGCGGCGGTGGAACAGCACGCGCATCCGCCGGGCGAGACCGCCGGCCTGGCGGATGCGCTGGTGGTGCGGCATCCGCTGCAGCCGTTCGCCGCGGCCGCGTTCGGCGCCGGCGGCGAGCCGCGCCGCTTCTCCTACCGCCGCGACTGGCGCGAGGCCGCGGCGCAGCCGGCCGCGCGCCGCAGCGTGCTGGGCCCGTGGTTCCAGGGCCAGGCCCTGCCGCCACCCCCGGATCCGGACGAGCCGGGCGAGCCGGTGCTGCCGCTGGAGGCGCTGCGCCGGTTCCTGCTCAACCCGGCGCGCGAGTTCCTGGCGCGGGTGCGCGTGCGCCTGCCGGAGCTGGAGGAGCACGGCGACGACGTCGAACCGCTGGCCGCGCCGGAAAGCGCGCTGGACCGCAGCCGCATGCAGCGGGCGGTGTTCGAGGCCGCCCTGCGCGGCGAGGAACCGCGGCGCATGCACGCCCTGCTGCGCGCGCGTGGCCTGCTGCCCTCCGGCGAACCGGGGCGGCGCCTGCTGGAACGCCAGGTGGGCGAACTGCAGCCCTGGCTGGAAGCCTTCGCCGGCTGGCGTGGCGACGCCGGTCCGCGGTCGCTGGTGGCCGAGGTGGTGGTCGACGGCGTGCGCCTGCGCGGCCGCATCGACGACGTCTACCCGCAGGGCATCGCCCGGGTGCGCCTGGGCAGGCCCGGCGGCCCGGCCACCATCCGCCACGGCCTGGACTGGCTGCTGGCGCGCGCCGCCGGCCTGCCGCTGGAACTGGTTGAGTTCCACGAGCTCAGGCTCGAGGACGGCGTGCGCCATGGCCCGTTCCCGCGCCCGCCGCTGGCGCCGGAGCAGGCGCGCGCGGTGCTGGCCGCGCTGCTGCGCCTGCGCGCGGCCGGCCTGTGCGAGCCGCTGCCGTTTGCCCCGTACAGCGGCTGGGAGATCTACCAGGGCCAGGGCGACTACCCCCGCAGCGTGCCCAGGGCGCGCACCTGCTGGCATGGCGGCGGACCGCGTCCGCCCGAGTCCGCCGATCCGGCGCTGCGCCTGGCCTTGCGCGGCCGCGATCCGTTCGCCGACCCGGCCCTGCTGCACCGCTTCGTCGAGACCGCCGAGGCGGTGTACACCGCGGTGGCCGACGGCCGCCTGGCGCCGGGCGTGGACCCGGACCTGCTGTTCGGCCTGGCCGGGGTGCACGACGCGGAGGACGCGGCATGAGCGGCGCCCGCGATCCGTTCCTGGAGCTGGACCTGCACGGCGTGCGCTCGATCGAGGCCTCCGCCGGCACCGGCAAGACCTTCACCCTGGCCACCCTGGTGGTGCGCCTGGTGCTGGAGCGCGCGCTGCCGGTGGAGAAGATCCTCGCGGTCACCTTCACCGAGGCCGCCACCCAGGAGCTGCGCGCCCGCGTGCGCCGGCGCCTGGTGCTGGCCGCGGACGTGGCCGCCGGCGTGGTGCCCGGCACCGGTTCGGCCGATGCCGAACTGACCGCGCGCCTGCTGCAAGCCCACCTGGCCCGTAGCGGCGAGGACGCCGCCGCGGTCGCGCGGCGCCTGCGCGCGGCCGCCGACGGCATCGACCAGGCCGCGGTGTTCACCATCCACGGCTTCTGCGCCCGGGTGCTGCGCGAGCACGCGCTGGAAAGCGGCCAGGGCTTCGAGCCGCCGGAGCTGTTGGCCAACGACCAGGGCCTGCGTGAGGCGGTGGCCGCCGACCTGTGGCGTGCCCACGCCACCGATGCGGCAACCGCCGCCGACCTGGAGGAACTGTGGCGCGGTGGCCCGAAGGCGCTGGCCGCCGACCTGCCGGCGCTGGCGCGGCAGCCGCGCCTGCGCCCGCAGCCGCCGGACCCGGCGCAGCCGGATCCGCAACCACGGCTGGAGGCGGCCGCACGCGCGCTGCTGGAGGCCGGCCTGGCCCATGGCGACGAACTGCGCGAGGCGCTGCTGGCCGCGGTGGCGGGCAAGGTGCTCAACAACAACAGCTACCGCGCGGCCTGGATCGGCGAACTGTTCGACCAGCTGCGGCGCTGGTGCCAGGCCGGCCGCCCGGAGGTGCCGTTCCACCACGACAAGCTGGGCCAGCTGCAGCGCGCCACCCTGCTCAAGTGCACCAGCAAGGCCGGTGCCGGCAAGACCCCCGATTCGCCGCTGTGCGACGCGGTGCAGGCCTATGCCGAAGCCATGGAGGCGGTCGAGGCCTGGCGCGAGGCGCGCCGGGTGGCCCTGCTGCACCGCCTGCGCACGGACGCGCGACGCAGGCTGGCCACGCTCAAGCGCCAGCTGCGGGTGCAGACCTACGACGACCTGATCGACGGCGTCGCCGCCGCGCTCGACGGCGCCCACGGCGAGGCCCTGGCCCGGCGCCTGCGCGAGCAGTACGCGATCGCCCTGGTCGACGAGTTCCAGGACACCGACCCGCGCCAATGGCGGATCTTCGACCGCGTGTTCGGTGCCGCCAGCGGCGAGCCGGCGCTGTTCCTGATCGGCGATCCCAAGCAGGCGATCTACCGCTTCCGCGGCGGCGACGTGGAAACCTACCTGGCCGCCTGCGCCACCGCCGAGGCCGCGCCGGCGCTGGACCGCAACTTCCGCTCGCGGCCGAGCGTGCTGGCCGCGATCGAGGCGCTGTACGCGCAGGCCGGCGCCGCCGCCTTCGCCGATCCGCGCATCGCCTTCCACCCGGTGCAGCCGGGCGGGCGCCGCGGCGACGGCGACTTCCTGCGCGACGGCAGTCCGGCCCCGGCCCTGACGGTGTGGCAGGCCCCGCCGCCGCCGGTCGACGCCAAGGGCAAGCGCAAGCCCTGGCCGGCCGGGCGCTCGCGCGAACTGGCCACCGATGCCTGCGTGGCGGCGATCCATGCCGTGCTCAGCGATGCCCGCGCCGGCCGCGCCAGCATCGACGGCCGCCCGGTGCGGCCGGGCGACATCGCGGTGCTGGTGCGCAAGCACCGCGAGGCGACGCAGATCCGCCAGGCCCTGGCCGCGGTCGGCATCCCCGCGGTGGCCGCCGGCAGCCAGAGCCTGTTCGAGACCGGTGAGGCGCTGGAGGTGCTGGTGCTGCTGCAGGCGCTGCTGCACGGCGACGACGACGCCCGCCTGCGCGCCGCCCTGGCCACCGTGCTGGTCGGCCAGGACGCGCACCACGTTGCCGCCCTGGATGGCGACGGCGAGGCCATGCGCCAGTGGCGCCACGCCGCGCTGGGCTGGCGCGAGCGTCTGGACCAGGGCGGCCCGCTGGCCCTGCTGGGCGAACTGTGCGCGGCCCAGGCCACCCGCCTGCTGGCCCTGGTCGACGGCGAACGCCGCCTGACCAACTACCTGCAGCTGGCCGAGCAGCTGCAGGAAGCGCAGCGCCAGGCGCTGGGCCTGCACGGCCTGGTCCACTGGCTGGAACGGGCCATCGCCCAGGCCAGCAGCAACGACGAGACCCAGCTGCTGCGCCTGGAGTCGGACGCGCACCGGGTGCAGATCGTGACCCTGCACAAGAGCAAGGGCCTGGAGTACCCGCTGGTGTTCCTGCCGTTCGTCGGCATCGGCGCCAGGCCGGACACGCCCTCGCGCTGCGTGGTGGTGCACGACGCCGAGGGCCCGCTGCTGCAGTGGCGCCTGCAGGAGCAGGCCAGCGGCTGGGGTGATGCGGTCGCGCGCCACCAGGAAGCCTGCAGGGCCGAGGACGCGCGCCTGCTGTACGTGGGCCTGACCCGCGCGCGCGACGCGCTGTGGCTGGCCAGCGGCGAGTTCTACAACCACCACGCCACCCCCCTGTGGCCGATGCTGCGCGATCCGCAGGTGCTGGCCGCCGCCCTGCCCGGCTCCATCGTGCTCGATGCCACCCCGCCGCCGGCCAGCCTGCCGTGGCTGCCGGCCGAGGCCGAGGGCGAGGTGCCGCCGGCGCGCACGCCCGGCCGCTCCCTGGCCAGCGACTGGTGGGTGTACAGCTTCACCCAGCTGGCCCGCGCCGACGGCGCCGGCGACACCTCCAGCGCCGCTACCCAGCCGCCGCCCGGCGGCCGCGACGAACCCGCCGCGCCCGAGGCCGAGGCCCCGGCCGACGAGGGCCACGATCCGCGCTTTGCCGGCTCGCGCTTCGGCGTGGTCCTGCACGAGGTGCTCGAGTACGCCGACTTCGCCGCCTGGCGCGACTGGCGCCCGGGCGATCCGGCCCCGCCCGGCGAGGAGGCGCGCATTGTCCGCGCGCTGCGCAATGCCGGCTATGCCGAGGCCGAGCTGGACGACGGCATCGCCCTGCTGGCCAGCCTCGCCGGCCACACCCTGACCGTGCCGCTGCCGGAGGGCGTGCGCCTGGCCGAGTTGCCGGAGGCGCAGCGGCGCGCGGAGATCGAGTTCCAGTTCGCCCTGGCCCCGACCCGCAGCGAGCAGCTGCTGGCCCTGCTCCACCGCCACGGCCTGCTGCGCGGGCGCAGCGGCTTCGGCGGCCGGCGCACGCTCGAGGGCCTGATGACCGGCCTGATCGACCTGACCTACCTGCACGACGGACGCTGGTACGTGCTCGACTACAAGTCCAACCGCCTGCGCGGCTACGGCCCGGCGCAGATGGCCGAGGCCATGGAACACAGCGAATACCCGCTGCAGGCGCTGATCTACACCGTGGCCCTGCACCGCTGGCTGCGCTTCCGCCTGGGCGGGGCCTATGACTACGCGTGCGACTTCGGCGGCGTGCGCTACCTGTTCTGCCGCGGCCTGGACGCGGCCGCCGCGGCACCCGACGGTAGCCGCCCGGGCGTGCAGGCCTGGCGCTTCGAGCCAGCACTGGTGGAGGCGGTGGACGCGCTGTTTGCCGGCCGCGAGCCGGCGGGAGCGGCGGCATGAGCCTGCTCGAGCGCCTGCGCAGCGAGGGCCACCTGCGCACCCTGGACCACGCCCTGGCCGTGGGCCTGCGCCGGCTCGACCCGGGCACCGCGGACGAGGTCGTGCTGGCTGCGGCCCTGGCCTCGCTGGCGGTGTCCGCCGGCCACGCCGGCTTCCGCATCGACCAGCCGCGCGCCCTGCTCGACCTGGACCTGGACTGGCCGGACCCGGCGCAGTGGCAGCGCGCGCTGCAGGCCTCGCGCTGGGTGGCCTGCCCCGGCGCGCGTGCGGACGAAGCCCCCGGCGCGGCGCCGCTGGTGCTGGAGCACGGCCTGCTCTACCTGCGCCGCTACCGCGAGTACGAGCGCCGCCTGGCCGCGGGCCTGCAGCGGCTGGGCAGCGGCGCCGCAGAGCCGGAAGGCATCGCCGCCCTGGCGCCGCTGTTCGCGCGGCTGTTCCCTCAGGCGGCCGGCGGCGGCGACCACCAGGCGCGCGCCGCCGCGGTTGCCCTGCTCCACCGCCTGCTGCTGGTCACCGGCGGCCCCGGCACCGGCAAGACCACCACCATCGCCCGCCTGCTGGTGCTGCTGGCCGCGCGCGCCGCCGCCGCCGGCCAGCCGGCGCCGCGCATCGCCCTGGCCGCGCCCACCGGCCGCGCCGCCGAGCGCATGGCCGAGAGCCTGCGCCGCGCCGCGCGGCTGCTGGCCGAGCAGGGCATCGAACCGGAGCTGCTGGCGCCGCTGGCCACCGGCGGCCGCACCCTGCACCGCCTGCTCGGCACCATCCCCGACTCCCCGCGCTTCCGCCACGACGCCGCCAACCCGCTGGACGTGGACATCGTGGTGGTGGACGAGGCCTCGATGATCGACCTGCCGCTGATGGCCAAGCTGGTGGAAGCGGTGCCCGACGGCGCGCGCCTGGTGCTGCTGGGCGACCCCGACCAGCTGCCCTCGGTGGAGGCCGGCGACGTGCTCAGCGGCATCCTCGCCGCCGCCGGCGACGGCATGCGCCTGGCCGCCGCCGACGCGGGCGCGCTGCAGCCGCTGCTGGGCGAGGTCGACCCGGCCGCGATCGCAGCCGATGCCGCCGTGCCCTTCCCTGCCCGCCACGTGCACCTGGTGCGCGGCTGGCGCCAGTCGGCCGCGCTGGACCTGGCGCCGCTGGCCGCCGCGGTGCGCAGCGGCGACGGCGAACGCGCGCTGGCGCTGCTGCGCGAGGGCAGGCTCGACGGCGTGCACTACCACGCCGACGCCGCCGACCTGCTGCAGGACCCGGCCCGGCGCGAGCACTTCCTCGCCCACTGGACCGCCCTGGCCCAGGCGCCCACGCCCGCCGAGGCCCTGGCCCTGGCCGGACGCCTGCGCATCCTCACCGCGGTGCGCGAAGGCCCGCAGGGCGCGCGCGGGCTCAACACCCGGATCGAGGCGTTGCTGGCCGAGCGCCTGGCCCAGCAGCAGCCGCGCACGCGCAGCGACGGTTTCTTCCACGGCCGCCTGCTGCTGGTCACCGAGAACCACTACCGCCACGGCTTGTTCAACGGCGACATCGGCATCTGCCTGCGCGACGACCGCGGCCAGCTGATGGCCTGGTTCCCGGGCGCCACGCCCGACGCTCCGCGCGCGTTCCATCCGGCCACCCTGCCCGCCCACGACAGCGCCTTCGCCATGACCGTGCACAAGGCCCAGGGCTCGGAGTTCGACGAGGTGTGGCTGGTGCTGCCGGGCAAGGACAGCCGCGTGCTCTCGCGCGAACTGGTCTACACCGGCCTGACCCGCGCCCGCGATGCGCTGCACCTGTGCGCCGACCCGGCGATCCTGGCCCTGGCGCTGTCGCGCCACGTCAGCCGCGTGTCCGGGCTGGCCTGGCGCCTGGGCGCCGGGGACTGAACGCGGCGCGCCCCAGGCGCGGCGGCGTGCCATCGCCCGGCGCGTCCTGATCCGGCCTGCACGCGCCACGTGCTGGCATGGGCGCGTGCCCGGGCGGCGGGCGTGCGAGGAGACGGCCATGAAGCCATACCGCGGCAACGACGGGGATTCGGGCGTGGACGCCTACGAATGCGGGCCCGGCTGGATCGAGGTGCGGTTCCGCCGCGGCGGCACCTACCGCTACGACGCGCGCCACCCCGGCAGCGAACACGTGCTGGAGATGCAGCGCCTGGCCGAGGCCGGCGACGGGCTCAACACCTATATCAACCAGTTCGTGCGCGACGACTTCGCGGCCCGCCAGTCGCTGGACCCCTGAGCGGCCCCCCCATTGCGCGGCCCCCGGGACTGGAGGAACATCTGTGAACTACGTCACGGATATGCCCCGGCCGGGGCGACGCATAGCGATCAGGGGGAGATCGTCCATGGAACGCCTGTCCAAGCTGCTGTGCCTGCTGGGGATCCATCGCTACACCAAGCCGACGCATGACGGTGGCCTACGCTGCCGTTGCCGCCGGGTCCGCTACCAGCTGCGCTAGGACGCGCTGCCGCCGCTTCCGCGGCGCGGGCAAATTGAGACAAAGCCGATTCCGTGACGCAGCGGCGGACGCGATGCTCGTCCCATGCACGGCGGTCACCCGTCACGGTCCGGTGGGCCGGGCGGGAGCGTGGCCGGGCGTGCGCCAGGGGATCGCAGCCATGTTGCGCCTGATCTCGACGGTACTTTGCCTGCTGGGTTTCCATCGCTACGAGCTGCCGACCCGCGACGGCGGGATGCGCTGCCGTTGCCGGCGCGTGCGCTACCTGCTGCTTTGACGGCGGCACGCGCGTAGCGGGATCCAGCCGTGGGCGGGGAAGGCCATTGCCGGCGCCCGGCGCCGGCAGGGGCCTTTGCACGCACGCCCATGCGCGCCAGTCACGCCGCGGCCTCAGCGCAACAGTTCCGCCAGCGCCCAGGTGTCGAGGAAGGCGATCACCCGCACGATCCGGCCTTCGCGCAGCTGCATGTGCCAGGCATAGCGATTGCGGTAGGTCCCGCCATCGCGGGTGGTGGCCTGGCCGGACCAGACCACCACCACCATGTCGTCCTGCGCCAGCACCTGTTCCACCGTCGGCACGATCGGCGTGGCCAGGCGCGCGCCGATCGGCGCCACCGCCTGTTCCAGGAACTGCGCGCGCGAGCGGTACACGCCGGAAACCGGGCTGGTGCCGGCCACGGTCCATTCCACGTCCTCGTGCAGCAGGTCGAACACGCTGCCGCGGCCGTCGCGCCAGGCGGCAAAGGCCTCGCGCACCCGCGCGGCATTGGCCGCCGCATCGGAGGCGGGGGGATCGGCCACCGGCGCGGCGGCGGCGGGCACGGCGGACGCCAGGGCAAGCGCGCAGCCGATGGCCAGGCGCCAGGGCAGGGAGCGGATGGGCATGGGGATCCTCCTGTGCATGCATGCTCAGGCCGGGTGCGCCACCGGGCGCACGACGATGTCGCTGGTGTCCACGTCCTCCGGCTGGGCGATGGCGTGGGCAATGGCGTTGGCGATCGCCTCGGGCCGGAGCGCGACCTTGCGGAACTCGGCCATGGCGCGGGCCGCGTCCGCATCGGTGATGGTCGCGGCCAGCTCCGACTCGACCACGCCCGGATAGACGCAGGTGACGCGGATGCGGTCGTTCTCCTGGCGCAGGCCCTCGGAGATCGCGCGCACCGCGAACTTGGTGCCGCAGTACACCGCCGCGGTCGGCATCGCGTACAGCCCGCCGATCGAGGAAACGTTGATGACGTGGCCGCTGCCTTGCGCCTGCATCGTCGGCAGCACCGCGGCGATGCCGTACAGCACGCCGCGCACGTTGACGTCGAGCATGGCGTCCCACTCCTCGACCTTCAGCGCCGCCATCGGCGACAGCGGCATGATGCCGGCGTTGTTGACCAGTACGTCGATGCGGCCGAAGCGCTGCAGCGCGTGTTCGGCGAAGGCCTGCATGCTGGCGCGGTTGGCCACGTCCAGTTCGCGGGCGCTGGCGCTGCCGCCGGTGGCGGCGATCGCCTCGGCCAGCCGTTGCAGGCGGTCCAGGCGGCGCGCGCCCAGCACCACGCGCGCGCCACGCGCGGCGAGCACGCGCGCGGTGGCCTCGCCGATGCCGCTGCTGGCGCCGGTGACCAGCACCACCTTGCCGTGGATGTTGTCGTTCATGGCGGGAACTCCGGTTGGGGGTGTCAGTCCGCGCGGAAGGCGGAGGCGGCCGGCACCCGGCGCAGGACCATGCCGGCGTGGTACAGCACGCCGTCGATGAACTCGCCATCGGCGGAAAAGCCGGTGTCGTCCAGGTAGTCGATGTGGTTGCCGCGGATCGTGTAGCGGCCCTGGTAGGCGCTGCGGCGCAGGCCGCGGGCCTCGTCGTAGCGGCCGTCGGCGCGCAGTTCGTGGCGGATGTAGCCGTCGTCGCTCACCCACATCCCGACGTAGGGGTGGGGCACGGACGGGGCCGTGGAGGCGGACGCAGGGACGCGGTGGGAAGCGGGAGAGGGAGCAGGGGCCATGGGGATTCTCCGTCGGGGGGTGGAACCACCCTAGGCCGGCGCCAGTGTCCACGGAATTCCCCCGGAACTGGACGTGGTGGTTAGATTGGCTAACCAATCCCCCAGGAGCCCGCCATGCAGCCGGACCTCAACCTGTTGCACCTGTTCCGGGCGGTGGCCGAGTCGCGCAATTTCCGCGCCGCCGCCGACCGCCTGGGGGTGACCCGCTCGGCCGTCAGCCAGGGCGTGCGCCGGCTGGAGGATGCGCTGGGCGTGGCCCTGGTGCAGCGCTCCACCCGCAGCGTGCGCCTGACCGAGGCCGGCGAGCGCCTGCACGCCCAGGTGGCCGGGGCGTTGTCCACCCTGGCCACGGCGCTGGAGGAGGCCGGCGGCGACGCCAGTCCGCGCGGCGTGCTCAGGGTGGCGGTCGCCTCGATCGCCGAGCCGTTCCTGTCCGGCCCGCTGGTGGCCTCGTTCGTGCAGGCCTACCCGCACATCACCCTGGACGTGACCGTGACCGACGAGGAGTTCGACATCGTCGCCGCCGGCTTCGATGCCGGCGTACGCCTGGGCGAGGTGATCGAGCAGGACATGGTCGCCGTGCCACTGGGCGGGCCGCAGTGCGAGCTGGCGGTGGCTGCCCCGTCCTACCTGGCCGCGCACGGCGTGCCGGTGCATCCGCGCGAGCTGGTGCGGCACCGCTGCATCGGCTGGCGCGCGCGCCCGGAGCTGGCGCCGTACCGCTGGGAGTTCGTCGAGGACGGGCGCCCGTTCGACGTGCAGGTCGAGCCGCAGCTGACCACCAACGACCTGTCGCTGATGATCCGCGCCGCGCTGGCTGGCGCCGGCATCACCTTCGCCCCGGAGGCCTGCTTCCGCCCCTGGCTGGAGCGCGGCGAACTGGTGCCGCTGCTGCGGGACTACCTGCCGCCGTTCCCCGGTTTCTACCTGTACTTTCCCGCCCGCCGCCACACCCCGCCGCGGCTGCGCGCGCTGGTGGACCACGTGAAGGCCGCCGCGACGCGGCGCGACCCAACCTAAGGCACCCGCGTACGCCCGCCCCGGCCACTATGCTGGGCGATCGCATCCGTGCGACCCCCGAATGGAGACTGCCTTGAAGAAGACCCTGCTTAGCGCCGCGACCCTGGTCGCCCTCGGCCTGGCCGCCACGGCCGGCGCCCATGACGCCCATGCCTGCCTGGACGACGCCTGCACCCTGCAGCTGTTGCAGCCGGCCGGCGACGCCGCCGGCGGTGGCGCGATCGAGACCCCGCGCTTCGGCAGCTGGGGCTTCGACGTGGCCGGCATGGACACCAGCGTGGCCCCGGGCAAGGACTTCTTCGCCTATGCCAGCGGCACCTGGGCCAAGAACACCCGGATCCCCGCCGACCAGTCCAGCTACGGCGCCTTCCGCGCCCTGCGCGACCTGTCCGAGGCGCGCGTGCACCAGCTGGTGGAGAGCTACAAGCTGGGCGACCCGGCCACCGGCGGCGACGCCGCCAAGATTGCCGCGGTCTACCACGGCTTCATGGACGAAGCGACGATCGAGAAGCTCGACGCCGCCCCGCTCAAGCCGCTGCTGGAGCGCGTGCGCAAGGCCGGCTCGCACCTGGAGATCGCGCGCCTGATGGCCGCGTGCGACACCTTCAACGCCACCCTGTTCGGGCTGTCGGTCAGTGACGACCAGCGCGACCCCGAGCACTACACCCTGTACATGAACCAGTCCGGCCTGGGCCTGGGCGACCGCGAGATGTACCTGCGCGACAACTTCGCCCCGCAGCGCGAGCGCTACCTGGCCTACATCGCCCAGCTGCTGGAGCTGGCCGGCTGGAAGGACCCGCAGGCCGCCGCGCAGTCGGTGCTGGCGTTCGAGACCAAGATCGCCGAGGCGCACTGGACCCGCGCCGAAAGCCGCGACCGCGACCGCACCTACAACCCGGTGCCGTTCGAGCGCTTTGACGCCTACGCCCCGGGCTTCCCCTGGGCCGAGCACTTCAAGGCCGCCGGCGTGGACCACGGCAGCGTGGCCGTGGTGCGCCAGGGCACCGCCATCCCGAAGATGGCCAAGGTCTTCGCCGACACCGACGTGGCCACCCTGCAGGCCTGGCAGGCGTTCCACGCCGTCGACGGCGCCGCGCCGCTGCTGTCCAGCCGCTTCGCCAACGCCCACTTCGAGTTCCGCGACAAGTTCCTCAACGGCCAGCTCGAGCAGCGCGAGCGCTGGAAGCGCGCCGTGTCCCTGGTCGAGGCCAGCCTCGGCGAGGCCGTGGGCCGCGACTACGTGGAGCTGTACTTCACCCCGGACGCCAAGGCCAAGATGGACGCCCTGGTGGCCAACGTGAAGGCGGCCATGGCCGCGCGCCTGGACCAGCTGGAGTGGATGAGCCCGGCCACCAAGGCCGAGGCCCACGCCAAGCTCAAGGGCTTCGGCCTGAAGATCGGCCACCCGCCGAAGTGGCGCGACTACAGCGGCCTGCGCATCGCCAATGGCGACGTGGTCGGCAACGCGCTGCGCGCGCGCCAGTTCGAGTGGGACTACCGCCGCGCCCGCCTCGGCAAGACCGTGGACAAGGACGAGTGGGGCATGACCCCGCAGACCGTCAACGCCTACTACAACTCGGTCAAGAACGAGATCGTGTTCCCGGCCGCGATCCTGCAGCCGCCGTTCTTCGACCCGGACGCCGACCCGGCGGTGAACTACGGCGGCATCGGCGGCGTGATCGGTCACGAGATCATCCACGGCTTCGACGACCAGGGCCGCAAGTCCGACGGTGCCGGCGTGCTGCGCGACTGGTGGACCGCCGAGGACGCGGCCAAGTTCGAGGCCCAGGCCGCCAAGCTGGCCGCCCAGTACGAGGCCTACGAGTTCCCGCAGCTGCCGGGCCTGCACATCAACGGCCGCACCTCGATGGGCGAGAACATCGGCGACCTCGGCGGCCTGACCATCGCCCTGGAGGCCTACCGCCGCTCCCTCGGCGGCAAGCCGGCGCCGGTGATCGACGGCTTCACCGGCGAACAGCGCTTCTTCCTCGGCTGGGCCCAGGTCTGGCGCACCCTGTGGCGTGATGACGCCCTGCGCCAGCAGCTGGTCAACGGCACCCACTCCCCGGGCCACATCCGCGCCTTCGCCCCGCTGCGCAACATCGACGCCTGGTACGACGCCTTCGGCGTCAAGCAAGGCGACCCGCTGTACATCAAGCCGGAAGACCGCGTGCGGATCTGGTAAGCCAAGCCAGGCGCTGTAACCCCAAGGGCGGGGCCGCTTCGGCGGCCCCGCCAAGCCGAAGGGCTGGCTTGGCTTCCCTGCACCCGTGCGGGATTCGGGTCTCGCCAGAACAGCCGCGGCTCAGCACTACTCCGTATGTGATGCGCATAACTGGCGGGCCTTTCGTGCCTGTGTCAGGCGTTACGGGGAGCTTCCTCTATTCGAAGCACAGCTGGACTTATCCGCGCTCGTGGTCTTGATGCCGAAACGGGATCGTGTGCTCCCTTGGACCAGAACTGTTGGCTACTACCGCCTGAGTGTTCAAGGAGGCCGCCAGCTAACTCCGGCGCTCCCTATTGGAATAACCTGCTCGTAAGATTGGCTCGTTTCTCTGGTTGGGGATAACCATGGGATGGCTGCTATTTCTTGTAACGGCAACTGTCTTGGCAGTTGTTCTCATTTCCAAGAAGACCGAAGCAGCCAGAGCCAAGGCTGCTTCGGATGAGCTAGAGAAGACGAAGGCCTCGCTGCAGGAGGAGATCAGATCCCTCCTGGCAGAAGTAGCCAGCCTTGAGCGCTTCAAATCTGTACGTGACGCCGAGCAGGCCGCATCGCAGCTCCGGGAGCAGGCCGAAGCATTGCTGGTACGAGCAAGAGTAGAGGCGGAAGAGGTTCGCGCTGGTGCTCAACGTGAAGCGGAGGAGCTTAGGAGGGCTGCACGCACGGCAAATGCCGAGGCGCGTAGCAAAGCAGATTCCTTGTTGAAGGATGCGAATATCCGCGCTGAGAGGTTAATTAGGGACGCGGAGTTGCGGGCCGAAAGCATTGCAGGGGATGCGTACAAGGCTCTGCAAGAGGCCAAGGGCCTTGAGCAAGCGGTTGCGGCAATGCGCAACCTTATCGAAGGCTATGGCGACCGCTACTTGATCCCGACCTACAGCTTCCTCGACCAACTTGCCGAGGCCTATGGATTTGAGGAAGCCGGCCGGGAGCTAAAGCATGCTCGTGCTCGTTCCCAGATCCTCGTTACGTCAGGGCGTGCGGCAGCTTGCGACTATGTAGAGCGGCAGCGCAAGGAGACGGCGCTAAGGTTTGTATTGGACGCATTCAATGGAAAGGTCGACACAATCTTGTCACGAGTTAAATCGGACAACGTTGGTACCCTGGAGCAGCAGATCCGTGACGCGTTCGCACTTGTGAATCACAACGGAGCGGCTTTCCGCAGCGCGCGCATCACTCCAGAGTATTTGGAAAGTCGGCTTGAGGAGCTGAAGTGGGCTTCAGCCGTAATGCTGCTGAAGGAGAAGGAGCGTGAGGAGCAGAGGCGTATCCGTGAGCGGATGCGCGAAGAGGAGCGAGCAAGAAGAGAGATTGAAAGGGCGTTGAAGGAGGCTGCCAAGGAAGAGGAAGCCATCCAGAAGGCCATTGCTAAGGTGCAGGAGCAGGCTTTGAGGGCAACGGAGGAGCAGCGTGCTCAGTACGAACTCAAGCTTGCGGACCTACAGGCTAGACTCGCCGAGGCGGAAGCCAAGAATCAACGTGCCATGTCCATGGCTCAGCAGACAAAGGCCGGGCACGTTTACGTCATATCCAACATTGGATCGTTCGGGGAGAACGTGTTCAAGATCGGTATGACGCGGCGCTTGGATCCATTTGACCGCGTCAGGGAGCTGGGCGATGCGAGTGTCCCCTTCCCCTTCGACGTGCACGCAATGATTTGGTCGGAAGATGCCCCGGCACTTGAGAACTCGCTCCACAAACGTTTCGTTACTGCGCAGGTTAACAAGGTAAATCCGAGGAAAGAGTTCTTCCGGGTTGCGATCTCAGAGCTTCGTGATGTCGTGGAGGCTTCGGGTGCGCATGCGGTATGGACGATTGCGGCACAGGCTGCCCAATACCGTGAAACCCTTGCCATCGAAAGAAGTCTCCTGAGGCAGGACGAAGAATCGAAGAAGTGGCTTGAGCATCAGCTGTCGGTTACACCGGAGGAAATGGCAACGGATGAAGATGCTGGCTAACGGTTAGCTCGCAAACGTCTGCACGAAGCGGGCCACGGCGTCGCGGTTGGCGCGCGCCACCGCGCGCACTTCCTCGCCACGGATCCGGGCCGAGTCCGTGACCGCTTCCCAAAAGTCGATGGCTGCCGCGGCCGCGCGCGCGATGTGCGTCGCCTGGCCGCCGCGTTCGGGCGACGCGAGCACCAGCGGTTCGGCGGGCCGCACGGCGCCGGTGCGGGACGGGGCCAGGTACGTCGGCAGCATGTCGTAGGCGGGCGCCAGCGGCAGCGGGCCGGCGTCGACAAGGTGGAAACCGAGGTTGCCGGGGTGCATGTCGCTGTTGCCGATCAGGCGCCCGAACCAGTGCAGCACGGCCATGTCCCGCGCCGTGTCCGGCGTGATCCAGCCGGACTGGAGCAGCTGTTCGCCGACCAGGCCCCAGTCGCGTTCGCCGCTGCCCAGGAACGCGGCATCAAGCGACTGCAGCGAGACGAAGCCGTGGCGGCCCAGGTGGCCGGGCGTGCGGTCGAAGCGGCGCACCTCCAGGCACAGGTGGCGCTCGGCCTCGACCAGCTCCGAAGCGGCGGCAGCCAGGCCATGGGCGGCCAGGCTCTGCAGGGCCAGGTGCTCGCACACCAGCAGGTCCGCCCAGCGCGTGGTGGCCTGCTGCCCGTCGCGCAGCGCGAACTTCACCAGCGCGGCGTAGCGTTCCCCGGCGTCGAGCACGGTGCTGGTGAACTTGGGCTGCTCCCCGCCGGGGGAGGATCCGACCTCCTCGCCCGCCAGGGCGTCCTCGGCCCAGGCCGAGTAGCGCTGCGGCCGTTCCCCGGCCGCGAGCGCATCGGAGGGCGAGTTGGCTTCCGCCAGCGCCAGCTGCAGGGCGGTGCTGCCCAGCAGCAGGTCACCGATGTGGGTGCCGCCGGTGCGGGTAATGGCCAGCAGTACGTCGCGCTGGCGCCAGCGGTTGAGGTCGGTCGGCACGCCCAGCGTAGGGCCCAGGCGATGGGCCAGGTTGCGGCCGAGGAAGCCCTGCGGGCGCAGGTCGTCCAGGAACCAGGGCAGGCCCGGGAAGTGGCCGGGCATGGCGTCGACCGGATGCAGCAGGTTGGGGCGCTCGCCGGCGGCGAGGAACTGGAAGCGTTCGCCCCGCAGCAGGTACACGCTGCCCAGTTCCTCCACCGTGCCGTCAGGTCGCATCCGCCACAGGGGCCAGGCGTTGCCGGCATCGCTGTCGGCGCGCGCTAGGTAACGGGTGGCGCGGGCGTTGCCGACCTGCAGGACGCGGTCGCCGGCCTCGCGCAGCAGGCGCAGCACCACCGGGCGGGTGACGCCCAGCTGCTGCACCAGGGTCGAGGCAGCCATCGGCTCGCCGGAAGCGAGCAGGGCCAGCAGGTCTTCCACGGTGGCGGAAGGGCGGCGCGCCATGGGCATCCGTTTCTTTACGATTCCGTTGACGATATCCGGGAGGCAATCCGGGCGCAATACCCGGAAGGATCAACGACTTGGGTCCTGCGCCCGGCGGATTTATTTACGATTTCCCCGGCGCTCCCGGGAAAGCATGAAGGCCCGCTCGCGCGGGCCCTCGTGGGGGACTGCCGGAAGGGCACCGGGTCCGGCAGTTCGCCGGTCCCGCCTCAGCCCTGCTTGCCGTCCTCCGGGGCGGGGAACTCGAGGCTGACCGGCACCGCCAGCAGGTACTTGCTGCGGTACTGGCCGTTGAAGTTGTCCTCTTCCTTTGCCTTGCCCGGCTACGGAATTGCCATGGGGAGGGGCGGCATCAGGCAGAATGGCCGCCTCCCCCGCATGATCCGGATGGCCATGGACGTTGAAGCTGTAATGCGCGCCGCGCTGGTCGAAGCCGGCTACGGCCCCGATGCGGTGGGCTCGGCGCTGCCGCGGATCATGCGCATCCTGCAGGCCGAGGACGTGCGCCTGGAGGTCGGCCGCCCGCTGTCGCGCAAGGAGCGCGAGTACGTGCGCCTGCAGCTGGAGATCGGGCTGAGCGTTCCGGAGATCGTTGCCGCCCTCAAGCGCTGAGGGCGCGGGCGTTCCCGCGGTGATGCCACGACATGCGTGGCCCGGACAAGGCCGAAGGCCGCTCCGGGTTGGGTGCCGGGAACGCGCCACCGGCAATGCGCCGGCTTCCTGGCCCCCTCCCGTGCGCCCGTTGGGAGGAACCGGAGCAGCAAAGAAGAAGGCCCGCTTGCGCGGGCCTTCCTGTCGCTGCAGCGCGCGGCTTACTTGAGGCCGCGGAACTCCAGCAGCGGCTCGACGCTGGGATCCTTGCCGCGGAACTCGCGGTAGGCGCTGGCCAGGTCGCGCGAGTGGCCGATGGAGAGGATCTTCTCGCGGAAGACCTTGCCGTTCTCGCGGGTCAGGCCGCCGTTCTCCTCGAACCACTTGAAGGCATCGTGGTCCAGCACCTCGGCGCCGAAGTAGGCGTAGTAGCCGGCCGCATAGCCGCCGCCCCAGACATGGGCGAAGTAGTTGCTGCGGTAGCGCGGCGGCACCGCGGCCAGGTCCACCTTGTACCTGGCCAGGGCCTGCTTCTCGAACGCGTCCACGTCCTCCACCCTGGCGTCGGCCGGCAGCAGGTGCCAGGCCAGGTCCAGCAGCGAGGCGGCCAGGTACTCGGTGGTGGCGTAGCCCTGGTTGAAGGTGCGCGCGCGCACGATCTTCTCCACCAGCTCCTTCGGCATCGGCTCGCCGGTCTGGTAGTGGCGGGCGTAGTTGGCGAACACCTGCGGGTAGAGCGCCCAGTGCTCGTTGAACTGCGAGGGGAACTCGACGAAGTCGCGCGGCACGTTGGTGCCGGACAGGCTCGGGTAGGTGGTCCTGGAGAACAGGCCGTGCAGGGCGTGGCCGAACTCGTGGAACAGGGTGGTGACGTCGTCGAAGCTCAGCAGCGCCGGCTGGCCGGGCGCGGGCTTGGTGAAGTTCTCGACGTTGTAGATCACCGGGATCGTGCCGGCCAGGCCGTCCTGCTCGACGAAGTTGCCCATCCAGGCGCCGCCGCGCTTGCTCGGGCGCTTGAACGGATCGAGGTAGAACACCGCCAGCTGGGTGCCGTCGGCGTCGAACACGTCGAACACGCGCACGTCCGGGTGGTAGACCGGCAGGTCGGTGCGCTCCTTCAGGGTGATGCCGTACAGCTCTTGGGCGGCGTAGAACACGCCGTCCCTGAGCACGCGGTCCAGCTCGAAGTAGGGGCGCACCTGGGCCTCGTCCAGGTCGTACTCGGCCTGGCGCACCTGCTCGGCGTAGAAGTCCCAGTCCGCGGCGCCGGCGCTGAAGCCGCCACCCTGGCGCTCGACCACCGCCTGGATCCTGGCCAGCTCGGCGCGCGCGCGCGCGGTGGCGGCCGGCACGGTGTCGTTGAGCAGCTTCAGCGCCGCTTCCGGGGTGCCGGCCATCTGGTCGGCGATGGCGTAGGCGGCGTAGTTGTCGAAGCCCAGCAGCTGCGCCTTGCGTGCGCGCAGCTTGGCCAGGCGCAGGATGGTGGCGCGGGTGTCGTTGTCGTCGCCCCGGGCGGCGCGGTTCATCGACGCGGCCAGGATCTCCTCGCGCAGGGCGCGGTCCTTCAGCTTGCCCAGCACCGGCTGCTGGGTGGTGTTCTGCAGCTCCAGCAGCCAGCCCTCCTTGCCGGCGGCCTTGGCCGCCTCGGCTGCGGCGGCGAGGGTGCCCTCGTCCAGGCCTTCCAGGCGGGCCTTGTCGGTCACCAGCACGGCGCCGGCATTGGTGGCCGCCAGCAGCTTGGCGCCAAACGCGGTGGTCAGCGAGGACTCCTCGGCGTTGAGCTTGCGCAGCTCGGCCTTGTCCGCGTCCGAGAGCAGGGCGCCGGCGCGCACGAAGGCGTCGTAACGGTGCTCGACCAGGGTCTTCTGCTCGGCGTCCAGGCCCAGCGAGTCGCGCTGGTCGTAGACGGCCTTGACCCGGGCGAACAGTGCCGGGTCGAGGTGGATGGCATCGCTGTGCTCGGCCAGCTTCGGCGCCAGGACTTCCTCGGCCGCCTGCAGGGTCGGGTTGGTGTGCGCCGAGGTCATGGCCTCGAACACCAGCATCGCGCGCGAGAGCAGGGCGCCGGCGCGCTCCATCGCCTCGATGGTGTTGGCGAAGCTCGGCGGCTCCGGGTTGTCGGCGATGGCGCGGATCTCGGCCAGGTGCTGGCGCATGCCCTCCTCGATCGCCGGCTGGTAGTCGGTGTCGCGGATGCGGTCGAACGGCGGCGCCTGGAAGGGCAGCGGACTGGGCGCCAGCAGGGCGTTGTCGCCCTGGGCGGCGCCGGCGGGGGTGGCACTGGAATCGGGCATGGCGTTTTCGTTGGCGGTACGTTCGCCGCAGGCGGACAGGGCCAGGGCGATCGCCGAGGAAAGTAGCAGCTTGCGCAGCATGTAGGGCTCCGGAGGGGCCGGTCAGGATCGCCGGCCATTGGTCCCAGCATGCGCCCGGGGCCCGGGGCAGGGCAGTGCCGGAGGTCCCGGGGGCGGGGCAGTCCCGGCAAAGCAGGGCCGCCCGGCGCAGCTGCCGGTGTGGCTGGGCGGCGCCAATGCGCGCTACCTGGGCGAGGCCCTGGGCAGCGCGCGGGTGGAGGCGATCACCGATCCGCAGGCGCTGGCGCGGCGCCAGCGGCAGAGGCGGCCGCCGCACGGCGCCTGCGGGGGGCAGGCGGCGGCGGGCGCAAGGCGCTCAGCCCGCCAGCAGGCGGTTGATCCGCTGCACGAAGGCGGCCGGATCGGCCAGCGGCGCGCCGGCGGTCAGCTGCGCCTGCTCCAGCAGCAGGGTCGCCAGGTCGGCGGCCTGGGTGTCGTCCCCGGTGGCCGCGATCCGTTGCAGCAGGGCGTGGCGCGGATTGACCTCCAGGGTCGGCAGGCTTTCCGGCACGGCCTGGCCGGCCTCGCGCAGCAGTCGTGCCAGGTGCGGTGCCATCTCGTACTCGGCCAGGGCCAGGCAGGCCGGCGAATCGGTCAGGCGCGCGGACACGCGCACCTCCTGCACCTTGCCCTCCAGCAGCTTCTTCAGCCGCTCCAGCAGCGGCGCGGCAGCCTGCGCGGCTTCCTCCTGCTGTTTCTTCTCCGCCTCGTCCAGCGGCAGCTCGCCCTTGGCCACGTGGCGCAGCGGCTTGCCGGCGTACTCGTGCAGGTGGCCGACCATCCACTCGTCGATCCGGTCGGACATCAGCAGCACTTCGATGCCCTTGCCGCGGAACGCCTCCAGCTGCGGGCTGCCGGCGGCGGCGGCGTGGCTCTCGGCGGTGACGTACCAGATCGCGTCCTGGCCCGGCTGCATGCGCCCGATGTAGTCGTCCAGCGACACCGTCTGCGCCGCGCCCTCGCCACGGGTGGAGGCGAAGCGCAGCAGCCTGGCGATCCGCTCGCGGTTGGACGGATCCTCGACGATGCCCTCCTTGAGCGTGTTGCCGAAGGCCTTGAGGAAGGCGGCGAACTTCTCCGGCTCCTCGCGCGAGAGCCTGTCGATGAGGTCCAGCACGCGCTTCACGCACGCCCCGCGGATCCGCTCCAGCTGGCGGTTCTGCTGCAGGATCTCGCGGCTGACGTTGAGCGGCAGGTCGTCGGCATCGACCACGCCGCGCACGAAGCGCAGGTAGTTGGGCAGCAGCTCCTCGGCCGCGTCCATCACGAACACGCGCCTGATGTACAGCTTCAGGCCCTTGCGCTCGTCGCGCCCGCCCATCAGCAGGTCGAACGGCGGCTGCGAGGGCAGGTAGAGCAGGGTGGTGAAGCTCTGGCTGCCTTCCACGCGGTTGTGGGTCCAGGCCGCCGGATCGTTGAAGTCATGGCCCAGCGACTTGTAGAAGCCGCGGTAGTCCTCGTCGCTGATCTCGTTCTTCGGCCGGGTCCACAGCGCCGAGGCGTCGTTGACCGTCTCCCACTCCGGCGCGTCCTTCTTTTCGTCCTTGCCGGTCTCCTTCGGCATCCGGATCGGGAAGGCGATGTGGTCGGAGTACTTGCGCACCAGCGCGCGCAGCTTCCAGCCATCGAGGAACTCGTCCTCGCCCTCCTTCAGGTGCAGCACGATGGTGGTGCCGGTGTGCTCCAGCATGGCCGGCTCCAGGGTGTACTCGCCGCGGCCGTCGCTTTCCCACTTCACGCCGGCCTCGGCCGGGGTGCCGGCGCGGCGGGTGAGCACGGTGACCCGGTCGGCGACCACGAAGGCCGAGTAGAAGCCCACGCCGAACTGGCCGATCAGGCGCGCGTCGGCCTTCTGGTTCTCGCCCAGCGCCTCGAGGAAGCGGCGGGTGCCGGAGCTGGCGATCGAGCCGATGTTGGCGATCACCTCGCCGCGGTCCATGCCGATGCCGGTGTCGCGGATGGTCACGGTGCGGGCATCGCGGTCGTGGCTGATCTCGATCCGCAGCTCGCCCTCGCCGGCCAGCAGCTCCGGCTTGCCGATGGCCTCGAAGCGCAGCTTGTCGCAGGCGTCGGAGGCGTTGGACACCAGCTCGCGCAGGAAGATCTCCTTGTGCGAGTACAGCGAGTGGGTCACCAGGTGCAGCACCTGGGACACCTCGGCCTCGAACCGGCGGGTCTCGGAAGCGGGGGCGGACGTTTCGGTGGTCTCGGTGGTCATCGGAAGGTCCCCTGGGACACGGATTGCAGGGGTCCGATGTGTTGGCGCGGCGGCCGTTTTCAAGGTGGCCGGCGCAGGGGCGGGCGGGCGCTGCAAGCGCCGTCCCGGCGGTGGCTAGTCCAGCCGCTTGCGGAACCGCAGGATCGCGGCGGTCATCATCACCGCGGTGAAGGCCGCCAGCGCCGCCACCGAGGGCCACAGCTCCCACAGGCTGGCGCCACGCAGCATCACCCCGCGCACCAGGCGCAGGAAGTGGGTCATCGGCAGCACCTCGGCCACCCACTGCGCCAGCTTGGGCATGCCCGCGAACGGGAACATGAAGCCGGACATCAGGATCGAGGGCAGGAACACGAAGATCGTCATCTGCATGGCCTGGAACTGCGACTGCGCCCGGGTCGAGATCAGCAGGCCCAGCGCCAGGTTGGCCACGATCAGCAGCAGCGCGGCGATGTACACGTCCAGCAGGCTGCCCAGCAGCGGCACGTCGAACATCCAGATGCCCAGGGCCAGGATCAGCGTGGTCTGGACCAGGCCGATCACCGCGTAGGGCAGGACCTTGGCCACCATCAGCTCGCTGCGGTCCAGCGGGGTGGCGATCAGTAGTTCCATGTTGCCGTGCTCGCGCTCGCGCACGATGGCCATGGCGGTGAACATCACCATGGTCATGGTCAGGATGATGCCGATCAGGCCCGGCACGATGCTCACCGCGCTGCGCCGCTGCGGGTTGTAGAAGCTCACCACCTCGATCTGCGGCGTGGCCCGCGCCGGGCGCCCGCCGGAGGCGCGTTCCAGCGGCGTCTGCGCGATCTGGTTGGCCGCCGCCTGCACCACCGTGTCGGTGCCGTCGACCATCACCTGCAGCGCCGGGCGGCCGTCGGCCAGGCGCCGGTCGAAATCCGGGGGCACTGCGATGCCCACGCTGACCTCGCCCCGGCGCAGCATGTCCACCAGTTCCTGCGGGGTATCGGCCACGGCCGTGGTGCGGATGACGCCGGTGGCGTTGATGTCCATCACCGCCGCGCGCGAGGTCGCGGTCATGGCCTGGTCGGCCACCGCCGCCGACAGGTTGCGCGGGTTGAAGTTGATCGCGTAGCCGAACAGCAGCAGGTCGATCACCGGGATCACCACGATCAGCGCCATGCTGATGCGGTCGCGGCGGATCTGGCGCAGCTCCTTGAGCACCACCGCCCATACCCGGCGCAGGTTCATGCCGCGTCCTCCATGCCGGCGCGGCCGCGGGTGGCGGCGACGAACACGTCCTCCAGGTTCGGATCGGAGGCGCCCACCTCGCCGGCCACGCCCGCGCGTCGCAGCGCATCGCGCACCGCATCCTCGGCCTGGCCCGCATCGGCGGTGGCCAGCACCCGCAGGCTGTTGCCGATCTGGGCCACGCTGATCACCTGCGGCAGGCCGACCAGCACCTCGTGCGCGCGCCGCGGCTGCGGCGCCAGCACTTCCACCGTGCGTCCGGACAGCTGGCCGGCCAGTTCGCCGGGGCTGCCGTCGGCCACCAGCCGGCCGCGGTCGAGGATGGCGATGCGATGGCAGCGCTCGGCCTCGTCCATGTAATGGGTGGACACCAGCAGGGTGGTGCCCGCATCGGCCAGCGCGAACAGCGCTTCCCAGAAATCACGCCGCGATTCGGGATCCACCGCGCTGGTGGGTTCGTCCAGGAACAGCAGCTCCGGGTCGTGGATCACCGCCCCGGCCAGGGCCAGGCGCTGCTTCTGGCCACCGCTGAGGGTGCCGGCCAGCTGCTTCTGGCGGTCGCCGAAGCGGTAGCGCTCGACCAGTTCGTCCACCCGCTGGCGGCTGTGCTGGCGCGGTAGGCCGTACACCGCGGCCAGGAACTCCAGGTTCTCGCGCACCGACAGGTCTTCGAACAGCGAGAACCTCTGGGTCATGTAGCCGATGCGCAGGCGCAGCGCGTCGGCTTCTTCCGGGATGCGCAGGCCTAGCACCTCGATCTGGCCCTCGCTGGGCGTCAGCAGCCCGCACAGCATGCGGATGGTGGTGGACTTGCCCGAGCCGTTGGGCCCCAGGAAGCCGTACACATGCGCGCGCGGCACGGTCAGGTCCACGCCGTCGACCGCGCGCAGCGGGCCGAAGCACTTGCTCAGGCCGCGCGCGCGGATCGCGATCCCCTCCTCGGGCGCTTCAGCGTGCATCGCCGAATTCCACCCGCAGCGGCAGCCCTGCCGGCAGCACGCCGGCGCCCTCGCCTTCCAGCTCGACCTCGGCCAGGTAGCTCAGGCGCGCGGCGTCCTTGCCGGTCAGCGCGTAGTACGGAGTGAACGCCGGTTCGCTGCGGACCATGCGCACCCGGCCCGGGTAGCTGCGTTGGCCATCGGCGCCCACGTGCACGCGCACCGCTTGGCCCACCTGCACCCGCGGCCGCAGCGGTTCGGGCACGTAGATGCGCGCGTAGGGACGCTCGCCGACCAGCAGCACCGCCAGCGGCGCGCCGACCGGGGCCTCGTCCCCGGCGCGGTAGGGCAGGCTGTCCACCCGTCCGGCGCGCGGGGCAACCACGTCCAGGCGGCCGGTGGTCTCGGCCTGGCCGCGCAGCTGGGCCTCGGCGGCGGCCAGCGCGGCCTCGGCCTGGGCGACCTGCTCCGGGCGCACGCCGTTCTCAAGCTCCTGCAGCGCCGCGCGCGCGGCGGCGACCTGGGCCTCGGCATTGCCGGCGGCGGCGCGGGCGCGGTCGACCTCGGCGGCCGAGACCAGCTGGCGCGCGCCCAGCGGCTGCACGCGTTCGAAGTAGGCGCGCGCGTCGCGCGCCTGGGCCTGGGCGGCCGCCAGGTTGGCGCGGGCCTGGGCGATGTCCTCGCGGCGCGCGCCGTTGCGCAGTTCCTCCAACGCCTGGCGCTGGCGCGCGACCTCGGCCTCGGCCGCGGCCAGCTGCGCGTCGCCGCGGGTGCGTTCCAGCACCAGCAGGCGCTGGCCGGCCCCGACCCGCTCGCCCTCGCGCACCTCGATGCTGGCGATGCGCTCGGCGGCCGGGGCGGGCAGGGTGATGCGGTCGTACTCCAGCGTGCCCAGCGCCTGGTCGGTGGCGGGCCTGCAGGCGCCCAGCACGAGGACGGAAACGGCCAGCACCGCGGTGCGTGCCAGGGCCGGCCACGGGAAGCGGATCATGCGGGCAGCTCCAGGCCGCGCTCGAGCAGGGCCAGCGCGTGGTTGCGGATGGCGTCGATGCCCAGGTCCTCGGCGTCGAACAGCTGCCGCCAGATGGGCGTGCCGGAAGCGGGGAACAGGGTCAGCCCGACCAGCGAGACCATCAGCAGGCGCGGGTCCAGCGCGGGATTGAGCCGCCCGGCGGCCTGCTCGGTGGCAAAGCGGGCGGCCATCACCGCCGCCAGCTGCGGCGCCAGGCGTGACACCAGCAGGTCGCGCAGCTCGCCGCCCTCGCTGACCACCTCGCGGATCCACAGCGGCGGCAGCCATTCGTGGCGCCGCACCTGCGCGCAGATCACGTCGACGAAGGCGACCACCACCTCGCGCAACGGCGCCTCGGGCATGCCCAGCAGGGTGTCGCGCACCTGCTGGAACACCGGCATCAGGCGCTCGCCGATCACCGCCTCGCGCAGGCCGGCGGCGTCGCTGAAGTAGTAGTGCACCAGCGCCGGCGTGACCGCGGCCT
Organism: Pseudoxanthomonas sp. J31; assembly: GCF_000510725.1. Taxonomy (GTDB): domain Bacteria; phylum Pseudomonadota; class Gammaproteobacteria; order Xanthomonadales; family Xanthomonadaceae; genus Pseudoxanthomonas. The sequence goes on from NZ_AZNZ01000013.1 coordinate 39,219, forward strand.
CGGCGGCGATGTCGCGCAGCCGGGTGGCGGCGATGCCGTGGCGCACGTAGCAGGCCAGGGCGGCATCGAGCAGGCGCTGGCGCTGGTCCAGGCCGGCGCCCTGGGGCGGGCGGCCGCGGCTGCGGCGGGGGGCTTCGGCGGAGGCCGCGGCGCGGCCGGCGGGGCGCCCGGGACGGGGCCGCGCGCGCTTCGTGATAGCGGTCACGGGTGGATCCTGGGTTTCGGGAGGGGTGTCCGGGCTCATGGCCCCGGATTTAATTGATGCATTAATTAAATTGCAACTGCTTGTCGCGTGAAGGTTTTGTGGGGATTCAGTGCGGTGAAACCGGGGTCAAGGCGCGGCCCGGGCCGCGGCCGCGTTGCGCCGCACCATACGCACCTCTACTGGTAGCGTTCCCAGAACCGGAAAATCACGTTATGTTCAGCCCCGGGAGTGGCGCGCGACTCGGGGGAGCGCAGCGCCTCAGCCAGACCGCGGGCCCCATTGGCCGCGGAACCTGGCCTCCCCCTGGCCTGCATACGCAGGTCGGGACAGGGGTCCAAAGGGGGTTCGGATGTACCGAACAATTGGCAGGCTGGTTCCGTTCCAAACCAGCAGCCATGCGGTCGAATGTGGCGCCGTGACGGGGGTCGCGGCTGCAACGACCTCCACCTGGTGACCTGCTGGCCGTGGCCGCGTCCCGGGGGGAGGGACGCGGCCACGGTGATTTACAGTCCCGGCCGTGACCGGCCGGTGTAGGGTTGGGCCATGGCCCGCAAGACTTCCGCCCCGTCTCCCGGCCCGGTCCGCTTCCGGGCCCGCCTGGCCCGGCCCCTGCGCCCGGCCGATGCCGACTGGACCTTCCTCGTCCTGCCCGCCGCCGCCAGTGCCCGCCTGCCCAGCCGTGGCCAGGTAAGCGTGGCCGGCACCTTCGCCGGACAACCCTTCCAGGCCACCCTGCAGCCGGACGGGAAGGGCGGCCACTGGCTGAAGGTGGAGCCGGCCCTGGCCGCGGCGGCCGGGGTCGCGGCCGGGCAGGAGGTCGCGCTGGAGATCGCCCCGCTGGAGCAGGAGCCGGAACCCGAAGTGCCGGAGGACCTGGAGCGCGCGCTGGCCGCGCAGTCGCGGGCGCTGGCCACCTGGCGCGACATCACCGCGGCGGCGCGCCGCGACTGGATCCACTGGATCAGCTCGGGCAAGAAGGCCGAGACCCGCGCCCGCCGCATCGCCAGCGCCTGCGACATGCTGGCCAAGGGCAAGCGGCGGGCCTGCTGCTTCGACCGATCCGGGATCTACAGCAAGGCCTTCGCCGCGCCCGAACCGGCGCCCTGAGCGGAGGCGGGCGCGCGCCGGTCGCCGCTGGCGGGGTTCCGTCGGCGCATTCCCGGTTCCGTCGCAGCGCGCTTGCGGCTCCGTCCGCGGCCGCCGAGGCTTGCCTGGCATGACCGAGGAGGACTGCCGCCGATGAACACCCTGTTCGCGCTTGCCGCCTGGTGCCTGCTGCTGGTCCTGTGCTGGCCGCTGGCGATCCTGGCCCTGTTGCTGTGGCCGCTGGTGTGGCTGCTGTCGCTGCCGCTGCGGCTGGTGGGCATCACCTGCTCGGCCCTGTTCGAGCTGCTGCGCGCGCTGCTGATGCTGCCGGCCCGGCTGCTGGGCGGCGGGCGGCGCGGGGCCGTGGTTCGGGATTGCTGATTGGTGCCTGCAAGGCCCTGTCCCGCCGCCATGTGGTGCAAAAAGGCCCGGCTTTCGCCGGGCCTTCCTGCTTCCCGGGCCGGGGTCAGGCCTGCTTGCGCGAGGCGATCCAGGCGTCGACGCGACGCTCCAGCAGGTCCAGCGGCATCGCGCCGCCGCCCAGCACCGCGTCGTGGAAGCCGCGGATGTCGAAGCGCTCGCCCAGTGCCTCCTCGGCCTTCCGCCGCAGCTGCTGGATGCGGATCATGCCGACCTTGTACGCGGTGGCCTGGCCGGGCATCACCAGGTAGCGCTGGATCTCCGAGCGGATCGCCGCGTCCGGCACCGAGCTGTTGGCGCGGAAGTATTCCACCGCCTGTTCCTCGGTCCAGCCCTTGGCGTGCATGCCGGTATCCACCACCAGGCGGATCGCGCGCCACATCTCCGACATCAGCCGGCCGTACTCCGAATACGGATCCTCGTAGGTGCCCGGCATCTCCTTGGCCAGCCATTCCGCGTACAGGCCCCAGCCCTCGGCGTAGGCGGTGTCGAACATCTGGGTGCGGAACTGCGGCACCCCGGTCAGCTCCTGGGCGATGGAGATCTGCATGTGGTGGCCGGGCAGGCCCTCGTGGTACGCGATCACCTCCAGCTCGGTCCTGGGCATGGAGTTCATGTCCGACAGGTGCGCGTAGTAGATGCCCGGGCGCGAGCCGTCCGGGGTGCCGGGGTAGTAGTGCTGGGCGGCGCCGTCCTGCTCGCGGAACGCCTCCACGCGCTTGACCACCAGGTCGGCCTTGGGCAGCAGGCCGAAGTACTCCGGCAGGTGCTGCTTGATGTTCCCGATCTTGGCGGTGGCGTCATCGATGTAGGCCTGGCGGCCGGCGTCGGTGTTCGGGTACAGCCGCTTGGGATCGGACTGCACCTGCCGGAAGAACGCCTGCAGGTCGCCCTCGATGCCCAGCTGCTTCTGTACCTGCTCCAGCTCGCCGCGCAGGCGCGCGACCTCGGCCAGGCCCAGCTCGTGGATCTGCTCGGCGGTCATGTCGGTGGAGGTGTGGCGCTTGAGCTGGGCGGCGTAATAGGCCGCGCCGTCCGGATGGGTCTGGCCGACGCCGGTGGGGTTGACCAGGGCGTTGGGCAGCTCGGCCTCGGCGAAGGCGATCACCCGCTCGTAGGCCGGCTTCACCGACTCCAGCAGGGCGGCGCGCGCCTGCTGCTTGAGCTCACCGGCGCGGGCGGCGTCGATCTTCCCGGCCTGGACCAGGGCATCGGCCTTGGCCTGGGCGTCGGCCCACAGCGCGCTGTCGGCGCCGGCGCCGAACGGCGCGCCGGTGATCACCTTGCGCGACTGGTCGATCACGCCCTCCAGCGCGAACCGCGGCGGGCGGATGCCGGCGGCGGCCGAGGCGCGGGAGCGCTCCAGCAGCTGGTCGAAGGCCACGCCCACCTTCTGCAGGCGCGAGACGTAGGCCAGGTAGTCCTGCTCCTCGTCGACCTTGTGGAAGCCGATCAGGAAGGTCGGCAGTTCGCTCTGGCGGCCGCCCATCTGCTCGAACGGATAGTCGTGCGCCAGGTACTGCAGCTCGACCCGGGCGCGCTCGGCCTGCTTCTTCCACAGGTCCCAGGACAGCTGCGCCTCCGGGTCCAGGCGCGCGTAGTCGAACTGCGATTCCATCTCGCGCACCGAGGCCTCCAGCCACTCCACGCGCTGGCGCAGGCCGGCCTCGGACATGTCGTCGAGCTGGTTGTACAGCTCCTTGCGGCCGAGGAAGGTCAGCTGCATCGGGCTGAAGCGCAGCGCCTCCTCGTACTTGGCGTCGAACCAGGCATTGAGGCGCTGGGTCTCGGCCTGGACGGCCGCCGCGTCCGGCGCGGCGGCCTGGGAGGTGCCGGCGTTGCCGGTGTCTCCCTGGCTGCAGGCGGTCAGGGCCAGCGGCAGGGCGAGGCCGAGGGCGATGGCGAGGGTGCTGCGGGCAAGGGCAGGACGCACGGGACAACTCTCCGGAAGTGGGGACAACCGCCGCATTCTGCTGCATGCGGGGGGCGCGCCGCACCGTGGCCCTGGTCATGGCGGAGCGACGGCGATCACGCGCCCCGGGACCTGTGGCATATGCCGCGCCGGCGGCGGCTGCCCACAATCGCGCCGGCCCGTGCCGAACCGGAACCGCCCATGCATCGTGCCGCCCTCCTCCTGCTTGGTTGCCTTGCCGCCTGGATCCCCGCCGCCGCGGTGGAGGACTGCGCCGACCACGCGGCCTACGCCCCGGGGCGCGAACTGCTCGCCGAGCTGGAGCGCATCGTCGCGCCGGAAGGCGTGCAGGAGGCGTACGAAGTGCCGGTCAACGGCGTGCGCCACTGGGTCCACGTGCGCGGCCAGGACCGCGCCAACCCGCTGCTGCTGTTCGTGCACGGCGGGCCTGCCTCGCCGGTGATCCCGACCCTGTGGCAGTTCCAGCGCCCGCTGGAGGAGTACTTCACCGTCGTCCACTACGACCAGCGCGGCGCCGGCCGCACCTTCCGGCTCAACCCGCCGGAGGCGATCGACGGCACCCTGCGCATCCAGCAGTACGTGGACGACGCCATCGCCCTGGCCGAGCACCTGCGCCAGCGCTACGGCAAGCGCAAGCTGGTGCTGGCCGGGCACAGCTGGGGCACGGTGGTCGGCATGCACGCCGCGCTGCAGCGGCCGGACCTGTTCCATGTCTACGTCGGCATCGGCCAGGTGATCCATGCCCGGACCAACGAACGCCTGAGCTTCGAGTACGGCCTGGCCCGCGCCCGCGCCGAGGGCAATGCCGCGGCGGTGGCGGAGATGGAGGCGATCGCCCCCTATCCCGGCGACGCGCCGCTGACCCGCGAGCGCATCGTCACCGCGCGCAAGTGGGCGCAGCACTACGGCGGGCTCAGCGCGTTCCGCGACAACTCGCGCTGGTTCTTCCACGGCGCCCTGCTGTCGCCGGACTACGACGACGCCGACCGCTGCGCGATCGACGCCGGCAGCCTGTTCACCCTGGGCCGGGTGCTGGAGGAGTTCCTGCAGGTCGATTTCCGCGGCGTGCGCGAGTTCCCGCTCCCGGTGGTGATGTTCATGGGCCGCCACGACTACACCACGCCCTCGCAGCCCACGGAGGAATGGCTGCGGCAGGTGCGCGCGCCCTACCGCCACGGCGAGTGGTTCGAGCGCTCCGCGCACCTGGTCCCGTGGGAGGAACCCGGCCATGCCCTGGTGGCGCTGCTGCAGCACGTGCGCCCGCTGGCGGTCGCCGGCGAGGAGGGCGGTGCCAATGACGGCGCCGGCGTCGGCTCCGTGCGCTGAGGCTCAGGCGCCGGCGGGTGCCGGCGCGCGCTGCGCGCTCTCCAGCCAGGCGCGCACCGCTTCGGCCGGCATCGGCCGCGCGAACAGGTAGCCCTGCATCAGGTTGCCGCCCAGCTCGCGCAACACCGCCAGCTCCTCGCGCGTCTCCACCCCCTCGATCACGCAGCCCAGCTCCATGTCGCGGCTCAGCGCCAGCAGCGAGCGCACGATCTTCATGCTGGTGGGCTTGTCCGGGATGCCGGTGACGAAGCGGCGGTCGATCTTGATCTTGGTCAGCGGCAGCGCCAGCAGCTGGCTGAGGCTGGAGAAGCCGGTGCCGAAGTCGTCCAGCGACACGCCGCAGCCCAGCCCGCGCAGCTGCCCGGTCGCGCGCTGCAGCTGGGCGGTGTCGTGCAGCACCGCCGTCTCGGTGATCTCCATGTCGATCCGCGCCGGGTGCACGCCGCTGAGCTCGATCAGCTCCAGCAGCCGCGCCAGGTCCTCGCCCGAACCCAGGTCGTGCATCGACAGGTTGAACGACAACCCCACCGGTTCCGGCCAGTGCGCGGCCTCGGCCAGGGCCTTGCCCAGCAGGATGCGGGTGATCCGGTGCACCAGGCCGGCGCGCTCGGCCACCGGGATGAAGTCCGCCGGCGAGACCGGGCCCAGTTGCGGGTGGGTCCAGCGCGCCAGCGCCTCGAACGCCAGCGCCTTGCCGGTGGCCATGCACATGATCGGCTGGAACGCGACCGACAGCTGCGCCTCCAGGTCGGCGTTGCGCAGCGCCTGCTCGATCGCTGCCTCGTGCTGGATGCGGTGGTGGTGGTCGGCCGAGAACAGGCTTACTCCGCCCCGGTGCTGGCGCTTGCCGTGGTACAGGGCGTAGTCGGCGCGCTCGTACAGGTCCTCGGCATGGCCGGCCAGGTCCGGGTACAGCACCAGGCCCATGGTGGCGGTTACCTGCAGCGCCATGTCCTGCAGCTGGAACGGCTCGCGCAGCTGCGCGCAGACGTGGCGGGCGAAGGCCACGTAGGCGGCGTCGTCGCCCAGGTCCTCGGCGATCAGCGCGAACTCGTCGCCGCCCAGGCGCGCCAGGTGCACGCGGCCGTCGGCCAGCTTGGCCAGGCGCCGGCCGACCTGGCGCAGCAGGCGGTCGCCGGCCAGGTGGCCGTGCAGGTCGTTGATCGGCTTGAACCCGTCCAGGTCGATGATGCCCACCGCCAGGCGCGTGCCATTGGCGTCGGCGCGCGCGCAGGCCTCGGTGAGCGTGGCGAAGAAGGCGCGCCGGTTGGGCAGCCGGGTGAGGCTGTCGATGTTGGCCAGGCGCAGGTTCTCCGCGCCCAGCCGCTCGGCGTGCAGGCGCGCGCCGACCAGGGCGGTGAAGCGCCGGTACTGGCGCAGCAGGGTGGAGACCACGCCGAAGGTCATCAGCGCCACGCCCAGGGCCATGGCCACGAAGGTCGGCTCCCCGGTGGTGGCGAAGAACAGGATGAAGCCGCCGTTGAAGATGATCGCCACCCCCAGCATCGCCGGGCGCAGGTGCATCATGTACAGCTGGATCACGGTGGCGGACGTGGCCATGTAGAAGGCCACGTGCGAGCGCGCGTAGGCGTCCCCGTACGGGAACAGGGCCAGCGCCCAGAGGGTGAACGCCAGCGCCAGCGGCCAGGCCAGGCGGGTGCTCCAGACCAGCGCGCGGCGGGCCTGGGCCGGGTCCGGGACCTGGCCGCGCCCGCGCCACCACTGCGCGAAGCGGACCAGGCAGCTGAGGGTCAGCAGCGCCGGCGCGCCCACGGTCAGCCAGGGCGGGGCGTGGGCCATGTGGGTCCAGGCCAGCAGCCAGGTATTGGCGACCAGCAGCGCGTACATGAGCGGGAGTTGGCCGGCGAACGCGCGGTACTGCGCCTTCAGCAACGCCGGGTCACCCGACGTCACTGGGATCAGCTCCCGCAGCCTGGCGATGGGTCCTGCTGGCGGCATGTGGCTCCCGGCCTCGGGCCCCCGCGCGCCGCGACCGCTCGGCGAGGGCGTGTGGTCCCCGGATAGAACGGCGGCAGCCGGAAAAAGTTGAGCGGGGCGGGGCGGCGGCCGGTCGGGTACGATTTCCACCTCCCCCGGACCGTATCGCCGCCCATGACTTCCAGTTCCCCCACCCCCGCCGTCACCCGGGAGCAGGCCGAGGAGGCCGTGCGCACCCTGCTGCGCTGGGCGGGCGAGGACCCCGGCCGCGAGGGCCTGCTGGATACCCCGCGGCGGGTGGCCGAGGCCTATGGCGACTGGTTCAGCGGCTACCGCGAGGACCCGCGCGAGTACCTGGCCCGCACCTTCGAGGAGGTGGCCGGCTACGACGAGATGATCGTGCTGCGCGACATCGAGTACGAAAGCCACTGCGAGCACCACATGGCCCCGATCATCGGCCGGGTCCACGTGGGCTACCTGCCGGCGGGCAAGGTCGTGGGCATCAGCAAGCTGGCCCGGGTGGTGGACGCCTACGCGCGCCGCTTCCAGGTGCAGGAGAAGATGACTGCGCAGATCGCCCACACCATCCAGGACGTGCTGCAGCCGCAGGGCGTGGGCGTGGTCGTGGTCGGCGCGCACGAGTGCATGACCACCCGCGGCGTGCACAAGCGCGGGGTGAGCATGGTGACCTCGTGCATGCTCGGCAGCTTCCGCGAGGACGCGCGCACCCGCTCGGAGTTCCTGCGCTTCATCGAGGGCCGGCGCTGAGGCCATGGCCGCGCTGGAGACCCGCGACTGCCCCTGCGGCACCGGCCGGCCCTACGAGGCCTGCTGCGGCCGCTGGCACGGCGGCGAACCGGCCCCGGACGCGCTGGCGCTGATGCGCTCGCGCTACAGCGCCTACGTGCTGGGCCTGCCGGACTACCTGCGCGCCACCTGGCACCCCTCCACCCGCCCCACCGCGCTGGACCTGGACGATCCGGACGGCCTGCGCGTGGTCTGGCTGGGCCTGGCCATCAAGTCCCACCGCGCCGCCGGCGACCGCGCCGAGGTCGAGTTCGTCGCCCGCTACCGTGCCGGCGGCCGCCCCGCCGTGCGCATGACCGAGCGCAGCCGCTTCGTGCGCGAGGGCGGCCGCTGGTACTACGTCGATGGCGACGTCTCGTGAACGCGGGTCCCTCCCTCTCCGCATCCGCCTAACGCTTCCCTGACGCAGCGCTCATGGGCGCCCGGCTAGCGTGCCGCGATGGACCTGGCCACCCAAGTCGCCATCCCCGCCCGCCACTGCCAGGCCACGGCCGCCCGCTACGCCGCCGTACGTGCCGCCAGCGTGGCCCTGGCTGCGCCGCTGTCGCCCGAGGACGCCATGCTGCAGAGCATGGCCGACGCCAGCCCGGCCAAATGGCACCTGGCCCACACTACCTGGTTCTTCGAGCACTTCGTGCTGGCCCCGGCGGGCCTGGAGCCGCTGCAGCCGCACTGGCACTACCTGTTCAACAGCTACTACGACAGCGCCGGCCCGCGCCAGCCGCGGCCGCAGCGCGGGCTGCTGTCGCGGCCGTCGCTGGCTGCGGTGCTGGCTTGGCGCGAGGCGGTGGACGCGCGTGTGCTGCGCCTGCTCAAGGCCGGCACCCTGGCGCCGGCGCAGCTGCGCCGGCTGGAGCTGGGCCTGCACCACGAGCAGCAGCATCAGGAGCTGCTGCTGACCGACCTCAAGCACGCGCTGTGGAGCCAGCCGCTGCGCCCGGCCTACCGCCCGGACCTGCCGGATCCGGCCGCGCGCCCCGCCTCCGCGTTGCCGCTGCACTGGATCGGCAGCGGCGAGCAGGTGGTGGAGATCGGCGCCCCGGCCTGGCCGCAGGCGCCGGACTTCGCCTACGACAACGAGTCCCCCATGCACCGCGTGCTGCTGGCGCCGCATGCCCTGGCCAGCCGCCCGGTCAGCAATGCCGAGTACCGCCAGTTCGTCGAGGAGGGCGGTTACCGCGAGCCGCGGCTGTGGCTCAGCGACGGCTGGGCACGGGTGCAGGCCGAGGGCTGGGAGCGCCCGCTGTACTGGGAGCCGGACCTGGAGCAGGCCTTCACCCTGGGCGGCCTGCGCGCGCTGGCCCCGCACGCGCCGGTCTGCCACCTCAGCTATTACGAGGCCGACGCCTTCGCCCGCTGGGCCGGCGCGCGCCTGCCGACCGAGGCCGAATGGGAACACGCCGCGCGCCAGCTGCCGCCGGACGGGCACTTCGCCGACGACGGCGTGCTGGAGCCGTGCCCGCCATCGGCCGGGGCCGGCCAGGGGCCGCTGCAGCTGTACGGCGATGCCTGGGAATGGACCGCCAGCGCCTACCTGGCCTACCCCGGCTTCCGCCCGTGGCAGGACGACACCGGCGAGTACAACGCCAAGTTCATGAGCGGCCAGTTCGTGCTGCGCGGCGGCAGCTGCGCCACCCCGCGCGGCCACGTCCGCGCCAGCTACCGCAACTTCTTCCCGCCGCACGCGCGCTGGCAGTTCTCCGGGCTGCGCCTGGCCCGCGACCTGGCGCGCAGCTGAGCGGAGCCCTGATGCCGCCCGCCGCGCTCGCCGCCAATCCCGTGCCCGCCGGGCCGACCCTGCGCGAGGACGTGCTGGCCGGGCTTTCGGCACGGCCGCGGCGGCTGCCGTCCAAGTACTTCTACGACGCCCGCGGCTCGGCCCTGTTCGAGGCCATCACCCGGCAGCCGGAGTACTACCTCACCCGGGTCGAGCTGGCCCTGCTGGCCACGCACATGCCAGGCATCGCGGCGGCGGTCGGCGCCGGCGTGCACGTGGTCGAGTACGGCAGTGGCAGCGGCCTGAAGACCGAGCGCCTGCTGGCCGGCTGCGCGCGCCGCTGGCCTACACCCCGGTGGAGATCTCGCCGGCGGCGCTGGAAGCCTGCGTGGCGCGCCTGCGCCCGCGCTTCCCCGGGGTGGCGATGCTGCCGCTGCAGGCCGACTTCACCCGCCCGCTGCGCTTGCCGCCGCCACCGCGCGCGCCGGCCCGCACCCTGGTGTTCTTCCCCGGCTCGACCCTGGGCAACTTCGTCGAGGCCGAGGCGGTGCGGCTGCTGGCTGCGATGCGCGAGACCATCGGCCGCGACGGGCGCGCGCTGGTGGGCATCGACCTGGTCAAGGACCCGGCGCTGGTCGAGGCCGCGTACAACGACGCCGCCGGGGTCACCGCCGAGTTCACCCTCAACCTGCTGGTGCGGCTCAACCGCGAGCTGGCCGCGGACTTCGACCTGTCCGGCTTCGCCCATGACGCGCGCTACGTCCCGCAGCGCGAGCGCATCGAGACCCGCCTGGTGAGCCTGCGGCCGCAGCGGGTGCACGTGGCCGGCCTGGCGTTCGACTTCGCCGAGGGCGAGGCGATCGAGGTCGAGTACAGCCACAAGTACACCGACCGGGGCTTCTCCGCGCTGGCCGCGCGCGCTGGGCTGGAGGTGGTCGACGGCTGGGGTGGCGAGCCGGAGGGTTTCGGCCTGCGCCTGCTGCGCCAGGCCGCGCGTTGACCGAGGGCAGGCCACGTGCGCCGGGTATCATGCAGCGGATTCCACGTTCGCATACCGCATGAGCCGAGCGACGTCCCGCATCCGCCTGGTCCTGTGCTGCCTGCTGGCAACCGCCTGCAGCGGGCCGGAGGCGCGTGCGCCGTTGCCGGACGCGGCGCCCGCCCCTCCCACAGCGACCGCTACCACCGTGACCAGTCCCACCGTCTTCGGCATGCCTCCCGACTTCGCCGCCTGGCAGCAGTCGCCCGCCACTACCGCCAGCGACACGGCCATCGATGTACCTGGCGTACGCCTGGGCCGGTTCGAGGGCCTGGACGCGGTGCTGGTGGAAACCCCGCACGCCAGCGCGGCGATCGCGCTGTTCGGCGGCCAGGTGCTGTCGTACGTGCCGCGCGGCGGCCAGGACGTGTTCTGGCTGTCGCCGCTGCGCGCGGAGCTGCCCACGCCGATCCGCGGTGGCACCCCGGTGTGCTGGCCGTTCTTCGGCCGCCAGGGCCAGGGCAACGACGTGCCCTCGCATGGCTTCGTGCGCACCCTGCCGTGGCGCCTGGTGGCGGCACGCGCGGCGGACGATGGCATCACCGTGGTGCTGGAGCCGCCGGCGCTGCAGGGCCTTGACCTGCGCCTGCGCACCGAGGTCCACGTCGGCCGCCACCTGCGCCAGGCGCTGCTGACCACCAACGCCGGCAGCGCGCCGGTGGTCTTCACCGAGGCGCTGCACAACTACTTCCGCGTCGCCGACGTGGAGCAGGTACGGGTCGAGGGCCTGGACGGGCGCACCTACCTGGACAAGAACGACGGCTACCGCGCCCACGCCCAGCACGGCGACTGGATCCTGGCCGATCCGCGCGACCCCGGCCGCAGCGACCGCACCTATCCCGCCGCCGGCGGCCGCTACCGCCTGGTCGATCCGGGCCTGGGCCGCGCGATCGAACTGCAGGTGGAGGGCGGTCGCAGCGCGGTGGTGTGGAATCCCGGCGCGCAGGCGGCGGCGAAGATGGCCGACGTCGGCCCGCACTGGCGCCAGTTCCTGTGCGTGGAGGCGGCCAATGCCGGACCGGACCTGGTCGCTCTGGCGCCCGGGCAGGCGCACGCGCTGGTGCAGACCATCGCCGTGCAGCCGCTTTGACCGGGGCCGGCCGCGTGCGTGCCTGCGTGGTTGTCGGCACCCATCGCCGCGCGCCCGCGCGGCGTCTGCCCGATAATGCGCGCCTGTCTCCAGCCGGCCACCCCGCGTGAGTCCAATCGCTTCCCACCGGCGCACGGCCGCGCTGGTCTTCATCTTCGTCACCGTGCTGATCGACGTGCTGTCGTTCGGCGTGATCATCCCGGTGCTGCCGCACCTGGTGCAGGAGTTCACCGGTGGCGACCTTGCGGCCGCGGCGCACTGGGTCGGCATCTTCGGCATGGTGTTTGCCGCGGTGCAGTTCCTGTCCACCCCGGTGCAGGGCGCGTTGTCGGACCGCTACGGCCGGCGTCCGGTGATCCTGGTCTCGTGCCTGGGCCTGGGCCTGGACTTCGTGGTCATGGCCCTGTCCACCTCGCTGGGCATGCTGCTGGTGGCGCGCATCATCTCCGGCGTGGCCTCGGCCAGCTTCACCACCGCCAACGCCTACATTGCCGACGTGACCCCGCCCGAGCGCAGGGCCAGGAGCTACGGCATGATTGGCGCCGCCTTCGGCCTGGGCTTCGTGGTCGGGCCGATGATCGGCGGCTGGCTGGGCGGGATCGACCTGCGCCTGCCGTTCTGGTTCGCCGCCGGGCTGGCGCTGCTGAACTTCCTCTACGGCGTGTTCGTGCTGCCCGAATCGCTGCCGCCGGAACGGCGCACGGCGCGCTTCGACCTGGCCCATGCCAACCCGTTCGGGGCGATGGTGCTGCTGCGCAGCTACCCGCAGGTGTTCGGCCTGGCCGCGGTGGTGCTGCTGGCCAACCTGGCGCACTACGTCTATCCCAGCGTGTTCGTGCTGTTCGCCGAGTACCGTTTCGCCTGGGGCCCGCGCGAAGTGGGCTGGGTGCTGGCCGGCGTGGGCGTGATGAGCATCATCGTCAACGCCCTGCTGGTCGGGCGCGTGGTGCGCGGCCTGGGCGAGCGCACCACGCTGCTGCTGGGCCTGGGCTGTGGCGTGACCGGTTTCGCGATCTACGGCTTTGCCGGCACGCCCTGGCTGTTCCTGCTGGCGCTGCCGGTCAGCGCACTGTGGGCGCTGGCCTCGCCGGCCACGCAGGCGCTGATCACCCGCCAGGTCGGGCCGGAAGCCCAAGGCCGCATCCAGGGCGCGCTGATGAGCCTGGTGAGCCTGGCCGGCATCGTCGGCCCGGTCCTGTTCACCAGCGTGTTCGCGCTGTTCATCGGCGAGCGCGCACCGGCGCACCTGCCGGGCGCGCCGTGGCTGCTGGCGGCGCTGCTGCTGGGCGCGGCGTTCGCGGTCGGCTGGCGTTACGCGCGCCCGCCTGCGGAATAAGCGGCGCGGCCACCCGAAGGTGGCCACGCCGGTGGATCAGTCGTTCTCGACGTTGAGGATGCGGCCATCCTTCGGGTCGACGCGCAGCTCGACCTTCTGCCCGTCCTTGCGCTCACCCTCCGCCTTCCAGATGCCGTCGTCGAAGTCCACGTCGTGGATCTTCGAGTAGCCGGCGGCGGCCAGGCGCGCCTTCACGTCCTCGGCGCTGAGGCTGGACACCTGGTCATCGGCATGGATGCGGCCCTCGGCGTCCACCCGCACGTCGACCCGCTTGCCGTCGGCGCTGGTGGCGTCGGCTTCCCACATGCCGTCGTCGAACTCCACGTCGTTGATCCGGGTGTAGCCGGCGCTGGCCAGCAGCGCGCGTACCTGGACCTCGGTCAGGGCCTGGCTGGCGGCCTGCTGGCGCTCGGCGCCCGGTGCATTGGCCGGCTTGGCCTGGTCGGTCTGCTGGGCGGTGGCCGGCAGCGCCAGCGCCAGGGCGACCATCGCGGGGAAGTAAAGGCGGGCGGTACGCTTCATCGCAGTCTCCTGCTTCGGGTGTGGCTGCACCCTGCCGCGCCGCGGCTCAGTGGCGGGTGAACGGCACGGTTCTGGCGCCGCCGGCGTTCAGCGCGGTGAACGCGTCGTGGCCCGCGCTGCTTTTGCTAGGCTGCACCCCATGGATGGAACCACCCCGCTTTCCGACGGCCCCGGCGCCGCGCCCGGCCGGCCGCGCGAGGACGCCGCGTGGCGCACCCTGCAGGCTGCCACCGCCGGCCTGCACGCGCAGGTCGAGTCGGTGCCGCTGATGGCGGCGTTGATGTCGCCGGCGGTCGACGAGGGCATCGTGGCCGAGGTGCTGCAGGCGCTGCTGCGCATCCACGCCGGCTGGGAACAGGCCAATGCCGCGCGCCTGCAGGCGCTGGACTGGCCCTGGCGTCCGCGTGCCGAGGGCCTGCGCTACGACCTGATGGCACTGGGGGTGCGTCCCGATACCGGGCAGGTGCCGGGACCGGTCGCGGCCTGCGAGGCCGAGGCCTGGGGCATGCTCTACGTGGTCGAGGGCTCGGCCCTGGGCGGGCAACTGATCGCCCGCCACCTGCGCGCGCATCTGCCCGGGGTGGGCGCCGCGGTGCGCCACTTCGAATCCGCCGAAGGCCCCGGCTGGCCGGCGTTCCGCGCGGCCTTGGAACAGGCGCTGCCCGATGCCGGCCGCCGCGCCCGTGCCGTCGCCGGCGCGCAGGCGATGTTCACCCACTTCCATGGCCAGCTGGCCCGCAACAGCGTCGTCCACGACGACGCAGGAACCGTTCCCGCATGAGCCTTGCCCCCGAAGCGCCGGACCTCGACGCCTGCGCGCGCGAGCCGATCCACATCCCCGGTTCGATCCAGCCGCACGGCATCCTGCTGGTGGTCGACCCGGCCGACGGCCGCGTGCTGCAGGCCAGCGCCAATGCCGCCGCCGAGCTGCTCGGCGGCCAGGGCCAGGTGCAGGGCCAGCGCTGGGAAGAACTGCTGCAGCTGGCGCCGGCGCAGGCCGCGGCGCTGCGCCCGGTGGAGCAGGCGGTGCACCTGGCGCATGCGCCGTGCACCGTGGTGCGCACCGGCCTGTCGCGTTGGACCGCCGCCTGGCACCTGTACCCGCAGCGCTGGCTGCTGGAACTGGAACCGGCCCAGGGCGCGCAGTCCCTGGCGCTGGGCGATGCCCTGCGCGCGCAGCGCGAGATCGACCGCGCCCCGGACATCGCCGAGGCCGCGCGCCACGCCGCCGCCGAAATCCGCGCGCTGGCCGGCTACGACCGGGTGATGGTCTACCGCTTCGACGAGGAATGGCACGGCGACGTGATCGCCGAGGTGCGCCGTCCCGGCCTGGAGAGCTACCTGGGCCTGCACTACCCGGCCAGCGACATCCCCGCGCAGGCGCGCGCGCTGTACCTGCGTACCCGCATCCGCCAGATCGTGGACGTGGGCTACACCCCGGTGCCGGTGGAGCCGGCGCTGGACCCGCGCGACGGCCAGCCGCTGGACCTTAGCGACGCCGCCCTGCGCAGCGTCTCGCCGGTGCACTGCGAATACCTTTCGAACATGGGCGTGGCCGCGACCCTGGTCACCTCGCTGGTGGTCAACGACCGCCTGTGGGGCCTGGTCGCCTGCCACCACTACCAGCCGCGCTTCGTCGACCAGACCGTGCGTGAGGCCTGCGAGGCGGTGAGCCAGGCCCTGGCCGCGCGCGTGGGCAGCCTGGAGGCGATCGCGCGCGCGGAGGTGGAGCTGTCGCTGCTGACCGTGCGCGAGAAGCTGATCACCGCCTTCTCCGAGGCCGAGGGCTTCACCCCGGAACTGCTCACCGACCTGGCCGGCGACCTGCTGGACGTGGTCGACGCCGACGGCGTGGCGGTGTTCCATGGCGAGCAGCTCAGCCGCCTGGGCCACACCCCGGACGAGGCCGGCCTGCGCCGCATCCGCGCCGCGCTGGAGACCAGCCCCGGGGTGCGCCGCGAGACCGACCACTCCGGCATCCTGCACGTGTCCGAGATCGGCGCCCTGTTCCCCGAACTGGGCGACCTGGCGCCCGATGCCGCCGGCTTCATCTACGTGCCGCTTCAACCACAGG
Source organism: Pseudoxanthomonas sp. J31 (assembly GCF_000510725.1). Taxonomy (GTDB): domain Bacteria; phylum Pseudomonadota; class Gammaproteobacteria; order Xanthomonadales; family Xanthomonadaceae; genus Pseudoxanthomonas. Next base: position 54,712 of record NZ_AZNZ01000013.1, read on the forward strand.
CGCGCAGCGCCCTGCTGTGGACCCGGCGCGAGCAGGTGCGCACGGTGAACTGGGCCGGCAACCCGCAGCTGGCCAAGCTGGAGGACATCCCCGGCCGGCTGTCGCCGCGCAAGAGCTTCGAGCTGTGGCAGGACACCGTGCGTGGCCGCTCGCGCGCCTGGTCGCCGCTGCACCTGGACTCGGCGCGCAGCCTGCGCGTGCTGATCGAGCTGATGGAGCGCAAGCGCGACCGCCAGGACCTGGTGCTGCTGGAGGCGACCCTGGCGCGCATGCGCCACGGCGTGGCCATCATCGAACGCACCGGCGAACCGCCGCGCAGCCGCCTGGTGTTCGTCAACCCGGCCTTCGCCCGCGCCAGCGGCACCGTGGCCTCGGCCGCGCTGGGCCTGGACCTGCGCGAACTCGACCCGGCGCTGGCCGCCGCGATCGCCGAAAGCGACCTGGAAGGCCGCCTGGCCAGGGGCGAACCGCTGCGCGAACTGCTGCCCCTGTGCGGCGAGGACGGCCGCCGCACGCCATGGATCTTCGAGTTCGAACCCCTGCCCGAAACCGGCGCGCACTGGCTGCTGCAGCTGCGCCCCGCCGGCGACCTGTAAGCAGGGAAGGGGAGAGGGCCAGGCTGCCGACGTCTTCCCGGGTGCGGGCGTCCACCACACCACGGATGCGCCTCCGGCCTTGTCCGGGTTACGCAAGCCAGAGCGTCGCGCCGCAACGGCGCAGGCCATGGCGACGGCCCGGACGTTCGTCGCATTTCAACCGCGCAGGGGCGCGATGCGCCTCCGGCCTTGGCTGGGCTACGAAGCCAGCTCCATCCGCGTCTCGCCCAGCGCTGCACCCATCGGCCCCCAGCGCCGTTCGACGATCAGGCCGCCGCCGTCGCGCGCCAGCAACACCACGGTGCTGGCGCGGGTGCCGTATTCGGCGCCGCGGATGAAGGCGGCCGACAGCCAGCGCTCGCGCTCCAGGCCGATGCCGGTGTCCGGCAGCGCTTCGTCCGGATGGATACGGTCGTCGGCCAGCGCGTCGAACAGGGGCGCGAGGTTGCCGCCATCGCCGCCGGCATCCAGCCATGCCTGCAGGCGCGAACCGAGTGCCATGGCCTTCGGCCAGGTCGAATCCAGTGCCGCATTGGAAAGCGTGTGCACGCCGGGCCCGACCACGGCGCGCCGCGGCGCCGGCCGGTTGCTGGTCCACGTGCAGTGTCGGCGATCGGCCAGCAGCAGGTTGAAGGGGCGATAGGTACCAGCGCACGGGAGCAGGTCGCGCGAGGCGCCATCGGCATCCTGGCTGCCGCGCAGCCAGTCGCTGGCCAGCAGGCCGCGCGAAAGCCCGTCCTGCGGCGCGCGCAGGTCGCGCACGTTGGTCACCAGCGCGCAGCGTCCGGCATCGTCCACGCCCAGCCAGGTACCTCCAGCCTCGAGGTCGCGCCCGGCAACGATGCCCGGCGCATCCTCCCAACGCGCCAGCGCCGCGGTCGGGCGTGCATGGAACTCGTCGCGGTTGCCGGCCAGCACCAGCCGCCAGCGCGGATGCGCGTCCCAGGCGAAGGCGACGACGCACATCAGGCCGGCCTCAGCGCCTGCCGCTTGCGTACCGCGGCGATCCAGCGCGCCGCCACCGCCGGCGAGGTGATGCACACCGCCTCGTCGGTGACCGTGGTCACCGCGCGCTCCAGCAGCTGGATGTCGGCCTCATGCTGGCGCGCCACGTGCGGGTCCTCGAAGAACACCGCGCGCTGGCAGCGGCGCTCCAGCACCAGGTCGGCGATCTGGGCGTCGCCACCCATCGGGCCGCTGAGGAAGCGGTGCACCCAGGGCGTGTCCTGCGGCCAGCCGCGGCTCCAGGCCATCTCGTTGAGGCGCTGGCCGGTGGTGCCGGTGGCCACGCGGCGGCGGAAACGCGACAGCACGTCGTAGTTCTCGGCGGCGAAGGCCAGCATCTGCGGCTTCATCGCGTCGTGCGCGATCAGCGCCAGGGTCTGCGACTCGAAGGCGTGGAAGTGGTCGGCGCCCGGATCCGGCGCCAGCCCGGCATGGATGCGCTCGACCTCGATCCAGTCGCGCGCGCTGGCCACGGTGGAGATGAAGGGCTTGCCGTGGATCACGCACTGGCGCTTGAGCGCGATCGCCTCGGGGAACACCGAGGACGGATCGACCGGGTCGATCAGGTAGATCGCCCCGTCCAGGGTGCGCGCATCGCCCTCCATGCCCACGACCTCGGCCACCAGCTTCATCAGCCCGCCGTCGCGGCCGTAGGGATAGCGCTTGAGGCCTGCGTAGCCGGCCAGCATGCCGGCGGCGACGATGGCGTCATGGGTGCGGCCGACGGCGTGCAGTTCCAGCCCCAGCTCGCGGATGCCCTGGCCGCTGGCGCGCAGCCAGCGGAACAGCGCGGCGTCCTCGGTGGCGTGGTGCAGGCGGTTGGCGGCAAGACCCATGCGCATAGGCGGCACTCCCCGGTGGTGGATGCCGCAAGTCTAGCCGGGGTCGGAGCGGAATCAGTTGGCGCGCGTGTCCGCCTCGCTGCCGGTCCCCGACCCCTCCCCCCGGAGGGGGAGGGGCCTGTCCCCTGGGAGGGGGCCGGGTCACTTCGATGAGGCGGCCACCTTCGCCGCGTACGCCTGCGCCTGCTCCAGCACGCGCAGGATGTTGCCGCCCCAGATGTTGGCGACCTGCTGCTCGGTATAGCCGGCCTGCAGCAGCCGCTCGGTGATGCGCGGGATCTGGGAGATGTCGGACAGGCCCGCCACCCCGCCGCCGCCATCCCAGTCGGCGCCGATGCCCACATGGTCCGGGCCGGCGACCTCGAGGATGTGCAGCAGGTGGCGCATGTAATCCTCGAAGGTGGCCTCGGCCACCGGGTAGCGGCGGTCGATCTCCTCGCGCTTGCGCGCCAGTTCGCGCAGCACCTCGGGGCTGCGGCCGCCCTTGGCCTCGGCTTCCTCGTACAGCGCGCGCAGTGCGGCCTGGCGCTCCGGGATCACCGGGGTATCGACCAGGTAGGCGCCCAGCGCGTTGACCTGGATCACCCCGCCGTGCGCGGCCAGCCTGCGCAGGCGCTCGTCGTCGATGTTGCGCGGGTTGTCGTGCACCGCGTCGGCCGAGCTGTGCGAGAGCACGAACGGCACCTTGGACAGCGCGATCAGGTCGTCGAACACCGCGTCGGAGGAGTGTGACTGGTCGAGCACGATGCCCAGGCGGTTGGCCTCGGCCACCAGCGCCTTGCCCGCCGGGCTCAGCCCGCCCCACTCGGCGCCTTCGCCCTCGCGCGGGTTGGAGGAGTCGCCGAACTCGTTGTTGCCGATATGGGTGATGCCCAGCATGCGCAGGCCCTGGGCATGGAAGAACGACAGCAGGCTGGGATCGGCGGCCAGCGGCGAGGCGTTCTCCATCGAGATGAACACCACCTTCTTGCCGGCGGCCTTGATCCGGCGCGCATCGTCGGCGGTCAGCGCCAGCTCGAACTTGTCCGGGTGCCGCGCCACCATCTCGCGGATCTGCAGCAGCCGACCCAGGGCCTCGTCGCGGGTGCGGCGGTTGCTCTCCGGGCTGCGGTCGCCCTGGCCGGTGTAGATCACCCAGAAGCCGCCGTCGAGGCCGCCCTCGACCATGCGCGGGTAATCCACCTGCGAGAACGGGCCTTCGTCGCGATGGTCGTCGACGATGCTCCAGCCCGGCCGCCCGAGGTTGAGCGGGGTGTCCAGGTGGGTATCGAGCACCAGCATGCGGTCGTGCAGTGCCCGTGCGGGCGAGGCGGCCGGCTTGGCGGCGTGGGCGGGAAGTGCGGCGGCAAGCGCCAGGGCGAGCAGGGCGGGGACAGCGGTCTTGCGCAAGTTCGTTCCTCTCGGCTTTACAGGTCCACGCTCAAGGTGACCTGCCAGGTACGGTCGGGCCCCGGCCGGTAGGTGGCCGGGCCACTGACCACCGGGTTGATCGTGCCAAGGTAATCGCGGTCGAACAGGTTGTCGACGTTGATCCGCAGCCGCGCGTTGCGCAGCAGGTCCTGGCCGAACGCCTCCCCGCCCAGGTCCAGGTAGGCGTTCCACACCGCGTAGCCGCCGACCTTCTCGGTGTTGGTGTAGTTGCTGTAGCGCTCGCCCACGTAGCGCCCGGAAAGGTTGAGCACGCCCCAGCGCCCGGCCTCCCAGGTGATGCCGGCCTGCGACAGCCACTGTGGGCTGTCCGGCACGCGGTTGCCGGCGATGGCGAAGGTGGAGAAGTCGTCCTTGAACTCGGCCCGGTTCCAGCTGAGGTTGCCATTGAACGCCACCCGGTCGCCCAGTACGCGCGGCTTCCACACGCCGCTGGCTTCCACGCCGTAGGCCTCGACCTCGCCCACGTTCTGGAAGAAGGTCTCGGTGGTGCCGCTGCCGGGCACCGGCGAGGCGTAGGACTGCAGGCGGTTGTCGAAGCGCGAGGAGTACAGCGCGACCACGCCGTTGAAGGTGGCGCGGTTGCTGCGCAGGCCCAGTTCCAGGTTCTCGGCGGTCTCCGCCTCCGGGCCCGGCGCGGCCGGACTGGCCTGGGAATAGATGTCGTCCGCGCCCTGCGGCAGGGCGAGGGTCTGCGACCAGGAGGCGAACAGCTGCTCGCGCCCGAACGACCAGACCACGCCGGCCTGCGGCAGGAAGCCGTCCTTCCAGTTGTCGCGGATCACCGGGCGGCGGCCGGCGATGTAATCGCCGGGGTTGCGCGCGCCGGCGATCTGGTAGTCCAGGTCCAGGGCCTTGGCGCCCAGCTCGATCGCCAGGCGCTCGTCCAGCAGGTGCCAGGTGTCCTTCAGGTGCAGCTGGGTGCTGCGGCGGGTGGACCAGAAGTCGCGCTGAAGGTGCACCGGTTGGTCCAGCAGCGGCCGCCCGGCGGGGTTGCCGCCGGCCTGGTTGTAGCGTGCCTGGGTGCGGTGGTACTCGTCGCGCTCGCGCCAGGCGCCCACGTCCAGGGTATGCGCGCCCACCACCCAGGTCGCCGCCGCCACCAGGCCCTCGCGGGTGCCACCGACCGTGGACAGCCCATACTGCAGTCCCAGCGGCGCGTGCAGGCCGGGGACCAGCAGGCGCTGTGCGTTGTGGCTGGACAGCGAGGTCGCGTAGGCCTCCGGCGAGACGCCATAGCCGTCCTTGTCCTCGTAGTAGGCGGTGGCGCGCAGTTCCACGTCCGGACCGGCCACGAACACGCCGCCAAGCCCGTACAGGGTGTCGGTGCGCTGGTTGATCGCCTGGCGGTAGTACTGGTTGTGCGCGGTGTGGCTGTAGGCGACACCGGGAACGGTCGCCGGCAGGTCGGGCACGTAGCCCAGGTAGCCGAAGTGGCGGCCGCTGCGGCCGAACAGGTCGCCGGCGCTGCCGTGGTACTGGGCCTTGCTGATCGACGGGGTGTCGTAGTCGAAGAAGTCGTTGTGCACCACCTTCAGGTCCAGCGTGCTGCCGTTGGCCCACTGGTAGCGGGCCCTGGCCTCCAGGTGCTCGCGGTCGATGGTGCCCGGCCCGCGCCACAGCCTGCTGTCGATCTTGGAGCGGCTGATGTAGCCGGAGAAGCCGCCGTGCTGGCCGCTGTCGAGCTTGATGAAGCTGCGGTTGAGGTCGTCGGCGCCGAAGGTCTGCGACAGCTGCACGCCAAACTCCGCCGCCGGCGCCAGGCTCTGGTACTGCACGACCGGGCCGAGCGAGGCGTAGCTGGGCAAGGCCACGTCGCCGGCGCCCTGCGAGGCGGTCACCCGCCAGGTGTTCTCGTTGTCCACGTAGCGGAACACCGGGCTGCCGCCGAACTGGTCGCTGCGGCCCAGGGGGATGCCGTCGAGCACGAAGCCGATCTGGCGGAAGCCGAACGCGCGCACGAACACCGAATTGCCGAACTCGTAAAGGCCCAGCGCGTCGTTGGCCTGCACGTTGAAGCCCGGCAGCGACTCCAGCATCTTCAGGCCGGAGATGCCGGCCGGCGCCGACAGCAGGGCCTCGTGGTCGATGGCGATGGTGTTGCGCACCTGGTCGGTGCCGATGGCGATGTCCGCCTCGGCCACGCGCGCGCCGCTGACGACGACCTTGTCGAGGGTCGTGGCCTGTGGCTCGGCCAGCGCGGGAAGGGCGAGGACATGGCTGATGGCCAGGCCGAGGACAAGACGACGGCGCGCGGCGGCCGTGGGAACGGGCTGCTTCATGATCGGTTCTCGTTGGGGGTGCCGGCCCGCTGCGGGCGTTCGGCTTATGACGGGAACGACTCTAGAAGCGCGTCACAAAGCCAGTCCACGCCCATGACCGCGATTCCTGATGGCGATTTGCCAAGAGGAAATGACACGGAGTGCTGTCGGCCCACTGCCACCGAGGGAAGCAACACCCCTCTCCCTGTGGGGGTGAGGCGCGCGCCTGCAGGCTACTGGCGCCCGCGCCGTCGACGCCGCTCCACTTGGGCGCGGGTCAGCGCACGGAGCGCGGGCAGCGGTGGCGGCCAGGTGCTGGCATGGACCCAGGCCGCCTCGCCTGCCCATGTAGCCCGGGTAAGCGAAGCGCACCCGGGTTCCCCTCTCCCTGCGGGAGAGGGGGCAGGGGAGAGGGTCGGAGACCGACACGGGAACAGATCGCGTCGCATCCAGAACATTGCGGGCGGCCGCCTCCCCAGCCCCCGCTCCGCGCTCTCCTTCGCCCCGGGTGGGAGGCGCGTACGTCAGGGCCGCAGCACCACCCGCACGATGACCCCCGCCACCAGTCCCCAGAACGCCGCGCCCACGCCCAGCAGCGACAGCCCCGAGGCGGTGACCAGGAAGGTCACCAGCGCCGCCTCGCGCTCGTCCGCCTCCTGCAGCGCGGTGGCCAGGCTGTTGCCCAGGGTGCCGATCAGGGCGATGCCGGCGATCGCCAGCACCAGTGCCTGCGGGAACGCGGCGAACAGCCCCGCCACGGTGGCCCCGAACAGCCCCACCAGCAGGTAGAAGATCCCGGCCCACACCGCCGCCATGTACCGCCGCGCCGGATCGGCGTGCGCTTCCGGACCCATGCAGATGGCCGCGGTGATCGCCGCCAGGTTCAGCGCGAACGCCCCGAACGGCGCCAGCAGCAGCGTCGCCACGCCGGTCCATCCGACCGCCGGCGATACCGGCACCGGATAGCCCGAGGCCCGGATCACCGCCACGCCCGGCACGTTCTGCGAAGCCATGGTCACCACGAACAGCGGCAGGGCCACGCCCAGCACCGCGGCCAGGCTCAGCCGTGGCGTGGTCCATTCCGGACGTGCCAGTTCCAGCCGCAGCTGGCCCACGTCCAGCTGCGCGGTCAATGCCGCCACCGCGGTGCCCGCGGCCAGGGTGAGGATGATGGCGTAGCGCGGCCACAGCCGCCGCGAGGCCAGCCACGCCACCAGCATGGTGAGCACCAGCAGCGGTTGCGCCTGGATCGCGCCGAACGCATCCACGCAGAAGCGCAGCAGCACGCCGGCGAGCATGCCCGAGGCCAGCGACAGCGGGATCCGTCCCAGCAGCCGCTCGAACACGCCGGAAAAACCTGCGGCCGTGATCAGCAGGGCCGACAGCAGGAAGCCGCCGATCGCCTCGGCCATCGGCACGCCGGCCGCGCTGGTGACCAGCACCGCCGCGCCAGGCGTGGACCAGGCGGTGACCACCGGCATCTTCCAGCGCAGTGACAGGCCGATGCAGGTCGCGCCCATGCCCAGCCCCAGCGCCCACATCCACGAAGCGGTCTGCCCCGGCGTGGCGCCCAGCGCCTGCGCCGCCTGGAACACGATGGCCGCGGAACTGGCAAAGCCCACCAGCACGGTCACGAAGCCGGCGGCAATGGCGGATACGGACTGGTCGCGCCACAGGCGCGCTGGAAGGGATTCGGCTGGCATACGGGGATTGTGGTGCAACGGCGGCGCCTGCGTGACGGGAAGGATGCAACAGTCTTTCCGACCGCGGGGCGGGGGCACGAATGCGGATTGCGCCCCAACCTTTTCACCGGCCCACTAGACCCTGAGTAACCGGGTAGGTTGGTCACCCTGGATCCGCCACCATGGATTGCGCCGGCGCAAAGGAGACAAGCGTAGCTGGCGCGCCACCCCGGATGCGGCCTTCGGCCTCATCCGGGCGACGGGCGACGGGAGATGCGGGTTTGGCAGGGCCCCCGGCCCTCTGCCCAACCCCTCCCCGGTGGGGGAGGGGCTTGTCGCTCAGGCCACCGCTTCGGCGTACTGCGGCGTGCGCACCGGCGGCTGGGCACCCAGCAGTTCGGCGATGCTCGCCGCCGCGTCGCGGCCTTCGGCCACGGCGGTCACGACCAGGTCGGCACCGCGCACGGCGTCGCCGCCGGCAAACACGCGCGGATGCGAGGTCTGGTACGGCAGGCGCTCGCCGCCGCCGGCGAGGATGCGGCCATTGGAGGTGCCCTCGATGCCGAGCTTCGTCATCCACTCGGGCACGGTCGGCGAGAAGCCGAAGGCGATGATCACCACATCGGCCTCGATCACCGACTCGCTGCCCTCGATCGGCACCGCCACGCGGCGGCCGCGCGCATCCGGCTCGCCCAGCTTCGTCTCGACCACGCGCACGCCGGTGACCCGGTTGAGCTCGTCGGTCTCGATCGCCAGCGGCTGGCGGTTGAACAGGAAGCGCACGCCTTCCTCGCGGGCGTTGGCCACCTCGCGTGCCGAGCCGGGCATGGAGGCCTCGTCGCGGCGGTAGGCGCAGGTGACGCGCGCCGCGCCCAGGCGGATCGCGCTGCGCACGCAGTCCATGCCGGTGTCGCCGCCGCCCAGCACCAGCACGCGGCGGCCGGCCAGGTCAGGCAGCTTGATGTGGTCTTCCCAGCCGGCGATCGGCCGGCTCTGCGCCGTGGCCGGATCGGCGCCGGTGACGATGCGCCCGTTCTGCACCAGGAACGGCAGCGCCGGCAGCACGCCCTCGGCGTCCTGGCCCGGCAGGCCGCCATCGGTGTAGCGGTAGGCGCCGGTGCCGAGGAACACGGCGTCGTACTCCTCCAGCAGCTGCTCCAGGGTGACGTCGCGGCCGACCTCCACGCCCAGCCGGAACTGGATGCCCATGCCCTCCAGCACCTCGCGCCGGCGCGCAATCACCGCCTTGTCCAGCTTGAAGGTGGGGATGCCGAACTGCAGCAGGCCGCCGATCTGCTCGTAGCGGTCGTAGACCACGGCCTGGATGCCAACCCGCGCCAGGCGGTCGGCGCAGGCGATGCCGGCCGGGCCGGCGCCGACCACCGCCACGCGATGGCCGGTCGGCTCCACCGCCGACAGGTCCGGGCGCCAGCCCTGCTCGAAGGCGGTGTCGACGATGTACTTCTCCACCGCACCGATGGTCACCGCGCCGAAGCCGTCGTTGAGCGTGCAGCTACCCTCGCAAAGACGGTCCTGCGGGCACACCCGGCCGCACACCTCCGGCAGCGGGTTGGTGCTGTGGCACAGCTCGGCGGCCTCGCGGATGCGGTTCTCCTGCACCAGCTGCAGCCACTGCGGGATGGCGTTGTGCACCGGGCACTTCCAGCTGCAGTACGGGTTGCCGCAGTCCAGGCAGCGGCCGGACTGGTGGCTGGCCTCCTGCGCGCCGAAGCGGCCGTACAGCTCGCCCCAGTCGCCGGCGGTACGCAGTTCCACCGGGATGCGCCGCGGCATCTCGCGCGGCATTTCCAGGAACTGGAAGACTTGCTTGCGACTCATTACGCGGCCCTCCGCAGGCTGTCGGCCAGCGATTCGATGCTCGCGGCCTTGGGCTTGACCAGCCAGAACTTGCCCACGTAGTCGCGGAACTCGTCCAGGATCTGCTGGGCCCAGATGCTGCCGGTCAGCTCGCGGTGGCGGGTGATCAGCCGGTGCAGGTGCTGGCGGTAGCTCTCGAAGCCCTCCGGGCTGATGCGATGGATGTCGATCAGCTCGTGGTTGTAGCGGTCCACGAAGTCGCGGTCCTGGTCCAGCACGTAGGCCAGGCCACCGGTGAAGCCGGCGCCGAAGTTCAGGCCCACCCGGCCCAGCACCAGCACGCAGCCGCCAGTCATGTACTCGCAGCAATGGTCGCCGGCGCCTTCCACCACCGCCAGCGCGCCGGAGTTGCGCACGGCGAAGCGCTCGCCGGCGCGGCCGGCCGCGAACAGCTCGCCGCCGGTGGCGCCGTACAGGCAGGTGTTGCCGATGATCGGGGTGCTGCGCGCCTCGAACCGCGCACCGCGCGGCGGGCGGATCACCAGGCGGCCGCCGGCCATGCCCTTGCCGACGTAGTCGTTGGCCTCGCCCTCCAGCTCCATGTGCAGGCCGCCGGCGTTGAACGCACCGAAGCTCTGGCCCGAGGTGCCGCGGAAGTGCAGGGTGAGCGGCGCGTCCTCCATGCCGTGGTTGCCGTGCAGGCGGGCGATCGTGCCGGACAGGCGCGCGCCGATGCTGCGGTCGGTGTTGTGGATCAGGAAGCGGTGGTCGCCGCCCTTCCTGTCGCGGATCACGTCGGCCAGCTGCACGTCCAGCTGGGTGGCGAGGCTGTCCGGCGACTCGTACAGGCGCGCGGCGGCGCAGCGATCCTCGTCGCGCGGGCTGGGCACCAGCAGCCTGGACAGGTCCAGCCTGACGCCCTCGCGCGGCGCGGCCTCGATCTGCCGCAGCAGGTCGGTGCGGCCCACGATCTCGTCCAGCGAGCGCGCGCCCAGGTAGGACAGCCAGCCACGCACTTCCTCGGCCAGCAGGCGGAAGAAGTTCTCCACCCGCTCCGGCAGGCCGGTGAAGTGGTCCATGCGCAGGCGCTCGTCCTGGGTGGCCACGCCAGTGGCGCAGTTGTTGAGGTGGCAGATGCGCAGGTACTTGCAGCCCAGCACGATCATCGGCGCGGTGCCGAAGCCGAAGCTGTCGGCGCCCAGCAGCGCGGCCTTGACCACGTCCAGGCCGGTCTTCAGGCCGCCGTCGGTCTGCAGGATGGCGCGGTCGCGCAGGTCGTTGGCCACCAGCGCCTGGTGCGACTCGGCCACGCCCAGCTCCCACGGCCCGCCCGCGTAGCGGATCGAGCTGACCGGGCTGGCACCGGTGCCGCCGTCGTGGCCGGACACGGTGATCAGGTCGGCGCCGGCCTTGACCACGCCGGCGGCGATCGTGCCCACGCCGGCGTGGCTGACCAGCTTCACAGAGACCAGCGCCTGCGGATTGACCTGCTTGAGGTCGTAGATCAGCTGGGCCAGGTCCTCGATGGAGTAGATGTCATGGTGCGGCGGCGGGCTGATCAGGCCGATGCCGGGGCGTGCGTAGCGCAGCCGCGCGATCAGCTCGTTGACCTTGTGCCCCGGCAGCTGGCCGCCCTCGCCGGGCTTGGCGCCCTGGGCGATCTTGATCTGCAGCACCTCGGCGTTGACCAGGTACTCCGGGGTCACGCCGAAGCGGCCGGACGCCACCTGCTTGATCTTGGAACGCTTCTCGGTGCCGTAGCGGGCCGGGTCCTCGCCGCCCTCGCCGGAGTTGGAGCGGCCGCCGAGGCGGTTCATGGCGATGGCCAGGGCCTCGTGCGCCTCCGGCGACAGCGCGCCCAGCGAGATGGCGGCGGTGTCGAAGCGGCGCAGCAGGTCCGAGGCCGGGGCGACTTCCTCCAGCGGCACCGGGGCGTCGGCCGGCTTGAGCTCCAGCAGGTCGCGCAGCGCCGACGGCGGGCGCGAGTGCACCGCCTCGGTATAGGCCTTCCAGTCCTCGGCGCGCCCGGTCCGCGTGGCCTTCTGCAGGCTCATGACCACGTCCGGGTTGTACATGTGGTACTCGCCGCCGTGGACGTACTTGATCAGGCCACCGACCTCCGGCTTCTTCAGCTCGTTCCAGGCCGCCGCCTGCAGGGCGCGGGCGTCCGCGTCCAGCCGCGCGAACCCGGCGCCGCCCACCCGCGAGGGCGTGCCGCCGAAGCACAGGTCGACCACTTCCTTCTCCAGGCCGACGATCTCGAACAGCTGCGCGCCGCGGTAGCTGGCGATGGTGCTGATGCCCATCTTCGAGATGATCTTGCTCAGGCCCTTGTACAGGCCCTTGCGGTAGCTGCGGCCGATCTGCGCGACCTCGCCCTTCTTCAGCTGCAGGATGCCGCGCCGGCCCATGTCGAACAGGGTCTGGTAGGACAGGTACGGGTACACCGCGGTGGCGCCGTAGCCCAGCAGGCAGGCCATGTGGTGCGCGTCGCGCGCGGTGCCGGTCTCGATGATGAGGTTGACGTCGCAGCGCAGGCCGACGTTGCACAGGTGGTGGTGGACCGCGCCGGTGGCCAGCAGGGCGTGGACCATCGGCCGCTCCGGCACCGGGTAGCGGTCGGACAGCAGCAGCAGGACGATGCCATCGCGCGCGGCCTGCTCGGCCTCGCGGCAGATGCGCTCGATGCCCGCCTTGAGCCCTTCCTCCGGCGCATAGGACAGGTCGATCAGCCGGTTCTTGTCCGCGTACTGCGGCATCTTCAGCAGCTCGCGCAGCTTGCGCTGGCTCAGCACCGGCGAGTTGAGGATGACGTGGTTCACCGTCTCCGGGCCGGCATGGAAGATGTTGGTCTCCTTGCCCAGCTGGGTGTACAGCGACATCACGCAGTCTTCCCGCAGCGGGTCGATCGGCGGGTTGGTCACCTGCGCGAACGCCTGGCGGAAGTAGTCGTACAGCGGCCGGCTGCGCTGGCTGAGCACCGCCATGGGCGTGTCGTCGCCCATCGAGCCGGTGGCCTCCTGCTCGGTCTCGGCCATCGGCCGCAGCACCAGCTCCACCTCCTCGGTGGTGAGCTGGAACAGCTTGTGGTAGCTGCGCAGGGTCTTCTCGTCGAACGGCTCCTCGGCCAGCGACGGGTCGATCAGCTCGGTCTGCAGCCAGGTCACGCCCTGGTGCAGCCACTGCTTGTACGGGGCGCGGGTGCGGTTGATGCGGTCCACCGACTCGCTGTCGAGCAGGTCGCCGCGGCGCAGGTCGATGGCGATCATCTCGCCCGGGCCAAGCTTGCCCTTGCGCACGATGCGCTCGGTCGGCACCTCCCACACGCCGGCCTCGGAAGCGACGATGAAGTGGCGGTCGGAGGTCAGCATCCAGCGCGAGGGACGCAGGCCGTTGCGGTCCAGGGTGCAGCAGGCGTAGCGCGCGTCCATGGACACGATGCCGGCCGGGCCGTCCCACGGCTCGGTGTTGAGCGCGTAGAACTCGTAGAACGCGGCCAGGTCCGGATCCTTGAACTCCAGCGACTGGGTCGCCGGCGGCACCAGGATGCGCAGCGCCTGGATCAGCTCCATGCCGCCGTTGACCAGCAGCTCGAGCATGTTGTCCAGGCTCTGCGAGTCCGAGCCGTGCATGGACACGATCGGCTCCAGCTCGGCGATGTCGAAGCGTGGGGTCTTCCACACCTTGCCGCGGGCCTGCGCCCAGCGGCGGTTGCCCTCGATGGTGTTGATCTCGCCGTTGTGGGCGAGCATGCGGAACGGGTGGGCGAGCGGCCAGCGCGGCAGGGTGTTGGTGGAGAAGCGCTGGTGGAAGACGATGGCGCTGGAGGCCAGTTCGGGGCGCTGCAGGTCCAGGTAGAAGCCGGAGAGCTTGTCCGGCAGGACCATGCCCTTGTAGCCGATGGCGTGGGCCGCGAGGGTCACCACGTAGTAGTCGGCGATGTCGGCGAGCTGCTGCTCGCTGCGGCGGCGCGCAAGGAACAGCGCCAGGTTGAAGCTTTCCTCGTCCTGCCCTTCGCCGGCCTGGACGTAGATCTGTTCGATGAGAGGCAACGTTTGCCTTGCCAGTTCCCCACAGACACGCGTGTCTGTGGGTACAGTCCGCCAGCCGAGGATGCTGAGGCCGGCGCGTCGGAGCTCATGCTCCAGGGTTTCGCGACAGCGCTGCGCCAGCGCCTGCTCATCCGGCAGGAACACCAGTCCGGAGGCGAAGCGCGCGGCGTCGTCCAGGGCGATGCCGGCTTCCCGCGCCAGGGTGCGCAGGAAGGTGTCCGGGCGCCGGATCAGCAGGCCGCAGCCATCGCCGGTGAGGCCGTCGGCGGCCACGCCGCCGCGATGGGTCATGCGCGAGAGCGCGGCGATCGCGGTGTCGACGAGCGCGCGCGAGGGCTGGTCGTCGAGCTGGGCGATCATGCCGAAGCCGCATGCGTCGCGCTCGGAGGAAGGATCGTAGAGCCCGTGCGGTTGCTGGTGCCCGTGGCGGTTGCGAAGGGCCATCTGTGCCTCGAGTAAAGCGGGCATCCGGGTGCGTTTTCCCGAACGCTGGCGAGGGCGGCACCGCACACCGTTTCAGTAGAAACGTGCGCTACCCGTTTGCCGCCGGAATACCCGAATTAAGCACAGTTGTTGCGGTGCCGCAAGGTGCCGCGGCGCACGGAAAATACATGCAATTGCAACCGTCGTCCGTGCGCCGCGCGCAGCGGCGTATTCAGCCGCAGCGCAGGGACACGATCTGGTTGGCCTCGTCCACTTCCACGTTCAGGCGCGCGCCGTTGAACTCCAGCGTCACCGCCTGGCCCGGCTTGAGCACGCGCACCGAATCGGCACCGGCATCGGTACGCGCCTGCTCGACCAGTTCATCGCTGGCGGTCTCGCCGACCAGGCCCTGCACCGGCGCGGCATCGCAACTGGGCGGCGGCGGCGGCTCGGTGGCGGCCGGCCCGGTGTCGGCGGCCGACTCCAGCGCCTTGCGCGCGGCAAGCAGCGCCTGCTGCTGCTCCTCATCGTCGCTCAGGGTGCCGTTGTTGCCGGCGCAGGCGGCCAGGCCCAGCAGGACCAGCGGAAGCACGAGGCGGGGACGGAAGCGCATGGGCAGTCTCCGGGTTGGAATTCGACGGCACAGGTTAAGGGGCGCGCATTCGCGAAGCGTTAACCGTTGCATGTTGACGCGCCGGATGCGGCCGCCCGCCGAGACTGGCGCTCCCCCAACCCGCGGAAGCTCCCCTGGCCACCCCCGTCGCCGCCGCCGATCCGGAAGCCGCCAGGCGCGATGCCGACCGCGCCGGCCTGGTCTACGTCTCCGACACCGACCCGGGCATCCGCCGCCGCAGGCAGGGCCGCGGCTTCTGCTACCGCGACGCCGGCGGCAAGGTGGTGCGGGACCGCGCGACCCTGGCGCGGATCCGCGCCCTGGCCATCCCGCCAGCCTGGGCCGACGTATGGATCTGCGCCGACCCGCGTGGCCACCTGCAGGCCACCGGCCGCGACGCCCGCGGCCGCAAGCAGTACCGCTACCACCCGGAGTGGGCGTTGCATCGCGGCCAGGGCAAGTTCGAGCGCATCCTCGCCTTCGGCAAGGCCCTGCCGGCGCTGCGCCGGCGCATCCGCCGCGACCTGGCCCTGCCCGGCTACCCGCGCGAGAAGGTACTGGCGATGGTGGTCGCGCTGATGGACCACACCCTGCTGCGCGTCGGCAACGAGGCCTACCGCCAGCAGAACCGCTCCTACGGCCTGACCACCCTGCGCAACCACCACATCCGCTTCCTGGCCGGCGGCCGCGCCCACATCTCGTTCCGCGGCAAGGCCGGCCAGCCGCAGGAAGCGGTCGTCGACGACCGCCGCCTGGCCCGGCTGGTACGCCGCTGCCGCGAACTGCCGGGCCAGTGTCTGTTCCAGTACCGCGACGACGACGGCAACGTGCAGCCGGTGCAGTCCAACCAGGTCAACGACTACCTGCGCGAGGTGATGGGCGAGGCGTTCACCGCCAAGGATTTCCGGACCTGGGGCGGCACCGTGGCCGCGATGCGCGCGCTGGCCGCGCTCGAGGCCGCCGCCAGCGAGCGCGAGTGCAATGCCCTGCAGGTGCAGGTGATACGCGAAGTGGCCAGCCTGCTTGGCAACACCCCCGCCGTCTGCCGCAAGGCCTACATCGACCCGCGCGTGTTCGACGGCTGGCGCGACGGCAGCCTGCAACGCCACTGCAGCCGTTGCCGCGGCGACCGCCAGTGGGAACAGGCCGCCCTGGTCTTCCTCCGCCGCACCCGCCGCGCCACCGCGTAGCCCGGAAGGGCCCCTGGCCGGACCGTCCCCGTCATCCCGCAGCCCGGATAAGGGCTGCGTGCCGCATCGGGCACCAAACCGCCAAGCCATCCCCTCCCGGCGCAAGCCCTGGCCCGGATAAAGCCGCAGGCCGCATCCGGAGGCGCGCAAGCCCGCCACGCCAAGCTCCCGCCCCCGTCATCCCGCGAAAGCCGGGGCCCGGTGGCTTCCAAACAGGCCCGCAGCTACCGCTCAACCACACCGCAACGCCGTAATGGCGTTGTTGTCCCCGGTCTCCACCACCAGCCGCGGCCCACCCGCGCCCCCGGTGCCGGGCTCCGGCAGGGTCGCGCTGCCCGCGCGATCGCCCTGGCCCCGCACCAGCACCACCTCGGTGCTGTCGCTGTCGATGCGCGCCCGCTCCACCGTGGTCGCCGAAGCCGCCAGGCCCACCGCGCCGCGGACCATGTCCACGTGGCACTGCCCCGATACCACCCCGTCGATCGGCTCCACATGCTGGGCCAGGGGCGAAGACGCACAGCCGGCCAGGACAAGGCAGGCGGGCAGGGCAAGGAAGGCAAGGCGCATGGTCCGGATCTCCAGGAAAACCGGAACCAGCCTGTCGCTCCGGGCGTCGCCGCCCGATGAAGGCCCCAAAAGCAAAAGCCCCCGCCGCAAGGGCGAGGGCTCGGATCTGGCGCGCCTGGAGGGATTCGAACCCCCGACCAATGGCTTCGGAAGCCACTACTCTATCCGGCTGAGCTACAGGCGCGTTGTGCGGAACCGGCGGCCATGGCCGCCTTCATCCCCGATGGCCGAGCCACCGGACCGCGCTCCAGGCCGACGGGCCAAGGCGCGGTCGCGCATTGTAACGGAATCCGTCCGCCGCTGGAGACGGCACGCGCCCGTCCGCCAACGTGCAGGTGAACAGGCGCCCGCGAACGCCTACCGGATGCCCCGTCGCGCATGCGATGCTGCAGGTGCACATAAGCAAGTGGCATCGACAGGAATCCCGGCAAGGAGGCGCCGAATGAAGTGGCAATGGCTGGTCGCCCCCGGCAGCGCCATCTACCTGGTCCCGCTGGTCCTGCTGGCCGGCGCGGCCGTGGTCCTGCGCGACCGCAGCGCGACCCGCGCCGTGCTGCGCTGGTGGGCCGCGGTCGCCGGCGTCTGCCTGCTGGTCGCCGCCAGCAAGATCGCCTTCTATGGCTGGGGCACCGGCGTCCGCGCCTGGGACCTGACCTGCTTCAGCGGCCACACCGCCCTGTCACTGGCAGTGTGGCCGGTGGTGCTGATGCTGCTGGCGCCCCAGGACAGTCCCGGCTGGCGCGCCACCGCCGCGCTCGCCGGCACTGCCTTCGCCGGACTGATCGGCTACTCGCGCATCCCCCTGGGCGCGCACCCCGTCTCCGAGGTCATCGCCGGCCTGCTGCTTGGCGGCCTGGGCGCCGCCCTGGGCCTGCGGGCCATGTGGCGGCGGAGCCTGCACGGCACCTTCCTGCCCGCGGTCGTCCTCGCTATCGGCGTCTCGATCGTGCTGCCCCCGGACCGCGTGGTCGCATTCTCAAGTGAGAATTGGTTCAAAAAAATCGGCACCACCCTCGCCGGCACCGAGCGTCCCTATAGCCGAAAGAAGTGGCGACTTGTGACCGTTACCACTACTTCACGCGGCCTACACATGTGAGGATAGGCCCCGCGGGGAGGTCCGCAAGAACACCCAGGGGGATACAACATGCTGATGTTCGTTGCCGGCGTGCTGTGTGGCGCGTGTTTCGGGGTGGTAGCACTGGGGATCTGCTATTCCGCCGCTTCGCCAAAACAAATGAAGGCATCGCGTTAAGTCGTGCAATGCATCTGGGGCGCCGATCAGGCGCCCTTCTTGTTAGGCGAGTCCGGATCCAGCCAATTCGGCGATCACCGGGCGCAGCGCGTCGCGCCAGTGCGGCAGCGCCACCGCGAAGTCGCGCCGCAGCGCGGTGGTATCCAGGCACGAGTAGGCCGGGCGCCGCGCCGGGGTCGGGAACTCGGCGGTGGTGATCGCCTGCACCCGCGGCGCGCGCGGCAGCAGGCCCGCTTCCACCGCTTCGGCGAAGATCGCCTCGGCAAAGCCATGCCAGCTGGT
>NZ_AZNZ01000014.1 GCF_000510725.1 Pseudoxanthomonas sp. J31
GCCCGTTTGGGTTTCGTCAACACCTCGTGAAGAGGTCGTTTTCCAAACCCCTCACCAACCCGCCGAAGCGTCCTTGGTGAGCGAGCCGCCCAGTATAGGCGACTTCCAGAAATCCGCAAGCACTTCGTGTTGAAGCCACTCCGTTTTCCCGGACCACCGGCAACACCGTGGTGTCGTCGGGAGGGCGCGCATTGTGCACGTGCCCGGCGCGTTTGGGAAGTACCTGAATAGGGAAATTTTCAGGGAATTTTCACCGGCACCCCGGGGATGCGGCGGAAAGCCACGCCGGCATTGGCGCAAGCGGCTTCCACGCGGTCGATACCGTCGCCGCCAGCACGCGCTGCATATAGATAGACGACGCGCGCTCCATCGCCGGCATGCATGACCGCCAGGCGCGCGGCCTCGTCGGCCGACCCTGCAGCCACCCGGCTGGCGTCGCGCCGCGCCGGCTCCAGCGCTTCCGGCCGCACCTCCGGGCCGACCAGGATCAGGTCCGCCTCGTTGAGCGCCCTCAGCGCACGCAAGGTGAGCAGGTCGGGCTCGACCGCGGCGATGGCGGACACGCTGCCCCGCACGTCGCCGCGGGCAGCGGCCGCGTCCAGTTCCCCGAGGAAGGCGGCTTCCAGGGCCTGCGGGTCCGCGGCCACCGGATCCAGGCGCCCATCGAGGATGCGCTCGAACCAGCGCCGGCGCAGGGCCAGGTCCGGCAGCGCTTCGCGGATGCGTTCGCGATGCCGCGCGAACAGGCCGGCCAGCGTGCCAATGGCCGGATCCAGCAGGGTTTCCAGGCGCTCGCGGATGCGCCGGGCCAGCATCGGCGCCGCGCCCGCGGAGGAGATCGCGACCACCAGCGGCGAGCGGTCCACCACCGCCGGCACCTGGTAGGTGGACAGGACGGCATCGTCGACCACGTTGACCAGGCGCCGGCGGCGCCCGGCTTCCGCGGCAAGGGCGGCGTTGAAGGCGTGGTCGTCGGTGGCGGCGACCACCAGCCACACCGCGTCCAGCCAGGCCGGGTCGAACTCCCCGTGCAGGCAGGCGATGCGGCCGGCGTCCACCGCGGCCTGGATGTCAGGGTGGTCGATGCTGCGGGTATGCAGGTGCACCTCGGCGCCGGCGCGCAGCAGCGCGGCGATCTTGCGCGCGGCCACTTCGCCTCCGCCGACCACCAGCACCTCGCGCCCGGCCAGATCGGCAAACAGCGGGTACAGCCCCATCCGGTCTTCTCCCTGACGGCCTTGGCGCATCCTCGCCTGCGGGCCGGGCCCTGTCGACGGTGGCGCGCGATCAGCCCGCGGCCAGGAACGGGCCCAGCACCGCGGCCACGGCTTCGGGCTGGTCCATGTGCAGGTGGTGGCCGCCCTCCAGCACGGTGACCGCGGCCCCGGGCACCTCGGCCAGGCGCTGCGCGCGCACGTCTTCCGGGAAGTACGGCTGGGCGCGGCGGGCATGCAGCAGGTGCAGCGGGCATTCCAGCGCGCGCAGCAGGGCGCGCACCTGGCCTTCGGTCATGCGGTTGGCGCCGGGCAAGGTCAGGCGCGGGTCGCTGCTCCACACGTATCCGCCGTCGACCGCGCGGGTGCCGCGTTCCACCAGCAGGCGCGCGGCGTGTTCCTGCATCGGGCCGGCCTGCAGGCGGGCGCGTACCGCCAGCTCCAGGTCCGGGAACACGCGCAGCGACCTGCCGCGGCGGGCACGCGCGGCGGAGACCGCCTGCTGCAGGCGCGCCGGCGCGGCGTCCTCGTCCTCGGCCAGCGGGCCGAGGTTCTCGACCAGGGCCAGGCGGGCCACGCGCTGCGGCTGGGCCACCGCGGCCATCGCCGCCACCGCCGCGCCCATGGAATGGCCCAGGATCGCGAAGCGCTCCCAGCCGAGGGCATCGGCCGCGTCCAGCAGCGCGTGCACGTAGGCGACCATCACGTACTCGGCCCCCGGCGCCAGGTGCGCGCTGCGGCCGTGGCCGGGGAAGTCGAGCAGCAGCAGGTCCAGCGGCGGCAGGTGCGGCAGCAGCGGCAGGAAGCTGGCGGCGTTGTCCAGCCAGCCGTGCAGGGCGATTACCTTCGGCGCGCCGGGACGTTCGACGCGCAGCGCCGCCAGCTCGCCGCAGCTGCCCGGCAGCGCGACCTCGGCCGGGGTCATTCCACCGTGCCGGCCGCGTGGCGGGCCAGCCGCGCCAGGGCCGCGGCGTGTTCCGGCGCGTCGTTGAGGCAGGGGATGTAGCGCAGCTGGCCGCCCTTCGACCTGAAGTGCTCGGCCAGGCCCAGGGCCACTTCCTCCAGGGTCTCGATGCAGTCCACCGCGAAGCCCGGGCAGACCACGTCGACCTCGCGCACGCCGGCCGCGGCCAGGCGGTCCAGTTCGGCCTGGGTGGAGGGCTCCAGCCAGCGCTCGCGGCCAAAGCGCGACTGGTAGCCGATGGACCACTGCCCGGGCTGGAGGCCGGCGGCGGCGGCGATGGCCTCGGCGCTGGCGGTGCAGCGCTGCGGATAGGGATCGCCGGCATCGGCCACCCGCTGCGGCAGGCCGTGGAAGGAGAACAGCAGGTGGCGCCCTTCGCCGCCCTGCGCCCGGTGGGCGCGGATGCTGGCGGCCACGGCCTCGACCCAGGCCGCGTCGGTCGAATAGTCCTCGACCAGGGTCACGTCCATGTCCTGGGTCTCGGCGGCGACCACGTCGGCCACCGAGGCGGTGGTGGTGGTCGAGTACTGCGGGTACAGCGGCAGCACCACCAGGCGGCGCACGCCCTGCCTGCGCAGGTCGCGCAGCAGCTGGCGCAGGGCCGGCTCGCCGTAGCGCATCGCCGGCAGCACACGCCACTCGGGGATCGCCTCCTGCATGCGCGCGGCCAGGCGGCGGGTGTAGACCAGCAGCGGCGAGCCTTCCGGCAGCCAGATCTTGGCGTAGTTGGCGGCCGAACGCGGCCCGCGCAGCGGCAGGATCAGGCCATGCAGCAGCGGCTTCCACAGGATCGCGGGGATCGACACCACCCGCGGGTCGCCGAGGAACTCGGCCAGGTAGCGGCGCACGGCCGGCGCGGTCGGCGCCTCCGGCGTCCCCAGGTTGACCACGAGCAGCGTGGTGGCGGCGGCGTTGTTCATGGCGTCGTATTCTGACAGACGCGCGCCGGCCCGGCCCGGGACGCCGCGCGGGGGCAGCGCGCCTCAGGCGCGATTCATTGCCGCAAACCTAAGTTCCGGGCGAACCGTGGCCGCCGGCCACCCTCGCGGAGTCCAACGATGTCGCAACTGAGCAAGTTCCTGCTTCCCGTCCTGTTGCTGGTGGCCGCTCCGGCCATCGCCGGCCCGGAGGAGGACGCGCGGGCGCGCGAGGCGGTGCGGGTGCTGGAGGAGATCCAGAAGATCCCGGAGCAGGCGATCCCGGACAAGCTGCTGGACGAGGCCAAGGCGATCGTGGTCATCCCGGACGCGATCAAGGCCGGCCTGGTGATCGGCGGGCGCCGCGGCCACGGCCTGATGTCGGTCAAGACCGCCGACGGTACCTGGTCCAACCCGGTGTTCGTGACCCTGACCGGCGGCAGCATCGGCTTCCAGGCCGGCGTGCAGTCCTCGGACATCGTGCTGGTGTTCCGCAACGACCGCAGCCTCGACAACGTGGTCAACGGCAAGTTCACCCTCGGCGCCGACGCCGCCGTGGCCGCCGGCCCGGTGGGCCGCAATGCCGCCGCGGCCACCGACGGCCAGCTCAAGGCCGAGATCTGGTCCTGGTCGCGCGCCCGCGGCCTGTTCGCCGGCGTGGCCCTGGACGGCGCGGTGCTGCGCATCGACAGCAACGCCCAGGCCGTGGTCTACGGGTCGACGACCACGCCGCGCATGGTGTTCGAGGACCGCGCCCAGGCTGCCCCCAGCAACGCCATCGTGGCCTTCCGCGACCAGCTGGAGGAAGCCACCCATGCCGCGCGCGTGACCCGCGGCACCGCGGCCCCGGCCGCCGCCCCGGTCGGCCGGGTGACCATCCCCAACCAGCAGCCGCAGGCGCAGACCCAGGGCCTGCAGACCCTGCCGGCGCCGCCGCCGGCCGGCCCGGCGCCGACCCAGGGCTTCGAGCCGGTGGACGATGGCGTGCGCAGCGAGCCGCTGCCGTACTGACCGGGATTGCTGAACCATCCAGCGGAACGGCCCGGTTCCGCTGGGCCTGCGCTATGCTGTCAGACCGTTGATTTGACTATGTGAGCAGCCATGGGCGCTTGGGGCATCGGGCATTGGATCGTCGTGCTGGTCGTGGTGCTGCTGGTATTCGGCACCAAACGGCTGCGCGGTGCCGGCAAGGACATCGGCGAGGCGGTGAGGGGCTTCAGGGAAGGGATGCGCGAGCCGGAGAAGCCGGCCGGCCAGCTCGGCGACGAGCGGACCGACGCATCGAAGACCGAAGCCGAGCGCGACCGCGCGCAGCATTGATCCCGCGTCGGCGTACGCGGAATGTTCGACATCGGTTTTGGCGAACTGCTGCTGATCGCGGTGGTCGCCCTCGTCGTGCTTGGCCCGGAGCGGCTGCCGAAGGCGGCCCGCTTCGCCGGGCTGTGGGTGCGCCGCGCCCGCGCGCAGTGGTACTCGGTGCGCGCCGAGCTGGAGCGCGAGCTGGCCGCCGAGGAACTCAAGCGCAGCCTGCGCGAGACCCAGGATTCGCTGCGCCAGGCCGAAGCCACCCTGCGCCAGGAAGCCGAAGCCGCGCGCAGCGGCCTGGATGGCCTGCGCCAGCAGGTCGAGGCGGACCTGCGCCCGCCGGAACCGGCCGGGGAAGCCCCCCAGCCCGCAGCCGACCCGGAAGCGCCGCTGCCCGCACCCGGGTCGCATACCGAACCCGCCCCGCCCGCCGATCCCGCCGAGGAGCGCGATGGACCCCGCCACTCCTGAGACGGACAGCGAAAGCCCGCTGATGGAGCACCTGCTGGAGCTGCGCGCGCGGATCATGCGCGCGCTGGCCGGCCTGGTGGTGCTGCTGCTGGCGCTGCTGCCGTTCGCCAACCGGCTCTACGCCTGGCTGGCCGCCCCGCTGCTGCAGAAGCTGCCCGAGGGCGGCCAGCTGATCGCGGTGGAGGTGGCCTCGCCGTTCTTCGCCCCGCTGAAGCTGGCGTTCTTCGCCGCCGTGCTCGGCAGCGCGCCATGGCTGCTGTACCAGGCCTGGGCCTTCGTCGCCCCGGGCCTGTACCGGCGCGAGAAGCGCCTGGCGCTGCCGCTGCTGGTGTCCTCGGTGCTGCTGTTCTATGCCGGCTGCGCGTTCGCGTTCTTCGTGGTGCTGCCGTCGGTGTTCGGCTTCCTGGCCGCGGTCAAGCCCGAGGGCGTGGCGATGATGACCGACATCAGCGCCTACCTGGACTTCGTGCTGGTGATCTTCCTGGCCTTCGGCGCCAGCTTCGAGCTGCCAGTGGCGCTGGTGATCCTGGTGCTGCTGGGCTGGGTCACCCCGGACCAGCTGCGTGCCGGGCGCGGCTACGCGATCGTCGGCATCTTCATCCTGGCGGCGGTGATCACCCCGCCGGACGTGGTCTCGCAGCTGCTGCTGGCGGTGCCGATGTGCCTGCTGTACGAGGCCGGGATCTGGGCGGCCCGGCTGCTGGGCCGCGGCGAGGACGGGGAAGCGGACCAGGCCTGAGCCGCGCTCAGGCCTCCAGCCGGCCGGACGCGGCCGCGCCGGGCACCGGCGGCGGCGCGGCATGGCCGAACAGCTGGCCCCAGGCCACCAGCACCGCGCCGGCCAGCAGCGGCATCACCACCGCCATCAGCAGCACCTGCGCCACCAGCGCCCCGAACAGCGGGCCGGCCAGGGCCTGGGCCAGCAGCGCCAGCAGCATCACCGCGAAGTAGACCGCGAACAGGGCGACCACGGCCAGCAGGAAGAACACCGCCAGCGCCGGCAGGTTGTGCAGGCTGGCGCGCAGGCTGTCGCCCATCGCGGCCAGGCCGGGGCGGCCGTCGAACACGATCCGCGGCACCGAGACGAACACCGTCATCGCCACCACCACGGCCAGGCCCAGGCCCAGCAGCAGCCACAGCAGGATCCGCCCGGCCGGGAGGTCGGCGATCATCTCCTGCACCTGCTCCGGGCTCGGCTGCACGCCGGAGGCGGCCATCGCGTTGAGCTCCTCGCTGACCGCGCTCAGCCGCTGCAGCTGCTCCGGGCCGACCAGGACCAGCAGCAGGATGCCCAGCAGCAGGCCCGCCACCACCTGCGGCAGCAGGGTCGCCAGCAGCCCGGGCAGGTGCCCGTCGCGCACGCCCTGGCCCAGGTGCGAAGGCAGCGCCGGGCGGCCCTGCTGGACCTCGCGCACCGCCCATACCAGGCCGGCAAACAGCAGCGGGCCGGCGATCGCGACCAGCAGCTGCACCAGCGCGCCCAGCGCCGGCACGGTGGCGGCCACCGCCAGCACCAGGGTGCCCAGCAGTCCCCACAGTGCGCCCAGCGAACCCAGCGCCAGGGGCGCCTGGCGCAGCAGGGCGAAACCGCCCAGCAGCCATTCCGCGCCGGCCGAAGCCGGCAGCCTGCGAATCGTGTCCATTCCTGTTCCGTGTGCGTCGCCGCCGGGGGTCGGCGCGTCTGCGGCAATTATCCGCGATCGGCGCCGCGGGCGTGGGTACCTGCGCCGTGCTGGCCGCGGGCATGCTTCACGAATCGCCGCAGCAACCGCCGCGCCTGCGGCGCCGCGCTGACCTCGCGCGCCACCGTGCGCGGGCAGCGGCCGTGGTTGCGCAGGCACTCGGCGCGGGCGTGGACGTAGCCGCGCATGTGGTGGGTGGCGAACTCGGGGTGGAACTGCACGCCCCAGGCGCCCTGCCCCCAGCGGAAGGCGTGGCAGGCGTCCTGTTCGGAGCGGGCCAGCACCGCCGCACCCTCCGGCGGCCGGATCACGGTCTGCAGGTGGGTGGCGTGGGCGGCGAAGCGCGGCGGCATGCCGGCGAACAGCGGGTCCTCGAACGCCGGCGGGTGCAGGTCGATGAACACCGTGCCCGATTCGCGCCCGGCCGGGTTGTAGTCCACCTCACCGCCCAGGGCGTGGGCCAGCAGCTGGTGGCCGTAGCAGATGCCCAGCAGCGGCGTGCCCTCCTGCACCACCTCGCGGATCCAGCCGGCGGTGTGCTCGCTCCACGGGGCGCGATCGGTCACGAACGCCGCCGAACCGGTCACGATCACCCCGGCCAGGCCGTGCGGCTCCGGCAGCGGCTCGCCGCGCTCGGCGTTGACCTCGGTCACGTCCCGGGCCGCCAGGCCGGCCGCCACCCGGATCCAGTGCGGGAAGCGCCCATAGCGCTTGAGGCTGCCCACGGGCTGGCCGGTTTCCACGATCAGGAAGGGCGCGCGGTCGGTCACGGCAGGATCCGGGGGGTCCGGGGCGGCGGAAACCCGTACGGGACGGGGCTTGGGCCTATACTAGCCCGCTTTTCCGCAGCGCAATAAATGCCGATGACTGGTCCGACCTTCCAGGGATTGATCCAGGCCCTCAATGCCTACTGGGCCGAACAGGGTTGCGTGCTGATCCAGCCGCTGGACCTCGAGGTCGGCGCCGGCACCTTCCACCCGGCCACCTTCCTGCGCGCCCTCGGCCCGGAGCCGTGGAACGCCGCCTACGTGCAGCCTTCGCGCCGTCCGACCGATGGCCGCTATGGCGAGAACCCCAACCGCCTGCAGCGCTACTACCAGTACCAGGTGGTGATGAAGCCCAACCCCGACAACATCCAGGAGCTGTACCTGGGCTCGCTGGAGGCGCTGGGCATCGACCCGAAGGTGCATGACCTGCGCTTCGTCGAGGACAACTGGGAATCGCCGACCCTCGGCGCCTGGGGCCTGGGCTGGGAGGTGTGGCTCAACGGCATGGAGGTGACCCAGTTCACCTACTTCCAGCAGGCCGGCGGCCTGGAGTGCCGCCCGGTGCTGGGCGAGATCACCTACGGCCTCGAACGGCTGTGCATGTACCTGCAGAACGTGGACAACGTCTACGACCTGGTCTGGACCATCGGCCCGCAGGGCCCGGTGACCTACGGCGACGTGTACCACCAGAACGAAGTCGAGCAGAGCGCGTACAACTTCGAGCACGCCGACGTGGCCGAGATGTTCCACCGCTTCGACGCCTGCGAGCGCGAGGCGCTGAAGCTGGTCGAGGCGCAGCTGCCGCTGCCGGCCTACGAGCAGGTGTGCAAGGCCAGCCACACCTTCAACCTGCTGGACGCGCGCCGCGCCATCTCGGTGACCGAGCGCCAGCGCTACATCCTGCGCGTGCGCACCCTGGCCCAGGCCGTGGCCCAGGCCTACTACGCCCAGCGCGAGAAGCTCGGCTTCCCGGGACTGAAGAACGGCGCGTGACCGCGCCCCCTTCCCGGCCGCCGCATCCACCACAGGAACATCCATGAGCACGCAACTTCCCCTGCTGATCGAACTGGGCACCGAGGAGCTGCCGGTCAAGGCGCTGCCGGGCCTGGCGCAGGCCTTCTTCGACGGCGTCGTGGCCGCGCTGCAGAAGCGCGGCGTGGCGGTGGACGCCACCGGCGCGCGCCCGCTGTACACCCCGCGCCGGCTGGCGGTGCTGCTGCCGGGCGTGGGCACCGAGCAACCCGAGCAGCGCTCGGAAGTGCTGGGCCCGTACCTGAACATCGCCCTGGACGCCGAGGGCAAGCCGACCCGCGCGCTGGAAGGCTTCGCCGCCAAGGCCGGGGTCGAGTGGACCACGCTGGAACGCACCAGCGACGCCAAGGGCGAGCGTTTCGTGCACCGCTCGGTGAAGCCGGGCGCGCGCACCGCCGAGCTGCTGCCGGAGGTGCTGGCCGAGGCCATCGCCGGGATGCCGGTACCCAAGCCGATGCGCTGGGGCGGCCATGACTACGCCTTTGCCCGTCCGGTGCACTGGCTGGTGCTGCTGCTGGGCGAAGAGGTGGTGCCGGCGCAGGTGCTGGGCGTGGCCGCCGGCCGCAGCAGCCGCGGCCACCGCTTCGAGGCCAATGGCCCGGTGGAGATCGCCGCGCCGGGCCAGTACGTGGAAGCGCTGCGCGCGGCGAAGGTGCTGGTCGATCCGGCCGAGCGCCGCGCCCGCATCGTCGAGCAGGCCGAACAGGCCGCGGCCCAGGCCGGCGGCAGCGCGCGCATCACCGAGGACAACCTCGAGCAGGTGGTGTGCCTGACCGAATGGCCGGCGGCGGTGCTGTGCAGCTTCGAGCGCGACTTCCTGGCCGTGCCGCAGGAAGCGCTGATCGAGACGATGGAGATCAACCAGAAGTTCTTCCCGGTGCTGGACGCGGCCGGCAAGCTGACCGAGTACTTCATCGGCACCGCCAACATCGAGTCGCGCGACGTGGCCGAGGTGCGCAAGGGCTACGAGCGCGTGATCCGCCCGCGTTTCGCCGACGCCCGCTTCTTCTTCGACGAGGACCTCAAGCAGGGCCTGGTGGCCATGGGCGAGGGCCTGAAGACCGTCACCTACCAGGCCAAGCTGGGCACGGTGGCCGACAAGGTCGCGCGCGTGGCCACGCTGGCCGAGGCCATCGCCGTCCAGGTCGGCGCCGATCCGGCGCAGGCGCGCCGTGCCGCCGAGCTGGGCAAGAACGACCTGCAGAGCCGCATGGTCAACGAGTTCCCGGAACTGCAGGGCATCGCCGGCCGCCACTACGCGCTGGCCGCGGGCGAGCCGCAGGAAGTGGCGCTGGCGATCGACGAGGCCTACATGCCGCGCTTCTCCGGCGACGCCATCGCCGGCTCGCGCCTGGGCCAGGTGCTGGCGATTGCCGAACGCGCCGACACCCTGGCCGGCGGTTTCGCCGCGGGCCTGAAGCCGACCGGCAACAAGGATCCGTTCGCCCTGCGCCGCAATGCGCTGGGCCTGGCGCGTACGCTGATCGAGTCCGGTTTCGAACTGTCGCTGAAGGAACTGCTGGAAAGGGCGGCGCAGGCGATCGGCCCGCTGCCGGCCGGCAAGGACGGCGCCACCGCGTCGGCCGATCCGGCCGAGCTGTACGACTTCATCCTCGACCGCCTGCGCGGCTACTACGCCGACAAGGGCGTGCCCGCCGCGCACTTCAACGCGGTGGCGGAGCTGCGCCCGGCCTCGCTGGCCGACTTCGACACCCGCATCGCCGCGATCGGCACCTTCGCCGCGCTGCCGGAGGCCGATGCCCTGGCCGCGGCCAACAAGCGCATCGGCAACATCCTGAAGAAGGCCGACATCGCCATTCCGGAGGCGACCGACCCGGCGCTGTTCGCCGAGGACGCCGAGCGCGCCCTGGGCGAGGCGGTGGAGGCGGCGCTGGCCGAGACCGACGGCCCGCTGCGGCAGCACGACTACGTGCGCGTGCTCGAGCGCCTGGCGCAAGTGCGGCCGCAGGTGGATGCGTTCTTCGACCAGGTGATGGTCAACGCCGAGGACCCGGCCGTGCGCGGCAACCGCCTGGCCCTGCTCAAGCGCCTGGCCGACCGCTTCGGCGCGGTGGCCGCGATCGGGCACCTGTCGGCCTGATCCCCGCGGCGCGTGGCGGCCCCGCCGCGCGCCACCGCCTCCATTGCCGGCCGCGGGGTTCGCGGCCGGCGGTACGCGGCCCTTCAGGCCGCCTTGGCGCGATCCCGGTATCCTGCGCCGATGCCGCTTCCACGTCGCGTCCAAGCCTGCCTGCCCCTCCTGCTCCTGGCCCTGGCGCCGTCGCTGGCGCTGGCGCGCGGCACCATCAGCAAGATCGAGATCGACGGCCTGGAGAAGGACCCGGCGATCGAGCAGAACGTGCGCCTGTCGCTGGGCCTGAACGACGTGCTGGGCAAGGAACAGGGCGAGTCGCGGCTGGAGCTGCTGTTGCTCAACGCCGAGCGCGACGCCCGCCGCGCGCTGGAGCCGTTCGGCTACTACTCGCCCAGCATCGAGGTCGACTCGGTCCGCGACGAGCAGGACCGGATCACCGTCACCCTGCGCATCGACAAGGGCCAGCCGGTGCAGGTGCGCGACTTCCGGGTCGACATCGCCGGCCCCGGCGGCGAGGACCACTACCTGCAGGAAGACCTGGCCGGCTTCCGCCCGCGCCCGGGCGAGCGCTTCGACCACGCCCTGTACGAGGAACACAAGGACGGCATCACCCGGCGCCTGGCCGAACGCGGCTACTTCGACGCCGACTTCCTCACCCGCGAGGTGCGGGTCAGCCGCGCCGAGGCCGCGGCCGACGTCGACCTGGTCTGGGACAGCGGCTTCCGCTACGACATGGGCCCGACCACCTTCCACCAGGACTACTTCCGGCCCGGCCTGCTGGAGAAGCTGGTGACCTGGGAGGAAGGCAGCTACTACCACGAGGGCAAGCTCGACCGCCTGCGCGAGTCGCTGGTGCGGCTGGACTACTTCAGCGCGATCGACATCCAGCCCAAGCCGGAGGAAGCCAGCGACGACCTGCGCGTGCCGGTGGACGTCAACCTGGTGATGGCCAAGCGCAACATCTACACCGCCGGCCTCTCGTACGGCACCGAAAGCGGCACCGGCGTGCGCCTGGGCGTGGAGCGGCGCTACGTCAACGACCGCGGGCACAAGCTCAACTGGGACCTGGACTGGGCGCAGAAGCGCAAGAGCTTCCTCACCCAGTACCGGGTCCCCGCGTTCGCCTGGCTGGACGGCTGGTACGGCTTCTCGATCGGCTTCTACGACGAGCAGACCGACTACATCGACCTGCGCAACGTGAAGCTGGTGGCCAGCCGCAGCGGCGAGATCAGCGAGCGCTGGACCGCGGTGGCCTCGCTCAACGCGCTGCGCGAGCGCTGGAGCTACGACATGGACACGGCCACCGGCTCGCGCCTGTACACCTATTCCACCCTGGTCTACCCGGAACTGAGCGCCACCTACGTCGACGTGGACGACCGCCTGTTCCCGCGCCGTGGCCTCAGCGGCACCCTGGCCGTGCGCGGTGGCGTGGAGAACGTGGGCTCGGACACCAGCTTCATCCAGCTGCACGGCAGCGGCACCTGGTACCGCCCGTTCGGCGTGGCCGACCGCCTGATCGTGCGCGGCGAGGCCGGCACCACCTGGACCGGCGAACTGGTGGCGATGCCGCCCAGCCTGCGCTTCTTCGCCGGCGGCGACCGCAGCATCCGCGGCTACGCCTGGCGCGAGGTCGGCCCGCGTACCCCGCCGCCGGACAACTTCGCCCTCGGCGCGCGCCGGGTGGTCACCGCCTCGGTCGAGTACGAGCACTACTTCAAGGGCGGCCCCTGGGGCGGCGCGGCCTTCGTCGACGCCGGCGATGCCTTCGACGGCGACTTCAACCCGCGCGTGGGCGTGGGCATCGGCGCGCGCTGGCGTTCGCCGGTGGGTCCGGTGCGGATCGACATCGCCCATGGCCTGGACGACCCTGATTCCAGCTTCCAGATCTACCTGAGCCTGGGGGCCAACCTGTGAGCACGACCGACGCCCCCGCCCCGCCGCCGCGCCGCCCGCGCTTCTACCGGCGCCGCCGCTTCTGGGCCTGGTCCGGCCTGGGCGTGCTGGCGCTGGTGCTGGCCGTGCTGGTCACCGTGTACTGGCTGCTGCAGACCGTGGCCGGGCGCGACGTGCTGCTGGCGCAGATCGTCTCGCGCCTGCCGGTGGACTCGGCGCTGACCTGGGAGCGCGCCGAGGGCCCGGTCGCCGGTCCGCTGGTCCTGCATGGCCTCGAATTCCGCTACCAGGACTACCGGTTCACCGCGCGCCGGGCGGTGCTCGATCCCGACATCCGCCCGCTGCTGGGCAGGCGCCTGCGCCTGGATGCGTTCGTGCTCGAGGACGCCACCCTCAACCTGGCACGCAGCGACGAACCGTTCGAGCTGCCCAGCTGGCCGGAGTCGCTGCCGGCGATCGAGATGCCACTGGCGATCCAGGCCGACGCGATCATGGTCGACGGCCTGCGCGTGAGCTCCGGCGGCGAGCCGGTGATCGACATCCGCAGGCTGCGCGGCGGCATCGACATCGCCAACGGCCGCCTGCACGCCGAACAGCTGCAGGTGGACAGCGACCTGGGCCTGTTCGCGGTGCACGGCGACTACGTGCCGGCGGAGGACTACCGCAGCGACCTGCTGGCCACCGCGGTGTTCCCCGCCACCGACGGCGGGGTGCCGGCGCGGCTGGGGCTGATCGCGCGCGGCGACCTGTCGCGCATGGAAGTGGGCATCGGCGGGCGCGCGCCGCAGCCGCTGCGCGCCACCCTGGGCCTGGGCGGCAACGCCGACGCGCCGGCCTGGCAGCTGCGCGCGCGCAGCGAAGGCCTGGATCCGGGCCTGTTCACCGGCGCCGCGCCGATGGACGAGCCGCTGGCGTTCGAGTTGCAGGCCGACGGCAGCGGCGGCGCGGCCGACATCTCCGGCCGCGCGCGCGTGGCCGGCCAGGACGTGGTGGTCGCGCCCTCGCACGTGCGGCTGGAGGACCAGGTGCTGGAAGTCGAGCCGCTGGTGCTGCAGCTGCTCGAAGGCCAGGTGCGGCTGCGCGGCCGCGCCGACTTCACCAATCCCGACGAGGGCCGCTTCCGCTTCGCGCTCAATGCCGAGGGCATCCGCCTGCAGCCGGCCGAGCCGGACGCGCCGGCGGTAGGCATCGACGCCGCCCTGGGCCTGGCCGGCAGCACCACGCTGTGGGCCGCCTACGGCGATGCCGGCCTGCAGCGCGGCAGCGACCGCGCCAGCCTGCAGCTGGACGTGCGCGGCGATGCCGGCAGCGCGCGCATCCATGCGCTGCGCGCGCGCATGCCCACCGGCACCCTGGAGGCGCAGGGCCAGGCCAGCTGGGATCCGGTGCTGGCCTGGGACCTGGCGCTGCGCCTGGACGGCTTCGATCCGGGCTATTTCGTCCCCGGCTGGGACGGCAACGTCAACGGCCGCCTGGCCAGCAACGGCCGCGAGCGCGCCGCGCCGGGGCAGCCGGCCGACGGCTTCGACGCCAGCTTCGTGCTGGAGGACCTCGGCGGCCGCCTGCGCGGGCGCCCGCTGGACGGCCGCGGCCGCTTCCAGCTGCAGGGCGAGGCCGGCAATGGCGCGCTGGAACTGGCGTTGGGCGGCAGCCGGGTGCAGGCCAGCGGCCTGGTTGGCGACCGGATCGACGTGCAAGCCCGGCTGCAGCCGCTGCGCCTGGACGACCTGCTGCCCGGCACCGCCGGCAGCCTGCAGGGCAGCCTGCGCCTGCGCGGCCCGCGGGCCACGCCGGACCTGGACGCCGACCTGCAGGGCATGGGCCTGCAATGGGACGACTGGCGCGCCGCCTCGCTGTCGCTGCGCGGGCGCCTGCCCTGGCGCGGCCGCGACGGCGACCTGCGCCTGCTGGCGCGCGACATCGAGGCCGGGCTGGCGATCCAGCGCATCGACGTGCACGCCCGCGGCGCGGTCGCCGACCTGCACCTGGACGCCGAGGTCGACAGCCCGGAGGCCGCCGGCATCGTCCTGTCCGCGCAGCTGCGCGAACGCGGCAACGGCTGGCAGGGCACGCTCGAGCGGCTGCGGATCGCGCCGGCGCGCGGCAGCGCCTGGGCGCTGCAGGAGCCCGCCGCCTTCAGCCAGGCCGGCGAACGCTTCCAGCTGCAGCCGGCCTGCCTTGCCACCACCGGCGCCGACGGCGACGCCGCGCTGTGCGCGCAAGCGGACTGGCCGCGCCGCGGCCTGCAGCTGCACAGCGACCGCCTGCCGCTGACCCTGGTCCAGCCGTGGCTGCCCAAGAACGAGGGCCGCTCGCTGGTGCTGCGCGGCGAGCTGTCGCTGGACGCCGACCTGCGCCCGCAGGGCGGGCGCTGGAGCGGCGGCGTGCACCTGGCCTCGCTCGAGGGCGGCCTGCGCCTGGGCGACCGCACCCGCCGCGAGCTGGTGCGCTACGACCACTTCAGCCTGGACGTGGAGTTCGACCCGCGCCAGATCAGCGGCCGCCTCGGCAGCGGCTTCTCCGGCGACGGCTACATCGATGCCCGGGTGGCCACCGGCTGGGATCCCGGCTCGCCGCTCAACGGCGAGATCTACACCTACATGTCGCGCCTGTTCTGGCTGGAGCTGTTCTCGCCGGACCTGGTGCGGCCGCGCGGCGTGCTGCGCGGCCACGTGAGCCTGCGCGGCACCCGCGCCGCGCCGGCGCTGGGCGGACAGCTGCTGCTGGAGGACTTCCAGGGCGAACTGCCGGCGCTGGGCCTGGTGCTGAGCGAGGGCCGCGGCATGCTCGACGCGCAGCCGGACGGCTCGGCGCGGATCGAGGCCTCGATGCGCTCCGGCGAAGGCACGCTGCGGGTGGACGGCGGCCTGTCCTGGTACGGCCAGGCCACGCCGCTGCAGCTGGCCATCCGCGGCCAGGACGTGCTGATCGCCGACACCCCGATGCTGCACGCGGTGGCCAATCCCGACCTGCGCTTCAGCATGGACGGGCCGACCATGGTCCTGACCGGCGAGGTCGGCGTGCCCAGTGCGCGCATCGACCTGGAACGCTTCGAGCAGGGCGCGGAGATCTCCGAGGACGTGGTGGTGCTGGACCCGGTGGACCCGGAGGAAACCGCCGAGGCACCGCTGGACCTGGACCTGGCCCTGGTGCTGGGCGAGGACGTGCGCCTGAGCGGCTACGGCCTCACCGGCACCCTCGCCGGGCGCCTGCAGGTGCGCGCCCGCCCCGGCCGCGAGATGACCGCCACCGGCGCCCTGGACGTGGGCGGCAAGTACGAGGCCTACGGCCAGGAGCTGCAGATCACCCGCGGACAGATGACCTGGAGCAACAACCGGGTCAGCGACCCGCGGGTGAACCTGCGCGCCGAGCGCCGCGTCGGCGACGTCACCGCCGGCATCGACGTCACCGGCAACGCCACCACCCCGCGGGTGGAGGTGTGGTCCAACCCGGGCATGCCGCAGTCCGAGGCCCTGGCCTACCTGATGCTGGGCCGCAGCCTGGAAGGCGCCACCCGCGACCAGGCCAACCAGGTGACCGCGGCCTCGGCGGCGATGTCCGCCGGCACCGGCCTGCTGGCGGCGCAGCTGGGCTCGCGCCTGGGCTTCGACGACGCCGGCGTGACCCAGTCGCGCGCCCTGGGCGGTTCGGTGGTGGGCGTGGGCAAGTACCTGTCGCCCAAGCTGTACGTCGGCTACGGCGTGTCGCTGGTCGGCAGCGGCCAGGTGCTGATCCTCAAGTACCTGCTGCGGCGTGGCTTCGACCTGGAGATCGAGTCGTCCACGGTGGAGACCCGCGGCTCGGTCAACTGGCGCCACGAACGCTGATCCGTGACCTGCGGCGGTTGTCGCGCGCGGCGCGCGCGGCTACCGTCCCCGGTTCGTTTCCCAGCTGGATCCCCAGATGTCCAAAGCAAGACCCGCCGCGCTCGCCGGCCTCGCCCTGGCCTGCCTTACCGCCCTGTCCGCGCCCGCGCGCGCCGACGAAGGCATGTGGATGCCCTCGCAGCTGCCGCAGCTGGCCGGCGCCCTGCGCGAGGCAGGCTACGCCGGGGATCCGGCGCAGCTGGCCGACCTGACCGCCGCCCCGCTCAACGCGGTGGTGCGTGCCGGCGGTGGCACCGGCGCGTTCGTGTCCGCCGACGGCCTGGTGCTGACCAACCACCACGTCGCCTTCGGCGTGATCCAGTACAACTCCACGCCCGAGCGCAACCTGATCGACAACGGCTACGTCGCCGCCACCCGCGCCGAGGAACTGCCGGCCAACCCGGACTTCCGCGTGCTGGTGACGGTCGGCTTCGACAGGGTCACCGACCAGGTCCTGGCCGGCACCCGCGGCCGCAAGGGCCGCGCCTACCAGGAGGCGGTGGAGGCGGCGACCAAGCGCATCGTCTCCGAATGCGAACAGGAGCCGGGCATCCGCTGCTCGGTGGCGGCCATGTACGCCGGCAGCGACTTCTACCGCATCCGCCAGCTGGAGCTGCGCGACCTGCGCCTGGTCTACGCCCCGCCGCGCGCCATCGGCAACTACGGCGACGAGATCGACAACTTCATGTGGCCGCGCCACACCGGCGACTTCACCATCCTGCGCGCCTACGTCGGCAAGGACGGCAAGCCGGCCGCGTATTCGCCGGACAACGTGCCCTACAACCCGCCCTCGCACCTGCAGGTCTCGGCCACCGGGCCGAAGGTCGGCGACTTCGCCATGCTCGCCGGCTACCCGGGCGTGACCTACCGCCACCGCACCGCGGCCGAGTTCGCGCGCCAGGTGGAGTGGACCCTGCCGGCGCGCGTGGAGCTGTTCGACGCGCTGATCGCGGTGATCGAGCAGGCCGGCCGCGAGGACGCCCGCGCCCGCACCCTGTACGCCTCGCAGCTGCAGGGCCTGAAGAACAACCGCAAGCGCGCCGCCGGCGAGCTGGAAGGCCTGCGCCGCAGCGACGCGGTGCGCCAGCGCACGGCCGACGAGCAGGCGATGCTGGCCGCAACCCCCGCTGCCGAGCGCCGCGAGATCGACGCGCTGGCCGAGGTGCTGGAGCGCGACAACGCCATGCGCGAGCGCGACCTGCTGCTGGGCGTGGCCACCTCGCAGAGCCAGCTGCTGCGTTCGGCCCTGGTGCTGGAGCGGCTGCGGATCGAGTCCGGCAAGCCCGACGCCGCGCGTGCCCCCGGCTACCAGGCACGCGACCTGGCCCTGATCGAGGGCCAGCTGCGCCAGGTGCAGCGCCGCTTCCACCCGGAGGTGGAGAAGGCCCTGCTGCGCGAGCTGCTGGGCCGCTACCAGCAGCTGCCGGACGCGCAGCGCGTGGCCGAGTTCGACGCCGCCTTCGGGCGCACCCCTGAGGCGCTGGCGCAGGCGCTGGATGCGCTGTACGCCGGCACCGGCTTGGGCGACGAGCAGGCGCGCCTGGACGCCTTCGCCGCCGCACGCGAGGGCAAGGCGCTGCCGGCCGATCCGCTGCTGGCCCTGGCCGCGCGCCTGGTCCCGGCGCAGATCCGCCTGGAGAACGTGCGCAAGACCAGCGAGGGCGAGCAGCTGCGCCTGCGCCCGGCATACATGCGCGCGCTGGCCGCCTGGCGCAAGGCCCAGGGCCGCGCCCTGTACCCGGATGCCAACGGCACCCTGCGCGTCAGCTACGGCAAGCTCGCGCCGTTGCAGCCGCGCGACGCGGTGAGCTACGCCCCGGTCACCACCGTGGCCGGCATCGTCGAGAAGCACACCGGCCAGGTGCCGTTCGACGCGCCACAGCCGCTGCTGGACGCAATCGCCGCCGGCGACTTCGGTCACACCGCCGATCCGGAGCTGGGCACCCAGACTGTGGATTTCCTCACCAACCTGGACACCACCGGCGGCAACTCCGGCTCGCCGGTGCTCAACGCCCGCGGCGAGCTGATCGGCCTGAACTTCGACAGCAACTGGGAAGCGGTCAGTGCCAGCTGGTGGTTCGACCCGCGCTACAAGCGCGCCGTCCACGTGGACATGCGCTACATGCGCTGGCTGATGGAAAAGGTCTACCCTGCCCCGCACGTGCTGCGGGAAATGGGGCTGTAAGCCCGGCCACCTCCCTGTCGGCGCGTCCACGTGCCGACAGGGAGGCTGCATGCGCAGGCTGTTGCTTTGCACGATGCTCGGGCTGGCGATCGCCGGCCCAGCCATGGCGGACGACCCCGCCGCCCCCGCTGACAACCCGCGCCTGGCAGCGATCTACGCGGCCGACCAGGCCGCCCGCAGCCGCGACGACATCGACTGGGACATCCAGCGCGAGCAGGACCGTGCCCACCGCGCCGAGGTACTGGCGCTGCTGCGCGCCGGGCAGCTGCGCACGGCCACCGACTACTTCCGCGCCGGCATCCTGTTCCAGCGCGGCGAAAGCGATGACGACTACCGCACGGCGCTGGCCCTGGCGCAGGTTTCGGCAACCCTGGATCCGCAACGCAGCGCCGCGCGCTGGCTGACCGCCGCGGCCTGGGACCGGTTGCTGCTGCACCGCGGCCAGCCGCAGTGGTACGGCACCCAGTACCAGGCCGGGAAGGACGGAGCGCTGGAGCTTTCCCCGGTTGACGAGGACGCGGTCGACGACGCCGAGCGGCTGCGCATGGGCGTGCCCACCCTGGCCGGGGCGCGCGCCCGCGCGGCGGCGATGGGCGGGGACTGAGCCGGACCGGGACTGCGCGCGCGGCGCTTGTCAACGGCTTACATCGCCGGCGGCAGGGGGCGACAATCGGTTTTTCGACTCTTTCCTCGCGAAAACCGCAGTCCATGACCGAGATTTCCCCCGCGCTCGCGCGCAAGATCGCCCAGACCATCGCCGAGGAAATCGGCGCGCAGACGCAGCAGGTGCAGGCCGCCGTCGCGCTGCTCGACGAGGGCGCGACCGTGCCGTTCATCGCGCGCTACCGCAAGGAAGTCACCGGCGGCCTGGACGATACCCAGCTGCGCAACCTCGAGGTGCGCCTGGCCTACCTGCGCGAGATGGAGGAGCGCCGCGCCGCGATCCTGGCCAGCATCGCCGAGCAGGGCAAGCTGACCGACGAACTGCGTGCGGAGATCGAGGCGGCCGACAGCAAGTCGCGCCTGGAGGACCTGTACCTGCCGTACAAGCCCAAGCGCCGCACCCGCGCCCAGATCGCGCGCGAGGCCGGGCTGGAGCCGCTGGCCAACGGCCTGCTCGAGGATCCGACCCGCGTCCCGGAGGAGTTCGCCGCGCAGTTCGTCGACGCCGACAAGGGCGTGGCCGACCCCAAGGCGGCGCTGGAGGGCGCGCGCGCGATCCTGATCGAGCGCTGGGGCGAGGACGCCACCCTGCTGGGCGAGCTGCGCTCCTGGCTGGAGGCCAATGGCCAGATCCGCTCGAAGGTGGTCGAAGGCAAGGAGACCGCCGGCGAGAAGTACCGCGACTACTTCGACCACGCCGAGCCGCTGGCGAAGATCCCCTCGCACCGCCTGCTGGCGCTGTTCCGCGGCCGCCGCGAGGAGTTCCTGCAGCTGGACCTGGAGCCGGGCGCCGACGCCGAGGCCGGCCACGCCTACGCCGAGGGCCGCATCGCCCGCCACGCCGGGATCGAGGACCGCGGCCGCCCCGCCGACGCCTGGCTGCGCAACGCCTGCCGCCTGGCCTGGCGCGCCAAGATCCACATGCACCTGCTGCTGGACCTGTTCAACCAGGCGCGCGAGAAGGCCGAGGCGGAGGCCATCGCGGTGTTCGGCGACAACCTCAAGGACCTGCTGCTGGCCGCCCCGGCCGGCCCGAAGGCGGTGCTGGGCCTGGACCCGGGCCTGCGCACCGGCGTGAAGGTGGCGGTGGTCGATCCCACCGGCAAGCTGGTGGCCACCGACACCATCTACCCGCACGAGCCCAAGCGGCAGTGGGACCAGTCGCTGGCCACGCTGAAGAAGCTGTGCGTGGCCCACGGCGTGCAGCTGATCGCGATCGGCAACGGCACCGCCTCGCGCGAGACCGACAAGCTGGCCGGCGAGCTGCTGAAGCTGGCGCCGGAACTGAAGATGCAGAAGGTCGTGGTCAGCGAGGCCGGCGCCTCGGTGTACTCGGCCTCCGAGCTGGCCGCCAGGGAATTCCCGAACCTGGACGTGTCGCTGCGTGGCGCGGTGTCGATCGCCCGCCGCCTGCAGGATCCGCTGGCCGAGCTGGTCAAGATCGAGCCCAAGGCCATTGGCGTGGGCCAGTACCAGCACGACGTGGACCAGTTCCGCCTGGCGCGCGCACTGGACGCCAAGGTCGAGGACTGCGTGAACGCGGTCGGCGTGGACGTGAACACCGCCTCGGCCGCGCTGCTGGCGCGCGTGTCGGGCCTGACCCCGACCGTGGCCGAGAACATCGTCGCCTACCGCGACCAGAACGGCGCCTTCCCCTCGCGCAAGGCGCTGCTGAAGGTGCCGCGCCTGGGCGAGAAGACCTTCGAGCAGTGCGCCGGCTTCCTGCGCATCAACGGCGGCGAGCAGCCGCTGGACGCCTCGGCGGTGCACCCGGAGGCCTACCCGGTGGTCGAGCGCATCCTCGCCGGCACCGGCCGCGAGGTGAAGCAGATCATCGGCGACACCGCCTTCCTGCGCTCGCTCAAGCCCGAGCAGTTCACCGACGAGAAGTTCGGCGTGCCGACCGTGCGGGACATCCTCAAGGAGCTGGAGAAGCCCGGCCGCGACCCGCGCCCGGAGTTCAAGGCGGCGAAGTTCGCCGAGGGCGTGGAGGACATCAAGGACCTCAGGCCCGGCATGATCCTGGAAGGCGTGGTCAGCAACGTCGCCGCGTTCGGCGCGTTCGTGGACATCGGCGTGCACCAGGACGGCCTGGTCCACATCTCCGCCCTGTCCGAGCGCTACGTCAAGGATCCGCGCGACGTGGTCAAGGCCGGCGACATCGTCAAGGTGAAGGTGCTGGAGGTGGACGTGGCGCGCAAGCGCATCGCCCTGACCTGCCGCCTCAGCGACGAGCCGGGCCAGGCCAGCGCGCGCGATGCGCGTGGCGGCGACCGCGACCAGCGCAACGGCCCGCGCGGCGGCGATCGCGGTGGCCGTGGCGGCAACCCGGCGCGTGCGCCTCAGCAGGCCGCGCCGTTCAACAGCGCCATGGCCGATGCGCTGAAGAACCTGCGCCGCGGCTGAGCAGGCCGGCAGCGACCAACGAGGGGCCGGCATTGCCGGCCCTTCTTTTTTTGCAGATGGCTACCCGCGTACCGGTCGCGTCGGGGGACTACTCGGCCCACTCCAGGTCCGTGGTGAAGGCGATGGTGAGCCAGCGCTGCTGCGGATCGCCGCCGATGCGTTCGCCGATGCTGTCGCGCAGCTGGTCCCACGACTCCAGCGTGCGCGGCGGCTGGCCGCGCGGAACGATGAAGTGCAGCTCGATCTGGCGACCGCGCCCGACCCGGGCCACGTAGGCACGGAAGTCGAGGAAGCCCTCTTCGGCCACCACCTGGCGTGCGACCTCCTCCACCTGCAGGCGCAGGTCCTGCGGAGTGACCAGCAGGATGTCCGCCAGCGCGCGCCGGATCGTTCCCAGCGGCAACGGCAGGATCAGCACGCACACCAGCGCCAGCACGCCCGGATCGATGTAGGGCGTCCAGTGCTCCAGCGCCGTGCCCTGCAGCGTGCTGCCGATGGCGAAGGCCAGCAGCAGGGCGGTGGTGATCGCTCCGGACATCATCCAGGCCCGCGCATCCAGCGCCACCAGCTGCGACTTCAGGCGGCGGTTCGCGCGCAGCTGGTAGACCGACATCACGATGCAGGCCACCAGGGTGACGCCGGCATACAGCATGGCGTGGCCGAAGTGCAGCACGCGGCCACCCTCGATGAAGCTGTGCACCGCGTTGATCAGGGCGTACAGCACCGCGCTGGTGAGCATCAGCCCGCTGCAGGCCAGGACCATCGGCTCCAGGTGCCAGAAGCCCATGCTGAAGTGCTCGACCAGGCGCCGGTTCTGCGGCCCGCCGGCATCGGCCGCGGCGATCAGCCGCGCCACCAGCAGGGTGACCACCGTCATCAGCACGTCCACCAGCGAGTACACGCCATCGAAGACGATGGCGAAGGAGTGGGACAGCAGTCCGAACACGATCCCCAGCGCCGCGACCAGCAGGGTCACGCCGATGGAGACGGCCAGCACCGTCTGCTCGCTGGGACCTGCCTGGACCTGCCGTGGCGGAAGTGGCGACGACGACATGGCGTCGAGGTTAACGCGGCGGCGGCGGTCTGGCGCATGCGGCACCGCCCGGTAGCGCTCCGTCGCGACGCGCCGGAGAGGCCACGCCGGAAGGCCCGGGGGAAGCCGGAGCGGAATCGACCGCGCCCGGCAACCCGGGCGAACCACTCAGGCCGCTTCGGCCGCCTTGCGGAACTCGTCGTAGGCGGCCTGGGCATTGGCCGCGTACATCAGCGACGGACCACCACCCATGTAGACCGCCACGCCCAGCATCTCGCGGAACTCCTCCGGGGTGGCGCCCAGGCGCACCAGCGCCTTGGCGTGGAAGCCGAGGCAGCCGTCGCAGCGGTTGGCCACGCCGATGGCCATGGCGATCAGTTCCTTGGTCTTCTCGTCCAGCGCGCCCGGCGCCATCGCCGCCTTGGCCAGCGCGCCAAAGCCCTGCATCACGTCGGCATTGTGGGTGCGCAGCGCGGTGAGGTTGCGCGAGATGTCACGGGTCAGTTCGGTGTAGTTGGCGGCGTTCATGCTGGCCTCCGGCAGTAGGATGTGCAGCGAGAATATTAGAGATTGCTAAATTAGGCAATGCTCATATAATGGCCGCATGAGCCCAGCCATCTCCCGCAAGGACCTCGCCTTCATGCAGCAAGGCGCCGCCGAGGCGGCCGCCATGCTGCGCACGCTCGGCCACGAGCAGCGCCTGCTGGTGCTGTGCCTGCTGGTCGGCCATGGCGAGCTGGGCGTTGGCCAGCTGCTGGAGCAGGTGGACCTGAGCCAGTCGGCGCTGTCGCAGCACCTGGCGCGGATGCGCGCGGACGGCCTGGTCGACTGCCGGCGCGAAGGCCAGGCCGTCTACTACCGCATCGCCGATCCGCGCGTGGCCACGCTGGTGGGCGCGCTCAAGTCCGTGTTCTGCCCCTGAGGGATTCCCCATGAAAACCGTCGATGCCTGCACCGCCCGT
The DNA here is from genome assembly GCF_000510725.1 of Pseudoxanthomonas sp. J31. Classification (GTDB taxonomy): domain Bacteria; phylum Pseudomonadota; class Gammaproteobacteria; order Xanthomonadales; family Xanthomonadaceae; genus Pseudoxanthomonas. The sequence continues at coordinate 23,456 of NZ_AZNZ01000014.1, forward strand.
TCGCTGCTGGAACAGGGCGCATTGCTGGTCGATATCCGCGCGCCGGACGAACATGCGCGCGAACGCATCAGCGGCGCCTGCTGCATTCCGCTGGACCGGCTGCACGACGCGCCGCAGCTGCGCGACGCCGCCGCCAGCACCGTGGTCTTCCACTGCCGCTCCGGCATGCGTACCCGGGCCAATGCCGCCGCGCTGGAAGCCGCGGCCGGCGGTCGCGAGGTCCTGCTGCTGGACGGTGGCATCGATGCGTGGAAACAGGCCGGGCTGCCAGTGGTGCGCGAAGCCGGGGCGCCGCTGGAACTGAACCGCCAGGTGCAGATCGCCGTGGGCGTGCTGCTGCTGGCCGGCAGCACGCTGGCGGCCACGGTCTCGCCCTGGTTCCTGCTGCTGACCGGCTTCCTCGGCGCCGGCCTGCTGTTTGCCGGCGTGTCCGGCTTCTGCGGCCTGGCCCACGTGCTGCTGCGCATGCCATGGAACCGGGCGATGCGCGCCTGAACCACGGCGTGCGGCGTCCGGGTTATCCGGCTGCCGGCACCCGCAGGTCCTCGACCACCGTGCCCCAGGTGGTGATTTCCTCGTCATGCGGCAGGTCGCGAAAATCCTCGGCCAGCGCCTGTTCGTACCACTGCCGCATCGGCTCCAGCTGCAGCAGCCGCTGCGCGTAGGCTTCCGCCTGCGGGTCCGCCAGCGACAGGCCGTAGCCCTGCAGGCGGAACGCCACCGGCGCGAAGAACGCATCGGCCGCGCTGAAGGCCGCGCCGGCCAGGAACGGGCCGCCAAAGCGGTCCAGGCCGTCGCGCCACAGCGCCGAAAGCCGGTCCAGGTCGCGCTGCAGCGAAGCCGGGACCTCGCGCAGGCGCACACGCTGGCCGCAACTCATCGAGCAACGCGTGCGCAGCTCGCCGAAGCCGGCGTGCATCTCCGCGGCGGCGCTGCGCGCCCAGGCGCGTGCCAGCGGATCGTCCGGCCAGACGCCCGGATGGCGCTCGGCCAGGTATTCGACGATGGCCAGGGATTCCCAGACCACGGTGTCGCCATCGACCAGCAGCGGCACCTTGGCGTTGGGCGACAGCGCGCGGAACCGCTCCCAGGCCGCGGTGTCGTGGAACGGCACCATGCGCTCCTCGAACGGGATACCGAGCATCCGCAGCAGCAGCCACGGCCGCAGCGACCAGGACGAGTAGTTGCGGTTGGCGATATGCAGCACGTACATCGGCACGCTCCTTCGCGCCGCCGGGGCGACGGCGTACGCGCCGATCATACGGCGCCGCCGCGGCCGCTTCAGGCCACGCGGCTGCGGCGCTGGCGTTCCAGGTGGACCAGCAGCAGCGAGATCGCCGCCGGGGTCATGCCGGGAATGCGCTGGGCCTGGCCGATGCTCAGCGGACGCACGCGCTCCAGCTTCTGCTGTACCTCGGCCGACAGGCCGCGCACCGCGGCGTAGTCGAAGTCCGCGGGGATCGGGGTGGACTCATGGCGGCGCTGGCGCTCGATCTCCTCGCGCTGGCGGTCGAGGTAGCCGGCGTACTTGACCCCGATCTGCACCTGCTCGGCCACCTGGGCATCGTCCACGCCCGGGCCCAGTGCCGGCACCCGCATCAGCGCGGCGTAGTCCAGCTCCGGGCGCTTGAGCAGGTCCAGGGCACTGGTCTCGCGGCTCACCGCCACGCCCAGCACCTGCTCCACCTCGCGGCCCACGGCATTGGCCGGGGTGGCCCACAGCGCGCGCAGGCGCGCGGTCTCGCGCTCGATCGCCTCGCGCTTGGCGCAGAAGCGCGCCCAGCGCACGTCGTCGACCAGGCCCAGGCGGCGGCCGGTCTCGGTCAGGCGCAGGTCGGCGTTGTCCTCGCGCAGCTGCAGCCGGTACTCGGCGCGGCTGGTGAACATGCGGTACGGCTCGTTGGTGCCGTGGGTGATCAGGTCATCGACCAGCACGCCCAGGTAGGCCTCGTCGCGGCGCGGCGCCCAGCCTTCCTGCCCGCGCACGTGGCGGGCGGCGTTGAGGCCGGCCAGCAGGCCTTGGGCCGCGGCCTCCTCGTAGCCGGTGGTGCCGTTGATCTGGCCGGCGAAGAACAGGCCCGACACCAGCCGCGTCTCCAGCGTGGGCTTGAGCCCGCGCGGGTCGAAGAAGTCGTACTCGATGGCGTAGCCGGGACGGGTGATGTGCGCGTGCTCGAAACCACGGATGCTGCGCACCAGTTCCAGCTGCACGTCGAACGGCAGCGAGGTGGAGATGCCGTTGGGGTAGATCTCCACCACGTCCAGGCCCTCCGGCTCGACGAAGACCTGGTGGCTCTCCTTGTCGGCGAAGCGCACCACCTTGTCCTCGATCGAGGGGCAGTAACGCGGGCCGATGCCCTCGATCTGGCCGGTGTACAGCGGCGAGCGGTCCAGCGCGCCACGGATGATCTCGTGGGTGCGCGCGGTGGTGTGGGTGATCCAGCACGGGACCTGGCGCGGATGCTCCTCGACCCGGCCAAGGAAGGACATCACCGGCAGCGGATCGTCGCCGGGCTGCTCCTCCATCACCGAGTAGTCGAGGCTGCGGCCGTCGATCCGCGGCGGGGTGCCGGTCTTGAGGCGGTCGATGGCGAACGGGCGCTCGCGCAGGCGCGCGGCCAGGGTGGTGGATGGCGGATCGCCCATGCGCCCGGCCGCGTAGGTGGTCTGGCCAATGTGGACCTTGCCGGCCAGGAAGGTACCGGCGGTCAGCACCACGGCCGGGGCCTCGAAGCGCAGCCCGGTCTGGGTGATGGCGCCGCGCACGGCGTCGCCTTCGATGACCAGGTCATCCACCGCCGCCTGGAACACGGTCAGGTTGGGCTGGTTCTCGACCATGCGCCGGATCGCGGCGCGGTACAGCGCGCGGTCGGCCTGGCAGCGGGTGGCGCGCACCGCCGGGCCCTTGGAGGCGTTGAGGGTGCGCCACTGGATGCCGGCCAGGTCGGCGGCATGGGCCATGGCCCCGCCCAGGGCGTCGATCTCCTTGACCAGGTGGCCCTTGCCGATGCCGCCGATGGCCGGGTTGCAGCTCATCGCGCCCACGGTCTCGATGTTGTGGGTCAGCAGCAGGGTGCGCGCCCCGGAGCGGGCCGAGGCCAGGGCGGCCTCGGTGCCGGCGTGGCCGCCGCCGATCACGATGACGTCGTACTGGTGGAAGGAGGAAGGCATGGGGGCGGTTCCCGCCACGGCCGGGGGTCCCGCGCGGGGACCAGGCACGGCCGGGCTTTTTTAGGACAGGCCCTAAAGTTTGGCACGCTTCGTGCGGATATACCGGATGTGCACCCATCGCGGCAAAGCGTCGGGGGGCGCTGATCGGAATTGGAACAGGGGCCGATCATGCGCGCGATGGGGAAGCCTGGGGCCGGCAGTCGGGGGACTGCCGGCCCCCTTTTTTTGCCCGCAACCCGCGTCGCTACGGGTTTTCCGGCCCGGAAAAGGGACAGCCCGGCCTTTCGGGCCGGGCTGTGCAGAGGTGCCGACGTCCGGTAGGGCCGGAACAGGGGGGATCCAGATTTCCCTACCGGACATCGACATGGCTTGGCCGGACTGGGTCAGAAGTTGACGCCGCCGGTCACACGGGCGCTAGCTTGCCGGCGCGCGCCGCACAAACGCAAGCGTATTTTCAGCGCTCCAGCGTGCGCCGCGTCTCAAACCTGGGAACCCGCTCGGCCCGCCGCGGGCTGCTGACCGGACGCGGGACGTCGCCGGCCACCGGGCGCGGCGAGCGGACCGTGGCCGGACGCGATTCGCCGTAGGTGGCCGGGCGCGGCCCACCCGTGACCGCCGGCTGCGCGGCCGGGGCGGCGTTGGCCTCCTCGGCACGCAGGCGCTGCTGCAGCGGCAGGCGCCGACCCTGGTTGTCCGGACGCGGACGGTACTCCTGCACCGGGCGCGGCGCCGGGGCGGCGGCCGGCCCCATGCCGCCCGGCCGGCCGGCGGCCTGCGGGCGGGGCTGGTAGGGGCCACCCTGGGCCGCCTGCGGCCTGGGCTGCGGACGCCCGGGGCCGCGCGCGGCGCCGGCGCGCTGCTCGCGCAGCCGGTCCAGGTCGCGCCAGGGCGCGCGCTCGCGCGGGCGATCATGGCCGGGATTGTCGTGTTTCGGCGGCGGCGGGCGATGGCCTTCCGGGCGGCTGCCGCCGGCGGTGGCCGGCGGCCGCACCGGCGGGCGGTACGGCGCGTGGTAGTACGGGTAGGCGGGATAGCCGTAGGCCGGGTAACGCCCGCCGTAGTAGTAATGCACCCCCAGCGAGACGCCCGGGGTGTAGCGGTAATAGGGGTAGCCGTAACCGTACTCGTGGTAGTGGTACTCGGTGACCGGCGCACCGCTGTAATAGTCGCCACCGTAGCCGGTGCCCACGTAGTCGTAGGTCGCGCAACCGGACAGCGCCAGGGCGCAGGCCAGTCCGCTCAGCATCCTCAGTTTCATGGGCCACCCCCTGTACGGTATGCCGGCAGCTTCGGTGCCGCGCTTTGAATCCGTGCTTAACCCTTGCCGCTCCCGCGCCCCAATGCAGCCTTGGGCAGGGGTCGGCGGCGGGGCCGTTCAGTTAACCTGTGTCGCATGATCCCCCAGTTGCCCGCCGCCGACGAGGTGTTCGCCGCCGCCGCGCGCATCGCAGGCCGGGCAGCCACCACCCCGGTGCTGCGCTCGCGCACGCTCGACGCACTGGCCGGCTGCACCCTGTTCCTGAAGGCCGAACACCTGCAGCGCAGCGGCGCGTTCAAGTTCCGCGGCGCCTGCAACGCGGTGGCGGCGCTGGATGCCGAAGCCGCCGCCCGCGGCGTGGTCACCCATTCCTCCGGCAACCACGGCGCCGCCCTGGCGCTGGCCGCGCGCGAGCGCGGCATTCCCTGCCACGTGGTCGTCCCGGAGGGCGCGGTCGGGGCCAAGCTGGCCAACATCAGCCGCCACGGCGCCGTGCTGTGGCGCTGCGCGCCCACCCAGGCCGCGCGCGAGGCCACCTGCGCGGACGTCGCCGCGCAAACCGGCGCCAGCATCGTGCATCCCTACGAGAACCGGCTGGTGATCGCCGGCCAGGGCACGGCCGCGCTGGAACTGCTGGACCAGGCCGGCAGCCTGGACGTGCTGGTGGCGCCGGTCGGCGGCGGCGGCCTGGCGGCCGGCTGCGCGCTGGCGCTGGAAGTCGCCGGGCGCGGCTGCCGCCTGCTGCTGGCCGAACCGGCCGGCGCCGCGGATGCCGCGCATGCCCTGGCGCATGGCGCGCCGCCGCAGGACTTCGTCCCGGACACCGTGTGCGACGGCCTGCGCGCGCGCATCGGCGCACCCAACCTGGCGGTGCTGCGCGCGGCCGGCGCCGAGGTCGCAGTGGTCGATGACGCGGCCACCCTGGAGGCCATGCGCCTGGCCTGGCAGGTGCTCAAGCAGACCATCGAACCGTCCTCGGCGCTGGCCCTGGCCGCGGTGCTGGCGCGTGCGCCGCAGCTGGCCGGCAAGCGCGTGGGCGTGATCCTCACCGGAGGCAACGTGGACCTGGAGGCATTGCCTTGGCGCGCCTGAGATCGCGGCGCCGGCGCGGCGGCGGATTCGGCCGCTGGATGGCGCGGCTGATGCTGCTGGTCCTGGCCTGGCTGGCCGGCGTGGCCGGCTGGATCGTATGGGTCGGGCACCGCGACGATGCGCGCCCGGCCGACGCGATCATCGTGCTCGGCGCCGCCGCCTACGACGCGCGGCCTTCGCCGGTGTTCGAGGAACGCATCCGCCACGGCCTGAACCTGTACCGCGCCGGCTACGCCCCGGTGCTGCTGTTCACCGGCGGCTACGGCACCGGCGCGCGCTTCGCCGAATCCCAGGTGGCGCGGCGCTACGCCGTGCGCCAGGGCATCCCGGAAGAGGCGATCCTGATCGAGACCTCCTCGCGCACCACCCTGCAGAACCTGCTGCAGGCGCGCGAACTGATGCGGCAGCGCGACCTGCACAGCGCGATCATCGTCAGCGACCCGCTGCACATGTCCCGCGCCTTGCGCCTGTGCCGGCACCTGGGCATCGAGGCGGCCGGCTCGCCCACGCCCAGCACCCGCTTCCGCAGCTTCCAGACCCAGTGGCGCTTCCTGCTGCAGGAGGTCTACTTCTTCCACCGCGACCTGGTGGCGCGCGTGGCCTGAAGCGCGCCGTATCATGCGCGGCCTTCCCTCCACCGGAACCAAGATGAGCAACGACACCACCCCGCAGGCCCGGGCCATTGCCCTGGTCACCGCCTACTACGACGCGTTCAACCGCGGCGACCGCCAGGCCATGCTCGCGCTGCTGGCCGAGGACGTGGTCCACGACCTCAACCAGGGCCCGCGCGAAACCGGCCGCGAGGCCTTCGCCGCCTTCATGCAGCGCATGGACGCCAGCTACCGCGAGCGGCTGGAGGACATCGTGGTCCTGGCCACGGCCGACGGCACGCGCGCGGCGGCCGAGTACGTGGTCCACGGCCAGTACCTGAAGGACGACGAGGGCCTGCCGCCGGCCAAGGGCCAGGCCTACGTGCTGCCCGGCGGCGCGTTCTTCGACATCCGCGACGGCAAGATCGCGCGGGTGACGAACTACTACAACCTGCAGGACTGGATTGCGCAGGTGGGGTGAGAGCGGGAATTCGTGATTTGTGATTTGTGATTCGTAATCGCGCGTAGCCCGGATAAGCGAAGCGCATCCGGGGCTTTGCGCACGGCGGAGTGCTGGTCGCGCAGGCGTGCCGACCTTCTCCCCGGCGCCTCCCCGGTGGGGAGGCGCCACGCGCCTCAGGGATTGCGGCGGCGGATGGGGATGGAGGAGACGGGGACGGCGGCGATCTCGTGGCCGCCGTGGCGGATCGGGGCGCCGGGGTCCGGGGCCCAGGCCTGGGCGTAGATCACTTCCCAGGTGCTGGGCAGGCGCCCGTCGGCGTCGCGCAGCGGTTCGTAGGCGGCTTCGGCGGCGGCGAAGCGGGCACGGCCGGTCAGGCTGCGGCGGCGGCTGGCCAACGCATTGGTCGCACCGATCGCGCGCAGTTCGCGCATCAGCGCCGGCAGGCCGGTGTAGGTCAGGGTGAACAGGTCGCGGTCCAGCACCGGGTCGCGGAAGCCGGCCTGCACCAGGGCGTCGCCAAAGCCGGCGATCGAGACGAACGGGCTCACGTGCGGCGCCTCGTCGGCCACGGAGAACGCCTCGCGCAGTTCGACCAGGGTTTCCGGGCCGAAGCTGGAGCACAGCAGCAGGCCGCCGGGCCTGAGCACGCGGCGGAAGCCGGCGAACACCGCCGGCAGGTCCTCCACCCACTGCAGGCAGAGGTTGGAGAAGATCACGTCCACGCTGTTGTCCGCCAGCGGCAGCGCGCGCGCATCGGCGCACACGCGCGCGAACGGCTTCCACCAGCCGGCCTGGCGGCGCGCCTGGCGCAGCATCGGCAGGGCCAGGTCCACGGCGACCACCTGCGCCTTCGGCCAGCGCTTGCGCATGGCCGCGGCGGCATGGCCGGTGCCGCTGCCGAGGTCCAGCACCACCTGCGGCACCTTGTCGTCGAGGTAGACCAGCGACTCGAGCAGGCGCGTGCGCACTTCCGCCTGCAGGGCGGCGGCATCGTCGTAGCCGGCGGCGGCGCGGGAAAAGGCGCGGCGCACCTGGCGGGGGTCGAATACGGGATCCATGGCGGAGGGCGGCTCAGGGCCCGGTATTGTCGGCGAAAGCCAGCAGCTCCGCTGCGACCGCATCGACATGCCCGAGGAACGGTGCGTGCCCGGCGCCGGGCAGTTCCACGAAGCGCGATCCCGGCGCGCGCCCGGCGGCGGCGGCCATGCCGCGCGGATTGACCAGGCGGTCGCGGCGCCCGGCCAGCCACAGGCTGGGCACCGCGAGCGAAGGCAGGCTGCGGCGCAGGTCGGTGGATTCCAGCAGCTGCAGGCCGGCGTGCAGCGCTTCCGGCTGCGGGCGCCCGCGCGCGTGCAGCAGGGTGCGCAGCGACTTCAGCTCGGCGCGGCCATGCTCGGAGCCGAGCGTGTCCAGGGCGATGAAGCGCTCGAGGGTGCCGTCGTAGTCCTGCTCCAGGTCGCGCGCGAACTGTTCGAACACCGCCGGTTCCACCGCGTGCGGCCAGTCCGGTGCGCGCACGAAGCGCGGCGTGGCCGCGACCATCACCAGGCCGCGCACGGTGGGCAGCGAGGCGGCGGCGCGCAGCGCGAACAGGCCGCCCAGCGACCAGCCCAGCCACAGCGCCGGCGGCACGCGCGAGGCGATCTCGCTGGCGACCGCGGCCGGCTGCAGCGGCACCTCCGAGTCGCGGCTGTGGCCATGCCCGGGCAGGTCGACCAGGTGCAGGCGGAAGCGCGGGGCAAGGCGTTCGGCCAGCGGCGCGAACACGCCGCCGTGCAGCGCCCAGCCATGGATCAGGACCAGGTCCGGTCCGCTGCCGAGGGTTTCGATGTGCATGCGTGCATTGTCGCCCATGGCGGGCGACGTACGCCGCTCAATGGTGGCGGCGCCGGGCCGAGGCGATGCGCCGGATCAGGCGGTGCCAGAGGATGATGGCGTGGCTGCGCATCACCCGCGCGCGCCACCAGCGCACCGGCCACGGCCGCCGCAGGTGGGCGCCGATCTCCGCGGCCAGCCATTCCGGGTCGAAGCCGTCCCACACCGGCGCCACGCTGCACAGGTTGGGCACCAGCACCGGGTGGACCTCGTTGCGCAGGATCTTCTGCAGCTCGTCCAGCGAGTACGGCGATTGCGCCAGCACCCCGGCGACGCGAGTCAGCACTTCGGCGTCGACGTCCGTGTCGAGGTACAACTCGGACATCGCTTCCCACACCTGCCGGCGTTCCGGCGTTGGCGCGGTGGTACTCACGCCACGGCTTCGCGTCCGTTGTCGACGCGCTCGCGCGCATCGGCGATCGCAGCCAGCAGCGCCTGCACCTGCTGCGGGGTGTGCAGGGCCGAGAGGGTCACGCGCAGGCGCGAACTGCCCTCGGGGACGGTGGGCGGCCGGATCGCGGTGACCAGGAAGCCGGCCCGCTCGATCGCCGCGGACATGGCCAGCGCGCTGGCCTCGCTACCGCACACGATCGGCTGGATCGGCGTGTTCGAGGGCATCAGTTCCAGGCCGAAGCGGCTGGCACCCTCGCGGAACAGGCCCACCAGCTCGCGCAGGCGCTCGCGGCGCCAGTCGTCGCGGCGGGCCAGCTTCAGCGCTGCCAGCGAAGCGGCGGCCAGGGCCGGCGGCAGCGCGGTGGTGTACAGGTACGGGCGCGCGGTGCCAGCCAGGTGTTCGATCAGGTCGGCGTCGCCGGCCACCACCGCGCCGTAGCCGCCCAGGGCCTTGCCCAGGGTGACCAGCTGCAGCGGCACGTCGGCCACGCCCAGCCCGGCCTCGGCCACGCTGCCGCGGCCCTGCGGGCCGAGCACACCAGCGCCGTGGGCATCGTCCACGTACAGCAGGGCCTCGCCGGTGCGCGCCACCAGCGCCAGCGAGCGCAGCGGGGCCACGTCGCCATCCATGCTGAAGACGCCGTCGGTGGCCAGCATCGCCGCACCCTCGCCGGTGCCGCGCAGCTGGCGCATCGCGCCTTCGGCGTCCAGGTGCGGGTAGCGGCGCAGGCGCACGCCGGCCAGGCGGGTGGCGTCGATCAGGCTGGCGTGGTTGAGGCGGTCCTGCACGCAGACGTCGCCGTCCTCCAGCAGCGCCTGCTGCACCGCCAGGTTGGCGGCGAAGCCGCTGCCGAACAGCAGCGCGCGCGGCACGCCCAGCCATTCGGCGACCTCGCGCTCCAGCTGCTGGTGCAGCGCGTGGTGGCCGCACACCAGGTGCGAGGCGGTGGCGCCCACGCCCTCGCGCGCGGCGGCGTCCTGCAGCGCGGCGCCGACCTCGAACTGCGCGGCCAGGCCCAGGTAGTCGTTGCCGCAGAAGCCGGTCAGCCACTGCCCGTCGACCTCCAGGCGCACGCCGTCGCGGCGGGTGATGGTGCGCCGCTGGCGCAGCCGGCCCTGCGCGGCGCGGAGGCGGTGGTCGGACTGGATGCGTTCGCGGATGTCGATGCGGCCCATGATTCCCTGCACTTCCCTGGGCGTAAGCCCTACCTGCGGGAGCCGCATCCCAGCTCAGGCGGATGCCGGCTCGATGATCTGCGCATGCACGGTAGCGCCTGCAACCGTGCCCGTTCCGTGATGATCATCACATACGACGAGGGGCATCGCACGTAGTCCGAGACGCGCGAACAGGGCCTGGTCGCGCCCGGTGGCCGGATTGGGGGTGGTCAGCAGCTGCTCGCCGTAGAAGATCGAGTTGGCCCCGGCCATGAAACACAGCGCCTGCAGTTCGTCGGACATGGACTCGCGCCCGGCCGACAGCCGCACCATCGAGCGCGGCATCGCGATCCGGGCCACGGCGATGGTGCGCACGAACTCGAACGGGTCCAGCTCGGCGGTTTCCGCCAGCGGCGTGCCGGGCACCCGCACCAGGCGGTTGATCGGCACCGAGTCCGGATGCGCCGGCAGGTTGGCCAGGGCCTGCAGCAGGCCGGCGCGCTGCTCGCGGCTCTCGCCCATGCCGACGATGCCGCCGCAGCAGGTCTTCAGCCCGGCCTCGCGCACGTGGGCCAGGGTGTCCAGGCGGTCCTGGTATTCGCGGGTGTGGATGATGTCGCCGTAGAACTCCGGCGCGGTGTCGAGGTTGTGGTTGTAGTAGTCCAGGCCGGCCTCGCGCAGCGCGCGCGCCTGGTCCGGCGAGAGCATGCCCAGGGTGGCGCAGGTTTCCAGGCCCAGGGCCTTCACCCCGGCGATCATCGCCGCCACCTTGGGGATGTCGCGGTCCCTGGGGCTGCGCCAGGCCGCGCCCATGCAGAAGCGCGAGGCGCCGGCGGCCTTGGCCTGGCGTGCCTTCTCCAGCACCTGTTCGGTGTCCATCAGCTTCGTGGCCTGCACCCCGGTGTGGTAGCGCTGGGCCTGCGGGCAATAGGCGCAGTCCTCCGGGCAGCCGCCGGTCTTGACCGACAACAGGGTCGAGACCTGGACCTCGGCGGGGTCGAAGTGCTCGCGGTGCACGCGGGCGGCGCGGTACAGCAGTTCCGGCAGCGGCAGGTCGAACAGGGCGAGCAGTTCGTCGCGGCGCCAGTCGTGGCGGATTTCCGAGGCCATGGGAGGGAGTTTCCTGACTGCGGGGGCAAGAAGAGGCGGGCAGTCTGGAAATACCTCCGGAAGCTGTCAACCTTGACATGGACGCACTGGTTTACAAGGTCGCCGCGAACTGGCGGCAATGGCTGCGCGGACTGCCGGCCCGGATCGGCACCACCCTCCTGCCCCCGCGCTGCCTGCTGTGCGGCGAGCCCGGCGACGACGGCCGCGACATGTGCGCGGCCTGCCACTGGTGGCTGCCGCGCAACCACTGCGCTTGCCCGCGCTGCGCGATCCCGCTGGCGGTGCCCGGCACCTGCGGCCGCTGCCTGCGGCGCGAGCCGCTGCTGCACTTCGCCCACGCCGCCTTCGTCTACGCCCCGCCGGTGGATGGCCTGCTGGCGCGCTACAAGTTCCATGGCGACCTGGCCGCCGGACGCCTGCTGGCCGGCCTGCTGGCCGAGACCCTGGACGGCGTCGAGCGCCCGCAGGCGCTGGTGCCGGTCCCGCTGCACCGCAGCCGCCTGCGCCAGCGCGGCTACGACCAGGCGCTGGAACTGGCGCGGCCGCTGGCGCGGGCCACCGGGGTGCCGCTGGCGGCCGGGCTGCTGCAGCGGCACCGGCGCACCGCGGCGCAGTCCGAGCTGGGCGCGATGGCGCGGCGGCGCAACCTGCGCGACGCGTTCGCCGTGCACGGCCGCCCGCCCCTGCCCGCGCACGTGGTCCTGGTGGACGACGTGATGACCACCGGCGCGACCCTGCACGCGGCCGCCCGCGCGCTGCGCCGCGCCGGCGTGGCCCGGGTCGACGCCTGGGTCTGCGCGCGCACGCCCTAGCGCGCGCCGGCACGCGCGCGAGCGGTTACGCTAACGGCCCGGCGCGGGCCGCCCGCGCGTCCCATCCGGATCCAGAATGCCCCAGCGCAAGCGCAAGACCCCCGGCGCGGTGACCATCCTCGATGTGGCCAAGCACGCCGGCGTCTCGCCCATGACCGCCTCGCGCGTGATCAACGGCAGCACCCGCGTGGCGGTGGAACTGCGGGAACGGGTGCAGGCGGCGGTGCGCGAACTCGACTACCGCCCCAACCTGGCCGGGCGCTCGCTGCGCACCACCGGCTCGGCGCGCGTGGGCGTGCTGTACAGCAACCCCAGCGCCGCCTACCTCAACGAACTGATGCTCGGCATCCTCGAGCAGAGCAGCCTCAGCGGCGTGCAGGTGCTGGTGGAGAAATGCGCCGGCATGCAGAGCCAGCGCGCGGCGACCCAGCGCCTGCTGGAGGCGGGCGTGGACGGCGTCATCCTGCCGCCGCCGCTGTGCGACTCGCCGCAGACCGTGTGCGAGCTCGACGAGCGCGGGATCCCGGTGGTGGCCGTGGCCACCGCCGCGCCGATGCAGGACGTGCCCTCGGTGCGCATCGACGACTACCAGGGCGCGCGGGCGATGACCCGCTACCTGCTCGACCTGGGCCACACCCGCATCGGCTTCATCCAGGGCGACCCCAAGCACACCCCGGCGCAGCTGCGCCTGCAGGCCTTCCGCGACACCATGGCCGAGGCCGGCATCGCCGTGCCCGACGCCTACGTGGCGCCGGGGCTGTTCACCTACCGCTCCGGGCTGTCGGCGGCGCGCCAGCTGCTGGACCTGCCGCAGCGCCCGACCGCGATCTTCTGCAGCAACGACGACATGGCCGCCGGCGCGATGGCCGTGGCCCACGGCATGGGCCTGCGCATCCCCGGCGAGCTGAGCGTGGTCGGCTTCGACGACACGCCCGTGGCCACCACGCTGTGGCCGGAACTGACCACCATCCGCCAGCCGGTGACCGCGATGGGCAAGGCCGCGGTGTCCGCGCTGCTGGAGCGCATCCGCGACCGCCGCGCCGGCCGCAGCCGCGAAGCGGCGCACCAGGTGATGAAGTACGCGCTGGTCAGACGCCAGTCCTCGGCCGCGCCCGGCTGATTGCGGCGCCGCACCATGCGCCGGGGCGGGCGATGAGGTAACCTTACCACGCCCGTCGCGCAAGGCTTTCCGGCGAGGCGGCCCTCTCCATCCAAGACACGAGAGCCACGCATGACGGCAGCGCAGGCAGGCCACGGCCCCACGCCCGATTTCCGCTCGCGGGCGTTCCTGCTGGACCACGTCCGCCACACCATGGCCTTCTACCATCCGCGCTGCATCGACCCGGACGGCGGCTTCTTCCACTTCTTCCGCGACGACGGCGCCGTCTACGACCGCCGCACCCGCCACCTGGTCAGCAGCACGCGCTTCGTCTTCAACTACGCGATGGCGTGGCAGGCCTTCGGCGATCCCGCCTACCGCGACGCGGTCGCGCACGGCGTGGCCTTCCTGCGCGAGGCGCACCGCGACCCGCGCACCGGCGGCTACGCCTGGCTGCTGCGCGACGGCCAGGCGGTGGACGCCACCAACCACTGCTACGGCCTGGCCTTCGTGGTGCTGGCCTACGCCAAGGCGCTGGAGGCCGGCATCGGCGAGGCGCGCGGGTGGCTGGACGAAACCTGGACGCTGATGGAACAGCGCTTCTGGGAACCGCAGCACGGCCTGTACGCCGACGAGGCCACCGCCGACTGGCGGCTGTCGCCCTACCGCGGCCAGAACGCCAACATGCACGCATGCGAGGCCTTCCTGGCGGCGTTCGAGGCCACCGGCGAGCGCCGCTACCTGGAGCGGGCCGCGCTGCTGGCGCACAACATGACCCTGCGCCAGGCCACGCTGGCCGGGGGCCTGGTCTGGGAACACTACCGGCCCGACTGGAGCGTGGACTGGGAATACAACCGCGGCGACCGCAGCAACATCTTCCGCCCCTGGGGCTTCCAGCCCGGGCACCAGGCCGAATGGGCCAAGCTGCTGCTGATCCTGGACCGCCACGCGCCGGCCGACTGGCGCCTGCCGCGCGCACGCGCGCTGTTCGACCGCGCGGTGGCCATGGCCTGGGACGCCGCGCACGGCGGCCTGGTCTACGGCAACGACCCGGAAGGCCGCTTCTACGACGACGACAAGTACTTCTGGGTGCAGGCCGAATCGCTGGCCGCCGCGGCGCTGCTGGGCGAGCGCACCGGCGAGGCCGGCTACTGGGACTGGTACGACCGCCTGTGGCGCTACAGCTGGGCCCACTTCGTGGACCACCGGCACGGCGCCTGGTACCGCATCCTCACCCGCGACAACCGCAAGTACGACGACGAGAAGAGCCCGGCCGGCAAGACCGACTACCACACCATGGGCGCCTGCTACGAAGTGTTGCGGGTCCTCGCCTAGGCGACCGGCGCGGTCACGCCGAGGCCAGCAGCGCCTCCACCTCCGCCCGCGTCGGCGCATAGGCGCCGGCGCGGGTGCAGGCCACCGCGGCGGTGGCCGCGGCGAAGCGCGCGTGCCCGGCCAGGCCGGCGTCCGGGCGCGCCAGCAGGCTGGCCAGGAACCCGCCCACGCAGGCATCGCCCGCGCCGACGGTGTCGGCCACCGGCACGGCGAAGGCGGGCTGCTCGAAGCCCGCACCGCCGGGCGGGTGCACGCTCATGCCCTCGCCGCCGCGGGTGTACAGCAGCACCGCCTGCGGCGCCAGCCCGCGCACGCGCGCCAGGGCCTGGTCCGCGGGCAGCGACGGGTAGACATGCCGCAGGTCCTCGTCCGAGAGCTTGACCACCCGCGCCAGCGCGGCCATGCGCTCGAACAGCGGCGGATAGTCCGCGCCCATCAGGTTGCGGCAGTTGGGATCGAAGCTCAGCGGCACGCCGGCCGCGTGCAGACGCTGCGCGAGCGCCACCAGCTGCGCGCCCAGCGGCTGACGCACCAGGCTGATGCAGCCGAAATGGGCGAACTCGCAGGCCGCTTCCCAACCGGCGGGCAGGCGCGCCGCGTCGAAGGCCAGGTCGGCCGCGCCCTCGCCGAGGAAGAAGTACCGTGGCGGGGACAGCTCGTGGACCATCGCCACCAGCGGCGGCCGCGCCACCACCTGCAGGAAGCGCAGGTCCAAGCCCGCCTCGCGCGACTTGTCCACGATCTCGCGGCCGAGGAAGTCCTCGCTCACCGCCCCGCCCCAGCCGGTCGGCAGGCCCAGGGTGGCGGCCACCCGCGCCACGTTCCAGCAGGCGCCGCCGGCCACGCTGCGCCAGCTCGCCTCGCCCGTGCGCACGAAGTCGGTCAGCGCCTCGCCGAAGACCACGAGCCGGGGCAGGGGAGCGATGGAAGTCATGCGGGCCTCGCTGGCGGACGGAGGAAAGAAGGTGGCCGCGCCGGGCGAAGGCGCGGCCGAACGCGGCAGGTGCCGGCCGCGGCGCAGCATACGGCAGCGGCCGCGCGATGCCGCCGCCCCGCCCGCCCCGGAGGGGAGGGAGGGCGGGCCGGGCGGCGGTGGCCGGTCAGAAGCGGAAGCGCACGCCGGCGTAGTAGCGACGCTCGAACACGTTGGCGTCGTAGAAGTGGTTGCTCCACTGCGCGTAGCGGCGCTCGCTCTCGTTGGTCAGGTTGGTGCCCTGCAGGTACACGCTCCAGGCCGGGGTGATGTCGAAGCTGACCGAGGCGTCCAGGTAGCCCACCGCTTCGTTCCACAGCGCCAGCGCGTCGCCCCAGGCCGCCGTGTCCAGCGCGCTGTAGCGCTTGCTGCGCCAGTTGTAGGCCAGGCGGGCCTGGAACCGGTCCTTCTGGTACCAGAGGATGGCGTTGTATTGGTGGCGGGAGTTGTCGGCCACCGGCAGCACGTTGCCCTCGATGTCCTCGCCGCCGCCGGCGGTGGCGTCGGAGTAGGTGTAGTTGAGGTTCACGCCCAGGCCGCTCCACCAGCCGGGCAGGAAGTCGAACGCCTGCTGGTAGCCCACCTCGAAGCCCTTGATGGTGCCGCTGCCGCCGTTGACCACGCGCTGCACCGGGCCGCCCTCGCGGACCACGCCGTCGGCGTCCGGCAGCAGCTCGATCCGGGTGACGCCCGCCGGCGAGTTCTCCACGTCGATCAGGAACACGCCCACGTTCAGCAGCGAGGCGTCGGCGAAGTACCACTCCCAGGAGGTGTTGAAGTAGTCGGCCTCGTAGGGCTCCAGGTCCGGGTTGCCGGCGCGGCCGTTGAGGAACAGCTGCGCGTCCGGCGGCAGGGCCGGGTTGCGCGGCGGGGTGCCGTTGGCGGCGTAGAACACCACCAGGCCGCGGCCCAGGTCCGGCAGGCTCTGCCGCGCGATGGCCTTGTTGTAGCCGAAGCGCAGCTTCTGCTCGTCGGACAGGTCGAAGGTGAGGTTGAGCGCCGGCAGCACGTCGGTGCGGCTCTTGGCGATGCGGTTCACGTCGCTGGCCGGGTTGACGCCGTTCCAGTCGTGGCTGCCGATGAAATCGCCGCCGTCGACCTGGTACTGGTCGATGTCGGTGCGGGTCTGCAGCACGCGCACGCCGACGTTGGCATGCCACGGGATGCCGTTGCCGCCCGTGGTGCCCTCCAGGTTGGCCATGAAGTAGCCCGACAGGGTCTTCTCGGCCACCTTGAACGAGTCCGGCGCGTGCATGTAGGCCACGTTGCCCGGGTACAGGCTGTCCAGGTACGCGACCGGGTCGCGCATCGCCTCCGGGTCCACCGCCGGCAGGCCCTGGCCGATGCCCTCGATGCGCACGGGTCCGAAGTCGGAAAAGCGCGCCCAGTAGCCGTCGATGGCGTTGAACGGCAGCACGCGGGCCTCGGAGTAGCCGGTGCAGGCGTCGGTGATCAGCGGGTCCTTGAAGTAGTACAGCGCGCGGTCCGGGTTGGCGCACGGGCCCGGCGAGACCGGCGACAGGTAGCGGTAGGCGGCGTACTCGTAGTCGCGCTCGCCGTAGCGCAGGCCGAACTGGAACGAGCGCACCGCGCCGTCGTCGAACTCGAAAACGCCGTCGGCGCGCAGCGCGTCCAGCGTCGCGTCGATCCTGTTGCCCTGTGCCCAGGTGGACATCAGCTGCCAGTTGTCCGGGTTGGACACGTCGGTGAGCATGGTCAGCTGCGGGAACCGGCCGCGGAAGTCGATCGCCGCGTCCACGGACTCCAGGCCGTTGGCGTTCGCCCACTGGGTGGTGCCGTCGGCGCGGGTGATCTGGCTGCCGCGGGTGACCACCGCGTCGGCGCGCGCCTCGTCGTAGGTGCGCTCGGACTTGCCGTGCACCCAGCGCAGGGTGCCGCGGAACGGGCCGCCGTTGTCGTAGCGCAGCTCCAGGTTGGTGTTCAGCGCCTCGGACGTGCTCGGCGCGCCGACGCTGTGGGCCTGGAAGCGGTTGTAGTGGAACAGGCCGTACTCGACCACGCCGTTCCCGTCGACGATCGAGCCCGGCTGCAGCTGGTCGGTGGCCCAGCCGGTGTGCAGCTGCGCGGCGACCGAGGCGTTGAAGTCCTCCAGGCGGGTGTAGGCCACGTCGCCGATCAGGGTCAGCGCGTCGGTGGCGTTGAACTGGAACGAGCCGTTCACGCCGGTGCGCTCGCGCTCGGTGCGGCGCGTCTCCAGCTCGGTGGCGACCCAGTTGTAGAAGTACTCGCGCGGTTCGTTGGCCGGGTCGGTGTTGCCGCCCACCACCCCGTCGCCGTTGAAGTCGAAGCCGACGTTGGCCTCGCTGGACTTCTGCGCACCGTTGCTCCACACGCTCGGGCGCTTGTTCTCCAGCGTGGCGTCGGAGTAGGACACCGACAGCAGCGCGCCCCAGCGGTCGTTGCGGTAGCTGAACAGGCCCGAGTAGAGCGCGTTGACCTCCTCGACCGCGTCGCCGTACGAGGCCTCGGCCTGGCCGCTGGCGGTCACGCCCTCGGGCAGGTCGAACGGGCGCCGCGTGCGCAGCGAGATGGTGCCGCTGATGCCGCCTTCCAGGTCGGCCGCGGTCTGCGACTTGATCACGTCCACGCCGTCGAACAGGGTCGGCGGCACGTCCACGAAATCGGCCTGCGCGGTGCCCAGGTTGGGCTGGCCGAACTGGTCGCCGCCGCCGGCGCCCAGGTACAGCTCGCCGTTCATCGTGGTCTGCACCTGGGGCATCCCGCGGATGTTGACCTGCGCGCCCTCGCCGGCCGAACGGCGGATCTGCACGCCGGTCACGCGCTGCAGCGAGTCGGTGATGGTGATGTCCGGCAGCCTGCCGATGTCCTCGGCCGAGATCGAATCCACGATCTGGAGCGCGTCGCGCTTGGTGTTGATGGCGGTGGCCTGCGCGCCGCGCACGCCGCGCACGACGATGCGGTCCAGCTCGACCGCGCCCTCCTGCGGCGGCGGCGGGGCGGCGTCCTGCGCCAGCGCCGGCATGGTCCCGGCCAGGCCGAACAGGGTGACGGCGATCGACGTCGCCAGCGGCTTCCTACGATGGTGCGACTGCTTCATGTGCCCCTCCCAGGGTGGTCTGCATGCGCGGCCGGGCCGCAGTTGAGGTAACGATATCTTCGCTATGCGCGGCAGCTGCGACCGCCCCGGCCGGCGCCGGGGCGCGCGCGGCACCGCTCAGGTCATGCGTCGGGCACGGCGGTGGCCGTGGCGCGCGGAGCGCCGATGAGGCCCCACTTCACCAGCAGTCCGTAGCAGGCGATCCAGCCGTAGCAGGCCGCCGGCACCAGCAGCGCGAGGGCCAGGCCGATGCGGTCGGCGGCCAGGCCCATCAGCAGCGGCACCACCGCGCCGCCGACGATGGCCAGGCACAGGATCCCCGAGCCGCCGGCGGTGTCCTCGCCGAGGCCGTCGATGGACAGGGTGAAGATGGTCGGGAACATCACCGAGTTGAACAGGCCGATGGACAGGATCGCCACGGCCGCGGCGGTGCCTTCCAGGGTGGTGGCGGCCAGCACCGCCAGCGTGCCGGCGCCCACCGCGCACGCGGCCAGCACCAGGCCCGGCGCCACGAAGCGCAGCACCCACGAGCCGACGAAGCGCCCGACCATCGCCAGGCCCCAGTACACCGAGATCAGGTTGCCGGCGGCGTGCTCGGAATCGGTGGCCCCGGCCATGATCAGGTAGTTCACCAGCGCGCTGCCGATGGCGACCTCGGCACCGACGTAGAGGAAGATGGACAGCGCGCCCAGGCTCAGCCGCGGGATGGCCAGCAGGCGCAGGTAGTCGCCCTGGTTCACCGGCCGCACCGCCGGCACCGGGGCGCGCCGCACCCACCAGCACAGTGCCGCCAGCAGCACCAGCACCGCGGCAATGATCATGTACGGCACGCGCACGTGGCCGGCCTGCTCCACGCGGAAGGCGGCCAGCGCGGCCGCATCCATGCCCGGCGCCGGCTCGCTCACGCCCGCGGCCAGGATCATGGCCGAGCCGAACAGCGGGCCGAGCATGGTTCCCACGGAGTTGAACGCCTGCGCCAGGGTGAGGCGGCTGTGCGCGCGCGCCGGGTCGCCCAGGCCGGCCGCCAGGGGGTTGGCGGCCACCTGCACGATGGTGATGCCGCCGGCCAGCACGAACAGCGCGGCCAGGAACGCCGGGTACCAGCCCATGGACGCGGCCGGGGAGAACATCAGGCAGCCGCCGGCCATCACCAGCAGGCCCAGCACGATGCCGCGCAGGTAGCCGATGCGGCTGACCAGCAGGCCGGCGGGGATGGAAACGAGGAAATAGGCCAGGAAGAAGCAGAACTGGGTCAGCATCGCCTCGGCGTAGCCGAGGGAGAAGGTGGCCTTGAGCTTGGGGATCAGCACGTCCACCAGGACGGTGCAGAAGCCCCAGGCGAAGAACAGGGCGATGACCAGCGGCAGCAGCCGGGTCGAGGCGGTGGCGGAGCCTGGCGCTCCGGGTTCCTGCTGGCCAGCGAAGTGCATGGGTCTACTCCTGTGCGGACGCGGTGGTGGTGGCCGGGGCGGGCACGGCGGCGGGTTCGGCCGTGGCCGGCTCGACGTTCCAGCCGCGCAGGGTGACCCGCGCGCCGTCGGGCATCGTGCCGCGCGGCACCTCGATGGCGACGGTGCGCGACTGCCCCGGCGGCAGGTGCAGGTAGTTGTCGCTGTAGTACGCCGGCAGGATGCGTTCCCCGCGTGCGTCGACCAGGGTCAGCTTGGCGTTGAGCACCGCCACCGGCGCCGGGTTGCGCAGGTTCACCTCCAGCCGCCCGGGCCCGGCCGCGGCCACCTGCGCCTGCAGCGCCACCCGGGGCAGCCCTTCCAGCGCGCGCAGGTCCTCCGGCGTGGCGGCGGTCCAGTAGACGTTGTCGTCCAGCACCGTGCCGGTCGCGTCGCGCAGCTCCAGGGCGACGATGGCCACGCGCTCGCGGGCCACGATCGCGCCCAGGTCCAGCGCGGTGCGTACCGGCGTGACCGCCACCGGCGCGGCATCCACCGCCGCTTCCCCACGGCCCAGCGCGCGCCCGTCCAGCGCCCAGGCGGACACGTGGGCGCGCAGGCCGGTGTGGGCGGCGGCGGTGTTGTTGACCACGGCCAGGTCGCGGCCCGGCAGGTTCATCTGCAGGTGCAGCGGCGCGGCGGCCTTCCGGGCGCCGTAGTAGGCAGCGTGGGTGTCGTAGTCGTGGCTGTAGATCTGCCACATCAGGCTGGGCCAGGCCGGGTGGCTCATCCACAGCAGCCGGCCGCTGTTCTTCTCCCACAGGTGCGCGTTGAAGCCTTCGAAGATGGCGCGGTGGGTCTCGTAGTTGAGCAGTTGCGCCTTGCGCTCGAAGTCCTCCAGCCCGGTGGCCTGGCCCAGCTTGCGCTCCAGCGCGCGCATGAAGCTGGCGGTATCGCCGTTACCGGCCTGGTGCCAGTCGTGGTAGGCCCAGGCGTCGCTGATCGGCCAGCGGTCGGCCTCGGGCACCATCGCCCGGAACGCCTCCAGGGTGGCGAACGAGGGCGTGCCGACCTCCACCGAGAACCCCTGCGCCAGCCGGGTGAAGTACTCCTCCGGCTCGCGGTAGTTGTACGGGCCGCTGCCCTGCAGGTTGACCTCGTTGGAGCTGCCCATGTACAGGCGGGTGCCGTCCAGGCGCGCGACCAGCTCGTCCAGGCCCTCGTTGAGCAGTGGCGGCGGCACGCCCTCGTTGCGGCCGAACCACAGCACGATCGACGGGTGGCTGCGGTAGCGGCGGACCACGTCGGCCGCGTTGGCCAGGAACAGCGCCTCGTCGGCCGGCTCCTGGTTGTAGTTCTGGGTGGAGGCCCAGAAGTCGTTGAACACCAGCATGCCGTACTCGTCGGCCAGCTCGTACAGGGACGGATTGGTGCTCTGCCCGACCCAGTTGCGGATCACGTTCATGTGCGCGTCGCGCTGCAAGCGGAAGTAGGGCTCCAGCCGCTCGCGCGAGCTGCGCTTGCGCCAGTCGTCGGTGCCCCAGTTGCCGCCCTTGACCGCGATGCGCACGCCGTTGACGCGCAAGGCCAGGTACGGCGCCAGCCGCGTGTCGTGCAGCGGTCGCAGCGCCGGCGAGGCCTCCGCGCCGGGCAGCAGCGACTGCGCCCAGCCGCCGGGCGCCTTGCGGATGGCTTCGTGGCGCACGTCGACCACGCGCCGGCCCGGTTCGCGCGCCGGGCTGTACTCCACCCGGCGCAGGCGGCCTTCGGCGTCGAACAGCGACAGTTCGTAGCTCACCTCGCGGATGCCGAAGCGCACGGCCTTGCGGTCGGACTCGGCGCCGCCGGTGCGGAAGGCCAGGTGCAGGGTGTACAGCTCCGGCGCGCCGTAGCCGTTGGGCCACCACAACCGCGGCTGCTGCACGCGCAGCTGCGGGAAGCGGGCGACATCGAGCTTCACGGTGGTGCCGCCCGGCGGCACGACCACCGCGCTGCGCAGGTCCACGCCGTCGAACGCGACGGACAGCTCGCCCTCGACCGCGGCCGCGGTGTCGTTCTCCAGCGGAACCTCGATGGCCAGCTCGGCGGTACGGTGGTCGGCGGCCACGGTGCTGGCCACCCAGGCGTCGCCGATGGCGACCGCGCCGCCGGCATGCAGGCGCACGTCCTGCCACAGCCCGGTGTTGCGGTCGCGCACGGCGGGGATCCAGTCCCAGCCCTCGCTGGCGACGAAGGTGGGGCCGTCGAGCACCAGCATGCCGCCGTTCTCGCCCACGCCGCCGGCCAGCGACTGCTCGTGCGGCACGCCCGGGTGCGGCGGCGGCGAGACCCGCACCGCCAGCACGTTGCGGCGCCCGGGCAGCAGGCGCCCGGTGACGTCGAAGCGGCCGCGCGCGAAGGCGCCGCGGATGTGGCCCAGGCGCTGGCCGTTGAGCCAGACCTCGGCGGCGTAGTTGATGCCGTTGAAATCCAGGCGCAGCTGCCGGCCGGCGAGCGCGGCCGGCGCGTCGAACTCGCTGCGGTACCACCAGTCCTGGCGGTTGAGGTCCTCGGGGATGGCCATGTTGTTGAGGCCGTGGTCCGGGTCCGGGTACACCCCGCGGTCCACCAGCGTGCCCAGCACCGTTCCCGGCACGGTGGCCTCGTGCCAGGGCCCGCCGGCCGCGGCGCCGGGGCGCGAGAGTGCGGCGCCGCCGGCCGGGCCGACGTCGCGCGCGGACGCCAGGCGCCAGCGCGCGACCGTCCAGGTGTGCGCATCCAGCGGCTGCAGCGCCGCGCCGGCGGCCGGCGGCGTGGCCCGCGGCGCGTCGAACCCGGCGCGGCTGCGCGGCAGCGTCGCCGGCGGCTGCGGCGTCACCTGCCCGGCCTGCTGCCGCGTCTGCACCGGCCACGCCGGCGAGGCCTGCTCGTAGCGGGTCAGGCCGTCGTCGGGCGGCTGCCAGCCGGCCTCGGCCAGGGCCCGCGCATCGAGCGCACGCGGCTCCCAGGTGAAGCCGGCGATGCGCCCGGCGAAGTGCGGCGCCTGCGGCCAGGGCTGCAGGTGCGGGGCGAACACCAGCTTCGGCGCGACCGCTGCCGCCGGTGCGTCGCCCCCGGCGACGCGGCGCCCGTCCAGGTACAGGGCCAGGCGGCCGCCCTGGGCGACCGCGGCGACGAAGTGCCAGCGCCCGGGCTGCAGCCGCGCCTGCGATTCCACGCTGCGCCCGTCGCCGAACCAGAACCCGAGCGCACCGCCGTCGCTCTGGAAGAACCGCCCCGCGCCCTGCGGATCGCCGTGGCCGGCCAGCAGCATGCGCCCGGCGGGCACCTCGTCCGCGCGGACCCAGCCATGCACGGTCCAGTCCGCCGCCGCGCGCAGGGCTGAGGCCTCCGCCAGCGGCTTCTCCAGGCCGATGCCCCCGGACAGCGCCTCCACGTTCCACGGCCCTTCGGCGGCGCCCGAGGGGCACGGCGCGAACAGCGCGGCAGCCAGCAGCCACCCGCACGCGTTGCGCAACACGCGATCCAACATCCGATCCTCCCCAGCCCGTGGCGTCTCCGCGGCGGCGCAATCGCCCCCGCCTCTTCCGGCCTCAGGTAACGTTACCCAATGCCGCCCGCGGTTTCATCTTGCGCCGCAACACGGCGAGGGGAGGGCAGGGATCCGGGGTGGCGCGGCGGGCCGGCCGGCTCAGCCGGCCATCAGGTAGTGCGCGGCGATGCCGGCGAATACCGCCGCGCCGACCCAGTTGTTGTGCAGGAAGGCGCGGAAGCAGGGCCCGCGCTCGCGCCGGCGCGCGATCCAGAACTCCCACGCCACCAGCAGCGCGGCCACGCCCAGGCCGGCCCAGTAGGCCATGCCCAGCTGTGCCTGCCGCCCCGCGAGCGCGAGGGCAAGGAAGGCCAAGGCGTAGAGCACGCCCTGCGCGACCAGGTCGAGGTCGCCGAACAGGATGGCGGTGGATTTGGAGCCAGCGCGGATGTCGTCCTCGCGATCGACCATCGCATACCAGGTGTCGTAGGCGGTGGACCAGAGGATGTTGGCGCAGTACAGCAGCCAGCCCAGCGCCGGCACCTCGCCCTGCACCGCGGCGAAGGCCATCGGGATGCCCCAGCCGAAGGCCATGCCCAGGTAGACCTGCGGCAGGTAGGTGTAGCGCTTCAGGTAGGGATAGGTGGCCGCCAGGAACAGGCCGACGAAGCTGAGCAGGATGGTCAGCAGGTTGAGCGTCAGCACCAGGGCGAAGGCCACCAGCATCAGTGCCGCGAACACCGCCAGCGCCTCGCGGCCGGAGACGGCGCCGGTGGCCAGGGGGCGGTCGCGGGTGCGCTCGACCCTGGGATCGAGCCAGCGGTCGGCGTAGTCGTTGATCACGCAGCCGGCCGAGCGGGTCAGCCACACGCCGGCGGTGAACACGAACAGGGTCCAGGGACCCGGCACGCCGCCGGCGGCCAGCCACAGCGCCCACCAGGTCGGCCACAGCAGCAGGAGCACGCCGATCGGGCGGTCGCCGCGGACCAGCTTCCAGTACTGCCCCAGGCGTTCGCGCCAGCCGGGGCCCGGCGCGGTGGCCCGCTCGTAACGTTCGTAACCCATGGCGCAAAGGTTAGCAGGCCGGCAACGGGTGCCGGCCTGCTTCCGCTACATCAGGCGTCGGCCGCCTTGTACTCGTAGTAGCCGTAGCTGTAGTAGCCGGTGGCGCGCTTCTCCACCGCGTTGAAGATCGTGCCCTTGACCTGCACGCCGTTCTGCTCGAAGCGCTTGAGCGTGAGCAGGATCTCCTTGGCCTGGTTGAGGCCGAAACGGGTCACCAGCAGGGTCGAACCGGCGTGGGCGCCGACGATGGCTGCATCGGTTACGGCCAGGATCGGCGGGGTATCGATGATCACCAGGTCGTAGCGCGGCGCCAGCGTCTCGACGATCTGCTTGAAGCGCGGGTGCATCAGCAGCTCGGACGGGTTCGGCGGGATGTCGCCACGCACGATGTAGTGCATGTTCGGCAGGTCCGGCACCGCGTGGATGGCCGCGTCCAGGTCCAGCTTGCCGACCAGCACGTCGGACAGGCCGTTCTTGTGGCTGATGCCCAGCAGCTTGTGCAAAGTGCCCTTGCGCATGTCGGCATCGACCACCAGCACCCGCTGCCCGGCCTGGGCGATCACCGCGGCGAGGTTGGAGGAGACGAAGGTCTTGCCCACGCCCGGACGCGGACCGGAGATGGTGAGGATGTTGTTCTTTGCCTCCAGCATGGCGAAGTGCAGGCTGGTGCGCAGGCTGCGCAGCGCCTCCACCGCCAGGTCCGCAGGCTCGTCGACGGCCAGCAGGTGCTGGCGGCCGTCGGCGCGGATATGGTGCACACCCAGGCGGTCACGCTTGGCCGTCGGCAGCGCCTTGGAGTTGCTCAGCGGGATGGCCGCATAGACCGGCAGGCCCAGCTCCTCGATCACGGCCGGGTCCTCGATGCCCGGGTTGAGCATGCGCTGGACGAACACGAAGGCGATGGCAAGGAATGCGCCCAGCATCGTCGCCACCAGCACCACAAGCGCCTTGCGCGGCTTGACCGGGTTGGAGGTGTCAGCCACGGCCGGATCGACGATGCGCACATTGCCCACCGTGCCCGCGCGCGCCACATCCAGCTGCTGGGCCTGGTTCAGCAGGGCGGTATAGAGCTCGTTGCTGACCTGCAGGTCGCGGGTCAGGCGCAGCAGTTCCTGCTGGGTATCCGGCAGCTCGCTGACCTGGCGGCGGAAGCTGGCCTTGCGTGCCTCCAGCTCGCCGATCTGGCTCATAAGCGCGCGGTAGGCGGGATGGTCGCGGGTAAAGCTGCGGTCCATCTCCGCCTGCTTCAGGCGCAGCTGCTGGATGCTGGTTTCGACCGCGACCTCCTGCTCCAGCAGGCCCTTGGTCTGCATGGTGATGTCCACGGAGTTGGCCGAGGACTGGTAACGGGCCATGGCCTCCTGCGCTTCCTCCACCTGCTTGCGCACGGTGGGCAGCTGGTCCTTGACGAACTGCAGCTGGGCAGCCGCCTCGGCCGAGCTGCGCTCGACGTTCTGGCGGACATAGGCCTCAACGATCTTCTGCACTACAGCTTCAGCGCGCGCCGGATCGGTATCTTCGTAGGTGACAAGGAGAATGCCGGATTCCTTGCCCTGCTCCGCAACATTGATGTCTTGCTGCAG
Organism: Pseudoxanthomonas sp. J31; assembly: GCF_000510725.1. Lineage (GTDB taxonomy): Bacteria > Pseudomonadota > Gammaproteobacteria > Xanthomonadales > Xanthomonadaceae > Pseudoxanthomonas. The sequence goes on from NZ_AZNZ01000014.1 coordinate 49,408, forward strand.
AGCGGCCACGACGTCCAGGCGACGAGCCTTGACGACCTTGAACCTCATGCCCGGATTGGCATGGAGGGTCGAGACTTCGGCCAGCACGGAGCCACGCTCTGCGGGCTTGCCCACCCTGCCCCTCACCAGTTCATTGCCATCTTCATCACGCAGTGCGTAAGCACCCTGATCGTCGAGCACCTCAAGGGTCAGCTCGCTATCGACAAGAGCCTGAGGCACCTCCAGACGCTGGAATTCAAGGGTCTCTCCTCCCCAGCCGAAGCTATCCAAGCCCAGGAATGGCTCAGCAATCTTCCCTCCTTCGAGCGGAGTAAACCGGCGGGCCAGCGCACCGCCAATCAAAGGGAGCCTATACGGCTCAACGAAGATGTCGAGTTTCAGCTGATCAACTGCCGAGCCAACCACGGTGCGCGAGCGAAGCAGAGCCACCTCGGTGGTAGACGCGACACTGCCGCCACCGGCCAACGAAGTCAGGTCAGACAAGCCCGGAATGCTGGGCATCTTCGATTCGACCTGCACCATCGCCTGGGCGCGGTACACCGGCGCGGCCAACAGTACATAGGCCACGCTCAGCACGAAAAAGATTGCCGTGGTGGCGATGATCCACCACTTGCGGTCAATCAGTACGCCGACCAGTTCCCGCAGGTCGATCTCGTCTTCAGTGGCGGGCGTTACCGCTGCCTTTTCCTTGCCCATAGTTCTCTTCCAGAGTTGTAAGACCGGGGGAACGTGACGCCGGCAACATCACTTGATGTAGGGGAGCCAGCTGTCGACGCAATCATCAATCAGTTGGTACACGTGCTCGAAGGCTTCGCGATGCTGGCGGTACGGGTCGGGGATCTCGCGCTGCCCCCGCCACTTGCCGAGTAAGAAGGTCTTGCCACTGACCTGGGGCACTTCGCGCGCAATCCTGGTCTGGTGGGCGTGCTCCATGACCAGGACCAGGTCCGCTGCGGCCAGGATGGAGGGCGTCGCCTGCCGCGCCTGGTGCCCGTCCGGGTCGATGCCCGCCTCGCGCAGCAGGGCGGCCGCTTCCGGATCGACCGGCCGCCCGACCAGGGCCTGCAGGCCCGCGGACGACACTTCCACACCCGGGCGCCCCTGCAGCCGGTGGCGCATCAGCAGTTCCGCCGTGGGACTGCGGCAGATGTTGCCCACACAGACAAACAGGATCTTTCTGAACACTAACGCCGGTCCCCGCGCTGACTGGTTCCAATGGTTCCGGAGCGCAGTACGTCCCGGCCGCGCGCAAGCTTACCCGATGCAACCCGATGCTGCAGCGCGACAGCGTGAAGGTTTCGTGCATAAACCACTGATTGACAAGCCCCCCTGGGCCCGCTTATGGTCTGGCCTGTGAAGTAGCCCGTCCATCTTGAAACGGAGTTTCCCCCATGAAGACCAAACTGATCGGTCTGGCCATCGCACTGGGTCTGGTCGCGCAGCCGTACGCGTTTGCGCAGGATTCCGGTAGCACCCAGCAGGAAGAGAGCGGCGATGCGGCGGGCAGCGACACCGCTGCGGGTGGCGGCGTCGATGGCGAAGCGGTTGCCTGGGCCGCGGGTGGCACCGCGCTGGCCATCGGCGTGCTGTCGGTGATCAATGACGATAACGACAACCGCGCCCAGCCGGGTCCCGGCCCGGGCCCGGGCCCGGGTCCGGGTCCTGATCCGGGCACGGGTGGTACCGGCGGTACCGGTGGCACTGGCGGCACGGGTGGTACCGGCGGCACGGGTGGCACCGGCGGCTGATAGCCCGCCCTGGATGTCTTGAGCACAAGGCCCGCCGGCCTTCGATGTCCGGCGGGCTTTTTTGTGTACGGGGCCCCCTCCCCCGTGAACTCGAATGGAAGCGACATGAATCGAGCCTACCGGTCCGGCGCACTCGCGCTGATGGCGGCGTTTTTCTTCTCCGGCTGTGTCTGGGCCCCCGGCCAGCATCTGGCCCGTACCAAGCCAGGACCAGGCCAGATCCGGACATCCGGCAATGACCAGCTGGATCTCGTGGCGATTACCCCGCGCCTCATTGCGCAGGAACATGCCGGCCGCGCCAGTTCGGAGCAGATCCCGCGCGCCCTGCTGGATTACCACCCCGATCCTTACCGCATTGGAGCGGGTGATGTGCTCTACATCACCGTCTGGGACCATCCGGAGCTGACGGTCCCTGCGGGTCCACAGCAGCAGGTCAATCTCGCGGGTCGCCTGGTCCAGGGCGACGGAACGCTGTTCTACCCATATATAGGGAAGATCCAAGCAGCTGGGCTCACTCCGACCGAGCTGCGAGACAAGCTTGCCGGCCAGCTGGCAGCTGTGATCCATGAGCCGCAGGTGGACGTGTCGATCCTGACCTATGCCAGTCAGAGGGTCTGGGTGTCGGGCGCTGCACGCCAGGCTTCCGTGGTGCCGCTGACCGTGGTCCCGCTGACGCTGCAAGACGCCATCAGCACCGCCGGTTTCGATCCCTCCCAAGCCGATCTATCCGGCGTGCGCCTGACCCGCGACGGCACCACATACGTGCTCGACATGACCCGGCTCGGAGGCACCCCGATCTACCTGAAGGCAGAGGACCAGATCTACATCCCTTACCTGGATGCCAAGGAAGTCTTTGTGGTGGGCGAGGTCAACCAGCCCGGCGCGCAGAACTTCAAGACCGGCAGCATCAGCCTCAGCCAGGCGCTGGGCCGGGCGCGCGGTCTGGCGCAGGCGACGGCGGATGGCAATGCGGTGTACGTGATCCGCGGCGCCAAGCCTGATGCCCTCGAGCAGCAGCCTTCCGTGGTCTACCAGCTGGAGGCCAAGTCCCCCGCGGCTTTCGCGGTGGCCAGCCAGTTCGAGCTGCTGCCCGGCGACGTGGTGTTCGTGGGCGCCGCCGGCATTACCCGCTGGAGCCGCTTCGTGAACCAGTTGCTGCCGTTCACCGGGATCATCAGCAACGCCGCAAGCGCCAGCAACGATCTTTCCAACAACTGACGGCCGCCGTGCAAGCGTCTACCGTCCACCGGGCCCAAGGCTCCCGCCGCCGCCCCGGTTCCAGCCCGTTTCCAGCATGCACCAGCGCCCTGGTTTCCCTGGCGCTGGTGCTGATGCTCGCCGGCTGCGGCACGGTGATGCAAACCAGTGTGGACTTCGTTCGTACCGCCGTGGCCGGCAAGGACGACCTCTCCGAGGCCGCAACCAAGGTAGCCGCCCTGCCCTACGCCAGCCTGCTCATGGACGATGGCCAGTACCGCGCGGTGATGGTGCTGGGCAACGATGACGAGGGGCGGCTTTCCTGGCATAGCCGGCAGGCCGTCGTGTTCCTGTGCGAGGGCGGCGTGCTGTGCGGCACCCATGGCCTGCGCGCGGGCCTGGATGAGGCCCGGATCGAAGGCGACAACCCGTTCACCGACCTGCGCACGGTGGGCGAGGCGGGCATCACCGTCAGCCGCCGCTATGACTGGCGCAGTGGCTACCGCTACGGCGTGCCGGTCACCGGCGTGCTGCGCCGGGTGGGCCAGGAAACCATGGTGGATCCGCTGGGCCGCAGCCGCACCCTGGCCAGGTACGAGGAACGCCTGGAAGGCCCCGGCGTGGAAGGCACCAATACCTATTGGGTCGATCCGGCCACCGGCATGCTGTGGAAGAGCCGGCAGCTGGCCGCCCCGGACGCCTACCTCGAGATCAGCCTGATCAAGCCTTACCGGCGGAGGTCGCGATGATGCGATCGCGGGTAATGGCCATGGCCGGCCTGCTGGCCTGCATTTCCTTCGCTTCCGCCGCCCAGCCCCGCACGCTGCAGGTTTCGGCCGAGGGCGCGGTGCAGCGCGCCGGCACCTTGCAGCTGCCCGAGGGCAGCCGGTTCGACGACGCCGTCGTGGCCGCGATGCCGCGCCGTGATGCCTATGCCCTGGGCGCCTCGGTCTTCCGCAGGGATGAACTTGCCCGGCAGGTCAGGCTGCGCGCCGGCCTGCTCCATGACCTGGAATCCCTGGCCACGGCCACCGAAGCGCCGCCCGCCGTGGCCGCACGCGCCCGTGCCCTGCATGCCTGGGTCTCCGCCTTGCCGGCCACCGGCCGCCTGCCGCTGGAAGGCAACCCGCGGCGGCTGGAGGCGAGCAAGGGCGACCGCAACCGCCTGCTTGCCGATGGCGACCGCTTCCACTTTCCGGAGCGCCCGGCAACGGTGACCATCGTCGGCGCCGTGCTCCAGCCCTGCGCGGTGGCGCATGTGCCGCTGCGCGACGCGGCCGATTACCTGCGCGATTGCACGGTGGATGGTGAGGCGGCCAACCGCGACGTGATCCATGTGGTGCAGCCCGACGGCAGCATCCACGCACTCGGTATCGCCCTGTGGAATCGCAACGAGCCGCTGGCCCTCGCACCGGGTGCCATCGTCTACGTGCCGCTGCGCGCACGCGCCACGGAGAAATTCGCGCCCGAGCTGGATGGCGCGATGACCACCTTCCTCGCCACCCTGCCCCTGCCCCACGCCGGGCTGGTGACGCCATGAGCCGCAACAACCTCCGCCGCCGCGCCCTGCCCGCCCTGAGCCTGCTCAGCCTGGCGGTATGCGGCGGGCTGCATGCCGAGGTGCCGGCCACGCAGAACGACTGGGGCGGCATCGGCTTGCTGCAGACGCCTACAGCGCGCATGGCCGAGGAGGGCGAGTTTGCCTTTACCGCAAGCCATACCTCGCCCTACAGCCGCTACAACGTGGCGATGCAGCCCTTCCCCTGGTTCGAGGGTATCTACCGCTACGTCAACGTGGCGGGTGTGCCCTATGGCCCAGAATCCCTAAGCGGCGACCAAAATTACAAAGATAAATCAATCGATTTCAAGGTCAGTTTGTGGAATGAACGCAGGTGGCTGCCCGCGGTTGCGTTCGGTGTGCGCGATTTTGGTGGCACAGGCCTGTTCGCGAGCGAATACCTGGTAGCCAGCAAACGCTTCGGGCAGCTTGACGCCAGCATTGGCTTGGCTACTGGCTACTTGGGCAGCAATGGCGACTTCCGTAACCCGCTGCGCTTTATCCGGGATGAATTTGAGATACGTCCGGGTACCCAGGGTGCCGGTGGATTTAACTCAAAGCTGATGTTCCGTGGCCCAGTTGGTATTTTTGGCGGCCTATCTTGGCAGACCCCGTGGGAGCCTTTGCTCGTTAAGCTCGAATATGACGGGCACGATTATGATAAAGAGGCACGCCCCAGAAGAGTTCCTGTCCAGATTGCGCAAAGCAGTCGGATTAACATTGGATTTAATTACAGTCCGACTCCTGGCATGCGCATTACTTTAGGATGGGAGAGAGGAAACGAGCTTCTTGCAAGCGTTGCGTTCTATACCAACCTGAAAGCTAGGCCGCGCCAGGCACGCTGGCTGGATCCACTCAAGCGCCCTTTGAGAAGTGAGATAGACAGCGAAGCAGCGTCTACCTCAAGCAATGCCATGCAAGGGGAGCCCCCCCCCTTCGGCGGCACAATTTCTTCGACTGACCAAGATGGATATCCCCTCCTTCTCGGCCACACATGGGAGAGCGTTGATACGGAACTGCGTCGCAATGCCGGCTTCTACGTACAGAAGGTCGAAGTCAACGACCACGAGGTGATCCTGCACGGCACCCAGCTGAAGTATTTCTACCCGACCGAGGGCCTCGGGCGCGCGGCGCGCGTGCTGGATACGGCGATCGATCCCAGTGTCGACTGGGTCACGCTGGAATACACGCGGCAAAACATGCCTATCGCGCAGAGCAGCGTCTCTCGTAATGCGCTCAACGCCTATGCGCAGGGCGATATCGACCTGAGGGAAATGGCGCGCCATGTGGAGGTCAATCCGCCCGGCAGCTCGCGCGAGGGCGAGGTGGTCTACGAGGGGCCGAAGGGGCGACGCTTCGATTACCACGTCTCCCCCGGGCTGAACGAGATCATTGGCGGCCCGGACGGCTTCTTCCTGTACCAGCTGACCGCGAACCTGCACACGAGCCTGCGGGTCAATGACAGCACCTGGCTTACCGCCACCACGGCGGTGGACGTGCACAACAACTTCCGTAAGTTCAAGTACGACGCCCCGAGCAACCTGCCGCGCGTCCGCACCGACATCCGCCATTACGTCACCACCTCCGACGTCACCATCCCGAACCTTCAGGTCACCACGGTGCATGCGCTGGGCCGTGACCTGTACGGCATGGCCTATGCGGGCCTGCTGGAGATGATGTATGGCGGCGTGGGCGGCGAGTTGCTGTACCGTCCCGTCGGCCAGCGCTGGGCACTGGGCGTGGAGGCCAACTGGGTCAAGCAGCGCGATTTCGGCCAGAAGTTCTCGTTCCGCGACTACGAGGTCGCGACCGGGCACGCGACGCTTTACGCCCACTTCGGCGACGACGGCCGCGTGCAGGTGGCCACCTCCGCCGGACGCTACCTGGCCGGCGACTGGGGCGTGACCCTGGATGTTTCGCGCATGTTCCGCAATGGCGTGGTGATGGGCGCGTTCGCCACCAAGACCGATGTCTCGTCGGCCGAATTCGGCGAAGGCAGCTTCGACAAGGGCATTTACCTGTCCGTGCCGATGGACCTGCTGCTCCCCCGCTCCAGCCAGGTACGTTCGCGCCTGATGTGGCATCCGCTGGTACGCGATGGTGGCGCGCGCCTGCAGCGCAAGTACAGCCTCTATTCGCTCACCGGCGAACGCGACAGCCACTTTTACTTTGACAATATTGAATACATAGATCCATAACCCGTTGACATAGCCTCCCAGACTGGATGAGCGGGAGGCACAAACTAAGGACTTGCAAGACTTGATGCTGCAATGCAACATCAAGTCTCCCCAACCGGCGCCTGCCGGCCACGCACAAGGATGAAGGGGAAATACCATGCTGCTCATGCCAATCAGGTCGGAAACCAGTGCCCCACCTCGGACGGCGAGCAAGTTCACGGCCGCCATCGGTGCACTGATACGAATCGCGGATCCGCTGATCCTCGTCGGCGGTGCGCTGCTGGCGTACCGCATCCGCTTCGGTACCTGGCACTTGCAGAAGGACTACGTCAGCCTGGTGGTGATCACCACGCTGTTCGGCCTGCTGATCTTCGGGTCCTCCTCCCTCTACCGCAGCTGGCGTGGCCGCGGCCTTGGCGCCGAGCTGATGCACCTGGGGGTGTGCTGGCTGCTGATCTGCACCGGGGTTCTGTTCTACACGACCCTGATCCAGATGATCGGCGAACTGTCGCGGCTGTGGCTGGGCGCCTGGTTCGGCCTTAGCCTGGCCGGCGCCGCCTCCATCCGCATCGTGTTGCGCGGCTGCGCCTCGTGGGCCCGTGCACGCGGTATGGACCTGCGTACCGCCGTGATCGTGGGTGGCAACCCGGATGCACAGCGCATCGTCGACACGCTGCATCGCAATCCCTGGATGGGCATCAAGGTTGTCGGCTGGTTTGCCACCAGCGCCGACCGCTGCGCATTGCATGGCATCCGCCCCATGGGCCGGGTGGACCGGCTGGCCGCCTTCGTGGAGGCCCGGCACATCGACCAGGTCTGGATCGCCCTGCCCATGCGCGAGCAGGGCCAGATCGCCTACGTGCTGCGCCAGCTGGACCACTCGACGGCGGACATCAAGCTGCTGCCCGACCTGTTCGGCCTGCAGCTGCTGAACCATTCGGTGGAGCAGATTGGCGGCCTTCCGGTGCTGAACCTGCGCTCCAGCCCACTGGATGGCCCGGCCCACCTGATCAAGGCCACCATGGACAAGGTGCTGGCCTCGCTGATCCTGCTGATGATCTCGCCGCTGATGATCGCGATCGCCATCGGCGTGAAGCTCAGCTCGCCCGGACCGGTGTTCTTCCGCCAGCTGCGCCACGGCCTGGGCGGCAAGCCCATCGAGGTGTGGAAGTTCCGCAGCATGCGGGTGCACCAGGAGGAAGACGGCAAGGTCACCCAGGCGCGCAAGAATGATTCGCGCGTGACGCCGTTCGGTGCCTTCCTGCGCCGCACCAGCCTGGACGAACTCCCCCAGTTCATCAACGTGCTGCAGGGCTCGATGTCCATCGTCGGCCCGCGCCCGCACGCCATCGCCCATAACGAGCAGTACAAGACCCTGGTGGACCGCTACATGCAGCGGCACCGGGTCAAGCCCGGCATCACCGGCTGGGCCCAGGTCAACGGCTTGCGCGGGGAAACCGATACCGTCGAGAAGATGGCACGCCGCGTGGAGTACGACCTGTACTACATGCAGAACTGGTCACCCTGGTTCGATCTGCGGATCATCCTGATGACCGTGTTCAAGGGCTTTGTGAACAAGAACGCGTACTGAGCCGACGTCGTTCCGAGTCGTCGTTACAAGGAGTGTCTGATGAAGATTGCTGTTGCCGGCACGGGCTATGTCGGCCTGTCCAACGCTGTCCTTTTTGCGCAGAACCACAGCGTTGTAGCACTGGATATCGATCCAAAGCGCGTTGAACTGATCAACGCCCGCAAGTCGCCGATCGAGGACCGGGAGATCGAGGACTACCTCGCCCATCGTCCGCTCGACCTGAAGGCAACCCTGGACAAGCAGGAGGCGTACGCCGGCGCCGACTTCGTCGTCATCGCCACCCCTACCGACTACGACCCACAGACCAACTACTTCAACACGTCCTCGGTTGAATCCGTCATTCGGGACGTGAAGGAGATCAACCCGCAGGCGGTGATGGTCATCAAGTCCACCATCCCCGTCGGGTACACAAAGCGCATCCGTCAAGCGCTGGGAACAGACAACGTCATCTTCTCCCCAGAGTTCCTGCGCGAGGGCCGCGCGCTTTACGACAACCTCCACCCCAGCCGGATCGTGGTTGGGGAGCGCTCGGAACGCGCGGAACGCTTTGCAGCTTTGCTACAGGAGGGCGCGATCGCGAAAGACGTGCCAGTGCTGTTCACCGACGCAACCGAAGCCGAGGCGATCAAGCTCTTCGCCAATACCTACCTTGCGATGCGCGTGGCGTACTTCAACGAGCTTGATACATATGCGTGTACCCACGGCCTGGATACCCGCCAAATTATCGACGGTGTCTGCCTGGATCCGCGCATTGGCGCGCATTACAACAATCCCAGCTTCGGCTATGGCGGCTACTGCCTGCCTAAGGACACCAAACAGCTTCTGGCCAACTACCAGGACGTTCCCCAGCATCTGATTCGGGCAATTGTCGACTCCAACCGAACCCGCAAAGATTTCATCGCCGACCAAATCATTGCTCGGAACCCGGCAACTGTCGGCATATATCGCCTTGTGATGAAGTCGGGATCCGACAATTTCCGCGCATCCGCCATCCAAGGGATTATGAAACGAATAAAGGCCAAGGGGATAGAGGTAATTGTCTACGAACCAGTCCTTAAGGAAGCCAACTTCTTTAGATCTCGCGTTGTTAATGACTTGAGAAAATTCAAAGAAGAAGCCGACATCATCGTAGCTAATCGCGTTACTGATGATATCCGGGACGTAGCCGATCGCGTATATAGCCGCGACCTATTCGGCGCCGACTAACTCACTTAATCGATCAAGATGAGTACCCAAGTAACGATCATTCTTCCTTTCTTCAACGCCGAAGAGTTTCTCGAAGAGACTCTCGCGAGCGTGGAAAATCAGACATTTCCCCATTGGAAAATAATCCTGGTTGATGATGGCTCTATCGACAGATCCCTGGCCATTGCCAAAGAGTTTAAAGATAGAAATTCAGAGCGCACAGTAATCCTGAATTCGGGCGGAGTAGGCGCTGCGCGCGCAAGAAATATAGCGACCGAAATTGCCACCTCCAAGTATCTAGCCTTTCTCGACGCTGATGACATCTGGCGCCCGGAAAAACTAGATGTCCAGCTTCGAGAAATGCAAGAGAATGGCTCAGTATTTTCATACACAGCATTCCGAAAGATTACACCCGACGGAGCCATCGGAGATAGGGTATTCAGGGTACCGAGCTCGATTGATAAGGCCGCCCTACTAAAGACATGTCCTATTCGCTGCTTCACTGTCATTTACGATCAAGACTCTCTTGGCAAGCTCTATATGCCAGACGTCAAAATGCGTAATGACTACTTGACATGGTTTACAGCACTTGAGCGGATAGATCTACTACGAAAAGACAGCCTTGTAACGAATCCGATAATCGGCATAAATCGCGACCTCGGACTGTATAGAATCCATCCAACCAGTCTGACCGGCAACAAGTTAAAGGCTGCGCGTTACCAGTGGAAGGCATATCGAGAGAACCTAAATTTACCTATCGATAGCGCGCTTTACAACTTTATGTTTTACGCTTTCTCCGGAATTGCAAATAGACGTAAATTTTAGACTGATAAAAATGCCTCTTTTCAATTTCGAGTGGGTAAGCTGGACCTGAGCAGGTACGGGATCGGGTATGACTGACAAGCTGTTTGAGGCTGCCTTGGGGGTCTCTCCGCCGTGGCAGGTGACGGGCGCGGACTTCGATTTGGCGGCCAAGACGCTCACCATCCGGGTGGACTTCATCGCCGGCAGCCGCTTCGCGCTGGCTGGCGTGGAGGGCCAGCATCCGGTTCACGACACCGTCGCCAAGCGTTACCGGCACCTGAACTTCTTCCAGCACGAGTGCTTCCTGGAAGTGCGTGTCCCCCGGGTAAAGCTGCCCGATGGCAGCGTCCGCCAGGTCGATCCGCCGTGGGCCGGCAAGCTCTCGGGCTTCACGCTGCTGTTCGAAGCCCTGGTGCTGCTGCTGTGCCAGCAGATGACCTTTGCCGCGGCGGCGCGCCTGGTGGGCGTGAGCCGTCACCGTGTTGCCGCGCTCTGCGAGCGCTATGTGGAGCTCGCCCTGGCGCAAACGGACCTGTCCGCGGTGCGCGAGCTGGCCATCGACGAGACGTCGCGGGCTCGCGGGCATGATTACATCACGCTCGCCGCAGACGCCACTGAGCGACGCGTGATCGCCGTGGCGGAGGGCCGCGGCGCCGACTCGATCGCCCAGCTGACAACCGAGCTGCAAAGCCGTCACCGCCCTGCGGAGCAGATCACGTCCGTCAGCATCGACATGTCGCCAGCGTTCATCAGGGGCTGCGCCGAGCACCCGCCCAACGCGCGCGTCACCTTCGACAAGTTCCACGTCATCGGGCACGCCAATGCGGCCGTGGACAGGATGCGCCGCATCGAGCAGCGCAGCGACAAGTCCCTCAAGGGGATGCGCTGGTCGCTGCTGAAGAACCGCGCCAGCCTCAAGCCCGAGGCTGCCGCCGATCTGGATGCCCTGATCGCCAGGATGGCCACTGTGCGCACCGCGCGCGCCTGGGTCTACAAGGAGCAGCTGCGCGAGATCCTCGCGCGCAAGCAGATCAACGTGGCGCGCGACATGCTCAAGCACTGGTGCACCTGCGTCATGCGTTCCAAGGTCGAACCCATGAAGGAGGTCGCCGCCATGGTCCGTCGCCACCTCGAGGGCATCGTCGCCTGGGCCCAGACCCGCCAGACCAACGGCTTCCTCGAAGCGCTCAACGGCCTGTTTCAGTCCGCCAAGCGCCGCGCTCGCGGCTTCACCCGCTTCACCACTATCAGAACCGTCATCTTCCTGATCGCCGGCAAGCTCGACTTCGCAGTGATCAACCCTCATGCCCGGCAACCCACTTGAAATTCAACAGAGCCACGAGTTTTCTATACCAATGCCGAGTCCCAGCGCAACAATCCAGGTTCTATGCCTTGCCTACGGCAACCACGCCGAGGTCTGCGACTACGTCAATAGGTTACTTGACGGTCCAGACGGTGATCGCTTGCGAATCGTAGTGACCGACAATACCCCCGGACGCGACACGACCGATCTTTCGTGGGTTGGTGGCCCTGCAGCACGCGCTCACTCATCTGGTCGACTAGTCATCGTCGGCGATGGGGTTAACCATGGATACTTCGGTGGCTTCCGCAGAGGACTTCGGGAAGCATTTGCTCGCTGGCCTGATGCTGCGGACTGGACCATATTGAGTAACACCGATCTGTCCATCAGGACAGCCGGATGGATACGAGAACTGGATGGCCTTGCAGTTCACAACAGCATTATCGCGCCCAAGGTGATTTCTGGGCTAAGTGGAAAGAACCAGAACCCGATCTACCTTTCTCGCCCGCGCCCCCTCAAGTTCCTAGTCTTGAGCTGGATCTTCCGATTCGGTTTCTCGACCGCTCTTTACCGGCTCGCAGCCCTCTACAAGGATCGGCTGATCTCTGGGCGCTTGAGAATTCAGAAAGATCCGGGCGAAGGTCAGGAGATTTATGGGGCTCATGGAAGCTTTATATGCATTCCGAAGTCCTACTTCGACCGAGGGGGGCAGCTTGAGTGCAAGAGCTTCCTCTACGTTGAAGAAATATGCCTTGCGGAAGAGGCACGGAGACTCGGGATCCCAATTCGTTATAGTGGACTCATCGAAGTGGTGCATGACGAACACGCGTCAACCTCGTTCATCCCGCCGCCACATATCCGTCGCTACCTCGCTGAAGCTCACTATTTGGCCTACAGGATTCTGCAGACATGATCTTTCTGTGTTTGCTCTTGCAGCTAGCGACTCTGCTCTTCGCTAAGACGCTACTTCGCTACTGGATGCATCCAGTGCTGGTGCTTGTTCTGCTGTGGACTGTTTTGTCGATGGCAACCGTCCTATTTGCTCCAGAGTATTACTTCTCAGCTGCTTCGTATGTTGCGATCATTCTGTTTCAGGTCGCTGCAGTAGCCGGGGCCGTGGTTGGATTCGCCGCCATTCCCCCACGCGTAAATGACACATTGGGGATGACTATCAGAGGCGCCAGGCTCGTTTCATGGGCCTCGCTGTTCATAGGGCTAGTCGGTGCCTCGATCATCCTACAGTCCAAGGGCAATACGCTTTCGGTCCTCCTAGATTTTGCCAAGCTAGCAGAGGTAAGTAGAGACTTCTCCGTGGCAAGATATCAAGAAGATTATCGAATGCCACTTGCTGCGCGGATCTGCCAGATGTTCGTATTCGCTGCCTGTCTTATCTGCGGTGCGCAGTTTGCAGTTAATAGAAAATCAATGCGTGGATTTGAGTTTTTCCTTCCGCTCCTAGCCCTTGTTTCCACTGTTCTCGTACTGACCACTAGGGCGACGTTTATCTATGGAGCGCTTTTCTGGCTATCTGCATATCTAGCGGGCCGCTACTTCTGTTCCTCAAGTGCTGCATGGCAGCCATTCACGAAGCGGGGCGCACTTTTTTCGATTTTCGGATCGCTGCTGTTCACAGCCGGATTCGTCTGGATGCAGATGCTTCGCGGTGGAATTGTTGGGGATATGAGTCGGCTACCCGAAGTCATCGCCCACCTCAAGAAGTGGCCCTTCGGAAGTCTTGCCGGTTTTAGTGTCTGGTTTGACTCCAAAAATTTTTCGGAACCGACATTTGGCTACTTCTTTCTCACCGGACTGTTCGATCTCGCAGGAATTCGCGCCCGAGAAACCGGTATATTCTCCGACTACGTAGATATTGGCAATGGCGATATGGCCAATATCTTCACCCTGTTTCGGGTAATTATTGATGATTTCACGTACCCAGGTGCAGCACTTTTCATGCTCCTATTGGGATTTGCGTCATCATTTGCAGTGAGCATTACTGTTCGCCGATCAATATTCGGGATCGCACTGTTATCCGCTATATATCCGCTTGTATTATTTAGCCCGATTGTTGGCTTTTATTCCTATCTAGGCCACGTGGTTGCCGCGGTCTTTTTTGCCGCCTACATGCCCCTCATGATGCGGAGGCTCGCGCGAGATGCCTCTTAGAGGGCTTAAAAGAGCTCAGGCCATCGGTCTTTTCTACCTGGCTCGGTTGACACCGGGCATCCTCAATTTATGCCTAATACTCTCACTATCCGCCAGGCTGCCGCCTGAAAGTTACGGGCTGTTTTCCAGCTGGCTCGCTTTCAGCATGGGGGGCGCATTCCTAGCGTTCGGGTGGGTTTCGCAGTCTGTCGCACGCCATGCGAACGCTGAGGACGACTACTTACAAGAATCACCAGAATCCTTTGTAGTCGGTGTGATTGCATCAGCAGCGGCCGCAGCGTTGGTGCTGGCTCCGATATCTTTGTTTGTTCTCCCTGGAACGGGATTTTCCCTCGCGCTTCTGGCGGGACTCTCTATTATTCTCCACGGCATCCATGCGGTTATGTCAGCGGCATTGCAGGCTCGGCTCCGATTCACAAAATATATTCTTGTTGAAACGTCTCGCCCTCTGTTCGCGCTAGCCTTCTGCTTGATTGCCTTGTTCGTTCTAGGGTCAAGTAAAAGTCCTGTCGGTTTCTATGTCGCCGGGCAGGCCGTAGGGATCACTGCAGCCTGTTTCATCATACGCAAGGCGCTACCAAGATGCGTAGCTGCCATCCGTCGTACTTCAGAGTGGAAAGCGTTACTCCCGCGGCTCAAGGTTCTTTTTGCCTATGGTGCGCCAATCTCGGTGTGGCTTGGGCTCACTGCCGGGTGGCCAGCCATTGAGAGACGGATCATGGTGGTCCTGACATCTTCCGAGGAAGTTGGCCGCTATGCAGCCGAGTACGACATCTCGTTCAGGGCTTTTGTTTTCGTGCTCTTGCCCATCACGTTGTATGTTCAGCCTTTCATCTTCCGTGATTATTCAAACGGTAATCTGGTCAAGGCAAATGCGCTTATCCGGCGTGCCATCATCGGACAAGTCGCGCTTGGTAGTATATTCACATTTGGTTTCTTGGCGATAGTATTCAATCTTCTACCCGCGCTCGGTTATACGACATCAATGCGCGCGAGTAGCGTCGGCGTGCTCTGTGCGGCGGCGACGGCTTGGCAAACCGCGCTTACTTGCCACAAGTGGCTCGAGTGCCAGAAGAAGGTCTACACAATGCTACTTGTCCTCAGTGCCGCCTTGATCGTTGGCCTCGGCATATCTATTGCTTGCTTCGCCCTCCTCCAAGTGGGAGCAGTATCTTTTGCGATCGGATTCCTTTTCGCAGGTATTTCCTATTGCATCGGTAGCTATTTGATAGGCCTCAAGTTGCTGCGCGGTGTGAGTGCCTGAGTTTCGATGGACATGCCGCAGTAGTTGTAGATTACATTTATGGAGGATGATATGTCCTGTGCTGTTATTTTTGGTGGAAGTGGCTTCATAGGTTGTTTCTTTGCTGATTACTTGTTGTCTAAGGAAGGTCTGAACAACTCCGCCCGATTGCGCGACAATGCCTCACCGTGATCGGGGTGAGTGCGATGCAGCTGTCGTTCGGTGATGCCGAGGGTCTGGGGAGCCGCAAGCGCACGCGGCGCGAGGTGTTTTTGGCGGAGATGGAGCAGGTGGTGCCGTGGCAGGCGCTGCTGGGTCTGATCGAGCCGCACTACCCGAAGATGGGCCGTCCCGGTCGCCAGCCCTATCCGTTGGCGACGATGCTGCGCATCCACTTCCTGCAGCAGTGGTATGCGCTCAGCGACCCGGCGATGGAAGAAGCCTTGTACGACACGCCGGTGATGCGCCGCTTCGCGCAGTTGGGCGGGCTTGCCGACATCCCGGACGAGACGACGATCCTCAACTTCCGCCGGCTGTTGGAGACGCACGGGCTGGCCGAGAAGCTCTTCGAGCAGGTCAACGCCCATCTTCAGCGCAAGGGCCTGAGCCTGCGCAGTGGCACGATCGTGGATGCCACGATCATCAGTGCGCCGAGCTCGACCAAGAACAAGGCGGGCGAGCGCGATCCGGCGATGCACCAGACCAAGAAGGGCAACCAGTGGTTCTTCGGGATGAAGGCGCACATCGGCGTGGATGACGCGTCCGGTCTGGTGCACCACGTGGAATGCACGGCGGCGAACGTGGCCGACGTGACGCAGGTGTACAAGCTGCTGCACGGCCGGGAAGACACGGTGTGCGGCGACAGCGGCTACACGGGTGCCGAGAAGCGCGAGGAGCTGCAGGACGTGGACGCCGGATTCCTGATCGCGGAGAAGCCGTCGAAGCTGCGTGCGATGAAGAACGAGCGCGAGCGGCGCTACGCCGAGCGGTGGGAGCGCTACAAGGCCAGTCTGCGGGCGAAGGTGGAGCACCCGTTCCGGGTGATCAAGCGGCAGTTCGGCTACACGAAGGTGCGCTACCGCGGCCTGGCGAAGAACGCGGCGCAGGTGCTGACGCTGTTCGCGCTGTCGAACCTGTGGATGGCGCGCCGGCGTTTGTTGCCGACGACGGGAGCAGTGCGTCCGTAAGGCGGGGAAACCCGCCAAAAACCGCCCTGCACGGGCGAAATCCGGCTCGAAAGCGACGCCAGGCCGGCGCCACGATGCCGCAATCCGGGCGGCAGAGCGGGTTGTTCAGACCTTCCTTAGTGGGTGCGGGCTACTCGTATCTCTATAGCTTGGAAGGAGCGATGCAGGACTGGAAGGATTGCTGTCCGGAAGATTGGACGTAGCTGGGCGCAGACCGCGCTCCTACGCTTATGGATCAATGCGCGTCCGGACTAATGTTGGCTTGGAATTACCTTTAGGATTTGGGGGGAGGTAGCGACTCCTTCCTCCTCAGGAGGATCAATGGTCACTTGGCTTGTCACCGGCGGAGCCGGTTTCATCGGCGGCAATTTCGTCCTGGAGGCCGTGGCCCGCGGGGTGCGGGTGGTCAACCTGGACGCGCTGACCTACGCCGGCAACCTCGACACCCTGGCCTCGCTGCAGGGCAA
>NZ_KI783311.1:0-16911 GCF_000510725.1 Pseudoxanthomonas sp. J31
AAAAACCTGATGCTGAATGAGTCCTTTGTAAGTCGGACCGATGTAAATAGATTGATTTCTTATCACTCGAATCACCTCCCCCCTCAGAATTTATGTAAAATAAAAAACACCCTTGCGGGTGCTTAATTCACAGCTTTATTCTCCAAATCTGCCCATGCTTCATTGATCGCCTCAACAGCCTCTTCTTCACTGGCACACATTTTGGTGAGATGTTCTCCAAATCCTTGTGCGCCAACCTCTTCTTTCACAATTGAAGCCATATACTGACCATTAGGTAATTCAGTGTAGAATGCTGAATATGCTTTGCCATTAATAAGACCTTGTCTAACGGACTCTGAATGTAATTTCAAGGTCACACCTCCTGATATCTCATTTGGTTATTACACTTCGATACTAGAGATGTAAAATCCTTTGATTTCCAAATTCACGGGGTATATCAATAATTAAAATCATTAAATGAAATACCGAGACCGTGCCAGTATAGTAATCTCGGTATCCCTCACCCGTATTAGGAAACCGGAAGGGATATTTGCACCACTCACATTAAAAAGGCCGGCCCCATGGCCGACCCGATCACCAGGGCGTTCACGCCCCTGTGGTGTCCTCTTCTCGATTTCCTATGATACCAATATATCACGTTAAAAACCTAGTGGCTTCGCCGCGACTTCGTATTTTTTACTAACTTTTTACTTTTCTTTTACTGCCATCTTTCGGTGATTCATTTTGCGCAACGCTTTTGGTTTGGTTATAATCAACTTGAACTGATAAAACCAAAAGAAATGGGGCACTCGTTATATGGCTTTACGAGCAAAGGATTTATTGGATCTCGGAATAGAGAACATAATTAATTATCTCCGTAGATCACGAGCGGATGAAGAAATGGAACGGCGTACCGGAGAGGATGTACTTCAAGCGCAAAAGGAACTAATGGATCGTGTTCTCGAGCCGCTGGGCATTCCTTATGATCAACGGCCTGAAGTCGGATCTGGGGATAAGATTTCCACTCGCCCTGTATTCCAAGGGGTTATTAGGGATCTGCAGGCCGGCAAATACCAAGCAGTTGCAGTTAAAGAGATTTCCCGTTTAGGGCGGGGATCGTATACAGACATGGGCGTCATATATGACCTTATAACCGAAAAGAGAATCTTCATCATCACTCCTTATAAGATTTTCGATCCAAATAACCCCGCTGACCTGAGGCAAATCCGATTCGAATTATTCATGTCTCGGGAAGAATTCGAGACAACTCGGGAACGTTTAATGGGCGGTCGAGTTAACCGGGCGATGGAAGGTAAATGGGTTTCCGGGGAAGCTCCGTTTGGTTATGACTACAATCCTGACACAAAGAAGCTAGAGATCAACGAGGGTCAAGCAGAACAAATTCGGGCAATTTTCGATTTTTACGTTAATGGGGTTCCTGATGGGGAGAACGGAAAGAGAAGAGATGTCAGCTTCCGAGCCCTTGCGACCTATTTATCTCGTCATACAGTAATCCGGACACCAAAAGGAAAAAAGAACTGGCATCCAAACTATCTAAGAGGAATCCTTCAAAATGAGAGATTCATCGGCATCCTGAAGTTCCGTACCACTAAACGGGTTAACGGAAAGGTTGAGGAACGACCAGAAGACGAGCACATTATTGTACATGATGCGATGCCGCGAATCATCGATCAGGAGACATGGGAGAAAGCACAGGCCAAAATTAACGACAGTGCTCATAAGCCGCGGACAAGAATGGACTTTACTCCGTGTGAATTAGCCGGCTTATGCGTTTGTTATAAGTGCGGCGGGAGAATGATCCGACAGTACAGCGTTCAGAACTATAAAAAACAGTCAGGAGAAGTAACGCAGTACCACAAGGAGTTCTTATGGTGTTCACGTCCTGGATGCACTTTTGTGAAATATCGCTCGGTTGAAGAGGATCTGTTGAATGTAATTCGTTATTTCAGCGATCTATCAGAAGAAAAGATGCATAATGAACTGCTGGCCGTGTTGGAGAAAGATGATTCACAGTCGCTTCCAATCAATGATATCGAAGGATATGTTGAATCACGCATGAAGGAACTTAAAGCTCGTATGAACTTTATTTACGAAAAATACGAATCTGGTCGATATTCAGATGAAATGTTTGACGAGCGGAAAGCTGAGATTGACAAGGGGTATAAGGAACTAGCCGAGCTAGTTGAGCAGCATAAAAAGCAAAGCAGTCAAACCTCTGGATCTGCTATCGATGTTGACGTTGTAAAACAAAACTTAAACACAGTATTGGAAGCATACAAGAATGCGGAGGATAAGTCGGATCGGAATCAAATACTTCGTGCAGTATTTGATCGTGTAGTCGTAGAATTGGTGGAGAGTGGTCGTGGAAGGATTCCAGCGAAATACAATCTGTATCCTGTCTTTAAACGGGGATTGACTAACCATGGTTTTTTGATACAATGATGTCACTAACTATTCATAGTCAGTGCACTCATTAATCTAAATAATCATGATTTAATTTTACGCTGCATACTCATATTCTAAGGGAGGAGTTCAAGACAATGCGAACGTATATTATTCGATTTAACCATCCAGTTCACGGATCTATTCATGCGGAGATTGTTGCCGGAACTGAGGCAGATGCGCGAGAGGATTTTGATCGCCGTTTTCCTGATTGCGAAATCCTAACTTCTTTTGAAAAACCGCATAAGTGTATGTCTCTAAAATGATCCAGACTTCGATAGGACATAAAGAAAGCCGCTCAATCATTCTGAGCGGCTTTCTTCTTTGCTTGTCTGATCGCAATTTCAGCGATCGTTTTGTAGAGATCGTCGAGAGCGCTTGTTGGTTCGTCACATGGAGGAATGACAATGCCAATGAGTCCGTTTTTCCCTTCGATGTATTTTGTGACACGCTCTTTTATATCGACCTCTTGATCATGCTGGACAGGTGCCTGGGTGGAATCCATGTGCTTTGCCCCCTCCTCTGTGCTGCTTAGGTAATGTTTATTCAAGAAAGATCCTCGTAATGTTCCCCTTTTGGAGGGGTAAGTAATTTTTTTATATCGATGATCTTGAAATAATCCAGATTAAAAGCCAACCTGTAAAACGCTGTCCATCTTATCTTTGCGTAAAGGTCTTTGCTGATCGGCGGGTTAAAGATGAAGTTGTAAACCTTCAGATCCGTCACCGTCTCATCCTTCATATACCGTTCTTGAATTAGGAGACGTTCTCGGGGATACAACTTATTCACTGCCCTCTCGACCTTCTCGCAATACTGCTGTCTTGCTTGTGGTTCGTACACGTTGTAAATGGCAACATCAGCAGTCTGATCGCTGGTTACATTTGTAGGCCCGTGAAATCGCTCCGTGCTGCTGGCTGTTATACTCGCTTCACGTTCCTCGAATGTTATTGTCTTGAATATGCGGTACTTTTCCAGAGCCGACTCGACAGCTGCCTGCGTTTTCTTCCTATCCAATTCGGGAAGCTCGAATGACATCTGGGTCATTTCTTCACCTCAATTTCTGTTGACTGGAGAAATGTCCCCGGCCGAAGCCGGGGCTTGTGCCTTACACTCAATCAAAGCGGCAGATCATCGTCACTTGGCATCGGCGGGCCGTCTTCCTCAGCTGCCGCAGCAACCTCATCAATGGTTACTTGATTCTTGTCCTCGACCTCTACCGTACCGTCTGGGTTAATCTTGCCGCGGACGCCTTCCCTCGGCTCATTAAACTCCTCAATGCTCATCTGGCTTGGCGCCACTCCAAGTTCTACATTACGGCCGGCGAATTCGTAAAGCTTTTGAGCCTTGCCATCCCGGTCCCCTTTAATGCCGAATTTCATGACAGTCTTCTTGCTATCGCGTTGCATGGAGATAAACTCGGCCGATACATCCCCGCATACATCATCTCCTCCGACTTTCAGGGAGAGAACTACAATGCTTCCGGAGAGCTCGAACAGCTCCATCTCTTCGCCAGCATCCTCGGATCCCTTGATTTCAAACTTGAGGATTTCCTTCTTGTCATCTTTCTGCATGGACTTAAAAAGCACGTTCATATTGATCATTGGTTATTTCCCCTCTCAGATTATTTTTTTATGAATAATTCCGCGCATTCACAGCAGATCATAAGCACCTTGCCATTCTTACTATTCTTGATTCTGTGTTTCGCTGGCTTCTCTTCACACAGTTCACAATCCTTGATCAATACTCCCCACCTCGCTTAAGATACTTGCCGCTGTACCCCTTCCGCGGCGCAGTGATCTCATATTTCAATCCGCTGTTTCTGGGTTCAGGCGGCTTGTCTGCTCCGATCGCTTTGAGGTGTGCTGCCAGCTTCTCCGGCGGCCAGAATTCACTCTTCCCTTTATCCAGCATCTGACTCACCTCCATCCTCAACTGTGGGGTCAGACGATATCCTATTCTTGATCAGCATATCAACACTTACCTTGTATTCTTCAGCATAAAGGTCGTCACCGTTCGCCGTATCCTCCACGTCCGTAAACATAGCTTGGGAGAGGTCGTAGAACAATTCGAATCTACCCAATCCTTCCCGCTTGTAAATTTTGATTCTATTCTTGTACTTGTAAATTTCTTTGATACCGGCATCAGACCACATTCTTAAAAGCGCCAGCTCCAAGTCTATAAATTTGGCTTGATTACTCACTGGAGCCGGCTGCCGCATGCCGTCAGCGAGTGAGCGACGGAACCGTTCGTTATCAGCCGTACAACTTAGCACGATCCCATTCAAGTGATTGTTCACTGCTTGTAGGCGCTCGATTTCTTCTATCGATTCGGTTGCTACGGTATCTACCAGGCGATACATGTTGTAAAGAATCGAGCCTATTATATTTCGCTCTAAGAGTTGTCCCATATATTCGCGATTCTTTTTCAGCTGTTCGGCTATTTCCTCCGTCATGTATGTGGCACCTCCAGCAGATCCCGGTTCTCATAGATATTCCCAATCACCGTGATGTAAGGGAGCATCCGATGTAGGAGCCAGCTGCCGCAGCATAATTCCATGCGATCGTTATATCCGACCTCGTATATGCCATCGACCTTCATGTTCAGACCATGGAACGGGTGTCCCTTGATCTCTACCAGGTCTCGATCGAATATGTTTTTACTCTCAATGTCATCCAGGCCCGTATATTGCATCAAAACATATTCCGAATCTTCGCCACCGCTGCCGCATCCATTCTGGAGGTTGTAATAAAACGCCGTGCCGTCTTCATCAAAGGAGATAGAGTCATGGATGTCCTCGCCGCAGACATGCATTTTGTGCAAATCCTTATCCCATACACGAAACTTNGCCGCAAGGCTTCCAGGTGGGCTCAAGGAATAGCCCGTGTTTGACGACAAACCCTTCAGCTGTCTTTTCCTCATACCAAGCCTTGTCAGGCTCGTGGCCGTTCCGGTGATCCTCCAGCGCCTCCGATGCTTCCGAGTGGATCAGCGCGATGATCTCCCCGAAGCTGCGCTCCTGTTCCCACCAGCCCTTTGATACTGCATTTTGATGTGCTGCCTGCACCAATTCATTTATGGATTTCATCCATTCATCTCTCCTTAGGAATGTTTAATAATTCAGTTGCAACTGTCCTTTATCGCCAAATACCATATATGGCGGTTGTTCTATAAACTCTTCCTGCTGCAATGCCTTAAAAATTGCTTCCAACACATCAACTACAATGCTGTTCCCGGCCAGTCTATAAAGTGTGGCGTTTCTTTTCCCTGGCTTTGTTGGGTACTCATTAAGCACTGCATTGAAGTCATCATCACTGAATCCCATTAGTCTCCAGCATTCGCGCTCGGTGAGGTACCGGTATTGGGGTTTATCTGGGAGACGTATGATTCCTGCGTTAGGACATCTGTCCTGACGTTCTGTGATTGTCCAGCAACTGTCACCGATAACCCCGAGGGTCCGATATTTCTTCCGAGCAGAAGGATTGAATTCTTCGATCCTGTTCAACATGCTAGGTACATTGATCATGTATTGGGGATCATTAACATCTGGTTCTAAAAATTCATCAATATGCCGCATGGGCCGCCGTTCAAGCTTGCTAAAATCAAATGCCTTTGAGCCCAATATGCTGATAGTGAAGACGCGCTCTCTCTTCTGCGGGATACCGAATTCTGTTGCATTCAATACTTCGTATGAGCTGGTGTATCCCAGTTCGTTCATTCGAATTAGGTATTTGTTAAAACTGTGGATCATGTCCTTATCCAGGACACCGGTTACGTTTTCCCAAATTACATAACGCGGCTTCCAATCCCCCATATTTTTGATGATTCGCAGCGTCTCCCACATGAGAGATGATCTGGTTTTATCTTCATCGTTACCGCCAAGTCTTTTACCGGATCGGCTGAAATCCTGGCATGGGCTGCCATGCACTAAAATGTCTGGCTTGAGGTTCCATCCCTCGACTGACTGCGCTTGGTGACGGTTATCATAAAGGGCATTGTACGCCCGGACAGCTTTCTCATTGATTTCGACGTAATCGATAACTTTATGATCAATGCCGAGATTAACAAGTGCCTTTCTAGGTGCTCCTATCCCTCCGAACAGTTCAAGGATCTTGATCATCCGTATCGTTACCTCCTTCGTAGGTTAAGGGACCAGCTTGTCAGCGATAAAGAAATTGCCCCATTCATCACGTTTCAAATGCTCGTCCGCCGCTTGTCTTACCTGCAGCTCTTGGCCGCATTTTCGGCAGCTGACTGTTTTCTGGTCTTCCTTGATATAGTCGTTGGATCTATCTCGGCATTGCTGATTTTTGCACCAGTAACGGAGTTTGTAGTGCGGGACCCCCTGCTTGTATTTGATTCCTGTCTGATACCATTCAGGCTCTTCAGCTGCTGGAGCATCTTGCTGCGGAACGACCCCAAGCATTTCGCCGATCGTCGGGCTGAGTGTTCTAGTCGAATTGATTAAATCAGGCTTTTTGATCGGTGATTCAGATTTTTCAGGAGATGCTATTTCACGTTGACTACTGCGATTCGCTAGCGGATGCTTCAGAGGTAGGATAACCTCTCTTTCATCCAGTTCCTTTGGACCTTTTTTAATAGTGATCTCTGGAGAATAGGTGACGCCCTGGGTCAGTTCCTTCACAGGCCCCAGGAGGTTGAAGAAACCTTTGATAACATCGGATTTATTGGCCTCCGTAGCATCCGAGATTAAGAGTGTCCCTTGCGCTTTTTCGGTTTGGACGTTCATTTTAATCGACATATGAATATCCCCTTCACAATGAAATGTAGTTGTTATAACCGTTCACTTTACCTTCTTCTGATAGACAAGTGCGAATATATTGCCGTGCTTTCGTCTGACGGCTCTCGCCCCTTTTGAAGCGCGTTCTGTAGGTGTGTAAAGCCGTCTTGTCTTCGCTTCCTCTACTGTCCACCCGCAATCCCTAACTCTTTTCCGGAATGTCTCGTACGAGATGCCGTTGCGAGCCGCTTCCTGGATGTCCTCTGGTTCAAAAATTTTTAATCTATAGTTGTCAAGATTTTTGATTATTTCTTTCGTACTCATAACTGGTTTCATCGCTGCATCTTGCTTTGACCAACCACGGTAAACTTTCGAAATGCCGTTCTCAGCAGCTATATCCAGCCATTCTTTATGGATGGATTTCTTCCGCGGCGGCGTAGCGATCGCGCGATCCTTACCCCAACCGAGACCACGAACTCGATGATTCATGAGATCCCTGGACACTCCATTTTCCGCAGCTTGTTCATATTCTGCTTGAGTAATGTAGTAATCGTATACCTTCACGGATCTACGCCTCCTCCTCTACTGTGGCAGCCAGAGCCCATTTCGCGAACTGTCTTCTTGATACCACCGACTCTGCCCCTGGGCTTCTGCCTTTGATACAAATGAAGTAGATGTTATCGTAAAAATCTTTCCCGTCCCATCCAGACCGAGTATCCGTTACTTTTCTCAGAGATCCGCCGTTTCCGACATAGGTCTTTCCAGCCTTAATTTGTGAAGGTTTCAATCCAGCAACCTCCTTCTCTGATCAAAATAAGAACTGTTGTTCCGTCATTTGGGTGTGACTGTCCGCCGCAGGACCTGATCGGCCCCGGGTCACTCAACTTTATTTAAAATGGATTCCAATACTTCGACCTGGTAGGTTTGGGTGTCGAGCAAAGGTTTATACTCCCGCATCAGGTAAAGATTCAAAGCGATCCGAGCGATAATGTAAGCATCAACGACGTTATCGCTTTTATGGGTGTACCCAAAGTGTTCGAGCGTAGCATCCTTCATCGCTTTCTTCTTCTCGTTATCCTTAAACCTGCGCTTTTTTCCGTTCTCCACAACCCATCCGGTTACCTTGACATACTTCTTTGTCCAGGCCGGGTTAACATCCCAAAAAGCAAGCCCCTTCCTGAATATCATCGACCGCAGCCCGCCGTGGATCATCCCGGTTGTCACGCCCATCTGCGTACCCATCGCCGGCTGCTCAATCGATATTTCATCCGCCGGCTTGATGATCTTATAGAACTGGTTTTCAAGAGAAACGAGCTGCTCGGTACTTATCCCGCCTTTAATTTTTCGTCCTTCACCTTTGAGCTCATTTTCAAAAATCACGTTCCCTTGTTCATCCAGGATCACCACTCCAGTTTTTGTTGCTGGATCCACTCCGACGAATCTCATTTCATCGCCTCCCGACTCCAAGGGATCCGCCAGGATATTTGGTTGTACAGATAGCGCTGATAGGAATAGATACTTTTGCGGTAATAAGTGTCCGTCTCAATCCGTATCCCCTTTAGATGATCGCTGCAGAGCTCCACCAGGGCCCACGTTCCAGAGGCGCTTTGATCACATTTCGGAAATTTACATCTTCCCATCTATCTCACCACCTCCCAGGAACGCTGCCGGGCATACTCATTGATCTTCAGAAGATGATCTTGATTAGCACGTACAATCACATCGGCAAGCACCTTCGATGCCTCTCCTGGAGGCAAAACCTCCCTAGCCTGCTGCCGGATCATCCCGACCGTTACCTGCAGCACATCCAGCAGCTCGCTGAGCATTCGGCGCTGATCAAAGTCCGCAGACTCGATCTCCTCAATCAATTCGTTCGCTTCCTCTTGAAGCTTCACCCGCATGTCCCCGGGCTGGTAGCCACGGATCGGGTAATCCAGGACCGGTATTGCAATGGTTATATATTGCATCGTTTCCCCTCGCTTTCTAATCATCGAGCCAGTCCATCAAGCTCTTGTTTGGTGCCGGCCTTGCTGGCGGTGCTATTTCCTCCGGCTCTTTCCGTTCTTCTGCCGGCGGCTGAGTATCTGGTTCCTCCGGAACAGCCTTCTCCCCTGGCTGATTCTCCGTTTGATCCGGCTCAGACTGTACGGGGCCACTGAGCTCCTGCCACTTCCATCCGAGGCTCTCATATTGCTCACGGAGGCCAGGAAATTTCCTGACCATCAACCCACGCTTGTAATACTGCACAAGCTCTGCAGTCCGGTCATAGATCGCCTGTACCCGAGACTTTTCTTCAGGACTCATCGGGCTTAATGGGTCATCCAGCTGCGCCGCCATAGTAACAAGCCCGCTGAGAGCCTTGTTATATTGCTCGTCGTTTTGAATTAGTTTGCTCATACTCCCTCACCATCTCCGCAAGCTTTTCCTTTTGTTCCTTAGTCAAGTTAATGAACCGTCCGGTATCGCTCTGGAATATCATTTCAAACGTTCCCGTACCGATGTCCCGCCCCTTTGCCACGATCAACTCGACTATCTTTTTTTTGATGGTGTCGGCGTTGTAATACTCATCCCGGTAAAGGAAGATGACAACGTCTGCGTCACTCTCGATATCTCCTGACTCGCGGAGATCGGACAGCAGCGGTCTCTTATCCGGACGCTTTTCGCAATCCCGGCCGACCGCCGATATTGCGACCATGCACACATTAAACTCGCGAGCAATTCCCTTAAGCACCTTCGTTATATAGCCGATTTTTTCGTTGTTTTTGGTGAATTTCTTTTCGGTATTAAGGAACTGAAGGTAATCAACATAGACAACCAATTTGGGATGCTTTTTCTTGAGCTGCTTAACTTGCCGCCTTACGTATTCAACCGTGGCTCCTGGAGTATCGTCTATGAATAAATTGCGGGAAGCTATGATTTCAACTGCCTTGCTGTATGAATGCCAATCGTTATCCGACATCAGACCGGACTTTATTTTTTTATTCTTGATACCTCCGATGCTGGAAACCAAACGTTCAACCAACTTCAAGGCGCCCATCTCAAGGGAAAAGATTACTGCAGACCAGCCGGCACTTGTGACGGCATCCATGTCGTTAAGTACATACTGCGTCTTGCCCATACTCGGGCGAGCAGCGATAATCTCCAAGTCCCCGGGCTGGTGACCGCCACTCATTTGGCTGATGTCGTCATTTGCTGTCTTTGCCCCGCTCACGCCCTTACTTTGAGCTCTTTTCATGATGGTTTGTCCATGACCTTCTAGGATCTTTGCCATATGAACAGGCCCCGTGCCCTCCTGCCCCCGTTGAAGCTCCGCTAACTGATTCATTTTTAGCTGGAGCTCTGACAGATCCCCTCCGCCAGAGGTGCTGATTTGTTGACCGATTTCTTGAATTTCCCGCTGGATCCGGGCGGATCGCACACTTTGTTGGTAATGTGTGAATCCGGCAGTGGTCGGAACCGAATTTCGAAGCTCCATTAATCGAGTGATTCCGCCAACCCTTTGCAGGCGTTCACCCCACTTCGATACAAGCAGAACCGGATCGAACGGGTCCTTTACTCCCTCAAAGTGTTCCTTTGCATATTGCAATACTTTAAAAATGGTACGGTTATCCTCCTCTTCGCTGAAATCATCCGCTGATAGATAACATTCATCCATCAGCTCGTGATCTCTAAGGAGTGAGCCAAGGGTGGCGCGTTCTGATTCAAGATTCATCCCGATTCACCCGCATGCCCGCAAAGAGTTTTTCCAACCGATTCGCAATATGCTCCGGCATTGGTTTGACCTCTTCCCTTTCGTGATACTCTTGGAGTTCGAGGAGCTGCTGTTCATTCTCTATCCGCTGAATTTGATAGACAGATAAGGACTGATTTTGTACGCATGCTTGATAAATCTCTGCGGGAGTCGGAGGAAACGTGGTGTTTACCCGGCAGAGTTCCCTTGTCTTTTCCATTGCCAACTGGTTAGGAATGTCCTGAAGGATGTCGTGCCAAACCGCCACCTCTTGCTCGGCTTGAGCATCATCGGCCGTCCGGAAGCTCCGGTAAGCCCCCGCGATGTACTTCATCAGTAATATCACGCCTGTACGATCCATCCGCCTCTAACTCCTTTCGAAGTAATCGATCCAGTGGGTTTCCGCTGCCCCCCTTGGTGTTTGGTTTTGTTACCTGAAGCAACCCTTCCGGATCCACCACATCATAATCCTCATATCGTTTTTGGTTTAAATAGGTGGAGGGATGTGGGATATGCTTTTTATCTGTATTGAGCAGCTTATGGGTCTCAGCGAAGTTCGCTGTATTTTGTATGACGAAAGCCGGATCGAACTCTTTATCCTTGCACAGCTTATCCCATACTTTTTGTGCATAGGCTTTTGCTACTTTTCTCGGGTAGATTTCATAGAACTGGTCGAATTGATTTTTCGCCATAATATTAAAACCTTCTCCTTTGTAACCTTCTTCTTTAATACCTTCTTCTTTCATTGGTTGCTCTGCTGGTTGTTGTGCTGGTTGCTCTGAAAAATCCTGCTGGTTGATTGTGCCCGAGAGCCCTTGTCCTGCTTGAGTTTCTGCTGGTTGCTCTGAAAATTTCTGCTGGTTGCTGTGCTGGTTGTTCTGCTGGTTGCTCATTTGGATGATTTCGGGCTCATATTCGAAGGAATACACAGTGAATTTGCTGTGCCTTTGGGTCTGTTTTATGAAGCCTTCTTCAATGAGTTTTTTGATTAGGGTCTTCAGCCGCTGCTCGGATATATCAAGCCTCCGACTCCAACCAGGACGACCAAATATGAATTCTTTTTGATGGATTGTGACTTCCAGCCCGTCGATCACGCGCGTCTCAGGCTTGTCTGAATAACGGGCCAAAAAGTACATTTCACAGAAGACCATCCAGTAATCTTTATCACGCCTGAGCCAGTGATTCTGAAGCTCCCTTCCAATCGGGATAAACCCGCTCATGCCTCCTCACCAACGTTCAGGTTAATATTTCTTCTGCACGCTCCACGATCCGGTCAGCCAGTTGGTGCACTTCTTCCTCGTCTACGTCCAGGGAGCCGATCCAGTTAAAGATTAGTTCTTCAACTTTGGTGTGCAACTTTTCAGCCGGTGTCTGCTCGACCATGTAGCCGTTCACGAGGGCTTCCATTAACTTTCTTGCCCCATTAGACTTAATGGTGATGTACTTGTTCAATTCGGAAGACCACTGCCCATCAGTTGGATCATAGGAGATCTGGAAAATATCATGAGGCTCCCAACCAAGTTCACGAAATCCTTCAATTGCTTCGACCACTTTCCGCGGCAGCTCCACCTTCTGCTTTTCCATCGCTTCGTCAAGTTGCCGCTTTAGGATTTTGTTTTGTTCCAATGCCGCCTCATTCAGTTCTTGAAGCTGTTTATACTCCTCGGCCGAATAAACATTTTTGTAAGGTTTCATCTAAACCACCTCGCGCGGTTCATATTTGTTTGAAGTCCCAAAAATTTTCGCATGTGCTGGTACCCATTCAGGCGGGCCGTATTTGCTGAGATAACCAAGACGGTTAAT
The DNA here is from genome assembly GCF_000510725.1 of Pseudoxanthomonas sp. J31. GTDB lineage: Bacteria > Pseudomonadota > Gammaproteobacteria > Xanthomonadales > Xanthomonadaceae > Pseudoxanthomonas. The sequence continues at coordinate 12,714 of NZ_KI783311.1, forward strand.
ATATGAGTCAACAGGATTTTCATTGTGCATGGCCTCTAGCAGCTTCCAACAGCCTTCGACGTCATTCAGGGCTCTATGTGCCCCCAGCAATTCGATACCATACCGGCTGCACATGTCTGTCAGCTTATGAGGGTAGGTGTGCCGATCGCGGCTAATCGTGAGCGTGTCGATGAACGGATTGGTGAATGTTTTTCCTGCTAGCCGTTGAAGAGCATGGTGCAAGAACTGGAGATCAAATGCGGCATTGTGAGCAACCAGTAAACTGTCACCCATAATGTTACGCAGTATCCGGAAGGCAAGACCTTCATCCATTGCCCCTTGCAACATCTCTGGATAGATCCCTGTGATTTCTGTGATCTTCGGGGTCAATTCAATTTCCGTTTTAATGAGAGTGTGAAATCCCGTTACAATCTCGCCATCTACAACCCTGACGGCAGCCATTTCTATTACTCTATCGTTCACCGGATCAAGTCCAGTAGTTTCGAAGTCAAATACAGTCAAATTGTTAAGCACCAGTAACCACCTCCAAGTGATAATGTTCTCCTGCTTCGAATCCGCGCTGCCGGAGCGCCATCTTCACGGTCATTTCCGCCAGCTGCGGAGTGTTATTCTCACCCGACAAGTGAGTCAGATATATTCGCTCGCCGCGGCCCCGGATAACCTGCTGCAGGGCCGCTGCCGTTTGCTCGTTGCTCAGATGACCGATGTCGGAGAGGATGCGGGCTTTGACGCTCTCCGGCCGGCTGCACAGCGGCACCAAGTCCGGATCGTGATTTGCCTCGATGATGATGATCTGGCCCTCCATCATGTCGATGATGTCCTGATCGACGTGGCCCGTATCGAGAACGATGCAACAGCGGCAGCCGTCGTCGTCCTCTACCGCGTACCCAACAGGCTCCTTCGCGTCATGGTGGACCTTGAAGGGGTAAACGTGCATTCCGCCAAGATCGATCATTTCGTATTTGCTGAACCTGGTTTCCGCCGTCAGCCGCAGGTCTTCATCTACGCCGGATATCTTGTGCCATTCGCCTTCCGTTGCCCATACCGGGATCCGGAATTTGTTCGCCAGGGTCAGCCCCTTGATATGGTCGTTGTGTGCGTGGGTGATCATGATCGCTGCAATGTGATCCGGCCGGATGCCGACTTCCAGCAGCCGTTTTTCGATCTTGGTCTTGGCGACGCCGGCGTCGATCAGGATTGTCTTGCCGCAGGTAGCGACTGCCACGCAGTTCCCAGCGCTGCCGGAAGCTAGAATGTCCACCTTCATATCGCACGCTCCCTCTTTAATCGTTCCTGCCACTCCCGATCGTGCGGGCATCCCTTCGCCGGCTCTTCGTAATACCGGCGCCCAAGCACGAAGGAGACGAATTTATCCGTGGCCTTTTCGTAATACATTCCGTTCAGGACTTCCCGTGCCGGAGCCGGAGGGTCAATATGGTCGAAAAGGTCTAACTGCACGGGCTTGCTTTCGCTTGCCATTACGTTTCCCCTCCAGTCCTTCGTAGCACCGGGGGCACACCCGCTTATCGTGGATGTACTCCTCATTGCCTGGGTTAATCTCGCTGCCGCATACCTGGCAGTCCGGGCACCGCTCATAGATGATTATCTGCTCCATGGCTTATTCCGGGAGCGTGTCTTCTGCCTGCTCTGCTGCTTGAATTTGCATGTCCATAATTTTGAGGTATGCCTTCAGTTCTGCCTCCGTAGGCTCGTCACCCTTAACCTTGCAGTATTGCTGCATGTGCGCGCCCATAGCTTCCTTGTCCGTTAGCCCCAGTTTCTTGTAGTTAGCCTTGACCTGAGCTTTGAGTGCTTTCATACGCGAAGCAGCTTCGTCATCGCCCTGCTCGGTTTGCTGAGGTGCTGCTGTTTCCGGTCCTTCAGCTTCTGGGGTTACATCTTTTCGTTTGTATGAATCGATATTCTGAAGCGGTGGCTGTTCGATGTTCTCATCTCCAAATTCAAGACCATACTGTTTTTTCAGTGCTCTTTGTTCGGCATGTTTGCCGATCATATCCGGCTCCCACTTATTCCAGTTGTCCTTGTTCTGTCCTGTGTACACATGACCGATATGCTCTTTGTCAACAAAAACGGTCACAGGGCGGTATCCATCTCTATAAGCAATTGAGTATGCTCCAACGATGGCTCCGCGAGGGAAAGTAACTTCATGTTCGATTACTTCCCATTCGTCTTCACCCTTCTCGTTTTTATATTTCCGTGCCTTAAAGGTGTCGTTGGCACAAACCGTCTGAGTGTCGGGTGGCTGAAAACCTTCTTTCTCCCTTGCCTTCGCGAGGTACGCCTCCGCAGCGAACTGGATCCGCGCCTGGTTCCCGTATTTGATAAAGAAGATTTCATTTTTGAAAGGATCGAGTCGATAGGATGCTGCCTTATGAGCGAAGAGCAAAAATTCAGGGTCTGTTGCAGTCGGACAAAGGGATGTACGGATTACCTCAAGGACTTCGATTGGAAATGCATCCTTGATCTCTGGAGTGAGAGTCATTACTTGCGTATTAGAATTTGCCATATGATAAGTGCCTCCTAAGCGTTAATGATTTTTAATGGTTGGTCTTCAACGACTTGGCAAGTGATCAGCTGACCTCGAGGAGCTTTATAACGAGTCACGCTCTCCTTGTTGTCGATAAAGCAAGGGGCGATCCAATCGCTTTGCTGGCTGATAACGTCCCGGACTTCCAGACCTGCCCGGATACTTTCCGATAAGGAAAATTGCGCTGGCGTTTTGCCGTCCCGATCGATTACGAAATCCGGCTTAATATCGCCGTTCTTTTGCTCTTTAAAGAGCCGGATCGTAAGTGTCTGGAATAGTCCTTGAACCTTGGCCGCCTGCAATTCCGCCGACTTGGCCTCATATGCTTTGATTGCATCAAGGATAAAGATGGAATCGTTCCTGCTCGCCAGCAGCTCAGCTTCGTCTGCCCGCGCCTTTTCTAAGTCTGCTTGTAGGCTTTGGCGTCGGTTGTACCAGCTAATCGTGTCTGCTGTCGCGTCTCTACGTTGCTCCAAGGCCCGCATCTGTTCCCAAAGCTCCGAAACGTCAATCAGTTCCACCGCGGCGAGCTCAGCCTCGAGTTCCTTGCGACGAGCGACCAGCTTGTCGTGCTCTTCCCGCAGCGGCTTCTTTCGCTCCTCTTTGCTCGCTTCGGCTGCCGCCTTCGCTGCCTCGTCAAACGGCCGCTTACAGGTGGAGCATTCCTCCGCGATCTCTTCGCCGTGGACCTTCATGTATCGGGCCTTGGCAGCTGCAATCTGTTGCCGGACATTATCGAGCGTCCCCTCAAGCACCGCCTGCTTTCGTTTAGGCTCGTCGGCCAGCTCGATCTTGGCATGGATGTCTTTGATCTGCTTGACCAATTCAGCGTCTTCCGCTTTGATTGCCTCGATATCATCCGGTACATCTGGAAGCTGACGCAGTTGTTCCTCAAGCGTCTCCGTCCGGCCCTGGGCTTTCTTATGTGCTGTGTCTTTGTCGTTCTTATTCTTCTTATGGATCTCCTCAAGCTGCGGCAGCGTGTGCTTTTTTACCAGCTCGGCCAACTTCTCGGCTTGAGGGTTCAATTTTATGTCCTTTAGTTTTTGGTCCGGGCTCGTTCGGCTCATCTCCGCAAACACCTCTTTTTGAGTGGGCGGCGTCGAGTATCGAAGCATCAGCTCGCGTTGCCTTTCCCAATGGAGCGAGAAGAAGTACAGTGGATTAAATAAGGCTAGGAACAGATCCTTATCTATCAGCGATTTGACGATCTCCTCGAAGTCACTCGCCTTGCTCGGAACATCATTGATGTAATAGGTCGCCTTCCCCTTCTCAATCCCGCGACAGAATTTGAGCGGCTTGCCGTCAACTTCCAGCAGCGTTTCGGCCAAGACATGATCGTATTTGTAATTCGTAGGAGTCGGGTCCATCTTGCCGCCGAAGGTGTCCGTGCCGTACAATGTCCATGTGGGGATTTCCAGTACACTGGACTTACCTTCCTCGTTGTCCCCCGTGATCTTGGTCAGGTCGCCAAACTTAACGCTTAGATCACGGTGGGCTTTAAAGTTATGGCCGCTGCATTCAATCAGTTTGAATTGACTCATGGTTCCCTCCTTCAATTTCTGCCGCCTTTTCCTGCAAACTCTTCAACATAGATGGGATGTTTAATCGGCTGATAATGTCAGCAGACAACTGTTCACGCAGGTTCTT
>NZ_KI783311.1:17253-33467 GCF_000510725.1 Pseudoxanthomonas sp. J31
ATCCAACCAATCCAGTTCCAATTCAACCGTCAACTTGTTCATTGCTCATGCTCCTTTTTAGGGCTCAAAGACCCGATTTTGGCAAAAAAATAATAGGCTTAGTCTTCAGCGACTTCTTGCCATTCCACGATTACCGGACAGTTTTCGATGCTGACGATTATCTTTTCGTTCTCATCGACCACCCAAAACTCCGATATGTTCTCATCCCCAACCTGCTTGATCTCGATGACTTCCCGCCCATTCACTTCGGTACCGACCTCAAAGATTCTTGTCGGGTTACTGACTACCGTCAGCTTCTGAATCACTTGCATTGTCTTGTTCACCTCCTTCCAAGGAATCGACTAAGTTGTCCTCAACTTGTTGCTTGTACGCATCCAGTGCATCCTCTTCCAACTGATCTGCAGATTTTTGTTCATCCCACAAAGGCCGGGAAAAGCGATCGAGGCACATTCTACATCGCCTCCTGCAGATACCTGCGGTCCCCCCAGAGCTTCAGAAGCTCCTGCCGGCATCTTCGATATTCGGCGCGGGCGTCCAGCGCTTCCAGGTATCTGCGTTCAGCCAGCATGCGTTGCTCGGTCTGAAGTGCTTGGAGCATTTTCTTGCGAAGATAATTCTGATCGTTCAATGGTGGTACTCCTTTCAATTCGCGTACTTGCTATAAATCGTGGTGGATATCGGTATATCCAGATTGAACTTTTCTTTCAAACCCATAAGGTTTACCGTGTCATCCAAGACCTCCTGACGGACCACCAACATATCTGGTGTCATCTGTTCCTTTTTGATCATCTTGGGATGACCGTATCTACTGGAAACTGCCTTGTTTGCAATCGTGTTCGCTTTAATGAAGTCCACTCGCACCGGGTTTCTCAGAGAAACCTTTAGCTGCTGCATAGCCTCCTTCTGATGCTCCTTGTCCAACATGCGGAAGATCTGAAATCCTTCAAGGCCAGTTGATTTGCGGATATCTTTCAGAACTTGCTTTACCCATTTCTTAAAATCCTTTGCTTCCGGGCGCTGGCTGTTGAAGATTGCTTCATAAATGCCTGTTTCGGATATGACCGTCATTTTTCTGGAAGTTGTATCCATACTCACTTTATGAGTACTTTGCTCTTCTGCGTCCAAGTTACGTGTCATATTAAAAGCATCTCTATATCCAAGAGCATTTGCGACATCCTTGGCAACCGCCCACCATTCGCTTGGTGCCTTCTCAACAAATCGGATATCGTGACCGAGCCAATTTTCAGTGCGGATGTTCATCGAACTCTCTCCTTTCTCTCATTTCGGCAGCCAGCAAGCGCCGGCATACGAATAGGGCGTTCAGCAACAACCAAGCGATGAAACACAAGAATGCGATCATTGTGCTTCCTTGATACCGGGGAAGTCTCTTTCAATCATTGCGATTTCCATATGAACAAAGTCGATCTTTGCAGGGTTCACAAGGCCGCTCTCCTGGAATCTGTGCAGGTTGTTGTAGTGATTGATGACCTCCACCGGAATTGCGTTGAGCTGCGTCATGAATATTCCGCCTCCGTTTCACTTGGATTTCCTTGGCACTCGTCAGATGGGGACGTAGCATCAGTAACGGTGTTCTCAATAATGAAACTCACTTGAATATCAAGGGCTTCGCAAACCTCGTTAATGATCGCTTCGTGCCATCTTCTCTCACCTTTTAATAGATCACTGATGTATTGATAACTGCGGTTAGTAGCTCTTGCTAAATCAGCTTTGCTCATCCCCTTAGCATTCAGTGCAATATTTACCGCTTCTGAGAAGTTCATCCTGTCCTCACCTCCTGAAGCAATAATAAGCATTGTGCTTACATATGTAAATTGGCAAATTTAAGCATAATGCTGAAATAATAAGCATAAACTAGACATTATCATCAAAATGCTTAAATTTGCTTAATATTTCAGCATTTTGCTGATTGTTTATAGAATCATGGAATGTTATGATCTTTTACAGCATAATGCTTAATACAAATGATCCATTAAAGTTTAGATAGATTCTTTTAGAGGAGTGGAATTGAAGTGGCAAACCGGTTAAAAGAATTGAGGAAAGAACGTAAATTAAGTGGAATAGCTGTAGCAAAACAATTAGATATAACACCCCAATATTATTACGACATTGAGAAAGGAGAGCGGAGACTTACAACAGAAATAGCCGCAAAATTAGTCCCAATATTGCATGCAACGGTTGACTACATTATTGGTGTTGCCGAAACTAATACCTATGGAGAAGAAGTTACTGAACAACAAAAAAACTCCGATCTGCATGCAGAATCGGAGCTAGCCGAAATACCTATTGAACGTTTGAACCAGTACAAATTATCTTATAAAGGACACGATCTTACCCAAGAGGAAGCTGACGATATTATTGAACTTCTCGAGGCGGCTTTGAAACGTTGGAAGAAATAATTCTCTCCAGGTAAGCTTTAGCCTCTTGAACGTTGATTCCTTTTTCAGCAAGGCATTCTAAATACGATTCGAGTTCTATCTTTTTAGGTTTTTGCGTCATGAGATTTCCTCCCAAAGAAGTTTTTTCCGAATTTGATGTTAAAACGAGCATACCACAAACAGGAACAAAATACGAGAACAAACGTTCCTAGACTCTTGAACTCAATAATGCTGATAGAAAGGGGAACCTAATGAGTCTCCAGCTCGGGGATTGTCTCCTGCTGGAACGACTAAACGAGAAGGGAATGTCTCAAGCTGAGTTTGCTAAGCGTATGGGTGTTTCCCGCCAGTATGTAAACAAACTCATCAAAGGACACACGAAGATGTCCCTCGAATTCGCCTTAAATGCCGCAAACATTTTAGGCTGCCGCATCACTGATTTTTACATCCTCGAAGTCGTTCGCCACAGGAGCTGAGTGTTCTTTACGACACTCTCCCCCGAGCATTTTGTCACCCAATAGGTTTACAAGTTACCCCCAATTGTAAAACTTTCCTGAAAACTTCGCTGTCGCAAAGTGTCGAATGCTGAATTTGAAAATTAATCCAGCATCACCTCCCTTAAATGAATGCAAAAAGGCCGCTAAAATACCAAGGGATAACTAACTACCTTGATAAAATTAACGGCCTTGTACGAACGATTGGAAGTAGGCTCTGTGATTTCTTCCAATGTGCATCTATTTTATGGATATTAGGGCGACTTCAATCGCTCAATTTCTACACATAATAGCACATCCCAAAATCAGGAATCAATCCCTAATTTCTTTTTCATACCTTCTACGCTGTCCTGGAACACTCTGAAGGACCTCCCTTCGGTCTTATACTTCCCGGCCCCGACGATCCACACATACGGGAACACCTTTTTCGTCGCCGGCTGCCACGCCTCCCGTTCCCACTCCCCGCTCAAATAATATTGCTCATATCGATTCATCTTTTCTTGCATCACTCTGTCCGAAAACTGGCTCCTCTGGATCTCCACGAACCATGGAGCTCCCTTCCAGATACAAAAGACATCCGGCTCCGGCCGCCCCTTCCCGCCGAGCTTAGGCTCCACATCGAACACCCGCGGCAGCTCCACCTTCCGGATCTGTTTATAAAAGTCCGCGATCGCCAGGAAATGCCCTATCTTGGCGCTGTCCTTTTTGATTCCTGGCACCGGGAAATAGATGTACTTCCGGCGATCCGTGGCGCAGGTAATGACGTTATCCCGCCGCAGCCGCTTGAGGACCATGTTCGCCTGGGTGATCGGATTTTTGACATTGGAGAAATGGAGCTCCGCGATATCATCCCGGCTGAGGCACCTGAAGCGTACCAGGTCGGCCACAATCGCTCTGTCACGCGCATTCACGTCTCCAACACCCCAATCTCGATCATATCATCATCCTCCGGCATTTCCGGCTCATTTTGGGCCGCTGCTGGCTCCTCTGCCCGCTTGTAGGGCTCCAGGAGTGCCTTTGCCTTCGGGAGGTCCAGATAAGGGCCCTGGACGGTTGTCGGTCCGTCAAGCTTGAGCACCATTCGCCCCTTCTGACTTTGTTGAATATCCGCTGCCTCTCCGCTGCCGAGGGTAATCCGGCTGTTGATCTCGTCGCTGTGGCGAAATGCCATCCGGACGGTCAAGTTATTCTTCAGCTTGCCGTCCAGGACGTCCGCATCCGGCCGCTGCATGGAGAGAATTAGGAACACTCCCAGTGCACGCCCGATCGCGCTGATTTCCTCAATACCGTCCATGAGGTCTCGTTCCTTTTTGAGGAGAGCCACCTCATCGACCGCCAGCACGATATAGGGCGGCTGTTCCCCCGCCGGCAGATCGTCGATATTAGCCAGGCCCGCTCGGTCCAATAAGTCCCCTCGGCGCCGCATCTCTTTCCGGATACGCATGACAATCTTATGCAGCTGAGGCGTCTCGACAACAACCTCCCGCGCCACCCCCTTGAACAAATGGAACTCCGAACGCTTAAGGTCCGCACAGTACAATTCCAGTCTGTCCGCCGCCGTCCGGATAAGAGTCGTCAGGATAGACCGCAGCGCGACGGATTTCCCGCTGCCGGTTTCCCCTGCCACCAGTAAATGCGGGTGCTCCGTCATGTCATACACTTCATCCCCTGTCCGGCTCCGTCCGACATAGATAGGCAGTCTCAGCCCCTCCACGGCCCGCTCTACGGCTGCCGGATCATAATCGAACCGCTGCACCCCCTGGCTGTAAATGTTCAAGGTGAATGTCTTGGAGGAGCCGGACAGCTCGATGTTATCTCCAAAGGTCTGCTCGAATAGCCAATCCCGTTTCCGGACCTCTTTCGGGTCCAGTCCATTCGGCAGGACAAAGACCACCTGCACGCAATCATGATAAACCGTTACCCGGCTCACCTGGGGATACACACGTAGCTCCTTCCCCTGCCGGCCCCTGCGCTTGAGGCAGATTTCTCCGGCTACAAACAGCCGCCTCATCTTGGTCCGATACATTGAGTCTGCCGTCGTCCTGTAGACCGTCCACGCGCCGCCCAGGCACCCGCAGGCTGCCGCTAACTTAATAATTGCTATCCCACCAACTCCACTCATTATCATTCGCTTCGCTCCCGCTCAAAACAATTTCACTTTTCCGCGATCTGTCAACCTTTTTGCTCGTACTACTTTTGCAATACTACTGCTGTAATTACTAATGTATCTGCAAATGTATCTGCTAAAGCATCAAACATGCACTCCGAAGGTATGGGCAACCTGCCGCAAGCAATCCCACCAGACCTCAAATGATACGTAGGCGCATGCAACGTACCCGGCGATTTTCACGAATATCACCTTTCCGCCATGACCCATGTTTTCCAGCACGTTTGTGCTGAAATGAGATACAACCCCAATCCCGAGGATTTTAAAAATAGCCGCCAGCTCAAGCATGTTATCCCTCCTTAGATAAACCCCTCAACGACAAAATCATTCCCCAGCTCCGGAACCGGCGCAGCCAGCCGGCCGCCGCCGTGCCCGCCGTCTACATCCCGCTGAATCAGCCGTTTGAGATAACCGGACTTATTCGGCCGCTCCTGGACGTGATTGTATAGCTGCAGCTGGTCGGGATCCAGAACGTTAAACGCCACCTGTATAATCCGGATCTCTTTAGCCATAGACCCTCCTCGCGATCAAGAAGAACGCTTTTACGTTGGCATATTGCGGCTCACCCTCGATCATCTGGATACCAGGGAAGTAAGCCCGCAGGGCCTCCAAGACGGCCCCAGCGCCGCCCCCACATAGGTAAACCCTATCATTAACCTTCCAGCCCCCTGCAAGCGCCCTGAGAGCGATCTGGCGGGCGAAATCTGCAGGCTGTACAGATCTCAGCGTCTCCATCCCGGTACCGAGCGTAAAGCTCCCGCGGTCATTAAACCGGCGATCAATCAGCGTGCCGAAATTGACCGTACCGCTGCCGACATCGATTACCCTGATCACTCCGCCGCCGGGAACCAGGAGGCCCGCCGTCACCCCCTCCGCCGCCACTTCGCAGCGTCGTATCACGATGATTTTCCGCTTGCCGTTCACGATCAGCTCATGCCGGCCGCAAAGCATTTCCTTGATCGACGCCTTCTCTGCCTCCTGGTGCGTGCTGATTGGTTGGCCGACAATAACCCGGTGCTCTATACCCTCGCCAAACTGGTGCAGCGCCAGCAGGATCCGCAGGCGGGCATCCGGATGCGCTTTGCTTTCGCCTTTCCGGCTTTCCGCGCATTCACTCTCATGGAGAGCAAGCGTGCCGGCGAACCCCCGCTGGCCGTCGTATTCAAACTCGAAATCATAATCTCCGTGCTGTTGCCGGAGGTTTCGTTCCCGATACTCCCCGATCAGGGAGGGGAACGACCTCAGCTGCCGACCGTCATAAAACTTGGTCATGTAATTGCCTGCATCAATGGCCGATATCATCCGCATCCCACCTTGTTGTTGAACTGGTTACGGAACCGGACTGGCGCCTGAGCCCTTGGTGCCGTATCTGGTTACATATCTATGGGCACAGCCTGGTCATGTTTCCGATTTATATCCGATTTCTTCGAAACTGCTTGTATCTTTTTCACAAGATTTGTCCAGCATGATAGTAAAACCAACCATTTATGAGGTGACGATATGTTCGGGCTGGGCAAAAAGAGGAGCAAATACGGGGACTTTCTCGATAGACATGGGATTGAACAGGAAGAAATCCGAAAATTGACCAAGCTAAATAAAGATACAATCTCAAAAGCGTGTAATGAAACGAATCCTAAGATGCGTAGTATTACAAAAGAGGCTCTGATTAAGGCAGCAGCCAAATTATCGGGAAAGGAGGTCAACAAAAGAGATTTTTGGGGATAGGAATATTTTCCTATATTTGATAGACTACTTTTATCAAGGAATAGGGGGATAAAGATGTGATACACAAAAGATTATTATTGTTTATATTTCTGGTTGTTGCTTTTATAGCCATTGTGGCATGCAGTGAACAAGAAACCCTTCCGCCTCCAACCAAAGTAGAAAATGAATCTAAACCGACTGTTGTTGAAAATAAAGAACCATCAGATATCGTCACTCGTTCCGATGCCGATAAGGCACTTGCGACAGAGATGTTAAAAACAATCGAAAGCTATTTAAAAAAACAAACAACTCCTGAAATAGATGCACAACTAGCAGAAACCATAGAATCAAATATTGACTTGATAAGCGAAACCAACAGAGCAAACTTCTCAAACATTGCAAAACACATCCGCAACGGTGAAAAAGAAGAAGTCGTTCCTCTGTTTGCTGCACTAATGGAGAATTACGAACTAGGGACCGTCACTGTTAATAATGTCGATACGAAAGAATCTAATGAGCCGTCAACTTCAACTTCTTCTAAAAACATCATCGCTTCATTAGATCCGAACGAGGTAAAGAAAGCCATAGAGGAATATGCAAAAGAAGAATGGGCAGATGATAAAAAAATGCAATTATATGAAATCGAGGAGCAGACGAAGGCCTATAATGAATTGATTAAATTATCTATAGACGACGATGCGCTTAAAGGAATATTAGATTATAGTTACGACGAGTGGAAAAACGATTATAGAATGGTACTATATGAATTCCAGGAACAACTGGATGCCTTAATTAAAATAAAAAATCTGGATACAGACAGTGATGATGTTAAGAAAAAGATACTGGAGAATTCTATTTCTGAGTGGGGAACGGATTACAGGATGGTTTTATACGAATACAATAAACAACTCGAAGCACATGAATCGCTAAAATAACACATTAAAGCCTGCCAGGCATGACACCGGCAGGCTTTAATATTTCGTCCAATAATCAGCATTATTCTGTCTTGGTGGAGACTTTTCAAGAACTTCTGTCCTGATGATCTGTATTCCCTCTGTCGTGGACTTAGCCGGCCAAATGATGTATCCCTCAGCCTCGAGGTACTCTAGCCCTCTCACAATATCATGCCGCCTCCGACCGGTCATAACCTCTAAAATCGTTTAAAGTCAGGCATTCGGCTTGCATGGACAGGACTCGGGTAATTGATCAATATTCGTAGTAATTTTCGCTCGGGATCTGGAAGCATCGCTTGATCACTCCTTTTTAAATCATTATGAGTATATCATAATTTTAATAATTTGTTCCTGTTTTGTTCGGTTGTATAACACAATTAAATGAGGTATTATAAAAATATCAGCAAGAGACGAACGGGGAGCCGATAAGCCGGGGATGCCGGATGAGGAAAAAGGAGCGTTATCGAAATGATGACTTACACAATCGATGGAAAAGAAATTACTCTGACTCAGGATGCTTACATTGATGGACTGCCTGGTGAGCGTCCAATCTACAAGGCCCATGGTACAGACGCTCAAGGAAATGAGTATATCGTGACCTGGAATGTTGTTGACGGGTGGGAAAACATCGAGGATGAGTCCGAAATGTGCGACTGGGAAAATCCAATTGGACTGATGCAGGTAAAGTAGCACCGCCCCTTGAATACGTTGGTGCTGAGTGGATCGCCGAAAACGTAAGCAAGACGGCCAAAGCAATGCTTAAGCCGGGGTACCGAGGCAAAGAGGAAAGATTCCCACGGCCTCACGCTGTAGTCAAGGGGCGGAATGGAAAAGAGACACCGTTGTGGTTAGCTAGTTGGTTTGAAGGTGAAGAAGATGCCTAAAAAGATTGATCTTGTCGGACAGCGGTTCGGTAGGTTAACCGTGATGTCAGAGCTGCCGAGTGAAGGAAGCAAAAGACGCTGGCAATGCATCTGTGACTGTGGGAACCCTAAAGTTGCCATAACGAGTGTGTTGCGTCGAGGTGACTGCCAAAGTTGCGGTTGCCTGCACAAAGAATATCTCTCGGACAGGCACGCAAAAACGGATATCGATATATCTGGAAAAAGGTTTGGGAAATTGGTGGCCTTGCACAGAGTTAAAGTTGAGGGCAGTAGATTTAAAATGTGGCTTTGTCAATGTGATTGTGGCGAACGTATACCGGCTGCGGCCAGCGAGTTAAAAAGGGGGCACGTGCGTAGTTGTGGTTGCCTCATTTCCGAGCACGTAAATTCTTGGTTTGACGCCGGTACCAACGTTTCTGCGCTCTTGGCTAATACGATTAGTTCGCGTAATACAAGCGGAGTAAAGGGTGTCTTCTACGATTCAAGCCGGAATAAATGGGCCGCCGAAATCATGTTCCAAGGCAAACGGTATCGACTCGGTAGACGTGCTGATAAACAAGAAGCAATTCGTCTTCGAAAAGAAGCAGAGGAACAATTACATGGCGATTTCCTAGAATGGTACAATTCACGCCCAAAAGAAAAAGACCCTGCCAGCCAGTAAAGGCCAGCAGGGTCTCCGTTTACTTCTTATTTTCCATCCGCATAATGAAGACGGCCATTTCTTCCCTAGTAATCGGTGCACCTGGGCGCGTCCCATCGAAATACCCTTTCTTTGTAGCTTCTTCCCAGGATGAAGCAGCCCACGAGCTGACAACGTTGATATCTCTTTCTTTGGTCATCGGCTTACCCTCCTTCCGCTTAAGTCCCAGATACTTCGCGATCCCGGCGACGTGGCCAGCGATCAAAGCCTCAATGACTTCCTGGCGCTTGAGTTTGGCGGCGTCCGCTGCCACGTCGATAAACAGGTTCTCGGTCAGGACTGCCGGCATCTTGCTCTCGCGGCACATGTGCAGATTATCCGCCTTCTGACCGCGATCGTTCACGCCAAACGGTCTGAGCGCCGCCACGATTTCCGTGTGGAGTACATTTTGGAGCGAGCGAGCTGCGACAGAAGCGCTGGTGTATCTGAAGGTTTCAAACCCACCGGCGCCTCCCCCGGCATTGCAGTGGATAGATACAAGAAGATCTGCGCCAGCCGCGTTAGCTGCCGCCGTCCGATCTTTTAACTCGTAAAACACATCAGTGCTTCTGGTCAGTGGGACTTGCACGCCCTCGTATTCGGCCTCCAGTCGTTGCTTGACGCCCAAGGATACCGTCAGTGCGATATCTTTTTCCCTCAGGCCATTTCCGATTGCTCCCGGATCCTTGCCACCATGGCCAGCATCAATCCATACTTTCTTCATCTTCGGTCAGCCTCCTGACTCGACGTCACCTCCGGCAAACCTGCCAAACTCGTCAAAAAACTGGTGATGGTCGCCAGCAAAACCGTACCGCCAACCACATACCAATCGACCTCGTTAAATACCGTAGTAGCACCGATTACACCGATTGCCGTTTGAGCTGCTGTCTTAATTGCCCGGATACCTGCTGCTTTAATCCATTTATTTGCCATTTACAATCATCCTCTCTTATTTTTCTTCAAGTCGATCCAGCCGCTTGTGCGCCTGTTTCGCTGATTCTTCGACCCGTGTAATCCGTTCGGACAGTCCGTCCATACGCTGTCCTTGCATCCGAAGATCTACCCGGATATCATCAATTCCTCGCTTGATGTATGACACATCAGTCTGGAGTGATGCATCCGCTGTCGCCTCTTGGGCAACCTCATCCTTGAATGCTTTGGTTCTACCGATCCAGCCGAGCAACATGCCGCTAATGGCACAAATTGCCCCAATGAGTGTAATCATCACATTGAAATCCACCCTTCTTCCCCCTGTCTCTCTTCGGATAAAAAAGAGCCCCCGGACCACCCAAGGGCATAAAAAATACGCCTTTCGGCGCGTGCTATGCTGCGTATTCGATTCCGGTTATCTGCTGGTACTCTTCTGCCGTGATCATCTTGGCGGCTACAAAGGTTTTTAGACTGTCATCGTTGTATAAAGGATGCTGGTTATCGTAATAACGCTTGATGATCGGATACCACATTTACGCTGCACCTCCTTTCAGGGCAGCTACCTCAAGCAACAAGCTCCCTACGGTATCCTCAAGGGAAGCTATTGTCGCCTTATCGTTGGCGCTCTCCAGCAGCAGGGTCCC
The DNA here is from genome assembly GCF_000510725.1 of Pseudoxanthomonas sp. J31. Lineage (GTDB taxonomy): Bacteria > Pseudomonadota > Gammaproteobacteria > Xanthomonadales > Xanthomonadaceae > Pseudoxanthomonas. The sequence continues at coordinate 28,105 of NZ_KI783311.1, forward strand.
CATGGTTGTGTTCAGTTCATCGACTTCAACCGATAATGGTTTTCGAGGCTCTTGTGGTGCTTCCGGGACACCTGGTGTAAGATAAACAAACTCAAGTTCCATTGTTTCCGGGTTTACTCGGGCTAGATAACCCTCATCAAAGTCTTGCTCAAGCTCTCTTGGCTTAAGCTTGATTATTCCGACACTGTTGGGATCGCGATCCATAAGCTTTTCAGCATAGCTGAATGGATCTCGTTTATTTTCATAATCGGGGTCGGTGTGCTGAGTGATACCGGTATTATGAAGGATCTCCCCAGTGACCTTGTCAAAGTAGATCCACCGACCGAACTCAAATAATTCCATGCTTCACATCTCCTTTTAGCCCCAGGCTTGCCATATTACGTTTTGCACATATCGGTCCGCATTATTGGCACGTACCGTCATGACTTGCTGCAACGGTCGGGTCGAGATATAGAGATAGTTTCCACCATAAGCATCGGTTCTCTCTATCCCGTCAGCGGTCTTGTATATATAGGTTGATGCTCGACTGTCAAAACCTTGAACTAGACCGCTCACAACAAACACTCTCGGCACGAAACCACAGTCGATATGTTGATTACTTAGAGCATAGATGATGCCAACGGTACCCTCAGCATACTTAACACCTTCTTGCAAGGCACCCTCAACACCTGAAGCATTGACCCCGGCCCTAATGTTATTGGGAACGAGCCAAGGAACCGGCGCGGTCACCCATGAATCCCCATTAAAGAATCCCTGGGGCGGTCGGATGAAAAAACGATCACCAACCCACACCGTAGACGCTAGCCCAGGCATGTGTTCGTTTTCCGCGCTTCGGTTTGGCATCGATCCTGGTGTACCAGCAATTGTCGTTCCCGTCAGCACCTTATCCGCTGGAACCGGCACGCCTTTGATCGTAATCGCACTCGTATACCGACCAGCTGCTTTCGTCTGGTCTGTTGCTCCAGGAATAACAGTACCACCAGCGCCTCTGTCAGGGATCGTACCCGTTAAACCATTTGCGGTAGCATTACTAAACGTCTTGCCCGCGATTACGTCCGCAGCTGTCGCATTACCTGTAGCACGTATAACTGCAGATATCTTCGGAATGAGCTGCGCCCAGGATTCACTCGTGGATGCCGTAACTCCTATGGAATTGAGCGCGGCAACCACGTTGTTTTTCTGCTCAACTCCAAGCGTAAAAGTTTCGTTGATTGCACTAACCAAGCTTGATTTATCGGAGGTAAGTAAACCGGACAGTACGCCAGCGTCAACACGCAAATTTTCTGCTAGTGCCTGAATGTACATCAGCGCAAAATCCTGTTGACTGTCCTTTTCGTAACTTACCGCAGCTTGCTGGGCAAGATCGGACACAATGCCGTTAAGTCCCGTCTTATACTGCGCATCAATCTTTGTGACGTTTGCCGATACGTTGTATTTGTCCAACACCATATACGTAACATAGTAATCTTTACCGCTCTCCACCGAGTTAACAAGCTGTGGCAAGGTCTGAACGCCCGAAGCATACGTCACAAACGGTTCATTGTCCGCACCTTTGTACACGCCAAGGATTCGCGCTGAACGTTTACTAGTTGTCGCACGTTTGGTCGCGGGGTCGAACGTTACCTTTTCACGCTGAATTACGCCCGTCTCGACCGTAATCTGATTGCCACCCGGATGCAGTGTTATACCGCCCTCCACGTTACGGATAATGGATTCGACCGGAGTTGCAAGTGCTACCGCTGGGTCAGCCGATGTATCCACCCGTTTGAGTAGCCGCCATTCGCCATCACGGTAATATACGCTGTCTCTGACGCTCCCGTCCGGTGTGGATGCAAGTGTGACCGGAAGAATCAGGCGCTGTGGTTCTGCAGGGACATATGAAGCTGGCACAACGTCACCAGCAACCAGCATCATGTCGTATACATATGCCGGGTCAGTAGTCGTTTGAGCGCCGTTAATGAGAAACCGTATAAGGATGCGGTTCTGTGTAGGCGTAAATGTTATTGTGGTAATGGAATGACTTGGCAAAGTGATGACTTTATCCCGAACCTCGACGGTTGTCGAAGAGTAACCAATGAGTACTCTCGGTTGTTTGTTATCGCCAGTCCACACTCCCTTAAGGCTTAATTTGTACGTCTGCCCCGGCACAACATCAACCCATATGCCTCGACCGATAACATTTGTAGATCCGCTATAAATAGCTAGTTTCCCGTCAATCCACGCATTAGGCAGCCCAGTTGAACCACTTCCCTCGTTATAGTCGTATGGTTCTCCAGGTAACAGGTTCCGCCCCTGCTTCGTAACCACTATACCCTGCACATGCTGCCTACCATCCACATGCGGCAGGTACTCGCGGATGTTGTCTTCCGTGATGTCTACGCCGATACGGTTATACAACTCGTCTGATACTTCGTAGACTCCTACGCCGTCCCATTTAACATCTCCCGTACTTCCTATATTGACAGAGTTGTAGCATCTTACCCTGTGAGTTATAGCTTCGTCACCGATGAACTTTATAAATAGAACCCCATTGGTACTCCTATTAGTGTTCGTACCTCCGGCTGGTTCCTTGTGTAAGCGTAGAATGGCACTAGCGCCGCCTTCAATCGTAACGTTACCTATCAGCACGTAGTGTTTTCCTGTAACGGTAGGGATTGTCCTCTGTACAAAGCGTTCCGCCGTTGTGTCAGTAGATAGAGCGGTGACTACTTGGGCCTTGGTCCCATATATAGCTCCAGCAGCGTCAAGGGAGCATTTACCGCTAGAGGACCAAACCCACCCGTCCGCCACTCCGTCGTTGTTGCTGTCCGTCTCAAAGTTGCCACCGGCTCCAAGGAGATTGACCAGCGTATTCCCCAAAAGTTTAAACGCAGGAACAGCCGACTGGTCTGTTGTAATGACGCTCGTACCAGGCTTCAGGGCGGTAGTGATCGTAACCTCGTTCAGTTTTCCATCCGTGTATGCTTTGGCGTTGGCTTCAGCTGTGTTGGCTTTTTCCTGTGCGCCCGCCGGTGTTTCGGCAGCTGCCGCTTTGTCGTAAGCAACCTTTACGGCCTTGGGCGTTGCTGCTTCTAATTCGCTATTGCTATTTGTGGCGCTGGAAAGTTTCGTCAATCCTGTTTTAGTTGTTGTCGCCGTAGGGATCTCCGAAATCTTTTGATCGGTGTATTTCTTCGCATCACCCAAAGCGCCTGCTACATCCTCGGGTGTCGCAAACAATAATGATTCATTTATTACAGCTGTTACATTTGGTGCTGTCCCAACAATCACATTCGCATCGATCGTCTTTTCAATGATGTCTGCCCCACCAGTGGCAGGGATGTATTCTGCATTAGCACCTGCATTAGCGTATGCATAAAGGATTTCTCCCTCATCCGGATCTTGAGCAAACACCCCGATCTCCCGGAAGTAAAATCCGGTTTGAACGTCTTGATTGGAGAGGACTGCACCGATCACAGCACGGCCAATCTCGGGATTTCTAATCTTGGTCAGCGGCAAGGACTTCTTTTCACTGATCAATCGATTGAGTGTAACAATGGATTGTCCGTTAAGCTGCCCATCACCTACACCCATACGTGTATACTTCAGCACCACTCCTGTTTGAGCTTTGCCCTGAAGGTTTCTGCCTTTGGTGGTTAAAACAAAGCCTCCAAATGCTCCCATTTCACACCATCCTAACTGTCATTTTCTCGCCCATATGGAGCACCCCGGCGAAATATAGGTCCAACTGTTCTGTTTGGGACAAGATCACTCGCTCCAAGTGAGCACTTAATCGCTTAACGGATTCAACCGCCCTGTAAAACTCTTGAGCTCGTTGCTGGGTGACTTCGGGATTGTTTGTGATGACCTGAAAATATCCCGGCTCCCCGCCATACTCAAACCATTCCTCAACCTTTCCTTCGCCGAAGAGGATTGTTATTAACCCCTCGACCGCTGCTGGTGTCCCTTTGATCTGGTGAAACTCCTTAGCATTCAGAAGTAGTTGAATCTTCTGCTGTAGCGGCAAAGAGGTGTCCCAAAAATCTACGTGGTCCTGCCAGGCCCGTTCGTCTGCCTCGGCATCAGTGATCCTCCCTTCAAGCAACCGCTGATAAAAAGAGAGGTCCTTCACCTTTTGCGTAAGTTCTCGCATGTGGCCGTCCAGCGCTCGGGCCGCTGCCGACACGGTAGGGTCAGCCTGGGCATTCGGGGGCAGCATGTCATAAATGCTGATCTGTGCGATATCAATCATCGGCAAGCCCTCCAAAAGTGACGTTGATCGCAGTATCCTGGGCCACCTGTAGATCGGTTATCGGTGTATAGACCGGGCTGACCACGTTCACCCGTAGCGCCCCTGCATTCATGATCCGTCCGATCAATTCTGACGGATTGATGTGCCGCCCCAGCTTGGATTTTTGCCACAGGGCATATGATGACACGGCCTGATTAACTGCCGCTTTAATGATTTCAGATTCGGCTGCGCGCTCCCTGTTGATGTAATAAGTCAGCTCGATCTCATAAGGGATTGCCTCGGGAGCCTGGACGGTCACCAGGTCGGTCAATGGACGGATGCGCCGCGAATTCACCTTCTCCGCCACCGCATCAAGGACAGGCTGAGTAGGCATAGTGCCACCCTCAAGCAAAGGGGTGATGGTCACCTCTCCCGGTGCCTCTGACACGGCCGCCACGTCCACGATGGCGGCGCTAGCCGTCTTGGCCCAATAGATATACCCTTGCTCCGGCCCGGCCGTGGAAAACGATTCTGGGGCCATCCTGATGCGCTCCCGGTAAGAATCATCGTCCTCCGTATCGGCGCCGCCTGCGGTTGTCGTCAGATTGGACACAGACGCCACAAATGGTAACGGGTCGATGAGCGTCGTCAGCTGCCCCGGTAAAAAGCCGTTACCAATCACTCCCGGCGTTAAGCACTCGATTAAGACGTCAGCAGTTATATTCCCGGCAGGAATAGTTACCGCCTCCCGTGTGGCAAACATAATCGTACCCTCAGCACCGTCCGGTGCGATCCGGGTTCCTGCTGGAATGACCTGCGGCGTAACCAAGGGGATTGATAGCGTAAACCGCTCGGTGGTTACTGCCGGCTCCGCCTGCAGCCTGGTCGTGCTCGGCTCCCCGAGGTAGTCGAGGATAATGCCTCTGGCATACCGTAGCAGCTCGCCCTTGGCGACCTGATTGATCATAACGCGCTGCTGCACAAACAGCTGGGCGAACGCACGCATAACGAGCATTTCCGGATCCGCGCGGTTTAAGATCCGTCCGGTAATCCCCTGAAAGACGGTCATTAGTTCCAAGAACACCTTATCCACGTCCTGCTCGACAAACTGAATATCTGGTAAATCTACGAGCGCCATCACTGCACCTGCCTT
>NZ_KI783311.1:33739-41335 GCF_000510725.1 Pseudoxanthomonas sp. J31
CCCACGATTGCGTCAGGTTCATGATCTTCCATTTTCCTTCTCCTAAAGGTTTCCCGCCGATCTGCAGCAGTAGGACTTTCCCTTTCCGCTGATAGTCCAGTAGCTTCTCCATTTCCTTCCGGGGATTCATACCAAGTCGCGCATCCAGTGTCAAGTTGAACGATATCGTATCAAGCCCCGGGCCGAGATACTGGCTGCGGGGCTTTTGCAAATGAATCTCGTTACTTCCCCATCTGGCCGAGGAATCACGCTGGAAATCCCGGAATGTCCTTACCTTGATTGGAGTTTTAAAGGACGAAATAAACACCACATCCCCTAACGCTCCAAGACCAATTTTCATATAACCTCACCGCCTCGCGTTATGCTGCCGTCTACGGTTAGATTTCCGGTTATGGTAATGTCACCTTCTAATTGCACGCCGCCGGCAGCCTTAACCATAAGCTTTTGAGCAGTTCGATCATAATAAACATAAGAGCCATCTTCGTACCATACCCCTCGTTGATCAGGAGTGCCTGGCGGATCCTCATCATCATCGATCGCACCGAGGCATATTCCGTCCGAAATGCCATTTGCTAAAAATAAGCAGGCTACCTCTTGACCAGGTTCCGGCAAATCATTGCTTCGCGCCCATCCGCCGCCGCGAGTAAGCACGGGAAGATCGCCGGAGACCATATCCTCTCGGTCTTCAAAAACGGCCGTTATGGTCCCCGTTTCAGGGTCCGCGGTCGAACATACCCCAACGCGAAATATATTCCGAAATTGACTCGTCCCCATGATTACCACCCCAATACCTTCCGAATTTCGATATCCGTCCTATACGGGTTTGTCCCAAAGCTATGCGTCGCACTCTCAATAATGTACTTGCCATCAAAGCGGCCAAATCCTTTTACATTGACGGTTATTCCAGATGCGAGACGGATGTCGCCGTCCAACGTAAAGCGTGCCTGGCCGGACTGTTTATTTTGCTCTCGCAGCCGATTCTTGGCCAGACGGTTCGCTTCGGCCACAGATTCAACACGTTCGTTGATGCGGAGCACCGGGAGATCCTTTGCGTTAGGGAGGCTATATTTACCTGAGATGACTTTCGGAGCCGCCGATTTTTTTGGTGCGGCAGCAAGCGCCGTCGTTGTTGTCTTTCCCTTATTCTTCTTAGCCTTCTTGGTCGGGGCTGGCGGTCGGTAAGTAACTACACTTGACCCGTAGGCTCTATTGGTGCTGCTCTCGCTGAAACTGTAGGATATGATATTGCTTTTGCCGCGCACGATGTCCAGGACCGCTGGCTTCTTTTCATACTCAGCTTCGTCGAAAAGCACAAGCTTCCCGCCGGATATCTTGGCCGCGATCCCCTCATCCTTAGCAATCTGGATCAAAAAGGAGAGGTCCGACTGATCCGTTTGGTCGATCCGATCATAGGTCGGATTGGAGGAAGCTGAATAAACCATACCTAGCTTCGCCCGAGCCGCGATATCTTGGGCGATAGTTTTGAGCTTGACCTTTTCCCATGCCTTTGTACGGGACTCCTGCTTCGCCTGATAGCCCCCAAGTGGTAGGGCTACCGCCTGAATTGCTACGGTATCCGGCGGTCCATTGACATCGATGGCATCGACTTCAAACGATCCGCAAGGCAGCTTGGCCTTTTGACCGGGTTTATCCCAGTTGACCACCGTGATCTCGGCGATTAATTTATCACCAAATTTCGGCTTCCAGGTCTTTTGCCAGTTCGTTTCCCGATCATCCAAGGTAACCGTAATGTTGTCCTGATCTCCGGGCGCGCCGTCGGTGTAAGAAAAGTCCATCAGGTACTTGCTCAGATACTCGGTCCCCATATTCTTGCCGTTGTATTTGAGCATCAGATACGCATGACGTCCATCCTGTACTGTTTTCATGCCCCATCATCCTCCAGACGCCATGGCGGCAACGTGGACGCCGATTCGACCGGGACATCAGGTACCTGCAGGCTGATTCCGGCCGGAAAAATGACAACCTCAGTATGATCAGGATTGGCTACCATCAGCTGCACCATGAATGATTCATCGCCGGCAATAGAAAAGGCGATACCGTCCCAAGTATCGCCCTGAATCGTTCTATAGGTTTTCATTATGACATGCCCACCCTTTGCCTGTTTCTTTGCATTTGTTTGTACAGGTTTTCAAATTCTCGAAGTCCTATACTAAGAGCCTCCTGCACCTGACCTTCGACATTGCCAGTACCACCGTTTACATGAATAACTGGGCTGAAGTTAATTGAAGGACTATCTCCGTTTCCGGAATCCATACCGAGCATCCGGCCGGTCATGGCGTACAGATCACGGGAGCGCTGACTGTTGTTGATCGGGATCGCCATCTCTGGCCCCGCTTCACCAAAAATCGAAGGTTTATTCGCATAACCACCATCAGCGTAAGCTTCCATCGTCTGAAGGTTTACCCCCGGCCTGTTCCCTGTCTGCCTCCACACAACCGACACATCGATCTGCTTCTCCAGAGGGAGGTTGCCCATCTCTTCATTCAACGTCTGGAGTTGCCGCATAGCGCTATCGAACCTTGTCTTTTCCTTTGCGGAAAGCTCATCGTACTTCTGAGCCATATCCTCAATAGGAGCGCCGAGGTTCAATTCAATAAGCGAGACTTGACTATCATAAAGTTCTTGAAAGCTGCTTTTAACATTAGCAATATCACTATTAGCCTGATCCAGTTTACCAAGGTATTCAGTTGATTGTTCGAGAAGTTTTTGAGGAACTCCGTCCAAAGTTTGGAGTTGGTCTCCAAAATCAAAGTCAGTCAAACGCTCGAGCTCGTCTGCCAAATCCCTCAGTTTTTGTGTTGCTTCATCTGTCGGAAGGCTATCGTTTTCCAGTATTGCATTCCTTCGGTTCAGGAAATCAAGCAGAAGGACGTAATTATCCTGCGATTCTCGGTTGATTCTATCGAATTCAGCGGCATCATCAATGAGCTTCTGATACTCTTCGTGGAGCTTTGGAAGGTCCGCTTCGGCATTCAGAATCTTATTCTCAAGTTCGCGCTTCGCCATGCTCAATTGGGTCTGGTTGAGCTTGTCAGCGAGGCCTAATTGCTCCCGGAAGCTATCACTCTTTGCATCCTCAGCCTTCAAAATTTCAGGATTCAGTTCAATAAGTTCCTTCTCGACGTTCTTTTGCTTACGTCGAGCTTCGGCCAGCTCGGCAGCCGGCGTCTTCGTGTTGTTGATCTTCTCTTCGAGCCGATCGTACTCACGGATCAGATTCCTGGTTCGCTTTGTTTGGTGCTCGATATCATTATAATTGTCAAATGCACCGTCCAAGGCATCTCCCATATTGATTAGAGCCTGGCGCGCTTCTTCCTGGTGTTCTTTGTAGGCGATAACGCCGGCTGTAAGAGCACCTACTGCGCCAACTGCAATGCCGATCGGGTTCGTCATCATGCCGACAAACCGACTAAACTTGCTTACTCCATTGGTTGTATCAAAGACCGCTTTCCCTATATTGCCGAAGTCCTTCGCCATACCGACCGCATTTTTGGTAAGCATGGCAGCTGGCACTGCAAGGGCCAAGGCCTTGATGAGATCCTTATTGTCTGAGGCCCAGTCCGTTAAATCGTGCAAGACAGGCATCAGGTCCTCGCCGATTGGGATGATCACCTCATCCATCAGCTCGCGGCCAAGCACCTTCAGGTCATGCGTTAGGTTGTCGTATTTGACGGCAGCCATGTCTTCCATGGTGGACTCCGTCATATTAAACTGGCTCTGGACTGAACCGAGTGCGGCAACGACGTCTTTCTCCAGGTCTTCCCACTGCGTGCCAAAGAGCTCGACACCCAGCATGTTTCGATACACCGGGTCCTCGATGTTGTTCAGTTCTGCAATGACCTGCTGCATGACGTCCTTACCCTTAAGGGCGCCAGTGCTCAAATCGGCCAGGATTTTATCCCCGCCGCCCATCATACCCGAGATTGCAAGGAAGGTATCCTCTGCCTTTTTGCCGCCCTTCTGCAGGTTCTTGACCATCTCCTTGGCGGTATCGGCAGAAACGTGCTTAAGCAATTCCAAATACTCAGCCGACTTTGTCCCGCCCTTGGTCAAAGCGGTTGTAAACTCTTCGATGCCTTCCGGAGCAAACAGGGCCGCCAGTGCCTCCGCAGTCTTCTCGCTGCCATCCTGAATGCGGATATTGAATTCTTTTGCTAAATCCCCCACCTTATCAAGGTTCCAGGCTCCAGCCTCGAGGCCGGCCGCGAAGAAGTCAAACATCTCATTGGCAGAGTATCCGAGGGCAGCAAATTGCGGTGCATATTCATTCGCCGAGTCAAGCAGCTCCCCGGACTTATCTAGGCCCCTCTGAGCCCCTTGGGCAAGCAGGTTCATTGATTGCTCAGATGTGATGGCGAATTGTCGCATCATGGTGTCTGAAGCTTTCATGGACTCAGGGATGTCGAACCGGAAAACGTCCTGCAGCACGATCGCATTCTTTGCGGTACGTTCCAGTTCGTCCCCTTCCTGCTTGGTTACGTTTCTGGCTATAACCAGGGCGTCTGTAAGGTCGCTGACGCCCTCGCCCAAGCCTTGCCGGTATAATGATCGGGAAATGTCTTGAAGGTCCTCTAATTCGCCCGCTGTTGCTCCTGTTGCAGCTGCGAGCTGTCCGGATTGAGCATCCAGTTCCCCAATCGTGGTGATCATCTCTCCGATCGATCCGGTCACCCTGTCGATAATAGCGTAAGCACCAGTATACTGCCCGACGCGCTGCAGGATATCCCCGAATTCGCGAACGTCTTCCCGGAGCTCACCGAAGGCACCAGACGCTCGATCCGCATCTCTGGTAATCTCGTCAAAGCTTCCGGATTTGCGGAGCGTATTCAGATCCTTGCGGAGATCAAGGACATCATTACTCAGCTCATCGAACGTTCTCTTTAGTCGGGGGTCGATCTCGCCGTTCAACTCGAACGACATTTCGTATTTCTTTGCCATCGATTAACCCCCTCCCTTCCGAGCAGCTTCCTCTTGCGTAAGCTCGTCTTCCGCCTCGATCCATTCCCGCAATAACCAAAGAGGGCGGCTCATCCAATATGCTGGATCGCCGCCCGCTCTATGGGATAACTTCATCGCATGCTTCATGAGTTGTCGGACTGGACTGCCGCTTACGCGTAACCGTTCAAAAAATCCTTGGCGACACCCGTTACTTTCAAGAAATCACGAGCGGACAGCTTCTTCAACATAAATGGGTCAACGCCAGCAGCTTTTGCCGCAACGACCGTAAGGTATGCCGGATGATCGGTTTTAAATGCCACCAAGATACCTTTCATCCCTTTGATGAAGCTCATGAATTCCGACTCGATTGCAATCATATCGTCTCCCGACAGCCCGTCGAAATCGAGCGTCAACTCTTTGTACTCCTTGTCTTCCCAATTAACAGGCCGAGAAAGCTTAATCACTCTTCCGGCCGTCTTCACTTCCTCCATATTTTCATCGATAGCAGTGACTTGTTCTGCGTCCACAGCTTTTCCACTCATTTCGTTTTCTCCCTTCGTTTAGGCCAAGCCTAATGCTTTTCTTACGTCTACGAGAACGTCTTGCCCGTTAATCCGATAAATATAATTGAATCGATCGAATTCGAGCACGGCTTGACCATCGATAAAGATTTTGATGTAGATAACCTCGATGGTACTGGTCGTGTCAGTTGCGGCATTTTGAGAAAGGGTACCGAGATCGACGCCCTTGCTCATTCCGCGAACAACGATTTTAATCGGCGTGTATTCCATCGCGGTTTTAGCATTATCCCACCCGCTAAATGCACCACGGATTTCCAGTCCAGCAGACGAACCCATCAAGTTAAAAACATCTCTGTTGATGGTTCTCCACGTAATCCCTAGCTCCATGGCTTCAAAATGTCCGTCTGCAGGGATATCAGCTGTACCAAGAATACCGGCTCCTGTTAAAGAGTCCGTCATGGAATTGAGCGATGGAAGGGTGATATCTCCCGTTGCAAAGTCGTTGTTACTGCCTTCCTGGTACACCTTCATACCAGTCAACTTAATTGGAATTTTTCCTTTCACGTTTAACCCCTCCTTAAGCCGCTGTTAACGCGGCCAAATATGATGCGTCATAAAAGACAATGAACTCAATTTCTTGGGCCATGGATGGCGGCGTGATATAAATGCGGTACACCATCTTGCCATTGCCGAGTTGATCGTCCGGATTATCCGCTGCGAGAAATTCTACACGCCCTCCGAGAAGGTAGCCCGAGCCGACCAGTCCGTTAAGCCATATGTTCGCTCCATCGGCGATCGACTCGATCAGGCGACGATTAAGCGGATCGTCAACATATTGCCAATGACGCAGGACCAGCTGGTTATTAATATACGACATCATCCGGCGAACAGGGATGAAGGTACGTTGTGCGTCCGTGTACTCTGGATAAGCGCCGGTGCGGTTACCCCATGCGTTGTATCCATTCGTCCACCGGATACCTGTCACGATTCCGTTGGCATTCAAGACGTTCGCTTGATCAAACGGGATCCGGACCTGGGTTCCATCAGCGTAAACCAGCCCGTCTGCTGTAATCGGCTGGTTTGATGGAGTCTGATACGGCACGCCCTCGTTTTGCGCATCAGTGGCGACCATGTCGGCCGTTACCAGAGTAGACATGTGATAAAGGCGTCCTTTGTATGTTGCCATCGGGTATGTGTTCGTTTGGAGGTGGCTGGTATAACCGTTTTCCTCTTTCCAGGCCGCGATATCAACATACTTTTGATTTGCATCAAGATCCGTGACCGCATGCGCTTCGAATAGGCCATTAATGTCTTTCGATTTCGCTACCATTACAGCAGCCACAACCGGATCATCTGACCAACCCGGAGCCACGATCAGGTTCGGGACAAGGGATGTCTCCAGGAATACCTCCTCTATCAGTTCCAACCCCGTTCTAACACCTGTCTGTGCATCGATGCCGCCAATAATACGGCTTGACGTCACTACTTGTGGCTTCAGTGTTTTATAGCCAACTTGGAGGGATGTGGTCCCTGCTGGGATAGAACCACCGCTCACAATGGAGATGACGAGCTTACCTGAGTTGTTAAATGTAAGGGTGTAGTCTTTACCCTGCTGATAGGTTGTCGAGCCATCAGCGACGGTGACAGAGTCTTTTAGGACGCCCTCCTTCTCGATTGTGTGCATGCGATCGACGAAGGTCACTGCAGCCGGAACTATGGTGTCGGTATCGTTAGCATCCAGGACGTTCACGAAGGCAATCGGTCCTTGTTCGTTTACAACGAAATGAGCGTACGCTGCCTCGCAGAGGGTGAAGGACTTCCAATCATCTGAATATCCTAGCTTAGCCCGGAATTCGTCAAGATCATTAGCTATAATAACTCTGTTCACAGCTCCGGAAGGATTCGCGACCTGGTTAATCGGTGCTGTTCCAAAATAAATAGGCAGTGTGTTCGTCTGAACGACAGCTGCCTTTGGTTGATATACCTCTTTGGCTTTTACACCATGAAATTCAGCCATGTTTAAACTCCTTTCAGTGACAGGGCGGCTGTATTAAGCGCCGTTCCCGCTTGATTGATTTGTTTTAAAGATTCCTGGAGCTTATCCACCGGAACAAAC
>NZ_KI783311.1:43180-50586 GCF_000510725.1 Pseudoxanthomonas sp. J31
CTTACCCATTACACGCACAAACTGCTCTGTCCGAGGATCCATGATCACATTAGCCCCATAGTGGAATGTGAACTTGTCTCTAGTCGACATGATGGCGATAGTCCCCGCCGGGATGAACGGAACTTCTTGGCCTGCATCGTTCGTGTAAGTGCCCGTGTAGCTGTATACGTCCAACCCGACGTCACGCAGACGCCCGTGGTATGTCACGCCGTTCGGAAGAAGGGTTGTGTCCAGGTTACCCACATCCACGCCTCTGTTTTCGGCGAGCTTGAGAATCTTCGGATGTCTCATCAAGGCAACCGCAGCATCGTAATCTGCAAGTACGATATTTGGTGTAGGAGCATTAGCATCCATGATTGCCTTTCGTTGGGCTGCAAGGAATGCAATTGGATCAGAATTAGGATCGCTCCAGAGATCAGTGCCGGAAAGCGTGATGATATTGGTAAAATCGTAATCGATAACTTGGCTGACACCTTCACCGATCTGTGTAACCTTGCCCGTAAACATTAATTCAGCCGCTTGTTGCACAAGCCGACGAGTGATCGTGTCCTGAAGATCGATGATGTCCTTGGCGAGCAATTTGCGGGCTCGCACCTCTGGCTGATCCTGATTGATCAGGTTTTCGCCTGCAGCGCGAACCTTGAGGTCGATCGCAGTGATCGGACGGGCAGGTTTGATCAGTGCCGGCTTGTACTGTTTAGCAGTAAAGCCTGATCTCTCAATCGGCTTGCCTGGCTGAAGCTCAGACACATACGGCGCGATCGGCTTGTTGCCTTTCATCGTTTGGATTTCCACGTATTCAGTGTCAAACGGTTCACCATCTTGGAAGAATGTGTCCAGAATATACGTACTTGGCGGTGGAAGTTGGCCAATAACTTTCAAAAGAGTAGGAAATGAGTACAAATCTTTAATAGCCATCGATGGTATCCCCCTTATTTTACAACCCGTTTGGTATAGATTTTTGCATCATTCAGCGCGGCTTCATGAGTCGCGATTGTGTCATTTCCACCGAAGATCAATGCATCTCGGTTGAACTCGCCTTGCGTGTATACTGTCGCCCGTTGCTGTGCGGTTGTAGCGTCAACAAGCTCATCAGCCAAGACGGCAACAGGCACCTTTTGTGCGGCACCTGCTGCCTGTGAGTCGACAATTGTACAAATCCAAGTGCCGTCAGCAGCAAAACCTGTACGTGCCATGACAGTTCCACGCTCATAAACTGCACCGGTTGCTGGCTCAATGATGATAGATTGGGTGACGATTGGCTGGACCATTCCGGCGATCAGGTTATCATAAGGAACGCTATCGTATGCTGGCATTACTTTCGACCTCCCATAAGGTTTTTGATTTCTTCAGCCAAAGCATCTGCTTCGGCTTGGGACACAGCTTCAGGGTTCGGCGTAGCCGGCGCTTCGTCTGGCGTTACGCCGTTGACCCCGCTGTTCCGGGCATCATTGGCCCGACGCTGTCCTTCATTTGCAACACGCTCCGCAGAGGCTCTCACGATTTCCAGCGCAGTTTCACCTGCCGTCTTTCCTTCGGAAATCGCCTTAGCGACAATATCGGCCGCCCCTGGAGCTGTCGAAAGAGCGTTGAGTTCAGTAATACGGCTTCGCTCCTGGGTTACTCCGAGATTGATGATCTCGTTGTAGAGATCGGGGTGTTTCGCTTTCAGTTCGTTGAGATCCATAGGTGAATCTTCCTCCTTTATTTGTGGTTCATTTTTTTGTTGCTGTTCGGAATTATCCATGCTGTTAACGACTTGCATAGCTTGGGTTAAATCCTGTGGCAGAATAGCGGAAAGATCCAAGCCTTCAAACGGGCTTTTCTCCCCAGTATCGATTGGATTTTTGGCATCTGTCCCGCTTTTGATCATGGCTGTTAACACAATGTCTCGCAGTTTAGCCTCCACATCTGGCGGGATTTCCCCAATTGACATACTGTTCGTTACTTCAATGAGTGAGTTCTCCTCATCGAACAGGATTCCATCAGCAAAACCCAATTCAACTGCCTTCTGTGCATTCATCCAAGTCGTCTTATTCATTAAATCGAGTAATTCTTCCGTACTCTTTCCCGTCTTGAGACGATATGCGTTGGTGATTGCGACATCGGTACCCTGTAACATATCCGCGTTACTGGAATGAGCGTTTTTGTCACCTTCCGTCCGCGTCGCTGCATTGTGAATCATTAATTGGGACGTTGGAGACATTTTCGTTTCATCGGCAGCCATCAAAAAGAACGAGGCCGCGCTGGCGGCTACACCAGTGACCTTAGCAATCACCTTTCCGGTGTACTCCTTTAGAATGGTGTATATCTCTGACCCAGCAAACACGGATCCTCCTGGAGAGTTGATGTAAAGTTCAACATCGTCGCCCCGAGCATCGTCCAATTCTTTTGAGATCCTTCCCGCACTGATGTACGGCATGCCAAACCAGTCATAGAGCCAAGTACTTCCGTCACCGATAACCGGGCCGTTAAGTTTGATCTTCTTCGGCATCTTCTTCATCACCCCCCTTCACGTCTTGTTCGATCCCCGACTCGAGACCGTTTTGCTCACGGATCTTCTTCTCATAGGCCAGTTGCCGGACATTGCTCTCATACTCGGAGCCTGTCAGCTCTGCAGCTTCCCGAGCCCGCGTGCTGAATCCATTCTGGACCCTGATCACCGCCGCATTCGCTTCCTTCACCGGGTCAAGTTGACCTTGGGAAGGACCGTGCCATTCAGCCTTGGTATATGCCTTAAACAACAACGGATCATCAAAGATACCCGGGGCGTCGATACGTCCTTTAATTACTGCCTCTGCAAACCACTCCTCATAGATTGGTTGGCAGAAGTCGGCCGACATCCAAGAACGGCGCATTCGGAACATCTTCCACGCTTCTAGCAAGGCCGCTCTGGACGCCGAATAAGACGCCGTGAAGTGCTTCAGGAGTAATTCGTAGGGCAACTCCAAGGACGCGCCTACCTGCCGCAAAATGGCGGTTACAAACGGGTCAAATCCACTGTTCGGGCGCCCAGGATTCGCAATCGTTGCCTTTTCGCCAGGCTGAAGAAATTGGACCGCACCGTTTCCAAGACGAAGGTCTTCGTCTGTGGGCGGCAACGGCTCTCCAGTTGGATTGTCTGCTGGAGGAAGGGATACACCAAACTCTCCCGGTTCCTGGGATTCTGTTTCGATAAACACAGTGAACATCCCGCTGATCACCGCAGCCATTAATTCTGCTTCAGTGTACCTCTCAAGCTGTTTGAGAGATTCGATGACCGGCGCTAGGATTGGTACACCCCGGCGCTGTTCCGGACGTTCCGCCTCCATCAGATGCAATACGTTACGTCGTCCACTTTCTTCGCCAATAACAGCGACCCGTGTCCATTTCGTCGGCATTGCGAGCGATGAACCAGGGTGTTTATCCGAAAACCAATAGGCAACGACCATGCCGTCACTGTCTACCTCAACCCCGTTGCTGAGCTTATTATTCATCGCGATTTCCTTAGTCAGAGGATTGCTGCAGCGATCCGCCTCGAGTAATCGAATACGTAGGTCGTAGATCGTATGTTTCCGGGACAGGAACGGCAACAGAACAAACGCATCGCCTGACATCATCCAGGACAAAAAAGCCAACTGCTGGAGTTCGTAGAAATTGTGCATGCCCGCTGCGTCACAGTCCTTGGACTCCGACCAAAGCGCGAACTCCCGCTCGATTTGCCGCTTTAATCGTCCGGCCTGATCCTCCGACAGGCGCAAAAAATCGGCATCGAAGGATGGCTTTAGCCTCAACCCCGTGCCGATTATATTTGTTCGAAGTGTTTTGATCGCTCCGTTTGCAAGCGATCCGCCCATGTACAAATCCCTGGCTCTTGGCCGGAGTTCATCGGGGTTTACATGAATATCTTCCTCGGCGTCTCCCGCTGCCGGATTCCATGCTTTTAGGGAGTTTTTCCTCCGGCTCGCCCCATGGTCACCGTACCCTTGGTTAAAGACCTCCTGAACTGCACGCTGCCGTACGATCTCTGTACGGGCCCGCTCACGCTTGGCCGCGTAGCCAGGAGCCACCATTTCAACGGTTTTACTCCACCAGCTCATAGATCAATCGGAACATACCGACGTACCTTACGCCGTGGTCCCAGCCCCTGCTCACACCGCAGAGCATCATCGAGTTGCTTCTGCCAGTATTTGATTTGCTGCATGACTTCATTAAGATTCGCTCGAGTCAACGAGCGGCCTGCAATGCTGTACGATTGCCCTGTTGATATAGCCAGTTCGGCAGCCAGCCAAGCATCCAAATGTTGCTGCGCAACTTCCTTCGTGTACAATGGCATTTCCTTTTCACCTCCTCTCAGGTTAAATACTGCTCGTGGTTCCACGTCGGCGCTTGGTTGCTGCTGCCGGCGCTCCTGCAGCAGTTGCCGCCAATGCTGGCGTTTTTATAGCGCTTGTACAATAAGGCTGCATGTTTTCGAGGTCCGGCTGCAGGATCTCGATCGCTGCCCGATTGTAAACCGCCAAGTCGAGCGGTTCGTTCCGGGATCGGATCTTCACCCAAACTTGATAAGGAACACCCATCTTAATCCTGGTATGCAGTGCCTCTGCCGTTAAACCTTCGAAATATTGCCGCTCATATCCCCGATTTCGCTCAGGCGTGGTCAGTGGGAAGTGGCAATAACCTCGTGACTTACTTCCAAACTCGTCCACCATCGGTATTTTTAAGGCACTCATGACTTTCGACTTCCCTTCATCTACCCCGAGACGGACGACCGTCGCCTTATAACGGTTGTTTGTTGTGGTGCCAATGATCAGCGGCTGGCGGGTACCATCCCCGGTTCCTTCCCCCTTGATCGCAAACAGTCGGCGTGCAGCGCGCTCCTTACAAAAGCGATATACCTCGTTTGTGAAGTGTCCGCCGGAGTCCATGCATGTGAGCGCGATCGGAAACCTTCTTCCCTCGGCATCTTCCCATGTTCGTTTCAAGTATTCATCCAGGTCCTCCCAGACCTGTTGCTGCTTGAGATCACCATAAATAACGTGGTACTGAATCCGCCAATTTTCATGGCCGGCTCCCCACCCCTGCACTTCAATTTCAAAGCGGTCATCCTGCGTATCGACAGCTGCAGTCAGGACCTTCACGCCATCCGGCACATCTGCATGGTACATTTCGCGGCGATTGTAAAGAACATCTTCGTCCAGCTGCTCGCCTTTCTCTTCCCATGTTTCGCCCAGGGAAGTATTGACCCAGGCTTTCAGCGTCTCCGTGCCGTTTTTCTTCGCCTCCTTGAACTCCTCAATGATGGTTTCCCATCGTTTCCATGGGCTCGCCAGCTCATTCAAGTGGAAGCCGCGGACCTTACGATTCTCTTTCCGGGCGATCCACTTCCCTTGACCGGACTTCCATTCGATCTCTGAATGAATAGCGCCGCAATATTTGCAGGCCATGGTCGCATCATCAAAGCGAATCTGACCCCACGCGAGCGGTTGGTGATCCCCGCAGCTAGGGCAAGGCAAACACCACTGCTCCATGCTGCTCGCCTCGTAGGCCGTTTCGATCCTGGATGCACCTTTGATCGTTGGCGTGCTCACCAAAACGCGCTTCCGATTATGGAAGGTGGTGGTCCGTTTTGAGACCAACGTCACCGGATCGCCCTCGGTACCAGCTGAGACTGGATACCGATCCACTTCGTCGAGAAGCACAACCCGGATAGGCCGGGACGCCAAAGAGGCCGGCGAGTTGGCGCCAGCCATCGTTATATGTCCGCCCGGAAATGTCTTGTGCAGCATCGTGTTCCCGCTGTCCCGACTCTTCGTCCCCGCCATTCTCTTCTTCAATTCAGGACTGTCCCGCACCATAGGCGAAAGCCGGTCCTTCGAAAAGGCCTGAGCCAGCTCGAGCGTTGGCTGGACCAACATGATTGGTGACGGATCTTGATGGATGTAGTATCCGATGATGTTCAAGATAATCTCCGTCTTACCAACCTGGGCCGAAGACATGACGACGATCGTTTCGGTCTCATCATCATTCAATGCGTCCATGATTTCTCGCTGATAAGGTGCCCGCTCGGTGCGCCATTGCCCCGGTTCTGCTGAAGCTTCAGAAGAGAGCCGGCGATAGAGGTCAGCCCACTCGGAAACCGTGAGGCTTGGTGGAGGAGCAACGACCCTGGCGATCCTTCGGAAGAGGGCTTCAGTCTTCAAGAAATTAGGAACCGCCATCAGAATCATTCCTTGCCCGTTCTTGTCGGAACAGCTCCGGATCATAATCAGCTAATTCTGCAAGAGCCTCATCCAGCGCCGCGGTTAATCGTCCTTTTATAACGTTCAATTCTCCCTGCCCGATCAATTCGGGGGCCAAACGCATCGGAATCGCCCTAATACGCTGCCGAAATGCCCCCAGCATGTCGTTCATAACCGCCTCAACATCTGCGGAACGATGTAATTCCCCCTGCATTTCAGCCAGTTCTAGTGCCGCTTTTTCCTTCTTGATGCGCTCATGTTCCGTCTTTTCATCGATAAATCGGGGCTTCTTATCGTCCTCTTTGCCGCCAGCGATGTGTTCACAGTATGCCTGGATCGATTCTCCGAGAATATACTTGCCTCGTTCAACCTGATGAAGCACCTTTTCCCCTGTCAGTTGGCGGACCCACCGATCAGATTTTCCGATAATGGCCGCCAATTCACCGGTACCGACGACTCTATCATTTAGTTTTTCAGCTCCCGCTTTCTTTTTGGCCATTATCACACCTCAATTTACTGGAATATGACTTTAAACAACATTGAGTTTTGCGCAATCTCCAAACAGTTCTCTTGCGGCCTTATTGTAGGCTAATGCAGCTTCTATTTCGGATTCGAAATATCCAATGTGTCGGTATCTACCATCGAGCATTATCTTCGAACACCATTTACTGCGTGCTTTATACCAATAAACCCCCTTAAATTTTGATGTGCTCTTACAGCTAGGGGATTTATTGAATAAATTTTGTTGCTGAGTGACAATACGAAGATTGATTTTGCGATTATCCAAAGGATTGCCATTGATGTGATCGACAACAAGTTTGCGATTTGGGTAAACACCCAAAATAACATGATGCATCCATATACTTTTCGAAGTACCCGATTCCCAGTATGAATGTCTCGCGTAACCCCTGTTGTAATGCCATTTCAATTTGATTAATTTACCGTAGTCTTCATCGTCAACGATGGCGACTTTCCCTTTAGATAGCGATATTTCTTTAGCCATAGGTAATTTCTCACCCACTTCCGTGTTTATCGCATAATGTTGTTCCGCTTTTAGGTCGATCCCCACCATCCTATCCATTTGGTCGCTTAATTCGAAGAGAAAATAAAAATAGCCCCCATTTCGCCAAAGTCGAAACGGAAGCGGAAGTATTTTTTTTAAATTAAATCTGCGAGAATTTCGGG
>NZ_AZNZ01000019.1 GCF_000510725.1 Pseudoxanthomonas sp. J31
GCCTCGACCGTGGCCCGGGTTGCGATTCGGGAGCGGTGATTCGTGGAGGGCGCGCCTGCGCCCCGGCTTCCCGGGCGGATGCCTGGCCCGGATAAGCGAAGCGTAGCGGGGGGCGTGCATGGGCGGCCCCTGTCCCGGATGCCGCCTGCCGCCTTGTCCGGGCTATGCACTGCGGCGGTGATTGGGGGCGGTGCCCATGCGCCCCGGCCCCAATCCCGAATCCCGAAAAAGAGGCCGGCCGCCTGCGCGACCGGCCTTTGTCCTGTACGCGCGAGCGGATCAGCGCGAGGCCATCGGCGGGCGGGCCTGCATCATGCGGTCGCGGGTGGCCTTGAACGGGTTGCCCTCGTACCAGTTGGGCCAGCGGTCGCCGGCGGCCAGTTCACGGCCCACGCCGTACAGCGCCTCCAGGTCCTCGACCACGCCGTCCAGGTTCCAGGACGGATCGAACTCGTCCGAGGGCTGGTGGTAGTTGCGCGCATAGGCCTCGGCCGCCTTCTTGCCCGCGGCCTTGCCACCCTCGCGCAGGTCGCCGCCACCCTTGGCGTACAGCGCCGGGACGCCGGCCTTGGCGAAGTTGAAGTGGTCGGAGCGGAAATAGAAGCCGCCCTGGACCGCGGCCTCGCCTTCCAGGCGGCGGCCCTGCATCGCCGCGATCGGCTTGAGGATGTCCTCCAGCTCCGAGCTGCCGATGCCGGTGACCACGAAGTCGCGCGAGCGCCCGGCCACGGACATCGCGTCCAGGTTGATCACGCCGGCGATCTTCTCCAGCGGGAAGGTCGGATGGGCGACGTAGTACTTGGAGCCCAGCAGGCCGGATTCCTCCAGGGTCACCGCCAGGAACACCACCGAGCGCTCCGGGCGCGGCTCCTGCTGGGCGAAGGCCTCGGCGATCTCGAGGATGCCGGCCACGCCGGTGGCGTTGTCCACCGCGCCGTTGTAGATGGTGTCGCCCTCGCCCTCGTGCTTGCCGAGGTGGTCCCAGTGGGCCATGTACAGCACCGCCTCGTCGGCGCGGCTGGCACCCGGCAGCACGCCGACCACGTTGCGCGAGGTCTTGCGGGTGGTGCTGCTGTTGAGATCCACCGACAGGCGCGCCTTCAGCGGCACCGGCTTGAAGCCGGGTCGGCTGGCGGCGCGGTATGCTTCGTCCAGGTCCAGGCCGGCGCTGGCGAACAACTGGCGGGCGACGTCGGCGGTGATCCAGCCCTGCACCGGCAGGCGCGGATCCGGATCGTCGCTGGAGGGCAGGTCGTACTGCGGGCCGGACCAGGAATTCTTCACCACGTCCCAGCCGTAGCTGGCGCCGGCGGTGTCGTGCACGATCAGGGCGGCGGCCGCGCCCTTGCGCGCGGCTTCCTCGAACTTGTAGGTCCAGCGGCCGTAGTAGGTCATCTTGCGGCCGTCGAACAGCTTCTCGTCGTTGACGTGGAAGCCCGGGTCGTTGACGAACATCACCACGGTCTTGCCGGTCCAGTCCTGGCCGGCGTAGTCGTTCCAGTCGCGCTCCGGCGCGTCCACGCCGTAGCCGACGAACACCATCTCGCTGTCGCGCACCGAGACCTGCGGCTCCCCGGTGCGGGTGCCGACCACCATGTCGGTGCCGAAGGCCAGGTCCATCGCGCCCCCGGAGGTCGTGATCGCCAGGCGGGTGGACGGATCGGCCGTGGTTTCCACCATCGGCACTTCCTGGAAGAAGCTGTCGCCGTTGCCCGGCTGCAGCCCGATGCGCTGCATCTGCGCGCGGATGTACTCGACCGTGCGCTCCTCGCCGGCCGAGCCCGGGCCGCGGCCCTCGAACTCGTCGGAGGCCAGGGTGCGGACCAGCTCGGCGAAGTCGGCGCCGGTAATCGCCGGCTCGAACGCGTGGTCCGAGGCGGGCGCGGGAACGGGAGCGACGGCGTCGGGCTTGGCGGCCGCGTCGTCGTCCTGCCTGCCGCAACCGGCCAGCAGGAGCGCGCCAACGGCGACGCCGATCAGGGGCTTGCGGAACATCGGAACTCCTCGCGGACAGCGGAAGCCCGATTCTAGGGCAAGCGTGCCGGGGTTGCCGGCACGCCGCGCGCGCTCAGTCCTCCGGCGCGGTGTCGGTGTCGAACACCACCGGCTCGGCGCCGGTGACCGGACCGGTGCGGGCACTGCGGTGCACGTACAGGCGCACCTCGCGCTCGAACTTCAGCGGGCCCTGGACCACCGCGCGCGGGCCGATCACCACCCGCGGCTTGCGCTTGGGCGCGGACTGGAACCAGCCGCTGCTGCGCTTGATGCTGAGGCTGCCGGACACCACCGAGCCGATGCCGACGGTGACGTCGCCGTTGACCGTCTCGATGTCGCCGCGCAGCTGGGTCTCGACCAGCCCGATGGCGCCGTTGACGGTCTCGATGTCGCCGGCCACGGTGCTGCCGCGGTCGACGAACACGCTGCCGTTGACGGTCTCGATGCCGCCGGAGGCCTGCACGTTGCGGCCGACGCGGATCGCGCCGTTGACCGTGTCCAGGCTGCCGACGCGGGCGTTGGCGCCGACCTTGATGCTGCCGTTGACGGTGCTGGCGTCGCCGGTCTGGGCGCCGTCGCCGATGCTGATGCTGCCGTTGACGGTGTCCAGCTCACCGTGGACGGTGCCGGCGGCGACCTCGATGCTGCCGTTGACCTTGCTGATGTCCTCGGCCGCCCAGGCCGCGGGCATGGCCAGCAGCAGGCAGAGGGCGATGGCGGGGAAGCGGGACTGGGCCATGGCGGGCCTCCTTTCACGTCTGTACGCGCCATGGGACCACGCTTGGCTACAATCCGCACCTGTCTGAAGTCACTGGATCTTCCAGGCGTGCCCCATCCGCGCGAGCGTCGCCAAGCCCCCGGGCCAGGACCCCAACGCAGCCGCGGCGCATGGCGCTGCCTGCCCATGGCCGCGGCGCTGGCGCTGGCCTGCGCCGGCCTGCTGCAGGCGCAGGAGCGGCGCGACCCGGGCACGGCCGAGCGCGAACTGCGCAAGGTGCGCGCCGAACTGCAGGAAATCGCGCGCGAGCGGCGCCGGCTGGAAGGCCAGCGTGGAGACGCCGCCACCCGCCTGCGCCGGGCCGAGGAACAGCTGGGCCGCACCGCGCGCGAACTGGCCGAGACCGAGGCCGCGCTGCAGCGCGAAACCGAGGCCCTGGCCGACCTGGAGCGGCGCCGCGACCAGCTGCGGGCCGGGCAGGAGCAGGGCCGCCGGCGCCTGGCCGAACTGCTGCGCGCGTCCTATGCGCTGGGCGGGCAGGCGCCGCTGAAGCTGCTGCTGTCGCAGGATCGCGCCGCCGATGCGCAGCGGGCGCTGGCCTACCACCGCTATGCCCAGCGCGAGCACGCGCGCCAGGTGCAGGCGCTGTCGGCCTCGCTGGCGGAACTGGCCACGGTGGAGGAAGGCATCGCCCAGCGCCGTGCCGAGCTGGAGGCGCTGCGCGCCAGCCAGCAGGAAACCCTGGCCGCGCTGCGCCGCGACCGCGGCCAGCGCGCTGCGCTGCTGGCCGAGCTGGACAGCCGCTACCAGGACCGCCAGGCGCGCGAGAAAGCCCTGGGCCAGGATGCCAAGGCGCTGGAGCAGCTGCTGAAGAACCTGCGCGCGGCCGCGGCGCGGGCGGCGGCGGAAAAGCGCGCCGCCGAGCAGCGTGCGCGCGAGCAGGCACGGCAGTCGGCGCAGCGCGGCGAGGCGGCCAAGCCGCGCGGCCCGGTCGCGGCCGCCGCGCCGCCGCCCAAGGTGGGCGGCCTGGGCTGGCCGGCCAGCGGCGACCTGCTGGCGCGCTTCGGCGGCAAGCTGCCGGACGGACGCACCAGCAACGGCGTGCTGATCGGCGCCGCCGCCGGCGCGCCGGTGACCGCGGTGGCCGACGGCACCGTGGTGTTCTCCGAGTGGATGACCGGCTACGGCCTGATCCTGATCATCGACCACGGCAATGGCTACATGAGCCTGTACGCGCACAACGACACCCTGCTGCGCGACGTGGGCGCGCGCGTGCGCAAGGGCGAGCAGGTGGCGCGGGTCGGCAGTTCCGGCGGCCATGGCCGGCCGGCGCTGTACTTCGAACTGCGCCGCGACGGCAAGCCGGTGGACCCGTCGGCCTGGCTGCAGCGCCGCTGAGGGTTCAAGCGGCATTTACAGCGCGCTGCAGCATAATCGGGCTGCGCGCACCGTCCGCGCGCGTGGAGTCGTCGATGCGTCCAGCCCCCGCCGTCCTGTCCCTGTTGCTGCTGCTTGCCGCCTCGCCCGCCGTCCCGGCCCAGGAGGCGGCCGAGCCGGCGCCGCCGACGCAACCGCAGGACGCGCCCGCGCCCGCGGATCCGGCGCAGGACGCCGACGCCCCGGTGCCGGCGGCCGACGATCCGGACGCGGCCGACCCCAGCGGCTCGAGGATCCCGCTGGCGGAGATCCAGCGCTACGTCGCGGTGTACCGCGCGATCAAGGAGGCCTACGTCGACCCGGTCGACGACCGCTTCCTGATGCAGTCGGCGATCGAGGGCCTGCTGATGGACCTGGACCCGCACAGCGCCTACCTGGACAAGGCCGAGTCCGATTCCTTCGACGAGCAGACCACCGGCGCCTACGAGGGCATCGGCGTGGAGCTGCAGCAGCAGCAGGACCGCACGCTGAAGGTGGTGGCGCCGATCGACGGCACCCCCGCCGCGCGCGCGGGCGTGCTGGCCGGCGACGTGATCGTGGCCATCGACGGCAAGCCGATCGCCCAGGTCGAGGGCAGCGAACCGCTGCGCGGCCCGGCCGGCAGCAAGGTCACCATCACCATCCTGCGCGAGGGCCGCGAGCGGCCGTTCGACATCGAGATCCAGCGCGAGACCATCCGCGTCACCAGCGTGCGCAGCCGCATGCTGGAGCCCGGCTACGGCTACGTGCGCCTGAGCACCTTCCAGGCCGATACCGGCGCCGATTTCCGCAAGCACCTGGACGAACTGCAGGCCAAGGCCGGCGGCAGGCTGCGCGGCCTGGTGCTGGACCTGCGCAGCAATCCCGGCGGCCTGCTGACCGCGGCGGTGCAGGTGGCCGACGAGCTGCTCGACAGCGGCGCCATCGTCAGCACCCGCGGCCGGGTGCCGGCCAGCGACACCCGCTTCGACGCCACCGCCGGCGACCGCCTCGGCGGCGCGCCGGTGGTGGTGCTGGTGGACGCCGGTTCGGCCAGCGCCGCCGAGGTCCTGGCCGGCGCGCTGCGCGACAACGGCCGCGCCCGCGTGGTCGGCAGCCGCACCTTCGGCAAGGGCTCGGTGCAGACCCTGCTGCCGCTGGGCAACGGCGATTCGGTCAAGCTGACCACCGCACGCTACTACACCCCCAGCGGGCGCTCGATCCAGGCCAGCGGCATCGTCCCGGACGTGGAACTGCAGCCGGACCCGAAGCTCACCGGCAGCGACGCGCCGGCGACCGTGGCCGGCACCGTCAGCGAGGCGGCGCTGCCGGGCCACCTGCGCGGCGACGAGGAAGAGGACGAGGGCTACCGCGCCGGCTCGCCGCTGCCCGGCGACGCGCCGATTGCCGCGGCACTGGCGGAACTGAAGAGGCTGGCGGCCACCGCGGCCGTGCCGGGCCCGCGGCGCGACTGAGCGCCGCCGGCCGCGCGCGGCTTCAGCGGTTGGGCTTGGCCGGCAGCGGGAACGGGGTCACCACCTTCTCGCCGGTGGCCGCGTCGCGGATCGCCGACTGGCCCTTCCGCTCCACTTCCTCGACCCGGACGATGCTCTGCATCGGCAGGTGCAGGACCTTGGTGTTGCCGAACTCGTCGCGCAGGCGCTCCTCGGTCGGGTCCACGACCAGGCCCTCGTGCACGTCGAACACCAGCTCGCCCACCTCGGTGAAGCCCCACAGGGCGCTGCTGCCCACGTGGCGGGCATAGAGCTCGTAGACCTTTCCGTGGTTGAGGAAGGTGATCTTGTAGAGCGGCTTGGCCATTGGACTGGATCGATCGTCGAGGGTGGTCCGGGACGGGCTGCAGGATGGGGACGGCCGCGGCGTTTCCAAGGCCCGCCGCTCAATAGCCCTTCTGCCGGCGCATGCGCCGGGCGATGCCGGCGCGCACCACCAGGGCGAACAGCACCCCGAACAGGAAGCCGGCCACGTGCGCGGCCCAGGCCACCGCGCCGAAGGCCGGGCCGATGTAGGCGAACACCACCTGCAGCGCGGCCCAGATGCCGATCAGCAGGAACGCCGGGGCGCGCACGAATTCCAGGAACAGGCCCAGTGGCAGCACCACGCCCAGGCGCGCGCCGGGGAACAGCGCCAGGTAGGCGCCGATCACCGCCGAGACCGCGCCGCTGGCGCCGATCACCGCGCGGTGCGGATCGTCGATCACCACCACCGCGGCCAGGTTGGCGATCGCGCCGCCAGCCAGGAACAGCGCCAGGAAGCGCCAAGGCCCCATCGCGCGCTCGGCCGGCAGGCCGAAGATCAGCAGGAACACCAGGTTGCCCAGCAGGTGGGCCCAGTCCGCGTGCAGGAACAGCGCGGTGAACAGGCGCAATACGCTGCCGTCCTGCAGCGCCGCGATCCATGCGCCCCAGGATGGATCGCCGCTGCCCAGGCCCCGCCCCAGCGCGCCCCAGGCCAGCCACAGGCTGCGCCGCGCCTCGTCCGGACGCCCCAGCATCCACAGGAACGCCAGCCACAGCGCAGCGAACAACAGCGGCGCCGCCCAGCGCGGCGGAGGTTTGCGGCGGGAGGGGAGCGAAACGAACATGCGCGCAACTATCGCCCATCAGCGGCCAGCGTGTCCGCTGCAGTGCGGCATGTTTTGCGGCAGTGCAGCGTTATTTTCGGGTTAAAGGCGTGCTTATATTCCAGTACGGCGTCGTATGTCGGGAGGGGGTATCCGACGATGGCGGGCCCGGGAGGGGCTTCGCCACCGGCGCTGGCGACAACAACAACAGACCAACGTCTTTCCGGAGAAAGCGCAACATGCATTACGCCCACAGCTACACCCGCCTTTCCGTGCTGGCCCTCGGCATCGCCGGCGCGCTGGCCTGCGGCCACGCCCACGCCGCTGCGTTCCAGCTGAAGGAGAACAGCGCCAAGGGCCTGGGTCGCGCCTTCGCCGGCTCGACCAGCGCCTGGGGCGACGCTTCGGTGGTCGCCACCAACCCGGCCTCGATGCGCCTGATCGGCGGCCGCCAGTTCCAGGCCGACCTGGCCGCGATCAGCTTCTCGGCCGACTTCCAGAAGGAAGAGGCCCGCCACGCCGGCGCCGGCGGCATCGGCACCGGCGGCAACGTGTCCGGCGGCAACGGCGGCGACGCCGGCATGATCGCCCCGGTCCCGGCGGCCTATTTCCACGTGCCGTTCGGCGAGAACGAGAACATGCACTTCGGCATCTCGCTGCAGGTGCCGTTCGGCTTCAAGACCGAGTACGACTCCGACTGGGTCGGCCGCTACCACGGCATCAAGACCGACCTGAAGGCGATCGACCTGGGCGCCTCGTTCTCGTACGACGTCAACCCGTACGTGTCCTTCGGCGCCAGCGTGTTCGTCGAGCACCTGACCATCGAGCTGAGCAGCGCGATCGACTTCGGCACCGCGATCAGCGTCCAGGCCCAGCAGCAGGCCGCCGCGCTGGCCCTGGCCAACGGCGCCACCCCGGCCCAGGCCGCCGCCGTCGCGCAGGACATCGCCCTGCAGCTGGGTGGCCAGGGCGTGGCCCCGGGCCTGGCCGACGGCCGCATGACCATCTCCGGCGACAACAACGCCATCGGCTACGTGCTGGGCACCACGCTCAGCCCGAGCGAGAACACCAACATCGCCTTCAGCTACCGCTCCAAGGTCAAGCACAAGATCACCGGCGGCGATGCCGAGTTCCTGCGTCCGTCCAACCCGGTCGCCAACGGCCTGCTGCCGACCGACCAGTACGTCAACACCTCCGGCCGCGCCACCGTGACCCTGCCGGCCTCGGCCAGCGTCAGCATCACCCACAAGGCCAACGAGCAGTGGACGGTGATGGCCGACATCAGCCGCACCGCCTGGGCCCCGGCGTTCGACCGCGTGACCGTGGACTTCGCCTCGGCGCAGGAGGACGCGCAGCTGGAGTTCGGCTACGACGACACCACCTTCGTGTCCCTGGGCGCCGAGTACCGCCTGTCCCCGACCGTCACCCTGCGTGGCGGCGTGGCCTACGACGAGACCCCGACCACCGACGCCCACCGCGACGTGCGCGTGCCGGACGTGACCCGCAAGTGGCTGTCGTTCGGCATCGGCTGGACCCCGTCGGAGAAGGTGGAATACAACTTCGGCTACACCCACCTGTTCACCACCGACCCGTCGATCAGCCTGGTCTCGCCGACCGGCAGCACCCTCAAGGGCAAGTACGACGTCGGCGGCGACATCCTGGCCGCCTCGATCAACTACAAGTTCTGATCCAGGCACCACGGCGCAACAAGAAGCCCCCGCATCCGCGGGGGCTTTTCTTTTGTGCCGATGCCGCGGCGGCTCAGTAGGGCAGGCCGGCCACGTCCAGCTCGAGCGACCACACCGCGCCGGCGCCGGTGATGTACAGGGTGCGGCGCTGCGGGCCGCCGAAGGCGGCATTGGTGACGTTGGCGTCGACCTTGATCGTGGCCAGGTCCTCGCCCGCCGGCGACAGCACGCGCACGCGCCGGCGCTCGTGCTCGGTCAGGTAGATGTTGCCCAGGCAGTCGATCGCCAGGCCGTCGGGCACGTGGGTGCGGGCCAGGTCGCGGCCCGGCCCCGGCTGCCCGGCCGCGTCCAGCGGGTAGGCGCGCAGCACGCCCTGCTCCCCGCCGCCGGCCACGTACAGGGTGCGGCCGTCCGGCGCCAGGGCGATGCCGTTGGGGTTGGCGATGCTGTCGTCCACCACCGACACCCGGCCGTCGCTGCCCACCCGGTACACGCGGGTCTTCGGCTGCCCGCCGGGCGCGGCCGCGCGCTGGAAGTCCGGGTCGGTGAACCAGATCGTGCCGTCGCTGCCGATCACCAGGTCGTTGGGCGAGTTGAACGGCTGGCCCTCGAACTCGCCGACGATGCGCATGCGCGAGCCGTCGGCCGGGTCGTAGCGCGACAGTTCCTTGCGGTCGTGGGTGGCGGCCACGAGCGCGCCGTCGCTGCCCAGGGCCAGGCCATTGCTGCCGCTGTCCTCGATGACGGTCTGCATGCTGCCATCGGCGCCCAGGCGGCGGATGCGCGAGGGGAAGCCCTCGCTGAAGCGGAAGTCGGAGAAATACAGCGCCTCGCCGTTCCAGACCGGGCCTTCGTACAGGCCGTTGGCGCCATCGCCGTTGGCGGCAGGAATGCGCTGCGCCACCAGTTCGCCGGAGGGCGCGGTGCCGGGCTCGCCGCTGCAGTACGGGTTGTGCGTGGCGGCGGTGGCCGGCGCATCCGCATCGGCATCCACGGCCGGGGCCTGCGCATCCGCGGCGGTGGACGGGGCCGGATCGGCGGGCGTGGCCTCCTCGCCGCGTTGGCAGGCGCCCAGCAGCAGCGCCAGAACGGCGGCGGAAAGGATGGTACGGGTCGGCTGGATCATGGCGGCTCCGGGGTGGACGTCCGCTGCATCCTAGCCGGCCGCGGGCGGGCCCGGGATCGGCGGCGTATGGAGGCGCTCAGCCGAGCAGGCCGCGCAGGCGCGCCTTCAGCCGGCGGCCCTCGCGGTGGAAGTACTCGCGTTCGGCGCGCCAGGCGGGGAAGCGCCGTTCCACCTCGCGCCAGAACGCGGGCGAGTGGTTGGCCTGGATGAGGTGGCACAGCTCATGGACCAGCACGTACTCGAACGCCGAGGGACGCCCCAGTACCAGCGCCAGGTCCAGGGCCATGCTGCCGTCCGGGGCCAGCGAGCCCCACAGCGAGGACAGGACCTTCAGCCGGATCGCGCGCGGCGCGCGCGGCAGCCCGGGCAGGTAGGCCGGCAGCCAGCGGCCGATGTCGGCGCGCGCCTCGGCCTCGTAGAACGCGCGCAGGGCGCGGGCCAGCGACGCCGCCGACGGCGCACGCGGCGGCAGCTGCACGTGGACGCCATCCTCGCGGCGTTCGATGCGCAAGTAGCGGCCCTCGCCCCACAGCAGCGGCACGTCCTGCCCGCGCAGCGGCAGGGTGGTGCTGGTCCACGGTTGCAGCGGCGCGCAGCCCTCCGCCGGCTGGTGCCGCTCCAGCTGCGACTGCAGCCAGTGCCGGTGCTCGTGCAGGAAGCGCTCGCCGGACACCAGGCTGGCGCGCAGCGGCAGGGTCAGGCGCGGGCCGCGTTCGTCGATGCTCAGCTTCAGCCGGCGCGCGCGCGGATCGCGCACGCGCTGCACGGTGATGCTGCGGCCGTCCTCCAGCGCCAGCTCGACCGTGTCGCGTTCCACGCGTTGCGGGACGCGGGCGACCAGGTGGCGGGACAGGGCAGGCATGGGCCGATTCTACGCCGGTGGCTGCGGTTGCCCGCGGCCGCCGGGCAGCCGCTCAGGCCTCGGCCTTGGAGATCTTCAGCGCCGATTCCAGTACCAGGAACAGGCGCCGCGCCTCGCCGGCCATCAGCGCGAAGCGCGCGTCCAGCTCGGCGCGCAGGTCGTCGCGCTCGGTGCTTTCCAGCTGGTCGACCGCGCCTTCCAGGAACTTCAGCTTGCGCACGATCAGGTCCTCGCCGAGCACGAAGGACAGGTGGTCGTCGAGGTTGAGCGCCAGCTTGGTCACCTGCTTGCCGGCCTCCAGGTGCTTGGCGATCTCGTCGCTGATCAGCTCCTGGTTCTGCGCCTTGACCACCGCGCCGCCGTCCATCGCGTCCTTCAGCTCGCATTCCTCGCCCAGGCTGAGCCCTTCCGGCAGCGGCTCGCCGGCGATCCAGCCGGTGAGCACGCTGCGCGGGGCCACTTCCGCATTGGGCGGGATCGCCGGGAAGCTGCCCAGGGCGCGGCGGATCTCCGAGGCCACCGTCTCGGCGGTCTTGCGCGAGGAGCTGTCCACGGCGAGGAAGCCGTGCTCCAGGTCCAGCAGGGCGTCGGTGCGCGAGGACTTCACGAAGGCGCGCGGCAGCAGCTCGTGCAGGAGGTCGTCCTTGAGCCGCTTGCGCGCCTTGCCGCCGAGCTTGCGGCCCTCCTTCTCCTCGATCTCGGCCACCTTCTGCGCCAGCAGGTCGTTGACCACCGAGCCGGGCAGGATCTTGTTCTCGCTGCCCACCGCCAGCCAGATCGCGTTGCCCACGCGGTGCGACAGCGCCTCCTCGCCGCGGCCGAAGGGCGGGATGAAGCCGGTGGAGTTCAGTTCCAGCGGACCGACCGGGCGCAGCGCGGCTTCCGGCAGCAGTTCGTCGAGCTGGGAGAAATCGTGGGAGGTGGGGAAGCGGAAGAAGGTCAGGTTGCGGAAGAACATGCGGTTGCTCGGTGCGTGACGGCGGCGCGGGCGCGCGCCGTGCAGGAGATCAGGAGGCGGTCGCAAGCACTGCGACCGCGAGGTCAGGTTGCCGCGGACGGCGGCTCGGCTGCGGCCTCGCCGTGCGGCTCGCCGGCCAGCCAGGCGTGGGCGTCGGCGCGGGCCGCGCCCTCGCGGTGGCCCAGGGAGGCGAAGTCGAACAGCTTCGGGTCGGCCAGCTGCGAGGGACGGATGTCGGCCATGGCGCGGGCGATCTGCTCGATCCGGCCCGGGTGCTCCTTCTCCCACTGTTTGAGCATCAGCCCGACCTGGCGGCGCTGCAGGTTCTCCTGGCTGCCGCACAGGTTGCAGGGAATGATCGGGAACTGGCGCGCGGCCGCGTACTGCACGATGTCCTCCTCGCGCACGTAGGCCAGCGGCCGGATCACCACGTGGCGGCCGTCGTCGGACAGCAGCTTGGGTGGCATGCCCGAGATCTTGGCGTGGTGGAACAGGTTCATGAAGAACGTGGCCACCATGTCGTCGCGGTGGTGGCCCAGCGCGATCTTGGTGAAGCCGTGCTCGGCCGCGTAGGAGTACAGCGCGCCGCGGCGCAGGCGCGAGCACAGCGAGCACATGGTCTTGCCCTCGGGCACCACGCGCGTGACCACCGAGTAGGTGTCCTGCTCGATGATGTGGAACGGCACGCCGATCGAGCGCAGGTATTCGGGCAGCACGTGCTCGGGGAAGCCCGGCTGCTTCTGGTCCAGGTTCACCGCCACCAGCTCGAACCGCACCGGCGCCTTCTTCTGCAGCTGCAGCAGGATGTCCAGCAGGGTGTAGCTGTCCTTGCCGCCGGACAGGCAGACCATCACCTTGTCGCCGTCCTCGATCATGGCGTAGTCGGCGATCGCCTGGCCGACCTGGCGGCGCAGGCGCTTGGCCAGCTTGGCCTGTTCGCGCTGGGCCGCGCGCGGGTCGGTGCGGCGCGGGGCCGGTTCGGGCAGGGGCAGGACGGCGTTCATAGGACCGCCATTCTACCTTCGGGCGCCCGCCTGCCCGCGCTATGCTTGGGCGGTGGACACGACCAGCCCGTCCGAACTGGCCCTGAAACTGGCGGAACTGCGCCAGCAGCACCGCGCGCTGGACGAACGCATCGCGCAGCTGGCGGCCAACGCCGGCGACGAGCTGGAGGCCAAGCGGCTGAAGAAGCGCAAGCTGCAGCTGAAGGACTGCATCGCCCGGCTGGAAAGCATGCTGATCCCGGACGAGCCGGCCTGAGAGCGCGGCGGCGGGCTCAGGGCGCGGCCGCGAACGCGGCGCGGGTCGCCTCCAGGTGCTGCAGGCGCGGGTCGCCGGGCGCGTAGTAGCGGGCGAGGCTGTCGCGGCAGGCGGCGGCGCCTTCCATGGCCAGGGCCGCGTCGCCGCGGCGCCGCGCCCATTCGCTGCGCAGGCAGCGCGCCTCGCCGCGCAGCGGGTGCGGGTCGGGCAGTTCCTGCGCCAGTTCCTCCTCGAACAGCTCCAGCAGTTCGCCGGCGCGCTCCAGTTCGTCCAGGGCCAGGGCCACCCGGCTCCAGCGCAGCGTGCGCCAGGCACTGCTGCGCGCGCGTGCCTGCGCCGGGTCGTTGCGGCGCGGCACCGCGGCCAGCGCGGCGCGTGCCTGTTCGGTGCGCCCGGCCATGGCGTCGGCCCAGGCCAGGCTGGCGGCGATCCGCTGCTGCTGCGCGTGCTCCGGCGGCAGCCGATCCTGCCAGGCCTGGCGGATCCGCTGCAGGATCGCGCTGGCCTCGTCCCACTGCCCGCGCAGCAGCCGGATCTCGGCGCGCCAGGCGTCCGGCATCTGGGTCTCGATCTGCTCCTCGCCCTGGGTGCGGGCGAACACCTCGTGCGCGCGCTGCAGCAGGGCGTCGGCGCGCTCGTACTCGCCGGTTTCCACCAGCACGCTGCCCAGCGAGTTGTAGGCCCAGCCCAGCCAGGAGCTGTCCTCGCCCATGGCCTTGGCCACCTGCAGCAGCTGCCCGAAGTGTTCGCGCGCGGCCACATAGTCGCCCAGTGCGCGCGCCGACAGGCCCAGCGCCCAGTGCAGCTCGCCGCGCAGGCGCGGGTCGGTGCCGAGGGCGTCCTGCTCCAGCAGCGGCTGCAGCAGCTGCCGGCTTTCCTGGTGGCGGCCCTGCTCGCTGCGCAGCTGGCCGAGCTTGAGCGTGGCCAGGTGGCGCGCGCCGGGGCCGGCGCGGCGCGCGTGCTCCAGCGCACTGGCGCAGGCTTCCTCGGCCTGGGCCAGGTGGCCGCCGATGCGGTGCACGTCGCACAGGGTGGTCTCGACCTGGACCAGGCCGGCGGGGTCGCCGGCGCCGCTGGCCAGGGCGTAGGTGCGCGCCTTCTCCAGGTGGGTGATGGCGCGGTCGTGGGCGTCCTGGGCGAAATAGATGTTGCCGAGCATGCCGTGCACCGCCGCCGCCGCCAGCGGGTCGCCGTGCAGGCGTGCGTCCACCCGCGCGGCGGCGCGGTCCACCGCGGCGCGGATGCCGCCGCCGGCGGCCCCGCTGCTGCGGCTGTCGTAGGGATCGGCCTGGCCGAGGATGTCGCCGGTCACGAAGGCGAGCATCGCCTCGCGTTGGGCGGTGGCGGTCTCGGCCTGCTGCCGGCGCTGTTCGGTCTTCAGGTACATCGCCCCGGTGGCCAGCAGGGCCACACCGAGGACTGCGGTCAGGCCGGCGCCAAGGCGGCGCCGGCGCAGTTCGCGGCGCCGGCGCCAGGCCTGCAGCCGCGCCTGCAGCGCCTGTTCCCGGGCCTGGCGGCGGGCCGCGCGGCGCGGCTCCAGCCCGCGCAGGCGGGCGGCCAGGCTGCGCGCGTCCAGGCTGCGCTGCTGCGGGTCGATCGCCGCGGCCAGGGCGATGTCCTCGCGCAGCAGCGGATCGGCGATGCGCGCCTCCCAGCCGGGCCCGAGCGCGCCGCGCAGGTCGCCGCCCAGCAGCTGGAACACCAGCACGCCCAGGGCGTAGACGTCCGAGCGCAGGGTCGCGGCCTCGCCGGCCACCACTTCCGGGGCGATGTACAGCAGGCTGCCGGCGGCGGGGGAATGCGGCGCGGCCGCGCCCATGGTCAGGCCCAGGGTCGGGGCGATGCCTTCCAGCTGCGGCGACAGCACCGCCTCGCCGGCGCCGAGATCGGCCAGCACCACCCGCAGGCGGCCGTCGGCCTCGACCGGGTACAGGTTCTCGGGCTTGAGGTCGCGGTGGATGATGCCGAGGTCGTGGATCGCCGCCACTGCCTCGCACAGGGCCACGCACAGGGCCAGGCGGGTGGCCTCGTCCAGTGTGGCCAGGCCGCCGCGGGCGCGGATCCAGTCGTGCAGGTTGCCCCCGGGGAAGTAGGGCAGTTCCAGCCAGCAAGGCGGCTCCTCCAGGTTCCAGCCCAGCACCGGGGCCACGCAGTCCTGGCCGGGCAGGGCCTGGGCGATGTAGCGGGACAGCGCGATCTCGCGGCGCAGGCCGCGCAGGCCGGCCTCGTCGCGGGCCAGCTTCAGTACCCGTTCGCCGTGGGTGGGCGAGTGGGCCAGGAAGGTCACGCCGGTGCTGCCCTCGCCCAGGCGGCGCAGCAGGGTCCAGGCGGCCTCGCCCGGCAGGGTCTGGCCCGCCGCGGGCAGGGCAGTGCTGGGGACGGGCGCCGGGGCGCCGGAAGGTTCGAAGCGGGCCGGGCACGCCAGGCGGTAGCCGTAGCCGTGCACGGCGCGGACCTCGGCGGCGCCGTCCAGCGCCGCGCGCAGGCGGCTGACGGCCTTGGCCAGCGAGTTCTCGGCGACCACGCGCCCGGGCCAGCCGGCCTCCAGCAGTTCGTCCTTGGTGACCACCTCGCCGGCGTGGCGCAGCAGGTGGCGCAGGACCTGCAGGCTGCTGCGGTCCAGCGCGCGCGCGCTGCCCGCCACCCGCAGGTGGCCGTCGGTCTCATGCAGCTCGGCCTGGCCGAACCGCCAGACGCCCGGCACCGGCCTGTGTCCTCCCTGCTGCATGCGTCCTCGCCCCCCCGGCGGCTGTAACTGCCTGTTGCTACGGCAGGCTGCGGCGCCACTTTAGCGGTCCGGTCACAACTTTTCAGGATTTTTCCGCGTCCGGCAAAGACGCCCCGGGCCCTGCACGGCAAGGTGGCCACCACGCGGGCGGCATCCGGCAGCCCGGCCCGGGACGCAGGTGGGCTGGGGGGAGCCATCGGCGGGGGCAGGTTCCGGGGCCGCGGGGGGGGGGGGGGCGGGCCCGGAACAGCGGACAGGGAGGTCCAGGGAGCGGCGCCGGCGCGAAGGAACGCGCCGGCGCCGCGCCTTGTCCGCGGTCCGGCGGGCAGGGTCCGCGGCGGTCAGAACTTTTCAAAAGTTTTCAGCCCCCTGGAATGAATCCGGCCGCACCGCCGCCTAGAACACCGTCCTGGGGGGCGTGCAGAGGGGCCGCTTCCCGAATACAGGGGTAAAGAACAATGCCGTGGAAGCACCACATGCGCGCCACTGCCTGCGCGCTGGCCGGCCTGCTGCTGGCCGCCTCCACCGTCGCCGACGCCCGCGAGCGCCGGCCCCGGCTGGAGAATCGCGGCGGCGTGCCCGCCCGTGACCTGGACCCGTCGGAGAAGGGGCTGGTGACCGGGGTGGGCATCGAGAGCCAGGACATCCAGGCAATGACCAACCAGATGGCGCGGGACCTGATCGCCAGCGGGTTCCTGGGCCGCTTCAGCACTCCGCCGCGGGTCCTGATCGACGAGCAGGAATTCCGCAACGAGGGCTCGCAGATCATCAACCGGCGCATGATCACCCAGCGCCTGCTGGTGGAGCTCAACCGCGCCGCGCAGGGCAAGATCACCTTCGTCGGCCAGCGCTACGCCGGCATGGTGGCCCGCCAGCGCGACCTCAAGCGCGAGGGCGTCACCGACACCGGCACCACCGGCCTGACCCAGGGCCAGGCCGGCGTCGACTTCTTCCTCGGCGGGGCAATCATGACCCTCGACAGCCGCGACCCCCGCACCGGCGTGGTCCAGCGCCTGAACCAGATCGCGTTCGAGCTGGTGGACGCGGAGACCGGCGAGCTGGCCTGGACCGGCATGTACGAGTTCCAGCGCGCCGCGGCCGAGGACGTGATCTACCGCTGAGCCGCGCCATCCCACCGTCCATGGCCCGGCCCCGGGCCAGCGTGTACCGGAGATCCCGATGAAGAATGCCCTTGCTGCCGCCGTGCTCGTGGCCGTGGTGGCCACGGCCGGCTGTTCGACCCCCGCCGCGCGCCCGCAGGCGGTGCTGGAGTGCGACTACAAGGCGCTCACGCGCAACGCGCCCAGCGGCGGCCCGGCGCTGACCGCGGTTGCCTACGGCTCGGTCAAGGACATCCCGGCCGACGCCGTGCTGATGAGCGACGAGCGCCTGTTCCGCAGCGTGATCGTGCAGCACCTGAGCACCAGCACCACGCCCGGCGGCACGGTCCAGGTGACCGCGCGCCTGGCCAACTGCACCGCCGGCCCGCTGGGCGTGCGCGCCCGGGTCGCGTTCCTCGACTCGAACATGGCCCCGGTGGAAGCGGTCTCGGCCTGGCGCCCGGTGTTCCTGCCGCACGGCGGCATGGCCGTGTACCAGGAGTCGTCGCTGTCGCCGAAGGCCACCCACTACTACATCGAGCTGGCACCGAACTGAGCGGAGGCGACATGCACAAGGCAGTCCTTGCACTGCTGGGCGTGGCACTGGTGCCGCTGCCCGCAGCGGCGCAGTGGCGCGAGCCAGCGCCGGCGCCCGGCTACCGTGCCGGCCAGCCGGTGGTGCTGGGCCCGGCGGCCGCGCCGGAAACCGCCGAGGCCCTGCCGTGGGAGGCGCTGCGCCAGCAGCTCGGCAAGCGCAACCGGGTGATGCTGTTCTGGGAGGCGGAGCTGGAAGGCGAGGTCGCCACCCGCTACCGCGAGGTGGAAACCCTCGACCGTCACGGCCACGCCGCGGTGACCCGCAGCGAGGGCGTGGACCGCGACCGCTACGGCCACGTCGGCACCAGCGTGGCCGGTGCCGATGCCGGCATGCACCAGCGCAGCGAACGCTTCCTCGAGGCCGAGGCGCCGGCGGCGCCGCGGGTTGAGGGCGAATCGCGGCAGATCCGCGCGCATTTCATGGAGCAGCTGCGCCAAGGCGGCGTGCGCTTCATCGACCGCGCCCTGGCCACCCGCCTGGCGGGCGCGGCGGTGGAGGGCGAGCGCCCCAACGTGCACGCGATCGAGACCCGCGCCCTGGCCGGCCATGCCGACTACCTGCTGCAGGTGACCTCGGCCGTCGACCTGCAGTCCGCGTCCGGGCGCGCCTTCCACGTGGTGCTGCTGGACGTGGCCGACGGCGGCACCGTGCTGGAGTTCCAGACCCAGGCCGCGCCGCCGGCCGCCGCGCCGGGGCGCTACGTGGCCACGGCCAATGGTTTCGAACGCCAGGCCGCGGCTGCGCCCGGCCTGGCAGACGTCGCCCGGGTGCTGGCGCTGGAGACCGCGCGGCGCATGCAGGGGGCGCTGTGAGCGGCCGCACCCGTCCGCCTCCGCTGGCGGCGGCGCTCGCGCTCGCCCTGGCCCTGGCCCTGCCGGCGCAGGCCCAGGTGCCGGGCCTGCCTGCCGCCCTGCAGCCGTACTACGAGGCCTTGCTTGCCGACGGCGAGTGGGGCGCGGTGCTGAACCTGCAGCGCATGGGCCTGGAAGCCATCGACCAGGGCCAGCCGGAGGTGGCGGCAACCGCGTTCGACGCGGCGATCGAACGGATCGAACTGGTCTACGCCGACTCGCAGGCGGCGAAGAAGGCACGTTCGCTGTGGTCGTCCGAAGGGGTCAAGGACTTCAAGGGCGAGCCCTACGAGCGGGCGATGGCCTACTACTACCGCGGCCTGCTGTTCCTGGCCGAGGGCGACTACGGCAACGCCCGCGCCGCGTTCCGCGCCGCCGAGTACCAGGACACGGTGGCCGAGCAGGAGGAGTACGCCGGCGACTTCGGCCTGATGTCGCTGCTGGCCGGCTGGGCCTCGCAATGCGAGGGCGACGCCGCCATGGCCGCGGAGTTCTACGGGCGCGCCGCCGCGCAGCAGCCGCAGGGCCTGCAGCCGCCCGCGCCCGGTGCCGACACCCTGGTGCTGGTCGAATCCGGCGGTGCGCCGGTGAAGGCGGCCACCGGCGGCTACGGCGAGGCGCTGCAGCTGAAGCCGGGCGACAACCCGTTCGTGGCGGTGCGCATGGGCGGCCAGGAACTGGCGGCGCTGGGCGACGTCGGCTGGCAGGCGCGCACCCGCGGCGGACGCATGATCGACGTGGTGCTCGACGGCAAGGCCAGCTTCCGCGAGGGCGCGGAGACCGTGGGCTCGGCCGGCGTGTCGCTGGGCGCGCAGGTGGCCGCGTTCGCGCCGGGCGACGACAGCCTGGCGGTGGCCGGTGCGCTGGCGGTGGTCGGCGTAGCGGCCACGCTGATCGGCGGCGCGGTCAAGGCCAAGGCCGACATCCGCGCCTGGGACAACCTGCCGGACCGCATCTACGGCGGCTTCGTCGCCGGCGGTGCGCGGCCGTTGCCGCCGGTCAGCGAAGCCGAGGGCGACGGCGAGCAGTGGCCGATCGAGGCGCCGGTGATCGACCGCCGTGCAGGCGCCTGCCGGCTGGTGCTGTACCGCACGCGCGAGCCGGCGACCCTGCGCGCGCAGGCGGTGTCCAACCTGTCCGAACCGGAGCGCCGCAAGCTGCTCAAGCGCAACGAGCAGCGCGACCGCGCCTTCCGCAGCCAGATGGCCGCGCTGTTCGCCGCCGCGCCGGGCGAGGCGGCGGAACCACCGGGCCCGGGGGAATGACCATGCCAACAGCGGTATCCGTGATCACCGCTGCCCTGTTGTGGGCAGGCCTGGCGCTGCCGGCTGCGGCGCAGGAAGCCACGCAGGAGACCGCGCAGGAGGTTGCGCAGGACGAGTCCGGTGCCGATCCCGCGGTATGGGGACCCTACGCGCAATGGGTCGGCCGCACCTTCGAGCGCCAGGGCAGCAGCGAGTACGGCGCCCACCGGATCACCATCGCCTGGGAGGAGCCGGGCAAGGTCATGGTCGAGACCGGCTACCTCGTGGACGGGAAGCGTTGGTACACGTACACGGTGGTGGCCGGCAAGCAGCCAGCCACGCTCACCGTGGACCCGAAGCCTGGTCCCAAAGGGGCCTGGAACATCGTCGACGCGGAGAACCTGGAGTCGAACAAGCGGTTCGGCTACCAGACCACCCGCCGCGTCACCGGTGCGCAGACGTTCGAGGAGGCGACGCTCCGGAGCGGCGGAGTGGTGGACCAGCGGGTGTACCTGGACATCGCCTCGGCGCAGTACCAGGCAGTGCAGGAGGCCAAGGCCGTGGAGGAGGCGCGCAAGCGCGCCGAGGCGGTCGCCGCGCGGCGCGCGGCCGGCGTGCCGGCGGTGGAATCGGTGCCGGTGCCGGCCGAGCGGGTGCTGGCCTACCAGGAGCCGCTGCGCGGCGGTTCGGGCATGTTGCGGGTGACCCGCGGCAAGACCTGGGGCGACGGCATCTGCTACCTGGCCGTGTACATCAACGACCGCCTGGCCGCGCGCATGGTCGGCGGCGAGACGGCCACCTTCCGGGTCCCTGCCGGCGAGCTGCGCATCGGCGTCGGCGGCGACCCGGCCGGACGCGGCACCTGCTCCATGGGGCGCGGCGGCGTGGTCGAGCACCTCACCCCGCTGGGCAAGGGCGAGGCCCTGCACGTGTACTACCAGCTCGACAGCGGCCTGCACTTCAGCGAGGCGCTGCTGGACCCGGCCGCGCCCTGAGCGGCGCGCGGTCCCCCGGATCCCGGAGGAGGGGGTGGCGTCCCGCGAAGGACCGCGGGCGCCGCTTTTTCTGCCGCGGTCCGGCGCCGGCTTACTCGGCCGGCGCCGCTTCCGCTTCGGCTGGCCGCGCCGCTTCCGGGCTCACCCGCTCGATGGTGTGGCGCAGCTCGCGGCCCAGGATCAGCTTGGCGTCCTTGGCCCACACGTCCAGGCGCTCGTCGAACACCAGCTTGCTGTTCTGGTCCGGCCACACCAGCTTCATCTCGCGCAGCTTCTGGATGAAGCCGCGGAACAGGCTCTTGTCGAAGAATTCCGGCGCCGCCGGCGCGTAAAGCAGGCTCAGGCGCTGCGCCGCCAGCTGGCACAGGCTCTCCAGCTCGGCCGCGCCGAGCGTGCCGGGGCCGTTCTTCACCAGCACCGAGATGGCGATGTAGTAGCGCTCGAACGCCTGCTGCAGGGTGTGGCCGATCGCGCGCAGGCGGAACACCTCGTCGCTCTGGCCCGGGCTGCGCTGCAGCACGCCGCCGTCCTCGTCGTTGACCAGCTGCAGCAGGCCCTCGCGCACGAACACGTCGGCGATGCGGTCCACGCGCTCGGCGAAGCCGTCCTCGTCCCAGGGCAGGAACAGCTCGGCCTGCAGGAACGGGTACAGGGTGCGGCCCAGCCGCACCAGGGTGCGCCGGCTCATGCGCCGGTTGTGCTGGAAGCAGCAGGCGATCCAGGACGAGGCGGTGAACAGGTGGGCGACGTTGTTGCGGAAGTACGACAGCAGCACCGCGGTGTCGTCGTCCACGCTCAGCACGTCGCCCAGCGGGTGCGGGATGCGCCGCAGCACGCCGATCTCCTCGCCGTGGGCGATGATCTCCTCCGGCGTGTGCGGGGTCACCGTGGTGCGGTCCGAATACGGCAGCTCCGCCAGCAGGGTCTTGGACAGGGCGATCTGCGCCAGCAGGTCGCGCTCGCCCATGGCGTGCTTGGGCGTGGACAGCAGCGCCAGGGCCAGCAGGTTGATCGGGTTGACGTCGGCGGCCTCGTTGATGCGCACCTGGATGCGCTGGGCGAGGGCGTCCACGGTCTCGGCCAGCCACGCCGGCTTCTCGTCCTCCGGCAGCGGGCGGCCGTCCCATTCCGGGGCGTGGCTGGACAGCACCTCGCCCAGCCGGATCGGCTCGCCGAAGTTCACCACCACCTGGCCGTAGTTGCTGCGCAGCACCTTGGGGATGCCCATCAGCAGCTGCCAGATCGATTCCTTCTCCTTGGGCTTGCCCGACAGCTCGTCCAGGTAGCTGTTGCCCTCCATCAGCTTCTCGTAGCCGATGTACACCGGCTGGAACAGCACCGGGCGGGTGGGCTGGCGCAGGTAGGCGCGCACGGTCATGGCGATCATGCCGCCCTTGGGCTGCAGCAGGCGGCCGGTGCGCGAGCGCCCACCCTCGATGAAGTACTCCAGCGAGTAGCCGCCGGACACCAGCTGCGCCACGTATTCGGTGAACACCGCCGAGTACAGCGGGTTGCCGCGGAAGCTGCGGCGCATGAAGAACGCGCCGCCCTTGCGCAGGATGGTGCCGACCACCGGCAGGTTGAGGTTGATGCCGGCGGCGATGTGCGGCGGGACGATGCCGCGCTCGTACAGCAGGTACGACAGCAGCAGGTAGTCCATGTGGCTGCGGTGGCAGGGCACGTACACCACCTCGTGGCCCGGGGCGACCTCCTTCAGGCGGTCCAGGTGGTGCACCAGCACGCCGCGGTAGATCTTGTTCCACACCGGGGTGAGGATGACGCTGGCCGAGCGCACCACCGGGTGCGAGTAGTCGGCCGCGATCTCCCAGGCGTAGGCGTGCGCCTTCTTCCAGGCCTCGGCCACGGTGGTGCTGTCGCGCCGGGCCTGGTCGGCGATCGCCTCGCGCACGGTTTCGGCCGCCAGCACCTTGTCCACCAGCAGGCGCCGGGTGGACAGGTCCGGGCCGATCACCGCGGCGCGGATGCGGCGGAAGTGCGCGCGCAGCACGCGCTGCAGCTTGCGCACGGTGCGCTCCGGCGGCAGGCCCTCGGCCACGGTCTCGCGCAGCGACACCGGCTCGGCGAAGCGCACCAGGGTGTCGCGGCCATTGAGCAGCAGCGCCAGCAGGCGGCGGAAGCGGCCAACGATCGCCCAGTTCTCCGAGAACAGCACCGAGAACCAGCCGCTGTGCCGGTCCGGGGCGCGGCCGACGAAGATCGACACCGGCACCAGGCGCACGTCCAGTGCCGGGTCGTCGCGGTGCGCCTGGAGCAGGCGCGCCAGCGAGTCCGAATGGGTGCGCGCGGCCGGGCGCTGGTCCGGGATCAGCGGGGTGACGCTGCGCCGGGACAGGGCCACGTAGGCGCGGCGGCGGCCCAGCGGGTCGCCCGGCAGCGGCACCAGCGGCGAGGGCAGGCCGGCCTGGCGGCAGGCCTTGTCCAGGATCAGGGCGTTGGACAGGCCGTAGTCCTCCAGCACGTAGCACACCGGGCGCGGGTCGTCCTGCGGCTGCTGTGCCGGCTCCAGCTTCAGGTCCAGCCACGGGTCGACCACCCAACCGAGCAGGCGCGCCCACAGCGGCCGCCGCGCGGCCACGGGGCGGGGGGCGATCGGCTGGCGCGGCGGCTCGCCGGACGGCGTGGCGCCGCCGGAATCGGCGGGCGCGGGCGTGGCCGGGTCGTCGGTGGCAGGCCCCGGGAAGGGCAGGGGATTCTGTTCTGGCATTGGGCGATTATCGCCCACCCGGGTCCGCGGCCGCTTCCGGGGGCTCGGGCAAGGCCTCGGCCGGGGTGGCCGCGGCCAGCACCCGGGCGGCTTCCTCCAGGTAGCCGTCCAGGTACCAGTGGCCGCCAAGCCGGGTCAGGCGCAGGGTGGTGTCGATCTCGCGCCCGGCCAGCGGGTAGTGCAGGCGCACGGTGGCGTGGTCGCCCCGTTCCTCGACCAGGCCGGTGCGCAGGTCGGTGAGGCTGTGGTCCAGGTCCAGGCCGTAGTCGGCGGTGGTCGCCTTCACCGCGGCCAGGAACGGCCCCAGCCGGCGCAGGCTGTCCTCCATGCCGGCCTGGCGCAGGTCCTCCTCGCTGGCCAGCCCGGTCTGGCGCGCCGCCGCGGCCAGCCGCTCGATCGCCGCGTGGCCGAGCCGCGGATCGCCCAGCGGCGCCTGTCCGGCCCAGGCGCCCAGCGCCTCCACCGTCTGCACGTAATGGGCCCGTTCCTCGTCGCTGTAATGCGCCTGCTGGCGCAGGTACTGCACGCCGAACAGGGACAGCGAGCGGGCGGCGTCGCGCAGGGCGGTGTCCTGGCCGGCCAGCTGCCGGTCGAAGCGCCGGCGCAGGTCGGCTTCGGCGCCCGGCTCGGCCAGGGTCGCCAGCAGCGAGGGCAGTTGGTCGTCCAGCGGCAGCTCGGTCAGCGGCCAGCGGCTGCGGTCCTCGCGCCAGGCCGCGGCCAGGGCGGCATGGGTTTGCGGGGGCAGGGCGTCGCGCGCGAACGCCACCAGGTCGTTGCGCTGCAGGTGGCCGGCCAGCTGGCGCACGGCGCCGGCCGGTTCGCTGGCGGCGCCGGGCAGTTCCGCGGGCGCGCCCGGGTCCGGGCGGCAGGCGGCCAGCAACAGCAGCATGGCCGGCAGCAGCAGGCGCAGGCGCGCGCGCAGCGTGGATCGGGCGAGGCGCGAT
Organism: Pseudoxanthomonas sp. J31; assembly: GCF_000510725.1. Taxonomy (GTDB): domain Bacteria; phylum Pseudomonadota; class Gammaproteobacteria; order Xanthomonadales; family Xanthomonadaceae; genus Pseudoxanthomonas. Next base: position 23,772 of record NZ_AZNZ01000019.1, read on the forward strand.
CGTTGCATGAGTCTGGTCCTGGGGCCCCGGGCGTCGAGTGTGGCCGCTGCCGGGGCGCGAGGGCAACGCCCGGATACAAAACGGGGAGGCCTGAGCCTCCCCAAATCCGGCAACGCCGGAGGACATCGTGTTGTGGCACGGCGCCGGCCAGCGGCCGGCTGCGGGGCACTCTAGCCCGCTCCTCCAGCTAATGCAATACGTTAGGTTTTCCTGGCTAACCGATTGATTTAGCTGATCGCTTCGCGGATCTGCCGCTGGATCAATGCGGCCGCGGCCGCCGGATCGGGGGCGTTGCGGATCGGCCGCCCGACCACGATCGCGTCCGCGCCGGCGGCAAACGCCTCGGCCACGCCCACGCTGCGCTTCTGGTCGTCGCCGCCACCGCCGTCCGGGCGGATGCCGGGACAGACGATCGAGAACCCGTCGCCGGTGGCGGCGCGGATCGGGCCGGCCTCGCGCCCGGAGGCGATCACCCCGTCGATGCCGGCGGCCTGGGCGGCCAGCGCGCGCTGGACCACCACCTGTTCCGGCCCGGCGTCGATGCCCATGGCGCGCAGGTCGGCCCCCTCCATCGAAGTCAGCACGGTGACCGCCAGCAGGCGCATGTCGCCCTGGTTGGCCTCGGCGGCGGCCTGCATCATCGCCGGGTGCCAGCCGTGGATGGTGCAGTAGTCCACCTTCCAGCGGCCCAGGCCGCGGATCACCCCGGCCACCGTGGCCGGGATGTCGAAGAACTTCAGGTCCACGAACACGCGCTTGCCGCGCTGGCCCAGCAGGTCCAGCACCTGGAAGTACTCGCCGGAGGCCAGCAGTTCCATGCCGATCTTGTAGAAGCGCACGTTGTCGCCGAGGCGGTCGATCCAGGCCTCGGCCTCGGCGCGGCCGGGCACGTCCAGGGCGAAGATCAGGCGCTCCTCCGGCGCCAGCGGCAGCGGGGCGCGGCTCACGGCGCGGTCTCCAGCGCGGCGCGCTTGGCGGCGCGTCGCGCGTCGCGCGGCTGCTTCCAGTGGTTGTCGAACAGCGCCGGCTCCCAGCCGCCGTAGGTCGGGTTGGGCAGGATCCACCAGCGGCTGCCGAACCAGTCGCGGTGGCGTTCCAGCAGGGCCTGGCGGCCGGCGGGGCTGTTGTCCTCGATCTTGAGGAAGTCACCCAGCTGGTCGCCGAACTGCATCAGCACCCGGTACTTGCGGCTGGCCAGGCGGCGGCGGCAGTCCTTCTCGCTGCCGTGCTGCTCGCAGCCCGGGACCACCGTGCCCAGGCCCAGGAACACGTCCTCGCCCTCCACCGGCAGGCCCTCGGCGCGCAGGTTGTCCAGGGTGGCCTGGGTCAGGTGCACGGCGCGGTTGGAGATGTAGACCAGGGTGACGCCGCGGGCGTTGGCGGCGCGGGCGAACTCGACCACGCCCGGCACGGCACGCGCCTTGCGCTCCTCGACCCAGGCGTCCCAGGAGGGGTCGCTGTACTCGCCGCCGTCGCGCACCAGGCGCGCCTGGTAGGGCGAGTTGTCGAGCACGGTCTCGTCGATGTCCAGCACCACCGCCGGCTTCAGGCCGGGGCCGCTGCCCTCGCGCTCGCCATCCACCAGCGCGTCCCAGGCCGGGTCGGCCAGGGCCTGGTCCAGGGTCGCGGCGGCGGCGCGGTAGGTCTGCTCGGCGATGGCGCGGTACTCGGCCGAGCGCTGCACCCACAGCACGGCATTGAGGTTGTCGTCGGCGGCCACGGTGGCCGGGGCGGCGGCGGGCGGGGCATCGGGCCGCACCGGTTGGCAGGCGGCGAGCGCCAGCACGAGCACGGCGGCGCAGGACAGGACAGGACGCATGGGGCGGTCTCGCAACGGCAAACGCGCATTCTAGCGGCTCGCCGGCCGCGCTCAGGCCGCCGGCAGGCGCAGCAGCAGGTCGGTCGGGCCCACGTCCACGCCCAGCTGATGGAACAGGGTCGTGGCCTGGCCGCGGTGGTGCGCCTGGTGGTTGAAGAAGTGCAGCAGCAGGTGCGACAGCCGGCGCCGGTGCGCCTGGCCGGCCATGTTGCGGTACTCGATGACCCGCTCCAGATCCCCCGGCTGCAGCGTGCCGATCCAGTCGGCAATGGCCTGGTCCAGCAGCTGCCGGCGCTGCCACCAGGCATCCAGGTCCGGGCACGCGGTCTCGTCCAGGCGCCGCGGTGGCGGCAGGGCGGCGACCGGCTGCAGTGGCTGCCAGTGGCCGGGGTCGTTGGCGGCGAAGCGCTGCAGCCAGAGGGTGTCGGCCACCACCAGGTGGTTGAGGGTGCCGAGGATGGAGCCGAAGAACGCGCCGCGCGGCTCGGCCAGCAGTCCGGCGTCCAACCGGGCCGCGGCTGCGTGCAGGGCGGCGTTCATCCAGTGGTTGTAGTCGGCCAGCAGGGCGAAATGGTCGCGCATGGCGGCATCCGGCGGCGGGAAGGCAAAGCTTCGCATGGCGCCGCCGGCTGGTACTTGCTGAATACGCAGCCGGCGCGTGACCGGTTCCGCCGCTGCGCACCCGCAGCATGCGCGCGGGTGCGGATCGTGGTAGAAAGCGCGAATGATACCGCTAACTTGGCGCCCGGACGGGGCCTCCAACCCCGCCGGGGCCAGGTCGTGGCCGAGGTATTTGTTGCGTCGCAACAAGGCCTGGCTGGCGGGACCCTGCGAAGTTTCCGCGCACCGGAGCGCTCCATGAGCAAATCCCCCGCAAGCTGTTCCATCCCGCGGCCGCACGGCTGCCCGTCCGCGCACGGGGTGCGCGCATGAGCCTGTATGTCGGCCTGGATGTAGGCACCCAGAGCGTCAAGCTGGTCGCCTACGACCCGGAAGCGCGCCAGGTCGCGGCGACCATCGGCCACGCCCTGGAGCTGGCCGCCGGCGACGACGGCAGCCGCGAGCAGCGCGCCGAGTGGTGGATCGACGCGATCCGCAGTTGCTTCGCGCGGCTGGACCCGGCCCTGCGCGAGCGCGTGGTGGCGATCGGCGTGTCCGGCCAGCAGCACGGTTTCGTGCCGCTGGACCGCGACGGCAACGTGCTGGCCCCGGCCAAGCTGTGGTGCGACACCAGCACCGCGGCCGAGTGCGACCTGATCATGGACGCGGTCGGCGGCGCGCAGCGCAGCATCGAGCTGGCCGGCAACCCGATCCTGGTCGGCTACACCGCCTCCAAGCTGCCGTGGACCCGCAAGCACCGCTCGCAGGCCTACGCGCAGCTGGCCCTGATCATGCTGCCGCACGACTACGTCAACTTCTGGCTCACCGGCGAGCGCTGGATGGAGTGCGGCGACGCCTCCGGCACCGGCTGGCTGGACGTGCGCAACCGCCGCTGGTCGGAGGAGATGCTGCGCGCCACCGACCCGGACCGCGACCTGGCCGCGCTGCTACCGCCGCTGGTCGAGGCCGACGCCACCTTCCCGATCGCCGCGCACATCGCCGACGCCCTGGGCCTGCCGCGCAACGTGCGCGTGTCGGCCGGCGGCGGCGACAACATGATGGCCGCCATCGGCACCGGCAACGTGACCCCGGGCGTGCTGAGCATGAGCCTGGGCACCTCGGGCACGCTGTTCGCCTACTCCGACCGCGCCATGGTCGACGAGGCCGGCCGCTGGGCCGCGTTCTGCGATTCCACCGGCGGCTGGCTGCCGCTGATCTGCACCATGAACTGCACCGTGGCCACCGAGGCGGTGGGCAAGCTGTGCAGCTTCTCGACCAAGGAAGGCGACGCCCTGCTGTCCGGCACCCGCCCCGGCGCCGATGGCCTGCTGATGCTGCCGTTCCTCAACGGCGAGCGCACCCCGAACCTGCCCAACGGCCGCGGCAGCCTGTTCGGCATGACCGCCACCAACTTCACCGTGGCCAACCTCTATCGCGCGGCGATGGAAGGCGCGGTGTACAGCCTCAAGAACGGCTACGACGCCTTCGTCGACGCCGGCATGCGCTTCGAGGCCATCCGCCTGACCGGCGGCGGCAGCCACAGTGCGGTGTGGCGGCAGATGGTCGCCGACGTGTTCGGCCTGCCGGTGGACGTGCCCGAGCAGGCCGAGGGCGCCGCGTTCGGCGCGGCCCTGCAGGCCCTGTGGGCCACCAGCCGCGCCCAGGGCGGCGGTTCGGACCTGGCCGCGCTGGCGGCCGCGCACGTGCGCCTGGAGCCGCGCCTGTCCGCGCACCCGCACGCCGAGGCCACCGCCGCCTACGCGGCGCAGTACGCCCGCTTCCTTTCCCACCTCGACGCGATCCGGCCGCTGTACGCCTGAGCGCATCCCCGCTGTACGAACTCCCAAACGGAAACCACAAGATGAGCAAGCCCTTCATCGGCGCCACCGAGTACTTCCCCGGCATCGGCGCGATCCCCTACGAAGGTCCGGAATCGGACAACCCGCTGGCGTTCAAGGTCTACGATGCCAACAAGGTGATCGGCGGCAAGACCATGCGCGACCACCTGCGCTTCGCGGTCTGCTACTGGCACACCTTCTGCAACGCCGGCGCCGACCCGTTCGGCCCGGGCACCCGCCGCTTCCCGTGGGAGAAGGGCGACGCGATGGCCACCGCCGAGGCCAAGGTCGACGCCGCGTTCGAGTTCTTCACCAAGCTGGGCGTGCCGTACTGGTGCTTCCACGACGTCGACCTGGCGCCGGACGCCGACGACATCGCCACCTACGAGAAGAACCTCAAGCACCTGGTCGGCCTGGCCAAGGCGCGCCAGGACGCCACCGGCGTGAAGCTGCTGTGGGGCACCGCCAACCTGTTCTCGCACCCGCGCTACATGAACGGCGCCTCCACCAACCCGGACTTCGCCGTCGTCGCGCGCGCCGCGGTGCAGGTGAAGAACGTGCTGGACGCGGTGGTCGAGCTGGGCGGCGAGCACTACGTGTTCTGGGGCGGCCGCGAGGGCTACGCCACCCTGCACAACACCAACATGAAGCGCGAGCTGGAGCACTTCGCCCGCTTCCTGGCCGCCGCGCGCGACTACGGCCGCAGCATCGGCTTCAAGGGCAAGTTCTTCATCGAGCCCAAGCCGATGGAGCCGATGAAGCACCAGTACGACTTCGACAGCGCCACCGTCGCCGGCTTCCTCAAGGAGCACGGCCTGCAGAACGACTTCATGCTCAACATCGAGGCCAACCACGCCACGCTGTCGGGCCACACCTTCGAGCACGACCTGCAGGTGGCCTCCGACCACGGCCTGCTGGGCAGCATCGACGCCAACCGCGGCAACGCGCAGAACGGCTGGGACACCGACCAGTTCCCGACCGACCTGTACGACACCGTCGGCGCCATGATGGTGGTGCTGCGCCAGGGCGGGCTGGTCGGCGGCCTGAACTTCGACGCCAAGCCGCGCCGCGAGTCCACCGACATGGAGGACCTGTTCATCGCCCACATCGGCGGCATGGACGCGTTCGCCAAGGGCCTGGAAGTGGCCCATGCGCTGCTCAACGACTCGCCGTGGGAGCAGTGGCGCAAGGAGCGCTACGCCAGCTTCGACGCCGGCGACGGCAAGGCCTTCGAGGAAGGCAAGCTGGGCCTGGCCGACCTGGCCGCGCTGTCGGCCAAGATCGGCGAGCCGAAGCAGACCAGCGGCAAGCAGGAGCGCTACGAGAACCTGCTGAACCAGTACCTGCTGCGGCGCTGACGCAGCCAGTGCCGGGGCGCGCCGCGCGCCCCGGCGACCGCGCCCGCCAGCCGCCTTGCCGGCGGGCGCGCGGATTCTCGAGGGAGGGGCCCCCGATGGCGGTAGTGGAAACCACGCAGTCCGGCGCGAGCGAGTTCGAGGCCGCCGGCGGCGAAAACACGCGTTTCATCATCCTGATCAGCCTGGTGGCCACCATCGGTGGCTTCCTGTTCGGCTACGACAGCGGCGTGATCAACGGCACGGTCGACGGCCTGNNNGCGGCNTTCNAGTCCGACGCGGCGGTGACCGGCTTCAACGTGGCCTCGATGCTGCTGGGCTGCGCGGTCGGCGCCTGGTTCGCCGGGACCCTGGCCGACCGCTACGGCCGGCGCACGATGCAGCTGTGGGCGGCGGTGTTCTTCATCGTCTCGGCCTGGGGCTCGGGCATCGCCACCTCCTCGG
>NZ_AZNZ01000020.1 GCF_000510725.1 Pseudoxanthomonas sp. J31
AAAGCCTCGCACGTCCAGACTGCTGGGCCGTGGCGACGGCCCAGACGTCGTCGCACTTCAACGGCGCAGGGGCGCGGCCTCGTTAGAGGTCTAAAGCCTCGCACATCCAGACTGCTGGGCCGTGGCGACGGCCCCGACGTCGTCGCATTTCAACGGCGCAGGGGCGCGGCTTCGCTGGAGGTCTGAAGGGCTCGGGATCCGGGATCCGGGATTCGGAGTTCGCGGAACGTGGCGCGGGCAGGGCCAGGGCCGCTGCCTTGGCTAGTCCTCCGCCAGCTTCCACGCCAGCACCGTGCCGTCGCGACGGTCGGGTCGCGTGCCGGGGCGGTCGGCGGCATAGGGCTCGCCGCTGCCGGGCAGGATGCCCAGGTAGCGGTGGGTCTTCATCGACAGCAGCATGAACTGGCCGCGCAGCAGGTCCTGCCACATGAAGCGGCTGTCCACCGGATGCTCGGGCAACAGGCGCACGTCGGCGGACAGGCCGATGCCGACCACGGTCAGGAAGCCGCTGCCATCCATCGCTTCCAGCGCCACCTGGCCATTGCCGCGGTCATGCACGCGGAAACGGGCAGACGGCGACCGCGCCTTCCCGTCGTCGGCCGCCACCGGTTGCACCACGCCCAGCGGATGGACTGCGGCCACGCTGCCATCGCCCAGGTTCTCCAGCCTCACCACCTTGCCCAGCGGGATGTTGCGCGAGCGGTCGGCCAGCGGCTCGTGCAGGTCGAAACGGTCGAAGTCCGCATATCCGCCTTCGCGCCCGGCGCTGTTGTACGCGAACAGCGCGTAGCGCGAGCCCTGGAAGGTCTTGAGCTGGTACGGCAGCCGCACCGGCTCGCCGATGTCGTGGAAGCGGCGCCCGTCCGCACTCCAGGAGAACCAGGCCAGGTCCTCGTCGTGGTCGCCGCGCACGCGCAGGTGCACGCGGGCCCGGGGCAGTGGCACCTCGACCCGGCGGTCCTGCGCCTGCGAATACCAACGCAGCACGCGGCGTCCGTCCTCCTGCACCACCGCCAGCCACGCCGCCGGCATGTTCAGCAGGCCCAGCCCGGCCACGTCGCCCGGCTGCAACCCGGATGCATCCAGCACCACGGTGGCCGTGGCCTCCGGGCCCACCACGCGCTGGGTCAGGCTGTTGCGCGCATGCAGGAAGCCTTCGGCCGGCAGCGCGTGCAGGCGCAGGTGGCCCGGGCGCTCGCGCAGCGACCACTTGCCGTCCAGCGGCTGGTGGTTCCACTGCCACACCGGCTGCAGCCGCGGCGCGGAGAAGGCGTCGCTGCGCACGTACGGCGCATGCGGCCGGATGCGTGGGTCCACCACCGGCTTGGTCCAGGTACGCGGCGTGCGCCCCAGGTTGCCCGGCAGGCCGAAGTACGGCCAGCCATCGTGCCAGGTGACCGGCGACAGGAAGGTGGTGCGGCCGACGGACTTGAGGTCCATCATCGAGAAGCCCCACCAGCTACCGTCCGGCGCCTGCACGATGCCGCCCTGGTGCAGCGGCACGGCGCCCAGCGCGTTGTCCGCGGGCTTGTGCGAAGAGAACGACGCGCCGTCGGCCGGAACCGGCGAGCGCTGGCCCACGCTGTCCTCCCACCAGCCGCGCTGGAAGCCCATGCTCTCGCTGGCGCTGATCGCCACCGTCTCCCATGGACCGTCGAGGCGGTCGGCGCGCGCGGCCTGCATGCGCCCGACCGGGGCGTAGTTGGCGCTGATGATGTAGTAGCGCCCGTCGATCTTGTAGAAGTGGTGGCCCTCGCCCATGCCATTGCCGGCCGGGATGATGACCCGCTCGCTGCCCTCGACCACGCCGGACAGGTCCGGCTTGAGCTCCACCAGCCGCACCTCGTTGTAGTTGAACACCGCCCACACCCGGCCGTCGTCGTCGAACAGCACCGACAGGTCATGCAGGTTGCGGTCGATCACCGTGTGGTCCCACGGCCCCGCCGGGTCGCTGGCGGTGAACACGTGCAGGCCGCGCTCGTTGATGTTGGCGAAGACATGGAAGCGGCCATCGTGGTAACGCAGCACCGGCGCCCAGATGCCCTGGCCGTACAGGTCCTTGCCGTCCTCCAGCCGGTACTCGGGTCCGGGCGGGAACTCCGTGAGCGCGTACGAGACGAATTCCCAGTTCACCAGGTCGCGCGAGCGCAGCAGCGGCAGGCCAGGCACCGCGTGCATGGTGGTGCCGGTCATGTAGAACCAGTCGTCCACCCGGACCAGGTCCGGGTCGGAGAACTCGTCGTAGAAGATCGGGTTGGTGTAGGTGCCGTTGCCGTTGTCGGCGGTCCAGCTGGCTGGCGCAGCGACCGCGGACACGCCGCCCGCCAGCAGCAACATCAGCAGGCACGCCAGCCCGAATGGTCGCGCGAACACCATCACTTACCTCCCCGCGCGGCGCGCCCTGGGCGCCGTCGCATCAATCCAGCTGCAGCACGAAGCCGCCGGCGGCCGGCAGCTCCAGTTCCAGCGGCCGGCCGGGCGCCAGCTCCACCTGCCGTTCCGCGAAGCCCGGCGCGTCGCCGCCATCGGTGAGCAGCTGGCCGCGCAGCACGCCACCGCCCAGCTTGCCGGCGTCCAACACGATCCTGCGCGGTCCCGGCCCGGCATTGATCCCGGCCACGTAGCGGCGCCCGCCGCCTTCGCGCACGAACACCGCGTACCGGCCCGGGTAGCCATCGATGAAGCGGCTGTCGTCCCATGCCTCCGGCAGGCCGGCAAGGAAGTGGCGCACGTACTCCGGCACCTGCGCCATGCCCTCGGCGGTCTCGGCGTAGTGCTGGATGCCGGAGACGAACAGCACCGACTGCGCCAGCTCGAACGCCGCGCTGGTGCGGCGCTGGACGCGGTCGTTGAGCTTGACCATGGCCAGCGGGGTGAAGTCCATCGGGTCGAACACATTGCGGGTGAACGGCAGGGTCGCCGCGTGCACCGGCACGCGGTCGGCATTGGCCTGCTCGAAGGTGGCGAACTCCAGCCCGCGCACCGCTTCCATGGTCTGCAGGTGCGGCCAGGTGCGCTGCCAGCCGCGCGGCAGGGTCGAGCCGTGGAAGTTCATCTGGAAGCCGTACGGAGCCGAGTCGGCCAGCAGGTCCAGGTAGTAGGCGATCATCGACGAGCCGTCGCCGCCGAAGAAATCCACCTTCAGCCCGGCCACGCCCATGGCCTTGAGCTTGTCGAACTCGCGCACCCGGCTGGCATGGTCCAGCAGGCGGCTGCGCGGGGTCTGCGGCGCCTCGTTCCAGTCGCCGGCCGAGTTGTACCAGACCAGCACCGACACGCCCTTGCCGCGCGCGTAGTCCACCAGCTCGCGCATCTTCGCCTCGCCGATCTGCACGTCCCACAGCGCGTCCACAAGGGTGTAGCGCCAGCCCATGCGCGCGGCGTAGTCGACGAACTGCTTCTGCACCTCGAACACGGTGTGGTCGTCGCCCAGCAGCGGCCAGCTCCACGAGGCCTTGCCCGGCACCGAGGGCGCGGCCACCGCCGGCGGGTCGGCCAGGTCGGTGCCGAGGGTGGAATCGGCCACGGTGGCCAGGTCGCCCACCGCGACGATGCGCCACGGCGAACGCCACGGGAACGCCTCGATCCACGGCAACGCCGCCCCGCCCGGCAGGGCTTCGCGTGCGTCGGGGAAGCCGAGCAGGTACTCGCCCGGAACCGCGCCATCGAGCAGGCGGCTGCCGGCATCGCCGCGGCGCAGGCTGCCCTCGCTGAGCAGGATCCAGTCCTGCCCGCTGCGGAACAGCGCCGGGAACACCCAGCCATGCCCCAGCGGCGAAGGCGTGCCCACCGCAACGTCCTGCAGGTAGTACTCCTCGTAGGAGGGATTGGTGCGGCCGAAGCCGGTCTTGGGCTCGGCCAGCGGCTGCAGCCAGGCATGGGCATCGGCCGGCAGGCGGAACGTGGCCGCATCGCGCTTCCAGGTATCCAGCCCCGGTACCGGGCGCTGCAGCTCGTAGCGGAACGCGGCGCCATCGTTGGACAGCTGCCAGGCCACGGCCAGCTCGTGGCCCCGCCCATCCTCCCAGCGGAACACGCGGCGGTTGGCGCGGTAATGGTTGTGGCGGCGCTTGCCGGACAGCAGCTCGTAGTCGTCGGCCACCGCCTGCACCGGATCGGCACCGGCGAAGGCCAGCCCGCGCGACAGGTCCACGCCCTCGCCCACCATGCCCAGCGGCGACGGCGCGATCACCTCGCGGCCTTCGCGCAGCAGCCGCCAGGTGGGGCGGCCGGCCTCGTCCAGCGCCATCTCCACGCGCAGCCTGCCGTCCGGACTTGCGACCTCGCCCAGCGCCGGCGTGGCCGCCTGCAGCGGCAGCCAGGCGCCCGCCAATGCCAGTGCCGCCAGCACGCGCGCGGCGCGCGCACGGAGCCACTTGTCAGCCATGACCGCCTCCACTCGCTTGACCGCCCCGCGCCAGCAGGCGCTGCAACAGGCAGAACGCCAGCAGCAGCACGCCGATGGCAATGCGCGTCCACCACGAGCTGAGGGTGCCGTCGAACACGATCAGGGTCTGGATCAGGCCCAGCACCAGCACCCCGAACAGCGAACCCAGCACGTAGCCGCTACCGCCCGCGAGCAGGGTGCCGCCGATCACCACCGCGGCGATCGCATCCAGCTCCAGGCCCATGCCGTGCAGGCTGTAGCCGCTGAGCATGTAGAACGTGTAGACCACGCCGGCCAGCGCCGAGCAGAAGCCGCTGAGGGCGTAGACCTTGATCAGGGTCGCGTCCACCGGCAGGCCCATCAGCTCCGCCGACTGCGCGCTGCCGCCAATGGCGTACACCGTGCGCCCGAAGCGGGTGGAACCGGCCAGCACCACACCGGCCGCCACCACCGCCAGCGCCACCAGCGCCGCCACCGAGAGCGAGGCACCGCCGCCCAGCGGCACCCGGGTGCTGGCCACGGCCACGTGGAAGGCATGGTTGATGCCAATCGAATCCACGCTGACCAGGGTCGCCGCGCCGCGCGCCAGGAACATGCCGGCCAGGGTCACCACGAACGGCTGCAGCCGGTAGCGTTCGATCAGCACGCCCATCAGCGCGCCAAAGCCGGTGCCGATCAGCAGCACCAGCGGGATTGCCGCCAGCGGATGCCAGCCGTGTTTCTCCATCAGGCTGGCCAGCAACACCGTGGTGAAGGCCACCACCGCGCCCACCGACAGGTCGATGCCGCCGGTGAGGATCACGAAGGTCATGCCGACCGCGACGATCAGCAGGAAGGCGTTGTCGATCAGCAGGTTCAGGAACACCTGCGGCGACAGGAAGCCTTCATAGAGGATGCCGCCGGCGGCGGACATGGCCACGAACAGGGCCAGGGTCACCGCCAGCGACAGCAGGCCGGGCTCGCGCAGCCGGCGCAGCAGGTTGCCGGCCCCCGGGGCGCGCATCGCGATGCTCATGCGCGTGCCTCCCTGCGGCTGAACAGCGTCCTGGCCTTGGCCCGGAACTGCGGCGACTGCAGCAGCAGCACCGCGGTCACCAGCAGCGCCTTGACCACCAGGTTGACCTGCGGCGGCACGCCGATGGCGTAGATGGTAGAGGTCAGGGTCTGGATGATCAGCGCGCCCAGCAGGCTGCCGCCCAGGCTGAAGCGGCCACCGGACAGGGCGCTGCCGCCCAGGGCCACGGCCAGGATCGCGTCCAGCTCCAGCAGCTGGCCGGCGTTGTTGGCATCGGCGCTGGCCACGTTGGAGCTGACCAGCAGCCCGGCCAGGCCGGCGCTGAAGCTGCAGAACACGTACAGCGACAGGGCGATGGCGCGGGCGCGGATGCCGGCCACGTGGGCCGCGGCCGGGTTGTGGCCGATGGCGCGCACGAACAGCCCCAGCGCGGTGCGGTCCAGCAGCAGCTTCAGGCCCACGAACACCGCCGCCAGCACGAACAGCGAGAACGGCAGGCCGAACAGGAAGCCGTTGCCGAGGAAGGCGTAGGGCGCGTAGTAGATGGTGAGGATCTGCCCATCGCCGATCAGCTGGGCCACCCCGCGCCCGGCCACCATCAGGATCAGGGTGGCGATGATCGGCTGCATCCCGACCCTGACCACCAGCACGCCATTCCACAGCCCGCACAGCGCGGCCACCGCCAGCGCCGCGGCGATCGCGCCGAACAGCGGTGCCAGGCCCCCGCTGCCGCCGGCCTGCATGCGGGCGATGGTCCAGGCCGCGACCGTGGCGCTGATCGCCAGCACCGCGCCCACCGAGATGTCCAGGCCACGCACCGCGATCACCAGGGTCATGCCCAGCGAAACCAGCGCAAGTGGAGCCGCCCGGTTGGCGATGTCGACGAGGTTTCCGTACAGGTGCCCGTCACGCCACTGCAGCGCCAGGAAACCGGGGTTGAACAGCGCGTTGCCCAGCAGCAGCAGGACCAGCGCCAGCGCCGGCCACAGCAGCGGATGCGCCATCAGGCGCTCGCGCAGGCCCGGCCGCGTGGACTGCGGCCGCGGCTGTGCCGGTTGCACCAGGGGAGCCTGTTCCTCGCTCATGCGTGCCCCGCGATCAGGTCCAGGACCCGGCTGCCATCGCTGCCGCCGTCCAGCTCGCCGGCCTTGCGCCGCTCGCGCAGCACCGCGATGCGGTCGCTGAGCCGGGTCAGCTCCTCGATCTCGGCGGAAATGAACAGCACCGCCATGCCCTGCCGCGCCAGTTTCACCACCTCGGCCATGATCTCCTGCTTGGCGGCGATGTCGATGCCGCGGGTCGGTTCGTCAAGGATCAGCAGCGAGGGCTGCGTGGCCAGCCAGCGCGCCAGCACCACCTTCTGCTGGTTGCCGCCGGACAGCGCGCCCACCGGCGTCTCGATGTCGGCGGTCTTGATCCCGAGCAGGCGCACGAATTCGCGCGCCATCTCCTCCTGCCTGGCCTGCGGCAGCGCGCGCCACCAGCCGCGCCGCGCCTGCAGCGCCAGCACGATGTTCTCGCGCACCGACAGCCCGGCGACGATGCCTTCGGTCTTGCGTTCCTCCGGGCACAGCGCCAGCCCGCGCGCCACCGCCTCGGCCGGATGCCGCAGCTGCACCGCCTGGCCGCCGATGCGCAATTCGCCCGCGTCGGCGCGATCGAGGCCGAACAGCAGCCGCGCCAGTTCGGTGCGGCCGGAACCCAGCAGCCCGCCCAGGCCCAGCACCTCGCCGGCGCGCAGCTGCAGGTCCACCGGATGCAGCGCGCCGCGCCGGGCCAGGCCGCGCGCCTCGGCCACCACCTCGCCCGCCGCAACGCTTTCCCCCGGCTCGCGCCCCCCGGCCAGCGCCACCTCGCGCCCGACCATGGCCGCCACCAGCGCGCCCTGCGGCAGCTCCGATGCGGCGTATTCGCCCACCAGGGTGCCGTTGCGCAGCACGGTGATGCGGTCGGAGACCGCATACACCTGGTCCAGGAAATGGGTGACGAACAGGATCGCCATGCCGCGGTCGCGCAGCCGGCGCATCACCGCGAACAGCGCCTGCACCTCGTCCTCGTCCAGGCTGGAGGTGGGCTCGTCCAGCACCAGCACCTTCGCCTGCACGCCCAGCGCGCGGGCGATGGCCACCATCTGCTGCACCGCCACCGGGTAGCTGCCCAGGCTGCGGTCCACGTCGATGTCCAGGCCCAGGTGCGCCAGCAGTTCGCGCGCGCCGGCGCGCACCTTCGGCCAGTCGATCAGGCCGCTCCAGCGCCGCTTCGGGTAGCGCCCGGCGAACAGGTTCTCGGCCACCGACAGGTTCGGGCACAGGTTCACTTCCTGGTAGACCGTGCTGATGCCCAGCGACTGCGCTTCCAGCGGCGTGCCCGGGGCGACCTCGCGGCCGTCCAGCTCGATGCGGCCGGCGTCGGGACGCTCGACCCCGGTGACCAGCTTGATCAGGGTGGACTTGCCGGCGCCGTTCTGGCCCATCAGCGCGTGGATCTCGCCGGCACGCAGCACCAGCCCGGCGCCGTCCAGCGCCAGGGTGGCGCCGAAGCGCTTGCGCAGGCCCGAGGCCTGCAGCACGACCGGCGCGGCCGCGCTCCCGCCGCGGCCGCCATCGCCCTGCGCGTGCCCTTGCGCCGGCGCCATCAGTACTTCCGGTTGGGCAGTTCGGCGGCGGCCTGGTCCATGGTGTACACGCCCTCCTCCACCACCACGCGCTTGGGCACCTGCCGCCCGGCGTGCACGTCGCGGATCAGCTGCGCCAGCTGCGGGCCCAGCAGCGGGTTGCACTCCACGGTGGCGTTGAGCTTGCCGGCCTTCATCGCCTCGAACGCGCCGCGCACGCCGTCGATGGAGACGATGCGGATGTCCTGGCCCGGCTTCAGCCCGGCCTCCTCGATCGCCTGGATCGCGCCGATGGCCATGTCGTCGTTGTGCGCGAACAGCACGTCGATGCGGCCACCCTCGGCCTTGAGGAAGGCCTCCATCACTTCCTTGCCCTTGGCGCGGGTGAAGTCGCCGCTCTGCGAGCGCACGATCTGGAAGCGCGGATCGGTGGCGATCACTTCCTTGAAGCCGCGCATGCGGTCGTTGGCCGGGGCCGAACCCACGGTGCCCTGCAGCTCGACCACGCGGATCGGCCCTTCCTTGTCCTTGCTGTCCTCGATCAGCCAGCGCGCGGCCCGGCGGCCTTCCTCGACGAAGTCCGAGCCGATCAGGGTCACGTACAGCGAGTCGTCGGACACGTCCACCGCGCGGTCGGTCAGCACCACCGGGATGCCGGCGGCCTTGGCCTCGCGCAGCACCGTCTCCCAGCCGGACTCGACCACCGGCGAGAACGCGATCACGTCCACGCGCTGGGCGATGAACGAGCGGATCGCCTTGATCTGGTTTTCCTGCTTCTGCTGGGCGTCGGAGAAGCGCAGGCGGAACTCGGGCGCGGCCAGCGCCTCCTTCACCGAGCGGGTGTTGGCGGTGCGCCACTCGCTCTCGGCGCCGACCTGGCTGAAGCCGACGGTGATCGGCTTGCCCTCGCCGCCTTCGCCGCCGCTGCCCTCGCCGCCGCCGGAACAGCCGGCCAGCGCCATGGCGCCCAGCGCCAGCATCCCGAACACGAACTTCCTCATCGCTCCCTCCCGATCGATTCGTTGTTGTGCCGCGTGCCGCGACCCTCGCCGCGGCTGGCCGTGCGCGCCCTCCAGCGCGCGCGGCCGCGGTTGACCCTCAGGCCGATGTATAGGCGGTCTTGACCGTGGTGTAGAACTCCACCGCGTAGCGCCCCTGCTCGCGCGGTCCGTAACTGGAAGCCTTCCGTCCCCCGAAGGGTACGTGCGGATCGACCCCGGCGGTAGGGAGGTTGACCATCACCATGCCCGCCTGGGCGTGCCGCTTGAAATGGGTGGCGTGCCGGAGCGAGGTGGTGCAGATGCCCGCGCACAGTCCGAACTCGGTGTCGTTGGCCAGGGCCAGGGCGTGCTCGTAGTCGGCCGCGCGCAGCAGCGCGGCCACCGGGCCGAAGATCTCCTCGCGCGAGATGCGGTCGCTGGCGCGCGCGGCGAACAGGGTCGGCGCCAGGAAGTGGCCGCGAGTGGGACAATCCACCCGACCACCGCCGGCCAGCAGCTCGGCCCCGTCCTCGTGCCCGGCGCGGATGTAGCCCAGGTCGGTGTCCAGCTGCGCCTGGCTGGCGACCGGGCCGATGTGCACCTGCGGGTCCAGCGGATCGCCGACCCGCAGCTGGGCCATGCGCGCCTGCATCTTCACCACGAACCGGTCGTACACCGCCGCCTCGACGATCAGCCGGCTGGAGGCGGTGCAGCGCTGCCCGGTGGAGAAGAACGCGCCGTTGACCGCGCATTCCACCGCCTGGTCCAGGTCGGCGTCGGCCAGCACCACCAGCGGGTTCTTGCCGCCCATCTCCATCTGCACCTTCAGTGCCCGCCCGGCCGCCTGCTCCAGCAGGGCGCGGCCGGTGGGCACCGAGCCGGTGAAGGTCAGCGCGTCCAGCTTCGGGTGCGCGACCAGGGCCTGGCCCACGGTGCGGCCGCTGCCCAGGACCATGTTGAACACGCCCTCCGGCAGGCCGGCACGCGACAGGATCTCCGCCAGGGCCCAGGCGCAGCCGGGCACGATCTCGGCCGGCTTGAACACCACGGTGTTGCCGAACGCCAGCGCCGGGGCGATCTTCCAGGCCGGGATCGCCAGCGGGAAGTTCCACGGCGCGATGATGCCGACCACGCCCACCGGCTCGCGGGTGACCTCCACGTCCACGCCCGGGCGGGTGGAGGCCAGCTTCTCGCCGGGGATGCGCAGCGCCTCGCCGGCGAAGAACTTGAAAATCTGCCCGGCGCGCGCGGCCTCGCCGATGCTCTCGGCCAGGGTCTTGCCTTCCTCGCGCGCCAGCAGCCGGCCCAGTTCCTCCTTGCGGGCGAGGATCTCGCTGCCGACGAAGTCCAGCACCTCGGCGCGCAGCTGCGGGGCGGCCAGCGACCAGGCCGGCAGCGCCGCGGCCGCCGCGTCCACCGCCTGGCCGACCGCGGCGGCATCGAGCACGCCGTAGTGGCCGACCGGGGCGTCGAGGTTGGCCGGGTTCTCGTCGACGTGGCTGCCCCCGCCTTCCACCCACTGGCCGGCGATGTAGCTGGAATAACGCGGTTCGTTCACGTACTGCTCCTGTTGCCGGCCGCGCTCACAGCGCGCGCACGCCGCCGGGGGCGAAGCCGGCCGGCACCACCTGCAGCGGGTTGGCCAGCGGCGCGCCCAGTTCGGCGATCTCGATCTCGAACACGTCGCCCGGCTGCGCGCGCACGCCGTCGGCGAAGCTCAGGGTGGCGGTGCCGAAGAAGTGCAGGTGCACGTCGCCCGGGCGCCGGTGCGCGGCGTACTTGAAGTGGTGGTACTCCAGGTTCTCCAGCGAGTGGCACATGTTGGCCTCGCCGGTGAGGAAGGGCTTCTCCCACACCACCGCGCCGTCGCGGCGCAGGCGGCTGGTGCCGCGCAGGTCCGCCGGCAGCGGGCCGGTGCGCAGTTCCGGGCCCACCGCGCAGGTGCGCAGCTTGGAATGGGCCAGGTACAGGTAGTTCTGGCGTTCGGTGACGTGGTCGGAGAACTCGTTGCCCAGGGCATAGCCCAGCCGGTGCGGGGTGCCATCCGGGCCGATCACGTACAGCCCCACCAGCTCCGGCTCCTCGCCACCGTCCAGGGCGAAGTCCGGCGAGCGCAGCGGCGCGCCCGGCGGCACCACGATCTGGCCGTCGCCCTTGTAGAACCACTCCGGCTGCGCGCCCGCCGTGCCCGGGGCCGGCATGCCACCCTCCACGCCCCACTGGAACATGCGCATGGAGTCGGTCAGCGTGCCTTCCTCGGCCTGCTGCTGCAGCTTCTGGTGCATGGCGTCGCGCGCGGCGGCGCTGCCCAGGTGGGTCAGACCGGTGCCGGTGACCAGGCAATGCGCCGGATCGGGATGGTGCAGCGGGCCCAGCACCCGCCCCTCGCGCAGCAGCGGCGCGTAGGCGAGCGTGGTGGCCCCGGCGCGGGTGGCGGCCTCGTCGTCCAGGCTGCGGCCGGCGGCGATGGCGGCATTGGCCAGCGCCCAGATCGAGTCGACGCCGTCCAGCAGGCGCACCACCTCGCCCTCGATCACGCCGACGCGGATGTCACCGCCATCGTCCCGCAGCTGGATCAGTCGCATCGGCCGCCCTCGTCATGGGATGGGAAGGCATGCCGCTTCCGGGAGAGACGGAAGCCACCGCGCATGCCTCGGCCGATTCTGCCGGCTGGACGAATATGCATCCAATGCAAATTCGTGCATAACATATATAAACATTCGTATCGACTGGAGTGTCATACGTGCCGCAGAACGTGCCGTGGTTCGTCCGCGCCCGCCTCAAGACCCGGCAGCTGATGCTGCTGATCGCGATCGACGAGGAAGGCAACATCCACCGCGCCGCCGAATCGCTGGCGATGTCGCAGCCGGCCGCGTCCAAGCTGCTCAAGGACCTCGAGGAAATGATCGGCGTGCCGCTGTTCGAGCGGCTGCCGCGGGGCATGAGCCCGACCTGGTACGGCGAGACCATGATCCGCCACGCCCGCATCGCCCTGGCCAGCCTCGGCGAGGCCGGCGCGGAGATCGAGGCGCTCAAGGGCGGCTACGCCGGCAGCGTCTCCATCGGCGCCATCGCCGGGCCGGCGATGAGCCTGCTGCCCACCGCCCTGGCGCGGGTGGCGAAAGAGCACCCCGACCTGCGCGTGTCGCTGCTGGTGGAGAGCAGCGACGTACTGCTGGAACGGCTGGAACAGAACCGCATCGACTTCCTGGTCGGCCGCATGTTCGAGGGCCACGACAAGCGCCACCTGCACTACCAGGCGCTGGCCGAAGAGGAGATCTGCGCGATCGCCCGCCCCGGCCACCCGATCCTCGCCCTGGAATCCATCGACCTGGCCGAACTGGCCCGCGGCAGCTGGATCGTGCCGCCGGAAGGCAGCGTGCTGCGCCACCGTTTCGAGCTGATGTTCCGCGGCGCCGGCCTGCAGCCGCCGAAGCAGGTGCTGTCGACCACCTCGCTGGTGTTCATCTCCAAGATGCTGCAGGAGAGCGACTACATGGCCGTGGTCCCGGTCGACGTGGCCCGCCACTACGCCAGGCACGACATGGTCCGCATCGTGCCGGTCGAGCTGTCCTGCAGGATGGATTCCTTCGGCCTCATCACCCGCACCGACTGGCTGCTCTCGCCCGGCGCCCGCGTGGTGCTGCAGGCGCTGCAGGAGGCCGCCACGGNGGTCTACGGCACCCCNCCCGCCGNCNGACGCCTCGTAGAGTCGGGCCCGCCCGACTCCCACGCCCGGCGAAGCGACGAGAGGCAAAAGCAAGAGCAGTGGGGCAAGCCCCACTCTACAGGGGGCGCCGCCCGGTCTTGCAACGCTGCCCTTGTAGAGTCGGGCTCGCCCGACTCCTACGCCCGGCGAAGCGGGCCCGCCCGACTCCCACGCCCGGCGAAGCGACGGGAGCCAAAGGCAAGAGCGATCGCCGCCACTCAATCGTGGAAGGCTTCGACCACCTTCCGCCGCCCCAGCATGAAGGCATCCGCCACATGCCGCAGCGGCGCCAGGTCCACGTCCGACTGGCCGCTGCGCACCAGCTCGCCGAACCGGCGGTACAGCTGCGGATATTCCTGCTCCGGCTCGGCGTGCAGCAGCTGGCCATCCACGGCGAGCTTTGCCCCACCCTCCGACAAGCGCATCTCGCCCGCATCGGTCTGCGCCACGATGTCCCAGCTCTGCGGCCCGGTCTGGCGCCAGTCGAACTCCGCTTCCAGGTCCAGCCCTTCCGCATCGGTGAAGCGGATCGACGCCGCGATCGGCGCCTCGTGGTTCTCCGGAAATTCGAGCATCGCCGCAGTAGCGAACACCGGCCGCGGCAGGATCCGGGTAACGATCGACAGCGCATTGATGCCCGGGTCGAACACGCCCAGCCCACCGGCCTGCCAGATCCACGCCTGGTTCGGATGCCAGTGGCGCACGTCTTCCTTCCAGTACACCCGCATCGAGCGGATCCTGGTCCCGGCGAGAAACTCCCGCGCCGCTTCCACCGCCGGCGCGTAGCGCGAGTGCCAGCTGGCGAACAGCGTCACCCCGGCCGACGCGGCCTGCGCCGCCAGGTCCTCCACTTCCGACAGCGTCGCCCCCGGCGGCTTCTCCAGGAACACGTGCTTGCCTGCGGCCAGCGCCTTCGTCGCTGCGACGTAGCGGTACTGCGGCGGCATGCACAGCGACACCGCCTCGATCGACGGCACCGCCGCCAGCATCTCCTCGATCGTGCCGAAGTTGTCGATGCCCTCCACGCGACCGTGGCGGCTGGCCGCCGCGACCAGGCGGTAGTCGGCGTTGGCCGCGACCGCGGGCAGGTGCTGGTCGCGCACGATCTTGCCGACACCGACGATGGCGAGGTTGATGGGCACGGGTACGGTCTCCAGTGGCGGCACGGACACGCGGTCCGCGCGTTCGGTTCGTTCAGTCGAAGATGGAAGGATCGGGGCCGCAGGCATCCAGGGCTGCCGCGACCTCTTCCCACTTGCGCCGCGGCCCCGGCGTGGCGAATCCGTACTCGATGCGTCGCCGGAACACCGTGCCCGGACGCAGGATCGCATCCGGGAACGCCGGCTTGTTCGGCGCATCCGGGAAGCCCTGCGGCTCCAGGCAGATGCCACGCCCCAGCCCCGGGTGCTGGTGGTCGAGCGCATGGCCGCCGTACAGCTGCAGCGCCGGCGCGTCGCTGTCGATGCGCAGCGCGATGCCGCTGTGCGGCGAATACAGGCGCGCCACCGGACCCGCACCGCCATCCAGCACCAGGCAGTGGTCGTAGCCGCCGGCCATGCGCAGCTGCGGGTCGCTGGGATCGGCAGCCACGTCCAGCGTGCGCGCCTCGCGGAAATCGAACGGAGTTCCGGCAACGTCGGCCAGCGTGCCGAACGGGATCAACCGCCCGTCCACCGGCAGGTAGCGCGAAGCCGGCACCTGCAGCCACTGCGCCGCGGCCGGCACGGAACAATCGCCGGCGAGGTTGAAGTACGGGTGGTGAGTCGGGTTGAACAGCGTGGGCGCATCGCAGATGGCCTCGAAATCCAGCCGCAGCCGCGCACCGCGCAGCCGGTAGGTGGCGCGCACCTCGAGATTGCCCGGATAGCCTTCCTCACCGTCCGGCGAGCGGTAGCGCAGCACCAGCCGGTCGGCCGCGTGTTCCTCCACCGTCCACATCCGCCGGCCGAAGCCGAGGGCGCCGCCATGCAGGTGATGCCGGCCTTCGTTGGCGGTCACCTCGTGGCGCTGCCCGTCCAGTTCGAACGCCGCGCCGCTGATGCGGTTGCCGAAGCGGCCGACCAGTATCCCCAGGTAGGCGGGATCGTCGAAGTAGGCCTGCGCGTCGTCCAGGCCCAGCACCACGCCGGTACGCCCCTGCGCCCCATCGAACTCCAGCCGCGCGAGGATGCCGCCGAGGTCGAGGATCTCCGCCGAGAGGCCATCGCCTTCTCCCAGCCGCAATGCCTGCACCACAGTGCCGTCTTCCAGCTGGCCGAAGCTCCTCGTCCGGGTCATGCAGTTCCGTTCCGGGCATGGCCGCGATCCGGCCGCGAAGCAGGATAGCCACGCCCCGCCGCGGCGACCAATGCCGCCTCGGGCATGGGCGATGTCCGGAATGGAATGGCTCGCCTGTCCCCGCGACAAGCTCGCAACGATACGTATTCCGGTATCGCTGGCCTCGGTAAATTCATTGGCAGGTTATGGAACGCGTCACTATGCTCGACCTGCTTCCTGCCATGCGCGCTGTCGCATCGGGAAGGACAGCATCGGCGCAGGAGCAGTGCGCCGCACAACACGACCGTACGCGTCAGACGTAGGCCTGGGAGGGTTGAAATGACGACGCTCATGTTCGACGGCATGCCTGCATGCCGCGGCGCCGGACTGTTGCCCGCGTCGATGCTCCGCCAGCTACCCGCCAGACGCATCGATCCGCCGCACGCCGGGTACGGAACACTTTCCGGCCACGACCCGATACACCTCTGACCGGCCGCGCCGCGCGGGCGCCGGCCTGCGCACCTGCTGCCGCATCCGCATTGAACATGCCTTGGGAGCCCGTGCAATGAAGCGTTCGAACCGCTGGATGCAAGTCCGCCGCAGCCGCCTCGCGTTGCTGCCGGCAGCACTGCTGGTTGCGCTGTCCGCCGCCGCGCAGGACACCGCCCGCCCCTGCCCCACCGCCGACGACCCCAATGCGCCATGTCCGGCGCCCGCGCCGGCCGACGGTGCGTCCGGCGGCGGCACCGACGCCACCGAGCTGGACCGCGTGGAAGTGCGTGGCCTGCGCGCCTCGATGCTCGGCGCGCTGGACCGCAAGCAGGGCTCGATGCAGATCGTCGACGCCATCGTCGCCGAGGACATCGGCAAGTTCCCGGACAACAACCTGGTCGAGGCGCTGCAGCGCGTCAGCGGCGTGCAGACCACCGACCGCGGCGGCGGCGAGGTATCCACCGTCTCCATCCGCGGCCTCAACGACGTCACCACCACGGTCAACGGCCGCAACATCTTCACCGCCTCCGGCCGCTCGGTGGCGCTGGCCGACATCCCGGCCAGCCTGCTGGCCAGCACCGAGATCTACAAGACCCGCTCGGCCAACCTGATCGAGACCGGCATCGCCGGCGTGATCGACATCCACACCCACCGGCCCTTCGACTTCGATGGCAGCCGCGTGGTGCTGGCCGCGCGCACCATCTACCAGGAACAGGCCGGCAAGGTCGACCCGAACCTCAGCGCGCTGTTCTCCAACACCTGGGACACCGGCAACGGCCGCTTCGGTGCGCTGGCCAACATTTCCTACGCCGAGACCAACTACCGCGACCAGAGCGTCACCGCCGGCGCGATGGTGCCGTTCTTCGCCGACCAGGCGCCGCCGGGATTCGTCCCCTACGAGCGCATCCCGACCACGATCGGCGGCGCCGAGGTCTGGCAGCCGGGCCTGGTGGCCGGCCTGCCGTTCGCGCCCGGCTCCACCGTCACCGTCGGCGGCCAGCAGTACGAATACCTGCTGTCGCGCGACGCGATCTTCGCCAGCGACCTGACCGGCAAGCGCGAGCGCCCGGCCGCCAACATCTCCCTGCAGTGGGCGCCGGACGACCGCTCCGAGTACATCTTCGAAGCGTTCTACAACGGCTACCGCAACGAGTCGTTCAACTCGCTGCTGTTCTCCTTCGTCGACTGGTGGGGCGCGCTGGGGGACAACCCGGCGCAGACGATCGAGATGATCCCCGGCACCAACATCATGAAGTCGCGGGTGATCGGCTTCCCGTACAACTTCACCAGCGGCGACCTGGCCACCGGCAAGACCGACAGCTACCTCTACGCCCTCGGTGGCAGCTGGGAGGTGGGCGACCGGCTCAAGCTGAAGTCCGAGATCACCTACCAGGACAGCGAGTACAAGACCGACTTCTTCGCCATGCGCGCCGACCGCGTCACCCGCGAGGTCTGGGTGGACTTCAACCGTGGCGGCGGCGTACCGGCGTTCGGCTTCAATGACGACCCGGCCACCCCGGACATCGACGAGAGCAACTCCGCCGACCCGAACCAGTGGTTCATCGCCCAGCTCTACGACAACGCCAACTACGCCAAGGGCGACGCCACGACCTTCACCTTCGATGGCGACTACCAGGCCGGCTGGGGCTTCATCGACAGGCTGTCCTTCGGCGTGCGCTACGACGACCGCAGCGCCAGCGAAGGCCAGCGCACCGCCGACGCCGACGGCTGCGACCGCGCGCTGCCGGCCTGCTCGTTCCCGGGCAATCCGGGCCTGGCCTGGACCAACAGCGGCTTCTTCGACGGCCGCGCCGACGTGCCGGATGCCTGGATCGTCCCCAACGGCCACTACATCCGCGCCAACGCCGACGCCTTCCGCCAGCTGTACGGCCTGGAGACCAGCGACCAGCTGCAGCTGGTGGAGAACTTCAACGTGCAGGAGAAGACCACCGCGGCCTACCTGCAGGCGGATTTCGCCACCGAGCTGGGCGGGCGCACCTTCGACGGCCAGTTCGGCATGCGCTACGTCAACGTCGAGACCGACATGGTGTTCGGCCCGGGCCGGGCCTCGGCCAGCGCCTCCAAGCTGCTGCCCAGCCTGATGCTGCGCTACCACTTCACCGACGAGCTGCTGATGCGCCTGGCCTACGGCCAGACCCTGCGCCGGCCCGGCTTCGCCCAGCTCAACCCGAACATCACCTACGTCGAGGACGTCACCAACATCGGCTACGGCACCGCCACCGGCGGCAACCCGAACCTGCGCCCGACCGAATCGAAGAACTACGACCTGTCCCTGGAGTGGTATTTCGCCCCGGGCAGCGCGGTCTACGGCACGGTGTTCCGCCGCGACATTGAGGGCATGGTCAGCGACTTCCGCCGCCGCGTGACCTTCGACGACTACGACTACATCCTGACCCAGCCGGACAACGCTTCCGACGGCAAGCTCGAGGGCGTGGAGCTGGGCCTGGTGTACTTCCCGGACAACCTGCCCGGCCTGCTGGACGGCTTCGGCCTGCAGGCCAGCTTCACCTGGCTGGATTCGAGCCAGGTCATCCCGATGACCGACAGCGCCGGCGAGGTGGTCGGCAGCCAGGAGACGCCGATGTTCGGCATCTCCGACACCTCCTACAGCGTGGTCCTGGCCTACGAGCGCAACCGCTTCTCGGCCCGTGCTTCATATGTGTGGCGGGACGATTTCCTGCACCACTACGAGGCCGCCCTGTTCGCCAACCCGCTGGGCGTGTACTTCAATGGCGAGAGCAGCCTGGACTTCCAGCTCAGCTACGATGCCAGCGACTCGTGGACGGTGACGTTCGACGCGACCAACCTCACCAACGAGCTGTACCAGAGCTACTACCAGTACCCTTCGACCCACAACTTCGGCAGCGCCCTGTACAGCCGCACCTTCGCACTGGGATTCCGCTACCGTTTCTGACCGGGGCACCGGGCCCGCTCCGGGCCCGGGCCTTCGCTGCCCTCCTACCCCGCTCCGCTGATACCGAGGCGACACGATGCTGAAGAAGACCCTGATCACGCTGACCCTGGCCATCGCACTCCCAGCCGCCGGCGCCAGCGCCCAGGACAAGGTCCAGGCCAGCGCGACCCTGCATGCCGACCAGCCCGGCGACACCGTCAGCCGCTACCTGTTCGGCCAGTTCGCCGAGCACCTGGGCTACGGCATCTACGGCGGCATCTGGGTGGGCGAAGACTCGAAGATCCCCAATACCCGCGGCTACCGCAACGACGTGCTGGCCGCGCTGAAGCAGCTGCAGGTGCCGGTGGTGCGCTGGCCCGGCGGCTGCTTCGCCGACGAGTACTACTGGCGCGACGGCATCGGCCCGCGCGAGAAGCGCCGGGTCAAGATCAACACCCACTGGGGCGGGGTCGAGGAACCCAACAGCTTCGGCACCCACGAGTTCATGGACTTCGCCGAGCTGCTGGGCACCGACGCCTACGTCTCCGGCAACACCGGCAGCGGCTCGCCGCGCGAGATGGCCGAATGGGTCGAGTACATGACCTACGAGAAGGGCTCGTCGCTGGCCGAGGAGCGCCGCGCCAACGGCCGCGACAAACCGTGGAAGGTGCCCTTCTTCGGCATCGGCAACGAGCTGTGGGGCTGCGGCGGCAACATGACCCCGGAGCACGCCGCCAACCTGCACCGCCAGTACCAGACCTTCGTCAAGGTCCCGGCCGGGCAGCAGGTCACCAAGGTCGCCGCCGGCGCCAACAGCGACGACTACAACTGGACCGACGTGATGATGAAGATCGCCGGCAAGCACATGGATGCCTTGTCGGTGCATTACTACACCGTGCCCGGCGGCTGGCCGCCGCGCGCCTCCAGCTTCGAGTTCGACGAGGCGGGCTGGATCCAGACCCTGGAAAGCGCACTGAAGGTCGACGAGCTGCTGCGCCGGCACATCGAGGTGATGGACCGGTACGACCCGGAGAACAAGGTCGCCCTGTACCTGGACGAGTGGGGCACCTGGTACGCCGCCTACCCCGGCACCAACCCCGGCTTCCTGCAGCAGCAGAACACGCTGCGCGACGCGCTGGTCGCCTCGATCCATTTCGACGTGATGAGCCGCTATGCCCACAGGGTGAAGATGGCCAACATCGCGCAGATGGTGAACGTGCTGCAGGCCATGATCCTCACCGAGGACGCGAAGATGGTGCTCACGCCCACCTACCACGCCTTCGAGATGTACAAGCCGTGGCAGGACGCGACCTACCTGCCGCTCGAGCTGAAGGCGCCGCAGTACCGCCACGGCGACACCAGCATCCCGGGCGTGCATGGCTCGGCGGTGCGGGCGAAGGACGGCCACGTCTACGTGGCGCTGAGCAACTTCGACCCGAACCGCACGACGACCGTGTCGACCCGGCTCAGCGGCGTGCAGGCCACCCGCGTGTCCGGCCGCGTGCTGACCGCCGGCGCGATCACCGCGCACAACACCTTCGAGCAGCCGGAGCTGGTGAAGCCGGCGACCTTCTATGGCGCCACGGTCTCCGGTGGCACGCTGCAGGTGGAGCTGCCGGCGAAGTCACTGGTGGTGCTGCGACTGGAGTGAGGCGCGCAGCCATCAAGGGACGGCGACGGGGCGCTTCGGCGCCCCTTCGCTGTTACGGCCACATCACGTGGCGGCGTGATTCTGCTGGATCGATGCGCCCAGGCACCGCCGATTCCACACACAGTGGTCCGGCACCGGCGCCAATGCGCGCATCCACCCGCGCCTAGAATGGCCACTCGCAACTTCCTCCCCCAGGAGTCCTGCATGAGTGTCCGCGACGTGGTTTTCCCCGAGGGCCGGCGCGCCCTGTACGAGCTCCACCGCTATTCCCCCGCCGTGCGCAGCGGTGACTTGCTGTTCGTCTCCGGGCAGGTCGGCAGCCGCGATGACGGTTCGCCCAAACCCGACTTCGAAGCGCAGGTGCGCCTGGCCTTCGACAACCTCCAGGCAACCCTGCGCGCGGCCGGCTGCACCCTCGACGACATCATCGACGTCACCAGCTTCCACACCGATCCCGAACAGCAGTTCGAGACCGTGCTCAAGGTGAAGAACGAAATGTTCCCCCAGCCGCCCTACCCCAGCTGGACAGCGATCGGCGTTAACTGGCTGGCGGGCTTCGACTTCGAGATCAAGGTCGTCGCGCGCATTCCCGGCTGACGCACCACGCACACCGCCTCGCATCTGCCGCCCGCGCCGGTCACTTCCAGCCGGCGCCATCCTCCACCACGGCGCGCACGCGGAAGTCCGCGATACGGTGGATCAAGGCTAGCGGCAACGGCTGGTCGAGCGGGAACTGGATGGTGTTGCCGGACGTCTGGTAGCCCTCCAGCTCGGCGGCGAAATACTCAACCGCCTCCGGCGCCGGATGCAGGCTGATGTCCTGCCTGTGGGCCGAGTGGACGAACAGCACGGTGCCGAGGGTGAACGCGGGCTTGCCCCACTTCAGTCCCTCCTCCGCACCCGGCGCTGCTTCGCGCAGGCACTGGCGCATCTCGCGCAACCGCGCCTGCGCCTGCGCCTCCGTGGATGCGGCGGCGATATAACCGTCGACGGTAGTCGGCTTCCCCGGCTTGTCCATGCGGCCTCCTCGGATGCGGGCTTACAGGTAATCCTCCAACCGGCCGGCTCCAGCCGGCCTTGGGAAGATGGGCCAGCCGCCGACCTCGTTGCAGTTGCAGGTCGTCCAGGCCTCACGGAGTTCGTCGGGAAAGCGGATGCCGAGCTCCCGTTCGGCAGCGGCGACCAGCGCCTCCGTCGCTCCGAGCACAGGCATATCCGGCCCACCTCGCTGCGCCTCCCCGGTTGTGCCTGTAGATTCGATATCCATCTCAGTTGGACCGCTGATAGTTGAATCGCCCCGTGTTTCGTAGACACCTTGCAGCCATAATCCACGGCAGCAGCAGGAGTGTCCATGAGCAGCAAGCGGTACACGGAAGAGTTCAAGGTTGAAGCGGTCAGGCAGGTGACGGACCGCGGCCACTCGGTGGCAGAGGTGGCCGATCGGCTGGGGGTGTCGATCCACAGCCTCTACACGTGGCGGAAGCAGTACGGTCGGTCCGGGCCCGAGCGGGCAGCGACGGCGGACCAGGCGGACGAGTTGCGCCGGCTCAAGTCGGAGCTTCGCCGGGTCACGGAGGAGCGCGACATTCTAAAAAAAGCCGCGGCGTACTTTGCCAAGCAGTCCGGGTGAAGTACGCCTTCATGCGCGACCACGAACGGGAGTTCCGGGTGCGCAGCATGTGCCGGGTGTTGGGCGTGCACCCCAGCGGCTACTACGCCTGGCGTCGGGCGCNGCTGTCGGCACGGGCCAAGGACGATCGGCGCGTACTGGGCCTGATCAAGCAGTCCTGGCTGGAGAGCGGGAGCGTGTACGGCTACCGCAAGGTTGCCCGCGACTTGCGTGATCTGGGCGAGCGCTGCGGCAAGCACCGGGTGGCCCGGCTGATGCGTGGCGAAGGCTTGCGGGCGCAAGTTGGTTATCGCCGCCGACCCGGCATGCGCGGAG
>NZ_AZNZ01000021.1 GCF_000510725.1 Pseudoxanthomonas sp. J31
GGCACGGTGTACTCGCGGTAGTGGCCGCGCGGGCGCGGCGGCAACCGGCCTTCGCGGTTGGCGAACACGCTGCCGTCCTGGCGGTGCGGGAACGGGCCGCCCTGCCGGATGGACGCGACCACCGGGCCGGCTTCCGCCGGCAGGAACGCCGGCAGCGTGGTTGGCACGGCCTGCGCGGAGGCGGCTGCTGGCGCAGGGGGAGGCACGACCTGCTCCGGTCCGGGGCGCTGCAGCCAGGCCAGCCCGGCCAGCAGCAGGGCCGCCGCCAGCAGGGGCAGGGTGCGGGTCAGGGGGGCGCGGCGCGAAGCGGACATGCCTGCCAGTATGCGGTTGGCACGCGCGGGATGGGCGCGGCCTGCACGCTTCGTTCGCGCGCGCTTCACGCAATGCCGCGGTCGCGGCGTTTTCCACCGGCGGAACGCCGGCTTTTCACTCCGCGGACCTTGGTTGCCCGCGCCGGCATCCCTACACTGTCGGGGCCGCCCGACTTTCCGGGCACGCCATCAAGGAGACCAACATGGCCTACACCCTTCCCGAGCTGCCGTATGCCTACGATGCGCTGGAGCCTCACATCGATACGGAGACGATGAAGATCCACCACACCAAGCACCACCAGACGTACATCAACAACGTCAACGCCGCGCTGGAAGGCACCGAGTACGCCGACCTGCCGGTCGAGGAGCTGGTGAAGAAGACCAAGTCGCTGCCGGAGAACCTGCAGGGCGTGGTGCGCAACAACGGCGGCGGCCATGCCAACCACAGCCTGTTCTGGACGGTGATGTCGCCCAATGGCGGCGGCCAGCCCAAGGGCAAGGTGGGCGAGGCCATCGAGAAGGAGCTGGGCGGCTTCGAGAAGTTCAAGGAAGCCTTCACCAAGGCGGCGCTGACCCGTTTCGGCAGCGGCTGGGCCTGGCTGAGCGTCACCCCGGACAAGAAGCTGGTGGTCGAATCCTCGGCCAACCAGGACAGCCCGCTGATGGACGGCAACACCCCGATCCTGGGCCTGGACGTGTGGGAGCACGCCTACTACCTGAAGTACCAGAACCGCCGCCCGGACTACATCGGCGCGTTCTACAACGTGGTCAACTGGGACGAGGTCGAGCGCCGCTACCAGGAGGCGATCAAGTAAGCCTCCCGGCTTCCTTCGGTCCCGCGAGAACGCCCCGGCCATGCCGGGGCGTTTTTCTTTGGCTCATCTCCCGATCGGGCGCGTAGCCCGGGCAAGCGGGACGCACCGCGCCGCTGCAACGCCAGAGCTCGCGGCGACTCCGCCACGCGCTTCGACCTTGCGCGTGCGCATACGCGGGGGCATCCCAAGGTAGTGGCCACCCCGGATGCGGCCTTCAGCCTTGTCCGGGCTGCGCGCAAAAAGAAGCCCCGGCAGGGGCCGGGGCTTCCAGGCTGGCGCTTGCGGCGACGGCTTACTGCGTGATCGCGGTGCCTTCGCGCTGCTGCTTCTCCAGGTATTCCTTCGACGGCTCGTCGAGCTTGTCGCCAAGCACGCGGCGGACGACCACGAAGAACACCGGGATCATCAGCAGGCCGAGGAAGGTGGCGAACAGCATGCCGCCGATCACGCCGGTGCCGATGGCGTGGCGGGCGTTGGCGCCGGCGCCGGTGGACAGGGCCATCGGCACCACGCCCATGATGAACGCGAACGAGGTCATCAGGATCGGGCGGAAGCGCAGGCGGGCCGCCTCCACGGTGGCGTCGCGCAGGGTCTTGCCGGCCGCACGCTGTTCCACCGCGAACTCCACGATCAGGATCGCGTTCTTGGCCGCAAGACCAATGATCGTGATCAGGCCGATCTTGAAGAAGATGTCGTTGGGCAGGCCGCGGGCCAGGCTCAGCAGCACCGCGCCCAGCACGCCCAGCGGGACGACCAGCAGCACCGCCACCGGGATCGACCAGCTCTCGTACAGCGCGGCCAGGCACAGGAACACCACCACGATCGACAGCACCAGCAGCAGGGTCGCGGTGTTGCCGGCCAGGATCTCCTGGTAGGACATGCCGGACCAGTCGAAGCCGAAGCCCGGCGGCAGGTCGTTGTTGACGATGCCTTCCATGATCGCCATGGCCTCGCCCGAGCTGTGGCCCGGGGCCGGCGAGCCGACGATGTTGACCGCGGCGTAGCCGTTGTAGCGGTTCAGCGACGGCGGGTTGGTGGCCCACTTGGCATCGACCACGGTCGACAGCGGGATCATCCCGCCCTCGGCGTTGGGCGTGTAGTAGTGGGCCAGCGACTCGGCGCCGGTGCGGTACGGGGCGTCGGCGCGCAGGTTCACGCGCTTGATGCGGCCTTCGTAGAAGAAGTCGTTGGCGTACACCGGCGCCAGCATCAGGCTGATGGCGTTGTAGATGTCGCCGACCTGCAGGCCCATGGCCTGCGCCTGCACGCGGTCGACCTTCAGCTGCAGCTGCGGGGCGTCCTCCAGGCCGTTCGGGCGCACGCCCATCAGGCCGGGGTTCTGCGAGGCGGCGCCCAGCAGCATGTTGCGTGCCTGGGTGAGCGCGGCCTGGCCCTGGCCGGTGCGGTCCTGCAGCCACATGTCGAAGCCGCCGAACTGGCCCAGGCCCTGCACGGTCGGCAGGTTGACCACGAAGATGGTGGCCTCCTTGATCCCGAACAGGGCGCCGTTGGCCTGCTGGATGAACTCCGGCGCGGTCAGCTTGCGCTCGTCCCAGGGCTTGAGCTTGATGAAGCCCATGCCCACGTTCTCGCCCTGGCCGATGAAGCTGAAGCCGGCCACCTGCAGCATGCTCTCGAAGCCCTCGAGCCCTTCCAGGCGCTCGCGCATCTGCTGGAACACGCCCTGGGTGCGCTGCAGGCTGGCGCCCGGCGGCAGCTGGACGATGGCCAGCGCATAGCCCTGGTCCTCCTCGGGCAGGAAGCTGCCGGGCATGCGCGAGAGGCTGAAGCCGCACAGCACCGCCAGCACCACGAACAGGATCATCCAGCGCGGGGCGTGCTTGACCGCGCTGCCGATGTGGCCGACGTAGGTCTTGCTGATCCGCTCGTAGTACTTGTTGAAGGTGCGGAACACCCAGTTGGAGTTGGCGTGGTGGCTGGGCTTGAGGAAGGTCGCGCACAGCGCCGGGGTGAAGCCCAGCGCCAGGAACGCGGAGAAGCCCATGG
The DNA here is from genome assembly GCF_000510725.1 of Pseudoxanthomonas sp. J31. GTDB lineage: Bacteria > Pseudomonadota > Gammaproteobacteria > Xanthomonadales > Xanthomonadaceae > Pseudoxanthomonas. The sequence continues at coordinate 3,137 of NZ_AZNZ01000021.1, forward strand.
CGATGGCGATGGTCAGCGCGAACTGCTTGTAGATCTCGCCGGCCGCGCCGCCCTGCAGCGCCGAGGGCACGAACACCGCGGCCAGGACCACGGTGATGGCCACCACCGCGCCGGTGATCTGGCCCATCGCCTTGACCGTGGCCTCGTGGGGCGGCAGCCCCTCCTCGGTCATGATGCGCTCGACGTTCTCGATCACCACGATGGCGTCGTCGACCACGATGCCGATCGACAGCACCAGGGCGAACAGGGTCAGCTGGTTGATGGTGAAGCCGATCACCGACAGGCCGACGAAGGTGCCCAGCAGGGCCACCGGGATGACCAGGGTCGGGATGATGGTGGCGCGGATGTTCTGCAGGAAGATCAGCATCACCAGGAACACCAGCACCACCGCCTCGAACAGGGTCTTGACGACCTCCTTGATCGAGATCTTGACGAAGGTGGTGGAGTCGTACGGCGAGATCCAGGTGACGCCGGCCGGGAAGGTGGCCTGCAGCTCGTCCATCTTCGCGCGCACCGCGTCGGCCACGTTCAGGGCGTTGGCGCCGGGCAGCAGCTGGATCGCGAAGGCGCCGATCGGCTTGCCGTTGTAGCGGGTGTCGAAGCCGTAGGCGCCCGGGCCGAAGGCCACGCGCGCCACGTCCTTCAGGCGCACGGTGGTGCCGTCGGCGTCGGCGCGCAGGATGATCTCCTCGAACTGCTCCGGCGAGCTGAAGCGGCTCTCGGCCGAGACCGTGGCGGTGAACGCCTGGCCCTCGGGCGCAGGGTCGGAGCCGACCGAGCCGGCCGCGAACTGCACGTTCTGGGCGCGCACGGCGGCCAGCACCTGGGTCGCCGACAGGCCGTAGCCCTGCAGCTTCTCCGGGTCGAGCCAGATGTTCATCGCGTACTCGGCGCCGAACTGCTGCACGCTGCCGACACCGGGGATGCGCGAGATCTGGTCGATCACGCGCGAGCCGTTGAGGTCGTTCAGGGCGTTGCGGTCGACCGCCGGGTTGTCGGAGATCAGGCCGACCACCATCAGGAAGCCGGCGTTGGCCTTGGCCACGACCACGCCCTGCTGGGTCACCTCGCTGGGCAGGCGCGGGGTCGCCAGGGAGACCTTGTTCTGCACCTGGACCTGGGCGATGTCGGGGTCGGTGCCGGTCTCGAAGGTCAGGGTGATGCTGGCGCGGCCGGTGGCGCTGGAGGAGGAACTGAAGTACAGCAGGTGGTCGATGCCGGTCAGCTGCTGCTCGATCACCTGGGTGACCGCCTTCTCCACCGTCTCGGCGCTGGCGCCGGGGTAGGTCGCGCTGACCGTCACCTGCGGCGGGGCGATGTTGGGGTAGGACTCCACGCCGAGGCCGAGGATCGAGATCACGCCCGCGAGCGAGATCAGGATCGCAACGACCCAGGCGAAGACCGGGTGGTTGATGAAGAACTTGGGCATTGGGGGAAGTCCTTACTCGGCCGGCTGCGCTTCGGCGGCCGCGTCGTCGGCCGCGGCTTCGCCGGCGGGGGCCTGCGCCGGCGCCGGCTGGCCGTTGCCGGCGGCGTCCTGGCCCGGCTGCCACGGGGTGGCCTTCACGGTGGCGCCCTCGCGCACCTTCTGCACGCCGGACACGATCACCTTGTCGCCGGCCTCCAGGCCGGAGGTGACCAGCCAGTTGCCGCCCTCGGCGACGCTGGCCTCGACGTTCTTGCGCGAGACCGCGCCCTCGTCGTTGGCGGTCATCACGTAGGCGCCGTTGGCGTCGCGCAGCACCGCGGCCTGCGGCACCATGAACACGCCGGCGACCTGGCCCAGGTTGGCCTTGAGGGTCACGAAGCTGCCCGGCAGCAGGGTCTTGTCCGGGTTGGGAATGACCGCGCGCAGCGACACCGCGCCGGTGGCCGGGTCGACCGTGGTGTCGGAGAAGTCCAGGGTGCCGGCCTGGTCGTAGGTGCGGCCGCCCGGCAGCAGCACCTGCACGGTCGACTTGCCGGCGCCGGCCAGCGACACGTTGGCCGAGGTGCGCAGGCGCTCCAGCTCGGTCGAGCTGATCGAGAAGTTGGCGTACAGCGGGTCCAGCTGGTCCACGGTGGTCAGCAGGGTGGCCTCGCCCTGGCCGACCAGGGCGCCCTCGGTCACCTGCTGCTTGCCGGCGCGGCCGGGGATCGGCGAGGTCACGCGGGCGTAGCCGAGGTTGATCTCGGCGGTGCGCACGGCGGCGCGGGCGGCCTCGACCGCGGCGGCGGCGCTGCGCTCGGCGGCGATGGCGTTGTCCAGGTCGTTCTGCGAGACGAAGTTCTGCGGGGCCAGCTGGCGGGCGCGCTCGGCGCTGGCGTGGGCATTGGCGTAGCTGGCCTCGGCACGGGCCAGCTCGCCGCGGGCCACGCCCAGCTGCGCCTGCAGCGGCGCCGGGTCGATCTGGAACAGGGCCTGGCCTTCCTTGACGTCGCTGCCTTCCTGGTAGAGGCGCTTGAGCAGCACGCCGGGCACGCGCGCGCGCACGTCGGCGGAGCGGTACGGCGACAGGCGGCCGACCAGCTCGCGCTGCAGCGGCACGGTCTGCGGCTGGACCTCGATCACGCCGACCTCGGGCGGTGGCGGCGCGACGGCCTGTTCTTGCGAGCATGCGGCCAGGGCCAGCAGGCTGCAGGCCAGGAGCAGGGGGCGGTACATCGTCATTGGATGGCTCCGGAGTATGGGGTGGAGTGTTTCAGGTTCGGAATGGGGGCGGCGCGAAGGCGCGCAGGAAACTGTCGACGGCGAACGCGGCCCACTGGGCGCGCGCCTCGGGGGTGTCGCGGTGGGGCACGAGATGGCGCTGCCGGTCGAAATCCAGGCCGACGATCATGCCCAGCAACAGCTCGGCCGCGCAGTGCGGATCGTCATGTCTCAGCAATCCCCGGCGCATGGCCTGCTGCAGCCAGCCGCCGAGGCGGTCGAGCAGGGCCCCGGCGTAGTTCTGGTACATGGCGGCGACTTCCTCCGGGAACTCCTGGGCCTGGGCGGTCACCAGCCGGGCGGTGCCCAGGGTGCGCGGCTCGGAGAGGTGGGCCAGGTGGGCCTCGGCGAAGTCGAGCAGGGCCCGGCGCAGGGTGGCGGCGGTGGGCGCCTGCGGCAGGCCGGTCGCGGCCATGCCCTCGCGCGCCACCTGGTGCATCAGCGCCTGCTTGGAACCGTAGCGCGCGTACAGGGTCTGCTTGGAGCAGCCGGCGCGCGCGGCGATCGCGTCCATGCTCACGTTCACGCCGTGTTCGGCCACCAGGGCGCGCACGGCATCGCGCACCCGCTGGTGGCGGGCGTCGTCGGGCGGGCCTCCGGCGGCGGCGGATGGTGTGGCGGCGTGCATGCGGAGTGGACTATACCGTCCAGTTCATTAAATGAAAAGCGCCGTTTTTGCCGCTGTGCGTCACGGCTTTGTCGGTTGCAAGGGATACAATCGCGCCACCTTTCAACCACGGCGCATCCGCCATGACACCCAAGCCTTCGTCCAAGGCTGCCAAACCTGCCAAATCCCCGAACCGCAAGTCCGTTGCCGCGCCCGCGAAGGCCGCCAAGGCCACCAAGCCGGCGCAGCCCGCCGCCACGGCAGCGGCCCAGGCGCCCGCGTTCTCGCTGGAACCGGTGTTCGCCGCCTCGCGCAAGCTGGTGCCGGCCGCGCGCCAGGCAGAACTGCGCGAGTTCCTGGCGGCGTTCTACCGCCGCATGGAGGAGGACGAGTTCCCGCAGCACGACCCGCAGGGCTGGGCCGCGATCGGCGCCGACATGCTCGAGTTCGCGCGCAAGCGCAAGCCGGGCACCGCCAACGTGCGGGTGTTCAACCCGACCCGGAAGGCCAATGGCTGGGAATCGCCGTACACCGTGCTGCAGATCGTCAACGACGACATGCCGTTCCTGGTCGACTCGGTGAGCATGGCCCTGGCCGACATGGGCGTGTCGGTGCACGTGCTGGGCCATCCGCTGGTGCGGATCGAGCGCGACCGCGCCGGCAAGCTGGTCAAGGTGGGCGAGGGCAAGCCCGAGTCGCTGATGCTGCTGGAGATCGACCGCCAGCCGCCGGAAGCCATGGGCGCGATCGAGCAGCGCGTGGCCCAGGTGCTGGCCGAAGTGCGCGCGGTGGTGGCCGACTGGGGCCTGATGCGCGACCGCATGCAGACCCTGGCCGACGACCTGGCCACCCGGCGCATGCCGGTGGACGACGCCAACCGCCGCGAGGCGCAGGAGTTCCTGCGCTGGGCCGCCAACGACCACTTCATCCTGTTCGGCTACCGCGAGTACCGCGTGCTGCGCCAGGGCGGCGAGGACGTGCTGGCCCCGGTGGAGGGCACCGGACTGGGCCTGATGCGCGGCCGCGACAGCTCCGCGCCGCGCCCGGTGCGCACCCTGGCCGCGCACGGCCTCAGCGAGTCCGGCGCCGCGGTCGAGCCGCTGATCCTGACCAAGACCAACGCCCGCTCGCGCCTGCACCGCAAGGGCTACATGGACTACATCGGCGTGCTGGAGTTCGACGCCGGCGGCCGCATCGTCGGCGAGCAGCGTTTCCTCGGCCTGTACACCTCCAGCGCCTACAACCGCCGCCCGTGGGAGATCCCGCTGGTGCGCGAGCGCCACGAGTACGTGATGCGCAAGTCCGGCCTGGCGCCGAACAGCCACAGCGGCAAGGCCCTGCGCCACATCCTCGAGACCCTGCCGCGCGAGGAGCTGTTCCAGGCCAGCCCGGAGGAGCTGTTCCGCACCGCCACCGGCGTGCTGAGCCTGCAGGAGCGGGTGCGCAGCCGCCTGTTCCTGCGCCGCGACCGCTACGGCCGCTTCTTCTCCGCGCTGGTGTACATCCCGCGCGAGCGCTTCAACACCGACGTGCGCCTGCGCATCGAGGCCATGCTGCGCGAGGCGCTGCACGGCGAGCACGTGGATTCCAGCGTGGTCCTGGGCGAGTCGCCGCTGGCCCAGCTGCACCTGATCGTGCGGCCCAAGGCCGGCGAGGTGGTGGACCTGGACATCGCCGAACTGGAGCGCCGCCTGGCGCACCTGCTGCGCAACTGGCAGGACGACCTGCGCGAGCTGCTGATCGCCCGCCACGGCGAGGTCGAGGGCCTGCGCCTGGCGGCCAGCTACGGCCGCGCCCTGCCGGCCGGCTACATCGAGGACGTCTCGCCCGAGCTGGCGGCCAACGACGTCGAACAGCTGGCCGCGCTCGCCGGCCCGGAGGACCTGCGCCTGAGCCTGCACTCGGCCCCGCGCGAGGGCGGTGCCGGCCTGCGCCTGAAGCTGTACCGGCAGCACGACGACATCCCGCTGTCGGACGTGCTGCCGCTGATGGAGAACATGGGCCTGCGGGTCATCTCCGAGCACCCGTACCGGCTGCAGGCCTGCCTGCCCGGCGGCGGCAGCCAGCCGATCTACATCCAGGACTTCGAGGTCGAGGCCCAGGCCGACGCCGCCCAGGCCGGCGCGCTGGCGCGCGAGTTCGAGCAGGCCTTCGCCGCGATCTGGTCCGGCCGCGCCGAGAACGACGGCTTCAACCGCCTGGTGCTGGCGGCCGGGCTCGACTGGCGCCAGGTCGCGCTGCTGCGCGGCTACTGGAAGTACCTGCTGCAGACCGGCGTGCCGTTCTCGCAGGGCTCGGTCGAGCAGACCCTGGGCCGCTACCCGCTGCTGGCGCGCCTGCTGGTGGAGCTGTTCCAGGCCCGCTTCGAGCCGGGCAACCCGACCCCGGCCCAGCTGCGCGCCGCGCAGCAGCGCCTGGCCGACGGCCTGCGCCCGCTGGCGCGCGGCGACGAGGCCACGGTGCGCGTGCTGCAGGAGGTGGTGGATGCGTTCGCCGGCGACCGTGCCGCGCGCGCGGCGGCGGTGCGCGAGGCGCTGCTGAAGCTGCTGGACCGCGTCGACAGCCTCGATGACGACCGCATCCTGCGCAGCTTCATCGACGTCATCGACGCCACCCTGCGCACCAGCTACTACCAGCGCAACGCCGACGGCCAGCCGGCCGAGACCATCAGCTTCAAGTTCGACCCGGCGCTGATCCCCGAGCTGCCCAAGCCGCGCCCGTACCGCGAGATCTTCGTGTACGGCCCGCGCGTGGAAGGCGTGCACCTGCGCTTCGGCCCGGTGGCGCGCGGCGGCCTGCGCTGGTCCGACCGCCGCGAGGACTTCCGCACCGAGGTCCTGGGCCTGGTCAAGGCGCAGATGGTCAAGAACACGGTGATCGTGCCGGTCGGCGCCAAGGGCGGCTTCTACGCCAAGCGCCTGCCCGACCCGGCGGTCGACCGCGACGCCTGGTTCGCCGAGGGCGTGGCCTGCTACAAGCTGTTCATCCAAGGCCTGCTGGACATCACCGACAACATCGTCGACGGCAGGATCGTGCCGCCGCGCGACGTGGTCCGCCACGACCAGGACGACCCGTACCTGGTGGTGGCCGCCGACAAGGGCACGGCGACCTTCTCCGACATCGCCAATGGCCTGGCCATCGCCCACGGCTTCTGGCTGGGCGACGCGTTCGCCTCCGGCGGCTCGGCCGGCTACGACCACAAGGGCATGGGCATCACCGCGCGCGGCGCCTGGGAGTCGGTCAAGCGCCACTTCCGCGCCCTGGGCCGTGATTGCCAGGGCGAGGACTTCACCTGCGTCGGCATCGGCGACATGTCCGGTGACGTGTTCGGCAACGGCATGCTGCTGTCCCGGCACATCCGCCTGGTCGCCGCGTTCGACCACCGCCACATCTTCCTGGACCCGGACCCGGATCCGGCGCGCTCCTTCGCCGAGCGCGAGCGCCTGTTCAAGCTGCCGCGCTCCAGCTGGGCCGACTACGACGCCAAGCTGATCAGCAAGGGCGGCGGCGTGTACCCGCGCAGCGCCAAATCGATCCAGATCAGCCCGCAGGTGCGCGCCGCGCTGGGCCTGGCCGACGACGTGCGCTCGCTGTCGCCGGCGGAGCTGATGCAGGCGATCCTGCGCGCGCCGGTGGACCTGCTGTGGAACGGCGGCATCGGCACCTACGTCAAGGCCTCCAGCGAGCAGCACTCCGACGTCGGCGACCGCGCCAACAACGCCATCCGCGTCAACGGCAACGAGCTGCGCTGCAAGGTGGTGGGCGAGGGCGGCAACCTGGGCATGACCCAGCTGGGCCGCATCGAGGCGGCGCAGAACGGCGTGCTGTTGAACACCGACTTCATCGACAACTCCGCCGGCGTGGACACCTCCGACCACGAGGTGAACATCAAGATCCTGCTCAACGCCGCGGTGCGCGACGGCTCGCTGACCATGGCCGCGCGCAACAAGCTGCTGGCGTCGATGACCGACGAGGTCGCGCGCCTGGTGCTGTTCGACAACTACCGCCAGAACCAGGCCATCAGCCTGATGGAGCGGATGAGCGCCAGGCGCCTGGGCTCCAAGCAGCACTTCATCCGCACCCTCGAGGCGCAGGGCCTGCTCGACCGCCAGATCGAGTTCCTGCCCTCGGACGCGGAGCTGGCGGCGCGCAAGGCCCGCGGCCAGGGCATGACCCGCCCGGAGCTGGCGGTGCTGCTGTCCTACGCCAAGCTGGTCGCGTTCCAGCAGATGCTGGACTCGGACATCCCCGAGGACCCGTACCTGTCCAAGGAGCTGCAGCGCTACTTCCCCGAGCCGCTGCAGAAGAAGTACGCGCCGCTGATGGAGAAGCACCGCCTGAAGCGCGAGATCATCGCCACCGCGGTGACCAACCAGACCATCAACCGGATGGGCGCGACGTTCCTGCTGCGCATGCAGGAGGACACCGGCCGCAGCGCGGCCGACGTGGCCAAGGCCTACACCATCAGCCGCGAGGTGCTGGACGCGCGCAGCCTGTGGAACCAGATCGACGCGCTCGACGGCAAGCTGCCGGAGGCCGCGCAGATCGACGCCCTGCAGGTGATCTGGAACCTGCAGCGCTCGTTCGTGCGCTGGCTGCTCAACCGTCCCGGCCCGATGCCGAGCATCGCCGCGGCGGTGGCGCGCTACCACGACGCGTTCAACGACATCCGCTCCGCCTCCGGGGTGCTGCCGGCCTCGCAGCGCCCGGCCTACGAGGCCGCGCTGCAGGAGTGGAAGGACAAGGGCATGCCCCCGGCGCTGGCGCAGCAGCTGGCCGAGCTGCCGTACCTGGAGCCGGCGTTCGACATCATCGAGCTGGCCGCCGAGCGCAGGCTCAAGCCGGTGGAGGTGTCGCGCGTGCACTTCCGCCTGGGCGAGGCGCTGCGCCTGCCGTGGCTGTTCGAGCAGATCGACGCCCTGGCCGTGGACGGGCGCTGGCACGCGGTGGCCCGCGGCGTGATGCGCGATGCGCTGGCGGCGCACCACCGGGTGCTCGCCGGCCAGGCCGTGGCCCAGCCGGCGTCCGATCCGGATGGCAAGGTGCGGCAGTGGCTGGAGCGCGACGACGCCTCGCTGCGCTTCACCTTGGGCATGCTCGAGGAGCTGTCGGCGCAGAAGACGCTGGACTATCCGACCCTGTCGGTGGCCGTGCAGAAGCTGGGCCAGCTGGCCGCCGCCGGCTGAGCCACCCGGCCCGTGGCGGGCGCGCGGCCTCGCGTCGCCGCCCGCCGCGGAGCTTGCGCGGTTTGCTTTCCGCGGCAACCGCGGGCGCAGCGGAGGCGCAGGCCGGTTATCCTCCCCTGGCATGGATGGCCAACGGACGGAGCTACCGATGATCCCCCCCAACCCCCGCATTGCCTTCCTCGCCAGCGCCGCGCCCGGCGCCCAGGAGGCGCTGGCCGCGCTGGTCGAGCGGCACGGCACCTGCCCGGTGCAGGAAGCCGACGTGATCTGCTCGCTGGGGGGCGATGGCTTCATGCTGCAGACGCTCCACCGCCACGGCGGCCTGGGCAAGCCGGTGTACGGGATGAAGCTGGGCACGGTCGGGTTCCTGATGAACCACTACCGCGCCGAGGGCCTGCTCGAGCGCCTGGCGGCGGCCGAGCCGGCGATCCTGCGTCCGCTGGAGATGGTGGCGCAGACCGAATCCGGCAGCACGGTCGGCTCGCTGGCGTACAACGAGGTCTCGCTGCTGCGGCAGACGCGGCAGGCGGCGCACATCCGCATCGACCTCAACGGCCAGCAGCGGCTGGACGAGCTGATCTGCGACGGCGTGATGGTGGCCACTCCCGCCGGCAGCACTGCGTACAATTTCTCCGCGCACGGTCCGATCCTGCCGCTGGGCTCGCAGACCATCGCACTGACGCCGATCGCGGCGTTCCGCCCGCGGCGCTGGCGCGGCGCCATCCTCAAGGCCGAGACCGAGGTGCGGTTCGAGGTGCTCGATCCGTACAAGCGCCCGGTGAGCGTGACCGCCGATTCGCACGAGACCCGCGACGTGGTCGAGGTGGTGATCCGCGAGTCGCGCGACCGGACCGTGACGCTGCTGTTCGATCCGGAGCACAACCTGGAGGAACGTATCCTGAGCGAACAATTCGTGGTATGACGACAGATCCGCGTTCGCGCGGTGGCGGTGGCCGAGGGAGCGCCACCGCCGGGGAATGACAACCAGGACGGAGAAACTTCAACGGAAGGGGAGGGGTCCCGTGAAGTTGCAGTATCTGATCTTGCTGTGCGCGCTGCCGGTGCAGGCGCTGGCAGCCTGTGCATTCGACACCAACCTCAAGCCGTTCCACGTCGCCAGGAGCAGCCTGGTGGACACCGCCGACCTGCCGGCGCCGGAAGTGGAGGAAGTCTCCTTCACCCGCGGCCTGGGCGGCGGCGCGGTGTGCGACCAGCTCGGCTTCCTCACCGTGAAGCTGCGCTGGCCGCGCGGCGACTACGACCTGGAGGACATCGGCTTCGAGTACCGGGTCGTGCGCGGCGAGGCGCCGGAAGGCCTGGTGCCGCAGGGCCCGGTGGTGGCGTCGTCGATCCGCGGCCGCCGCACCGAGCACCAGCTGACCTGGGTCGACGGCCCGCCGGCCGAGCAGCAGCCGTTGCGCCTGCTGCTGGAGCTGCGTGCGGTCACGGCCGATGGCTGGCGCGGCCCGCCGGTGCAGTTCCGGGTCGGCGCCATGCCCTGAGCCGGCGGCGTTGGCGCGGCGATGCCATAATCCGGGCATGACCCTGCCCGAGCGCCATATCCAGGACAACGCCCCGCGCGTACTCACCGTGGCGGTGACCTCGCGGGCACTGTTCGACCTGGAGGAGGGCCACGCGCTGTTCGAGCGCGAGGGCCTGGAGGCCTACGCCGAATACCAGCGCCGGCTGGAGGACGAGATCCTCGAGCCGGGCGTGGCCTTCCCGGTGGTGCGCAAGCTGCTGGCGCTCAACCGGCGCCTGCCGGAGGGAGCGCCGCAGGTGGAAGTGATCCTGCTGTCGCGCAACTCCGCCGACACCGGGCTGCGGATCTTCAACTCGATCCAGCACTACGGCCTGGGCATCGTGCGCGCGGTGTTCACCGCCGGCGAGCCGACCTGGCCGTACGTGGCGCCGTTCGGCACCAACCTGTTCCTGTCGGCCAACCCGGAGTCGGTGCGGCGCTCGCTGGAGCACGGGGTGGCCGCGGCGACCATCCTGCCGGCACGCGCGGCCAACGCCTCGCGCGACCAGCTGCGCATCGCCTTCGACGGCGACGCGGTGATCTTCGGCGACGAGAGCGAGCGCATCTCGCGCGAGCAGGGCGTGGAGGCGTTCGGCCTGCACGAGCGGCAACGCGCGCGCGAGCCGCTGTCCGGCGGCCCGTTCCGCGGCTTCCTGGCGGCGTTGCACGAGCTGCAGGCGGCGTTCCCGCCGGGCGAGGACGCGCCGATCCGCACCGCGCTGGTCACCGCGCGCTCGGCGCCGGCGCACGAGCGGGTGATCCGCACCCTGCGCGAGTGGGGCGTGCGCCTGGACGAGGCGCTGTTCCTGGGCGGGCGCGACAAGGGGCCGTTCCTGGCCGCGTTCGGCGCCGACATCTTCTTCGACGACTCGCGCCACAACATCGACAGCGCCCGCATGCACGTGGCCGCCGGCCACGTGCCGCACGGCGTGGCCAACGTCGAAGGCTAGCCTCCGGCTCAGGCGCCGGCGTGGGCGTGGCTGCCGGCCAGTTCCAGCAGGCGCGCGGGGATGCGCTCCAGCGGCAGGATCTCATCCGCCGCTCCGAGCTTCACCGCGGCGCCGGGCATGCCCCAGACCACGCTGGTGGCCTCGTCCTGGACCAGGGTGGGGGCGCCGGCCTCGCGCATTTCCAGCAGGCCGCGGGCGCCGTCGTCGCCCATGCCGGTGAGGATCGCGCCCACCGCGTTCGGGCCGGCGCTCTGCGCCACCGAGCGGAACAGCACGTCCACCGCCGGGCGGTGGCGGTTGACCGGCGGGCCGTGGTCGATCCGGCACCGCCAGCGGGCGCCGTCGCGGATGATGCGCAGGTGGTGGTCGCCCGGCGGCAGGTAGGCGTGGCCGGGCAGCACCAGTTCACCATCGCTGGCCTCGCGCACCAGCATGGGCGAATGCCGGTCCAGGCGCTCGACGAAGGCGCGGCTGAAGCCGCCGGGGATGTGCTGGGTGAGCACGATCGCCGGCGCGTCCGGGGGCATCTGCTCCAGCACCGCGCGGATCGCCTCGGTGCCGCCGGCCGAGGCGCCGATCGCGATCAGGCGGTCGGTGGTGCGGAAGCGCGCGGCCATCGCTGCCGGCGCCGGCGCCGCCGGCCCCAGGCGCTGTGCCGGGCGCACCAGTGCCTGCACCCGCGCACGCGCCGCGCCCTTGACCTTGGCGGCGATCTCGGTGGCGTATTCCTCCAGGCCGCGGGCCACGCCCAGTTTCGGCTTGCTGACGAAGTCCACCGCGCCCAGGGCCAGCGCCTGCAGGGTGACGTCGGCGCCGCGCTCGGTGAGCGAGGACACCATCACCACCGGCATCGGCCGCAGCCGCATCAGGTTCTCCAGGAACGCCAGCCCGTCCATGCGCGGCATCTCGACGTCCAGGGTGATGACGTCGGGGTTGAGGCGCTTGATCTTCTCGCGCGCCAGGTACGGGTCGGCGGCGGTGCCGACGACCTCGATCTCCGGGTCGGCGGCCAGCAGTTCGGACAGGACCTGGCGCACGACCGCCGAATCGTCCACCACCAGTACGCGGATGGCCATCAGAACAGCTCCACGCCGCCGCTGACCGGGGTGCGCGACAGGCGCGAACGGACCGCGGTTTCGGCCGCCACGACCTCGGCGCCGTGCGCGTGCGGCAGGCGGTTGACGATGACCTTGCCGGTCTGCGGGAAGAACCAGACCTTGCGCGGGTGGATGCCGCGCAGGTCCTCGGCCACCACCGGGATGCGCTCGGCGTCCAGGTAGGACAGCACGAAGTCGGCGTTGCGGGTGCCGACCGGGTTGCTGGTGAAGCCCTTGAGCACGTTGGCCCCGCCGAACACCTTGGCTTCCAGGCGCTTGCGGTTGGCGCCGCGCTTGAGCAGTTCGTTGATCAGCACTTCCATGGCGTAGCTGCCGTAGCGCGCCGGGGCGCCGTCGCCGGTATTGCCGTCCGGCAGCAGGAAGTGGTTCATGCCGCCCAGGTTCAGCAGGGGATCGCGGATGCAGGCGGCCACGCAGGAGCCGAGCACGGTCACCAGCGCGGTGCCGTCGTCCACCACCAGGTACTGGGTGGGCAGCAGCTTGGCGGCCGGGACCTGGAACTGCGGGTCCCGGTAGCGCATCACTCCATCGGATTCCAGGGCGACGCTCATGCACGCACCGTGCGGCGGTAGAGGGTGCGGCCGCAGGGCTGGATCAGGTCGGCCGCGTGCAGGTAGTTCTCCGAGTGCCCGGTATAGAGCAGGCTGTCGGCATCCATGTGGGCGACCAGGCGCGAGAGCACCCCGCGCTGGGTCTCCTTGTCGAAATAGATCATCACGTTGCGGCAGAAGATCGCGGCGAAGCTGCCACCAACGTCGTAGCGGGGCGCCAGCAGGTTCAGGGGGCGGAACTCGACCAGCGCCTGCAGGGCCGGGTGGACCCGGCAGCGGCCCTCGTTGGGGCCGGTGCCGCGCTGGAAGTAGCGGCGGCGGGTATCGGCGTCGAGGTTGGCGATGCGCTCGAGCGGGTACACGCCGCGCTGGGCGGTGGCCAGTACCTGGGTGTCGATGTCGGTGGCCAGGATGCGCACCGGCGGGGTCATGCTGCCGAAGGCCTCGCAGGCGGTGATCGCCATGGAGTAGGGCTCCTCGCCGGTGGAGGCGGCGCACGACCAGAGCCGGACCGGGCCGCCGGCGGCGGCCAGCGCCTGCAGCTGGCCGTGCAGGTGCTCGAAGTGGTGCGGCTCGCGGAAGAAGGCGGTGAGGTTGGTGGTCAGGGCATTGGTGAAGGACTGCCACTCGTCCCCGGACGGGTCGGACTCGAGCATGTCCAGGTAGGTGCCGAACTGCTCCAGGCCCAGCGCCCGCAGGCGCCGCGAAAGGCGGCCGTAGACCATGTCGCGCTTGGCCGGGGCCAGGGCAATGCCGGCACGGGCGTGGATCATGCGGCGGACGCGTTGGAAGTCGCGATCGGTGAAGACGAAATCGCGCTGTTCCTCGGGGGGGGGGGGCAAGTGGTTGGCGCTCATGTCGTTCGGGGGAACCGGCACTGTGCCGCTGTTGCCTTTATCGGCCGGGGGCGCCTGGAATGAAGCCCCCCGCCAGGGGCGGGGGGCTTTCCCGGACGTCCGTCCCGGTTGTTCAGGCGGCCGCCGGCGTGGCGGGGTGGGCATCCTCCAGCCTGAACACCGCGATGGCCTGGGCCAGGCCGGCGGCCTGNTCCTCCATCGAGCGGGCCGCGGCGGAGGCNTCCTCGACCAGGGCCGCGTTCTGCTGGGTGGTCTCGTCCATCTGCACGATGGTCTGGTTGACCTGCTCGATGCCCGCCGCCTGCTCCTGCGAGGCGGCCGAGATCTCGGCCATGATGTCGGTCACGCGCTGCACCGAGGCCACGATCTCGCCCATGGTCTTGCCGGCCTGCTCGGCCAGCTGGGCGCCATCGGCGACCTTGCCGGTGGAGTCCTCGATCAGCTGCTTGATCTCCTTGGCCGCGGTGGCCGAGCGCTGGGCCAGCGAACGCACCTCGGTGGCGACCACGGCGAAGCCACGGCCCTGCTCGCCGGCGCGGGCCGCTTCCACCGCGGCGTTGAGCGCCAGGATGTTGGTCTGGAAGGCGATGCCGTCGATCACCGAGATGATGTCGGCGATCTTGCGCGAGGCGGCCTGGATGTCGG
>NZ_AZNZ01000022.1 GCF_000510725.1 Pseudoxanthomonas sp. J31
TCAACCCGGTGGCCATGGACGAGGGCCTGCGCTTCGCGATCCGCGAGGGTGGCCGTACCGTCGGCGCCGGCGTGGTCGCCAAGATCCTGAAGTAAGCCCCCTGCGGGATCCCGGCGACGGGCTCCGCCGCCGGAGAAAGCGCGAAGGGCGGGCCGGAACCCCGGTCCGCCTTCGCCGTCTAAGGGAAGGTCGAGGTTCACGCGTACGCCAGTAGCTCAATTGGCAGAGCAGCGGTCTCCAAAACCGCAGGTTGGGGGTTCGAGTCCCTCCTGGCGTGCCACTTCCCCCGCGACGCGGGGCCGCAACGGTCCCCGCGCCGCAACAGTCAAGAGAGCGACAGCGACTTGAACAGCAAGATCGATCCGGCACAGACCGCCACCAGCGGCGGCGACATGGTCAAGTACGCGCTCGCGGCGCTGCTGGTGCTCGGCGGGCTGTTCGTGTGGTTCTGGTTCGGTGACGCCGCCCGTGCGGCCCGGCTGGGCCAGTGGGCCGGCCAGCTGCGGGCCCTCGCCGTCATCGCCGGCCTGGTCGCCGGCACCTTCGTGTTCATGCTCAGCGCCAAGGGCCGCTCCATGCGCGAGTTCCTGGCCGAGTCGCGCTTCGAACTGCGCAAGGTCGTGTGGCCGACCCGCCAGGAAGCCACCCGCATGACCTGGGTCGTGGTCGCCGTGGTCGTGGTCCTGAGCCTGATCCTTGCTGGCTTCGATTTCTTCGTTAAGTGGGCGATCGAGCTGTTCCTGAACTTCGGCCGCTGAGGAGAATGTCCAAGTGAAGCGTTGGTACGTGGTCCACGCCTATTCCGGCTTCGAGAAGTCCGTCGCCCAGGCCCTGCGCGACCGCATCGCCATGTACGGCATGGAAGACCGCTTCGGCGAAGTGCTGGTCCCGACCGAGGAAGTGGTGGAGATGCGCTCCGGCCAGAAGCGCCGTTCCGAGCGCAAGTTCTTCCCGGGCTACGTGCTGGTCCAGATCGAGACCCACGACGAGAACGGCATCCCGCGCATCGACAGCGAGAGCTGGCACCTGGTCAAGGAGACCTCCAAGGTCATGGGCTTCATCGGCGGCACCGCCGACCGCCCGCTGCCGATCCGCGACGACGAGGCCGCCGCCATCTTGGATCGCGTCCAGGAAGGCGTGGAGAAGCCGCGCCCGAAGGTCCTGTTCGAGCCGGGCCAGATGGTCCGCGTCATCGACGGCCCGTTCAACGACTTCAACGGCGTGGTCGAGGAAGTCAATTACGAGAAGAGCCGCCTGCGCGTGGCCGTGCTCATCTTCGGCCGCTCCACCCCGGTGGAGCTGGAGTTCGGCCAGGTCGAGAAGGCCTGAGCCGCCGGCCCCGGCAACGGGGCCCCAAAGCTGGTATACTGCGCGGCTTCCTGTCCGGACAGCCGGGCTACCCCGACGGCCGCCACCCAGGCGGCCTTTCGCGCGACGGGGCACATGAGTTCTACGCGAGGCCGGGACGCGTGATTTTCCCGGAACGATGGGGAGCCTGAACAGGCGTCAGCACCCGGAGATAAACAAAAATGGCAAAGAAAGTCGTCGGTTACATCAAGCTGCAGGTGAAGGCCGGCCAGGCCAACCCCTCGCCGCCGGTCGGTCCCGCGCTGGGCCAGCGCGGCCTGAACATCATGGAGTTCTGCAAGGCGTTCAACGCCGCCACGCAGAAGATGGAGCCGGGCCTGCCGATTCCGGTGGTCATCACCGCCTACTCGGACCGCACCTTCACCTTCATCACCAAGACGCCGCCGGCGACCATCCTGCTGAAGAAGGCCGCGGGCATCACCAGCGGTTCCAAGCGTCCGAACACCGACAAGGTCGGCAAGGTCACCCGCGCCCAGCTCGAGGAGATCGCCAAGGCGAAGGAACCCGACCTGACCGCGGCCGACCTGGATGCGGCGGTTCGTACCATCGCGGGCTCGGCCCATTCGATGGGTCTGGTGGTGGAGGGCTGAGCACATGGCACTGAACAAGCGACAGAAGGCGATCAAGGCAGCGGTCGAGCCGGGCAAGGCTTACCCCATCGACGAGGCGCTGAAGATCATCAAGGGCTTCACCAAGGCCAAGTTCGTCGAGTCGGTCGACGTGGCCGTGCGCCTGGGCGTGGACGCCAAGAAGTCGGACCAGCAGGTCCGCGGCTCCACCGTGCTGCCGGCCGGTACCGGCAAGAGCGTGCGCGTGGCCGTGTTCTGCCCGCCGGGCGCCAAGGCTGACGAGGCCCTGGCCGCCGGCGCCGACGCCGTCGGCATGGACGACCTGGCCGAGAAGATGCAGGCCGGCGACCTGAACTACGACGTGGTCATCGCCACCCCGGACGCCATGCGCGTGGTCGGCAAGCTGGGCCAGGTCCTGGGCCCGCGCGGCCTGATGCCGAACCCGAAGGTCGGCACCGTGTCGCCGAACCCGGCCGAGGCGGTGAAGAACGCCAAGTCGGGCCAGGTCCGCTACCGCACCGACAAGGCCGGCATCATCCACGCCACCATCGGCAAGGCCGACTTCGCCGACGAGGCGCTGAAGTCGAACCTGCAGGCGCTGCTGCTGGACCTGATCAAGGCCAAGCCGGCGACCTCCAAGGGCCAGTACCTGCAGAAGATCTCGCTCAGCTCGACCATGGGCCCGGGCGTGACCATCGACCAGGGTTCGCTGTCCCTGAAGTGATGCAACGGCGCGCCCGCGCATGCGCGGGCGCCTTTGCGTTGCACCACCCCGGCGCAGGCCGGGAGCCAGCGCCCCCGGGGCACGCCCGGGGCGCTGGAAGTTGAAGACACCGGGTCCCGGCTCCGGCCGGAACCAGGGTGAAGGAATCACCGCTGCCGCTTCGGGCTCCGCCCCGGGACGGTGGCGGCTTTTGAGGGCAGTCGGCGCCGCCACGGGCCGACAGCCGTCAAAGACCGCAGGTGCGGTCGGCGCACATCGACGACGGGCACGGATTGCTCGCTATGGCAGGGAATCGCCGTCGGTGCAGCGGGGCTGCTTAATCGGGTCCCCCGGGACCTGGCCTGCGTAGATGGTGCCGCCTTCTGGATGTGTTCCCGGCACGACCGAACCTTCGGACGTACGGGTCAGAAAGGCCAGCACCGGGATGCCCCGGGCATCCCCGGCGCGCAGGGAGGGGCGCCGCCAAGGACCGCAAGCGGCAGGAGCCGCGAGCGGAGTTCATACGGAGGAGTGTTATGGCTCTCAATCTGTCCCAGAAGAAGGAAGTCGTCGCCGAACTGGCCGACGTCGCCGCCAACGCGCACTCCCTGATCGCCGCCGAGTACGCTGGCACCACGGTCGAGCAGATGACCGCGATGCGCAAGAAGGCCCGCGAAACCGGCGTGTTCCTGAAGGTTGTCAAGAACACGCTGGTCGCGCGCGCCGTCGAAGGCACGGAATACGAGTGCGCCAAGGACGCGCTCGTGGGTCCGCTGCTGTACGCGTTCTCGACCGAGGAGCCCGGCGCCGCCGGCCGCCTGATCAAGGAGTTCGCCAAGACCAACGACAAGCTCAAGCCGAAGGTGGTCGCCATGGGCGGCCAGCTGTACCCGGCGAGCCACGTCGAGGTCCTGGCTTCGCTGCCGACCCGCGAGCAGGCCCTGGCCATGCTGGCCCGCGTCCTGGCCGAGCCGGTCACCATGTTCGCCCGCGCGGTCAAGGCCGTCGGCGAGAAGCAGGGTGGCGGCGAGGCTGCGCCGGCCGAGGCTGCCGCCGAGACCGCGTAAGCGTCATCGACGATTTCCGAATCCCTTTCCAGAAAACATTCAGAAGGTAATCACAATGTCCCTTACCAACGAGCAGATCGTCGAAGCCATCGCCGGCAAGACCCTGATGGAAGTGATGGAGCTGGTCAAGGCCATCGAAGAGAAGTTCGGCGTCTCCGCCGCCGCCCCGGTCGCCGTGGCCGCCGGCCCGGTCGCCGCTGGTTCGGCCGCCGAGGAGCAGACCGAGTTCACCGTGGTCCTGAAGGCCGCCGGCGACAAGAAGGTCGAGGTCATCAAGGCCGTCCGCGCCATCACCGGCCTGGGCCTGAAGGAGGCCAAGGACCTGGTCGAGGGCGCCCCGAAGGACGTCAAGGAAGGCGTGTCGAAGGAAGACGCCGAGAAGTTCAAGAAGGAACTGGAAGCCGCCGGCGCCACCGTCGAGCTCAAGTAAGCAGTACCTTGCATCGCCGGAGCGCTCGGTGATGCGCCAAAGGCTGGGGGCGAAAGCCCCCGGCCTTCGGTCGTTTCCGGGGCCCATGGCTCCGAAGGGGCCCCGCGAGGGGCCTGCAGTACAGAAAACCCAGTTCCGCACAGGGGAGCTGGTAGTCGGAAGTAGCGGGAGATGGCGTGCTGGTGCCGGCAATACCAGCGACTACCGACTGACAGCTTCATGTTCCCCCGGGTCCGCGGACGCGCGGCCCGCACTGCCAAAGGTGGTACATCCATGACGACGTATTCGTTCACCGAGAAGAAGCGCATCCGCAAGGACTTCGGCAAGCAGCGCTCCATCCTCGAGGTGCCGTTCCTGCTGGCCATCCAGGTCGATTCGTACCGCGAATTCCTGCAGGCCGACACCGACCCCGCCAAGCGCCGCGATACCGGCCTGCACGCGGCGCTGAAGTCGGTGTTCCCGATCGTCAGCTACAGCGGCAACGCCGCGCTGGAGTACGTCGGCTACAAGCTCGGCGAGCCCGTGTTCGACGAGCGCGAGTGCCGCAACCGCGGCCTGTCCTACGGCGCCCCGCTGCGCGTGACCGTGCGCCTGGTGATCTACGACCGCGAGTCCTCCACCAAGGCGATCAAGTACGTCAAGGAGCAGGAGGTCTACCTCGGCGAGATCCCGCTGATGACCGAGCACGGCACGTTCATCGTGAACGGCACCGAGCGCGTCATCGTCTCGCAGCTGCACCGCAGCCCGGGCGTGTTCTTCGACCACGACCGCGGCAAGACCCACAGCTCGGGCAAGCTGCTGTACAGCGCCCGCATCATCCCCTACCGCGGCTCCTGGCTGGACTTCGAGTTCGACCCGAAGGACGCCCTGTACACCCGCATCGACCGTCGCCGCAAGCTGCCGGTGACCATCCTGCTGCGCGCCCTCGGCTACAACAACGAGGAGATGCTGCGCGCCTTCTTCGAGATCAACACCTTCCACATCCTGCCGGAAGGCGTGCAGCTGGAACTGGTGCCGGAGCGCCTGCGCGGCGAGACCCTGGGCTTCGACCTGTCCGACGGCGAGAAGGTCATCGTCGAGGCCGGCAAGCGCATCACCGCGCGCCACGTGCGCCAGCTGGAGCAGTCGGGCATCACCGCGCTGGCGGTGCCGGACGAGTACCTGCTGGGCCGCATCCTGGCCCACGACGTGGTCGACGCCAACACCGGCGAGCTGCTGGCCGCCGCCAACGACGAGATCACCGACGAGCACCTGGCCGCGTTCCGCAAGGCCGGCGTGTCCAGCATCGGCACCCTGTGGGTGAACGACCTCGACCGCGGCCCGTACCTGTCCAACACCTTGCGCATCGACCCGACCCGCACCCAGCTGGAGGCGCTGGTCGAGATCTACCGCATGATGCGCCCGGGCGAGCCGCCGACCAAGGAAGCGGCCCAGAACCTGTTCCACAACCTGTTCTTCACCTTCGAGCGCTACGACCTGTCGGCCGTGGGCCGGATGAAGTTCAACCGCCGCGTCGGCCGCAAGGACGTCGTCGGCCCGGCCGTGCTGTACGACCACAAGTACTTCGCCGAGCGCGCCGACGACGAGTCCAAGGCGCTGGTGTCCGAGCAGGGCGAGACCTCGGACATCCTCGACGTGCTGCGCGTGCTGACCGAGATCCGCAACGGCCGCGGCGTGGTCGACGACATCGACCACCTGGGCAACCGCCGCGTGCGTTCGGTCGGCGAGATGGCCGAGAACGTGTTCCGCGTGGGCCTGGTCCGCGTCGAGCGCGCGGTCAAGGAGCGCCTGTCGATGGCCGAGTCCGAGGGCCTGACCCCGCAGGAGCTGATCAACGCCAAGCCGGTGGCCGCCGCGATCAAGGAGTTCTTCGGCTCCTCGCAGCTGTCGCAGTTCATGGACCAGAACAACCCGCTGTCGGAGGTCACCCACAAGCGCCGCGTCTCGGCGCTGGGCCCGGGCGGCCTGACCCGCGAGCGCGCCGGCTTCGAGGTGCGCGACGTGCACCCGACCCACTACGGCCGCGTCTGCACCATCGAGACCCCGGAAGGCCCGAACATCGGCCTGATCAACTCGCTGGCCGTGTTCGCCCGCACCAACCAGTACGGCTTCCTGGAGACGCCGTACCGCAAGGTCGTGGACGGCCGCATCACCGACGAGGTCGAGTACCTGTCGGCGATCGAGGAGAACGAGTACGTCATCGCCCAGGTCAACGCCGCCCATGACAAGGAAGGCCGCCTGACCGAGGCCTTCGTGCCGTGCCGCCACCAGGGCGAGTCGCTGCTGAAGCCGGCCTCCGAGATCCACTACATGGACGTGTCGCCGATGCAGACCGTGTCGGTCGCCGCGGCGCTGGTCCCGTTCCTGGAGCACGACGACGCCAACCGCGCGCTGATGGGCGCCAACATGCAGCGCCAGGCGGTCCCGACCCTGCGTGCCCAGACCCCGCTGGTCGGCACCGGCATCGAGCGCGCCGTGGCGCGCGACTCGGGCGTGACCGTGAACGCCCGCCGCGGCGGCGAGGTTGTGCAGGTCGACGCCGGCCGCATCGTGGTCAAGGTCAACGAGGAGGAGATCTCCGGCGAGCAGGATGCCGGCGTCGACATCTACACCCTGACCAAGTACACCCGCTCCAACCAGAACACCTGCATCAACCAGCGTCCGCTGGTGCACGTGGGCGACGTGGTCGCGCGCGGCGACGTGCTGGCCGACGGCCCGTCGACCGACATCGGCGAGCTGGCCCTCGGCCAGAACATGCTGATCGCGTTCATGCCGTGGAACGGCTACAACTTCGAGGACTCGATCCTGCTGTCGGAGCGCGTGGTCCAGGAGGACCGCTACACCACGATCCACATCGAGGAGCTGACCTGCGTCGCCCGCGACACCAAGCTGGGCCCGGAGGAAATCACCGCCGACATCCCGAACGTGTCCGAGCAGGCCCTGGGCCGCCTGGACGAGTCGGGCGTGGTGTACATCGGCGCCGAGGTGCGCGCCGGCGACATCCTGGTGGGCAAGGTCACGCCGAAGGGCGAGAGCCAGCTGACCCCCGAGGAGAAGCTGCTGCGCGCGATCTTCGGCGAGAAGGCCTCCGACGTTAAGGACAGCTCGCTGCGCGTGCCGCCGGGCATGGACGGCACCGTCATCGACGTGCAGGTCTTCACCCGCGACGGCATCGAGAAGGACAAGCGCGCCAAGCAGATCGAGGAAAACGAGATCCGCCGCGTCAAGAAGGACTTCGACGACCAGTTCCGCATCCTCGAGGCGGCGATCTACGCGCGCCTGCGCACCCAGATCGTGGGCAAGGTCGCCAACGGCGGCCCGGGCCTGAAGAAGGGCGACACCATCACCGACGCCTACCTGGACGGCCTGAAGAAGTCCGACTGGTTCGCCCTGCGCATGAAGGACGACGACGCCGCCGAGGCGATCGAACGCGCGCAGAAGCAGATCCAGGCCCACGAGAAGGAGTTCGAGCGCCGCTTCGCCGACAAGCGCGGCAAGATCACCCAGGGCGACGACCTGGCCCCGGGCGTGCTGAAGATGGTCAAGGTGTTCCTGGCCGTGAAGCGCCGCATCCAGCCGGGCGACAAGATGGCCGGCCGCCACGGCAACAAGGGCGTCGTGTCCAACGTGGTCCCGGTCGAGGACATGCCGTACATGGCCGACGGCACCCCGGTCGACATCTGCCTCAACCCGCTGGGCGTGCCTTCGCGCATGAACATCGGCCAGATCCTCGAGGTGCACCTGGGCTGGGCCGCCAAGGGCCTGGGCAAGCGCATCCAGAAGATGCTGGACGAGCAGCGCGCCGTGTCCGAGCTGCGCGAGTTCCTGGGCAAGGTCTACAACCACGACAACGAGCTGTTCGGCCAGCGCGTGGACCTGTCGCAGTTCAGCGACGAGGAGCTGGTGGCGATGGCGCGCAACCTCACCGACGGCGTGCCGATGGCCACCCCGGTGTTCGACGGCGCCCACGAGGAGGAGATCCGGCAGATGCTGGAGCTGGCCTACCCGGACGACGACCCGGAGACCGCCCGCCTCGGCTTCAACGCCAGCAAGACCCAGATGCAGCTGTACGACGGCCGCACCGGCGAGGCGTTCGACCGCAAGACCACGGTCGGCTACATGCACTACCTGAAGCTGAACCACCTGGTCGACGACAAGATGCACGCCCGCTCCACCGGCCCGTACTCGCTGGTCACCCAGCAGCCGCTGGGCGGCAAGGCGCAGTTCGGCGGCCAGCGCTTCGGCGAGATGGAAGTGTGGGCGCTGGAAGCCTACGGCGCGGCATACACCCTGCAGGAAATGCTGACGGTGAAGTCCGACGACGTGCAGGGCCGCAACCAGATGTACAAGAACATCGTCGACGGCAACCACGAGATGGTCGCGGGCATGCCGGAGTCCTTCAACGTTCTGGTGAAGGAAATCCGCTCGCTGGCCATCAACATGGAGTTGGAGGACGAGTAAGGCGCGCGGCGCGGCCCGCCCCGGACGGGCCGCGCTTCCCCCGAATCGCCCGATCGACCGCCTTTACTCCTGACGGAGACAAGAAATGAAAGACCTGCTCAACCTCTTCAACCAGCAGCGCCAGACGCTGGACTTCGACGCGATCAAGATCGCCCTGGCTTCGCCGGACCTGATCCGCTCGTGGTCCTTCGGCGAGGTGAAGAAGCCCGAGACGATCAACTACCGCACCTTCAAGCCGGAGCGCGACGGCCTGTTCTGCGCGGCCATCTTCGGCCCGATCAAGGATTACGAGTGCCTGTGCGGCAAGTACAAGCGCATGAAGCACCGTGGCGTGGTCTGCGAGAAGTGCGGCACCGAGGTCACCCTGGCCAAGGTCCGCCGCGAGCGCATGGGCCACATCGACCTGGCCTCGCCGGTCGCGCACATCTGGTTCCTGAAGTCGCTGCCGTCCCGCATCGGCCTGATGCTGGACATGACCCTGCGCGACATCGAGCGCATCCTGTACTTCGAGGCCTACGTGGTCACCGAGCCGGGCCTGACCCCGCTCGAGCGCCGCCAGCTGCTGACCGAAGAGCAGTACATGCAGGCGCGCCAGGAGCACGGCGACGACTTCGACGCCGCCATGGGCGCCGAGGCGATCTACGAGCTGCTGCGCACCATCGACCTGCAGGCCGAGATGGCGCGCCTGCGCGAGGAGATCGCCGCCACCGGTTCGGAGACCAAGCTCAAGCGCCTGACCAAGCGCATCAAGCTGATCGAGGCGTTCATCGAGTCCGGCAACCGTCCGGAGTGGATGGTCATGACCGTGCTGCCGGTGCTGCCGCCGGACCTGCGCCCGCTGGTCCCGCTGGACGGCGGCCGCTTCGCGACCTCCGACCTGAACGACCTGTACCGCCGCGTCATCAACCGCAACAACCGCCTGCGCCGTCTGCTGGAGCTCAACGCGCCCGACATCATCGTGCGCAACGAGAAGCGCATGCTGCAGGAGTCGGTTGACGCGCTGATGGACAACGGCCGCCGCGGCCGCGCCATCACCGGCACCAACAAGCGCCCGCTCAAGTCGCTGGCCGACATGATCAAGGGCAAGCAGGGCCGCTTCCGCCAGAACCTGCTCGGCAAGCGCGTCGACTACTCGGGCCGTTCGGTCATCGTGGTCGGCCCGTACCTGCGCCTGCACCAGTGCGGCCTGCCGAAGAAGATGGCGCTGGAGCTGTTCAAGCCGTTCGTGTTCGCCAAGCTGCAGCGCCGCGGCCTGGCCACCACCATCAAGGCCGCCAAGAAGCTGGTCGAGCGCGAAGAGGCCGAGGTGTGGGACATCCTCGAGGAGGTCATCCGCGAGCACCCGGTGCTGCTGAACCGCGCCCCGACCCTGCACCGCCTGGGCATCCAGGCGTTCGAGCCGGTGCTGATCGAGGGCAAGGCCATCCAGCTGCACCCGCTGGTCTGCACCGCGTTCAACGCCGACTTCGACGGCGACCAGATGGCCGTGCACGTCCCGCTGAGCCTGGAGGCCCAGCTGGAGGCGCGCGCCCTGATGATGTCGACCAACAACATCCTGTCGCCCGCCAACGGCGAGCCGATCATCGTGCCGTCGCAGGACGTGGTGCTCGGCCTGTACTACATGACCCGCGCCCTGGAGAACAAGAAGGGCGAGGGCATGGTGTTCGCCAACGTGGCCGAGGTTAAGCGCGCCTACGACAACCGCGTGGTCGAGCTGCACGCCAAGGTCAAGGTCCGCATCACCGAGGTGGTGAAGGACGAGGCCGGCAACAAGCACAAGAAGGCGGCGATCGTGGATACCACGGTCGGCCGCGCCCTGCTGGCCGAGATCCTGCCGGAGGGCCTGCCGTTCGAGCTGGCCAACACCGAGCTGACCAAGAAGAACATCAGCCGCCTGATCAACAGCTGCTACCGCCGCCTGGGCCTGAAGGACACCGTGGTGTTCGCCGACCAGCTGATGTACACCGGCTTCAGCTTCGCCACCCGCGCCGGCGTGTCGATCGGCATCGACGACATGCTGATCCCGGAGGAGAAGAAGAGCATCCTCGCCGAGGCCGAGGCCGAGGTGCTGGAGATCCAGGAGCAGTACCAGAGCGGCCTGGTCACCGCCGGCGAGCGCTACAACAAGGTGGTCGACATCTGGTCGCGCACCAACGAGCGCATCGCCAAGGCGATGATGGAGACCATCGGCACCGACAAGGTGGTCAACGCCAAGGGCGAGGAAGTCGCGCAGAAGTCGATGAACTCGCTGTACATCATGGCCGACTCCGGTGCCCGTGGTTCGCAGGCGCAGATCCGACAGCTGGCCGGCATGCGCGGCCTGATGGCCCGCCCGGACGGCTCGATCATCGAGACCCCGATCAAGGCGAACTTCCGCGAAGGCCTGAACGTGCAGGAGTACTTCAACTCCACCCACGGCGCCCGCAAGGGCCTGGCCGACACCGCGCTGAAGACCGCCAACTCCGGTTACCTGACCCGCCGCCTGGTCGACGTGGCGCAGGACGTGGTGATCACCGAGGCCGACTGCGGCACGCTGCAGGGCCTGACCATGACCCCGATCGTGGAAGGCGGCGACGTGGTCGAGCCGCTGAAGGACCGCGTGCTGGGCCGCGTCGTGGCCGAGGACGTGTTCCTGCCGGGCAACGACGAGGACCCGATCGTCACCCGCAACACCCTGCTGGACGAGGTGTGGGTGCAGAAGCTGGAGGACGCCGGCGTCCAGTCGATCAAGGTGCGTTCGACCATCACCTGCGAATCGCCCTTCGGCGTGTGCGCGCACTGCTACGGCCGCGACCTGGCCCGTGGCCACCTGGTCAACATCGGCGAGTCGGTGGGCGTCATCGCCGCCCAGTCGATCGGCGAACCGGGTACCCAGCTGACGATGCGTACCTTCCACATCGGCGGCGCGGCTTCGCGTGCCGCCGCGGTGGACAGCATCACGGTCAAGACCACCGGCTCGATCAAGTTCAACAACCTCAAGACCGTCGAGCATTCCGGCGGCCACCTGGTCGCGGTGTCGCGTTCGGGCGAAGTGTCGGTCCTCGACCCGCACGGCCGCGAGCGCGAGCGCTACAAGCTGCCGTACGGCGCCACCATCAACGTCAAGGACGGCGCCGAGGTCAAGGCCGGCCAGACCGTGGCCAACTGGGATCCGCACAACCACCCGATCGTGTCGGAAGTGGCCGGCTTCGTCCGCTTCGTTGACTTCGTCGATGGCGTCACCGTCATCGAGAAGACCGACGAACTGACCGGCCTGGCCTCGCGCGAGATCACCGATCCCAAGCGCCGCGGCTCGCAGGGCAAGGACCTGCGCCCGCTGGTCCGCATCGTCGACAAGGACGGCAACGACCTGACCATCCCGGGCACCGACCTGCCGGCGCAGTACCTGCTGCCGCCGCGCTCGGTGGTGAACCTGCAGGACGGCGCCCCGGTGGGCGTGGGCGACGTGGTCGCCAAGATCCCGCAGGAAGCGTCCAAGACCCGCGACATCACCGGCGGTCTGCCGCGCGTGGCCGACCTGTTCGAGGCGCGCAAGCCGAAGGATCCGGCGATCCTGGCCGAGAAGTCCGGCGTGGTCAGCTTCGGCAAGGACACCAAGGGCAAGCAGCGCCTGATCATCAAGGGACCGGACGGCGAGGAGCACGAGGAGCTGATCCCGAAGTACCGCCAGATCATCGTGTTCGAGGGCGAGCACGTGACCAAGGGCGAGACCATCGTGGACGGCGAGCCGAGCCCGCAGGACATCCTGCGCCTGAAGGGCGTGGAGGACCTGGCCGCGTACCTGGTCAAGGAGATCCAGGACGTCTACCGCCTGCAGGGCGTGAAGATCAACGACAAGCACATCGAGGTGATCACCCGCCAGATGCTGCGCAAGGTCGAGATCACCGACCAGGGCGATTCCAAGTTCCTCAACGGCGAGCAGGTGGAGAAGCAGCGCGTGATCGAGGAGAACGCGCGCCTGGTGGCCCGCGGCGAGATCCCGGCCAAGTACGAGCCGGTGCTGCTGGGCATCACCAAGGCCTCGCTGGCGACCGAGTCGTTCATCTCGGCGGCCTCCTTCCAGGAGACCACCCGCGTGCTGACCGAGGCGGCCGTCCGCGGCACCCGCGACAACCTGCGCGGCCTGAAGGAGAACGTCATCGTCGGCCGCCTGATCCCGGCGGGTACCGGCCTGGCCTACCACAGCAAGCGCCGCCGCAACGCCACCGGCCTGACCGAGTCGGAGCTGGAGGCGCTGTCCGGCGGCTCCGAGCCGGCGGCGGTGGCCGAGGCCGAGGCGCCGGAGGCGGCCGCCCCGTCCCAGGAGGACGCGGCGGAGTGATGCACCCGGCCGCCGCCGGCGACGGCGGCGGCCCGGGGGTACGGCGGGGCAGGGAGGCCCGGCCGCGCCCGCGATCCCTTCCGGCCCCGGCCGGGCGGGGCGCCGGGACCATGGAAGGTGGGTCGGTTGACGCGGTTTTTACCGTCCCGCTATACTTTCATGTCTCGGCAGGCCGTCCTTCGGCCTGCCGTCGTTTTCACGTCCGGCCCCGGTCCGCGGGGCCCCAAGCAGAAGAACCTTAGAATGGCGACGATCAACCAGCTGGTCCGCAAGCCGCGGCAGGCGGAAACGTACAAGAGCGCCTCGCCGGCACTGGAGAAGTGCCCGCAGCGCCGCGGTGTCTGCACCCGCGTCTACACCACCACCCCGAAGAAGCCGAACTCGGCCCTGCGTAAGGTCGCCAAGGTGCGCCTGACCAACGGCTACGAGGTCATCTCGTACATCGGCGGCGAAGGCCACAACCTCCAGGAGCACTCCGTGGTGCTGATCCGCGGCGGCCGCGTCAAGGACCTGCCGGGCGTGCGTTACCACACCGTCCGCGGTTCGCTGGATGCCGCCGGCGTCACCAAGCGTCGCCAGGGCCGTTCGAAGTACGGCGCCAAGCGCCCGAAGAGCTAATCGAGGAAGCCCGACATGTCCCGTAAAGGTTCCACCCCCCAGCGCTCCGTCCTGCCCGATCCCAAGCACGGGAGCGAGACCATCGCCCGCTTCATCAACATGGTGATGAAGAGCGGCAAGAAGTCGATCGCCGAGAACATCGTGTACGACGCGATGGAAGTGATCGGCCAGAAGAACCCCAACGCCATCGAGCTGGTGCAGAAGGCGCTGGACAACGTCGCCCCCGCGGTCGAGGTCAAGTCCCGTCGCGTCGGTGGCGCGACCTACCAGGTGCCGGTCGAGGTTCGCGCCTCCCGCCGCCTGGCCCTGGCCATGCGCTGGGTGATCGATTCGGCCCGCAAGCGCGGCGAGAACTCGATGGCCCGCAAGCTGGCCGGCGAGCTGCTGGACGCGGCCGAGAACCGCGGTGGCGCGATCAAGAAGCGCGAAGAGACCCACCGCATGGCCGAGGCCAACAAGGCCTTCGCCCACTACCGCTGGTAACAGCCCGCGGGCCCCTGGCGGGCCCGCGCGACCAGCCCGGACGGCGCGGCATGTTCCGCGCCCTCCGCATTTCAGGGGGTGCCGCGCAGCCGGCCCCTGCAACCGAAACGCCAAGCTAACGAGAGGCTCCCCGTGGCCCGCACTACTCCCATCGAGCGTTACCGCAATTTCGGCATCATGGCCCACATCGATGCCGGCAAGACCACCACGTCCGAGCGCATCCTGTTCTACACCGGCAAGAGCCACAAGATCGGTGAAGTGCACGATGGCGCCGCGACCATGGACTGGATGGAGCAGGAGCAGGAGCGTGGCATCACGATCCAGTCCGCTGCCACCACCGCGTTCTGGAGGGGCATGGACAAGTCCTTCCCGGAGCACCGCTTCAACATCATCGACACCCCCGGGCACGTGGACTTCACCATCGAGGTGGAGCGCTCGCTGCGCGTGCTGGACGGCGCGGTGTTCGTGCTGTGCGCCGTCGGCGGCGTGCAGCCGCAGTCGGAGACCGTGTGGCGCCAGGCCAACAAGTACCACGTGCCGCGCATCGCGTTCGTCAACAAGATGGACCGCACCGGTGCCAACTTCTTCAAGGTCCGTGACCAGCTGAAGTCGCGCCTGGGTGCCGTGCCGGTCCCGATGCAGATCCCGATCGGCGCCGAGGACAACTTCGTCGGCGTGGTCGACCTGGTCAAGATGAAGGCCATCCACTGGGACGAGAAGACCCAGGGCACGACCTTCGAGTACCGCGACATCCCGGAAGAGCTGAAGGCCCAGGCCGAGGAAGCCCGTTCGTACATGGTCGAGTCCGCGGCCGAGGCGAACGAGGAGCTGATGGACAAGTACCTGGGCGGCGAGGAGCTGACCGAGGACGAGATCTACAGCGCCCTGCGCCAGCGCACCCTGGCCACCGAGATCGTGCCGATGTTCTGCGGCTCGGCGTTCAAGAACAAGGGCGTGCAGGCCATGCTCGACGGCGTGGTCAAGCTGCTGCCGTCGCCGGTCGACGTGCCGGCGGTGAAGGGCGTCGACATGGACGACGAGACCAAGGAGATGACCCGCGAGTCGTCCGACAAGGCTCCGTTCTCGGCCCTGGCGTTCAAGATCATGACCGACCCGTTCGTCGGTTCGCTGACCTTCTTCCGCGTCTACTCCGGCACCCTGAGCGCCGGCGACCAGGTGCTGAACTCGGTCAAGAACAAGAAGGAGCGCATCGGCCGCCTGCTGCAGATGCACTCCAACCAGCGCGACGAGATCAAGGAAGTGCTGGCCGGCGACATCGCCGCCGCGGTGGGCCTGAAGGACGTCACCACCGGTGACACCCTGTGCGCCATCGACGCCCCGATCGTCCTGGAGCGCATGGCGTTCCCGGAGCCGGTGATCTCGATGGCCGTGGAGCCGAAGACCAAGTCCGACCAGGAGAAGATGGGCAACGCCCTGAGCCGCCTGGCCCAGGAAGACCCGTCGTTCCGCGTCCGCACCGACGAGGAGTCCGGCCAGACCATCATCTCGGGCATGGGCGAGCTGCACCTGGACATCATCGTCGACCGCCTGAAGCGCGAGTTCAACGTCGAGGCCAACGTCGGCAAGCCGCAGGTCGCCTACCGCGAGACCATCCGCTCCAGCGACGTCAAGTCGGACTACAAGCACGCCAAGCAGTCCGGTGGTAAGGGCCAGTACGGCCACGTCGTGATCGAGATGTCGCCGATCACCGCCGAGGACCGCGAGAAGTACGCCGACCTGATCAAGGACGACTTCCTGTTCCTCAACGAGATCACCGGCGGCGTGATCCCGAAGGAGTTCATCCCGTCGGTCGAGAAGGGCCTGCGCGAGACCATCACCAGCGGCCCGCTGGCCGGCTTCCCGGTCGTCGGCGTCAAGGTCAAGCTGGTCTTCGGTTCGTACCACGACGTCGACTCCTCGGAAATGGCGTTCAAGCTGGCCGCCTCGATGGCGTTCAAGCAGGGCTTCGCCAAGGCCAGCCCGGTGCTGCTGGAGCCGATCATGAAGGTCGAGATCGTCAGCCCCGAGGATTACCTGGGCGACGTCATGGGCGACGTGAGCCGCCGCCGCGGCGTGCTGCAGGGCCAGGACGACAGCCCGTCGGGCAAGATCATCAACGCGATGATCCCGCTGGGCGAGATGTTCGGCTACGCCACCGCGCTGCGCTCGATGACCCAGGGCCGCGCCACCTTCTCGATGGAGTTCGACCATTACGAGGAAGCGCCGAACAACATCGCCGAGACGGTGATCAAGAAGGCGTAAGCGGCGGCGCCCCCGGGCGCGCACATACCAGGCAGGCCATCCCCCGGGGTGGCCCTGTCTCCCAGGAAAAATCCAAGTACAAGAGGTATTTCACCAATGTCCAAGGGTAAGTTCGAGCGCACCAAGCCGCACGTGAACGTCGGCACCATCGGCCACGTTGACCATGGCAAGACCACGCTGACGGCCGCGCT
>NZ_AZNZ01000023.1 GCF_000510725.1 Pseudoxanthomonas sp. J31
GCCGCACCGTCTCGCATAGGGACTTGGGATGTAGTGAGCGGCGGATGGCTATCGACTGTCGTCGAGTCCAAGGCCACTTGAGGTTATATGGTCAAGCCGCACGGATCATTAGTACTGGTTAGCTCAACGCATTGCTGCGCTTACACACCCAGCCTATCAACCACCTGGTCTTGATGGTTCCTTCAGGGGACTTGTGTCCCGGGAGATCTCATCTTGAGGCGCGCTTCCCGCTTAGATGCTTTCAGCGGTTATCGCTTCCGAACATAGCTACCCGGCAGTGCCACTGGCGTGACAACCGGAACACCAGAGGTTCGTCCACTCCGGTCCTCTCGTACTAGGAGCAGCCCCTCTCAAATCTCCAACGCCCATGGCAGATAGGGACCGAACTGTCTCACGACGTTCTGAACCCAGCTCGCGTACCACTTTAAATGGCGAACAGCCATACCCTTGGGACCGACTACAGCCCCAGGATGTGATGAGCCGACATCGAGGTGCCAAACACCGCCGTCGATATGAACTCTTGGGCGGTATCAGCCTGTTATCCCCGGAGTACCTTTTATCCGTTGAGCGATGGCCCTTCCATACAGAACCACCGGATCACTAAGTCCTACTTTCGTACCTGCTTGATCCGTCGATCTTGCAGTCAAGCACGCTTATGCCTTTGCACACAGTGCGCGATGTCCGACCGCGCTGAGCGTACCTTCGAGCTCCTCCGTTACTCTTTAGGAGGAGACCGCCCCAGTCAAACTACCCACCATACACGGTCCCCGACCCGGATTACGGGCCCAGGTTAGAACGTCAAGCACATCAGGGTGGTATTTCAAGGATGGCTCCATGCCAGCTGGCGCCGACACTTCATAGCCTCCCACCTATCCTACACAGACGAACTCAACGTTCAGTGTAAAGCTATAGTAAAGGTTCACGGGGTCTTTCCGTCTTGCCACGGGAACGCTGCATCTTCACAGCGATTTCAATTTCACTGAGTCTCGGGTGGAGACAGCGCCGCTGTCGTTACGCCATTCGTGCAGGTCGGAACTTACCCGACAAGGAATTTCGCTACCTTAGGACCGTTATAGTTACGGCCGCCGTTTACCGGGGCTTCGATCAAGAGCTTCGCCTTGCGGCTGACCCCATCAATTAACCTTCCGGCACCGGGCAGGCGTCACACCCTATACGTCCACTTTCGTGTTTGCAGAGTGCTGTGTTTTTGATAAACAGTCGCAGCGGCCTGGTCACTTCGGCCTCCCTCAGCTATAGCCCGCATGGGCCACCAAAGGAGGCGCACCTTCTCCCGAAGTTACGGTGCCATGTTGCCTAGTTCCTTCACCCGAGTTCTCTCAAGCGCCTGAGAATTCTCATCCTACCCACCTGTGTCGGTTTTCGGTACGGTCTGCGTGAGCTGAAGCTTAGGGGCTTTTCCTGGAAGCGTGGTATCAGTCACTTCGCCCTAAAGGGCTCGTCTCGGTGCTCGGTGTTGACCTCCCGGATTTGCCTAAGAGATCCACCTACCGCCTTTCCCCGGGACAACCAACGCCCGGTAGACCTAACCTTCTCCGTCCCCCCATCGCACTCACGCGAGGTACTGGAATATTAACCAGTTTCCCATCGACTACGGCTTTCGCCCTCGCCTTAGGGGCCGACTCACCCTGCGCCGATTAACGTTGCGCAAGGAAACCTTGGGCTTTCGGCGTGCGGGCTTTTCACCCGCATTATCGTTACTCATGTCAGCATTCGCACTTCCGATACCTCCAGCAGGCCTCTCGACCCACCTTCGCAGGCTTACGGAACGCTCCTCTACCGCGCACACAAAGTGTGCACCCCAAGCTTCGGTTTACCGCTTAGCCCCGTTAAATCTTCCGCGCAGACCGACTCGACCAGTGAGCTATTACGCTTTCTTTAAAGGGTGGCTGCTTCTAAGCCAACCTCCTGGCTGTCTGTGCCTTTCCACATCGTTTCCCACTTAGCGGTAATTTGGGACCTTAGCTGTGGGTCTGGGTTGTTTCCCTTTTCACGACGGACGTTAGCACCCGCCGTGTGTCTCCCATACAGTCCGTCTCGGTATTCGGAGTTTGCAATGGTTTGGTAAGTCGCGATGACCCCCTAGCCATAACAGTGCTCTACCCCCGAGAGGATACATATGAGGCGCTACCTAAATAGCTTTCGAGGAGAACCAGCTATCTCCGGGTTCGATTAGCTTTTCACTCCTAATCACACCTCATCCCCTACCTTTGCAACGGGAGTGGGTTCGGGCCTCCAGTGCGTGTTACCGCACCTTCACCCTGGGCATGACTAGATCACCCGGTTTCGGGTCTACAGCCCGCGACTATGCGCCCTATTCAGACTCGGTTTCCCTTCGCCTCCCCTATACGGTTAAGCTTGCCACGAACTGTAAGTCGCTGACCCATTATACAAAAGGTACGCAGTCACCCTTGCGGGCTCCTACTGCTTGTACGCACACGGTTTCAGGGTCTATTTCACTCCCCTCTCCGGGGTTCTTTTCGCCTTTCCCTCACGGTACTGGTTCACTATCGGTCGGTCAGGAGTATTTAGCCTTGGAGGATGGTCCCCCCATGTTCAGACAGGGTTTCTCGTGCCCCGCCCTACTCGTCTTCACTGGCATGGCCCTTTCGAATACAGGGCTATCACCTTCTATGGCCGACCTTTCCAGGTCGTTTTTCTAGAACCATGCCAGCTTAAGGGCTAGTCCCCGTTCGCTCGTCACTACTGAGGGAATCTCGGTTGATTTCTTTTCCTCCGGTTACTTAGATATTTCAGTTCACCGGGTTCGCCTCCAGCACCTATGGATTCAGTGCAGGATACTGCCGAAGCAGTGGGTTTCCCCATTCGGACATCGCGGGATCAATGCTTGTTGCCAGCTCCCCC
>NZ_AZNZ01000024.1 GCF_000510725.1 Pseudoxanthomonas sp. J31
GGCCGAGGCGGCCTGGATGCGCGAGACGATGGAGGTCAGCTGGTCGACGGTGGCGTTGGCGTCGTCGCGCATGCGCGCGAACACGCCGTGGAACTGGCCCTCCATGCGCACCGTCAAGTCGCCTTGGGCCAGGGCGGTCAGCACCGCGGACAGGCGGCTGGCGGTGTGGGCGAAGTTGTCCAGCAGGCCGTTGAGGCTGCGCGACAGCGACAGGGTGAACCCATGCTTGTCGTCCAGACGCAGGCGCCCGGACAGGTTGCCGGCGACGGCGTCTTCGACCACGCGCGACAGTTCCTCCTCGGTCCGGACCTCCTCGGTGCGGTCCAGCCACTCGACCACGTACCCGATCACCTGGCCGGCCGCGTCCTTCACCGGGTTCACCGTCAGTCGCATGACGTGGCCGCCGACCTGGATCTGCGCCCGGTGGGTGCCTTCGAGCGCCGACAGGATGCGGGACTGGTGGGCGGGATTGCGGTGGAAGCTGTCGATGCTGCCGCCGATCAGGTTGGCCACTTCGAAGTGCGGCAGCTCGCGGCGGATATCGGCTTCGGCCCGGCCCAGGGTTTCCAGCAACGACGGGTTGGCGTAGACGATCGTGCGGTCGGCGTCGGCGATCATCACGTTGGTGGTCACGCAATCCAGCGCGGCGCGGATGCGCAGGGCCTCGCGGTCGGCCTCGCGCCCGTGCTCCAGGTGCCGCGCCAGCCGGGCGTCCAGTGCCAGCAAGGCTCCGGCCAGCGAGCCGGGCGTCACCGCCATGGCCGCGGCGTCCGCGGGCAGCGGCTGTCCGGCGGCCAGTCCGCGGGCCAGCTGCGCCAGCCGGGGTGGTTCGCCGCCCAGCTCGAGCAGTTCGCGGCGCAGCTGCGCTGCCATCGCCGCCAGCAGGGCGGCCGCAATGGCCATGCAGGCCAGCTGCAGCACGACCGTGCCGCCGGCCATGCCCTGCAGATCGGGCCCGACGAGGGCGTAGCCGGCGATCGCCGCTGCGGCCACCGCCAGCGGCAGCCAGTCGCGGTAGTACAGCAATGCCGCGACCAGCACGATCGCGCCGATGCGCAGGTCGGCCGCATCGCAGGCCTGGTGGGCCAGGGTTGCCACCAGCACCATCAGGGCCAGCGCGACCACGGCGCGGCTGGTCCGGGTGCCGCGGGCCAGCCGTCCAAGTACCACCGCCACCGCGGCCGCGGGCAGGGCCGCCAGCAAGGCCGGGCTCCATTCGCCCCGCCATGCGGCCACGCCCAGCGAGGCGGTGGCCAGGATGCAGGCCAGCGCCAGGAATGGCCGGTCCGCTGCCGCTTCCCGTTCCTGCAGGAAGTCGTGAGGTTGGCGACCCGTCAGCCTGGCCGCGGACGTTGCATGGTTCATCGGGGTGTCCTCATGGGATGGAGGCGGGAGCTGGCCTGGCCGGCAGAAGGCATGGCAATGGCCGCGCCGGGCAGGCGTGGCCGTTGCAGGCGGGCGGCGCCACGGCTCCGGTCGCCGGCGCAGCGCGGGCGGGCGGTGGTATCGGCGGGAAAAGGATGGCAAGCGACGTCCGCGGTGCCGGCAGGCAGGCGGATCAGGGCAATGCGGAAATGGGGTGGCCGCGCCCCCGGTCGTCCGGGCGTCGGCACACGTACCGGCCCTGGCCCGCGGTTGCAGGCAGGTGGGGACGGTCGCCAGGGCGGCGAATCCTGTAGCCAGCGGCACGCTGCCGCGCGCGACGGTCATCCCGGCGCGCGGGCAGGACCGCGAATCGAACACGATCACGACAGGCTCCCATGAGCCAGCACTTCAACTGCACGTACCCCTCCCAGGGTCGTATCGGGTTGATCGGCCGCAATTTGCGGGTATTTAGGTGGTTTGAGTGGTTTTAATCGCTACTGCGATCGTCCGCACTCTTTGCCGCATGGCGCGCTCAGAATTCGGCCCAGTCCGACTCCTGGTCCAGCGCGGCATTGCCTTCGGCGCGCGCCACCGGCCTGTGCCCGCGCACCGGCGCGGGCAGCGGGGTCGCGACTGCGGTCGGGCGGAACACCGGGGCGGGCAGGGGACCTGCGGCGCCGTCCTCCAGGCGGAACGCGGCGATCGCCTGGACCAGGCCGACTGCCTGTTCTTCCATGGCGCGCGCGGCGGCGGAGGCTTCCTCGACCAGCGCGGCGTTCTGCTGGGTGGTCTCGTCCATCTGGGCGATGGTGCGGCTGGCCTGGGCCACACTGTCGGCCTGTTCCTGCGAGGCGGAGGAGATCTCGGCCATGATGTCGGTGACGCGCTGCACCGAGGCCACGATCTCGCCCATGGTCTTGCCGGCCTGCTCGGCCAGCTGGGCGCCATCGGCGACCTTGCCGGTGGAGTCCTCGAT
>NZ_AZNZ01000003.1 GCF_000510725.1 Pseudoxanthomonas sp. J31
TTGCGATTCGGGAGCGGTGATTCGTGGAGGGCGCGCCTGCGCCCCGGCTTCCCGGGCGGATGCCTGGCCCGGATAAGCGAAGCGTAGCGGGGGGCGTGCATGGGCGGCCCCTGTCCCGGATGCCGCCTGCCGCCTTGTCCGGGCTATGCACTGCGGCGGTGATTGGTGGCGGTGCCCATGCGCCCCGGCCCGAATCACCAATCACCAATCACCAATCACCAATCACCAATCACCAATCACCAATCACCAATCACCAATCACCAATCACCAATCACCGCAGGCTACTTGACCTGCTGCTTGCCCAGCTTGCGGGCCAGGGTGCGGCGATGCATGCCGAGGCGGCGGGCGGTTTCGGAGACGTTGAAGCCGGTTTCGGCCAGGACTTCGTGGATCCGCTCCCATTCCAGGGTCTTGATCGAGGTGGGACGCTCGCCCAGGCCGACGTCGGCGTTGCCCTGGGCCTTGCCGAAGGCGGCTTCGATGTCGTCGGTGTTGGAGGGCTTGGCCAGGTAGTGGCAGGCGCCCAGCTTGATCGCTTCCACCGCGGTGGCGATGCTGGCATAGCCGGTCAGCACCACGATCAGCATGTCGGGATCGCGCGCATGCAGGGCCTGGACGCAGGCCAGGCCGGAACTGCCGCCGGCCAGCTTGAGGTCGACCACCGCGTAGCCGGGCTCGAACTCCTGCAGCACCGCGTCCAGCTCGGCCTGGCCGGGCACGTGCCGGACTTCGTAGCCGCGGCGCTCGAAGGAGCGGACCAGGGTGCGGGCGAAGGCAGCGTCGTCTTCGACGATCAGCAGCTTGCGCGGCTGCTCAATGGATTCATTCATCGTCATCGGCATCCGGGTCGGGGGGATCGGGCTGGGGCGGCAGCAGGGCGGCCAGTGGCAGTTCCAGGACCACCCGGGCGCCGCCGGGGGAGCGGTTGGAGGCGTTGAGGCGTCCGCCCAGGCTGCGGGCCACGTTCAGCGAGAGGAACAGGCCCAGGCCGCCGCCCGGGCGGCCCTTGGTCGAATTGTAGGGCTTGCCGAAGTTGGCCAGCGTCTGCTCGCTGAACCCGGGGCCGTTGTCGCTGACCTCCAGGACCAGGGTCTGCCGGTCGCCCCCGGCGAGGCGGACTTCCATGCCAACCCAATCCGGCGATGCCTCCAGTGCGTTATCCAGGATGTTGCCGATCATCTGCTTGAGGCCGGAGTCGGAGATGATCGGCACGTCCGCCTCCAGGTGGCGGCGGTAGTCGAGCGTGCACACCGGACGGGTGGCGCTCCATTCGCTG
This sequence comes from Pseudoxanthomonas sp. J31, assembly GCF_000510725.1. Taxonomy (GTDB): domain Bacteria; phylum Pseudomonadota; class Gammaproteobacteria; order Xanthomonadales; family Xanthomonadaceae; genus Pseudoxanthomonas. The sequence continues at coordinate 1,277 of NZ_AZNZ01000003.1, forward strand.
ACCAGGCCGTCGAGGAAGGTTGCCAGGGTGGTCTGTGCCGGCGCTTCGCCGCGGGCGTCGCCGGCCGACAACAGGATGCCGGTGACGATCGACTTGCAGCGCTCGAGCTGGGCCTGCATTTCGTCCAGGTCCTGCTGCAGGTCCGGGTGTTCGGTGAACGGCGCCATGCGCCGCCAGTCGCCGAGTAGCACCGACAGCGTGGCCAGCGGCGTGCCCAGTTCGTGCGCGGCGCCGGAGGCCAGCAGGCCCATGCGCACGATGTGCTCCTCCTCCACCGCCTGCTGGCGCAGCGCCGCCAGGCGTGCGTCGCGGTCACGCAGGATGCGGGCGATGCGGCCGATGAACAGGGCGGCCAGGGCCGCCGTCAGCAGGAAGCAGGCCAGCAGGCCCTGCACGTAGGGATCGGCCACGCCGCGCGCCGGATTGGCGTGGATGGTGACCGGCCCGGGCGAGACCACCATGCCCAGCACGCCGGCGCAGGCCGCGGCCACCACCACCCACGCGGCCCAGCCGGGCAGCAGCAGGGCGCCGAGCGCCACCTGCAGGAGGTACAGGAACAGGAAGGGGTTGGTGATGCCGCCGCTGAGGTAGAGCTGCGCGGTCAGCGCGGCCACGTCCACCAGCAGGGCCGCCAGCAGCGCCAGGTCGCCGACTTCCTGCCGCGGCCGCCAGAACACCAGGCAGGCCAGGTTGAACGCGGCCAGGCAGCCGGCGATGCCCAGCATGGTGACCAGCGGCAGCTCGATGTCCAGCGCGAAGTGGACGAAGCCGATGGTCGCGACCTGGCCGACGATGGCGTACCAGCGCAGCTCGATCAGCTGCTGCATGTTGCGCAGGCCGGCGCCGTGCGCCTCGTCGGCCGGGGCCAGTTCGAACAGGGCGGGGCTAGCGGGCGCGCCCGCGCCCGGGGTGCGTGGATCCATCCGGTTGCTCCGTGCTGCGCTGGCGCCAGTGGCGGCGGATGCGCCGTTCCTCCAGCGCGAAGCGCCAGGCGCCGAAGGCCACCAGCAGGGCCAGCGCGAACCAGGTCAGCGCATAGCCCAGGTGGTTGTCGCGGAACCGTACCACCGTCAGCCCGCCGCGGGGCCAGGGGCTGCCGGCCTGGACCGCCGAGGCGGCGTCGGCGTCGATGAAGTAGGGCAGGGCGCCGGCCAGGCCGCGGTGGGCGGCGATGGCCTCCACGTCGCGCGAGTACCAACGCTCCTGCTCCGGCTGGTTGCGGCGCAGGAAGCCGCCGCCGGGCTCGCCCAGGCGCAGCAGCCCCGTGACTTCCGCCGGGGCGTCCGCATCGGGCGGGACGGGTTGCCAGTGCTCGGGCACGAAGCCCAGGTTGACCAGGACCACGCTGCCGTCGTCGCGGCGCAGCGGCCGCAGCAGCCAGTGGCCGGAACCGGCCTCGGTCAGCGCCTGGGTGCGGGTATCCAGGCCCGGCAGCCAGTGGCCGCTGACGCGGACCCGGCGGTATTCGTGGTCGACGGGGGAAGAGGCCGCCCACGCGGCTGCGTCGGGCGCAGGCACCGGGGCGGCGTGCACCCGCGCGTCGACGCGGGCGATGAGGTCGTGCTTCCAGTGCAGGCGCTGGACCTGCCACAGGCCCAGCGAGAGGAACAGCAGGAACCCAAACACGAACGCCACCGCCAGGACGGCGGTGGCGATCGGGCCGTGCGGCCGCCGCGGGGCGGCCTCAGGCAGGCTGTTCATGGCGGTGGACCCTGGAACCGTTGTCCATGTGGCCAGCGTAACAGCCGCGGCGCATGGCCGGCGTCAGGGCATGACCCGCGCGTCGTGGGTCGACATGTGCGGCATCATGTTGGCGTTCATGTGGTGCATGACCCACAGCGAACCGGCCAGCACGATCACCACCAGGACCACGGTGAACATCAGCGCAAGCATGTTCCAGCCGCCTTCCGAGCGCGCGTTCATGTGCAGGAAGTAGACCATCTGCACCACGATCTGGACCACGGCCAGGCCGAGGATCACCAGGGCCGTGGTGCCGGAGTCCTGGATCACGTTGCCCATCACCAGCCAGAACGGGATGGCGGTGAGGACCACCGACAGGACGAAGCCGATGACGTAGTCGCGCAGGCTGCCGTGCGCGCCCTCCTCGTGGGCGTGGTGCTCGCCGCCGTGCTCGTCGTGGCTGGCGGCGTGGGCGTGGATGTCGTGGGGCTGGCTCATGGCAGCACTCCCATCAGGTAGACGAAGGTGAAGACGCCGATCCAGACGACGTCGAGGAAATGCCAGAACAGGGACAGGCACATCAGGCGGCGGCGGTTGGCCTCGTGCAGCCCGTGCATGCGCACCTGCACCATCAGCACCACCAGCCACACGATGCCGAAGGCCACGTGCAGGCCGTGGGTGCCGACCAGGGCGAAGAACGAGGACAGGAACGCGCTGCGCTGCGGGCCGGCGCCCTCGTGGACCAGGTGCGAGAACTCGTACAGCTCCAGCCCCAGGAACGCGGCGCCGAACAGGCCGGTCACCGCCAGCCAGCCGAGCACCCCGGCGGTGCTGCGGCGCTGCATGGACAGCATCGCGAAGCCGTAGGTGATCGAGGACAGCAGCAGCATGGCCGTGTTGAGGGCCACCAGCGGCAGGTCGAACAGGTCGGCGCCGGTGGGGCCGGCGGCGTAGCTGCGGCCCAGCACGCCGTACACCGCGAACAGGCAGGCGAAGATGAGCAGGTCGCTCATCAGGTAGATCCAGAACCCGAGCAGGGTGCCGTTCTGCGGGTGGTGGTGGCCGCCGGTGTCGTAGAACCGGGTCGGGTCGCCGGCGAGCGGCGAGGATGCAATGGCGGCGTCAGACATTGGCGTTCTTCAGCAGTTCGGTGCGGGCGGCTTCGGTCTCGGCCACGTACTCGGCCGGGATGTAGTAGTCCCGCTTGTAGTTGAAGGTATGCACGATCGAGGCGATCACGGTCGCGGCGAAGGCGCCGATGGCCAGCCACCAGATGTGCCAGACCAGGGCGAAGGCGCACACGGTGGACAGCCCGGCGATGACCACGCCGGCGGCGGTGTTCTTCGGCATGTGGATCGGCAGGAAGCCGGAGGTCGGGCGCTGGGCGCCGCGCTGCTTCATGTCCCACCACGCGTCGTTGTCGTGCACCACCGGGGTGAAGGCGAAGTTGTACACCGGGGGCGGCGAGGAGGTGGACCATTCCAGGCTGCGGGCGTCCCAGGGGTCGCCGGTCACGTCGCGCAGCTTCTCGCGGTTGCGGAAGCTGACGAAGATGCAGACCAGGAAGGCGGCGATGCCGATGGCGACCAGCACCGCGCCGAAGGCGGCGACCTGGAACCAGATCTGCAGCGACGGGTCGGTGAAGTGGCTCATGCGGCGGGTCACGCCCATCAGGCCCAGCACGTACAGCGGGGTGAAGGCGAACCAGTAGCCGGCCAGCCAGAACCAGAACGAGACCTTGCCCCAGAACGGGTCGAGCTTGAAGCCGAAGGCCTTCGGGAACCAGAAGGTCATGCCGGCGAACAGGCCGAACACCACGCCGCCGATGATCACGTTATGGAAGTGCGCGATCAGGAACAGGCTGTTGTGCAGCACGAAGTCGGCCGGCGGGACGGCCAGCAGCACGCCGGTCATGCCGCCCACCACGAAGGTGACCATGAAGCCCACCGTCCACAGCATCGGCACCTCGAAGCGGATGCGGCCGCGGTACATGGTGAACAGCCAGTTGAAGATCTTCGCGCCCGTGGGGATCGAGATGATCATCGTGGTGATGCCGAAGAACGAGTTGACGCTCGCCCCCGATCCCATGGTGAAGAAGTGGTGCAGCCACACCAGGTACGACAGGATGGTGATGCAGACGGTCGCGTAGACCATCGAGCTGTAGCCGAACAGGCGCTTGCCCGAGTAGGCCGAGACGATTTCCGAGAACACGCCGAAGATCGGCAGGATCAGGATGTAGACCTCCGGGTGGCCCCAGATCCAGATCAGGTTCACGTACATCATCGGGTTGCCGCCGAGGTCGTTCGTGAAGAAGTTGGTCCCCACGTAACGGTCCAGCGACAGCAGCGCCAGGACGGCGGTCAGCACCGGGAAGCTGACCACGATCAGCACGTTGGTGCACAGCGCGGTCCAGGTGAACACCGGCATCTTCATCAGGGTCATGCCCGGCGCGCGCATCTTGACGATGGTCACGATCAGGTTGACGCCCGACAACAAGGTGCCGACGCCTGCTATCTGCAGCGCCCAGATGTAGTAGTCCATGCCCACGTCGGGGCTGTACTCGATGCCCGACAGCGGCGGGTAGGCCAGCCAGCCGGTCTTGGCGAACTCGCCCACGAACAGCGACAGCATGACCAGCACCGCGCCGGCGGTGGTCATCCAGAAGCTGAAGTTGTTGAGGAACGGGAAGGCGACGTCGCGGGTGCCGATCTGCAGCGGCACCAGGTAGTTCATCAGGCCCGTCACCAGCGGCATGGCCACGAAGAAGATCATGATCACGCCGTGGGCGGTGAACACCTGGTCGTAGTGGTGCGGCGGCAGGTAGCCCAGGTTGTCACCGAAGGCGATGGCCTGCTGCAGGCGCATCATCAGCGCGTCGGCGAAGCCGCGCAGCAGCATCACCAGGCCCAGCACCATGTACATGATGCCGATCTTCTTGTGGTCGATGCTGGTGAACCAGTCGCGCCACAGGGTGCCCCACAGCTTGTACTTGGTGATCAGCGCCAGCACGGCCAGGCCGGCCACGCAGGTGCCGATGAACGCCGAGAGGATGACCGGGTCGTGCAGCGGGAACGATTCCCAGCCCAGGTAGCCGGTCAACGGGTTATAGGGTGCCGAAGTGGAATGAGGGGAGGACATGATTCGGGACTTCCGTCGTCAGGCCGCCGCGCCGGGTGCGGGCGCGGCGACGGACCGCATCAGGAGCGGGAGAGGGTGGTGGCCAGGCCGGGGGCCGGGGCGTCGCCGGCGGCGCACATGGCCGACTGCACGTAGCGGCCGCCACGCAGGTCGCCGCGGCTGCGGGCCTCCAGGCCCTCCATGCGGGTGCGGCCGGAGCCGTTGCCGGCGTCGATGGCCATCATCTCGTGCAGGCACATCCGGCGCGGGTCGACGCAGCGGTTGAGGACGGCCTCGTACAGGGCCGGGTCGACCGCGGCGAAGTGGTGCACCGGCTCGCGCACGCTGGGCTTTTCCAGCTCCAGGTAGCCCTCGCGGCCCAGCTCCCTGCCGCTTTCGCGGACCTTGCCCACCCAGGCGTCGAAGCCTTCCTGGCTGAGCGCATGGAAGCGGAAGCGCATGCCGGAGAAGCCGGCGCCGCTGTAGTTGGACGAGAAGCCTTCGTACTCGCCCTCGGTGCTGATCACCGCGTTCAGCTCGGTCTGCATGCCCGGCATGGTGTAGATCATGCCGGCCAGCGCCGGGACGTAGAACGCGTTCATCACCGTGGAGGAGGTGAGCTTGAAGCGGATCGGGCGGTCGACCGGGGCCGCCAGCTCGTTCACGGTGGCGATGCCCTGTTCGGGGTAGATGAACAGCCACTTCCAGTCGAGCGAGACCACCTCGACCTCCAGCGGCTCCACGCCCTCCGGCACCGGCTTGCCCTCGGCGATGCGCTCGAGGGGGCGGTACGGGTCCAGGGTGTGGGTGGTGATCCAGGTGATCGAACCCAGGGCGATGATGATCAGCAGCGGGGCCGACCACACCACCAGCTCCAGCTGCAGGGAGTGGTCCCAGTCGGGCTTGTAGGTCGCCTTCCTGTTCGAGGCCCGGTAGCGCCAGGCGAAGAACAGGGTGAGGCAGATCACCGGGACGATGATGATCAGCATCAGCACCGTGGCGATGATGATCAGGTTGCCCTGCTGGCGGGCGACGTCGCCCGGGGCGTTCAGCAGGATGGTGTTGCAACCGCCCAGCAACACGGCCAGGCTGGCAGCCGCCAGGAGGCGGCACAGGGTCTTGGGAAGGGACATCGTGCTTCGATTCGCGCTTGGCGGGGGTGCGCTGCACCGCACACTGTACCGCCGGGGGCAGGGGGGGGCGATTGGACGTTTTGTCCTATCGCCCGGCGCGGGTTTTGGTGTCACCCTGTCCGGGCCGGGTTGTGTACCCGGCCGTGGCCGTGCAACCTTGGCCGCAGCGACACCTTCCCGCCGCCTGCAACCGTTGCCATGACCTCGATCCCAGTGTCCAGCCATACCGTCTCCATCCACGGCCAGGATGCCTCCCAGCACGAGGTCGCCCCCGGCGAGATCGCCGTTGGCGTCGTGATCGGCCGGGCCTCGGAGTACTTCGACTTCTTCGTCTACGGCATCGCCTCGGCCCTGGTGTTCCCGAAGGTGTTCTTCCCCTTCGCCGAACCCCTGCAGGCGACCCTGTACTCGTTCGCGATCTTTGCCCTGGCATTCATCTCCCGCCCGCTGGGCACGGCGCTGTTCCTGCGCATCCAGGCGCGCTGGAGCCGCGGCACCAAGATGACCGCGGCCCTGTTCCTGCTGGGCACGGCCACCGCCGGCATCGCCTTCCTGCCCGGGTACGCGCGCCTGGGGGCGACCGCGATCGTGCTGCTGGCGCTGTTTCGCCTGGCCCAGGGCGTGGCGCTGGGCGGGTCCTGGGACGGCCTGCCGTCGCTACTGGCGCTCAACGCCCCCAAGCACCGCCGCGGCTGGTACGCCATGCTCGGCCAGCTGGGCGCGCCGGTGGGCTTCATCGTCGCCGCGGCGCTGTTCGCCTTCCTGCTCGGCAACCTCCCGGCCGAGGACTTCTACGCCTGGGGCTGGCGCTACCCGTTCTTCGCGGCCTTCGCCATCAACGTGGTGGCGCTGTTCGCGCGCCTGCGCCTGGTCGTCACCCACGAGTACGAGCGGCAGATGGGCCAGCGCGAGCTGGAGCCGGTGCCGCTGCGCGAGCTGTTCCGGGAGAAGGGCAGGCACGTGGTGATCGGCGCCTTCGCGCCGCTGGCAAGCTACGCCCTGTTCCACATCGTCACCATCTTCCCGGTCTCGTGGATCCTGCTGTTCTCCGAGCAGCCGATCACCGAGGTGCTGCTGGTGCAGGTGGTCGGCGGCTTCCTCGCCATCGGCGGCGTGCTGGCCTCCGGCGTGATCGCCGACCGCTTCGGCCGGGTCCCGACCCTGGGCGCGCTGGCGCTGGCGATCGCCATGTTCAGCGGCTTCGCCCCGACGCTGCTGGGCGGCGGCGAGCTGGCGCGGGACGTGTTCCTGCTGCTGGGCTTCGTCCTGCTGGGGCTGTCCTACGGCCAGTCCTCCGGCGCGGTGACCCGCAACTTCGGCTCCCGCTACCGCTACACCGGCGCGGCGCTGACCTCGGACTTCGCCTGGCTGATCGGCGCGGCCTTCGCCCCGCTGGTGGCCCTGGGCCTGTGCGCCAACTTCGGCCTGGCCTACATGGGCGCCTACCTGCTGTCCGGCGCGCTGTCCACGCTGCTGGCGCTGCTGGTGCACCGCTGGCTCAAGCAGCGCGAGGCCGCGGCCGGCTGAGGCCGGCCGCCGCGCGCCGTGCCCGGTAAAATGGCGGTTCCATTGCCGTGACCGATGCCGTGAGCGTTCCCGAGACCGATTCCGATATCCAGCTCCGCCGGATCCGCTGGCGCTGCCGCCGTGGCATGCGCGAGCTGGACCAGCTGTTCGAACGCTTCCTGAAACACCGCTGGGAGCAAGCTTCCGACGCCGAGCGAGGGGTATTCCTACGGATGCTCGATTGCGAGGACGATAAGCTCTGGCGCTGGTTCATGGGATACGAGGACTGTCCGGATGCCGAACTCGCCGGGCTCATCGCCGGCATCCGCGCCCTTCCGTCTTGAGTGGCGCCCCTCGCGCTGGCCGTCGCTGGCGCTGCTGGCGCTCGCGCCGCTGGCCGCGGCCTGCGTGCTGGCTTCCGGCGTCCCGCCGCGGGCCGGCGCGGCGCTGGCCGGCATCGCCCTGGCCTGGGGCCTGTGGCAGGCGTGGGCGCAGCGCCGGCAGTCCCGCCACCTGCTGGTGCTGGACGCCGACGGCGGCGCGCTGTTCGACGGCGTGCGCGTGCAGGCCTGGCAGGTCCGCTGGCGCGGACCGCTGGCGGTGGTGGAGCTGGTCGACGACGATGGCCGCCGCTGGCGCCTGGCGTGGTGGCCGGACACCCTGCCTCCGGTGGCGCGGCGTGAACTGCGACTGGCCACGCGGCGCGGCCGCGCTTCGCTGTACACCTCGCCGGTGGCACCATAACCGCCCCAAGCGCCGGGTTCCCGGCAGCGGACATCCCTGATCCATGTTCAGACCGGTCCCCGTCGCCATCGGGTTGCGCTACCTGCGCGCCAAACGCCGCAACGCCTTCATTTCCTTCATCTCGCTGGCCTCGATCATCGGCATCGCCCTGGGCGTCATGGTGCTGATCACCACCATGGCGGTGATGAGCGGCTTCCAGAAGGAGATCCGCGACCGCCTGCTGCAGTTCGCCGCCCATGCCACCGTGTCGGCCAGCGGCGAGCCGATGCTGGAGTGGCGGGAGGCGCTGGAGGTGGCCGGGCGCGACCCGCGCGTGGCCGGCGCCGCGCCGTACGTGGAGACCGAGGCCCTGCTGTCCGGGCCGCGCCGGCAGCCGGCGATGGTGCGCGGGGTGGAGCCGGCGCTGGAGGAGCAGGTGTCGGAGGTCGCGCGCAAGATCAAGCGCGGCGACGCCGCCTCGCTGCAGCCGGGCTCGTTCAACATCCTGCTGGGCCAGGAGCTGGCGCTGTGGCTGGGCGTGGACGTGGGCGACACCGTGCTGGTGATGCTGCCGGAGTTCCAGGGCTCGCCGATGGGCGCGATGCCGCGCTACAAGCGCTTCACCGTCAGCGGCGTGTTCGAGGCCGGCTACAACGACATCGACCGCGGCCTGGCCATGGTGCACATGGACGACCTGCAGCGTGTGCTGCGGGTGGAGGGGGTTACCGGCGTGCGCCTGAAGCTGCACGACCTCAACCGCTCCTACGAGGTGGCGCGCGACCTGGCGCTGCAGCTGCCGGGCTTCTACCGGGTCAGCGACTGGACCCAGGAGAACGCCAACCTGTACCAGTCGCTGAAGATGGAAAAGACGGTGATGGGCATCCTGTTGTCGCTGATCATCCTGATGGGCGCCTTCACCCTGGTGAACTCGCAGGTGATGTTGGTCACCGACAAGCAGGCCGACATCGCCATCCTGCGCACCCTGGGCCTGACCCCGGGCGGGGTGATGCAGGTGTTCATGGTGCAGGGCACGCTGATCGGCATCGTCGGCACCGTGCTGGGCTTCGTCGGCGGCGTGGCCCTGACCTGGAACCTGGAGCGCATCCTCGACGCGATCGAGGCGCTGTTCGACATCACCCTGCTGCCCGAAGACGTCTACTACATCACCGGCCTGCCCACCGACATGCAGACCGGCGACGTGGCCGCGACCGTGGTGGTGGCGTTGCTGATGAGCTTCCTGGCCACGCTTTACCCGGCCTGGCGCGCGGCCCGGACCCAGCCGGCGGAGGCGCTGCGCTATGAATGACCCGATCCTGCATGCCGGCGAGGCGCTGCGCGCCGAGGGCCTGGGCAAGACCTACGCCGAAGGCAAGCTGCGCACCCACGTGTTCGACGGCCTGGACCTGCGCGTGGCCGCGGGCGAGACGGTGGCCATCGTCGGCGCCTCCGGTGCCGGCAAGAGCACCCTGCTGCACCTGCTGGGTGGGCTGGACACGCCCACCGCCGGCGAGGTCTACGTGGCCGGGCAGAAGATGTCGGCGCTGTCGGATGCCGCCCGCGGCCGCCTGCGCAACCGCGCCCTGGGCTTCGTCTACCAGTTCCACCACCTGCTGCCGGAGTTCACCGCGCTGGAGAACGTGATGATGCCGGTGCTGCTGTCCGGCGGCGATCCGGCCGAGGCCAGCCGCCGCGCCACCGAGCTGCTGCAGGCGGTGGGACTTGGCAAGCGCCTGGGACACAAGCCCGGCGAGCTGTCCGGCGGCGAGCGCCAGCGCGCCGCGGTGGCGCGGGCCCTGGTCAACCGCCCGGCCTGCGTGCTCGGCGACGAGCCCACCGGCAACCTCGACGAGAAGACCGCGGCCACGGTGTTCGACCTGATGCTCGACCTCAACCGTGCCCAGCGCACCAGCCTGGTCCTGGTCACCCACGACCGGCGCCTGGCCGCGCGCCTGGACCGGGTGCTGGAACTGCACGAAGGCCGCCTGCGCGAGTTGCCGCCGGCGGCCTGAGGCCGCGCTCAGCGGGAGGCCTGGTCGCGGTCGCCGCCGGCATGGCGGTCCACGTGCCCCAGGTCGCGGCCGGGGGCGATGCGGTCGCGCACCCGCTGCTTGAGCTCGGCGATCTCCGGGAAACCGCCGTCCTCGGCGCGCGACCAGATGCGCTCACCGTCGGCGTAGACCTCGAACACGCCCCCGGTGCCCGGCACCAGCGACAGCCGTGCCAGCTCGTTCTGGAAGGTGCCCAGCAGTTCCTGCGCCATCCAGGCCGCGCGCAGCAGCCAGCGGCAGCGGGTGCAGTAGTGGATCTCGACGTGGTGGTCCAAGGCGGTGCTCCGGCCGGGTCCGGCAGTATCGCGCGGCCGGGTGCGCGACCCAACCGCCCCGGCGCCGGGTAATTCCTACAGCGCAATCGCGCGTCGGCTGATGGACGCGTGCCGCCGGCCAGCTAGGCTGGCCGGGTGGCCGTGGTGCGGGAACGGGCATGGATGCAGCGGCGGACGAATCCCGATGGAGCGGGGCGACGGCGGAGGCGGGCCCCGGCGCCGTGCCAGCATGCCCGCGCGTGCCGCCCCCGGCCGGGCTGGCCTGCGCGGCGGCGCTGCTGGGTGGGGTCACTGCCTGCCTGTTCCTGCCGGCCTTGCCACCGGCGCCGCTGTGCTGGCTGGCGGCCCTGGCCGGCGCGGCGGCCTGGGCCTGGCCCTGGCGCGCACGCGCGGCCGGGGCGCTGTTTCTGGGAGTGGGATGGGCCGGCCTGCACGCAGGCTGGGGGTTGGCGGCACAGCTGCCGCCGGCGCTGGAGGGACACGACGTGCACCTCTCCGGGAAGGTGGTGGGCCTGCCCGAGCACGAGGCACGGCGCACGCGCTTCCTGTTGCGGGTGGGCGAGGACGCACCGCCGGAGCTGCGTGGCCGCCTGCTGCAACTGTCCTGGTACGACGACTTCGGTGCGCTGGAGCCCGGGCCGCGCCTGCAGCTGCAGCCAGGATCGCGCTGGAGCCTGTATGCCCGCCTGCGCGCGCCGCGCGGACTGGCCAACCCGGGCGGTTTCGACGCCGGGCGCCATGCCTTGGCCCAGCGCATCGCCGCCACCGGCTACCTGCGCGCGCCGCAGCTGGCCCGCGAACTGGCGCCGGCGGCCGGGATCGACGCCTGGCGCGGGCGCATGGCGGCGCGGATCGACGCCGGCGTGGGCGGACCGGCGGCGCGGTTCGTGCGCGCGCTGGCGCTGGGCGATACCCGCGGGCTGCAGGATCCGGACTGGGCGGTGCTGCGCGGGGTGGGACTGACCCACCTGATCGCGATCTCCGGTTTCCATGTCGGCCTGGTGGCCGGCTTCGGCGCCTGGGTGGTGGCCGCCGCCTGGTGGCTGCTGCCGCGGCTGGGCCGCCACCTGCCCAGGCTGCAGGCCGCGGCGCTGGCAGCGGTGGCCGCGGCGGCCGGCTATACCGCGGTGGCCGGCTTCGCCCTGCCGACCGTGCGTACCACGCTGATGATCGCGGTGGTGGCGCTGGCGCGGGTGGCGCGGCGCGCGCTGGGCCCCTGGGAGGGGCTGGCGCTGGCCCTGCTGGCGATCCTGCTGGCCGATCCGCTGGCGGTGCTGCAGGCCGGGTTCTGGCTCAGCTTCGCCGGCGTGGCCTGGCTGGTGTGGTGCCTGCCGGGCGACGGCCGGCGCCACTGGCTGCGCGACTTCCTGCTGGCCCAGGGCGTGGCCACCCTGGGCCTGTTGCCGCTGGGCGCGGTCCTGTTCCAGCAGGCCTCGCTGGCCGGGCCGCTGGCCAACCTGGTGGCGATCCCGTGGTGGAGTCTGGTGGTGGTGCCGTTGAGCCTGCTGGGCACGCTGCTGGAGGCGGTCCATGCCGGTGCGGGGACCTGGGCCTGGCGCCTGGCCGCGGCCTGCTTCGATCCCAGCTGGCGCCTGTTCGAGGCCATGGCCGCCGGCCGCTTCGCCCTGTGGTGGCTGCCGGAGGCGCGCTCCTGGGCGGTGCTGCCGGCGCTGGCCGGGGCGTTCTGGCTGATGCTGCCGCGCGGCGTTCCGGGCAAGCCGCTGGCGCTGCTGCTGTGGTTGCCGCTGCTGTGGCCTGACCGCGAGCTGCCGCCGCCCGGCGGGGTGGAGCTGCACGTGTTCGACGTCGGCCAGGGACTGTCGGTGCTGGTGCGCACCTCCGGCCACGCCCTGCTGTACGACGCCGGACCGGCGGTCCGCGACGGCTACGACGCCGGTGAACGCGCGGTGCTGCCGGCCCTGCGCGCGCTGGGCGTGGCCCGCCTGGACCGGGTGGTGGTGAGCCATGCCGACCTCGACCACGCCGGTGGCTGGCCGGCGGTGCGCGAAGCGCTGGCGGTGGACCTGGCCTTGGCCCCGGAGGGGGCGCCCCTGGAGATGGACGGCCCCTGCCAGCGTGGCGTGGACTGGGAATGGGACGGGGTGCGGTTCCGCTTCCTGCACCCGGCCGAGCACTTCCCATACCTGCGCAACGAGGCCAGCTGCGTGCTGCGGGTGGAGACGGCGCATGGCGCGGTCCTGCTGCCGGGCGACATCGGCGAGGTGGTCGAGCAGCGCCTGCTGCGGCAGCCGCAGGACCTGCGCGCCGAGGTGGTGGTGGTGCCGCACCATGGCAGCAGCGGCAGTTCCTCGCCGGGCTTCGTGGCCGCCACCGGGGCGCGGCTGGCACTCGTGGCGGCCGGCTACCGCAACCGCTTCGGCCACCCGCACGAGCCGGTGGTGCGGCGCTGGCGCTACCACGGGGCCGAAGTGCTGGCCACGCCGGCCTCCGGCGCCATCCGGGTCTGGCTGGACGGCGACGGCCTGGCGGTGCGCGAGCGCCGCCCATGGCGCAGGCGGTTGTGGGATCGCCCGCTGCCGCCGCCGGGGGAGCAGGAGGAGTAGGGCGGCGGCCGGCCAACGCCGCCGGCCGTGCGCCGGAGCAGGCTGCGGCGGCGGGCCGGGCGGGGGCGGCCGCCGGCCGGCGCCGGCGCCGGCGTTTCCCGGCCGGTTACGTGCGCCGGCGTCTGGTGGGCTGGCGCCGCGCAGGCGTTTGCCGTCATCCTTACGTTCCTGTGCAAGATGGCTGCGTGCCGGAGGTGGTTCAGGTGTGGGAACTGGTCAAGGCCGGTGGCTGGCCGATGCTGCCGCTGATCCTCTTGGGTCTCGTCGCCCTGGCGATCATCATCGAGCGGCTGTGGAGCCTGCGCCGGGTGGAGGTCATGCCCCCGCGCCTGGGCGAGGAAGTCCGTAACTGGGCGGCCCGCGGCGAGCTGGAACCGGCCCACATCGAATCGCTGCGGCGCAACTCGCCGCTGGGTGCGCTGCTGGCGGCGGCGCTGGACGTGCGCCACCGCCCGCGCGAGCTGATCCGCGAGCGCCTGGAGGACACCGGCCGCCACCTGGTGCACCGCATGGAGCGCTTCCTCAGCGCCTTGGGCACGATCGCCTCGGCCGGCCCGCTGCTGGGCCTGCTGGGCACGGTGATCGGCATGATCCAGATGTTCCTGGGGATCCTCGACCATGGCCTGGGCGACGTGAACCAGCTGGCCGGCGGCATCGGCAAGGCGCTGGTGTGCACCGCCACCGGCATGATCGTGGCGGTGCCCTCGCTGGTGTTCCACCGTTATTTCCGCAGCCGCATCGCCGGCTACGTGATCGAGATGGAGGAACAGGCCACCGCGCTGCTCGACGCCCTGGAGCGCGCGCCCGGCGCCGCCCGCCCGGCCGCGGCGCGCCCGGCGCAGCGCCCGGCGCCGGCGGCCCCGGTGCGCGGCTGAGGGACGGCCATGCGTATCCGCGACCAGCGCGCCTACGACGAGCCGGGCATCGACCTGGTGCCGCTGATCGACGTCATCCTGGTGCTGATCATCTTCTTCGTGATCACCACCACCTTCGACGTCCGCTCGACCCTGCAGCTGCAGCTGCCGGTGGCCAGCGCGCAGCAGCCGGCGCCGCCGAAGACCCTCAACATCCTGGTCAACGCCGACGGCCGCTACTTCGTCGGCGAGCAGGAGGTGCTGCGCACCGACGTGGAGGCGGTCAAGCAGGCCATCGCCGCGGCCGCCGGCGACGACCGCGAGCTGCCGGTGATGCTGCGCGCCGACGCCCGCACCCCGTACCAGGCGGTGGTCACCGCCCAGGACGCCCTGGCCCAGCTGGGCTTCCGCCGCATCGCCATCGCCACCGCACCGGAGCCGCAGTCTTGAGTCGTACCCCCCGGCAACCGGTCTGGCCGATCTATCGGCGCCTGCTCGGCTACACCCGCAGGTACTGGATGTTCCTGGCCGCCGCCCTGGTCGGCATGGCGGTGGAAGCCGTGGCTGGCGCCAGCTTCGTGCGGCTGATGAAGCCGCTGACCAACAACTTCGTGCAGCCCACGGCCGAGGACGCGGTGTTCCTGCCGCTGGCCATCGTCGGCCTGTTCGTGCTGCGCAGCCTGGCCACCTTCGTCACCGACTATGGCATGGCCCGCACCGGCCGCAGCGTGGTCCGCGACCTGCGCGAGCAGGTGCTGGCCAAGTACCTGCGGCTGCCGTCGGCGCACTTCGACGCCGAATCCACCCCGGTGATGGTCAGCCGCCTGAACTTCGACACCGAACAGGTCACCCAGGCCAGCTCCGAGGCGCTGAAGACCCTGGTCACCGACAGCCTGACCATCGCCGGCCTGCTCGGGATCATGCTGTGGGCCAGCATCAAGGTGACCTTCGCCATGCTGCTGATCACCCCTCTGATCGGCGTGATCGTGTGGTACGTGGGCAAGCGCTACCGCCGCATCAGCGGCGGCATCCAGGACGGCATGGGGCGCATGGCCGCCAGCGCCGAGCAGTCGCTGGCGGCGCAGCAGGACGTCAAGATCCACGGCGCGCAGTCGCTGGAGACCGGGCGCTACGCCAGCCTCGCCAACCGCATCCTGGGCCTGAACATGAAGGTCGAGAGCACCCGCGCCGGCGCCTCGGCCATGGTCCAGCTGCTGGCGGCGCTGGCGCTGGCGGCGATCGTCTGGGTGGCCGCGCGCGAGGCGCTGCAGGGCCGCCTCGATGCCGGCGACTTCGTCATGCTGATGACCGCGATGATGGCCATCATCCCCTCGCTGCGCCGGGTGACCAGCGTGCAGACCGCGGTCGCGCGCGGTGTGTCCGCGGCCGAGCGGCTGTTCCAGATCATCGACAGCGAGGAAGAGACCGACACCGGCACCCGCCGCATCGACCGCGCCCGCGGCGAGCTGGCGTTCGAGCACGTCAGCCTGCGCTACCGCGACCAGCCCGGCTTCGCCCTGGACGATGTCAGCTTCGTCGCCCGCCCGGGCACGGTGACCGCGATCGTCGGCCGCTCCGGCTCGGGCAAGACCAGCCTGGTGCGGCTGGTGCCGCGCTTCTACGAGCCCAGCGCCGGGCGCATCACCCTGGACGGGGTGCCGCTCAGTGAGTACCGCATGAGCGACCTGCGCCGGCAGATCGCCCTGGTCGGGCAGAAGGTGATGCTGTTCGACGACACCGTCGCCGCCAACATCGCCTACGGCTCCGACGCCAGCCACGAGGCGATCCGCGCCGCGGCCGAGGCGGCCAACGCCTGGGAGTTCATCGAGCGCCTGCCGCAGGGCCTGGATACCCCGATCGGCGAGAACGGCGCGCTGCTGTCCGGGGGGCAGCGCCAGCGCCTGGCGATCGCCCGCGCGATCCTGCGCGACGCGCCGATCCTGATCCTGGACGAGGCCACCGCGGCCCTGGACAACGAATCCGAGCGCCTGGTGCAGGACGCACTGCAGCGGCTGATGCCCGAGCGCACCACCCTGGTGATCGCCCACCGCCTGTCGACCATCGAGCACGCCGACCAGGTGCTGGTGCTGGACCAGGGCCGGATCGTGGAGCGCGGCACCCACGCCGAGCTGGTCGCCGCCGGCGGCCTCTACGCCCACCTGCACAGCGCCCAGTTCCGCGAGCGCCAGGCGTGATGCGCGGGATCCTGCACAGCGGTTGGGTGGCAGCGGCGAACGCCGGCGCGGCGCCCGGGGAGGTCCGGGCATGAGCCGCGGCGCCCCGAAGACCCCTTCCTGGTGGTTCAACGACGGCCCGGTGCCGCTGCCGGCACGGCTGCTGGCCACGGTCTACGCCGCGGCCATCGCCCTGCGCGGCCGGCTCTACCGGATCGGCCTGCTGCGCCGGCACAGCGTGCCGGTGCCGGTGGTGGTGGTCGGCAACCTGGCCGCCGGCGGCGCCGGCAAGACCCCGCTGACCCTGGCCCTGGTCGAGCGCCTGCGCCGCGAAGGCTGGCGCCCGGGCGTGGCCAGTCGCGGCTACGGCCGCGCCGACACCGCGCCGCGCTGGGTGCTGCCGGAGACCCCGGTGGAGCAGGGCGGCGACGAGCCGGTGCTGATCGCGCGCCGCGCCGCGGTGCCGGTGCGGGTCGACCGCGACCGCGCCGCCGCCGCGCGCGCCCTGGTCGAGGCCGGCTGCGACGTGGTGGTGTGCGACGACGGCCTGCAGCACTACCGCCTGGAGCGCGACGTCGAGATCGAGGTGATCGACGGCGCGCGCCGCTACGGCAACGGCCGCATGCTCCCGGCGGGACCGTTGCGCGAACCGGCCGAGCGCGGCCGCCGCTGCGACTTCCGCGTGGTCAACCTGGGCCACGGCGGCGCCGCGGCCAGCGCGCCGGGGACCGGGCGCGCCGCGGAGCGGCCCGCCGCCTGCGCCACCGGCTTCGGCGAATGGCCGATGTACCTGCGCACCCGCAGCGTGCTGCCGCTGGCCGGCGGCCGGCCGCGGCCGCTGGCGGCGTTCGCCGGGTTGCGCGTGCACGCGGTCGCCGGGATCGGCAACCCCGAACGCTTCTTCGATACCCTGCGCGCGGCCGGGATCGGCGTGGTCCCGCATGCCTTCGCCGACCACCACGCCTACCAGCCGGCGGACCTGGAGTTCGGCAACGACCTGCCGGTGCTGATGACCGAGAAGGACGCGGTGAAGTGCGCCGCCTTCGCCGACGAGCGCTGCCACGCGGTGCCGGTGGACGCCGAACTGCCGGCCGCGTTCTGGGTGGCGCTGCTGGACCGCCTGGGCTCGCCGCCGCGCGAAGGCTGAAGGCCGCATCCGGCCGCCGCGGCGGCCGTCCTGGACAGATCGCACGACCGGAGAACGTCATGTCGCAACTGGATTTCGTGGTCGCCGTGCCGGCCCGCTACGCCGCCAGCCGCCTGCCGGGCAAGCCGCTGCGCCCGCTCGGCGGGGAACCGCTGGTGCTGCACGTGGCGCGGCGCGCGCTGGCCGCCGGCGCACGCGAGGTCTGGCTGGCCACCGACGACGCGCGCGTGGCCGAGGCCGTGGCCGGCCAGCCCGGCGTGCGCGTGGCCATGACCTCGCCCGACCACGCTTCCGGCACCGACCGCCTGGCCGAATGCGTCGCGATCGCCGGCTGGAGCGACGACACCCTGGTGGTCAACCTGCAGGGCGACGAGCCCTTCGCCCCGGCCAGCGGCATCCGCGAAGTCGCGCGGCTGCTGGCCGCCAGCGGGGCGGCGATGGCGACCCTGGCCGCGCCGGTGACCGAGGCCGAAGTCCTGTTCGATCCCAACACGGTCAAGCTGGTGCGCGCCGCCAACGGCGACGCCCTGTACTTCAGCCGCGCGCCGCTGCCGTGGCCGCGCGACGCCTTCGCCCGTGACCGCAGCGTGCTGCCGGAAGGCGGACACTGGCTGCGCCACATCGGCATCTACGCCTACCACGCCGGCTTCCTGCGCACCTTCGCGGCGATGCCGCCGGGCGTGCTGGAGCGGGTCGAATCGCTGGAGCAGCTGCGGGTGCTGGAAGCCGGCCACCGCATCGCCGTGGCCCTGACCCCGGAGCCGTTCCCGCCGGGCGTGGACACCCAGGAGGACCTGGAGCGCGCCGAGGCCCGCCTGCGGGAGCTGGGCGCATGAGCACCACCCGGATCCTGGTCGTGTGCCTGGGCAACATCTGCCGCTCGCCGATGGCCGAGGGCGCGCTGCGCGCCCGGATCGCCGCCTCGCACCTGGCCGGGCGGGTGGAGGTGGACTCGGCCGGCACCGGCGGCTGGCACGCCGGCGAGCCGCCGGACCGCCGCGCCATCGCCTGCGCCCGCCGCCACGGCGTGGACATCGGCGGCCTGCGTGCACGCCAGGTCCGCAGCCGCGACTTCGAGGACTTCGACTGGCTGCTCTGCGCCGACGCCGACAACCTGCGCGACGTGCGCCGGCTGGCCCCGGCGCAGGCACGCGGCAAGGTCGCGCTGCTGCTGGACTGGGCCGGGACCGTGCCCGGCGGCGAGGTGCCCGATCCGTACTACGGCGGGGAGGAACACTTCGAGGAAGTCTGGAGCCTGGTCGACGCCGCGGCCCGGGCCGCGGTCGAACGGCTTTCCAGCCGCGCCGGCTCCGGCATAATCGCCCCATGAACGCGGCGACCCTCCAGGAACTGCCCGCCGGCCTCGACTGGCTCAACGCCAACCCGGCCTCCCTCCACGACCTGCGCGGCCGCCCGGTCGTGCTGGCCTTCGTCAACGCCGCCTCGGCCTGGTGCACCCAGCGCCTGCAGGAGCTGGCGAACTGGCAGGCGCGCAACCCGGGCAAGCTGCACGTGCTGGTGCTGCAGGTGCCGCGCTTCGATTGCGAGCGCCAGCCGCAGCGCTCGCTGAAGCTGCTGCGCCGCCATGGCAGCAGCTTCCCCGCGCTGCTGGACGCCGACTGGGCGGCCTGGCAGCGCTACGGCATCGAATCCTGGCCGACCCTGCTGCTGGTCGACGCGCAGGGCCGCGAGCGCGAGCGCATCGTCGGCCTGGGCGGCGACCTGGACCGCGCGCTGTCGGCCCTGGCCGCGGACGCGCCGCCCCCGCACCCGGAGGAGGTGCGGCTGGTGGAAACCGTGCCCGAGCCGCGCCTGGCGCTGCGCTTCCCCACCGCGGTGGCGGTCAGCGCCGAGCGCCTGTTCATCGCCGACACCGGGCACCACCGCATCCTGGAGTGCAACCACGCCGGGCGCATCCTGCGCCAGTTCGGCCTGGGCACCGCCGACGCGATGGACGGCCCGCACGACCAGGCCGCGTTCAACCGCCCGCAGGGCCTGGCCCTGGAGCGCGAGTTCCTGTACGTGGCCGACACCGGCAACCATGCCCTGCGCCGGATCAACCTGCTCAAGGGCACGGTGGACACGCTGTGCGGCACCGGCCGCCCCGGCGAGCCGGTGGAAGGGCCGGTGGCCAGCACCGGCACCTCGCTCGACCACCCGGTGGCGCTGGCCGTGGCCGCCAACCAGGTGCACATCGCCTGCGCCGGCGACAACCGCCTGTGGAGCTACGACCTGGGCCGCAGCGAGCTGTCGCTGCGCGCTGGCACCGGGCGCCTGGAGATGCGCGACGGCAACGCCCGCACCATCGCCGCGTTCGCCCAGCCCGCCGGCCTGGCCGCGGTGCAGCAGGTGCTGTACGTGTGCGACGCGCTGGGCTCGGCGATCCGCTCGCTGCAGCTGCGCAGCGACCTGGTCCAGACCCTGGTGGGGCAGGGCATGTGGGATTTCGGCGATGCCGACGGCCCGCGTGCCAACGCCCGCCTGCAGCATCCGCAGGGCATCGCCCTGAGCGCGGATGCGCCGCTGCTGTGGATCGCCGACAGCGGCAACGGCAGCCTGCGTACCCTCCGCCTTGGCGGCGGCGAGCTGAGCACCGTCAGCCTGCCGCGGCGTCTCCATGGCCCCTCCGGCCTGGCCATCGGCGGCGGCGCGGTCTGGATCGCCGAGACCGACGCCCATGCCGTGCTGCGCTACGACATCGTCACCGGCGAACTGGGCGACGTGAACATCAGCGAATGAGCAGCCCCGCGGTACCGGAGTTCGACGGCAAGGCCTTCGTTTCCGGCCTGAGCCTGGCCCCGGGCGTGTACCGCATGTACGCGGCCGACGGCAGCCTGCTGTACGTCGGCAAGGCCGGCGCGCTCAAGCGGCGCGTGGCCAGCTATTTCAGCAACACGCCCAAGACCCCGCGGATCCAGGCGATGGTCGCCCAGATCGCGCGCATGGAGGTCACGGTCACCCGCACCGAGGCCGAGGCGCTGCTGCTGGAGAACCAGCTGATCAAGTCGCTGTCGCCGCGCTACAACGTCTCCCTGCGCGACGACAAGAGCTACCCGTACGTGCTGCTGACCCGCGAACAGTGGCCGCGGCTGGCCTTCCACCGCGGCCCGCGCGCGGTGCCGGGGCGCTACTTCGGCCCCTACGCCAGCGCCGGCGCGGTGCGCGAGACCATGAACCTGATGCACAAGCTGTTCCGCCTGCGCAGCTGCGAGGACAGCGTGTTCCGCAACCGCAGCCGGCCCTGCCTGCAGTACCAGATCGGCCGCTGCAGCGCGCCGTGCGTGGGCCTGGTGGCGGAGGAGGACTACGCCGAATCGGTGCGCCGCGCCTCGCTGTTCCTGGAAGGCCGCAGCGACGAGCTGGGCAAGGAGCTGGCGGCGGCGATGGAGAAGGCCAGCCAGGCGCTGGAGTTCGAGGAGGCCGCGCGCCTGCGCGACCTGCTGGCGCAGCTGCGCGGCATGCAGGCGCGGCAGTACGTGGACGGCCATGCCGCCAACCTGGACGTGATCGCCTGCGAGATGCAGGGCAGCCATGCGTGCGTGCTGCTGCTGGCGTTCCGCGACGGCCGCAACCTCGGCACCCGCGCGTTCTTCCCGCGCACCAACGGCGAGGACAGCGCCGAGGAGGTGCTGGCAGCCTTCGTGTCGCAGTACTACGCCGAGCAGCCGGCGCCGCCGGAGATTGTGCTGGACCGCGCGATCCCCGACGCCGAGGTGATCGAGGCGGCGCTGGCCGAGGGGGCGGGGCGCAGGGTGGCGCTGAAGTCCAGCGTGCGCGGCGAGCGCGCCGGCTACCTGGAACTGGCCAGGCGCAACGCCAAGGTGGCCCTGGCCAGCGAACTGGCCAGCCGCAACGCGCAACAGGTGCGCAGCGAGGCCCTGCGCGAGCTGCTGGGCCTGGAGGAAGTGCCCTCGCGCGTGGAGTGCTTCGACATCAGCCACACCCTGGGCGAGGCCACCGTGGCCTCGTGCGTGGTGTTCGACCCGGCCGGGCCGGTGCGCAACCAATACCGCCGCTACAACATCACCGGGATCGAGCCGGGCGACGACTACGCCGCGATGCGCCAGGCGATCGAGCGGCGCTTCCGCCGTGCGATGGAGGCCGAGGCCGGCGTGGCGCCGCCGGGTTCCAACGCGGTCCTGCCCGACGTGCTGCTGATCGACGGCGGCGCCGGGCAGCTGGCGCAGGCGCGCGCGGCACTGGCCGACCTGGGCGTGGAGAACGTGCTGCTGGTGGGCGTGTCCAAGGGCGAGCAGCGGCGTGCCGGCGACGAGACCCTGGTGTTCCCCGACGGCCGCGAGGTGCGCCCCGGCGCGGCCTCGCCGGCGCTGCAGTTCATCCAGCAGGTGCGCGACGAGGCGCACCGCTTCGCCATCACCGGCCACCGCGGCAAGCGCCAGAAGGCGCGCACCACCAGCCGCCTGGAGGACATCCCCGGCATCGGCCCGCGCCGCCGCGCCGCGCTGCTGAAGCATTTCGGCGGCCTGGGCGGGCTCAAGGCCGCCGGCGAGGAGGAGATCGCCCGGGTCGAAGGCATCAACGCGGCCCTGGCCGCCCGCATCTACGCTACCCTGCACGGGCTGCCCGTGCCTGGTTCCGAATCCGCGCAAGACCGATGACCCTGACCGTACCCACCTGGCTGACCCTGCTGCGGATCATGATGATCCCGGTGCTGGTCCTGGTGTTCTACCTGCCTTACAGATGGACCAACTTCGCCGCCGCCGGCGTGTTCATCCTCGCCGCCGTCACCGACTGGCTGGATGGCTGGGTCGCGCGCCGCTACGGCATGCACTCGGCCTTCGGCGCCTTCCTCGACCCGGTGGCCGACAAGCTGATGGTGGCGGTGGCCCTGTTCCTGATCGTGCAGGGCCATCCGACCCCGTGGATGGCGTTCTGGGCGGCGGTGATCGTCGGCCGCGAGATCGCGGTGTCGGCGCTGCGCGAGTGGATGGCCGAGCTGGGCCAGCGGGCGATGGTGAAGGTGGCGATGATCGGCAAGATCAAGACCACCGCGCAGATGATCGCGCTGTCCTGCCTGCTGTACTCGGTCAGCCCGAACCGCTCGACCGCGGGCATCTGGATGGGCGAGCCGGTGTTCCACGTCGGCGACTGGCTGCTGGCGATCGCCGCGCTGCTGACGTTGTGGTCGGGCTTCCAGTACCTGCACGCGGCCTGGCCGGCGCTGCGCGCGGACGAGGAGGCCTCGGCCGCGCGTTCGAAGGCCAGGAAAATGCACGGGACCAGTTGACAGGTTTCGTGAAAACCCTAAAATGCGCGTCTCCCAAGCGGGAATAGCTCAGTTGGTAGAGCGCAACCTTGCCAAGGTTGAGGTCGCGGGTTCGAGTCCCGTTTCCCGCTCCAGTTCGATGGTCGTGGCAAGCCCTCCATCGAGGGCGAGCGGCGGCTCGACAAGCCCCGGAGACGGGGTTTTGTTTTGAGGGGTTCCGGCGGCCCGGCTGCCGGCGGTACCGGTCACCGGCCTGGTGGCAGAGTGGTTATGCAGCGGACTGCAAATCCGCGTACGCCGGTTCAATTCCGACCCAGGCCTCCATCGGTACCGGCGAAAAACTCATGCGGGAATAGCTCAGTTGGTAGAGCGCAACCTTGCCAAGGTTGAGGTCGCGGGTTCGAGTCCCGTTTCCCGCTCCAATCCGCCAGCCGCCCCGAGCGGCCGGCAAGACAAAGGCCCCGCCAGAGCGGGGCCTTGTCGTTTCCGGCTTCCGCCGGCGCTCAGCGGCGCGGGGCGGGGCCGGTGGAGTGGCGGATCTGCAGCTGGTACGGCACCCGCACCATGTGCGCCGGACCGTGGCCGTCGATCGCCGCGATCAGCTGCTGGGCGGCGATCCGGCCCATTTCCCGGCTGGGCTGGCGCACCGTGGTGAGGCTGGGCCAGACCTGGCGCGAGATCGGGGTGTCGTCGAAGCCGAATACCGACAGCTGCTCCGGCACCCGCAGGCCGCGCGCGGCCGCCTCGTACAGCACGCCGCAGGCGGTGTCGTCGTTGGCGGCGAAGATCGCGGTGGGCGGGTCGGCCATGTCCAGCAGCTGGCGCGCGCCGGCGATGCCGGACTCGAACGAGAACTCGCCTTCCACCACCAGGTCCGGGTCCGGTTCGATCCCGGCCTGGCGCAGGCCGTCGAGGTAGCCGGCCAGGCGCCAGGCGCGGCCGCCATGGCTGCGGTGGCCGGCGATGTGGCCGATGCGGCGGTGCCCGAGGGCGACGACATGGGCCATCATGTCCGCCGCCGCCGCGCGTTCGTCCAGGGTGGCGCCGATGCCGCCGCCGTCGCGCTTGGCCGAGATCGTGGCGTAGCGCACGTTGAGCTCGCGCAGGCGCCTGACCAGGGCGGCATCGTCGGTCAGCGGCGGGGTGAGGATCAGGCCGTCGGGACGGTACTGGCTGATCAGCGTTTCCACCGACTCGACGTGGCCGCGCTGGCCGAAGTCGACCGGGCGCAGGGTCAGCCCGTAGTGCGACTGCTCGCAGGCCGCCAGCACGCCCTCGATCACTTCCATGATGTAGCTGGGCGAGGGGTTGTCGTACAGCAGCGAGACCAGGTACGAGCGCCGGCCGGCGAGGCTGCGGGCGGAGGTGTTGGGGCGGTAGTTCAGCTGCCGCGCGGCTTCCTCGACCCGCAACCGGGTTTCCTCGCGGACGTTGGGCTCGCGGTTGAACACCCGCGAGACCGTCTTCATGGAAACGCCCGCGGCGGCGGCGACATCCTCGATCCTGGCGCGCACTGCTCCTCCCCGTGACCCGCGTCGTGCCGCGGGTGGTGGGCCATTCTAGCGGAGCCCGCCGCGGCGGACCCTCCGCCAATGGCACAATGCGCCGGCGGCGCGCGCCGCGGACTGCCCGCCCGGGTGGTGAAACAGGTAGACACAGGAGACTTAAAATCTTCCGGCCGCGAGGCCTTGCGGGTTCGAGTCCCGCCCCGGGCACCACACCACATTGCTGCTGGAGGCACATGCAGGCCACCGACATCGAGGTACCGCTCCCCGCCCGGGATGCCAGGATCGCGGTCATTGGACTGGGCTACGTGGGCCTTCCCCTGGCGGTGGCGTTCGCCTCGCGGCGGCAGGTGACCGGCTTCGACGTCGACGCCACCCGCGTGGCCGAGCTGCGCGCCGGGCACGACCGCACGCGCGAGATGGATCCGCAGGCGCTGGCCGCCGCCACCGGCCTGGAGCTGGCCTCCGACCCGGCCGCGCTGCGCGAATGCGCGATCCACATCGTCGCCGTGCCCACCCCGATCGACGCCTTCCACGAGCCGGACCTGGAGCCGCTGCGCCAGGCCACCGCGCTGGTGGCCGCGGCGCTGAAGCCGGGCGACCTGGTGATCTACGAATCCACGGTGTATCCGGGCACCACCGAGGAGATCTGCGTGCCGATCCTGGAGGCCGGCTCCGGGCTGCGCTTCAACGTGGACTTCAGCTGCGGCTACAGCCCCGAGCGGGTGAGCCCCGGCGACCACCACCGGCGCCTTGCCGACATCCGCAAGATCACTTCCGGCTCGCACCCGGCCGCCGCGCGCGCGGTGGACGAGTTGTACCGCTCGATCATCACCGCCGGCACCTGGCCGGCGCCGTCGATCCGGGTGGCCGAGGCCGCCAAGGTGGTGGAGAACATCCAGCGCGACGTCAACATCGCCCTGGTCAACGAACTGGCCCTGGTGTTCGACCGCCTGGGCATCGATACCGGCGACGTGCTGGAGGCGGCCGGCACCAAGTGGAACTTCCTGCCGTTCCGGCCGGGCCTGGTCGGTGGCCACTGCATCGGCGTGGATCCGTACTACCTGCTGCACAAGTCGCGCAGCGCCGGCTTCCATCCGGAGCTGATCCACACCGCGCGCGAGGTCAACGAGCGCGTGGTCGGGCACGTGGTATCCAGGGTGCTGGGGCTGCTGCGCGGGCGCGGGCGCGAGCCGGCCGGTTCGCGCGTGCTGGTGCTGGGCGTGACCTTCAAGGAGAACTGCCCGGACCTGCGCAACAGCCGCGCGCTGGACCTGGTGCGGGAGCTTGGTGCGGCCGGGGCCCGGGTCGATGCGGTCGATCCCTGGGCCGACCCGGGCGAATCCGCCGCGCTGGGCGCGCCGCTGCGCGAGGCACCGGAGCAGGGCGCCTACGACGCCATCGTGCTGGCGGTAGCCCATGCCCAGTTCCGCGACTGGGACGCGGCGCGCGTGCGTGCGCTGGGACGGCCCGGCGCAGTGGTGTACGACGTCAAGTCGGTGTGGCCGCGCGAGGCGGTGGACGCGCGCCTGTAGCCCACGCCACGGCGCGCGTCTGGCTAGACTCGGGGCTCCGTCCCGCGAGGAGGCACGATGCACCGCTATCTCGGCTACGCCGGCGCCTGGGTCCTGCTGCTGGTTTCGATCCCGCTGGCCCTGCGCTGGCCCTCCTGGGGCTGGGGCGCGGCCATCGGCCTGGTGCTGGTCGCGCTCGGCACCCTCGACCTGCTGCAGAAGCGCAGCACCCTGCGCCGCAACTATCCGCTGCTGGCCTGGTTCCGCTACGGGCTGGAATCGGTCGGGCCGGAGATCCGCCAGTACTTCGTCGAGGCCGATACCGACGAGGTGCCGTTCTCGCGCCAGCAGCGGGCGCTGGTGTACCGGCGCGCCAAGAACGTGATGGACGTGGTGCCGTTCGGCACCCTGCAGGACGCCTACGCCACCGACTACGAGTGGATCAACCACTCGCTGGCGCCGACCAGGATCGCCGACCACGACTTCCGCATCACCGTCGGCCCGGACGCGGCCCAGCCGTACCGGGCCAGCGTGTTCAACATCTCGGCGATGAGCTTCGGCTCGCTGTCGGCCAACGCGATCCGCGCGCTCAACGAGGGCGCCCGCCGCGGCGGCTTCTACCACGACACCGGCGAGGGCTCGATCTCCCCCTACCACCTGGAGCCGGGCGGCGACCTGGTCTGGGAGCTGGGCTCGGGCTACTTCGGCTGCCGTGATGGCAACGGCCGCTTCGACCCGGAGCGCTTCGCCGAGCAGGCGGCGCGGCCGCAGGTGAGGATGATCGAGGTCAAGCTGTCGCAGGGCGCCAAGCCCGGCCACGGCGGGGTGCTGCCGGCGGCCAAGGTCAGCGCCGAGATCGCCGCCACCCGCGGCGTGCCGATGGGCGCCGACTGCGTCTCGCCTTCCAGCCATCCGGAGTTCGACACCCCGCTGGGCCTGTTGCAGTTCGTGGCCAGGCTGCGCGAACTTTCAGGCGGCAAGCCGGTGGGCTTCAAGCTGGCCATCGGCCATCCCTGGGAATGGTTCGCCGTCGCCAAGGCGATGCACGAAAGCGGCCTGCTGCCGGACTTCATCGTGGTCGACGGCGCCGAGGGCGGCACCGGCGCGGCGCCGGTGGAGTTCATGGACCACATCGGCGTGCCCATGCACGAGGGCCTGATGCTGGTGCACAACACCCTGGTCGGGCTGGGCCTGCGCCAGCGCATCCGCCTGGCCGGGGCAGGGCGGATCACCAGCGCGTTCGACATCGCCCGCACCCTGGCCATGGGCGCGGACTGGTGCAACGCCGGCCGCGCCTTCATGTTCGCCCTGGGCTGCATCCAGTCGCTGAGCTGCCACACCGACCGCTGCCCGACCGGCATCGCCACCCAGGACCCGCGCCGCTGGCGCAACCTGGACCCGCAGGACAAGGCCACCCGGGTCTACCAGTTCCATCTCAACACCGTGCGCGCGCTGCGCGACCTGTTGTGCGCGGCCGGGCTCAACCATCCATCCGAGCTGGGCCCGGAGCACATCCTGCGTCGGGTGTCGCCGACCGAGATCCGCTCGCTGGCCGCGCTGTACCACTTCCTGGAACCGGGCGAGCTGCTGCACGGCACCCCGTCGCATGCGGTGTTCCGCGCATTCTGGGCCGATGCCGACCCGCGCAGCTTCGGCCCGCCGCCGCGGCTGGCCGCGCTGCGCTCCAGCAAGAGCCGCTGAGCAGGCGCCGCCGATCCGGCCTGCGCGCGGCGGGCCATGCCTCACCGCCCGCCGCCGGCGTCGGTGGGGTGGCCATGCACGGGCAGCCGCGGCGCGTCGTGGCGGGCCGCCGAATGCAGCGGGCGCCCGGAGAGCCGGCGCATGGCCAGGTAGAACACCGGGGTCAGGAACAGCCCGAACAGGGTCACGCCCAGCATCCCGAAGAACACGGAGATGCCCATGGCCTGGCGCATCTCCGCGCCCGCGCCGTGCGCGAACACCAGCGGCACCACGCCCATGATGAAGGCCAGCGAGGTCATCAGGATCGGGCGCAGGCGCAGCCGGCAGGCCTCGAGCACGGCGTCGAGCGTGCCGTGCCCTGCCATCTCCAGCTCGCGCGCGAATTCCACGATCAGGATCGCGTTCTTCGACGCCAGGCCGACCAGCACAATCAGGCCGATCTGGGTGAAGATGTTGTTGTCGCCGCCGGTCAGCCACACGCCGGCCAGCGCCGACAGCACGCTCATCGGAACGATCAGCACCACCGCCAGCGGCAGGGTCAGGCTTTCGTACTGGGCCGCAAGCACCAGCAGCACCAGCAGCACGCACAGCGGGAAGATCCACAGCGCGCTGTTGCCGGCGATGATCTGCTGGTAGGTCAGGTCGGTCCACTCGAAGCCGATGCCCGGCGGCAGGGTGCGCGCGGCCACGCGCTCGATCGCGGCCATCGCCTGCGACGAGGAGTAGCCCGCGGCCGGGGCTCCGCTGAGGTCCGCCGCGGTGTAGCCGTTGTAGCGCGTGACCAGCTCCGGGCCGTAGGCCTGCCCGACCCGGGCGAAGGCCGCCAGCGGCACCATCTGGCCGTCGGCCGCGCGCGTCTTCAGCTGCAGCACGTCCTCCGGGTGTGCGCGGTGCGGCGCGTCGGCCTGGGCGCGCACTTGGTAGACGCGCCCGAACAGGTTGAAGTCGTTGACGTAGAACGAGCCCAGGTACACCTGCAGGGTCTGGAACACCTCCGTGACCGCGATGCCCAGCTGCTTGGCCTTGATCCGGTCCACGTCCACGCGCAGCTGCGGCACGTTGATCTGGTAGGTGGAGAACAGTGGCGTCAGCTCCGGCTCCTTCGCCGCCTCGGCGATGAACTCGCGGGTCGCCGCGTGCAGGGCGTCGTAGCCCAGGTTGCCGCGGTCCTCCAGCTGCAGCTTGAACCCGCCCATCGAGCCGATGCCCATCACCGGCGGGGCCGGGAACACCCCGGCGAAGGTGGATTTCTCCAGGCCGGCGTACTTGGCGTTGAGCGAGGCGGCGA
The DNA here is from genome assembly GCF_000510725.1 of Pseudoxanthomonas sp. J31. GTDB lineage: Bacteria > Pseudomonadota > Gammaproteobacteria > Xanthomonadales > Xanthomonadaceae > Pseudoxanthomonas. The sequence continues at coordinate 29,733 of NZ_AZNZ01000003.1, forward strand.
TGGCGTCGGCGCCCAGGCCTTTGCGCCGCTCGAACGGCTCCAGCAGGATGAAGCCCAGGCCGGAGCTGGGGCTGGTGGTGGTGCCGTTGATCGACAGCCCGGCGTAGGACGAGGTCGAAGCCACGCCCGGCTCGGCCAGGGCGATGTCGGTCATCCGCGCCAGCACTTCGTCGGTGCGGTCCAGGGTGGAGCCGGCCGGAAGCTGCACGAAGCTGATCAGGTACTCCTTGTCCTGGGCCGGGACGAAGCCGCCGGGGACCGCCTTGCCCAGCGCGGCGGTGGCCAGCAGCAGCACGCCGTACACCGCCATCACCACGGTCTTGCGTCCGGCCAGGCGCGCCACGCCGTGGCCGTAGCGTTCCGCACCGCGGTCGAAGACGCGGTTGAAGCGGGCGAAGAAGCCGCCGAAGACCCGGTGCATGGCCCGCGTCAGCCAGTCCGCCTGCGCGCCATGCGGCCTCAGCAGCAGCGCCGACAGCGCCGGCGACAGGGTCAGCGAGTTGATCGCCGACAGCACCGTGGACACGGCAATGGTCACCGCGAACTGCTGGTAGAAGCGGCCGGTCAGCCCAGACAGGAAGGCCAGCGGGACGAACACCGCCGCCAAGGTCAGGGCGATGGCGATGATCGGGCCGCTGACCTCGCGCATGGCCCGGTAGGTCGCCTCGCGGGGGGCGAGGCCCGTCGCGATGTTGCGCTCGACGTTCTCCACCACCACGATCGCGTCGTCGACCACGATGCCGATCGCCAGCACCAGGCCGAACAGGCTCAGCGCGTTGATCGAGAAGCCGAACAGGTACAGGCAGGCCATCGTGCCGACGATCGACACCGGCACCGCGAGCAGCGGGATGATCGAGGCGCGCCAGGTCTGCAGGAACAGGAACACCACGACCACCACCAGGACGATGGCCTCGAACAGCGTCCGCACCACCGCATCGATGCTGGCCTGCACCGAGCGGGTAGGGTTGTAGACGATCACGTAGTCCAGGCCTTCGGGGAACTGGCGCTTGAGCTCCTCCATCGTCGTCCTGACGTTGGCGGCGATGTCCAGCGCGTTGGCGCCGGGGGCCTCCATGATCGCCAGCGGCACCGCCGGTTCCGTGCCGAGGTAGGCGCGCACGCCGTATTCCTGCGCCGCCATCTCGATCCGGGCGACGTCGCGCAACAGGGTGGTGCGGCCGTCGTGACCTGCGCGCAGCACGATGCCGCCGAACTCCTCCGGCGTGCGCAGCCGGCCTTCGGCGCTGACCGACATCTGGAACGGCGTTCCCTCGGGCACCGGCGCCGCGCCGATGCTGCCCACCGCCGCCTGGGTGTTCTGCTCGCGGATCGCGGCCACCACCTCGGCCGCGGTCAGCCCGCGCGCGGCGACCGCGTCCGGATCCAGCCACACGCGCATCGCGTAGGCGCCCGGGCCCCACAGGTTGACCTGGCCCACGCCGTCGATCCGCGCCAGCCGGTCGCGCACGTTCCGGATCGCATAGTTGCTCAGGTAATTGGCGTCGTAGCGCCCGTCCGGGGACAGCAGGTGCACCGCCAGGGTGATGTTGGGCGAGATCTTGGTCGTGGTGACGCCCAGCCGCTGCACTTCCTCCGGCAGGCGTGGCACGGCCTGCTCGACCCGGTTGCGCACCCATTGCAGGGCCTGGTCCGGATCGGTGCCCAGCCTGAAGGTGACGGTGAGGAACAGGTTGCCGTCCGCGTTGGCCAGCGACTGCATGTACAGCATGTTCTCCACGCCGTTGACGGATTCCTCGATCGGCGCGGCGACGGTCTCGGCGAGGGTTGTGGCGTTGGCGCCGGGATACTGCGCCTGCACCATGACCGAGGGCGGTACCACCTGCGGATACTCCGAGACCGGCAGCTGGAACATGGCGATGGCGCCGGCGATGAAGATCAGCGCCGAGACCACCCCGGCGAAGATCGGCCGGTCGATGAAGAAGCGCGACAGGTTCATCGCAGCGGCCCTCCCTCGCGCGGCGGAGCCGGCACGGCGGCGACGAGGTCGCCCGGGCGTACCCGCTGCGCGCCCTCGACGATCACCTGGTCGCCCGGCGCCAGGCCGCTGCGCACCACGCGGAGGCCGCCCTGGCGGCTGCCCAGTTCGATCTGGCGGTACTCGACCCGGCCGTCCCGGCCGACCACCAGCACGAAACGGCGGTCCTGGTCGGTCCCGATCGCGGCCTCGTCGACCAGCACCGCCAGGTAGGGCTCGCTGGCCTGCAGTCGGACCCGGGCCTGCAGGCCGGGAATCATGCGCCCGTCGGGGTTGTCCAGCACCGCGCGCACGCGGATCGTGCCCGAGCGCGTGTCCAGCTGGTTGTCCAGCGAATGCAGCCTGCCGGCGTGCGGATGGCCTTCCTCGCCGGCCAGGCCGACCTGCACCCGCAGCGGCCGGGTGCCCTTGCGCGCGTCCAGGTAGCGCAGCAGGGTCTGCTCGTCGACGTTGAACGAGGCGTAGATCGGATCGAGGGTGACGATGGAGGTCAGCGGGGCGGCATCGCCGCCGGCCTTGACCACGTTGCCGGCGGTCACCTCCGAGCGCGAGATGCGGCCGCTGATGGGCGCGCGGATGAGGGTGTAGTCCACGTCCAGGCGGGCGCGGTCGGCCGCGGCCCGCGCCGCCTGCGCCGCCGAGGCGGCCTCGCGCGCCGCGTTCTCCAGCGCGTCGAACTCGCGCCGGGAAATGGTGTTTGCCTCCAGCAGGCGCCGCCCGCGTTCCAGTTCCAGGACGGTGAAGCGCTGGCGGTCCCGGGCCTGGGCCAGCGCCGCCGCCGCGCGCCTGGCCTCGACCTCGAACGGCTCCGGGTCGATCGTGTACAGCAGGTCGCCCTCGCGGACCTGCTGGCCGTCGTGGAAATGCACGCCCAGCAGGGTGCCTGCGACCCGCGGGCGGATTTCCACCTGCCCGACTGCCTCCAGGCGGCCCGAATATTCCGCCCAGTCGGTGACGCGCCGGGTGGCGACGGTCTGCACCTGCACAATCGGCGGGGCAGGGGCCGGGCCGGGCTGCGCGCGGCTGCCCAGCAGGGCCGCGGCTGCGCCACTGGCGACCAGTATGGAGGCTGCGGCCCACAGGACCGTCCGGCGTTGGGGGATGGTGGACATGGCATGGCTCTGCGCGGGAGAGGGGCGCAAAGTCTCCGGGCGCGGGACGCGCCGATACAGGCGCCGGCCGGGCTTTCTGTGTTGCCTTGCGTGGAATTATCGGCGCAGGCGCGCGCGCAGCGGCATTTGCCGCACCGCGCCGCGCGCGCGAATACCGGGTTCCACGCACGGCAATAATCGTTGCGCAGGCGCCGGCTATGCTCGGTCCCCACTTTCCGAACATGGTTCCGCGGACATGAGCTTTTCCGTCCAACCCACGGGCGAGGGCATGGGTATCCCGCAGCTGGGCTACGGGGTATGGCAGGTCGAGCCGGATGCCAGCGCCGCCCTGGTTGCCCACGCCTTGCGCACCGGCTACCGGCTGATCGACACCGCCGAGGCCTACTACAACGAGGAAGGCGTGGGCGAAGGCATCCGCGCCTCGGGCGTGGCACGGGACCAGGTCATGGTGGCGACCAAGGTCTGGAACACGCACCACGGCTACGACCAGACCCTGCGCGCGTTCGACGCCAGCCTGCACCGGCTCGGCCTGGACTACGTCGACCTGTACCTGATGCACTGGCCCTCGCGGATCCGCAATGCCTACGTCGATACCTGGCGGGCGATGGTCCGGCTGCGCGAGGAGGGGCGCGTGCGCGCCATCGGCGTGTGCAATTTCGCCATCCCGCAGCTGCAGCGCCTGATCGGCGAGACCGGGGTGGTGCCGGTGTTGAACCAGGTCGAGCTGCATCCGTACTTCCAGCAGCGGGCGCTGCGGCGGTTCCACCGGGAAGCCGGGATCGCCACCCAGTCCTGGAGCCCGCTGGGCGTGTGGAAGGACGGCCCGGCCTCGCCGCTCGACGATCAGGTGGTCCGGGCACTGGCGGCCAAGCACGGCAGGACCCCGGCCCAGGTGGTCCTGCGCTGGCACCTGGACAACGGCCTGCTGGTGGTCTCCAAATCGGCGCGTCCGGCGCGCATCGAGGAGAACTTCCGGATCGGGGACTTCGCGCTCGACGAGGAGGACCTGGCGCGCATGGCGGCGCTGGACCGCGCCGACGGACGCCTGGGGCCCGACCCGGAAACGGCGGAGTTCTAGCATTCCACCGGCGCGTCCGGCGCGGCGCACGGCAGGCAGAGGAGGGAGAGGAATGGATCGACTTCAGGCCATGCAGGTGTTCGCCCGGGTGGTCGAGGCCAACAGCTTCAGCAAGGCGGCCGACAGCCTGGCGCTTCCGCCTTCCTCGGTCACGCGCGCGGTCAAGGAGCTGGAGAACTACCTCGGCGTGCGCCTGCTCCAGCGCACCACCCGGCACCTCAGCCTGACCCCCGACGGCAGCCTCTACTACGACCATTGCCGGCGCCTGCTGGCCGAGATCGAGGCGGTGGAAGCCTCGTTCCCGGGCAGCGCCGGGCGGCCGCGGGGTCGGCTGCGGGTGGACATGACCCCGTCGTTCGCCCGGCTGTTCGTGCTGCCTGCGATCCGGACCTTCCAGGACGCCTATCCGGAGGTCGAGCTGACCCTGACCCTCGGCGACCGCACCGTCGACCTCGTCCAGGAGGGCGTGGACTGCGTGGTCCGCGCCGGCGTGCCCCGGGATTCGGCCACGCTCGTGGCGCGCCGGATCGCCGGGTTCGAGTGGGTCATCTGCGCCGCGCCGGCCTACCTGGAGCGGTACGGCGAACCGCGCTCGCTGGAAGACCTGCGCCAGCACCGGGCGGTCGGCTTCCTGTCCGGCCGCAGCGGCCGCCGCACGCACTGGAGCCTGGTGGTCGACGGCGAGGAGTACGCGGCGCAGCTGCGCGAGGACATCACCGTCGACGACACCGATGCCTACGTCGCCTGCGGGCTGGAAGGCCTGGGGCTGGTCCGGGCGGCCAGCTACATGGTGGTCCCGCACCTGCGCAGCGGGCGCCTGCGGCGGGTGTTGCCGGAACTGAAGGCGCCGACCGTGCCCTTGTCGCTGATGTATCCGCAGAACCGCCACCTGTCGCCGACGGTGCGCGCCTTCGCCGACTGGATCGGCGGGCTGATGCGCGCGGTGGAACCACAGTGGAAGCTGCCCGGCTAGGCGCGGCCACGGCACCGGACCGTCGCGCGGGCCGTGCCGCCATCGGGCAGGCCAGCGTGCGACCGCAACCAGGCACGGTGTGTCCCGGCCGCGCCCGGCTCCGTGCGACGGCGCCGTGGTGGCTGTCCGGCTCCGGGGCAGGGCGATGGATGGATGCCCCGGCCGGATGGCCAACGCGCACGAGCCACCGCGCGCGGATCGACCCGGCAGATGCCGCGGGACGAAGCCGGCGCGAAAACCGTTGACCTTTCCGCGACGCCCCTTTAACATGCGCAGCCCGCACCGACTGGTGCGGAGGAAAACCCGGGCGGTTAGCTCAGCGGTAGAGCATTGCCTTCACACGGCAAGGGTCGCAGGTTCGATCCCTGCACCGCCCACCAGCTTCCAGGAAAGGCCGGCTGCCAAGCCGGCCTTTTTGCATGCCGCGTTCACGCGGGCCTTAACAATGCCCCGATTTGGCCGCATCATCGGGAGCGTCTCACGGTGTTGGCCGCGAACAGGGAGTTGGAACTTGCCGGGAGCTATCCCACCCAGGTACATCCGCTGGCGCCTGCCGCTGCTGGTTTCTGCGGCCTTGCTGATCCTGCTGGTGCCGTTCCTGCTGGTCCGGGAGTGGACCAACTACAGCGATGACGCCGACCGCCACGTGCAGCACAGCCTGCAGGTGGAGGCCAGCAGCCAGCGCCTGCACGCCCTGGTCCGCGAGATCGATTCCCTGGCCTTCGCCATCAGCAGCGGCGCCGACAGCCCGCAGCTGCGGCGGCGCCTGGCGCTGGACCTGGCCGAACTGGATCCGGCGCTGGAGCGCCTGGCCGAGCTGACCCGCGACAACCCCGACCAGCAGCAGCTGATCGGGCGCCTGCGCACCCTTATCCGGCAGCGCCTGGAGCTGGTGCGCGGCCTGGTCGACGCGCCGGCCGAGGAGGCGCAGCGGCTCGGCGCGATCGACGAGATGTACGGCCGCTACCAGATCCGCGACCTGTTCGCGGAATTCATCCAGAACGAGTACACCCTGCTGTCGGAGCGCTCGGCGTACGCCGACTCCCAGCGCGACCGCGCGCGCTGGCTGGCGTTCGTGGCCCTGCTGGTGCAGGTCCTGCTGACCGGTGGCGTGTTCTGGATGCTGTACCGCCAGGAGGCGCGGCGCACGGCCTCGGAGGAGGCCCTGGCGCGCGCCAGCGCCCGCGCGCTGGCGGTGCTGCAGACCGTGCGCGAGCCGATCGTGCTGCTGGACGGCCAGCAGCGGGTGCTGATGCACAACGCCGCGTTTTCCGAGCTGTACGGCCAGCCCGCCGGCACGGACGCCGCGCACGTGCGCCTGCAGGAGGTGGGCAGCGGCGCCTGGGACGACCCGGTGGTGCTGCAACGCCTGGCCGACGTGCTCAGCCGCGACCGCGAGCTGTGGGACTACGAACACGTGCAGCGCACCGCCGACGGCCAGACCCGCACCATGCTGATCAACGCGCGCCGCATGCATCTGCCGGACCGCGCCGACGACGTGGTGCTGATGACCGTCAGCGACATCACCGCGCAGAAGGCGGCGCAGCAGCGCATCGCCGACCTCAACCGCCAGCTGGAAGGCAAGGTCGAGCAGGTCTCGGAGGTCAACCGCGAGCTGGAGGCCTTCAGCTACTCGGTCTCGCACGACCTGCGCGCGCCGCTGCGGCACGTGGCCGGCTTCGCCGACAAGCTGGCCCGCCACATGGGCGATTCGCTGGACGACCGCGGCCGCCACTACCTCGACGTGATCAGCAGCTCGGCGCGGCGCATGTCCTCGCTGATCGACGACCTGCTGGTGTACTCGCGCCTGGGCCGCAGCGCGCTGAAGCTGCAGGCGGTGGACATGCAGTCGCTGGTGGAGGAGACCCGGGCGGTGCTGGACACCGGCAGCGCGGTCGACGCCGAGGAGAGCGGGCGGGCCGCGCACCGGATCGAGTGGCGCGTCGCGCCGCTGCCGATCGTGGTCGCCGACGAGAACATGATGCGCCAGCTGTGGCTGAACCTGTTGGGCAACGCGGTCAAGTATTCGGCCCACAGCGAGCCGGCGGTGATCGAGGTTGGCTACGAGCGGACTGCCGACGGCGATCACCTGTTCACCGTGCGCGACAATGGCGTGGGCTTCGACATGGCCTACGCCGCCAAGCTGTTCGGCGTGTTCCAGCGCCTGCACAAGGCCAGCGAATACCCCGGAACGGGCATCGGCCTGGCCAGCGTGCGCCGCGTGCTGGGCCGCCATGGCGGCCGCATCTGGGCCGAATCCGAGCCCGGCAAGGGTGCTACCTTCCACTTCATCCTGCCCGCGCAGGATTCCACGACGTCCGGGAGCTTCAACGCATGAGCGCCATCCGCACCATCCTGCTGGCCGAAGACAGCGCAGCCGACGCCGAAATGGCGATCGACGCCCTGCGCGAAGCCAACCTCGCCAATCCGATCGTCCACGTGGAGGACGGGGTCGAGGCGATGGAGTACCTGGAGCGCACCGGCAAGTACGCCGACCGCCCCGACGAGAACCCGGCGGTGCTGCTGCTGGACATCAAGATGCCGCGCATGGACGGGCTGGAGGTGCTGCAGCGTATCCGCGCCAACGACAAGCTGCGCCGCCTTCCGGTGGTGATCCTGTCGTCCTCGCGCGAGGAGAGCGACCTGGCGCGCAGCTGGGACCTGGGCGTCAATGCCTACGTGGTCAAGCCCGTGGACATCGACCAGTTCTTCGGCGCGGTCAAGACGCTGGGCCAGTTCTGGGCGGTCATCAACGCCACGCCGGATATCGAAGGTTGAGCCGATGCCGCTGCGTGCCATAAGCCGCGACGCCAAGGTCAGGGTCCTGTTCATCGAGGACTCTCCCGAGGATGCGGAGCTGATCCGCTTCCAGCTGGAGGACGCGCACCTCAACGCCGAGTACCTGCGGGTCGAGGACGAGGAGGGCCTGCGCGAGGCGCTGGCCGGGTTCAAGCCGGACATCGTGTTGTCGGACCTGAGCATGCCCGGCTTCTCCGGGCACGTCGCCCTGCAGATCGTGCGCGAGCACTCGCCGCGGGTGCCCTTCATCTTCGTCTCCGGCACCATCGGCGAGGACGTGGCCGTGGCCGCCCTGCGCGAGGGCGCCAGCGACTACATCCTCAAGCACAGCAGCGCGCGCCTGCCGGCGGCGGTGGAGCGCGCCCTGCGCGAGGCGCGCACCGAGGCCGAGCGCCAGCGCGCCGAGCGCGAACTGATGCGCACCCAGCGCCTGGAGAGCCTGTCGCTGCTGGCCGCCGGCCTCAGCCACGACCTGCGCAACATCCTGCAGCCGTTGCTGATCGTCCCGGACCTGATCGCCCAGCGCAGCGACGACCCGCGCCTGAAGCAGCTGGCCGCGGTGGTGGCCGAGTGCGGCCGCCGTGGCCACGAGATGGCCGAGTCCATGCTGTCCTTCGTGCGCGGCTCGCGCCGGGCCAGCGAGCGCTTCCGCGTGGCCGACCTGTTCCACGCCGTGGCGCTGCTGCTCAAGGGCAGCCTGCCGCGCACCGTGCAGTTCGAGCAGGAGCTCGAGGACCCCGCGGTGGAACTGCACGGCAACTACACCGAGCTGCAGCAGTGCCTGCTCAACCTGTGCCTCAACGCGGTGCAGGCCATGCCCAATGGCGGACGGCTGGAATTGGCGGCGGCGGTGGACGGCGAGCAGGTGGTGCTGAGCGTCAGCGACACCGGCGTGGGCATGGACCAGCGCACCCTGGAGCAGCTGTTCACCCCGTTCTTCACCACCAAGAGCGACGGCACTGGCCTGGGCCTGGTCTCGTGCCGGCGCATCGTCGAGGGCATGGGCGGCAGCATCGGGGTGAGCAGCACCCCGGGCGTGGGCACGCGCTTCGAGGTGCGGCTGCCGCTGCCTTCGGAGGCCGCGGAGGAGGAGACCCGCATGGCACCGGTGGTGCCGGGGCAGGGCGAGCGCATCCTGATCGTGTTCCGCGACGGTACCCGCCTGTCGCTGCTGGGCAACGCCCTGGCCAGCCAGGGCTACGCCCCGCAGCTGGCCAGCGACGGCGCCGCGGCCCTGCGTTCGTTCGCCGAATCCGGCGAGCCGGACGTGGTGGTGGTGGACAACAGCATCGCGCTGTTCCCGGCCACCGCCCTGCTGTCGACCATGTACGAGTCCGGCTACCGCGGCCCGGCGATCCTGGTCGGCGAGGACGAGAAGTTCGACCGTTCGGTGGTGCCGGAGGGTGCGGTGCTCGAGGTCCTGCCGCAGCCGCTGGACATGCACCGCCTGTTTGCAGCGGTTGCCGGAGTGCTGGCGCGGCGCCAGCCGCGCTGAGCCACGGCCCCGGCGCCCGCCTATACTCCGGGGCATCTGCCACGGGAGGATGTATGGGGAACAGGGGCATGCGCCGCTGCGGCGCGTTCGCGGCGATGGTGGTCGTGCTGGCGGCGCTGCTGGCTTCCGGATGCGGGCGTGATCCCGGTGGCCAGCTGCCCCGGGCCAGCGGCGAGAAGCTGCAGGCCGAGCGCGAGGCGCCGGCCGGTTTCGCCCTGGTCCGCGCCTGGGCCGACCAGCACGAGGGCCGCCTGGCCCTGGCCCTGGAGTTCTCCCGGCCGTTGGTCGGCACCCAGGACTTCGACGCCCTGCTGAAGGTGGAGCCGGCCGGCAATGGCCGCGACGGCAGCGGCTGGACCCTGTCCGACGACGGCAAGGTGCTGCGCTATCCCTTCGTCGAGGCGGCGCGCGACTACACCGTGACCCTCGCCGGCGCGCTGCTGGCCGCCGACGGCAGCCGCCTGGAGCCGCCGCTGGAGCAGGCCATCCACACCGGCGAACTGGAGCCGGTGGCCGGCTTCGCCTCGCAGGGCAGCGTGCTGCCGGCGCGCGAAAGCCGCGGCCTGCCGGTGGTGTCGGTCAACGTGGACGAGGTCGACGTGGAATTCCTGCGCGTGCGCGAGGACGCGCTGCCGCGCTTCTTCGCCCAGTTCCAGCGCGGCGGCCGCCGCGGCGGCTGGGAGCTGGACCGCGACTACGGTGACGGCACCCCGCTGCGCGAGCTGGCCGAGCCGGCCTACCTCAACCGCTTCGTGCTCGGCGGCGGACGCAACGAGCGGGTGGTGAGCCACCTGCCGGTGCAGGACATCGCCGAGCTGCAGCAGCCGGGCCTGTACTTCGCGGTCATGCGCCGCGTCGGCCGCTATTCGGATTCCTACGACACCGCGTTCTTCACCGTCAGCGACATCGGCCTGCATGCGCGTGCCTACCGCGACCGGCTCTACGTGCATACCGCCTCGCTGCGCGACGGCGCACCGCTGAAGGGCGTGGAACTGCGCGTGCTCGACGCCAGGGGCCAGCCACTGCTGAAGTCGGCCACCGATGGCAACGGCAACGCGCTGCTGGACTACCGCCTGGACGCCGGCCACGTGCTGGTGGCCCGGCGCGGCAAGGACGTGTCGCTGCTGCCGTTCAACCAGCCGGCGCTGGACCTTTCCGAGTCCGCCGTGGCCGGCCGCGCGCAGGCGCCGTTCGACGTGTTCGCCTGGTCCGGCCGCGACCTGTACCGGCCGGGCGAGACCCTGCGCATCTCCGCGCTGCTGCGCGATTTCGACGGCCGCGCCATGCCCGCGCCGAAGGATGGTGGCCAGCCGCTGTTCCTGCGCCTGAAGCAGCCGGACGGGCGCGTGTTCCGCGAGACCCGGCTGGAGCCCGGCACGCAGGGCTACTACGCCTTCGAGCTGGCGATCCCGGAGGACGCGCCGACCGGGCGCTGGCAGGTGGAGTTCCGCACCGACCCGGCCGAGGGCCCGGCGGTGCAGGGCATGAGCCTGCGCATCGAGGAATTCCTGCCCGAACGCCTGAAGCTGGACCTGGCCACGGCCAGCGCCGGCGACACACTGGCCCCGGGCGCGCCGCTGCGGCTGCGTGCCGAGGCCGCCTACTTGTACGGCGCGCCGGCGGCGGGCAACCGCTTCACCGCGCGCATGGCGCTGGCGGTGGCGCGCGAGCCGGTGGCCGGCTGGCCGGGCTACGCCTTCGGCGACGCCACCGCCGAGCTGCCGGGCGGGCCGCGCGAGGTGCTGGACACCCAGTTCGATCCCCAGGGCCGCCTCGAGGCCGAGCTCGCGTTGCCGGAGGAGGCGGCGCGCGCGAAGACCCCGGTGAAGGTGACCGTGCTCGGCGAGGTACACGAAAGCGGCGGGCGCCCGGTCGCGCGCAGCCTGCAGCGCGTGCTGTGGCCGGCGCCGGCGCTGGTCGGCGTGCGCCCGCTGTTCGAGCCGGAGGAGGGCGCCCCGGCCGAGGCCAACGCCGGCTTCGAACTGGTGCGGGTGGATGCGCAGGGCAGGCCGCAGCCGGGCAAAGGGTTGCAGCTGACCCTGGTGCGCGAGCTGCGCGACTACCACTGGCGCCACGACGACGAGGGTGGCTGGAACTACGACTTCACCCGCCGCTTCGAGAACGTGGAAACCCGAACCCTCGACGCCGGCGCCGGCCCGGTGCGCTTCGAGGTGCCGGTGGCCTGGGGCGAGTACCGGATCGACGTGTTCGACCCGGCCACCGGCCTGACCATGCGCTATCCATTCCACGCCGGCTGGAGCTGGGGCGACGACAACCGCGGCCCGGACGCGCGCCCGGACAAGGTCAAGCTGGCCCTGGACCGCACTGCCTACCGTGCCGGTGACACACTCAAGGTCACCGTCACCCCGCCGCATGCCGGCCGCGGCGTGCTGCTGGTGGAGAGCGACCGCCTGCTGTACGTGCACGACATCGAGGTGCGTGGCCAGCCCGGCAAGGCCGCGGCGACGTTCGAGATCCCGGTGACGGAGGACTGGGAGCGGCACGACGTCTACATCACCGCGCTGGTGTTCCGCCCGTCCGCGGCCGATGCGCTGGTGGCCCCGGCGCGCGCGGTGGGCGTGGTCCACGTGCCGATGCGCCGCGACGAGCGGCGCGTCGCCGTCGGCCTGAGGGTGCCGGAGCAGGTCCGCCCGCAGCAGGACCTGCCGGTGACGGTCAGCGTGCCGCAACTGGCCGGCAAGCTGGCCCACGTGACCGTGTCGGCGGTGGACGCCGGCATCATCAACATCACCCGCTTCCCGGTGCCGGACGCCGCCGCGCACTTCTTCGGCCAGCGCCGCCTGGGCACCGACGCCTACGACGTTTACGGCCGGGTGATCGGCAGCTACGAGGGCGGCACCGCACGCCTGCGCTTCGGCGGCGACATGGCCCTGGTGGCGCTGCCGCAGGCGCGCCGGCCGACGGCGCGGGTGCAGACCGTGGACCTGTTCTCAGGCCCGGTGCGGCTGGACGCCAACGGCAACGCGCGGATCGCGCTGCCGTTGCCGGACTTCAACGGCACCCTGCGGGTCTCGGCCCTGGTCTACGCCGACGCCCACTACGGCAAGCGCGACGCCGAGGTACTGGTGCGCGCGCCGGTGGTGGCCGAGGCCGGCATGCCGCGGGTGCTGGCCCCGGGCGACCGCGGCACCTTGAGCCTGGACGTGCAGAACTTCAGCGGCAGTGCCGGCGAGTTCCGGGTGCGGGTGGACGGCGAGGGCCCGCTGCAGGTCGGCAACGGCGAGCGCCGCATCCGCCTGGAGGACGGCGCCAAGGCGACCCTGGAATTCCCGCTCGACGCGCGCCCGGGCAGCGCCGTGGCCAGGGTGCGCGTGCGCGTGGACGGCGGCGGCTACAGCGTCGACCGCCGCCACGAGCTGCCGGTGCGCCCGGCTTGGCCGGCGGTGCTGCGCGCGCAGACCCGGGTGCTGGAGGACGGCGCCACGCTGGTGCTGGACCCGGCCCTGGCCGAAGGCCTGCTGCCGGATACCGTGGACTTGCGCCTGCGCATCAGCGCGGGCCCGCCGATCCCCTACGCCAGCGCCCTGCAGGGCCTGCTCGACTACCCCTACGGCTGCGCAGAACAAACCACCAGCAAGGGGTACGCCGCGCTGCTGATGGATCCGCGCACCGCCGACCGCCTGGGCGGGCCGTCGCTGCCGGCCGAGCAGCGACGCGCGCGGGTGGAGGGCGCGATCGGGCGCCTGGTGGCGATGCAGACCGCCGGTGGCCACTTCTCGATGTGGGGCGGGGAGGGCGGCGCCGAGCCGGCGCTGACCCCGTACATCGCCGAGTTTCTGCTCGACGCGCGGGAGGCCGGCTTCGTGGTTCCGGCTGGCGCCTTGCAGAAGGCGCTGGACCGCCTGTCCGAGGACCTGCTGTCCGGCGACCCGCAGTTCTACGGGCGCGAGCACCGCGAGCACCTGCGCTTCGCTTACCGGGCCCATGCCGGCTACGTGCTGGCGCGGGTCAACCGCGCGCCGCTGGGCACGCTGCGCGCGCTGTACGACCAGGAGAAGGGACGCAGCCTCACCGGCCTGCCGCTGGTGCAGCTGGGCCTGGCGCTGGCCCTGCAGGGCGACGTCCGCCGCGGCGATGCCGCGATTGCCGACGGCTTCGCCCTGGATCCGCGCAAGCGTCCGCGCTGGACCGGCGACTACAGCAGCGCGATCCGCGACGACGCCCTGATGGTCGCGCTGCTGCACGAGCGCGACCGCGCCGACGCGAAGTTCGACGCGCGGGCGATGGAGGTGGCGCGCGCGCTGCAGGCCAGGCGCGCGGCCGACGGCAGCGGCCGCCTGTGGCTGAGCACCCAGGAGCAGATGGCGATCGCGCGCCTGGGCCGCGCCCTGCAGGCCGGCGACGGGCGCAAGGTCGCCGGGCAGTGGCGTGCTGGCGGCCAGGTGCAGGCCGTGGAACAGGCGGCGGTGTTCGCGCGCAGCCTGGGCGCGGTGGCACTGGCTGCCGGCGCCCGCTTCCAGGCCGAGGGCGGCCCGTACTACGCCAGCATCGAGGTGGCCGGCGTGCCGCGCCAGGCACCGGCGGAGGAGCGCAGCGTGGCCGGCATCAGCCGCGACTGGTTCTGGCCCGATGGCCGCCGCTGGAGCGGCGGCACGCTGAAGGAGGGCCAGGTGCTGGTGGCGCGGCTGACGGTGGAAGCCGGGCAGCCCATGCCCGATGCGCTGGTCACCGACCTGCTGCCGGCCGGGCTGGAGGCGGAGAACCTCAACCTTGGCGACGCCGCGCAATGGGAAGGCATCAGCATCGAGGGCGTCGCCCTGTCCGGGCGCGCCGGCGAGGCCGACATCCGCCACGAGGAGTACCGCGACGACCGCTATGTCGCGGCGATCTCGCTGGGCGAGGGCGGACGCGCGCGGCTGTACTACCTGGTGCGCGCGGTCACCCCCGGTACCTATGCCGTGCCGCCGCCGCAGGTGGAGGACATGTACCAGCCGGCGCTGCGCGGCACCGGCGCGGCGCGCCCGGCCCAGGTCACGATCACCCCGCCGTGACCCGGGGCATGAAAAAACCCCGCCGGAAGACGGGGTTTTTCCTTTGCCTGGAGATCCGGGCGGATCAGTCCAGCGGAGTGATGTTGGACGCCTGGGCGCCCTTGGGGCCCTGGGTGACCTCGTAGCTCACGCGCTGGCCTTCCCTCAGCGAGCGGAAGCCCTTGGCGTTGATCGCGGAAAAGTGCGCGAAGACATCCGCGCTCCCGTCTTCCGGCGAGATAAAGCCAAATCCCTTGGCGTCGTTGAACCACTTGACGGTACCGTTGGCCATGATGCTGCGTAATCCTTGCGTTTGATGGAGATGCGACTGCCGTCGCGAGCGCGAGTATGCAAATACCGGGGCCAACTGACAATCAGTTTGATCAATTAGGTTTCGCTTGTTACCGGTAACTTCGTGAATCAGCCGGCCTGCAACAGCGCCTGGATCAGCTGCGGAAGCCCGGCCGAAGCGGCCGCCACGTTCTCCAGCACTTCCTCCAGGGTGATCTCCGCCGCGTCGCCGCAGCCGGCCGCCCAGTTGGCCACGATCGCCAGGCAGGCGTACTCCAGGCCCAGCTCGCGGGCCAGCGCAGCCTCGGGCATCCCGGTCATGCCGACCAGGTCGCAACCGTCGCGGCGCATGCGGGCGATTTCCGCATTGGTCTCCAGGCGCGGCCCCTGGGTGGCGCCGTAGCAGCCGCCGTCCACGACCTCGATCCCGGCCGCGCGCGCGGCCGCCAGCACCTTGCCGCGCAGTTGCGGGCTGTAGGGCTGGCCGAAGTCCACGTGCAGCGGCTCGCCTTCGCCGTCCCAGAAGGTGGAGGCGCGGCCCCAGGTGTAGTCGATCAGCTGGTCAGGGCAGGCCAGCACGCGCGGCCCGTAGGCCTCGGTGATGCCGCCGACGGTGTTCAGCGCCAGCACCCGGCGCGCGCCGGCCTGGTGCAGGGCATGCAGGTTGGCGCGGTAGTTCACCCGGTGCGGCGGCAGCGCGTGGCCTTCGCCGTGGCGGGCGAGGAAGGCCACCCGCGCACCGCCCAGGCGGCCGATGCGGACCGGCCCGGACGGGGCGCCGTAGGGGGTTTGGAAGCTG
This sequence comes from Pseudoxanthomonas sp. J31, assembly GCF_000510725.1. Taxonomy (GTDB): domain Bacteria; phylum Pseudomonadota; class Gammaproteobacteria; order Xanthomonadales; family Xanthomonadaceae; genus Pseudoxanthomonas. Next base: position 45,267 of record NZ_AZNZ01000003.1, read on the forward strand.
CGCGACTCGACGTCTTCCAGGGCGGCCAGGCGGTACACGCCGGTGCCGCCGATCACGGCCAGGTCCAGCGCCACGGCTCAGTCCTTCAGCGCGTAGATGGCCGGCAGGTTGCGGCCCTGCGCGTAGTAGTCCATGCCGAAGCCGAACACGTAGCGGTCCGGCAGGTGCAGGCCGGCGTAGTCGGCGCGCACGCCCTCCACGCAGCGGTCGTGGTCCTTGACCGTCAGCGCGGCGATGCGCACGTCGGTGGCGCCCTGCTCGATGCACCAGCGGCGCACTTCCTTCAGGGTCTGGCCCTCGTCGAGGATGTCGTCGGCGATCAGCACCCGGCGGCCGTACAGCGAGGTGGCCGGGCGGTGTTTCCACACCAGCTCGCCGCCCTGGTTCTGGCCGCGGTAGCGGGTGGCATGCATGTAATCGAACTGCAGGTCCAGGCCGCGCTTGCCCAGCTCCAAGGCGAGCTGGCCGGCGAACAGCATGCCGCCGTGCATCACGGTCAGGAACACCGGGACGAAGCTGTCGCCGAGGCGGTCGGCCGGGACGTCGCCGATGTAGTCGCGGGCGATCTCGTCGGCCATGCGGGCGATGGCCGCGTCGATGGTGGGCCGGTCGACCAGCAGGTCGGACTTGGCGAGGACTTCGGAAATGATGAGCGGAGTGGACATCGGGTCAGGCTACAGGAAGGAGGGCGGTAAGTGGGCGCTCAGGCGGCGGAGGAGGGCAGGCGCGCGCGGGCGCCGGCATGGCGGGCGTCGGCCAGCAGGCCGTCCCAGCCCAGCGCGCCGCGGCCGAGCAGGCCCAGCAGCGCGGCGGTGTTGAGGGGGCGGTCGCGCACCGCCTGCAGCGATTCGGCGACCAGTTCGGGATGGCAGACCAGGACCACGTCGCAGCCGGCGTCCAGGTGCGCCAGCACGCGGGCGCGCACCCCGCCGGCGGCGTGCGCGGCGGCCATGCCGATGTCGTCGGAGAACACCACGCCGCGGAAGCCCAGTTCGCCGCGCAGGAACTGCCCGATCCAGAACGGCGAATAGCCTGCCGGGTCCGGGGCGATGGCCGGGTACTGCACGTGGGCCATCATCACCGCGTCGGCGCCGGCCTCGATCCCGGCGACGAACGGCACCAGGTCCTCGCCGCGCAGCGCCTGCAGCGGGCGCGGGTCCACCGCGTGGTCGACGTGGGTGTCCTCCAGCACGGTGCCGTGCCCGGGGAAGTGCTTGAGGGTGGCGGCCATGCCCACCGAGTGCATGCCGCGCACGTAGGCGCGGACCAGCTCGGCCACCGCTTGCGGGTCGGGGCCGAAGGCACGGTCGCCGATGGCGAGGTTGCCGCGGCCCAGGTCGGCCACCGGGGCGAAGCTCAGGTCCACGCCGCTGGCGCGGATCTCGCTGGCCATCAGCCAGGCGTGCTCCTCGGCCAGGGCCAGGGCGGCCTCGCGGTCGCGCGCGTACAGCTCGCCGATCCGCTGCAGCGGCGGCAGGTCGCTGTAACCCTCGCGGAAGCGCTGCACGCGGCCGCCTTCCTGGTCCACGCAGACCAGCTGCGGGCGCGGCGCCGCCTCGCGGATGGCGGCGGCCAGCTCGGCCACCTGCGCGCGCGAGGCGAAGTTGCGCTTGAACAGGATCACGCCGGCGACCGCATCGTGCTGCAGCCAGTCGCGCTCCTGCGCGGTCAGTTCGGTGCCGGCGACGCCGATCAACAGCATGCGGGGGACTCCAGGACGCGCGGATGCGCGTGGTGCGCATTGTCGCAGATGCGGGGCGGAGGCCGCGATCGCGGCGCGGCAGGGCTCAGCCGGCGGCCGGGCCGGCGCGCTCGGCCTCGCTCCATTGGCTGTAGGGGCGGTCGGCCAGGGCCAGGTTGTAGTAGCGCTGCAGCTCGGTGACCTCGGCGCCCAGCCAGTCCGGGCGCTGGAACGCCTCGTCCACCGCGTCCAGTTCGATCTCGGCCACCACCAGGCCGGCGTTCTCGCCCTCGAACTCGTCGATCTCCCACAGGTGGCCGCCGTGGCGCACGTAGTGCCGCTGCTTGCGCACCAGGCCGCCGACGCACAGCTCCAGCAGCTGGCGCGCGTCCTCCACCGGGACCGGGTAGTCGAACTCCAGCCGGCTCGGCCCGGACTGGGCCGACTTGATGTTGAGGAAGGCCGCCTCGCCCTCGATCCGGACCCGGATCGAGGCCTTCTGGATGCCGCCGGACAGCACGTCCAGGTCGTTGAGGTAGCCCTGGGCCATGGCCTGGGTGCGTTCCACCGACCGGCGCCAGCCGTCGCCGGCCAGCAGGAACTTGCGCTCGATCTCCACGCCCATGGCGGCCGGACTCCTTGCTGAGGGGGCGACATGATGCCAGCGGCGCCCGGCCGCTGTCCGCGGCGGCGGCATTGTCGCGGATCATGGACGCTCCGTGCCTGGTTCGTGTATTAAACCGGCTGCCCTTCCTCCTGGACCCGGGACCGCCGCATGCAGAAAGACAGCACGATCCGCCTGCTCATCGTCGACGATCGCGTGGAGGATGCGGAGGCGGTCGTGACCGCCCTGCGCAACGGCGGCATCGCGGTGCGGCCGCTGCGGCCCCAGGACCCGGCCGAGCTGGCGCAGATGGTCGCCGGGCAGCCGGTGGACCTGGTGCTGGCCAGCAATTCCACGGCCATGCCGCTGGAGCAGGTCTGCGCGCAGGTGGGCGCCAGTGGCAAGGACCTGCCGCTGCTGGCCCTGGTCGACCGGATCGACGACGCCGCGGTGCTGGCCTGCCTCGGCAACGGCGTGCGCGCCCTGGTGCTGCGCCACCGCCCCGAGCACCTGCTGGCCACGGTGCGCCGCGAATGGTCCGACCTGGAGGCGCGCCGCGGCCTGCGCCGGCTGGAGGCGCAGCTGCGCGAGACCGAGCGCCGCTGCGACGCGCTGATCGCCTCCTCGCGCGACCCGGTGGCCTACATCCACGAGGGCATGCACATCCGCGCCAACGACGCCTACCTGGAGATGTTCGGGTTCGAGTCGTTCGAGGAGGTGGAAGGCATGTCGCTGCTGGACCTGGTCGCGGCGCAGCACATCGATGCCTTCAAGCAGCTGCTCAAGGCGCTGTCGCGCGGCGAGCCGCCGCCGGCCGAATACCTGATGGAGGCGCGCCACCTCGACGGCAGCACCTTCCCGGCGAAGATGGAGTTCGCCACCGCCACCTACGAGGGCGAGCCCTGCATCCAGGTGGTGTTCCGCCGCCGCGAGGAGCTGGACCCGGAGCTGGCGCGCGAGGTCGAGGAACTGCGCCAGCGCGACCAGGTCACCGGCCTGCTCAACCGCCCCACCTTCATGCGCATGCTGGAGGACGCGGTGGCGCGTGTGGGCCGCGACGGCGGCCAGTACGGCTTCCTGCTGCTGGAGCCGGACCATTACGCGCGGCTGCTGCCGGACATCGGCCTGGACGCGGCCGACGCCTTCATCGCCGCCCTGGCCGAGCGCGTGCGCAGCGCGCTGCCACCGGAGGTGCCGGTGGCGCGCTTCGGCGAGGACAGCTTCGCCGTGCTGGTGGAGGGCAACCACGCCAGCACCCGCAACGTGGCCGAGGCGCTGCGCGACGCCATCGCCACCCACGTGGTCAGCGTCGGCACCCGCTCGGTGGCGGTGACCGCCAGCATCGGCGGCGTGCAGGTGGGCGAGAAGATCGCCAGCGTGCCGCAGATCCTGTCCAAGGCGAACCATTGCCTGCACGCGGCGGTGGAAATGGGCGGCAACAGCGTCCAGGTATTCGACCCGGGCGCGGCAGACCGCGCCGAGGAGGAACGCATCGCGCGCTGGGTCGAGCGCCTGCGCGAGGCCCTGGCCGGCGACGGCTTCGTCCTGCACTACCTGCCGGTGCTGGGCCTGCAGGGCGACAACGGCGAGCTGTACGAGGCGCACCTGCGGATCGAGGTCAACGGCGAGCTGGTGCGGCCCTCGGCCTTCGCCGCCATCGCCGAGGAGCACGGCCTGCTGGGCGAGATCGACCGCTGGGTGGTGCGCAAGGCGATCGCCACCCTGGCCGAGCGCGACCGCGCCGGCCGCAACACCCGCATCCTGGTGCGGCTGTGCCCGGACTCGTTCGCCGGCGACGCCATGGCCACCCTGATCCGCACCGAGCTGGCGATGAACGGCGTGTCCGGCGACCGCCTGTGGCTGGAGGCATCCGAGGCCAAGGTATTCACCCACCTGCGCGACGCCCAGCAGTTCCTGTCGGCGGTGTCCTCGCTGGGCTGCCGCATGGGCCTGGAGCAGTTCGGCTCCGGCCTGGATTCCTTCCAGCTGCTGGCGCACTTCCGCCCGGCCTTCCTCAAGATCGACCCGGGCCTGACCGACGACCTGGGCAAGGGCGGCGATGCACTGGAGAAGGTGCGCGAGATCACCTCCCGCGCCCAGGCCGACGGGATGGCGACCCTGGCCGAGCAGGTCGGCGACGCGCCCACCATGAGCCAGCTGTTCACGCTGGGCGTGGACTATGTATCCGGCGGGTTCGTGGCCCCGGCGGGGCCTGAGATGAACTTCGAGTTCGGCTGACCGCGCGGCGGCGCGGCCGGCCATCCCGGTGGCAGGAGGAGCGCATGCAGCCGAACCGTTTCGAGACCCACGCCGTCGCGAACCAGCCGCCGCCGCTGGTGCCGCGCGACCTGTGGGGCGACGACCTGGCCCTGCGCGAGGCGGTGTCGCGCGGCGGCGCGGGCGCGTTCGCCCCGCGCCTGCAGGCCTATGGCGCGCTGGCCGGCGACGAGCTGTACCGCCTCGGCTTCGACGCCAACCGCGACCGCCCGCGCCTGCGCACCCATGATGCCCAGGGGCGGCGGATCGACCTGGTCGAGTTCCACCCGGCCTACCACCGGCTGATGGAGCTGGCCAAGGCGCACGGCGTGGCCGGCCTGTCCTGGCACGAACCGGTGCCCGGCGCCCACGTGGCGCGCGCGGCGCTGGCCTATCTGCACCACCAGGCCGAGGCCGGCACCAGCTGTCCGCTGACCATGACCCACGCCGCGGTACCGGTGCTGCGCCAGGCGCCGGCGCTGGAGGCATGGGCGCGCGGCGCGGCGACGCCGGCCTACGACCCGCGCGACCTGCCGATGGCGGAAAAAGCCGGGCTCACCCTGGGCATGGGCATGACCGAGAAGCAGGGCGGCTCGGACGTGCGCGGCAATGCCACCACCGCCACCCCGCTGCCAGGCGGCGATGCCTGGCAACTGGTCGGGCACAAGTGGTTCTTCTCCGCGCCGATGTCCGACGGCTTCCTGGTGCTGGCGCAGACCCCCGACGGGCTGGGCTGCTTCCTGCTGCCGCGGCGGCTGCCGGACGGGTCGAAGAACGCGTTCCGGCTGATGCGGCTGAAGGACAAGCTGGGCGACTGGTCCAATGCTTCTTCCGAAGTGGAGTTCTGCGACGCCCTGGCCTGGCCGGTGGGCGAGCCCGGGCGCGGCGTGGCCACGATCATCCCGATGGTGATGCTGACCCGGCTGGACTGCATGCTCGCCGCCGCGGCGCAGGTGCGCTGGGCGATGGCCAATGCGCTGCACCACGCCCGCCACCGGATGGCCTTCGGCCGGGTGCTGGCCGGGCATCCGCTGATGGCCAACGTGCTGGCCGACCTGGCGATCGAATCGGAGGCGGCCACCGTGTTCGCGCTGGACGTGGCCGCCGCGGTGGACGCGGGGCCGGGCGATCCGCAGGCCGCGGCCTACGCCCGCGTGGCCACCGCGCTCGGCAAGTACTGGCTGTGCCGGCGCGCGCCAACGCTGGTCAACGAGGCCCAGGAATGCCTGGGCGGTGCCGGCTACGTGGAGGAATCGGTGCTGCCGCGGCTGTACCGGCAGGCACCGCTGAACTCGATCTGGGAAGGCAGCGGCAACATCCAGTGCCTGGACGTGCTGCGCGCGCTGGCGCGCGAGCCACAGGCGGCGCAGGCGCTGCGGGCCGCGCTGGAACGGGCCGCGAGCATGGATCCGGTGCTCGCCCGCCAGGCCGCGGCCATCGCCGGCCTGCTCGCGCAGCCGCGCGAGGAATTGGAGATCCGGGCGCGCCACCTGGTCGAGCGCATCGCCCTGGTGCTGCAGGGAGCGGCCCTGCACGCGGCGGGCAGTCCGGTCGCCGGGGCCTTCGTGCGCAGCCGCCTGGACGGCGCCCACGGCCTGGCCATGGGCACGCTGCCGCCCGGCATCGACTTCGCCGCGGTGATGGAACGGGCGCTGCCGTAGTGCCCGCGGCTCAGTCCAGGAACTGCAGCTTCGCCAGCTCGGCGTACAGCCCGCCCTGGGCCAGCAGCTGCTCGTGGGTGCCCTCGGCCACGATCCGGCCCTGGTCCATGACCACGATGCGGTCGGCGCGCAGCACGGTGGCCAGGCGGTGGGCGACCACCAGGGTGGTGCGGCCGCGCATCAGGTTCTCCAGCGCATGCTGCACCGCGCGCTCGCTCTGCGCGTCCAGCGCGCTGGTGGCCTCGTCCAGCAGCAGCACCGGCGCGTCCTTGAGCAGGGCGCGGGCGATGGCCACGCGCTGCTGCTGGCCGCCGGACAGGCGCGCGCCGCGCTCGCCCAGCTCGCTGGCATAGCTGCGGGGCAGGGCGGAGATGAAGCCGTCGGCCTCGGCCGCCGCCGCCGCCGCGCGCACTTCCTCGTCGCTGGCCTCCAGCCGGCCGTAGCGGATGTTGTCCATCGCGCTGGCGGCGAACAGCACCGGCTGCTGCGCCACCAGTGCCACCTGCGCGCGCAGGTCGGCCGGGTCGAGTTCGCGCAGGTCGATGCCATCCAGCAGCACGCGCCCGGACTGCGGGTCGTGGAAGCGCAGCAGCAGCGACAGCACCGTGCTCTTGCCGGCGCCCGAGGGGCCGACCAGGGCCACGGTCTCGCCCGGGTGCACTTCCAGGTCGAAGCCATCCAGCGCCGGGGCGTCGGCCCGTTCCGGATAGTGGAAGCGCACGCCCTCGAAGCGGATCGCGCCGCGCACCGGCCGCGGCAGCGGGCGCGGCTGCGCCGGCGCGGCGATCGCCGGCTGTTCGTTGAGCAGCTCGGAAATGCGGCCCATGCCGCCGGCCGCGCGCTGCAGCTCGTTCCATACCTCGGCCAGGGCGCCGACCGAGCCGCCGCCGATCAGCGCGTACAGCACGAACTGGCCCAGGGTGCCGGCGCTCATGGTGCCGGCGACCACGTCGTGCGCACCGGACCACAGCACCAGCACGATCGCGCCGAACACCAGCACGATGGCCACCGCGGTCACCAGCGACTGCGCGGCGATGCGCCGCCGCGCGGTGGCCACCGCGACCCGCAGCGCCTCGCCGAAGCGGGCGCGTTCGTAGGGCTCGCGCGCGTAGGCCTGGACCGTGCGCACCGCACCCAGGCTCTCGGCGGCCAGGGCGTTGGCGTCGGCGACCCGGTCCTGGCTGGCGCGGGAGGCCTTCTCCAGCCGGCGTGCGCCGAGCACGATCGGCAGCACCGACAGCGGGATGCCCACCAGCGAGTAGGCCGCCAGCCGCGGGCTGGTGACGAACAGCATGACCAGGCTGCCGACCACGGTGACGCTGCTGCGCAGGGCCACCGACATGGTGGTGCCGATCACGCTGCGCAGCAGCTCGGCGTCGGCGGACAGGCGCGAGACCAGCTCGCCGCTGCGGCTGCGGTCGTGGAAGGCCGGGTCCAGCCCGACCAGGTGCGCGTACAGCCGCTCGCGCAGGTCGGCCACCACCTTCTCGCCCAGCAGGGACACGAAGAAGAAGCGCGCGGCGGTGGCCAGCGCCAGCACCACGGCCACCGCGAACAGCACGGCGAAGGCCTGGTTGATCATGGCGCCGCCGCCGAAGCCGCGGTCGATCATGTAGCGCACCGCCACCGGCAGGCTCAGGGTGGCGCTGGAGGACAGCGCCAGCGCCGCCAGCCAGGCCGCGAACAGGCCGCGGTGGCGGGCCACGAATGGCCACAGCGTGCGCAGGCTGCCGATCCGTTGCAGGCGGCTGCCATCCTTTGGGGTCTTTTCGCTCACGGGTTGCTTCCGGGAATGGCGACGCGCACGCGGTCGCGGGTGGCGTCGCGCAGGCGCGCGCGCAGGGGCTCGGCTTGGGTTGCCGGCAGGCGCAGGCCCAGGCGCGCGCCGTCGGCCACGAAGGCCTCGGAGGTCTTTTCGGCCGCGTGCGCCGCCAGTGCGGCATGGACCGTGCCCAGCGCATCGAACGGGCACTCCAGTTCCAGCTCGACCATTTCCACCAGCGGCTCGCGCCTGGCCAGGCGCAGGCACTCGGCCGCCGCGCCGCCGTAGGCGCGGACCAGTCCGCCGGCGCCGAGCTTGATCCCGCCGAACCAGCGGGTCACCACCACCGCCACGCGGTCGTAGCCCTGGCCGTCGATCGCGGCCAGGATCGGGCGGCCGGCGGTCCCGGCCGGTTCGCCGTCGTCGCTGGATCGGTAGTCCTGGCCGATGCGGTAGGCCCAGCAGTTGTGGGTGGCATCGGCGTGGGACACGGAGGCCACGAACTCCAGTGCCTGCTCCGGGGTGGCCACGGGCGCGGCATTGGCCAGGAACCGGCTGTGCTTGACCTCGAGCAGGTGGCTGGCGGGCGCGGCGAGGGTATCGGTCATCGCCGCCATTCTAACCGGCGCGTGTGCACGCGCCGGTCGCACTCACGGCGCCTGTTCGAGCAACGGCCGCAGGTCCTCGGGCACTTCCAGCTGCGGGTGCTCGCGCACGAACCATTGCAGGCTCGCGCGTGCGCCTTCGATGTCGCCGTCGGCCTGCAGCCCGCGGATCCACTCCAGCCATTCCTGCGGATCGGCCAGGGCCATGGCCACCGGCGGTGGCCCGTCCTCGATCGCGGCCGCGGATACCGGCGCCGATGCCGGAGGCGGTGGCGGGGCGGCGATCGCCTGCCGCGGCGCCATCGCAGGCGCAGGGCGCATTGCACTGGCCTCCTGGCGGGAACGTTCGGCAGCGCGGCGCGCGGCCCCCTGCGCCTGGCGGGCGCGGGCCATGTCCTGCGCCGCACGCGCGGCTTCCGCGGCCGCGGCCACCTCGGCAGCTGGCGAGGCCGCGGGCGCCGGTTCCGCCATTGCCGCGACCGGCGCCGGAGCGGCCGGCAAGGGCGCGCGCGGCATCGCCACGGCAGCGTCGTCCGGTGGCGGCGGCGGCAGCTTGCGCGCGACCGCGGCGGCGGGGCGCTGCACCGCCGGGGTGGCGGCGGAATCCGCGGCACCCGCATCCGCGGCCGGCGCCGCCTCCTCTGCTGCCGGTGCATGCACGGCCTGCGCCGCGGCTGGTGCAGAGCGGTCGGCAGCCGCCGGCGCTGCCGCCGGCAACGCCTGGCCGGGCACCGGCGGTTCGCGCAACTGCCAGGCCACGCCGAACGCCAGCACCAGCGATGCCGCCAGCCCCAGCGGAGCAATCCAGCGCCGCCGCCGCGCACGCCGCCAGCCGCGGGCCACCGGCGCCGTGGCGGTTGCCGGGTGCGCAGGGGGAGCCGCGGCCTGGCGCGCCGCGGCGAGGATGCGTGCATCCAGTTGCGGCGACGGCCCCGGGCCGGCAGCCGCCTCGAGCTGGCGCCGCAGTTCCAGTTCCTCCGGGGTCAGGGGGGCGTGCCGGCTCATGCTTGCAGCCTCCCGCGCAGGCGGTCCATGGCATAGCGCAGCCGCGACTTCACCGTCTCCCGGCCGACCCCGGTGATGCGGCCGATCTCCTCCAGCGGCAGTTCGCCATGCAGGCGCAGCAGCAGCGCCTCGCGCTGCTCGGCCGGCAGCTCGTCCAGCGCCCGGTACAGGCGCGCGGCCTGCTGCGAACGGCTGGCGTGCCGCTCCGGGTCGTCCGGGTCCGCCAGCGCGGTGGTGCGCTCGTCGGCGTCGGCCGGCGCCGGCGGCCGGTGCTTCAGCGCGCGCCAGTGGTCGGCCAGTCGGTTGTGGGCGATGCGGTACAGCCAGGCCGCGAACGGCGCGTCCGGGCGCCAGCCGTCGCGTGCGGCCACCACCCGCTGCCACACGTCCTGGAACAGCTCCTCGGCCAGGGCGCGGTCATGCAGCTGGCCCAGCAGGAAGCGGAACAGCGGCAGGCGGTGGCGCGCGTACAGGGCCTCGAACGCGGCAACGTCGCCCGCGGCCCAGGCCTGCATCAGGATCTCGTCTCCGGGTGGGTCCACCGCCTGCTCCATGTGCGGCACCCTAGCGCGCCCGGCGCCGGACGCAAGCGGCACCGCGGCGGGCAGGGGCAGGGCGGCGGCGGGGCACGTGCTCATGTTGGATACAACGCACAGAACAGTGCGTTGGGGTCGAGAAATCGGCGGGGCGGACCGTTATGCTGGCGCCCGCCGTTGCCGGCAAGCTCGATCCAGGACAGATGATCCATTGCAGTGGCCTTGAGGGTGCGGCACCGGCCGCCGGTGCCGCCGTGCCCGATGGGCCCGGGCGGACCTGGGCCGTGCTTGCGTCCCTGCTGCCGGAGGCAGGGTGGATGGCCCTGGGCTGGCAGGCCGCGGGCCTGGCCACCTGCGCCGGTGCCAGCGACGGTGAGGCCTGGGCGCGGCTGCAGCAGGTGCTGGACGGCGGCCCGGTGCCCGACGGGGTCCTGGGCGCGGCCTGGGACGAGGGCGAGGCCCGGCTGGCCGCGCTGGCCGGGTGTCCGGACACGCTGGAACCGGCGCGCCGGCAGGCCTGGTGCGCGGCGGCGCGCACCCTGCTGGAAGCGGAGCTGCACGAGCGCCGGCTGCAGGCCCGGGTGCAGGAACTGGAACAGTCGCGGCGGCTGCAGCAGGCGCTGTACGAGATCGCCGACCTGGCCGGCGGCGAGGTCGAGATGCAGGAAGTGCTGGCGCGCCTGCACGGCATCATCGGCACGCTGATGTACGCGCCCAGTTGCTACATCGTCGAGTACGACGAGCGGCGCGGCAGCCTGCGCTTCCTCTATTACGCCGACGACCGCGACCCGCAACTGGCGGACGGCGGCCGCGAGTGGCCGGTGCAGGAGATGGCCGACAGCCTCACCCTGGCCCTGCTGCGCCACGGCCGCGCCCTGCGCGGGCCCTCGGCTGGGATCCGCCGCGCCCTGGGCCTGCCGCAGCGCAGCCGGCGCCATGGCTCGGACAGCCTGGACTGGCTGGGCGTGCCGCTGCGCCGCGGCGAGCGCGTATGCGGCGCGATCGTGGTGCAGAGCTACGACCGCGCCGGTTGCTACAGCGAGGAGGACCGCGCGCTGCTGGGCTTCGTCGCCCAGCACGTGCAGACCATGCTGGACCGGCGCCAGGCCCAGGTGGAACTGGAGCGCCGGGTGCTGGAGCGCACCCTGGAACTGGAACGGGCCAACCGCGAGCTGCAGGAGGAGGTGCTCGAGCGCCAGCGCGCCGAGCGCCTGCAGCACGCGCTGTACCGCATCGCTGAGATGGCGGTCAGTTCGCAGGGGCCGGAGCAGTACTACGCCAAGGTCCACGCCGCGGTGGACGACCTGCTGTACGCGCGCAACTTCTACATCGCCCTGCTCGCCGAGGACCAGCAGACCATCGAGTTCGTGTACTCGGTGGACCAGGGCGGCGACCACCGCCCGCCGCGGCGTACGGGCAAGGGCCTGACCGAGTACGTGATGCGCACCGGCACGACCCTGCTGGCGCACCGCGCGGACATCGACCGCCTGATCGCCGCCGGCGAGGTGCACGACCCCGGCCCGGTGCGGGCCAGCAGCTGGCTGGGCGTGCCGCTGCGCCGCGACGGCGAGGTGGTGGGCGTGATCGCGGTGCAGAGCTACGACCCGAAGATCAGCTTCAGCAGCGACGACGAACGCCTGCTCTCGTTCGTGGCCCACAACATCGGCACCGGCCTGGCCCGGCAGGCGGCGCAGGAACGGCTGCGCCTGGCCCATGCGGACCTGGAGCGGCGCGTGGCCGAGCGCACCAGCGAGCTGGAGCGGGCCAACGAGCAGCTGCTGGCGCAGATCGGCGAGCGCCTGCGCGCCGAGCAGCGGCTCACCCACCAGGCCCTGCACGACGCCCTGACCGGGCTGCCCAACCGCGCCTGCCTGCTGGATTCGCTGGGCGCCGCGCTGCGGCGCGCCGGCGATGGCGCCGGGCACGCCTTCGCCGTGCTGTTCCTTGACCTGGACCGGTTCAAGGTGGTCAACGACAGCATCGGCCACGCCGCAGGCGACGAGTTGCTGGTGGAGGTGGCGCGGCGGCTGGTGTCGGCCATGCGCCCCGGCGACGTGGTCGCGCGCCTGGGCGGGGACGAGTTCGCGGTGCTGGCCGCCTGCCCGGACGGGCACGATGAGGTGCGCGAGCTGGCGCGCCGGCTGCTGGGCGTGATCGGCCAGCCACTATGGGTTGCCGGCCGCGAACTGTTCCCCTCGGCCAGCATGGGCATCGCCCTGTGGCACCCGCGCTACCGCAGCGGCGAGGAGCTCCTGCGCGACGCCGACGCGGCCATGTACCGGGCCAAGAACGAGGGCCGCGACCGCTACGCCATGTTCGACGAGGCCATGCGCGAGCAGGCCGTGCGCAGCCTGGACCTGGAGGCGGACCTGCGCCGGGCGATCCAGCGCCGCGAGTTCATCCCGTACTACCAGCCGATCGTGCGCCTGGAGGATGGCGCGGTGGTCGGCCACGAGGCCCTGCTGCGCTGGCGCCACGAGAAGCGCGGCCTGCTGTCGCCGGCGGCGTTCATCGCCCTGGGCGAGGAGAGCGGGCTGATCGAGCAGGTCGACTGGCTGCTGTACGAGCAGGTGATTGAGGAGCTGGCGCGCGGCGGCAGCGGCTACATCTCGGTCAACGTCTCGCCGCGCCACTTCCGTTCGCCGGGTTTCGCCCGCCCCCTGCTGGGCCTGCTGGACGGCGCCGGCGCCGACCCGGCGCGGCTGCGCCTGGAGATCACCGAGGTGGCGCTGATGGACGACGCGCCGCGCATCCGGCGCATGCTCGACAGCCTGCGCGCGCGCGGCGTGGGCGCCTTGCTGGACGATTTTGGCACCGGTTTCTCCGCGCTGTCGTACCTGCACCGGTTCCCGATCCTGGGGCTGAAGATCGACCGCAGCTTCGTCGCCGGCCTGGACGCCGAGGGCGGGCGCGAGGAAAGCCTGGCCCTGGTGCGCGCGATCCTGGCGCTGTCGCACAGCCTGGGCATGGAGACGGTGGGCGAGGGCATCGAGACCGAGGCCCAGCGCGCCACCCTGCTGGAGCTGGGCTGCAGCGCCGGGCAGGGCTACCTGCTGGGCCGGCCCTCGGCCTGCCGGGTGCGCTGAGCGCGGCGGCTCAGCTGCGGATCACCAGCAGCCGGATCTCGCTCATGTCCTCGATGGCGTACTTGACGCCCTCGCGGCCGAAGCCGGAATCCTTCACCCCGCCGTAGGGCATGTTGTCCATGCGGAAGCTGGGCACGTCGCCGACCACCACGCCGCCGACCTGCAGCCGGTCCCAGGCGCGCATGGCGTGGTCCAGGCTGTCGGTGAACACGCCGGCCTGCAGGCCGAAGTCCGAATCGTTGGCCGTCTCCAGGGCCGAATCGAAATCCTCGAAGCGCTGCAGCAGCGCCACCGGGCCGAACGCCTCCTGGCGCTGCAGCTCGCAATGCGCCGGCACGTCCTCCAGCAGGGTCGCCTCGAGCATGTTGCCCTTGCGGCCGCCACCGACGACGACCTTCGCCCCGGCCTTGCGCGCCGACTCGATCCAGCCTTCCAGCCGGCGCGCCGCGTCCTCGTCGATCATCGGGCCGATGAAGGTCTTCTCGTCCTTCGGGTCGCCGGCGACGAAAGTGGCGATCTTCGCCGCCAGCTTGTCCTTCAGCGCGTCGTAGACGTCGGCGTGGGCCAGGATCCGCTGCACGCTGATGCAGCTCTGCCCGGACTGGTAGTAGGCGCCGAAGGCCAGGCGCTCGACCACGTGGTCCAGGCACCCGCCCTGGTCGGCGTCGACGATGCAGGCGGCGTTGCCGCCCAGCTCCAGGGTGACCTTCTTGCGCCCGGCGCGGGCTTTGAAGTCCCAGCCGATGAGGCCGCCGGTGAAGGACAGCAGCTTGATCCGGTCGTCCTCGACCAGCGGCGCGGCCACCTCGTTGTCGCAGGCGAACACCGAGAATGCGCCCCTGGGCAGGTCGGTCTCGGCCAGGATCTCGGCGATGATCAGTGCGCCCACCGGGGTCTTGCCGGCCGGCTTGAGCACGAACGGGCAGCCGGCGGCGATCGCCGGGGCCACCTTGTGCGCCACCAGGTTGAGCGGGAAGTTGAACGGGGTGATGAAGCTGCACGGCCCGATCGGCACCCGCTTCCAGATCCCGCGGTAGCCGCGGCCGCGCTCGGAGATCTCCAGGTTCACGGTCTGGCCCTCGATCCGCACCGCCTCCTCGGCGGCGATGCGGAAGGTGTCGATCAGGCGGGTGACCTCGCCGCGGGCGTCCTTGATCGGCTTTCCGGCCTCGATGCACAGGGCCAGGGCCAGCTCCTCGGCGCGCTCGCGGAAGCGGGCGGTGCAATGCTCCAGCACCGCCTGGCGGCGGAACGGGGGCAGGGCGGCCATGGCCGGGGCGGCCTCCACCGCCGCGGCGATCGCCCGCTCCACCGTGGCCGCGTCGGCCATGGCCACCCGGGTGGCGACCTCCCCGCTGTACTTGTCGCGGACTTCCAGGTCGGTATTGGGCGTTTCGGCGGCGTTGGCGACGTAGAGCGGGTAGCTGGGCTTGAGCATGGCGGTGTCCTGGGCGCGCGGGCCGGGTGCGACGAGTATGCCGCGGTCGGTGGCAAGGCCGCGTCGGCCGCCGGCCGGAATGCGCCGGTTCGGCCATGTTCGGCCGCGGGCGACTAGAATGCGCACATGCAGCACGATGCCGTCACCCAGCCCACGCCGCCGGCTTCCATCGGACCCTGGCCGCGCCGTCCCACCCGCCAGGTCAACATCGGCGGCGTGCCGGTCGGCGGCGGTGCCCCGGTGGTCGTCCAGTCCATGACCAATACCGACACCGCGGACGTGGCGTCCTCGGTCAAGCAGGTGGCCGAACTGTGGCGCGCCGGCTCGGAGCTGGTGCGGCTGACGGTCAACACCCCGGAGGCGGCCGCGGCGATCCCGCGGATCCGCGAGAAGCTGCTGATGATGGGCATCGACGTGCCCCTGATCGGCGACTTCCACTACAACGGCCACCAGCTGCTGGCCGCCGAGCCGGCCTGCGCCGAGGCGCTGGCCAAGTACCGGATCAACCCGGGCAACGTCGGCTTCGGCAAGAAGAAGGACACCCAGTTCGCCGCGATCATCGAGAAGGCGATCGAGTACGGCAAGCCGGTGCGCATCGGCGCCAACTGGGGCTCGCTGGACCAGGCCCTGGCCGCGCGGCTGATGGACGAGAACAGCCAGCGCGCCGAACCCTGGGACGCCGGCCGGGTGCTGCGCGAGGCGCTGATCCGCTCGGCGGTGGATTCGGCCGACCGCGCGGTGGAGCTGGGCCTGCCGGCCGAGCGCATCGTGCTCAGCTGCAAGGTCAGCGGCGTGCAGGAGCTGATCGCGGTGTACCGCGACCTGGCTGCGCGTTGCGACTACGCCCTGCACCTGGGCCTGACCGAGGCCGGCATCGGCAGCAAGGGCATCGTGGCCTCCGCCGCGGCGCTGGCGGTGCTGCTGCAGGAAGGCATCGGCGACACCATCCGCATCTCGCTGACGCCGGAGCCGGGCCAGCCGCGCACCCAGGAAGTGGTGGTGGCGCAGGAGCTGCTGCAGACCACCGGCCAGCGCGCCTTCACCCCGATGGTCACCGCCTGCCCGGGCTGCGGCCGCACCACCAGCACCTTCTTCCAGGAGCTGGCCAAGACCGTGCAGGAACACGTGCGGGCGAAGATGCCGGAATGGCGCGTGTCCCACCCCGGCGCCGAGAACCTGACCCTGGCGGTGATGGGCTGCGTGGTCAACGGCCCGGGCGAGTCGCGCCATGCCGACATCGGCATCTCCCTGCCGGGCACCGGCGAGGCGCCCTCGGCGCCGGTGTTCGTGGACGGGGAAAAGAAGGTCACGCTCAAGGGCGAGAACATCGCCGCCGAGTTCGTGGCCCTGATCGACGAGTACGTCGAGACCCGGTATGCCCGGAAGGCCGGCTGAGCCGCCTCCGGGAGACTCCGCGGCGCCGGTGCTGCCGCCGCGCCGCAGGCTGGGCCTGCTGCTGTTGCTGTTCCTCGGGGTGCTGGCCCCGCTGTGGCTGTTCGCCGAGCTGGCCGACGAGGTCCACGAGCTGGAGGAAATGGTGCACGCCGACGAGGCGCTGCTGCGCTGGCTCAACGGCCTGGCCGGGCCGCGCCTGGACGCGTTCTTCGTCGCCGTCACCCATGCCGGCTACGAGTACGGGGTGATCCCGCTCGACGTGCTGCTGTCGCTGGTCCTGCTGCTGAAGAGGAAGTGGCGCGAGGCGGCCTTCGCCACGGTGTCCTTCGTCGGTTCGGCGCTGCTGAACCTGGCCGCCAAGCACAGCTTCCAGCGCGCGCGCCCGGACCTGTGGGAATCGATCGCCCCGGAGACCACCTTCAGCTTCCCCAGCGGCCATGCCATGGGCTCGATGACCCTGGCCATGGTCGCGATCCTGCTGGCGTGGCGCACCCGCTGGCGCTGGCCGGTGGCGGTGGCGGCGGTGGCGTTCGTGCTGCTGGTGGGTCTGTCGCGCCTGTACCTGGGCGTGCATTACCCCTCCGACGTCATGGCCGGCTGGGCCGCGGGCCTGGCCTGGGTCGCGGGCACCTACCTGGTGCTGTTCCGCGCGCGCCGGCCGTGGCGCAGGCGCGCGCACTGAGTCAGTCCACGGGCGTTTCCCAGGGCGGGGGCAGGGCATCGATGTGCGCCACCAGCGCGTCGCGCAGGCGGGCATGGTCGGCCGCCGATGGATGCCAGTGGCAGGCCTGCATGTCCAGGCCGTCGACCGGCAGGAAGCTGATCCGGTGCTCGCCCTCGCGCTGCAGGGTTTCGACGACCTGGCGCGCGTGCTCGCGGATTTCCCCCTCGAAGAAGCCGGTGGCCCACAGCACGAAGTGCGCCTGCGGCCAGCGTGCACGCAGCTGGCGTACGAAGCCGGCATACGTGCGCACGTAATCGGCACGCAGGGCGGCGCGGTCGGCCCAGGGTTCGCCCTCGTGCAGTGCGGTGGAAAAGTCGTTGGTGCCCAGGGCGATCACCACCAGCTGCGGCTGCCAGGAGGCGTCGTTGTCGGGGTGTTCGTGCGAGAGCAGCAGGTAGGGCCAGGCGACGGGCAGGGTGTCGCCATCGTGGCCGTCGTAGTTGCGGACCACGCCGCGGCCGGAAATGGCATTGATCCGGTAGTCCGCGCCGTAGTGCTTCGCCACCTGCGGGCCGAAGGCTGCGCTGGTGTCGGTCGTTGCATCGACCTCCTCGCTGCTGCATTCGCGGTGGGTGGAGATGCTGCCGTAGCCGACCGTATGCGAGTCGCCGATGAACTCGATCCGGCGTGCCCGCAGCGGCATCGGCGCCGGCTTGCTCCCTTCCGGCAGCAGGAAGCCGCCGAAGACATGCACGCTGGACTGGCTTTCGCTCGCCGTTTCCAGGCGAAGCTGGTGCCGGCCCGGGGCCAGTCCGGTCACGCGGTAGCGCCCCGGCGTGGCCTGGCGCAGCGTGTCGATGCGCTCGCCGTCCACCAGCACGTGCAGGGCCAGCGGCGGATGAACCAGCTCGAATACGGCCTCGCTGCCATCGAATGCGGTCTCGAAGTAGACGCCGGGCCACTGGTGGGCGATGCCTTGCGGATGCGGCGCGGTGCGGCCGCCCACGTTCGCGGCAATGCGTTGGCCGGTGGCGGCGGGATCGGGGAACACCCGCATCCCGGCATGGGATGGGGCGGAAACGAGGCCCGCCAGCAGGGCGAGGGCGATCCAGGGACGGGGTGCCATGGCGTTCCTTTCCGTGCCGCGACCGGCGAGGCGGCGAGCATCGCAGCGGAAGCCGGAAAAGAACAAGGCCCGGGGGTTGCCCGGGCCTTGTCTGGAATATTGGTGGTGGGGCGGCAGCCCGCGCCAAACGACCGTTGAAGAAAGTACGCGATACCGGCGTTCCGGCAAGTTGATAAGTCCTGCTGGCTGCTGCGAAAAGCGGGGGTTGACAGGCCAGAGGCAGCGGACGATCAAGCGGTTTTTCCCGTGGATCGGTCACCGATATGGCCGTTCAAATTCGTATGCTTCTCTGGTCCGGTTCGATTCCGGAATCGGGAATTGAACCCGCGTCCGTCCTCCCGACCAAGAGCACACCCATTCACACCCATTCCGGGGTAAGGCAGCCCGGGGTGCGGGGAATCGCACCTTCTATCGCCGCATTATATGCGGTGAATAACTTGCGCATGCGGAGAATGAAGCCCATAATCTCCGCATGAACAGCGGCGATTACAAGTACATCTGGCAGGCCAGTGACTGGCCGGACTGGCGCTTCGACCTGGCGGCGCTCGCTGGCCCTATGGCGGATGTGAGTCGTGCTCAAGGGCTCTTGCTGGGGCGTCTGGCCGACGTGGGCATGGCGCTGCGCGATCAGGCCAGCCTGGCGGCGCTCACCGAAGACGTGGTCAAGACCAGCGAAATCGAGGGCGAGCAGCTCAACGTCGAGTCCGTGCGCTCAAGCATCGCTCGCCGGCTGGGCGTCGACATCGGGGCGTTGGCTCCAGTCGATCGTCATGTCGAAGGCGTGGTGGAGATGGTGCTCGACGCCACGGTCAACTGCGCGGCGCCGGTGACCCGCGAGCGGTTGTTCGGCTGGCACGCGGCGCTCTTTCCCACTGGTTACTCCGGCCTCTCCAGGATCAAGGTCGGCAGTTGGCGCGACGACGCCAGTGGCCCCATGCAGGTGGTTTCCGGCCCCATCGGCCGCCAGCGCGTGCATTTCGAGGCGCCGCCCGCCGATCGACTGGAGACCGAGACAGGTCGTTTCCTCGAATGGGTCAATGCGGACTCGGGTGAGCCACCGCTCGTCAAGGCGGGGCTTGCCCATCTGTGGTTCGTGACCTTGCACCCGTTCGACGACGGCAACGGCCGTATCGCCCGGGCCATCGGCGACCTGCTGTTGGCGCGCGCCGACGGCAGCCCGCAGCGCTTCTACAGCCTGTCGGCGCAGATCCAGCGGGAGCGCAAGGCCTACTACGATATTCTGGAGGGCACCCAGAAGCGGTCCATGGACGTCACCGAGTGGCTGGCCTGGTTCCTCGACACCCTGCATCGCGCCGTCGATCAGGCGCAGCACACCCTCGATGCCGTGCTGACCAAGGCACGCTTCTGGCAGCACTGGGCAGCCACACCTTTGAACGAGCGACAGGTGAAATTGCTCAACCGGCTACTCGATGGCTTTGAAGGTAAGCTCACCAGCAGCAAGTGGGCGGCGATCGCCAAGTGCTCGCCAGACACGGCGCTGCGCGACATCAACGACCTGCTCGCGCGCGGCGTGCTGCGGAAATCGAATGCGGGCGGGCGCAGTACCAGCTACGAGCTGAACGATCTCCCGTAGTAACCGCGCGTCTTCTGAATTGACCTGGCTGGCGGACCGAACAGCGCCTTCATGGACTCCTGCCAACTCATGCGGAAGGAGACCAAGATGGACGTCGTTCACCTCAATCAAAAACAACTGGCCGCCCGCTGGAGTATCAGCGAAGCCACCCTCGAACGCTGGCGTAGCGTGGGAATTGGGCCGAAATTCCTGAAACTCTGTGGTCGGGTGATTTACCGCCAAGTCGACATCGAAGCCTACGAGGAGTCGTGCCTGCAGATATCAACCAGCCAGTCTGCGGTCGTTGCCCATGGCCAAACAAGCTGAGATCGTCAGCCGCTGGATCGATGCGCAGCCGGAGGGCGCCTTGCTCAGGAGCCTGGACCTGGAGCACTTGGTCAATCGCGATCAAGCGTCGCGGCAGTTGGTTCGCTTGGCACGGCATGGGCGTTTGAGGCGCGTGGCGCGCGGCATGTACGTCGCCGTGACGGCCAGCCGCTTCGGTTCAGTCCCGCCGCCCGCCGACAAACTGGTCCAGTCCCTCACGCGCATCACGGGGCACGCCATCGTCCGTCATGGCGCGGCTGCGGCCAGTGCCCTGGGGCTGACCACGCAGGTCCCCGTCCGACAGATCTACCTGACCGACGGCCGCGCGCGGACGCTCAATCTCGGCAAGCAGGTCATCGAGATCCGCCGTGCCCCCAGGTGGATGTTGGTGCTGGGCGATAGTCTCGCCGGTGATGTCGTCATAGCCCTTGAATGGCTTGGCCCGGACCTCGCCGAAACCACGTCGGCAAGTTGGTTGGGCGCATCGGGCGGGATGACTGGAACGCCGTGCTCGAAACCAGGACTCACCTGCCGGCGTGGATGGTAGTGGCAATCCAGAAAGGTCTTCCCGCGTCGGCACTTGTTCCGTTTCGTCGGTAGATGTCGACAAGTACCGACGTTTCGAAACACGGCGGCATCCGCTCCCGATTAAACCTTTGCCTATCGCCGGATCGGACTGCCCCAGCACACCCTCTCTGGAAATTTGAGTCACATCATTCGCCAAGCAGATCGCGGGATGTTGACTCTTGACTTCCTGCATGTTAGGCGCAATGTTCTTGCAAGGTTTTGCAAAAAATCCTCGATTGAGGCTGTACGAAGGCGGAACTTGTGGGGGTGATATGACAGCGCGCCAGCAGGCGATTTTCACACTCGACGAGTTGGCTGCCTACTTGAAAGTCGGCAAGCGGACGCTTTACCGGCTCGCCTCGCACGGGGAGATTCCGGCCTTCAAGGTCGGCGGGACGTGGCGGTTTCGTCAAAGTGAAATCGATCGATGGATCAATGATCAGATCCAAGCAGGCAGAAAGAAGGAGGTGATACGCACAGATGAGCAGCCAAAGTCAGCGGAACACTCCGTGTCGTCTGGGCGCGCTGTCCGTCGCCGCAGGCAAACGGCGTGAGCGAGAGTCTTCAATTTTTCTTCTGGAGGTGTGACATGGACATTGATTTCAAGCAATTGGCTCCCTGGAACTGGTTCAAGAAGGAGCAGGAAGAACAACAGAGCACTGCCTCGCTGCCGATGCAGCGCAATGACCTGCCGGTGGCGGGTGGGCCGGTCAGCCCCATCCTGCAATTGCATCGCGAGATCGATCGCCTGTTCGACGACGCGTTTCGAGGCTTCGGTTTCCCGACGCTGGCCATGCCACGCTGGCCGTCGGAGTGGCCGGGCCTGCTGAAACCGGCGCTGGACATCCAGGAGACCGACAAGCAGTACAAGATCGCCCTGGAAGTGCCCGGCGTCGAGGAAAAAGACATCCAGATCACGCTCGAGAACGACGTGCTGCTGGTGCGCGGTGAAAAGCGTCAGGAGCAGGAAACGAAAGACGGCGGTTTCCACCGGGTGGAGCGCTCCTACGGCAGCTTTCAGCGCGCTCTGAACCTGCCGGCCGATGCCAACCAGGACACGATCAAGGCCGCTTTCAAGAACGGCGTGCTCACGATCACGATGGAAAAGCGCGAGGCCAGTACGCCCAAGCAGGGGCGCTCGATCCCGATCAACGGCTGACGCGGGGCAGCGCGTTTTTCTCAAAAACCACAAAGAGATGACCGTGATCGGCGGGGCCTCGTCAGATCTTTACAGGAGCATCAGCATGGCCAGAAAACAATGCCAAGTCTGCGGCCAACCCGCCACGGTGCGGGTGGAAGCCAATCTCAATGGTCGCCACAGCACCATGCTGTTGTGTGACGATCACTATCGCCAACTGGTGCGCCAGCAAAAGCGCACCGTCTCACCGCTGGAAGCCTTGTTCGGCTCGCGCAGCGGGCTGTTCGAAGACTTCCTTGGCAGCGACTTCTTCCGCATCGGTGACGACGCACCGTCCATGGCGGCCGATACCGACGAGGTCGTCGATGCCTCGTTCGGCGAACCCGCCCCGGCCGGTACGGGCACCGCGCGCCGTCGCGGCAGTGGGCTCGCCAGCCGTATCAGCGAACAGTCCGAGGCCCTATTGCAGGAGGCCGCCCGACACGCTGCAGAGTTCGGGCGCGCCGAAGTCGATACCGAACACCTGCTGCTGGCGCTATCCGGCAGCGACGTGGTCAAGACCATCCTGGGGCAGTTCAAGATCAAGGTCGATGACCTCAAGCGCCAGATCGAATCCGAAGCCAAGCGCGGCGATAAGCCGTTCGAGGGCGAGATCGGCGTGTCGCCCCGGGTCAAGGACGCGCTCAGCCGTGCTTTCGTGGCCTCCAACGAACTCGGCCACTCTTATGTCGGGCCGGAGCATTTCCTGATCGGGCTCGCCGAGGAAGGCGAAGGTTTGGCGGCCAACCTGCTGCGCCGTTACGGCCTCACGCCACAAGCGCTGCGCCAGCAGGTAAGCAAGGTGGTCGGCAAAGGGGCCGAGGATGGCCGCGCCGAGACGCCGACCAACACGCCCGAGCTGGATAAATACTCGCGCGACCTCACCAAGATGGCGCGCGAGGGCAAACTCGATCCAGTCATCGGCCGTGCGCAGGAGATCGAGACCACCATCGAGGTGCTGGCCCGGCGCAAGAAAAACAATCCGGTGCTGATCGGCGAGCCCGGCGTCGGCAAGACCGCCATCGTCGAAGGGTTGGCGCAGCGCATGGTGGCCGGCGAAGTGCCTGAGACGCTGCGCGACAAGCGCCTGGTGGAACTCAACATCAATGCCATGGTGGCTGGCGCCAAGTACCGGGGCGAGTTCGAGGAGCGCGTGCAGAAGGTGCTCAAGGAAGTGACCGAGCACCAGGGCGAGCTGATTCTCTTCATCGACGAGGTGCACACCATCGTCGGTGCAGGCCAGGGTGGCGGCGAAGGCGGGCTGGACGTGGCCAACGTGTTCAAGCCGATGATGGCGCGCGGCGAACTGAACCTGATCGGCGCCACCACGCTCAACGAGTATCAGAAGTACATCGAGAAGGACGCCGCGCTGGAGCGTCGCTTCCAGCCGGTGATGGTGCCCGAGCCGACGGTAGCGCAGACCATGATGATCCTGCGCGGCCTGCGCGACACCTTCGAGGCGCACCACAAGGTCAGCATCACCGAGGATGCGATTATCGCCGCCGCCGAGTTGTCGGACCGCTACATCACCGCGCGCTTTTTGCCTGACAAGGCCATCGACCTGCTCGACCAGGCGGCCGCACGCGTGAAGCTGTCGGCCACGGCCCGCCCGGTGGCGGTGCAAGAGCTGGAGTCCGAACTGCACCAGCTACGGCGTGAGCAGGACTATGTGGCCTCGCGCAAGCAGTACGACAAGGCCGCCGAGCTGGGCAAGCGCATCGAGGCCAAGGAGACTGAACTCAAGAAGCTCGTCGAGGAATGGGAACGCGAGCGCGCCTCGGGCAGCGCCGAAGTCAAGGCCGAGCATGTCGCGCAGATCGTCTCGCGTCTGACCGGCATTCCGGTCAACGAGCTGACGGTGGAAGAACGCGAGAAGCTGCTGCATCTGGAGCAGCGGCTGCACGAGCGCCTGGTGGGCCAGGACGAAGCGGTGCGCGCGGTGGCCGATGCCGTGCGGTTGTCGCGCGCGGGCCTGCGCGAAGGCAGCAAGCCGGTGGCGACTTTTCTGTTCCTCGGGCCGACCGGCGTGGGCAAGACCGAGCTCGCCAAGGCGCTGGCCGAGTCCATCTATGGCGATGAAGGTGCGCTGCTGCGCATCGACATGTCCGAGTACGGGGAACGCCATACCGTGGCACGCCTGGTGGGCGCGCCTCCGGGTTATGTGGGCTATGACGAGGGCGGCCAGCTCACCGAGAAGGTGCGTCGCAAGCCCTACAGCGTGTTGCTGCTGGACGAGATCGAGAAGGCTCACCCCGACGTCTACAACATCCTGCTGCAGGTGTTCGACGACGGGCGGCTCACCGACGGCAAGGGCCGGGTGGTGGATTTCACCAATACCATCATCATCGCCACCTCGAACTTGGGCTCGGACATCATCCAGCGTCGGCTGAAGGCCCGTGGCGCCGCCGGCGAAGAATACGAGAAGACCAAGGCCGAGGTGATGGACGTGCTGCGCGGACACTTCCGCCCCGAGTTCCTCAACCGCATCGACGAAATCATCGTCTTCCACGCGCTGGGCAAGGAGGAGATCCGCCATATCGTCGGCCTGCAGCTCGATCGTGTGGCCCGCAACGCCGCCAGCCAGGGCGTGACGCTGACCTTCGACCAGACCTTGATCGATCACTTCGCGGAGGAAGGCTACAAGCCCGAGTTCGGCGCGCGTGAGCTCAAGCGGCTGATCCGCAGCGAGCTGGAGACGGCACTGGCGCGCGAGATGCTGGGTGGCGGTATCGGCAAGGCCGATCACGTCAGCGCCCGCTGGGACGACAAGGCCGAACGGGTGGTCTTCGAGCGCCAGGAGCCACCCGCGAAGTCGGCCGAGCCTGAGAAGCCCGATGCCGCGAACGCGGCCGAGACGCCGCCTAGCGACGCGAGCAAGCCTGCGCGCAAGAAGAAGTCAGCGGGCGGCGAATCTTGAGTCATGAGGAGGCTGTCGTGTCCGACCCCAACGGGCTGACATGGGCAGCCACCCTCGTGTCGCTGGCGGTCGCTATCCCCACAGCGGGGCACGCGGTCATCTACAAGCGTGACCCTCGATCGGCCACGCTGTGGGTACTGCTGATCGCCTTGTTGCCGCTGGGCGGTTCGCTGCTGTATGGGCTGTTCGGCATCAACCGTTACCAGCGGCGGGCGCGGCGGCTCTTCTCGGGGGCAGATCCTGCTGCTCGGCAGGACCTCTCGCCCACGATGCCCGAGGCTGTATCGCCGCCGCTTGCCGGTCTGGCCCACCTAGTGGGACGCGCCACCGGCCAGTCGCTGACCGGCGGCAACCGCATCGAGCCGCTTGTCGATGGCGAGCAGGCCTACCCGGCCATGCTCGCCGCCATCGAATCGACGCGGTACAGCGTCGCCTTGACCTCGTACATCTTCGACAGCCAAGGCATCGGGGCGCAGTTCGTCGATGCGCTGCGCCGGGCTCATGAGCGCGGCGTGCAAGTACGGGTGCTGATCGACGACGTGTATGCCCGCTGGACGCCCCGCAGCGCCTACCGCGCCTTGCAGCGCGCCGGCGTTCCGGTGGCGACGTTCAACCCGACGTTGATTCCCGCGCGCCTGCATGCCGCTCATCTGCGCAATCACCGCAAGCTGCTGGTGATCGATGGCGAGACGGGTTTCACCGGCGGCATGAACATCGTCAGCCCGTATTGGCGGCCCGATGCGCCGGAGCAGGCCTGTCACGATTTGCACTTTCGTCTGCGCGGGCCGGTGGTTGCGCATCTGATGCGGTGCTTCACCGACGATTGGTGCGATACCACGGGCGAGCGGCTCAACGAGGGTTTCTGGGGCGAACCGCCCGCAACGGCTGATGAGCAAGGAACCTCTTGGGCGCGCGGCATCGAGGCCGGTCCCGATGAGGCCCTGGACCGGCTGCGCTGGACCTTCATGGGCGCTTTGAGCGCGGCGAAGCATTCGGTGCGCATCTGGACACCTTACTTCGTGCCCGATCAGCCGATGATCGCGGCGCTGAGCACGGCCGCGTTGCGCGGCGTGCGCGTCGAGGTGCTGACGCCCGCAAACGGCGACCATCCCACGGTGCAATGGGCCGCGCGCGCCCACTACTGGCAGGTGCTGGAGCACGGTGTACGCATCTTCGAACGGCCTGGCCCGTTCGACCACAGCAAGCTGATGCTGATAGACGGCCAGTGGTGCTGCCTGGGTTCGGCCAATTGGGATGCGCGCAGCCTGCGCCTCAACTTCGAGTTCAATGTGGAGGTGTACGACACCGCGCTGTCTACGCGGCTGGAATCCCTTTTTGATGCCGCCCGTGATGCATCGAACGAGATATCGGCCATGGCGTTGCGCGCCCGCCCGCTGGCCATCCGCTTGCGCGACGGGGTGGCCCGTCTGTTCACCCCCATTCTCTAGCGGCACGACTTGCGAGGAACATTGCCATGGAAAAGAAAGATCAATGGAACATTGGCTACTGGATCGTCGCCGGCCTGTTGCTGCTGACGCTGCAGAACTACTGGCAGGCGGCCAAGACCGTCGAGCCCGTGCCCTACAGCGAATTCGAGAAGGCGCTGGCCGAGGGGCGCGTCGCCGAAGTGCTGGTGTCGGACCGCACGGTCACCGGGCGCCTGAAATCGCCGGACAGCCAGGGCAAGACCACCATCGTGGCCACTCGCGTCGAACCCGACCTGGCCGAGCGGCTGTCCAAGTACGACGTGCCTTACGCGCGGGTGGTGGAAAGCACCTGGCTACGTGATGTGCTCTCCTGGATTCTGCCGGCGGTGGCCTTCTTCGGCGTCTGGTTCTTCCTGTTCCGCCGCTTCGCCGAGAAGCAGGGCATGGGCGGCTTCCTGAGCATCGGCAAGAGCCGCGCCAAGGTGTTCATGGAGAAGAACACCGGCGTCACCTTTGCCGATGTCGCGGGTGTCGATGAGGCCAAGGCCGAGCTGGTCGAAATCGTCGACTTCCTGAAGAACCCGCAGGATTACGGCCGCCTCGGCGCGCGCATCCCGAAAGGTGTGTTGCTGGTTGGCCCGCCCGGCACGGGCAAGACCCTGCTGGCCAAGGCCGTGGCGGGCGAGGCCGGGGTACCGTTCTTCTCTATCTCCGGCTCGGAGTTCGTCGAGATGTTTGTCGGCGTGGGCGCGGCGCGGGTGCGCGACCTGTTCGAGCAGGCGCGCGGGCAGGCGCCGGCCATCATCTTCATCGATGAACTCGACGCGCTGGGCCGTGCACGCGGCGTCGGCGGGCCCATCGGCGGCCACGACGAGCGTGAGCAGACGCTCAACCAGCTGCTCACCGAGATGGACGGCTTCGACAGCTCGGTGGGGCTGATCATCCTCGCCGCCACCAACCGGCCCGAAATCCTCGACCAGGCGCTGCTGCGCGCCGGTCGCTTCGACCGTCAGGTGCTGGTGGACC
Source organism: Pseudoxanthomonas sp. J31 (assembly GCF_000510725.1). Classification (GTDB taxonomy): domain Bacteria; phylum Pseudomonadota; class Gammaproteobacteria; order Xanthomonadales; family Xanthomonadaceae; genus Pseudoxanthomonas. The sequence goes on from NZ_AZNZ01000003.1 coordinate 72,100, forward strand.
GGCCCGACAAGAAAGGTCGCCTGGATATCCTGAAGGTCCACGTCAAGAAGGTGACGCTGGCTCAGGATATCGATCTCGAACAGGTGGCGGCGCTGACCACCGGCTTTTCCGGCGCTGATCTGGCCAATCTCGTGAACGAAGCAGCGCTGAACGCGACGCGGCGCAAGGCGCAGGCTGTGGAACTGCAAGACTTCACCGCCGCCATCGAGCGCATCGTGGCCGGCCTGGAAAGGAAGAACCGTGTGCTCAATCCGAAGGAGCGGGAAACCGTGGCCTATCACGAGATGGGGCATGCGCTGGTGGCGCTGGCGCTGCCCGGCACCGATCCGGTACACAGGATTTCAATCGTTCCGCGTGGCATCGGTGCACTCGGCTACACCCTGCAGCGGCCCACCGAAGACCGATTTCTGATGACACGTGCCGACCTGGAGCACAAGATCGCCGTGCTCCTGGGAGGGCGCGCGGCTGAGAAGCTCGTGTTTGGCGAGCTGTCCACAGGGGCTTCAGACGATCTCGCGCGGGCCACCGACATCGCCCGCGACATGATTACGCGCTTCGGCATGGATGAGGGCTTGGGGTACGTTGCTTTTGAGGCACAGAGGCCGCGTTTTCTTGATGCGCCTGAACTGGTACAGGGTGGCTGCCGGGTAGCCGAATCGACTCAGACACGCATCGACCAAGCCATCCGTGACATCGTGATGGGTGTGTTTGATCGTGCATACCGAATTCTCGAAATCAACCGAGAAGTGCTGGAGCGGTGCGCGCGCGAACTGCTCGCACGGGAAACGCTGGATGAATACAGCATCCGGCAACTGACACAAGGGCTACAGCTCGAATCCCCATGTCACAGCGACCCAACTGCCGGAGCCATTACTTCCTCTGTGTCCCAAGGGGCCACCTCATGAGTGACAGCATTCATATCGTCTGCCCACACTGCCAATCCATCAATCGCGTGCCAGCCAACAAGTTGGCAGAGAAGCCCAATTGCGGGCGGTGCCAGCACCCGCTGTTCACCGGAGAACCCATTGATCTGACCACAGCGACCTTCGCCCGTCATCTGGAGCGCAGTGACCTGCCGCTGCTGGTTGACTTTTGGGCGCCGTGGTGCGGACCGTGCAAGATGATGGCGCCTCAGTTCGAGCAGGCAGCCTCCCTGCTTGAACCCAAGGTGAGGTTGGCCAAGGTAAATACCGAGGCCGAGCCTCACCTGGCCGCCCAGTTCGGTATTCGCAGCATTCCAACCCTGATTTTGTTCCGAGGGGGGCATGAGGTTGCACGTCAGGCGGGCGCCACGGGCGCGCAGGACATTATGCGCTGGGTGGCTTCGCAATTGCCCCGATGATTCAGGTGCAATCGAGTCGTCTTCTCGGACTCCCCGTTCCATTAACGTTTCATTGAAAGAGGGAGCGCAACGCTTATGCATAAAGAATCTGGCCACACGGCCCTTGACGAGATGCGCTCCCAGTGGCGGTTGATGACGGTTTACGAGCGCTTCGAGCAGGTCGTCGCCCTCGTTCTGTCGGCGGTAATTGCCGTCATCATCGTGGTGTCGCTGTTCCAGCTCATCGCCATCGTCTTCACGCTGCTGGTCCTCGATGCCTTCAATCCCCTGGATCACAAGGTATTCCAGAGTGTGTTCGGCATGATCATGACGCTCTTGATCGCGATGGAGTTCAAGCATTCCATCGTGCGCGTGGCGCTGCGTCGGGACAGCATCATCCAGGTCAAGACCGTGATCCTCATCGGCCTGATCGCGCTGGCGCGCAAATTCGTGATCCTCGACGCCGAGGCGAGCCCTGGCAAGATCGCCGCGCTTGCAGGAGCCACACTGGCGCTCGGTGCCACTTACTGGCTGCTGCGCGAGCGCGACGACCGCGCCGCCAAGACATCTGAGCATGATCCGTCATCATCCCAGTGACCCGCGCGCGGCGTTGTTGCAACACCGCTGGCTCAACCGCCTGCAGACTGGGCTGTTGGTCCTGACCCTGATCGGGATCGCAGCCACCGCAGGAAGCCTGCTGTTCGGGGAAAGCGGCCTGTGGCTCGCGCTGTTTGCAGTTGCAGGCACGCTGTTGCTGGAACCGGCAGCCGCATCCGCCTTGACCTTGCGCCTGTACCGCGCACGCGCTTTGCGCCCGCACGAAGCCCCGGAAATTTGGGCTCTGTTGCGCGAGCTGTCCGCCCGTGCCGGTTTGCCCGCCACGCCGGTGCCGCACTACGTGCCCAGTGCCGTCGTCAACGCCTTCGCCACCGGCTCGAAGCAGCATGCATCGATCGCCCTCACCGATGGCCTGCTGCGCAACCTGAGTTCGCGCGAACTGGCGGGTGTGCTCGCGCACGAGGTCGCGCACATCGCTAATGAGGATCTGCGTGTCATGGGGCTGGCGGATTCCGTCAGTCGCCTCACGAGCCTGCTGGCTATGGTCGGACAGATCGCTATTGTGTTCAGCTTGCCCGCACTGCTGGCCGGCGCGGTGGCGGTCAATTGGCCTGGACCGCTTCTGCTGGCCGCCTCGCCCCAGCTGGCCCTGCTCGCACAGCTCGGCTTGTCTCGCGTGCGTGAGTTCGACGCTGACCGCCTCGCGGCGGAACTGACCGGCGACCCGCAAGGGCTGGCGTCCGCGCTGGCGAAGATCGAGCGGGTCAGTCGCTCCTGGCGTGCCTGGCTGTGGCCGGGATGGGGCAATCCCGAGCCTTCCTGGTTGCGCACCCATCCGGCAACGCAAGATCGTATCTCACGCCTGCTGACGTTGGCGCCTGGACCAGCAACAGCCTTGCCGTTTCACGCGCCCCATTTCTTGCCGGAATCCGCTGTGACGCCGCGCCCGCCGCGCTGGCGCCCGAGCGGGCTATGGCGCTGATTGCCTATCAACAGGAGACTTCTCATGGCCTACCCCGACCCGTACGGTCGCCCGCCACAGGACCACTTTATCCGTCGCTGGCTCTTCATCACCGCCTGCATTGCCGCGCTCATGCTGCTGTGGCAGTTTCTGCCCGCCATCGAGGACTGGTTCAGTCCGCGCGAGGCGGCAGAACGGACTGTGACGGCGCGCGGCGACCTGGCGGCGGACGAGAAAGCCACCATCGAACTGTTCGAAAGATCGCGCGCCTCGGTGGTCTACATCACCACCGCGCAATTGGTACGCGATGTCTGGACGCGTAACGTCTTCTCCGTGCCGCGTGGCACCGGCTCGGGCTTCATCTGGGACGACGCCGGCCACGTCGTCACCAACTTCCACGTCATCCAGGGCGCGTCCGAAGCCACCGTCAAACTGGCCGACGGCCGCGACTACCAGGCCGCGCTGGTGGGGGTAAGCCCAGCGCACGACATCGCTGTGCTCAAGATCGGCGTCGGTTTCAAGCGCCCGCCGGCCGTGCCGGTCGGCACCAGTGCCGACCTCAAGGTGGGTCAGAAGGTGTTCGCTATCGGCAACCCCTTCGGCCTGGACTGGACGCTCACCACCGGCATCGTCTCCGCGCTCGACCGCTCGTTACCCGGAGAAGCGGGCGGCCCGGCCATCGATCACCTCATCCAGACCGACGCCGCCATCAACCCTGGCAACTCCGGTGGGCCGCTGCTCGATTCGGCAGGAAGGCTCATCGGCATCAACACGGCGATCTATAGCCCCTCCGGCGCCTCGGCCGGGATTGGTTTCGCCGTGCCGGTGGACACCGTCATGCGCGTAGTCCCGCAACTCATCAAGACTGGTAAGTACATCCGTCCGGCGCTGGGCATTGAGGTGGACGAACAACTCAATCAGCGCCTGCTGGCGCTGACTGGAAGCAAGGGCGTGTTCGTGCTGCGTGTTACCCCTGGTTCGGCAGCGCACAAGGCCGGCCTCGCGGGTGTCGAAGTCACGTCGCAAGGCATCGTGCCCGGCGACCGCATCATCGGTGTTGATGGCAAGGCGACAGACGATGTGGCTAAGCTGCTCGCGCGGCTAGACGACAGGAAGGTCGGCGATGTGGTGGTCTTGTCAGTGGAACGGGCCGGCAAAACGCGCGAAGTGCGTGTGGAGCTGCAACCGGGGATTTGATCGAGTCGACCCGGCCTATCAGGCGGCGCGGAGCAGGCAAGTCGCCTCGGCCTCCCGCCGCGTGACAAGTCCCGGCAGCACCTTGCCACCGCCAAAGACCCAGCGCCGCAGCTCGGTTGCGGCGCTGGGCCAGTCGCGCTGATTGACTCGCCTCCGTAGCGTCGACGTCTGCAGCCGCCCCGCGCCGAGGTTGAACGTGAAGTCCACGATGGCGGCGAGCCTGCTCTCGGGTTCGGTGGCCAGCACCGGGCAGTAGCGCAGCGTTGCGGCGAGTGCCGTCTGCAGATCTCGAACCAGATATACCTCGGCTTCGGCCTCGCTGATCGGTGGGTGCTTCGGATCGCAGAGATGGCCGTAACCAATCGTCCAGAAACCTGCGGGGCACACGTAGGGGATGGCACTGATTTCCGTGCCGCGCTTCACCTTGCGTTCAAACCCTTCGAAGCGCTTGGCCAGTTCGATGGCCGCCCGCGGGACCGGAATCATGCGCGCACCCGGTCGAAGACGCGGCCGAGGAACCAGAAGTTCAGCACGCCGGCCCATAGGGCTTGGTCGGCGTCGGTCCAGGCGGCCTGGATGGCCGGAATCCATCCGACGCCTGCATCGACCGCGCCGACGAAGGCGGCGGTCTTGGCCGCGCAGTACAGCGCCATGAACCAATAGGTGATCACCGGCCGCACGCTGATGGACAGTGCATCGGCCCATTTGGCGCGGTGGACCGGCCAGATTTCCGTAGACACTCAGTCGCCGTTCTGCGCGTAGCGCCTCTCAAACTCTACCGGTGACAGTCCGCCAGCGGAACCATGTCGGCGGATGGGGTTGTAGAACATCTCGATGTAGTCGAACACGTCCGATGCCGCAGTGGCCCGTGTCGGGTAGATCCTTCGCTTGATCCGCTCCTTCTTCAAGACGCTGAAGAAGCTCTCGGCCACCGCGTTGTCATGGCAGTTCCCGCGACGACTCATGCTCGGCACCATCCGGTGAGCCTTCAGGAACGACTGCCAATCGCTGCTGGTGAACTGACAGCCCTGGTCGGAGTGGACCATCACGCCCGGTCCCGGCTTGCGACGCCATGCCGCGGCGACCAGCGCCTGCAGCACCAGATCGCTGGTCATCGTCGGTGCCGTGGCCCAGCCCACGATCTGGCGCGAATACAGGTCCATCACTGCCGCCAGGAACAGCCAGCCCTCGTAAGTGCGAATGTAGGTGATGTCCGTGACCCAGATCTTGTTCGGGGCCTCTGGCGTGAAGTCCCGGTTGAGTACATTGGTCACCAGGCCCACGGGGCCGCCGCGATGGCGCGGCTTGCGGCCATACCCGACCTGCGCACGCAGGCCCTCGGCCTTCATCAAGCGCAGGACACGGTGCCGGCTACAGTGCTCGCCAGCCTCGCGCAGATCCAGGGTGATCTTGCGATAGCCATACACTGTCCCGCTGGCCAGCCAGTGATGCTTGATCAGGCCCAGCAGACGCTGATCCTCACGTTCGCGAGTGCTGGCGCCGTGGCGCAGCCAGGCGTAATAGCCGCTGCGTTGCACACCCAGCACCCGGCACATCGCCACCAGACGGAACTCGCGGACGTGCGCACGCATGAACGCGTACTTCGCCCTTACCCCTTGGCAAAGTACGCGGCGGCTTTTTTTAGGATGTCGCGCTCCTCGGTCACCCGCCGCAGCTCGGCCTTGAGCCGGCGGATCTCGGCTGAGTCGGTCGGCGCTACTGCAGCACCGGATGCCGGTGTCGCCTTCCTGGCGGCCTGCACCCATCCATAGAGCGTGTGCTTGGGAATGCCGATCCGGGAGGCGACGTCCACCACCGTGAAGCCACGCTCGATCACCTGCTTCACCGCTTCGGCCCGGAACTCATCCGTGTACTGCTTGCTGTTGCCCATAAACACCTCGGTCATTGCCATCAATTATGGCGTCCGGATGTCTACGAAAGGCTGGCCGGTCCACTGCTGGATCGCAACAAGCGGCGGATCGCCGATCTGGTGGAAACCGGCAAGGTCAGGAAGCACGACCGCGATTATCGGCCGGCGGCCGGCACGGTGCTGACCCGGGAATACAAGGGCGTCGAGTACAGGGTTGTCGCGACCGCCGATGGTCAGTACGAATTCCAGGGGCGCACCTTCGCCAGCCTTTCGATGATCGCCCGCGAGATCACGGGCACACGGTGGTTCGGTCCGCTGTTCTTCGGACTCAAGCCGTCGGCCAATCCCAAGTCCGGCACTAGGAAGGGAGGCCGGCGATGAGCGAAGTCTTGAAGCGTCGCATGCGCTGCGCGGTCTACACGCGCAAGTCCACGGACGAGGGCCTGGACCAGGAATACAACTCCATCGATGCGCAGCGCGACGCGGGCCATGCCTACATCGCCAGCCAGCGCGCCGAGGGCTGGATTCCAGTTGCCGACGATTACGACGATCCCGCGTTCTCGGGCGGCAACATGGACCGGCCGGCGCTCAAACGGATGTTGGCGGATATCGAGGCCGGCAAGATCGATGTGGTTGTCATCTACAAGATCGACCGTCTGACACGCAGTCTGGCGGACTTCTCCAAGATGGTCGAAGTGTTCGAGCGGTATGGGGTGTCCTTCGTCTCGGTCACGCAGCAGTTCAACACCACCACCTCGATGGGGCGGCTGATGCTGAACATCCTCCTGTCCTTCGCCCAGTTCGAGCGGGAGGTGACCGGCGAGCGTATTCGCGACAAGATCGCCGCCAGTAAGCGCAAGGGCATGTGGATGGGCGGCGTGCCGCCACTTGGCTACGACGTCGAGAACCGCCGGCTGGTCCCGAACGAAAGCGAGGCCAAGCTGGTCCGCCACATCTTCCGCCGTTTCGTCGAGCTCGGCTCCAGCACGATGCTGGTCAAGGAGTTGAGGCTGGACGGCGTGACGTCGAAATCCTGGACCACGCAGGACGGCAAGGTCAGGGAAGGCAAGCTGATCGACAAGAGTTTGGTGTACAAGCTGCTCAACAACCGCACCTACCTCGGCGAACTGCGCCACAAGGAGCAGTGGTACCCGGCCGAGCATCCGCCGATCATCGACCGGGAGCTGTGGGATCAGGCTCACGCCATCCTGGCCACCAACGGCCGGGTCCGCGGCAATACCACGCGGGCGACCGTGCCCTATCTGCTCAAGGGCATCGTGTTCGGCAACGATGGTCGGGCGCTGTCGCCCTGGCACACCACGAAAAAGAACGGGCGCCGCTATCGCTATTACGTCCCGCAACGAGACTGCAAGGAATATGCGGGAGCGTCCGGGTTGCCGCGCCTGCCGGCCGCCGAACTGGAATCGGCGGTGCTCGACCAGTTGCGCGCGATCCTGCGCGCGCCCGATCTTCTGGGCGCGGTATTGCCGCAGGTGATCAAGCTCGACCCGACCTTGGATGAAGCGCAGGTCACGGTGGCCATGACCCGGCTCGGCGCGATCTGGGATCAGCTGTTCCCGGCCGAGCAGAGCCGGGTCGTCCGGCTGCTGGTTGAGAAAGTCATCGTGTCGCCCAACGATCTCGAGGTGCGGCTGCGCGCCAACGGCATCGAGCGTCTGGTGCTGGAGCTGCGTCCTGAGCCCGTCAAGCAGACGGAGGAGGCGTTGGCATGAGCGATATCCGCATCCAGAAGACCGGCGAGCCGGACATCCTCCAGACGAGTGACGGCCGGCTGACCCTGTCGGTGCCGATCCAGATCAAGCGGCGCAGCGGGCGCAAGCTGATCACGCTGCCGAACGGCGAAACCGCTCCCGTAAGGCCGTGGGATATGACACCGACGCCGCTCCAGTTGGCGCTGGCCAGGGGGCACCGCTGGCTGGCCATGCTGGAGTCGGGGGAAGCGACGTCACTGAAGGAGATCGCCGCGCGGGAGGAGATCGACAACAGCTACGTGAGCCGGATGGTCAACCTGACCACGCTGGCACCGGACATCGTGGCCGCGATCCTGGACGATACGCTGCCGAATCACGTCACCCTGTTTGATCTGGCGTCGGGGACGCCGCTGTTGTGGGATGAGCAGCGAGCCATCATCGATCGCTGATTGCCGCCGGCTCTGACCCTTCAGGTTGGCTTACTTGTCGAGAGACCAGCCGGAGGCCTTGATCAGCTGCAGAACCCGTCCGACTTGGGATGAGGCCGGAGTGGTATCGATGAACGGGAAGAGTTCCTTCAGCATGTCGCCGAAGGTCAAGATCTCGATGGGGTTACCGCCGAGATGCTCACGAAACGTCGCGTTGTCCTGCCAGGCCGATCGGCTGCCGATGACTTTCGTGACGGCCGTGATGTAGGTGAACGAGGACGATCCCGTCAGCTCGGCGACCGTCGCCCTGAACGCCGTTGCCCATTTCTCCTTGGTCAGCTCGCGAAATCCGCGCCACGCTTCGCGCCCCGAGACCACCTTGTTTTTCGCGATGGCGTCGATCCAGTATTCGGGACGAAAGCCACTCTGCCAGCTCTTGCAGCTCACCACGATCACCCGACGCGCGCCGTCGAGTCGCGGGTGGATGCCGATCACGTCGATGTCGCTGTGCACGGCGTCCTGGCGAGTGTCGTACTCCGCGTGATCGCCGGCAGGGCGGAACTTGATGTTGTGCCTGGTGAAGTACCCTTTGTGCTGCAGGTACTCGTCCACCATTTGTTCGAGGATGTCTTCTTTCATTCCTGTTCGCCCTCGCGATCGATCATCCGTTGGTTGGAGAATCCCTCAAACTCGGGCTGGAGGCGGCACTGCAGGAACGCTTCGAGCAGGTTGAGTACGTGGATGCCGAGCACCGCATCGAGGATGAAGTTCACCCGATCGGTGTGCTCCCTGATCCAGCCGGGGACGTTCGTCTCGTTCAGGCCGGCGACGCCGATGCGCTCGCCGTGTTTGATCAACGATGCTGCCAGGGTGCTCTTCGCGCTGCCGGCGTTGTAGTGTTGAGCCGTGTAGCGGGCAGCGCTGTTGGGGCCGACCTTCCCGACCTTCAGCACATGCTGCCCGAACGCGAAGACGTAGACGGCCATCTTGCCGGGCGGTAGCGGCTTGGGCGGCACATGCGGCGCAGGGCGTCGATCGATCGCGATGGCATCGGGCGCCAACGAGACGCCGGCCATGCCGGCGACACGGCGAAAATCCTCCAAGAGCAGATCCGGATTCCAGGTCATCGGCCAGATTCCTCGGTGCTCGGCGTCCACCCGCTATCTGCACGCCACGCCAGCGGAAAAGCGGCAGCTTGCCGTAGCGCGTCCAGCGGGAATGACAGGAACGCACGCAGCCCGGCAATGACCTCGGAAAGCTGAAGCTCGACCAAAGCATTCTTCCTCAGAAATGCCTGCCATTGGGTCTGCTTCTGCCGATCCTGAGCGAATTCGTCACTTAAGCCGAAGGGGACGCCGTCCGGCAGCGGCGTCCTGCGGCGCTCGAAGGTGGCGTGGATCGCCTTGGACAGGAGCGCGCCGTCGAATTCGCTGTGGCGCGACAAGATCCAGAGGTCGAAGTAATCCTTCATGCGGCTATTGGCGATGCCGAGTGACACCAGCGCCTCCAGTTTCTCGGCGACGACCGTGTAGCGGGGGTAGGCACGCAGCTTCGGGGCAGGCATGTCCGGCAGCATCACCGGGTAATCGACAGCCTCGGGGCCGGGTGTCACGGCGTCACCGAAACCCACGTCGACCTGCACGTGGCATCGGGCACCGTCCAACAGTCCGAGGAGCGTGACCCGGACACCGGAGTAGTTGGCTTCCTTGCGGATCTCCTCCGCGTGTACCGAGTCGGCTTGGAAGCGTATGCCGTCGTCCAGTTCCACCGCACAGATCTCCCGAAACGCCGCCTCGACATGCGGAATCTCGGCCGAGCCGAAGCCCAGCAGGTCGGCGTCGCGTGTCGGACGATGCGGGATGTCGAACCACAGGTCGAACAGTAACGCCCCCTTCAGGAGAAAATGGTCGGCATGAGCCGAGACGCTCAGGCGATACAGGAGCCGCTCCAAGGCGTAGCGGGTGAGGACGAGGTTGAAGTCCTGCTTGTCGGTGCGGGCCTTGACGAGCAGTCGCGCGCGGACCGAGGCGGCGGTGTTCCGTTTGCTCACGTCAGACTCTCCAGGTAGGGCCGCATCACATTGGCCACTCGGCACAGCTCAGCAAAGCGCCACAGCTCATCCATGCTGACACGCTTGGCGCGCCAGGCTTCCTGCAGCGCCTCCAGCGCGACATCGAGGCCGATCTTGTTGCGGAACTTGAAGCAGTCGGCCACCGTCCGGGCGACGTTGGTCACGCGCACCGGCACACCATCGACGGAGTGTTCCTCGATCCCCTCCGTCAGCGCTGTGCCGGTGAAGCGCACGATGCGCAGCGGGGGATAATCCATCTTGGGCGCGCGGGCCTTGTTCGGGATGGCCAGCCAGACCTCGAACGGCGACTGTGTGGTGAGTTCGTGCACGCGCAGTGCCGACAGCAGGCAGACGATGGCCTGCGGGTGTTTGCGTGCCACTTCGGCCAGCGCGCCGTGCTCCGAGACGGGCCGGTCCGGAATCGCATACAGGCCCCGTCCCACGCGCTGGAGCAGCCCTTGCCGCACCAGCCGCGTGAGAGCGACAGTGGGTAGCCCGCGCTCATTGAGATCACGTGGGCGAATAAGGCCGCGCTGGGCGGCAAGTTCCAGAATGCTCTGGTGTGAACTGCCCATGCCGTCATAATGTTGCGGAACGTCGGTAGTTGTCAATAATTACCGACAAAACACAACGATCATGGTTTCCTGTGCCTGCCGATGCTGCAATCAAACCGCTTGATTCGTCCGCGCGTAAGCCATTGATCTGTATGGTGTCGCGTTGTGGCCTTTGCGGACTTCGTGCCAGTTTCAGCGAGCGAGGCCGGAGAGAAAAACGGCGAGAGAGAGTGGAAGGTGGCCCCGGACGGTGCCATAGGCCGGATGCCGAAGTCCGCAGGCTTCCGCAGGAATCCCCGCGAACACGCGGGAGTCGGCGCGATCGGGCAAGAAAAAACCCCAACCGAGAACGGTTGGGGTTTTGTTATTGGTGGAGCCAGGGAGGATCGAACTCCCGACCTCGTCATTGCGAACGACGCGCTCTCCCAGCTGAGCTATGGCCCCACGGTGACGGTGACGTCAGGGCGCGCATTCTAGCGCGGCCTTTGCGGTTCGCCAAGCCTCCCCGCGCAGGAAACCGCCGATGCGTTCAATCCGCGGTGGCGGCGCGCTTGCGGCTGCGCTTGCGCGCCGGCGCGGCGGCCTTTTCCGCGGGCCGTGCCGGCGGTGGGTCGACCTGGCCGATCCAGGCCAGGGTGTCCAGGTGGGCGAGGAAGTGGCGCAGGTACTGCGGCGACAGCTGCCCCATCAGGTTCAGCGCGCGGTACACCAGCTTGCCGGAGTTGAGCGGGCCGGCGTCCTCGGGCAGGTCCTGCAGCGAGCGCCGCAGCTGGCTCTCGCTGCGTACCTGCGCCCACAACCGGCGCAGCTCGCCGAGCACGGCCATTTCCTGCACCTCGCCGGAGGCGGTGGTGCCGTGGCGCTGGCGGGCGATGCCGTCCAGCTGCGCGACAAGTTCCGCCAGCGGCCCCGGTGTGGGCGCCGCCGGCGGGGCGGGCGCGGGCGCGGGCGCAACCGCGTCCAGCGCGGGGGCATAGCGCTCGACCAGGCGTGCCAGGCGCGCCTCGGTCCGCTCCCGCGCCAGGCCCTGCTGCGCCCGTGCGCGCCGCGCCAGCGCCTGCAGCGCGGCGAAGCGCAGCGGCTGGGTGCGGTCGGCGCCGGTGGCGCGCCAGCGCTCGAGGCGGGCCTGGATGTCCTCAGTCGGCATCGGCGGCACCGGCGGTGCGCACGGGACGGGGCACGGGCGCGATTTCCACGCGGCGGTTGCGCGCGCGTCCTTCCTCGTCGGCGTTGGAGCCGACCGGCTGGTGCTCGCCGAAGGCGGCGGCAAACACCGAGTCGGCCGGCACGCCTTCCTCGATCAGGGTGCGGGTCACGGTCAGCGCGCGCTGCGCCGACAGTTCCCAGTTGTCGGCGAAGCGGCGGTTGCCCTCGTGCACCGGACGGTCGTCGGTGAAGCCGCTGACCATCAGCACCTGCTCGCGCGCCTTGAGGTAGCCGGCCAGCGGCGCGGCCAGCGCGCGCAGGACCTGGCGGCCCTCCGGCTGCAGCTGGTCGGAATTGAGCGCGAACAGCACGTTGCCGCGGATGCCGATGCGGCCGTCGACCAGGGTGATGCGGCCGTCGGCCAGTGGCGCGGCCAGCGCCTGTTCCAGCGCCTGGCGCTGTTGCGCCTCGGCCTGGCGCTGGCGCACCGCCTCGTCCAGCCGCGCCGACAGCTGCAGCTGCACCCCGATCACGCAGACCAGGATCAGCACGAACACGCCCAGCAGCACCGCCATCAGGTCGGCGAACGCTGCCCAGACCGGCGCCGCCAGGCCGTCCTCTTCGCCGGCGTGCTCGATCATGCCGCGCTCCGCGCCGACAGGCGCTGCAGGTCCTCGACGATCTGCTTCTGGCTGAGCACGCCCAGGTCGATCACCTCGCGGGCCTGGGCCACGTAGTAGGCCAGCTGCTCCTCGCTACGCGCGGCGGCCTTCTCCAGCGCCGCCTCGATCTGCTGCATGCGCTCCACCAGCAGGGCATTGCCCTGGGCGAAGGCCTCGACCGCGGCGCCGAAGGCCTCGGCCAGGCTGGCGACCTCGGCGGCGCCGGCGGCCACCTGGGCGCCGGCTTCCTGAAGCTGCCCGCCGCGCGCCTGCACCTGCTCCTCGAAGCGGGCGCCGGTGCGCTCGAGCAGGGAGGCGGTGGACTCGACCAGCGATTCCAGCGCGGCGCGCTGCTCGCCGGAGGCGCGGTTCACGCCTTCCAGCAGCTGGCCGAACATGGCCATGTGCTGGCTGCGCTCCTCCAGCAGGGCGGTGTCGCGGGCCAGGCTTTCGGACAGCTGGCGGCGCACCTCGGTGATGACCTCGGCCGCGGCCCGCGGCGCCTCGGCGGCGGTGCGGGCCAGCTGCGAGATCTCGGCGATGGTGGCCTCGGCCTGGGCCTGGGTGCGCTCGCTGATCTGCGTGGCGGTGCTGGCCAGGGTGTCGCACACCGCCTGCTGGCGCGCCGCGGCCTGCTCGCCGGCCTGCTGCCACTGCTCGCGCAGGGCGGCGCCGGCATGCTCGAGGGTGGCGCTCCAGCGGGCCAGGCGTTCCTGCTCCTGGCTGGCGAAGGCGGCCTGCAGCTGCGCGTGCGCCTGCTCCAGCGAGTCCAGCAGGGCGGCGGACTGGCGCTCGATCGCGCCGGCGGCCTCGGCCAGCGCCTGGCGCTGCTGTTCGGTGGCGGCGCGGTTGGCCTCGTCCTGGCGCGCCAGCACCTGTTCCCAGCCGGCGGCCAGGCCGCTGCCGGCCTGTTCCAGCTGCGCGCCGATCCGCCCCACCAGGGTTTCGGCCTGCTGGCCCATGGCCTGGACCAGCTGCTCCTGGCCACCGCGCAGGTCCTGCAGCAGGGCCGCGCCGGCTTCGCGCTGGGCCTGCAGCGCCTGGCTCCACTGCGCGGCGATCTCCCCGCCCAGCGCGCGCAGGCTTTCGCCGGCGCCGTCCAGGTGCCGCTGCACCGCGCTGGTGACGCTGTCGCGGGTCGACTCGGCGTGGCCGGCGATCGCCGCCAGGGTCGATTCCAGCACCGGCTGCACCGCGGCGCGGGCCTCGCGCGCGCTTGCGGCCACGCTGTCGGACAGGGTGGCCTGGACCGAGCCGGCCAGCTCGCGGAAGGTGGCCTCGGTGCGGGCGTGGAAGGCCTCCTGTTGCGCCAGCTGGCGCTCGGCGCTGGCGGCCTCGCGCTGCTCCAGGGCGGCCGCCATCCGTTCCAGGCGTTCCACCAGGGCCGGCAGCAGCCCGGCCTGGGCCTGCAGCAGCTGCACCGTCTGTTCGCGCTGGTACGCCTGCGACCACGGGCGCAGCACGCCCGCGGCGGCGGCGTCCAGGCGCTGCGCGGCGCGCGCGCGGCCGCGCCGGCACAGCGCCGACAGCAGGCCCAGCGCGGCCGAAGCGGCCACGCCGGCGATCGAGGTGCCGAAGGCGAAGCCCAGGCCGCGCACCGGGGCGGCCAGCGCATCGCGGATCGCGTCCAGCTCGGCCGTGCCTTCCAGGGCCACGCCAGTGCCGCGCAACGTGGTCATCATGCCCAGCAGGGTGCCGAGCATGCCCAGCAGCACCAGCAGGCCGACCAGGTACGGCACCAGCGCCGGGCCCGGCAGTGGCAGGCGGCCGCCCTCGATGCGCAGGCGCACCGGCTCGCGCAGGCCCGGATCCAGCTGCGCCAGCCACGCTTCCAGGCTGGCCGGCGCGGCGTCCAGACCGTCCAGCGCGCGCTCCAGGCCGGTGGTGGCCTGGCGGTAGCGGCGCAGTTCCAGCGCGCCCAACAGGTAGAAGGCCAGCACCAGCAGGGTGAACAGCAGGGCCAGCGGGTGGCCGGCGGCATAGCCGGCGCCGATCCAGCACACCACGGCCAGGCCGGCGAGGAAGGTGGCCAGTTCAGGGAGGATTCGTTGCATGGGTTCCATCGGGGGCGGGGCCGAGGGCGGCAAGCAGGCCTTCGGCGGGTTGCAGGCGGATATCCAGTTCGGCGAGCAGCAGCTCGTGCATGTCGTGGCGGAAGCGTTCCAGCCAGGCGGGCGCCTCGGTCCCGGGCGCCTCGTCGCTGGCGGACAGCAGTTCCTGGAAGCGGTGTTCCAGCACCGCGGTGGCGCGGCCCAGCAGGCTGCGGGTGGGACGGGCCAGGGCCTGTTCCATCACCGCGTCCACCGCGGCCAGCCGCGCCAGGGCCGGGGAGCGGGCGGCCAGGCGCTGGCGCAGGGTCTCGCGCAAGCGTCCGCTGCCGCTTTCCAGCAGGTGCTGCAGGGCCATGTGCCGTTGCTGGAAGTAGCTCCATTCGAACGGTGGGCGCGGGCCTTCGGGCGGCGCGGCGAAGGCGCGGTCGCGGCCGATCGATTGCGCCAGCGCGGCGCGGGCCTCGGCCAGTTCCGCCGCCGCGTCCCCGGCCGGGGACACGGCCGCCGGGCCCGTGCCCGCCGGTGCGTCCAGCACCCGTGCCAGCGCCACCGCCTGCTTCCATTCCAGCCAGTGGCTCAGCAGCTGCGACAGCGGATGCGCTGGCGCGTCGGCCGCCGTGCCGGCCAGCTGGGCCAGCTGGCGGACGAAGCGGGGTCCGCTGGGGGTGGGGCGTGGCTGGGACTGCATCGGGCGGACGGTGTTCTCTCGACCGGGCGGGGCCGCAAGCCGCCGCGGGACCGGCGCGACGCCGGTGCGGGGCGGGCGGGGGATTCCTGCGGTGAGTGGCTCCGGCGCTGGCTGCGGGCCGGGACGCGGCCGGGACGCCGGCCCGGCCGGCGCCGCGGTCGGGGCCGCCGGGCGGCCCGGAACGGGCGGAGCCGGGGGCGCGGCCCGCCCGGAAAGGGGCGGATTCTAGCCCGCGGCGCCGGTGCGGGCCAGCAAGGGCTGCAGCACCGGCTCCAGTTCGCGCCGGCGCCAGCCCTGCAGGGGCTGCGGCCAGCTGCCGCTCTCCAGCAGGGCTTCCAGCTGCTTGCGCGAGGCCAGCACGCCGTCCGGCAGGCCCAGGTCGGCGCTGCGCCGGGCCACCGCGTCCTGCAGCCGGCGCACCGCGTTGCGGTCCGGCTCGGCGGCCACGGCCGGCATCTGCTCCTCGTCGGCCACGGCGGTGGTCAGGGCCTGCCACAGCGACTTGCCGAGCTTGCGCGGGGCCTTGGGCGTGGCCTCCAGGCGCGCCTGCAGGGCGGTGCCGTCGGCCGGCGGGTCGCGGGCCAGGTCCAGGGCCAGGTCGTTGTCCAGGATCCAGCTGCGGGGATGGTCCTGGGCGCGCGCCTGCTGCTCGCGCCAGCGGAGCAGGCGCAACAGCCGGCGCTGGCCGGCGGTATCGAGGAACTGCGCGGCGCGCAGGCCCAGGTGTGGCCACCGCTCCGGCTCGTCGTGCGCGGCCTGCTCGGCGGTGCGGGCCATGTCCTCCTCCAGCCAGGCCTCGCGGCCCAGCTCGCGCAGGCGGGCGAGGGTGGCCTGGTACAGCGCGTCGAGGTGGCGCACGTCGTCGGCGGCGTACTCCAGCTGGGCGGGGCTCAGCGGGCGCCGCATCCAGTCCGAGCGGGTCTCGCCCTTGGCCAGCGTGGTGCCGGTGACCTGGGCGACCAGGCGCTGGTAGCCCATGCCGGCGCCGAAGCCGGCCAGGGCCGCGGCCACCTGGGTGTCGTACATTGGCCGCGGCACGGTGCCGCAGGCGCAGCGGAAGGTGACCAGGTCCTCGCTGGCGCTGTGCATCACCTTGAGCACGTGGGGGGCGTCCAGCCAGGCGGCGATGGCCTCGGCCATGCCGGGGACGAGGGCGTCGACCAGGAGGACGTCGCCGTCCACGGCCATCTGCACCAGGGCCAGGCGTGGCCAGAAGGTGCGTTCGCGGATGAATTCGGTATCCAGGCCGATGCGGGAGGGCGCCGACTGCAGGCGGCGCAGCAGTTCGGCGGGCTGGTCGATCCAGAGGACTTCTGACACTTAGGGATTCCGGTCTTGCGTGGTCTTGCGCGTATTGGCTGGGATAGCCTAACGGCAAATCCGCCGGCGGGCGGCAGGTTTTTCTCCAGGGAGGCGTCTTGCGCGCGAGCGGTCGGGCATTGCTGTGGACGGGGATGCTGCTGGGCGTGGCCGCCTGCGGCGGCCCGCAGCCGCAGGACGCGGACGAGACTGCCGGCCAGGCCCCCGCCACCGCGCAGGCGCAGCCGGAAGCGCCGGACATCGCCCTGCCCAGGGTGACCGTCAGCGGCGACGAAAGCGCCCACGTGGTAGAGGCCTGGACCCCGCCGGCCGTGGAGATCGGCGAGGACGCCGACCGCCGTGCCCTGCGCCGGCAGGCCGAGGCCGCCCTGCGCGAGGGCCGGCTGTACGAGGATGCCGCGGCCGCCGCCCCGATCTACCTGGCCCTGTCGCGTACCGATCCGCAGGACCGGCAGGCCCGCGACGGCCTGCGCCGTACCACCACGGCGGTGCTGGCGGCCGCCGACCGCGCCCTGGCCGAGGCCGCCACCGATCCGCAGTCCGGCGCCCTGGAGCGTGCCGTCGCCCTGGCCGCGGTGGCGCGCACCCTGGATGCCGAGGATCGCCGGGTGCGCAGCCTGCAGCAGCGGGTGGAGCGCGCGCGGCGGGTGGCGGCGCTGGTGCGCGCCGGGCGCGAGGACCTGCGCGGCGGCCAGCTGGACGGGGCCCTGGCCTGGTTCCGCGAGGCCCTGGCGCTGGAGCCGCAGGACCGCGATGCGCGCCAGGGCCTGGGCGCGGTGGAAAGCGCCCTGGTCGACCGCGCCCAGGGCGAAGCCGACCGGCTCGAGTTCGACGCGGCCGCCGGCTGGCTGGAGCAGGCGGGCGCGGTGCGCGGCGACATGGCCGGGGCGGTGGCCGATGCGCGCGCGCGGATCGAGGCGCAGCGCGCGCGCGCGGTGGCCGGCCTGCGCGACGCCGCCCTGCGCGACCTGCTGCGCCCCAACGGCGTGCGCGACGCCCGCGTGCGCCTGGCCGAGGTGCTGCGCATCGCGCGCCCGGGCGACCCGGTGGCGGCGAACCTGCGCGAGCGCATCGACCTGGTCACCTACTACGGCCCGTTCCGCCCGGGCCAGGTGTTCACCGACGCCCTGGCCGACGGCAGCCGTGGCCCGCAGATGGTGGTGGTGCCGCATGGCGGCTTCCGCATGGGGGCGGAGGACACCGATCCACTGGCGTCCGATGCCGAGAAGCCGGCCCATTACGTGCGCTTCAACCGCGGTTTCGCGATGTCGCTGACCGAGGTGACGGTGGCCGAGTTCGGCCGCTTCGTGGCATCGGCCGGCGCGCGGCCGCGTGCCACCCGGCGCGGCAATTCCCTGGTCTACGACGAACGCAGCGGCAACTTCGTGCGCCGCAGCGGCGTGGACTGGCGTTCCGGCTACGACGGCCGCCCGGCCGACCCGGGCGATCCGGTGCTGCATGTCAGCGTGCGCGACGCCGAAGCCTATGCGGCCTGGCTGTCGGAGCAGACCGGGCGCCATTACCGGCTGCCCAGCGAGGCCGAGTTCGAGTACGCCCTGCGCGCCGGCAACCCGGGGCGCTACCCATGGGGCGATGCCGGCGTGCCGCCGCCGGACACCGGCAACTTCACCGGTGGCAACGACGTCTCGCCCGGCGGCCGTACCTGGAACAACGCCTTCGTCGGCTACGGCGACGGTTACTGGGGCGTGGCCCCTGCGGGTCGCTTCAAGCCCAATGCATGGGGCCTTCACGACCTGGCCGGCAATGTTTCCGAGTGGGTCGCCGACTGCTGGCATGCCAGCTACCGGCGCGCCCCGGCCGACGGTGCGCCCTGGTACAACCCCGGTTGCCGGGCGCGGGTGGTGCGTGGCGGTTCCTGGGCCGGTTCGCCGGCGCAGACCCGCTCGGCCTGGCGTTCGCGGGTGGATTCGGACGTGACCAGCGCGCGCATCGGCTTCCGCGTGGTGCGCAGCATCTAGGGCAGAGGAGGGGGGAGCGATGCGCATGGATCCTCACCGCGGGCAGGTCGCCCGCCGGCGCGGCGGCGGCCTGGGCGGAGGGCTGCGCCTGGTGGTGGTGCTGGCCTTCCTCGCCTACGGCGGCTGCTATTACCTGTCCAACCGCACCCAGGACCCGTACACCGGGCAGACGGTGCTGATCGACGCCAGCCTGGGCCCGGAGCAGGAACGCGCGCTGGGGCTGCAGGCCTACGAGGAGATCCTGGCGCAGGAGCCGCCGCTGCCACGCTCGGACCCGGCGGCGCAGCAGGTGGCGCGCATCGCCGCGCGGCTGATCGACAAGGTGGACGAGGTCACTGCGGAGCTGGCCGCGGCCAATGGCCTGGAGGCGCCGACCCACTGGCGGCAGTTCGAGTGGGACGTCAACGTGATTCCTTCCGACCAGGCCAACGCGTTCTGCCTGCCCGGCGGCAAGATGGCGGTCTATACAGGCCTGTTCCCGGTGGCACAGAGCGAGGACGCGCTGGCGGTGGTGATGGGCCACGAGATCGCCCACGCCCTGCTGCGCCACGGCGCGCAGCGGATGAGCCAGCAGAAGCTGGCGCAGATCGGGCAGATGGCCGGCGCCGCCGGCGGGCTGGACCCGCAACAGCAGCAGATGGTCATGGCGGCGATGGGCTACGGCTACCTGCTGCCGTATGCGCGCACCCACGAGACCCAGGCCGACGAGGTCGGGCTGATGCTGGCGGCGGCCGCCTGTTACGACCCGAACGCGGCGATCGGGCTGTGGGAGCGGATGTCCGGCGCCTCCGGCGGGCAGGCGCCGCCGGAGTTCGCTTCCACCCACCCGAACCCGGGCACGCGCATCCAGACCCTGCAGGCGCTGATGCCCAGGGCCATGGAGTACCGGGAGAGGTTCTGCCGGCAGTGACGCCGGCAGCGGGCGACCTTAGCGGCGGGTCTTGCCGGGCGGGGTGGTGTCGCGCTCGCGGGGCGTGGTCGGGCGGCCGAGGCTGCCGGCCAGCCCGCGCTGGAACTCCTGCCACAGCTCCAGGTTGCGCTCGGTCAGCTGGTTCATGGCCGTCCACGGCGTCTGCCCCAGCAGGTTGCCCATCTGCTGGCGGAAGGTCTGCTGCTGCTCGAGGAACAGCTGCATGCTGCGCTCGAGGTAATTGCCCATGAAGCCCTGCAGCGAGTCGCCGTAGAAACGGATGATCTGGCTCAGCAGCTGGGTGGACAGCATGGGTTCGCCGTCCTGTTCCTGCTCGGCGATGATCTGCAGCAGGACTGAACGGGTCAGGTCCTCGCCGCTCTTGGCGTCACGGACCTCGAAGGACTCGCCGTCCAGGATCAGCTGGCGCACGTCCTCGATGGTGATGTAGCTGGAGATTTCGGTGTCGTACAGCCGGCGGTTCGGGTACTTCTTGATGATGCGGGTGGCAGCCATCTAGAGCGCTCACTCGGGTCTTCAACGTTGCCCGAGCATGGCGCACCGCAGCAGCGCATGCAACTGCCGCCCGTCCCCTTGACGGGCTACCAGCCCATGTGGTGGCCGCCGTTGATGTCCAGGTTGGAGCCGGTGATCCAGGCGGCCTCCTCGGCGACCAGGAAACCGACCGCGTAGGCGATTTCCTCGGGCCGGCCCAGGCGGCCGGTGGGGATGTCGGCCACGATCTTGGCGCGGACTTCCTCCGGCACCGCCATGACCATGTCGGTGGCCACGTAGCCGGGGGAAACGGTATTGACGGTGATGCCCAGCCTGGCGTTCTCGCGCGCCAGGGAGATGGTGAAGCCGTGCATGCCGGCCTTGGCCGCGGCGTAGTTGGCCTGGCCGTACTGGCCCTTGAGGCCGTTGATCGAGCTGATCTGGACGATCCGGCCCCACTTGCGCTCGCGCATGCCCTCGATCACCGGGCGGGTGACGTTGAACACCGAGTTGAGGTTGGTGTTGACCACCTCGTGCCACTGCTCGGCGCTCATGCGGTGGAAGGTGGTGTCGCGGGTGATGCCGGCGTTGTTGACCAGGATCTCGATCGGCCCTAGCGCCTGCTCGACCCCGCGCACCAGGGCGGCACCGCCCTCCGGGGTGCCGACGTCGCCGGGGACCAGGGTGATTTCGTAGCCGGCCTCGCGCATCTGCTGCTGCCAGGCCAGGGCCTTTTCCTCGTTGCGGTAATTGGTTGCGACGCGGTGGCCCATGTCCACCAGGCGCTTGCAGATGGCGGTGCCGATTCCGCCGGTTCCGCCGGTAACAAGTGCGACGCGACTGTTCATCAAGGCCCCTGCCGGGTGCCCCGGCTATTCAGACATGTCCGGCGAAGTTGTAGTGAGGGGCTGATGAAAGTGCAAGCGCGCCGGCAGCCTTGCACGATCGAAGTGCGAAATCGCGCGCCATAGCAGTGCATCCACCCGTTTTTCGCCCCGTAGCGGTGCCGGGTCCTGGCCCAGCAGGGTCCAGCAATGACGCAGTGCGGGAAGCGGATCCGCCGGATCGACCGGCAGCGCGGCGCTGGACTTGGACAGCTTGTGCCCGGAGGCGTCCAGCAGCAGGGGCAGGTGCAGGTAGCGCGGGGTGGGCAGGCCCAGCGCGCGCTGCAGGAGGATCTGGCGCGGGGTGGAATCGAGCAGGTCGGCACCGCGGACCACGTCGGTCACCCCCTGCTCGGCGTCGTCGACCACCACCGCCAGCTGGTACGCCCAGAACCCGTCGGCGCGCAGCAGGACGAAGTCGCCGACCTCCCGGTCCACGTCCTGGGCGAAGCGCCCCTGCAGGCCGTCCTCGAAGGCGACCTGGCTGCCGTCGGCCACCCGCAGCCGCACCGCCGGCCGCGGGCGCGGGGCGGCGGCGACGCAGCGGCGGTGGACTCCGCCGGCCGCGGCCAGGTCGCTGCGGCTGCAGGAGCAGGGGAAGGCCAGGCCGGCCTCGAGCAGGCGCTGCAGGGCGGCGCGGTACAGGGGCTCGCGCTCGCTCTGGCGCACCACCGGCAGGTCGGACTCCAGGCCGAAGGCCGACAGCGTGGCCAGCTGCGCCGCGGCGGCGCCCGGCACCTCGCGCGGGCGGTCCACGTCCTCGATCCGCACCAGCCACTGGCCGCCGGCAGCGCGCGCCAACAGCCAGCTGCCAAACGCGGCCAGCAGCGAGCCGGCGTGCAGCGGACCGGTGGGCGAGGGCGCGAAGCGGCCGCGGTAGGGAACGTCGGATGCCTGGGATGCCTGCGCCATCGCGCCATGGTCGCGGCCGGCCGCACTTGATTTCAAGCGTGGCCATGCCCATCTGCCCGGTGTCATCGACGCAACCCACCGGAGTCCGTTTCGTGTTTACCCGTATCGCGTTGTTCCTCGCGACCAACCTCGCCGTGCTGTTCCTGGCCAGCATCGTGATGTCGCTGCTGGGCGTCAGCCCGGACCAGATGGCCGGCCTGCTGGTACTCGGCGCGATGTTCGGCTTCGGCGGCTCGCTGGTCTCGCTGCTGACCTCCAAGTGGATGGCCAAGCGCGCCACCGGCGCCCACGTCATCACCCAGCCGCGCAGCGAGGCCGAGCGCTGGCTGGTCGATACCGTGCGCCGCCAGGCCCAGGCCGCCGGCATCGGCATGCCCGAGGTGGCGATCTACGATGCCCCGGAAATCAACGCCTTCGCCACCGGCGCCAACCGCAACAACGCGCTGGTGGCGGTGTCCACCGGCCTGCTGCGCAACATGAGCGCGGACGAGGCCGAGGCGGTGCTGGGCCACGAGATCGCGCACGTGGCCAACGGCGACATGGTGACCATGGCCCTGCTGCAGGGCGTGCTCAATACCTTCGTGATCGTGCTGGCGCGGGTGGTCGGCGGCATCGTCGACGGCTACCTGTCCGGCAACCGCGAGGGCGAGGGCCGCGGCATGGCCTACTTCGCCATCGTGCTGGTGCTGGAGATGGTGTTCGGCCTGTTCGCGACCATGATCGCGATGTGGTTCTCGCGCCGGCGCGAGTTCCGCGCCGACGCCGGCGGCGCGCAGCTGGCCGGCCGCCACAAGATGATCGCGGCGCTGGAGAAGCTGGCGCTCAACCACGGCCACAGCACCCTGCCGAACCAGATCGCCGCCTTCGGTATCGCCGGCGGCATGGGCGAGGGCCTGCGCCGGCTGTTCCTGAGCCATCCGCCGCTGGCGGAGCGGATCGCGGCGCTGCGCGCCTCGGCCGCCGCCTGAGGCGCCCGACCGCGGATGCAGGACGGCCCGCCATCCGGCGGGCCGTTGCGTCTGGGGGACTACGCCGGCGCTCAGCCCGTGCCGGCGGCGACCTCCTGGCACTGCCGGGCCTCCTGGCCGGACAGGGTCAGCGTCGCCCCGTCGCCCTTGTTCCAGAACTCGTTGCCGTTGGCGTCGGCGTAGCGCGCCCCGGAGGCGGAGCGGGCCTGCGGCAACACCAGTTCGCCGCGCTCGTGGGTCAGGGTGACGGTGCCGGCGCCGTTGTCGAAGCGGGCGGACAGGTGCTGTTCGCCGCACTGCCAGCGGCTTTCCACGACGCTTTCGTCGGGCATGCCGGGGCCGGCGGGGTCCATCCCGGTGGCCGCCGCGGCATCGGCCGCGGGACTGGCGGGCGGCGGCGCCTCCGCCGCGGGTCCGGCATCACGCTGGCACCCGGCCAGGACAAGTGCCAGCAACGGCGCAAGCGCGTACGCGGCGCGGGTCATGCCGAGCGCTCCTGGCCCTTGTGTCGGCCCTCGGCGATCTCCTCGACCAGCTTGGAGCAGAACGCCGGCAGGTCGTCGGGCGTGCGGCTGGTGACCAGGCCCTGGTCGACCACCACCTCGCGGTCGACCCAGCGCGCGCCGGCGTTCTGCAGGTCGCGCTGGATGTTGGGCACCGAAGTCAGTTCGCGGTCGCCGACCACGCCGGCGTCGGCCAGCACCCAGGGACCGTGGCAGATCGCGCCGACCGGCTTGCCGGCCTCGAAGAACGAGCGGGTAAAGCGGATCGCGTGCTCGTCGGCGCGCAGCGCGTCGGGATTGAACAGCCCGCCCGGGATCACCAGGGCGTCGTAGTCGGAGGCGTCGGCCTCGGCCACGGCCTGGTCCACCGCCACCGTGTCGCCCTTGTCGAAGTGGCGCATGCCCTGGATCTGCCCCTGCTCGGGCGAGACCACGTCCACCTCCGCGCCGTTGTCGCGCAGGGCGCGCAAGGGCTCGAGCAGTTCCGATTCCTCGAAACCGTTGCTGGCGAGGATGGCGACGCGCTTGCCGGTGAGCTTGCTCATGGGGGCTCCTGGGGTGGGGGAAGGGAGCGGACACCTTAGGCGCTCCCCTGCCGCGCAGGCGCGAAGGCGGCGTGTTCGAATCATTAAGCCCGCAGGCGTTCAGCGCAGTGGCTGCTCCAGCCGCAGCACCGGGTACAGGCCGTAGCGTTCGTCCCAGGCCGGGTGCCGGCGGTAGAAGAACTCCAGGCGCGCGGCCGGGTCGGCGGCGAATTCCGGGTCGGAGGCCAGGCGCGACTCGAACTGGCGCCGCAGCGCCGGGTCGCGCAGCATCTCGCGCGCGACCTGCTCGGCCACGTAGTCCTCCATGTACTCCTTGCGCTCGAAGGCGTTGTTGAACGCGCCCCAGGCGGCCAGCGAGTCCGGCGCCTGCGGTTCGAGCATGGCCAGCACCAGGCGCGCCAGCGGCTGGGCCGCGGGCACGTACAGGCTGCCGGCGGGGACGTCGTGGCGCTCATCCTGCCAGCGGCCCTGCAGCTCGACCCGCTGGTGGCCTTCGGAGGAATGCGCGGCGAAGGTGATGGACTCGGCGCGGAAGGCCCGCACCGGCAGCGCCGGGCGCGGCGCGTCCAGGCGCCGGTACTGCACGCCGTGGATGTCCAGCAGCGGCTGCACCCGCGCTGCCCAGGCCGGCGGCACCAGGTAGCCGCCGGCGGGGACGGTTGCCTCCAGGGTGGGCACCACCTGGTCGCGCAGCGGCAGCTTCCAGACCTGCGGCGTGGTCTCGTCGTAGCGGGTCATCAGCGCGCCGGACACTTCCGAGGGCGTGCGGGTGTAGGCGTAGCCGCGGAAGTCGATGGTGCGGGCCTGGTCGGTGGTATCCCAGGCCAGCGCCTCGCTGCGCCCGGCCAGCCGCGCGGCGCGGGCATCGGCGGCCTCGGCCAGGGCGCGCCAGCGGGCGCCGTGCCTGGCCATCTGCTCCAGCACCGAGACCACCGCGTTGCGGGTGGTGCGCACGCGCTCGGGATAGGTGCGCCAGGAATGCGTCTCCACCAGCATGCCGAAGCGGTTGCGCAGCAGGAAGTAGCCGTGCGAGAAGCGCGGCGGCGAGACGTCGTCGGCGAAGCCGGAGGCCGGGTCGTCCTCGACGATGAAGGACGGGTAGAAGTCCAGCGGCAGCGAGCCGGCGCGGGCGAGGTCGGCGATCACCCCGTCCCGCCACTGGCGGCCGGCCTGGCGCAGGGCCTCGTCGCCGGCATGCACCGGCTCGACCTGGACCGACACGTCGTGCTCGAACTGGGCGCCGTCGGTGGCGTGCAGGTCGACCATCGCCAGCGGGTCCCACTGCCGCACCAGGGCCAGCATGGCCTGCATCTCCGGCGAGTCGGCCTTGAGGTAGTCGCGGTTGAGGTTGTAGCCCTGGGCCGTGGTGCGCCAGCCCATCTCCTCCGGGCCGCGCTGGTTGGGGCGGTTCCAGGCGCCGAAGCGCTCGTGGCCGTCGACGTTGAACACCGGCACGAACAGCCAGACCACCTTGTCCAGCACGCCCGGGGCGGCCTTGCCTTCCAGGATCTCGCGCAGGGCCAGGAAGCCGGCGTCCTTGCCGTCGATCTCGCCGGCGTGGATGCCGCCCTGGACAAGCACCACCGGCAGTTTGCGGCGGCGCGCCTGCTCCGGCTCGAACGCGCCGGTGGCGGTGACCACCAGCAGCTGCATGGGCCGGCCCTCGGGCGTGGTGCCGAAGCTCAGCGCGCGCACCTTGTCCGGCCAGCGCGCCTGGAAGGCGGCGGCCAGCGCCGGGACTTCGTCGTAGCGGCCGGTGCGCTGGAAGCCGGAGCGCTCGGCCACGGTGGACAGCGGATCGGCGGAAGCGGGGGCGGGGAGCGGCAGGGCGCAGGCCGCGGCCAGCAGCCAGGCCGGAGGGAGGCGGAAACGGAACGACATCGGCGGTACCAGGGGCGAAAACGGCCATGATGCCAGCGCCGCCGGCGGGCGGCAGCCATGGCTGGCGGCGGTACCGGCGCGGGGCCGGGATCGGGTACCCTCAGTTTCTTTTGCGACGGACCCGGGATGAGCACCACCACCGCCGGCCAGGGGCGCATGCCCCGCCAGATCGCCTACATCATCGGCAACGAGGCGTGCGAGCGCTTCAGCTTCTACGGCATGCGCAACATCCTGGTGCCGTTCCTGGTCAGCTCGGCGCTGCTGGGATACCTGCCGGCCGGACCGGAGCGCGACGGCGCGGCCAAGGACATCTTCCACATGTTCGTGATCGGCGTGTACTTCTTCCCGTTGCTGGGGGGATGGCTGGCCGACCGCTTCTTCGGCAAGTACCACACGATCCTGTGGTTCTCGCTGGTCTATTGCGCCGGCCACGCCTGCCTGGCGCTGTTCGAGAACAACGCCACCGGCTTCTACACCGGCCTGTTCCTGATCGCGCTCGGCTCCGGCGGCATCAAGCCGCTGGTGGTGAGCTTCTGCGGCGACCAGTTCGACCAGGGCAACAAGGACAAGGCCAAGGTCGTCTTCGACGCGTTCTACTGGATCATCAACTTCGGCTCGTTCTTCGCCTCGTTGCTGTCGCCGCTGTTCCTGCGCCACTTCGGCCCGGCGGTGGCGTTCGGCATCCCTGGCGCGCTGATGTTCGTCGCCACCTTCGTGTTCTGGCTGGGGCGCCGGCGCTACGTCAACGTGCCGGCGGCCGGGCGCGACCCGCATGCGTTCTTCGAGGTGGTCAAGACCGCGCTGCGCGCGCGCCGGCCCGGCCAGGGCCGCCCGGGGCTGTTCGTGGCGCTGGCCGGCGTGGCCGTGGCGGCGGCGATGCTGCTGCTGTGGGCGCTGTCGGCCACCACCGGGCTGCGCGCCTGGCCGGCCGGCTTCAACTTCGTCATCACCGCCTGCCTGGCGCTGGGCGTGGTGATCGCGCTGGGCGGCTGGGGCGCCTCGCTGCAGCTGGAGCGCGCCCGCGGGGTGCATCCGGACCTGGCGGTGGACGGCGTGCGCGCGGTGCTGCGCATCATCATCGTGTTCGCGCTGGTCACCCCGTTCTGGTCGCTGTTCGACCAGAAGGCCTCGACCTGGATCATCCAGGGCCGGGAGATGGTGATCCCGCACGACGCCCCGTGGTGGCCCAGCTGGCTGGTGCAGGACGCGGCGCAGATGCAGGCGCTGAACCCGATGCTGGTGATGCTGCTGATCCCGTTCAACAACCTGGTGCTGTTCCCGCTGCTGGAGCGGCTGGGCTTCCGGATCACGCCGCTGCGCAAGATGGGCTGGGGCATCGCAATCTCCGGCGCGTCCTGGATCGTGGCCGCCGTGCTGCAGCTGCAGATCGACGGCGGCGCCCCGGTCTCGCTGGCGTGGCAGGGCCTGCCCTACCTGTTGCTGACCTTCGGCGAGATCCTGGTCTCGGCCACCGCGCTGGAATTCGCCTACAGCCAGGCGCCGCACGCGATGAAGGGCGTGATCATGGCCTTCTGGTACCTGACCAGCACCTTCGGCAGCCTGTGGGTGCTGCTGACCAACGCGGCGGTGCGCAACGAGGCGGTGATCGGCCGCATCGCCGGCACCGGGCTGAGCGAGAACGCGTTCCTGATGTTCTTCTTCGCCGGCTTCGCCTTCCTCGCCGCGCTGGCGTTCGCCGCCTACGCCCGCCGCTATCCGATGCAGGACAACTACCGCAAGGCCTGAGCAAGCATGCAATCCCTCGTGACCCTGGCCCTGATCGCCGTCACCGTGCTGGTGTCCTGGCGGGCATTCAACGACCGCCGCGTGGTCGACCGCCTGATCCTGTGGCCGCCGGCCATCGCCCGCCAGCGCGAATACTGGCGGCTGCTGACCCACGGCTTCCTGCACGCGGACTTCCCCCACCTGCTGTTCAACATGGTCACGCTGTTCTTCTTCGGGCGCCTGATCGAGCGCCTGATGCTGCAGCTGACCGGCAGTCCGCTGACCTTCCTGCTGTTCTACCTGTCGGCCATCGTGGTGGCGATCCTGCCCAGCTACCTGAAGAACCAGGACAACCCGCGCTACTTCAGCCTGGGCGCATCGGGCGCGGTGTCGGCGGTGTTGTTCGCCTTCATCATGGTCTCGCCGTGGTCGCTGATCTTCGTGTTCTTCATCCCGATGCCGGCGGTGCTGTACGCGCTGTTCTACGTCGGCTACAGCATCTGGATGGACCGCCGCGGCGGCGACAACATCAACCACAGCGCGCACCTGGCCGGCGCCGCCTACGGCGTACTGTTCATGGTGGCGATGGAGCCGCAGGTGCTGCAGGTGTTCTGGGAGCAGCTGCTCAACCCGCGCTTCCGCTGAGCGGGGATCACCTGGCCTGAATGCCGGGCATGCCAGCCTCGCGGGGCGACCCAGCGACGGAGGCACCCATGGCGACACGAAAGGCTCCCGCGCGCCGCGCGGCCGGTTCCGCAGGGAAGAAGGCGGCGTCGGGCACCAAGTCCGGCGCGAGCGCGGCGAAGAAGACCACGGCGCGCAGGAGCGCCGCCGGCACGACCGCCGCGAAGAGGACGGTGGCCAGGAAAGCCACCGCCAGGAAAGCCACGGCCAAGAAGGCAACGGCCAAGAAGGCAACGGCCAAGAAGGCCGTCGCCGGGAAGTCGACTGCCCGTAAGGCGCCGGCAAGGACGTCCGCGCGCAAGGCCACTGCGCGGAAGGCCACTGCGCGGAAGGCGACGAAGAAGACCGCGGCGAGCAAGTCGACGTCCACCAGGACGTCCGCGCGCAAGACCGTCGCCGGGAAGGCGCCAGCGCGCAAGGCGGCAGCCAGGAAGAGCGCCACGAAGAAGGCCACGGCCAGGAAGACTGCGACGAAGAAGGCCCCGACGAGGAAGGTAGCCACGAAGAAGGTGGCTGCGAAGAAGGGCGCGGCCAGGAAGTCCACCGCTGCCCGCGCCGCCAAGACGCCACGCAGGGCGGCGGGCGACGGCGCCCGGCGGCGCCCGCGCAGGCTCACGCCCGAAGAGGCCTTGCAGCGCACGCACGAGTTGCTCGAGGCACACAACGAGCAGGCGCGCCAGGTGCCTGCCTGGCGCCTGCTGGACGGCCAGCAGGCCAGCGGCGGGAGCACGGTCACGGCGGAGGCCTCGCCCGACGTGGCGGGCAAGCAGCAGGAGCTGCACCAGGGCGAGATCCGCGCGCGGGCGACCCAGGGCAGCGCCAGCACCCACGACCGCCGCAACCAGCGCCGCCGCGACCAGCGCTGATCCCGGCGCCCGCCGCCTGTTCAGGCGGCGGGCGAGGGTTCCGGGCTGGCCGGTGGCTCGTCGCTGTAGGCCGCCTCGAGCCGGCGGTAGACATCCGAAGCCAGGCGGCTGCACTCGGAGGTTTCGGTGCGGCCGTCCACGGCCATCTGGTAGAGGCCTTCCAGCAGGGAGGCCTCGGCCTGGTCCCATTGCTGCTGTTGTTGCGGCGACCTCGCGTCGCCCGGTTGTTGCGGTATGCCCATGAGCCGTCCGTTTTGCGGCCGTCTTCACATGGCTGAATCAAACCTCAGCACGGTTGCGCTTGCAAGTCCGGCCCTCACGCGGGTTTGTCGCCGCCTGCGGAGAATGGCGCGCGCCGACAACAGGGGGTGCCGATGAACATCCAGTCCGCGACTCCTTCCGTGCGCCACGACCCGGCCACGCGCCGGTTCCTGGCCGAAGCCGACGGCGAACAGGCCGAACTGTGCTACCGGCTGGAGGGCGGGTTGATGCTGATCGACCACACGCTGGTGCCGCAGGCCATCGGCGGCAGGGGAATCGCCGGGGAGCTGGTCCGCACCGCCTTCGAGCACGCGCGCCAGGCGGGCTTGCGCGTCGTTCCCGCCTGTCCGTACGCCGCGACCTGGGTTACCCGGCACCCCGAGTTCGCCGACACCCTTGCCGGTTGAAGGCGCGCGCCGGCGGCGCCCGCCAAGGAAACATGCATGAGCCGCATCCGGACCTGGACCGTCCTGTCCCTCCTGATCCTGCCCCTGGCCGCCTGCCGCGACGACTCCGCGCCGGCCCCCGCCGCGCCGGCGGAGGACGTGGTCGCCCCCGATGCAGCCGGTGCGGCCCCGGCTGCGCCGGTGCGGCTGGAGGACGTGATCGAGCGCGACCCGCGCTACATGGTGGGCATCAGCTATCCGCCCGGGATGGAGGCCTATCCGGGACTGGCGGCCGCCCTGCAGGCCTATGCACAGCAGGCACGCGAGGAGCTGATGCAGGCGGTGGAGGCACTGGACGCACCGCCGGCGGCACCGTACGACCTGTCCCTGGGCTTCCGCCTGCTGATGCAGAGCCCGCAGCTTGTTGCGGTGGCCGCCGACGGCAGCGTCTACACCGGCGGCGCCCACGGCCAGCCGCTGGTGGCGCGCTTCGTGTGGTTGCCCGGGCGCGGCGAGATGCTGACCGCCGAGCGCCTGGTCCCCTCGGCGGAAGGGTGGCAGGTGGTGGCGCGCCAGGTGGCCGAGCAGCTGGCCGCGTCCGCCCAGGTACGCGCGATCGACGGGGCGCTGAGCCCGCAGGAGCGCAAGAGCCTGCTGGATTCGGCGCTGCGGATGATCGACGAGGGGACCGGGCCGGATCCGGCCAACTTCGCCCAGTTCGAGCCGGTGCCGGCCCCCGACGGGCGGATCGCGGCCTTGCGCTTCGTGTTCCCGCCCTACCAGGTCGGCCCCTACGCGGACGGGGTACAGTACGCCCAGGTGCCGGCCGCGACGCTGCTGCCCTACGTGGCCGGGGAGTACCAGGCACTGTTCGTGCAGTAGGAGGACGCTGATGGGGGCGGGATCCCTTGCCAGGCGTCGGGTCGAAGCGTTGCTTGCCGAAGCGGACGTCAGGATCGGCGGGGATCGCGAATGGGACCTGCAGCCACGTGACGAGCGGTTGTGGACGCGCCTGCTGGCGCAGGGCTCGCTGGGACTGGGCGAGTCGTACATGGACGGCTGGTGGGACACCGGCTCGCTGGACGGCCTGCTGCTGCGCCTGATCCAGGCGCGGCTGGGGGAGAAGGTACGCGGCCTGGCCGAATTGCGCGACGTGCTGGTCGCGCGCCTGAGCAATCCGCAGACCCGCGGCCGCAGCGGCGAGGTGGGGCGTCGCCACTACGACCTGGGCAACGACCTGTACGCGGCCATGCTCGGCAAGCGCCTGGTCTACAGCTGCGGCTACTGGCGCGACGCCGCCGACCTGGACGCCGCCCAGGAGGCCAAGCTGGACCTGGTCTGCCGCAAGCTGCGGCTGCAGCCGGGCATGCGCGTGCTGGACATCGGCTGCGGCTGGGGCGAGGCGCTGAAGTTCGCGGCCGAGCGCTACGGCGTGTCCGGGGTAGGGGTGACCATCTCCGCCGAGCAGGCCGCCTACGCGCAACGCCTGTGCGCCGGCCTGCCGATCGAGATCCGCCTGCAGGACTACCGTGACGTGGACGAGCGCTTCGACGCGGTGTTCTCGATCGGCATGTTCGAGCACGTGGGCGTGCGCAACTACCGCGCCTACTTCGAGGTGGTGCGGCGCTGCCTGCCGCCGCACGGGCTGTTCCTGCTGCACAGCATCGGCAGCAACGTCTCGCGCAACCGCACCGACCCGTGGATCGCGCGCTACATCTTCCCCAACTCGATGCTGCCCTCGGCCGCGCAGGTCACCCGCGCCAGCGAGGGCCTGTTCGTGGTCGAGGACTGGCACAACTTCGGCACCGACTACGACCGCACCCTGCAGGCCTGGCGCGCCAACGTCGAGGCCGCCTGGGAGCGGCTGGACCCGCGCTACGACGAGCGCTTCCGGCGCATGTGGCGGTTCTACCTGGCCGGCTCCATGGCCACCTTCCGCGCGCGCCAGGCGCAGCTGTGGCAGGTGCTGATGTCGCCGGAGGGCGTGCCGGGGGGACTGGCGGTGCCGCGCTGAGGGTTGGCGAAATTTTCGCCAACCCTCTTGACAGCCTTGCCGTTGCTGGCGCGCCGGCGATTATCCACAGCTTCGTTCAAGCTTCATCCACACCGCTTGTGGAAAACCGCGGCGGCCGGGACGAAGACGCCACCCGGAGGTGGCGCCTGCGTGGCCTTCAGCGGCCGGCCCGGTCCAGGCCGCGCTTCTTGAGCAGCGGTTCGATCCGCGGCTCGTGCCCGGCGAAGTCGGCGAACAGGTCCAGCGCGTCGCGGGTGCCGCCACGCGACAGCAGGGTGGCGCGGAAGTGGTCGCCGTTCTCGCGCTTCAGGCCGCCGTGCTGGCGCATCCACTCCTGGGTGTTGGCGTCCAGCACCTCGGACCAGATGTAGGCGTAGTAGCCGGCCGAATAGCCGCCCATGATGTGGCTGAAGTACGGCGTGCGGTAGCGCGGCGGCACCGGCGCGTAGGCGATGCCGTCGGCGGCCAGGGCGTCGGCCTCGAACTTCATCACCCCGTCGGCCTCCGGCAGCTGGTCGGCGCCGACCTGGTGCCAGCGCTGGTCGAGCATGGCCGCGCCCAGGTACTCGGTGGTGGCGAAGCCCTGGTTGAAGGTGGCCGTGGCCTGGACCTTCTCCAGCAGCTCGCGCGGCATCGGCTCGCCGGTCTCGTGGTGCCTGGCGTAGTTGGCCAGCACCGACGGCCAGTCGGCCCACATCTCGTTGACCTGCGAGGGGAACTCGACGAAGTCGCGCGGCACGGCGGTGCCGCCGAAGTACGGGTAGGTCACGTCCGAGAACATGCCGTGCAGGGCATGGCCGAACTCGTGGAACATGGTGGTGACCTCGTCCCAGGTCAGCAGGGTCGGGCCACTGGCCGGCTTGGGGATGTTGAGGTGGTTGGCCACCACCGGCCGGGTGCCGCGCAGCTTCGACTGGCCGACGTAGGAGTTCATCCAGGCACCGCCACGCTTGGAGGCGCGCGCGTACGGGTCGAAGATGAAGATCGCCAGCTGGCTGCCGTCGGCGTCGAACACGTCGTACACCCAGGTGTCCGGGTGGTACTTGGGCAGGTCGGTGCGCTCCTTGAAGCTGATGCCGTACAGCTGGTTGGCGGCGAAGAACACGCCGTTCTCCAGCACGCTCTTCATCTCGAAGTAGGGCTTGAGCTGCGATTCGTCGAAGTCGTAGGTGGCCTTGCGCACCTTCTCGGTGTAGTAGGCCCAGTCCCAGGCCTCGAGCCTGAAGCCCGGCTCGCCCTTGGCCGCCTGCTCGCGGTCGATCATCTTCTGCAGCTCGGCGGCCTCGCGCCTGGCGTTGGCGACCGCGGCCGGGGCCAGCTTGCCCAGCATCTCGTTCACCGCTTGCGGGGTCTTGGCGGTGGCCTGCTCCAGCGCGAACGCGGCGTGGTTCGGGTAGCCGAGCAGGGCGGCGCGCTCGGCGCGCAGCTTCATCACCCGGGCGACGATGGCGGTGTTGTCGAACTCGTTGCCGCGCGCGCCGCGGTTGACCGAGGCCTCGTGGATGCGGCGGCGGGACTCGCGGTTCTCCAGGTAGCTCAGCGGCGGCTGGCCGGTGGTGTTGAGCAGGGTCACCACGTACTTGCCTTCCAGGCCGCGCTTCTTCGCCTCCTCGGCGGCGGCGGCGATCTGGGCCCCGGTCGAGCCGGCCAGCTCGTCGGCGCTGTCGAACACCACGGCGGAGGCGTTGACCTCGTTGAGCACGTTCTGGTCGAACTGGGTGCCCAGCTTGGCCAGCTCGGCGTTCATCTCCTTCAGGCGCGCCTTGTCGGCGTCGGACAGGTTGGCGCCGGCGCGGACGAAGTCGGTGTAGTAGCGCTCGACCAGGCGCAGCGCCTCGGCGTCCAGGCCCAGGCCCTCGCGCTGCTCGTACAGGGCCTTGATCCGGGCGAACAGGGCACCGTTGAGCATGATCGCGTCGCGGTGCGCGGCGAACCTCGGCGAGTACTCGGCCTGGATCGCCTTGCGCGCGTCGTTGGTGTCGGTGCCGACCAGGTTGAAGAACACGGCGCGGGCGCGGTCCAGCACCTGGCCGCTGTTCTCCAGGGCGACGATGGTGTTCTCGAAGGTCGGCGGCTCGCCGTTGGAGGCGATCGCCTCGATCTCCTCCAGCTGCTCGGCCATGCCGAAGTCGAAGGCCGGGCCGAAGTGCTCGTCCTTGATCTGGTCGAAGCGCGGGTACTGCAGGGGCAGGTCGCTTGCGGTCAGGAACGGGTTGCCCTGGAGGGCCTCGGCGGAGGCGGTCCCGGTGCTACCGGGCGCGGGGCCCTCGGTGCTGGTGCAGGCGGTGATGCCCAGTCCAAGGGCGGCGGCAAGTGCCAGGGAGAGGCCGGTCTTCTTCATGCAAAGCAGTTCCTGGGGAAACAAACCCTGCAAGGTTACCCCAGCCTGCCGGGGGAGGGGGCATGACCAAAGGCATGCGACGGGTACCGGCGGCGGCACCGGGCGCGCGGCGCCTGCCGGGACATGGCATCCCGGCGGGCCGCGCGCAAGGGCTCGGGCTTACTTCTCGACGAAGGCGCGCTCGAACACGTACTGCCCCGGGCTGCCGATGCGCGGGGAGGCGGTGAAGCCGCGGCTGTCCAGCAGGGCGCGGAAGTCGGCCAGCATCTGCGGGCTGCCGCAGATCATGGCGCGGTCGTGCTCCGGGTCCAGCGGCTCCAGGCCAAGGGTGCGCATCATCTCGCCGCTGGCCATCAGGTCGGTCAGGCGACCGCGGTTCGGGAACTCCTCGCGCGAGACCGCCGGGTAGTACACCAGCTTGTCGCGGATGATCTCGCCCAGGATCTCGTGGTTGGGCAGTTCCTTCTCGAAGTAGTCGCGGTAGGCCAGGTCCTGCACGTGGCGCACGCCGTGGCACAGCACCACGCGCTCGAAGCGTTCGTAGGTCTCCGGGTCCTTGATCACCGACAGCCACGGCGCCAGGCCGGTGCCGGTGCCCAGCAGGTACAGGTTGCGCCCCGGGTGCAGGTCGCTGATCAGCAGGGTGCCGGTGGGCTTGCGCCCGATGAGGATGCTGTCGCCGGGCTTGATGTGTTGCAGGCGCGAGGTCAGCGGGCCGTCCTGCACCTTGATCGAGAAGAACTCCAGCTGTTCTTCCCAGTTGGCGCTGGCGATGGAATAGGCGCGCAGGATCGGCTTCCCGCTCTCGGTGGGCAGGCCGATCATCACGAACTGGCCGTTGTCGAAGCGGAATCCGTCGTCGCGGGTGGTGGTGAAGCTGAAGTAGGCGTCGGTCCAGTGGCGGACGTCGAGCACCGTTTCGGTGCCGTAGGCGGATGACATCGGGGAGGGATTGCCGGTTCTGGTTCGCCGCCCATTGTAGCCGACCGCCCCGTCCCGACCCTTGCGCCTGATCAAACGGCGGAACGGGGCGGCGCCAGCGGCGCCGCCCCCCGCGCGGCTCAGTCCCGCGGCGGCTCCAGTTTCAGCAGCTTGCCGTTGTCCTCGTCGGTGACCAGGTACAGGTTGCCGTCGGCGCCGGCGCGGACGTCGCGGATGCGCTCGCCCAGGTCCTGCAGCAGGCGCTCCTCGCCGACCACGCGGTCGCCGTCCAGCTGCAGCCGGATCAGGTTGCGGTGGGCCAGCGCGCCCAGGAACAGGCTGTCGTTCCATGGCTTGCCCTCGCGGCCGGTGTAGAAGGCCATGCCGGACAGGCCCGGGGAGATCTCGAACACGTGGTGCGGGGACTCGGTGCCCTCGTATTCCTTGCCGCGGGCCTCGGCGATCGGCTGGCCGGAGTAGTCGATGCCGTGGGTGGCCAGCGGCCAGCCGTAGTTGAGGCCGGGCAGGGGCAGGTTGATCTCGTCGCCGCCGCGCGGGCCGTGCTCGCTCTCCCACAGCTTGCCGGTGCGCGGATCGAAGGCCAGGCCCTGCGAGTTGCGGTGGCCGTAGCTCCAGATCTCCGGGCGCGCGCCCTCGCGGCCGACGAACGGGTTGTCCTCGGGGATGCTGCCGTCCAGGCGCAGCCGCACCAGCTTGCCCTGCAGCTTGTCCAGCTGCTGTGCCATGGGCTTGAACGAGCGGTCGCCCTGGCTGATGAAGACATGGCCCTGGTCGTCGAAGGCCAGGCGCGAGCCGTAGTGGTACTCGGCGTCGACCTTGGGCTCCTGGCGGTAGATGACGGTCAGCTCGGTGAGGGTGTCGCCGTCGAGGGTGGCGTAGGCGGCGGCGGTGCCGGAGGTGCCGTTCTCGCCCGGCTCGGCGTAGGTCAGGTAGATGCGGTGGCTGGTGGCGAAGTCCGGCGCCAGGGCCACGTCCAGCAGGCCGCCCTGGCCGCGCGCGGCGACCGCCGGCACGCCCTTGACCGGCTCGGAGATGCTGCCGTCGGCGCCGATCCGGCGCAGGTTGCCGCCGCGCTCGGTGACCAGGAAGCCGCCGTCCGGCAGGGGCGCAACCGCCCACGGATGGGACAGGCCGCTGGCGACCACGCTCAGCCGCGCCTGGCCCTGCTGGCTTTCCACCACCTGCGGCTCCGCCGGCTGCGCGGCATCCGCGGCCGGTGCCGGCGCGCGGTCGCAGGCCGACAGGGTGGCGGCCAGGGCCAGGGCGAGGAGGGAGGGCAGGTGCCGGGTGTGCTGCATGCGCGACGCTCCTTGGGACAAAGCGTCAACGATAGCCGGCGGCCTGCAGCTCGAACAACTCGGCATAGCGGCCGCCGGCGGCCATCAGCTCCTCGTGGGTGCCACTGGCCTCGACCCGGCCGCCGGACAGCACCAGGATGCGGTCGGCCATGCGCACGCTGGAGAAGCGGTGCGAGATCAGCACCGCGGTGCGCCCCCGCGAGAGCTCCTTGAAGCGCTGGAACACCTCGAACTCGCTGCGCGCGTCCAGCGCCGCGGTGGGCTCGTCGAGGATCATGACCTGGGCGTCGCGCATGTAGGCGCGGGCGATGGCCAGCTTCTGCCACTGCCCGCCGGACAGGTCCACGCCGTTCTTGAAGCGGCGCCCGATCAGCTGGTCGTAGCCCAGCGGCAGGGACTGGACCACCTCGTCGGCCATGCCGCGGCGGGCGGCGTCGCGGATGCGCTCGATGTCGTCCAGCGCCTCGATCCGGCCCACGCCGATGTTCTCGCCGGCGCTCAGGTGGTAGCGCACGAAGTCCTGGAAGATCACCCCGGTGTTGGCGCGCAGGTCGTCCAGGTCGTACTCGCGCAGGTCGCGGCCGTCGAGCAGGATCCGGCCCTCGTCCGGGTCGTACAGCCGCGCCAGCAGCTTGACCAGGGTGGTCTTGCCGGCGCCGTTCTCGCCGACCAGGGCCAGCACCTCGCCGGCGCGCAGCTCGAAGCTGAGCCCGCGCAGGGCCCAGTGTCCGGCGCCCGGGTAGCGGAAGCCCACGTCCTCGAACACGAAGCCCTCGCGGATGGGCCGGGGCACCGGCACCGCGTCCGGGCGCGAGGCGATCTCCGGCTCGATCTCGAAGAACGAGAACAGGTCGTCCAGGTAGAGGGCCTGGCCGGCGACCTGGGAAAAGCCCACCAGCAGGCCTTCCAGCAGCTGGCGCAGGCGCATGAAGCTGCCGGCCAGGAAGGTCAGGTCGCCGATGCTGAAGTCACCGCGCACCGTGCGCCAGGCGATGTAGCCGTAGGCCACGTAGTAGCCCAGGGTGCCCAGCGCGGCCAGCAGCGTGCCCCAAAGCGCACGGCGCCGGGCCAGGGCGCGGTTGGCCAGGTAGAACCGCTCCGCCAGGACCTTGTAGCGGTCGATCAGGAAGCGGTGGAGGTTGAAGATCTTGACCTCCTTGGCCGTTTCCACGCTGGCGCCGGTCTGGCGCAGGTATTCGAGCTGGCGCCGTTCCGGGGTCCACTGGAAGTTGAGCGAGTAGCCCAGTGCGTTGAAATGCGCCTCGCCGACGAACGCCGGCACCAGCGCCAGGGCCAGCAGCAGGATCAGCCACGGTGCGTAGACCAGCAGGCCCACGGCGAAGCTGACCACGGTGACCGCGTCCTGGACCTGGCCGAACAGCTGGCTCATCAGGTTCATCCGGCTCATGGTCTGGCGCCGGGCGCGGTCCAGCTTGTCCTGCAGGTCCGGGTCCTCGAAGTCCTCCAGGTCCAGGGTGGCGGCGTGTTCCATCAGGCGCACGCTGCTGGCATTGGTGAACAGCTCCGACAGCAGGCCGTCGGCATAGGCGACCAGGCGTCCGGTCAGGTCCGAGCCCACGGCCACCGCCAGCTCCAGCGCCAGCAGCCACAGCAGCGGCGACAGCTGCCCCGAGCGCAGGGCATCGCCGAGCCGGTCCAGGCCCAGGCCGAGCCCGGCCAGGCGCACCAC
Organism: Pseudoxanthomonas sp. J31; assembly: GCF_000510725.1. Lineage (GTDB taxonomy): Bacteria > Pseudomonadota > Gammaproteobacteria > Xanthomonadales > Xanthomonadaceae > Pseudoxanthomonas. The sequence goes on from NZ_AZNZ01000003.1 coordinate 109,923, forward strand.
CTCGTCGATGATCAGCTTGCCGATGTAGAGCATCAGCACCGGCAGCAGCGAGCGGACCAGGCGCAGGCCCAGGCTGGTCAGGGTCAGGCCGGGGCTGGTGGCCCAGATCTGGCGCAGGAACGGTGGCAGGTTGCGCAGCGCATCGAAGCGCTCGCGCAGGCTCGGTGTCCCCTGGCCGCGCGCGGCCCCTGGCTTGGCATCAGGCTTGGCACTCATCCCCGGCATTGTGCCCCGTCCCCAGTCCGGCGGTCGTGCACGCCCAGGGGCCGCTCCGAATCCCCAATCCCGAATCCCGCCCAAGCAAAAGGCCCGCCGAAGCGGGCCTTTTGCCTGGGCAAGCCGCGCAGCGGCCCAAGCAGCGGATCAATACGCCTGGCTGAGGTCCTTCAGCTGCGACGGGCGCGAACCGAAGTAGGCCGCCAGGTCGGCGATCTCCTGGTCGCTGAGGCCGGAGGCCTGCGGGGTCATCAGCGCGTGCTGGCGGGCGCCGCTGCGGTACTCCTGCAGGGCATGGGCCAGGTAGTCCGGGTACTGGCCGCCGAGCTTGGGATAGCTGGCGTCGATCGGCGCGTTGCCGTCCGGGCCGTGGCAGTCCACGCAGCTCTGGCCGGTGGCCTTGCCCTTGGCCGAGGCCAGCTGTTCGCCGATGGCGATGCGGCCCGGCGGCAGGCCCGCGGAGGAGCTGCGGGCTTCGGCCGCGGCTCCGGCTTCGGTGGAGCCGTCCCCGCCAGCGCAGGCCGAAAGGCCGAGGAGGGCGGTCAGGACGATGGCGAGACGCGGGGCGTACACGGCTTTCGACATGGGCGGCTGACTGCTCACTTGAGGGTGGAAAGGAAGGCGGCGATGTCGGCGATGTCCTGCTCAGAGAAGCTCTGGGCCTGGGCACGCATGGTCGGATGCCGGCGCTTGTTGTCGCGGTACTCGTGCAGGGCCTGGCTCAGGTACTCGGCCGACTGGCCGCCGATCTTGGGCACCTTGAAGCTCGGGTACGCATTCTTGTAGCCGGTCAGGCCGTGGCAGCCCTGGCAGGTGTAGGTCAGCTGGCGGCCGCGCTCGGCGTCGCCGGCAGGCGACCCGGCCGCGGCCTGGGCTTCCGGCTGGGCGGGTTGGGTGGACTCCTGCGCGGCAGCGCTGAAGGACAGGGAAGTGACCAGGGCAATGCAAACGGCTAGCGGCAGCGGGCGACGCATCATTCGTTAGTCCGATCGGTCTCGTTGGAGTCGGTCGTGCCGGTCTACCCCTCCGGACACGAAAACCGCCGCAGTATAGCCCCGCCTTAACGCAAGCGGGAACCGGCCGCATTGCGCTCGATCAAGGAGGGGGTGCACGCTGCCCGGCGTGCGGACCATGACCTTCGGCGCATGGCGGGCCATTGTGTTGGTGGTCTACTTGGATACAACACCTAATCACGCCCCATCGAAGGGGCCAGCGAGCATGGAAAACGACATGGACCGAGCCACTTCCCCCGCCGTGCCCGCCGGGCTGCGCGCCGTCGCTGCCGCCCTGGCGCTTGCCGCCGCCATCACCGCCTGCAAGGGGGGCGAGGGCAAGCCGCCTGCCGCCGCCCAGGGGGAGCAGGCCGCCGCCGACGCCGTCCCGGTCGAAGTGGCCGAGGCCACCCGCCGGCCCATCGCCGCCAGCTACGCCGGCACCGCCGCCCTGGAGCCGCGGGCCGAATCGCAGGTGGTGGCCAAGACCTCCGGCGTGGCGCTGGAGGTGCTGGTCGAGGAGGGCCAGTACGTCAAGGCCGGGCAGCCGCTGGTGCGGCTGGACCCGGACCGTGCCCGCCTGGCCCTGGCCCAGAACGAGGCCCTGGTGCGCAAGCTGGAGAACAACTACAACCGCGCCCGCCAGCTGGTGGCCCAGCAGCTGATCAGCGCCGGCGAGGTCGACCAGATGCGCTACGACCTGGAGCAGGCCCGCGCCGCCTACGACCTGTCGCGGCTGGAGCTGTCCTACACCACGGTGGTGGCGCCGATCTCCGGCGTGGTCGCCTCGCGCGACATCAAGCCGGGCAACTTCGTGCAGATCAACTCGCCGATCATCCGCATCGTCGACAGCAGCCGGCTGGAGGCCACCCTCAACGTGCCGGAGCGGGAAATGGCCAAGCTGCGCGCGGGACAGGCCGTGACCCTGGTCGCCGACGCGCTGCCGGGCCGCAGCTTCTCCGGCGTGGTCGACCGCGTCGCCCCGGTGGTGGACAACGGCACCGGCACCTTCCGCGTGGTGGCTTCCTTCGCCGGCGACGGCGAGCTGACCGCGGGCATGTTCGGCCGCCTGAGCATCAACTACGACCAGCGTGCCGACGCCCTGGTGGTGCCGCGCACGGCGCTGCTGGAGGACGGCGGCGAGCCGGCGGTGTACGTGGTGCGCGACGGCCACGCCGCGCGCGTGGGCCTGAAGCTGGGCTACAGCGAGGGCGGCTGGGTCGAGGTGCGCGAGGGCCTGGCCGAGGGCGACGCCGTGGTGGTCGCCGGCAAGTCGGCCCTGCGCGAGGGCAGCGCCGTGCAGGTGCTGGAGCGTGAGCCGCAGGCCGAGGTCGCCGGCGGCAAGGCACCGGCCCAGGCGGCCGCGGCACAGGCGGCGCGCTGATGGCAACGCACGACGTCCACCAGACGCGCGGATTCGACCTGGTCGAGTTCGCCACCCGCCGCCGGGTCACCATCGCGATGATGACCCTGACCCTGGTGCTGTTCGGCCTGATCTCGCTGTCCAGCCTCAAGGTCGAGCTGCTGCCGGACCTGAGCTATCCCACCCTGACCGTGCGCACCGACTACGAGGGCGCGGCGCCGTCGGAGGTCGAGACCCTGATCTCGCAGCCGGCCGAGGAGGCGCTGGGCGTGGTCAAGGGCCTGCGCAAGCTGCGCTCGATCTCGCGCACCGGCCAGAGCGACGTGGTCCTGGAGTTCGCCTGGGGCACGGACATGCAGCAGGCGGGCCTGGAGGTCCGCGACAAGATGGAGACGCTGCAGCTGCCGCTGGAGGCCAAGCCGCCGGTGCTGTTGCGCTTCAATCCCTCGACCCAGCCGATCATGCGCCTGGCGCTGAGCTCGAAGCAGGAGCCGGCCGACGAGGCCGACGCCGTGCGCCGGCTGATGGAGCTGCGCCGCTACGCCGACGAGGACCTCAAGCGCAGGCTGGAGCCGGTGCCGGGCGTGGCCGCGGTCAAGGTCGGCGGCGGCCTGGAGGACGAGGTCCAGGTCGAGATCGACCAGCGCAAGCTGGCCCAGCTGGGCCTGTCGCTGGACCAGGTGATCGAGCGCCTCAAGCAGGAGAACGTGAACCTGTCCGGCGGCCGCCTGGAGGAGGGCACCCAGCGCTACCTGGTGCGCACGGTCAACCAGTTCTCCTCGGTCGAGCAGATGCGCGAGATGCTGCTGACCACCGCCGGCGGGCAGTCCTCCGCCAACAGCGGAACCGGCGAGAACCGGCAGCTGATGCTGGCCATCCTCGGCAGCCGCGACCCCAACGTGATCGCCGCCCTGCGCGCCGACAACGGCGGCGGCGGCGTGGTCCCGGTGCGGCTGAAGGACGTGGCCGAGGTGCGCCAGGGCTACAAGGAGCGCGAGGCGGTGATCCGCGCCGGCGGCCGCGAGGCGGTCGAGCTGGCGGTCTACAAGGAAGGCGACGCCAATACCGTGGCCACCGCCGACGCGCTGGAAGCGCGCCTGGAGCAGATCCGCAAGCGGATGCCCAAGGACATCGAGCTGTCCGTGGTCGAGGACCAGTCGGTCTTCATCCGCCACGCCGTCAACGACGTGAAGATGGATGCGGTGATCGGCGGCCTGCTGTCGGTGCTGATCATCTTCCTGTTCCTGCGCGACGGCTGGAGCACCTTCGTCATCTCGCTGTCGCTGCCGGTGTCGATCATCACCACGTTCTTCTTCATGGGCCAGCTGGGCCTGAGCCTGAACGTGATGTCGCTGGGCGGCCTGGCCCTGGCCACCGGCCTGGTGGTGGACGACTCGATCGTGGTGCTGGAGTCCATCGCCAAGGCGCGCGAGCGCGGCCTGGGCATCCTCGAGGCGGCGATCACCGGCACCCGCGAGGTGTTCATGGCGGTGGTGGCCTCGACCCTGACCACGATCGCGGTGTTCCTGCCGCTGGTGTTCGTCGAGGGCATCGCCGGCCAGCTGTTCCGCGACCAGGCCCTGACCGTGGCCATCGCCATTGCCGTGTCGCTGGTGGTGTCGATGACCCTGGTGCCGATGCTCAGCTCGCTCAAGGGCCGCCCGCCGCTGGAGTTCCCGGCCGAGCCGGCGCCGCAGGGCGACCGCGTGCTGCGCGTGCTGCGGGTACTGGCCACCCTGGTGGTGCTGGCGATCGGCTACGGCATCGGCAAGGCCATCCTGGGCAAGGCCATGCCCGGCAGCAGCGTCGCCACCTGGGGCGCGCTGGTCCCCGGCCTGCTCCTGGCGGCGGGCTTCTGGTACCTGAAGTCGCTGTTCTACGCGGCCGCCTGGATGGTGGTGCGCGCCTTCCGCATCGTCGCCCGCTTGGCCGGCGGGGTGATGGGCAAGGCCAGCGACGTCGCCATGGCCCCGTACCGCCGCGCCGAGGCCGGCTACCTGCGCATGCTTCCCGGCGCGCTGGAGCGGCCCGGCCTGGTGCTGGGCGGCGCGGCCCTGGCCTTCGCCGCGACCATGGCCACGCTGCCGCTGCTGGGCGTCGACCTGATCCCCCAGCTGGCCCAGGACCGCTTCGAGATGACCGCCAAGCTGCCGCCGGGCACGCCGCTGGCGCAGACCGACGCGCTGGTGCGCGACATCCAGCGCCGGCATGCCGGCGAGCCGGGCGTGCGCCTGCTGTACGGCGTCTCCGGCACCGGCACCCGGCTGGACGCCAGCCCGACCGAGAGCGGCGAGAACATCGGCAAGCTGTCGGTGGTGATGGACGACACCTCGCGCGAGGCCGCGCTGATGGAAACGCTGCGGCAGAGCATGAAGGCGTATCCGTCGGCGCAGGTGGACTTCGCCCGTCCGCAGCTGTTCGCGCTGGCCGCGCCGCTGGAAGTGGAGATCGAGGGCAATGACCTGGAGGCGATCCGGGTGGCCGGCAACAAGCTGGCGGCGATGCTGCGGCAGAACCCCCACTACGCCGACGTCAAGTCGACCGTGGAGCAGGGCTTCCCCGAGATCCAGGTGATCTTCGACCACGACCGCGCCGCGTCCCTGGGCCTGACCACCCGCCAGATCGCCGACGCGGTGGTCAACAAGGTGCGCGGCAACGTCGCAACCCGGTACAGCTTCCGCGACCGCAAGATCGACGTGCTGGTGCGGGTGCGCGAGTCCGAGCGCTCCTCGGTGGACGACATCCGCCGGCTGATCGTCAATCCCGCCGGCTCCAACCCGATCGAGCTGGGTTCGGTGGCCGAGGTGGTGGCCACCACCGGCCCCAGCGAGATCCACCGCGCCGACCAGCGCCGGGTGGCGATCGTCTCGGCCAACCTGCGCGACATCGACCTGGGCACGGCCGTCGCCGAGGTCCAGCAGATGGTGGCGGAGAACCCGCTGGGCGCCGACGTGGGCATGCGCATCGGCGGCCAGGGCGAGGAGCTGGGCGAGTCGTTGCGTTCGCTGCTGTTCGCCTTCGGCCTGGCGGTGTTCCTGGTCTACCTGGTGATGGCCTCGCAGTTCGAGTCGCTGCTGCACCCGTTCGTCATCCTGTTCACCATCCCGCTGGCCCTGGTCGGCGCGATCGGCGCGCTGCTGCTGACCGGCTCGCCGGTGTCGGTGGTGGTGTCGATCGGCCTGATCCTGCTGGTGGGCCTGGTGGTGAAGAACGCGATCATCCTGATCGACAAGGTCAACCAGCTGCGCGAGGCCGGCGTGGCCAAGCGCGAGGCCCTGGTCGAGGGCGCGCGCTCGCGCCTGCGCCCGATCATGATGACCACGCTGACGGCGGTGTTCGGCTTCATGCCGCTGGCGCTGGCCTTCGGCGAGGGCGCGGAGGTGCGTTCGCCGATGGCGATCACCGTGATCGGCGGCCTGCTGGTCTCGACCCTGCTGACCCTGGTGGTGATCCCGGTGGTGTACGACCTGCTGGACCGCAAGCCCGACGGCTACTACGTCGAGCGCGGCCAGCGCTCGCGCCGCGAGGCGCTGCAGGCCGAGCAGGTGCTGGCCCGCGAGCACGACCCGATCGGCGGCGGCGCGGAGGCCTGATCGATGAACATCACCGAGCTGTCCATCCGCCGCCCGGTCACCACCATCATGCTGTTCGTGTCGATGGTGGTGATCGGCCTGATCGCCGCGTTCCGGCTGCCGCTGGAGGCCGAGCCGGAGGCCACGATCCCGTTCTTCTTCGTCTGGCTGCCATACGAGGGCTCGACCCCGGAGGAGATCGAGCGCAACGTGCTGCGGCCGGTGGAGGAGGCGCTGGCCACCATGCCCGGCATCCGCACCATGAACTCGCGCGCCAACGCCGAGAGCGCGCAGATCCAGGTGGAGTTCAGCGACTGGGACCGCGACATCGCGATCGCAGCGTCCGAGGCGCGCGAGCGCATCGACGCCATCCGCGACGAGCTGCCGGACGACTTCCGCCGCTACTACGTCTACCGTTGGACCACCTCCGACCGCGAGGCGATGAGCCTGCGCCTGACCAGCGAGGAGGACCTCACCTCGCGCGCCGACCTGATCGAACAGACGATCAAGCGGCGGCTGGAGCGCATCCCCGGCGTGGCCCGGATCGAGGTCGAGGGCGTGGCCAGCCAGGAAGTGCTGGTGGCGCTGGACAAGGACCGCCTGAGCGCCCACGGCGTGGCGCTCAACGAGCTGGTGCAGCGGCTGCAGGCGGCCAACTTCTCGGTCTCCGCCGGGCAGATCACCGAGGCCGGGCGCCGCCTGCGGGTGCAGCCGCGCGGCGAGCTGCAGGAGCTGCAGGCGCTGCGCGACCTGCCGGTCAACGGCAAGGGTGTGCGGCTGTCGGACATCGCCGAGGTATCCCTGCAGCCGCAGCGCATGGACTACGTGCGGCAGATGGACGGCCGGCCCAGCGTGGCGGTGGACGTCTACAAGGAGCGCGCGGCCAACCTGGTCGACCTGTCGCGCGCCGTGCGCAAGGAAGTGGAGGCGCTGGCGCAGGACCCGGCCATGCGCGGCATCGGCATCGAGGTCACCGACGACCAGGGCCAGGCGGTGACCAGCTCGCTGGCGGCGCTGGCCGAGGCCGGCGCGATCGGCCTGGTGCTGGCGGTGATCGTGCTCTACGCGTTCCTGCGGCACTGGCCGTCCACCCTGATGGTGAGCCTGGCGATCCCGATCTGCTTCACCATGACCCTGGGCTTCATGTACTTCGCCGGCATCACCCTCAACATCATCTCGATGATGGGCCTGCTGCTGGCGGTGGGCATGCTGGTGGACAACGCCGTGGTGGTGGTGGAGAGCATCTACCAGGAGCGGGAGAAGTACCCCGACCGCCAGGCCCTGGCCTCGGTCATCGGCACCCGCCACGTGGCCATCGCGCTGTCGGCCGGCACCCTGTGCCATTGCGTGGTGTTCCTGCCGATGCTGTTCGGCGAGAAGAACATCATCAGCATCTACCTGGGCCAGCTGGCGGTGACGATTTCGGTCTCGCTGCTGGCGTCCTGGCTGGTGGCCATCAGCCTCATCCCGATGCTGTCGGCGCGGATGAAGACCCCGCCGGCGGTGAAGTCGCCGCTGATCACCCGGCTGCAGGAGCGCTATGCGCGGACCCTGCGCTGGAGCCTGCAGCACCGCGGCTGGAGCGTGGCCGGCATCGTGCTGATCACCCTGGCCAGCATCGTGCCGATCACCCAGAGCAAGGGCAGCGGCGACGACCGGTCGCCGGACGAGATCAACATCTTCTACCAGTGGAAGGGCGCCTACTCGAAGGAGGAGATGGGCCGCGAGGTGGCGCGCGTGGAGGCGTTCATCAACGCCAACCGCGAGGAGTTCAAGGTGGATCGGGTGTACAGTCGCTACAGCGAGCAGGGCTGGGCCTACACCCGCCTGTACCTGGGCATCGACGACCTGGAGCTGAGCAAGGAGATCGAGGAGAAGATCCGCAAGGGCCTGCCGCAGTCGGCCCGCGCCAAGATCGGCATCGGCTGGCCCGGCGGCTCGGGCAACCAGGGGCAGGGCGTGAACTTCGCCCTGGTCGGCGATTCCTCGCAGGTGCTGGAGGACCTGGCCGCGGACATCGTGCCGCTGCTGTCGCGCAACCCCAAGCTGCGCGACGTGCGCGTGGACACCGGCGACGCCAACACCGAGCTGTCGGTCCGGGTGGACCGCGAGCGCGCGGCCGCGTACGGCTTCAGTGCCCAGCAGGTGGCCCAGTACGTCGGCATGGCCCTGCGCGGCTCCTCGCTGCGCGACTTCCACCGCGAGGACGTGGAGATCCCGGTCAACGTGCGCTTCGCCGGCGCCGACCACTATGGCGTCGAGGACCTCGCCTCGTTCATGGTGCGCGCGCCCAACGGCACCGAGATCCCGCTGCTGGCGATGGTCGACGTCGGCGTCAACCCGTCCGCCACCTCGATCCAGCGCTTCAACCGGCAGACCATGCTGCGCATCGAGGCCGGGCTGGCCAAGGACGTGGCGGTGGCCGACGCGCGCAAGGCGATCGAGCAGGCGCTGGAGGCGGTGCAGTTCCCGCCGGGCTACGGCTACACCTTCGACAGCGCCAGCTTCAACATCAACTTCGACGGCATGTCGCAGATGCTGCGCGCGATCATCATCGCGCTGGTGCTGATGCTGGTGATCATGGCGGCGGTGTTCGAGTCGATGCTGTTCCCGAGCGCGATCATGTCCTGCGTGCTGTTCTCGATCTTCGGCGTGTACTGGCTGTTCTGGCTCACCGGCACCGAGATGGGGATCATGGCGGTGATCGGCATCCTGGTGCTGATGGGCGTGGTCGTGAACAACGGCATCGTGATGATCGAGCACATCAACAACCTGCGCCGGCGCGGGCTGCCGCGCACCGAGGCGCTGGTGGAGGGCAGCCGCGAACGCCTGCGCCCGATCATGATGACCATGGGCACGGCGATCCTGGCGATGATCCCGATCGCGCTGAACACCCAGACCGTCGACGGCATGCCGCCGTACTACCCGATGGCGCGCGCCATCGCCGGCGGCCTGGCGTTCTCCACCGTGGTCAGCCTGCTGTTCCTGCCGACCATCTACGCGATCCTGGACGACCTGCGCACCGCCACCTCGCGCCTGGTGCGCAGGGCGCGCGGGCTGGACGGGGGCGGCGCGGCCGCCAGCGTGCCGGCCGCGGTGGCGGAGTAGGTCCGCCGCCCGGCAACGGAAAAGCCCGGCGCAAGCCGGGCTTTTTCCTTTCCCGCCGGGAGAGGGAGGCCTCAGCCGACGAGCTTGCCGAGCATGCGCAGGCCGCCGGTCCACACCCCGATCGCGGTGCCCAGGCTGGTGAGGAAGAAGTTGAGCAGGATGCGCGCCACACGGTTGCGCCACCAGCCCTTGAGGGTCTGCACGTCGTCGCGCAGGGCCATGAAGTCGGCGTAGGTGGGCTTGCGCAGGGTCGCCTCGACGAAGGCACTGACCGTGCCGGAGGCCAGCGCCGGGTGCAGCGGGGTCAGCGGCGAGGCGACGAAGGCGGCGAGGATGCTCAGCGGGTGGCCGCCGGCGATGGCGCAGCCCAGCGCGCCGAGCAGGCCGGTGGCCAGCACCCATTGCAGCAGCAAGTCGGCGCCGACGTCGATGCCGCCCTGCCAGATGCCCCAGGCGAAGCCGCCCAGCAGGAAGGCGCCGATGATGGTCTCCATCCACGGGAACCCGGACTTCTCGCGCACCGCCTCCAGTTCGCCCATGACCCCGGCCGGTTCCTCCTGGTCCTCGGCCAGGTGCCGCGCCAGGCCGGGCAGGTGGCCGGCGCCGACCACCGCCAGCACGTGGGCGGCATCGCGCTCCTGGCGCAGGCGCGCGGCCATGTAGCGGTCGCGCTCGGCGATCACGGTCTCGTACAGCGCCGGGCTGTGGCTGGCGAACTCGCTGAAGCTGGCCTCCAGCATGTCGCCCTGCTTGAGCTTCTCGATCTCGTCGTCGCCGACTTCCTCGTCGCCGAACATCGCCACCAGGATGCCGGCCCCGGTCCGGGCGCGGCCCCACCAGCCCAGCCGCTGCATCGCGCGGCGGAAGGTCAGGCCGACCTCGCGGTCGATCAGCTTCACCGGCAGGCCGAGGGCGCGTGCGTCCTCCACGGCGGCCTTCAGTTCCGCGCCCGGCTCCACGTCCAGCTGTTCGGCCAGGCGCCGCTGGTAGGTGGACAGCGCCAGGTTGGCGGCGAACACGTGGGTCTTGCCGTCGCGGATCACCTGCACGATGTCCATCTTGGCCAGCAGGTCCGGGTCGGTCAGCGACTGCAGGCGGCCGGCGTCCAGCTCCACCGCGATCGCGTCGTAGCGGCCGCTGGCCACTGCCGCGCGCACCGCCTCGACGCTGGCGCGGGAGACGTGCGCTGTGCCCAGCAGGGTGTAGCGGACGCCGTCGCGCTCGACCACGCGCACGGGCTGGCCCGCCAGCGGATCGGCAGGAGCGGGCGCGGACTCGGGCAGGGATTGGATCGTGGTCATGGCGGGCTGGCGGTGGCCGGAAGGTGGGAGTCGCGGCAGGCGGGGCCGGCCCGTCAGTCGATGTAGCGCTTGAGCAGGTCGCCGTAGGCGTCGATCCGGCGGTCGCGCAGGAACGGCCAGATCCGGCGCACGTGCTCGCTGCGCTGCAGGTCGACCTCGCACACCAGCACGGTGGCGTCCTCGCCGGCCTGGGCCAGGAATTCGCCCTGCGGCCCCAGCACGTGGCTGTTGCCCCAGAACCGGATGCCCGAGGCGCCCAGCGGCGAGGGCTCGTGGCCGACGCGGTTGCAGGACAGCACCGGCAGGCCGTTGGCCACGGCATGGCCGCGGTGGCTGAGGATCCAGGCGTTGCGCTGGCGGTCCTTCTCGTCCTGGGCGTCGTCCGGGTCCCAGCCGATGGCGGTGGGGTAGAGCAGCAGCTCGGCGCCGGCCAGCGCCATCAGCCGCGCCGCTTCCGGGTACCACTGGTCCCAGCACACCAGCACGCCGAGGCGGCCGACCGAGGTGTCGATCGGCCGGAAGCCGATGTCGCCCGGGGTGAAGTAGAACTTCTCGTAGAAGCCCGGGTCGTCCGGGATGTGCATCTTGCGGTACTTGCCGGCCAGGCTGCCGTCCTTCTCCAGCACCACCGCGGTGTTGTGGTAGAGGCCGGCGGCGCGGCGCTCGAACAGCGAGCCGACGATGACCACGCCGTGCTTCTTCGCCAGCGCACCCAGGCGCTCGGTGCTGGGGCCGGGGATCGGCTCGGCCAGGTCGAACTCGCCCACCGACTCGTGCTGGCAGAAGTAGGCGCCGTTGTGCAGCTCCTGCAGCAGCACCAGCTGCGCGCCGAGCGCGGCGGCCTCGGCCACGCGCGCTTCGATCGCGGCCAGGTTGGCTTCGGCGTCGCCCTGGTTGCGTTCCTGGACCAGGGCGACGGTGAGGGTCTTGCGGTTCATGGGGAAGGCGTCGTCTTGCGTAGCGGAAAGGGATGGTAACCCGCGCCCCGCGCACGGGGCCTGAAGCCACGCGCGCGGGGCAGGCATCGCGGCGGGCGCGAGGGGACCTGTTTAGTGGCCGAGGCCCGCCGGCAGCTGCATGCTGATGCAGTGCAGGCTGCCGTTCTGCCAGATCAGCGGGCGGCAGGGTACCTGCACGATCTCGCGGCCCGGGAAGGCCTGCGCCAGCACCGCGGCGGCGGCTTCGTCGGCCGGATCGCCGTAGGCCGGCATCAGCACCGCGCCATTGATGACCAGGAAGTTGGCGTAGGAGGCGGCCAGGCGGCGGCCCTCGTCGATCACCGGCGCCGCCCACGGCAGCGGGAACAGGCGGTACGGACGGCCGTCGGCGGTGCGCAGCGCGGCGATCTCGTCCGCCATCGCCTTCAGTTCGGCGTAGTGGCTATCGCCCTGGTCGTCGCAGGCCTGGAACACGATGGCGTCGCCGGGGGCGAAGCGGGCGAGGGTGTCGATATGGGCGTCGGTGTCGTCGCCCTCCAGGTAGCCGTGGTCGAGCCATAGCACCCGGTCCTGGGCCAGCCAGCCGGCCAGCTTCGCCGACAGCTCCTCGCGGCTGGCCTGCGGGTGGCGCTCGTGCAGGCAGCGCCAGGTGGTCAGCAGGGTGCCGGCGCCGTCGGTCTCGATGCCGCCGCCTTCCAGGGCGAAATCGATGCGCTGGTGCACGGCGTCGCCGAACAGGCCCTGGGCGGCCAGCGCCTGGACCAGGCGGTCGTCACGCCCGGCCTCGAACTTGCCGCCCCAGGCGGTGAAGCGGAAGTCCAGCACGCGGAAGCCGTCGCCCTCGCGCAGGGTGATCGGGCCGGAATCGCGCAGCCAGGTGTCGTCGTAGTCGAACGGGATGAAGCGCACCCGCTCCATGTCGATCCGGGCCGAGCGCAGCCGCGCCTCCGCATAGGTCTCCACGTCGTCGTCGGCCACGCAGATCCAGGCGTCCTGGAAGCGGGTGATCGCGGCAACCAGGGCGATGTAGGTTTCCTCGACCTCGCCCAGGCGCTCGGCCCAGTCGGTGCCGGCGTGCGGCCAGGCGATCAGGATCGCGGACTGGGGTTCCCACTCCGCGGGGAAGCGCAGGTTCTCGGTCATTCGTTCGGGTCGTGCAGGCCCGGCACGGCCGGGCGGGGATGGGGGACGCAGCGGCGCTGCGGACGGTGCCGGCCGCGCGGCCGGCGCAGAAGGCGCGCTCCGCCGGAGCGGGGCGCGGGAGGATCAGCGGACCGGCGGCTTGGGACCGATCTCGTTCGGCGAAGCCTTGTGCGCGACCACGTCGATCACCCGGTCCTTCTCGAAGTAGACCACGTAGTCCGGGTAGACCCAGCGGTGGATCGCCGGCCACTGCTTCTTCTGGCCGCCGCGCGGGTCCAGCTTCTCCTGCGGCGCGCCGAAGCGGGCCTCGACCTCGGCCATGCTCAGGCCGCGTTCCGGCTTTGCCGCCAGCGGCTTGTCGACCCGCTCGATCAGCAGGGTATCCGCCTGCGCGGCGGCCGACAGGCCGGCCAGCGCGAGCAGGGACAGGACTTGGAAGCGGTGCTTCATCGTGGTGTCTCCCCGGACAGTGGTCCGCCTGGCCAGGGCGGCCGGCGGGTGCAGGGCCGATTGTAAGCAGAACGCGGGCCGCTGCGGCGCGTGTTTCCATGGGCCCGGAAACGCGAAAGGCCGCATCGCTGCGGCCTTCCCGTACAAGCCGGCGGCCGGGCGGCCGCCTGCCGGCTTCAGCGCTGGCGGGCCTTGAAGCGCGGGTTGGACTTGCAGATCACGAAGACCTTGCCGCGGCGGCGGACCACCTTGCAGTCGCGGTGACGGGCCTTCGCCGACTTCAGGGAGGACAGGACTTTCATGACACACCTCGGAGGACGACGGATTGGGAAGCCAGGGCCGATTGGCCGAGGCATGAAAATAAGCCCGTCATTCTACCCATGATTCCGGAGCCGGTTCAAGCAGTTGCAGCGAAAGCCCGGGGGCGGGGGCGGGCGCGGCTACAATTCCGCTCCCCCACAGCCCCGCGGAGCCGCCGATGTCCCAGCCAGTCCCCGTCCTCACCATCGATGGTCCTTCCGGGGCGGGCAAGGGCACGGTGAGCCGGATCGTGGCCGGTCGCCTGGGCTGGCACTACCTGGATTCGGGGGCACTGTACCGGGCGGTGGGCGTGGCGGCCAGCTGGGCCGACCTGGACCTGGCGGACCCGTCGGCCCTGGTCCGCTGCACCTTCGACACCGCCATCGAGTTCCGCGACGGGTCGGAAGGGCTGCGGGTGCTGGTCAACGGCACCGACGCCACCTCCGAACTGCGGCTGGAGACCACCGGCGCGGTGGCCTCGGCGATCGCCGCCATCCCCGAGGTGCGCGAGGCGCTGAAGGAGCGCCAGCGCGCGTTCCGGCGCCCGCCGGGCCTGGTCGCGGACGGCCGCGACATGGGCACGGTGATCTTCCCGGATGCCACCGCCAAGGTGTTCCTGACCGCCAGCGCCGAGGAGCGCGCCCGTCGCCGCCATAACCAGTTGAAGGAAAAAGGGGTTTCGGTTACCTTTGACGGTCTGCTGCGGGAGATCCTCGCCCGCGACGCCCGCGACGCCCAGCGCACGGTCGCCCCGCTGAAGCCGGCCGAAGACGCCGTCCTCATCGACACGACCGGGCTTGGCATCGACGAGGTGGTGGAACGCGTGCTGGCCCTGGTGCCGAAGCACGCGGCCTGAGCGGCCACCCGGCCGCCGCGGAAACAGCAGAAACGGCGCATCCCGCGCCAGGTCCCGCCGCGGAACGCGGCGGGGGTCCATCAACCAACCACACAGGGCGCCGGTACGGGCCTGCTACAGGGGGACGGGGCGGCCATCGGGTGATGGGGCTCCGTCCGTGTGTTCAACCGAGTATTCACTAATGACCGAATCTTTTGCCGAGCTGTTCGAACAGAGCCAGGCCAACCTGGCGAAGCTGAAGCCGGGCGCCATCGTCACCGGTACCGTCGTGGACGTCCGCGGCGACGTGGTGGTGATCAACGCCGGACTGAAGTCCGAAGGCATCGTGCCGATCGAGCAGTTCCGTAACGAGAACGGCGAGATCGACGTTGGCGTGGGCGACCAGGTCAAGGTCGCGCTCGACTCGATCGAGAACGGCTTCGGCGAGACCGTGCTGTCGCGCGAGAAGGCCAAGCGCGCGATGGTGTGGGACGAGCTGGAAGAGGCGCTGGAGAAGAACGAGACCATCACCGGCCGCATCAGCGGCAAGGTCAAGGGTGGTTTCACCGTCGACATCAAGGACGTCCGCGCGTTCCTGCCGGGCTCGCTGGTCGACGTCCGTCCGGTGCGCGATCCGGCCTACCTGGAAGGCAAGGAGCTGGAGTTCAAGCTCATCAAGCTGGACCGCAAGCGCAACAACGTGGTCGTCTCCCGCCGCGCGGTGGTCGAGAGCGAGCACTCCGAGGAGCGCGAGCAGCTGCTGGAGAAGCTGGTCGAGGGCGCCAAGCTCAAGGGCGTGGTCAAGAACCTGACCGACTACGGCGCCTTCGTGGACCTGGGCGGCATCGACGGCCTGCTGCACATCACCGACATGGCGTGGAAGCGCGTGCGCCATCCGTCCGAGGTGGTCAACGTCGGCGACGAGCTGGAAGTGCGCGTGCTGAAGTTCGACCGCGAGCGCAACCGCGTCTCGCTGGGCCTGAAGCAGCTGGGCGAGGATCCGTGGGAGAACATCTCCCGCCGCTATCCGGCCAACAGCCGCGTGTTCGGCAAGGTCTCCAACGTCACCGACTACGGCGCGTTCGTCGAGATCGAGCCGGGCGTCGAGGGCCTGGTGCACGTGTCCGAGATGGACTGGACCAACAAGAACGTCAACCCGTCCAAGGTCGTGCAGGTTGGCGACGAGGTCGAGGTCATGGTCCTGGACGTGGACGAGGAGCGCCGCCGCATCTCGCTGGGCATGAAGCAGGTCGCCGCCAACCCGTGGGAGACCTTCGCCGCCATCCACAAGAAGGGCGACAAGGTCACCGGCCAGATCAAGTCCATCACCGACTTCGGCATCTTCATCGGCCTGGAAGGCGGCATCGACGGCCTGGTCCACCTGTCCGACATCAGCTGGAACACCACCGGCGAGGACGTGCTGCGCAACTTCAAGAAGGGTGACACCCTGGACGCCGTCGTCCTGGCCGTCGACCCGGAGCGCGAGCGCATCTCGCTGGGCCTGAAGCAGATGGAGCAGGATCCGTTCGGCCAGTACATGGCCGCGCACCCGAAGGGCTCCAAGGTCGAGGGCGTGGTGAAGGAAGTCGACGCCAAGGGCGCCGTGGTCGAGCTGGCCGACGGCATCGAGGGCTACGTCGCCGCGCGCGACATCGCCAACGAGCGCGTGGACGACGCCACCCAGTACCTGAAGGTCGGCGACAAGGTCGAGGCCAAGTTCGTGGGCATGGACCGCAAGGGCCGTACCCTGCAGCTGTCGATCAAGGCCAAGGACGAGGCCGAGACCGCCGAGGCCCTGGCCGAGTACAACAAGGCCGCCGCCGAGGCTGCCGCCGGCACCACCAGCCTGGGCGCGCTGCTGCGTGCGCAGCTGGGCAACAAGTCCGAGTAATACCCGCCAGCGTGAATGGCCCCGCGGCGACCCGGCGATCCCGGGTCGCCGCGGCGTATCCGCCCGCTTCCATAGTCCGAGATGACCAAGTCCGAACTGATCGAGATCCTGGCTCGCCGCCAGTCGCACCTGAAGGCCGAGGACGTCGACCTCGCCGTCAAGTCGCTGCTGGAGATGATGGCCGGTTCGCTGGCTTCGGGTGAGCGCATCGAGATCCGCGGTTTCGGGAGCTTCTCGCTGCACTACCGTCCGCCGCGCATCGGCCGCAACCCCAAGACCGGGGAGGCCGTGGCCCTGCCGGGCAAGTACGTGCCGCATTTCAAGGCCGGCAAGGAGCTGCGCGAGCGGGTGAGCGACGTCGTGCCCGCCCCGTCCGAGCCGCAGGACGCCTGACCGGCCGCGCCGCGCCGGCCCCGGTCGGCTAAGCTTGGGGGCGATCCGCGCACCGGAGCCTCCGCCCATGAACATCCTCCGCCTGCTGGTCCTGCTCGCCTTCGTCGCGATCGGGCTGGTGGTGGGATCGCTCAATTCGCAGCGCCTCCGCCTCGACTTCGGCCTGGCCGAGGTCTCCACCACATCGGGCATCGCCATCGTCGTCGCGCTGCTGGCCGGCGTGCTGCTGGGCGGCGGCCTGGTCGTGGCCAGCACCGTGCTGCCGCTGCACGCCCGCCTGCGCCGCCTCGAGCGGGCACGCAATGGCGCCAGTGCGCCGGCGGTCGATGGCCTCCACACACCGGCACCCCACCGGGAAGGCAACTAAGCAAATGGAATTCCTCAACGAGTGGTTCTGGTTCTTCCTGTTCCTGCCGCTTGCGGCGCTCACCGGCTGGGTGGTCGGCCGCAGGGGAGGGCAGCGCCACGGTGACACCCAGGTCAGCCGGCTTTCCGGCACCTACTTCCGCGGCCTGAACTACCTGCTCAACGAGCAGCCCGACAAGGCGATCGAGCTGTTCCTGCACATCGCCGAACTGGACAAGGAAACCTTCGAGACCCAGCTGGCCCTGGGCCACCTGTTCCGCCGCCG
This sequence comes from Pseudoxanthomonas sp. J31, assembly GCF_000510725.1. Classification (GTDB taxonomy): domain Bacteria; phylum Pseudomonadota; class Gammaproteobacteria; order Xanthomonadales; family Xanthomonadaceae; genus Pseudoxanthomonas. Next base: position 127,056 of record NZ_AZNZ01000003.1, read on the forward strand.
CGGCGAGGTCGACCGCGCCATCCGCCTGCACCAGGGCCTGGTCCAGCGCACCGACCTGTCCGACGCCCAGCGCGTGCAGGCGCTGCTGGCGCTGGGCGAGGACTACATGAAGTCCGGCCTGCTCGACCGCGCCGAAACCGTGTTCGCCGACCTGGCCCGCATCGACCAGCGCGCGCCGCAGGCGCTCAAGCACCTGATCGGCATCTACCAGGCCGAGCGCGACTGGGAGAAGGCGATCGACAACGCCATGCGCTTCGAGGAAGTGACCGGCGAGCCGATGGGCAAGCTGGTGGCGCAGTTCGAGTGCGAGCTGGCCGAGCGCCACCGCGCCAACGGCGACCTGGACGCCGCCCGCGCGGCGATCGCGCGCGCCTACCAGGCCGACGCCACATGCGTGCGCGCCGGCATCCTCGAGGGCCGCATCGAAGCCAGCGCGAACAACCCCGAGGGCGCGATCCGCGCCTTCGAGCGCGCCGCGCGCCACGACCCGGACTACCTGCCGGAGCTACTGCCGGGCCTGCTCACCGCCTACGCCCAGGTCGGCGACACCGCCGGCGCGCGCGCGTTCCTGGCCGAGATGAGCGAGCACTACCGCGGCATCGCCCCGGTGCTGGCCCTGACCCACCTGATCGAACAGCAGGAGGGCGCGGTGGCCGCGCGCGACTACCTGGGCCGCCAGCTCAAGGACCGCCCCTCGGTGCGCGGCGAGGCCGCCCTGATCGACCTGACCCTCGCGGTCGGCGCCGACAGCACCGCGACCCTGCACGACCTCAAGCACATCACCGACCAGCTGCTGGTGCGCAATCCCAGCTACCGCTGCACCCGCTGCGGCTTCGGTGCCCGCACCCACCACTGGCAGTGCCCGAGCTGCAAGGAGTGGGGCACGGTCAAGCCGCTGCTGAACTACGCCGTGGTATGAGCACGCCAGCGGTGCTGTGGACCAGCCTGGCGCTGGCCGCGGTGTCGGCCCTGGGCACCTGGCTCACCCTGCGCTACGCGCGCCGGCGCCTGCTCGACCTGCCGGGCGAGCGCCGCAGCCACACCGTGCCGACGCCGCGCGGCGGCGGCCTGGGCATCACCATCGCGCTGCTGGCCGGCACCGCGCTGGCGGTTGCCGGCGGCGTGCTGGCCCCGCTCCCGGCGCTGGCCTTCGCCGCCGGCCTGCTGCTGGTGGCCGGGATCGGCTGGATCGACGACCACCGCCCGCTGTCGCCGTGGTCGCGGCTGGCGGTGCAGTGCCTGGCCGGGCTGGTGCTGGCGGCCGGCCTGTACGCGGGGCAGGGCGACTGGCGCTGGGCGCTGCTGGCCTGTGCCGCGGTGCCGGTCCTGGTCAACGTCTGGAACTTCATGGACGGGATCGACGGCATCGCCACCAGCCAGGCGATGATCGCGCTGGCGACCTTCGCCTTCCTCGCGCCGCCGGTGGCCGCGCTGGCCTGGGGGGCGTTCGCCGCCTGCTGCGGCTTCCTGCCGTTCAACTATCCGCGGGCGCGGATCTTCCTGGGCGATGTCGGCTCAGGCACCCTCGGCTACCTGTTGGCGGCGATGGTGGCCTGGACCGCGCCGGCGCTGGCCCGCGAGGGCGGGGCCCTGCAGCCGCTGTTCCTGCTGCTGCCGCTGTCGACGTTCCTGGTCGATGCCTCGCTCACCCTGGGCCGGCGGGTCCTGCGCGGGGAGCGCTGGTGGCTCCCACATGTATCGCACCTGTACCAGCGTTGGGCCAAGCGTGCGGGCAGTCACGTTCGGGTTAGCCAGGGGTACGGTCTGTTCAGTCTGCTGGCAGGTTGGGTCGCGTATGGTGCCCACGCGTCTGGAACGGTTCGTCCGGCCGCCGTCGCGGGCACCTGGCTCGCATTGGCGGTCGTGCTGTGGCTGCTCCAGGGGAGGCGCATCCAGCACACCTGACAGGACCGTCGCATCCGCATGAACACTGGCCCAGCCTTGCCTGTTTCCCTGCCTCGTACGGCGATCGTCCTGCATGACCTCTTCATGGCCGCGGTGTGCTGGCAGGGGCTGCACGTGCTGCGTTACGCGGCCCGCTCCGAGAGCTACGACTGGACCCTGCTGACGCCCACCCTGGCCATCGTCCTGGCCGCCCAGGGCCTGGTGTTCTGGCGGGTGGGCCTGTACCGCGGCGTGTGGCGCTTCGCCAGCGTCCCGGACATCTGGAACATCATCAAGGCCGCCGGCCTGGGCACCATCGCCATCGTGCTGTGCCTGGCGGTCTACAACCGGCTCGAGGCCCTGCCGCGCGCGGTGCTGATGCTGTACCCGCTGGCGCTGGCCGCCATGCTGGGCCTGCCGCGGCTGCTCTACCGCGTGTGGAAGGACTACCACCTGTCGCGCGGCACGGCCAACCAGCAGCGGGTGCTGATCCTCGGCGCCGGGCAGGCGGCCGAAGCCCTGGTCCGCGACTTGCGCCGCTCCGGCACCTACCAGCCGGTCGGCTTCCTGGACGATGCCCCGCACCTGCAGGGCTCGCAGCTGCACGGCATGCCGGTCCTCGGCCGCCTCGAGGACGCGCCCACCGTGGCCCGTGAGGTCGGCGCCGGCATGCTGGTCATCGCCATCCCCTCGCTGGACGCGGCCGGCATGCAGCGCGTGCTGGGCATCTGCGAGCACAGCGGCCTGCCGTTCCGCACCGTGCCGCGCCTGACCGACGTGCTCGAGGGCAAGGCCATGCCCGGCGAGCTCAAGGAAGTGGCGATCGAGGACCTGCTCAACCGCAAGCCGGTCACCCCGGACTGGGCCATGATCCGCGGCTGGCTGGACGGCCGCACCGTGATGGTGACCGGCGCCGGCGGCTCGATCGGTTCGGAACTGTGCCGGCAGTGCGCGCGCCATGGCGCCCGGCGCATCGTCCTGCTGGAGATCTCCGAGCTGGCCCTGCTGACCATCCATGCCGAGCTGGCGCGGGCCTTCCCCGACGTCGAGGTCGAGGCGGTGCTGGGCGACTGCGGCGATCCGGCCGTCACCCGCCACGCGCTGGAGCGCTCCAGCCCCGATGCCGTGTTCCACGCCGCCGCCTACAAGCAGGTCCCGCTGCTGGAGTCGCAGCTGCGCGAGGCGGTGCGCAACAACGTGCTGGCCACCCATACCGTCGCCGAGCTGTGCCGCGAGTACAAGGTGGGCACTTTCGTGCTGATCTCCACCGACAAGGCGGTCGACCCGGCCAACGTGCTGGGCGCCTCCAAGCGCATCGCCGAGATGATCGCCCAGTCGCTGGACGAGCGGGTCGAGGGCACCCGCTACGTGACCGTACGCTTCGGCAACGTGCTGGATTCGGCCGGCAGCGTGGTGCCGCTGTTCCGCGAGCAGATCCGCCGCGGCGGCCCGGTGACCGTGACCGACCCGGAGGTCACCCGCTACTTCATGACCATCCCCGAGGCCTGCCAGCTGATCATGCAGGCCGCCGCCTCGGGCTCGCACGCGGCCATCTACACCCTGGACATGGGCGAGCCGGTGCCGATCCGGCTGCTGGCCGAGCAGATGATCCGCCTGGCCGGCAAGCAGCCGGGGCGGGACATCGCCATCGTCTACACCGGCCTGCGCCCGGGCGAGAAGCTGCACGAGACCCTGTTCTACGCGGACGAGCACTACCGTCCCACCGCCCATCCGAAGATCCTGGAGGCCAGCGCCCGGGAGTGCCCCGCCGACCTGCTGCTGCAGGAAATCGAGCATATGCGGACGGCCGTCACACGTTATGATGAGAACGGCCTGCGGCAGGCGCTGGGCGTGCTCATCCCCGGATTTGCGCCCCTGCCTGTCGCGGGTAACAAGGAGAACACCGCTACGGTGGTCCCGTTCCCCCCGCGAGAGGCAGTAAGGACACGATGACCAACAAACGGATACGCAAGGCAGTCTTTCCGGTCGCCGGGCTTGGCACCCGGTTCCTCCCCGCCACCAAGACCGTCCCCAAGGAGATGCTGCCGATCATCGATCGGCCGCTGATCCAGTACGCGGTAGACGAAGCGATCGAAGCCGGGTGCGACACCCTGGTGTTCGTCACCAACCGCTACAAGCATTCGATCGCCGACTACTTCGACCAGCACTACGAACTCGAGCACAAGCTCCGCAAGGCAGGCAAGCTCGAACAGCTGGAGCAGATCAGGGCACCGTTGCCACCGCACGTGCAGGTGGTGTTCGTCACCCAGCACGAAGCACTGGGCCTTGGCCACGCGGTACTTTGCGCCAGGGACGTGGTCGGCGACGAGCCGTTCGCGGTGCTGCTCCCCGACGACCTGATGTGGAACCGCGGCGACGGCGCCCTCAAGCAGATGGCCGACCTGGCCGAGCAGACCGGCGGTGGCGTCATCGCCGTCGAGAAGGTGCCGCACGAGAAGACCTCCAGCTACGGCATCGTCGCCACCCGCGGCTTCGAGGGCCGCAGCGGCCGGATCGAGGCCATGGTCGAGAAGCCCAAGCCGGAGGACGCGCCCAGCAACCTGGCCGTGGTCGGGCGCTACATCCTGCCGGGCAGCATCTTCCAGACCCTGGAGACCACCGGCCGCGGCGCCGGCGGCGAGATCCAGCTGACCGACGCGATCGCCGCGACGATCAAGGCCGGGGGCCACATCGACGCCTACCACTTCGAGGGGCGGCGCTTCGACTGCGGCGCGCACATCGGCCTGATCGAGGCCACCGTGCACTTCGCGCTGGAGCACCCCAAGCACGGTGCGGCGGCCCGCCAGGCCATGCTCGCCGCACTCGAGGAAAAGCGCGGCTGATCCATCCGGCGAAGCTGCAATGAAAACGGCGCCCGAGGGCGCCGTTTTCATGTCCGCGGAGGGCGAGGGCTCAGAGTGCCTCGAAGATGCCCGCCGCGCCCATGCCGGTGCCGATGCACATGGTGACCATGCCGTACTTCTGCTGGCGGCGGCGCAGGCCGTGCACCAGGGTGGCGGTACGGATGGCGCCGGTGGCGCCCAGCGGGTGGCCCAGGGCGATCGCGCCGCCCAGCGGATTGACCTTGGACGCATCCAGGCCGCAGTCGCGGATGACCGCCAGCGCCTGCGCGGCGAAGGCCTCGTTGAGCTCGATCCAGTCCAGCTGGTCCTGGCTCAGGCCGGCCTGCTTGAGCGCCTTGGGGATCGCGGCGATCGGACCGATGCCCATCACTTCCGGGCGCACGCCGGCGACCGAGAAGCTGACGAAGCGGGCGAGGGGAGTCAGGCCGTATTCCTTGATCGCCTTCTCCGAGGCCAGCAGCACCGCGCCGGCGCCGTCGCTCATCTGCGAGGAGTTGCCGGCGGTGACGCTGCCGCCGAACTGGCCGTTGCGGAACACCGGGCGCAGCTTGGCCAGGCCCTCGATCGAGGTATCCGGGCGCGGGCCCTCGTCGGTGTCGACCAGGCGCTTCTTCAGCGCGATCGCATTGCCGGCCAGGTCGGGCAGGTGCGAGACGACCTCGTAGGGCGAGATCTCGTCGCGGAACTCGCCGGCGGCGATCGCGGCCAGCGCCTTCTGGTGCGAGGCGAGGGCGAAGGCGTCCTGGTCCTCGCGCGAGATCTTCCACTCCTCGGCGACCTTCTCGGCGGTGATGCCCATGCCGTAGGCGATGGCCACGTTCTCGTCGCGGGCGAACACCTGCGGGCTCAGCGCGACCTTGTTGCCCATCATCGGCACCATCGACATCGACTCGGTGCCGCCGGCCAGCATCAGGTCGGCGTTGCCCAGGCGGATCTGGTCCGCGGCCAGGGCCACGGCCTGCAGGCCGGAGGAGCAGAAGCGGTTGATGGTCTGGGCGGCGATGGTGTTCGGCAGGCGGGCCAGCAGCAGGCCGATGCGGGCCACGTTCATGCCCTGCTCGCCCTCCGGCATGGCGCAGCCGATGATGGCGTCGTCGATGCGGCTGGTGTCGATGCCCGGGGCCTGCGCGACCACGGCCTTGAGCACGTGGGCCAGCATCTCGTCCGGCCGGGTGTTGCGGAACACGCCCTTCGGCGCCTTGCCCACCGGGGTGCGGGTGGCGGCGACGATGTAGGCGTCCTGGATCTGCTTGGTCATGGCTTTCTCCGAAAGCCGGGATTCGGGATTCGTGATTCGTGAGTCGCCAAAAGCAAACTCCGGATCGAACTCCTCACGCCGGCATCAATGGTTTTCCTGGGTGGGGATGCGCTCTTGCGGATCCCCAATCCCGAATCACGAATCTCAGTTCCTGAGCGGCTTGCCCGTCTTGAGCATGTGGCCGATGCGGGCCTGGGTCTTTTCCTGCTGGGCCAGCTCGACGAAGTGCTTGCGCTCCAGGTTGAGCAGCCAGGCCTCGTCGACCAGGCTGCCGCGGTCGACTTCGCCGCCGCACACCACGGTGGCGATGCGGGTGGCGATCTCGTTGTCGTACTCGCTGATGAAGCGGCCCTCGAGCATGTTGACCAGCAGCATGCGGAAGGTGGCGATGCCGACGTCGCCGGCGACCTGGATGCGGCGCTCCGGCAGCGGCGGGCGGTAGCCGCCCTCGGCCAGGTTGCGCGCCTCGGCCTTGGCCACGTGCAGCAGCTCGTGGGCGTTGAACACGATCCGGTCGGTCGGGCGCAGCAGGCCCAGCTCCTTGGCCTCCACGGCGGAGGTCGAGACCTTGGCCATGGCCACCGTCTCGAAGGTCTTCTTCAGCTCGGCGAACACGTCGCCGCCGGCCGCCGCGCGCGAGGCGCGCACCGCCAGCTCCTTGAGGCCGCCGCCGGCCGGCAGCAGGCCCACGCCGGCCTCGACCAGGCCGATGTAGCTCTCCAGGTGGGCCACGGTGCGGGCGCTGTGCATCTGGAACTCGCAGCCGCCGCCCAGGGCCAGGCCGCGCACCGCCGCGACCACCGGCACCAGCGCGTACTTGATGCGCTGGCTGGTGCGCTGGAAGTTGGCGACCAGGGCGTCGAACTCGTCGACCTTGCCGGCCTGCAGCAGGCCCAGCGCACCGGCCAGGTCGGCGCCGGCGGAGAAGGGCTCCTTCTGCTGCCAGATCACCAGGCCCTGGAAGTCGCGCTCGGCGATGCAGATCGCTTCCTGCAGGCCGTTGAGCACGTGGTCGGACACGGTGTTCATCTTGGTCTTGAACGAGACCACGGCGATGCCGTCGCCGTCGTGCCACATGCGCACGCCGTCGTTCTCGTAGACCGTGGTGCCCTGGTCGAACTTCTCGCCCAGCAGCGGATCGGGGAAGCGCTGGCGCTGGTAGACCGGCAGCGACGAGCGCGGCACCAGGGTGTTGGTCGCCGGGCTGTAGCTGCCCTCGGCGGCGTGCACGCCCTCGCGGCCGTCGAGCACCCACGCCGGCAGCGGGGCGTCGCTCATGGCCTTGCCGGCGGCGATGTCCTCGGCGATCCACTGCGCCACCTGCTTCCAGCCGGCGGCCTGCCAGGTCTCGAACGGGCCCAGCGACCAGCCGTAGCCCCAGCGGATGGCCAGGTCGACGTCGCGCGCGGTGTCGGCGATGTCGGCCAGGTGGTAGGCGCTGTAGTGGAACAGGTCGCGGAACGCGGCCCACAGGAACTGCGCCTGCGGGTGCTGGCTCTCGCGCAGCTTCGCGAACTTCTCGGCCGGGTTCTTGATCTTGAGGATCCCGACCACCTCGTCGGCGGCCTTGCGGTCGGCGGCGCGGTAGTCCTGCTTCTCCAGGTCCAGGACCATGATGTCCTTGCCGACCTTGCGGAAGATGCCGGCGCCGGCCTTCTGGCCCAGGGCGCCCTTGGCGATCAGTGCCTGCAGCCAGTCGGGCGACTGGAAGTACTTGTGCCACGGATCCTGCGGCAGGGTGTCGGCCATGGTCTTGATGACGTGGGCCATGGTGTCCAGGCCGACCACGTCGGAGGTGCGGTAGGTGGCCGACTTCGGGCGGCCGACCAGCGGGCCGGTGATGGCGTCGACCTCGTCGAAGCCCAGGCCGAACTGGCGGGTGTGGTGGATCACCGACAGGATCGAGAACACGCCGATGCGGTTGCCGATGAAGTTCGGGGTGTCCTTGGCGTAGACCACGCCCTTGCCAAGGTTGGTGGTCAGGAAGGTCTCCAGGCCCTCCAGCACCGCCTTGTCGGTGGTGTCGGCCGGGATCAGCTCGGCCAGGTGCATATAGCGCGGCGGGTTGAAGAAGTGCACGCCGCAGAAGCGGTGGCGCAGCTGCTCCGGCAGCACCGCGGCCAGGGCGTTGATGCCCAGGCCGGAGGTGTTGGAGGCCAGCACCGCGTGCTCGCCCACGAACGGCGCGATCCTCCTGTACAGGTCCTGCTTCCAGTCCATCCGCTCGGCGATGGCCTCGATGATCAGGTCGCAGTCGCGCAGCTGCTCCAGGCCGGTGTCGTAGTTGGCCGGGGTGATGGCCGCGGCCAGCGACTTGCTGGCCAGCGGGGCCGGGCTGAGCTTGGCGAGGTTGCCGATGGCCTTGAGCACGATGCCGTCGGCCGGGCCCTCCTTGGCGGGCAGGTCGAACAGCACGGTGTCCACGCCCGCGTTGGTCAGGTGGGCCGCGATCTGAGCGCCCATGACGCCGGCGCCCAGCACCGCAGCGCGGCGTACAAGCAGTTTCTTAGACATTTCTTGCAACCTCTTGATATTGAACGGTTACCTTGCTTCCGCCTGCAGTCCTGCGGCGGCAAATCGGATGAGTTCCCGGGCGGCCCGGCTCCGGTGGGCCGCCTCGCTGGCGCTGGCGGGGCGCTTGATCAGGCCGAATTCCGACATCGCGTAGGTCAGCGCCCCGGCCAGGAAGTCCAGGCGCCAGTACAGGGTTTCCTTGTCCAGGCCGGGCAGCACCGCGGCCAGCGCCTTGCCGAACTCGCGCAGCACATGGCCGTAGTGGTCCGACAGGAACCGGCGCAGGCTCTCGTTGTGCTCGGCGTAGGCGCGGGCGATCAGGCGCACGAAGGCGGCACCGCCGTTGCGATCCTGGGCCAGGGCCAGTGCCGGGTCGATGAAGGCCGCCAGGATCGGCTCCAGCTGGCCGGGGTGGTCGCGCAGCGCGGCCTCCAGCTGCTGCAGGCGCTGGGCGGTCATCACGTCCATGCGCCGCCGGAACACCTCGTTGATCAGGTTTTCCTTGGAGCCGAAGTGGTAGTTCACCGCGGCGATGTTGACCGCGGCCTGGCTGGTGACCTGGCGCAGCGAGGTCCCGGCGAAGCCGTGCTGGGCGAACAGCTCTTCCGCCGCGGCCAGGATCCGTTCCTTGGTGGAGAAGTGCGCGGGCTTGCCCATGGCTCCGGACTAAATCAAACGATTGTTTAATCCTAGGCCCGGGCCGGCGACGGGTCATTTTGCGCTGCAGCATCCCGGTGCCTGCAAAGCCGGCCGGCGGATGCTAGAATCCGTCAACGCTACCCAAGCTAAGCCCGCGCCACGCCGCGGGTTTTTCCTTCAGGCCCGGTTCCGCCGGGCCGGTCCCGTTCCCTCAACTCCAAAGAAGAAGAATCCAATGGCGCTGGAGCGCACCCTTTCGATCGTCAAGCCCGATGCCGTCGCCAAGAACGTGATCGGCGAGATCTACACCCGTTTCGAGAAGGCCGGCCTGAAGATCGTCGCCGCCAAGTACAAGCAGCTGACCCGCCGCGAGGCCGAGGGCTTCTACGCCGTGCACCGCGAGCGTCCGTTCTTCAACGCCCTGGTCGAGTTCATGACCTCCGGCCCGGTGATGATCCAGGTGCTGGAAGGCGAGAACGCCGTGGCCAAGCACCGCGAGATCCTGGGTGCCACCAACCCGAAGGAAGCCGCGCCGGGCACCATCCGCGCCGACTTCGCCGAATCCATCGACGCCAACGCCGCCCACGGCTCGGACTCGGTGGAGAACGCCAACATCGAGATCGCGTACTTCTTCGCGGCCACGGAAGTGGTCTCGCGCTGAGCGCATCCAGCACAGGTCGAAGCACGTGTCCGCATTGCAGCCGATTCCCAGCGTGACCACCACCGGCGACCCGGTCGCCGCGCCCGTGGCCGCGCGCCAGAACCTGCTGGAGCTGGACCGTGCGGGCCTGGAGCGCTTCTTCGAGGAAGTCCTCGGCGAGAAGCGCTACCGCGCCCACCAGGTGATGAAGTGGATCCACCACCGCTACGTCACCGACTTCGACCAGATGACCGACCTCGGCAAGGCGCTGCGCGCCAAGCTGCACGCGCATGCCGAGGTCGTCGTCCCCAACATCGTGTTCGACAAGCCCTCCGCCGACGGCACCCACAAGTGGCTGCTGGCGATGGGCGACGATGGCCGCAACGCCATCGAGACCGTGTTCATCCCGGACAAGGGCCGCGGCACCCTGTGCGTGTCCTCGCAGGTGGGCTGCGGCCTCAACTGCACCTTCTGCTCGACCGCCACCCAGGGCTTCAACCGCAACCTGACCACGGCCGAGATCATCGGCCAGGTCTGGATCGCCGCCCGCCACCTGGGCAACGTGCCGCACCAGCAGCGCAAGCTCACCAACGTGGTGATGATGGGCATGGGCGAGCCGCTGATGAACTTCGACAACGTCGTGCGCGCCATGAGCGTGATGCGCGACGACCTGGGCTACGGCCTGGCCAACAAGCGCGTGACCCTGTCGACCTCCGGCCTGGTGCCGATGATCGACCGCCTGTCGGTGGAGAGCGACGTGTCGCTGGCGGTTTCGCTGCACGCACCCAACGACGAGCTGCGCGAGCAGCTGGTCCCGCTCAACAGGAAGTACCCGATCGCCGAGCTGATGGCCGCCTGCGCTCGCTACCTGCGCGCCAACCGCCGCCGCGAGTCGATCACCTTCGAATACACCCTGATGAAGGGGGTCAACGACCAGCCCGAGCACGCCCGCCAGCTGGCGCGGCTGATGCGCCAGTTCGACAACGCGGTGCAGGCGCGCGATTCGGGCAAGGTCAACCTGATCCCGTTCAACCCGTTCCCGGGGACCCGCTACGAGCGCCCGGACGAGTCGGCGATCCGCGCCTTCCAGAAGATCCTGCTCGATTCGCAGGTGCTGACCATGGTCCGCCGCACCCGTGGCGACGACATCGACGCCGCCTGCGGGCAGCTCAAGGGCCAGGTCATGGACCGGACGCGCCGGCAGGCCGAGTTCCGGCGCAGCCTGGGCCGGGAAGGGCAGGCGCCGCGGGCCGGAGGCCATGCGGCGGCCTGATCGGCTCCTGTTCCTGCTCTGTGGCGCCCTGCTCGTGGCAGGCTGCGCACGCCCCGCGACGGTCAAATCGCCCAAGATCCGCGGTACCGAACGGGTCGCCCCGGTCTACCGGCTGGAGGACGGCGAGGCGACCAAGCGCCGCGTCCAGGTCCGCGACGCCATCGGCCTGGCGACCCAGCGCCTGACCGCCGGCGACCTGGCCGAAGCCGAGAAGCTGGCGCGCAAGGCCCTGCGCCTGGATCCGTCGGCAGTGGACGCCTACACCGTGCTGGGCGCAGTCGAGTCCAGGCGCGGCAACCTGGAGGCCGCTGGCACGCATTACCGCAAGGCCGCCGAACTGGCGCCGGGCAACGGCGACGTGCTCAACAACTACGGCGCCTGGCTGTGCGCCAACGGCTATCCGGCCGAGGCCCTGGTGTGGCTGGACCGGGCCATGGCGGTGACCGCCGCCGGCTCGCGCGCCTCGGCCCTGGCCAATGCCGGCAGCTGCGCCCTGCGCAGCGGCCAGCTCGAGCGCGCCGAGCAGGACCTGCGCAAGGCGCTGGAGCTGGATCCGGTGCACCCGGCGGCGCTGGCGCAGATGGCCGTGCTCTCGTTCGAGCAGGGCCGGCTGTTGCAGGCGCGGGCCTTCGCCGAGCGCCGGCTGGCGGCTGCGCCCGCCGATGCATCCGTGCTACAACTCGCGGTCAGGATTGAACAGGGGCTTGGCGACAGGGTGGCCGCCAGCCGGTATCAACAGCGGCTACGGGCGGAGTTCCCGGAAGCCGTCACTGACAAAACCGGGGAAGATCCACAGTGATCCATGACAACGCGAACGTCGGGGGAGACGCTCGGGGTTGCGGGGAGCTGCTTCGCGAGGCGCGCGAGGCGGCCGGGTTGGAACTGCGCGAGGTCGCTACGCGGCTGCGCATGCCGGTACACGTGGTCGAGGCACTGGAGCAGGGGCGCTGGGAAGTCATCGGCGCGCCGGTGTTCGTGCGCGGCCAGCTGCGCAGCTACGCGCGGCTGCTGGGCGTGGACCTGGAGCCGCTGCTGCAGGTCCAGGTCGCCCCGCCGGCGCCCGTGGAGCTGGTCAGCCACGTGCATACCCCGCGCCTGCAACGGTTGATGGAGAACGTCGGCCGCCGCGCGGTGTACGTGGTCATCACCGCCGCCATCGCGGTGCCGGTGTGGCTGGCGACCCGTTCGCACTTCGCCGGGCAGCTGCCGACGACCGCTTCGCTGGACGTGCTGCCGGCGGAGGTCGCCGATGCCCCGGCCACGACGGCCCCGGAAGCGCCGCCGGTGCAGGCGCCGCGCGCCAGGCCGCAGGCCCAGGCCGGCGAAGCCGGGCCGTACGTGGCCTCGCTGGCGCCGCCGGTGCGGCAGCAGGCGCCCGCGCCGGCACCCGCCCTGGAGCTGAGCTTCGAGGGCGACAGCTGGATCGAGGTCACCGGCCCCGACGGCCGCGTGATCGAGCAGCGCCTGGCGCGCCAGGGCGAGACGCGCAGCTTCCAGCCGGGCGAGGTCGCCGGCGTGGTGCTGGGCAACGCGGCGGCGGTACGCGTTCAGCAGGCCGGCAGTATCGTGGACCTGTCGCCCTTCAGGAGGGCGAACGTGGCCCGCTTTGCGGTATCCTCTGACGGATCCGTCAAGCCCGCGCAGTAAAGCGGTCCGCGGGCCTTTCCAACAAGAACAAGAACACGTCCCCGTGCGCGCCGCACGGGGCAGGACACTGCATGGCAATCGACGACCTTCTGGACGAGCACGAACAGGGCGAACGCGTCCGCGCCTGGCTGCGCAAGAACCTGCCGGGCATCCTCGCCGGCCTCATCGTCGGCATCGCCGCGATCTGGGGCCTGCGCCAGTGGCAGGAACGCGGCCTGGCCCGGCAGCAGGAGGCGCACGCGGCCTACAGCCAGGCGATCGCCCGGCTGCAGGCCGGCGAGGAAGACGCCGGCGCGGCCCTGGCCGGACAGGAAGGCCTGTACGCCAGCCTCGGCGCGCTGCAGCTGGCCAAGGCCCAGGTCGAGGCCGGCAAGCCCGAGGACGCCATCGCCACCCTGCGCGGGATCAAGGCCGACCCGGCGCTGCAACCGGTGGTCCGGCAGCGCCTGGCGCAGCTGCTGGTTGCCACCGGCAAGCCGCAGGAAGCGCTGGATGTGCTGGGCGAGGACGCCGATGCCGTGGCCTTGGAACTGCGCGGCGACGCGCTGGTGGCCGCCGGCAAGGCGGAGCAGGCGCGTGCCGAGTACCAGCGCGCCCTGGCCGGGCTGGACGCGGAGGCGCCGGCGCGCCGGCGCGTGGAACTGAAGCTGCAGGAAGCCGGTGGCCAGCTGCCGGAGACGGCGGGGTCGATCTGATGGAGCGCACCGACATGATCAAGCGCATGGCGGCCGTGGCCGTCCTGGTCTCGCTGCTGGCGGGTTGCAGCTCGTTCAAGAGCATGTTTGCCGGCAAGAACGCCGAGGCCAAGAAGGCCGCCGAGCCGGCCGAGCTGGTGAAGTTCAAGCCCACCATCAAGCCGCGCAAGGCTTGGTCGGTGGACCTGGGCGACGGCGAGCGCCGGATCGGCGCGCGCCAGGGGCCGGCGGTGGCCGATGGCCGCGTCTACGCCGCCGCGGCCGAGGGCCGGGTGCTGGCGCTGGACCTGCAGACCGGCAAGCGGGTGTGGGAATTCAAGGCCGCCAAGGACGAGAAGCTGCGCCTGACCGGCGGTCCCGGCGCCGGCAACGGCCTGGTCGTGGTCGGCGGCCTGGACGGCGCGGTGATCGCGCTGGACGCCCAGGACGGCAGCGAGCGCTGGCGCGCCAAGGTGCGCAGCGAGATCATCGCCGCCCCGACCGTGTCCCAGGGCCTGGTCCTGGTGCGCAGCAACGACGGCCGCATCACCGCCTTCGACGCCGCCAGCGGCGAGCAGCGCTGGTACGCCGAGCGCGAACTGCCGAGCCTGACCGTGCGTGGCAACGCCTCGCTGACGCCGGCCCCGGGCCTGCTGTTCGCCGGCAACGACGACGGCACCCTGACCGCGCTGGCCCTGCGCGACGGCCGCCTGCTGTGGGAACAGGCCGTGGGCCTGCCCGAAGGCCGCACCGAACTGGAACGCATGGCCGACGTCGACGCGCCGATCGTGATCGACGGCACCATGCTGTACGCCAGCAGCTACCGTAACCGCACCGTGGCCATCGACGGTCCCAGTGGCCGCCCGATGTGGCAGAGCGACCACGGCGGCCCCGGCGCGATCGGCGTGGCGCCCTCGGCGATCCTGGTTTCCAGCGCCGCCGGCACCGTCTACGCCCTGGACAAGTCCAACGGCGTGGCCCTGTGGTCGCAGCCGGCGCTGGCGCGCCGCTCGCTGACCGGCCCGGCGGTGCAGGGCGACTATGCGGTGGTCGGCGACTATGCCGGCTACGTGCACTGGCTGCGCCTGGACAACGGCGAGATGGCCGCGCGCGAGCGCGTCGGCCGCAAGAAGGCGATCAAGGCCGCGCCGGTGGTGGCCGACGGACTGCTGCTGGTGCAGGACGTCAAGGGAGGCCTGACCGCCTTCCGCCTCGACTGACCGGACGGATGCGGGCAGGAATTTCGCGATGCTACCGCTGGTTGCCCTGGTCGGACGGCCGAATGTCGGCAAGTCCACACTCTTCAATGCGCTGACGCGCAGTCGCGACGCCCTGGTCCACGACCAGCCCGGCGTCACCCGCGACCGCCACTACGGCGTGTGCCGGCTGGATCCGGAGCGGCCGTTCCTGCTGGTGGACACCGGCGGCATCGCCGGCGAGGAGGAAGGCCTGGCCGGCGCCACCGCGCGCCAGGCGCGCGCCGCCGCCGCCGAGGCCGACCTGATCCTGTTCGTGGTCGACGGCCGCGACGGCGCCTCGGCCCTGGACGACGAGATCCTGGCCTGGCTGCGCAAGCTGGCGCGGCCGACCCTGCTGGTGATCAACAAGATCGACGGCACCTTCGAGGAGGCGGTGCGCGCCGAGTTCGCGCGCTACGGCTTCGCCGACATGCTGGCCGTCTCCGCCGCCCACCGCCAGGGCCTGGACGACCTGCATGCCGAGGTCCTGGAGCGGCTGCCGGAAGAGGGCAGCGCCGAGGCGCTGGACAACGATCCCAACCGCCTGCGCATCGCCTTCGTCGGCCGTCCCAACGTGGGCAAGTCGACCCTGGTGAACCGCCTGCTGGGCGAGGAGCGGATGATCGCCTCCGAGGTCCCCGGCACCACCCGCGACTCGATCGCGGTGGACCTGGAGCGCGACGGCCGCCTGTACCGCCTGATCGACACCGCCGGCATCCGCCGCCGCGGCCGCATCGAGGAGGCGGTCGAGAAGTTCAGCGTGGTCAAGACCATGCAGTCGATCGAGCACTGCCAGGTGGCGGTGCTGATGCTCGACGTCACCGAGGGCGTGACCGACCAGGACGCCACCGTGCTGGGCGCCGTGCTCGACGCCGGCCGTGCCCTGGTGGTCGCGGTGAACAAGTGGGACGGCCTGAGCACCTACCAGCGCGAGCAGGCCGAGGCGATGCTGGAGCGCAAGCTCGGCTTCGTGCCCTGGGCCGAGGTGGTGCGCATCTCCGCGCTGCACGGCTCGGGCCTGCGCGAGCTGTTCCGCGCCATCCACCGCGCGCACGCCTCCGCCACCCGCACCTTCAGCACCAGCGAGGTCAACAAGGCGCTGGAGATCGCGGCGGAGACCAACCCGCCGCCAAGCATCCGCGGCCACGTCTCCAAGCTGCGCTACGTGCACCCGGGCGGCGAGAACCCGCCGACCTTCGTGATCCACGGCACCCGCCTGAAGGTGCTGCCGGATTCGTACAAGCGCTACCTGGAGAACTTCTTCCGCAAGCGCTTCAAGCTGGTGGGCACCCCGGTGCGGATGCTGTTCCGCGAGGGCGCCAACCCGTACGAAGGCAAGAAGAACGAACTGACCGAGCGCCAGGTCGCGCGCAAGCGCCGGCTGATGCGCCACGTCAAGCGCGGCAAGTGAGCGCGATCCCGGCCGCCGCGGAGATCACCCTGGGCCTGCTGGCCGGTGGTCGCGGCAGCCGGCTCGGCGGCGTCGACAAGGCCTGGATCGAGCGTGATGGCCAGCCGCAGGTGCTGCGGCTGGCGCGCCGGTTCCCGGGCGAGGTCGGCGCGGTGCTGGTAAGCGCCAACCGCGAGCTGGCGCGCTACGCCGATGCAGGCCTCCAGGCCGTGCCCGACCGCCTGCCACCGGACAGCGGTCCGCTGGCCGGGATCGAGGCCCTGGCCGCGGCCTGCCGCACGCCCTGGCTGCTGACCTTGCCGGTGGACCTGTTCGACACCAACGACTGCCTGGTGCGCACCCTGGTCTCCTGCCGCGATGCCGACGGCGCCGTGGCCGAGGATGCCGACGGCCTGCAGCCGCTGGTGGCGCTGTACCGCGTCGAGGCGCTGCGCGCGGCTTTGCCGGCCGCGCTGGCCGCCGGCGAGCTGGCGCCGCGCCGCCTGCAGCAGCGGCTGCGCATGGCCCGGGTGGCCTTTGCCGGCGTACGCTTCGGCAACCTCAACACCCCCGCAGACCTGGCCGCGGTGCGCATCGTGCTGCCGCCGCGCTGAGGCGCCGCCCACCACCGCACGGGAGCCGCGATGACCGACTTTCCCAGCCGCATCACCGTCCGCCAGGCGCTGGACCTGCTGCACGAGGCGGCCGCCGGCCGCGGCCGCGCCAGCGAGCAGGTGCCGACCCGCCGCGCCGACGGCCGCGTGCTCGGCGCCGACGTGGTTGCGCCGATCGCGCTGCCGGCGTTCGACAACAGCGCGATGGACGGCTTCGCCGTGCGCCATGCCGACCTGTCCGCCGATGCGCCGGTCACGCTGGAGCTGGCCGGCGAGCAGTTCGCCGGTCCGGACCTTGGCCTGTGCGTGGGCCCCCGCCAGTGCGTGCGCATCACCACCGGCGCGCCGCTGCCGGCCGGCGCCGACACCATCGTCATCCGCGAGGATGTGGTCGAGCAGGACGGCCGCGTGCAGGTGCCGGCCGCCATCCGCGCCGGCGCCCACGTGCGCAGGCAGGGCGAGGACGTGGTGGCCGGCGAGGTGGTGCTGCGCGCCGGGCAGGTGCTGACCCCGGCGCGGATCGGGCTTGCCGCGGCCCTGGGCATCGACCGCCTGGAGGTGGTCGTGCGGCCCACCGTCGCCGTGTTCGCCAGCGGCGACGAGCTGGCCGAGCCGGGCCTGCCGCTGCGCCCGGGCCAGGTCTACAACAGCAACCGCGAGCAGCTGATGGCGCAGCTGCGCGCCGCCGGCCTGGAGCCGGTGGCCTGGCCGACATTGCCCGACGATCCGGTGCTGATCGCCGCGGTGCTGGACGACGCTGTGGAGAACTTCGACCTGGTGCTGACCTGCGGCGCGGTGTCGGCGGGGGAGAAGGACCACCTGCCGCGCTGGCTGCAGTCCCGCGGCCGGATCCATTTCTGGAAGGTGCGCATGCGCCCGGGCATGCCGCTGCTGTTCGGCGAGGCCGGGCGGGCGCTGGTGCTCGGCCTGCCGGGCAATCCGGTGTCGGTGCTGGCAACCTTCCATGTGTTCGGGCGGGCACTGGTCGATGCGCTGCAGGGCCGCGAGCCGCGCCCGCGCTGGCGCGCGCGCCTGGCCGCGCCCTGGCACAAGCGCCACGAGCGCTTCGAGTTCCTGCGCGGGCGCCTGTTCCAGGAGGACGACGCCACCCTGTACGTGCACCCCGAGCCCGCCGACGGCTCGCACCGGCTGCGCGCCGCCGCGGCCAGCGACGCGCTGATCGTGCTGGAGGAGGGCGCGCGCGCGTACGCCGCCGGCGACCTGGTCGAAGTGCTGCCGCTGTAGCCGGGCACGGCGACGCAGCGTTGCGCGGCCGCGGCCCAATGCGCGCTTCCGCCGCCGGGCCATTGGCGTCGATAATCCGGCGCATGGACAGCGTAACGGTGACGCCGCGGCAGGCCCGCGAACGCCAGCGGCAGGGCGTGCTGCTGATCGACATCCGCGAGCCGCACGAACGCGTCTCCGGCCAGGCCGAGGGCGCGCTCGGCGTGCGCCGCGCCGAGCTGGAGGCCGATCCGGCCCGCCACCTGCCGGACCCGCAGGCCGAGGTACTGCTGATCTGCCAGGTCGGCAAACGCTCCCGCGCCGCGGCCGAGGCCCTGCGCGGCGCCGGCTTCGCCCGCGTTTACTCGGTCGATGGCGGCACCAATGCCTGGGCCGGCGAAGGGCTGCCCCTGGTGCGGCCGCAGCTGGAGCCGGCCGAGGCTGATTTCCTGGAGCGTTATTCGCGCCACCTGCGCCTGGCCGAGGTCGGGATCGAAGGCCAGCGGCGCCTGGCCGCGGCCCGCGTGCTGGTGGTCGGCGCCGGCGGGCTGGGTTCGCCGGCGGCGTTCTACCTGGCCGCGGCGGGCGTGGGCCACCTGCGCCTGGTGGACGACGACATCGTCGACCGCAGCAACCTGCAGCGGCAGATCCTGCATACCGAGGCCTCGCTCGGCACGCCCAAGGTCGAATCGGCGCGGCAGCGGCTGCAGGCGCTCAATCCCTCGATCCGGATCGAGCCGGTGCAGGCGCGGGTCACGTCGGACAACGTCGAGGCACTGCTGGACGGCATCGACGTGGTGGTCGACGGTTCGGACAACTTCCCGCTGCGCTACCTGCTCAACGACGCCTGCGTGAAGCTGGGCAAGCCGCTGGTGTACGGGGCGGTGCAACGCTTCGAAGGCCAGGCGAGCGTGTTCGATGCTGGCCGCCACCGCGGCGCGAAGCCGTGCTACCGCTGCCTGTTCCCGGAGCCGCCGCCGCCGGAGTTCGCGCCCAACTGCGCCGAGGCCGGGGTGCTGGGCGTGCTGCCGGGCATCGTCGGCCTGCTCCAGGCCAACGAGGCGATCAAGCTGCTGCTGGGCATCGGCGAGCCGCTGGCCGGGCGCCTGCTGCAGTTCGATGCGCTGGCCATGCGCTTCCGCGAACTGAAGTTGCCGCCGGACCCGGACTGCCCGGTGTGCGCCGAAGGGCGGCCGTTCCCGGGCTACATCGATTACGCGGCGTTTTGCGCCACGACCTGAAGCGTCGGACGGCGCGGGTCGGCACCCATGCGGGCCGTGGCCCGCGGAGGAGGACATCCATGGCGGTCGAAGCTGCCGGCGGGGAACAGCTGGTCAAGGTCGTCGCCCTGCTCGGGGCGGCGGTGGTCATGGTGCCGCTGTTCCGGCGCCTGGGCCTGGGCTCGGTGCTGGGCTACCTGAGCGCCGGCCTGCTGATCGGCCCGTTCGGGCTGGGCTGGTTCTCCGACCCGCAGGCGATCCTGCACGTGGCCGAACTGGGCGTGGTGATGTTCCTGTTCCTGATCGGCCTGGAAATGCGCCCGGCCCACCTGTGGAGCCTGCGCCGGCAGATCTTCGGCCTGGGCACGTTGCAGATCGGCCTGTGCACCGTGGTCCTGACCGGGGTGGCGTGGCTGTGCGGCCTGCGCATGCCGGCGGCCTTCATCGGTGCGGCCGGCTTCGTCCTGACCTCGACCGCGGTGGTGATGCAGCTGCTGGGCGAGCGCGGCGACATCGCCCTGCCGCGCGGGCAGAAGATCGTCTCCATCCTGCTGTTCGAGGACCTGCTGATCGTGCCGCTGCTGGCGCTGGTGGCGTTCATGTCGCCGCTGCCGGCCGCGGCGGGCGAGGGCAGCCGCTGGATGGCGGTGCTGGTCGGCGTCGGCGCCCTGGCCGGGCTGGTGGCGGCCGGCCTGTGGCTGCTCAATCCGCTGTTCCGGCTGCTGGCGCGGGTGCAGGCGCGCGAGGTGATGACCGCCGCGGCGCTGCTGGTGGTGCTGGGCGCGGCGCTGCTGATGGAGGTCGGCGGGCTGTCGGCGGCGATGGGCGCGTTCCTGGCCGGCGTGCTGCTGTCCGGCTCGACCTTCCGCCACCAGCTGGAGGCGGACATCGAGCCGTTCCGCGGCCTGCTGCTGGGCCTGTTCTTCCTCGGCGTGGGCATGGCCCTGGACCTGGCGGTGGTGGCGGCCAACTGGCCGCTGATCCTGTCCGGGCTGGTGGCGATGATGGTGGCCAAGGCCGCCTGCATCTACGTGGTGGCGCGGCTGACCCGCACCTGCCACCGCGATGCACTCGACCGCGCGGTGCTGATGGCCCAGGGCGGCGAGTTCGCCTTCGTGCTGTTCTCGGCGGCGCAGGCGGCGCGGGTGATCGACGGCACCGCCAACGCCAACCTGACCGCGATCGTGGTGCTGTCGATGGCGCTGACCCCGCTGGCGGTGCTGGCCGTGCGGCGCCTGGCCGGCGACGGCAGTGCGCCGTCGATGGACGGCATCGAGGAAGCGGACGGGCAGGCCGGCAGCGTACTGATCGTCGGTTTCGGCCGCTTCGGCCAGGTCATGAGCCAGGCGCTGCTGGCGCGCGACGTGGACGTGACCATCATCGATACCGACATCGGGATGATCCGCAGCGCCGCCGAGTTCGGCTTCAAGGTCTACTACGGCGACGGCACCCGCGCCGACGTGATGCGCGCCTCCGGCGCGGCCAGCGCGCGGGTGATCGCGGTGTGCGTGGACGCCCGCCGGGCCGCCACCCGCATCGCCCGGCTGTGCCGCGAGGAGTTCCCGCAGGCCCGGGTGCTGGTGCGCGCGTACGACCGCGAGCACGCGCTGGAGCTGGCGGCGCTGGACGTGCACTTCCAGGTCCGCGAGACCTTCGAGTCGGCGGTGCGCTTCGGCCAGGCCGCGCTGGAGGCGCTGGGCACCGAGCCGCAGCTGGCGGCGCGCATCGCCAGGGAGATGCGGCGCCTGGACGCCGAGCGCTTCGCCCTGGAGCTGGCTGCCGGCGACGTGCGCGCCGGGCGGCCGCTGATCATCGGCCATACCCCGCCGGCCACGCCCACCCCGTTCACTCCCCCGAAGCGGGTGTCGCGCCGCCTGGACGAGGCAGGCGGGGACGGGGCAGGGGAGACGCCGGCCGGCTGAGCCGGCGCCTCAGCCGTGGCGCTTGCGCGCGGCCTCGAACGCGGCCAGCTGCTCCGGCGTGGCCTCGCGCTGGTGGCGGGCCTTCCACTCGGCGAAGGGCATGCCGTAGATGGCCTCGCGGGCCTGTTCCCTGTCCATTTCCAGCCCGGCCTCGGCCGCGGCCTCGCGGTACCAGTCGGCCAGGCAGTTGCGGCAGAAGCCGGCCAGGATCATCAGGTCGATGTTCTGGACGTCGGTGCGTTCCTGGTTGAGGTGCCGCAGCAGCCGGCGGAACGCGGCCGCCTCCAGTTCCACCTTGTCGACCATGCTCCTACCTCGCGCGTCCGGAATCGGGGAGAATGTGCCGCTCCGCCGCACCGTCCCGCAAGCATCCCGATGACCGCACGCATCCTCGATGGCCGCCGCGTTTCCGAAGACCTGCTCGAAGAACTGAAGACGCGGGTCGACGCGCGCGTCGCACGCGGCCTGCCGCGGCCGGGCCTGGCCGTGGTCCTGGTCGGCGACGACCCGGCCTCGGCCGTGTACGTGCGCAACAAGCGCCGGGCCGCGGAGAAGGTCGGGATCGAGGCCTTCGACTACGACCTGCCGGCCGGCACCAGCGAGGCCGAGCTGCTGGAGCTGATCGACCGGCTCAACGCCGACCCGAAGATCCACGGCATCCTGGTGCAGCTGCCGCTGCCGGGCATCCCCGACGCCAGCCGCCTGATCGAGCGGATCGACCCGCGCAAGGACGTGGACGGCTTCCATCCCTCCAATGTCGGCCACCTGGCCCTGCGCCAGTTCGGCCTGCGCCCGTGCACCCCGCGCGGGATCATGACCCTGCTTGCGCATACCGACCGCCCGGTGCGCGGGCGCAATGCCACGGTCGTCGGCGTGAGCAACCACGTCGGCCGGCCCATGGGCCTGGAGCTGCTGATCGCCGGCTGCACCGTGACCAGCTGCCACAAGTTCACCCCGCTGGAAGTGCTGGAGCAGTCGGTGCGCAACGCCGACATCCTGGTGGTGGCGGTGGGCCGCCCGGGCATCGTCCCCGGCGAGTGGGTCAAGCCTGGCGCAGTGGTGATCGACGTGGGCATCAACCGCCTGGAGGATGGCCGCCTGGTCGGCGACGTCGGCTACGAGGCCGCGGCCGAGCGCGCCAGCTGGATCACCCCGGTGCCAGGCGGCGTCGGCCCGATGACCGTGGCCACCCTGATGCAGAACACCCTGGAAGCGGCCGAGGCCGCCGCTGCCTGATCGCCTGACCGCCTGACCCGCGGCGGCCGCCGCTGCGGCTGCCGCCGCGCGCCCCGGCGTCGCGGCGACTTCACGACGCCAGCGACACACTGCCGCCCTGGGACCGCGGCGGAGGATCGGGCTTATCGGCGCCATGGACAGACGCTGCTGGCTGGCGGCTCCGATCGTGCCGCCGCTGCTCGCCGGCTGCGCCGGGCCGCAGTCGGCGCTGGACCCGGCTGGCCCCGCCGCGGCGGCAATCGCCGGGATCTGGTGGGGCCTGTTCTGGATGGCGCTGGTGGTGTGGATGCTGGTCACGGCGCTGCTGCTGGCCGGCCTGCGCCGCCGTCGCCATCTTTCCGAGGCCGGCGCCCGGCGCATGATCGTCGCCGGTGGGCTGGTGCTGCCGACCGGGGTGCTGCTGGGACTGCTGGTGCACGGCACCCTGGCCAGCGACCGCGTCACCGGGCGCAGCGCCGATGCCTCGCACCTCGTTGCCGTCACCGGGCGGCAGTGGCACTGGGACTTCGTCTACCTGGGCGACGACGGCCGGCCGCTGGCGGCATCCACCGACCTGCTGGCCATGCCGCTGGGGCGGGTGGTCGAGTTCCGGATCGAAAGCGCCGACGTGATCCACAGCTTCTGGATCCCGCGCCTGGGCGGCAAGATCGACGCCATCCCCGGGCGCACCAACGTGCTGCGGCTGCGGGCCGACCAGGCCGGGTCCATCCGCGGCCAGTGCGCGGAGTTCTGCGGGCTCGAGCATGCGTTCATGGGCTTCGAGGTGCAGGTGCTGGCACCGGCCGAGTACGAGGCCTGGCTGCGCGACAACGCCGTGGCGCAGGCAGGGGAGGGCAGCCCATGAGCGAAGCGCGCATGGACATCTTGCCGCCCGGAGAGAACAGCCGCCGCCTGGCGGCGCTGGCGCGGATCTGGAACAACGCCCCGGGCTGGCGCGGCCAGCTGACCGCGGTCAACCACGGCACCGTGGGCCTGCGCTTCATCGCCACCGGCTTCGCCTTCCTGCTGGCCGGCGGCGCGCTGGCCATGTTCATCCGCCTGCAGCTGGCCTGGCCGGGCAACCAGGTGCTGGATCCGGAACGCTACGCCCAGTTCGTGACCCTGCACGGGACCACGATGATGTTCCTGTTCGCGGTGCCGATCATGGAAGGCTTCGCGATGTACCTGCTGCCGAAGATGCTGGGCGCACGCGACCTGCCGTTCCCGCGGCTGGGTGCCTTCGGCTACTGGTGCTACCTGTTCGGCGGCCTGTTCCTGTATTCGGGCCTGCTGTTCGGCGAGGCGCCGGACGGCGGCTGGTTCATGTACGTGCCGCTGACCGACGCGACCCATTCGCCGGGACGCGGCGTGGACTTCTGGCTGATCGGCGTGACCTTTGCCGAGATCGCGGCGGTGACGGCGGCGGTGGAGCTGATCGTGGCGATCCTGCTGTGCCGCGCCCCGGGCATGGATATCCGGCGCATGCCGTTGTTCGCCTGGGCGATGCTGGTCACCGCCTTCATGATCGCCTTCGGCTTCCCGCCGCTGATCCTGGGCAGCATCCTGTTGGAGATCCAGCGCGCCTTCGGCTTCGTGTTCTTCGACGTGGCCCGCGGCGGCGACCCCCTGCTGTGGCAGCACCTGTTCTGGCTGTTCGGGCATCCGGAGGTCTACATCATCTTCCTGCCCGCGGCCGGCGTGGTGTCGATGGTGGTGGCGACCTTCGCGCGCAGGCCCATCGCCGGCTACCTGTGGATCGTGCTGGCGCTGGTGACCACCGGCTTCCTCAGTTTCGGACTGTGGGTGCACCACATGTTCGCGGTGGGCATCCCGCTGCTGGCGCTGGCCTTCTTCAGCGCCGCGAGCATGGCCGTGGCCATCCCCACCGGCATCCAGGTGTTCGCCTGGCTGGCCACGCTGTGGGCCGGGCGGCCCTGGCTGCGGGTGCCGATGCTCTACCTGGTCGGCTTCTTCATCACCTTCGTCGGCGGCGGCCTGACCGGGGTGATGGTGGCCCTGGTGCCGTTCGACTGGCAGGTGCACGACACCCATTTCGTGGTCGCGCACCTGCACTACGTGCTGATCGGCGGGCTGATGTTCCCGATGTTCGCCGGGTTGTATTACTGGCTGCCGCTGGCCAGCGGGCGGATGCCCTCGGAAAGCCTCAGCCGCACCGCGTTCTGGATGGTGTTCGTGGGCTTCCACCTGGCTTTCCTGCCCATGCACCTGACCGGCCTGCTGGGCATGACCCGGCGTGCCTACAGCTATCCGGAACAGCTGGGCGTGCACTGGCTCAACCTGCTGTCCACCGCCGCCAGCTTCGTG
Source organism: Pseudoxanthomonas sp. J31 (assembly GCF_000510725.1). Lineage (GTDB taxonomy): Bacteria > Pseudomonadota > Gammaproteobacteria > Xanthomonadales > Xanthomonadaceae > Pseudoxanthomonas. Next base: position 151,597 of record NZ_AZNZ01000003.1, read on the forward strand.
CTGGCCGCCGGCACGGTCGCTATCCTGATCGACGCGGCGCTGTGCTTCCGCCATGGCCGCCCCGGGCGGCGCAACCCGTGGCGCGCGGGCACCCTGGAATGGGCATTGCCGCATCCGGTGCCGGCCTACAACTTCGCCTCGCTGCCGGTGGTGGCCGACCGCTATCCGCTGTGGCAGGACCGCGGGCTGGCCGCGCGCACCGCGGATGCCGCAGGGCTGCTGGGCGATCCGGCATCGGGACGGCGGGAGTCGATGGGGACCTCGATCCTCGGCGGCGTGCCCGAGCAGGTGATCCGCCTTCCCGGCTCGAGCTGGCAGCCGCTGCTGGCCGCGCTGGCGATCGCGGCGCTGCTGGCCTGCTTCATCGCCAGGCTCTACCTGGGCTCGGTGCTGGTGCTGGTGGTGCTGCTCGGCCAGTTCTGCGCGTGGGCCTGGACCACCGGCGACCGCCATGCGCCGGCCAGGGTGCAGGCCGGCCCGCGGCTCGGACTTCCGGTGCAGTACGCCTGCCGCAACGCGCCGGGCTGGTGGGCGCTGGTGGTGTCGCTGTTGATCGACGGCTCGCTGTTCGCGTCGCTGGTGTTCGCCTACTTCTACCTGTGGCTGGGCACCGAGGCCTGGCCGCCGGCGCCGATGCACGCGGGCGCGGACCCCACGGCCTGGGTCGCGCTGGTGCTGCTGGGCGTGTGCTGGATCGCTGCCGCGGCCTCCGCGCGGCTGATGCGCCGCGGGGGCGGGCGCGCCCTGGCCTTGCCGCTGGGCGTGGCCGCGCTGGCCGGGGCCGGCTTCCTGTGGGTGCAGTGGCAGGCGGTGGCGTCGGGAACCGGCGCGCCGGGCGAGCATGCCTATGCCTCGGTGGTCTGGACCCTGGCCGGCTTCCACGCGGTGCATGTGGCGGTGGCGATGCTGGTTGGCCTGTTCGTCGCCGCGCGCGGCCAGCGCGGCTACGTCGGCGCCGAGCGGCCGCTGGAGCAGCGCATCGCCGCGGCGTTGTGGGCCTACGTGGCCGCCCAGGGCGTGATCGCATGGGGCGTGATCCACCTGTTCCCGGAGTGGGCGTGATGGCCAGGTTCGCCAGTCCCTCGACCCTCGCCGGCATTGCCGCGCCGATGGCGGTGTGGGCAGTGCACTTCGTCGTGCTCTACAGCCTGCAGGGGCTGGCCTGCGGCGAGGGCTGGAGCCAGCGGGGGGCATCCTGGGCCATGCTCGCGCTTACCGTGCCCGCGCTGGCGGCCATCGCCTGGCTGGGCCTGCGCGCGCTGCGCGCCGCCAGGGCGGCGGGTGCGGCCGGCCCGGCGGCGCGACGGGCGCGGTTCGCGGCGCAGGCGGCCGCGCTCTGCGCCGTCCTGGCGACGGTGGCGGTGCTGTTCACCGTGGTGCCGGTGCTGTTGCTGCCGGCATGCCGCTGAGGTCGCCATGCGCAGGAGCCTGAAACAGCCCGTCCCCGACAACCGCAGCCACACCGTGGCCAGCCGGGTGGCGATCAAGCAGCACCCGCTGCATCCGATCCTGGTGGTGTATCCGGTGGCGGCGCTGACCCTGCTGCCGCTGGCGGACCTGCTCTACCTGTGGCTGGGCGATCCGTTCTGGGCGCAGGCGGCCTGGTGGCTGAGCGTGCTCGGCCTGGGCGGCGGGGTGTTCGCCGCGCTGTTCGGGATCGCCGACATGTTCCTCATCCGGGTGGTGCGCCGGCATGTCTCGGCCTGGATCCACTTCCTGGCGGGGGTGATGCTGCTGGCCCTGGCGGCCGCCGGGGTAAGCCTGCGCCTGCCGGATCCGGCCGCGGCCATCTGGCCGTGGGGCCTGCTGCTGTCCGGCGCCGGCATGGTGATGGTGGTGATCGTCGGCTGGCTGGGCGGGGCGCTGACCTTCCGCCATGGCATCGGCGTGTACGGCTACAAGGCGGCCGGGGAAGAGGGCGGCGACGACGCGCCGCCGGCGGCATGAGCCTCGGTGGCCGCGAGCGGGGGCGGGGGCAGGTCGCCGAAGGTGTGCGGCTTGGCCCCGGTCAGCGCGGCCAGCGCCAGCAGGAGCAGCAGCGGCAGCCAGCCCACGATCCGGTAGAAGCGGGCGCTGTGGCGGTCCTGGCCCTGGCCCAGTGCGTACAGGTGCAGGCCGAAGTAGAGGTGCAGCAGCACCGCGGCCATCACCACCAGCAGCTTGGCCGCCAGCCAGGCCCCGAACGGGACCATGGCGATGAGCACCATGCCCAGGGCGATGGCGACCAGGCCGGCCGGAGTGGCGATGCGGAAGAACAGCAGGTTGGCCACCGGATTGAAGTAGGCCGGGTCGGCATCGCGGCCGCCGCGATGGCGGGCCACGAACAGCCGCGGCAGGAAGAACAGCCCGCAGAACCAGACCATGACCGCGCCGATGTGCAGCAGCTTGAGCCAGAAGTACACGCGCGCTTCCTCGCGGGGCGGATTGGCCGGCAGGCTACGCCGCGGCGCGCGAAGCAGGCGTGGGCGGCGGCCGCCGTGATCGCGATGCTTCCGCTGCCGGCCCTGGCCCTGGTGCCGGCGTGCCGCGCGCCGGGGAGCCTGGCCGAGCCGTGGACGCCGCCCGGCCCGTGGCTGCTGCCGCCGCTGCTGTTGCTGGCGCTGTACCTGGCCGGCCTTTGGCGGCTGTGGCGGCGCGCGCCGGGACGCGGGATCGTCCCGCTCGAGGCCGCGGGCTTCGTCGCCGGGATCGTCCTGCTGGCCTTCCTCCTGGGCGGGCCGCCGAACGCCTACGCGCGCTGGTCGCTGGGCGCGCACATGGCCCAGCACATGCTGCTGCTGGCGGTGGTGCCGCCGCTGCTGCTGGGCGGACGGCCCTGGGCGGTGATCTCCGGGGCCCTGCCGCGGTCGCTGGCGTGGGGGCTGCACCGGTCGCTGCATCCGGCCCTGGCCTGGCTGGCCGCGCGCCTGGGCCCGGCCACGGTCGCGCACGCGGCGGTCATGGTGCTGTGGCACCTGCCAGGCTCCCTGCAGGCCGCGGTGGCCAGCACGCGCCTGCACGAGGCCATGCATGCCAGTTTCCTGCTGGCGGGACTGTGGTTCTGGGCCGCGCTGTGGCGGCGCATCCGCGACGCCGGCGCCGGTCCGGCACCGGGCGTGGTCGCCAGCGTGGCGCTGATGATGGTGATGGGCTTCCTGGGCGCGCTGCTGACCTTCGCCCCGCGGCCGCTGTACCCCCTGTATGCCTTCCGGGCCCCCGAGGTCGGGCTGGAGCCGCTGGCCGACCAGCAACTGGCCGGGCTGCTGATGTGGGTGCCCAGCTGCCTGCCTTACCTGGCCGGGGCGCTGTGGCTGACCTGGAAGGGGCTGGGGCGCGCGCAGCGGGCGCCGGGCCGGGCAGGGCGCTGAACGGCCCGCCGGCGGGTGCCGGCCGGAATGCTGCGTAGCGCCGTAGGGCCCCGGATCGGGGGTATAATGACGCGCTTCCCCACACCCGGGTATGCCGATGCTGCGCATCAAGGCCGAAGCACTCACCTACGACGACGTCTCGCTCGTCCCCGCCCACTCCACCGTACTGCCGAAGGACGTTTCGCTCGAGACGCGCCTGACCCGCGACCTGCGGGTGAAGCTGCCGATCGTCTCGGCGGCGATGGACACGGTGACCGAGGCCCGCCTGGCCATCGCCATGGCCCAGCTCGGCGGCATCGGCATCATCCACAAGAACCTGACCGTCGAGCAGCAGGCCAACGAGGTCGCCAAGGTCAAGAAGTTCGAGGCCGGCGTCATCAAGGACCCGTTCACCGTCAACCCCGACACTACCATTGGCGAGGTGCTGCAGCTGACCCGCGCGCGCAACATCTCCGGCGTGCCGGTGGTGGACGCCAACGGCCAGCTGGCCGGCATCGTCACCAGCCGCGACATGCGCTTCGAGAAGAAGCTCGACGATCCGGTGCGCCACATCATGACCAAGAAGGACCGCCTGGTCACGGTCAAGGAAGGCGCCAGCGACGACGAGATCTTCCAGCTGCTGCACAAGCACCGCATCGAGAAGGTGCTGGTCGTCAACGACGACTTCCAGCTGCGCGGCATGATCACGGTCAAGGACATCCAGAAGAAGACCGACAACCCCAACGCCGCCAAGGACGCGCACAGCCGGCTGATGGTCGGCGCCGCGGTCGGCGTGGGCGGCGACACCGAGCAGCGCGTCGAGGCGCTGGTGGCCGCCGGCGTGGACGTGCTGATCGTGGACACCGCGCACGGCCATTCCCAGGGCGTGCTGGACCGCGTGGCCTGGGTCAAGAAGAACTTCCCGCAGGTGCAGGTGGTCGGCGGCAACATCGTCACCGGCGACGCCGCGCTGGCCCTGTTCGACGCCGGCGCCGACGCGGTCAAGGTCGGCGTGGGCCCGGGCTCGATCTGCACCACGCGCGTGGTCGCGGGCGTGGGCGTGCCGCAGATCACCGCCATCGACGACGTGGCCGAGGCGCTGCAGGACCGCATCCCGCTGATCGCCGACGGCGGCATCCGCTACTCCGGCGACATCGGCAAGGCGATCGCCGCCGGTGCCTCCACGGTGATGATCGGCGGCCTGTTCGCCGGCACCGAGGAGTCCCCGGGCGAGGTCGAGCTGTTCCAGGGCCGCAGCTACAAGAGCTACCGCGGCATGGGCTCGCTGGGCGCGATGGAGAAGGGCTCCAAGGACCGCTACTTCCAGGACGCCTCCGACGCCGACAAGCTGGTGCCGGAAGGCATCGAGGGCCGCGTGCCGTACCGCGGCCCGCTGAGCGGCATCATCCACCAGCTCGCCGGCGGCCTGCGCGCCACCATGGGCTACGTGGGCTGCGCGACCATCGAGGAGATGCGCAAGAAGCCGCAGTTCGTGGTGATCACCGGCGCCGGCCAGCGCGAGAGCCACGTGCACGACGTCACCATCACCAAGCAGCCGCCGAACTACCAGATCGGTTGAGGCAGGGGCAGGCCGTTCGGCCACCCGGCGCACCGTCCACTGCCACCTGAACCTCCATGACCGACATCCATAGCGACAAGATCCTCATCCTCGACTTCGGCGCGCAGTACACCCAGCTGATCGCCCGCCGCATCCGCGAGATCGGCGTCTACTGCGAGATCTGGGCCTGGGACCACGACCCAGCCGAGATCGCGGCCTTCGCGCCGAAGGGGATCATCCTGTCCGGCGGCCCGGAGTCGACCACGGTCGAGGGTTCGCCGCGGGCGCCGCAGGAGGTGTTCGATTCGGGCCTGCCGATCCTGGGCATCTGCTACGGCATGCAGACCATGGCGGTGCAGCTGGGCGGCGCCACCGAGGCCGCCGACCAGCGCGAGTTCGGCCACGCCGAGGTCTCGCTGGTGGCGGCCGACCGCCTGTTCGAGGGGCTGAAGGACCACCCCGGCTCGCCGCCGCGGCTGGACGTGTGGATGAGCCATGGCGACCACGTGTCGGTGGCGCCGCCGGGCTTCACCGTCACCGCCAAAACCGACCGCATCCCGGTCGCCGCCTTCGCCGACGACCGCCGCGGCTGGTACGGCGTGCAGTTCCATCCCGAAGTGACCCACACCAAGCAGGGCGCCGCGCTGCTGCGCCGCTTCGTGGTCGACATCTGCGGCTGCCAGACCCTGTGGACCGCCGAGCACATCATCGAGGACCAGATCCGCCGCGTGCGCGAGCAGGTCGGTTCGGACGAGGTGATCCTGGGCCTGTCCGGCGGCGTGGACTCCTCGGTGGTCGCGGCCCTGCTGCACAAGGCCATCGGCGACCAGCTGACCTGCGTGTTCGTCGACACCGGCCTGCTGCGCTGGCAGGAGGGCGACCAGGTGATGGCCACCTTCGCCGAGCACCTGGGCGTGAAGGTGATCCGCGTCGACGCCGCCGACCGCTACTTCAAGGCGCTGGAAGGCGTGGCCGACCCGGAGGCCAAGCGCAAGATCATCGGCAACCTGTTCGTCGAGATCTTCGAGGAAGAGTCCGGCAAGCTGAAGAACGCCAAGTGGCTGGCCCAGGGCACCATCTACCCGGACGTGATCGAGTCGGCCGGCAGCAAGACCGGCAAGGCCCACGTCATCAAGAGCCACCACAACGTCGGCGGCCTGCCCGAGCACATGAAGCTGGGCCTGGTCGAGCCGCTGCGCGAGCTGTTCAAGGACGAGGTGCGCCGCCTGGGCGTGGAACTGGGCCTGCCGCGGGAGATGGTCTACCGCCACCCGTTCCCGGGCCCCGGCCTGGGCGTGCGCATCCTCGGCGAGGTCAAGCCCGAATACGCCGAACTGCTGGCCCGCGCCGACGCCATCTTCATCGACGAGCTGCGCAAGGCCGGCCTGTACGACAAGACCTCGCAGGCCTTCGCCGTGTTCCTGCCGGTCAAGTCGGTGGGCGTGGTCGGCGATGCCCGCGCCTACGAATGGGTGATCGCCCTGCGCGCGGTGGAGACCATCGACTTCATGACCGCGCACTGGGCGCACCTGCCGTACGAGTTCCTCGGCAAGGTGTCCAACCGCATCATCAACGAATTGCGCGGCGTCTCCCGCGTGGTCTACGACATCTCCGGCAAGCCGCCGGCGACGATCGAGTGGGAGTGAGGCTATCGGGCCGATCAGCACAGACAGCTGCCTCATTCATGAGGCAGCTGTGTCTACTCCGTGACGATGGCTTGCAGGCGCGCGGGAATGAGGAACGCTTCTGCAACCTCTAGATTAATCTCAAAGTTCGGTTCCTTGTCAGAGAGTCGTTCTTTGTACTCGCGGATACGTGAGGCCAGTTGTTCTGCGGATGGTTGGGGGTTAGAACAGTCCTTGAACTGGAGCAGTTCACGGTGTAAGCGGCGGTACTCGGCTTTGAATTCCCGGGTCCAGCGTTCGCCAAGGTTGAGCAGTTTGTCCAGGTTTTGAACCTTGCTGGAATCGGCCTGGGTGTTGCTTTCGACGAGAACACGCAGTGCGGCATCGTCGTAGCGTAGTCGAATCCCACCATTGGCATGGCGCAGATACGGGTGGAACCAATCGGAGAACGAGCCATTGGTGTGGACATCCTTCTGGCCCTTTTGAGGCGCTGAATTGCACTCTCCGCATATGGGCAGCAGGTTGTCCGCGCACACGGCCAGCAGCGGGAACGTCGTCTTGGCCAGCCAGTGGTCCACGGCGGGCAGTACCAGCGGCCCGCCACAGAGCACGCAGGCCTCGCGGGCATCGGGGTGGGAGTCGAGGCGATGCGCGGCGCGAAACTCGCGCACGAATTGGTCGTAGCTCACGCGTAGCGTGACATCAGTTGTGGGGGCGCCGTTGGCAGCGTAAGGCAGGCCGCCGCGCAAGCCGTCCTCGTAGAACGCCACCATCAGTGTCTTGAAGGCTTTCCAGTGCTCGTCCTGGCTGCGCCATTGATTCGGCGGAGCGACCGGCAGAGCGGCGGGTGGTGTCGGGCCGAAATGCTGCGCCAGAGCACTAACCGCCTGAATCCACTGCTGGAGCCCAGTCTTCTCAGCCGGTGACAGGTCGGCGATGCGCTTCGCCTTGTCAAACAACGGCTTGGTTCCGGTCTTGCCGGCCAGCAAGTGCCACAGCCAATCGCCTTCGATGGCGCTGCCCATGCTTGACCGAAGGTTCGCTTGGGTGATGGAAACGCCGGAGACTTGGGGGTCACACAGCCACAGTGCGAAGCGCCGCATCAGCTGCTGGCAGGCGGCCAGAGCCGGTGAGCACGTCACGCGGTGGATGGGCTTAAGCATCACTGTCCTCCGCGTTGCCGCTCGCTTCGCGGGTCTTGAGGATCAGCGCGCGCAGTTCGTCCTTCAGCGCGTCCGACTGCAGGGTGGGAATCACCTGCTCGACGGCGCGCAGGTCGGGAGCTTGCTGCCAGCGGTTGAGCAGGGTTTGCAGCTCGGTGCGATAGAAGCCGGTACCCAGGCGGCGGATAAGTGCTTGTAGTTGCCGCACGTCATCCGGCGTCGGGTCCGTTTTCTGAGCAGCAGCGCGCAAGAAGACCTCGATGCGCTTTTGGGCTCGCGCCCCGATGCTGTCCTCGGCGCCAAATACCGTCATCATCAGCGCGCTGGGGTCGGTGGCGAAGGTTTGGTCCGGCACGCCCTCGGCGGTGGAATGGCCGTCCACCTTGCGAATGCGCACCACCTCCTCGTCGAACACGTCGGACAGCACGATGGCCGAGTGGGTGGCGATCAGCACCTGGCTGGCATCGACCCCCATGGCCGTGTCCACCACCTGCACGATCTCGCGCTTCCAGGCGTCGTTGAAATGGGTTTCGGGCTCGTCCAGCAACAGCAGCGCGTCGTCCTGCCCTGCCAGCAGGTGGAACAACGCCCAGCGCGCCAGCACCAGCCGCTCGCCGTCGGAGAACTCGCTCAGGCGCAGCACGCCCGGGTCGCTGAGGTCGATCAGGCTTTCCTCTTCGGGCTTGTCGTTGCGGCGGATAAAGAGCTCGATGTCTTCCAACACCCCGTGCCGCCACCAGCCCAGCAGGGCGCCGAAGCGCTCGAACGCGGTGTCGCCCTTCTCGCCCAGCAGGGCGTGCAAGGCTTGGCCCTGGGTGGTCAAGCCTTCAAAGCGTTGGGCGTCGCGCGGTTCGGCGCTCGCAGGCAGCGCCCCGTCGAGGTCGAAGAACAGGCTGCGCAGCGCCTTGCCCGGATGGGGCTCGGCCAGGCACTCGCCGGCCAGCCGGATGGCGTCGTGCACGCGCGCGAGCAAGGCGCGCGGCGCGGCCAGGGCGCGGTCCAGATTCACCTGCAGGCGCACGCCGACAAGGCGGTGCCAGCCGGCCTTGCGGAACAGCTCCGCCAGCGCGTCATCAGCCTGATCTAGTCGGCGCGCTTCGGACGCCTGCGTGGCCACGGCCAGCAGCGCGGCGGTCAGCATCACCGGCTCCAGCAGCAGCGGGCGGCGGAACAGATCGGCCGGCGCGGTGTCCGCCTCGGCCGGGGCCACGGTGCGGGCGGTCTCGTCGCCAAAGCGGCCGCCGTCGATCACGACGCTGGCCTCGTCCTCTTCCGTCCAGCCGGGCGGGCGCTCCTGGCTGGGGTCGTGGTCGGGCGACTGCGTGACCAAATTCAGCGCCTCGCCATCCACGGGCGGCTGCCAGGCCGCGCGCCACGGGTCCATCCAGCCCGAGGTGTAGGCCAGCAGCGCGCGCGGCAGCGCATCGGGCACGCTTTGCGGGTAGTCGCCCCGGGCGATGCGGGTCTTGAACACGGCCAGCGTGCCTTCCGGCGTGCGATCGACGGCGCGCAAGTAGGCGACCGCCTGGGCGAAGGCCTCGCGGTCCGCCGTATCGGGAAAGGCCCAGCCGTCCGCCTGCCACAGCGTGGTGGCGTGGGCTTCGCCGGGGCAGTCGAAGATCAGCGTGCGATGCCCCGGTTCGCTGGGGCGGCCCAGCTCGTAGACCAAGCTCACCGGGCTGCGCGGCAGGCGCTCGTCGGCCAGGGCCAAGAAGCTCTCGGCCAGCGCGCGCAGCAGGTGGCTCTTGCCGCTGCCGTTCTGGCCGATGACGAAGTGGATGGCCAGCCGGGCCGGCGCGCCCTGCGGCTCGAACGCGGCCCAGGGCGCGCGCGGGCTGAAGGCCACCGCCAGATCGGCCAGCGGCGGGTAGTGCGACAGGTGCAGGTAGCGCAGCCGCATTCAACGCGCCTCCGGCGCCCGGCGGCGCTCGAGCTCGCGCCCCAGCCGCTCGGCATCGGCCAGCGCCGTGTCTTCTTCGGGGCGGCTGCCGTCCTCGGCCTCGCGCAAGGGGCGGAAGGCGGTCAGGTACTCGGTGCGGCCGGTGTTGGGGTCGGGGCGCGGCAGGCTCATCTTGCGGATCAGGCCCATCGCAGCCAGTTGCTCGAGGGCGCGCCGCACCTGCTCGCGCCCGGCCGCGAATCCCTCCTGGCGCCAGGCGGTTTGCGGGCTGGTGCAGAACTCCTCGAACGCCGCCGGGTCGTCAGTCAGCACCGCACCGCGCCACTCGACGCGCAGCGTGTTCCACACCGCATGCTGGAAGCTGGAAAGCTGCTCGATCAAGGCCTGCCGGCGCGGACGGGCCAGGTCGGTGCGGCGCTCGGCGGGAGCGTGTTCGGTGATGCGCACCATCACCTGGGGCGTAGGCGCGCCGAGCCGCGCATCGCGCTCGCGGGCGGCCTCGGCCAGGGCCTGCGCGTGCTGCTCGCGCCAGGCGGCGGTGAGACGGCCGGAGAGGGCTTCGGTGATCAGGGCCGGCTGCAGCGTTTGCATGCGGGCACCGGACACGCTGATCTGCCCACGTTGCCGCTCCACCTCGCGGACGAAGGCGGCAAACAGGCTCTGCTCCTCGACGGGCGGCAGCGGGATGCTGATGCGCGCCAAGTCGGTGGGACTGACGTTGGCCATGCTGACGGCCTGCTTGGCCGCATTGAACAGACGGTACTTGCCGTAGGGGCTGTTCAGGGTGGCCCAGAGGTACTCGGGCAACAGCGTGGGCTTCAGCCGCAGCCGCACCAGATACGACGCGAAGCTGTATCGCCCGGGCTCGCCGCGCCAGATTGCGCATTTGCCGACGAGCTCGCGCGAGTTGGTGCGGTTGAACAGCAAGTCCCCGTCTTGCAGCGTGGTGGCCGCCGCGTCTTGAGACGACAGATCGGCGTACTTGAGGTCTGACAGATCGAGCCAACCGCTCGATGTGATGCTGTTCATGCGCAGCACGGCGTGACTGCCGGCTTCTGCCATGGCCTCTGAGACCCCGTATTGCGTGCTCTCGACATGCTCGCCGATGCGCGTGGCGTTCAGCAGGCCTTGGCGAGTGAAGTAGCGGCCGAACTGCGCGCGATACTGGGCCTGAATGACCTCATCAAAGCCCTGCAGGACACGCTGCTTGGCTTGCCGAAGCGCGGCGGCTGCGTGCAGCACCTCGACGATGCGCTGCTGTTCGGGCAGGGGCGGCAGCGGCAGCCGCACTCTCTTGAAGAAGCCTGGAGGCACCCGTTGCAAACCACCAGTACCGACGAAGGCCGAAGCAGCCTGAAGCCGGAACCACGGTTGGCGTACAAAATAAAAGACGTACTCCGGGGTGAGTAGCTCAGGATTCGGCCTCAGGACATGAAATTCAGTCGAACCAAAACCAATCCCACTCCTGAGACCTTCTGCAATGGCGACCTTGCCGTTCTCCATGCAAGGGGTGACCTTCGCAAACAACACATCGCCAGTGCGAAACGGTGTGTACCCCTTTTTGACCTCCGAAAACGGCCTCTCCTCAGGATAGGCAATGACACCACGGTTCTCATCAACTGCTGACATCGGCACGAACGAGACTAGCGCGTCATCGGATGGCCATTCATTCCGAGTGAGAGAGGGATTGAGTTGGCACACATCGAGTATCGAAACCTCCCGCCACCCTTGCGGCCACTTCATGCCCGGCCCTCCACCATCGCCTGCAGGCGGTCCAGTCCGTCGAGGATGCCGCGCTCGAGCTGGCGCAGCTCGTCGATCAGCGCGGTGACCGACACCTCGCTGTCCATGGCCGCGAAGTCGAAGGGCTTGTACTGGCCGGCCGAGAGGTTCCAGTCGCGCGCTTCGATGCAGTCGGGATCGAGCAGCGCGGCGTTGAGCGTGTCGCCGTCGTAGAGGTTGGGCAGCTTCTCGGCCACGTATTCGGGCCGCACCCGCCCGGTGGCGTCGTGCGAGCCTTGCAGCGCGCCGTCGGCCGAGCGCCATTCGGGGTCGGGCGCCCAGGCGCGCAGCGGCACGGCCCAGCATTTGCGCGCGCCGGCCGGGCGGGTTTGGTCGATGGCGGGGCTGCGCAGCCACAGGTCATAGCCGTCCACCTTGGCAACTTCACGGGCCAGGGGCCGCAGCGCATCGACGAGATCGACCACGGGCTCGCCTTGCGGCTCGTCGGGTACCTGGTCGCGCGCGGCTACGGTGAGCTGCTTCCACAGCGCCAGCGCCGGGCCTTCGTCTTCAAAGCAGCACTGCAGTTCGCGCGCGGCGCGGTTCCATTCGGTGGCGGCGGTTTTCGGGTCGGCGTGGGCGAAGTGGCGGCTGGCCAGCTCCCCCAGGCGAGGGGCAACACATTCGCGCACGCGGGCCTCGGCCTCTTGAGGGTCGATGGTCTCCTCCCCTTCGCGCAGCAGCTCGGGGAAGAGCTCATGGATGGCCCAGGTCTTGCCGTCGAAGGCGGGCGCGGCCTCGGGGTCGTCGGCAAAGGCAAAGCCGGCCGGGGTGAGCTGGCCGCTGGCATCGCGCAGGCTGGCTTGGCGCCAGCGTTCGCGCCAGTAGCGCGGCTGGTGGTAGGTGGCCTCGCCCTCGGTGGCGGCACGGCCCTCCTGCAGCCAGCGGCGGAACTGGACAAGGGCGTCCCACAGGTCATTGTCCTGCCCCGGACGCGGAGTGCGCTTGGCGTCTAGGCTGAAGCCGTCGGCGGTCACCTCGTAGAACCAGACATGTTCGGTACGTGGGTCATTCTTCTCGAAGCCAGTTTTGCCAGCGCGCGGGGTTTCCTTGCGGAAGACGAGGATGGACGTCTTGACGCCGGTGTAGGGCTGGAATACGCCGCCGGGCAGTGAAATGACGGCCTCCACCCAATGCTCGGTGAGCAACTCGCGGCGCAGCTTGACGTGGGCGTCGGTGTTGCCGAACAGCACGCCCTCGGGAACGATGACGGCGCAGCGCCCGCCCACCTGCAACAGGTCCAGCATCAGCCAGACGAAGAGCAGCTCGCTCTTGTTGGTGAGCACCTCTTCCTTTTTCTTGCCCTTGGTACCGGCGCGGGGGAAGAGCAGGCTGTCGCGCTCCAGATCGGCGGTGTCCACGGTGCCGGTGAAGGGCGGGTTGGCCAGCACGTAGCGGTAGCTTTCGCTGGCCAGCAGCGGCGCCAGTTCGGGCTTGCCTTCGCGCTTGGAGAGCGAATCGCCCTGCATCAGCCGGGGGTTGTGGATGTGGTGCAGCACCAGGTTCATCCAGCCGATGCGGGCCATGGTGCGGTCGTTGTCGATGCCGACGAAGCAGGTGCCGTCTTCGATGAGCGCGCGCTCCTGCTCGGTGGCCTGCACCAGGTCGAGCCGGTGCGGGGCGCCGTCCCATTCGAGGCGCAGGTTCTCGGGCGTGGAGCCCTGGCGGCGCAGGTATTGCTGGGCGCTGAACAGGAAGCCGCCGGTGCCGGCGGCCGGGTCGATGAGCCGCTCGCCGGGCCGGGGATCGAGCAGCTCGACCATGAAGCGAATCAGGTGCCGGGGAGTGCGGAACTGGCCGTTCTTGCCGGCGGTGGCCACTTCGGAGAGCAGGTACTCGAAGGTGTCGCCCATTAGGTCCTGCGCGGCGCTGCCGTCGCCCGCCTGGGCGAACAGCTTGTCGATGAGGTCGATGGCGTCGTGCAGCACCTGACCCTTGTTCGGGTCGAGCTGGAAGTAAGCATCGGCCATGCGGCCGTTGAGGCCGGCGAGTTCGGTGTCCTCCTCATGGTCGGAAAGACGCCGGTCGAGTGTGCGCAGCCAGGGAAAGACGGTTTCGATCAGGTGCTTAGTGTCGGTGCTTTGCTGGCGGATGTAGCTCCAGCGGCAGGTTTCCCCAGGTGCAGGTTTTTCGCCTGGATCGGGTTTTCCACTGGCGATGGCTCGATCACGTTCTTCCCTTTCTCGCTCGAGTTCCTCAGGGAGTTTTTTGGCGTATACGGAGTCCTTACCGGCGTGAACGCGATCCCGGTCCAGGTCTTCCAGTCGTTTGAGAAAGAGCAGGTAGGTGATCTGTTCTACGGCCACCAGTGGATTGGTGAGGCCGGCGGACCAGAAGCGGTCCCACAGCTTGTCAACATTCTTGCGCAAATGGGGGGTGAGCATGAGGTGTCCTCGTAGGTATTCAGGCGGCGTGCTCGTCGATCTTTTCGGTCAAGGCGAGCAGTTCGTCGATGTCTTGCGGCGCAAACAGCGCCTCGACCTTGCCAACATGGGCCAGTGGTGGTTGTGACAGCGCCGCACGGCTGATGCGGCCATGGCGCAGCACCGCAGCTTTCACGGCGCGCAAGAAGGCGAGCTGGTTGGCACGCAGGCGCGGATGGGCGGCGATGAAGGCGTCGAAGGCCTGCTGTACACGCGCTTCACGGTCGGGCAGACGGGCGTCTTGCCGTAGGATGTGGCGCAGCAGCTCCAGCAACGAGGCCTGTGGGGCGTCGAAGGCTTGTCGCAGCGTGTCGGCGGTGACAAACAGGTCGGCCTGATTGATCGTGGCCGCCACAGCATCGAGTTCGGCGTCGCTGACCGACTCGCCGCGTTTCAGCTTGGCCAGCACCGGGTGGTCGTCTGCGAGACGGCGCACCCAGGCCTCGACTTGTTCACGGTAGCTTTCGGCAAAGGCACCTTCGCCGGTGGGGCCGTAGATGATCCAGTGACGCTGGGTGATGCGGTCGGGCAGGTTGATCTCGATGGGCTGGTTGCTTTCGCGCACCTTAAACCGCATCAGCGGCGCGAAGCGCTCTTGCAGGTCGTCCAGGCGGGGGAGGTCCAGGTGTTGCCAGAAGCCAGGAGAAAGGGCGAAGGCCAGGGCGTCGCGCTGGGCCCGTATCTCCGGGATGGATTCGGGCAGTCGGCGCAGGGCGTCCTGAATGCTAGCCTGGAGCCGCTCTGCTTGCTCGGCATCGCCCCGCAAGAGCGCCAGTGCGGCGCGCTCACACCATGAACGCCACTGCAGTTCATCCAGACTCTGGCCGGGCACCAGGCGCAGCAAGGGCGCCAGGGTGTGTGACAGGCGTTCGACGGTGGGCTCGCTGGGGGCTGGCCAGGCCTGGGCAAGTTGATCCAGCACATCCCCATGCGGCCGCACGTCGATGCTTTGGCGCGGCAAAGCAGCCAGCATGGCCTGCAGGCGGCGCACGGTGGTGTCAGTCTGACGAGCTTGCGCTACTTCGAGTTGCCAGCGGGTGAGTCGGTCGCGGAACAGGCGTACCGGTAACGGTTCGCTGGGCCGATCGATCTCTCCTTCAGGATTGAGCTGAAAGTAGGCGAAGTTCTTCCAGTGATCGAGGATCAGAAAATCGCGCTTGGTTTCGCCGGTTCTCAGGTCTGTATGAAGCCGCGTGCCGCGGCCGATCATCTGCCAGAACTTGACCCGGGAGAACACGGGTTTGGCAAACACCAGGTTCTGGATGGCAGGGACATCGACGCCAGTGTCGAGCATGTCCACCGAAATGGCCACGCGAGGCATGGACTTGAACTTGAAGTCGTCGAGTAAAGTGTCGGCACGCTCCATGTGGCTGTCGATGATTTCCGCCAATCCCTGCCGTTGCAGCTCGGGGTACAGACGATTGAAGCTCTCGTACAGCCGCTTGGCGTGCGCATGGCTGACGGCGAAAACGATAGTCTTATGTGGAAGACCTTGGGCGTCCTTGCGGCAACGCGTCATGAACTCGCGCACGATGGCATCGTTGGTGCCTTGGTTTACAACGGACCTCTCGAGGTCGGTACCTTCGAAATCCAGTTCCTCGAGATCGACGCCCTGGTCACGTGCCATTTGCTGCAGCGGCTCGGGCAGGCTGTCGCCCTGAATGCCCTGGATTTGGAACTGAGTCTGGGCATCGAGCACGCGGTAGTTGACGAGATTGCCATCGGCCACCGCCTGCTCGTAGCTGTACAGGTAGGTCGGCACGCCATCGTCGCAGCTGAATAGCTGGAATGTGTCGTGGTCGATGTAGTCGGTCGGGGTCGCCGTCAGGCCCAACACCAAGGCGTCGAAGTGATCGAGCGGTACCTTGTAGCGCTGATAGATGGAGCGGTGGCTTTCGTCGGCAATGATCAGGTCGTAATGCCCGACCGACAACCGTTCATACACCTGCATCATGCTGGGGTAGGTGGCGAAGTGAATGCGAGCAGACGGGGTCTCGCCGTTCTCGATCCGGGCCAAACTCTCGTTCGGCAGATGATTCTTGAATTCGGTCATGGCCTGGCGCACCAGCTCGCGCCGGTCGGCCAGGAACAGCACGCGCTGCACTCGCTTGGCACGCAGCAGGAGATCGACCAGGGCAATCGTGGTGCGGGTTTTGCCGGTGCCCGTGGCCATCACCAACAGGAAGCGGCGCTTGGCAGCTTGGATGCCCTCAGCCACGCGGCGAATCGCCTCGACTTGGTAGTCGCGCCCGGCGATTCGCGAATCGATGGTCACACCATCAAGCGGCTGCGCATACCGCCGCTGGTGAAGCAACCTTTCGAGGTCTTCGGGTGAGTGGAAGTCGGCCACTCTGCGCGGCGGATAGCGATCGCGATCCCAGAATTGGATGTCGCGGCCGTTGGTCAGGTAAATGAATGGATCCGTGCCCGTCTTGGCTCGAATGGCATCCGCATATTCCGCAGCTTGGTGTTTCCCGGCCAACTCATCACGCGCGCTGCGCTTGGCCTCGACAACGGCAATAGGATTGCGAGAGACATCCAGCAGCACGTAGTCGGCGAATCTGACGTCTCCGTATTCAGGTGTGGGTTCTGCAGTGCGAAGCAGCACTTCTTCCAGAAGGTTGCGGCGGGGAGCTGACCAGCCTGCGCGAGCCAAGTCGACATCAATGCGGCGTGCGCGGGTTTCCGTCTCTGTCTGCGGCACGTCCCGGCCATTTTGAGAGGTGCCTTTATTGAGAGGGATCATCCGCAGCCTCCCGGTTTAGAAGCACGATCTGCTGGTCCGCGGGCTTCCTGGTTGTGGCGTCGGCATCCAGCCCGAGGCGCTTGAGCGCGTAGTAAAGGAGGGCCTTGCGGACGCGGACGCTAACCTTGCCGTCGCGCATGCCGTAGTCGAGTGCTACCACCTTCTTCTGTGTGTCAGATAGGTCGGGATGTGGGCCGATTTCCAGCGTCACAAGGGTGTGCCAGTCGGCATCCTGGCTGTGATCGATATCGCTGGGGCGGCTGTCCCGGATGCCGAGGATGCGCGCCAGCAGGAAGTCCTTGAAACAGTCATCGGTGAAGCAGTACGCCCGGGCATGCCAGCGGAAGCCGTCGAAGGCAATGGCATGCGGTGCGATCCAGCGCCAGCGCGGGGTAGGGCTGGAAAGCGACTGGTATTCGATTTCGATGGCCCGTCTGCTGTGAATGGCCTGGAGCACGGTGCGCAGGTGGCCGGCGTCGATGCCCCGAGCGGGGCTGCGCACCGTATCGAAGTCCGGCATCTGGCCGATCCAGGTTTGGTCCTGGCTGACGATGCCGTTGGAGATCGACCGCAGCTGGGACAGGTAGCTGGCCGGGTCCGGTCTCAGGAACAGGGGCTCGAAGCGGTCGCCGCGGACATAGGCGCGGGCGCTCTTGTCGTAGAGCATGTTGTCCGGGGCCATGCCGAGGTAGCGGTTCAGGTCGGCGGATGCCTGGTTGACCGAGATCCCGAAGGCGTCCACCAGGTCGCTACGGTTGACATGCCCCTCCCAGAACAGCCGGAACTCGATGAACTCAAGTCGTCGTTCGATTCCCCATCGAACGGTGCTTTGCACGGCTCCCAACTCGCCCCCAGTCCACCCGTACCAAAACTGTATTCGAATAGTTTCTGGGTGGTTTGTAAAGGGAGGCCGTACACGAGGCGCCGGGCTGGCGACGAGCAACCCATTGATTTCTATAGGTCGGCGTCCTGATCCAGTGGGGGCCCATTGCCGTGGTGGCATGCAGTCCCCTCAGTCCCGGGGCTGCCGTTGGCCACCGCGCATGCTGCGGTGCGATCATATGCGTCGGACCAGTTGCCTTCGGACAAGCCGGAGGGGCCGGGGATCGCCGATGGTGGTCGCTCGCGAGCCTGGTCCGGGGCCGCTGGAGGATGCTTGCGGGCAGGCTGGAAGTGGCCGTGGTGGTGGCTGGGACGTGCCGCCGCGCGGCGGGCGTTTTCCGTATCCGCATAAGAGGTTGCACGCCATGTCGGCAGACTGGTTCCCCGTGGTCTTCATCGTGTTCAAGGTCGTGGTGCTGGGCGTCGCGATGTTCTTCGCGATCAAGTGGCACCACGACAAGGACAAGATGGAAAAGGAAAAGGCGGCCCGCGAGGCTCGCGAAGCCGCCGCGCGGCAGCCCAGGGCCCCGGAGTAGGCCGGCCCCGTCCGCGGTCGGCCGGGCAGGCCGGGAGCGGACAACGGCTGGTGTCGCGGGTTTGCTAGACTTCCCGCCATTGCACGGCAGGGACGCCCTTGCAGTACCTGGTCGGACCTTCCGGTAACGATCGACGGGAGGCGGCGCCGCCACGCTGGTGTCGCCGTAAAGGGGTACTGCAGGGGAGGGGAAGGGATGCTGGGAAGGCTGATTGCCCTGGTCGTGCTGGCGACGGTTGCGTTCGTCGCCTGGAACCGGGGCTGGACGATCGACGAGGCGCAGGTGCGCCAGTTCTACGACCGCCAGCTGGTCGCGTTCCGCGATTTCGACCACGAGGCGATGTGCAAGGACCTGGCCGGCGATTACCGCGCCAGGCTGGTCCAGTACGCCGACGGCCGCCGGTTGGGCGAGACGGTGCTCGACAGCGATGGCACCTGCGAGATGACCCGCCAGACCATGGAGGAACTGCGCCGGCTGCATGCCCGCAGCCGCGGCCTGATCGCGTTCGACGTGCGGGTGGACATCGGTTCCATCCGCGTCGCGCCGGGCCGCCGCAGCGCGACGGTGGAGGTGACCACCACGATCAAGCTGGGCGAGATGCTGATCGCCCGCAGCCGCGGCACCGAGCGCCTGTCCCGCACCTGGTGGCGCGTGCGCAGCCACGGCGGCGAAGGCCAGACCTGGTCCTACGTTTACTGAGCGGTTCCCGTCGCTGAACGACGCCGCCGCGGCGGCGCCGGTTCACGGCTGCGCGACGGGAGGTGGCGCAGCGTAGTGGCTCCCCCACGCTGGAGCCCGGCCATGTCCGACGACAGGAAGGAGGTCGGCTCGCCCGACCGCGACCGTATCAACCTCTCCGAGGACTACGAGGTCCGTTACTGGACCGAGGCGCTCAGCGTGAGCGAGCAGCAGCTGCGCGAGGCCGTGGCCGCGGTCGGGTCCACGGCCGACGCGGTGCGCCGCCACCTGGGGCGCTGACGGGCCGGCATGAGCCTGGTCGACTACCAGCGCAAGCGCAGCTTCGAACGCACCCGCGAGCCGGAGCCCGGCAAGCCGGCGCCGCGCGGGCAGCGGCCGATCTTCGTGGTCCAGCTGCACCACGCCAGCCGCCGCCATTACGACTTCCGCCTGCAGGTGGGCGACGCCCTCAAGAGCTGGGCCGTGCCCAAGGGGCCCAGCTACGATCCGGCGGTCAAGCGCATGGCGGTGGAGGTCGAGGACCATCCGCTGGACTACGCCGGCTTCGAGGGCGAGATTCCCAGGGGCGAGTATGGCGGCGGCCACGTGGCGCGCTTTGACCATGGCGTGTGGTCCACCGAGGGCGATCCCGAGGAGCAGCTGGCCAAGGGCCACCTGCGCTTCGAGCTGCACGGCAGCAAGCTCAAGGGGGGGTGGCACCTGGTGCGCTCCGGCAAGCCGGCACGGCAGCCGCAGTGGCTGCTGTTCAAGGACAAGGACGCCTGGGCCGGGAGCCTGGAGGCCGACGACCTGCTGGCCGAGGTCACGCCTGCGCCGGAGGAGGACCGCAGGCGCGCCGGCCGCGGCAAGCCCACCCGCAAGCGCCTGGCGGAAGTGCCAGCGCCGCGCGCCAGGCACAAGGACTGGAAGAAGCGCGCCCTGGCCCTGCCCGGCGCGCGCGCGGCCGAAGCGCCGGAGGGCCCGTTCCAGCCGCAGCTGGCGCGGCTGGGCCAGGACGCCCCGGAAGGGGAGCAGTGGCTGCACGAGATCAAGTGGGACGGCTACCGGATCCTGGCCACGGTGCGCGACGGCGAGGTGCGGCTGTGGTCGCGCAACGCGCTGGAATGGACCGATCGCATCCCGGAGATCCGCGACGCCGTCAAGGCGCTGGGCCTGCGCAGCGCGGCGCTGGACGGCGAGCTGATCGCCGGCAGCGGCACGCGCGAGGACTTCAACCTGCTGCAGGCCACGCTGTCCGGGGAGCGCCCCGGGGTGCTGGCCTGCGTGCTGTTCGACCTGCTGCACGTGGACGGCGTGGACATCAGCGAGGCGCCGCTGCTGGAACGCAAGCAACTGCTGCAGGAGGTGCTGGCGAAGGGGCCGGCGCACCTGGCGCTCAGTTCGCATATCCCCGGCGACGGTGCGCAGGCGGCGGCGCTGGCGGCGGAGCGCAGCTTCGAGGGCATCATTTCCAAGCGCGCGGACCGGCCCTACCGCCCCGGGCGTGGCGACGACTGGCGCAAGACCAAGCAGCTGGCCAGCGACGAGTTCGCCATCGTCGGCTATACCGCGCCGCGCGGCAGCCGCACCGGCTTCGGTTCGCTGCTGCTGGCCAGGCCGGATGCGGAGCACGGCTGGCGCTACGTCGGCCGGGTGGGCACCGGCTTCAGCGATGAGCAGCTGCGCGAACTGGCGCCGCGGCTGGCGCAGGACGCCGGCAGCAAGCCGACCGCGTTCGTGCCGGCGATGGACACCGCGCTGCGCCGCGCCACCTGGGTGCCGCCGCGGCTGGTGGTGGAGGTGTTCTACCGCGGCATCGGCGGGCAGGAGCTGCTGCGCCAGGCCTCGCTCAAGGCGCTGCGGCCGGACAAGGACATCGCCGACCTGTACGACAGCGACCGCGGTCCGGGCGTCGCGGAGGAGGAGGCGATGGCAGCGAAGGGCGGCAGGAAGGCGGCGAAGAAGGCGCCCGCGCGCAAGAATGCGGCGAAGACGGCCACCAAAAAAGCCATCAAGCAAGCGGCGAAACCGGCAGCGGGGAAGGCCACGCAAGCTGCGACCAGGGCCGCTGCGAAGAAGTCCACGGCAGCAGGCAAAGTCGCCGCCACGCCGGCACGCGCCTCGGCGAAGGCCCGCACTGGCACGGCCACGGGGGCGAAGGCCAGTCCGGCATCCGCCCGCCGGCGCAAGGCCGCCACCCAGACCCGGGACTGGCCGAAGCTCTCCAGCCCCGCCAAGGTGCTGTTCCCCGATATCCGCGCCACCAAGCAGGACGTGTGGGACTACTACACGGCGGTGATGGACCACCTGCTGCCGGAAATCGCCGGCCGCCCGCTTTCGGTCATCCGCTGTCCCTCCGGCACCGGCAAGCCTTGCTTCTTCCAGAAGCATCTGACCGCCGGGCTGGAACGGGTGGCCTCGGTGAAGCTCAAGGAGGAGAGCGGCACCAACGCGCATTACCTCGTGGTGGAGGATGCGGCCGCACTGATGGAGCTGGTGCAGTTCAACGCGCTGGAGTTCCATCCCTGGGGCGCGCACGCCGACAGCCCCGATTCCGCCGACCGCGTGGTGTTCGACCTCGATCCCGGGCCGGACGTGCCGTTTTCCGAGGTGAAGAAGGCGGCGGTCGACATCCGGCGGCAGCTGGAAGCGCTGGAGCTGGAGTCGTTCTTGCGCGTGACCGGCGGCAAGGGCCTGCACGTGGTGGTGCCGCTGGCGCCGGGCTGCGACTGGGAGCTGACCAAGCGCTTCGCCCACGGATTTGCCGATGCCCTGGCCAGGTCCGAACCGGACCGCTTCGTCGCCACCGCAACCAAGCGCTTCCGCAACCGCAGGATCTTCGTCGACTACCTGCGCAACGGCCGCGGCGCCACGGCGGTGGCCTCGTATTCGCTGCGCGCCCGTCCCGGGGCGCCGGTGGCCATGCCCATTGGCTGGAACGAACTGGCGCGGTTGCCGCGCGCGGACCTGTACACGATCAAGGATGTACCGGAGAAGCTGCGCCGGCGGCGCAAGGACCCCTGGGCCGGCATGGATGCGATCCGCCAGAACCTGGCCCGCTGGGCCGATGCGAAGTGACGTATTCAGTATCCGATGAATCTGGAAATGCAGCCTGGAGCACATCATGCCGATGGCATCGGCGGTCCACCGGTGGCATCCTCTGCCGGCCCGTACGCCCTGCGGACCGGAAAGGGGGACTTGTCCGATGAGCGGCACCACGCGATGACACACGCCGGCGCGCCAGCGAGCCCGCAGGGCGAGCACCTGCTGCTGCAGGGCGTCACCGACTACGCCATCTACCTGCTGGATGCCTCCGGCACGATCCTCAGCTGGAACACCGGCGGCGAGCGGATCAAGGGCTACACCGGCAGCGAGGTGATCGGCCGGCATTTCTCCTGTTTCTACACGCCGGAGGAAATCCAGCACGGCGTGCCGGAGCACGCGCTTGCCATCGCCAGCCAGGAGGGCCGCTACGAGACCGAAGGCTGGCGCGTGCGCAAGGACGGCAGCCGCTTCCGCGCGCACATCGTGATCGATGCGATCTACCGCGACGGCGGGCTGGTGGGCTTCGCCAAGGTCACCCGCGACATCACCGAGCACTACCAGGCGGCCGAGCAGCGCCGCCAGGCCGAGCTGGCGCTGGTCCAGGCGCAGAAGATCGCCGCGGTCGGCCAGCTCACCCTGGGCATCGCCCACGACTTCAACAACCTGCTGGCGGTCATCACCGCCAGCCTGGACCTGCTGCCGGCGGCGGAGGGGCGGCGCCGGGAGATGCTGGTCGACGCCGCGCGCCAGGCCGCCGCGCGCGGCGCGCGCCTGACCCGGCAGATGCTGGCCTTCGCCCGCGGCCAGTCCCTGGAACCGGAGCTGCACGACGTCAACGCGCTGATTGGCAGCGCGGCCAAGGTCTACCGCCGCGCCGCCGGCCCGATCACCCAGTGCGTGTTCGACCTGGCCGAGGCCGACACCCGGGTCATGGTCGACGCCGAGCAGCTGGAAGCGGCGCTGGTGAACCTGGTGGCCAACGCGCGCGATGCAATGGAGCAGCCGGGCACCATCCGCATCGCCACCCGCATCACCCGACCCGACCCGGCGCTGCATCCAGGCGCCGTGGCCGGCCGCGATTACCTGTATGTCTCCGTGGCCGACGATGGCCCGGGAATGGAGGAGCACGTGCGCCAGCGCGCCATGGAACCTTTCTTCACCACCAAGGATGTCGGCCGCGGCAGCGGCCTGGGCCTGAGCCAGGTGTTCGGCTTCGCCAGCCAATCCGGCGGCTTCGCCTTCATCGAGAGCGCGCCGGGCGAGGGTACCTGCGTGACCATGGCCATCCCTGCAGGGGAGGCCGCCGATGCCTAAGGTGCTCTACGTGGAGGACGACGAGCTGCTGCGCATGGTCACCAGCCTGGCGCTGGAGGATGCCGGCTATGCCGTGGTCGAGGCCCACGACGGCCACCAGGCGCGCTGGCTGCTGGACCAGGAGGGCGGGTTCGACTTCGTCATCAGCGACATCAGCATGCCCGGCGGCATGAGCGGGCTGGAGGTGGCGCAGGCCGCCCAGGCCGCGCGGCCCGGGTGCCGCACCATCCTGGTGTCCGGCTACGCCACCTCGCAGCTGCCGGCGTTGCCGGACTCGGTGATCTACCTGGGCAAGCCGTTCCGGGTGCAGGACCTGATCGACACCCTGGGCGCGGCCGGCTGACCCCGCCACGCTGGCGGGAGGCCGCGGAAAGAACACGGCCGCCAGGGGCGGCCGTGGTGCACCGGAGCGGGGGAAGCACCGGCGCGATGGCGTCGAGGGGCGCCAAGGGGACGAGCATGCCCGGGCCGCCGCGGCCGCACCATCGGGAATTGCCGGCCCCTGGGGTCAGGGTTCCGAACGTGCGCACGGCGAGCCGCGCCGTGGACCAGGCCCGGCCTGGGCCATGCACGCCAAACAGGCACTCGGGTGGTGGGCCGATTTGCTACGCTGCGGCGCCCTTCACATCCCTGGTTCCGGTGTCCCCATGCCGTTGTTGCGGGTCCCGCCCATCCTGCTGCTGATCGTCCTCAACACCCTGGTGCATGCGGTGCCCGTGCTGCTGGCCGGCGTGGTCAAGGCGGTACTGCCGCTGCGGCCGGTGTGGCGCGCCTGCAACCCGGTGCTGACCGGGCTGGCCGAGAGCTGGATCGCGGTGAACACCTGGATGATGGGTGCCTTTACCCGCACCCGCTTCGAGATCGAGGGCACCGCCGAGTTGCGCCGCGACGGCCACTACCTGGTGCTGGCCAACCACCAGAGCTGGGTCGACATCCTGGTGTTGCAGAAGGTGTTCAACCGCAAGGTGCCGCTGCTGCGCTTCTTCCTCAAGCGCTCGCTGTTCTGGGTGCCGGTGCTGGGCCTGGCGTGGTGGGCGCTGGATTTCCCGTTCATGGGCCGCTACACCCGCCGCCAGATCGCGAAGAACCCGGAGCTGGGGCGGCGCGACATCGAGACCACGCGCAAGGCCTGCGAGAAGTTCCGCGACATCCCGGTGTCGATCATGAACTTCGTCGAGGGCACCCGTTTCACCGAGGCCAAGCACGCGCAGCAGGCCTCGCCGTACCGGCACCTGCTCAAGCCCAAGTCCGGCGGCGTCGCCTTCGTGATCGACGCGATGGGGCAGGGCCTGCATTCGATCCTGGACGTGACCATCGCCTATCCGGGCGGCCGCCCCTCGATGATCGACCTGATGGCCGACCGCGTGCCCGCGGTGCGGGTGAAGGTGCGCCAGCGCCCGATCCCGGCCGAGCTGGTCGCCGGCAACTACCAGGAAGACCGCGCCTTCCGCGCCTGCTTCCAGCAGTGGATGAACGGGCTGTGGCGCGAGAAGGACGAGGACATGGAGCGCCTGCTGGCAGGCTGAGCGGCGGCGCCCGGAAGCGGAAGGGAGGCTGCGCCTGAATGCGCGTCGCGTCGCGGTTTGCGCGTCGCGGCCGCAGCCGTTAAGGTGGGCGGCAACCGAGGCACCGTGAGTCCACCGGTCCTTGCGGCCATCCACTTCAACCCCCCTTTCCTTTCCAATACCAGGGAGCACTTCCATGGAGATCGCCGCCGCCCGCGTGGCCACGTTCCACTACATCCTCACCGACGACGCAGGCCAGGTCCTGGACCGTTCGCCGGAAGACCATCCGCTCAGCTATTTCCACGGCGGCGGCAACATCATCCCCGGCCTGGAGAAGGGGCTGGAAGGCCGTAGCGCCGGCGAGTCGCTGACCGTCGACGTGCCGCCGGCCGAGGCCTATGGCGAGCGCATCGAAGGCCTGGTGCAGGACGTGCCGCGTGAGGCGTTCCAGGGCATCGACCGCATCGAGCCGGGCATGCAGTTCCAGGCCAACGGCGGCCAGGGCCCGGTGCTGGTGACCGTGGTCGCGGTCGGCGACCGCCAGGTCCGCATCGACGGCAACCACCCGCTGGCGGGCAAGACCCTGCACTTCGACGTGCGCATCACCGACGTGCGCGAAGCCACCGACGAAGAGAAGCAGACCGGCCGCGTCGCCGCCTGACCGCTTCGCGACGTGCCATGAAAAACGCCGGCCCCAAGGCCGGCGTTTTTCTTTGCGGCGCCACCGCACCCGTCCGTGGTGCGCGGGCCAGGCCATGCCTGCAGGGGTGCATGCAGGCGCCGGCACCCGCTTGCATGCGCGCACGCGCCTGCAGGGGTGCAGGCCCCGGGCGGCCTCAGGCCGCCTTCTTCTTCTTGGCCTGGTTGGCGGTCTCGGGCGTTTCCACCTTGGTCAGCACCGGGGTGTTGCCGAGCACTTCGATGCGGCCGCCGGCCTTGCGGAAAGCCTCCAGGTCGCGGGCGATGCGCTCGCGGGTGAGGGTGCTGGAGGCCTTGCCGGTATCGGCGAGCTTGCGGCCCTTGGTGGACGTGGGAGCGGTCTTGCGGACGGCCATGTGCGTCTCCTTGGTCAGTCGAGGGTGAGCGGGATGCCGCGCTGCCGCTGGTCGCGGTAGCGGGCGCGGATGTCCAGGCAGGCCCGGCCGCCCATCGCGAACTGGCGGCAGATGGCGGGCCGGTCCTGGTAAATCGAGCAACGCAGGTGCAGCGGATCGATGGCCGCGCACCAGCCGTCCTCGTCCTTGGCCATGGTTTCCAGGCCGTGGTCGTCGATGGCGATGAACCGGGCGGGTACGTGGTCGCCCGGCAGCAGCAGGACCGGCAGGCGGCAGCACACTGCATCGCAGTGCCTGCAGTCAGCGCCGGCCTCGCGCGCGCTCAGGACGTCGTCCCCGCGGGGAAGGGAGTGGGAGTGCGCGCTAGCGCGATATCCGCACCGGAATACCGGTGGGCGTGGAGAACCGGAATAAGGATGGCGACGCCCTGGAAGCGGCCCCTGGCCGGCGCGGATGCCGCGGCCTGTGCCGGAAGCCTGGTGCGCGCGGCAGGGGGCACGCGGATGGATGGACTGCCGGATTGCCGGCGAAGTATAGCGCAAATCGCCGATCCGTGCCGAACTGGTGGCGGATCTGCAGGCAACAGCACGCAAAACACTGCATTCCACGCAATCGGCCGCGATGCTGCGCGGCGCGCCACTGGTAGGATCGCCGCTTTCCCAGCTGGTGAGCGCCATGACCCTGCAACGTTTCCATCCGATCGGCATTCCCGGCCAGCCATGGGGCCCGGCGGAAAAGGCGCAGTGGCTGGCGATGCAGCGCCGCCGGCGCAGCCATGCCGACGAGGTGGTTGCGCCGGTGCGCGCACTGGCCGATGCCTGGGACGTACTCGAGTACGGCATGCTGGATTACGCCGGCGAGCGCTACCCGCTGCTGGCGCTGCGCAGCCGCGGCTGGGACGACGGCCTGCCGGTGGCGCTGGTGACCGGCGGCGTGCACGGCTACGAGACCAGCGGCGTGCAGGGCGCGCTGCTGTTCGCGCGCGAGCACGCGGCGGCCTACGCCGACCGCATCAACCTGCTGGTCGTGCCCTGCGTCAGCCCGTGGGGATACGAGCGCATCCACCGCTGGAACCCCGACGCGGTCGATCCCAACCGTTCCTTCCGCCAGCCCAGCCCGGCGCGCGAGTCGGCGGCGCTGATGGAACTGGTGGCGCCGCTGCGCGGCCGCTTCCTGCTGCACGTGGACCTGCACGAGACCACCGACAGCGACGAGAGCGAGTTCCGCCCGGCGCTGGCCGCGCGCGACGGCAAGCCGTTCGAGCCCGGGTACATCCCCGATGGCTTCTACGTGGTGGACGACAGCGCCAACCCGCAGCCGCAGTTCCAGCAGGCGGTGATCGGGGCGGTGGCGAAGGTCACCCATATCGCCCCGGCCGACGCGGACGGCCGGATCATCGGCTCGCCGGTGCTGGCGCCGGGCGTGATCGCCTATCCGCTGGTGGAGCTGGGGCTTTGCGCCGGCATCACCGGTGCGCCCTACGTGACCACCACCGAGGTCTACCCGGACAGCCCCAGGGCCACCCCGGAGCAGTGCAATGCCGCCCAGGTGGCGGCCATCCGCGGCGCCCTGGACTACGTGCTGGCGCAGCCGCAGGCATAAGGTTTTGCCGCCCGCTGCCGACAACCACTGCGGCGCTCCACGCGCGGCGTGGCGGCAGGCTGGCGGGCCGCGCGCGGCCCGTGGTCTCCGGTAAGGTCGCGCGCTTGCGGGCGCCTGCGGACGCCCGGTGCAGACAGGGGAAAAGCATGCGATGGATCGGCTGGCTGTTCGGACGCAAGCGCGCGCAAGGCGTGCCCGACGCCCGTCGTCCGCATGAGCCCGTTGCCGCGGAGCGGCTGCCCGGTACCTTCTCCATGCCGCAGGACGAGGCCGGCGACGCCGGCGAGCACTGGACCGTGCGCCTGGCGGCGATGGCCCTGCCGGCGCAGGCGCCGGCCCCCGATCCGCGGCTGCTGCCGGAGGTCGAGGTCGCCCTGCTGCAGCTGGTGCACGAACGCGCCCGGCTGCCACGCCGGCCGCAGCTGCTGCCGCAGCTGCTGGGCCTGCTCAACGACGAACGCGCATCCGGGCGCCAGATCGCCGAGGTGATCGGCCGCGACCCGGCGCTGGCGGCCAACCTGCTGCGCCTGGCCAACAGCCCGATGTACCGCGTGCAGAGCGCCATGGTGGAGAGCCTGGACCGCGCGGTGGCGCTGGTCGGGACCGAGGGCCTGCGCCAGCTGGTGGCGGTGGCGCTGATGCAGCCGGTGATGCGGCTGGAGGGCGGTGCCACCGGCAGCCTGCCCGAGCGCGTGTGGGAACACACCGAACTGGCAACCGGGCTGGTCGCGCGCAGCGCCTCCGGGCGCGGGCGCGACGCGGTGTTTGCCGCGCAGCTGTTGGCACTGATGCAGGGCCTGGGCGCGATCATGGTGGTGCAGGCCCTGCGCGACGCCTGCGCGCGCCTGCAATGCCAGGCCCCCGACGCGACCACCACGGCCGAACTGCTGCAGCGCTGGGCGCGGCGGATCGGGCAGGGCGTGTCCCGCGCCTGGGACCTGCCAGCGGTGGCCGGGGTGCAGGACGTGGCCGGGGTGGCCAGCCTCGAGGCGCTGCTGGAAACCGCCAGCAGCGCCGCGGTGGACATCATGCTTGCCGGCAGCGAGACCGCCGCCGGCTGAGCGCTGCTTGCCGGTCCGGAGCCAGGCGGGCTTCCCCATCGAGCAGTGCCGGACGCGAGGCGGCGATCCCGCCGGGAAAGGCGCGTGGCGCCCGTGTGCGCCCGCAGGCGCCACCGGTTGCCGAGCGCCTGGTTGCTGCATGCCCGGGGGCGGGGCGGCCCCGCCCGGCCGGTCAGGACAACGCGCTCAGGACGCCGGCTGCCAACCCGGGCCCGGGACGGTATTGATCATCCAGGGGATGCCGAACCTGTCGACGCAGGCACCGAAGCCGGGCGACCAGAAGGTCTCGGCAAAGGGCATGGTCTGCTGGCCCCCTTCGGAGAGCTGCTCGAACCAGCGCCGGGCGTCGTCGATGTTGTCGGTATGCAGGGTCACGTCGAAGCCGTTCTTGGGCTTGTCGATGTTGGGCGCCCACTCCTGGTCCATGTCCGCGCCCATCAGTGACTGGTCGCCCACGTCCAGCCAGGCATGCATGAGCCAGTCCTTGTAGCGCTCGTCCAACTGCATCCCTTCGGGATTCATCGAATAGGGCACGGCGTTGGTGATCTTGCCGCCAAGCACCCTGGCATAGAACTCGAACGCCTCGCGGCACTGCCCCCGGAAACTGAGGCTGGTCACGATCTTCATACGTCTCCTCCTTGGTGAGTGGCCGCGGGCGGCATGCCCGGGGCGGTTCTGTGGATCGGCTGCACTCCCGCGACGGGTGGAGGGCGGGCAGATCGACATGCACGAGGAGGTCGCGTTGCCGGGGCAGGGCCGGACACGATCCTGGGCGGAGGGAATATGCATCCAGGCCCGCCTGCGGGCATGAATGCGCGATGCGCGCCACATGGAACGGCGCGGGGTGTCCGGATCGACCGGGGGCTGGCGCAGGGCGCCGGGTCCGGCGCCCAGGACAGGCCCTGCCTCGGGAGCGAGGCAGGGGCCCGCCCCAACGCACCGGGATTACCGCACCTTCCAGGGCCGCCCGTGAGTGGGGCGCGCGGACGCGTATGGATTCCCGCAACGGTTCCGCGGCGCCAGGTGGGTCGGTGCGCGGAGGCTACGCCTTGTTGCGGTGGACCAGGTCGCTGGTCCCGCACTCGGGGCAATCGCGGAAGAATTCCAGCCCCGACTTGCGCAGGCGGGGATGATGCCCCGGGAGGCAGGTGAAGCGGATGGCGGTGTTGGTCTGGCAGGCGCTGCACTTGAGGTAGTACCCGAACTTGCCGTAGCACACCTGTCCCTCGCGGCCGCCACAGGACTTGCAAGCCGGCAGGGCAGGCTGGGGTGGCGACACCGGGGCAGCGGCCGCCTCGACGACGGGCGGTGCTTCCACGGCCTGCGCGACCGGCGGCGGGGTTGCGGCCACCCGCGCGTCCCGGGCGGATGCGCCGTCGCCTGCCGGCTGGTACATCGCAGCCAGCTGGCGGGCCACGGCTTCCAGGGTGTCAGAAGACACGAACTTGGCGGCGGTACGCAGGATGCCCAGCAACGGATTCTCGTTGTCCACGTCCCGCCAGATGGCCTTGCGCAGCTGGTCGGCCTTGATCACGCGGCGGGTGTCGAAGTGCCTGGGACGGTCGATGCGGGCGCTGGGGGATACCAGCACGAAGTGCTGGAACGCCGGTGGGATGGCGAAGCCGAGCCGGGTGGGGAGGGCAAGCGAGGCCATCACCTCGCGCAGGACCTGGATGTGGCGCTCGTTCTGCTCCAGCTCGCCAGTCCGTCCTATCAGTCCATGTCCTTCGACGACCGGTTCGGGTTGCTCGTGGATGCGGAGCTGGCGACGCGGGAGAATCGTCGTGTCACCCGCCTGCTGAAATCTGCAAAGCTCAAAGCCCCTGGCGCGGTGCCCGAGGACATCGACTTCTCTGCCCGGCGTGGCATCGACAAGCGCCAGGTCATGGATCTCCTGACCTGCCAGTGGATCGAGCGTGGCCAACATGTGGTCATCACCGGGCCCACCGGCACCGGCAAGACCTGGCTTGGCTGCGCGCTGGGACGCGAAGCTGCCCGAAAGGGATTGTCGGTCAGCTACCAGCGCATGCCACGACTGATGGAGGACATGGAGGTCGCGTACTCGGATGGGAGCTTGCCGGCGTTGCGTACGAAGCTGGGCAAGGCCAGGTTGCTCATCCTGGATGATTGGGGCGTCGCCCCGATCACTGCCCGGGGTCGACAGCACCTGCTGGAGGTGATCGACGACCGCGTTCCCGGAGGATCGGTGCTGATCACGTCCCAGCTTCCGGTGAAGACCTGGCATGACTACCTGGGCGAGCCCACGGTGGCCGACGCCATCCTGGATCGCCTGCTGCACAACAAGCACACCATTGAGTTGAAAGGCGACTCGATGCGCAAGCACGCAGTTCGTTGATCTGATCATCGTTCCCGGCGAGCGCCGGGAACGATGGTTCTGACCGGGCAGCGGCGATGCCTCCTTGGAGGCGGATACTGATCCCCTTCGACGGAACGGCTGCCGGCCGCCAGGTCTACTGCGCCCGGACCTCGCGCTCGTACCACGGGCGAGTGTTGTTGACGATCTTGACCACCGACAGCATCACGGGCACTTCGATCAGCACGCCCACCACGGTGGCCAGCGCCGCGCCCGAGTGCACGCCGAAGAGGGCCACAGCCGTAGCGACCGCAAGCTCAAAGAAATTGCTGGCACCAATCAGCGCCGACGGTCCCGCCACGCAGTGGGCGACGCCCAGCCTGCGGTTGAGCAGGTAGGCCAGGCCGGAGTTGAAGTAGACCTGGATCAGGATCGGCACCGCCAGGATTGCGATGATCAGGGGCTGCTCGACGATCTGCCTGCCCTGGAAGCCGAACAGCAGCACCAGCGTCGCCAGCAGTGCCACCAGCGAGACAGGCCCGAGACGAGCGAGCACCCGCTCCAGCCGGGCCTCGCCGCCATGTGCAAGCAACCAGCGACGGAGGAAGACTGCGACCGCGACCGGCACCAGGATGTAGAGGCCGACTGACAGCGCCAGCGTGTCCCAAGGTACCGTGATCGACGACAGCCCCAGCAGCAGGGCTACCAGCGGTGCGAACGCCACCACCATGATCGCGTCATTGAGCGCGACTTGGCTGAGCGTGAAGTTCGCGTCGCCACGGCACAGGTTGCTCCACACGAACACCATTGCGGTGCATGGCGCGGCAGCCAGCAGGATCAGCCCTGCCATGTAGGAGTCGATCTGGTCCGCCGGGAGCCAGTCGGCGAAGACATGCCGCAGGAAGAACCAGCCCAGCAGGGCCATTGAGAACGGCTTGACCGCCCAGTTGACGAACAGGGTGACGCCGATGCCGCGCCAGTGCCTGCCCACTTCCCGCATGGCGCCGAAGTCGACCTTCAGCAGCATGGGGATGATCATCAGCCAGATCAGTGCGGCCACCGGCAGGTTGACATTCGCGACTTCCATGCCGCCGAGGGCTGCGAACGCACCCGGCATGAAATGTCCCAAGCCGGTGCCGACCACGATGCACAACGCCACCCACAGGGTCAGGTAACGCTCGAACAGCCCCATGCGGGGCGTTGCCTCAGCCATGGACGGACGCCTCGTCTTCAGGCTGTACGAAACCGATGCGATCGAGCGAGTCCTTCAGGGCGGCACGGTCGTCCCAGACCTCGGCCGGCAGTGCCAGCAGTGCCTGCAGGCGCGCCTTGACGATGCGGTGGGCCTGGCGGAATGCCTCCCGCTTGTCCTCATCATCGCCTTCCACGGCTGCCGGGTCTGGAAGCCCCCAGTGCACGCGGAGAAAGTCCCCGAGCACGACGGGGCAGGTTTCGGCCGCGGCCGAATCGCAGACGGTCACCACCAGATCCATCGGTGCCGCGTCCGGCGTTGTGAACTCATCCCAGGACTTGCTGCGCAGGCCTGCGGTGGCAATGCCTTCGGCCGCCAGCTGGGCAAGCGCCCAGGGATTGACCGTGCCGGCCGGCTGGCTGCCGGCGCTGAAGACCTCGAAGCGGTGGCCGGCCCAGGCGCGGAGCGTGGCCTCGGCCAGCACGCTGCGCGCGGAGTTGCCGGTGCACAGGAAAAGGACGCGACGCTTCATCGGGACGGTTCCTCGAGTGACAGGTGGGAGGGGGTCAACAGGCGCAGGCGGCCGCGACATCAGGGGGGCAGCTCTCGTCCGAGGAGCCCGCGCAGCAGTTGTGGGTCAGGTAGGCGACCAGTGCGTTCATGGCCTCGAAGTTGGCGCGGTAGCAGACGTTGCGCCCCCGGCTCTCGCTGCCGATCAGGCCGGCGTGGACGAGTTCCTTCAGGTGGAAGGACAGGGTTGCGCCGGGGACGGCCAGCGCTTCCGCGATTTCACCGGCCATGCGGCCGTCGGGCCCGGCCTCGACCAGCAACCGGAAGATCGCCAGCCGGGTGGCGTGGCCCAGCGCCGTCAGCGCAGCGATTGCCTGATTCGTTTCCATCATTCTAGAATAGTCGAATGAATAACGAACGGCAATCATCCGCGCTCCTCGACCTCCCCCATCTGGCCGCCGACCTGCTTCCCGGCCCTCGCCATGACGCACTCGGTGCAGACACGGGCCAGCCGGCGCCGCGCATCCTCCTGCTGTACGGCTCGCTGCGGCCGCAGTCCTACAGCCGCAAGCTGGCCTTGGAGGCCGAGCGCATCTTGCGCCACCTCGGCGCCGAAACGCGGGTGTTCGATCCACACGATCTGCCGCTGCTGGACAGCGTTGGCAAAGACCATCCGAAGGTGCGGCAACTGCGCGAATGGTCGCAGTGGTCGGAAGGTCAGGTCTGGGTTTCGCCCGAACGCCACGGCACGATCACCGGCGTGTTCAAGAACCAGATTGACTGGCTGCCCCTCGAGGATGGCAGCGTGCGTCCCACCCAGGGGCGGACGCTGGCGGTGATGCAGGTGTGCGGCGGATCGCAGTCGTTCAACGTGGTCAACACTCTGCGGGTGCTGGGGCGGTGGATGCGGATGGTGACGATTCCCAACCAGTCCTCGGTCGCCAAGGCATGGCAGGAGTTTGACGACGCGGGACGTATGCGCGCCTCTCCGTTCTACGACCGGGTGGTGGACGTGATGGAGGAGCTGGTCAAGTTCACGCTCCTGGTTCGCGGGCGAAGCGCCTATCTGGTCGATCGCTACAGCGAGAGGAAGGGTGCCGATGAAGCTCGTCGAGTGGCCAGAGAAGCAGGAGTGCTGGAAGATCTCCCAGCAGCTTCTTGACTGGCGAGCCTGCTTGATCCGCTGCTGATGGTCAGCAAGGTCGGTTGAGCGATCACCCCGCACTGTTCTCAGTGATCAATCTCATTGGTACCCGCACTGCAGGCGGGTGAAAGCCATATCGGCCGCGGCAAGGCCTTCCTCAGTCGCAATACCAAGGCCTTTGTTCAGTTGCCTGACTCGTCGCCGGGAACGATCCTGTCATGCGGACTCCACGCCTATCGGCTACGCTGCGGACAGACCATCGAGTGGAGCAGGCATGCAGCAATCCTCCGGCCGTCTTTCCCTGGCGTTCCCGCTTGTCGTGCTGCTGGCGGTGGTGGCGTGCGCCGCGCCGCGCGGGGAGGCGCCTGCCGCCGGAGGCGCCACGGTGGTCGAGGGCACGGTGGCCGCGATCGATACCGCGCCCTGGGCCTACGACGGCCACGCGCGGGTCGAGCTGGACGTGCCCGGACGCGGCCCGGTGGTGGTGCAGCTGCCGGCGCGCTGGAACCTGTGCAAGGCGGCGCCGGTGGAAGTCGATGCGCTGGCCCCGGGCATGCGGGTACGGGCGGCCGGTGCGCTGGAGGAGGATGGCCGTCTGACGGTCTGCGCCGATCCGGCGCATGGGCTGTCGCCCCTCTGAACGCGCCGGGGCTCTCCTCCGCATTGATGCCGGATGCCTGGCGGATCGGGCGATGCCGCGCGTGACCATCCGCAGGAGTGGCAGCGGCGGGCCCGGGCTACGATGGCGCCCCCGATCGCACAGGACAGGCAGCTGATGGATCCACGCTTTCGCGCCACCGGCGCCGCGGTCGCCATCCTGGCCGCCGGCGCGATTGCCGGAGCGTTGCTGGACGACGGATTCCGCCTGCTGCACTACGCCTGCAAGCCGCTGGCCACCGTGCTTATTGCTGTTTACGCGATGCGCGCCGCGCCGCCGGTATCCGCGCGCTACCGGGCGGCGGTGCTGGCCGGCCTGGCGTGCTCGCTGGCGGGCGATGTCTTCCTGATGCTGCCGCAGGACCTGTTCGTGCCGGGGCTGGTGGCATTCCTGCTTGCGCACCTTTGCTATATCGTCGCCTTCTTTCCTGGCGCAGGTACGGTTCCCCGCGTACTGGGATTGCTGGCCTATATGGCATTCGCCGGCTGCAACCTGGTCCTGCCGCTGCCCAGTGTGCCGGCGGCGCTGCGCGTCGCGGTGCTGGTCTATGTCGGCGTGCTGATGCTGATGGCCGGGCTTGCCACGGCCCGTGCCTGGAGCCTGCGCCACGACCGGCGGCTGGCCGCACCGGCGCGTGCGGCAGCGCTGGGCGGCATGCTGTTCGTGCTCAGTGACAGCCTGCTGGCCTGGGACCGCTTCGGCGGCGGCCTGCCGCTGGCGATGCTCTTCATCCTCGCCACCTACTACGCGGCACAGTGGTGCATCGCCCATTCGGTTGCACCCAGCGGGCGCGCGCCAGCCTGAAATACGATCCGCTCCGCAGGTTCCCTGCGGCGAACGTGACGCGGCGCAAGCCCGGCGCGCCTGCTGGTTCCATTCCACCATCAGCGCTGACGACAGGTCATAAGCCAATAATTAACGCTTATTTATCAATGAATAGGCGCGCGTGGCTCAATGGAGCGGTCCCAACCAACCGCTCCAGCCCCCATGCTCCGTCACGCCATCCTGGCGGCTGCCGTTGCGGCCGCGCTTCCGCTCGTTCCTGAAATTGCCCGCGCCGAAGAGGCCGCCGGCGGCGACAGCCGCACCCTTGCCACCGTCGTGGTCACCGGCTCCAACCTGCGCCGCGCCGACGCCGAAGGGCCCAACCCGGTCCAGGTGATTGGCCGCGAGCAGCTGGAGGTCTCGGGCAAGGCCACCGTCGCCGACCTGCTGCGCTCGATCTCGGCCAATACCGGCAACGCCAGCAACGAGACTTCCAACAGCGGCTGGGCGTCCGGCTCGGCCGGCATCGGCCTGCGCGGCCTGTCGCAGAAGAACACCCTGGTACTGCTCAACGGCCGTCGCCTGGCCAACTACGGTTTCCCGGCCAACGGCCTGTCCGACACCTTCGTCAACCTCAATGCGCTGCCGCTGGTGGCGGTGGAGCGGATCGAAGTGCTGAAGGACGGCGCCTCGGCCGTGTACGGCTCCGATGCGG
Organism: Pseudoxanthomonas sp. J31; assembly: GCF_000510725.1. Taxonomy (GTDB): domain Bacteria; phylum Pseudomonadota; class Gammaproteobacteria; order Xanthomonadales; family Xanthomonadaceae; genus Pseudoxanthomonas. Next base: position 187,096 of record NZ_AZNZ01000003.1, read on the forward strand.
TGGCCGGCGTGGTCAACATCATCACCCGGCAGAACTTCGAGGGCCTGGACATCGGCGGCCGCATCGGCACCTCCGACGAGGGCGGGCTGGACGAGCGCCAGGCCAAGCTGATCGGTGGCTTCGGCGACCTCGACCGCGACCGCTTCAACGTCCTCTACAGCCTGGACTACTACAAGCGCGAGCGCCTGGACCAGGACCAGCGTGAGCTGACCCGCTCCGGCATCTATTCCGGCCCCGGCGGACGCTGGAACGGCTGGTCGGCCAAGGGCGCGCGCTTCCTGGTCGGCGGCGTGTCGGTGCCGCTGCTGGATGCCGATGGCAACTGCCCGCAGGGCACGACCCTGGTGCCCAGCGCACCGATCGACGGCCTGCGCGGCGATACCTGCGGCTTCAACCTGGCCCCGTACACCACGCTGATCCCCGCCACCGAGCGCCTGCAGGGGTATGCCAACGCCACCTGGCGGGTGAGCGACAACGTGGAGGTGTTCGGCGAGGCGCTGTACAGCTACGTCCGCGGCACGTCCTGGTTCGGCAACAGCCCGTTCTTCACCCTGGAGGGCGGACGCTTCGCGCTCAACGCGGATACCGGCCTGGCCGAGCCGGTGCCCAACGTGCTGCCGGCGGGCAATCCCTACAACCCCTATGGGGTGGACACCCCGATCGAGTACACCTTCTTCAACGTCGGCCGCTCGATCAAGACCAACCGCTCCGATGCCTACCGCGTGGTCGGCGGCGTGCGCGGCACGCTCGGCGACTGGGAGTGGGAGGCGGCCGGCTTCCTTGCGCGCAGCAAGGAGGACGAGCGGGTGGCCGGCGGCTTCGCCAACCGCTGGGCGCTGTTCGACGCGCTGGCCGACGGCAGCTACAACCTGCGCGACCCGGCGGCCACGCCGCAGGCGGTGCTGGATGCGATCAACCTCAGCACCGTGCGCCCGGCGGATTCGCGCCTGGGCGGCGTGGATGCCCGCATCGTCGGCCACCTGTTCGAGCTGCCCGCCGGCGAGGTGGGGTTTGCAGCGGGCGTGGAATGGCGCCGCGAGTCGCTGGTATCGCGCAATCCCTGGCAGATCGACGCCGGCTTGCAGGTCCGCCCGGCGATCGCCGAGGTGGACGGCGATCGCGAGGTGACCGCGGTGTACGCCGAGTTCAACCTGCCGTTGCACCAGCGCCTGGAGCTGCAGCTGGCCGGGCGCGGCGACCACTACAGCGACTTCGGCGACGCGTTCTCGCCCAAGGCCAGCCTGCGCTGGCAGCCGCTGGACGCGCTGCTGGTGCGCGCTGCCGCCTCGCGCGGGTTCCGCGCGCCCTCGCTGTCGGAGAATGCGGCCAGCACCAACATCTCCTACGGCTCGGTGGTGGACCCGTACGACCCGGACATCCCCGGCTCGCGCCAGAGCCCGACGTTCTTCACCGTGGGCAATACCGGCCTTCGCCCCGAGCGCACCCGCAGCTTCAACGCCGGCATCGTGCTCTCGCCCTGGGCCGACACCAGCCTGAGCCTGGACTGGTACCGGGTGGAGCTGGACCACCTGATCGGCACCAGCAACAGCGCTAGCATCGTCCAGCGCAACGACCCGGCCGACGTGGTCCGCGACGCGCGCGGCAAGCTGCTGGCGGTCTACAACCGCTACCAGAACCTCACCGAGCTGGAGACCTCCGGCATCGACGTGGAACTGCGCCAACGCTGGCGCTCGGCCACCGCCGGCGACTTCGGGGTATCGGGCGTGTACACCCACGTGCTGGAGTACCGCCGCCAGAACACCGCCGGTGGCCCGCTGGTCGACTACGCCGGCAGCAACGTCAGTTTCACCCTGCCGCGCGGCAAGCTCACCACCACCCTGGACTGGAACTACAGCGACTACAGCGCCGCGCTGACCTGGTACCACACCAGTGGTTACGCCCAGACCCGCAGCACCGAGCAGGCGCGGGTGGCCAGCTACGACCAGTTCGACCTGTACCTGGCCTGGAAGGGCATCGAGAAGCTGACCCTTTACGCCAAGCTGCAGAACCTGCTGGACGAGGAACCGCCGCACGACGCCTCGTTCCCGGGTATCCGCGCGCCGTACGACTTCACCCAGTACGACCTGCGCGGCCGTTACTTCTCGGTCGGCTTCGACTACCGCTTCTGACCCGCGGCCGGCGGCCGCGCGGCCGCCGCTGCTGCCGCTCCTACCGATGCCAGCCCATTCCCGTTCCGCCGGAGTGTCGATGTCCCTGCTTGCCCGTGGCCTGAGCGCCGTCCTGCTTCTGTCGTTGTCCCTGCTGTTCCCGGCCCACGCGCAGAGCGCGTATTTCTTCCCGGCCACGCCGCTGGATCCGGATCCTGCTGTGCCCACGCCCGAGCAGTTCCTGGGCTATCCGGTCGGCAGCCGCTATACCCGCCACGACGAGCTGGTGGCCTACTTCGAGGAACTGGCGCGGGTGTCGCCGCGGGTGAAGGTGGAGCGCATCGGCCGCACCTACGAGGGCCGGCCACTGCTGCTGGCCACCATCACCGATCCGGACAACCACGCCAACCTGGAGTCGCTGCGCCAGGCCCACAACACCCTGGTCGACCCGTCGGCGCCGGAGAGCGCAGCCAGCGGGGCGCCGGTGGTGGTGTGGCTGGCCTACAGCGTGCATGGCGCGGAGACATCCAGCGCCGAGGCCGCGCTGCTGACCGCCTGGTTCCTGGCCGCCGACCGCAGCGAGGCCACGCGCCACTGGCTGCGCGAGGCGGTGGTATTGATGGACCCGGCGCAGAACCCCGACGGCCGCGACCGTGCCGCCAACTGGCACAACGCCTGGGGCTCGAACCCGCCTTCTCCCGACCCGGCCGACCGCGAGCACGTGGAGCCGTTCCCAGGCGGCCGCTTCAACCATTACCTGACCGACCTCAACCGCGACTGGCTGGCACTGGCCCAGGCCGACAGCGTGCCGAAGGTCGAGCACTTCCATCGCTGGTACCCCAACGTCCAGATCGACTTCCACGAGATGGGCAAGGACAGCACCTACTACTTCGAGCCCTCGCCGAAGAGCATGGAGAGCCCGCTGCTGCCCGGCAGCTCGTACGAGGCCAACAAGGTGCTGGCGCGCTACCACGCCCAGGCGCTGGACGCGATCGGATCGCTCTACTACAGCGGCGAGAACTACGACAACTTCTCGCCGATCTACGGCTCGACCTATCCGGACTTCCACGGCGGCGTCGGCGCCACCGTGGAACAGGCCAGCTCGCGCGGGCGCGTGCAGGAGACGGTCAATGGCCCGCTGGAATTCCGCTTCACCATCCGCAACCACCTCAACGTGGGCCTGGCCACGGTGCGCGGCGCGGTGGAGCAGAAGGCGTTCCTGTTCCGCCTGCAGAAGGACTTCTTCCGCAGCGCGCTGGAGCAGGCCGGGCGCTACCCGGTGCGCGACTGGGTATTCGGCGACCGCAACGACCCGACCCTCAGCCGCCGCCTGCTGTCGCTGCTGCTGAAGCACCGCATCGAGGTGCGCGAGCTGTCGCGCGCGGTCGAGGTGGACGGCAAGCGCTTCGAGCCCGGCAGCGCGTGGGTGGTGCCGGCGCGGCAGCCGGCGTTCCGTCTGGCCCATGCGATCTTCGAGTTCACTCCGCCGGTGAAGGGCGACGTGTTCTACAGCGGCACCTCGTACGCGGTGGCGCCGGCCTACGGCCTGCGCTACGCGGCCAGCCGCTCGGCGTTGCCGGCCGGCGCGCGCGTGCAGGACGTGCCGGCGGCCAGCGGCGGCGTGGACGGCGTGGCCAGTTACGCCTATGCCCTGGACCTGCGCGACTACGGCGCCTACCGCCTGGTGGGCGCGTTGCTGGCACAGGACATCCGCCTGCGCGCGGCGTTCGCGCCGCTGGCGCTGCCGTCGGCGCAGGGCGGGGCCGAGCCGCGCCGCGGCGTGGTCCTGGTGCCGGTGGCTGGCCAGCCGCTGGCGCCCGCGGCCTTGCACGCGCGCATCGACGAGCTGGCCCGTTCCCTGGGCGTGCGCGTGCAGGCCTTGGCCAGTGGCAAGAGCGAGGTGGGCATCGACCTGGGTAGCGACAGCGTCAAGCCGGTCCGCAAGCCCGGGATCGCCCTGGTGATGGGGCAGGGCGTGTCCGCGCCGGAGATCGGTGCCGCCTGGCATGCCTTCGACACCGCGCTGGGTTACCCGACCAGCAAGATCGAGCCGGCGCAGCTGGGTGAGCTGCCGCTTGAACGCTACACGACCATCGTCATGGCCAGCGGCAACTACGCCGGCTTGCCGGACGGCGTGGTGGCCGCGCTCAAGCGCTGGATCGCCGCCGGCGGCTCGCTGGTGGCCTACAACAGCGGCGCCCGCTGGGCGATCGACAAGGGCCTGGCCGGGGCCAAGCTGCGCGAGGCGCCGCCGCCGCGCGCCGAGCGCCTGGACTTCGGCAGCCAGCGCGAGGTGTTCGCCCTGCGTCGGGTGAGCGGCAACATCCTCAGCGCCGACGTCGACCTCAGCCACCCGCTGGCCTTCGGCCTGCAGGACCGCCGCCTGTTGGTCAACAAGGAAACCGGCCTGGTGTTCGAGGCCAGCAGCAACCCGTATCTCACCGTGGTGCGCATCGACGACCAGCCGCGGGTCAACGGCTACCTCTCCGAGGAGAACCTCAAGCGCGTGGCCGGCAGCGCCTTCGTGCAGGTGGTGCCGGTGGAGAAGGGCAACGTGGTGGTGTTCGCCGACGACCCCGCCCACCGCAAGTACTGGCACGGCACCGAGCGCCTGCTGCTCAACGCCGCGCTGTTCTCCAACCACCTCAATCCAATCCGCCAGCGCGGCGAATGAGCCGGGCCGGCCTGCCCGGGCAAGCCGGGCAGGCCGGCCTTCGCAAGGCGATACGGCGGTGGGCTACCAGGCCCAGCCTGGATACCTGCCGGCCTGTTCGATCCAGGCCGCCACCTCCGCGGCCTGGGCTTCTTCCAGCGAGTGCAGCTTGACGTAGCGCGAACCCTCACCAAGCGGAGGCGGCGGATCGAAGCGGGCGCCGGCGAAGAACACCACGTTCGCCGAGACATCATAGGCCGCCAGCTCGATGACCCAGCCAAGGCCGGGCAGGCCGTAGTAGGCCTTCTTCCATTTCACGGCATAGCCGACCCCGGGCAGAGACTGCCGGATCTGCGCATCCAGGTGGCGCAGCACGGGCTGCAGGCGCGGCATTGAACTACTGATCCAGGCCTCGACGGGTGCATGGTCCTCGCCAGGCAGCGGGGGCTTGCGGGTGCCAGTGGGCTTGATCGACTTGGCCATGGTCGGCTCCGACGCACGGAAGGGTCCGATGCTAGCGCGGCGGATGGGCGGCTCGATGTGCTACTCAGCCCACCGCGGCGCCGAAGCGCGCGTAAAGATCCCCGGGTAGCTCGTGTTGCAGCTTCCAGGTAATGGCCATGGGCCGCTCGCCCTCGTGGCTGACGTAGGTAGCCGGTCCCAACAGCCAGAATGCGCGGTCGTCCACGGTCAGGCGGGCCATGGGCAGGATGGTGCTGCCCTGGCTGGCATGGTTGCGGTAGCGCCTGCCGACCTCGCCGTCCTCGCGGGTGGTGGACTGGCTTTCCCAGTGCAGCAGGGTGGGACTGATGGCGTAGTCGCGGTAGCGCGTGGTCGGGGAGAAGTGGCCGACGCTCTTGTCCAGGGTGATGGCCAGCAGGTCCACTCTTTCGGTCTGGTCCCAATGTACGCCGCCCGCCCAGGCTGGAAGGGTAAGCCTTGTATGGCTGGCGAACGCCGCCAGCACCTCCCGGCGGGTGTAGCGGGCGTGCACCCGCAGCGGGACGTGGGGATGGGTGGACAACGCCTGCTGGAGGTGGTCGACCCGGTCGGCAAGCACTTCCATCAGCTGCCCAAGCTCGGCCAGCACCTGCGGATGGCTCCACAGGACCTGGGCTGCCTGGCGGAGGTCGTGGACGGGAACCGGGAATTTGTCGAACAGCACCGCAGCCAGCATGTGCAACAGACGGCGAGCGGTCTGGTCCAGCTGGGCGATGTCCGGGGCCTGCGGCATGGCCGCAAACTCGCGGTACTTGCCGATGCGCAGGGCATCGTCGACGTGCAGCAAGCGGCCGATACCGCGCCTTAGCACGGCCTCGTGCGGGCCTGCGGGCAAGGTGGCCACGCCGCCGGCTTCCAGCAGGTCCGACCAGCTGCGGTTTGCCGAGTAGATGTCTTCCAGCTCGATGCCGCTGAGTTCCAGGAAGTTTTTCAGGGTGACGTGCGGCTGCGATTCGGCGACCCGGCGCAGCTCGTAGGCGCGTCCGCGCCAGGTGGTCGGAAGGCTTTCGCGGATGTTGGCCAGGACTAGCTCCGATGCAACCGGGTCCAGCTCCATGTGGCAGCCGCTGGGCAGGAAGGGGAAGCCCTGTTCGATCTGCTGTTCGATCTGCTTGCGGCCGCCGCCAAGCAGGGCGCCGAAGCGGCGGTGCATGCGGAATTCCTTGCGGTGCTGGCCCACGAAGTCCAGCACCGTGCAGATGCTCTTGCTCGGTTCGCGGCGCAGGCCGCGACCCAGCTGCTGCAGGAACACCGTGGGGCTGTCGGTGGGGCGCAGCAGGAGCAAGGTGTCGACCGTGGGGATATCCACGCCTTCGTTGAACAGGTCCACGGAGAACACCACGCGGATCCTGCCGTTGGCCAGGTCCTGCAGGGCCTGGCGGCGTTCCTCGTCACTGCTGGCCGACCAGACCGCAACCGCCGCGATGCCGGCGCGATTGAACTGCTCGGCCATGAACCTGGCGTGGGCGACGGATACGCAGAAGCCCAGGGCACGCATGGACCCCGGGTTGGGGACGGTCCTGAGCGTCTTGCCGATGATGCGCCTGGCGAGGGCATGGTCGCCCGTCACCAGGTTGCTCAGCTGGTCGAGGTCGTAGCCCCGCCCCCTGTGCCAGGCCAGGTTCCGGTAGTCGGTGTCGTCGGCAATGCCGTAATAGGCAAAAGGCACCAGCCGGTGCTGCTCGATGGCGTCCCACAGCCGTAGTTCCGCTGCGATCCTGTTCCCGAACCAGTGCAGGATGGGCTCTTCGTCGCCACGTTCGGGGGTGGCGGTCAGGCCCAGCAGCTCCAAGGGTGCCAGGTGCTCGATGAGCTCCCTGTACGTGCGTGCGGCGGCGTGGTGGAACTCGTCGATGATCACCACGTCGAAATGGTCGGGTGCCAGGTGCTGCAAGCCGCTGGCCGTCAGGCTCTGGATCGACGCGAACACATGCTCGAAGCGGGCAGGGCGTGCGCCGCCGACCCATAGCTCGCCAAATGCCGGGTCGCGCAGCGCATGCCGGAAGGTGGCCAGGCTCTGTTCCAGGATTTCCTGGCGATGGGCCACGAACAGCAGCCGCGATCTTGCCAGGCGTTTGCGCAACCGCTGGTAGTCCAGCGCGGCCATGACGGTCTTGCCCGTGCCCGTCGCGGAAACGAGCAGGTTGCGGTGGTGGCCCTGTAGCCGCGACAGCTCGATCAGCTCCAGCAGCCGCGACTGGAATGGCTCCGGGCGGATTTCGACCGGGCTTAGATAGACCTGCGGGCCTTCCGCCCGGCTCCGGGTCAGCTCCTGGAACTCGTCCGGGTCGAAGTCGCGGAAGTCGTCATGTTGCCAGTAGCTCTCGAACACGGCCGAGAACTTGTCGATGACGTCCGGATTGCGGGCACCGGAGACACGCACGTTCCATTCCAGGCCCGTGACCTGGGCCGAGTGGGTCAGGTTCGAGGAGCCGATATAGGCCGTGGAGAAACCGGAGTGGCGATGGAACAGCCAGGCCTTGGCATGCAGGCGGGTACTGGAGATGTCATAGGACACCTTGATCCGCGCACCGAGGTCGCGCAGCGCCTTTAGCGCCGATAGCTCGGTGGAGTTGGTGTAGGTGGTGGTCAGAACCCGCAATGGCCGGCCCTGGTCCACGTGCTGGCGCAAGAGCTCCAGCAACGGACGGATCCCGGTATTGCGCACGAACGCCATCAGCACGTCGATGCGGTCCGCCGAGGCGATCTCGGAGCGGAGCTGGAAGCCGATGTGGGGCTCGCCCGGGGCATTGGTCAGCAGCGTCGTGTCCAGCAGCGGAGTGGCTGGCGGCGGGATCTCCTCCGGCTGGCTATCGGGCCGGGTGGCGACAACCGCCCGGAGCAGGTCGCCAGCGGGCGAGAGCCGGTCAGTCGCTTCCACCCCGCGACCTTGGGCGGCCAGCAGCTCGGCGATTTCGCGCGCCAGCCGGGTGCCCACCTGGACCCGTTGCTTGCTGTCCAGGGAATCGATGGCCCGGCGCACCAGCGACGCCAGATGCAGGGCGATGCGATCGGCCGCCTCCGCCGGATGCAATGCTTCCCGTACGGGCTTGTGTCGGGCATCGAGCTCGGAAAGGGCGTCCTCGAGCGCCTCGGTGACCAGTTGTTCGTACAGCCCGCGATGCAGTCCCGGCATGCGCGCCAGGCTACCAGTTTGGCGGCGGAAATCACCTGCTCCATGTTGGGGACGGATGGGATGGAGCATGCCTGTGACCTTTGCCCCATGGACCCAGGCGGCCACGGCGCTAGGTTCGTGATGACCGTACCGGCTACCGCACGGCTACCGACTCGAACGGAGTGCGACCATGGAGCGAATCCCACGCTGCATCCCGCCGTTGATGCTCGGCCTGCTGCTGGCCTTGCCGCCGGCGTCCGCCGCTCCCCCCGTGGCGCCGGGCTCGGCGGTGGAAACGCAGCTGGGACCTCTTATGCGCCCGGAACTGCGCAGCGAGGTCCTGGTGGTTGGCACCGCGCACCTGGCCGGCATCGATTGGATCCAGCCGGCGCACCTGGACGGCGTGCTGGACCTGTTGGCGCGGTTCGCGCCGACGCGCATTGCGGTGGAGCGGCTGCCGCCGGACGAGGTGGCGCTGCTGCTGGAGCGCGCTGCGCATGATCGCGGTGCGCAGCAGGTGCTGGACCAGTTTGCCGGGCCGATCGTCACCCACGACCGTGCCATGCAGCAGGCGTTGGGCGTGGACCGCGCCATGGCCCGGTCGAAGGCCGAGGCGCTGCTGGCGGATGCGGGCGGATTGGCCGAGCCGGCGCGGGTGGAACTGGTGGGCCTGCTGCTGGCGGCCTACGAGTTCGATTCGGCGGCACTGCAGTGGTCCTACCCGTCTCCCGAAGCGAGGGCCAGGGCGCAGGTCGTGCCGGAGCCCACCCGGCAGGCCCTGGACCAGAGGCTGGCGGCCAGCGACGAGATCGCGGCCTTGGCCATGCCGCTGGCGCGGCGACTGGGCCTGCAGCGGCTGGATCCGGTGGATAGCCAGTACGAAGCCGTGCGGACGTTGGCGCTCCCGGAGGCGGCGCTGGAGGAAGCCTCGCGCCAGGCCTGGGGCGAGGAGTGGCGGGCGACGCCGGCGGCCCGGCGCATGCAGCACCTCTTCGACCAGGCGGCGGAAAGCCACGACATGCTTGCGCTGCTGCGCCAGCTCAACAGCGAAGCCGTGCAGCGGGACGACGCCATGCAGTGGCACGGGTGGCTGGTGCAGGACCGCGCCGATGGCGTGCACCGTTTCCGTTAGCCATGTGGGAACTGCGCAACCAGCGCATGGCGGCCAATGTGCTCGACGTGGCGGCGTCGCCGCGGCCGGAGCGGGTGATGCTGCTGGTCGGGGCCTCGCACAAGGCCTTCGTGGACCGCGCCCTGGCGCCTCATCTTGGAATCTCGCTGGTGCAGCTGGCGGATCTGGAGGCCAGGGGAGGGGCCCGCTGAGCCCTGCAGGCCGGTTATCCCGTTCTTCGCCCGCTGGTCGGGCAATGTGACGCCAATCCCGGTTTGGCTGTTACATTCGCTACCTTGTCCTGTGGGACAGAGGGGGACATCGTGGAACGGGATCGATGGCTTGCCCGCGACCGGGGCGGGTCGATGCGTGACCGCGGGGCGACCCGTGACTGGCCTGGCGCAACGCCGGAGCACCGGGGGCGATCGCCATGAGGACCTGGATCCGGCCCTTGGTGGTCCTGGGCATGGGCATGCTGGCGGTGTTCCTGGCCGCGGGCCCGGAGGCTTCGGGCGATACCGGCCAGGAGCCCCGGCTTGCGCCCGCTGCCGGGCAGACCGTCGCTGCCGCCACGCCGACGGAGGAAAGCGCGCCGGCCGCGGAGGGAAGTTCCTGCCGCAACCCCTTGCCCTGGCAGGCGGCGCGCAGCCACGTCGGCACCACGGTAGCCCTGCAGGGGCCGGTGGTGCGGGTGATGCTGCGCGACGACCTGCGCGGCAAGCCGGTCTTCATCAGCGTGGGCCAGCCGTTCCCGTCGCGGCAGCGGCTGGAGGCGGTGATCTGGGAGGACCATCGCTACGCGTTTGCGTCCCTGCTCAAGACCCGGCTGGAGGGGCGCGAGGTATGCGTATCCGGCCACGTCGGCCTGCGCGATGGCGTGCCGCGGGTGGTGCTGAAGGCCGCTTCGCAACTGCAGCTGGCCGCGCTCTGACGGCACGGCGCGACGTGCAGGACGCGGCGGCTTCCCCTACGCTTGCCGCCCGACCCGCACGAGACCGCGCCCGATGCCGTTCCGGATCCGCCTTCCCGCCCTGGCCCTCGTGATGCCCGGCATGCTCGCGATCCTGCCGGCGATGGCGGGGCAGGAAACGCCGGCGGGTCGGCAGGCGGCTACGGCGCCGCGCTTCGCTTACGCCTATGAGGCCCCGGCCTCGCCGAACCTGCGCCAGATCCACCGCCGCGTGCGCGAGGTGGACCTGCTGCGGCAGCTGCCGGAGATCCAGGCCATCGACGGCATGTTCGCGCTGCCGCGCCCGTTGCGTTACGTGGCCGCCGAGTGCGGCGAGTTCGGCGCGTTCTACCGCCCGGACCGGGCGGAAGTGGTGCTGTGCTACGAAACCCTGCGCACGCTCTACGAGCGCGGCGTGGAGCACCAGCAGGCCCTGGGCCTGGGCAAAGAACACCCGCTGCGCTACGTGCGCGCCAACGTGCGCTTCATCGTGCTGCACGAGACCGGGCACGCCCTGGTGCACCTGCTCGACCTGCCGGTCACCGGCCGCCAGGAGGATGCGGTGGACCAGCTGGCGGCGATCCTGATGCTGCGCTTCGCGGCGCTGGACGAAAGCCCGGAGCAGGTCACCGAAAACCTGGGCCTGGCCGCCAACTGGATGCTTTCGCGCAGCACCGGCGCCTACAACCTGGAAGCCTATGCCGACGAGCACGCGCTGGCCGAGCAGCGCTACTTCAACCTGCAATGCATGATCTACGGGACCGACCCGCAGGCCTTCGCGCACCTGGTGGACACCGGCGACCTGACCGCCGCCCGTGCCGCGCACTGCCCGGGCGAGACCCGTCGCGTAACCCGCGCCTGGGTGCGCCTGCTGGTGCCGCACCTGGCGCCGGGACACGAGGCCTACCACCAGGAGGCCATGCGCTACCTGGAGCGGACCCGCACCCAGGATGGGCCGATGCCGGCGGTGATGCCGGACGTGGAGTCCTGAGTCCGCGCTGCAGTGACGCCGCGTTCGGGGCTACGGCCTGGCCGACCAGGACTGGCGCCGTATTCAGCCTGATCTGGCTGCCCGTGTCTTGACCTCGGCAGGCGGCCGATGGATCTTGGGCCAGCGCCTGGGGAGGGCGTCTGGGGGGCACCATGCAACTGACGGGCTGGAAGCGGATCCTCGGCGTGGCCCTGCTGTACCTGGGCGGTTACGCCGCGGTAGAGGCGGCGGAAGTGGACCCGGTGTGGGGCCAGTACGCATCACTGCCGGGCCGTACCGCGGCCGCTGGGCCGGAGGGCTACCGCCTGCGCTGGTACTGGGCCAGGGAAGGTGAGGAGCTGGTCCAGGAGTACGTGAACCCGGGCGACGGTCGGGTCGTGCACAGTGACCACATCCGCCCTGATACCGCACCCGGAACCCTGCTGCTCACCGGCTCCTACATGGGTGGCAAGCAGTGGCGGGGCACGGTACAGGAAGATGGCCAGGTGCTGTTCGTCGGCGTCGGCTTGCTCAAGCTCGTCTACCTTGCCGGCTTCAACGATGCAGGGCAGTGGGAGTTGCGCCGCGCCAAGGCGAAGGATGGGCGGCCGGTGTCGGTGGAGCCGCCCACGCGCTACAACCGTTTCTTCTTCGAGGCCGACGGCGGAACCGGGCAGGATGCCGCCGCGGTGGCCGAGGCCGGCACGGCAGGCAACGAGGACAGCGCCACGCAGCCCCGGCTTCCGGCAGAGGGGCTGGCCGCAGCATTGCCGGACGAGGCGGCAGACGAAGTGGCGGATTCTTCAGGGGTTGCCGCGGCAGCCCCCGGCCCGGGCCCGGCGATGCGCGGACTGGAGCGGTTCATCGGCAACAGGCTGCTGGCCGCCGACGGCAAGGGTGCCGTGCAGCTGCGCCGGGAAGGCGGGCACCTGGTCATCGAGCTGTGGGACCAGGACGGGCAGTCGCTCGGACGCTACGTGCTGGCGGCAGCCGGCCGGAAAGGTGACAAGCTCCAGATGCTGGAATCGGCCTTCGGCTACAAGCGCCTGTTGAATGCGCACTGGTTCGGCAACGACCAGTTGCGGCTGTCTTCGTATTCGGGAGCGTTCTCCGGTTACGGGGTACGTCTCCGCCTTGTCGCCCGTGCCGACGGGCTGCTGGTGATACGGGAGAACCTCGACGTCGGGCTGTGGGGCGATGAGCCCCTGTCGGTGTCCCGCACGGTGCACTACGACTTGCCTCCCATGCCGGTGCTGGAGGGCGAGGCGCTGGCGGCGCAGAACGCCTTGAACCGGGGTTACTGGCAAGCGCTGGTCAACTCCGAAAGGAACGCGGTGGAACCCGGGCAATGGCTGCTGCCCAATGGCGAAGCGGCCATCCAGGTCAGCGAGACTACGGGCGGCTTCCGGTCCAGGTACGCCTCCCTCGGCTACGGGAGCGCGTTCACCGAGCAGCTCACCACGGTGGTGTTCGACGATGCGACCGGGACCTGGACCGTCAAGGGGCCCGGTCAGCCGGACATCCGCGAGTACGTGGAGGCCTTCGATGGCCAGACCTGGAACGTGCGCACGCTGCCAGGCCAGGGTGTGACCCCGGCCCAGGCCATCGCCCACAGCCGCAGGGTTGTCGTCACCGCGCACACCCTGGTCCTGACCACCGACACCCGGCGCCAGTTCCAGTGGATGCCGAACGGCGAGGTCTCGGTGGCGATGACCAACGCCATCAGGCGCAAGCAGGCCAGGGACCAGCAGTGGATGGCAGAGCTGCGGCAGGCGCAGGCGGAAGCAGCGGCACGCGAGGCGCGCTGGGCGGCCGAGGCGGCGGAAGCCGAATGGAACCAGCCGGCGCAGCCTTCCGCTGCCTGGCTGGCGCTGGAACGTGCGGTGGACGGGGCCAAGGCGCGCGAGGCGCAGTCACGCGCGGACCTCCATGCAACCTATGCCGACGTCAACCGGCGCGCAGCCGAGCAGCGTGCCCAGCAGGCGGCAGCCGAAGCCAACGCCCGTGCCGCGCGTGATGCCGCACACGCGCGCGAGGTGATGCGCCAGGAGGAGCTGGCGCGCCAGGCGCGGGAACGCGAGCGCCAGGCCCTGCAGGCGCGGCAGGCCGCAAGCCAGGCGCAGGCGTACGCCGCCAATGCCGCAGGCACTCCTGGCGCCGCGGCCCCGGCGTCGGCACAGGCCTCGACCCGCGAGCGTGCCGATGCCTGCGTAGGACAGCCCGTGACATCGCCGCACCAGTGCGGCAGTACCAGCGGCCTGAAGGGCATCGTCTCCAATGAATGCGGCGCGCCGGTCGACGTGCGCATGTGCTTCATGACCGCCGGGGGCTGGGACTGCCAGGTACGGTATGGCCTGGCACCGCATGCCACCTGGGAGCCGGGGCTTTGCAGTGCCAACGGCGGCGGGGTGTTCCGCTCGGTGAGGTACAGCGACAGCAAGGAGCCGCTGGCGACGCCCTGAGGCGGGCCAGGCTGGACGAAAACGCGAAGCAGGTACGGCGCCGGGTTGCCCCGGCGCACTGCGGGTCGGCTTTACTGCGCCCTGCGGGTCACCTTGCGCACGGCGGCCTTCATCCCGGTCTTGGCTCCGGCCATGGCCGAGACCAGGGTCGAGGCACTGGAGGCTTTCCATTCCTCGTAGGCCTCGTCGAATTCGGCCAGCTCCTGCGCGGTGAAGAGCTTGCGCGCCATGGCGAACATCTCCTTCTCCTCGTCCCTGGCGTGGTGGTCGATCAGCTCGCCGAACACCTTCACCCGGCCGGCGAACTGCGGCGTGGTGACGTCGGCGGCGTGCACGTCCGGGATCACGGTCTTCTCGACCGCGCGGTGTTCCTCGACGGCCTCGGCATGGATCTTCAGGCCCTCGCGGTTGGCGCGCTCGGCGAAGGCCGGATAGAACACGGTCTCCTCCCACTTGGCGTGGGGCATCAGGTTGGCCTCGATCTTCCCCAGCAGCTCGGTGCGCTTCCTGCCGGCGCGGTCGCTGGTCTGCTCCATCTGTTCGAACAGGGCGCGCAGCTCGTCGTGCTCGGCCTTGAGGGTGCGGAGGATGTTGCGGGTCGCCATTGCCTGGTCCTCGGGAGGGGTGGGTCCTGCGGACCTTGGGGCAGGGGACGTAGTCCGCATGTGAGCGCCTTCGCTATGCTCGGCATACCGGCCACCCAAGAGCCGGACCCCGACGGCTTGCGCCGCTGCCATTGCGGCCTGACAGGAGAGATCAGCATGTGCAGGAACGGAATCCATTGCCTGCTGGCGGCAGGCCTGATGGCCCTTGCCACGCCGGCGGATGCGGCCGACCTGGCCATCGTCGGTGGGCGGGTCCGGCCTTCGCCGTACGAGGCGCCGATCGAGAACGCGGTGATCCTGGTCAGCGATGGCCGGATCGAGGCGGTTGGCCGCGCTGGCGAGGTCGCCATCCCCCGCAGGCACGCGGACGCTGGATGCCAGCGGCAAGGTGGTGGTGGCCGGGTTCTGGAACAGCCATGCGCACCTGCTGGGGCCGGCCTACCGCAATGTCGGCAAGGCCCCGGCCGCGAAGCTTGAGTCCACCCTGCGCGAGCAGTACGGGCAATGGGGTTTCACCACGGTCTATGACCTGGCCTCGGCACCGGGCGAGGCCCAGGCGCTGGTGCGCCGGATCGAGGCCGGCGAGGTCACTGGTCCGCGGGTGCTGAGCACCGGCGTGCCGTTCTTCCCGGCGGGAGGCACGCCGATCTATGTCCGCGGCCACGACCTCGGCATCGAAGGCGACGTGGCGGAAGTGGTTGATGCCGAGGCCGGTCGCAACCGCGCGGGCGAGCAGCTGGCGCAGGGCGCGCGCGGGGTGAAGCTGTTCACCGGCTCCATCGTCGGCGGCAGCGAGGGCGTGCGCCTGATGGATGCCGCGGTGGCCAGTGCGATCGGCAAGGTCGCCCGTGACCGCGGGCAGCCGGTGTTCGCCCATGCCACCGATGCCGGCGGCCTGGTCGTGGCCCTGCAGGCCGGGGCCGATGTGCTGGCCCATGCCACGCCGGCATCCGGCCCGTGGGATGCGGCGACGGTGCAGCGCCTGGTCGCCGAAGGCGTGGCCCTGGTGCCGACCCTGGCCATGTTCGAGCTGGAAATCCGCCGCGAGCAGGTGCCGGAGCCGGTGGTCCAGCGCTTGGTCGGCAATGCGCAGGCGCAGGTGGCGGCGTTGCAGGCCGCCGGCGGCCAGGTGCTGTTCGGCACCGATGCCGGCTACATCGAGGACTTCGATACCACCCGCGAACTGCAGCTGCTGGCCGCGGCCGGGCTCGACTGGCGCCAGGTGCTGGCCAGCCTCACCACCGCGCCGGCGCGCATGTTCGGCGAGGCCGACGCGCGCGGGCGCATCGCGCCGGGCTTCGCGGCGACCTGGTGGTGCTGGGGGCGGACCCGGAGCAGGGCGTGGAGGCGCTGGCCGACGTGGCATACACCCTGCGCGCCGGCGAGCTGATCCACCGCGCGGACTGAGCGATCCCGCCAGCGCGCCGATGCGGGCAGGGCGCCCCCGCGGGCGCTTGCCATGGACGAAGCCCTCCCCGCACCTGCCGGAGAGGGCTTCGCGCCGGGTCACTTTGCGGCGGGCCTGCCTTCGGCAATCTCGGCGATCAGCCTGGCCACGCCCTGCGGATCCTCCTGCTGGGCGACGTGGCCGCCGGGGAAGGTGCGGATGCCCCAGCCGCGCTCCTGGGCGCGCTGCCAGCCGCGGTCCATCTTCGCGCGCTCCTCCAGGGTCTGGCCCTCCGGCACGAAGGCGACGTAGGTCGCCGGCAGGGCGCGCGCGGCCGGGTTGCGGAAGGACACCGGCTGGCTGAAGCACTTGATCGAGTGCTTGACGCTGTACGGCGGCTTGTCGCCGGGCTTGACCCACGGCACCTGCATGAAGCCGTCCTTGAAGCGGTCCGGCGGCAGCGGCTGGTTGGCCCCGAAGATGTCCCACAACGACTGCCCGTCCTCCGGCACCGCCGCGTCCAGGAAGATCACGTGCGCCAGGCGCTCGGGAATGCGGTCCATCACCCCGGTGACCACCATGCCGCCGTAGCTGTGCCCGGTGAGGACCACGTCGTGCAGGTCCTCGAACAGGATGGTGTTGACCACGTCGTTGATGTGGGTCTCCAGGTCCACCTCGGTGCTGTTGAGGTGCTCGCGCTCGCCCAGGCCAGTGAGGGTCACGCGGTAGACGGTATGGCCTTCGTCGGTCAGGAAGCGGGCGGTGCGCTTCCATTCCCAGCCGCCGGCCGTGGCGCCGTGGACCATCACGAAGGTCTTCTTGCCGTCGGCGGCCAGCGCGGGCGCGGCGAGGGCGGCAAGCAGGGGCAGGCTGCAGAGCAGGGCAAGGATGCGGCGGAACGGTGTCGCCATCGATCGGGCTCCGGAGTGGAAAGGCCGGCGAAGCTTGCCATGCCACGCGGGCCACAAGCGGGCCGACACCGGTCGCCATCGCGGATTGGAATCGTGGGATAGCAAAGCCTGGATCGCAGCGGCCGGCTTCGCGCGCCCGTCATGCTCCCCAACGGGCTCTGACCGCGGATCGGCCCGGCGTGCCGATTACACGCTGCCGTCCGCGCCGCGCCGATAGGGTGCGTCGCCATGAATACCGCAGCGACCCAGCCCACCGTCCGCCCCGCCCGCGGCGGACTCTCCGAACGCTTCCTTGCCTTCATCGACGATCCCGCCTTCCCCTGCGTGGGTTCCAAGGCGGCGCTGGCGCGCGGCGCGATCGAACCGCGCGAGTTCGGCCGGCTGGGCGACCGCCGCAACGACGCGCCGCTGCTGGACGCGCTGGTGGCCTTCGCCCGCGGCATCGACGCGATGGATCCGGACGACACCACGGTGCGTTCCTTCGTCGCCCTGTTCGACGGCCCCTGCGACACCGACGAGCGCCGCTTCGAGGCCATGCTGTGGTCGCAGCTGCAGCACCTGCACGACCTGGACGCGCGCCGCGGCACGCCCTGGGCCGCGGACGTCAGCCGCGACCCGGACGACCCGCGTTTCAGCCTCAGCCTGGGCACGCATCCGTTCTTCGTGATCGGCCTGCACCCGGGCGCCTCGCGCATCGCGCGCCGCTTCGAAGTTCCGGTGCTGGTATTCAACTCGCACCGCCAGTTCGACCGCCTGCGCGCCGACGGGCGCTACGCCAAGATGCAGGCGGCCACGCGCAAGCGCGATACCGCGCTGCAGGGCAACATCAATCCCAACCTGGCCGATTTCGGCAGCGCGCCGGAAACCCGCCAGTACAGCGGCCGCAAGGTCGAGGCGGACTGGACCTGTCCCTTCCACGCGAGGAAGCCGCGATGACGGCGGGCGAGACCATCCGCATCCCGCCGTGCTCCGGCCATGCGGTGGAGCTGGACGCCGGCGACGAGCTGGTGGTGATCGATCCGATGGGCCAGCAGGTCAGCGACCTGACCGCGTTCTGCCGCGAGGACCTGGACGAGTACCTCTCTTCCGGGCGCAGCATCGACTACGCCTCCCGGCTGTGGCTGAGCACCGGCGACGTGCTGTACTCCAACCGCAGCCGGCCGATGTTCACCATCCTCGAGGACACCTGCGGCCGCCACGACTTCACCCTCACTCCGTGCTCGAAGGAAATGTTCGAGAAGCTCTACGGCGAGGCGGAAGGCCGCCCGGGCTGCGAGGGCAACCTGGCGCGGGCGCTGGCGCCCTGGGGCGTCAGCCGCGACCGGGTGCCGGTGGCATTCAACATCTTCATGCACGTGGCGGTGGAGGCCGACGGCCGGATCGCGGTGCTGCCGCCGCTGAGCAAGCCTGGCGACCACGTACGCCTGCGTGCGGAAATGCCGCTGGTGGTGGCGATGACCGCCTGCTCGGCCGGACAGTCCAACAACTTCCGCTACAAGCCGATCGACTTCCGCGTGGAACGTGCGCGGGATCGCAGCGCAGGCTGAGCGGCCGGGCCAGAATGGGCCGGCCCCGTGCCGGGGCAAGTTCGACGGAGGGCCAGGGAATGACTGTCCGGATCCAGTGCCGTTGCGGAACGGTGCAGGGGGAGATCGAACCGTCTGGCGTGTACGCGCGCCTGACCTGCTACTGCAGGGACTGCCAGGCCTGGGCGCGCTGGCTCGGTGGACCGGGCCTGGTGGACGACCGCGGTGGCTCGGACGTGCTGGCCGTGGTGCCGGCGCGGATGCGCTTCACCCGCGGACTGGAGCAGCTGCGCTGCGCCACCTTCAGCGGGCGCGTGCTGCGCTGGTACGCGGCCTGCTGCCGCTCGCCGCTGGCCAATACCGCAGCCGACCCGAAGGTGCAGTACGCGGGCGTGCTGGCGACCGCGGTGGTCTCGCCGGCCGAGGTGCAGGCACTGGCCGGGCCGCCGGGGCGCGTGGTGGCCAACCACAAGTCGGCTACCGGGCCGGTACGTGCCACCCCGCTGGCGCTGGCCGGCGCCGTGGTCCAGGTCGGCTCGCGCATCATCGGGGGCCGCTTGCGCGGCGTGCGCCGCTCGCCGTTCTTCGACGATGCCGGGCAGCCGCTGCGCGTACCGGAGCGGATCAGCCCGCCGCCGGCCGCCGAAGCGGTACGGTAGGCGCACATCCGCGCGCCGGAGGAGCCATGCACCGCGAACTGCTGCCGCGCGACCTCGGCTTCGAGGTCAGGCCCGGCGACGAGGCTTCGCTGTTCGCCTGGTTCCTGGCGGCGTTCCTGTTTGGCAACCGGATCAGCCACGCCGCGGCCGCGCGCACCTGGCAGGTGATCGTGCGCGAACACGGCTGCGACACGCCCGCCCGGCTGTGCGCGTGCAGCCACGCGCAGCTGGTACGGATGCTGGGCGAGGGCGGCTACCGGCGCTACGACGAGTCCACCGCCAGCCGCCTGGCGCAGCTGTGCCGCACCCTGCTGGACGACTACGGCGGCGGCATCCTCGGCGTGCACGCGGCTGCCGGCGACCGCGCCGAGTTCGAACGGCGCCTGCTGGAATTCCGCGGCGTGGGCCCGGTCACCCTGCGCATCTTCATGCGCGAGGCGGGGCCGGCGCTGTTCGGGGAGGGATGAGCGCCGGCCCCGCCGCGTGCACGTCCACCAATGGCGTTCGTGGCCGGGTGGTGGCGCCGCGGCTCAGATCCGCCGCTGCGCGGCGGCGGTCAGGCGGATGATCTGGCCCGGGTCGTCGGTGCACAGGTAGATCGCGCCGTCCGGTCCCACCACCGGTTCGTAGATCCGGCCCGGGCTGCGGAAGATGACCTCCTCGTGCAGCACCCGGTCCCCGTCCAGGGTCAGCAGGCGCAGCTCGCGGCGGCCGAGGGTGCCGACCAGCAGCTTGCCGTTCCACAGCGGGAACTCGTCGCCGCGGTAGAAGGCCAGGCCTGCGGTGGCGATCGAGGGCCGCCAGTAGTGGCGCGGCTGCTCCACGCCTTTGGCGCGGGTGTGCGGGGTGATCTCGTTGCCGTCGTAGTTGATGCCGTAGGTCACCACCGGCCAGCCGTAGTCGCCGCCGGCGCGGATGACGTTGAGCTCGTCGCCGCCGCGCGGGCCGTGCTCGGTGGCCCAGATACGCCCGGTTTCGGGATCCAGCGCCAGGCCCTGGGCGTTGCGGTGGCCGATGCTGTAGATCGTCGGCAGCACGCCCTCGCGCCCGAACGGATGCCCGGCCGGGGTGCCGTCGCCGCGCATGCGGTGCATCTTGCCGGCCGGATCGGCCGGGTCGCGCGCCCGCTCCGGGGTGCCGCGGTCGCCCACCGGCATGACCAGGTGGCCGGTGGAATCGAACAGGAGGCGCCCGGAGTAGTGCCAGGCATGGGCGTCGTAGCTGGATTCGTCGGCCTGGAACACCACCTCCTCGTCGACCCAGGCGTGGTCGCGGATGCGCCCGCGCACCACCCGGGTCATGGCCCGGATCTCCTCCTCCGGCGCGCCGGGATTGAGTGCATGGCTGTAGCTGAGGTAGATCCAGCCGTTGCGTGCGTAGTCCGGGTCCAGGGCCACGTCGAGCAGGCCGCCCTGGTTCCAGCGGTGGCTGCTGGAATACACCTGCGGGGTGCCGGCGACCGGGCGCGGGTCCAGCACGCCATTGCGCACCACGCGCAGGCGGCCGGCGCGCTCTACCACCAGGGCGGTGTCGCGGTCGATGAAGGCCATGGACCAGACGGTCTGCAGGCCATCGACGAACACTTCGGCGCGCACCGCGTAGTCCAGGGTTTCGACCACGCCGGGCACCGGATCGGACTGGCGTGGCTGCGGCGGTGCCTCCTCTTCCGGCATGGTGGCGCGGGTGGGCAGGAAATCGGCCAGGGCGTTGATTTCCGCCTCGCCGAGGGTGCCGCCGAAGGCCGGCATGCCCTGGGACGGGATGCCGCGGCGGATGATGCGCTCGATGTCGCCGCGGGTGCCGCCGTAGCGGTAGGTGGCCGGCGACAGCGGCGGCCCGAGGCTGGTGCCTTCGCGGTTGGGGCCGTGGCAGCCGGCGCAGTTGCGCTGGAACAGGGTGGCCCCATCCGCGGCCTGGGCCCGGGCAGGGCCGGGCAGCAGCGCAAAGAGGGCGGCCAGGACATACAGGAGACGGTAACGGTGCATGGACATCCTCCCTTGCAGGCAGCGCGGCGTCGTGCCGCCTGCGCCGATGGAAGCGCCGCGACCGCCACGGGCAAATGGAGGGAAGCTGCGGTTTTGCTATAGATTCGATGCAGGCGCCGGCCGGAACGGGAGACCGTGAGCGAGTACAGGGCCATCGGCAGGATCGAGGACGCGGCTGTGGCGGGCGGGGCCGGCGCCGGCGCGGACTTCACTGCCGGCGAAGCCCTGGTCCAGCCCAGCCTCAACCGCATTACCGTGCGCGGCCAGGTCCACCAGGTCGAGCCCAAGGTGATGCAGGTGCTGCTGCTGATGGCGGCGCGCCCGGGCCACGTGGTCGGCCGCGAGGAGTTCCTGGACACGGTCTGGGCCGGCACGCTCGGCGACGACTACCTGCTCAACCGCGCCGTTTCCGAGCTGCGGCGGATCTTCGGCGACGACCCGCGCAGCCCGCGCTACATCGAAACCATACGCAAGGGCGGCTACCGCCTGCTCGCGCCCATCGCGCCGGCGCGGGTGGCGATGGCGGTGCCCGACCCGCGGCCGGCCCCGGCGCCCGGCCCGGCCACGGCGCCGGCGCAGCCCGCGCCAGCTGCGCCCGCCACCGGCAGGGCGGGGGCGCCGGCCCGGGCGTGGTACCTGCTGCCGTTGCTGCTGGCGGCCGCGGCGGTGGTGGCCTGGCTGGCCTGGCGCGACGGGCCGGTGGCGGGCGATGCAGTGGACGCGCAATGGGAGGTGCAGCCGTTGACCAGCTACGTCGGCCGCGAGGTGGAGCCGGCGCTGTCGCCGGACGGCAGCCGCGTGGCCTTCGTCTGGGACGGCGGCGGCGCGGGCGGGCTGGACGTCTACGTGAAGACGGTGGGTGCCGAGGACACGCTCAACCTCAGCCGCAGCCCGGGCGACGAGCACTATCCGCTGTGGCTGCCGGACGGCCGCGGCCTGCTGTACGCGCGGGTGGACGCGGATGGCCTGGCGGTCATGCGCGTCGCCGCGCTCGGCGGCGCCTCCACCCGGGTGCTGGCCGATCCGCAGGTACAGGCCGTGCGCGGCATGGCGATCTCGCCGGACGGACGCTGGCTGGCCTATGCCGCGCGCGCGGCCGCCGACGCGCCGTACCGGATCGTGCTGGCGGCCATCGACGGCAGCGAGCGGCGCGTGCTTACAGAACCGCCCGGCGGCACCCTCGGCGACCTCGACCCGCGCTTCGCCCCTGACGGCAGCTACCTGGTGTTCGTGCGCGCGACCAACGAGGTCACCCGCGACCTGTACCGCACCGGCCTGGACGGCGGCGCGGCCACGCGCCTGACCTTCGACAACCGCAAGCTCAACGGCGTGGCCTGGTCGCCGGACGGCCGCCGCCTGCTGTTCACCTCCACCCGCTCGGGCATGTATGCGCTGTGGTCGGCCGCCCCCGACGGCAGCGACCTGCGCCAGCTGGCGCTGGGCAACGAGGTGGTGCAGCAGCCGGCGACCGCGGCCGGGGTGGAGGCGATCGTGTTCGAGCACTGGGCGCACCGCTCGCAGCTGCGCCTGGTGGACCTGGAGAGCCGCAGCCCGGTGGACGCCGGCCCGTTCCTGCGCAGCACGCGCTGGGATTCCAGCCCGGCGTGGTCGCCAGACGGGCAGCGCATCGCCTTCAGTTCCAACCGCGGCGGCCCGCATGCGATCTGGGTCAGCCGCAGCGATGGCCGCGAGGCGGTGCAGGTGGCCGGCTTCGGCGGCGCCTTCATCGACAATCCGGCGTGGTCGCCGGACGGGCGCTGGATCGCGTTCGATGCAAGCCCGGACGGCACCAGCGCGATCTACCTGGTCGCGCCCGACGGCGGCCCGCCGCGGCGGGTCACCACCGGCGCGCGCGATGCGCGGCATCCGGCCTGGTCGCGCGATGGCCGCTGGCTGTACTACGAGTCCAACCACGATGGGCAGTGGCGGGTCATGGCCCAGTCCCTGGACGGCGGCGAACCGGTGGCGCTCGGCGACGGCCCCGGCGAGCGGCCGCGCGAATCGGCCGACGGCCGCTGGCTGTTGTATGCGCGGCCGGATACCGGCGGGATCTGGCGCATGCCGCGGCTGGACTGGGCGCGCCAGGCGCCGCCGCCGGCCACGCGCCTGGATGTGGACCTGGACGCTGGCGACGTCGACCGCTGGGTCCCGGCCGCGGCGGGCATCCTTTACGTGCGCCGTCCGCAGCAAGGTCCGCCGCGGCTGGCCCTGTTCGACCCGGACAGCCGTACGCGCCGCGACCTGCTGGTGTTGCAGCCCGGTTTCGAGGGCTGGGGTTTCCAGGTCTCGCCCGACCAGCGGCGGCTGCTGTACTCCGAACCGCTGGCACACGAGAGCGACCTGCGCATGGCGGTGTTGCGGAAGTCGGGGAGCGAGCGGCGGGCCGGACCGTGATCGACGTCGCGCACGCACGGGAACCTGCGCTGCCTGCGGCCTGTCCGGAACCCTAAGCCCCCACGCAGGTACCTCCCGATGTTCCGGACGACCGCGCTTTCCCTGTTCCTTGCTTCCGCAACGCCATCACCAGCCCCCGCCATCGCCTCCGATCCGGTGGCGCAGGACGGCCCGGTCCACCAGCTGCGCATCTACCGGATCTACGACCAGACCCGGATCGCCTTCCACGAACGCTTCCGCGACCATGCCGCGCGGCTGATGGCCCGGCACGGCTTCGACATCGTGGCGATGTGGGAGGCGCGCACGGAGGAGGGGCCGGAGTTCGTCTACCTGCTGCGCTGGCCGGACGAGGCGACCATGGTGGCGGCCTGGGAACGGTTCATGGCCGACCCGGAATGGGCCGCGATCAAGCGCGCCACCGCGGCGCGGCACGGGCGCTTCGTCGGCGACATCGAGGACCGCACCCTGCGCCTGGTGGACTACTCGCCCCGCGGCCGCGTGCGCTGAGGCGCGCGGGCCGGGGCATGCGCGGCGCGCAGGCCGGCTGCTATGGTGGGCGGCCCGCGGGCACCTGCCCATGACGACGCGAAGAGGGGGAAAGCGCATGTCCGGAATCCGCCTGCTTGCCGGTCTCTGCCTGGGCCTGATGGCCCTGTTGCCGCAGGCCATGGCCCAACCGCCGCTGTCGGCGCACGAACAGGTCGCGCGCATGGGCGCCGGCGTCAACGTGCTGGGCTACGACCCGTACTGGCAGCCGGGCGGGCAGGGCAACTACCGCGAGGAGCATTTCGCCAGGATCCGCCAGGCCGGCCTGGGCACGGTGCGCGTGGTGCTGTTCACCTTCCCGCACCTGGACCAGGACAACCGCCTCGATCCGGCCTGGCTGGAGAAGCTGGACCAGGTCCTGGCCTGGGGCAGGAACAATGACCTGCAGGTGATCCTCGACGTGCACGACTTCAACGATTGCGTGAAGGACGTGCCGGCCTGCGAGGCGAAGCTGGTCCAGGTCTGGACCCAGCTGGGCGAGCGCTATGCCGCCCAGCCCGATTCGGTGGTGTTCGAGCTGCTCAACGAACCGCACGGAGCGCTCGACGCCAGGGCCTGGAACGCGCTGTTGGCGAAGCTGCTGCAGGTGGTGCGCAAGACCAATCCCACCCGCAACGTCGTGGTCGGCCCGACCCGCTGGAACAACCTCGAGGAGCTGGACACCTTGCGCCTGCCGGAGGACGACCGCCACCTGGTCGTCACCTTCCACTACTACGAGCCGTTCGCCTTCACCCACCAGGGCGCCAGCTGGGTGGAGCCGCAGTTCTCGGAAAAGACCGGCGTGCGCTTCACGCCGGCGCAGGTGGCGAAGATCGAGAGCGACTTCGACAAGGTCGAGGCCTGGTCGCGAAGGCACGGCCGCCCGATCCTGCTGGGCGAGTACGGCGCCTACGACAAGGCGCCGATGGAGGACCGGGTGCTGTGGACCCGGACCGTCGCCCGCGCCGCGGAGAAGCGCGGCTTCGCCCACCTGTACTGGCAGTTCTCCAGCGACTTCGTGCTTTACGACTTCCAGCGCGAGGACTGGGTGGAGCCGCTGCTGCACGCGGTGGTGCCGCCGAAGCAGCAGGACTGAGGCGCGCGCCTGCGGCCGCGGTGGAGGACGCTCCGCCCGTGGCCGCTCAGCGCGTGGTGTAGGTGGCGTTGCCCAGGCCGGTGCCGATGGTGAGCACGCCCCAGCGGCGCACGTCGTGCATGCGGTCCAGTTCGCTGAGACCCTGCACCACCGCGTCGTTGTGCATGACCACCGCCGGTGCGCGGCCGCCGACCGGTTCCAGGTACGCGGCCAGCGCATCGGGCAGGTGGAACGGGCGTTCCCAGTCGCCGGGCAGGTTCTGTGCACCGGCCGAGATCGAGCCGTCCGGCTCGATCGTGCCCGGGCAGGCGATGCCCACGAACGGAGCCAGCTTCAGCCCCAGGGTGCGCGCCATCGCCGCCAGGCCGTTGAGCATGGCCGCCATGCGCCGCACCGCGGCCTCGCGGTTGGGGCGGTCGCTCTTGTGGCGCCAGACCATGCTCTCCAGTACCTGGCCATGTCCGCCGGTGGGATCGCGCCGCAGCCGGTGGCGGACGATGCCGCAGCGCAGCTTGGTGCCGCCGATGTCCACGGCGAGGAAGGCGTCATGGCCGTGCAGTTCCTGCGGCAGCAGCGGCGACCAGCCAAGCAGGCCGCCCTCGTCCGGATCGTGGCGCAAGGGCAGCAGGCCCACCCCGGTATCGGCCAGCTCGAGCAGGCGGATCGCGCGGCGCATGGCCAGGCCGCCGGTCTGGTGCTCGGGGAAGCCGCCGCCGATCACGATGCGCTCCACGCCGCGCCACTCCGGCCGGGCCATGAACACCTGGACCACGTAGCACAGCTGGCGTGCGTATTCCTCCACCGCCAGGTGCATGGCGTGCGAGGCATCCAGCCCGCCGCCGACCAGGACCAGGTCGATATGTTCCTTCTTCAGTGCGCGCGAGGGCTTGCGGCCCAACGGATCCTTCGCGGTGAGGTGGTGTTCGCGCGCCGCGTCCACCAGGCCGCGGAAGGCGGTTTGGCTGGCGCGGTCGCCGATGAAGCGGTCGCCCTGTGGATCGGGCACCGACAGGCTGTAGCCGTCGATGTCCAGGCCGGGCAGGTGTACCGCGGCATGGCGGCCGCGGTCGTCGGGGCGGGCAGGGGCGCGGCGGGGACGGGCCATGGGCAGGTCCGGACGGAAGGCTGGCCCATGCTGGCCGGGTGGCGGTGAGGCCGCGGTCGAGGCCATGCCCGCCGCCATGGCGCGCGCGCGGCGTTCACGGCCCGGCACCGAGCATGCCGGTTCCTCCCGCGGAACCGATGCGATGGCCCACGATTCCCAGCGCCGCCAGCCGGCTCCATGCCGGGGCGGCAGCGACGTCCATACCGCCGCCTTGCGGATCCGCGCCGGCAAGGTCTCCCTGCGTGCCAGCGCGCGCATTTCCACCCGCGGCCTGCTGGCCGTGACCGGCCTGGTGGTGGGCGCCCTGCTGTCGAGCGCCGCCATCGTCGCGGTGGCCACGTGCAAGCTGCCGCAGGGGACGATGCCGGCGCGGAGCAGGCGCAGCCGCGGGTAAGCCTCAGCGCGCGGGGCCGGCGAGGGTGAGGTCGCCCTCGCGCTCGCCCGGCACCAGCTTCCACCCTGGCTTG
The DNA here is from genome assembly GCF_000510725.1 of Pseudoxanthomonas sp. J31. GTDB lineage: Bacteria > Pseudomonadota > Gammaproteobacteria > Xanthomonadales > Xanthomonadaceae > Pseudoxanthomonas. The sequence goes on from NZ_AZNZ01000003.1 coordinate 213,625, forward strand.
AGCGACAGTGTCCAGCCCTCGCCACGCAGGCCGTCGCTTCCGGCCGGCAGCGCCACCACCGCGCGCTTGCGGTCGGCATGGACCAGGGCCGCACCGCCGTCCACCACCAGTTCGCCCCAGCGGTCGCCCAGGCGCAGCTCGGGATAGACCGTGCCGACATCGTCCAGCGCGGCCACGGTCTGCGGGTTCATCTGGAAGCGGGTGGACTGCAGCGGCAGCACCAGCACCGGGCCTTCCAGCAGCGACCTGCGCCAGCCGGCCAGCCGTTCCTGGCGCTGGCGCTCGCGCGCCTGCTCGGCGGCAAGCACCTCGCCGTCCGGATCGTAGCGGCGTTCGCGCGCCGCCAGGCCGGTGGCCGCATCCGGATCCAGGCGCAGCGCGGCGGCCAGCATCCGCCCGAGGTCGGCGTCCGCGTCCAGCTTGCCGCGCCAGGCCGGATCGGCTTCGTCCAGCAGCAGGCCGTAGGCCGGGCCACTGGCATAGGCAAACGAGCGCACGAAGCCCGGTGCCTCCATGAACGCGGCCAGCGAGTACACGCCGTGGGCGCGGCGCTGTTCGGCGAAGGCCAGGCCCGCCCGCACGCCGGTGTACTCGGCCAGGCCCTCGTTGATCTCCAGCGCGGTCTCCCCGTGCGCGGCTTCCGGGAACAGGCGCCGGCGCTCCGCGCGGAAGGCCAGCGCCGAGGCGACGTGGTCGCGGCGCTGCGCCGGATCCTCGGCCATCAGCGCGCGCGCCAGGGCGCGCCATTCCAGCTGCAGCAGGTACCGGCCCTGAAATGTGTCGAGGTGGCGGTTGCCGGCCTCGCCGCGATCCAGGCCCAGCTCCGGCTGGATGCGGTGGAACAGCTCATGGACCAGGGTGGTCCGCAGCATGTTGGGATCCTGGGGCACCGGCCACAGCAGCTGGGTCCAGCGGGTGCCGGACCATTCCATGGCGGTGTTGGACATCACCGCGTCCGCCGGCAAGGTGCCGGTGTACACCGCGCCCAGCCGGACCAGCACGCCGCCGGCATCGGCGTGGCTGGCGACGACGCCGGCGTCGGCGGGATCGACGAGCATCACCGGGCCGCACAGCGAGCGCCCCCACAACGCGCCGGCCTCGGCCTCGCACAGGCGCCGCGCTTCGGCAAACACGTGCTCGGCCACGGCCGGGTCCGGCGCGGCATCGGCGGCGGGAATGGAACTGGCCAGGGCCAGCACCAGCAGGGACCGGGCCTGGGGTCGGATCGAGGGCATGGACGGTCTCCGGCACGGCAGGGGACAGGTGCGGCGCGACCATAGCACCGGCGCCGACAGGGAAGCAGCCACGCCGGATTCCACATGAACGCGCCTGCCTTCCTGCGTGGCCGGAGCGGGTACTCGCGTTAGGATGCGGATTCCTTTCCCGCCACCTTCCGGTTCCCGCATGCGGGCCAGCTTCCACTACGCCCGCGCGGCATGAATCCACCGGCGACGCCCCCACCGTCGGCGGACGTACCGCGCATCGACCGCCTGCAGCCCTGGCTGGCCGCGCTGGCCAGCGCGCTGCTGCACCTGCTGATGGTGCTGCTCCTGCTGAAGGCAGCCGAGCCGCCGCCGGTGGTGACCTCGCCGCAGGGTGCCTCCAGCGCCGGCCGCATCCGGGTGGATTTCGTCGGCCAGCCGCAGCCCGGTCCCGAGTTGCCGGACGCGCCCGAGCCGGAGCCGGTGGAAGCCGCTCCGCCGCGGCAGCTGGATGCGCGGGAGCTGGCCGATCCGCGGCGCGTGCTGCTGCCGGCCGATCCGGAACCGCGGCCGCAACCGCCGCAGCCGCAACCACGGCCGCAGCCGCGCCGGGCGCAGCCGGCGAGCGTGGACGCGCCGCGCCCGCCGCATCCGTGGAACGGGCGCCCGCCGGGAACGGCGGAAGAGGAACTGGTGCCGCAGGGCAACAGCCGCGAGGCCGGCGTGGTCGACAACAACGGCCGCCCGGACCAGGTGGATACTGGCGGCGAGCCGACCATGGACGTGGGCGGCTACCAGGTGGTGTACGAACTGATGGCCGAGCAGACGCTGCGCGACTGGATCGCGCAGGGCATGACCGAGGTGGCGATCCCGTTGCCGGGCACGCGCCAGCGCATGGTCTGCCCGGCGGAGGTGGCGCTGCGGCGCGGTGCCAGCAAGTGCCGCATGCTGGATCCGGCCTCGCCGGAGATGATCGGCGTGGGCGATGCGCGCGAGGTGATCAGCGTGCGCTACGTGTTCCACCTCGGCAAGCTGGTGTGGCGCGGGCCAGGGCCGTACCGCTGACCCGCGCCGGGCAGGCTCAGGACTTCTTGCGGTCCAGGTAGCCGTGCATCTTCAGCCACGCGGCCCAGGCCTCGAACCAGCCGGTGCTGGTGGTCTCCTTCTGGTACATGCCGAAGCCGTGGCCGCCCTGCTCGTAGTAGTGGAACTCGACCGGACGGCCGGCCTTCTGCCAGCTCTCGACGATGCCGAAGCCCTGGTTGCTGAACAGGCCGTCGTCGGCGGCCAGGGCCACGAACATCGGCGGGGCATCGGCCGGCACCTTGTCGACCGCCGAGATCGGGCCGTAGATGTTGCCGATGAAGGCCGGCTTGGCGTCCTCGCCATGCAGGGCGGTGGTCAGGGTCAGCATCGCGCCGGCGGAGAAGCCGATCATGCCGATGCGGTCCGGATCGATGTTCCATTCCTTGGCGCGGCTGCGCACCAGGGCGAACGCGGCGCGCGCGTCGGCCAGCTGCGGGGCCAGCATCTTGGCCGCATCGAACGCACCCGGGTCGCGCGGCGGGCGCGGGCCGGACAGCATCTGCCGGATCGACTCGGCGAAGCCCTCCAGGTCGGCCGGGGTCTGGTTGAGGCGGTACTTGAGCACGAACGCGGCCACGCCCTTCTTGTTGAGCGCGCGGGCCACGTCCCAGCCCTCGTTCTCCATCGACAGCGAACGGAAGCCGCCGCCCGGGGCGACGATCACCGCCGCGCCGGTGGCGATGGCCGGATCCGGCAGGAACGGGGTCAGGGTCGCCTCGGTGACGTTGCGGGCGAACATGCTGCCGTACTGCTTGTGCCAGGCTTCCGGATTCTTCGCGTCCGGCAGCGGGCCGGTAGGCAGCTTGATCGCGTTGGGCTGCTCGGGGATCGGGATCGGGGTCATGCGGTCGTCGTTGGCGCTGGCCGGGGCCAGGCCGGCGCCAACCAGCAACAGCGCCAGCAGCAGCGGTCCGCCGCTGCGGCGGATGGCCTGCCTGGCATGCCCGAAACAGGAATTCAGTGGCATTGCGTCTCCTCCCTCTGGTCGTCCGTGTCGTTGTGGTCGCGGCCCGCGCCGGGTGGCCGCCGCCTTCGTGCGCGGGCAGCGCGTTCGTACTGGATGCGGGGCGCGGCGAGCATAAGCCAGGGCAGGGGCGCGATTGGGCCGGTATAGGAAAAAAGATCCCTGGGATATGCGTTTTGGAATCGCCGATGCGCAGGCCTGCGGCTACCCTCTGGCATCGCTTTCCGCAGGCGCGGAATGGACTTCCACGGGAGGAATCGGATGGTCGGATCGCTGCGTGCCAGCCCGCTGCTGCTGGCGCTGGTTTTGTGCACTGCATCGCCCGCGGCGATGCCCGCTGCCGGTGCGCCGCAGGCTGGCGCACCCGCGTCCGCCGGCGAGCCTGCGGATCCGGCGCGCGAGCTGGCCGCGGCGCTGGTGGCGCAGCTGACGCCGGAGGAGAAGCTGGAACAGCTGCTCAACACCGCGCCGGCGATCCCGCGCCTGGGCGTGCCCGCCTACAACTGGTGGACCGAATCGCTGCACGGGGCGATGGGCACCCTGCCGACCACCAACTTCCCCGAGCCGATCGGCCTGGCCGCGAGCTTCGACGATGCCCTGGTGCGGCGCGTGGGCCAGGTGATCGCCACCGAGGTGCGCGGCCTGCACGCGCTGGCGCGGCAGACCGGCCGCACCGGGCGCATCGGCACCGGGCTCAACACCTGGTCGCCGAACATCAACATCTTCCGCGACCCGCGCTGGGGCCGCGGCCAGGAAACCTACGGCGAGGACCCGTTCCTGGCCGCGCGCATGGGCGTGGCCTACGTGCGCGGCGTGCAGGGCGAGCATCCGCAGTGGTACGACATCGTCGCCACGCCCAAGCACTACGCGGTGCACAGCGGCCCCGAATCGACCCGGCATTCGGCCAACGTCTACGTCTCCCGCCGCGACCTGGAGGACACCTACCTGCCGGCGTTCCGCGCCGCGATCGTGGAGGGCGGCGCCGGCTCGGTGATGTGCGCCTACAACCGGGTCGACGGGCAGCCGGCCTGCGCCAACGACCTGCTGCTCAAGGACTACCTGCGCGGCGCCTGGGGCTTCAAGGGCTACGTGGTTTCCGACTGCGACGCGGTGGCCGACATCAGCAAGCACCACCACTACGCGCCCGACCCGGCCGCCGCGGTGGCCGCGGCGATGCGCTCGGGCGTGGACAACGAGTGCAACGGCGCCACCCTGGTGGATACCGCCGGCCTGTCGCGGCCATACCGCGAGGCGCTGGAGCGCGGCCTGATCACCCAGGCCGACGTCGACCGCGCCCTGGTGCGGCTGTTCGCCGCGCGCTACCGCACCGGCGACCTGCCGGGCCTGCGCCCGGTGTCCACCGAGACCGCCTCGCCGGAGGAGCTGGGCAAGCCGGAACACGCCGCGCTGGCGCTGGAGGCGGCGGAGAAGAGCCTGGTGCTGCTGAAGAACGACGGCGTGCTGCCGCTGCGCCCGCGGGCGAAGGTGGCGGTGGTCGGTCCGCTGGCCGACGCCACCCGGGTGCTGCGCGGCAACTATTCCTCCACCCAGTCGGCGCCGCCGGTCTCGGTGCTGGAAGGCCTGCGCAAGGCCATGCCCGAAGCCACGCTCGCCCACGTCCCGTTCTCGCCGACCTACACCGACGGCGATCCGGTGCCGAACTCGGCGCTGCTGGCGCCGGACGGACGGCCCGGGCTGCTGGCGCGCTACTACAACACCCGGCAGAAGCCGCCGGCGCGGTTCGAGCCCGGACAGATGGACGCCTGGATCGCGCAGGTGGGCTTCGAGGAGCAACCGGTGGTCGAGCGGGTGGAGGCGGACGTCAACAGCCGCAGCCTGGACCTGGCCCAGGTGCACGACATCCACCGCGTGGAGTGGACCGGCTACCTGGTGCCGCCGGAAACCGGCAGCTACCGCCTGGGCCTGGGCGGCTTCAATGGTTCGCTGGAGTTCGACGGCAAGCCGCTGCTGGACCTGGAGGGCGCGTCCTGGAACAGCCTGCCGACGCTGGCAACCGTGCACCTGGAAGCGGGCAAGCGCTACCCGGTCAAGGTGGTGAGCGAGGCGCGGGTACTGGCCGGCATCGGCCTGCTGTGGAAGCGGGTGGTCGAGGACCCGCTCGAACGCATGCGCGCGGCGGCGGCCGACAGCGACGTGATCGTCGCGGTGGTCGGCCTGACCTCGGACCTGGAAGCGGAGGAAGCGCCGGTCGAGGTGCCGGGCTTCAAGGGCGGCGACAAGACCAGCCTGGACCTGCTGGCCGACCAGCAGGCGCTGCTGGAGGCCGCGCGCGCCACCGGCAAGCCGCTGGTGGTGGTGCTGATGAACGGCAGCCCGGTGAACCTGGCCTGGGCGAAGCAGCATGCCGCGGCGATCATCGAGGCCTGGTACCCGGGCCAGTCCGGTGGCCTGGCGGTGGCCAACGTGCTGGCCGGCCACGCCAACCCGGCCGGGCGCCTGCCGCTGACCTTCTACCGTTCGGTCGAGGACCTGCCGCCGTTCGACGACTACGCCATGCGCGGGCGCACCTACCGCTATTTCGAAGGCAAGCCGGTGTACCCGTTCGGCCACGGTCTCAGCTACACAACGTTCGCCTATGCGCCGCTGAGGCTGGAGCCGGCGCCGGGCGGCGCGCAGGAGGGGCTGAAGGTAGTCACCGAGGTGCGCAACACCGGCAAGCGCGCCGGCGACGAGGTGGCGCAGCTGTACCTGGACTTCCCCGACATCGAAGGCCTGCCGCGGATCGCGCTGCGCGGCTTCCAGCGCGTGCACCTGGCCCCGGGCGAGCGCCGGGTGCTGGAGTTCGCGCTGGATCCGCGCGACCTCAGCGCGGTGACCGCCGAAGGCGAGCGCCAGGTGTTCGCGGGCAATTACCGCGTGTTCGTCGGCGGCGGCCAGCCGGGCACCGGCGCGCCCGGGCGCGAGGCGGCGTTCAAGGTCACCCAGGCACGCCCGGTCGAACGCTGACCGGTACGGGGGCGCCGCCGTGCGGCGGCGTCCTCCGGATGCGCGGCTCAACTCCGCCGCTGCGCGATCCAGCGGTCCAGCTGCGCGGCGAAGGCCTGGCGCTCGCGCGGGCCATAGGCCGCCGGGCCGCCGGTCTGCACCCCCGCGCCGCGCAGTTCCTCCATGAAGTTCCGCACCGACAGCCGCTCGGCGATGTTGTCGGCGGTGAAGCGCTCGCCGCGCGGATTGACCGCCAGCGCGCCGTTGGCGAGCACGCGGGCGGCCAGCGGGATGTCCTGGGTCACCACCAGGTCGCCGGCCCCGGCGCGCTCGGCGATGGCGTCGTCGGCCACGTCGTAGCCGCCCTGCACCTGGATGGCGCGGATGAAGGGCGAGGGCGGGGTGCGCAGCCACTGGTTGGCCACCAGGGTCAGCTGCACCCTGGCGCGCATGGCGGCGCGGAACAGCATCTCGCGCACCGGCACCGGGCAGGCATCGGCGTCCACCCAGATGCAGGCGGGGCGGGGCCCGTTATCGTTCATCCCGCCGTCGGCGTGCCGTTCCTGGCTTCGCGCGCGGCGCGCTTCTTCGCGTCCTTCTCGTCCTGCTTCTTCTTTTTCGCCAGCTCGCGCTGGCGCTTCTCGAAGGAATAGTTCGGCTTGGCCATCTGCACTCTCGTCGGATCGAGGGGGCAGTGTACGCGCCCCGGGCGCGGGCCGGCCGCCAGGCCGCGGCTGCCGTTCAGAACGGCAGCACGATCGGCGGCGCCTCGCCGGCGGGCAGGGCGCGGTCGCGGCCGTCGGCCTTGGCCCGGTAAAGGGCCGCGTCGGCGCTGCGCAGCAGGTCGTCGGGGCTGGCGCCGTCGGCCGGGCGCACGCTGGCCGCACCGATGCTGACGGTGACCGCATCGCCCACGCTGGAGGCGCGGTGCGGCATGGCGCAGGCGCGGATCCCGGCCACCATGCGCTGCGCGCGTTCCAGCGCCGCCTCGGCGTCGCAGTCGCGCAGCAGCACCGCGAACTCCTCGCCACCGTAGCGCGCCACAAGACCTTCGCCGGGACCGACCATGTCGGCCAGGCGGTTGGCCACCGCGACCAGGGCGGTGTCGCCGCCGAGGTGGCCGTAGCTGTCGTTGTAGGCCTTGAAGTCGTCCACGTCGACCAGCAGCACCGCCAGCGGCGCGTCGCGGTTGGCGTGGTCGTTCCAGGCCTCGCGCAGGCGGCGGTTGAACTCGCCGCGGTTGGGGATGCCGGTCAGGGCGTCGCTGGCGGCGATCCGGCGCAGGCGCTCGTTGGCCTCGCGCAGGGCCTCGGTGCGCAGCGCCACCTCGCGGGTCAGCTCGCGCTCGCGGATGCGTGCGGCGCGCAGGCGCAGGCGCACGCCCAGCACCACCAGCCCGGCCAGGGCCAGCAGCGCCAGGCCGCGCACCCACCAGGTCTGGTGCCAGCGCGGCAGCAGGGTGAAGTGCAGGCTGGCGCCCTCCATGTTCCACACCCCGTCGTTGTTGCTGGCCACCACCCGGAACACGTAGTCGCCCGGCGGCAGGTTGGTGTAGTGGGCGCGGCGCATGTTGCCGGCCTCGTTCCAGCCGCGGTCGAAGCCCTCCAGCCGGTAGCGGTAGCGCACCGCCGTCGGCGCCACGTAGCTCATCGCCGCGTAGTGCAGTTCCAGGCGCTCGACCCCGGGGGCGAGGCGCGGCGCCCCCTCCGGATCCACTTCCACGCCGTCCACCAGCAGGCGCTCCACCGTTACCGGCGGCCGCTGCGGGTTGCCCTGCATGCGCCCGGGATCGACCAGCACCAGGCCCTTGGCGGTGCCGAACCACATGCGGCCGTCGGCGGTGCGCCCGGCCGGGGTCTGCGAGGCGCCGTTGCCCTGGGCGTTGAGCATGCCGTCGGCGGTGCCGAACCACTGCGGCGCGACCTTGCGCGCATGCCCGCGGTCCAGCGCCGCCAGGTCGGAGCGCGCGATGCGGCCGATGCCGCGGTTGGAGCTGAACCAGAAGTTGCCGTCGCCGTCGTCCAGCAGCGCGAACACCGCATCGCCGTGGAAGCCGGCGTCTTCGGCGTAGCGGGTGGCCACGCCGCGGCGGACATGGACGATGCCGTTGCCGGTGCCCAGCCACAGGCTGCCGTCCTCGCCGGGATGGAAGGCGAACACGCTGCCGGACAGGCCGCCGACGCCGCAGTCGTCCAGGCGCCCGCCCTGCAGGCAGCGCAGGCCGCTGCGCAGGCCGATCCACAGGCGGCCGTCCGGATCCTCGTACAGCGAGCGCACGTCGTCGCCGCGGGTGGGCTCGGCCACGTGCACCTGGCCGCCGTCGATCCGGGCCACGCCCTGCAGGGTGCCGACCCACATGCCGCCGGCCCGCGCCGGGGCGAATGCGAACACGATGGTCCCGGGCAGGCCGTGGCCGATGCTGAAGTGGCGGGCGCGGCCGGCGCGGTCGAAGCGGATCACGCCTTCGGTGCCGCCGACCCACAGCTGCCCGGCCGCGTCGCCGAGGATGGCGCGCACCAGCTGGCTCGGCAGCTGCCGGTTGTAGGCCTCCGCCGGCTCCAGGTACGGCTCGCGGTAGCGCGCCAGGCCGCCGCCATCGGTGCCGATCCAGAGCGTGCCATCGGCGGCCGGGTGCACCGCGCGCACCGCGTTGGAGGCCATCGGCGCGGTGATGGTGACCAGCTTGGACTGGCTCAGCCGGTGCACGCCGCTGGAGGTGGTGCCGATCCAGAGGTTGCCCTCGCGATCCTCCAGCATCGAGCGCACGGTCTCGCCGTGCAGGCCCTCGAGGCTGTCGTCGCAGAAGAAGTCGGCGGCGGTCAGGCGGCACAGGCCGGCGCCCAGCGGCGCGAACCAGACCGTGCCCTCGCGGTCGCCGTAGAGGGTGTAGATGCGGCTCTGGTCCAGCGCGGCGATGCGCCGCTCGCGGTGGAAGCGGCCGTCGCGGAAGTAGGCCGGGCCGTTCTGGGTGCCGACCCAGGCGGTGCCGGAGGCGTCCATGGTCAGGCTGTAGACGGCGTTGGAGGGCAGGCCGTCGTGGGCGTCGTACAGGCGCGCGCCGCTCCCGTCCCCGGCCCAGTGCACCACGCCCACGCCGTCGGCGGCGATCCACACGCCGCCGGCCGGGTCGGCGACGATGGCGCGGTAGAAGCCGCGCGGCGGGAAGCCTTCGGCGTCGCCCAGCAGCCGCGCATCGTCGTCGGCGATCCGGACCACGCCCAGGTTGGTGGTCACCCACAGCGCGCCGCCGGCATCGGTGACGATGCCGAACACGCTGTCGGCGCCCTGCGGCAGCGCCACCTGGCGCAGCTGGTTGCCGCGGCGGTGGTAGAGACCGCCGTTGAGCGTGCCTACCCACAGGCCCTGGTCGCCGTCGCTGGCCACGGCGGTGATGGCCGAGCTCTGCAGTACCGGTGCGTTGCGCGGCTCGAAGGTGTCGAAGCCCTGGCCGCTGTGCCGCGCCAGGCCGGCGTAGGTGGACAGCCAGATGGTGCCGTCGGCGTGCTGGGCGATGCCGAGCACGGTGCCCTGCGGCAGCTGGTTCTCGTACCAGACGTGGGTGAACTGGCCGATCGGCCGGTCCGGGGCGAGGGCTTGGACCGGCGACGCCGCAAGCAGCGCGGCGAAAGCGCAAGCCCCGAGCGCGAGGGCGTGCCCGGGCTTACGCAGCGGTGCAACTCCGGGCATCGGTCCCCCTAACCGGTCGGTGCGCGGATATTAGCAGTGCGTCACATCCTGCGCTGCGCGACCAAAGGCGTACGGACCCGTGTGGTGGGGGCTGGCAGGGCGGGGCGGCTCAGCCGCGGATGGCCGCCTCGATCTTCGCCACGTCGATCCGGCGCATGGTCATCATCGCCGCGAAGGCGCGCCGGGCCACGCCGGGGTCCGGGCTGTTGATGGCCTCGAGCAGCACCCGCGGGGTGATCTGCCAGGACACGCCCCAGCGGTCCTTGCACCAGCCGCATTCGCTCTCCTGGCCGCCGTTGCCGACGATGGCGTCCCAGTAGCGGTCGGTTTCGGCCTGGTCGGCGGTGGCGACCTGGAACGAGAAGGCCTCGGTCTGCTTGAAGTGCGGGCCGCCGTTGAGGCCAACGCAGGGCAGGCCCAGCACGGTGAACTCCACGGTCAGCACGTCGCCGGCCTTGCCGGAGGGGAAATCGGCCGGGGCGCGGAAGATCCGGCCGACCGAGCTGTCGGGGAAGACGCTGGCGTAAAAACGCGCGGCCTCGAGGGCGTCGCGTTCGTACCACAGGCAGATTGTGTTGCGCGCAACCATGGTGATGTCTCCTGCAGGGGCGGGCTACTCGCCGCGCGGCGCCTGGCGGCCGCCGCGCGGTGATCTCTTCCTGTACGTCGTCCGGCGCGGCCCGGAATCGACACCCGGACGGTGGAGGCGTGTCCTCGCCATGCCGCCCCGTGCACGCCGGGATCCGGGGCTTTCGGGGACTGCCACGCGGCAGGGGGCGTAGCCCCGGTGTCCAGGCGGCCGTGGCTTCAACTCTTCGGGTCCAGCCGCAGCAGCCAGCCCTGGCCGTCGCGGGTGCCGTCCTCCAGCAGCCAGACGGTGCCATCGGGGCCCTGTTCGACTTCGCGGATGCGGCGGCCCATGTCGTAGCGTTCGGCCTCGCGGGCGTCGGTGCCGTCAAATGCGATCCGCACCAGCGACTTCGACGACAGGCCGCCGATCAGGCCCGAGCCCTTCCAGCCCGGATAGCGGTCGCCGCTGTAGATCACGAAGCCGGCCGGCGAGATCACCGGGTTCCAGCTCACCGCCGGGGCGTGGAATTCCGGCCGGGTGTCGTGGTCGGGGATGGGCTTGCCATCGTAGTGGTCGCCGTTGGAGACGACGGGATATCCGTAGTTGTCGCCGCGCTCGATCAGGTTGAGCTCGTCGCCGCCCTTGGGGCCCATCTCGTGCGCCCACAGCCGGCCCTCGCCGTCGAAGGCCACGCCGAGGATGTTGCGGTGGCCCAGCGACCACACCTGCGCGGCCACGCCGCCCTGGTCCACGAACGGGTTGTCGGCCGGCACGCTGCCGTCGTCGTCGAGCCGGATCATCTTGCCCAGGTTGGTCTTCATGTCCTGGGCCGGATCGAACTTCTGCCGCTCGCTGGAGCTGATCCACAGCTTGCCGTCGCTGCCGAAGGCGATGCGCTGGCCGAAGTGGCCCTGGCCGCTGACCTTCGGTTGCTGGCGCCAGATCACCTGCAGCCCGTCGAGCCTGCCGCCGCCGTCCTGGTCCAGCACCAGCCTCGCCCGGGCCACGGCCGCGCCTGCGGTGCCGCCTTCGCCGGCCTCGCTGTAGCTGATGTAGACCAGCTGGTTCCCGGCAAAGCCCGGATGCAGGACCACGTCGGCAAGTCCGCCCTGGCCGCCATGCGCCACCTTCGGTACGCCGGCGACCGTGCCCAGCTTGCCGCTGGCCGGATCGAACAGGCGCAGGTTGCCCGCCATCTCGGTCACCAGCAGGCGGCCGTCAGGCAGGAAGGTCATGGCCCAGGGCGAGTCGAAGCGCTGCACTTCGGCGACCGCGAACGGTGCGTTGGCCAGCGCCACCCGGGCCTGCGGCGCGGCCTGCGCCGGTGCGACCAGGGCAACGGGAGCGCTGGCCAGCAGCCCCAGGGTCGCGGCCAGGGCGAGCGGGATCCGGGTCGATTTCATGGCGTCTCCTTGCATGCGGAAGTGGCGGCCACCGTAGCCGGCGCAACCTTGGGCGAGTGTCAACGCCAGCGCCCTCGCAGCCGCATTCGCCCCCAGGCCACCGTTGCGCGGAACTGCCCGCCCTCTCGCCAACCCCTCCCGCGAAGGGTTGGGGGCTCCAGGGACGTGGCGCTCAGCCGTGGCGTTTGTCGGAGACGATGGCGCCGTCGACCAGGGAGATGGTGCGGTCGCAGGTCCCGGCCAGGCGCGGGTCGTGGGTCACCACCAGCACCGCGCAACCGGACTGCTCGTTGAAGCGGCGCAGCAGGGCGAACACGTCGGCGGCGGTCCTGGTGTCCAGGTTGCCGGTGGGCTCGTCGGCCAGCAGCAGCGAAGGGCGGGTGACCAGGGCGCGGGCGATCGCCACGCGCTGCTGCTGGCCGCCAGAGAGCTGGTCCGGGCGGCGGTCGGCGAACTTCTCCAGGCCGACGTCGGCCAGCAGGCCGCGGGCGATGTCCACGATCTCCGGTGTCGGCTTGCCGTTGGCCACCATCCATGGCATGAGCACGTTCTCCAGCGCGGTGAACGCGCCGATCAGGTGGTGGAACTGGAAGACGAAGCCGATGTGGCGGCCGCGCAATGCGGTGCGCGCCTCGTCGTCCATCTCCCGCGTCGGCTGCCCGCCCAGGTACAGCTCGCCGGCGGTGGGCGAGTCGAGCAGGCCAAGCAGGTTGAGCAGGGTGCTCTTGCCCGAGCCGGACGGGCCGACCAGGGCGGCAAAGTCGGCGCTGTCCAGGCGCAGGTCGATGCCGTGCAGCACCTCGACCTCGTTCGGCTTGCCGATGTTGTAGGACTTGCGCAGCCCTTCCAGGCGCAGGACCTCGCGCGGCTCAGGCATGGCGGATCGCCTCCACCGGGTCCAGGCGCGAGGCGCGCCAGGCTGGCACCAGCGCCGCGCCGGTGCCGGCCAGGGTGGCCAGTGCCATTGCCGCCGGCACCAGGATCGGCGGCAGGTCGATGGTGAACAGCTTCGGCCCGAACGTATTGAACGCGGCCGCCAGGCCCCAGCCGGCCAGCGCGCCGATCGCCGAGCCGGCCAGGCCCAGCACCGCGCCCTGGACCAGGAACACCTGCAGCATCTGCCGCCGGCGGGTGCCCATGGCGCGCAGGATGCCAATCTCGCGGGTGCGCTGGGCCACGCTCACCGCCAGCACGCTGGCGATGCCCAGCGCCACCGAGATGGCGACGAAGAAGCTGATCATGCGCGTGGACATGCTCTGCGAGGCCAGCGCGTTCATCAGCTGGGCATTGGTCTGCATCCAGCTCTCGGCCTTCAGCCCGGTCAGGCCGTTGATGCGCGCGGCCATGCGGTCGGCGGCGAACACGTCCTCCACGGTCACGTCGATCACGGTGGCGCCGCCAGGCAGGGCCAGCAGCGACTGCGCCTGCTTGAGGTCCAGGTAGACGTAGCGTGCGTCCAGCTCGCGCACGCCCAGCTCGAAGATGCCGGCCACGTTGATCACCGCCTCGCGGCCGTTGCCGGCGTCCAGGCGCAGCTTGCCGCCGGTGCGCAAGCCCAGGTCCTCGGCCAGCTTGCGGCCGACCACGCCGTTGCCGGAGCCGACGTCCAGCCTGCCCTCGACCATGTTCTCGTGCAGCGGGATCACCCGCAGGTAGCGCGCCAGGTCGATCCCGACCAGGGCCACCGATTCGGTGGCATCGCCGCGGCGGCCGAACGCCGGGCCCGAGACCACCGGCGAGACCGCGGTGACGCCCGGCAGGCGCCCGATCACGTCGCGCACCTGCAGCCAGTTGTCGATCGGACGCAGCGCCTGCGGGCGCGGGTCCTCCAGCACCAGTTGCAGCGTTCCCGGCTGCGCCGGCGCCAGCAGGTTGACCTCGCGCGGCGCTTCCACCCGCACGTGCGCCTGGGTGCCCAGGGTGCGTTCGATGAGGTTCTGCTGCAGCCCGGAGATCAGCGCGGTGACGAACACGATCACCGCCACGCCCACCGCGATCCCGCACAGGATCAGCAGCGACTGCGCGCGTCCCTGGCGCAGGAAGCGCATGGCGATGGTGGCCTCGATCCACATGCTCAGCCGGCGCCACCCTGCACGGCGGCGGGCAGGGCGCGGTCCTCGCCCTCCGTGGCGGCCGGCTGCGGGGCGGGCAGGGGTTGCGCGCGCAGGCGCACGCGCGCACCGTCGCGCGGGAGTTCCGCCGGATCCAGCGCGCCGGCGGCCAGCACCCTGTCGCCGGCGGCCAGGCCTTCGACGATCTCGGTCATTGCAAGGCCGCGCAGGCCGAGCGCCACCGGCACGCGCTGCACGCGGCCGCCGCGCACGCGCAGCACCTCGGCGCGGCTGGCGCCTGGCTCGTTGCCGAGCAGGGCGTCGTTGGGCACGGCCAGGGCGTTGTCGCGGCGGCCGGTGAGGATGGTCGCGGTGACGGTCATGTCCTGGCGCACGAAGTCGGCGGCCGGATCGATGCGCAGGCGCACGTCCACGGTGCCGCGCGCCGGGTCGATGCCGGGGGCGATGTGGTACACGGTGGCGGCGAACGGGCGGCCGGGGAAGGCGTCGGCCACGCAGGTCGCAGGCTGGCCGGTCTCGAGCAGGGCCAGGTTCTTCTCGTCCAGCGGCAGCAGGATCTCGCCGGGCGCATCGGCCGCGATCTCCAGCAGCACCTGGCCCGGGGTGACGGTGTCGCCGGGCTCGACCTGGCGGGCCAGCACCGTGCCGGCCACGGTGGCGCGGATCACCGCGCGCTCCAGGTCGGCCTCGGCCGCGCGCAGGCGTTCGAGCGCCTGGGTTTCCAGGGCGCCGCCGCTGGCCACCGCCGCGGCGGCCACGCGCGCCTGCTCGGCCGCGGCGCGGGCGGCGACCAGCGCCTGCGCGGCCTGTTCCACGCTTTCGCGCGAGACCAGCTGGCGCTCGCCCAGCTCGCGCCGGCGCGTGGCTTCGCGCTCGGCCTGGGCCAGGTCGGCCTGGGCCTGGCGGTAGCGCGCCTGGGCGTCGGCGCGGTCGGTTCGGCGCAGGGTTTCCAGGGCAGCGCGGGCCTCGTCGCGGCGCGCTTCGAGGTCGGTCGCGCGCAGCACCACCAGCACGTCGCCCGGGGCCACGCGGTCGCCTTCCATCACCCGCCGTTCCAGCACCAGGCCCGAGATTTCCGCACCCACCTGGACCCGCGACAGCGCCGCCACCCGCCCGGTTGCCACCACGTTCTGCACCAGTGGACCGGCGGCCACCTCGTAGCCGGGCAGTGCCGGGCCGCGCCAGCGCATCACCGCCCACGAAAGCAGCACCAGCAGGAGCACGAGTGCGGTCGCGACCATCCAGCGGTGCCGCGTGGAAGGGTGGGGCATGGACATACCTGGCACGAAAGGTCGCCAATCTTCGCCCGCAACGCGTGAGCGCGACAACGACGGCGGCTGGCTGCGGCGGGCGCGCGATTGCTAGGCTCGCCACTGGCGACGGGAGGCAACCCATGCACAGAAGGCAGTTCCTCGGCGGCGCGATGGCCGCCTCCCTGCTGGCGCTGGCCGGCCCCGGGCGGGCGCGGGCCGCGGCCGCGGCGCGGCTGTTGCCGCCGGCGCTGCGGCCCGGCGACACCGTGGGCCTGGTCAGCCCGTCCTCGGCCACCGACGACAGGCTCAAGCTGCAGCTGGCGGCCGAGGCGATGCAAGCGCTGGGCTTCGAGGTGCGCGCCGGCGAGCACTACGGCAACCGCCGCGGCCACCTGGCCGGCAGCGACGCCGACCGCGCCGGCGACATCAACCGCATGTTCGCCGACCCAAAGGTGCGGGCGCTGGTATGCGTGCGCGGCGGGGCCGGCGCGGCGCGGCTGCTGCCGCTGCTGGACTACGCGCTGATCCGGCGCAATCCCAAGGTGCTGCTGGGCTATTCGGACATCACCGCGCTGCACTGCGCGATCCAGGCGCGGACCGGGCTGGTGACCTTCCACGGCCCGATTGGCGCCGGCAGCTGGAACCGCTTCGTGGTCGACCAGTTCCGCCGGGTGTTCTTCGAACGAGAACTGCTGGAGTACCGCAACCCGCCGGACGACGACGCGGACGAACTGGTCCCGCGCCGCAACCGCACCATGACCATCCGCGGCGGCCGCGCCCGCGGCCGCCTGCTCGGCGGCAACCTGTCGGTGCTGGTGGGCCTGGCCGGTTCGCCGTACCTGCCGGCGTTCGACGGGGCGATCCTGTTCCTGGAGGACGTGGAGGAGGCGCCGTACCGGGTGGACCGGATGCTGACCACGCTCAAGCTGGCCGGGGTGCTGGACCGCATCGCGGGCTTCATCTTCGGCCAGTGCACGGACTGCGAGCCCGGCGCCGGCTACGGTTCGCTGACCCTGGAACAGATCCTCGACGACCATGTCCTCCCGCTGGGCATCCCCGCCTACCGCGGCGCGCAGATCGGCCACCTGCGCGAGCAGTTCATCGTGCCGGTCGGCGGCCAGGTCGAAATGGACGCCGACGCCGGCACCTTCCGGCTGCTGGAGCCAGTGTTCTCGTAGATTGGTGATTGGTGATTCGGGATTGGTGATTCGTGGGAGCGGGAACCGGGCGTGGCGGTGAGGCAAGGTCACGGCCCGAATCCCGAATCCCGAATCCCGAACTTGACCTTCCCATGATGGGAAGGTTCACCATGGTCGCCATGGATACCCCGAACATCGTTGTAATCCCCGCCGCCGGCGCAGCTCCCGCCGCCCTGCGCCTGCCGGTGGAAGGAATGAGTTGTGCGTCCTGTGCCGGGCGCGTCGAGCGCGCCCTGGCGGCGCTGCCGGGCGTGGAATCGGCCAGCGTCAACCTGGTCAGCGCTACCGCCGAGGTCCGCGGCGCGGCGCTGCCGCCGGCGGCCGAACTGGTCGCCGCGGTGGAAAAGGCGGGCTACCGCGTGCCCGCAGGCGAGGCCGAACTGGCGATCGAGGGCATGCACTGCGCCTCCTGCGTCGGCCGGGTCGAGCGCGCCCTGGCCGCGGTGCCGGGCGTGGTCGAGGCCTCGGTCAACCTGGCCACCGAGCGGGCGCGGGTGCGTACCGCCGGACCCGCTGATCCGGCGCTGCTGGCCGAGGCCGTGCGCAAGGCCGGCTACCGCATCGCCAGGCCGGAGGCGCCTGCCCCCGGATCTTCCGATGGCCAAGGCGAGGCCGCGACGCAGGAAGCGCGGGCCACCCCGGTGGCCAAGCCGCGACTGTCGTCCGAGGCCCGCCACCTGGCCATTGCCATCGTGCTGGCCGCGCCCCTGGTCCTGCCGATGGCCGGCATGCCCTTCGGCAAGCACTGGATGCTGCCGGGCTGGATCCAGCTGCTGCTGGCCACGCCGCTGCAGTTCTGGCTGGGCGCGCGGTTCTACCGCGCCGGCTGGGGCGCGCTGCGCGCCGGCACCGGCAACATGGACCTGCTGGTGGCGCTGGGCACGAGTACCGCCTATGGCCTGAGCCTGTTCCACCTGCTGCGCGAGGGCACGCATGCGCCGCTGTACTTCGAGGCTTCGGCCGCGATCACCACCCTGGTCCTGCTGGGCAAGTTCCTGGAAGGGCGCGCCAAGCGCCAGGCCACCGAGGC
The DNA here is from genome assembly GCF_000510725.1 of Pseudoxanthomonas sp. J31. Lineage (GTDB taxonomy): Bacteria > Pseudomonadota > Gammaproteobacteria > Xanthomonadales > Xanthomonadaceae > Pseudoxanthomonas. The sequence goes on from NZ_AZNZ01000003.1 coordinate 231,038, forward strand.
GATCCGTGCCCTGCAGGCACTGCGGCCGGCCACGGCGCGCCTGCGTACCGCGCAAGGGGAATCGGAAGTGCCGGTGGAACAGGTGGCGGTGGGCGACCTGGTGGTGGTGCGTCCCGGCGAGCGCTTCCCGGTGGACGGCATCGTCGAGGAAGGGCGCAGCCACGCAGACGAGTCGCTGGTCACGGGCGAATCGGTGCCGGTGGCCAAGGACGTGGGCGACCGGGTCACGGCCGGCGCGGTGAACGCCGAGGGCGTGGTCGTGGTGCGCACCGCGGCGGTGGGCGCGGAGACGGCGCTGGCGCGGATCGTGCGCCTGGTCGAGGACGCGCAGGCGGTGAAGGCGCCGATCCAGCGCACGGTGGACCGGGTCGCCGCGGTGTTCGTGCCGGTGATCCTGGGGCTGGCGTTGCTGACCCTGCTGGGCTGGGGCATGGCCAGCGGCGACTGGGACCGCGCCATCCTCAACGCGGTGGCGGTGCTGGTGATCGCCTGTCCCTGCGCCCTGGGCCTGGCCACGCCGACGGCGATCATGGCCGGCACCGGCGTGGCCGCGCGCGCCGGCATCCTGGTCAAGGACGCGCATGCGCTGGAACTGGCGCGCTCGATCAAGGTGGTGGCCTTCGACAAGACCGGCACGCTTACCGTGGGCGAGCCGCGCCTGCTGGAAGCGGTGGCGGTCGATGGCGACCGCCAGGCGCTGCTGGCCCTGGCCACGGCGCTGCAGCAGCACAGCGCGCATCCGCTCGCGCTGGCGGTGCTGCGCGAGGGCGGGCAGTCGGTGCCGGCCAGCGAACTGCAGGCGCTGCCGGGCCGCGGGGTGCGGGGCAAGGTCGATGGGCGCCTGGCCTGGATCGGCAACCGGGCGTTGATGCAGGAAGCCGGCGTGGCCGTGGAGCCGCTGCTGCCGCGGGCGCAGGACCTGGAAGCCAGCGGCCACACCCTGTCCTGGCTGGCGGTGGAGGAGGGCGGCCAGCCACGGCTGCGTGGCCTGCTGGCATTCCGCGACGAACCGCGCCCCGGCGCGCGCGCGGCGATCGACAGCCTGCGCGCGATGGGCGTGCGCACGGTGATGCTGTCCGGCGACAACCGCGGCGCCGCTGGCGCGGTGGCGCAGGCGCTGGGCATCGACGAAGTCCAGGCCGAGGTGCGCCCGGAGCAGAAGGTCGCGGCCATCCAGGCGCTGAAGTCCGGCGGCGTGGTGGCAATGGTCGGCGACGGCATCAACGACGCGCCGGCGCTGGCCGCGGCGGACGTGGGCATCGCCATGGGCTCGGGCACCGACGTGGCCATGCATGCGGCGGCGGTCACCCTGATGCGCCCGGAACCGCGGCTGGTGGCCGATGCCATCGAGGTGTCCCGGCGCACCACCGGCAAGATCCACCAGAACCTGTTCTGGGCCTTCGCCTATAACGTCATCGGCATCCCGCTGGCCGCGGCGGGCCTGCTGAGCCCGGCACTGGCCGGCGCGGCGATGGCGTTCTCCTCGGTGAGCGTGGTCGCCAACACCCTGCTGCTGCGGCGCTGGCGTCCGGCGGCCGATGCGGGGCAGGCGCCATGAAGCACGCGGCCGGGCGGCGGGCGGACGAGGGCCTGTACTCCATCGGCCAGGCGGCGGCGCGTTCGGGCGTGTCGGCCAAGATGATCCGCCACTACGAGGACATCGGCCTGGTCCCGCCGCCGCCGCGCACCGCCGCCGGCTACCGGCTGTATGGCGAGGCCGACGTGCACCGCCTGCGTTTCATCAACCGGGCGCGTTCGCTGGGCTTCGGCATGAAGCAGGTCCAGGTGCTGCTGGCGCTGTGGTCGGACCGCTCGCGCGCCAGTGCCGATGTCAGGCAGCTGGCGCTGCAGCACGCCGCCGAGCTGGGCGAGCGCATCGCCCGGATGCAGGCCATGCAGCGCACCCTGGAAGAACTGGCCAGCCGCTGCCATGGCGACGACCGGCCGGAGTGCCCGATCCTCGACGACCTCGAGGGTGGGGGGCGCGACTGAGAAGCCCGCCCTTTCCGCCGGGGCGGCCCTGGCACTTGCCGGGGATTCACGTCCCCGCGGGCACCCTGTATGCGTACCGCGAGCAGGAGGTTCCCATGGCGACCGGATGGGCCGGCGACAACGCCGTCAACGATCAGATCGATGCGACCGTCAAGGACGGGATCGAGCGCGCCCGCGCGCGCCTGCCCAAGGGGCCCAGCCTGGAACGCTGCGAGGAATGCGATGCGCCGATCCCCGAGGCGCGCCGCCGCGCGGTACCCGGCGTGCGCCTGTGCGTGACCTGCCAGGCCGCGCAGGACGGGGAAGAAACCGGCTTCGCCGGCTACAACCGCCGCGGCAGCAAGGACAGCCAGCTGCGCTGAGCGCGGGCTACTTCGAGCCGCCTTCGACCGTCGGCGGCGCCAGCCACGCGGCCGGTACCTCGCTGCCGCGCCAACGCCGCACCACGCGCTGGAAGAACATGCTGTTGGGCACCTGCAGGCTGCTGCCGGCGTGGTCGGGATCGCGCGCCACTTCCTGCAGGGTGGTGTAGATCAGGTTGACGTCGACCACGCGGCCCTTGAGGCCGGGTTTCTCGCCGTTCTCCACCACCTCGATGTAGTCGTACAGGCGGAACGGGCGGGTGGTGAAGATCAGCACCGTGCAGAAGATGTTGGACAGCACGCTCCAGGCGGCGAAGAACGCCACCGCGCCCACCGCGGCGAAGCTGGTGAAGGCGGTCCACAGCACCGTGCCGGACACGCCCAGCCGCTCCAGCACCAGCAGCAGCGCGCCGAATCCGATCAGGCCGGCCGAGACCCGGTGCAGGGCCATGCCCATCTCCGGCGGCAGGCCGCGGCGGTCCATCAGCCGGCGCACGAGCCGGCGCACCAGCTGCTGCAGCAGCCAGGCGGCCGCGACGATCAGCAGGGCCTGGGCGATCGGCACGATCGTGCCCAGCCAGCCCTGGCTCCAGGCGGGCAGGTATTGCTTCATCCGCGTCGCTTGCATGCGGCCGCGCCGGCCGCTTCGCCCACCATTCTAGGAGAGCGCGGGGCGGCGCGGACCGGGCTCATGCCGGCGCCTGCACCCGCACCAGCACGCCGGGCGCGGCCACGGTCTGGCCCGCGCGGATCTTGCAGGTCTTGCGCAGCTCCACGGCGCCGTCGACCTGGACCACGCCGCTGGCCACCAGCGCCTTGCCGGCGCCGCCGCTGTCGCAAAGGCCCACCAGCTTGAGCAGCTGGTTCAGTTCGACGTGTTCGCCCTGCAGTTCGAAATCGATGGTTTCCATCGCGCAAGTCTAGCGCGCATGCAGGGCGTGGCCGTTCCCGGGCCAGTGCTCCAGGTGTTCCAGCTTGCGCCGGTACATGGCGCGCACCCGGTCGGTGTCGCCCAGCTTGGCCGCGCGCGCCATCTCGCGCCGGGCCAGGTCCGGGTGGCCGGACAGGAAGTAGGCGCGCGCCAGGCCGAAGTGGAACGCGTGCTGCCCGCCATGCAGGCGGATGGCGTTGCGGTAGTGGGTGACGGCGCAGGCGTAGTTGCCGGCTTCCTCGCAGCCGAGGGCGAGCACGAACTGGGCGAACGGATCGCTGCGCCGCACCTGCTCCAGCCGGGCGACGAAATCGGCTGCCAGCTCCGCCTGGCCGCTGCGCTGGTACAGGTTCACCAGGTTGGACAGGGTGGCGGTGTGCGCCGGCTGCAGCCGCCAGGCCGCGCGCAGGGCCGCGGCGGAGGCGTCCAGGTTGCCGGCGCGTTGCTCCAGCACGCCCAGGTTGTTCAGGGCCGGCACGAACTCCGGATCGGCCTCCAGCGCCGCCTCCAGCTGCGCGCGCGCGCCTTCCAGGTCGCCGGCGGCCATCAGCTCGGCGCCGCGGTTGTTGCGGAAGTGGGCCAGGGCGCGGATGTCGTCGATGGCGCGCGGGCGGTCGCGCATGGCCAGGATGTTGCGCTCCACGTCCAGCGTGTACCGGCGCAGGCCGGCGCGGACGCCGGCGTTGACGTGGCTGGCGCCGTAGATCACACCGGCGTCGCGGTACCAGGCCAGCACCTCGCCGACTTCCTGGACACGGGCTTCCAGCCCGGCCGCGCGCGCCAGGGCGACGAACACCAGGGTGAAGGACAGGCAGTTGGCGCGGCGGTCGCGCCAGGTCTCGGCCACGGTGCGGGTGCGGTCGTTGTCGTACTCCAGCGCCAGGCCGCCGACTTCCAGCACCATCGCCGCCAGGCGTTCGATCCGGTCCTCGCGGCTGCCACCGCGGGCGATCACCCGTTCCTGCAGCATCGCCCGCAAGTCGGGCGGGATCTCGAGTACCTCGTCGATGCCCGGGATGTGCTGCACGGCCTGGACCGTGGGCAGGGTGGGCGGCGGCGGCAGGGCCGCAACCGGTTCGGCCGGCGGTTCGGCCGCCGGGGATGCGGCCAGGGCCGCTGCCAGCGCCAGTGCGTACATGACCCACCTCCCGGTCCATGCTGCGCCGAGTGTACGCCCGGATCCGGGAAGGCGGGTGGGCCGGTGCCGGTGATGGTGCCAGGCAGTTCCCGGGGAACCCCCGGGCCACTGTCGTCGCTGCGGTGGCGTTGTATGCTGCGCCGCCCGGCCGCGCCGCGGCCTCCTCCGCAAGCAGGGAACTCCCATGATCCAGCGTTTCGACGTCGGCCCGCGCATGTCCGAGATGACCGTCCACAACGGCGTGGCCTACCTGGCCGGGCAGGTGCCGGAGGACACCAGCCAGGACATCACCGGCCAGACCCGCCAGGTGTTGCAGGCGATCGACGCGCTGCTGGCCCAGGCCGGGACCGACAAGACGAAGATCCTGCGCGCGGAGATCTTCCTGGCCGACATCGGCGATTTCGCCGGCATGAACCAGGCCTGGGACGAGTGGGTCCCGCAGGGCCACACTCCGGCGCGCGCCACGGTGCAGGCGCGCCTGGCCGATCCGGCCTGGAAGGTCGAGATCGTGGTCACCGCCGCAGTCTGAGCGCAGGTGATGGGCGACCTGTTCGCCGCCGCGGACGCACGCCACAGCCTGTTCTTCGCCCTGCTGCCGGGGGCGGCCGCAGCGGCCGCGATCCGCGCCGCGCGGCAGGCGCTGGAAGCCGGGCAGCCGCCGCAGCGCGGCGCCGGCGTGCCCGACGAACGCCTCCACCTGACCCTGCACTGGCTGGGCGAGTGGTCGCAGCTGCCGCAGGCGCTGGCGGACGACGCCCGCGCCGCGGCGGCGCAGGTGCGCCAGGCGGGATTCGTGCTGCGCCTGGACCAGGCCGAGTGCTTCGGCCGCGGCGAGGCGATCTGGGTACTGCGGCCATCGGCGCCGCCACCGGCGCTGGAGCGGCTGCACCAGGCGCTGGCCACGGCCCTGGCCGGGCGCCGGATCCGGCTCCCGGCCGGCCCGGCGTTCGCCCCGCATGTGACCGTGCGCCGGCGCGCCAGCGTGCGCTTCCCGGTGCAGCCGGTAGCGCCGGTGGACTGGCGCGTGGACGGGTTCGCCCTGCTGCAGAGCGTGCACGGCAGTGGCGGGGTCCGCTACGAGGTGCTGCAACGCTGGCCGTTGGCGGCGGAGTGAACTGATCGGGCGCGAGCGCGATGGACTGCGCCGCGCCCCCGCGGCGAGGTCAGCGGTTGCGTGCCTGTACCCAGCGTGCGGCCGCGCGACCGGCGCGCAGGCCGCTGGCGAAACAGGCGGTCAGCAGGTAGCCGCCGGTCGGCGCTTCCCAGTCCAGCATTTCCCCGGCGCAGAACACGCCGGGGCGGGCGCTGGCCATCAGGTCCGCGTCCAGCGCCTCCAGGCGCACGCCGCCGCCACTGCTGATCGCCTCGGCCAGCGGCCGGGCACGCTTCAGCACCAGCGGCAGGCGCTTGAGTGCGGCGGCGACCCGATCCATGTCGGCCAGCGCCTGCGCATCCAGCACCTCGCGCAGCAGCGCGGCCTTGACCCCGGACACGCCGGCCTGGCGGCGCAGGTGCTCGCTGAGGCTGCGGCCCTTGCGCGGTTTCGCCAGTTCGGCGCGCAGGCGCAGCAGCTCGCGCCCCGGCACCAGGTCCAGCTGCAGCACGGCCTGGCCGTCGCGGGCGATGGCCTCGCGCAGCGGCACCGACAGCGCATACACCAGGGAGCCTTCGATGCCGGTGGCGGTGGCCACGCATTCGCCCTGCAGCGAGTGCGGCGTGCCGTCCGCGTCCTGCCAGTGCGCGACCACCGGCTTGAGCGGGGCGCCGGCATGGCGCTCGGCGAAGTGCGCGCTCCAGCCCACGTCGAAGCCGCAGTTGGACGGCACCAGCGGCGCGACCTCGATCCCGGCCGCACGCACGGCCTCGACCCAGGCGCCGTCGGAGCCCAGCTGCGGCCAGCTGCCGCCGCCCAGCGCCAGCACCGTGGCCGGCGCGCGCACGCGCAGGTCGCCGTCCCCGTTGCGGAAGCGCAGGGCGCCATCTTCGTCCCAGCCTTCCCAGCGGTGCAGGACGTGGAAGCGCACGCCCTGTTCCTTCAGTCGCCGCACCCAGCCGCGCAGCAGTGGCGCGGCCTTGCGGTCCAGCGGGAACACCCGGTCGGAGCTGCCGACATACGTTTCCACGCCCAGGCCGCGCGCCCACTGGCGCAGCTCCTGCGGCCCGAAGCCGGCCAGCCAGGACGCGACCTCGGCCTCGCGCACGCCGTAGCGCGCCGCGAACCCGGGCATGGGTTCGGCATGGGTGAGGTTGAGCCCGCCCTTGCCGGCAATCAGGAACTTGCGCCCGACCGAGCCCTTGGCCTCGTACAGGTCCACTTCCACGCCCGCGGCGCGGGCGACCTCGGCGGCCATCAGGCCGGCGGGGCCGCCGCCGACGATGGCCAGGCCGGGCAGGGTGACGGTGCTGGCAGGCATGGATCAGCGGCTGCCCACGTCCAGCAGTTCGACCTCGAACACCAGCGAGGCATTGGGCGGAATCACCCGTCCGGCGCCGCGGCGGCCGTAGGCCATCTCCGCCGGGATGAACAAGGTGCGGCGGCCGCCGGCGCGCATGCCGGCCACGCCTTCGTCCCAGCCACGGATCACCTGGCCGGCGCCGAGGACGAAGGTGAACGGCTCGCCGCGGTCCAGCGAGCTGTCGAACTTGCGGCTGCGCCGTTCCGGCACGCGCTCGTCGTACAGCCAGCCGGTGTAGTGCACGGTGACCTTGTCGCCGGCGCTGGCGACCGCGCCCTTGCCGACCACCTCGTCGATGCGCTGCAGCTCGGCCACCGAGCCGCCGGGCGGCGGACCGGGTTCGCTGCATGCGGCCAGCAGGACGGAGCAGAGCAGGGTGGAGCGGAGCAGGAAGCGGCGCATGGCGGCAGGTCCGTTGGGGGACGCAAGGGTAAACCGCCGCGGCCGCCGCGGCGATGCCGCGTATCATGCGCGCATGGCCAAGCTGCTGTTTTCCCTGCGCAACGTTCCCGACGACGAAGCCGCCGACGTGCGGGCCCTGCTCGAGCAGCACGGCTTCCAGTGGTACGAGACCGGAGCCGGGCTGCTGGGTTTTTCGGCGCCCGGGCTGTGGCTGCGCGACGCGGCCGACTACCCGCGCGCACGTGCGCTGCTGGACGAATACCAGGAACAACGGCGCGTGCGCCTGCGCGCCGAGGCGCAGGAGCGCGAACGTCGTGGCGAGGGCGAATCCTTCCTGCAGCTGCTGCGCGAGCGGCCGGGGTTCGTGCTGCCGCGGCTGGCGGCGATCCTGGCGGTGCTGGCGCTGACCCTGGCCCTGCCCTGGTGGCTGTTGCGCTGAAGGGCGGGCAGGGGCGGCGCCTTACAATGGCGCCATGCTCAATCTTGCCGCCTATCTCTTCGTCCACATCGACGATCCGCACGCGCTGGCCGCGCGCCTGCGCGAGCGCGCCGCTGCCGACGACCTCAAGGGCACCATCCTGGTCGCCGGTGAAGGCATCAACCTGTTCCTGGCCGGTCCGGAAGCGGTCCTGCGCGGGTTCGTCGACTGGCTGCGCGGCGACCCGCGCCTGGCCGCGTTGAGGCCGCGCTACAGCCGCAGCGCCGCGGTGCCGTTCGCCCGGCTCAAGGTGAAGGTGAAGCCGGAAATCATCAGCTTCCGCCGTCCGCAGGCCACGCCACTGGCCCAGGGCGCGCGCGCCCCGGCGGTGGAGCCGGCCACGGTGGCGCGCTGGCTGGCCCGGGGCGGGCGCGACGACCAGGGGCGGCCGGTGGTGATGCTCGATACCCGCAATGCGCAGGAAGTGGCCTACGGCACCTTCCAGGGCGCGCTGACCCTCCCGATCACCAAGTTCACCGACCTGCCGGCGGCGCTGGAACCGCACCGCGAGTCCCTGGCCGGCGCCACCGTGGTCAGTTTCTGCACCGGCGGCATCCGCTGCGAGAAGGCCGCGCTGTGGATGCGCCAGGATGGCATGGACAACGTGCTGCAGCTGGAAGGCGGGATCCTGGGCTGGTTCGAACAGGTCGGCGGCCTCGGCTACGAGGGCCGCTGCTTCGTGTTCGACGGGCGCGTGGCGCTGGATCCGGAGCTGCGTCCGCTGGTCGATGAAACTTCCGGTGAAGAAATGCTTGCGCAAGTTACGGGGACTAGCTAAGATTCGCGCCCTCAGCTTCGTGGGGCCATAGCTCAGCTGGGAGAGCGCTTGCATGGCATGCAAGAGGTCGCCGGTTCGATCCCGGCTGGCTCCACCAAATCCAACCCCGGTTGGGCGAAGCGACGATACGTCCCCATCGTCTAGAGGCCTAGGACACTACCCTTTCACGGTAGCGACCGGGGTTCGAATCCCCGTGGGGACGCCACATTTCCAGCGGTACGCAAAGGCCTGGAGGCCGATGCTCGTGGGGCCATAGCTCAGCTGGGAGAGCGCTTGCATGGCATGCAAGAGGTCGCCGGTTCGATCCCGGCTGGCTCCACCAACTTCCCGGCGCCGCCGCACGCCGGATTCCCGGTAATCCTGCATCCGACGCACCTGCTTCGCGGGTGGCGTGCGCTTGGCTTTTCGCTCGCGTTCTGCGCGCCTGGCGAGGGCCGCGAGCCGCGGATGGTGGCTGCTCCTGCCGGGCGGCGCGCGGCAGCAGGCAGCCGTGCGCGGTGGCCACGTCCACGTGGAAGTCGTAGCGCGTGCGCAGTCCGTAGCCCGCCGTCCACGAGACCGGGAAGACCCGGGCCGGCTGGTCAGTGACCCGGATCGGGAGTTCGGCCGCGTGCCCGTTGAAACTGACTGGTGCGCTGGCCTCGGCATGGCGCACGCGCTGCAGGCCGTGGATCGTCAGCCGGCTGCGCTCGACCAGGGCTGCCTGCGGGAACGCGGACAGGTCCGTGCCGGCCATCTCCAGCGAAGCGTCGTTGCCGGTGTCCAGCAAGACCAGCTCCTTGCGCCGGCCGATCTGCATCGGGAGGCGCAGTGCGTACTGGCCGCCCCACGGCAACGAGGTGGCCGCCAGTTGCGCGTCGCAGCCTGGCGGAAGTTCCGCCAGGACTTCCAGTTCGTCCGCGCCCAGCCTGAGCGGGCCGAGGCGGGCGAGCAGGTCCAGGCCGATGAGGGCCGGCTCCATCGCGTCGGGCACGCTGAAGGCGACGTCGCCGAAGCGGATTCCCCCAAGCTCCAGGTCTACCGGCGTGGCCAGTCCGATCTCCGCCCACCGCGCCGGATCGCTGGCATCGACGCCGAAGCCGTCCCGCACCTCCAGTCCCATCGCCTGCGCTGCGCGGCGACTGACGTGGGAATGGGGGGCGCCGGTATCGATGATGAAGTCCACCTCGACGTCGCGCGCCTTGCCGTCGCGGCCGCCGCGGATCCTGCAGCGCACCACGGGAACGCCGGGGCCATCGGCCACGGGCACGCGCGTGCCCGGCGCGGCCGTCGCGTGCAGGGTCCATTGGCGCGGCCATCCGGTGAAGGCCTCGAAGCGCGGCCGGGCCACCGCGGCCAGTTCCCCGCCGGGGCGCAGCGAAGGGGCGACGTGTTCGCGGTAGAGCACGCGCACCTGTTCCATCTCCACGGCCCAGCCACCGATGTCGCCAGCCAGCAGCAGGTTGCCGGCCAACAGGCTGCGGCAGAGGTACATCAGTTGCTGTCCGGGCTCGGCCACGACCTGCGGGTTGGCGATGCACGCGCGTGCCCAACGGGTCGACTGCGCCAGGTCGCCCAGAGTGCGGTAGTAACCGGCGCGTCCTGCATGGCGGGCCGCGGTGTCCGACTTGCCGACCACGGCCAGGGCGCGGGCATCGGCTTGCATCACCGCGGTGGCAATGCCATGGCTGTCGCTCGCGGGCACGTCGCCGGCCGACGCGGGGCTTGCCGCAAGCCCGGCCAGGATCGCGAGCATCGGCAGTCTCATCAGCATCTCCAGGCACGGTCTTGCACGGGTGGTGGGGCAGGATGATCCGGTCGCGCGACGCGTACGCCCCCGCGCGCGTGAAGGCGTCGAGCCGATCGTAGTGCAATGCCTGCCCATGAGCGCCGCGGCGCTCGTGGGCGCTGCCTGCAGCAGTGCCAGGCTGCAGGCGTCCGGCCAGGCGCAAAGTGCAGCGCAGGGGCGGCGGAGTGTTGCGATGCATCACGAACAGGCGGACATTCCTCCTGCAATGCGCCTGGAAGCGCGCACTGCGATGCGTAGCACGAACTTTTTCACGAACCGTGCACGTAACCGAACTGGCGCTGAAGTCGCCGCATGGCTTTGACGCAAAGCCGGCTATATTCCGAAGCCCCTGACGAAGGAGGATTGGAATGTCCCTGATCAAGAACAACGTGGCGATGGTGCGTGCGCTCGGCGTGGCGGTGGTTGTCGCCGCGGGTCTTGCTGGTTGCGCCACCTACGACAAGGAATTCGCCACGATCAATTCGCGCCTTGACCAGCTCGACAGCCGGGTGCAGAACGCGGCCCAGAGCGCCGAGTCCGCCAACCAGTCCGCGCAGCAGGCCAACCGGCGCCTGGACCAGATCGAAAGCCGCGTGCAGCAGCTCGAGGCCGCCCCGCGCCGCCAGCCCCGCGGCTGATCGGGGTCGGCGACAGTTCCAAACCCCGGCCCGGTGGCCTTGCTGGCACCGGGCCGTTCTTCGCCCGGTTCCAGAGGAGTAGTCCCATCAGCCGCATGCATCCTGCGATCCGTGCCAGCTGTCTCGCGTTGGCGCTGGCACTCGTGAACCCGGCCATGGCCGTCGCCGAGGAGGCCGCCGCGCCGCCGGCCGCCGCCGTCGACCTGCTTCCGCAGGGCCAGGAAGTGGCGGACACGGTGATCGAACTGGCCGGTTGGGTGGTCGCCACCCGCGACAGCGAAGGCTATCCGTTCGCGATCATGGACAAGGCCGCGGCCCAGATCCTGGTGTTTGGCGGCGATGGCCGGCTGCGCGGCGCGGCGCCTGCGCTGTTCGGCTCGGCCGTCGGCGACCACATCGCCCCCGGCATCGCCGGCCTGGCCTTGCGCGAGATCCCGGGCAAGGACCGCACCACGCCGGCCGGCCGCTTCGTGGGCGGCTTCGGCCCTTCGCTCGATGCCGGGCGCGTGCTTTGGGTGGATTACGACTCCGGCGTCTCGATCCATCCGACGGCTACCGGCGTCCGTTCCGAGAAGCGTGCCGAGCGCCTCGCCTCGCCGCAGCCGGACGACAACCGCATCACCCACGGCTGCATCAACGTCGCGCCGGAGTTCTACGGGCAGGTGATCGAGCCGGTCTTCGCGCGCGGTGGCGTGTTCTACATCCTGCCGGAGACCAAGCCGCTGGCGGAGGTCTTCCCGGAATTCGCGCAAGGCCGCGATACCGCGCAGCGCAGCGAGTAACCGGGCGCGGCAGCGCCCGCGTCCGCCCCGCCGGTCATCCAGGCGGCGCGCCTGCGGCCGTGGTAACGGCCATTGCCGCACGCTTTGCGTCGAAGGGGTCGGGTGATGATTCGTCCCGCCGCCGCGTGTCGGGGCGCGCCGCGCCGCGTGCGTACCGCGCCGGCGGACAACCGACATGGCGTGCAAACGCGACGCTGAAGGTGCTGGCCGAGCTGTAGCCGACGCGCTCGGCGACGTCGGCGATGCCGATACCACCGTTCGCGAGCAGGTCCCTCGCCAGGGCCATGCGCCAGGCCAGCAGGTACTCCATTGGCGGCATGCCCATCACCCGGTTGAACCGGTCGAAGAAGGCCGAGCGGGACAGGGCGGCTTCCTTTGCCAGCTCGTTCACGGTCCAGTTCCTCGAAGGGCACGCGTGCATCGCGCGGATCGCCGCGGCCAGGCGTGCATCGGACAGGGCCTGGACCAGTCCGCGCGCGGCTCCCGATCCGGTGGTACAGCGCAGGGCTTCGATGAACAGCACCTCCAGCAGGCGCGCCAGCACCACTTCGCGTGCCGGCCGATCCTCGCGTGATTCCTCGCCGAGCATGTGCACCAGCGTCGCCAGCCGGGGCTCGCCGCGGACATGGATGAGCTGCGGCATCAGCGGCACCAGCAGCGCCGCATCGGGCGAATCGAAGCTGCAGTGGCCGGCCAGGATGCGCAGGTCGGTGGGACCGCGCGGCGCGCCGATCCTGTAGGAGCCTTCGGCCAGCAGCACAGGGACGGAGTGGGTGGCAGGATCCACTTCGTGCAGGCTGGACATGGTGACCCCGTAGGCGGCGGGGACCAGGACGAAATCCCCGGCTTGCAGGACGACCGTGTCTCGTCCCTCCAGCGCCAGCCGGCAACCGCCCTCGATCACCGCGCAGTAGAACGGCTCGCCGGCATCCGAGCGGCTGACCCGCCACGGGCCGGCGCCGACCACCTGCTTGGAGAAGCGCGCGGCGGGCTTGAGCAGCAGGACCACTTCCGCCAGTGGATCGACCATGGCCGGACTCCTGCAAACGAAGTATGGACTTCCGATTGTAGGCAGTACGGGGCAGGGCGCATACCGTGGTGGCTCGCCCACCACACGCGAGACCACCGAATGAAGACCGTGCTGATCACCGGCTGTTCCTCCGGCTTTGGACTGGAAACCGCGCGCCATTTCCTGGCGCGGGACTGGCGCGTCGTCGCCACCATGCGCACCCCGCGCGACGACCTGCTGCCGGCATCGGCCAACCTGCTCGTGCTGCCGCTGGATGTCACCGATCCGGAAAGCGTCCGGGCTGCCGTCGCCGGGGCAGGGGAGGTCGACGTACTCGTCAACAACGCCGGCTTCGGCGCGCCCGCACCGTTCGAGCTGATGGACATGGAAACGGTGCGCCGCCTGTTCGAGACCAACACCTTCGGCACGATCGCGATGGCCCAGGCGGTACTGCCGCAGATGCGCGCGCGCGGATCCGGGGTCATCGTCAACGTGACCTCGAGCGCGACCTACAGGCCGCTGCCGCTGATTGGCGCGTATCGCGCCTCCAAGGCCGCGGTGAACGCGATCACCGAATCGCTCGCCGCCGAGATCGCGCAGTTCGGCCTGCGCGCGCACCTGGTGCTGCCGGGCTCTTCCGGCGATACCCGCTTCCGCGAGTCCGCCCGCCGCGGCCTGCGCGGGATCGACGATGCGGTGTATGGCCGCTTCATGCAGGACACCATCGCGCGCATGGCCGACTCGGTCGGACCCGGTACCCGGTCCACGGACGTGGCGCAGGCGGTCTGGCGCGCGACCAACGATCCTGCCGCGCCGCTGTACATCCCGGCCGGCGCGGATGCGGAGGAGTGGGCGAGGGAGGCGGGCTGAGGGCGCCGGGATGAGCGGATGGCAGGCCGGCGCCCGCTCGCCAGTCCTGCCGGAAATGCGATGGAGCGTCAGGCGGCCTGGAGCCGGTCTTCGCCCTCATCTTCCGCGGAGGACGGACGTGCGCGATGGCGTGCACCAGGGCACGTGATTGAAGCGCGGAAGGCGGCGATCCGGGGGGCTGGCGCTGCGGCGGCATCGATTTATAGCGGATTCGCTATAAACCACTAAACTCTTCATAACCCTGGTGCGCTGACGCGCGACTGCTTCCCGACGGTCCTGCGCATTCGCCGACATTGGATGTAGTTCTAGTCATATAGTGCGGGGACGGCAGCAATATGCGCTGAGGTTGCTTGCTCCGGATGGGTGGCATGCCGAGGACCCAATGTCACAGGGGTCTCCACACCAGGGAGCCGACGCCATGTCCACACCCAAGGACCGCCGCCACGCCGGTCGATCCTGACCAGGCTGCGTTCGACCGCGTGACGCATGACTGTGATCAGCGTCTGGGGCGCCTCCATCGTGGACGTCCGGCGAGGCAGGCGCGCACCTCGGGGATCAGCGAAGGCCAAAGTGGGTCCAGCCTGGCAGGTACGGTTGCGTTGGCGTGGCGCGCAGAACCAAGGGTGGCCCGGCGGCGGCATGGATCCAATGGATCCAACGAGGCACGGATCCAACCAGGCGCCGGTTGCGGCTGGACGCGTCGGCCAGCCTGCAGCTTGGTTCATATCCAGATGGTTTGTTGGTGATGGCCGCGCCGGGGCTTACTGCTGACGGTTCCGGGAAGATAGGCCGCCTTGGCAGCGATGGCGGCGGTGCCTGGCGGCGGGCCGCAGCAGCGGAAAACCAAGGAAGGGCGCCGCCAGCAGCCGGACGACAGCCCCGCGAAGATCCTTCCTTGATTTCGCATAATGCACATTATGTTCTAAGGCGAGGCGCCGCATGACACACTGCAGCGAGCCCTTCCTGCCCGTTATCGCTACCTTCTGCCCCGGTTGCCGGTCCGGCCGGTCCTCATCGCATTCCGGGGAGACTCCATGCACCACAAGCGCAGGTTCGGGCTGGCCGTCGCGGTCGTGCTCGCGTTCCAGGCCGAGGCGGCTTCCAGCCTCAAGCTCAACGAGCAAGGCTACTTCGAGGCGCCTGGGCTCAACGTCACCGTGTTTGCCGACATCTACCCGGATGGGCACCAGACCGGCGTGACCGTGATCCAGCATGGCGAGCGCGTTGCTGCCAATGGCGACCTGCGCCTGGAGCCTTCGCCCGGCCAGTGGTCGCCGGTCCCGGCCGGCGACGGCAAGGCCAGCTTCGATCCGGCTACCGGCAGCCTGGTCCAGACCCTGCGCTATCCGGACCCGGGCAAGGACCGCAAGGGCTTCAACCCGATCGAGTATCCCGACCTGCACTTCAGCTACAAGGTGGCGGTGACGCCGCTGGACGGGCATTCGTTCCAGGTCTCGGTGCACCTGGACCAGCCGCTGCCGGCCGAATGGGAAGGCAAGGTCGGGTTCAACTTCGAACTGTTCCCGGGCGACCTGTTCGGCAAGTCGTTCCTGATGGACGGCAAGTCCGGCACCTTCCCGCGCCAGGCCAACGGGCCGGTGGCGGTGGTCGAGGGACATACGATCACCGCGCCGCTGGCCAGCGGCCGCACCCTGGTGGTGGCGCCGGAAAACCCGCTGCAGCGGCTGAAGATCGAGAGCCGCAGCGGCCGCCTGGACCTGATCGACGGCCGCGGCAACATGAACAACGGCTGGTACATCGTGCGCGAGGTGACCCGCCCGGGGAACACCCGCGACGCGTTGACCTGGGTGGTGACGCCCAACGTCGACCCGCAGTGGCGCTACGAGCCGGTGGTGCAGGTCTCGCAGGTCGGCTACCGCCCGCACCAGGCCAAGACCGTGGTCATCGAGCAGGATCCGCGCGACCGCAAGGCCGACCCGCTGGTGCTGTACCGGATCGGCGAGGATGGTCCGCGGGAAGTGGCGCGCTACACGCCCAGGCCCTGGGGCAAGTTCCTGCGCTACCACTACCTGACCGCCGACCTGAGCGAGGTCCGCGAGCCCGGCAGCTACCAGCTGTCCTACCGCGGCAAGTCCACCCACGTCTTCCGCATCGACGATGATGTGTTCGACCGCGGCGTCTGGCAGCCGACGCTGGAGTACTTCCTGCCGGCGCAGATGTGCCACATGCGGGTCACGGAGAACTACCGCACCTGGCACGGCCTGGACCACATGGACGATGCGCGCATGGCAAGCCCCGGCGTGCACTTCGACGGCTACGAACAGCGCCCGGACACCCTCACCCGCTTCAAGCCCGGTGACCGCATTCCCGGCATGGCGGTGGGTGGCTGGCACGACGCCGGCGACTACGACCTGCGCATCGAAAGCCAGATGGGCACGATCAAGCTGCTGGCGCAGATGGTCGAGGAGTTCGGCCTGGACCACGACGCCACCACCATCGACCAGGCGCGCAAGGAAACCCGGCTGCTGCGCCCGGACGGGGTGAACGACGCCATCCAGCAGATCGAGCACGGCCTGCTCAACGTGCTGGCCGGCTACCGCGCCCTGGGCCGTACCTACCGCGGCGTGATCGAGCCCACGTTGGAGCAGTACGTGCTGCTGGGCGACGTCACCACGCAGACCGACAACCTCGCCTACGACCCTGCCCTGCCCGCCGGTGCCCGCACCGGGACCACCTCCTCGCTGCAGGACGACCGCTGGGTGTTCACCGAGGACAACCCCAACCGCGAGCTGGAGACGGCCTCGGGCCTGGCGGTGGCGGCGCGGGTGCTGGAGCCCTCGAATCCGGCCATGGCCAAGGAAGCGCTGGACGCGGCGATCGATCTCACGGCCAGGGCGCTGGACCGGGCGACCAGCATCGGTGCGAAGGTGGCGGCGCTGTCCGAGCTGGCGGTAAGCACCGGCGATCCGGCCTACGTGGAGAAGCTGGTTGCGCTGAAGCCGCAGATCGTGGAGGCGATCGACAAGACCGGCCCCTCGCTGGCGGTCGCCCTGCCCCTGGTCAGGGATGCCGACTTCCTGCGCGAGGTCGACGCCGCGGTCGCGGCGCACCAGGCCAAGCTGGCGGACGATGCGACCAGGACGCCCTACCGCGTCCCCTACGTCCCGTACATCTGGGGCGCCGGCTGGGACATCCAGCGCTTTGGCGTGGACCAGTACTACTTCCGCAAGGGCTGGCCGCAGCACACCAGCGACGCCCTGCAGATGGACGCGCTGAACTTCGTGCTGGGCGTGCACCCCGGCAAGGTCACCGAATCCTTCGCCTCGGGCGTGGGCGCGAACTCGGCCACCGTCGCCTACGGCACCAACCGCGCCGACTGGAGCTACATCCCCGGCGGCGTGATCTCCGGCACCGCGCTGATCCGGCCCGACCTGCCGGAGCTGAAGATCTGGCCGTACTTCTGGCAGCAGCGCGAATACGTGATCGGTGGCGGCGCGGAGAACTTCATGTTCCTGGCGCTGGCGGCGGCCAGCCGCCAGCAGGCCGGGAAGTAGGCCGGGGCCTGTCCGGAACGGAGTGCCGGCGGGGCAGCGTGGCGCCATCCCGGTCCGCGTCGGGCACGATGTTGCTTCCCTCCCCCGGGCGGCGGGAGGGGCGCCCTGCCTGGCCCGGCCGGGCAGGCAATCCGGGGCTTGCCGCTATTTCCCACAGGCGTCGGCCACCAGCTGGTCGAGCCGGCGGCGCAGCTCGATGGAACGCTGGCCAACGCGCTCGTTCCGCAGCACCGAATCGCGGTGGCGGCGCGCGGCCTCGCAGCGGTCGTCCGCGGCGGTGGATGTGCCGATGCGCCGGGAAGCCGTCGCGTAGCCTCGCCGCCCGGTTTCGCGCGCACTGCGGCTGTCGCGCGCCGCCGGCAACTGCATGGGCGCAGGCGGCGCGTACTGGCCGTGGTCCCAGGTGCGGGCCGGCTGCTGGCCCTCGCCGCATGGCGCGGACTGGTAGCTGACGCTGCCGTCGGCAGCCACGCATTTATGGATCTGCTGGGCGGATGCGCCGCTGGCCGGCAGCCATGCCAGCGCGGCGGTAATCAGGATCCTGTGCATTCCCTTGCCTCCCCTGGTGTCCGGCGGCCGGTCCGGTGGCCGCCACGGACTGGCGAAGATATACACCCGCCAGGCCGCGGCCGGACACCACCTGCGGGCAACGCCCTTCTGCCGGTCGGACGTGCTCGTCCCCTGGTTGCGACGGGAGGATGTCCGCGGGCGAAGAGGGTAGCCGGCTGGCAGGCTGCGGCGCGGCGGGCTCAGCCGCCCTTCCCCGCTCCCGGCTTGCCGCGCCGCCGCCGCGCCTCCTCGCGCGCCTCGCGCAGGCGGTCCAGCTTCTCCTTGAGCTTGATCTCCAGGCCGCGCTCCACCGGGCGGTAGTACACGCGCTCGCCCATCACGTCCGGGAAGCCGGTCTGGTCGAGGGCAACGCCGCCCTCGGCGTCGTGGTCGTACTGGTAGCCCTTGTTGTAGCCCAGCTGCTTCATCAGCTTCGTCGGCGCGTTGCGCAGGTGCATGGGCACCTCGGCCGTGCCGTACTGGTGGACATCGGCCTTGGCGGCGTTGTACGCGGCGTAAGCCGCGTTGGACTTGGCGGTGCTGGCCAGGTAGATCGCGACCTGGGCCAGGGCCAGGTCGCCCTCCGGGCGGCCGAGGCGTTCGAAGGTGTCCCAGGCATCGATGGCCATCTGCAGGGCGCGCGGATCGGCCAGGCCGATGTCCTCCACCGCCATGCGGGTCAGGCGCCGGGCCAGGTACGCCGGATCGCAGCCGCCGTCGAGCATACGCGCCAGCCAGTACACCGCCGCGTCGGGATTGGAGCTGCGCACCGACTTGTGCAGCGCCGAGATCTGGTCGTAGAACTGCTCGCCGCCCTTGTCGAAGCGGCGGGTGCGGTCGGCCAGCACCTGCAGCAGGGTCGATTCGGTGATGCGCCCGCCCTCGTCGGCGGCCAGTTCGGCGGCGATCTCCAGCAGGGTCAGGGCGCGGCGCACGTCGCCGTCGGCGGCCGCGGCGATCTCGCGCAGGGCGCCCTCCTCCACCTCGATCCCCTGGCCGCCGAGGCCGCGCTCGCCGTCCTCCAGTGCGCGCCTGAGCGCGGCGACGATGTCCTCGGCCGAGACTGCCTCCATCACGTGCACGCGGCAGCGCGACAGCAGCGCGGAGTTGAGCTCGAACGAGGGATTCTCGGTGGTGGCGCCGACGAACACGATGCTGCCGCGCTCGATGTGCGGCAGGAACGCGTCCTGCTGGGTCTTGTTGAAGCGGTGCACCTCGTCCACGAACAGCACGGTGCGGCGCCCGGCGTCGAAGCGCTGGCCGGCCTCGGCCAGCACCTGGCGCACCTCGGGCAGGCCGGACAGGACCGCCGAGATGGCGCGGAACTCGGCGTCGGCATACTGGGCCAGCAACAGGGACAGGGTGGTCTTGCCGCAGCCCGGCGGCCCCCACAGGATCATCGAATGCACCCTGCCCGCCTCCACCGCGCGGCGCAGGGCCGAGCCGCGCGCGAGCAGCCGGCGCTGGCCGACCATCTCGTCCAGGCTGCGCGGCCGCATGCGCTCGGCCAGCGGGCGCATGGCCTCCTGGCGGGCGGGATCGGCGGGCGTTTCCGGTGTGGGCGCCAGCAGGTCCTGCTCGGCGGCGGCGGTGCGACGGGTGCGGCTCATGCGCCCATGATAGAGCGCCGGGGCCCCATGCCGGGGCCACGCAGCCTGGCAAGGCCGGCGGATTGGGTCGCCGGCCGCTGGCTCAGTGGCCGACCACGTCCACGCCCTTGGCCGGAGTGAACCTGAAGGTGCCGGCAGCGAAGGACGGGTTGCGCTTCCAGCCGCTGAAGCGCAGTTCGGTCTTCTGCCCGACCAGGTCGACCACCTGCATGCGCGCCAGGCCCTGCGGGCCGAAGCCCAGGCGCGCCATCTGGAAGCTGGCCTCGGTGTCGACCTTCGGAGTCAGGGTCAGCCATTCCAGGCCCTCGCTGGGCACGGCTTCCTCGCTGACGTCGAACTGGCGTTCCAGCCGCGACGGTTCGAACAGCGCCACCAGCGGGCTGTTGCGCTCTTCCTCGCCTTGCGGCTTGACCGTGGCCTGCTGCAGGTCCGGCTCGTACATCCAGACCTTCTGGCCGTCGGCCACGATCAGCTGCTCGAACGGCTTCTGGTACTCCCAGCGGAACAGGCGCGGCGCCGACACGGCGACCATGCCGCTGCTGCGCTCCTTGCTGCGGCCGTTGGCGTCGAACACCTGCTGCTCGAAGCGCCCCTCCAGGCCCTTGAGGCCGCTGGTGAAGCGCACCAGCTCGTCGCGGGCGCCGGCGAGGGCCGGGCCGGAAACCAGGACCAGGGCGAGGAGTCCGAGACCGAAGCGGAAGCGATTGGACATGGCAGCAGTGTTTCGTATCGGGGTGGGCGGAAGTGTGACGCCGCGAAGCTGAACAAGGAGGCGAGGCCGGGAGTATTGCCTGCCCCCTGGATGGCGGCGCCAGTCCGGTACCCGGGCCCTGGGCGGCTGGCGGCCTGGCCGAAAGCATCGGACCGGCGGCCGACGGCCTCAATCGCGCGGCGGCGGCGGGGCCAGGACGCTGCGGTCGCCGTTGTGTTCCGGCGCGCTGACCACGCCGGCGGCCTCCATCGCCTCGATCAGGCGCGCGGCGCGGTTGTAGCCGATCTTCAGCCGGCGCTGCACGCCGGAAATCGAGGCGCGGCGGGTCTCGGTGACGATGCGCACGGCCTCGTCGTACAGCGGGTCGGATTCGTCCCCGCCGCCGCCGCTGCTCTCCGGCAGGCCGGTGGCGCCAATCACCACGCCGTCGCCCAGGGTCTGCACCTCGTCCAGCACGCCGTCGATGTACTCGGCCTTGCCGCTGGCCTTGAGGTGCTCGACCACGCGGTGCACCTCGTCGTCGCTGACGAACGCGCCGTGCACGCGCTCGGGCATGCCCGTGCCCGGCGGCAGGTAGAGCATGTCGCCGTGGCCCAGCAGGGTCTCGGCGCCGGACTGGTCGAGGATGGTGCGCGAGTCGATCTTGCTGGAGACCTGGAAGGCGATGCGGGTCGGGATGTTGGCCTTGATCAGGCCGGTGATCACGTCCACCGACGGGCGCTGGGTGGCCAGGATCAGGTGGATGCCGGCGGCACGCGCCTTCTGCGCCAGGCGGGCGATCAGCTCCTCCACCTTCTTGCCGACGATCATCATCATGTCGGCGAATTCGTCGATGAAGATGACGATGAACGGCAGCGGCTCCAGCGGGCGCGGCGCCTCGCCCAGCTCCGGGTTCGGCTTGAACAGCGGGTCCATCAGCGGCTGGCCGGCGTCGATCGCGTCCTTGACCTTCTTGTTGAAGCCGGCCAGGTTGCGCACGCCCACCGCACTCATCAGCTTGTAGCGGCGCTCCATCTCCGCCACGCACCAGCGCAGGCCGTTGGCGGCCTCCTTCATGTCGGTGACCACCGGCGCCAGCAGGTGCGGAATGTCCTGGTAGACGCTCAGCTCGAGCATCTTCGGGTCGATCATCAGGACCCGCAGTTCCTTGGGCGTGGCCTTGTACAGCAGGCTCAGCACCATGGCGTTGACCGCCACCGACTTGCCCGAGCCGGTGGTGCCGGCCACCAGCAGGTGCGGCATGCGCGCCAGGTCGGCCACGGTCGGACGGCCGGCGATGTCCTTGCCCAGGGCCAGGGTCAGCACGCTGGGCGACTTGTCGTATTCCTTCGAGCGCAGCAGCTCGGAGAGGAAGATCATCTCCCGGCTGGTGTTGGGGATCTCCAGGCCGATCACAGACTTGCCCGGGATCACGTCGACCACGCGCACCGACTTCACCGACAGGCCGCGGGCGATGTCCTTGTCCAGCGAACTGATCTGGCTGACCTTCACGCCCGGGGCCGGCTCCAGCTCGAAGCGGGTGATCACCGGGCCCGGATAGGCGCCGACCACCTGCACGTCGATGCGGAAGTCCTTGAGCTTGAACTCGATCTGCCGCGACAGGACCTCCAGGGTCTCCTCGGAATAACCCTTGGCCTGCGGCTTGGGATCGTCCAGCAGCGACAGCGGCGGCAGGCCGTCCGGGGTACCGCCGGCGCCCTGGAACAGCGGGATCTGGGTCTCGCGCTTGGCGCGCTCGCTCTTCTCCACCACCGGCGGCGCCGGCGGTTCGATCCGCACCGGCTCGCGCTTCGCCTGGCGCTGGGCCTCGCTCTTGCGGACCTCCTGGCGCTCCTCGCGCAGCTCGCGGGTGCGCTTCCACTCCTCGGCCTGCTGGGTCTTGCGGCGCAACAGTTCCGGCAGCGCCAGCACCCCGGCGCCGATCTTCTCCATCACCCAGAACCACGACAGACCGGTGGCCAGGGTCACCGAAACCAGCAGCAGCACGATCAGGAACAGGTTGGCGCCCAGCGGGCCGAAGCCGGCCTGCAGGGTCTTGCCCAGGGCCTGGCCGATCACGCCGCCGGCGCGCGCCACGTCCTGGGCGTACACGCCGATCAGGCGCACGTGCAGCATGCCGGTGGCGCCGAACAGGAAACCGAAGGTGCCGACCAGGCGCAGCGCCGGCCCCAGCTCGTCCTCCTCGCCCAGGCCGAACAACGCGATCCACGCCACCGCGCCCAGCGCCACCGGCACCAGGAACGCGGCATAGCCGAACAGGAACAGCAGCACGTCGGCGATCCACGCGCCCGCGCGGCCGCCGAGGTTCTGCACCGGCGCGACCACGCTGCCGCTATGCGACCAGCCCGGGTCGGTCGGCGAATAGGTGAACAGGCAGGCCAGCAGGTACAGCAGCGCCGGCGCGATCACGATCAATGCCAGGTCCCGCCACAGGCGCTGCCGCGCGGGACTGGCCACGCCGGCTTCGCGCGACTTGCCGCGGGTGGACTTGCTGCGTTCCGTCAATGCCTTGGCCACGTCGCTCCGCAAACTTGAACCGGCTGCAGGAATCCTGCGTTAGGCATTGATCTTAAACGAATCTGCCGGGCCAGTCACAGGAAATCGCACGCCATCGCGCCAGCGGCCGCCGGCCGCAGCCCGGCAACCGTTCGCCTTGATTCGCATGTGCCCGGCCGCCACTCTATGCGCGGCCCTGCGAAGGGTCCCCTTCTTTCCCCGAACGACTATACATGACCGCTCCCAAGCACTCGCGCCTGCTCATCCTCGGTTCCGGCCCGGCCGGCTGGACCGCCGCCGTCTACGCCGCCCGCGCCAACCTCAAGCCGGTGGTGATCACCGGCCTGCAGCAGGGCGGGCAGCTGATGACGACCACCGAGGTCGACAACTGGCCCGGCGACGCCCACGGCCTGATGGGCCCGGACCTGATGGCGCGGATGCAGGCGCATGCCGAGCGCTTCGACACCGAGGTGGTGTTCGACCACATCCACACCGCCGACCTGTCCAGGCGTCCGTTCACCCTGGTCGGCGACAGCGGCACCTACACCTGCGACGCCCTGATCATCGCCACCGGCGCCACCGCCAAGTACCTGGGCATCCCCTCCGAGGAGAAGTACAAGGGCCGTGGCGTGTCCGCCTGCGCCACCTGCGACGGCTTCTTCTACCGCGACCAGGACGTGGTCGTGGTCGGCGGCGGCAACACCGCGGTCGAGGAGGCGTTGTACCTGTCCAACATCGCCCGCAAGGTCTACCTGGTCCACCGCCGCGATACCCTGCGCGCGGAAAAGATCATGCAGGACAAGCTGTTCGCCAAGGTCGAGGCCGGCAAGATCGAGCCGGTCTGGCACCACGTGGTGGACGAGGTGCTGGGCGACGACGCCGGCGTGACCGGCGTGCGGGTCAAGTCCACCCTGGACGGCAGCACCCGCCAGATCGCCGCCCACGGCTTCTTCGTGGCCATCGGCCACCAGCCCAACACCGGCCTGTTCGAAGGCCAGCTGGCCATGGACAACGGCTACATCACCATCCGCTCGGGCCTGGGCGGCAACGTCACCGCCACCTCGGTGGAAGGCGTGTTTGCCGCCGGCGACGTGGCCGACCAGCACTACCGCCAGGCGATCACCTCGGCCGGCTTCGGCTGCATGGCCGCGCTGGACGCCGAGCGCTTCCTGGACAAGGGCGCCTGAGGCGACCGATGAAGGCCGGACGCTGCTATCCCGGTGGCGTCCTGGCCGGCGCGCGCCGCCGCGGTCGCGGGATGGCGCGTCCATGAGCGCCGGGCTGCGCACGCGCTGGCTTGATGGCCTGGCCCGGGTCCCGGCCAGGCAGTGGGATGCCTTGCACGACGGCGGCAATCCCTTCGTGGCCCACGCCTTCCTCGAAGGCCTGGAACGCCACGGCTGCCTGCGCCCCGGATGGGGCTGGACGCCGCGCCATCTCACCCTGTGGGACGGCGATACCCTGGTGGCGGCCGCGCCCGGCTATCTGAAGACCAACTCGCACGGCGAGTTCGTGTTCGACCATGCCTGGGCCCGCGCCTATGCCGGGCACGGCCTGGACTATTACCCCAAGTGGCTGTGCGCCGTGCCCTACTCGCCGGTCACCGGGCCGCGCCTGCTGGCGCGCGACCCGGCCGTGCGCGGGGCCCTGGTACGGGCGATGTGCGCGCTGGTCGAGGACGAAGGGCTGTCCTCGGCCCACGTCAATTTCCACCTGCCGGCCGAGTCCGGGGCCTTCGATGCGGCCTGGCTGGAGCGCACCGACGTCCAGTACCACTGGCGCAACCCGGGGCACTGGCGCCGGTTCGACGACTACCTGGCGGACATGGACCATCGCCACCGCAAGAACATCCGCCAGGAGCGTGGCAAGGTAGCCAGCTCCGGGATCACGTTCCGGCGCCTGCATGGCGACGAGGCCGGGCCCGACGAACTGGATGCCATCCACGGCTTCT
This sequence comes from Pseudoxanthomonas sp. J31, assembly GCF_000510725.1. Lineage (GTDB taxonomy): Bacteria > Pseudomonadota > Gammaproteobacteria > Xanthomonadales > Xanthomonadaceae > Pseudoxanthomonas. Next base: position 255,475 of record NZ_AZNZ01000003.1, read on the forward strand.
ACCTGCAGACCTTCGCCGAATACGGCAACGCGCCCGCGCTGACCCGGGACTTCATCGGACATGTTGCGCGAACAATGCCGCGCAACATGCTGATAATTCTTGCCTATCTGGATGGATCGCCGGTTGCCGGGGCGCTCTGCCTGCGCGGCGGCGACACCCTCTACGGACGCTACTGGGGCAGCCACCTGCGCCTGCCGGGCCTGCACTTCGAGACCTGCTACTACCAAGGCATCGAGTACTGCCTGGAGCAGGGCCTGGCCCGGTTCGAGCCGGGCGCGCAGGGCGAGCACAAGCTGGCGCGCGGCTTCCTGCCGGCGTTCGTGCACAGCCGCCACTACATCGCCCATCCCGCGTTCCGGGAGGCGCTGGCCACCTGGTGCGCCGAGGAGCGCCAGACGGTGGAGCGGTATGCGCGCAGCCTGGGCAGGCACGGGCCGTTCCGCACGGCGGAGGGCGGCTGAGCATGGCCATGGCGCGCTTCCCCCGCCTGCTCGGCCCGGACGATCCATTCCCGCCGGTGGACCAGGCCCTGCGCGAGCCGGACGGGCTGCTGGCCATCGGTGGCGACCTCTCGCCGGAACGGCTGCTGGCGGCCTATGCCCAGGGCATCTTCCCCTGGTACTCGGAAGGGCAGCCGATCCTGTGGTGGAGCCCGGATCCGCGCATGGTGTTCCGTACCGACGGGGTACGCCTGTCCACCCGCTTCCGCCGCCAGCTGCGCCACAGCGCCTGGCAGGTGCGGGCCGACACCGCGTTCGACGCGGTGCTGGCGGCCTGTGCCGAGACCCCCCGCCGGGGCCACGACGGCACCTGGATCCTGCCGGAGATGCGCGCCGCCTACGCCCGCCTGCACCGGCTGGGGCATGCGCACTCGATCGAGGTGGTCGATGCCGGTGGCCGCCTGGTCGGTGGCCTGTACGGGGTGGCGGTGGGGCGGATGTTCTACGGTGAGAGCATGTTCAGCGCCTGCTCCGGCGGCTCCAAGGTGGCCCTGGCCGCCCTGGCCTACCGCCTGTGCGGCTGGGGCTGGCCGCTGCTGGACGCACAGGTGGAGAACCCGCACCTGGTCTCCCTGGGCGGCGAGCGCTGGCCGCGCCCGCGGTTCCAGGCCGAGCTGTCGCGGCTGACCGCCCTGCCCGGCATGGTCGGCAGCTGGACCACCGCCTTCGGCCTGCTGCCGGCCTCCGCGCTGGCTGGCTGAACCGGCTGTTTTGCGCCGCAACGGCTTTCCGCGTAAAATTGCCGCCTTTAACGCCCTGCTCGCGCAAATCGGAAACGCATGTCGAAAGACGATTCCATCGAGTTCGAAGGCACTGTCATCGAGACGCTGCCCAATACCACCTTCCGGGTACGCCTGGAGAATGGGCACGAGATCATCGCCCACATCTCCGGTCGCATGCGCAAGAACTACATCCGCATCCTGACCGGCGACCGCGTCAAGGTCGAGATGACGCCCTACGACCTGACCAAGGGCCGCATCACCTATCGCATGAAGTGAGCCCCGCGGCGTGCCTGGCGGCACGCATGGCCCCGCTCACGGCAAAGGCGGCCGCAAGGCCGCCTTTTTTCGTGCGCCGGTTGCGCCCAGGCATTGCGCGGCGTGCCGCCAGGGGTGGCCGGAGGTCGGTGTCACCTCAGGCAGATTCCGCGGCGGCGGCGCGGCACTAGCGTGGAATGCGGTCCAATCCGGGCCGTCTTCCGAGCAGTGCCATGAAGCCCCTTGCCCGTACCGTCCTCCTGCCGCTCGTGCTCCTGTGCGCCGCCCCCCTGGCGCAGGCTGGCAGCGGCGCCCCGGCCGAACAGCCCGGCTGCGTCCACCTTGGCCAGGACCAGCAGATCACCCGCCAGGGCAACGCCCGCCAGTTCCTCCTGCGCGACGGCCAGGCGCAGTACCAGGTCACCCTGCAGCGCGACTGTTCCGCCCTGCCCGCCGCGCGCGTCGGCCTGATCGAACGCAACGGCGCGCAGCACCTGCTGTGCCAGCGCGGTTCGGCCCTGCATACCGACCGCGGTACCTGCGAGGTGGCGCGGGTGCAGCGTATCGAGCCTGTGCTGGAGCAGGTGGCGGACAGCCGCGAGTGAGCCGGCCGGTCGCCGCCGCGTGCCGGCACCCGGAAGCGACAAGGCCGGCCATCCCGCGCGCCCTGGGCCGCGGAATGGCCGGCCTGGCGGCCGTGCCCGGGTAAGCCGGCTCGGCTCAGACCGTCGCCGGCAGCAGCTTCTCCGGTTCGGACTGGGCCTCGACCACCAGCTCGCCGTCGACCACGTCGATGTGGACGCGGCCGCCGTTGACCAGCTTGCCGAACAGCAGCTCGTCGGCCAGCGGGCGCTTGATCCGGTCCTGGATCACGCGCGCCATCGGGCGGGCGCCCATCAGCGGGTCGAAGCCGTGCTGGGCCAGCCACTCGCGCGCGTTCGGCGAGGCGGTCATGGCCACCCGCTTCTCGTTGAGCTGCATCTCCAGCTCGATCAGGAACTTGTCCACCACCCGCAGGATGTGCTCGAAGGCCAGCGGCTGGAACTGCACCACCGCGTCCAGGCGGTTGCGGAACTCCGGGCTGAAGGTGCGGCGGATCACTTCCATCGCGTCGGTGGAGTGGTCCTGGCGGGTGAAGCCGATCGAGCGCCGCGAGGCCTGGGCCGCGCCGGCGTTGGTGGTCATCACGATCACCACGTTCTTGAAGTTGGCCTCGCGCCCGTTGGTGTCGGTCAGCACGCCGCGGTCCATGACCTGCAGCAGGATGTTGAAGATGTCCGGGTGGGCCTTCTCCACCTCGTCCAGCAGCAGTACGCAGTGCGGCGTCTTGACGATCTTCTCGGTCAGCAGGCCGCCCTGGTCGAAGCCTACGTAGCCCGGGGGCGCGCCGATCAGGCGCGAGACCGAGTGCGGCTCCATGTACTCGGACATGTCGAAGCGCACCAGCTCGATGCCCAGCTGCAGGGCCAGCTGGCGGGTCACCTCGGTCTTGCCCACGCCGGTGGGGCCGGCGAACAGGAAGTTGCCGATCGGCTTGTCCGGGTTGCCCAGGCCGCTGCGCGCCAGCTTGATCGCCGAGGCCAGGGTCTCGATGGCCGGGTCCTGGCCGAAGATCACCATCTTCAGGTTGCGCTCCAGGTGCTGGAGCACGTCCTTGTCGGTGGCGCTGACCTGCTTGGCCGGGATCCGCGCCATCTTGGCGACGATGGTCTCGATTTCCTCGACGTCGATCAGCTCCTTGCGCGCGCCTTCCGGCAGCAGGCGCTGGCGGGCGCCGGCCTCGTCGATCACGTCGATGGCCTTGTCCGGCAGCAGGCGGTCGCCGATGTGCTTGACCGACAGGTCCACCGCGGCCTGGATCGCCTCGTCGGCGTAGGTCACGCCGTGGTGGGCCTCGTACTTGGCCTTCAGTCCCTGCAGGATCTCGTAGGCCTCGCCCACCGTCGGCTCGACGATGTCGATCTTCTGGAAGCGGCGGGCCAGCGCCCGGTCCTTCTCGAAGATGCCGCGGTATTCCTGGAAGGTGGTCGAACCGATGCAGCGCAGCTCGCCGGAGGCCAGCGCGGGCTTGATCAGGTTCGAGGCATCCATGGTGCCGCCGGAGGCGGAGCCGGCGCCGATGATGGTGTGGATCTCGTCGATGAACAGGATCGCGCCGGGGATCTTCTTGACCGCGGCCAGCACGCCCTTCAGGCGCTTCTCGAAGTCGCCGCGGTACTTGGTCCCGGCCACCAGGGCGCCCAGGTCCAGCGAGTAGATCACCGCGTCGGCCAGCACCTCCGGCACCTCGCCGTCGACGATGCGCTTGGCCAGGCCCTCGGCGATGGCGGTCTTGCCCACGCCGGCCTCGCCCACGTACAGCGGGTTGTTCTTGCGGCGGCGGCACAGCACCTGGATGGTGCGCTCGATCTCGTCGGCGCGGCCGACCAGCGGGTCGATCTTGCCGGCCCGGGCCTGCTCGTTGAGGTTGGTGGCGTACTCGGTGAGGACGTCGGTCTTGCCCTCGCCCTCGCCGCCCTCGGCGCGCCCTTCCCCGTCCGGGGAGGCGGCGCCCGGCTCGGGCTCGTCGCCCAGCTTGGCGATGCCGTGCGACAGGTAATTGACCACGTCCAGCCGGGTCACGTCCTGCTGGGTGAGGAAGTAGACCGCGTGCGAGTCCTTCTCGCCGAAGATCGCCACCAGCACGTTGGCGCCGGTGACCTCCTTCTTGCCCGAGGACTGCACGTGGTAGACGGCCCGCTGCAGCACGCGCTGGAAGCCCAGGGTGGGCTGGGTGTCGCGGCCGTCGTCGTCGGCCAGGCGGGAGACGGAAGCCTCGATGGCCTGCTCCAGGTCCACCCGCAGGCGTTCGAAGTCGGCACCGCACGCCCGCAGCACGGCCTGGGCCGAGGGGTTGTCGAGCAGGGCCAGCAGCAGGTGCTCGACCGTCATGAACTCATGACGGGCTTCGCGCGCCCGCTTGTAGCACTGGCCGATGGTCTGTTCGAGGTCTTTGCTGAACATGGCTCGCTCCGGCGGTTTGCCAACAATATGCGGCCTGCCACCGGCAATTCCAGCGTGCCGGCGCAACGCCGTGTTCAGCCGGCGGCAGGCCGGCGCCCGGGCGGGGCATCCCGCGGGTCAGGCCTTCTCCATCGTGCACAACAGCGGGTGCTGGTTCATGCGGGAGAACTCGTTGACCTGGGCTACCTTGGATTCGGCCACTTCGCGCGTGAAGACACCGCAGACGCCACGTCCCCGGGTGTGGACGTGGAGCATCACCTGGGTGGCGCGCTCCAGGTCCATGCCGAAGAACTGCTGCAGCACGGCCACGACGAAGTCCATGGGGGTGTAGTCGTCGTTCAGCAGGATCACCTGGTACATCGGCGGCGGCGCGACTTCAGGCCGGCCGGTATCGACCAGGGTGCCGTGTTCGTGATCGTGGCGGGGGTTGCTCGACATGTACGGGATTATACGTTCCGGCGCGCCACGCGACCCCAAAGGCGCGGCGGATGGACGCGGCCGCCGCGGCTGCCGGACAATTCCCCGATCCTTCCCCCCGGATGCCCGCATGAGCGCCCTTCCCCGCCTAGCCGCCGCGCTGCTGGCGCTGGCCCTGCCCCTGTCCGCCGCGGCCGCGGGCCCCGACCGCGCGGTCGCGCGCATGCTCGACCAGCTCGGCCACGCCTACGAGGTGGACGAGGACGGCGACTTCCGCCTGGTCCTCGGGCTGGAGGACGAACGCTCCCAGGTGGTCATCGTGCGTTCGCCGGTGGAGACCTTCGGCAGCCTCCGCGTGCGTGAGGTGTGGTCGCCGGCCTGGTCGGCCGCGGGCGCGTTCCCGGTGGCGGTGGCCAACCGCCTGCTGGAGGCCTCGGCCGGACAGAAGCTCGGTGGCTGGGTGCGCCAGGGCGACTACGCGGTACTGGTGATCCAGCTGCCGGCCGACGCCGGCGCGCAGGCCCTGGACGACGTCATCGCCTACGCCGCGGCCGCCGCCGACCTGATGGAGCTGGAACTGGGCGACGGGAGCGACGACTACTGATGGCCTGGCATCCCCACGTCACCGTGGCCAGCGTGGTCGCCCGCGAAGGGCGGCTGCTGCTGGTCGAGGAGCGGATCGACGGCCGCCTGGTGCTGAACCAGCCGGCCGGGCACCTGGAGCCGGGCGAGAGCCTGGCCGAGGCCGCCGTGCGCGAGGCCCTGGAGGAAACCGGTTGGGACATCCGCCTGGACGCCTTCATCGGCTGCTACCAGTGGAAGGCCCCGGACGGCAGCGACTACCTGCGCTTCGCCTTCGCCGGCACCGCCCTGCTCCACCACCCGGAGCGGACTCTCGATGAAGGCATCGAGCGCGCCGTGTGGCTGGCGCCGGACGAACTGCTGGCCGAATCCGCCCGCCACCGCAGCCCGCTGGTCTGGCAGGTGGCTGCCGACTGGCTGGCCGGGCGGCGCCAGCCACTGGACCTGGTGCGGCAGCTGTGAGCACGCCGCCGCGCACTGTCGTCGGCGTGTCCGGCGGCGTCGATTCCTCGGTGGCCGCGCTGCTGCTGGCCCGCGCCGGCGAGCCGTTGGCCGGGCTGTTCATGCAGAACTGGGACGACGACGGCAGCGGCGAGTGCCGCGCCGAGGAGGACCGCCGCGATGCGGTGGCGGTGTGCGGCCGCCTCGGCATCCCGTTCCATTTCCGCGACTTCTCGAAGGAGTACTGGGCCGGGGTGTTCGAGCACTTCCTGGCCGAGTACGCCGCCGGGCGCACGCCCAACCCGGACGTGCTGTGCAACCGCGAGGTCAAGTTCAAGCACTTCCTCGACGCGGCGCGCGACCTGGGGGCCGAGCGCATCGCCACCGGCCACTACGCCCAGGTCGTGCACGAGGGCGGACGCTGGCGGCTGCTGCGCGGCGCCGACCGCGACAAGGACCAGAGCTACTTCCTGCACCAGCTGGGGCAGGAACAGCTGGCGGCCACCCTGTTCCCGATCGGCCACCTGCCCAAGGCGCAGGTGCGCGCGATCGCACGCGAGGCCGGGCTGCCGACCCACGCCAAGAAGGATTCCACCGGCATCTGCTTCATCGGCGAGCGCGACTTCCGCCAGTTCCTCGGCCGCTACCTGCCGGCGCAGCCGGGCGAGATCCGCGACCCGCGGGGGGTGCGGATCGGCACCCACCCGGGGGTGTTCTACTTCACCCTGGGCCAGCGCGAGGGCCTGGCCATCGGTGGCGTGCGCGGCCGCCCGGCCGCGCCCTGGTACGTGGTCGGCAAGGACGTGGCCGCCAACATCCTGTACGTGGACCAGGACCGCGACAGCCCCTGGCTGATGTCCAGCACCATCCGCACCGAGGCCATGCACTGGATCGAGGGCGCGGCGCCGGCGTCGGAGTTCGAGTGCAGCGCCCAGGTCCGCTACCGCCAGCAGGAAGAGCCGTGCCGGGTGCGGGTGCTGGACGACGGCAGCCTGTCGGTGCGTTTCCTCCGCCCGCAGCGGGCGGCGACCCCGGGGCAGTCGCTGGTGCTGTACGACGGCCCGGCCTGCCTGGGGGGCGCGGTGATCGCTTCCACCGATGCCCCGGTGCCGGGCGATGCCGGGCGGGCGGCTGTGGTCGCCAGCTAGAATACCGGCCATGGAAAATCCCCATAGCGATCGCGTGCTGGCGCTGGCCGGCCTGGCCCAGTCCCTGCAGCAGGTGCGGCGCATCGCCGAGACCGGCCACAGCGACACCGGCGCCGCCCAGCCCGTCCTGGACAGCGTGTTCCGGATCGACGCCCCTTCCGCCGCCGACGTCTACGGCGGCGTGCCGGCGCTGGCCCCGGGCCTGCGCCTGCTCGACGCCTACCTGGCCAGCCGCGCCGACGACCCGCTGCTGCCGCGCCTGGCCCTGGCCACGGTCCAGCTGGAGCGCCGCTTCTCCGGCGAGCCGGCGACCATGCAGGCGGTGGGCAACGGCATCGCCGGCCTGGCCGCGCGCGCCGAGGAACTGGGCAGCACCCACCCGGAGGTCCTGTCCGCGCTTGGCGCCCTGTACGCGGACACCATCAGCCACCTGCGGCCGCGGATCATGGTCCAGGGCAACCCGCACTACCTCGGCCAGCCCGGCGTGGTCTCGGAGATCCGCGCCCTGCTGCTGGCGGCGGTGCGCTCGGCGCGGCTGTGGCGCCAGCTCGGCGGCAGCCAGTGGCACTTCCTGTTCGCGCGCAAGGCCATGGCCGAAGCGGTGCGCATGCATCGCAACTGAGCACCAGTTCGCACTGGCAGGGGCGCGGCGGCTAAAGGCAAGGGGTCTACGGCCGATACTGCGAACGAGGTTCCGCAGAGATCACCCATGGATTCCCGTTTGCTCTTCCGCATGGCCGCACCGCTGGTGCTGACCCTCCTGGCTCCCATCGCGATCGGTTTCGACTGGCCGGCTCCGGTGCGCTGGGCGATCCTGACCACCCAGACGCTCGCCTGGTTCGGCTTCGCCGCCTGGCTGCTGCTGCGTGGCTCCGCCTCTTCCGGACCGTCGCGGGAACATGCGCGCGTGATCCGCGAGCAGGAGCAGCTGCTGGGTGAGCTGCGCAACTTCGTCGGCAAGGAGATCGAAGGCTCGCGCAGCGAGATCGACCGCGCCCGCGAGCTGATCCGCCAGGCGGTCGCCGGCCTCGGCGGCAGCTTCGACGCGATGAACCGCAAGTCGCGCCAGCAGAGCCAGGCCATGGCCCGGCTGATCGCCGACCAGGACGGCAACGGCGGGGTCGACGTGGCCCGCTTCGCCCAGCACGCCAGCTCGCGCATGGAGCAGCTGGTGGAGGCGCTGGAGCAGGTCGCCGGCCAGAGCACGACCACGGTGCAGCACATCGACCAGATGGCCCAGCACCTGGACGGCATCTTCGCCCTGCTGGAGGACGTCAAGTCGATCGCCGACCAGACCAACCTGCTGGCGCTGAACGCGGCGATCGAGGCGGCCCGCGCCGGCGAGGCCGGCCGCGGCTTCGCGGTGGTCGCCGACGAGGTGCGCAACCTGTCCGAGCGCTCGACCACCTTCAACGAGCAGATCCGCAAGCTGGCGCACAGTTCCAAGGACGCCATCGCCAAGGTGCGCGAGACCGTGACCCAGATGGCCTCGCGCGACCTGGACCGCTCCCGCGAGGCCCGCGCCGAAGCCGCGCAGATGCTGCAGAACGTGGCCGCGATCAATGCCTCGCTGAGCGAGGGCATGCGCGAGATCTCCGACTGCGGCCGCGCCATCGACGGCTCGGTGGCCGAGGCGGTGCGCGCCCTGCAGTTCGAGGACATCGCCACCCAGGCCCTGGGCGGCGCGCACATCCACCTGGACCGCCTGGACACGATCAACCGCGAGGCCATGGCCCTGCAGGAGCTGCTCCAGCGCAACAACGGCAGCGACGACGTCGAGCTGATCCGCGCCCTGCAGAAGCTGGGCCAGCGCCTGCGCGAACTGCGCGGCGAGTGGGAGCAGCCGCCGCACAAGCCGGTTACCCAGCAGAGCATGGGCGCCGGCACGGTGGAGCTGTTCTGAGCCCCTCCGGCACCCGCACCAACCCGGCAGGCCCCGGCTCCGCACCGGGGCCTGCTGCCGTGCAGGCCCCGGAAAACGCGGCCGCACGCAGCACGGCGCTGATGGCCCGGCTGGAGGCCATGGCCCTGCAGGAACTGGCCCTCGCCGCTGCGATCGGTTCGCCTGCCGCGGCCACCGACCCGCTGCTGGCCTGCGTGGACTGGGACCTGGGCGTGCCCGGGCTACCCTCCCCGGCGGCCTGATCCCGGCCCGTGTTCCCGGTCGCGGCGCGCGACCGGCTTCCCTTCCCGCCCGCACGGCCAGGTTCCCCAAGGCTCGTGTTCTCGACCGGCGGCGACGCCCCGGGACGATCGCAGCCTGCGCCCGGACATGCCTGGCGCTCCCGGATCGACGACCCGCCACGCGCGACTGGCCCCGATTCCCTGATGCGGCCTTGTCCGCGCTACGCGTCGCGGACCGGTGCGTCGTACTTCAATAATGGCGCGGGGCCGTGGCAGCCCAGGCGTCGCCGCGCTCCAGCAGGCGCCGCGCTGCTGCGGTGCCCGCGCACTGGTGGGGGGGGGGCGCGTCGCCACGCGCTGCAGGCTCACCGCCGGGCTGCCTTGGGGCCCACTTCGCATTGCGGGGTTCCCGGGTGCGGCCTTGCCCGGACCACACGATGGCGGAGCCGTGCCGGGACAACGAAGGCACGGGCTGGCGGCGGCGGAAAGCACGACGCCGGCAAGCGCCGGCGTCCGTGGTGCCGGGATCCGGATCGGCGCCCCTACTTGAGCGCCACCGGCCGCGACCACTCGATCACGCCGGCCTCGCTGGCCTGGCGCAGCCACTGCGCCAGTTCACGCGGCGGCAGCGGCCGGGTGTGCACGTATCCCTGGACCTCGTCGCAACCCCATTGCCGCAGCTGATCCTGCTCCTGCATGGATTCCACGCCCTCGGCCACCACCCGCATGCCCAGCGCGTGGCCGAGGTGGATGATGGCCTGGGTGACGCCGCCGGCATTGGCGTCGTGCAGCATGCCGCTGACGAAGCTGCGGTCGATCTTCAGCCGCTGCACGGGGAAGCGGTTGAGGTAGTGCAGGTTGGAGAAACCGGTGCCAAAGTCGTCCACCGCCAGCTGGATGCCGTGGCGTTCGAACACCTTGAAGCAATGGCGCAGGCTCTCGCTGTCCAGGATCAGGGCGGACTCGGTCAGCTCCAGCTCCAGCCGCGCCGGGGGCCAGCCGGAGCGCTGGCACAGCGCCACCACGCGTTCGGCGAAGCCGCGGTCGCGCAGCTGCACGCCGGAGACGTTGACCGCGATGCGGCCGAAGTCCAGGCCGGCCGCGTGCCAGGCCACGGCCTGGCGGCAGGCCTCGGCGATGACCCACTCGCCCAGGCGCACGATCTCGCCGCACTGCTCGGCGATCGGGATGAACTCGCCCGGGTGGCAGGTGCCGCCCGGCCGGTGCCAGCGCACCAGCGCCTCGATGCCCGGCGCGTGGCGGTCGTTGATGCTGATCTGCGGCTGGTAGACCAGCGAGAATTCCTCGCGCTCCAGCGCGCCGCGCAGGGTGTGCTCGATCTCCAGCCGGCGCCGGGTCTGGCGCTGGATCTCGGCATCGTGCATCTGCAGCGAGTTGCGGCCGCGCTCGCGGGCCACGCGCAGGGCCGCGTGCGCGGCGCGCAGCAGCTCGTCGAAGGCGTTGCCGTCGCCGCCGAGCACCGCCACGCCCACGCTGGCGCCGGCCTTGAGCAGTTCGCCGGCGAACGGCAGCGGCTCGGACAGCGCCGCGATCAGCTTCATGCCGACGGCCTCGGCGCGGGCGGCATCGGCGCGCAGCATGACCATGAACTCGTCGCCGCCGAGGCGGCCGAACAGGTCGTGCTGCGACAGCGTCGCGTGCAGGCGCCCGGCCACCGCCTTGAGCATGGCGTCGCCGGCGGCGTAGCCGAAGGTGTCGTTGATGTTCTTGAAACCGTCCAGGTCCAGCAGCAGCAGGGCCAGCGGGGTCGCGCCGGTGGCCAGCGCGTCCTCGATCGCCTCCTCGGCCTGGACCCGCAGCAGGAAACGGTTGGGCAGGCCGGTAAGCAGGTCGTAGTGCGAGAGCAGCTCGATCCGCTCGCTGGTCTCGCGCTCGCGGCTGATGTCGCGGAACAGGGCGACGAAGCGCTCCGACAGGCCTTCGCGGCGGTCCAGCTCCAGGGTCACCTCGACCCAGACGCGCTGGCCGCCGGGGCGGTAGAAGCACAGTTCCAGGCGTTCGGCCGGGCCGCCGCCGGCCAGCCGCGCCAGCGCCGCCTCGAAGGCGTCGCGCGAGTCGCGGGTGTACAGGGCCAGGGCGTCGTCCAGGGTGATCGGGCCCGGTGGCAGGCCGTGGATGCGGTAGCACTCGTCGGTCCACTGCACCCGGCGGGTGGCGCACTCGATCTCGCAGCCGCCGATGTGGCCGAGCGCGGAAACCCGGTCCAGCAGCTCGGTGCGCCAGCGCAGCAGCGCATCGGCGTGGCGCTGCGCGGTCACGTCCTGGAACTGGCCCAGCACGCGCTCGATGTGCCCGGCCGCGTCCAGTTGCGGGCGCGCCCAGGCCTGCAGGTGCAGCGGCTGGCCCTGGGCATCGGTGAGCTCCAGCACGAAGCGCACCGGCTGGCCGTCGCGGCGCATGCGCTGCCAGGCACGCCGCAGCGCGGCCGAAGCCTCGCGCGGCATCCGCCGCAGCCAGGCGCGGGCGCTGTCGCGGTCGCGCGGCGGGTGGCCCAGCAGGCGGTAGAACTCGCGCGGCCACCAGCCGCTGTCGGTGGCCGGGCTCCACGACCAGGAGGTGATCCCGGCCAGGCGCTGGATTTCCTCCAGCAGCGCCTGCTGCCCGCGCAGCCGTTCCTCCAGTTGCTTCTGTTCGTCGATCGCGGTATGCGTGCCGATCATCCGCAGCGGGCGGCCGTCGGCGCTCCAGGCCACCACCCGGCCGCTGTCGCGGACCCAGCGCCAGCTGCCATTGCAGTGGCGCACGCGGTGTTCGCAGGTGTAGGCGTCGGTGCGGCCGTCCAGGTGCGCGCGCAGGGTCTGGCGCAGGCGCTCCACGTCCTCCGGGTGGACCATCGCCAGCGCCGATTCCAGGCTGCTGTCGAGCACGTCCTCGGCGGTGAAGCCGAGCATGGCCCGCCAGGTCTCGGAGCGGAAGATGCGGTTGGCGCCGATGTCCCAGTCCCACAGCCCGTGGCCGGCGCTGTCCAGCGCCACCTGCCAGCGGCTGGCGCCTTCCGGGTCGGGGATGCTCAGGGTGTAGGCGATGGCTTGGCCGTCGGGGCCGCGCACGGCGCGCAGCCAGCCGTCCAGGCGCCGGTCCGGGCCCGGCAGGCTGCAGGCCACGGCCTGGCGCTCGCCGGCGGCCAGGCTGGCGCGCAGGTCCTGCAGCAGCGGGGCATAGCGGGCCGCGGCATCGGGCAGGGCCATGGCCTGGGCCGCCGGGTTGGCGGCGATCGGACGGCCCTCGGCGTCGAGCACCAGCAGGGCACTTTCGATCGGGTGTTGCAACAGGCTGGCAATTGCGCCGGAATCCACGCCCTGCTCTCTCCAAACTCCCCCGGGGGGGCTCCCGGGGCGGTCATGCCGTTAACGGCATCGGCGCGGCGTAGTTGAGCCCGGCACGGGCGCCGGCGCTGGTATGCTTGCGCCTCTCGTTCCGGGGCAAGCCGATGGCACAGCACGACCGGTCCGGGGTGCCCGGGCCAGCCGAGGACGTGGCGGACGCCAAGGTCCGCGCACGTGCGCTCGCGATGCGCATCCCGTTGCTGTACCTGCTGTTCGGGATCCTGTGGATCCTCTTCAGCGACCGCGCGCTCGCCCTGCTGGCCACCGACACGGCGGCCCTCACCCGGCTGCAGTCGTGGAAGGGCGCCATCACCGTTGGCATCAGCGCGGCGCTGCTGTACGTCCTCACCTATCGCCTGCTGCACCGGCTGCTGCGCGCGGCCGACCGCGCGCGCGCGTCGGAAAACCGCCACCGCGAGATGTTCGAGGCCAACCCCAACCCGATGTTCAGCTGCGACATGCAGTCGCTGGAGATCGTGGATGCCAACCCGGCGGCCGCCGATTTCCTCGGCTGGCCGCGCGAGCACCTGCGCGGCATGGCGGTCGGCAGGTTGTGGCGCGACCGCGAGGAGCTGGCCGCGGCGGTGGCCGAGGTGCGCCAGAATCCCGGCAAGCCGCACGTGAAGCTGGCCAGCTTCACCGCGCGCGACGGCCGCGTCCGCCACGTGGAACTGCGCAGCACCGACCTGCCGCCCTCGCCCGGCGGCGCGCCGCGGTGGCTGGTCGTGCTGCTCGACCGCACCGCCGAGGAACAGGCGCGGCTGCGGCTGCTGGAGGCGCAGCAGCTGGCGCGGCTGGGCTCCTGGGAGCTGGACCTGGCCACCGGCGCCACCCGCTTCTGCCCGGTCATGCGCCAGCTCACCGCGCATCCGCCGGGACCGGACCGCCGGCTGACCGAGGTCCTGGTCGGCGCCGACGCGGCCAGCCACGCGCGCCTGGAGCGCATGCTCGAGGAGCTGGCCTCCGGCGCCCTGCCCCACCTGGACCTGCTGCTGCCGGTGCTCGGTGCCGGCGGCCAGGAGCGCCTGCTGCACCTGCGCGGCCGCCGCCTGGAGGAACAGGGCCACGCGATCCTGCGCGGCACGGTGCAGGACGTGACCGAGGAGCAGCAGACCCGGCGCCTGCTCGGCGAGCGCGAGCAGCAGTTCCGCGAGCTGGTCCGGATCCTGCCCGACGGGCTGATGATCCTGCGCGAGGAGCGGGTGTTCTACGCCAACCCGGCCTGCGCCGGGCTGTTCGGCCGCGCCCCGGAGGCGCTGATCGGCGAACCGCTGGCGGGCCTGGTCGAGCCGGCCGACCTGCCGGCGCTGCGCGGCTGGCTGCGCGGCGAACTGGCCGAGGCCTCGCCACGCATGCGCCGCAACGGCGGCGAGCCGTTCCGGGTGGCGCTGTCGCGCGCCGCGGCCCGTTACGGCGGCCAGGACTGCCAGCTGCTGCTGGTGCGCGACCTCAGCGAGCCGGAGCGCATGCGCGACGCCCTGGCCGGGGTCAACCGCGAGCTGCAGGCGATGGCCGGGCGGCTGTTCTCGGCCCAGGAGGACGAGCGCCGCGCGATCTCGCGCGAGCTGCACGACGACGTCGGCCAGGCGATCACCGCGATCAAGCTGTCGGTGCACGCGGCCATGGCCGAGGAGGACGCGGAGCGGCGGCGCGAGGACCTGCAGGAGGTGGTCGCCACCGCCGACGCCACCCTGGACAAGCTGCGCAACCTGTCCATGCTGCTGCGCCCGCCGCAGCTGGACGCGCTGGGCCTGGAAGCGGCGCTGCGCTGGCACGCCGGCAGCCTGTTCCGCAACCAGCCGGTGGTGCTGGCGCTGGACGTGGCGCCGCTGCCGCGGCGCCCGGAGCGCGAGGTCGAGCAGGCGTGCTTCCGCATCGCCCAGGAAGGGTTGACCAACATCCTGCGCCATGCCGGCGCCAGCCACGTCATCCTGGCCCTGTCCGGCGACGAGGAGTCCTTGCGCCTGCACATCCGCGACGATGGCCGCGGCTTCGACCAGGCCCAGGCAGGCGGCCTGGGCCTGGTGATCATGCGCGAGCGCGCGCAGAGCGCGGGAGGGCGCCTGAGCATCCACAGCGCGCCGGGCACGGGCACCCGCATCGAGCTGCTGCTGCCCTACGCCGCGCGGGGTTGAGGACGCGTGCTGCCTACGTCTCCCGCCATCCACGAACTTCCCGCGCCCGGCCGCCTGGGCGCCGGCCACCCGGTGCTGCAGGAACTGGTCGCGCAGGCGCGCAACGGCGGCCCGCCGCTGATGGCCCTGCACCTGGACATCGACCACTTCGCCTCGGTCAACGAGAATATGAGCTTCGAGGTGGGCGACCAGGCGCTGGCCGAGCTGGGCCGGCGCCTGCACGCCCTGCTGCAGGGCCGCGGCCACGTCTGGCACCACGGCAGCGACGAGTTCGTGGCGGTGGTGCCGCTGCAGCCGGGGATGCCGGCGCCGGAGCAGCTGGCCGAGGAACTGCTGGTCGAGGCCGAGGCGCCGCTGAGCGTGCTGCCCTACACCCTGTTCCTGAGCACCAAGGCCGGGGTCGCGATCTGCCCGCAGCACGCCACCGACGCCGACGGCCTGCTGCACCTGGCCGAGATCGCCGCGCGCCAGGCCAGCCACGTCGGCGAGCGCATCCAGATGTACGGCGGCGCCAGCCTGCAGACGGTGCACAACGAAAGCCTGATCGCGCGCCAGATCGTCGACGCGGTGCCAAACGGCGAACTGCGCCTGCGCTTCCAGCCGGAGATCAGCGCCCGCGACGGCCGCGTGGTCGGCATGGAGGCGCTGCTGCGCTGGCAGTCCCCCACCCTGGGCCTGCTGGTGCCCGAGCGCTTCATGCCGGTGGCCGAGCGCCTGGGCGTGATCGTGCAAATCGGCGACTGGGTGCTGCGCAACGCCATCAACCAGGCCCGCGCCTGGCGCGACGCCGGCTTCGACGACCTGTTCGTGGCGGTCAACGTCTCCACCCTGCAGCTGCTGCGCCCAGCCTTCGTCGACGAGGTACTGGCGATGCTGCGCCAGGCCGGGCTGCCGGCCGAGAGCCTGCTGGTCGAGATCAACGAGAGCACCCTGGCCGCCAGCGTGGCGCCGGTGTACGACGGGCTGGCGGCGCTGCGCCGCGAGGGCGTGCGCCTGGCCCTGGACAGCTTCGGCACCGGCGACTCCAGCCTCAGCGCGCTGGTCCGCTACCCGGTGGACATGCTCAAGATCGACCGCAGCTTCATCCGCAGCGCGCCGGCCGGCGAGCGCGAGACGGCGATCGTGCGCGCGATCATCGCCATGGGCCACCAGCTCAACATGAAGGTGATCGCCAACGGCGTGGAGAGCGAGGCCCAGCTGGGCTACCTGCGGCGCAGCGACTGCGACCTGTTCCAGGGCTACCTGTTCGGCGAGCCGATGCCGGCCGAGTCGGCGGGCATGGTCCTGCGGCGGCGCTACATGCGCCCGGAGCTGTTCGCCTCGACCAAGCAGGACCAGACCCTGCTGCTGGTGGACGACGAGGAGAACGTGCTGCGCTCGCTGGTGCGCCTGTTCCGCCGCGACGGCTACCGCATCCTGGCCGCCGGCAACGTGCGCGACGCGTTCGACCTGCTGGCCACCAACGAGGTCCAGGTGATCCTCTCGGACCAGCGCATGAGCGACATGAGCGGCACCGAGTTCCTGGGCCGGGTGAAGACCCTGTACCCGGACACGGTGCGCATGGTGCTGTCCGGCTACACCGACCTGGCCACGGTGACCGAGGCGATCAACCGCGGCGCGATCTACCGCTTCCTGACCAAGCCCTGGAACGACGACGAGCTGCGCGAGCACATCCGCCAGGCGTTCCGGACCCACGCCGAGCGCCAGCCGCTGCGCCCGGAAGGCCCCTGAGCGGCTGCCGCCTCAGGCGGCCGCGCGCGGCTGCCGCACCGGCAGTACGATCCGGAACTTCGAACCCTGCCCGGGCTGGCTGTCCACGTCGATGCGGCCGTGGTGCTTGGCGACGATGCCGTAGGAGATCGACAGGCCCAGCCCGGTCCCCTTGCCCACCGGCTTGGTGGTGAAGAACGGGTCGAAGATGCGCTGCATCACCTCCGGCGGGATGCCCGGGCCGCTGTCGGCGATCTCCACCCACGCCTCGTCGCCGGCGTGGCCGGTGGAGATGCGGATGGTGCCGCGCTCGCCGATGGCCTGGCCGGCGTTGATCAGGATGTTCATGAACACCTGGTTGAGCTCCGAGGGCAGGCACTCCACCGGGGGCAGCTGGCCGTAGTCCTTCTCCAGGGTGGCGTGGTACTTGAGCTCGTTCCAGATGATGTTGAGGGTGGACTCCAGGCCGGCGTGCAGGTCCACCAGCTTCCACGACTCGTCGCGCTCGGAGCGCGAGAAGTCCTTGAGGTCCTTGACGATCCGGGTCACCCGCTCGATCCCCTCGCGCGACTCGGTCATCAGCTGCGGCAGGTCGCGGGCGATGAAGTCGATGTCCAGGCGCGAGCGGGTCTGGTCGATCTCGGCCAGCATCGCGCGCGGGTCTGGCGAGCGCAGGGCGCGCTCGTAGGCGTCGATCAGCGCGAACAGGCTGTGCAGGTATTCCTGCAGGCTGCCCAGGTTGGAGTGCACGTAGCCGATCGGGTTGTTGATCTCGTGGGCGACGCCGGCCGCCAGCTGGCCGATCGAGGCCAGCT
This sequence comes from Pseudoxanthomonas sp. J31, assembly GCF_000510725.1. Classification (GTDB taxonomy): domain Bacteria; phylum Pseudomonadota; class Gammaproteobacteria; order Xanthomonadales; family Xanthomonadaceae; genus Pseudoxanthomonas. Next base: position 272,674 of record NZ_AZNZ01000003.1, read on the forward strand.
TCTCGGCTTGCAGCAGCTTGGCCTGGGCCGCGGTCAGGCGCACGTTCAACTCGGCGTGGCGGCGCAGCAGGTCCTGTTCGTACACCTGCACCTTGCGCAGGTCGGTCAGCAGCACCAGGTACCAGCCGCCCTCGTCCGGGCAGTAATACGCGTGCACCAGCAGGATCGAGTCCTTGCCGAAGGACAGGTGCCCGCTCCAGCGCCCTTCCGCGCGCGCCTGCGGCAGCGCGTCGCGCGGCAGCAGCGCCTCCAGGGTCAGGCTGCCGTCGGTCCCGCCCGGCGGGCAGTCCTGGCACAGGGCCGAGGCGGCGGGATTGGCATAGGCCAGGGTCCCGGATCCGCTGAACAGCAGCACGCCTTCCTGCAGGCTGTCGCCCAGGCGGTCGAGGATCGCGGGGGAAGGCATCAGGCCTTCGCGGTTTCGATATGGCATGGCGCGCGGCGCGGCTCCGGTGAAACACCGGATTCTAGCGGCGGGGAGCGCGCCGGGTCAGGCGACCGCGAGGTCGCGGCTGGCGCGCAGCTGCTGGGCTTGGCCGTGGGCGTCGTAGGCCGGGGCGCTCTCGGCGCGGCCCAGGTGGCGCAGCGCCCAGTTCACCTCGCGCCGGCGGCGCGCCAGCAGCGCACCGTTGCGGCGGTTGGCTTCGGCCAACTCGGCCAGGCGCTCGGCCTGGCCCTGGGGCAAGGCTTCCTCCAGCTCGCGCAGGGCCGCCAGCTTCTCGGCGGTGGAGCGCATCAGCAGCTCCACGTCGTGGTCCAGCAACGCGCGGCGCTCGTCGGCCAGCGCGGCGGCCAGGCGGTCGAGGGCGGCGTCGGTGGTGGCCGGGGCGGTCATCGGGATCAGCCGAGCAGGCGGTCCATCTCGAGCATGCGATCGGCGATCTTCGCCGGATCGATCCGGTAGCTGCCGGACTCCAGCGCCTGGCGCACTTCGGCCACGCGCGCGGCGTCGACCGCGGGGGCGACGGCCAGCTCGCGCTGCAGGGCCTGCAGGCTGGCGGCTTCGCCGGTCAGGCGCAGGCTGTCGCCGGCGCGGGTGGCTTCCACCGGCTCCGAACGGTCGGCGCCGGCGGCGGCAGTACGGCCGACCTGGACCGTGCTGCGCACGGCCTGCGGCGGGAGGCTGCCTTCGATCTTCTGGCTCATGGGAATGAGTCCTTGGGCGGGGTACGCGCTGGGTATCGGCATGCGTCGGCGGGAACTTTAGAGCTGGAGCACGGATTTCGTGCCGGCGTTCAGGGAGTGACCAGCACATCCCCGCCGGGGACCACGCGCCCCTGCAGGATACGCCGGGAAGAAAGGTTTTCCACGCTGACCCGCTCGTCCACCGCGGCGTCGCCGAGGGCGCGGCCGGCCACCCGGACCTCCACCCCGCCGCGGCGCGAGACCAGGGCGACCTGGTCGCCGCGGCGCACGATCCGCGGCGCGGCCAGGTCGCCGGCGCCCAGCACGGTGCCGGCGGCCATGGCGCGGCGTGCCACCTGGCCCACGGCCTGGGCCGGGTCCGACAGCGGGGTGCCGGCCAGGCGCGAGGCGTCGCGCTGGGCGGTGGACAGGGCGTCGGCGGCCAGGGTCTCGCCGGCGGACACGCCGCGCGCCAGCACCACCACCTGCTGGCTGCGGCGCTGGCGGACCGGCACGTAAAGCCGCCAGCCACCCGGGCAGGACACCTCCACGGTGGACGCGGTGGACTGCCGGCCCTGCAGCGGCGCCGCGCAGGCGGGCATGCGCAGCGCCGGGTCCAGGCTGGCCTCGCCCTCACCGCCCACCGCGGCGAGCGCGGCCTCGCGGATCGAGTCCACCGGCTGGTACGCGGTGGCCGACGCCCAGGCCACCGGCCAGGCGAGCAGGAGTGCGAGGAATCGACGCGGGCGGAGCATGCAGGCCTTCGGTCGCGGGGAATCTGCCCGGCTCTTGCAAGCGGCGTGCCAGACGCCCGGCTCAAGCGTCGCCGCCCCCGGCCGATACCGCGGGCATGACCCACAACCTGCTCAACCGCATCGACCAGCGTACCCGGCTGGCCGGCCACAACCGCCTGGCGCTGTTGCTGTTCCGCCTGGGCGGGCGCCAGCTTTTTGGCGTCAACGTGTTCAAGGTCCAGGAGGTGCTGCGGCGGCCGCCGCTGTTCCAGCTCCCGGGCCTGCCGCCGCAGTTCGCCGGCGCGGCCGACGTGCGCGGCCGCTCGGTGCCGGTGCTGGACCTGGGCCTGGCGATCGGCCACCCGGAGCGGCTGGCGCCCGGCGACGAGGGCACCCAGTACCTGGTGGTCACCGAGTTCAACCGCTCGGTGCAGGGCTTCCTGGTCAGCGACGTGGAGCGGATCGTGAACATCGCGGTGGAGGACATCCATCCGCCGCCGGACCTGGGCGCCGACAGCACCTACCTGACCGCGGTGACGCGCTTCCAGGGCGAGCTGATCCAGGTGCTGGACGTGGAGAGCGTGCTGGCCGACATCACCCAGGCGCGGATGGACGCCACCCTGGAGCCGGAGATGGCCCTGCCCGCCGACGCCCCGCCGATGCAGGTGCTGGTGGTGGACGACTCGCGCGTGGCGCGGCAGCAGATCCGCAGCGTGCTGGACCAGCTGGGGGTCGGGGTCACCCTGCTGTCCGACGGCCGCCAGGCGCTGGAACACCTCCTGCAGGTGCTCTCCAGCGGCGAGGACCCGTGCAAGCGCTACGCGATGATCATCTCCGACATCGAGATGCCGGCGATGGACGGCTACACCCTGACGACGGAAATCCGGCGCAACCCGGGCCTGGCGGGGCTGTACGTGCTGCTGCACACCTCGCTGTCGGGCGTGTTCAACAACGCCATGGTCGAGCGCGTGGGCGCCAATGCCTTCGTCGCCAAGTACAGCCCCCACGAGCTGGCCGACCACGTGCTGACGCGCCTGCGCCAGGTCGCCGCCGAGACGGCCTGAGCCCCTCCGGCCGGCGCCCGCGCGGCCCCGGCAACGGACTTCCGGCGCGTTCTGGCACGCGCCTTGCCTGAGCACTGGCGACCTTCCGCGATGGAGTCGCCATGTTCAACCCGATCTCTTCCTATATGGGTGTCCACGCCGACGCCCTGCCCCTGCGCGAGCAGCGGATGAAGCTGATCGCCAGCAACCTGGCCAATGCCGACACCCCCGGCTACAAGGCCCAGGACCTGGACTTCAATGCCGCCCTGGACGCCGCGACCCGCGCCCGCGAAGGGCGCGCCGCCGGCGGGCCTGGCGTGCCCGCGGCGACCCACGAACGCCACATCCAGGACGCCATCGCCACCGGCGCGGCCCCGTTCCAGTACACCCGCCAGGCCTCCCAGCCCAGCCTCGACGGCAACACCGTCGACCCGGACATGGAGCGCGCCGCCTACGGCCGCGCCGCGCTGGAGTACCGCGCCTCGCTGAGCTTCGTCGAGGGCAAGGTGCGCACCCTGCTCACCGCGATCACCGGCCAGTAACAGGAGTCCGAGCATGAGCAACCTCCCGATCTTCGACGTCGCCGGCTCCGGGCTGCACGCGCAGTCGGTGCGGCTGAGCACCATCGCCTCCAACCTGGCCAATGCCGACTCGGTGGCCGGCTCGCCGGAGGCGGTCTACAAGCCGCTGGAGCCGGTGTTCCAGGCGCAGGCCAGCGGTTCGGACCCGGCCCTGACCGGCGTGCGCGTGCGCGAGATCGCGCAGAGCGAGGCCCCGCCCGTGCGCCGCTACGAGCCCGGCCACCCGCTGGCCGACGCCGACGGCTACGTGTTCGCCCCGGACGTGGACCCGGTGGCGCAGATGGTCAACCTGATCTCCGCCTCGCGCAGCTACCAGGCCGGCGTGGAGGTCATCAACACGGCCAAGGAGCTGGCCATCGCCACCCTCACCATGGGCCGCTGAGGACATACCGCATGAGCGCGATCGCCAGCGACATCTATTCCAGCCTCGGGCTGGCCCCGGCCGCGACCGGCAACGGCGCCAAGAGCGACTCGCTGGGCCAGGCCGACTTCCTGCGCCTGATGACCGAGCAGCTCAAGCACCAGGACCCGCTGAACCCGATGGAGAACAGCCAGTTCCTGGGGCAGCTGGCGCAGTTCTCCACCGTGCAGGGCATCGAGACCCTCAATACCCAGGTCAAGGCGTTCTCGTCGGCGCTGAGCAGCGACCAGCTGCTGCGCGGCGCCGCCCTGGTCGGGCACGAGGTGCTGGTGCCGTCGGCGAAGGTCGCGCTGGGCGAATCCGGCGGCGCCAGCGGTGCGGTCGCCGCGCCCGACGCCGGCACGGTGCAGTTCACCGTCACCGACGCCACCGGGCGCACGGTCAAGGAGTTCAGCGTCCCGGCCAACCGCGCCGGCGAGGTTGCCTTCGCCTGGGACGGCACCAACCACCTCGGCGAGCGCGCGCCCGCCGGCAGCTACGGGATCACCGCCAAGTACACCGCCAACGACGGCAGCACCAAGGCGCTGGACACCTACGTCCGCGGCAAGGTCGACAGCGTCACCGCCGGCAGCGATGGCCTGTTCCTCGACCTCCCGGGCCTGGGCACCGTCCCGCTCGACTACGTGCTCCGCATCAGCTGAGCCGCACCACCCGAATTCCGCAGGAGTCCGCCATGAGCTTCACCACCTCGCTGTCCGGCATCAACGCGGCCAACGCCGACCTCAACGTCACCTCGAACAACATCGCCAACGCCAGCACCGTCGGCTTCAAGACCTCGCGTGCCGAGTTCGCCGACCTGTTCTCCACCACCAGCTACGGCCTGGCGCGGAACGCGATCGGTTCGGGCGTGAAGGTCAGCAACATCGCCCAGCAGTTCGCGCAGGGCAACATCGACCCGACCGGCCGCAGCCTGGACTTCGCCATCGACGGCGAAGGCTTCTTCACCGTGGTCAAGAACGGCGACACCCTCTACACCCGCGCCGGCAACTTCCAGCCCGACAGCAGCGGCTACGTGATCACCCCGGACGGCGCGCGACTGCAGGTGTACGCGCCCAACGCCAGCGGCGGCTTCGACGTCGGCCGCACCACCGACCTGAAGCTGGCCACCACCGACAGCCCGCCGCGCCAGAGCAGCCTCGTCGAGCTGATGGTCACCCTGCCCGGCGCCGCCACCGAGCCGACCGTGCAGCCGTTCGACCCGTCCGATGCCAACAGCTACAACGCCGGCAGCGGCGGCGTCACCGTGTACGACTCGCTGGGCGTGCCGCACGTGCAGGCCTCGTACTTCGTCAAGACCGCCAACCCGAACGAGTGGCAGGTCTACAACTACATCGACGGCAACCCGGTCGGCGCGCCGACCACGCTGCAGTTCGATTCCAACGGCGCCCTGGTGTCCCCGGCCGACGGCCGCGTCGCCATGGATCCCTACGCGCCGGGCACCGGCGCCGGCACCCTGGAGCTGAGCCTGGACATCAGCGGGAGCACCCAGTACGGCAGCAACTTCGCCCTGCGCAGCGTCAACCAGGACGGCGTGGCCTCCGGCAAGCTGACCGAGATCGACGTGTCCGAGGACGGCGTGGTCTATGCCCGCTACTCCAACGGCGAGGACGTGCCGCTGGGCCAGATCGTGCTGACCAACTTCGTCAACCCGCAGGGCCTGCAGGCGGTCGGCAACAACATGTGGGCGGCGACCTACTCCTCGGGCACGCCGCGCAGCGGCACCCCGGATTCGTCGGACTTCGGCCGCATCCAGTCCGGCGCGCTGGAGGCCTCGACCGTGGACCTGACCGAGCAGCTGGTCAACATGATCACCGCGCAGCGCAACTTCCAGGCCAACGCGCAGATGATCTCGACCCAGGACCAGGCCACCCAGACGGTCATCAACATCCGGTAATTCGTGATTGGTGATTGGTGGTTGGAGGAGGCCAACGCGCTCCTCCAACCACCATCACTATTCCGGTCAGCCGGCTCTTTCCAATCACGAATCACGAATCACGGCCCGCCCATGGACAAAGCGCTCTACATCGCGATGACCGGCGCCCGCGCCTCGCTGCAGGCGCAGGGCACGGTCAGCCACAACCTGGCCAATGCCGATACCGCCGGGTTCAAGGCGGTGCTGGCCAATACCGAGGCCTTCCCGGTGCGCGGCGCCGGGTATCCGTCGCGGGTGGCGGCGCTGCACGTGGACCAGGGGTTCAATTCCAGCGTCGGCGCGCAGCGCGTCACCGGCAATCCGCTGGACGTGTCGCTGCACGCCGACCGCTGGCTGGCGGTGCAGGCGCCGGGCGGCGGCGAGGCCTACACCCGCGCCGGCAACCTGTCGCTGACCCCGAACGGGCAGCTGGTGACCGCCGGCGGCCATCCGGTGCTGGACCAAGACGGCAACCCGATCGCCCTGCCCCCGCACCAGGCGCTGGAGATCGGCCAGGACGGCACCGTGTCCATCATCCCGCTGGGCGAAGGCGCCGACACCATGGCGGTGCTGGGGCGTCTGAAGGTGGTCGAGGCGCGACCGGAGCAGCTGCAGCGCGGCCTGGACGGCCTGATGCGCAACATCGCCCCGCAGCAGCCGCTGCAGCAGGCACCCGGCACCGTGCTCACCACCGGCGTAATCGAGGAAAGCAACGTCGACGCCGCCGGCGCGCTGGTGCAGATGATCCAGATCCAGCGCCAGTTCGAGATGCAGGTGAAGGTCATCAAGAACGGCGACGAGAACGCGCGCTCGGCCAACACCATGCTGCGCCTGGGCGGCTGACGGCCGTTCCGGCCCCCGGCCGGTGCCTCCGCCGGGAAGGACATCCGGGCGCCTCCCGCCCCGTCGGCAAGGCGCCCGTTCCTTTGCTTCCGTGCCCTGCCCCTGCGCACGCCCGGGCGGCCCCGTCGCGGCCGCGACGGCGTCCCGGCGCGCGGACGGCATGCCGCCACGGCCAGCGCGACGGGCCTCCGACGCGGTTCTGGCACGCCCCATGCATCAGGGGTGGCGTCAATCCGTCACGTGAGGTTCCGCGTCATGAATCAGGCACTCTGGGTCGCCAAGACCGGTCTGGATGCGCAGCAGACGCGCATGTCCGTGGTGGCCAACAACCTGGCCAACACCAACACCACCGGCTTCAAGCGCGACCGCGCCAACTTCGAGGACCTGCTGTACCAGCAGGTGCGCCAGCCCGGCGGCTCGACCTCGGCGCAGACCCAGCTGCCATCCGGCCTGCAGCTGGGCACCGGCGTGCGCGTGGTGTCCACCGCCAAGGACTTCCAGCAGGGCAACCCGCAGCAGACCGGCCGCGCCCTGGACGTGATGATCAACGGCCGCGGGTTCTTCGAGGTGCTGATGCCCGACGGCAGCTCGGCCTACACCCGCGACGGCAGCTTCCAGGTCAACGCCCAGGGCGAGCTGGTGACCAGCAGCGGCTACCCGGTGCAGCCGGGCATCCAGATCCCCGAGGGCGCGCAGTCGATGACCATCGGCACCGACGGCACGATCACCGTGCAGATGGCCGGCGACGGCCAGGCGCTGGAGATCGGCGCCCTGACCCTCACCGACTTCATCAATCCCGCCGGCCTGCAGGCACGCGGCGAGAACCTGTACGTGGAGACCACCGCCTCCGGACCGGCGCAGAACGGCACGCCCGGCCTCAATGGCCTGGGCCTGATCGAACAGGGTGCGCTGGAGGGCAGCAACGTCAACGTGGTCGAGGAGCTGGTGAGCATGATCGAGACCCAGCGCGCCTACGAAATGAACGCCAAGGCCATCTCCACCACCGACTCGATGCTCGGCTTCCTCAACAACAACGTCTGACCGCGCTAGCGCCGCTGGAGTCCCGCCATGAACCCGCGTCCCCGTTCCGCCCTCGTCCTGGCGCTGCCGGCCGTGCTGCTGCTGGGCGGCTGCGCGGCCGCCGGCGACGTGCGCCCCTACCCGCCGCTGGCGCCGATCGTCCCGGTCATGCCGGCCCAGGCCGCGCCAACGCCCGGCGCGATCTACGCCGGCGGCCAGGGGCTGTCGCTGTACGGCGACCGCATCGCCCGCGACGTCGGCGACCTGCTGACCATCACCCTGGTCGAGTCCACCACCGCGCAGACCAGCGCCACCACCCAGGTCAGCAAGGACAGCGAGCTGTCCACCGGGGTGACCTCGCTGTTCGGCGGGCCGGTGAGCTTCAAGGGCCGCGACATCCTCTCGGCCTCGGCCAACGGCGAGCGCGGCTTCGACGGCCAGGGCAAGTCCAGCCAGAGCAACCGCCTGCAGGGCAGCGTCACCGTGAGCGTGATCCAGCGCCTGCCCAACGGCAACCTGGTCGTGCAGGGGCAGAAGAACCTGCGCCTCAACCAGGGCGACGAGCTGGTGCAGATCCAGGGCATCGTCCGCCCGCAGGACATCTCGCGCGACAACACCGTGCCCTCCAGCCGGGTCGGCGAGGCGCGGATCGTCTATGGCGGCCGCGGCGCGCTGGCCCAGTCCAACGCGATGGGCTGGCTGAGCCGCTTCTTCAATTCCGGCCTGTACCCGTACTGAGGTCGCCCCATGGCAACGTCCCGCAACCCCATTTCCGGCCTGCGCGCCCTCGCCTGCGCGCTGGTGCTGCTGGCCCTGGTGGCCGCGCCGGCGCAGGCCGAGCGCATCAAGGACCTGGCCCAGGTCGGCGGCGTGCGCAGCAACGCCTTGGTCGGCTACGGCCTGGTGGTGGGCCTGGACAACAGCGGCGACCGCACCAGCCAGGCGCCGTTCACCGTGCAGAGCCTGAAGAACATGCTCGCCGAGCTGGGCGTGCAGGTGCCGGCCAACGTCAACCCGCAGCTGAAGAACGTGGCCGCGGTGGCGATCCACGCCGAGTTGCCGCCGTTCGCCAAGCCCGGCCAGACCATCGACGTGACCGTGTCCTCGATCGGCAACGCGGTGTCGCTGCGCGGCGGTTCGCTGCTGATGGCGCCGCTGAAGGGCGCCGACGGCCAGGTCTACGCCATCGCCCAGGGCAACCTGGTGGTCGGCGGCTTCGGCGCCCAGGGCCGCGACGGCTCGCGCGTGGCGGTCAACATCCCCAGCACCGGGCGCATCCCCAACGGCGCCACCATCGAGCGCGCCCTGCCCAACGTGCTGGAGGCCGGCGGCGACCTGACCCTCAACCTGCACCGCACCGACTTCACCACCGTCGCGCGCATGGTCGACGCGATCAACCGCATGTACGGCCCCGGCGTGGCGCGCGCGGTGGACGGGGTGACGGTGGCCGTGTCCGCGCCGTCGGACCCGGGCATGCGCATCAGCTTCCTCTCCCAGATCGAGAACCTGGAACTGACCCCGGGCACCGCGCCTGCCAAGGTCATCGTCAACGCCCGCACCGGCACGGTGGTGATCGGTTCGCAGGTGCGGGTGATGCCGGCGGCGGTCACCCACGGCGCGTTGACCGTGACCATCAACGAGGGCGTGCAGGTGAGCCAGCCCGGCGCCTTCGCCGGCGGCGGCACCGTGGCCGCCCCGACATCCTCGATCAGCAGCGCGCAGGAAGGCAGCCGCATGTTCCGCTTCGAGGGCGGCACCACCCTGGACGAGATCGTGCGCGCGGTGAACGAGGTCGGCGCCGCGCCGGGCGACCTGATCGCCATCCTCGAGGCCCTGAAGCAGGCCGGCGCGCTGCGCGCGGAGCTGGAAGTGATCTGATGCGCATCGACGCCCGCCCGCTGGAATTGGCGCCCCAGTCCGCTCCCGACGTCGCGCGGGTGGAACATGCCGCGCGCCAGCTCGAAGGCCAGTTCGCGCAGATGCTGGTCAAGAGCATGCGCGACGCCAGCTTCGGCGACTCGTTGTTCCCCAACGAGAACCAGGTCTTCCGCGACATGTACGACCAGCAGCTGGCGCAGGCGCTGACTTCCGGCAAGGGCCTGGGGCTGGCGCCGATGATCGCGCGCCAGCTGGCCCGGCAGAGCGGCATCGACGCCGGCGGCGGCAAGCCGCTGGATACCCGCATCGACGTCCGTCCCGGCCCGACCCGTGCCGCCGCCGCGGCCCAGGCCTACGCCAGTGCCGCCGGGACGATGGACGTTCTCTCCCCCGGCGCCGATCGGGCCCTGGACCTGATCGCCGGCCGCGAGGGCGGCGATGCCGGCGAAGGCTCGCCGCTGGACGCGCTGGTCCGCCGCCTGATGGCCGGCCCGGAGGGCGCGGTGGCCACCACCGGCATGCTCCCGCCGGGTGCCGCGGCCCGGGCGGCGGCGGAGTTCGCGCCGCGCAGCCCCGAGCACTTCGTCGCCAGCATCTGGGACCAAGCCCAGGCCGCGGCCCGGGAACTGGGCGTGGACGCGCGCGCCCTGGTGGCCCAGGCCGCGCTGGAAACCGGCTGGGGCCGGCGCCAGATCCAGCGCGATGGCGGCGGCAGCGCCAACAACCTGTTCGGCATCAAGGCCAACGGCTGGAGCGGCGAGCGCGCCACCACCCGCACCCACGAATACGCCGGCGGCGTGCGCCGCACCGAGACCGCGCAGTTCCGTGCCTACGCCTCCCCGGCCGAGAGCTTCGCCGACTACGTGCGCTTGCTGAAGAACAACCCGCGCTACCAGAAGGCGCTGCAGGCCGGCGGCGACGTCCGCCGCTTCGCCCAGGCGCTGCAGAACGCCGGCTATGCCACCGATCCGGGTTACGCGGCCAAGATCACCGCCATCGCCAATGGCCCGACCGTCAACCGCGCCATGCAGGCGATCGCCGGCGTGGCCGCGCGCGCGGCCGGCGGCGCGCTGGCCGCGGCCGACGTGGCCGGCTTCACCAGGAGATAAGCGATGTCCGTCCTGTCCACCGGCACCGGCGCCCTGCTCGCGTTCCAGCGGGCGCTTTCGACGGTCAGCCACAACGTCGCCAACGTCAACACCGAGGGCTATACCCGGCAGCGCGTCGACTTCGCCACGCGCACGCCGATCGACTACGGCTACGGCTACGTCGGCAGCGGCACCAAGGTCGCCGACATCCGGCGCATGGCCGACGAGCTGGCGACCTCTCGCCTGCTCGACAGCGGTGGTGAACTGGCGCGCCTGCAGCAGCTTTCCGCCCTGACTTCGCGCCTGGACGCGCTGTTTTCCGACAGCGCCACCAACCTCGCCGGCGCCTGGTCCAACTTCTTCGACTCGGTCAGCGCGCTGTCCTCCAACGCCGCCGCCACCGCCGAGCGCCAGAACGTGCTGGCCGAGGCCAACGCCCTGGCCACCCGCTTCCGCCAGCTCGACGGCCACATCGCCTCGCTGGATTCGGAGATCAACAACAGCCTGCTGGCCGGCGCCAGCGAGATCAGCCGCCTGGCCGCGGAGATCGCCCGCATCAACGGCGAGGTCGGCTCGGACGCCAGCAAGGCCGCGCCCGACCTGCTGGATCGCCGCGACCAGCTGGTGGCCGAACTGGTCGGCTACACCGGCGGCACCGCGGTCATGCAGGACGGCGGCGCGATCAACGTGTTCACCGCCGGTGGCCAGCCCCTGGTGGTGGGCGTGCAGGCCTCGAAGCTGACCACCGTGGCCGATCCCTACCGTCCCGAGCGCCTGCAGCTGGCGCTGGACGGCGGCGGTTCGCGGACCGTGCTGGACCAGCGCGTGCTGGGCGGCCGGATGGGCGGCCTGCTGGAGTTCCGCAACACCGTGCTGGACCCGGCAGCCGCCGAGCTGGGCCGGATCGCGGTGGCGATGGCGACCACCTTCAACCAGGGCCATGCCGCGGGCATGGACCTGTACGGCAACCTGGGCGGCGCCTTCTTCGACGTGCCGGCGCCGCAGGTCAACGCGCACGCCGGCAACGGCGGCGGCGCCACCCTCCAGGCCCAGGTCGCCGACGTGTCCGCGCTCGACGGCCAGAACCTGGTGCTGCGCCTGGGCGATACCGGCTGGATCGCGATGCGCGCCGACACCGGCGAGGCCTTGCCGATGACCGGCAGCGGCACCGCGGCTGACCCGTTCGTGGTCGCCGGCATCTCGCTGCAGGTTTCCGGCACCGCCGCGATCGGCGACCGCTTCCTGGTGCAGCCGACCGCGCGCGCGCCGGGTGGCTTCTCGGTGGCGATCTCCGATCCGTCGCGCATTGCCGCCGCCACGCCGGTGCGTGGCAACGCCGCGCTGTCCAACGTGGGCAGCGGCGCGCTGTCCGGCCTGCGCGTGGAGGACGCCTCCGATCCCGCCCTGCTGCAGGACGCGGTCATCGAGTTCCTCGACGCCGGGCAGTACACCATCGACGGCGCCGGCCCGTTCGCCTTCACCCCGGGCCAGCGCATCAGCGCCAACGGCTGGAGCGTAGTGCTCGACGGCATCCCGGCGGCCGGCGACCAGTTCACCATCTCGCGCGCGGCACCCGGCAGCGGCGACAACGGCAATGCCACCCGCCTGGCCAACCTGGACGACGCGCGCGTGGTCAGCGGCGGCACCATCAGCCTCAACGGCGCGGTCGGCGGCCTCACCACCATGGTCGGCTCGGCCGCGCGCCAGGCCGAGTACGCGGCCGACGCGCAGCAGGTGATCCACGACGACGCCAGGGCCGCGCGCGACGCGGTGGCCGGCGTCAACCTCGACGAGGAGGCGGCCAACATGCTGCGCCTGCAGCAGGCCTACCAGGCCGCCGCGCAGATCATCTCCACCGCCGACAACCTGTTCCAGTCCATCCTGAGCGCCGTCCGCCGATGAACTCGCGCATCTCCACCAGCCTGATGTACGACCTGTCGCTGGCCACCATGCTGGCGCGGCAGAAGAAGCTCTCGCAGCTGCAGCAGCAGGTCGCGACCGGGCAGAAAAACATCACCGCCAAGGACGACCCGGTCGGCGTGGGCGCCGCCGTGGGCCTGGACCGCTCGCTGGCCGAACTGGAGCGGTTCGGGCTCAACGCCAACACCGTGAACCACCGCCTGGGCCTGCAGGAAAACGTCCTCGCGCTGATCGGCGACGACATGATCCGCATCAACGAGCTGGCGGTGCAGGCCAACACCGACACGCTCTCGGACGATGACCGCAAGTCCATCGCCGCCGAGCTGCGCGCGATCCGCGACAACCTGATCAGCCTGGCCAACAGCGACGATGGCGCCGGCCGCTACCTGTTCGGCGGCGCGGCCGACGACGTCGCGCCGTTCACCCGCGTCGCCGGCGGCGTGGCCTACAACGGCGACCAGACCCAGCGCCAGGTCGAGATCGCGCCCGGCACCTTCGTGCAGGACACGCTGCCGGGCAGCGAGGTGTTCATGCGCATCCGCACCGGCGACGGCGTGCTGGACGCGCGCATGGCCGCGTCCAACACCGGCACCGGCGTGCTGGAGAGCTTCAGCCGCAGCACCGCCGGCGGCTGGAACGGCGAGAGCTACACGATCCGTTTCACCGGCGGCGACGGCTACGAGGTGTCCGACGCCAATGGCAACGCGGTCGCCGCGGGGACCTGGACGGCGAAGACGGACATCGAGTTCGGTGGCCTGCGCGTTTCGATCAGCGGGCAGCCCGCGGACGGCGACGAACTGCAGATCGGTCCGTCCGGGACGCACGACGTGTTCGCCACGGTGCAGCAGCTGGTGGATGCGCTGGAAGCGCCGGTGGTGACCGGGGCGGACCGCGCGGCCCGCCGCAACGCATTGCAGTCCTCGATGCGCGACATCGCGCGCGCCGCGGAGGCAATGATCGACGCGCGGGCTTCCGGCGGCGCGCAGATGGCGCTGATCGAGGACTCGGCCGCGCTGCGCGAGGCAAACGCGGTGACGTTCAAGACCACCCTCTCGGGCATGCGCGACCTGGATTACGCCGACGCGATCACCCGCTTCCAGCTGGAGAGCACCGCGCTGCAGACGGCGCAGACCGTGTTCACCCGCATGCAGGGGCTATCGCTGTTCAACCTGCTGCGCTGAGCGCGCGCGGGCCTCCTGCCCTGGAAACGGAACGGCGCGGGCAACCGCGCCGTTTTTCTTTTTCGCTCCTCCCCCTAAAGCCGGGGAAGCCGCTGCCGTTAATCGATACCGTAGCCGGACGCGCCCGGAAAGAAGCCCTTTGGGGCCATGCAAGTTCCTGGCGCATAAGAAAAAAATCCCGGCGCGGCGCTAAAGCTTCGAACCCTGCCGCCGTTAATGAATACAGCAGCGGCACCGGTCAGATTGATGACCCCCCTGCGGAGGTCCGGCCAAGGCTTACGCAGTCCTATCCGCCGGGAAAAATCGCTTAGAGGAGAATCAAAATGGCACAAGTCATCAACACCAACGTGATGTCGCTCAATGCCCAGCGCAACCTGAGCACCACCAGCGCGAGCATGGCGACCACCGTCCAGCGCCTGTCCTCGGGCCTGCGCATCAACAGCGCCAAGGACGACGCGGCCGGCCTGGCCATCGCCCAGCGCATGACCACCCAGGTCCGCGGCATGGAGCAGGCGGCGCGCAACGCCAACGACGGCATCTCGCTGGCGCAGACCGCCGAAGGCGCCCTGCAGGAAATCTCCAACAACCTGCAGCGCATCCGCGAGCTGGCCGTGCAGGCCGCCAACGGCACCAACTCCACCGAGGACAAGGCGGCGCTGCAGAAGGAAGTCCAGGCGCTGAAGGACGAAATCACCCGCGTCACCGAGAACACCAAGTTCAACGGCATCCACCTGCTGAACACCAGCGGCACGGTGATCTCGATCCAGGTCGGCGCCAACGCCACCGACCACGACATGATCGACATCAAGCTGAACGACATCAAGACCGCTCTGAGCGGCATCACCGCCTCCAGCTTCAGCGTCTCGGGCATGACCGCCGGCTCCGGCGCCACCCAGCTGACCAACCTGGATGATGCCCTCAAGGCGGTAAACGAGGCCCGCGCCGACCTGGGTGCGATCCAGAACCGCTTCAGCTCGGCCATTGCCAACCTGCAGGTCAGCACCGAAAACATGGCCGCTTCGCGCAGCCGCATCCAGGACGCCGACTACGCCAAGGAGACCGCCGAACTGACCCGCAACCAGATCCTGCAGCAGGCCGGTACGGCGATGCTGGCCCAGGCCAAGGCGATCCCGCAGAACGTCCTGAGCCTGCTGCAGTAAGCCAGGCCAGCGCGGTAACCGCACCAGGCCCGCCCCGGTCCCACCGGGGCGGGCTTTCCTTTTTTCCGGCGCCCGGCGGCGGCACGCGGCTTGCATCAGCTTCCCGGTCGCCGGCGGCAGCCGCTGCGCGACGACGGCCCGGCGGCGGATGGCCCCGCTTCCGGGATCCGGTCCGGGTGCCGCCCCACGGCGCGCGCCGGTCCGGGCCGCGCGGCCATCCACTCCCCGGGTGATCCATGTACCAGAGCAGACTCCACCGCAGGTTGCGCTTCCCCTACTACCTGATGGCTCCCGACTACCAGGAAGCCTCGTCCGGGGTGCAGTGCGTCCACTACCTGTGCCATGCGCTCAACCTCGAGGGCGCGGACGCCTACCTGGTGGGGGCCAAGGTGCTCAACCCGGCGCTGAAAACGCCCGTGCTCACGGACGAGATGATCGTCCGGCACGTGGCGGAAGGCCGGCCGGGCATCGCCATCTATCCGGAAATCGTGCAGGGCTCGCCGATCCCGGCCGCGGTGGCGGTGCGCTACATGCTCAACCGCGAGGGCGTGATCGGCGGCAAGCCGATGGATCCCGGCCCGGACGACCTGTACATCTACCACCGCAGGGAGTTCATGGACCCCGAGCGCCCGGGCCAGCTGCTTACCGTGCCGATGGTGGATCCGGAGCGCTTCAGCCCGCAGCCGGAGGTCGAGCGCACGCTGGACCTGCTCTACCTCAACCGCGTGCCCGCCTCGGAGGTGGACTTCTCGCGCCTGCCGCCCGGCATCGTGGTGCTCTCGCCGGAGAACCGGCTGGGGCTGGACGAGCTGGCGGACGTGCTGCGCCAGGCGCGCGTGCTCTACACCTACGAGTCCTCCACCACCTGCCGCCTGGCGATCATGTGCGGTTGCCCGGTGGTGCCGCTGGTCGCGCCCGGGTACGAGAACCTGGCGGTCACGCCGCAGACCGTCGCCGACCTCGGCGGCGGCGGCTTCGCCTGGGATGACTCGCAGGAATCGCTCGAGCTGGCGCGTTCGCAGTGCGGACGCATCCGCGAACTGGTCGTGAAGATCGAGGACCGGTTCTGGAAGCAGCTGCACAAGTTCATCGAGACCACCCAGGAGGCCGTGCGTGCCAGGCAGCCGGTGGCAGCGGCCCCGGGCGGCCTGCGTGGCTGGCTGGAGGCGCGCACGCCGTTGCCGGCGCAGGCGCAGATCATTGCCGGCGCCCTGGCCCAGGAAGCCAACCCGGTCATCGGCGTGCTGGTCAACGGCAGCGATCCCTTGCGCCTGGGCCGCACGCTGCGCAGCCTGGCCCAGGCCCGGGAGCTGTATCCGCACCTGAAGACCTGGTGCGTCGCCGCGGACGGCACCGCACTGCCGGCCGACGCAGCGCAGGGCATCGAGGCCCTGCCAGCCGGCGCTTCCGCCGGCGCGGCCGGCGCGGCCAACGCGATCGCCGCGGCCGGCGCATGCGACTGGCTGATGGTGGTCGATGCCGGCTGCGAGTTCGTGGCCCCGGCCATGCAGTTGATGGCGGTGAACCTGGTCGCCAATCCGGAGCTGCGCGCGGTGTACGCCGACGCGGTGCAGCGCGATCCCGGCGGCGGCCTCTCCGCCCTGTTCCGCCCGGACTTCAACCTCGACCTGCTGCTGTCCGCCCCGGGCAGCCACGCCCGCCACTGGCTGTACAACTGCAAGGTGCTGCTGGAGGCCGGCGGCCTGGCGCCGGAGCACGGCCAGGCCGCGGAACTGGACCTGCTGCTGCGCCTGGTCGAATCGGGCGGCTTCGCCGGCCTGGGCCACGTGCACGAGCCGCTGCTGGTCACTCCGCTCCAGGTGCTGCGCAGCCTGCCGGAGGAGGAGCGCGCGATCCTGCGCCATCTGCGCGACCGCGGCTATGAGGGGGCGAGCGTGGCCAGCCACCTGCCCGGCCTGTACCGCGTCGGCTATGGCCACCCCGACCAGCCGCTGGTGTCGGTACTGGTCCCGACCCGCGACCAGTTCGCCCTGGTGCAGCGCTGCCTCGACACCCTGCTGGAGAAGACCCGCTACCCGAACTACGAGGTGCTGGTCGTCGACAACGGCAGCACCGAGGAGGCGGCGTGCCGCTGGCTGGACGGCATCGAGGCCATGGGTAGCGAACGCCTGCGCGTGCTGCGCCATCCCGGTCCGTTCGACTATCCGGCGCTGGTCAACGCCGCCGCCGCGCAAGCGCGCGGCGAGTACCTGCTGCTGCTGGACAACGACACCGCCATCGTCGACGGCGACTGGCTGGACACCATGCTCAACCACGCCCAGCGGCCGGAGGTCGGCGTGGTCGGGCCGAAGCTCATCAAGCCCGACGGCAGCGTGGAGGCGGCCGGCCTGGTGCTGGGCGCCGGGATCGGTGCGGCGCCTGCGTTCGAGGGGCACAAGCCGCAGGACGCCGGCTACATGTACCGCCTGCAGGTGGACCAGGACTACTCCGCGGTCCCCGGCTCCTGCCTGATGGTGCGGACTGCCGTGTTCCACGAGGTGGGTGGCCTGCGTGGCGGCGACCTGCGCCACGCCCACAGCGACGTGGACTTCTGCCTGCGGGTGGGCCAGGCCGGCTACCTGGTGGTCTGGACCCCGCATGCCCTGGTCCTGCACGAGGGTGGCGCCAGCCGCGCCCGGGTGGACACCGCGCCGCTGGAGGACAAGGCGCAGCGGGCCAAGGCCTCGCTGGAGGAGCTGTACCGGCAATGGCTGCCGCGGTTGGCGCGCGACCCGGCGCACAACCTCAACCTTTCGCTGGGCGAGCGGCCGTTCCAGGTCGAGACCGCGTCGTGGCTGAACCACGATCCCCTGCCCTGGCGGCCCCTGCCCGTGGTCCTGGCCCTGCCCGCCGACCGCCACGGCTGCGGCTACTACCGCGTGATCCACCCGGCCCGGGCCATGTCGGCCCACGGGGTGGCCGATGCCAGGGTCGGCGACCGCTACCTGAGCCCGGTGGAGCTGGAGCGGATGGCGCCGCAGGCGGTGGTGTTCCAGCGCCAGATGCTGCCCGAACAGGCCGAGTCGCAGCGGCGCATGACCGGCTTCAGCGACGTGTTCAAGGTGGCCGAGCTGGACGACTACCTGCCCAACGTGCCGCTCAAGAGCGCGCATCGCAACCAGCTGCCGCAGGACGTGCTCAAGAGCATGCGTGCGGCGCTCAAGCAGGTGGACCGGCTGGTGGTCTCCACCGAGCCGCTGGCCGAGGCGCTGCGCGACCTGCACCCGGACATCCGGGTGTCGCGCAACCGCTTGCCGGCCGAGTGGTGGGGCGGACTGCGCGGCGGCCGGCGCCAGGGCAAGCGCCCGCGCGTGGGCTGGGCCGGCGGCATCGGCCATCGCGGCGACCTGGAAATGGTGGCCGACGTGGTCGAAGCGCTTGCCGGCGAGGTCGAGTGGGTGTTCATGGGCATGTGCCCGGAGCGGCTGCGCCCGTACGTGCACGAGTACCACCCGGGCGTGGCGATCGAGCAGTACCCGGCGCGCCTGGCCGCCCTGGACCTGGACCTGGCGATCGCGCCGCTGGAGGACAACCAGTTCAACCGCTGCAAGAGCAACCTGCGCCTGCTGGAGTTCGGCGCCTGCGGGTTCCCGGTGGTGTGCAGCGACGTGGAGCCGTTCCGCGACGGCCTGCCGGTCACCCGGGTCAAGCGGCGCTTCCGCGACTGGATGGAGGCCATCCGCATGCACCTCAGCGACCTGGACGCGGCCGCTCGGGCCGGCGAGGCCCTGCGCGAGGCGGTCCACCGCGACTGGATGCTGGACGAGGCCAGTGCCGGCGCCTGGCTGGCCACCTGGCTGCCCGACTGAGGTCCGGCCGGCGGCGCCTCAAGATGCGCCGCCGGCGGCCGCTATCGACACCGGAGCACTGCGCGGCAGCGCAACCTGGACAAGCGAGGAAACACCATGGCATCGATCTCGACGGGCGGTTCCGGGCTGGACATCGCAAGCCTGGCGGCCCAGCTCGTGCAGGCCGCGCGCCTGCCCACCGAGGCCCGGATCAAGAGCCAGGCCAGCACGGTCGAGGCCAAGCTGTCGGCGGTGGGCCAGGTGAAGAACGCCCTCAGTTCGCTGCAGACCGCGCTGGACAAGCTCGCGTCCGCCGCGGACAAGCCCGCCTTCCAGGCCACCGTGCAGGAAGGCGCCGGCTTCACCGCCACCGGCTCGTCCGAAGGCATGGCCGGCAGCTATGCGGTCGAGGTGCTGTCGGTGGCCACGGCGCAGAAGCTGTCCTCGGCCGGGCACGCGCCCGGCGCGGTGATCGGCAGCGGAACCCTGACCATCGCCTGGGGCAGCGAGGACGACCAGAGCCTGAGCGTGGAGTTCGCGGAGGGCGCCACCCTGGCCGACATTGCCCGCGCCGTGAATCGTGCGGCCGGCGGCAAGGGGGTCAGCGCCACCGTCATCACCGCCGACGACGGCGAACACCTGGTGTTCACCGCCCGCGAAACCGGCGTCGCAAATGCCCTGTCGATCACCGCCAGCGGTGGCGACGGCGGGCTGCTGGCGGTCAGCAACGGGGCCGGCGGCGGCCTGGCCGAACAGGTGGCCGCCGCCGACGCCCGGGTGCGGGTGGACGGCTTCGAGCGCACCTCCGCCAGCAACAGCATCAGCGGCCTGGTGCCCGGGGTGACCCTGGCCCTCGCCGCGGCGAAGCCGGGCGAGACGTTCCGCCTGGACGTGAAGCAGGACAATTCGGCGCTGGAGAAGGCCATCGAGTCGTTCGTCTCGGCCTACAACAGCCTCGGCTCGGTCCTGAAGTCGACCAGCAGCTACGACGCCAACACCAGGACGGCCTCCGCCCTGACCGGCGACATCCTGGTCCGCGGGCTGCAGCAGCAGCTGCGTACCCTGACCAGCGGCAACTCGCAGGCGCTCAAGGCCCTGGGCATCAGCGTCGACAAGAACGGCACGATGAGCTTCGACAAGGCGAAGCTGGGCGACACCCTGGCGTCGGAGCCGCAGGCCATGTCGCGGCTGTTCGGCGCCGAAGGCGCGCTCACCACTCCGCTGAAGACGCTGCTCAAGGCCCAGCTCGACAGCGACGAGGGCACCATCGCCCAGCGCACCGACAGCCTGAAGAAGCAGCGCGAGCGCCTGGACGACCAGCTGGACCAGCTGGACCTGCGGATGGAGAAGCTGCATTCGATCTACCTGGCGCAGTTCACCGCCATGGAAAGCATGATCGTGCAGCTGCAGGGCAGCGCCAGCTCGCTCAACGGACTGCTGGCCCAGGCCAGCAAGGACTGATCCGGGAGCCAGCTCAAGCCATGGCCCGGGCCGCCGATAACAGGGGTGTGACCGGTTGCTCCGTCCGCCACCGGTCGTAGAACGCCCGAGGAATCCCCACCATGTACGCCGCCAAGCGCAACCTCGCCGACCAGTACCGCCGCACCGGGATCTCCTCCCGCGTCGCGGAAGCCGATCCGCACCAGCTGATCGCGCTGCTGTTCGAGAGCGCCGGCCAGCGCATCCGCCGCGCCCAGGCGTGCCTTGACCAGGGCGACGTCGCCCAGAAGGGCAAGGCCATCGGCGAGGCCTGCGCGATCCTCGGCCACCTCAGCGGCTCGCTGGACCACGAGGCCGGCGGCCAGGTCGCCTCGAACCTGGCGTCGCTGTACGACTACATCATCCGCCGCCTGACCGAGGCCAACCTGCACAACGACCCGGCGCCGCTGCGCGAGTCGCTGGACCTGCTGGTGGAGATCGAATCGGCCTGGAATTCCATTCCCCAGGCCCAGCGCGTGGCGATGCCGTCATGAGCGCCGCGGCCCGCCTGGCGGAACTGCATGCGGCCATGGACCGGATCCGGGAGGCGCTGGAGCGCGACCAGATCGAGGCCATGCCGCCCATGCTGGACGCCTACGACCGGGCCGTGGACGAGTTCTGCCGGATGGAAGGCGCCGCCGCGCTGCGGGAGGGCGTGCAGGCGCTGCACGAGCGCCAGCAGCAGGTCATCGCCGCCATGCGCGTCCGCCAGGACCGGCTGCAGGCGCTGATGCGCCAGCAGCGCCAGGCCAACCGCGCGGTACACGCCTACGCCGGGGCGCGCTGATGGCGGCCGCCACGCGCCAGGCGCTGGAACGCGAGGACTTCGGGGCCGCCGGCGAGATGCTGGCCGGATACGAGCTGCACCTGCGCCAGTTCATCGAGACCTTCAGCCCCACCGCCCCCCCAGCTGGTGCTGCGGGGCCTGCTCCAGCTGCAGAACATCCTGCAGCTCGACCACGGCCAAGCCCCCGGAGGTAGTGCATGAACAATCCCGCCTGGCCCGCCACCGCGCAGGCCGCCGAGCACGGGCTGTTCGGCGACGTGCTCACCTGCGACGCCGTCCTGCCGGCCAGCTACCTGGCCGACGCCACCGCGCGCACCGCCCAGGCCGAGGCCCTGCTGCAGGGCCTGGCCCAGGTCGAGGACCTGCGCGGCAGCGAGGACTCCGGCGAGGAAAAGCGCGGCGAACTGCCACTGCTGGCGCAGCGCCTTGACGCCAAGCTGGACCTGGTACTGGTGCTGCTGGGGCGGCTGGTGCGCCAGGCCAATCCGCCGTTGCCGCCCACGCCGCTGCGCTGGTCGGTGCGCGGGCTGCGCCTGCAGCTGGCGGCCGACGCCGCCCTGCCGGAGCCGGACTCGGCCGGCAGCGTGCGCCTGCAGCCGGCCGACTGGCTGCCCGACGACGTCGAGCTGCCGGTGATCGTCAGCGCCGCCGCACGCGGGCCGCAGGCCAGCTGGGTCTGGCTGCGCTTCCCCGCCCTGCCCCCGGGACTGGAGGAGGCCATGGGCCGCCACCTGTTCCGCATGCACCGCCGCCAGGTCGCCGACGCCCGCCGCCGCTAGGCTTGAACCGCGAACGCGGTCGCGGATGGCTACAAAAGCCCACGCCCATGGGCTAAGGTGGCAGGAATTTTCCCGGGGATCGGCAGCAGGCCGTGCGAGTTCTGATCGTTGACGACCACACCCTGGTCCGTGCGGGCCTCAGCCGCCTGCTGCAGACCTTCGAAGGGGTGGACGTGGTCGCCGAAGCGGCCAACGCCGACCAGGCCATCGACCTGGCCGCGATCCACCGCCCCGACCTGGTCCTGCTCGACCTGTCCCTGCCAGGGCGCACCGGCCTGGAGGCCCTCAGCGGGATCCTCGAGAAGGTGCCGGAGACGCGGGTGGTGATGATGTCCATGCACGACGACCCGCTGCACGTGCGCGACGCCCTGGACCGCGGCGCCGCCGGTTTCGTGGTCAAGGATGCCGCCCCGCTGGAACTGGAGCTGGCGCTGCGCGCGGCGGCCAACGGCGAGGTGTTCCTCAGCCCGCGCATCTCCTCGCG
The DNA here is from genome assembly GCF_000510725.1 of Pseudoxanthomonas sp. J31. Classification (GTDB taxonomy): domain Bacteria; phylum Pseudomonadota; class Gammaproteobacteria; order Xanthomonadales; family Xanthomonadaceae; genus Pseudoxanthomonas. The sequence continues at coordinate 294,897 of NZ_AZNZ01000003.1, forward strand.
CATGATCGCCCCGCTGCTGGGGCGCTCGCGCCAGGCCCGCCCCGAGGGCGTGGCCGCCCTGCCCCCGCGCCAGCGCCAGATCCTGGCCCAGATCGGCCGCGGCCTCAGCAGCAAGGAAATCGCCAGCAGCCTCGGGATCAGCGTCAAGACGGTGGAGACCCACCGGGCGCGCATGATGGAGGCCCTGGGCTGCCGCCGCGCCAGCGAACTGGTGCTGCTGGCGGTCAAGCACCAGCACGAGCTGGGCTGAGCCGTTCCGGCGCGGCGAAATTCCGGCGCCACCGTCCCCGAAATGCGCACTGCGTCAGGATTTCAACGACGCTGTAGGTAAAAACCCTACACGCTGTAGGGGCTACCCCCTCAGGAATCAGGCACCCCCCGATTCTTCCGCCGACGCAACCGGGGCAGGATGCTTCACATCGGCGTAACGAAACCGGCGCCGAATGGGGAAAAGCAAGATGAAGGCCATCCAGTCCGCGCAGTTGGGCCAGCAGCTCAACCTGACGCCGCAGCTGCTGCAGTCGATCCGGCTGCTGCAGCTCAATGCCCAGCAGTTGCAACTGGAGGTCACCCGTGCGCTGGAACTGAACCCGCTGCTGGAGCTGGAAGAGGAAGCCCGGGCCGAAGCCCAGGCGCCGGCCGCCGGGGACGTCGAGCCGGCTGCGGTGGCCGGCGTCGAGACCGCCGCCTTCGACGAACTGCCCGAACCCTCGATGTGGGACGTGCCCGGCGCCAGCTGGAGCGGCGAAGGCGAGGACCGCATGCAGCGGATCGCCGAGCCCGGCTCCAGCGACCCCTGCGTGCGCGTGCTGCAGGCCCTGGCCCTGGAACTGGAGCCAGCCGAGCTGGAGATCGCCGCCTTCTGGCTGGAGCACTGCGACGAGTCCGGCTACCTGGAAGGCGAACACTCCGCCCTGCTGCTGCGCGCCACCGCCCGCTTCGACGTGGCCGCCGCGCGCATCGAGGCGGTGCGCCAGCGCCTGCTGCACGGCGAGCCGGCCGGACTGGCCGCGCGCGACGTCGGCGAGTGCCTGCAGGCACAGCTGGCCGCCCTGCCCGCGCCCTGCCCCGGGCGGCCGCTGGCCGCGCGGATCCTGGAATCCTGCGTCGATGCGCTGGCCGCGCACGACCATGCCGCCATCGCCGCCCGCCTGGATGCCGACGAGGCCGATGTCGCCGAGGCGGTGCGCCTGATCCTGTCGCTGCAGCCGCGTCCGCTGCAGGAGGCGGTGGAGACGGCGGACGGCTACGTGGTCCCCGACGTGGTGGCCTGGCATGCCGACGGCCAGTGGCGGGTGGCGCTCAACCCCGCCACCGCCCCGCGCGTGGCGATCAATGCCGGCTACGAGCGCGCCCTGGCCCACGCCGGCGACGGCGAAGGCGCCGCGGCCATGCGCGAACTGCTGCAAGAGGCGCGCTGGCTGACCCGCGGCCTGTCCATGCGCTACGAGACCCTGCTGCGCACCACCCGGGTCCTGGTCGAGCGCCAGGCCGCCTTCCTTGCCCGCGGCGAGGAAGCGATCGCCCCGCTGACCCTCAAGGAAGTGGCCGACGAGATCGGCATGCACGAGTCCACCGTCTCGCGCATCACCAGCGGCAAGTACATCCAGACCCCGCGCGGCACCTTCGAGCTCAAGCAGTTCTTCGCCGTGCGCCTGGAGGGCGCCAACGTCTCCGGCGCCGCGGTGCGGGCGATGGTGAAGCGCCTGATCGAGTCCGAGCCGCCGGGCCGGCCGCTGGCCGACGACGCCATCGCCGCGCTGCTGGCGCGCCAGGGCGTGCACATCGCCCGGCGTACCGTGGCCAAGTACCGCGAACAGCTTTCCATCCCCACCGCGCGCGAGCGCCGCCGCGCCGCCGCCCCCGCCGCGCTGGCGCGCGCCGTCTGACCCCCGCCCCCCGGAGTAGCCCGATGCGCAAGATCCGCGTCCTGCTGGTCGACGATCACGAGGGATTCATCAATGCCGTCCTGCGCCACTTCCGCAAGCTGGAGTGGCTCGAGGTGGCCGGCACCGCCGGCAACGGGCTGGAGGCGATCGAGCGCTCCGAGGCCCTGCGCCCGGACGTGGTCCTGATGGACCTGGCCATGCCCGAGATGGGCGGGCTGCAGGCCACGCGCCTGATCAAGGCCCAGGACGAGCCGCCCTTCATCGTCATCGCCTCCCATTTCGACGACGCCGAGCACCGCGAGCACGCCACCCGCGCCGGTGCCGACGGCTTCGTCAGCAAACTGTCCTACCTCCAGGAAGTGGTACCGATCCTGGAGCGCCTAGCCGGAGTCCAAGCGTCATGAGCGAATCGCGCATCCTCGTCCTCGATAGCCAGGGGCCGCGTGCCGAGCACCTGTGCGGGTTGCTCGAGTTCATGGACCTCAACCCGCGCTGGGCCGCCTCGCCGTCCGACGTCAACACCGGCCGCCAGCGCCCGAGCGACTGGATGGCGGTGGTGGTCGGCACCCTGGACGACGACGAGTCCGCGCGCGCGTTCTTCGCCTGGCTGGGCGCCGCCCAGCTGCCGCCGCCGGTGCTGCTGCTGGAGGGCGACACCGCCGCCTTCGCCGCCGCCCACGGCTTGCACGAGGCCGGGGTGTGGCCGCTGGAATCGCCGATCCGCCACGCCCAGCTGGAAGCCTGCCTGCGCCGGGCCAGCCTCAAGCGGCTGGACGCCGAGCAGCAGGCGGCCGGCGACGGCGACGGCCCGACCGGTTCCAGCCCCGCGGTGCAGCGCCTGCGCCGCATGATCGCGCAGGTGGCGCCGTTCGATACCACGGTGCTGGTGCTGGGCGAGTCCGGCACCGGCAAGGAAGTGGTCGCGCGCGCGATCCACCAGCAGTCCGCGCGCCGCGGCGGCCCGTTCGTGGCCATCAACTGCGGCGCGATCCCGCCCGACCTGCTTGAAAGCGAGCTGTTCGGCCACGAGAAGGGCGCCTTCACCGGCGCGCTGACCGCGCGCAAGGGCCGCTTCGAGATGGCCGAGGGCGGCACCCTGCTGCTGGACGAGATCGGCGACATGAGCCTGCCGATGCAGGTCAAGCTGCTGCGCGTGCTGCAGGAGCGCAGCTTCGAGCGGGTGGGCGGCAACCAGACCATCAAGTGCAACGTGCGGGTGATCGCCGCCACCCACCGCAACCTCGAGGACCGGATCGCCGAAGGCCAGTTCCGCGAGGACCTGTTCTACCGGCTCAACGTGTTCCCGATCGAGATGCCGGCGCTGCGCGAGCGCGCCGAGGACCTGCCGGCGCTGGTGCAGACCATCTCCGCGCAGCTGGCCCGCTCCGGCCGCGGCGAGATCCGCTTCGCCGACGCCGCGCTGGCGGCGCTGGCCGGCTACCCGTGGCCCGGCAACGTGCGCGAGCTCACCAACCTGGTCGAGCGCCTGGCCGTGCTCAACCCGGGCGGCCTGGTGCGCCTGGAGGACCTGCCGGCCCGCTACCGCGCGCACGTCCCGGCCGGCGTGGAGCCGGCACTGAAGACGCCAGCCGCGGACTCGGCGACCGCGGTCGTGGCCGAGGCCACCGCCCCGGCCCCGGCGCCCGCTCCCGCCGTCGCGCCGGCCCTGCCCGAGGACGGCCTGGACCTGCGCGAGTACATGGCCGGGATCGAGCTGCGCCTGATCCGCGAGGCCCTGGAGCGCAGCCAGGGCGTGGTCGCCCACGCCGCCCAGCTGCTGGGCCTGCGCCGCACCACCCTGGTCGAGAAGCTGCGCAAGTACGGGATCGAGCGGGAGCAGGCCGAACTGGCCGGCTGAGGGACCTGCCGTGACCGCCGCCACCGCCGTGGAGATGCGCGCCTCGGCCTCGCTGGCCGAGTGGCGGGACGACCGCGGCAACCGCGTGCTCGCGCCTGCCGGCCTGCTCGGCGCGCTGGCGCCCATGTTCAAGGGACGCGACTGCACGCTGGAGGTGGATGCCGGCGCGCGCCTGGCCAACGTGGCCGTGGAGTTCCGCGGTTCCAACGCGCACTGCCGCATCGGCGCGGCCGGCCCGGTCGGCAGTTTCTCGGCGCTGATCCGCCTGGGCGAGGACAGCCGGGTCGAGGTCGGCGCCGGCGTGACCACCACCACCCGCGCCTTCCTGTCCGCCAGCGAGGGCACGCGCCTGGTGCTGGGCGAGGACTGCATGCTGGCCTCGGAAGTGCAGCTGTGCACCGACGACGCCCACCCCATCTTCGACGTCCACACCGGCCTGCGGATCAACCCCGCCGAGGACATCGTCATCGGCGCGCACGTCTGGCTGGCGTACGGCGTGCGCTGCCTCGGCGGGGCGCGCATCGGCGACGGCAGCGTCATCGGCATGGGCAGCATCGTCACCGGCCGCATCCCCAACAACTGCATCGCCGTGGGCAGTCCGGCACGGATGGTGCGGCGCGACGTGACCTGGGAACGCCCCCACCTGGCGATCGACCCGCCCGCCTACAAGCCGGACGCCGCCAGCGTGCGGCGCTCGGCCTACTGGCATCCCACGCGGGACTGACCCCGGCACGACGCTTGCATCGCCTGCAGCGGATAACCGCGCCGGAGCCCGCATGACCCTCGTCCTGACCTATGGCACCTTCGACCTGCTGCACGTGGGGCACGTCAACCTGCTGCGTCGCGCGCGCGCGCTGGGCGACCGCCTGGTGGTCGGTCTGTCCAGCGATGCCTTCAACGCGCTCAAGCGCAAGCAGTCCACCCAGTCCTACGCCGACCGGGAAGCGGTGCTGCGCGCCATCCGCTACGTGGACGACGTGTTTCCCGAGGAAAGCTGGGAACAGAAGGCCGAGGACATCCGCCGGCTGGGGGCCGGCCTGCTGGTGATGGGCTCGGACTGGACCGGCCATTTCGACCACCTGGCCTGCCACTGCCCGGTCCGCTACCTGCCGCGGACCGAGAACATTTCCTCCTCGGCGCTGAAGGCCGAGATCCGCCGGACCGGGACCGTGCGCGACCCCGCCGCCGAGCCGGCGGCCATGCGCATGGCGGCGGCGGTGCTGGCGCTGGGGAGCCGCGGTTGAGCGCGCCGCGCCTTGCGCTGGCGCTGCACGCGGCCGGCGGGGGTCCGGTGCTGCACCTGCGGCTCGTCGCGGCACCGGCCGAGGCGCGCTGGCTGCGGCTGTGCGCGCGCGGCCCTGACGCGCGTGCGCTGTGCGTGCCGCTGCGGGCCGACGCCGGAGGAGACGCATGCGCCGAGGTGCCGGTCGCGTCGCTGCTCGGGCCGGGGCCGCTGCGCTGGGACGTGCGCCTGGCGGCGTCGCCCGGGGATGCCGGCGTGCACCTCTGCCCGGCGCCGGAGGCGGGCGCCGCACGCCACTTCTTCCGCGCCCAGGCCGCCGGGCACGGGCTGTCCGCCTACCTGAGCGACAGCGCCGGCTCGCTGGTGCTGCTCGCCGCGCCGGCCGCGCGCCATGCCGCCGTGGCCGATGCCGAGGACGCGAAGGCACGTTTCCAGACCGAACTGCGCGACGCCCCGCTGGAACCGGACCTGGTGCTGTTCGAGAGCTTCCTGGGCAAGGCCTACGCGGGCAACCCCCGCTACGTCTACGAGGCACTGCGCGAGCTGCGACCCGATCTGCGCTGCGTATGGGCCTATGACGGCACGCAGCCCATTCCGGGCGATCCTCCACGTGTAAGGCGGGGGTCGCCCGAGTACTACCGCGTGCTCGCACGTGCCGGATACCGGGTGAACAATGTGGTGTTCGCCGGCCACGGGCGTAAGCCGGAGACCGTGTACCTGCAGACCTGGCACGGAACACCGCTCAAGCGTCTGGGCTGGGACATCGAGGTCGCCGGTCCCGAAGCCGACGCGCGCGACAACTTCCACCGCGAATCCCGCGCCTGGACCGTGCTGCTGAGCGCAAACCCGTACTCCTCCGACACCTTCAGGCGTGCCTTCCGCTACGACGGGCCGGTGCTGGAGCCGCGGTACCCGCTTACCGACCCGCTGGTGGCGCCCTGCCCCGACCGCGACGCGCTCGCCGCGCGCCTGGGCCTGCCGGTCGGGCGCCGCTACGTGCTCTACGCGCCCACCTGGCGCGACCACCGGCCGGTAGGCACCTGGCGCTTCGATTTCGACCTGCACCTGGACCTGGACGCCGTGTCCGCCGCGCTGGCTCCCGACCAGGTGCTGCTGGTCAAGGGCCACCACCTGGCCACCGGCCTGGACGCGGCGCGGCTGCCGGGCAACGTGATCGACGTCTCCGCGCTGGAGGACGTCACCGAGCTGTGCGCGCTGGCCGACGTGCTCGTCACCGACTACTCCTCGGTCTTCTTCGATTTCGCGGTGACCGGCAGGCCCATCCTGTTCTACTGCTACGACCTCGAGCTCTACGCGCGCCAGGTCCGCGGCTTCTACCTGGACATGGAGCGCGACCTGCCCGGCCCGGTGGCCCGCACCACGCCCGAACTGCTGGCCCTGCTGCGCGACCTGCCGGCCGTGCAGGCCCGCTACGCCGCGCGCTACCGCGCCTTCCGCCAGGAGTACTGCGCGCTGGCCGACGGGGCCGCCGCGCGACGGGTGGTGGAAGCGGTGTTCGGGCCGGCCGCGGAGGCGCGCGCATGCGCCTGAACGTACTGGTCTTCCCGTGCGGCTCGGAGATCGGGCTGGAGATCCATGCCGCGCTGCGCCATGCCAAGGACATCCGCCTGCACGGCGCCTCGTCGGTGTCCGACCACGGCGAGTTCGCCTATGCCCGGTACCGGCGCATCGACGCCCAGGCCGGCTCTCCAGGCCTGGTGGAAGCGCTGAACGCGCTGGTCGACGAATGGGGCATCGACCTTGTGCTGCCGGCGCACGACAGCGTGATCCCTCTGCTGGCCGAGGCAACCGCGCTGCGCGCGCCGGCGGCGGTTCCCGATGCGGGCACCGCCGCGGTCTGCCGGGACAAGCGCCTGACCTACGACCGCCTGCGCCACCTGGGCATCGTCCCGGCCGACGTGGAGGGGCTGGCCCGGGAATACCCGATCTTCGCCAAGCCGGCCATTGGCCAGGGCAGCCAGGGCGCCGAACGCGTGGACGGGCCGGAACGCCACCGCCAGCTGCTGGATTCCGGCATCGCCTACGTGTTCAGCGAGTACCTGCCGGGGGCCGAATACACGGTGGACTGCATCTCCGATGCCGAGGGCCGGCTGCTGCATGCCGCGCCCCGCAGCCGCGCACGGGTGAAGTCCGGCATCAGCGTGCGTTCGGCTCCGGCGTCCGATGCCGGCGCCATGGTCGCGATGGCCGGCACGATCGCCGCCGAACTGCGCCTGCGCGGCGCCTGGTTCTTCCAGGTGCGCGAGGACCGCGAAGGCGTGCCGAAGCTGCTGGAGGTGGCGCCGCGCATAGCCGGATCCATGGCGCTCTCGCGCATGCGCGGCATCAACTATCCGCTGCTGCATGTCTACGCCCACCTCGGCCGTCCGTTCACGGTGCTGCCGCAGGAGCACGAGGTGGTCCTGGACCGGGCCCTGGCCAACCGCTACCGCACCGGCCTGCGCTATTCGCGCGTGTACCTCGACCTAGACGACACCCTGGTGCTGCGCGGGGCGGCCAACCCGCTGCTGGTGGCCCTGCTCTACCAGTGGCAGGCCCGCGGCACGCCCGTGGTGCTGCTGACCCGCCATGCCGGCGATCCGCTGGAATGCCTGCGCCGCCACCGCATCTGCCCGGAACTGTTCGAGCGCATCGAGCATCTCCGCGACCGCACGCCGAAGAGCGCGGCGATCGGCGACGACAGCGAGGCCATCTTCATCGACGATTCCTTCGCCGAGCGCCTGGATGTCCACCGCAACTGCGGCATCCCCGTGTTCGACCTCGACGCCGCCGAGCAACTCCTGGACCTGCGCGCATGAACCCCGCCAGCCCTCCCGCCACGCCCGCGCCGCTGCTGTCGATCGTGGTGCTGGTCTACAACACCTCCGCCTACCTGCGCGAATGCTTCGATTCGCTCCTGCACCAGGCCTACCGCAACATCGAGATCATCGCGATCGACGATGCCAGCACCGACGACAGCCTGGCGATCTGCCGCGAGTACGAGGCCGCGCACCCGAACTTCAGCTGCATCAGCAAGCCCAACGAGGGCGGCGCGATCGCCGGCAACCTCGGCATCTCGCTGGCCCGCGGCGAGTACGTGGCGCTGGTGGACTCGGACGACGTGGTCACCCCCGACGGCTACCGGCTGCTGATGGAGGAGGCGCTGCGCACCGGCGCGGACATCACCATCGGGCGCGCCGCGCGGCTGGTGAACGGCGCGCGTTCCGCGGCCGGGTTCCTGTACGAACCCTACGTGTGGTCGCAGCGCAGGACCTTCGACTCGGTGGAGCAGTTCGACGACGTCATCCACGACTGCTTCTACTGGAACAAGGTCTTCCGCACCGGGTTCCTGCGCGCGCACGGCCTGGGCATGGACCCGGGGCTGCTCTACGCCGACCGGCCCTTCGTCCACCGCGCCTACTGGCATAGCCGGCGCACGGCGATCATCCCGGACCTGGTGTACCTGTGGCGCACCCGCCCCGAGGGCGCGGCCGCCTCGATCTCCCAGAGCGCGCAGAAGGCCGGGAACTTCGCCGACCGGATCCGTTCGATGGTCATCGAATGGCACGATTTCGCCGGCATTTCCGCGGCCGCGGCCTACCGCCGCAAGATCGCGGTGGCCAACCTGCACCGCGCCCTGTACGCGGCGCCCGGGATCGTCTCCTCGCCCTCCTTCCGCCGCGCCTTCATGCAGGGCATGCACGAACTGCTGGCCCTTTACGGCGACCTGGACTGGAGCTCGCTCGGCGTGCGCCGGTGCCTGTACCTGGAGCTGATCCGACGCAACGAGGTGGAGGCGCTGTGCTTCCTGCTCGGCGTCACCCAGGAGCGGAGCTGGATCGTGGAGATCGAGGGGGCGTGCTACTGGCAGCAGCCCTTCCTGGACAACCCGGAGGTTCCGGTCCCGCGCGAGGTCATGCGCGTGGACTTCCCGGTCATCGGCTTCTTCCATGTCGGGGAACTGGCGCTGGACGACAACGGCCTGGGGCTGGACCTGCACCTGCACGAGGGGATCATGGCCCGCTGCGGGATCGCCTTCGAACTGCAGTCGCTCTATGGCGAGGGCGTCCACGAGCTGGTGGCGGAGGGGCGGGCGGGCGCGCACCGCTGGCGCTACTCGCTGCCGCCGGACCGGCTGCCGGCCGCGCCAGGGCTGTACGGGCTGGTCATGCACTACCGCGCGCCCGACGGGACCTGCGGCCGGTACCGGGTGGGCTGGCACGTGCTGATGCCGGAATGGCGGGCCTGCCTGCCGATGCAGGGCCGCGGCGGCCGGCTGGAGCTGTCGTCCGAAGCCGGGGGCCTGGCCCTGCTCGTCAAATGACCGCCGCCGGCGGCACCGGTACGGGACTTGCATCGATGCCCGCGCCGGACGCCGCCGGCCCTCCAGGACACACGCCATGAAACCGTCCCGCCCGATCCCGGTCACCAGCCCGCTGCTGCCGCCGCTGGAGGAGTTCATCCCCTACCTGCAGCGGATCTGGGACAGCCGCATCCTGACCAACGGCGGCAGCATGCACCAGGCCCTGGAGAAGGCCCTGTGCGCCTACCTGGGGGTGGAGCACATCGCCCTGTTCGCCAACGGCACCCTGGCCCTGGTCACCGCGCTGCAGGCGCTGCGCGTCACCGGCGAGGTGATCACCACGCCCTACTCGTTCGTGGCCACGGCCCACTCCCTGCTGTGGAACGGGATCAAGCCGGTGTTCGTGGACGTGGACCCGGTCACCTGCAACCTGGATCCGGCGCGGATCGAGGCGGCCATCACCCCGCAGACCACCGCGATCATGCCGGTGCACTGCTACGGCAGGCCGTGCGACGTGGAGGCCATCGAGCGCATCGCCGACATCTACAACCTCAAGGTCATCTACGACGCCGCCCACGCCTTCGGCGTGCGCGATGCAGGTGGCAGCGTGCTGCGCCACGGCGACCTGTCGGTGCTCAGCTTCCACGCCACCAAGGTGTTCAACACCTTCGAGGGCGGCGCCATCATCTGCCCGGACGCGCGCACCAAGCAGCGCATCGACCACCTGAAGAACTTCGGCTTCGTCAACGAAACCACGGTCGTGGCGCCGGGCATCAACGGCAAGATGAACGAGGTCTGCGCCGCGTTCGGCCTGCTCCAGCTCAAGCACATCGACCGTGCCCTGGCCCACCGTGCCCGGCTCGACGGCCTGTACCGCGAGCACCTGGCAGGCGTGCCCGGGCTGGATTGCCTGCAGCCGGTGGCGGGGGTGGAGGGCAACTACGCCTACTTCCCGGTGATGGTCAACGAGGCCTTCCCGCTGTCGCGCGACGAGCTCTACCAGGTCATGCGCGAGCACGACATCCTGGTGCGGCGCTATTTCTACCCGCTGATCAGCGAGTTCCCCATGTACCGCGGGCTGCCTTCCGCGGCCCCGGGCAACCTGCCGAACGCGCACGCGGCCGCCCGCCGCGTGCTGTGCCTGCCGATCCACCCGGACCTCTCCGGGGACGACGTGGCCGGCATCTGCGACCTGGTCAGGTCGCTCACCCGGGAGAAGGCCGCGTGAGAGCTGGCGGGATCCTGCGCGCCGCCTGGCGGCGGCGGATCGCGCACGCCTGGACCGGGATCCCGCTGCTGGCGCTGTGGCGGCTGCTCGACCTGCTGGTGCCCAAGCGCCGCGACCACTGGGCGCTGTTCGCCCATCCGCTCAAGCCGGGCCAGCTGGTGGAGAACGCCCGCGCCGTGCACGAAGCCCTGCGCGGCGAGCCTGGGGTAAGGACCTGGGTGTTCGTGCGCGGCACTTCGACGCCGCCTCCGGGCGTGGATCCGGACACCGTGGTCGAGCTCGGCACCCTGGCCGGCCTGTGGCGCCTGGCCCGCTGCGGCGTGTTGCTGCTGACCAATTCCACGTCCATGGACATGTCCCTGGCCTGGAGCAATGGCGGTTTCTCGGCACCCAGGCCCTGGCTGCGGCGACGGGTCGTGGTCAACCTGTGGCATGGCATCCCGCTGAAGCGCCTGTTCGCCCTGGCCAATCCGGAGCAGCGCCGGCACGGCGACCGCAACCGCTTCCGCCGCCTGGAGCGCCGCCACTACGACGGCCTGGTCGCCTCCTCCGACGTGGACGCCCATGCCATGGCAGCGATCTTCCATCCGCTGCCACCGGAGCGGGTCTGGGCCACGGGCCTGCCGCGCAACGATTTCCTGGTCCAGCCCGAGGCCGACCTGCCGGCCCCCCTGCGCGCGGAACTGGAGCGGGTGCGGGCCCTTTGCGCCGGCCGCCGCCTGGTGCTTTACGCCCCCACCTACCGCGACGCCAGCGTCGCCCGCGAGCTGGGCTACCACTTCTCCGCGGCGGAGATCGCGGCCCTGGGCCGGGTGCTGGAACGCCATGGTGCGGTGCTGGGAGTGCGTGGGCACTACCTGGCCAACGCCGGTGGCCTGTTGCCGGAGGCGGGGGCGCAGGCGGCGGCCCCGGTGCTGGACCTGGGCCACGCCCGGTTCCACGAGATCGCCCCGCTGTTGCGCCACAGCTCGCTGGTGGTGACCGACTATTCCTCGGTCTACATCGACGCGCTCTACCTGGACCTGCCGGTCCTGTCCTTCGCCTACGACCTGGACCACTACCGCGACCACCAGAACGGCCTGCTCTACGACATGGAGCTGGCCTTCCCCGGCCCGGTGGCGCGCGACTTCGACGGCATGCTGCGCGAGCTGGACCGGCTGCTGTCGCTGCCGGCGTTCGCGCCGGACGCGCACTACCGCCAGGTCCAGCGCCTGTTCTTCCGCCACCTCGACGCCGGCAACACCGGCCGCGTCATCGCCCGCGTGCGCCAGCTGGCCGGGGTGTAACCGCCGCCCCCGGGGCGGGAGCGCGGGGGGCCGCCATGCCAATGACGGCACGCGCGCCCGGCGCCTGCCGCCCGCCGCACGGAACCCGCCCGGCCGCGGTGCAACCTCCCTCCCCCCATTCCGCCTGCCGCCGGCTTCCCGTCGTTCCGCTCGTGGCACACCGCTTGCATTGCCTGCGGCGACACGGCCCATGCCGAAGGGAAGTCCATGACCGACTCGATCAGTTCCATCCTGTCGCAGATCCGCGCCTACCAGGGCCAGCTCGGCCAGGCCGCCGCGCGCACCGGCGACGTGGCCCGCGGCGACGCGATCCAGGGGCTGGCCGGGATGCAGGCGCCGGGGACCGCCGGCGTTTCCGGCGTGCCCAGCTTCACCCAGACCCTGGCCAATGCCATGCAGGGGGTCAATGCCGCCCAGGCCCGCGCCGGCGAACTGCAGGCCGCGTTCGAGCGCGGCGAGCCGGGCGCCGACCTGGCCCGGGTGATGGTGGCCTCGCAGCAGTCGCAGGTGGCGTTCCGCGCCACGGTGGAGGTCCGCAACCGGCTGGTGCAGGCCTACCAGGACGTCATGAACATGCCGCTGTGACCAGGGACTGACACACGATGGCGATCACTCTTTCCAAGGACAGCTTCAACCGCGAGCAGGCCACCGAGAAGGCGGCCCAGGCGGTGGTCAAGCTGCAGGAGATGCAGCTGGGCCGGAAGCTCGGCACCCTGCTGGCGATCTCGCTGGCGGTGGCGGCCGGCCTGTACGTCTTCTTCTGGTCGCAGAAGCCGCAGTACACCCCGCTGTACACCGGGCTGGACGCCAAGGCCACGGCCGAGGCCGCCGACCTGCTGCGCGCCGCGCAGATCCCGTTCAAGCTCGACCAGGCCACCGGCGCCATCTCCGTGCCGGAGGCCAACCTGCACGACGCGCGCCTGAAGCTGGCCGGCTCCGGCCTGACCGAGAGCGGCCGCCTGGGCTTCGAACTGATGGAGCGCGACCCGGGCTTCGGCGTCAGCCAGTTCGTGGAGAACGCGCGCTACCAGCACGCGCTGGAAACCGAGCTGGTGCGCACCATCGCCACCCTGCGCCCGGTGCGCGACGCGCGCGTGCACCTGGCCATCCCCAAGCCCTCGGCCTTCACCCGCCAGCGCGAGGTGGCCAGCGCCTCGGTCGTGCTGGAACTGCGCTCCGGCGCCCTGCTCGAGCGCAACCAGGTGGACGCCATCGTCCACCTGGTCGCCTCCTCGATCCCGGACCTGGCCCCGGAGCGGGTGACCGTGGTCGACCAGAACGGCCGCCTGCTCAGCAGCAACGGCCAGGACAGCGCCTCGGCCCTCAGCGCCGCCCAGTTCGAGCAGGTGCGGCGCCAGGAGACCTCGTTCAACCAGCGCATCCGCGAGCTGCTGGAGCCGCTGACCGGCACCGGCCGGGTCAACGCCGAGGTCACGGTGGACATGGACTTCTCGGTCACCGAGGAGGCCCGCGAGCTGTTCAACGCCGAGCCGCAGAAGCTGCGCAGCGAGCAGGTCAGCGAGAACACCACCGCCGGCGAGGGCCCGCAGGGCATCCCCGGCGCCACCAGCAACACCCCGCCGGGCGCGGTCGCCCAGCAGCAGGCCGACGGCACCCCGCTGCCCGGCACCACCGCGGCCGCGCCCGCCGGCACCAGCTCGCGCAGCGCCACCCGCAACTTCGAGCTGGACCGCACCCTGCAGCACACCCGCCAGCCGGCCGGCCGCATCCGCCGGGTGACCGCCGCGGTGGTGGTCGACCACGTGCCGCGCCCCGGCCCGGACGGCAAGGTCGCCCTGCAGCCGCTGTCGGAGCAGGAGCTGGCGCGCCTGCAGGAGCTGGTGCGCCAGGCGGTGGGCTTCGACGCCGCCCGCGGCGACCAGGTCTCGGTGGTCAACGCCCCGTTCGTGCGCGACGACGCGCCGGCGGTCGAGGGGCCGAAGTGGTGGGAGGACCCGCGCGTGCGCGACGCCCTGCGCCTGCTGGTGGGAGCGGTGGTGGTGCTGGCCCTGCTGTTCGGCGTGCTGCGCCCGAGCATCCGCCAGATCGTCGCCCCGCCCGCGCCAAAGAAGGAGGAGAAAGCCGAGCCGGCCACCGCCGAGGTCTCCCTGGTCGAGGACGGCGAGGACCTGCCCGCGCTGGCCGAGGACACGGCCCAGCTCGGCCTGCAGGCCCCGCAGCCGCCGGCGGCGCTGCCCTCCGATGCCTACGAGGACCGCCTGCGCAACGCCCGCGAGGCCGTGCGCGCCGACTCCAAGCGGGTCGCCCAGGTGGTGAAGGAGTGGTTGGGAAATGAAGCAGCCTAGTCTCCAGTCCGAACTGACCGGCGTGCAGCGCGCCGCCGTGCTGCTGCTGTCGCTGGGCGAGAGCGACGCGGCCGAGGTGCTCAAGCACATGAGCGCCAAGGAAGTGCAGAAGCTCGGCCTGGCGATGGCGACCATGAGCGGCATCAGCCGCGAGCAGGTCATGGACGTGATGGAGCAGTTCGAGCAGGCGCTGGAGCGGCAGACCTCGCTCGGCGTGGGCGCGGACGACTACATCCGCAACGTGCTGATCCAGGCGCTGGGCGCGGACAAGGCCGGCAGCCTGATAGACCGCATCCTGCTGGGCCGCAACACCACCGGCCTGGACACGCTCAAGTGGATGGACCCGCGCGCGGTGGCCGACCTGGTGCGCAACGAGCACCCGCAGATCTGCGCCATCGTGCTTTCCCACCTGGACCCGGACCAGGCCGCCGAGGCGCTGAAGTTCCTGCCCGAGCGCGTGCGCGCCGACGTGCTGCTGCGCATCGCCACCCTCGACGGCATCCCGCCGAACGCGCTCAACGAGCTCAACGAGATCATGGAGCGACAGTTCGCCGGCAACCAGAACCTGAAGTCGTCCAACATCGGCGGCGTCAAGGTCGCGGCCAACATCCTCAACTTCCTCGACGGCGGCCAGGACCAGTCGATCCTCGGCGAGATCGGCAAGGTCGACAACGAGCTGTGCCAGCGCATCCAGGACCTGATGTTCGTGTTCGACGACCTGGTCGAGCTGGACGACCGCGAGCTGCAGACCCTGCTGCGCGAGGTCTCCGGCGAGCGCCTGGGCATCGCCCTGCGCGGCGCCGACATCAAGGTGCGCGAGAAGATCACCCGCAACATGTCCCAGCGCGCCGCCGAGATCCTGCTGGAGGACATGGAGGCGCGTGGACCAGTGCGCCTGTCCGACGTGGAGGCGGCGCAGAAGGAGATCATGACCATCGTCCGCCGCCTGGCCGATGAGGGCGTGATCAACCTCAGCGGCGGCGGCGGCGAGGAGCTGGTATGAGCACCGTCGTGCGCTGGATGGCGCCGGAGCTGGAGGTCGCACCGCCCCCGGCACCGGAGCCGGAGGTCGTGGAGGAAGTGCCGCTGCCGGTTCCGCCGACCCTGGAGGAGATCCAGGCCATCCAGGACGCAGCGCGCGAAGAGGGCTACCAGGCCGGCTTCGCCCAGGGGCACCAGGACGGCTTCGCCCAGGGCCAGGCCGAGGTGCGCCGGCTGACCGCGCAGATCGAGGGCATCCTCGACAACTTCACCCGCCCCCTCGCCCGCCTCGAGGACGAAGTCACCGCCGCGCTGGGCGAGCTGGCCGTGCGCATCGCCGGCAGCCTGGTGGGCCGCGCCTACGAGGCCGACCCGGCACTGCTGTCGGAACTGGTGTCCGAGGCGCTGGACGCGGTCGGCGGCGCCAGCCGCGAGGTCGAGGTGCGCCTGCACCCGGACGACATCGAGACCCTGGCCCCGATGCTGGCGCTGGTGTCCGAGGCGCGCCTGGTGCCCGACCCGACCCTGGGCCGCGGCGACCTGCGCGTGCACGCCGAGGCGGTGCGCATCGACGGCACCCTGGAGGCGCGCCTGCGCGGCGCGCTGGAAAGCGTGATCCACAAGGCCGGAGCCAGCGCATGAACCCCGCCCCCGACCGCAATCCCGCCCTCGGCGGCGCCGTGCCGGCCGACTGGCTGTCCGCGCGCAACCTGCGCCTGGCCATGCGCCTGGGCGCCCTGTCCCCGGACCCGGCCGCCGGCCGCGGCCTGATCCGCGAGGGCATCCTGCGCCGCGCCGTGGGCCTGACCCTGGAAGCCACCGGCTGCGCGGCGCCGATGGGCGCCACCTGCCGGGTGGAAGTGGCCGACGGCGGCTGGGTCGAGGCCGAGGTCGTCGGCTTTGCCGGCGACCGCACCTCGCTGATGCCCAGCGCCGAACTGCACGGCCTGCTGCCCAACGCCCGCGTGGTGCCGGTGCGCCGGCGCGGCGGCGTGGAAGTGGGCGAAGGCCTGCTTGGCCGGGTGATCGACTCCGACGGCGTGCCGCTGGACGGCAAGGGCCCGGTCCGCGCCGAGGGCAGCGTGAGCATGGCCGGCGCCGCGATCAACCCGCTGGCGCGCGAGCCCATCACCCAGCCGCTGGACGTGGGCGTGCGCGCGATCAACGCCCTGCTGCCGATCGGCCGCGGCCAGCGCGTGGGCCTGTTCGCCGGTTCCGGCGTCGGCAAGTCGACGCTGCTGGGCATGATGACCCGCTTCACCGCGGCCGACGTGATCGTGGTCGGCCTGATCGGCGAACGCGGCCGCGAAGTGCGCGACTTCGTCGAGAGCACGCTGGGCGAGGAAGGCCTGCGCCGCGCCGTGGTCGTGGCCGCCCCGGCCGACCGCCCGCCGCTGGCGCGCCTGCATGGCGCCTACCGCGCCACCGCCATCGCCGAGTGGTTCCGCGACCAGGGCCTGAACGTCCTGCTGCTGATGGACTCGCTGACCCGCTTCGCCCAGGCCCAGCGCGAGATCGGCCTGTCGGTGGGCGAGCCGCCGACCACCCGCGGTTACCCGCCGAGCGTGTTCGCCAAGCTGCCGGCGCTGGTCGAGCGCGCCGGCAACGGCGCCAAGGGCCGTGGCTCGATCACCGCCTTCTACACCGTGCTGACCGAAGGCGACGACCCGCAGGACCCGATCGCCGACGCCGCGCGCGCCATCCTCGACGGCCACATCCTGCTGTCGCGACGGATCGCCGACGCCGGCCTGTACCCGGCCATCGACGTCGAGTCCTCGGTCAGCCGCGTGGTCCAGGACATCGCCGACGAGACCTGGCGCGAGCGCATCCGCGCGCTCAAGCGCCTGGTCGCCGCCTACAACGCCAACCGCGACCTGATCGCCATCGGCGCCTACCAGCGCGGCAACGACCCGCTGGTGGACGAGGCCCTGGCGCGCTGGCCGCAGATCGTCGAATTCCTCGGCCAGGACGTGGCCCGCTCGGCCGACCTGGAACATAGCCGCCAGGCCCTGGCCGACCTGCTGCACAAGGAGAACGCCGCATGATGCAGTCCCGCCGCATCGATCCGCTGCTGCGCCGCGCGCAGGAGCACGAGGATGCCGTGGCGCGCGAGCTGGCCGAGCGCCAGCGTGCGCACGAACTGCAGGAATCGCGGCTGGAGGAGCTGCGGCGCTACGCCGCCGAGTACGCCGCCAGCCAGATGTCCGCGATCAGCCCGGCGCAGCTAGCCAACCGGCGCGCCTTCCTCGACCGCCTGGAGAGCGCGGTCGAACAGCAGAGCCGGAACGTGGACCGCAGCCGCGAGCGGCTGGAGGCCGAACGTGCCCGCCTGCTGCTGGCCAGCCGCGACAAGGCGGTGCTGGAGCAGCTGGCGGCGAGCTACCGCGCCCAGGAACGCAAGGCCGACGAGCGCCGCAGCCAGCGCGAGATGGACGACCTGGGCGCGCGCCGCGTGCGCGCCGCGCAGCAGGCCCGGCAGGAAGGAGAGTCGCAGTGACCCCGAGCCTGTTTGCCGCCGTCGCCCCGGCGCCGAAGACCGCCCCGGCAGGCGCCCCGCCCTCCCCGCGCGGCGCCTCCGCCGGCGGCGAGGGCCAGGATTTCGCGCGCCTGCTGGAAGGCCCGCAGGACGCCGGCGCCGCGCGCAAGGGCCCTGCCCGCGCCGACGCCCCGGCGCGCCAGCCGGGCAAGGACGAGGCCCCGGCCCGGGACGAGCTGCCGGGCGCCCCCGGCGAGGCCCGCCCGGCTACGGAGGAATCCGCGGAAGCGGCCACCGCCGCGCCGGCGGCCACGGACGAGACCCCGGGCACGGACAGCGATGGCGAAGCCGCAGCCAGCGACTGGCCCCCGCCGGGCCTGGCCTGGCTGCTGCAACCGCCGGAACCGGCGCCGCCGGCCCCGGCCGCCGGCGCCGCCGTTCCCGCTCCTGTTGCGGGCAATGCCGGCGAAGGCGAGCCCGCCGCGGCCGGCAAGGCCACGGCCCCGCTGCTGCCGGACCTGGCCGCCCCCGCCTCGCGCCCGCTGGCCGCCGCCCCGTCCCCCGCTGCCGAACCCCTGCCGCAGGAGGATGCCGCCGGCGAGGCCCTGGACACCCTGGCCGGCGCCGCGCGCCACCTGCAGGCGCTGGTCCCGGAGACCGGCCCGGAATCGCAGGCACCGGCCTTCGTGCTGCCGCTGGCCAACCCGGCGCCAGTGGCCACACCCGCCGCCGCGCTACCGGCCACCCCGGCGCACCTGCCTACCCCGCAGCTGGGCGACGCCGGCTTCGCCGAGGATGTCGGCAGCCACGTGGAGTGGCTGGCCGGGCAGAAGATCAGCCATGCCGTCATCCGGGTCTCGCCGCAGGACCTGGGCCCGGTCGAGGTGCGCCTGCAGCTGGATGGCGACCGCCTGAGCGCCGACTTCAGCAGCGCCCAGGCCGAGGTCCGCCAGGCGCTGGAGCAGAGCCTGCCGCGCCTGCGCGAGATGCTGGGCCAGCATGGCTTCGAGCTGGCCCATGCCGGGGTTGGCCACGGCCAGGCTGGCGACCGCGAAGCGGCGTCGCAAGGCCGCCAGGGGAGTGGCGGCGAAGCAAACGGCGACGAACCGGCGGCCACGGCCCAGCCGGTACGGATGGCCCGACGCGGCCTGCTCGACGCCTACGCCTGACCGTCGCGGTGCCGGTCGCGCGGCACCGCTGTCCCCGGACCTGGTCCGCCGCGCTGCTTCGATGGTGCGTGTTTGCTGCCCCGCCCTGGCCGCGTCCGCGGCCGGGGCGCAGGTGCCTGTCGCAATCCCGATCGCCAGGCCCCGGCCATGCCGGCCGTGCGGCCACGCGCCGGACCTTCGCCGGCTCCGCCGCCGCTCGTCGTCAAACCGTCGCCGCGCTTGCGGCACGCCGCTTGCATAGGCCTTGCCGCAAACCACAGGAGATCGACGCGTGGCCACCGCAGCCGACAGGACCCCCCGCAACTCGCCGAACAGTACTCCCCGCGACGGCGGCAAGCTGCCCCTGGTCATCACCCTGGTCGCGGTGCTGGTGGCCTGCGGCGCCGGCGGCGGTTGGTACTGGAGCTCCCAGCGCGCCAAGGCCGCCGAGCAGGCCGCCGCCGAGGCGGCCAAGCCGCGCCTGCCGGCCCCGGCCCAGTACCTGGCGCTGGAGCCGCCGTTCGTGGTCAACCTCAACGGCGGCATCGAGGGCCCGAAGTACCTGCAGGTGGAGATCCAGCTGATGACCCGCGACAACAACGAGCTGGCGGAGCTGGAGCGCCACGCCCCGGCGATCCGCGCCCGCCTGCTGATGCTGCTGGCGCAGCAGACCGCCGAGGGCATCGCCGACCGCGCCGGCAAGGAAGCGCTGCAGGCCGAGGCCCTGGCCGAGGTGCGCAAGCTGATGCGCGCCGAGACCGGCAAGCCCTGCGCCGAAGCCCTGCTGTTCACCAGCTTCGTGACCCAGTGAGCCGCGCGCGCCCATGACCATCAACGACCTGCTCTCACAGGACGAGATCGACGCCCTGCTGCACGGCGTGGATTCCGGCGCGGTCAACACCGAGCCGGAGCCGGACCCGGGCACCGCGCGGCCGTACGACTTCGCCAGCCAGGACCGCATCATCCGCGGGCGCATGCCCACCCTGGAGATGGTCAACGAGCGCTTCGTGCGCCTGTGGCGCATCGGCCTGTTCAACCTGATCCGGCGCTCGGCCGACATCTCCGTGCGCGGCATCGACCTGATCAAGTTCGGCGAGTACATGCACTCGCTGTACGTGCCGACCAACCTCAACCTGGTGCGCTTCAAGCCGCTGCGCGGCATGGGCCTGATCGTGTTCGAGCCCAAGCTGGTGTTCACCGTGGTGGACAATTTCTTCGGCGGCGACGGGCGCTACCCGACCCGGATCGAGGGCCGCGAGTTCACCGTCACCGAGATGCGGGTGATCCAGCTGATGCTGCGCCAGACCTTCACCGACCTGGTCGAGGCCTGGGCACCGGTGATGGACGTGGAGTTCGAGTACATCAACTCCGAGATCAACCCGCACTTCGCCAACATCGTCACCCCGCGCGAGTACGTGGTGGTCAGCCGCTTCCACGTCGAGCTGGACGGCGGCGGCGGCGAGATCCACGTCACCCTGCCCTATTCCATGCTCGAGCCGATCCGCGAGCTGCTCGACGCCGGCATCCAGAGCGACCGCATCGACCGCGACGAGAGCTGGAACGCCACCCTGCGCGAGCAGCTGCAGCTGGCCGAGGTGACCATCTCCAGCGTGCTGGCGGAGAAGCGCATCGACCTGCGCCAGCTCACCCAGCTGAAGGTCGGCGACGTGCTGCCGATCGAGCTGTCCACCACCGTCCCGGTGTGCGTGGAGAACATCCCGGTGTTCACCGGCCAGTTCGGCCTGTCCAACGGCAGGAACGCGGTGAAGATCGTCCAGACCCACCCGCCCGGCGCCGAAAAGCCGCGCCAGGCCGCCCCCGAGGAAATGCCCGCATGAGCACCGAAGCCCCTGCCGCGACCGCGCAATTCGACGCGCTGCAGTCCGAGCCCGTCCAGGGCGCCAGCGACCTGAACCTGGACGTCATCCTCGACGTGCCGGTGACCCTGTCGCTGGAGGTCGGCCGCACCCGCATGCCGATCCGCAACCTGCTGCAGCTCAACCAGGGCTCGGTGATCGAGCTGGAACGCGGCGCCGGCGAACCGCTGGACGTGTACGTCAACGGCACCCTGATCGCCCACGGCGAGGTGGTGGTGATCAACGACCGCTTCGGCGTGCGCCTGACCGACGTGGTCAGCCCCAGCGAGCGGATCCGGAGGCTGCGTTGAGCATCCTGCCGCTGCTGCTGGCCGCCGCCCCCGCCGCGCAGGCCGCGCGGCCGGCGGCGCAGGCCCAGGGCCCGGGCCTGTTCGGCGCGTTCTTCGCCCTGCTGCTGGTGCTGGGCCTGATCGTCGGCCTGGCCTGGCTGCTCAAGCGCATGCCCGGCTCCGGCTTCCGTCCCGCCGACGGCCTGCGCGTGGTCGCCTCGCTGCACCTGGGCACCAAGGAGCGCGCGGTGGTGGTGGAGGTCGGCGGCCGCCAGCTGCTGCTGGGCGTCTCCCCGGGCGGCGTGACCCTGCTGCACGAGCTGCCCGAGCCGCTGCCCGCGCCCGAGGCGCCGCGCCTGCCCAACCTCAAGGAACTCCCCAACTTCGCCCAGCTGCTGTCGCAGCGGCTGCGCCGGACCCGCTGACATGAACTCCCGCCGCCTGCTCCTGACCGTCGTGGTGCTGGTGCTGGCCTGCCTGCCGCTGCTGGCCGCCGCCGCGCCGGCGGCGCCGCAGGTGCCATCCCTGCCGAACGTGACCGTGGGCCGCATCGGCGACGCCCCGGTGAGCGTGCCGCTGCAGACCCTGCTGCTGATGACCGGCATCACCCTGCTGCCGTCGCTGCTGCTGGTGATGACCTGCTTCACCCGGATCATCATCGTGCTGGCGCTGCTGCGGCAGGCCCTGGGCACCGGCCAGACCCCTTCCAACCAGATCCTGGTGGGGCTGTCGCTGTTCCTGACCGCGATGGTCATGATGCCGGTGTGGCAGAAGGCCTGGGACGCCGGCTTCGGCCCCTACCTCAACGGCGACATCGACTTCCGCAGCGCCTGGGACCTGGGCACCGCGCCGCTGCGCGCGTTCATGCTGGCCCAGGTGCGCGAGACCGACCTGATGACCTTCGCCGGCCTGGCCGGGCATGACACCTACAGCGGCCCGGACGCGGTGCCGTTCCCGGTGCTGGCGGCCTCGTTCGTCACCTCCGAGCTGAAGACCGCGTTCGAGATCGGCTTCCTGATCTTCATCCCGTTCGTGGTGATCGACCTGGTGGTGGCCAGCGTGCTGATGTCGATGGGCATGATGATGCTCTCGCCGATGCTGATCTCCGCGCCGTTCAAGATCCTGCTGTTCGTGCTGGTGGACGGCTGGGTGCTGACCGTCGGCACCCTGGCGGCCAGCTTCAACGGGGTCTGAGATGAGCCCGGAACTGGCCCTGACCGAACTGCGCCGCGCCCTCGAGGTGGCCCTGTGGGTGGGCGGCCCGCTGCTGGTCACCATGCTGGTGGTGGGCGTGGTGGTCGGCATCGTCCAGGCCGCCACACAGATCAACGAGCCGACCATCGCCTTCATCTCCAAGGCCGTGGCCATGACCGCGGCGCTGTTCGCGCTGGGCAGCTTCCTGCTGGCCTACCTGGTCGACTACACCACCACGCTGTTCCAGCGCATCCCCCACCTGATCGGCTGAGGACGGGAGCGCGCGGTGGATCCGGCAACCCAGATGGTGGTCGACGGCCAGCAGGCCTTCGGCATGATCGGCACGGTCATGTGGACCATGCTGCGCACCGGGGCGATGCTGATGGCGATGCCGCTGATCGGCACCCGCGCGGTACCGGTGCGGGTGCGGGTGCTGGTGGCCGGCGCCCTGGCCATGGCGCTGGCGCCGATGCTGCCGCCGGTGCCGGAGTTCGCCGGCCTGGACGCGGCCAGCGTGCTGGGCGTGGCCCGGGAACTGGCGGTGGGCGTGGCCATGGGCTTCTGCCTGCGCCTGATGTTCGAGGCCGGGGCGTTCGCCGGCGAGATCGTGTCCCAGGGCATGGGCCTGGCGTTCGCGCAGATGAACGACCCGCTGCGCGGCACCAGTTCCGGCGTGGTCGCGCAGTGGTTCTACCTCGCCTTCGGCCTGCTGTTCTTCGCCAGCGACGGACACCTGGCCATGGTCGCGATGCTGGTGCGCAGCTACCAGGCCCTGCCGATCGGCGCCGGCTGGACCGATGCCGCGGCCGGGCTGTCGGTGCCGGTGCAGCTGTTCCCGGCGGTGCTGCGCGGCGGCCTGGGCCTGGCCCTGCCGCTGATGATGGCGATGCTGGCCACCAACCTCACCTTCGGCGTGCTGGCCAAGGCCGCGCCCTCGCTGCATCCGGTGCAGCTGGGCCTGCCGGTGGCGGTGCTGACCGGCATGCTGTTGCTGTCGCTGCTGGCCGGCGAGATCGCGCGCCCGGTGCAGGCGCTGTTCGACACCGCATTCGACGCCGGCATGGCCGTCCCCGCGCCCTGAGCCGGCGCCTGGAACGGAACTTGCACTGACCGCCCCGCGCCGGCCCCCTTCCGGCGCCGGAGACCGGCATGGCCGAGAACGAGGACGGCCAGGAAAAAACCGAACAGCCAACCGGCAGACGCCTGCAGAAGGCGGCCGAGGAAGGCAACGTCCCGCGTTCGCGCGAACTGGGCAACGCGGCGCTGTTCGGCGCCGGCGTGGTGGCGGTGATCGCCGGCGGTCCAATGTTCGCGCGCGGCGCGGCCGGCTGGATGCGCAACGCGCTGGCGCCCGACCTGGGGATGCTGGAGGACCCGTCCCTGCTGTTCGGGCACATGGGCATGCTGCTGCTGAAGCTGTTCGCGGTGGTGCTGCCGCTGCTGGGCGTGGCGCTGCTGGCCTGCCTGGTCGCGCCGGTGCTGATGGGCAGCCTGCAGTTCAACCTCAAGGCACTGGCGCCCAAGCCCGAGCGCCTCAACCCCCTGGCCGGGCTGCAGCGCATGGTCAGCAGCGACGGCCTGGTGGAACTGGCCAAGTCGCTGCTGCGCGTGGCGTTGCTGGGCACCGCCTGCGGCCTGGTGCTGGTGCACGGCTTCGACGTGCTGCGCGCCATGCCCGGGCAGTCGCTGGAGGACGCCGCGCGCACCGGCCTGTACTTCGCCGGCCGCCTGCTGGGCGCCGCCGCGGTGGCGCTGCTGTTGCTGGCCCTGGCCGATGCGCCGTACCAGAAGTGGAACCGGCTCCGCAAGCTGAAGATGACGCGCCAGGAAGTGCGCGAAGAAATGAAGGAGGCCGACGGCAACCCGCAGGTCAAGGGCAAGATCCGGCAGATGCAGTTCCAGATGTCGCAGCGCCGGATGATGGAGGCGGTGCCGACCGCCGACGTGGTGGTGGTCAACCCGACCCACTACGCGGTGGCCCTGAAGTACGACGGCGGCAGCATGCGCGCGCCGAAGGTGGTGGCCAAGGGCGTGGACGAGCTGGCGATGCGGATCCGCGAGGTGGCCGACGCCCACCGCGTGGCGATCGTGTCCGCGCCGCCTCTGGCACGCGCCTTGTATCGCGAGGGTGAGCTCGACAAGGAGATCCCCGTGAGACTGTACGCCGCCGTGGCCCAGGTCCTGTCCTACGTGTACCAGCTGCGCGCCTGGCGCCCCGGTACCGGGCGCGCGCCGCAGCTGGGCACGGTCGAGGTCAGGGAATTCCCGGAGGATGACGGCAAGTGAGCGCGACCGCTTCCCAGCCGCTGTCCCGCCGCCTGCTGGAAATGGCCCGCAATGGCATCGGCGCGCCACTGTTGGTGCTGGCCCTGCTCGCCATGGTGGTGGTGCCGCTGCCGCCGCTGCTGCTGGATGCCCTCTTCAGCTTCAACATCGCCATCTCGCTGGTGGTGCTGCTGGCCGTGGTCTACGTGCAGCGGCCGCTGGACTTCACCATCTTCCCGGTCATCCTGCTGACCACCACCATGCTGCGGCTGGCGCTGAACGTGGCGTCCACCCGCGCGATCCTGCTGCACGGCCAGGCCGGCGGCGACGCCGCCGGCAAGGTGATCGCCGCCTTCGGCGAGTTCGTGGTCGGCGGCAACTACGCGGTCGGCATCGTGGTGTTCGCGATCCTGACCATCATCAACTTCGTGGTCATCACCAAGGGCTCCGGGCGCATCTCCGAGGTGACCGCGCGCTTCATCCTCGACGCCATGCCCGGCAAGCAGATGGCGATCGACGCCGACCTCAATGCCGGCCTGATCACCCGCGAGGAGGCCAAGGCCCGCCGCGACGAGGTCCGCGAGGAGGCCGACTTCTACGGCGCGATGGACGGCGCCAGCAAGTTCATCCGCGGCGACGCCGTCGCCGGCATCCTGATCCTGTTCATCAACCTGCTGGGCGGCTTCGCCGTGGGCATGTTCCAGCACGGCATGGCCGCCGCCGACGCCGCCTCGACCTACACCCTGCTGTCGATCGGCGACGGCCTGGTGGCGCAGCTGCCGGCGCTGCTGGTGTCCTCGGCCGTGGCCATGCTGGTGACCCGCGCCTCGCGCGCCCAGGACATGGGCCAGGCGGTGGTCGGCCAGGCCTTCGGCCAGTACCGCGCCCTGGGCGTGGCCTCGGCCATCCTGGTGACGGTGGGCCTGGTGCCGGGCATGCCCAACGTCGCTTTTCTGACGCTGGGCGCGTTGCTCGGCTTTGCTGCCTGGAAGCTGTGGCAGCGCAAGCAGCAGGAGGAATCCGCAGCGGCGCGGGCCGAGGCCGCCGGGCCGGCGGCCGCCCCGGGCCAGGCGGCCGGCGAGCTGGACTGGGACGAGCTGCGCCCGGTCGATCCGCTCGGCCTGGAGGTCGGCTACCGCCTGATCCCGCTGGTGGACAAGACCCAGGGCGGCGAGCTGATGGCGCGGATCAAGGGCGTGCGCCGCAAGCTCACCCACGAGATCGGCTTCCTGATCCCGCCGGTGCACATCCGCGACAACCTGGAGCTGCAGGCCAACCAGTACCGCCTGCTGGTACACGGCGTGCCGGTAGCCACCGCCGAGATCCAGCCGGACCGCGAACTGGCCCTGGACCCGGGCGGCGCGCTTGGCCCGATCGACGGCATCAAGGGCAAGGACCCGGCGTTCGGCCTGGACGCGGTGTGGATCCACCCGCACCAGCGCGCCCAGGCCGAGGCCCTGGGCTACACCGTGGTCGACCCGGCCACCGTGGTCGCCACCCACCTGTCCCACCTGGTGCGCGAGCACGCCCCGGAGCTGCTGGGGCACGAGGAGGTGCAGCAGCTGCTGGCCACCCTCGCCCGCAGCGCGCCGAAGCTGGCCGAGGACCTGGTGCCCAAGACCCTGCCGCTGTCGGTGGTGGCGCGGGTGCTGCAGAACCTGCTGGTGGAGCGGATCCCGGTGCGCCAGCTGCGCAAGATCGCCGAGGCCCTGCTCGAGCACGGCGCCTACAGCCAGGACCCGGCCGTGCTCACCGCCGCGGTCCGCAACAGCCTGGGCCGCTTCATCGTCCAGGAGATCGCCGGCGCCTCGCCGGAGCTGCCGGTGTTCACCCTGGCCGCGCCTCTGGAACGGGTCTTGCAGGAGTCCGCGCAGGGCAACGGCGCCGCGGCGCTGGAGCCCGGGTTGGCCGAACGCCTGCAGCAAAGCCTGGCCGAGTGCGCCGGGCGGCAGGAGGCGAAGGGCGAACCGGCGGTGGTCCTGGTACCGGCCACCGTGCGCGCCTCGCTGGCGCGGCTGGTACGCCACAGCGTGCCGTCGCTGTCGGTGCTGGCCTACACCGAGGTACCGGAGGACAAGCGGCTGAAGCTGGTCGGAACAATCAACTGAAAGCCGTGATTGGGGATTCGTGGTTCGTGATTCGAAAAAGCGGATCGCGGCGGACTGGGAAGGAAGTGGGATGAACAAGGCAACAAGAACACGGATACGGACAGGCCGCGGAGGCCCGGCATCTGCTTCTTCCAATCACCAATCACGGATCACGGATCACGGCCCCTAACCATGAAAATCAAGCGTTTCGTTGCCGCCGACATGCGTACCGCGCTGCGGATGGTCCGCGCCGAGCACGGACCGGATGCCGTGATCCTCTCCAACCGCCGCACCGAGGAAGGGGTGGAGATCGTCGCGGCCAGCAACTACGACGAGGACGCGGTGCAGCGGGCCCTGATCGAGGCCCAGCGCGCCAGTGAACCGGCGCCCGCGCCCGCGGCCCCGACGCCGGCCGCCGCCCCTGCCCCTGCCCCGCACGACTTCGCCGCCGCCATGGCCGCGGCCCTGGCCACCCCGACCGCGCGCGCGGTCTCGGTGCTGCCGCCGGAGGTGGTCATGGCGCATCCTGCCGCCCCGGCCGGTCCCGCCCCCGCGGCGTCTGCGCCCGCCCCGGAACCGGCGCCCCCGGCCGCCAGTCCGGCCCCGACCCTGGCCGCGGTGCCGGCCCCGGTGGCGCCGGCCGACGACGAGCAGCTGCGCGCCATGCGCGAGGAACTGGCGCAGATGCGCGCCATGATCGAGCGCGAGATGCACCGCCTGACCGACGAGCGCCTGCGCGGCTCGCCGGTGCGGCTGGCGGCGATGGAACTGATGGAGGACTACGGCTTCGACGCCGGGATCACCCGCGACATCGTCCTGGAACTGCCGGCCGACACCCCGATGCACCGCGGCCGCGGCCTGATGCTGGGCCTGATCTCGCGGCGCCTGCCGGTGTGCCCGGTGGACCCGCTGGAGGCCGGCGGCGTGATCGCCCTGGTCGGCCCCACCGGCGCCGGCAAGACCACCACCATCGCCAAGCTGGCCGCCCGCTTCGTGGCCGAGCACGGCCCGCGCGACATCGCCCTGGTCACCACCGACACCTCCCGCATCGGCGGTCGCGAGCAGCTGTACGGCTACGGCCGCCAGCTGGGCATCGCGGTGCACGAGGCCGACAGCGACGCGGCCCTGATCCAGCTGCTGCAGCGCCTGCAGGACTACCGCCTGGTGCTGGTGGACACCGCCGGCCTCGGCCAGCGCGACCGCGCCCTGGCCAACCAGCTCAACTGGCTGCGCGCCGCACGCAACGTCAGCACCCTGCTGGTGCTGCCGGCCAACTCCCACTTCGCCGACCTGGACGAGGTCGTGCGCCGCTTCGGCCCGGCCCGCCCGCAGGGCGTGGTCCTGACCAAGGTCGACGAGACCGGGCGCCTGGGCAGCGCGTTGTCGGTGGTCGTGGACCACCAGCTGCCGCTGACCTGGGTGACCGACGGCCAGCGGGTCCCGGAGGACCTGCACCGGGCCAATGCCGCCAGCCTGGTGCTTCGCCTTGAAGATCTGCGCCGGGCTGCCGATAAGCCGAACATCCCGGAGGCCGACCATGCCGTCGCCTGAGTCCCGCCCCGCAACCCCGAGCCCCTTCCGCCCGACGATGAACCACGCACCGCTCGCCCCCGTCCGCAGCATCGCCATCACCGGCGGCAAGGGTGGCGTGGGCAAGACCAACCTGTCGGTCAACCTGGCCGCCTCGCTGGCGGCGCTGGGCAAGCGCACCCTGCTGCTGGACGCCGACCTGGGCCTGGCCAACGTCGACGTGCTGCTGGGCCTGTCCCCGCAGCACACCCTGGCCGACCTGGTCGCCGGCCGCTGCGAGCTGGAGGACGTGATCCTGGAAGGCCCCAACGGCATGCTGGTGGTGCCGGCCGCCTCCGGGCGCCGGCACATGGCCGAACTGCAGCCAGCCCAGCACGTGGGACTTGTCAATGTTTTCAATGACCTGCAGCGTGATCTTGACATTCTGGTTGTAGACACTGCCGCCGGCATCACCGACAGCGTGCTGACCTTCTGCCAGGCCGCCCAGGACGCGGTGGTGGTGGTCTGCGACGAGCCGGCCTCGATCACCGACGCCTACGCCCTGATCAAGGTCCTGTCCCGCGAGCGCGGCGTGGACCGGGTCCAGGTGGTGGCCAACATGGTGCGCAGCCCGGCCGAGGGCCGCGGCCTGTACGACAAGCTGTCGCGGGTATGCGAGCGCTTCCTCGGTGACGTCTCTCTGAACTTCCTCGGCGCGGTGCCGCAGTGCGACTGGCTGCGCATGGCGGTGCAGCGCCAGCAGGCCGTCGCCACCGCCTACCCGGCCAGCCCCTCGGCCCGCGCCATCGCCGAGATCGCCCGCCGCGCGGCGCGCTGGCAGGCGCCGACCGCCCCGCGCGGCAACATCGAGTTCTTCGTCGACCGGATGATTCGGCAAGGCGCGGTCGCATGAATGCCGTGGCCGAATACCGCGCCGTGCGCGGCAGCAACGACGACGCCATCACCCGGCATGCCGACCTGGTGCGGCGCATCGCCCACCACCTGGCGGCGCGCCTGCCGGCCAGCGTCGAGGTCGACGACCTGATCCAGGCCGGCATGATCGGCCTGATCGAGGCCAGCCGCAGCTACGACCCCGACCAGGGCGCCTCGTTCGAGACCTACGCCTCGATCCGCATCCGCGGCGCGATGATCGACGAGATCCGGCGCGGCGACTGGGTGCCGCGCTCGGTGCACCGCCGCGCCCGCGACGCCGCCGCCGCGGTGCGCGAGATCGAGCAGGCCACCGGCCGCGCCGCCGCGCCGCAGGAAGTGGCGGCCAAGCTGGACATGCCACTGCCGGAGTACCTGCGCCTGCTGGAGGACGCCTCTCGCGGCCAGGTGCTGAGCCTGGACTCCCACGTGGAAGACCACGGCGACGTGCAGGTCAACAGCAACAGCCCCACCCCGCAGCAGCTGCTGGAGCGCAGCGATTTCGGCCGCGAGCTGGCGGCGGCCATCTCCAACCTGCCCGAGCGCGAACAGCTGGTGCTGTCGCTGTACTACGAGCAGGAGCTGAACCTGAAGGAGATCGGCGCGGTGCTCGGGGTCAGCGAGTCCCGGGTGTGCCAGATCCACGGCCAGGCCGTGCTGCGCCTGCGCGGCCGCCTGTCCCAGTACGAATCACGTGATGCCGGTCTGGACGACGACTGAGCACGCAACGCCAAACGGAGCACGAAGTGAACAAGAACATGCGGATCCTGATCGTGGACGACTTCTCGACGATGCGACGCATCGTCAAGAACCTGCTCAACGATCTGGGCTACAGCAACACCGCCGAGGCCGACGACGGCCACACCGCGCTGGCGGCCCTGCGCGCGCAGCCGTTCGACTTCGTCATCACCGACTGGAACATGCCGGGCATGACCGGCATCGAGCTGCTGCGCAGCATCCGCGCCGACCCCAAGCTCAAGACCCTGCCGGTGCTGATGGTCACCGCCGAGGCCAAGCGCGAGCAGATCCTGGAGGCCGCGCAGAACGGCGTGAACGGCTACATCATCAAGCCGTTCACCGCGCAGACCCTCGAGGAGAAGCTCAACAAGATCTTCGAACGGCTGGCGGCGACGGCATGAGCACCACCGCATCCCCCGAGCGTGCGGCGCTGGTCCAGCGCCTGCACGACGCCCTGGAAGCCCTGGACCGCGGCGACGAAAGCGCACTGCGCGCCGAGATCGACGCCCTGGCCGCCGCCCGCACCCGTCCGCTCGTGCAGGGCCTCGGCCGGCTGGCGCGCGAACTGAGCCAGGCCCTGGGCGAACTGCCGGAGGTCCCCGGCGCCGACGACCATGGCGTGGAGGGGGTCGAACTGGACGACGCCTGCGCGCGCCTGGACCACGTCATCGGCATGACCGAGCAGGCCACCCACCGCACCCTGGACCTGGCCGACGAATGCCGCGCCCTGGTCGAGGGCCTGCGCGCCGAAGGCGTGACCGACGGCCAGGACCAGGTGCTGGACCGCATCCGCCGCAACCTCACCGAGATCGCCCTGACCCAGAGCTACCAGGACCTGACCGGGCAGATCATCCGCCGCGTCGCCGGGATCGTGCGCCGCGTCCACGAAGGCTTCGGCGAACTGGGCCTGCCGCCGCGCGCCGAGCCGCGCGAGCCCGCGCTGGCGGGCCCCGCGGTGGCCGGGCTGGACACCCATGCGGTCAGCCAGAACGACGCCGACGCCCTGCTGTCGGAACTGGGGCTGTAAGCCATGAGCGGTGTGACGCCCGAAATCGCCGCGGACTTCATCGTCGAGGCCCAGGAGATCCTGGACCGGCTCGGCGAGCAGCTGGTGGAGCTGGAGCGCGCGCCCCAGGACAGCGAGCAGCTCAATGCGGTGTTCCGCGGCTTCCACACCCTCAAGGGCGGTGCCGGCTTCCTCGGCATCCAGCCGATGGTCGAGCTGTGCCACGCCGCCGAGGAAACCCTGGGCGCCGCCCGCTCCGGCACCGCCGAACTGGACCCGCTGCACTTCGACGCCGCCCAGCGCTCGCTGGACTGGTTGCAGGCCATGCTCGACGCGGTCGCCGCCGGCACCGAGCCGGAGCACGCGCCGCCGGAGCTGATCGCGCAGTTCGCCCTGGTCGCGCCGCCCGCGCCGCAGCCGCAGGCCGCGCCGCAGCCCGTGGCGGCGCCCGCGCCGGCCGGCGGCGACGACCTGATCAGCGACGACGAGTTCGAGGCCCTGCTCGACCAGCTGCACGGCAAGGCCGCGCCCGGCGCCAAGCCCGCAGCCGCGCCCGCGCCGGCCACCGCGGCTGCGGACACCATCACCGACGACGAATTCGAGGCGCTGCTGGACCAGTTGCACGGCAAGGCGCCGCCCGGGGCCAAGCCGCTGCCGGCCGCCGCGCCGGCCCCGGCACCGGCGGCCGCTGCGCCGCCGCCCGCTCCCAAACCCTTACCGAAGCCGGCCGCCCCGCGCCCGGCCAGCCCGCCCCCGCGCGCCGCCGCCGCGGGCGAGGCCGAGCACACCGTGCGCGTGGACACCCGCCGCCTGGACGCGATCGTCAACCTGATCGGAGAGCTGGTGCTGGCGCGCAACCGGCTCAAGACCCTGCGCGCGCGCCTGCGCGACGACGAACTCGACCGCGCCGTGGCCAGCCTCGACGTGGCCACCGCGCGCCTGCAGTCGGCGGTCATGCGCACGCGCATGCAGCCGGTGGGCAAGGTGTTCTCGCGCTTCCCGAAGGTGGCGCGCGACGTCGCCCGCTCGCTGGCCAAGGAAGTCGAACTGGAGATGGTCGGCGCCGACACCGAGCTGGACCGCAACCTGGTCGAGGCCCTGGCCGATCCGCTGGTGCACCTGGTGCGCAACGGCATCGACCACGGCGTGGAGGCGCCGGAAGTGCGCGAGGCCTCCGGCAAGCCGCGCGTGGGCCGGCTGCGCCTGGCCGCGCAGCAGGAAGGCGACTACGTCACCATCGAGGTCCAGGACGACGGCGCCGGCATCGATCCGGAGCGCCTGCGCGCCAAGGCGCGCGAGAAGGGGCTGATCGACCCGGAGGCCGCGGCACGCCTGGGCGCGGACGAATGCCTGCAGCTGGTGTTCCTGCCCGGCTTCTCCACCAAGACCCAGGTCACCGACATCTCCGGCCGCGGCGTGGGCATGGACGTGGTGCAGTCGCGCATCCGCGAGCTGGGCGGGCAGATCCAGATCCAGTCCGAGCTCGGCCGCGGCACCCGCTTCCTGATCCGCGTCCCGCTGACCCTGGCGATCCTGCCCACCCTGCTGGTACAGGCCGGCGAGGCGGTGTACGCCCTGCCGCTGGCGCGGGTGCAGGAGGTGCTGCACGCCAAGCCCTCCGCGCTGGGCTGGTTCGACGGCCGTCCGGTGATGGACCGCCAGAGCCATACCCTGCCGCTGGTGGACCTCCGCCGCTGGCTGGGGCTGGAGCCGCTGTCCGGCAACGGCGCCCTGACCGTGGTCGTGCTGCAGATGGGCGACGCCCGCTTCGGCCTGATCGTCGACCAGGTGCGCGGCCGCGAGGAAGTGGTGATCAAGCCGCTGCCCAAGGCCCTGCGCGGCCTGCCCGGCTATGCCGGCGCGACCCTGATCGGCGACGGCCGCCTGGCGCTGATCCTGGACGTCGACGGCCTGCGCGCCAGCAGTCCGTGAGCGCGCGGCGCACGCCGTGCGCGTGCGCCGTTCCGCGCAGCCGCGCGCCGGCGGCGATGCCGGCGGGCGTTCCCGCTCAAGTCCCAGTCCACGTGCGCCGATAACCCGACATATGGACATCCTCAGCCTCATCGGTCTGCTCCTTGCCCTGGTCGCGCTGATCGGCGGCGCCATCCTCAAGGGCGCCGGCCTCGGTTCGCTGTGGTCGGCCGCCGCGTTCGTGATCGTGATCCTCGGCACCTTCGCCGCGATCTTCGTGCACACCCCGCCGCCGGTGTTCAAGCGCGCCCTGGGCATCGTCGGCTGGGTGCTGCGCCCGCCGGCCGCCGACCGCGCCGCGCTGATGGCGCAGATCCTGGAATGGAGCAACATCGCCCGCCGCCAGGGCCTGCTGGGCCTGGAGCAGCAGGTCGGCGAGCAGGAGGACCCGTTCCTGAAGAAGGGCCTGCAGATGCTGGTCGACGGCGTGGAGCCGGAGCAGATCCGGCACATGCTGGAGATCGACCTGGAGAGCCAGGAGAACCAGGAGCTGGCCGCTGCCAAGGTGTTCGAGGGCATGGGCATCTACGCCCCGACCCTGGGCATCGTCGGCGCCGTGTTCGGGCTGATCGCGGTGATGAAGAACCTGGCCGATCCGTCCAAGCTCGGCCACGGCATCGCCGCCGCGTTCACCGCGACCATCTACGGCATCGCCTCGGCCAACCTGTTCTTCCTGCCGATCGCCTCCAAGCTCAAGGCGGTCATCGGCCGCCGCACCGGCGAGCGGGAGATGATCATCGAGGGCCTGATCGCGATCGCGCAGGGCGAGAACCCGCGCAACATCGAATCCAGGCTCGCCGGCTTCCTGCACTGACCCGGAGCCGTCGATGGCGCGCAGGAAGAAGCACGAGGAGCACGGCAACCACGAGGCCTGGGCGATCCCCTACGCCGACCTGATGACGCTGCTGCTGGCGTTCTTCGTGGTGATGTACGCGATCTCCACCCTCAACGAGGGCAAGTACCGGGTGCTGGCCGACGCCCTGACCGCCGCCTTCGGCGGCGCGCCGCGCACCATCAACCCGGTGCAGGTCGGCAACTTCCAGCTGCAGGGCTCGGACTACGACCGGCCCTCGCCGATCAAGTCCGGCGCCCGCCACGGCCCGTCTGCGCCCTCGCCCGCGCCCAACCCCACCCTGCTTCCGGCGCTGGCCTCGCACATGCGCACCGGCGTGCCGCTGGACGTGTCCGACCGCGCCGCCGTGCAGCGCGCCCAGCGCCAGCTCGGCAACATCGCCACGCGCCTGGAGGAGGCGCTGGCGCCGCTGGTCGACGCGCGCCTGATCACCGTCCGCCGCGCCGAGCTGTGGCTGGAGGTGGAGATCAACAGCGACATCCTCTTCGACACCGGCTCGGCCGCGCTGGACGCATCCGCGCGCGAGGTGCTCACCCGCCTGGCCGACGTGCTGCGCGAGACCCCCAACCCGGTGCGGGTGGAGGGCTATACCGACAACCGCCCGATCAACACCGTGCAGTTCCCGTCCAACTGGGAGCTGTCGGCGGCGCGCGCAGCCAGCGTGGTGCACCTGTTCTCGGCGCAGGGCGTGGCCCCGGAGCGGCTGGCCATGGTCGGCTACGGCGAGCACCGCCCGCGCGCGGACAACCTCACCGAGGAAGGCCGCAACCGCAACCGCCGCGTGGTCCTGATCGTGCTGGCCGCGCCCGGCGCCGCCGGCGATGCGGACCCCGGCGCGGAGGAAGGCGTGGCGGTCAAGAGCGGCGCGCAGGTGCCGATAGCAGAGGTGGCAGCCAGCCAGCCGGTGCCCGGGCGCGCGGCACCCGGCCAGGCGGCCACCGCTGCCGCGTCCGGCGCGGCAGCCGAAAGAACCACAGGAGGATCCGACTGATGCGCGTGTGGGCGATCGCCAACCAGAAAGGCGGCGTGGGCAAGACCACCACCACCCTGGCCCTGGGCCGCGGCCTGGCCACGCGCGGCAGCCGCGTGCTGCTGGTGGACCTGGACCCGCATTCGTCCCTGACCCGCACCTTCGGCGTGCCCGCCGACCCGGCCCCGGAAGGCGTGATGGAGCTGTTCGCCACGCCGCCGCGGCCGCTGGCGAGCCTCGCCCGGACCAGCGCGGTCGAGCGCCTGGACTACGTGTGCGCGCAGACCGCCCTGGCCACCCTGGAGCGGCGCAGCGCCAACCAGCCCGGCCTCGGCCTGGCCCTGGCGCAGGCCCTGGCCCGCCATGCCGGCCAGCACGACTACGTGCTGCTGGACTGCCCGCCGACCCTGGGCCTGCTGATGATCAACGCCCTGGCCGCGGCCGACCGCGCGATCATCCCGACCCAGGCCGAGCCGCTGGCGCTGCACGGCCTGGCCGGCATGCGCCGCACCGCGGAGATGGTCGAGCGCTCGCGCCGGCGCCCGCTGCCGGTGTCGGTGCTGCCGACCCTGTACGACCGCCGCACCCGCGCCGGCCAGGAAGCACTCAAGCGCATGCAGGACGAACACGGCGAGCGCGTGTGGGATGACGCGATCCCGGTCGATACCCGGCTGTGCAATACCGAACTGCTGGTGCAGCCGTTTGCCGACGAGGGTGCCTATCCCGGGCGTGCCCTGTCCGCCTACCGGCGTGCGCTGGACTGGATCCTGGCCAGCGATGCCCAGGCCCTGGAACAGGCGGCATGAACGGGGTCGCGGCACTGGACGACTACCTGGACGGACTGCTGGCCCCCGAGCCTGCGGCCGGCGAGGCCGCGCCTGCCGCCCAGGCCCCTGCGGGCGATGCGCAGGCTCCCTCGCCGCCGCCTGGAGCGGAGGCTACGGTCATGGACGAGCGCCCGGCTGACGTTCCGGCTGCCGTGGCTGATGCGGCGGCAGACCCGGCCGAGGCTCCGTCGGAGGCCGCGGTCGGGCCGGATGGAGCGACCGGTACCCCGGCGCCCGCTGGCGCCACCGAAGCCGCCCCGGCGGCGGCCGCCGTCGAGCCCGCCCCGGCAGAACCCGCCCCCGGCCCGGCGGCGGTCCCGGCTCCCGCGCCCGCTCCGATGGCGGCCCCTGCTCCGGCCCCAGCGCCCGCTCCCGCGCCGCGCATCGTGGCCCCTGCGCCGGTTCCCGCCGCCGCGCCCGTGCCGCCGCCACCCGCGCCGGCCCCGGTCCCGCACGCGCCGCGTGCGGCCCATGCCGCCGCGGATGAGTCGACCGCGGCCGACCCCACCGGGCACAGCTCGCGCTGGCTGCGCCTGCGCTGCGGCAGCCAGCGCTACGGCCTGGAACTGCTCAAGGTCCAGGAAGTGGTGCTGCCGGTGCCGCTGCTGGCCCTGCGCGGCACGGTCCCGGCCATGCTCGGGGTGATGAACCTGCGCGGCCAGGTCGTGCCGGTACTGGACCTGGGCATGCACCTGGGCCAGCCCGCGCAACCGGATACCGCCGCCACCCGCTTCGTCGTGCTCGAGGAAAAGGGCGAGGTGCTGGGCCTGCGCGTGTCCGCGGTCGAGGACGTGGTCACCCTCGGCCAGTCCCAGGTCGAGCCGCCCGGCACCACCCAGGTGCGGCTGGCCGGCAACGGCCTGTTCCGCGGCATCGCCCGCCTCGGCGGCGAGCCGATGGTGCTTCTGGACGCCTCCTGCCTGCTGGCCCCGGCCGGCGCGGACGCGTGGCGCTAAAGCCTGCGCCGCGGCGGCCGCTATCCAGACCGACCCCACTGCGTGGAGAAACGATGAACACCGTTTCCCTGGGCGAGGACCTCGGCATCGAGGCCAGCGCCGAGCTCAAGGAACGCCTCTCGGCACACCTGGATGCCAGCGAACTGGCCCTGGATGGCACCGCCGTGCGCCGCGTGCACACCGCGGCCATGCAGGTGCTGTGCGCGTTCTTCCGCAGCCGCCGCGAACTGGGGCGCCGCACCGAGCTGTCCGGGTGCAGCGACGCCCTGCGCGACGCCGCCCGCCTGCTGGGCCTGTCCGGCCAGCTGGGGCTCACCGACCAACAAGACTTGAATAAGAAAGAAGTGGAGAACGCCGCATGAGCGCACGCATTCTGGTAGTGGACGATTCGGCCTCGATGCGCCAGATGGTCTCGTTCGCCCTGACCTCGGCCGGGTTCGCCGTGGAGGAAGCCGAGGACGGCCAGGTCGCGCTCAACCGCGCCCAGGGACAGCGTTTCAACGCGGTGGTGACCGACGTGAACATGCCGAACATGGACGGCATCTCGCTGATCCGCGCCCTGCGCGCCCTGCCGGACTACAAGTTCACCCCGCTGCTGATGCTGACCACCGAGTCGGCCGCGGACAAGAAGGCCGAGGGCAAGGCCGCCGGCGCCACCGGCTGGCTGGTCAAGCCGTTCAACCCCGAGCAGCTGGTCGCCACCGTGCAGAAGGTCCTGGGCTGATCCCGGGCCACCCGCCATACCCCCAAGTTTCGAGCGCGCCACCATGAGCATGGACCTGCAACGCTTCCACGCCACCTACTTCGAGGAAAGCCGCGAGGGCCTGGACGCGATGGAGGCCGGCCTGCTGGCGCTGGAAAGCGGCAGTACCGACCCCGAAGTCATCAACTCGGTGTTCCGCGCCGCCCACTCCATCAAGGGCGGCGCGGCCACGTTCGGGTTCGAGAAGATGGCCGCGCTGACCCACGTGCTGGAGACGCTGCTGGACGAGATCCGCGGCGGCAAGCGCGCCCTCGCCTCCAGCGCGGTCGACGCCATGCTCGGCTCGGTGGACGTGCTGCGCGCCCTGCTGGCCGAGGCCGAGCACGGGCACCCCGCCGACACCGCCGCAATCGAGGCCGTACACCAGCGCCTGCAGCAGGAGCTGGGCCAGCCCGGCGCCGCGGCCGCGGCCAGGGCCGCCGCCGAGCCGGAGCCGGAAGGCTGGGATATCGCCTTCAGCCCGGCGCCGTCGCTGTTCATGAGCGGCAACGACCCGCTGCGCATCATCCGCGAGCTGGAGCACCTGGGCCCGCTGGAAGTCAACGCGCGCCTGGAGAAGCTGCCCGAATTCGCCCAGCTCGATCCACTGGAAGCGTGCATCGCCTGGGACCTGGGCCTGCGCGGCAAGGTCCCGCGCAGCGCGATCGACGACGTGTTCGCCTGGGTGGTGGACGACTGCGAGCTGGACATCCGCCCGCAGCTGCCCGCCGCGCCCGCCGCGGCTGCACCCGCGGCCCAGGCCGCGCCGGCCGCCGCGCACCCGGGCGCCGGCGCCCCGGCGGCCGCGGGCGTGCACGAGGCCGAGACCTCCATCCGCGTCAGCGTCGACAAGGTCGACGCCCTGATCAACCTGGTCGGCGAGCTGGTGATCACCCAGGCCATGCTCAAGCAGGTCAGCGGCGGCATGGACCCGGCCCAGGCCGAGCGCCTGTTCGCCGGCCTGGAACTGCTGGAGCGCAATACCCGCGACCTGCAGGAAGCGGTGATCGGCGTGCGCATGCTGCCGGTGGATGCGGTGTTCCGCCGCTTCCCGCGCCTGGTGCGCGACCTGTCCGGCCGCCTTGGCAAGCACGTGCGCCTGCGCACCATCGGCGAAGGCACCGAGCTGGACAAGGGCCTGATCGAGAAGATCGCCGACCCGCTGGTGCACCTGGTGCGCAACGCCATCGACCACGGCCTGGAACTGCCGGACGCGCGCAAGGCGGCCGGCAAGGACGAGACCGGCACCATCACCCTGGCCGCCTCGCACCAGGGCGGGCACATCGTGATCGAGGTCGCCGACGACGGCCGCGGCCTGAACCGCGCCAAGATCCTGGCCAAGGCCGCCGAGCGCGGCCTGGCGATCCCGGACAACCCCACCGATTCGCAGGTCTGGGACCTGATCTTCCAGCCCGGCTTCTCCACCGCCGACCAGGTCACCGACCTGTCCGGGCGCGGCGTGGGCATGGACGTGGTGCGCAAGAACATCCAGGCCCTGGGCGGCGAGGTGCAGCTGGAGAGCGCCGAGGGCCGCGGCACCCGCGTGGTCATCCGCCTGCCGCTGACCCTGGCCATCCTCGACGGCATGGTCGTGTCCAGCGGCGGCGAGATCCTGATCCTGCCGCTGAGCCACGTACTGGAAGCGCTGCAGCCGGAGCCGGACGACATCCGCACCGTCGCCGGCGAAGGCCGGGTGCTGCGCGTGCGCGGCGAGTACCTGCCGCTGCTGTCGCTGGCCGGCACCTTCGGCTATGGCGACGGCTCCGGCGAATCGCTGGTGGTGGTGGTCGAGGGCGACGGCCAGAAATTGGCCCTGCAGGTCGAGGAACTGGTCGGCCAGCAGCAGGTGGTGGTCAAGAACCTGGAGAAGAACTACCGCCGCGTGCCGGGCATCTCCGGCGCGACCATCCTCGGCGACGGCCGTGTGGCCCTGATCGTCGACGTCGGCGGCCTTGCCCGCCAGCGGCAGCTGCCGCTGGCCGCCTGAGGCGGTGGCGGCGCCCGCTCAAGTCGCCCCGCCGGCGGCCGATAAGGCCAGCAACGAGGCCCCGACCAAGAAGGGATGACGGCTGCCACCGAGCCAGGCTTGGCCCCCATTGACCTGCCCGATGCGGAGCGCTACCAGCTGCGCGCCCCGCGGGAGGTGCTGCGCGTGCTGCATGCCCTGGTCGACGGCCGCGCCCTGATCAGCGCCCACCTGCTGCCCGGTGGCCTGTCCTGCCCCACGGCGCTGCTGGAGGCCGGGCCGGATGGCGTGCTGCTGGACGGCAACCGCCAGGATGCCATCAATCAGCGCATGGCCGCGGCCAACCAGGTCCTGTGCGTATCGCAGCTGGACCGGGTGCGGATCCAGTTCCGCCTGCATCGCCTGCAGCGGGTCCCCGGAGATGGCCCGGCCACCTTCGCCGCGCCGCTGCCGTCCTCGGTACTGCAGCTGCAGCGGCGCGAGCTGTACCGGCTGGAACTGATCCCGGGCCCGGTGACCACGGTGCTGGTGCCGCCGCGGCACGAGGGCCAGGCGCCGCTGCAGGCCCGGGTGGTGGACATCAGCGGCGGCGGGGTGGCCCTGGCCATCGGCGAGGAGGACCAGGCGCACTTCCCACCGGGCGGGCAGCTGGACGCCTGCACCCTGGAACTGCCTGATGGCGGCCGCCCGATCCCGGTGCGTCTGCAGGTCGCTCACACCTCGCGGCGGCAGCAGCTGGCGCGGCACCCGGTGCGGGTCGGCTGCCGCTTCGTCGACCTGCCGGCCAGCGCCGAGCAGCGGATCCTGCAGTTCATCTTCCGGGTCGAGCGCCAGCGCATGGCGCGCGAGCGGGGTGTGGTGTAGCGGGCCCTAAAGTTGCGCCGCCAACGGCCGATTCAACCCGGGAAGCCAGCGCGCATTGCGCCGACATGCCCCTGCAGGAGCAAACAATGAGCAGCACCCCGGTCCCCTCTACGGGCGAATTCCTCACCTTCACCCTGGGCGAAGAGAACTACGGCGTCGACATCCTCAAGGTCCAGGAGATCCGGGGCTACGACTCGGTCACCCGCGTCCCGGACGCGCCGGAGTACATCAAGGGCGTAATCAACCTGCGCGGCACCATCGTGCCGGTGATCGACCTGCGCCTGAAGCTGCGCCTGAAGGAAGCACGCTACGACAGCTTCACCGTGATGATCGTGCTGAACGTCGACGACCGCGTCGTCGGCATCGTGGTGGACAGCGTGTCCGACGTGGTGCCGCTGGCCGCCGAGCAGATCCGCCCCACCCCGGAGTTCGGCGCCTCGGTCGATACCCGCTTCATCAGCGGCATCGGCACCCTCGACGACCGCATGCTCATCCTGCTCGACATCGAGACCCTGCTGGACAGCGCCGACCTGGGCGAGGCCCAGGCCCTGGACACCGCTACCTGAGAACCCTTGCCAACGGCTGCCGCCGGGCGATCCCGGGGCGGCCCGCCTTTCCGTTCCCGCCATTGGAGTATGCCCCCATGAATCGTTTGACCAAGACCTTGTCCCTGGTGGCCGCCCTGGCCGCGGCGCCCGCCGCCTTCGCCCAGGAAGCCGTCCCCGCCGAGCAGGCCGTGCGCTTCATCGGCAAGGACGTGATGGTCTGCGGCAAGGTCGAGAAGACCCGCTGGGCCCAGAACACCGAGGGCGAGCCGACCTTCCTGTACATGGGCGGCATGTTCCCGCGCCACACCTTCTCCGCGCGCATCCCGGGCGACCAGCGCGGCAAGTTCAAGCCCACTCCGGAGGAGCTGGAGGGTCGCGACGTGTGCGTGATCGGCACCGTCCAGCGCGACGCCAGCCGCGCCGAGATCGCGGTGACCTCGCCGGCCAACATCAAGCTGGCCAACCTGAAGTAACAACAAAAACCTGGCGGGATGCCCGCGGGCATCCCGCACCCAATTGCCGCGAATATTCGGGGGAGTACGCTGCATGCATTGGCTCAAGAACTTGAAGCTCACGCCAAAACTGATGCTGGCTTTTGGCGTGGTGCTGGTATTGCTGGCCGCGCAGGGCGTCGGCGCCTACTACGGGCTGTCGTCGCTCAACCGGGCTACCACCAACCTGTCCCAGGGCAGCATGCAAAGCGTCTCCGTGGCGGCGGAGCTGCGTGCCCTGCTGGGCGAGTACCGCACCGCGGCCTACCGCGGGCTGGTGCGCGCCAGCGATGCCGTCAAGCTGGACGCGCGCGAGCGTAGCGCCAAGCTGTCGGAGCAGATCGACCAGTCCCTGGCGGCCTACGGCAAGCTCGCCGCGACCGCCGAGGAGCGCAAGCTGCTGGAGGAGCTGACCACCTCCTGGCACAAGGCCCGCGCCTCCTACGAGTCGGTCAACGAACTGATCGACCTGGAGCTGCCGGACGACGCCCTGGACACCTTCCTGGGCGAAACCTCGGACCTGCACAACGCCGCCACCGCCGCCGTCACCGCGCTGATCCAGGAAACCGACCGCCAGGCCGACCAGTCCGTGGCCAGCGCGGGCACCGCCTACGCGACCTCGGTGACCACCATCGTGGTGATGCTGCTGGTGGGCGTGGCCGGTGGCCTGGCCATCGCCTTCTTCATCGCCCGCAACCTGGCCGGTGCGATGCGCGGTGCCGTGGCCGTGGCCAACGACGTCGCCACCGGCAAGCTGGACAGCCGCATCGACATCCGGGGCTCGGACGAGATCGCCGACCTTATGCGCGCGATGCAGCGCATGCAGCACGACCTGCGCGAGCGCACCGAGCGCGACCAGAAGGTCGCGGCGGAGAACCTGCGCATCCGTACCGCGCTGGAAGCCTCCACCACCGGCCTGATGATCACCGATCCGGAATACCGCATCGTCTACCGCAACCCGGCGCTGGCCCGGATGCTGGAAGGCCATGCGGACCAGGTCGCGGCCGCCCTGCCCCACCTTGACATGGAGGCGCCGCTGGTCGGCCAGCCGGTCGAGGTCCTGGAGATCGGCGGCAAGATCGCGCAGGACTTCGTCGCCCGCCTGGAGCGCGAAGGCAGTGCCGCCCGCGAGGTGCAGTACGGCGATGCCTGCTTCGCGCAGAACATCTCCACCATCCTCGACGCCGAAGGCAAGTACGTCGGCATGGTGTGCGAGTGGCGCGACCGCACCGCCGAGATCCGGGTCGAGCAGGAGGTGGCGCGCGTGGTCGAGGCGGCCGCGGCCGGCGACCTGTCCGGGCGCATCGACACCAGCGACAAGCAGGGCTTCCTGCTGCAGCTGGCGGTGCAGCTCAACGGCCTGCTGGACGCCAACGCGATCAGCCTGGCCGAGGTCTCGCGCCTGCTGACCGCCCTGGCCCAGGGCGACCTGACGGTGCGCATGGAGGGCCAGTTCCACGGCGTGTTCGCCCGCATGCGCGACGACGCCAACGCCACCGTCGACCAGCTGACCTCCATCGTCTCGCGCATCCAGGCCGCCTCGGCCGCGATCAACGCCGGCNCCACCGAGATCGCCTCCGGCAACAACGACCTGTCCCGCCGCACCGAGCAGCAGGCCGCCAACCTGGAGGAAACCGCCGCCTCGATGGAGGAGCTGACCTCCACCGTCAAGCAGAACGCCGACCACGCCCGCCAGGCCAACCAGCTGGCGATCGGCGCCGCCTCGGTCGCCTCGCAGGGCGGCCAGGTCGTCGGCCAGGTGGTCTCGACCATGGCCGACATCCAGGCCGCCTCGCGCAAGATCGCCGACATCATCTC
>NZ_AZNZ01000025.1 GCF_000510725.1 Pseudoxanthomonas sp. J31
GTCTTGCCGGCCTGCTCGGCCAGCTGGGCGCCATCGGCGACCTTGCCGGTGGAGTCCTCGATCAGCTGCTTGATCTCCTTGGCCGCGGTGGCCGAACGCTGGGCCAGCGCCCGCACCTCGGAGGCGACCACGGCGAAGCCGCGGCCCTGTTCGCCGGCACGCGCCGCCTCGACCGCGGCGTTGAGCGCAAGGATGTTGGTCTGGAAGGCGATGCCGTCGATCACCGAGATGATGTCGGCGATCCGGCGCGAGGAGGCCTGGATCTCGCCCATGGTGCTGACCACCTGGCCGACCACCTGGCCGCCCACGGAGGCAACGCCGGCAGCGCCGATGGCCAGCTGGTTGGCCTGGCGCGCGTGCTCGGCGTTCTGCTTGACCGTGGAGGTGATCTCCTCCATCGACGCGGCGGTCTCCTCCAGGTTGGCGGCCTGCTGCTCGGTGCGGCGCGACAGGTCGTCGTTGCCGGCGGCGATCTCGGTGGCGCCGGTGCTGATCGCGGCGGAGGCGTCGCGGATCCGGCTCACGATCGTGGCCAGCTGTTCGACCGTGGCGTTGGCGTCGTCGCGCATCTGCGCGAACACGCCGCGGAACTCGCCTTCCATGCGCACGGTCAGGTCGCCCTGGGCCACGGTGCGCAGCAGGGCGGAGAGCTGGTCCAGGTTGCGCTCGGTGGTCTCCATCAGCAGGTTGAGCCCGGCCACCATGGCGTGGAACTCGTGCTGGAAGGCGCCGGCGTCGCCACGCTGGGAGAAGTCGCCGGCCGCCGAGGCCGCGACCAGGCCCTGGATCTGGGCGTTGATCGCGGCCAGGTTGCGCTTGCAGGTATCCATGGCCTCGGTGATCGCGGCGCGCTCGCCGGGCAGGCGGTCCATGTCCTGGGACAGGTCGCCGACCGCGTACTGGCGCATCACCTCCACCGCGCGCAGGGTCACGGCGATGTGCTGGTGCACCAGCGCGTTGGCGTCGCGCACCATCAGCCCGTAGTCACCGGGGAAGCCGCTGTCGTCGATGCGGTAGCTGGTCTCGCCGGCCTCGTGCCGGCGCACCATCTCGCGCTGGGCCTCGATCACCGCGCGCAGGCGCTGCTGCATT
Source organism: Pseudoxanthomonas sp. J31 (assembly GCF_000510725.1). Lineage (GTDB taxonomy): Bacteria > Pseudomonadota > Gammaproteobacteria > Xanthomonadales > Xanthomonadaceae > Pseudoxanthomonas. The sequence goes on from NZ_AZNZ01000025.1 coordinate 1,093, forward strand.
TCCTCGATGGAGTCCAGCATCTGGCCCATCTCGTCCTTGCCGTGCTCGCCCATGCGCACGTGCAGGTTGCCGCTGGACACGCCGCGCACCGCGGCCAGGGCGCGGTTGGCCGCGTCCAGCACCGAGCCGCCGATGGCCCAGCCGGCGAACAGGGTGATCAGCACCAGCAGGCCGCCAGCCACGGTCATCACCGCGGTGAACTTCAGCGCCTGCACCTGCGGCACGTCCAGGTAGGTGCCGGTGGCGACCACCCAGCCCCAGGGTTCGTACAGCGCGGCGTAGGAGCTCTTGTTGACGTCGCGGTCGGTGCCCGGCTTGGCCCAGGCGTAGTCGACGAAGCCGCCGCCGGCCTCGGCCGCGCGCACCAGGGCGGGGAACACCGCCTTGCCCTCGGCGCTGGCCACCTCGGCCACCGGCTTGCCTTCCAGGTCCGGGCGCTGCGGGTGCATCAGCATCCGCGACTGGCGGTCGAGCACGAAGACGTAGTCCACGCCGCCGGAGGCGCGCATCACCCGCAGTGCGTCGAGCGCCGCGGTCCTGGCGGCGGCTTCGTCCATCTGTCCGGCCTCGGCTTGCGCGGCGTACTGGCCGACCACGCCCAGTGCCATCTCCGCCTGGGTGCGGGCCGCGTGGCGGTGGGCGTCGGTCAGGTCCAGGTACTGCAGGCGCGCGGCCACCACCGACAGCGCGATGATGCCCAGCGCGACGAACGCCGCCTGCATCAGGAACTTGCGCTTCATCGAGTGGTTGGCGAGGAACCGGCGGAGCAGGGACGGGACGTTCATTCGCGCGGACTTCTACGGGTTGCCGGCTATATCGGCCGGAACCGGGGATTCTTTCGTGGAAGGGGCAAAAAACAGGGGCCCCGGACGTGCCGGGGCCCCTGCCTGTGGCGGACGCGGCCCGGGCTCAGAACTCGGCCCAGTCGGCCTCGTTGATCACCGTGGCGGCCTGCGGGCTGCGGCCGGCCGGGCGCGCGGCCTGGGCCTTGTGCACCGGGAACGGCACGGCCACGGCGGCCGGCGCGGCGGCCGGGGACGGCACGTCCAGCCCGCCCTGCAGGCGGAACACCGCGATGGCCTGGGCCAGGCCGGCGGCCTGTTCCTCCATCGAGCGGGCCGCGGCGGAGGCCTCCTCGACCAGGGCCGCGTTCTGCTGGG
>NZ_AZNZ01000027.1 GCF_000510725.1 Pseudoxanthomonas sp. J31
GCCGATGGCGCCCAGCTGGCCGAGCAGGCCGGCAAGACCATGGGCGAGATCGTGGCCTCGGTGCAGCGCGTGACCGACATCATGGCCGAGATCTCCGCCGCCTCGCAGGAGCAGGCGGCGGGCATCGAGCAGGTCAGCCAGACCCTGGTGCAGATGGACGAGGCTACCCAGCAGAACGCCGCGCTGGTGGAGGAAGCCTCCGCCGCCGCGCGCGCGATGGAGGAACAGGCCAGCCAGCTGGCCGAGGCGGTCGCTGCGTTCCGCCTGGCCGCCCCCGCCGCCTCGCGCGCCGGCAACTCCGCAAGGCCCGGCGTTGCCGCCGTGGATGCCTGGCAGGAGTTCTAGGTGCCGGCCCCGGGAAGGGGCTTCGTTCCGGTCGACGCCGGCTCCGCAACGGGGCCGGCTTGTTTCCTCCCCCCTGCCTTCCTTGCGGCGATCATTGGCCGCGGCCGCGACAAGGCAAGGATCCAGCCGCCCTTGGCGGGCATTAAAGGAATGCGCCTCCGCGGTCGTTAACTAGCACCGCAAACATCGCATTTCATTGATCCGCATCAATCCGCGCTGGCCAATTGCCCGATCGGTGCGCTCCATCACAAGGTGCGCATCCGGGTCGTGCTTGCGCCTAAAGAAAACCCCCGCGACCGCCGCTTCCTCCGGTACCACGTCACAGAGAGGATGCGATGTTTGCCCTGAGGAAACTGAAGGTGGGTCCGCGCCTTGCCGCGGGCTTCGGCTTGCTGCTGCTGCTGATCGCCGGGATCCTGGCCGTGGTCATGCACGGCAACGGCCGAACGTCGGCGCAGTTCGGGCAGGTCGTCGACGTCAACATGGCGAAGATGCGCCTGCTCAACAGCATGCTCAACACGAACAACAGCGTGCTGATGCAGCGGCGCCTGATGCTGATCAAGCGCGGCGCCGACTTCGACGAGGACTACGCCTACGCGCAGAGCCTGTTCGTGGACTACGACAAGGCCTGGGACGAGTTCCTCAAGCTCCCGCGCGACGAAGTGGGCGAGCGCATGGTGCAGGACATCCTCGAGAAGCGCCGCATCGCCGACGAGTCCACCGCCAAGCTCGACGGATTCATGAAGACCGGCGATTTCGACGCCGCCATCGACGTGCTGCTCAACGAACTGCGCCCCCGCGCGGTGGCCTGGAACCAGGCAATCGCCAAGCTTGCCAAGCGCCAGGACGAGCTTTCGCTGCAGAGCCGCGAGGCCTACCTGGAGGTCGAGGCCCGGACCCGCGAGCTGGTGCTGGCGTTCGGCGCACTGAGCATCGTGCTCGGCGCGCTGGCCGCGTACCTGATCACCCGCAGCCTGACCATTCCGCTGACCGATGCCGTCCGCGTCGCCGACGGCATCGCCGACGGCAGGCTGGACAACCAGATCGACACCCGCGGCCGCGACGAGCCCGCGGTCCTGGCCCGCTCGATGCAGCGCATGCAGCAGCAGGTGCAGGCGGTGATCGCCGCGCAGCGCGAGCTGGCCGGGCAGCACGAGGCCGGCACCATCAGCTACCGGATCGACGCGGCCGCCTTCCCGGGCGAATACGGCACGATGGCCGCGGCCTCCAATGCCCTGATCGCCTCCCACGTGGAGACCATCCTCGGCGCGCTGGAGGTGCTCAAGCACTACTCGATCGGCGATTTCAGCGTGGACATGCAGCGCCTGCCCGGCGAAAAGGCGGCGATGACCGCGACCGTCGACGGCATCAAGGGCAACCTCTCGGCCATCAACGGCGAGATCCGCCGCCTGGCCGACGCGGCGGCCGAGGGCGACTTCAGCCAGCGGGGCGACGAGGCGCGCTTCGAGCACGACTTCCGCGCGATGATCGGTGGCCTGAACCGGCTGATGGAGACCACCAACGCCAACCTGGGCGAACTGTCCGCCCTGCTCCAGGCCATCGCCCGCGGCGACCTGAGCGCACGCATGGAAGGCGAGTTCCACGGCGTGTTCGCGCGCATGCGCGACGACGCCAACGCCACCGTCGACCAGCTGACCTCCATCGTCTCGCGCATCCAGGCCGCCTCGGCC
>NZ_AZNZ01000004.1 GCF_000510725.1 Pseudoxanthomonas sp. J31
TCCGAACTCAGCGGCCAGCCGTGGCTGAAGGTGACGACCGGGCCGTCCTTCGGGCCCCAGTCCTTGTAGTACAGCTGCACGCCATCGCGGGTGGTGACGTAGTTGGCGGTGCGGGAAACGGCGGAAGTGCGGTTGTCCATGACAGTGCTCCAGGGATGGGGGGAATCCCGGCGCGGGTGCGCTGCCGGTGGAGCTACTTTGCCGAGGGGAGCTTATGCATACGTGACAGCACGTCCGGGAAACTTCACCGGGCGTCCGTGGCCTTGCGCAGGCGGGAGCATGGTCCGGCGGAGAAACACGGCCACGCCGGTTGCCGGCGCGGCGGTGGCCCCGCCCCGCGCCGCCGCCCACCGCAAGGCGCGCGGCACGCGGCGGGGCGCCGGCTCAGTAGTAGCCCATCGCGTCCTTGAAATCGCGCAGGAGCTTCCCGTACAGCTCGATCTGGCTTTCCAGGTGGCTCTTGGCGTCGGTGTGCAGGACCTCGAAGTCGAACTGCAGGTACGGGTCCATCTCGTGGTCCAGGTACAGGCGCACGTAGCGGTACTTCTGGTTGAACTCGTTGGCGGCCCGCAGCGAGGTGCCGTCCTCCAGGTCCAGCGCGGTCTCCAGCTGCAGCGAGCCGCAGCGGCCGTCCTGCTTCTTGCAGTCGTAGAAGTTCAGCCGCGCATGCAGGCCCTCGATCATGAACTCGATCTGCGGATCGCCATGCGAATCGGTGCCCAGTTCCGGCGACAGGTCCATCGCGCGCATCACCGCCAACGCCTCCCTGCCGCTGATGCGCTCAGCCGAAGCCTCGGCCGCCAGCAGCGGAGAAGCCAGTACCAGCACCGCGCCCAGCAGGCGCGTCTTGGCCTTGTCCAACATGCTTACCCCCCCCTGTGATGTGGTGGCTCCCTGCCACCGTGGACGATGCGAGGGGACCGCCGGCATTGCGCCGCGTCCCCGGCGCGGAGGATACCCCGGCGCACGGGGGGATTGTCAGCTGCGCGGATCGGCCGGCAGCCGGAAACGCCCGCCCATGCCCGGCAGCACCAGCAGCACGCCGGCGGCGATGCGCACCAGGACCCGGGCCAGTTCCAGGGCCAGCTCCGCGTCCGGCGCCAGCGGCGGCCACAGGGTGTACGCCAGCAGGCCGGCCTCCACCACCGTCCAGGCCAGCACCCAGCGGCGCGCGCGCCAGCTGCCCTGCAGCAGCAGCCGCGCGATCCAGGCCACGAACAGGCCCATGCCCAGCAGCAGGCAGGCGGTGGAGATGGCGTACGCCAGCCGCCTGTCCGCGGGCGCCTCCAGCGCCAGCGCGACCCATGTCGGCAGCTCCAGCACGTAGGCGGCCACGTAGCAGCCCACCGCCTGGCGCAACCGCGCTGCCACAGCGGCCTGCGGCGCCGGTGGCCCGCTGGCGGGGGCCAGGTAGGGATTGCGTTCGGCATCCATGCGCACGGCTCCATGCCCGGGGCGTGGCCCCCGAGTTTTCCACGGAAACCCGACCGCGGGACAGGCATGCTGGCCGCTGCGCCGGACGCCGGCGCCCGTGCCGCAGGAGGAGCCACGCATGACGCCGCTGGACAAACCGATCCGCCGCGAACTGGACATCGGCGGCGAGGCCTACACCCTCACCATCAGCCCCGAGGGCCTGAAGCTGGTGCCCAAGGGCAAGCGCAAGGGCCTGGAACTGGCCTGGACCGACCTGGTCAGCGGCGACGCCGCGCTGGCCTCGGCGCTGCAGGCTTCGCTGCGCGGCTGAGCCGCCCGCGGCTACGCGGCGCCGCGCGGCATGGCCCTGCCGGCTGCGGTGCGCAACCAGGCCAGCGCGCCCGGCGCCATGCCCTTGAACTTCGGGGCATCGGCCAGTGGTGCCACCAGCAGGCGCCGCGGTTGCGCGCGGCGTTTCAGCGCGTGGTAGAGCTGCGAGCGGGTGCGCGTGCTCGCGGCCAGGTACAGGCCGCAGGCCAGCGGCTGCAGCGCGGACCCGAGCGCTTCGGCACCGGGATCCGGCTCCAGGAACACGAGGTAGAGGATTGGCGCGTCCATGCCCGCAGCTTCGCAACACGGCGCCGGGGAGGACGTGAACCGCGGCCACGGAGGCGCATGCCCCGGCCTCCGGCCCGCCCCGCGATGCGGGACGGGCCGGCCACGCTCACTTGCGCGGGTTGCAGTTCAGCGCGCGGCTGCTGGTCGGGAAATCGATGTTGAACGGGCGTCCGGTCGTGGCCCGCTCGCCAATCATGCGTGCGACCGTGGCCGCGGCCGAGCCGGGGTCGGAGCACTCGCTTTCCACGTAGGACACCGAGTACACGTCCTCCGACACCACCACCGGCGCGGCCGAGGGCTCGTCCGGGTTGAACCGGTACAGGCGGATCATCGTCGTGACCTTGGGATTGATCCAGGTGCCGCCGGCGCGGCCCATGGCATTGGGCGCGTGGTCGACCTCCTCGCACTTGAGCATGCCCTCCTGCTCCTGGCAGGTGGCACCCATCGCGCCCATGATCAGCTTGCTGTCCTCGCCGGGCCGGCCCTCCTCGGTCTTGATGCCGATCCGCGCCTGGTAGCGCGGCGTTTCGCCCGCCGGCCACGCACTGCGCAGGTCGGACTTGGGCAGCACCTTGCGCAGCCCTTCCAGGTAGCCGGCGAGGATCTTCTCGCCATGGCCGGAGCCGCCGTCGTCCACCAGCTCCACCGCGACGCCCGACTGCGCGCCATGCTCGGAAAGCTCGTTGAACTCGGTGCGCTTGCCCACCGCCCGTTCGTAGGCGACCGACGCGGTGCCGCGCACCACGAGCAGGTCCTTCAACGGGTTGGCCTGCGCGAACGCGAGCAGCGGCAACAGGGATATCACTGCACCTGCAAGAACTGCTTGACGCTTCATGGTTCCCTCCTCAGTGGATGGCGCCGTGCGGCGCCGGGTGGCCATTCCGTGTCCACATCCCCCTCTCCGGACCACGCCTGGCCGCTCGCCCTGCGTGTCGCGTCAAGTACCGCAGCGCGATCACGCCGGGACTACCGGGGAGCGCCCCGGCGCGCACACTTTACGCCGCGATTGCGCGCGTGCACGCCTTTCGTTGCGATCATTGTCCGCCGCGCACGACCATACGCAGCGGTCTGCACCAGCGGCTGCGCCTACCTGTCGACCGGCGCAGGCGCCCCGGGCTTCCACAGCCAGCGCAGCACGTCCGGCAGCAGGCGCCCGCCGTGGTCGTCCGAGTGCCCGCCCTCGCCCCACACGTGCGCCACCGTATAGCGCGGCCCCGCATCGCCATTGCGGCCGGCCTCGGCATTGGCCCAGTGCAATGCGGCCAGCATCTGCTGGTTGGCGAGGAACCAGTTGCCGTGCTCGTTGTCCAGGTCGTTGCGTCCGTCCTGCAGGAAGATGCGCAGCGGACGCACCGGACTCTTGCGGACCAGGGTGGGGTACAGGTCGCCGCCGGGCACCAGCGGCTGGCCTGCGGCCGCGGGGCGGTAGCCAATCGAGACATAGCTGCCGATGAAACTGATGACGTTGGCAAACGCCTGCAGCCGGTGCCAGGCCACGGTGAACGCGGCGATGGCCCCGCTGCTGGTGCCGCCGATCGCGCGCCGCGCCGGATCGTCGCTGATGCGGTAGCGGCGCTGGACCTGCGGCAGCAGCTCGTCCACCAGCATGCGCGCGTAGGCATCGTCCAGCGCGTCGTATTCCTGCGCGCGGTTGTCCGGGTTCGCGTAGCCGATCGCCTCCGGCCAGTGCCGCGCGCGATGGCCCGGGGTGACGAACACGCCAATGGTCGGCGGGATGTCGCCGCGGTGGACCAGGTTGTCGAGCACGTCCGGCACCCGCAGCGAACCGCCGGGATTGATCGCGCGGTGGCCGTCGTGGAACACCAGCAGGTTGGCCGGTCCGCTGCCGTCGTAGCCCGCCGGCACGTGCACCCAGTAGCGGCGCACGGTGCCGGGGATGATGCGGCTGTGGAACTCGAACGGCCCTTCCAGCCGGCCCTGCGGCACCTCGGCGTGGCGCAGCGAATCGGCGGTCAGCTCGTAGCGCCGCGGCGCCTGTTCCGCCGCGGCCGGTGGCGCGGCAAAGGCCGGCAACGCCAGCAGGCAGGCAAGCAACGCAGGACGGCATCGACGCATGGCGTATCCCTCCGCATGGGCCGCGCAAGGGTAGCGCGCCGTGGTGCTAGCCGCCGGTCAGTCCGGCCTGAACTCCAGTTCGCGCCGGTAGGTGAAGCCGGCGGAACGCGCGGGATCGGGCGGGAACAGGGACAGGTAGCCGGCGGCGATGGCGCGGTCCTTCATGCGTTCGCCCACGCCTTCGGCCACCTCGATCTCGACATTGGTGACCTTGCCATCCGGATCGACGTGGATCAGCCACACCAGCCGTCCGATGAACTGCTCCGGCGGGATGGAGGCATCGTAGTTGGGCCGGCCCAGCACGTAGGGCACGGAAGAGGGTGCATGGAAGGCCGCCTGCTCCAGGGTGGCCGCGACCTCGATGCGGGCTTCGCCCAGCGGTTCGGGATTGCCGTCGAGATAGGCGCGCCAGGTCCAGATACCTGGCGCGCCGTCGTCCAGGTCGACGCGGTAGCAACGCTTGTCGCCACCGAACTCCGCATCTTCCTGGGCACCGCCACCCGGCCGGACGGATCGACGCCCTCGATGACGAGCCCCGCGGGCCGGGCCTCGGCCGGCAACGCGAACACGCACACCGCATGCTCGTGCCTGCCGTCGGCCACGAAGCCCAGGGTCGGCTGGCGCGCAATCGCCTCCGGCGGATGCAGCTTCCACAGGAACTCGATCCCGGCATGGGTGGCGCGCGGCGCTTCGTCGGCGGCCAGCGCGGCCATGGGAAGGAACGCGGCCAGCAAGGCGATGCGGAACATCCCGGTCTCCCTGTAAGCGGCCCGGTGCCGCTGCATGCACCTTCGCGCAACCTGTCCGGCATCCTCACTCGATGTAGCCGTCCGCGTGCGCGCGCTCCGGATCGGCGAAGACCGCCATCGCCGTGGTCATGCGGCGGAATCCGAAGCGGGCATAGAACGCTTCGCGGCCGGGCACCGCGTACAGGATGATCTTGCGGTGTCCGCGGCACAGCCCGAGCAGGCGCTGCAGCAGCTGCCCGCCGAGGCCGGCGCCCTGGCGCCGCGGATGGACCACGATGTCGCACAGGTAGGCGCAGTCCACGCCATCGGCCACCGCGCGGCCGGCGGCGACCACCTCGCCATCCTCGAAAGCCAGGCACTTGAACATGCTGTTGCCATAGGCGGTGCGCAGCCAGTCGGCGCTCTTGTTGCCCAGCGGCGCGATCCGGTACAGCTCCGACAGCGCGTCCCAGTCCACGCGTTCGGTCGACTGCGTCCACTCGATGCCCATGCCGTTCCTCCGCTGGATGACGGACTGGATGCGCGTGCCCGCGGCGCGACCCGGAAACAACAACGGGAAGCGCACCGCGCTTCCCGTTCCAACGTTATATCCCGATGGGGGACTTGCGGCAACGCCCGCCGCGCGGGGCAGGATCGCCGCCCTTCCCGCGACGGCCCCCTGGAGGATGCGATGCTGCAAGCGCCGATCTACTACCACGGCACCCGCGCCAACCTGCAGCCCGGCGACACCCTCGTGCCCGGCTACCCATCCAACTACGGCACCCGACGGCCATCGCGCTACGTGTACCTGTCGGCCAGGCTGGAGTCGGCGATCTGGGGCGCGGAGCTGGCGGTGGGCGAAGGCCCGGGCCGGGTGTACATCGTCGAGCCGACCGGTCCGCTGGAGGACGATCCCAACCTCACCGACCGCAAGTTCCCCGGCAATCCGACCCGCTCGTTCCGCACCGCGCATCCGCTGCGGGTGCTGGCCGAGGTGCACGGCTGGATCGGCCATCCGCCGGAGCAGCTGGAACGGATGCGCGCCTTCGTCGCCTCCCTCGGCCCGCAGGCCGATCCGGTCGAGGACTGAGCGCTACTCGCCGAGCAGGCCGTGGCAGGGCGCGCCGATGCAGCTGCCGCTGGATAGGTCCAGCACCACCGAATGCCCCGGCGAACCCTGCGGATACGGCACCTTCTCGCCGAGCAGGAACACCACCGCGTGCGCGCCGGTCAGGTCGGCCGGGAAGTGCATCTCGCCCTGGATGGTGTAGGCCGGCATGCGGCCCAGCTGCTGGTCCAGCTCGCGCGAGGCGGGCCGGCCGGCACTGGCCGCATGCCGTCGCTTCCAGCGCGCCAGCTCCGCCGGCGCCGCCGGCCTGAGCACGTCCGAGCGCAGCAGCATCACCAGCCCCGCCTGCCCGGGCGGTGGCACCGGGATCTGCGGCGGCTTCGGCAGCGCCGGTGGCTTGGTCTGCCGCTGCCGCGCGTCGGCCACGGCCAGCCTGGCGTCCGGCGGCGGCGGTTCGGACCAGTCGGCCTGGGCGATGAGCCGCGGCAGCGGCCGCGTTTCCTCCACCCGCGCGGCCTCGCTGGCCGCCGGCGTGGGCTCCTCGGCGCTGAAACCGGTTGGCGGCAGTTCGTGCAATACGTAGCGGCCGCCGCCGAGCAGGCGCACCGCCGCCTGCGGCCAGCACAGCGCAGCCACCACCGCCAGCAATACCGTGGCCAGCAGCAACCAGGCCAATGCCGGGCTCCTGCCTGGCGTTTGCGTCGTTCCTTGCCTGTCCATCCTGCCTCCGTCGGCCGCAGGGCCACCGACCGCGCGATGCCTGCCACCGCACCGCGGCCTGTCCGCGGGCGTGCTGTCGGCGCCGGCGCGCACCATGCGTGCGGCGCCAGGCGTCGCTGCGGCGGTCCTTCCTGCAGCCTGGGTCCCGGGCGGCGCCCGGGCATGGGGCCGGCCCCATGCGCGGCGCGCGCATTCCGGGGCCGGGGCCGCCACCCCTCACGGCGGCACGGGCCAAGCATCGCATGCGGCATTGGTTTCAGTAGCCCGGCACCGGCGCGGCGGATTTTCCATCGTCCGGCCCGGGCCTCTAAGATCGCCCGGACCAGCCATGGGGGGTAGCGAAGATGGGCATGTTCTCCTGGACCGCGAAGTCGCCGGCCGTGCTGCGCGGCGGCGGCGTGATCGCGCCGGACGAGCGCCTGCCCTGGGGCCAGACCGGGCTGATGGGCGTGCAGCACGTGATCGCCATGTTCGGCTCGACCGTGCTGGCGCCGATCCTGATGGGCTTCGATCCGAACCTGGCGGTGCTGATGAGCGGCATCGGCACGCTCATCTTCTTCCTGGTCACCGGCGGCAAGGTGCCCAGCTACCTCGGCTCTTCGTTCGCCTTCATCGGGGTGGTCAACGTGGCCACCGGCTACGTGGCCAGCCACGGCGCCAACGCCAACATCGGCCTGGCGCTGGGCGGGATCATCGCCTGCGGCCTGGTGTACGCGCTGGTGGGCGTGCTGGTGCACGTGGCCGGCACCGGCTGGATCGAGCGGCTGATGCCGCCGGTGGTGACCGGCGCGGTGGTGGCGGTGATCGGCCTCAACCTGGCCTCGATCCCGATCAGGAACATGGCGGCCTCCAACTTCGACGCGTGGATGCAGGCGGTGACCTTCCTGTGCGTGGCGCTGGTGGCGGTGTTTACCCGCGGCATGCTGCAGCGGCTGCTGATCCTGGTCGGCCTGCTGCTGGCCAGCCTGGTCTACGCCGCGCTGACCAACGGCCTGGGCCTGGGCAAGCCGGTGGACATGGCCGCGGTGGCCGCGGCGCCGTGGTTCGGCCTGCCCACGCTGCATGCGCCGGTGTTCGACACCCGCGCGATCACCCTGATCGTGCCGGTGGTGATCATCCTGGTGGCCGAGAACCTGGGCCACATCAAGGCGGTGACCGCGATGACCGGGCGCAACCTGGACCGCTACATGGGCCGCGCCTTCATCGGCGACGGCGTGGCAACCATGGTCTCCGGCGCGGCCGGCGGCACCGGCGTGACCACCTACGCCGAGAACATCGGGGTGATGGCCGCGACCCGCATCTACTCGACCGCGGTGTTCGTGTGCGCGGCGGCCATCGCCATCCTCCTGGGCTTCTCGCCCAAGTTCGGCGCCCTGATCCAGGCCATCCCGCTGCCGGTGATGGGCGGCGTGTCGATCGTGGTGTTCGGCCTCATCGCCGTCGCCGGCGCGCGCATCTGGGTGGACAACCGGGTGGACTTCTCCGACACGAAGAACCTGATCGTGGCCGCGATCACCCTGATCCTGGGCACCGGCGAGTTCACCCTGAAGTTCGGCGAGTTCGCCCTGGGCGGCATCGGCACCGCCACCTTCGGCGCGATCGCGCTCAACGCCCTGCTCTCCCGCGCCCGCAGGTAGCCCGGGCAAGGCCGGAGGCCGCCCCGGGGTCTGGCCGGGCCAACGGCCGCCGCATGCCGGTACAGTGGCCGCTACACGTCCCCTTCCCCGACGAGGACCGGCGCATGTGGACGATCCGACTGTTTGCGGTTGCACTGGCCACGCTGGCCCTGGCCCCGCCCGCCCCGGCACAGGAGCCGCCTGCCAGCGCCCGCGCCGAGGCGGTGGGCGTGATCCGCGAACTGCGCCGGATCGTGGCCCCGCAGGGCGTGGAGCGCTACGAGTACGTGCGCATCGGCGGCATCGACCAGTTCGTCTCCATCCGCGGCCAGGACCGCGCCAACCCGGTGCTGCTGGTGGTGCACGGTGGCCCGGGCTTCCCCACCTCCGGCATTGCCTGGTGGGCCACGCGCGGGCGGGAGGAGTACTTCACCGTGGTCCACTGGGACCAGCGCGGCGCCGGCAAGACCCACCTGGCCAACGACCCGGCCCGGGTCGCGCCGAGCATGCGCCCGCAACGCTTCGTCGACGACACCGAGGAGCTGGTGGCCTGGCTGCGCCGCGAGTTCGCCCAGGACAAGGTGTTCCTGCTGGGCACCTCGTGGGGCAGCTACGTGGGCCTGGAATTCGCGCTGCGCCGGCCGGAGTGGCTGCATGCCTACATCGGCATGGGCCAGGCCATCGACAGCCCGGAGAGCGAGCGCCGCGGCTATGCCTATGCGCTGGAGCAGGCACGCCGCGACGGCAATGCCGGCGCCGTCGCCGAGCTGGAATCGATCGCGCCGTACGCGCGCGAAGGCGAGCCGATCCCGCTGGCGAAGATCGCGCTTGAACGGAAGTGGTCGGACTACTACGGCGGGGTGATGGCCTGGCGCCAGGGCCAGGTCGACGGCATCGCCGTGCGCCTGGCGCCGGAGTACAGCGACGCGGAAGCCGCGCGCGCGTACGAGGCCAACGGCTGGTCGCAGGAGTTCCTGCTCAGCGACGTGCTGTCCGTGGACCTGGGCGGGCAGACGCGTCTGGGCTGCCCGCTGATCATCCTCGCCGGCCGCCACGACCGCAGCGTCAACTCGCAGGTCGCCTACGAGTGGTTCGGGCGCGTGCAGGCGCCGTACAAGCACTTCGAGTGGTTCGAGCACTCGGCCCACGAGATCCTGGCCGAGGAACCGGGCAAGTTGCTGGTCACCCTCGTCCAGCACGCGCGGCCGCTGGCGACCCGGTAGCCCGGACAAGGCCGAAGGCCGCGTCCGTGGCCTCGCGCACCCTGGGTGCGACCAGGTCCGGTCGCGGCCCGCGGCCCCGAAGTGTGGACGCCTCCCTGCGGCTCCCCCGGGGCTGCCGCGTTGCATGAAGCGCAAGCACCGTCGTGCCGGCGAAAGCCGGGCATCCGCTGACCTTGCTTGTTCGGGCCATGTGGTTGCCCCCCGGACTGTTGTCCGACAGGGCGGAAACTCAGGCATTGCGTCTGCGTGTTTTCAGCAACCAGCCGATCCGGTTTCCCATCCAGCCGCCGAGCACCACAACCAGCCAGGCGTATTCCTCGTACGGAACCTGCTGGGAGACCAGGCCAAGCAACACCAGGCAGGGCAATCCGGACAGGAAGACCATGAAATTGCGGTTGGCACGCCAGGCCCCCAGCGTGCCGTCCTCGTCCGGGCGGGCGAGCAGGTAGATCACCGCTCCCATGGTCACGAAGCCAAGCAGGTACCCACGCACAAACCGCGGCGCCAGATCCTGCTCAAACAGCAGGATGTACAGGACCACGAATGACAGGGCCACCGCCTCGATCCTCGCGCCCAGCTTGAAGCCTTCGCGCAACTGCATCGATCCTCCTCCGGAGGTACGCGCCCTCCCCGCCGCGGCGGAGAGGGCGCGCAGGAATCACTTCTGCATGAGCGCATCCTGGATCTTCGAACCGGCGTAGCCGCCGACCGCGCCGCCGATAAGCGATCCATGGATCAGGCCGACCGTCGCGCCGATCAGGCCGCCGGCCACGGTGCCCACGCCCGGGATCACGCTGCCGATCGCTCCACCGATCGCCGCGCCGGCGGTGACACCACCGTAGCGGCCAGCGATACCACCGACGATGCCACCGATGGCAGCACCGCCTTCGCCGCTGCCGCTCACACTCGCCACTTCAAGCTCCTGCAGTTCACGCATCGCGCTTTCTCCTGTGAAGTGTGGCGCACTTCCCTGCGCCCGGGTTCCGGATAGCCCGGATCTCTGTGATACGCGCATCGGTAGGAGATTGCGTTGGGCCCTGCGCAAGCGTCAACGCAAGTATCAGTTGCCTGCAAGCCAGGTATCGGCCCATGGGCCAAGCCGCACCGCGGCGGCGCGGTGCGCTTCGCTTACGGGCTGCGCGTCCGCGCGTTCGCTCCCGGGGCTGCCCGGCTCAGTCGGCCAGCAGCGCCGCGGTGTCGAGCAGGCGGAGGTTGGGCTGGGCGGCCAGGTGTTCGCGCAGCCAGTAGCCGTGCTCGGCGCCGACCAGGACCACGATGCGCTTGCCCGGGTTCTCCGCGGCCGCGCGCACGACCACCTCGAGGAAGTGGCGGTTCCAGGCCTGCCAGCCGGCGCGCTCGCCCTCGCCGACCAGGCCTTCCTGCAGCGCGTGCTTGGCGCGCAGCTGCTGGTCGGTGACCGCGTCGTTGACCCGCGCCGGACTGGTCCAGTAGTGGCGCAGCGCGGCGTAGATCGCCTGGCCATAGGCCGAGAACGCGGCCGAAGCCTCCGGCTGGCCGGACGCGAAGGCCTGGAACGAGGCCATGTAGGCGCCGCCGATCTGGTCGTACAGCGGGTTCTCCGGCTCCATCGGGTAGACCTTGTAGTGGCCGGCGTCGATCAGCGGGTAGATGGTTTCCGGGTACTCGACCTTGGTGGACTCCGGGGCACGCTGGGTGTACTTGTCCGGATTCACCTCGATGCACAGCACGTCCGCGTCCAGGCGGCGGATGCTTTCGGCCAGCACCTCCTGGGTATACGCCGGCACCTGCGCGTGCAGGCGGTGCAGGGTGGAGAGCACGGCCACCTCGGCCGGGCGCGGCGCAGCCGTGGCCACCGTGGATGCCAGGCCCAGTACCGCTGCCAGCAGAAGACGCATGCCCTACCCCCTGTAGTCGTGGCGAGGGCGGCAGCATGCGGCAAGCGCGCACCTGGCGCGCGCGCCGGAAGTCATGCCGGCAGCGGGCCCGGCGTCATTCCCCGGGCATGTCGGCCTGCATGCGCAGCAGGTCGGCGCGTAGCGAGGCGATCTGGTCGGTCTGCTGGCGCTGCAGGCTGATCAGGGTGTCCAGCCGCCCCTTGATCCCGAACACGGCAAACGGCAGCACGAACCACAGGATCGCAAGCACGCACAGGAACGCCAGTACGAACACGCCAAGCAGGCCGCCAAACAGGCTGGCACCATGGCCGAAGGAAGCAAGCATGGGTTTCCCCCCTGGAAGAGTGGCTCAAACGGTCGCGGGGCACCCCGCTGGCGCACCCGCGGTGGGCCGACTTTGTCCCAGGGCAACCCTGTCTTCAACCCTGCGCGTTCGCCTCGCGCATGCGCAGCAGCTGGTTCTGCAGGGTCTGCACCTGGGCGCGCAGCTGCTCGTTCTCCCGCTCCAGCTGGGCGACGCGGCGCTGCAGGGTCCGGACGTCCGGCTCGGCCGCGGCCTCGGGGGCGTCCTCGCCGCCCTCGGCGGCGGCGGGCACCGGTTCCTGGCGCGGACGCTTCTTCGCCTCGCGCGCGCGTCTTGCCGCCTGGCGCAGCTCGGCCTTGCCGCCCTGGGCGGCGCTGCGCTGTTCCTCCACCGGCAGGCTGGCCACCGCGGCGGCGGCGCTGATGGAGATCTCGCCGGCCTTCAGCGCCTCCACCACCTCCGGCGCGGCCTGGGTGTGGATGCGCTCGATCATCGCCACCTGATTCGGGCTGAGCTTGGCCTCGCGCGCCAGTTCGGCACGGCTGACCGGCACCGGATCCCAGGGCGGCAGGTCGTCGGACTCCGGCTTAGCCTTCAGCGCGGCCGCCGCCTCGGCGGCTTCGGCCTCGGCCGCTTCGGCGGCGGCAGCGGCGGCCTGGGCGGCACGCAGCGCCTCCAGCTCGGCCTCGCGCTGCGCCTGCAGGCGGCGGGCCAGGATCTCGCGCTTGCGCAGCGCCAGCACGCCGCGCTGGTAGTCGGACACGCTGCGGCGGCCCAGGTGCTGCTCGATCATCCACAGGTGCACGTCCTCCATCGACTGGAAGCGCGTGTTCTGCACGGTGTTGAACGGGATGCCGTGCTTCTGGCAGATGCCGTAGCGGTTGTGGCCGTCGACCAGGATGTTGCCCCACAGCACCAGCGAATCGCGGCAGCCTTCGGCCAGCAGGCTGCGCTCCAGTGCCTCGTACTCGTCGTTGGTCAGCGGATCGATGTAGGCCTTGAGCTCTTCGAGTACGACGATGTCCATGCACTGCGGGGGAAAACGGGGGCGCGCATTGTAGTGCGTCGCCCCCGCCGCCAGTAGCCGATTGACGGATGCGGCCGATGGTGCACCACGACCCCGGCGCCAAGGCAAAAGGCCAGGACTATCAGTCCTGGCCTGGTTGCCGCATCGGGCCTGCCGGATCGATCGACCAGGCCATTGCCCGTCGCCGCGATGCCGTGTGCATGGCGCCCACGGCACGCAGTCGCGCGCTCCGGCGCTCAGCCTTCCCAGGTGCCGCCGGCCATCTGGCAGCTGGCCGGGAGCGTGGCCAGGTCCTCGCTGCTGCGCTCGTAGTAGAAGGCGTGGATCGAGGGCTGGCCGAACATGCCCTTGCAGCTGCCCTGGTTGGGGCTGGGGCAGGCGTCCATGTAGGCGACCTCGCCGGCCTTGCCGGTGCCGATCTGGGCCGAGCCCTGCGCCAGCGACTCGCACATCTGCCGGTGCATGTCCTCCGGGACGTCCGCGCCGGCCTGCAGGCAATCGCGCGAACGGATGCGCTGGCCCATGATCTCGAACTCGCCTGCAATCATGCAGGCCCGGGTCTTCGCCGTGGCCATC
Organism: Pseudoxanthomonas sp. J31; assembly: GCF_000510725.1. GTDB lineage: Bacteria > Pseudomonadota > Gammaproteobacteria > Xanthomonadales > Xanthomonadaceae > Pseudoxanthomonas. The sequence goes on from NZ_AZNZ01000004.1 coordinate 13,248, forward strand.
GCCGCCGGCTGCGCCGCTTCGGCTGCCGCGGGCGCTTCGGTGGCCTCGCTGGCCGCTTCCGCCGGCGCGGTCTCGCCCACCGCGGCCGGAGCCACCTCCGCGGTCGCCTGCTCCGCCGGCGCACAGCCGGCCGCCAGCACCGACAGGAACAGCCCGGCCACATACCTTCCCCTGATACGCATCGAAACTCCCCTGGTTGAAAAAAACGCGCCATCCTGCCATTGCCGGCCGGCCTGCGTCACCGGTCCGGGCGCGGCCGTCCGCGGCGCGCCATCCCTTCGCCTGCAAGCCCTCCCACCCGCAACCAATAATTGCACCAGCCTGTACAGATGGGCTTGCATGCCATGCACATCCCTTGCCCCCCGCGGCACGAAAGGCAGTGCAACCGGACTGTGCCACTGCACCGGGTTGAACCCGATCGCGCCGGGCGGGACGATCCACGAGGACTTTCGATCAGGCGCTACGGGGACTGAGTTCGGAGCGCCCATCCGGGAAACGCGTTGCGACCGGGCGATTGCATCGCCGCCGGCACGGGCGCGTGCGTCCCGGGATCGGAGTCCGCGCGGTGGCGCATGCGGCACCCGGCGCCGCCCGTCCCGAGCAGGGTGCCAGACAGAGGAGAGGGTCAATGCGGTCTTTGAGCGAGAAGGAACTGCTGTTGGCAGTGGGTGGTACGGACGGCTGCCCGCCGGCGCGTCCGGCGGACATCGTGCCCTGCGCGCAATCCGAGTACGGAAACCTCGCGAACGACATCAGCAACGGCATCCAGAACTGGTACGAAGCCGCGGTGGATGCGACCTCGCAGGCGATCGAGACGGTTGCCGGCTGGTTCTGAGTGACGCATGCCGGGAGGGCGGATATCCTCGCGGAGATCCGCCTTTCCGGCGCTCGGGCAGAGTTCATGGTCCACGAAACCAGGGCGGCCGCCGGCAGGGCGATCGCCGCCGCCCTAGGCTACGTCGCACTGCTCCTGGCATCGCACCTGCTTTCCGTCCGCCTGGGCGTGGATGGGCGGCTGCTGATGGCGCTCGCCACCGTGGTCCTGCTGTCTGGCCTGTGCCTTGGCTCGGCGGGAGCCCGCGAGTTCCTGCGCACGCAGGCCACGCGCGCGCGGTCCGGGTGGATCGAAGTGCTTTGCTGGGCCTTGGCCGGCGTCGCGTTCCACCTGGCGTACTTCGCCGTTTCCGGCGTGGACGCGTCGCGGATCTCGGGATGGCGGCTGGATGCCCGCTTCCTGGCCTCCGCCATCCTGCTTTCCTCCATCGCCGCGCCCTTCGTGGAAGAAGTGTTCTTCCGTCTGTTCGCGATCTGGCGTTCCCGCCGGTTCCCGGCGCTGCTGGCCGTTGCCATCTCCGGCGCGGCCTTCGCCCTGCTGCATCCGGAGCGCCCGGTATCGGTCTTGGTGTTTGCCGCGCTCGCCGCGATCGCCTACCTGAGGGTGGGCATTGCCGCCTCGCTGGCGTTCCATGTCGCCTACAACCTGGGCAACTACCTGCTGCTGCTGGCGGCCTCGCAGGCCAACGGCGCCTAGCCGGTCCACGCGCTCCGGCCGGCGGGGGCCGGCCATCTCCGCCAGGCACCATCCGCCACCGTCCGGTGCGCGGTGCGGTTTCGCGCGCAATCAACCGCCTTGGGGCGGGGCGATTTGTGTAATGTCCGGGGCACGACCGCCGAAGGAGCCTTGCCCATGCGCCGCCGAGCTTCCGCCTGCCTGCTGCTCCTGCTGGGCCTGGGCGCCGGCCCTGCCCACGCCCATTTCGCCGTGGACTTCGCCGACACCCACCAGTCGCGCTACGGGCCGGGCGAGATCAAGTCCGCGCCCTGCGGACGCCCGGACGGCGAGCGCGGCGAGCACGTCTATACCTATGCCCCCGGCGAGACCATCACCGTGTCCTGGGTCGAATACGTGGCCCATCCCGGCTACTTCCGCATCGCCTTCGACAACGATGGCGACGACGACTTCGTGAATCCCGCGCGCATCGCCCCGGCCGGCCGCAGCTGCGCCGAAGGCGAGCCCCACTGCGGCGACGGCGACTTCTACAACAACGCCACCGTGCTGGTGGACGACTTCGGCCGCCACGACGTGGCCGAGAACGGCAAGCCCTACTCGCTCCAGCTCAAGCTGCCCGACGTCGAATGCGAGAACTGCACCCTGCAGATCATCCAGCTGATGACCGAGGCCGGGAAGGCGCCCTACGACCCGGCGGCCGAGGATGCGGACGACATCTACTACCAGTGCATCGACCTGCGGCTGCAGGCCAGCCGGTAAACAGGCAATCGCGCCCCTGAAGTGCAACCAGGCCCGGGCCGTCGCCATGGCCCGGCCACCCCAGGGCGCGATTGGCCTGTGTAGCCCGGTCAAGGCCGCAGGCCGCATCCGGGGGGCCGCACACGCGACGCATCCGGCATTCCCGGCCATCCCGTCGCGGGTGCGCTTCGCCTACCCGGGCTACGTAGGTCAGAACTTCCCGCCCACCGGCAGGTAGCGCCAGGCGCCAACCGGCATCTTGGCCAGGGCGATGCGGCCGATGCGCAGGCGGCGGATCGAGACCACCTGCAGGCCGACCTGGGCGCACATGTGGCGCAGCTGGCCGGGGCGCGGGCCGTTGATCGCGAAGCGCAGGCGGGTCTCGTTCTGCCAGCTGACCTTGCATGGCGGCAGGGGGCGGCCTTCGTAGGACAGGCCGTGGCCAAGGCGGGACAGGCCCCAGGGCTCCAGCAAACCCTCGACCTCGACAACGAACTCCTGCTCGATGGTGGCGATGTCCTCCACCAGCCGGCGACGCACGCGCCCGTCCTGGCTCAGCACCACCAGGCCGCTGGCTTCCGGCTCCAGCGGCACCAGCGAGGCCAGCCGCTGGAAGTTCTTGCGCAGCATGCGGATGCCGGTGGTGTCGCCGTCCCAGCGGTTGGCCGGCGGCAGCAGGTCAGCGATCGCGCCGGCCGCGGCGTGCAGGTCCACGCCGGCCGGCTTGTGCAGCAGGAAGGTTGCCGGTTCGATCGGCTGCGGACGGGCGCCGGCAACGATCTCCACCACCTCGTCGGTGACCATATGGCCGGGCAGTTCCACCACCTGGCCATCGACCTCCACCCAGCCACCCTCGATGTACTGCTCGGCCTCGCTGCGCGAGCATCGGGCCAGCTCGGCCACGCGTCGGGCCAGTCGGATCGGGTTGGACATGAACGGCACGCCATGGGGTCGGGGGGCGCGCAGTGTATCGCTCGCGCGCGCCGGCGCCGGTCCACGGCCCTCGCCCGATCACTGTTTACGAGGTGCCATGAGAACTCCCGCCGCACTGCAGGCGCTGATCGACGACGGCGTGATCGACGCCGTGCTGCGCCCGCTCAAGAGCGGCAAGGAGGCCTCGGTGTACGTGGTCCGCGCAGGCGACGAGATCCGCTGCGCCAAGGTCTACAAGGACATGGCCCAGCGTAGCTTCCAGCAGCGCGTGCAGTACCAGGAAGGCCGCAAGGTCCGCGGCAGCCGCGAGGCCCGCGCGATCGGCAAGGCCACGAAGTACGGGCGCAAGCAGCAGGAAACGGCCTGGAAGAACACCGAGGTCGATGCGCTGTACCAGTTGCGCGACGCCGGCGTGCGCGTGCCCGAGCCGCATGGCTACGTCCACGGCGTGCTGGTGATGGAGCTGGTCGCCGATGCCGAGGGCAGTTCCGCCCCGCGCCTGGGCGAGGTCGCGCTCTCAGCCGCGCAGGCGCGGGACTACCACCGCTTTCTGGTGCGGCAGATCCTGAGGATGCTCTGCAGCGGCCTGGTCCACGGCGATCTGTCGCCCTACAACGTGCTGGTCGGCGCCGATGGCCCGGTGGTGATCGACTTTCCCCAGGTGGTCAGCGCCGCCGGCAACAACGCCGCCCGTACCATGCTGCTGCGCGACGTCAACAACATCACCGCGTATCTCGGCACCTCGGCTCCCGAGCTGCTGGACACCTGGTACGGCGAGGAGATGTGGGCCCTGTTCGAGGCCGGCGAGCTGCACCCGGACACCGAGCTGACCGGCCACTTCGAGCACGACGAATCCATCCCCGACATCGACGGCGTACGCCACGCCATCAACGATGCCCGCGAGGAAGCGCTGATCCGCCAGCAAGGCCGCGAGGCGGCGGCCGAAGCGGACTAGGACGTGCACCTGCGGCGCCTAGCGCGAGGCGCTCGTAGCCGGATAAGCCCGAAGGGCGCATCCGGGGCCTCGGCCACGAGGCTACTCAATCCCCCGGCTGCGCTTCGCACACCCGAGCCACGAAACCGTCAGAAGTGAACCTGACCCCGTTAGTAGCCGATACAGGGGCAGGTGCGTAGCCCCGGCCAAGGCCAAAGGCCGCAATCCGGGCCTCGGTCAATCATGCAACGCGAACACGCGTGCGCTTGCTCCCGGGGGGGCGCCCTGAACTACCGTCGTCCGCCCCGGCCATTGGCTTACGACGGCCGAAATTCTATTCTCGGAATGTGGTTCGGCGTCGTCTTTCAATTAGGGGGTGAGAGTTGAATCGAGCACAGCGGACGTTCTTGGCGATAGGGATGCTGGGCATGGTGGCGATGCTCGTTTGGGTCCCCTACTCGGCCGTCTATAAAGGAACCCCTGGCCACTTGTGGACGAATGCAGGGTATGACTCGATCTTCACGCCACCCGACGTGGAGGTCTGTCGCGTAGCCATCGAGAACTATTCGGGCGTCGATTTCGGGTATGGCTTTCAAGAGGAGCGATGTGAGATTCGCTTGGATGTGAGGCGTTTGACCTTGACTGCCGCAGCAGTTGCATTAGCAACGGGGGCCCTTGTGATCGTTCTAGGATTGTTGGCCCCTAGAGGGAGTTCATCCTTACCTCTGAGACGAACGGTTGACTCGCAGCCAGAGCCTGCACCTGCCTCTCCGAGCTCAGACATTGCACGTGCACTTCTGGCTCGAAATCCTCGCTTACCCATTAGGGACGGTGACCTCAGCGAGAAAAACCCACTAGTCATAACCGCGAGGACAAACTACGTTGCGGCGGAGTATGAAGTCATGGAAGCCCTTCACTCTGGTTGGGACAGCATCGAATTTGAGTTGAAAGATCAGGGCTTGGTGAAGCGTGGCAACAAGCGAATCGACGAGCTCACGTACCGCTATCGAAAGCCCGGACAGTCCCAATGGGGGCACGAGAAAACCTACCATTTCGATGTAACCATCGGAATGGAGGAGCTACGGCGGGAGATCGAACACCGGTGGTGGCAAGTCTGGAAGTAATCGTGAAGGCCGGATGGAACCGAAGGCCGCGTCCGGGCTCGCCTTTGGATTCACGCGGGCCCGGGTGCGCTGCGCTTACCCGGGCTAGGAGAGCCATCCTGACCATAGTCAGCCCGGCCTACGACGGCCGCACAGACCCGTTATACGACGCACCCAGGACTAGACGCGGCTCGGGAACCGAAAGCAAAGTATCAGGCTCGACAGCACATTTGTGTATATCCACACATCTTGGGGCGGGACGAAAACAAATTCACCTGACCTCTTATCTCCTAGCTCCTATCTCCCCTTCGCACTCGCAGCGAGCGCGACCGCCGGCCAACGACCAACACATGCCGCGCTGGTTGACACCATCATGCGTAAGCCTTGCCTGGCTCTCCGCGAACAAATTTCTGCTCCGCCACCTGCCCTGCCTGCCTGCCATCATTAGATTCGCTGAGCGTTACCCCCTCACTTCCAACCCCGGATGATTTGCTCTCACACCAAATAGGTGAGCCTCCGAATGCATTCAAATCTGTCCTGCGACAGCAGATCAACATCGCCGTTGGTTGCGGTCGATATGATCTGGGCAGTGCTCTTGACCCGCCTTAGTGCCGGTATCACTTGCGCATCCGTGAGTTCGATATAACTCTCAATGTCCTTCATCGAAGCGGGAAGCTTGTAACCCGGATCCGGGCGAGACGCTTTACTACTGATCAGAACACCTTCGTCCCTTAGTGGACCTACAATTTTGCTTCTTAGCACTTGTGCCCCCAATGGCTTCTCCATCGCTCGACCAAGTTTTTCTTCAATAATGTTGGCCATAAGGTAGTCCCCGTGGGCAACAACGGAATGTTCGATCAGGGCCTTCAAGAACTCACACCTAAGAAAGGACTCCTCTGAGCGGTCTTGGTGGGAGTCGATGTACCTTATTGCGCGGCGCAGGGCCTCGCTTCTTATGATGTTGTCCAATTTCTCATCGGACTCCAGTGCGCCCCCATTACCCCATAGGATTGGCTTTGGCCAATCCCAAGTGCAGCACACTTGGCTCAGTAGCGTGTAGAGCCGATCTCGATCCTCTGTGTCTCCCGCTTCGGCGAGCTTAGCTATCGAACCGGCGTACAGATCGGCGACCTGTATTCCTATGCAGGCCGCACTGTCGACCACATCAAACCTTTTAGCCGGGAAGAGGTCGTCCTCCTCGAAGCGTGCATGTAGGTATTTAACAAACCCTGCCTTGAAGTCCTCTCTTCCCTTCTGGTCGAAATATATTTCACTAGTTCCAGCCGCAGGAAGATACTTGCAGAAGTCGTCTGCAAAGTATTTTACGAAGGACCTCGAGAACCTGAGACCGCTGTCGGAACTGATTAGCGACTTTCTAACACGATATGCCACAACCGAGAATGGCGGGAGGAGTTCCCTAGCGGAAGCGAGAATTTTCAGGCGGCGCGCAATGTTGGCGCCTATTTTTGAAGACTTTATTTCCCCTGTTTGAAAGTACTTTGCCCGGAGTTTGGATGCTTTCGCGATGAATTCTTCGACATGGATTCCGGCGACAACGACCGCTGCAAGAACGTAAAACTCGGAAGCCCCCTTGCTGATGTTTAGACTCTCGTCACCCGATTCATCGATGTAGATCACACGGTTCCGCACATGACCCCCCCAACAGGCTGCGAAAGAAAAAGGGCCAGTTCGTTTTAGACGACTGGCCCCTTCGGTCTACTTAGCAATGGCGTGACCCCTCACCCGCACTTGCTATACCCGCAGTTCAAGCACGTCGCACACCCATCCATGATCACCAGCGCCTTGGTGCTGCACTTGTGGCACATGGTGGCGCTGGGCGGGAAGCTGGTGCCTTCGCCGGTCACGGCGACGTCCTCCTCGCGGGCGGTGGTGGCGGCGGTGCCGTTGACGGCGGCGCTGGCGCCCTTGGCGCGCTCTTCGTACTGCTTGCGCTTCTCGGCGATCAGGGCCTTCTGGTGGGCGCTCATCTCCGGGTCGTGGATCAGGCCGATGGACTTCATGTGCTCCTCGACCACGGCGCCGATCTCGGCCACCAGCGAGGGCATGTACACCCCGCCGGCCTTGAAGTAGCCGCCGCGCGGGTCGAACACGGCCTTCATCTCCTCCACCAGGAAGGTCACGTCGCCGCCCTTGCGGAACACGGCGGACATGATCCGGGTCAGGGCCACGATCCACTGGAAGTGGTCCATCGACTTGGAGTTGATGAACACCTCGAACGGGCGGCGCAGCTCGTGCTCGGTGCCGGCGTTGAGCACGATGTCGTTGATGGTCACGTACATGGCGTGCTCCACCAGCGGCGACTTGATCTTGTAGGTGCTGCCGATCAGGACGTCCGGGCGCTCGATGCGCTCGTGCATGTGGATGACGTTGTCCTTCGGCTCGCTGGCCGCGTCGCGATCGGCGGCGGGCGCCGGCGCGGCGGTCTCGCGCGCCTTGTCCTCCGGGGTGACGACGGAGTAGCCCTTGATTTTCCTGTCGATCTTCACGGCCATGGGGCTGGATCCTCTTTCTGGTCGGTTCTTCTGGTTATGGATACGGGGCGGCGGGGCCGCGGCTCCTCCCGCCGGGGCGGGAGGAGCCTTGCAGGGGTTTTCAGCGGGTGCGGCGGGCGGCGGCCTTGCGGGCCGGGGCCTTCTTCGCCACGGTCTTGCGGGCGACGGCCTTCTTCACGACCGCCTTCCTTGCAACGGTCTTCTTGGCGACGGTCTTCTTGGCGACGGGCTTCCTGGCGACGGCCTTCTTCGCCACGCCCTTCTTCACCGCGGGCTTCTTCGCCACCTTCTTCGCGGCCTTGGCCGCCTTCTTCACCGCCTTCTTTGCGGCGGCGGCCTTCTTCGCGGCGACGACCTTGCGGCCGACGGCCACCTTCTTGGCTGCGGCCTTCTTGGCGGCGGTCTTGCGGGTGGCAGCGCGCGCGGCGATGCGGCTGCGGGCGGTGCTCGCCTCGGCGGCGGCGTTGGCCTTGGCCGCCTGCAGCCTGGTGCGGGCCTTGGCCACGGCCTTCTTGGCCGCCTTCTTCGCCGTGCCGCGGGCCTTGTCGGCGGTGGCCTTGGCCTTCTTCGCGGCGGCGGTGGCCTTCCTGGCCGCGGTGCTGGCCTTCTTCGCGACCGTGGCGGCCTTTTCCTTCGCCTTCTTCGCCACGGTGGCGGCCTTCCCGGCGACCTTGGCGCGGGTGCGGGCCGCGGCCTTCTTCACCTTGGCGACCACCGGCTCGGCGGCGGGTTCGGCCTCGGCTTCGGGGGCCGGCGCCGGCGCGGTCGGGGCTTCGGCGGCGGTCAGCGCCTCCGGAGCCTGGGCCTCGCCGGCGGCCTGCGCCTCGGCGACGGGGGTCGCTGTGTCGTTGCTGCTGGCGGGATGGGCGGCGTCCTCGGTCAGGGTCGCCGTCACACCATTGCTGTTGCTCATGGGGCCCTCCTTGGGCTCGCTGGATGTGGTCATCGGGACACTCTCACTGGCTCCGGGCGCCGTTTACCGCAGGAAGCCGTGGCGGGCGCCCGGAAAGCGCGCGCCACGGCCGGGGACCTCGGGACGGGTCGCGGGCCTGCGGGCCCGCGCCGCCCTCCGGTCAGAACTTGCCGTAATACCCTTCCTTGAGGGCATCGAACAGGTTGGCGGCGGTGTGCACCTCGCCGTCGTACTCGATCTCCTCGTTGCCCTTGACCTCCACCACCGAGCCGTCCTCCAGCTCGAAGCGGTACAGGGTGTTCTCCAGGTCCTTCTCCTTGACCAGCACGCCCTGGAAGGCGGCCGGGTTGAAGCGGAAGGTGGTGCAGCCCTTCAGACCCTGCTTGTAGGCGTACAGGTAGATGTCCTTGAACTGCTCGTACGGGTAGTCGGTGGGGACGTTGGCGGTCTTGGAGATGGAGCTGTCCACCCACTTCTGGGCGGCGGCCTGCACGTCCACGTGCTCCTTCGGCGAGATGTCGTCGGCGGAGATGAAGTAGTCCGGCAGCTTCGCCTCCGGGTCGTCGGAGAACGGCATCGCCTTGGGGTTGACGAAGTGGCGGTAGGCCAGCAGTTCGTAGCTGTAGACGTCCACCTTCTCCTTGCTCTTCTTGCCCTCGCGGATCACGTTGCGGCTGTAGTGGTGCGCGAACGAGGGCTCGATGCCGTTGGAGGCGTTGTTGGCCAGCGACAGGGAGATGGTGCCGGTCGGGGCGATGGAGCTGTGGTGGGTGAAGCGGGCGCCGACCTCGGCCAGCTCGTCCACCAGGTCCGGGGCCACGGTGGCGATGCGCTGCATGTAGCGGCTGTAGCGGGCGTGCAGCACCTTGCCTTCGATCTCCTGGCCCACGCGCCAGCCGTCCTTCGCCATCTCCGGGCGCTGGCGCAGCATCTGCGGGGTCACGGTGAAGGTCTCGTCCATGATCGGGGCCGGGCCCTTCTCCTTGGCCAGCGACAGGCCCACTTCCCAGCCGGCCACGGCCATCTCCCGGGCCACCTGCTCGGTGAACTCCAGGCTCTCGGCCGAGCCGTACTTCATCTTGAGCATGGTCAGGGTCGAGCCCAGGCCCAGGAAGCCCATGCCGTGGCGGCGCTTGCGCAGGATCTCCTGGCGCTGCTGCTCCAGCGGCAGGCCGTTGACCTCGACCACGTTGTCCAGCATGCGGGTGAACACGCGCACCACTTCCTTGTACTCCTCCCAGTCGAAGGAGGCCTTGTCGGTGAAGGGGTCGCGCACGAACTTGGTCAGGTTGACCGAGCCCAGCAGGCAGGCGCCGTACGGCGGCAGCGGCTGCTCGCCGCAGGGGTTGGTGGCGCGGATGTTCTCGCACCACCAGTTGTTGTTCATCTCGTTGACGCGGTCGATCAGGATGAAGCCCGGCTCGGCGTAGTCGTACGTCGAGACCATGATCATGTCCCACAGGTGCCGCGCCTTGATGTGGCCGTAGACGCGGCAGGCGACCATGCCATCGTCGCGCACGATGTAGGCGTCGTCGTGGGCCGGCCAGTCGCGCCAGACCACCTGCTCGGGGTTGGAGAGGTCCAGGTCGGCCTCTTCCTTGCGGTTGACCGGGAACACCAGCGGCCAGTCGGCGTCGGTCTCCACCGCCTGCATGAAGCCGTCGGTGACCAGCAGCGAGAGGTTGAACTGGCGCAGGCGCCCGTCCTCGCGCTTGGCGCGGATGAAGTCCTTAACGTCCGGGTGGGAGACGTCGAAGGTGCCCATCTGCGCGCCGCGGCGGCCGCCGGCCGACGAGACGGTGAAGCACATCTTGTCGAAGATATCCATGAAGGACATCGGGCCGGAGGTGTAGGCGCCGGCGCCGGCCACGAACGCGCCGCGCGGGCGCAGGGTCGAGAACTCGTAGCCGATGCCGCAGCCGGCCTTCAGGGTCAGGCCGGCCTCGTGGACCTTCTGCAGGATGCCGTCCATCGAGTCGCCGATGGTGCCGGAGACGGTGCAGTTGATGGTGCTGGTGGCCGGCTTGTGCTCCTGCGCGCCGGCGTTGGAGGTGATGCGGCCGGCCGGGATCGCGCCGCGGCGCAGCGCCCACAGGAAACGCTCGTACCAGTAGGTGCGCTTCTCTTCGGTCTGCTCGGCATCGGCCAGGGCCCGGGCCACGCGCTGGTAGGTGCCGTCGACGTCGGCGTCCAGCGGCACCCCCTGCTTGGTCTTCAGGCGGTACTTCTTGTCCCAGATGTCCTGGGAAGCCGGCTGCAGCGGGATCTCCGCGACGGGTTTGTCCGTATTGACCACTTCGAGGCGCACCGTACTCATGCTGTTGGGATCTCCTTCCGCACCGTAATCCAGTTGGGGGCCGGGGTGGGAACGAGAAGGGCACGCCGTGGCGACGCGAAGACGCGCCGCCTGCCGGAGTCAGGCGCCGGGTTTGTCGCGGCCTGCGCGGCCGCTTCCGTACGCAATTTCCTGTCCCATCCGCTCGCCGCTCCGGCGTTGGGCCCGCAGTGTTGGCTATTCACCTAAACCACCAATCACTGGGGCCAGCGTTGTGTTCGACCGCTATATCTAGTGGCTCGACAGGCGGCCAAGCTAAGCCCGGGCGGCGGGCAGTGTCAACCGCGATTCGACAAACGCAGCAACGGCGGGAGCGGGCTTCCGGGCGGGGGCGTACGGAACAGATGGAATGCGCAGGTCAAGAGGGGTTTCACCGCCGGTTTAGCGCCCCGGGGCGACACTCGTTCAGCTTGATGACGTGCCCTGCCGCCCCCATGGTGGCGGCGTTCCCATCCACGCCAGCCAGGAACCTGCATGCGCCGCGCGACCTCGCTCATCGCCCTGACCGCTGCCGCCGCCTTCGGGGGCTTTGCCGCCACCGCCGTGCGCGAAGCCCTGGACAACCGCGCCCACGCCAGCCCCGCCCCGGTGCCGGCCGCGCCGGCGCCGACCGCCAGCGTGCCCATGGCCGCCGCCCTGCCGGTGGCGGTGGACGGGCAGCAGCTGCCCTCGCTGGCGCCGATGCTGCAGCGGGTGCTGCCGGCGGTGGTCAGCATCCACACCAAGACCCGGGTGCGGGTGCGCAACCCGTTCTTCGACGACCCGTTCTTCCGGCGCATGTTCCCGCAGGTGCCGCAGGAGCGGATCAACGAGTCGCTGGGCTCGGGCGTGATCATCGACGCCGGCCGCGGCTACGTGCTGACCAACCACCACGTGATCGAGGGCGCCGACGACGTGTCGGTGTCGCTGGCCGACGGCCGCACCTTCACCGCCGAGTTCCTCGGCTCGGACGCGGACACCGACGTGGCCCTGATCCGGATCCCGGCCGAGAAGCTGACCGAGCTGCCGCTGGGCGACAGCAGCAAGCTGCAGGTGGGCGATTTCGTGGTCGCCATCGGCAACCCGTTCGGCCTGAGCCAGACGGTCACCTCCGGCATCGTCTCGGCGGTGGGCCGCAGCGGCATCCGCGGCCTGGGCTACCAGAACTTCATCCAGACCGACGCCTCGATCAACCCGGGCAACTCCGGCGGCGCCCTGGTCAACCTGCGCGGCGAGCTGGTCGGCATCAACACCGCCTCGCTCAACCCGCGCGGCTCGATGGCCGGCAACATCGGCCTGGGCCTGGCCATCCCCTCCAACCTGGCGCGCGACGTGGTGCAGCAGCTGGTGACCACCGGCGAGGTGCGCCGCGGCACCCTGGGCGTGGACACCCAGCCGCTGGACGCGCGCCTGGCGCGCAGCCTGGGCCTGCCGGAAAACCAGCAGGGCGCGCTGGTGGCGCGGGTGCACGCCAACTCCGGTGCCGCCGCCGCGGGCCTGCGCCCGGGCGACGTGATCGTGGAGGCCGGTGGCCAGCGCATCACCAGCCCGATGGCGCTGCACAACTTCGAGGGCCTGCAGCCGGTGGGCTCGCAGGTGCCGCTGCGGGTGCTGCGCGACGGCCGCACCCTGGAGCTGCGCGCGACCCTGCGCGAGCAGCCGCGCAGCCTGGCCGGCGACGCGGTCGACCCGCGCCTGGCCGGCGCCACCCTGGCCGAGCTGCCGGAGCCGCTGCGCCAGGCGCGCGGCCAGGGCGTGCTGGTGGAGCGGGTGGCCAGCGGCAGCCGCGCCGAGGCCAACGGCCTGCGCCCGGGCGACATCATCACCGCCACCAGCGCCGGCCAGGTCTCGGACCTGTCCTCGCTGCGCTCGAGCCTGGCCGACACGCCGCGGCAGTTGGTGCTGCTGATCGAGCGCGGTAACGTGCGCGGGCGGCTGGTGCTGCAGTAAGCGCCAGCCGTAACGGACCCTACACCGCGGGCGTGGTCAGATGGCCGCGCCCATGCCGTCCCGGCATCCCCATCCAGGAGAACGCAGATGAGCCCGAACCCGAGCGAGAACATCAAGGAAAACCTCAGCGAGGCCGGTGCCCACCTGAAGTCGGCCGCCGGTGCCGCCGGCGAGGCGCTGCGTGGCGCCGCCACCGCCGCCGGCGACGAGCTGCGCCTGGGCAAGGCCAACGTCAAGGCCGAGCTGGCCGATACGGCGCTGTCGGGACTGGCCGCCGCCGAGCTGGGCGGCGAGGCCGCGCGCGAGCAGGTCGACGCCCTGCTCGACAAGGGCCGCGACCTGCTGGACAGCGCCGCCGAACTGATCCGCGAGCGCCCGCTGGCCTCCTTCGGCGTGGCCTTCGCCGCCGGCTGGCTGGTGGCCGCGCTGAGCCGCCGCGACCGCTGACGCACGGCCGTGGGCGACGGGGAGCACACCGGGGACGCCGGCCCGCAGGCCGGCGCGCCGCCGCCGCTGGACGAGACGATCCGCCAGGTCGGTGACGCCGGACGCGAGGCGCTGGGCGCCACCGCCGATTCGCTGCGCGCCCTGCGCGCGCTGCTGTCGGCCGATATCGCCATGGCCCGCTCGGCCATGGGCCGGGCCCTGGCCTGGACCGGCGTGGCGGTGGTGTTCGGGGCCTCGGCCTGGCTGCTGGCCACCGCCGCGGCGGTGGCACTGATGCAGCGCCTGGGGCTGTCCTGGCTCAGCGCGCTGTCGATCGCTGCCCTGTTCAACATCGGCGTATGCGCGCTGGCCGCCTGGCGCACGGCGCGCTTCTTCGACTACATGGGCCTGCACGCCACCCGTCGCCAGCTGAGCCGCATGGGCCTGTTCCAGGAGGACGACGAGGACGAGCCCGCGCCTGCGCCGCAGCCGTCGCAGGCCCCGCCGCCCGCGTCCCCGGAGGCGCCGCGATGAGGTTCGAGCATCTGCGCCAGCGGGTGGAGCGCGCCGAGGCGCGCGTGCAGCGCTGCATGGACCGCGCCGAGGACAGCCGCACCCGCCTGCGCGAGCACTGGCGGCTGGGCTGGACCCCGCCGCGGATCGTGGTTGCCGGCCTGGTGGCCGGGTTCCTGGTCGGCCGCGCCGAGCCGCTGGCACGGATTGGCGCGGCGCGCTGGCTGCAGTTGCTGGGCACCGCCTCGACCATGCTGGCCTCGATCCGCGCCGCCGCTGCCTCGGCCACCGCCGAGGAAGCGGCCGAGACCGCGGCCGAGGGCGCGGCAACCGCGGAGTTCGCGGCCAGCGCCGCCCCGGCACAGGCCGCGGCGGCCGCCGCCGACGCGGTGGCCGGGGCGCGGCCACAGCCGGCGCCCACCTATACCCACGCCGGCCCGCCGCCAGGCGCGCCGCGCGCACCGGCCCCGGCCGAAGCGGCCACCGACGTCTCCGAGCGCTAGCCGCGCCATCCGCATCCCCCAACGCCACGCCGGCGTCCGCCGCCCGAGGCCGCATGTCTTCCCCGCCTTCCAATCCGCCCTCCCCCGATACGCCGGTCGTCGCCGAGCCGGTGCCGGTGCCGATCGACGCGCACCTGCCGCACCTGCGCCCGCGCGCGCCCGGTTCGCTGGTGGTGCTGGCCACCCTGGCGGTGGGCTTCACCCTGTGGGCGGCGCAGGAGGTGATCCTGCCGATCCTGCTGGCGATGTTCTTCGCCCTGGTCGGCAATCCGCTGATCCGGCTGCTGCGGCGGCTGTGGATCCCGCGCTTCCTGGCCGCGCTGCTGGTGCTGCTGGCCGGCCTGGCCGGCACCACCCTGCTGGCGGTGCAGCTGGTGGAGCCGGCCACCGCCTGGGCCGAGCAGGCCCCGCGCGAGGCGCGCAAGATCGGCCGCGAGCTGCAGAACCTGACCAAGCCGATGCACGAGGCCAACCGCATCGCCGAGGACATGGCCCGCGCCGCCGCCGGCGAGGCCAACCGCAAGGTGCAGGTGGTGCGCACCCGGGTCGACGATCCCTACGCGGTGCTGACCCGCACCCCGCGCCTGCTGGCCTCGGTGCTGGCGGTGATCCTGCTGACGTTCTTCTTCATGGTCTACGGCGAGAACCTGCAGCGGAACGCGATCGCGCTGCTGCCGGGGCGGCAGCAGAAGAAGTTCACGGTGGAGATCCTGCAGTCGATCGAGCACCAGGTGTCGCGCTACGTGCTGACCATCAGCCTGATCAACGCCACGGTGGGCCTGGTGTTCGCCGGCATCCTGGTGCTGCTGCGCTTCCCGCTGCAGGAGGCGCTGCTGTGGGGCACGATGGTGATGCTGCTCAACTACGCGCCGTACGTGGGCCCGCTGATCGGCATGATCGCGATGCTGCTGGTGGGCTTCATCCGCTTCGACGAGACCCTGGCCTCGGTGACCCCGGCGGTGCTGTACCTGGTGCTGCACACCATCGAGGGCCAGCTGGTCACCCCGATCATCCTCGGCCGCAGCATGGCGCTGTCGCCGCTGGTGCTGATCCTGGCGCTGATGCTGTTCGGCTGGCTGTGGGGCCTGGTCGGCCTGCTGCTGGCGGTGCCGCTGCTGGTGTGCGTGAAGCTGGTGCTGGAGCAGGTCGAGGGCATGCAGGGCTGGGCCAGGCTGCTGGAATGACCGTCGGTCTGGCTACCCATCCGGGGAGAGCGCCTTTCACGGAGTGTTCCGCCCACGCCCGCGGCCCCGGGCCTACAATGCCCCGGTGAGCTTCACCGTCCGCGCCATCACCCTCGACCTCGACGACACGCTGTGGCCGTTCGCCCCGATCGGCGCGCGCATCGACCAGGTCCTGCACGAGTGGATGCTCCAGCACAGCCCGGCCACCGCGGCGATGTTCCCGGTGGAGGCGATGCGCGAGCTGCGCGAGCGCTCCTTCCGCGACAACCCGCACCTGCACCACGACCTCTCCGCCCTGCGCCGGCTGACCATCGCCGAGGCGCTGCAGGCCAGCGGCGCGTCCATGGACCTGCTGGAGCCGGCCTACGAGGTGTTCTACGCCGCCCGCAACCAGGTCGAGTGCTACCCCGACGCGATCGGGACCCTGGCGCGCATCTCCGCGCGCGTGCCGGTGGCGGCGGTGAGCAACGGCAATGCCGACCTGGAGCGGATCGGGCTGATGCAGCACTTCGCCTTCCAGCTGGGCTCGCGCGACCACGGCTACGCCAAGCCGCACCCGAGCATCTTCCACGCCGCCTGCCAGCGGCTGGGCTGCGGCCACGGCGAGGTGCTGCACGTGGGCGACCACGTGGAGATGGACGTGGCCGGCGCCGCGCGCGCCGGCCTGCGCACCTGCTGGATCAACCGCACCGGCGCGGCCTGGTCGCACCCGGAGCTGGAGCCGGACCTGGAGTTCGACACCCTGACCGCGCTGGCCGACTGGCTGGACGCCCACCTGGCCGACGCCTGCCGGCCGACTTCCGGAACCTACGCATGAACCCCGCTTACGCCACCCCAGGCACCCCTGCCCTTCCCCTGTACCTGCTCGACCGCGCCGGCTTTGCCGCCTGGCGCGACGCCCAGCCCGCCGCCGTGTCCGCGTGGCTGAAGGCGCAGGCCTTCGACGCCGCGCCCGGCAGCGCGGTGCTGCTGCCGGGCAGCGATGGCATCGCCGGCGCGGTGCTGGGCGTGGGCGACCGCCTGGATCCGTATGCCTACGCCCACGGTCCGCAGGCCCTGCCCGAGGGCGCCTGGGCGCCGCAGGGCGAACTGCCGGCCGACCAGCTGGCCGCGCTGCAGCTGGGCTGGGGCCTGGGCAGCTACCGCTTCGCCCGCTACAAGCAGGGCGGCCGCGCCCCGGCGCAGCTGCTGCTGGAATCCACCGACGCCGAGGCGCTGGACGTGCTGGCCGCCTGCGTGCGCGTGCGCGACTGGGTCAACACCCCGACCGAGGACATGGGCCCGGAGCAGCTGGAGGCCATCGCCCGCGAGCTGGCGCAGGCGCACGGCGCGCAGCTGGAGGTGGTCGCCGGCGAGGAACTGCTGGCACAGAACTTCCCGGCGATCCACGCGGTCGGTCGCGCCTCGCACCGTGCCCCGCGCCTGATCGCGCTGCGCTGGGGCGATGCCGCGCATCCGCACGCGGCCCTGGTCGGCAAGGGCGTGTGCTTCGACACCGGCGGCCTGGACCTGAAGCCGGCCGACGGCATGCGCAACATGAAGAAGGACATGGGCGGCGCCGCGCACGCGCTGGCCCTGGCCGGGCTGGTGATGGCGCGCAGGCTGCCGCTGCGCCTGACCGTGCTGGTGCCGGCAGTGGAGAACGCGGTCGGCCCGAACGCGCTGCGCCCGGGCGAGATCATTGCCACCCGCAAGGGGGTGAGCGTGGAGGTGGACAACACCGACGCCGAGGGCCGCCTGATCCTGTGCGACGCGCTGGCCTATGCCGCCGAGCAGCAGCCGGCGCTGGTGCTGGACTTCGCCACCCTGACCGGCGCGGCGCGC
Source organism: Pseudoxanthomonas sp. J31 (assembly GCF_000510725.1). Classification (GTDB taxonomy): domain Bacteria; phylum Pseudomonadota; class Gammaproteobacteria; order Xanthomonadales; family Xanthomonadaceae; genus Pseudoxanthomonas. The sequence continues at coordinate 30,606 of NZ_AZNZ01000004.1, forward strand.
ATCGCCCTGGGCCCGGACCTGCCGGCGCTGTTCGCCAACGACGACGCCCTGGCCGAGGGCTGGCTGGCCGCCGGCCGGGATACCCGCGACCCGGTCTGGCGCATGCCGCTGTGGCGCCCCTACCTGCGCTACCTGGCCAGCAACGTGGCCGACCTGGCCAATGCCGGCTCGCGCATGGCCGGCGCGGTGACCGCGGCGCTGTACCTGGAGCGCTTCCTGCCCGAGAGCCTGCCGTGGGCGCACCTGGACACCTACGCCTGGAACGACAGCGCGCGCCCGGGCCGACCGGCCGGCGGCGAGGCCCTGGGCCTGCGCTCGGCCTACGCCCTGCTGAAGGCGCGCAGCGCGGGCTGAGTGCCGCCCTCGCCCCGGCACCTGCCGGGGCGACACGGGATGGCGTTCCCGCGCAGCCCGGACAAGGCCGCACACCGCGTGCCTGGAGTGCGACCCGGCCCGGGCCGTCGCCACGGCCCTGCTGCCGCAAGGCGCGAGGCGAGGTGCCACGCCTCGCCAGGCCTTCGTACCGCAGCGGCGCGGTGCGCTTCGCTTGCCGGGCCACGCCGCCTGCAACCGCGCCTGTACCGTTCGCCGGAATCCCGACGCAGTTGGCGGAAGCGCGCGCGCCGGCTATGCCATCCTCACGCCGCGTCGACGGTGGGAATGGCCTGGACCGGCCGCCCGGTACCGCCGCCGCCGAACGGCAACGGAGGGCAGGATGCTCGGCAAGCTGGGGATGGGCGCGTGGTCGGGCGCGGCGTGGATCGCCGGGCCGGGCCTGGCGCTGCCGGGACGCGGCCTGTCCGCGGTCGATGCGGTGCTGGCCTGGCTTGGCATGGCCGCGCTCGCGGGGCTGTGCTGGATGATCCACGGCCACCGCCAGCGCCGGCGCCAGGCACTGCTGCAGCGCACCCGGGGCGGCCAGCCGCTGGAAGCCGACCTGCGCACCAGTTACCTGCTGCTGCTCGCCGCCGGTTCGGGGGTGCTGCTGTTGCTCGTGGCCTTGCTGCTGCAGGCCGGCGCCTGGCTGCTGGCCGCGCTGCTGTCCCTGGCCGCGCTGCTGGGGATCGCGCTCACCTGGGACCTGCTGCTGGCGTTCCGCCGCCCCGGGCCGATGCTGCGCATGGACCGGCACGGAGTGAGTTCGGCCGCGTACGGACGCATCCCCTGGTGCGACGTGATCGGCATCGAGCTGCAAAGCGTGCGCCACCGCCATGGCAGCATGCACACCCTGGCGCTGTGCGTGCGCAACCCCGGCCGTTACCTGGAACACGCCACCCCGCTGCTGCGCTGGATCCGGCGCCGGCTGCGCGACGAGCCCATCGGCACGCTGATGCTCGACCTCAACGCGCTGGACGAGGAGGCCGGGGTGATCCACCACACCGCGCTGGCGCTGCGCCGGCGCGATCCGGCGCCGTTCCTGGAGGCCTGGACCCGCCACATGGACCGCACCGCGGTCGAGGCCTTCATCGAGGCGCGCGGACTGGACAGCGAGCGCGAACGCATCATCGCCGAGCTGCAGGCGGTCGGGGACCAGGCGCCGCTGCCGGCCACCGTGGCCAGGCCCGCGCCGCAGGCGCCCAGCGAGGCGGCCGAGCTGCACTTCCGCCGGGCGCTGGCCGCGCACGTGCGGCGCACCCGGCGGCGGGCGCGCGACGCACGGCTGGCGTCGTGGGTGGTGCTGGGCCTGGCGCTGCTGGTGGCGCTGGTCGTCCTGCTGCGCTGAGTGCTACAGCCAGCCCTTCTGCCGCGCCAGGCGGTGGGCCTCGATGCGGTTGGCCGCGCCCAGCTTGCCGATCGCCTCGGACAGGTAGTTGCGCACCGTGCCCTGGGACAGGTTGAGGCGGGCGGCGATCTCGGCCGAGGACAGGCCCTCGCCGGCCAGGCGCAGCACCTGGCGCTCGCGGTCGTTGAGCGGGTCGGCCTCGGTCCAGGCCTCCATCGCCAGCTCCGGGTCGATCGCGCGGCCGCCGCGGTGCACGGTGCGCAGTGCCTCGGCCAGGCGCTCGGCCGGGGCGTCCTTGAGCAGGTAGCCGCGCACCCCGGCATCCAGCGCGCGGCGCAGGAAGCCGGCGCGGGCGAAGGTGGTCACGATCACCACCTTCACCGGCAGTTCGTGGCGGGCGATGCGCGCGGCCAGGTCGAGGCCGCCGAGGCCGGGCATCTCGATGTCGGTGACCAGCACGTCAGGCTGCAGGCGCTGCAGCTCGCGCCAGGCAGCCTCGCCGTCGGCCACCGCGCCGGCGACCTCGATGTCGGATTCCATCGACAGCAGCGCGGCCAGCGCGCCGCGCACCATGGCCTGGTCTTCGGCCAGCAGGACTCGGATCACGGGGCATGCGGCGAGGCGGACATGCCGTCGAAGTTACCAGAGCCGCGCTGCGCACCGGCAGCCTCGGCCGCGGCGGGCGCATCGACCGCCTGCGGCGCCACCGCCTCGCGCAGCGGCACCTCGACCACCAGCCGGGTGCCGCGCGGCTGCGCCGGTTCCCAGCGCACCCGTCCGCCAAGCGCATGCACGCGCTCGCGCATGCCGGCCAGGCCGTTGCCGGGGCGGATCGCGCCGCCGCGGCCATCATCCTCCACCAGCAGCCGGCAGCGCCCGCCCTCGGCCGCCAGCGACACGCCCACCTGGCGCGCACGCGCGTGGCGGTGGACGTTGGTCACCGCTTCGCGCAGGCACAGCGCCAATACCGTCTCCAGTTCCGGCGCCAGCGCCGAGGCGTCGTTGCGGTGCACCTGCAGGTCGATGCGCTCGCCACCCAGCAGCAGGCGCGCGGCCGCCAGCTCGGCGGCGAACTCGGCGCTGCGGATGCCGCTGACCGCGCGCCGCACCTGGGCCAGGGCCTCGCGCGCGATCCCCGCCAGCTCGCCGATCTCGCGCTGCGCCGCCTGCGGGTCGCGCGGCAGCAGCTTGCCGGCCAGGTCCGCCTTCAGCGCCACCAGCGACAGGGTGTGGCCGAGCAGGTCGTGCAGGTCGCGGCCGATGCGCTCGCGCTCGGCGGTGGCGGCCAGCCGCCGCACTTCCTCCTGCGACAGCTCCAGCGCCTGGTCCTTGCGCTCCAGCACCCGCTGCGACTGCACCACCACGCCCACCGCCAGGGTGGTCACCGGCATCCACACCATCGAGGTCCACGGATAGCCGAACGCGCGCGCCGCCAGCACGAACAGCACGTTCAGCGCCAGCAGCGCCAGCGGATAGCCCCACCAGCTGCGCCACGGGCCGAAGCCCAGGAAGATGCAGCCGAAGATGAAGTAGCTCATGCCCGACGGGTACCAGCGCAGCAGCACCAGGCACAGCGCCATCATGCCCAGCGCCGGCAGGCGCACGCGCCGCCGCGGCGCCAGCAGCACGCGCACGTACAGGGCCACGAACAGCGGGTAGGAAACCAGGGTCAGCGCCCACCAGAGCGGGTTGTAGCCCTGCGGGGTGAACACCGGGACGATGAACACCCACATCGTCCACAGCAGGTGCACGAACTCGGTCCACAGCGGGCGGCCGCGGCGCACCGCGCAGCCGGCGATCGAATCCGGCGCCGGGCGCAGCCAGGCCCGGAGGCGTTCGGTGGTGCGGGGGACGGGTGCTGACATCGGCTTCTCCTCGGCTGCGCCACGGGCCGTGCGGGGCGATGGTACGCCCGCCGCGGCCCGCGCAGTCTCCCGCGCGCGCGGGTGCCGGCCCATGCATGGCTGCCACCGAAGACGGATGACAGCCGTCACTGGGACGCGGCCGCCGCGGCGCCCAAGCTTGCCCTGCGCCGTCCATCCCGCCGCAGGCCGGTTCCGTCGCACCGGCGGCAGGCTCGGCCACAAAGTGACTTCCGGCAACTCGCGCCGGGGCATCCTGCGGGCGGACACTCCACGGCAGCTCCAGGCAAGGGACCGCAATGAACGACTCCGCCGAACTGCTCAAGCAACTGCGCATCGAGCGCGACAAGCCGGGCCAGGGCACGCCGCCCGGGCGCCAGCTCCTGTACCCGCTGCTGATCGCCGCGCTGGTGCTGGCCATCATCGCCGCCGCCTGGTTCCTGCTGCGGCGCGAGCCGGCGCCGGAAGTGCGCACCGCGCAGGCGGTGCCGCTGGCCTCCGGGCCGGCGGCGGCTTCGGTGCTGGACGCCAGCGGCTACGTGGTCGCGCGGCGCATGGCGACGGTGTCGGCCAAGGTCACCGGGCGCGTCCAGGAAGTGCTGATCGAGGAAGGCATGCAGGTCGCCGAGGGCCAGGTGCTGGCGCGCCTGGACCCGGTGGACGCCGATGCCCAGCGCGCGCTGGCGCAGTCGCAGCTGGCCGCCGCGCGCAGCCAGATCGAGAGCGTGCAGGCGCAGCTGGTGGACGCGGAAGCCAGCGCCAGCCGCCTGGAACGGCTGGCCGCCGGGCAGCTGGTCTCGCGCGCGCAGTACGACCAGGCCGTGGCCCAGCGCGACAGCCTGCGCGCGCAGCTGGCCACCGCCCGCCGCAACGCGCAGGTGGCCGCCGACCAGCTGCGCATCGCCGACCACGGCGTGGACAACACCATCGTGCGCGCGCCGTTCTCCGGCGTGGTCATCGCCAAGGCCGCCCAGCCCGGCGAGATCGTCTCGCCGCTGGCCACCGGCGGCTTCACCCGCACCGGCATCGGCACCATCGTCGACATGGATTCGCTGGAGGTCGAGGTCGACGTGGGCGAGGCCTACATCGGCCGGGTCAAGGCGAAGATGCCGGTGGAAGCCACGCTCAACGCCTACCCGGACTGGAAGATCCCGGCCGAGGTGGTCGCCACCATCCCCACCGCCGACCGCGGCAAGGCCACGGTCAAGGTGCGCATCGCGCTCAAGGTGAAGGACCCGCGGATCGTGCCGGACATGGGCGTGACCGTGAGCTTCCTGGAGCAGGCCCCGGAAGCCGGCGACGAACAGCCGCGCGCCGGCGTGCGCGTGCCATCCGGGGCCCTGGTCGAGCGCGACGGCCGCACCGTGGCCTTCGTGCTCGGCGACGACGACCGCGTGCGCCTGCGCCAGGTGCAGGCCGTGCCCTCCACCGCCAGCACCCGCGACGTCACCTCCGGCCTGGCCCCGGGCGAGCTGGTGGTGCTCGATCCGCCGCAGGACCTGGCCGACGGCGACCTGGTCAAGGTCGCCGGCGGCGGCTGATCCGCCGCGCCGCGTCCGCGGCGTCCTCCTTTCCCCCGGCCCACCGGCCACGCATGCACGAGGCACAGCCATGGCAACCCTGGTTTCGATCCGCAACCTGACCAAGACCTACCAGCGCGGCCCGGAGAAGGTCGAAGTGCTGCACGGCATCGACCTGGACATCGAGGAAGGCGACTTCGTCGCGCTGATGGGCCCCTCCGGCTCGGGCAAGACCACCCTGCTGAACCTGATCGGCGGGCTGGACTCGCCCACCTCCGGCAGCATCGAGGTCGCCGGCCAGCGCATCGACCAGCTCGGCGCCGGCAAGCTCTCGCACTGGCGCAGCCAGCACGTGGGCTACGTGTTCCAGTTCTACAACCTGATGCCGGCGCTGACCGCGCAGAAGAACGTGGAGCTGCCGCTGCTGCTGACCAAGCTCGGCGCCGCCCAGCGCAAGCGCAACGCGCAGATCGCGCTGCAGCTGGTGGGCCTGTCCGAGCGCATGTCGCACAAGCCCAGCGAACTGTCCGGCGGCCAGCAGCAGCGCGTGGCCATCGCCCGCGCGATCGTCTCCGACCCGACGTTGCTGATCTGCGACGAGCCCACCGGCGACCTGGACCGGCATTCGGCCGAGGAGATCCTGGGCCTGCTGCAGCAGCTCAACCGCGAGCACGGCAAGACCATCGTGATGGTCACCCACGACCCGAAGGCGGCCGAATACGCCAGCCACACCCTGCACCTGGACAAGGGCACCCTGGTCGAACAGGCGCCGCAGGCGGCCTGACCGGGCGGAGGACATGCGATGAAATACTTCCACCTGATATGGGCGGCGCTGTTCCGGCGCCGGACCCGCACCCTCCTCACCCTCGCCTCGATCATGGCGGCGTTCCTGCTGTTCGGCCTGCTCGACGGCATCCGCACCTCCTTCGCCGACCTGGGCCGCAGCGCCGACGGCGCGCAGCGGCTGCGCACCGGCTCGCGGCTGTCGATGATCGAGACCCTGCCGCTGTCGCTGGCGCCGCGCATCGCGCGGCTGGACAACGTCGAGGCGGTGACCTGGGCCAACTGGTTCGGCGGCGCCTACCAGGACCCGCGCAACCAGCTGTTCACCTTCGCGGTGGCGCCCAACTACCTGGACCTGTACCCGGAGATCGAGGTCGACCCGGCGCAGCGCCAGGCCTGGGCCGGCAACCGCACCGGCATCCTGGTCGGCGAAACCCTGATGCGGCGCTTCGGCTGGAAGGTGGGCCAGCAGATCCCGCTGCAGTCCACGATCTTCCCCAACCGCGACGGCAGCCTGAACTGGTCGTTCCAGATCGACGGCGTGCTGCGCCCGCGCGACGGCGAGGAATCCGGCTTCACCGGGATGATGGTGCTGCTGCACTACGAGTACTTCGAGGAGTCCACGCCGTACGTGGACGGCAACGTCGGCTGGTACATCAGCCGCGTGAGCGACGTGCGCCGCAGCGACGCGGTGGCCAGGGCGATCGACGCGCTGTCGGCCAACTCGCCGCACGAGACCAAGACCATGAGCGAGCAGGCGGCGATGGCCTCGCAGCTCAAGCAGATGGCCGACATCGGCCTGATCGTGGGCTCGATCATGGGCGCGGTGTTCTTCACCCTGCTGCTGCTGACCGGCAACACCATGGCCCAGGCGGTGCGCGAGCGCACCTCCGAGCTGGCGGTGCTGCGCACCATCGGCTTCACCGCGCAGTCGGTGCTGGGCATGGTCCTGGCCGAATCGGTGCTGCTGGTGCTGCTGGGCGGCGTGCTCGGCCTCGGCCTGGCCACGCTGATCGGGCCGGTGGCCAAGGCCGCCAGCGGCGGCATGCTGAACCTGCCGGAGATCGGCTGGCGCAGCTGGATGCTGGGCCTGGGGCTGATGGCCGGCATCGGCCTGCTGGTGGGCGCCCTGCCCGCGCTGCGGGCGATGCGCCTGAACATCGTCGACGCGCTGGCCGGGCGCTAGGAGGAACCCCATGAAACTGCTCAAGTCCCTGCTCTCCGGCACCGCGATGTTCCTGGTGCTGGTGGTGTTCCTGGCGGCGTGGATCGCGCTGCCGTGGCCGGCGCTGCTCGGCCTGGCCGTGCTGTTCGCGCTGTGGATGCTGCTGGCCCGCAGCGGCCGCCAGGCGGCCTCGGTCACCCGGGTCGGGGTCAGCACCCTGGCCCAGCGCCTGGGTGGCTCCTCGGTGGTGGTGATCGGCATCGCCGGCGTGGTCGGCGTGCTGGTCGCGCTGCTGGCGATGGGCGAGGGCTACCGCCACACCGTCGGCAACAGCGGCAACGACGAGACCGCGATCGTGCTGCGCGGCGGCTCCTCGGCCGAACTGATGTCGGTGCTGGACCGCGAGGCGATCACCGTGATCGAGCGCGCGCCGCAGATCGCGCGCGACGGCGAGGGGCGGCCGCTGGCCTCGGCCGAGCTGCTGGTGGCGGCCAACCTGCCGCTGCGCGGCGGCGAGGACGATGGCAGCGTGACCCTGCGCGGCGTCGGCCCGATGGCCTGGGCGGTGCGCCCGAACATCAGGCTGGTCGCCGGCCGCCAGTTCCAGCCCGGCCGCCGCGAGCTGGTGGTCGGCACCGGCACCCAGCGCCAGTTCGCGGGCCTGGAGGTCGGCAAGTCGGTGCGCCTGGGCAACGAGCCCTGGGAGGTGGTCGGCGTGTTCGAATCCGGCGATTCGATGGAATCGGAGATGTGGGCCGACGCCGAGATCGTCGCCACCACCTTCCGCCGCGGCAGCAGCCGCGCCAGCGTGGTCGCCCGGCTCACCGGCACGCGCGACTTCGATGCGTTCAAGGCCACCCTCGCCGCCGACCCGCGGCTGAAGGTGGAGGCCACCACCACCCGCGAGTACTTCCAGCGACAGTCGGAGGGCATGGCCAGGCAGCTGCGCATCATCGGCATCGTGGTCGGTTCGATCATGGCGATCGGCGCGGTGTTCGGCGCGCTCAACACCATGTTCGCCTCGGTCGCCTCGCGTGCCCGCGAGATCGCCACCCTGCGCGCGATCGGCTTCCGCGGCATGCCGGTGGTGGTGGCGGTGATGCTGGAGACCATGCTGCTGGCCGCGACCGGCGGCGTGCTCGGCGGCCTGCTGGCCTGGCTGATCTTCAACGGCTACACCGCCTCGACCCTGGCCGGCGGCGTGGCCCAGCTGACGTTCGAGTTCAAGGTCACCCCGGGGCTGCTGTGGGAAGGCCTGAAGTGGGCGCTGGCGATCGGCTTCATCGGCGGCCTGTTCCCGGCCGTGCGCGCGGCGCGGCTGCCGGTGACCGAGGCGCTGCGGGCGGCATGAGCCGCGCACGCCGCCGCAACGCCGGAACCGACGCCCGGCCTGGTGCCGGGCGTCCCTTTTGGGGAAGGCGACAAGCCACCGGGTCCCGGCTTGTGCCGGGGCCGCGGAAGTTGCTGCTCCGCATGGCGAGGGTCCAGCTGCATGGCCCCCGGCAAGGCGGAAGGCGGCGTCCCCGACGTTGCAGGGCGTTCCTGGCCCCGGATGCGCCTCGCTTGTCCGGCTGCGGCAACCGGCGGCCCATCGGCCCAGGGAAAAAAAACGCGCCACCCGAAGGTGGCGCGCTTTCCATGTCGCAGCCGGCAAGCACATCCCCGGCCCTCTGCCCAACCCCTCGCGCGGAGGGGAACGCAGGCCGCCTCAGGCCTTCTTCAGCGCGGCCAGGATGCGGGCGGTGATCTCGTCCATGCTGCCCACGCCGTCGATGCGGGTGAGCGTGCCGCGGTTTTCGTAGAAGCCGATCACCGGGGCGGTGGAGTCGTTGTACACCTGCAGGCGCTTGCGCACCGACTCGGGGTTGTCGTCGTCGCGGCCCTCGGCCTTGGCACGGCCGGCGATGCGCTCGACCAGCAGGTCGGTCGGCACGTCCAGCTGCACCACCGCGTCCAGCGGCTGGCCGATCTTGGCCAGCAGGCCGTCCAGGGCGTCGGCCTGGGCGAGGTTGCGCGGATAGCCGTCGAGGATGAAGCCCTTGGCCACGTCGTCGCGGCCCAGGCGCGACTCCAGCATGCCGAGCAGGATGTCGTCGGACACCAGCTCGCCGCGGGCCATCACTTCCTTCGCCTGCTGCCCCAGCGGGCTGCCCGCGGCCACTTCGGCGCGCAGCAGGTCGCCGGTGGAAATATGCGGGACGCCCAGCGTTTCCTTCAGTCGCGTGGCCTGGGTTCCCTTGCCGGAGCCCGGTGGGCCGAGTAGCACTAGTCGCATCAATCGACTCCCTGGATGAATGTTCCGTAGGGGCCCGGGGCGCTAGACTCCCCACGTCCCTGGCGGCGCGTGACGCGCCGCACCAAGGTCCGGCAGCTTACCGCATCCGGCCCGCCAGTCACAGAAAAACGTCCCGTCCCCAGGAGTTGTCCATGGCCCGAGCCAAATCCGCAGGCACCCTGCTGTACGCCCAGTCCGGCGGTGTTACCGCTGTCATCAACGCCACCGCCAGTGGCGTGATTTCCGAGGCCAGGGCCCGGGGCGTGAAGGTCCTGGCGGCCCGCAACGGCATCCTGGGCGCCCTGCGCGAGGAACTGGTGGATACCTCGAAGGAGTCGGCCGCCGCCATCGCCGGCCTGGCCCAGACCCCGGGCGGTGCCTTCGGCTCCTGCCGCTACAAGCTCAAGTCGCTGGAAGCCGACCGCGCCAAGTACGAGCGCCTGCTGCAGGTGCTGCAGGCGCACGACGTGCGCTACTTCCTCTACAACGGCGGCAACGATTCGGCCGACACCGCGTGGAAGGTCTCGCAGCTGGCCAGGGAATTCGGCTACCCGCTGACCTGCATCGGCGTGCCCAAGACCATCGACAACGATCTGGCCGTCACCGACACCTGCCCCGGCTTCGGTTCGGCCGCCAAGTACACCGCCGTGTCCGTGCGCGAGGCGGCGCTGGACGTGGCGGCGATGGCCGAGACCTCGACCAAGGTCTTCGTGTACGAGGCCATGGGCCGCCACGCCGGCTGGCTGGCCGCGGCCGCGGGCCTGGCCGGGCAGTCGCCGGACGACGCCCCGCAGGTCATCCTGTTCCCCGAGCGCGCCTACGACGAGGCCGCGTTCCTGGCCCAGGTCGACAAGGTGGTGAAGAAGATCGGCTGGTGCGTGGTCGTGGCCAGCGAGGGCATCCGCGACAAGGACGGCAGGTTCGTCGCCGACGCCGGCGGCGGCAAGGACGCGTTCGGCCACACCCAGCTGGGCGGCGTGTCGTCCTACCTGGCCGGCAAGGTCAAGGACAAGCTGGGCTACAAGGTGCACTGGACCCTGCCGGACTACCTGCAGCGCTCGGCCCGCCACATCGCCAGCAAGACCGACTGGGAGCAGGCGCAGGCGGTGGGCAAGGCCGCGGTGCAGTACGCGCTCAAGGGCATGAATGCGGTGATGCCGGTGATCGTGCGCACCTCGTCGGCGCCATACCGCTGGAAGATCGAGCCGGCGCCGCTGCACAAGGTCGCCAACCACGAGAAGACCATGCCGGCCGGCTTCATCCGCAAGGACGGCTTCGGCATCACCGCCAGGGCGCGCGAGTACCTGGAGCCGCTGATCCGCGGCGAGGCGCCGCTGGCCTATGGCCGCGACGGCCTGCCGAAGTACGTCACCCTGAAGAACGTGGCGGTGAAGAAGAAGCTGCCGGCCTGGGAAGGCTGACTGCGATGACGGACGCGGCCGGCGGGCTCCGCGCCCTGCTGGCCGCGCCGGAGGCGGAGCCGCACCATCCCGGCCGCGACTGCGGCCGCGCGCGGCTGGAGGGCGAGCCGGTGGAACCGGAGGCGCTCCCGGCGGGCTAGTTGCCGCAGGCTCCCTGCGGCGCCTGCAGCACGGCGCTGTACTGCGGCAGCCGGGAGGCCCCGGCAGCCGCCTGCCCGCGGCCCTGCTCCAGGTAGATCCGCGCCTGGCCCTGGCCGTCGCGCGCCGGAGCGTCCGCCCCGGACTTGCGCCAGACCTGGACCACCGCCTCGCGCCCCGGGCAGGCCGCCTCGGGAATCTTCACCACGTCGTTGAGCGTCCAGCCGGCCGCGGCCGAGGGTTGCGCCTGTTCGGCCCCGACATAGCGCGCGCGCGGCTGGCAGGCGCCGCCCAGCGGCACCACCTGCAGCGCATAGGGCGCGGCGGCCCCGGCCTGCGCGTAACTGCCTTCCAGGCGTACGCAGGCTTCCGGGATCTGGCGCACGGTATGCACCGCGCCCGGGGCCTGTGGTGCGCCGACGCGCGCCGCCGGCTCCTGCGCGCGCAGCGGCACCACCACCGCCAGGGCGGTGGCCAGCAGCACCAGCAGGAAGGCCTGGCGGAAGGCAGCGCGGCTGCGCGCCTGGGCGCCGGCGACGGGGGATTGGTGGCGGACGGACGGGCGACGGCTCATGGGCAACGCTGGGCTCGGGGGACTACAAGCCTGCCCCGGCGCGGATGAACGCCATGTGGCCTTCCGCACGCGGCTGGGGTCATACTCGGCCCACTCCACGGAAGTCGAACACGGTACGACGCGTCTCGGTAACGGGTCCGTTCCAGTGCTTCATGGCTCGCCAGGCGTGGTCCTCCCGGTTCGACCTCGGTCGGACGGCATCCATACACCTCGGGAGGGGTCATGCTGGAACAACACGGTCTGACGCTGGCGCTGCTGTGCGCCGTGCTCGCAATCCTCTACGGCATCATCTCCGCACGCTGGATCCTGGCGCAGCCTGCAGGCAACGAACGCATGCAGCAGATCGCCGCGGCGATCCAGGAAGGCGCGCGCGCCTACCTCAACCGCCAGTACCTCACCATCGCCGTCGCCGGCGTGGTGCTGTTCGTGCTGGTGGGGCTGTTCCTGAGCTGGTACACCGCCATCGGGTTCGCCATCGGCGCGGTGCTGTCCGGCGCCGCCGGCTACATCGGCATGAACGTGTCGGTGCGCGCCAACGTGCGCACCGCCGAGGCTGCGCGCCACGGCCTGCGCCCGGCGATGGACGTGGCGTTCCGCGGCGGCGCGATCACCGGCATGCTGGTGGTCGGGCTGGGCCTGCTGGGCGTGGCCGGCTACTTCTGGCTGCTGCAGAAGCTGGGGCTGTCGCTGGCCGACAACCTGCACGCACTGGTCGGCCTGGCCTTCGGTTCCTCGCTGATCTCGATCTTCGCGCGCCTGGGTGGCGGCATCTTCACCAAGGGCGCCGACGTGGGCGCGGACCTGGTGGGCAAAGTCGAGGCCGGGATCCCGGAGGACGATCCGCGCAACCCGGCGGTGATCGCGGACAACGTCGGCGACAACGTCGGCGACTGCGCCGGCATGGCCGCGGACCTGTTCGAGACCTACGCGGTGACGGTGATCGCGACCATGCTGCTGGGCGGGCTGATGCTCGACCAGGTCGGTGCCAACGCGGTGCTGTACCCGCTGGTGCTGGGCGGCGTCTCGATCGTGGCCTCGATCATCGGCGCGTTCTTCGTGCGCGCCAGGGACGGCGGCTCGATCATGGGCGCGCTGTACAAGGGCGTGATCGTGTCCGGCGTGCTGGCGGCGATCGCGTTCTGGCCGGTGACCACCTCGCTGATGGCCGGCTCGCCGGCGGGCCCGGGCAACCTCTACGTGTGCGCGCTGATCGGCCTGGTGCTGACCGGCCTGATCGTGTGGATCACCGAGTACTACACCGGCACCGAGTACGGTCCGGTGCGGCACGTCGCCCAGGCCTCGACCACCGGCCACGGCACCAACATCATCGCCGGCCTGGGCGTGTCGATGAAGGCCACCGCGCTGCCGGTGGTGGCGGTGTGCGCGGCGATCTGGGGCGCGCACGCGCTGGCCGGGCTGTACGGCATCGCCATCGCCGCCACCGCGATGCTGTCGATGGCCGGCATGGTGGTGGCGCTGGACGCCTACGGCCCGATCACCGACAACGCCGGCGGCATCGCCGAGATGAGCGAGCTGCCGCCGGAGGTGCGCGCGGTGACCGATCCGCTGGACGCGGTGGGCAACACCACCAAGGCGGTGACCAAGGGCTACGCGATCGGCTCGGCGGCGCTGGCGGCGCTGGTACTGTTCGCCGACTACACGCACAACCTGCGCGCGGCCAATCCCGGCACGACCTACGCCTTCGACCTGTCCGACCACACGGTGATCATCGGCCTGCTGATCGGCGGCCTGATCCCCTACCTGTTCGGCGCGATGGCGATGGAGGCGGTGGGCCGCGCCGCCGGCGCGGTGGTCGAGGAAGTGCGCCGCCAGTTCCGCGAGATCGCCGGGATCATGCAGGGCACGGCCAAGCCGCAGTACGACCGCGCGGTGGACATGCTGACCCGGTCGGCGATCAAGGAGATGATCGTGCCCTCGCTGCTGCCGGTGGTGGTGCCGATCATCGTCGGCCTGCTGCTGGGACCGAAGGCGCTGGGCGGCCTGCTGATCGGCACCATCGTCACCGGCCTGTTCGTGGCCATCTCCATGACCACCGGCGGCGGCGCCTGGGACAACGCCAAGAAGTACATCGAGGACGGCAACTTCGGCGGCAAGGGTTCGGAGGCGCACAAGGCCGCGGTCACCGGCGACACCGTCGGCGATCCCTACAAGGACACCGCCGGCCCGGCGATCAACCCGCTGATCAAGATCATCAACATCGTGGCGCTGCTGCTGGTGCCGCTGCTTTGATCGTTGCCGGTCGTTGGAAGGAGAAGCCCCGGCCAGGCCGGGGCTTTTCCTTTTTCCTCTCCCCATGGGGTGAGGGGTCAGCGTTGGGCCATGAAGGCCTCGATCTCGTCGGCCGAGCGGGCCAGGCCTTCGGTGAGGATGCGGTGGCCGTCGCCGGTCACCACCACGTTGTCCTCGGTGCGGATGCCGATGCCGCGCCAGCGCGGCTGCACCGTGGTGTCGTCCGGCATCACGTACAGGCCCGGTTCGATGGTGAACACCATGCCCGGCTCCAGCAGGCGCGACTCGCCGTCGATGCGGTAGTCGCCGACGTCGTGCACGTCCAGGCCCAGCCAGTGGCCGCTCTTGTGCCGGTAGAAGCGCTTGTAGCTCTCCGCGGCCAGGTTCTTCTGCAGCGTGCCCTTGAGCAGGCCCAGCGACAGCAGGCCCTCGGTGAGCGCCTCCACCGCCGCTTCGTGCATGGCGATCCACGGCTCGCCCGGGCGCGCCTTCTCCAGCGCCGCCGCCTGGGCGCGGCCGACCAGGTCGTGCAGCGCGCGCTGCTCCTTCGAGAAGTGGCCGTTGGCCGGGAAGGTGCGGGTGATGTCGGCGGCGTAGTTGCGGTACTCGGCGCCGGCGTCGATCAGCACCAGGTCGCCGTCGCGGATGCGGGCATTGTTGGCCACGTAGTGCAGCACGCAACCATTGCCACCGGCGCCGACGATGCTGCCGTAGGCCGGGCAGGCGTCGGCGGCGCGGAACACGCGCTCCAGCTCGGCCTGCAGCTCGTATTCGTACATGCCCGGGCGCACCGCGCGCATCGCCGCCTGGTGCGCGCGCACGCTGATCTCGGCCGCCTTCTCCATCAGCCGCAGCTCCTCGCGCGACTTGAACAGGCGCATCTCGTGCAGCAGGTGGCCCAGCTCCAGGAACTCGTGCGGTGGCTGCGCCCCGTGGCGCACCTGGGCGCGTACGCGGTTGACCCAGCCGATCAGCTTGAGGTCGAACTCGGCGTCGCGGCCGAAGTGGTAGTACACCCGCGAGCGGCCCTCGAGCAGGCCGGGCAGGATGTCGTCCAGGTCGTCGATCGGGTAGGCGTCGTCCAGGCCGAACGCCTCCACCGCGCCCTCCTGGCCGAAGCGCGGGCCGTCCCAGGCCTCGCGCTCCGGGTCGCGCTCGCGGCAGAACAGCAGGGCCTCGCCGTGCTTGCGCCCGGGCACCAGCACCAGCACCGCGTCCGGCTCGGGGAAGCCGCACAGGTACCAGAAGTCGGAGTCCTGCCGGTAGGGATAGTGGGTGTCGTGGCTGCGCACGCGCTGCGGCGCGGCCGGGAGCACCAGGATGGCGTCGTCGCCGGCCATGCGCATGAGCTGGCGGCGCCGGCGCGCGAATTCGGCGACGGGGATGCCGGTGACGCTGCGCATGTCAGTTGAAGCTGCGGCGGTGGCGCGGACCGAGCACGCAGTCGCCATGCAGCAGCAGGGTGGCCACGCGCACGAATTCCTCCAGTTCCGAGAGCGAGGCTTCGTCCTCCTCGTCCTCGTCGATGTCCTGCACCCGGGCCCCGGCCAGCTTGCCGAGGTCCTGCAGGGCCTCGCTGCCCTCCTCCGACAGCGGCGGCTTGGCCCCGGCGGCCAGGCCGAAGGCGCCGAGGAAGCCGCGGCACCAGTCGAACAGCGCCTGCGCGCGCTGGCGCACGCTGGCATCCTCGTCGGCCAGCAGCAGCTGGAAGGCGAACTCGCCGTCCTCCAGCTGGGCCACGCTGCCCTCGCGCAGGCGGTCCAGGGCGCTGCCGGCGGGCGGCGGCGGCAGGGATTCGTCGGCCATGACCTTGGCGGTCCAGTCGCGCGCGTCGGCGCCGCCCCCGGCCAGCCAGCCGCAGAGGGCGCCGTGCAGTTCGGCGGGCGAGGCGACCAGGCCGAGCTCGCGGCTGGCCGCGGCGACCTCCTGGGGAGTGGGCAGTTGCGACATGTCGGGCGGGGGCGGGAAGGGGAGCCAAGTGTATCAATCCGCCCGCGACGGCCCGGTGGCCGGCCGTCCGGACTCGCTTGACCGGCGCGCGGGGCGCTGCCTATCGTGGCCTCCCATGGAACCCACGCCCGACGCCACCGCCCGCCTCCGCGCCCTCGCCGCGCGGGTCGAAGCGCTGGCCGACCGCTGCCAGCGGCTGGCGGAGGAGAACCGCAGCCTGCGCCTGCAGCAGGAGCAGCTGGTCGCCGAGCGCGCGCAGCTGCTGCTGAAGAACGAGCAGGCGCGGTCCCGGGTCGAGGCGATGATCGCGCGGCTGCGGTCGCTGGAGCAGCACACGTGAGCACCGAGCCGGTAGAAGTCCGCATCCTGGACCGCGAGTACACCGTCGGCGTGCCGGCGGGTGAACGCGACAGCCTGCAGGCGGCCGCCCGCCTGCTGGACTCGCGCATGCGCGAGATCCGCGGCAGCAACCGCATGGTCTCGCTGGACCGGCTGGCGGTGCTGACCGCGCTGAACCTGGCCCACGAACTGCAACAGGCGCGCGAGGAACGCGACGCCCGCGAGCGCGAGCTGGCGCGGGTGCTGGACACCCTGGACCGGCGCCTGGACAGCCTGCTCGGCCCGGCCACGGACAAACCACAAGACTGAATGCGCGGTCCGATTGACCGCGCCTTCCGGCCCTGAACCAGGCATTGCCGGAATCTTCGCTATTCACGCCACGCAGGCTAGGCAGCGCGCGCGGCGACGCTATAATCCTTCCGCGTTCTCTGCCGTGTTCGACAGCTGGCAAAACATTCGCCTTGTCCCTTAAAAACGACACCGGGGATGCGACGACGCCGGGTGTGCATGTCCGCCATGTAGCGGGAAGCCCGAAGGTTTCCGACCGTTCCCACTTGAACCTCGGGTTCAAGGTCGTTTCGCCGCATCGGCATGGTGGAGAACCATTCTTCCGACGACGCCTCCCCCCGGGAGGCGTCGTTTTTTGTGCGCGCCGGCACCGTCGCGGGCTTGGCGCGGCCGGCGGCGGCGGCGATCATGCAGCGCCGCCCACGCCCCGGATGCCCATGACCCAGGACCGCCCCACCCTGCGCCGCCAGCTGCGCGACCGCCGCCGCGCGCTGCCGCCGGCCGTGCGCATCGCCGCCGCGCAGGAGCTGGCCGAACGCATCCTCGCCCTGCCTTTCCTGCCGCAGCGCGGCTACGTCGCCGGCTACTGGGCGATGGACGGCGAGATCGGCCTGCACGTGTTGCAGCTGAAGCTGCCCCCGGGCCTGGTCTGGTGCCTGCCGGTGCTGGACGGCGAGCTGCTGCGCTTCGCGCCATGGCGCTCGGGCGACCCGCTGGTGACCAACCGCTTCGGCATTCCCGAGCCGGACGTGGAGCCGTCCTCGGCGCTGGAGCCGGCGGCGATGTCGCTGGTGGTGATGCCGCTGGTCGGCTTCGACCCCGGCGGCCAGCGGCTGGGCATGGGAGGCGGCTGGTATGATCGCAGCTTCGCGTTCCGCCGCGACCGCGCCGCGCCGCCGTGGCTGGTGGGTGCCGGCTTCTCCGTGCAGCAGGTCGAGGCGCTGGAGGGGGCGGAGTGGGACGTGGTCCCCGACGCGATCTGCACCGAGACCCAGACCCTGCTGCGCCCCGGCGCCAGCAGCCCGCAGCACGAGAAAGACCCGACGTGAGCGCCCGCACCCGCTACTGGCTGATGAAGTCCGAACCGGACGCGTTTTCCATCGACGACCTCCAGCGGGTCGGCACCGAGCCCTGGAACGGGGTACGCAACTACCAGGCGCGCAACTTCATGCGCGACGGGATGAAGGTCGGCGACGGGGTGCTGTTCTACCACTCCAACACCAAGGTCCCGGGCATCGTCGGCATCGCCCGCGTGGCCAGCGAGGCCTATCCGGACGAGACCCAGTTCGACCCGAAGTCCGACTACTACGACCCCAAGGCCACCCGCGAGCAGCCGCGCTGGTACCTGGTGGACGTGGCCTTCGAGCGCAAGCTCGCCCGCACCATCCCGCTGGACGAGATCAAGCAGCACGCCGACCAACTCGGCGAAGGCTTCCCCCTGGTCGCCCGCGGCAACCGCCTGTCCGTGTTCCCGGTCACCGCGGCGCAGTGGAAGCTACTCTTGGCGCTGGAAAAGCAGTGATTCGCCGTTCGTGATTAGCGGGCAGCGAAGCGCTCCTACGAATCACCAATCACCAATTACCAATCACGGCCCTCCAATGTCTGAAGCCAAGCGCCTGGCCGGCGAAAAGGCCATCGAGTACGTCGAGGACGGCATGGTCGTCGGCGTGGGCACCGGCTCGACCGTGGCCTACTTCATCGAGGCCCTGGGCCGGATCAAGGACCGCATTGCCGGCGCCGTTTCCAGCTCCGAGCAGAGCACGAAGCGGCTGAAGGAGCTGGGCATCGAGGTGTTGGACGCCAACGCCGCCGGCCCGCTGAAGCTGTACGTGGACGGCGCCGACGAGTGCGACCCGCACAAGCGCCTGATCAAGGGCGGCGGCGCCGCGCTGACCCGGGAGAAGATCATCGCCGAGGCCAGCGAGACCTTCGTGTGCATCATCGATCCGGCCAAGCAGGTACCGGTGCTGGGCAAGTTCCCGCTGCCGGTGGAAGTGATCCCGATGGCGCGCAGCCTGGTCGCCCGCCGCATCCTGGAACTGACCGGCGGCCAGCCGGTGTGGCGCGACGGCGTGGTCACCGACAACGGCAACTGGATCCTGGACGTGCACAACCTCCGCATCACCGACCCGGTGAAGATGGAGAGCGAACTCAACCAGATCCCCGGCGTGGTCAGCGTCGGCCTGTTCGCCCGCCGCCCGGCCGACATCGTGATCGTCGGCGGCCAGCCGCCGCAGGTGCTCTGAGCCCGGCCGCGGCGCGGCCTTGACCGCCGCGCCGGGTTGCCCCACCTTGCGGGCCTGGTTCCGTCCGTGGTGGTCCACATGCCCCGACTGCTCCGCCGCCTTGCCGTCCTGACCGCGCTGCTGCTGGGCAGCGGCCTTGCCGCCGCCAGCGACCACTGGGTCGAGCTGGCCGGCGAGCGCTTCCAGGTCGAGATCGCCGCCACCGAGGCCCAGCGCGCGCGCGGGCTGATGTACCGCGAGCGGCTGGAGCCGGGCCACGGCATGCTCTTCATCCACGACTGGTTCGGGCCGCAGGCCTACTGGATGAAGAACACGCGCATCCCGCTGGACATCCTGTACTTCGACGAGCAGCGCCGGCTGGTCTCGCAGCACCGCGACGTGCCGCCGTGCCGCACCCGCGACTGCCCGGTCTACCCCAGCGGCGCCCCGGCCCGCTACGTGCTGGAGCTCAACGCCGGCGAGGCGGCGCGGCTGGGCGTGGCCGAGGGGGCTGAACTGCGCTTCGGCCCGGGGATCCCCGCGGCGGCGGAGTAGCCGCGCCCGGGCTTGATTGTCGCCGCGCCCGACCCCAGTCTTGGGCGCATGGGGAAAACACGCATCCAACTTCCCGACTGGAACGCCCTGGCAGCGCTGGACGATGCCGCGCTGCCCCTGTTGCCGACCGCCCTGCTGATCGCCCGCGACGAGTACCCGGCGCTGGACCCGGCCGAGTACGACGCCCTGGTGCAGTCGCACGTCGAGCACCTGCGGCCGGAGGTGGAGGCGATCCCGTCGACCGCGCTGAAGATGGCGGCGATCAACCGCCACCTGTTCGACGAGCTGGGCTACAGCGGCAACCACGACGCCTACTACGACCCGCGCAACAGCTACCTCAACCAGGTGCTGGAGCGGCGCCTGGGCAACCCGATCTCGCTGGCGATGGTGCAGATGGAGGTCGCCCGCCGCCTGGGCGTGCCGCTGGACGGGGTCTCCTTCCCCGGGCACTTCCTGGTGCGGCTGCCGGTGGACGGCGGCCTGCTGGTGATGGACCCGTTCAACGGCGGCCGCCCGCTGGCGGTGGAGGAGCTGCGCGAGCGGGTGCGCCCGCACCTGGGCGGCGAGGTCCCGGACGACCGGGTGCTGCTGCAGATCCTCACCCCCGCCCCGCACCGGGCGATCCTGGCGCGGGTGCTGCGCAACCTGCACGGCGTGTACGCCGCCGCCGGGGAATGGGAGCGCGCCGCGCGCAGCGCCGACCGCGTGCTGCGGCTGGTGCCGGAGGAAACCGACGCCCTGCGCGACCGCGGCCTGGCCTACATGGAGCTGGGGCACATCGAGGGCGCGCGCCGCGACCTGGGCCGCTACCTGCAGCTGGCCCCGGACGCCGCCGACGCCGAAGCGATCCGCGAGCGCCTGATCGACGCAGCCGGGCAGCGCACCGTGCTGCACTGAGCCCGCCCGCGCCCGCCGGGGCGCGGTGCCGGCTCAGATCTCCATCATCTCGAAGTCGTCCTTGGTGACCCCGCAATCCGGGCAGGTCCAGGTGTCCGGGATGTCCTCCCAGCGCGTCCCGGGCGGGATGCCCTCTTCCGGCAAGCCTTCGGCTTCGTGGTAGATGAAGCCGCATACCACGCACATCCAGCTGCGGTAAGGGGCGTTGTCGGTCTCGCTCATCGGATAATGCAGGCCTGCGTCAGGGGCGCCATTGTCCCACAGGCGCCCGCACGACGGAGTCGAGATGAGCCCTGCCCCCCGCCCCCGAGGCCTGTACCTGATCACCCCGGACGAGCCGGTCACCAGCCGCCTGCTGCAGCGGGTAGGGCCGCTGCTTGGCGCCGGCGTGGCCTGGCTGCAGTACCGCAACAAGGCCGCCAGCGCGGCGCTGAGGCAAGAGCAGGCCGCGGCGCTGCAGGCCCTGTGCGCGCGCGCCGGAGTGCCGCTGCTGGTCAACGACGACGCGGCCCTGGCCTCGGAGATCGGCGCCGCCGGCGCCCACCTGGGCGAGGACGACGGCGCCCTGGCCGCGGCCCGCGCCCTGCTCGGCCCGCACGCCATCCTCGGCGCCTCCTGCTACGACAGCCTGCAGCTGGCGCGCGAGGCGGTGGCCGCCGGTGCCAGCTACGTGGCCTTCGGCGCGTTCTTCCCCACCACCACCAAGGTGGTGACCCGGCGCGCCACCCCGGACCTGCTGCGCGATGCCGCGGCGCTGGGCGTGCCGCGGGTGGCGATCGGCGGCATCACCCCGGAAAACGGCCGCGCCCTGGTCGAGGCCGGCGCCGACCTGCTGGCGGTGATCGGCGGGGTGTTCGACGCGCCCGATCCGCTGGCGGCGGTGCGGGCCTACCAGCGCTGTTTCCAGGCCACGCCGGCGGCCTGAGCGGGGCGCGCGCGGGCGGCGGGGCCTACAATACGGGGCTTCGCCGCACTGGAACCGTCCCGATGAACCACGACCGCTCCCACGCCCTGTTCTCCCGCGCGCAGCAGCTGCTGCCTGGAGGCGTGAACTCGCCGGTGCGTGCGTTCAAGTCGGTGGGCGGCGAGCCGTTCTTCGTGCAGCGCGCCGACGGCCCCTACCTGTTCGACGTCGACGGCAACCGCTACATCGACTACGTCGGCTCCTGGGGCCCGATGATCGTCGGCCACAACCACCCGGCGGTGCGCGAGGCGGTGCAGGAGGCGATCGGCAACGGCCTGTCCTACGGCGCCCCGTGCGAGGCCGAGGTGGAGATGGCCGAGACCATCACCCGCCTGGTGCCGTCCTGCGAGATGGTGCGCATGGTCAACTCCGGCACCGAGGCCACGCTGTCGGCGATCCGCCTGGCGCGCGGCGCCACCGGCCGCCAGCGCATCGTCAAGTTCGAGGGCTGCTACCACGGCCACGGCGACTCGTTCCTGGTCAAGGCCGGCAGCGGCATGCTGACCCTGGGCGTGCCGACCTCGCCGGGCGTGCCGGCCGGCCTCAGCGAGCTGACCGCCACCCTCAGCTACAACGACTTCGAGGGCGCCACGAAGCTGTTCGGGGAGATCGGCGGCGAGATCGCCGCGGTGATCATCGAGCCGGTGGTGGGCAACGCCAACTGCATCCCGCCGCGCGCGGGCTACCTGCAGCACCTGCGCGAGCTGTGCACGAAGCACGGCGCGCTGCTGATCTTCGACGAGGTGATGACCGGCTTCCGCGTGGCCCTGGGCGGTGCCCAGGCGCACTACGGCATCACCCCGGACCTGACCACCTTCGGCAAGATCATCGGCGGCGGCATGCCGGTGGGCGCCTACGGCGGCCGCCGCGAACTGATGCAGCAGATCGCCCCGGCCGGCCCGATCTACCAGGCCGGCACCCTCAGCGGCAATCCGGTGGCCATGGCCGCCGGCCTGGCCATGCTGCAGCTGATCCAGGAGCCGGGCTTCCACGCGCGCCTGGCCACGGCCACCGCGCAGCTGTGCGAGGGCTTCGAGGCCGCCGCGCGCGAGGCCGGCGTGCCGCTGACCACCAACCACGTCGGCGCCATGTTCGGCCTGTTCTTCACCGACCAGAAGGTGGAGACCTATGCCCAGGCCACCGCCTGCGACACCACCGCGTTCAACCGCTTCTTCCACGCCATGCTCGAACGCGGCGTGTTCCTGGCCCCGAGCGCCTACGAGGCCGGCTTCCTCTCCAGCGCCCACGACGGCGCGGTGATCGACGCCACCCTCGAGGCCGCGCGTGCCGCGTTCCGGAGCCTGGCCGATGACCGCGCCGGCTGAGCCCGGCGCCGGCCCGCGCGCGGACGGCGGCAGCCTGTTCGAGCGCGAGCACCTGCCGGCCTCCAGCGAAGGCCGGCGCTACCGCTGGTTCCGGGTGATCTTCCACCACGACGCCCCGGACGAGCGCAACTTCGACCTGGCGCTGATCCTGGTCATCCTGGCCAGCGTGGCGGTGGTGCTGCTGGACTCCATGCCCTCGGTGAAGGTGCGTTGGCACGCCTGGCTGTACGCGGCCGAGTGGCTGTTCACCCTGGCCTTCGCCGTGGAATACGGCGTGCGGCTGTGGGTGGTGAAGCGGCCGCTGCGCTATGCCTTCAGCTTCTTCGGCATCATCGACCTGCTGGCGATCCTGCCCACCTTCCTGTCGCTGCTGTTCCCGGCCACCGCCTCGTTCACCGTGATCCGCGCGCTGCGCCTGCTGCGCGTGTTCCGGGTGCTCAAGCTGGTGGAGTATTCCAGCGAGGCCGGGGTGCTGATCCAGGCGCTGGTGCGCAGCCGGCGCAAGATCCTGGTGTTCATCGCCGCGTTGCTGACCATCGTGGTGGTGTTCGGTGCGCTGATGTACGTGGTGGAGGGCCCGGACAACGGCTTCACCAGCATCCCCGCCGGCATGTACTGGGCGATCGTGACCGTCGGCACCGTCGGCTTCGGCGACATCGCCCCGGCCACCCCGTTCGGCCGCTTCGTCACCTCGCTGCTGATCGTGATCGGCTACAGCATCATCGCCGTGCCCACCGGCATCTACACCGCCGAGCTGGCGCGCTCGCTGCAGCCGCGCCGGCGCCAGGCGCGCTGCGGCAGCTGCGGACTGGACGACCACGAGGCCGATGCCTGGCACTGCCGCAAGTGCGGCGCCGCCCTGGCGCGGGAGCCATGAGCGGCGGCGCGCGGGCCCCGGAGCGGCGATGAGGCCGCGCATCCGCCAGCTGCTGCTGGACTTCGACAACGTGCTGGCCCACTACCGGCGCGAGCAGCGGGTGGCATGCCTGGCCGCGCATGCGGGCACGAGCTTCGCGCAGGTGTGGCAGGCGCTGTATGGCTCCGGGCTGGAAGCGCGCTACGACGCCGGCCGGGTTTCCACGGCCGATTACCTGCGCGAACTGGGCGAAGGCATCGGCGCGGCCGTGGACGAAACCGCCTGGCTGCAGGCGCGGGTGGCGGCCACCACTGCCGACGAACGCGCGCTGGCACGGCTGCTGGCGCTGGACCCGGAACTGCCGATGGCGGTGCTGACCAACAACGGCGAACTGGCCGCGCGGGTGGTGCTGCAGGTGGCCGCGCCGCTGGCGCCGCGGCTGGGCGGCCGGGTGCTGTGCAGCGGCAGCCTGGGCGGGCGCAAGCCGGAGCCGCAGGTCTACCTGCGCGCGCTCGAGCGCCTGGGCTGGAATGCCGCCGATACCCTGTTCATCGACGACCTGTTCGCCAACGTGCAGGGCGCACGCCGCGCGGGCCTGCACGCCGACAGCGTGCGCGATGCCCGCGCCCTGGGCCGGGTGCTGAAACGCTTCGGCCTGGCCTGAGCGCGCGCTCACGCTCTTCCCCGGAGGAACCTGGATGCGCTTCGCTGGTCCGGGATCCGCACCTGCGGCAACGCCGCGCGCATGGCCGTGCAGCGGGGCGTTGCCAGCGAGGCGGCCCGGGCACGCCGGTGCCCGATCTTGCATCGAGGTGGACGGCCTGGACGAGGCGCTACGCCGGGGGCGCGCGGCCGGCCTGCACCGGAATACGGTGCGGCCGCCGAGCCCTGGACGTGCGCCGCTTCTTCGTGCGCGACCCGCCGGGGCGGCTGCCCAGCATCCTGCGACACCGCCCGGCGGCCTGGGGGCGCGCTTGCGGCGCCCCTCGCCAGTCAGGCGACGAACTTGGCGATGGCCTTGCGCAGCCGCGCCAGGCCCTCGGCCACGTCGGCGTCGGTGATGTTCAGCGCCGGCACCAGGCGCAGCACGTCCGGGCCGGCCTGCAGCAGCAGCAGGCCCTCGTGCGCGGCCAGGTCGAGGATCTCGCCGGCGCGGCCCGCGTATTCGGAGTTGAGCACGGCGCCCAGCATCAGGCCGCGGCCACGCACCTGGGCGAACACGCCGAACTCCCCGCCGATCGCGGCCAGGCCCTCGCGCAACGCGTGCGACTGGCGCGAGACGTTGGCCGCGATCTGCGGCGAGGCCAGCTTGCGCAGGGCCACGCGCGCCACCGCCGCCGCCAGCGGATTGCCGCCGAAGGTGGTGCCGTGGGCGCCGAAGCCCATGGCCTCGGCGACCTTCGGGCCGGCGAGCATGGCGCCGATCGGGAAGCCGCCGCCCAGGGCCTTGGCCAGGGTGACGATGTCCGGGACCACGTCGTCCTGCCAGTGCGCGAACAGGGTGCCGGTGCGGCCCATGCC
This sequence comes from Pseudoxanthomonas sp. J31, assembly GCF_000510725.1. Taxonomy (GTDB): domain Bacteria; phylum Pseudomonadota; class Gammaproteobacteria; order Xanthomonadales; family Xanthomonadaceae; genus Pseudoxanthomonas. The sequence goes on from NZ_AZNZ01000004.1 coordinate 55,237, forward strand.
GGCCTGGATCTCGTCCAGCACCAGCAGTGCATTGTGCTTGTCGCACAGCGCGCGCACCTGCTTGAGGAAGCCGGAGGCGGCCGGCATCACCCCGCCTTCGCCCTGCACCGGCTCCAGCATCACCGCGGCCACGTCGCCGGCGGCCATCGCCGTCTCCAGCTGCACGATGTCGTTGAAGTCCACATAACGGAAACCGCCGGGCAGCGGCTCGTAGCCTTCCTGGTACTTGGGCTGGGCGGTGGCGGTGACCGCGGCCAGGGTGCGGCCGTGGAAGCTGCCGCGGAAGGTGACGATCACCCGCTGCTGCGGGGCACGCCCCTGGGCGGTGGCCCACTTGCGCACCAGCTTGATCGCGGCCTCGTTGGCCTCGGCGCCGGAGTTGCACAGGAACACGCGCTCGGCGAAGCGGCTGGCGGTCACCAGCTCCTCGGCCAGGCGCAGCGGCGGCTCGCTGAAGAAGATGTTGCTGGTGTGCCACAGCTTGCCGGCCTGCTCGACCAGGGCCGCGTGCAGGTCCGGGTCGTTGTGGCCCAGGCCGCACACGGCGATGCCGGCGCCGAAATCCACGTACTCGCGGCCTTCGCTGTCCCACAGTCGCGCGCCCTGGCCTCGCTCCAGCACCAGCTCGCGCTGCCGGTACACGGGCAGGAAATAGCGGTGGCCAAGGTCGATCAGGGAGGCGGTGTCGCCGGCAGCCGGCGTCGTGGCGTTCATGGCAGTGGAATATCCGTGGAAGAAGGCCGGCACGGGGCCGGTGGGCCATTATCCGCCTCGTTCGGCGATGCCGCCACGCCGTCGCCGGACCGGTGCCGGGCTCGCGTATCATCGGGCTGCCGCGCAGCGGCGCCTCCGCTCCCAACGACCGACCGCCATGTCCCGCATCGAAACCCTCGCCGCCCGCGCCGGCAGCCGACCCGACCCGGCCAGCGGCGCGCTGTCGCCGCCGCTGCAGCTGGCCACCACCTTCGAGCACACGCCCGACGGCCAGCTGCCGCAGGGCTTCCTGTACCAGCGCTACGACAACCCGACCCAGCAGGAGACCGAGCAGGTGCTGGCGGCGCTGGAAAGTGCGAAGCGGGCGCTGCTGTTCCCCACCGGCATGGCCGCCGGCGCCACCGCGCTGCAGGCGCTGCCGCCGGGCAGCCACGTGCTGTTGTGCGACGACAGCTATTTCTCGTTCCGGGTGCTGGCGGCACAACAGTTCCCGCGCTGGGGCCTGGAGTGCACGATCGTCGACTTCACCGACCTGGACGCGGTGCGCGCCGCGCTACGGCCCAACACCGCGTTGCTGTGGGCGGAGACCCCGTCCAACCCGCTGCTGAAGGTCAGCGACATCGCCGCGCTGGCGACCATTGCCCACCAGGCCGGCGCGCGCCTGCTGGTGGACGGCACCTTCGCCCCGCCGGTGATCCAGCAGCCGCTGGCGCTGGGCGCGGACATCGTCCTGCATTCGGCCACCAAGTACCTGGGCGGCCACGGCGACGTGATGGGCGGAGTGCTGTGCTTCGCCGAGGACGGCGAACACGCCGCCGCCTGCCACCAGCTGCGCCTGCTGGCCGGCGCCACCGCCTCGCCGTTCGCGGCGTGGATGATCCTGCGCGGGGTGCGCTCGCTGCCGGCGCGGATGGACTGGCATTGCCGCAACGCGCGCCGGGTGGCGGAGTTCCTCGCCGGCCATGCGAAGGTATCGGCGGTGCATTACCCCGGCCTGGCCTCGCATCCGCAGCACGCGGTGGCCGCGGCGCAGATGCGCGACTTCGGCGGCATGCTGTCGTTCGAGGTAGCCGGCGGACGCGAGGCGGCGCTGGCCGTGGCTTCACGCATGCGCCTGTTCACCAATGCCACCTCGCTGGGTTCGACCGAATCGCTGGTCGAGCACCGCGCCTCGATCGAAGGCCCGGCCTCGACCACACCCGGCGGCCTGCTGCGGCTGTCGGTGGGCCTGGAGCACGCCGACGACCTGGTCGCCGACCTGGAGCAGGCGCTGGCCGGCTGAGCGGCACGCGGCGCGGCGATCCCGCGCCGCGATCCTGCCGGCTTACCAGGTGCCGGTGTTGGGCATCGACGCCCACGGCTCGGCCGGCGGCAGGGCCTCGCCCTTCTGCAGCAGCTCGATCGAGATCAGGTCCGGGGTGCGGACGAAGGCCATGCGGCCGTCGCGCGGCGGGCGGTTGATGGTCACGCCCATGGACTGCAGGTGCGCGCAGATGGCGTAGATGTCGTCGACCTCGAAGGCCAGGTGGCCGAAGTTGCGGGCGCTGCCGTAGTCCTCCGGTGCCGAACCGTCCTCCGGCGGCCAGTTGTAGGTCAGCTCGATCTCCGCCTCCGGGTTCTCCGGGGCGCCGAAGTAGACCAGGGTGTAGCGCCCGGCCTCGTTGTCCATGCGCCGGGTCTGCTTCAGGCCCAGGCCCTCGGTGAAGAAGCGGCTGGTCTTTTCCAGGTCGTGGACCCGGATCATCGCGTGCAGGTACTTCATGGTGTTTCCGTAACGAAAAGGGGGCCGGCCATTGTAGGAGCGCGCCGCGGCCGGCGGCGGCGCGCGCGGCGCGACTCAGTCCAGGAACAGGTCCGGCAGCAGCGGCTTGGACGGATCGACGGCATAGCCGGACAGGTCGGTCACGCCGGCCTCGGCCAGCACCTCGTCGTCGATCAGGAAGCGGCCGCTGAAACCGGCCGCCTGGCGCACCAGGATCGCGTGCGCGGCATCGGCCATGATCTCCGGGCGGCGGCCGTTGCCGGCATCCACGCCGGGGATCATGTTCAGCGCGTCGGTGGCGATGAGCGTGCGCGGCCACAGCGCGTTGACCGCCACGCCCTTCGGCCCGAACTCCGCGGCCAGGCCCAGGGTGACGAAGCTCATGCCCATCTTGGCCAGGGTGTAGCCGGTGTGCGGGGCCCACCACTTCGGGTCCAGGTTCGGCGGCGGCGCCAGGGTCAGGATGTGCGGGTTGGCCGCCTGCAGCAGGTGCGGCAGGCAGGCCTGGGCGCAGAGGAAGCTGCCGCGGGCGTTGACCTGCTGCATCAGGTCGAAGCGCTTCATCGGCGTGTCCAGGGTGCCACGCAGCCAGATCGCGCTGGCGTTGTTGACCAGGATGTCGATGCCGCCGAAGGCGTCCACCGTGGCCGCCACCGCGGCCTGCACCTGGTCTTCCTCGCGGATGTCGCACTTCAGCGCCAGGCCGCGGCCGCCGGCGGCGTCCACCGCTTCGGCCGCGGTATGGATGGTGCCCGGCAGCTTCGGGTTGGGCACCGCGGACTTGGCGGCGATGGCGACGTTGGCGCCGTCGCGCGCCGCGCGCAGGGCGATGGCCAGGCCGATGCCGCGCGAGGCACCGGTGATGAACAGGGTCTTGCCGGCGAGGCTGGTCATGCGCGTCTCCAGGTACAACGGGGGACGCGCATTGTCGCCCGGCACGCGCTGCGCGTGCGCGGTCGCGTGCGTCGCCGCCGCGGGCGGCGCGCTAGCGTGCCGCTTCCGCGCCGGCCGCGGCGGTGCGCAGGCGCAGCGTGGGCAGGCCCGAGACCGGGTGCGGCTCGACCTGGTGCGGCAGGTCGGCCACCGCCTCCACGATCCGCTCCAGCGCCGGGTCGGCGTCGGCATGCGGGCGCCAGGTGGCCAGCACGTCGAACGCGGGGGTGAAGTGCAGGGTCTGCGCGGTGCCGATCCACAGCGGCTGGTGCCCCGGGCGCAGCTGCACCGGCGCCGCCCACAGCCGCAGCACGATGCGGCGGTCCGGGCGGGCGCCCTCGCGCACCATCAGCAGGGCCTCGGTGCGTGCGTCCAGGGTCGCCGGCAGCACCGGCACGCCGGCCGGCCACACGTCCTCGTCGAACATGTTCAGCGCCTGCTCCCAGCGCGCCTGCGGCTGCACCTTCCAGCCCTGCGCCTCCAGGCGCTCGCGCAGCGGGCCCAGCGGGCCGGCCACCTGCACGTCCAGCGGCCAGCGCTGGGCGTCGTCGAACTCGTTGCGGCGCGCCGGCTGCAGCGCCCAGTCGCGCTGCCACCAGGCCTGCAGGTCCTGGACCTCGATCGCCGGCCCCGGCGGCTCGAACTTGGCCAGCTTGGCCTCGATGTTGCGCGGCGCGTACCACAGCGCGGCCAACGCGAACACGCCGTAGAACGCCGCCGCCACCGGCTTGACCCAGAACGAGCGGTTGAAGCGGCGGCGGTAGGCGATGCCCAGCACCAGCAGCCAGACGATGCCCAGCAGCATCCCGCCGACCACGTCGCTGAGCCAGTGCGCGCCCAGGTACAGGCGGGCGAAGCCGATGACCGCCACCACCAGGCCGGAGACCATGTACGGCCAGACCCGGTCGCGCCCCGGCAGCTCGCGCGCGATCAGCACGGCGAAGAAGCCGAAGGCGATGGTGGACATGGTCACCGCGATCGAGGGGAAGCCGAAGCCGCTGCTGGCCGAGGGCGGGCGCACCACGTTGATGGTCGCGCCCAGCAGCCAGGTCAGGGCCAGACCGAAGCCCAGCGCCGCCAGCCAGTGCGCGGCGGCCATCCAGCGCTGGCGCCAGGCGAAATAGCCCAGCGCCGCGGCGCAGGCCGGGGCCAGCACCGGCCAGTCGCCGAGCGAGGCCAGCGCCGCCAGCGGGTAGTCGGCCAGCGGGTTGCGCAGGGACAGCATCAGCTGGTGTACCGCCAGGTCCACGCCCAGCGGCTCGCCGTGGCCGACCACCACCAGCAGCAGGGCGAACCACACCCAGCCGATGGCCAGCAGCAGCACCGCCAGCAGCGCCAGCGGCACCGACTCGCGCCGCTGCGGGTCGAACACCGCCACCGAGTACTCGCCCAGCACCGGATGCCGGTGCGACCAGGCCAGCATCCGCGCCAGCACGGCGTCGGCGTGCTCGGCGAACCAGCGGTAGGTGTACAGCACCACCGCCCAGGCCAGCGCCAGCACCGCCAGCAGCAGGCCCAGCACCACCACCAGGTGGCCGGCCACCGCGGCCACCGCGTCGTAGGCCCGGCCCAGGACCCAGCCCGGGGCCAGGAACAGCACGCCCCAGGACACGCAGGCCAGGCCGGAGGCGGTGAAGTAGCGTCGCACCGGCATCCTGGCCATGCCGGCAATGGCCGGGACGAACGGGCGGATCGCGCCGACGTAGCGGGCCAGCAGGATCGCGCTGAAGGCATTGCGCCGGAACAGGGTCTCGCCGCGCTCCAGCAGCTGCGGGTAGCGGCTGAACGGCCAGACCCCGCGCAGGCGGTCGCCCCAGCGCAGGCCGACCCAGTAGCTGATGGCGTCGCCGGCCAGGGCGCCGAGCGCGGCGCTGGCCACCGCGTAGGGACCGGAGATCTCGCCCATGCCGATCAGCACGCCCACCGCGAACAGCAGTGGCAGGGCCGGGACCACGGCCCCGACGATGATGAGCGCGTCGCAGAAGGCGATCGCGAAGATCACCACGCCGGCCAGCAGGGGGTGTTCCCCGATCCAGGCCAGGGTGGCTTCCATCCAGGAAGAATTCATCGGCGGATTATAGGAGCCGCCCCGCAACGGACGCTGTAGGAACGCGCCGCCGGCACCCCCCGGCCCCGGCGGTGGCCGGGTCCGGCGGCGGCCGGATCAGGGCCCGGTACCGGCCTCGGGCACCGTCTCCGTATCCTCCCCGCCGGCCTGGTCCGTGGCCGGCGGCGGGGGGGCCGGCGGCGGCGCAGCCGCGCCGGTCCGCGCCACCCGCCAGACGATGTTGGCCAGGTCGTCGGCGATGACCAGGGCGCCGCGCGGATCCACGGTCACCCCCACCGGACGGCCACGGGTGGTGCCGTCGTCGTCGCGGAAGCCGGTGGCGAAGTCGATCGGATCACCGGCCGGGCGGCCATTGCGGAACGGCACGAACACCACCTTGTAGCCCACCGGCTCGGATCGGTTCCAGCTGCCGTGCATGCCGACGAAGACGCCCTCGGCGTACTCCGGCCCCATCACCGGGCTGGAGAAGTCCAGGCCCAGGGCGGCCACGTGCGCGCCCAGGGCGTAGTCCGGGGTGATCGAGGCGGCGACCTTCTCCGGGTTCTCCGGCTTGACCCGCGTGTCGACGTGCTGGCCCCAGTAGGCCCAGGGCCAGCCGTAGAAGCCGCCCTCGCGCACCGAGGTCAGGTAGTCAGGCACCAGGTCCGGGCCGATCTCGTCGCGTTCGTTGACCACCGCCCACAGCTGGCCGCTGCCGGGCTGGATCGCCAGCGCGGTGGGATTGCGCAGGCCGCCGGCGTATTCGCGGTGCATGCCGGTCTGGGTATCGATCTCCCAGACCACGGCGCGGTCCTGCTCGGCGGTCATGCCACGCTCGGTGATGTTGCTGTTGGAGCCGATGCCCACGTACAGGAAGCGCCCGTCGGCACTGGCGGTCATCGCCTTGGTCCAGTGGTGGTTGATCTCCGACGGCAGCTTCGTAAGCACCTGCGGCTTGCCGGCCCGGGCCTGGGTCATGCCCGGCTGGTAGTCGAAGCGCACCACGGCGTCCTGGTTGGCCACGTAGAGGTTGTTGCCGACCAGCGCCAGGCCGTAGGGCGCGTCCAGGTCCTCGGCGAACACCGTCTGCAGCTCGTACTCACCGTCGCCATCGGCGTCGCGCAGCAGGGTCAGGCGGTTGCCACTGGGCACCTGGGTGGTGCCGGCGGCCTTGATCGGACCGGCGATCACGTCCTTGGGCTTGAGCGCGGGCGCGTTGCCCCCGCGACCCTCGGCCACCAGGATGTCGCCGTTGGGCAGGACCAGGGTCTGGCGCGGGATGCGCAGGTCGCGGGCGATGGCACGGACCTCGAAGCCCTCCGGCACGACCGGCACCTGGTCGCCCCACTCGGACGGGTCGGCGATCTTCATCGACGGCAGCAGGCCGCGCTTCGGTTCCGGCAGTTCCGGGTTGGCACCGTGCTGGAGCGGGCCGGGTTCGGGATTGCAGGCCGCCAGCACGACGGTGGCACAGGCGGCGGCGACAAGCTTCAGGCGGTTCATCGCACACCTCCGGCGCGCAGCGGCCAGGCCGCGAAGAAAATGGAAACCAGCGCGACCGCGAACACCAGCACCGACAGCACCAGCGCCATCGGCATCGCGGCCCAGGCGTCGCGCGCATGGACCAGGGCATTGAGCAAGGCGAGGATCCACGCCACCGCCCACAGCAGGCAGTGCAGCGCCGAGCCGCGGGTGCGGCGCGAGGGCACCAGGCCCAACAGTGCGCAGACCAGCGCGGCGGCGGCGAACACCAGGCCGCCGACGTTGAGCCAGGCGGCGAAGTTGATCCACTGGATCTCGTAGGTCCGCGCGTAGGCGATGTCGGCCAGCAGCGTGCCGAGGATCAGCGACAGGGCGCCGCCGAGCAGCAGCGCGTGGACGGGATGGAAGGCGGGTGCATACCGGCCTTCGACGGTTGCGACCATGGCAGGTCCTCCGTGGTGGACGCCGCGGCGTCGGATGGGCGGGAACGGCTTTCAGCCGAGGCCCATGGTCGCCGCACGTGGCTCACGGCCGCGTGTAGCCGCGGCCCGCGGACGCAGCGTCCTATTCCTCGTCCATCCAGACAAGCAGGTGCTGCAGCCGCCGGTGCGGATCGTCCTCCTGCAGCAGGGCGAGGCGCTGCTCCTCGGTGATCGGCAGGATCTCGGCCAGGCGCCAGCCCACCCAGTCCGCATCCTCGAGCAGGCGCAGGTTGGGTGCGTCGTGCAGCCCGCCCACCTTCTGCAGCAGTTCGCCCAGCAGCGTGCCCAGCACCGCGTGCTCGGGCAGCAGCCGCGCGCCGCTGCCGGGTTCTTGCCGCTGGTCGCGCCAGCGCACCTGGCCGACCAGCAGGCCGTTGTCGCGCACGCTGGTGCGGCTGACCCGGAACCGGCGCGCACCGCGCACGGCCAGGGTCAGCACCCCGCCCGGCTCGCTGCCGAAGTCCTCGATCAGCGCCTCCACCCCGAACGCCGCCGGCGTCGCCGGCGCGCCGCTCTCCTCGCCCTCCAGGATCATGCACACGCCGAAACTGCGGCCCTGGCGGCCGCACTCGGCGACCAGGTCCAGGTAGCGGCGCTCGAACACGCGCAGTCCCAGCGGCGCGCCGGGCAGCAGCACGGTGTGCAGCGGGAACAGCGGCAGGGCTTCGGTACTGGGCACGGTGCGATGGCGTTCGGCTCGCCGGCAGGGTAACGCCGCCCGTTCAAGGCGGCGTCACGGCGGCGTGGTCAGTCGCGCCCTTCCAGCATCGCCACGAAGCGCCGCGGCGCCGCGTCGAAGCCGCCGTTGGACATGAACACCACGTGGTCGCCCGCCTGCACCAGCTCGCCCAGGCGCGCCAGCAGGGTGTCAGTATCCGGCACCGCCTGCGCCTGGCCGCGCACCGCGGCCACCACCTTGCCGGCGTCCCAGGCCAGCTCCGGACGATGCAGGAACACGACCACGTCGGCGATGTCCAGCGACGGCGCCAGCGCGTCGGCGTGGGCGCCCAGGCGCATGGAATTGCTGCGCGGCTCCATCGCCACCACGATGCGCGCATCGCCGACCCTGGCACGCAGGCCTTCGAGGGTGGTGCGGATCGCGGTGGGGTGGTGGGCGAAGTCGTCGTACACGGTGACGCCGGCCGGGGTGCCCAGCACCTCCAGGCGGCGCTTGACGCTGTGGAAGCCGGCCAGCGCCGGGGCCACATCGGCCGGCGACACGCCCACCGCGTGCGCCGCGGCCAGCGCCGCCAGCGCGTTCAGCACGTTGTGCCGGCCCAGCAGCGGCCAGTGCACGCTCGCCACTTCGCGGCCGTCATGCAGCACCACGAACTGGCTGCCGTCGGCGGCCAGCAGGCGCGCGCTCCAGTCGAAGCCGGCACCGCCGCCGGCGCGCGCGATGGCCACCTCCGCGCCCTCCAGGCCGAAGGTCTCCACCGGGGTCCAGCAGCCCATCGCCAGCACCTGGGCCAGGTGCGCGTCTTCGCCGTTGACGACGAGCCGGCCGGCGCGCGGCACGGTGCGCACCAGGTGGTGGAACTGGCGCTGGATCGCGGCCAGGTCCGGGAAGATGTCGGCGTGGTCGTACTCGAGGTTGTTGAGGATCGCCACCGTCGGCCGGTAGTGCACGAACTTGCTGCGCTTGTCGAAGAAGGCGGTGTCGTACTCGTCGGCCTCGACCACGAACTCGCGGCCGCCGCCCACCCGCGCCGAGGTGCCGAAGTCCTCGGCGACGCCGCCGACCAGGAAGCCCGGGTCGCGCCCGGCGGCCTGCAGCAGGAAGGCCAGCAGGCTGGTGGTGGTGGTCTTGCCGTGGGTGCCGGCCACCGCCAGGGTGGTGCGCCCGGGCAGCACGTGCTCGGCCAGCCACTGCGCGCCGGAGGTGTAGCGGCGGCCGTCGTCCAGCACCTGCTCCACCGCCGGGTTGCCGCGCGAGAGGGCGTTGCCGATCACCACCTCCACCGCGTCGGGGGAGATATGCGCCGGGTCGTAGCCCTGGCGCAGCTGGATGCCCAGCTTCTCCAGCTGGGTGGACATCGGCGGGTATACCGCCTGGTCGCTGCCTTCGACGCTGTAGCCCAGTTCGCGCGCCAGCGCCGCCACGCCGCCCATGAAGGTGCCGGCGATCCCGAGGATGTGGATGGTGGTGGTCATGCCGCGATTGTCGCCCAGCGGCGCCGGCTTTTGTGGCGCCGTTGCCGTTTCCGGGCTAGGAGCGGCTGCGCGCGCGCCACAGGCCCTCGCCCGCGTACAGCGCAAGTCCCAGCCAGATCGCGCCGAAACCGAGTGCGCGGCCGGCGCCGAACGGCTCGTGGAAGAACCACACGCCCAGCAGCAGCTGCAGGGTCGGGGCGATGTACTGCAGCAGCCCGACCACGCTCAGCGGGATGCGGCGCACGCCATAGGCGAAACCGATCAGCGGCACCGCGGTGACCACGCCGCCGAACACCAGCAGCAGGTCCGTGCCCCAGCCCCAGCCGCTGGCGAAGCTGCCGCCGTGCCCGGCCTCGGCCCACAGCACGTAGGCCAGCGAGGGCAGGAACAGGTACAGGCTTTCCAGGCCCAGGCCGGCCACCGGATCCACCGCCACCAGCTTGCGCACCAGCCCGTACAGGCCGAACGAGGCGGCCAGGCCCAGCGCGATCCACGGCGGCGAGCCGGCCTGCACGGTCAGCCAGGCCACGCCCAGCGCGGCGCAGCCCACCGCGATCCACTGCACCCGGCGCAGGCGCTCGTGCAGCACCAGCACGCCCAGCACCACGTTGACCAGCGGGTTGATGAAGTAGCCCAGGCTGGTCTCGACCACGTGGCCGGCGTTGACCGCCCAGATGTACAACCCCCAGTTGAACGCGATCAGCACCGCGCTCAGCGCCAGCGCCGGCAGCGCGCGCGGCTGCGCGGCCAGCCTGCGCAGCCAGCCCAGGCCGTCGCTGAGCAGCAGCCAGGCCACCACCAGCAGGGCGCTCCAGACCACGCGGTGGGCCATGATCTGCATGGCCGGCACGTTCTTCAGCAGGTGCCAGTACACCGGCACCACGCCCCACAGCACGAAGGTGCCGGCGGTGACGGCCAGGCCGCGGCGGTCGATGGACGGAGCGGCGGTGCTCATCGGCGCAGCACCCGCGCCAGGGTGATGGTGACCACGCCGGCCAGGATCACCGCCATGGCACCCAGGTCGTGCGCGGTGAAGCGCTCGCCGGCCAGCCACGCGCCCAGGGCCACGGCAATGGCCGGGTTGACGTAGGCGTAGCTGCTGACCAGCACCGGGCGCACGTGGTGCAGCAGCCACACGTAGGTGCTGAAGGCCACGATCGAGCCGAACAGCGCCAGGTAGCCCAGGGCCAGGGTGCCGTGGAGGGTCGGCGCGGCCGGCAGCGACTCGCCGCGCAGCAGGCCGGTGGCGACGATCATGGCCCCGCCGCACAGCATCTGCCCGGCCGCGGCCATGAACGGCGACGGCAGGTCGCGCCCGCGCGACCACACCGAGCCGAACGCCCAGCCGACCGGCGCCACCAGCAGCAGGACCAGGCCCACGGGGCTGGCGGTGAGGCTGCTGCCGGCGTTGAGCCACAGTACGCCGGCAAAGCCGATGGCGATGCCCAGCCATTCGATCCGGGTGGGGCGCTGGCCGTAGATCGCGCCGAACACGCCCATCCACAGCGGCACCGAGGCCACCGCCACCGCGGCCAGGCCGGAGGACACGCTCTGCTCGCTCAGCACCACGCAGCCGTTGCCCAGCAGCAGCAGGGTGAAACCCATCACCGCCAGGTTCTTCCACTGCGCGCGGGTCGGGGCCGGTACCCCGCGCCAGCGCAGGAAGGCGTACATGGCCGCGCCGGCGACGACGAAGCGCGCGCCGGAGACGGCCAGCAGCGGCGGCCATCCGCCTTCCAGGGCAAAGCGGATGCCGAGGTAGGTCGAACCCCAGACCACGTAGACGATGGCCAGGGCGAAAACGATGGCCAGCCCGGCGGCGCGCGCCGGGGCCTGCGCGGGAACGCTCATGCGGAATCCGGGGGGAAGGAGCGGACCTGCGATTCTAGCGCCGTGCGCCCCTCGCGCACCGTGTCGGAAGGCGTGGTTCCGGGGCCATCCGGCGCAAGGAAAGCGTTGCGCCGTGCGCCTGAAGCGACCGCAACGGCTGGCCCGCGCCACCTTGCCGGGACATGCGCGCGGGCGCATATTCGCTGCAGGTCAACGCGATACCGGAGCGGAACATGAAAGCCCCATCCATGCTCCTGCTGCTGGCCCTGGCCGCGCTGCCGGCCGTGGCGCCGGCCGCCAGGAGCGTCACCGATCCCGATGCCCCGCGCGCGCTGCCGGAGCAGGATCCGGTCAGCGTGTCCTGGGAGGACCCGGCGCAGTTCTCCGACCTGCGCTACAGCGGCAACCGCTGGGAAGCCGCGCATGGCGACTGGGTCGCCGAGCTGGCCCGGCACCTGCAGAAGAACGCCGCCAAGCGCCTGCCCGAGGGCGCGCGCATGGAAGTGACCATCACCGACATCCAGCGTGCCGGCCGCTACGAGCCGTGGCGCGGTCCGAACCTGGACCACGTGCGCTTCATGCGCGACCACTATCCGCCGCGCATGGAGCTGAAGTTCCGCATCACCGGCGCCGACGGCCGGGTGCTGGCCGAGGGCGAGCGCAAGCTGCACGACGTGTCCTACCTGCAGCGCGGCGCGCCGCTGGACAGCGATGCCCTGCGCTACGAGAAGCGCATGATCGACGACTGGCTGCGCAAGGAGCTGCCGTCGCCGGCGGCCTGAGGGATTGGCGGCGCGGACTGCATCGTGCCGCCCGCGCCGCCTTGATGCCGATGCTTCCAGCAGACCGATGGCCGGGGGCGGCGGGCTGGTGATCCGGCGGTGACCGCCCTGGCCGGGAACGGCCCCGGCGCCCGGCGCCCGGTCCTGGCCCTGCCCCGCTGCCCCGCACAGCGGACCACGCGCAAGACCATGGGAAGCTTCGTCCGGCCCCGGCAAACGCCCGGGACCGGCGGCCGGCGGCGCGCGGCGTGGACCTCAGAAGTCGGGCGCCAGCGCCTGCTCGATCTGTTCGCGCCGCAGGTTGGTGTAGTTCTTCGCCACTTCCGCCAGCAGGCGGCTGCGGACCTCCTCGTGCAGCAACGGACGCATGTAGCCCAGGGTGGTCGGGTCGGCCGCCAGCACCAGGTGCTGGAAGCGGCCGTTGAGCGCGTGCTCGTTCAGGCGCCGCGCCAGTTCACGCGCGAAGCCTGCCTCCTCGGCCTCCTTGGCCCCCACCTCCGGCGGCAGGATCGCCGGCATCTCGCCTTCCTTGGGATCCAGCGCGATGGCCGCTTCCTGGTGCAGCACCAGCTGGCCCTTCTCACCGACGTTGGTGAACAGCCGCGCCGACGCACCGTCGGCCACCAGCACCCAGGCACCACGGGGAATCCTTCGCATGTCGCCTCCTGCTTTGGGGATCGCCCCGCCAGCCTAGGCAGGCAGGTGTTAGCGTCCCGCGCACGTCGCGTCAGCGGCGGCCGCGGCGGGCCGGTTCACCCGCCGCCCGCCCTGGTGCATGCTGGGACGCCCGCCACCGGAGCCGCCGATGAGCCGTTTCGACCTGACCCCGCCCGACCCGGAGCAGCTGCAGGCCCTGGCCGCCGCGCTGTCGCCGGAGGAACGCCACGTGCTGCTGCAGCACGGCACCGAGCGCCCGTTCTGCGGCGTGTTCCTGGACAACAAGCGCGAGGGCACCTACGTGTGCCGGCTGTGCGGGTTGCCGCTGTTCCGCTCCTCGGCCAAGTTCGATTCCGGCACCGGCTGGCCCAGCTTCTTCGCGCCCTACGACGAAGCCCACATCCGCCGCGTGCGCGATACCAGCCACGGCATGGTCCGCACCGAGATCGTATGCGCCCGCTGCGGCGGCCACCTGGGCCACGTGTTCCCCGACGGGCCGCCGCCGACCTACGAACGCCACTGCCTCAACTCGGTGTCGCTGGGCTTCGTCGACGCCGGCCAGCCCCTGCCCGACCCGCTGCGCCGCGGCGGCGCCGAGGCCGGGCCGCCCTGAGCGCCGCGCGCCCTACCTCCCACGGAGAACGCCAATGAAGTTCCTGTTGCTGGTGTACATCGACCAGGCCCTGCTGGGACAGCTGTCGCAGGAGGAGTACGACGCGCACATGCGCGACTGCGTGCGCAAGGCCGACGACCTGGCCGGCAAGGGCACGCTGCTGGGCGCCAACAAGCTGGAGCCGCCGACCACCGCGCGCACGGTGCGGGTACGCGAGGGCCGCGCGCGGGTGTACGACGGTCCCTTCGCCGAGACCAAGGAAGTGCTGGCCGGCTACAACCTGATCGAGGCCGACTCCCTGGAGGAGGCGGTGGAACTGGCCAAGCAGTTCCCGTGGGCGCGCTACGGCGCGATGGAGGTGCGCCCGGTGGGCGACCTGGACGCCGAGCGCGTGCGCGTCGGCGCCTAGGCCGGGCTTCACGCCACGTCCCGCGCGCGCCGGCTAGCGTTGGCCCATCTCCATTCGGCGCGGGCGCGAGGCGATGCGCATACTGGTCCTGCTTGCCGCGCTGGCGATGCCGGTGGTGGCGTTCCTGTCCCAGCGCGGCGTGTTCGGTCCGGACAACGGCGAGGTCTCCGCGCGCTACCCGACCCTGCTGGTGGCCGCCGGCTACGCGTTCTCGATCTGGAGCCTGGTGTTCGCGCTGGACCTGGTGCACGCCCTGCGCCAGCTGCGCGCGCGGTGGCGCGACGACCCGCTGCTGGCGCGCGTCGCCCCGGCCACCGCCGCCGGCTTCGCGCTTACCGCGCTGTGGATGCCGCTGTTCTCGCAGGGCCTGTTCGCGGCCTGCCTGCTGGTGATCTTCGCCGCGCTGGCCTGCCTGCTATGGGTGGCGGTGCGCCTGTCCGATGCCGGTGCGCACGGCGGCGCGCACCTCTGGTCCTGGCTGGGGCTGTCGCTGCACGCCGGCTGGCTGTCGCTGGCGGCGTTCCTCAACCTGGCCCAGTCCGCGCTGGCCTTCGGCTGGATCCACCCGCAGGCACAGTTGGTGTCCTCGCTGCTGTTGCTGGCCGCGGCCACCGCGCTGCTGCTGTGGTTCAACGCGCGCATGCGCGGCAACCTGGCCTATGCCGCGGCGGCGTTGTGGGGGCTGGTGGCGATGTGGGTGCGGCAGTCCGGATCCACCCTGCCCGGCTCGGACCCCACCGCGCGGATGGCCCTGCTGGCGGCCGTGCTGCTGGCGGCGCAGAGCGCCTGGTTGCGGCTGCGCGCGCGGCGGCTGGCCGCAACGGCGCACTGAGGCTCAGGCGCACCCGGGCGCGTCCTGGGCCGCGACCACGCACTGGGCGAAGTCCGCGGGCAGGCCGCCCACCTGGCGGCGCGCGCCGACATGCAGCTGGAAGCGCCCCAGTTCGCGGCGGCTGCAGTGCTGCTCCAGCGCGGTGCCGCCGACGGCGGCCTTGCAGATCTCCTGGTACAGGCGGTAGTGGCAGGCGCCGCTGCCGCTGGACAGGCACTGGAAGGTCGCCAGCCCGTCGGCCAGGGTGGTCTTGCTCAGCAGCACGCCCTGGCCGGCGCGGGCGAAGTCGATGCGGGTGCGGCTGCCGGGTCCGTCGCCGCCGAACAGCGACAGCAGGCACGCAAGCAGGGCGGTCAGCAGGTGCATGGGACACTCCTTGGTCTTTCCGGTCCGGTGCGGCTACATGCCGCGGAACAGGGCCATGAACGGCGCGCTCACCGGCAAGGTCTCGCTGCGGTTGCGCAGGCGCAGCTGGCCCTTGCCGCTGTCGTCGCGCACCACCGACAGCACCGCCGCCAGGTTGACGATGGTGGAGCGGTGGATCTGGCGGAAGCGGTTGGGGTCCAGCACCACCAGCAGTTCCTTCAGCGGGGTGCGCAGCAGCGACTCGCCCTCGGCGGTCACCACCACGGTGTACTTGTTGTCGGCGCGGAAATAGGCCACGTCCTCGAGCATGATCAGCCGCGTTTCGCGCCCGCTGCTGGCGGTGATCCAGGCCAGCGGGGGCGGCGCCGAGGGCGGCGGCGGGCGCCGCGCCAGGTGCTGCAGCAGCGCGTCGAGGGTGGCCTGGTCGGGGCCGCCGCCGGCGCGCGCCTGCAGCCGCTGCACCGTGGCCTGCAACCGCTCGCGCGCGACCGGCTTGAGCAGGTAGTCGACCGCGCCCTTCTCGAAGGCCTCGATCGCGTACTGGTCGTAGGCGGTGACGAACACCACCTGGGTCCGCGGGCTGGACTGGGCCACCGCCGCGGCCACCTGGATCCCGGTCAGGCCCGGCATGCGGATGTCGAGGAAGGCCACCTCCGGCTGGTGCGCGGCGATGGCTTCCAGCGCGGCGGCGCCGTCCTCGCACTCGGCCACCACCCGCAGTTCCGGCCAGGCCGCCGCCAGCTCCTGCACCAGCGAGGCGCGCAGCAGCTCCTCGTCCTCGGCGACGATGCAGTCAGGCATGGCCGGCACCTCCGGGCTGGGCGAACGGGGGCAGCGGCGGCGGCGCGGCGGGCGCCTCCGGCGCCGGCACCGCGACGGTCGCGGCCACCCCGTTGGGGAAATTGGACACGATCGAGAACGAGGCGGCGTCGCCATAGGTCAGGCGCAGGCGCTCGCGCAGGTTCTTCAGGCCGATCCCGGTGCCGGCGCTGGCGCCGTTGCCGAAGCCGCACCCGTCGTCGGCCACGGTGATGGCCACCTGGTCGTCGGCCCGGCGCGCCAGGATCCACACCGTGCCGCCGCCGGGCTTGGGCTCCAGGCCGTGCTTGATCGCGTTCTCCACCAGGGTCTGCAGCATCATCGACGGCAGCGGCACCTGCTTGAGCGCGTCCGGCACCTCCACCTGCAACTGCAGGCGCGCGCCCATGCGGATCCTGAGGATCTCAAGGTAGGCGCGGGTGCGCTCCAGCTCCTCGCCCAGGGTGGACAGGGTGTCGTGCTCGCGCGGCAGGGAGTGGCGCAGGTACTGGATCAGGTGGCCCAGCATCTGCTCGGCGCGCGGCGGGTCGGTGCGCGCCAGCACCTGGGCGTTGGCCAGGGTGTTGTAGAGGAAGTGCGGCTCGACCTGGGCCTGCAGCAGGTTCAGGCGGGCCACGGTGAGCGCGTTGTCGGTGGCCTCGCGCTCGGCGCGCGCCCGCTCCTCGCGGCGCTGCGCCGCGACCTGGTGCGACAGCGCGCGCAGCAGGCTCTCGGCGTTCTCGTAGTTGCTGCCTTCGTCCAGCGCGAACAGGTCGACCCAGTGCGCCGCGTCCGGCTCGCACAGCACGGTCACGCCGACCGTGCCGCTGCCCGGGTGCACGGTCGCCAGCACCCGGTCGTGGGTGACGGCGAAGCGCGCCAGCAGGTTCCAGCGCGAGGGCCGGGCGCCGCCGAACGGGTCCGAGCGGCGCACCCGCGCGCGCAACTGCAGGCTGCCGCGCAGCGGCTCCATGTCCTCCACCCGCGGCAGCTGGCGGATCGCGTCGGCGACCAGGTCGAAGGCGGCCTCCGCGTCGAGCGGCAGCTCGATCCGCCGCTGCTGGCGGTTGGCCAGCACCGCCGCGTCCAGGCGCCCGGCGAGCAGGCGTACCCGGCGGATGTGGGTGATCACGCCCAGCACCGCCAGGCCGAAGGTCAGCAGCGCCAGCAGCCAGAAGACACCACCGACGCCGCCGAACATCCCGGCCCAGACGAAGCCGGCCACGAAGATGGCGACCCACCAGGCGAACAGGATGCGGAACGCGAGGAACAGGCTGGAGGACACGTGGGGCCCGCGGGCTGGAAGGATGCGGGCGAGGATAGCGGCCGCCGCCGGGAACGGAACCGGGGATGCGACGAAACCGGGAATCGGGCGACGAAACCGGGGGCGGCGGGCGCGCCGGGCACGCCGGCCGGCGGCATCCACGGCCGGGATGCGCGGCCGGCCTGCGCCTTCAGTCGGCGGTGGCGTCGCGGATGCGCTCCCAGACCTGGTCGAACACCTGGCTGGCCTCGGCCTCGCTGAGCAGGCTCATGGCCACGCTCTCGCGGCGCAGGAACAGCTCCAGGCGCTCGCCCGCGGCGGCGCGCGGGTGGTTGAGGTAGACGTCGTAGGCGGCGCACAGCACCGGCCAGTAGCGGGCGAAGCTGCGCATGGCCCGGGCCCGGGGCAGCGACTGGTAGCGCTGGCGCCAGTGGTCGCGTTCGCGGTCGATGTCGATCATGACCGCCTGGCGCGCCGGCGGTAGTGCCTGGGGCATTGTCGCGTTCCTGTTGCTGGCGCGTCCCGCGCGCCGGGCCTTCCCGTGGCCTTCGAGGTTTCCAGCCGCGCCGTCACCCGGCGGTGAAACCGCGCGCAGGAAATACGCGGGTGCTTGAACGTTTAAGCCGGCCGCCGCCGCCGGCGCGCGTTGCGCCCCCTCACGCCGCGGCCAGCGCCTGCCCGGCCGCGTGCCCGGACGCCCAGGCCCACTGGAAGTTGTAGCCGCCCAGCCAGCCGGTGACGTCCAGCACCTCGCCGACGAAATGCAGGCCCGGCACCTTGCGCGACTCCATGGTGCTGGAGGACACCTCGCGGGTGTCCACGCCGCCCAGGGTGACCTCGGCGGTGCGGTAGCCCTCGGTGCCGCTGGCCACCAGCGGCCAGGCCGACAGCACTTCGGCGGCCTTGCGCAGCTGCGGCACGTCGAGCTGGCGCATCGGCCGGTTCGGCAGCCACAGCTCGCACAGGCGCTGGGCGAAGCGCCGCGGCAGGGCCTCGGCCAGCACGGTCTTCAGCTCCGCGTCCGGGCGCTGCTTCTGCTGCGCCTGCAGCCATTCCAGGGCGTCGCGCCCGGGCAGCAGGTCCAGCAGCAGCTCGTCGCCCGGCTGCCAGTACGAGGAGATCTGCAGGATCGCCGGGCCGCTGACGCCGCGGTGGGTGAACAGCATGGCCTCGCGGAAGCTGCGGCCGTTGCAGCGTGCCTCCACCTCCAGGGCCACGCCGGACAGGTCGGCCAGCCGCTCCAGGTGGCGGCCGGACAGGGTCAGCGGCACCAGGCCGGCGCGGGTGGGCAGCACCGCGTGGCCGAAGCGCCGCGCCAGTTCGTAGCCGAAGCCGGTGGCGCCCATGCTCGGGATCGACAGCCCGCCGCTGGCCACCACCAGCGCCGGCGCGGCGAAGCGCCCCTGGGTGGTGCGCAGCAGGAAGCCGCCGCCATCGGGCTGCTCGACCGCCTCCACGCTGCACTGGGTCAGCAACTGCACGCCGCCGGCGGCACATTCGTCCAGCAGCATCCGCACGATCAGCTTGGAGGACACGTCGCAGAACAGCTGGCCAGGCGCCTTCTCGTGCCAGGCGATGCGGTGGCGGTCCACCATCTCGATGAACTGCCAGGGCGTGTAGCGCGCCAGCGCCGACTTGCAGAAGTGCGGGTTGGCGGAGAGGTAGTTGGCCGGGCTGGTGTTGGTGTTGGTGAAGTTGCAGCGCCCGCCGCCGGACATGAGGATCTTCTTGCCCGGCTTGTTGGCATGCTCGACCACCAGCACGCGCAGGCCGCGCTGGCCGGCGGTGAGCGCGCACATCAGCCCGGCGGCGCCGGCGCCGATGACGATGGCGTCGTAGCGGTCGGGCGCCGCGGCCATCAGCCTTCCCGTGCGCGCATCCGCGGCACCGGCTGCAGCACCGCCTCGGCGCCGCGCTCGTCCAGCACCCGCACCTCGCCGTCCTGCACCTGCACGTCAAGGCGCATGCCGCGCGCGTACATGGCCACCAGCGGTTCCAGCTGCGCCGGCGGCAGGTCGAGCACGTCCAGGTTGTGGTGGCGCGACAGCGCGCCCGCGTTGCGCTCCCACCACAGGTCGGCGGCGCGGCCGCCGTAGTTGAGCACCACCACCCGCGCGGCGCGGTTGCAGGCCTTGCGCACGCGCGACTCGTCCGGCTGGCCCAGCTCGATCCACAGCTGCACGTCGCCGGTGTAGTCGCGCAGCCACAGGTCCGGGTCCTCGTCCGTGCTCAGGCCGCGGCCGAACTCCAGCCGATCCTGCGCATGCAGGGCGAAGGCCAGCACCCGCACCATCAGCCGCTCCCCGGTCTCGGACGGATGCTGGGCCAGGGTCAGCGAATGGGCGGCGTAGTAGTGGCGGTCCATGTCGCTGATCTGCAGGTCCACGCGGACCACGGTGGCCTTGAGCGCCATGGCAAGTCTCCGGTGCGGCGGCGGGGGCGCCGCGGGAGGCGCATGATACGCGCCCCGCGGTATCCTTCACCCACCGCGCCGGCGGCTCCGGCACGCACGACAGCTTCCCGAAGATGACCGATACGCCTCCCGACCGCCTGGCCCTCGACCCGCGCAGCCCCTATTACGACGCCGAAGCGCTCAACCGCGGCGTGGGCGTGCGCTTCAACGGCGAGGAGCGCGACAACGTCGAGGAATACTCGGTGAGCGAGGGCTGGATCCGGGTGCAGGTGGGCCGCTCGCGCGACCGCCGCGGCAACCCGATGACGATCAAGATCAAGGGCGTGGTCGAGCCCTACTACCTGGCGCAAGGCTAGGCCGCGCCGCCGCCTCAGCCGCGGCAATCCTGCAGCTGCCGGCGCGCATGCCACAGCGCGCGCCGGCCCTGGTCCCAGGCGCTGTCGGCCGTGGACGGCAGCTGGTGCTGCGCGCGCACCGGGTCGGCGCCCCTGGCCATCGCGTGCTCCACCGCCTGCAGCCGGGCCAGCGCCTCGCGCAGCGGTTCCAGCAGCTTCTCCATGCGTTCGCGCGGGCAGCGCGGATGCTCGCGCTCCAGCTGCGCCACCTGCTCGCGCAGGCTGCGGCTGGCGCTGCCGTCCAGGCCCGGCGCGGGCTCGGCACTGATCGGCGCGGCGCGCCAGGCATCGCCGGTGGCCTCGCTGCCCAGGTCGGCCGGGCGTTCGTGGCGGGCCGGGTTGAACGCCACCTGCGGCGGTCGCCGTGCCTGCGCATGCTGGATCTCCTTGCCCAGCAGGGCCCGGGCGATCTTGCCCTGGGCGCGGGCGATGGCCTGCCCGGCCACGTCGGCGATGTCGCCGTCGCTGATCCAGTCGTCGCCGAAGCGGGTGCCGCGGTAGTCCACCGGATTGGGGGGCTGCAGCGGGTCCTGTCCGGGTACCGGCACCCGCGCCACCGTGCCCTCGGGCAGGTGGATGCGGCCATCGGCGTCGTACAGGTCGATCTGCCGGGCAGGCGCGGCGCCGGAGGCCGGTACAGGTGCGGCGGGCTGCCGCGGCCCGGTCGCGGTCGTGCCCGCGGCCGACTGCGGGCCCGGCCTCGCGGCGTCCTGCGGCGGCAGGGACGGCAGCACCGCGCGCGGGACGAGGCGCAGCTGCAGCCGCTCCAGCGGCGCCCCCGGCTCCAGCCGCGGCCGCGCGCTCCACAGCAGCAGCCACGCGCCCAGCGCCAGCAGCGCCGCGGTCAGTACCGCGGCCACGGCATGGGGCAGCAGCTGCCTGGCGGGGGACTCGTGCAAGCGGGAAGGAATGCGGGCGGGGACAGCAGCAGACCGTGCGCGCGGCCGCCGGTTCCCCGGCCGGCGCGCCCGCTCAGCCACCGGTCGGACAGGCCGGGCGCGTGATCACGCGGCCCACGCGCGATATGCCAGCATCCGTCCCACCCTCCCCTGCCCCGCGCGCGCGATGCCCCTCGAGCAGCTCCTGGTCCCCGGCACCGAATTCCTGCGCGACGGGGGCCACGTGGCCCACCGGGTGGCGATGCACGACTGGTCCGCGCATCCGCTGGGCCCGCCGCAGTCCTGGCCGACCGAACTGAAGACCTCGCTGTCGATGATGCTCGGCTCGCGCTTCGCCATGTGCCTGGGCTGGGGCCCGGACCTGTTGCTGTTCTACAACGACGCCTACGTCCCGGTGCTGGGGGTCAAGGAGCCCACCGCCCTGGGCCGGCCGCTGCGCGAGGTCTGGCACGAGCTATGGGACGACGTGCGCGGGATGGCGGAGATGGCCATGTCCGGCACCGCCACCTGGGTCGAGGACATGTACCTGCGCATGGAGCGCAATGGCGTGCCCGAGGACACCTGGTGGACCTTCACCTACAGCCCGGTGCGCCAGGCCGACGGCCGGGTCGTGGCCATGCTCTGCATCACCCACGAGACCACCCGGCGGGTGCTGACCCAGCGCCGGCTGGCCGACGAACGCGCACGCCTGGCGCGCATGTTCGACCAGGCGCCGGCGTTCATGGCCATGCTGCGCGGGCCGGAGCACCGCTTCGAGTTCGCCAATGCCGCCTACCTGCGCCTGGTCGGGCGCGACGACCTGGTCGGCCGCACCGTGGCCGAGGCGCTGCCGGAGGTGGTGCGCCAGGGCTGGATGCCGGTGCTGGACGAGGTCTACCGCAGCGGCCGCCCGCACGCCGAGCAGGACGCACGCTTCGTCGCCGAACCGGAGCACGGCGCGCCGCAGGAGCACTACCTGGACTTCGTGTTCCAGCCGTTCACCGACCAGGACGGCAGCATCGGCGGGCTGGTGCTGGTGGGCATGGACAACACCCGCCGCACCCGCACCGAGCAGGCGCTGCGCCGGCGCGAGGCCGAGCTGGAACAGCTCAACCGCGAACTCGAGCAGCGGGTGGCCGAGCACGCCCACGAACGCTCGCTCAACTGGCAGGTCACCCCCGACATGCTGGGCGTGTTCGACCGCGACGGCATCCTCGAGCGCAGCAACCCGGCCTGGCAGCAGGTACTGGGCTGGAGCCACGAGGAGCTGGCCGCGCGGCCGATGCGCGAGCTGCTGCACCCGGGCGACCGCGGGGCGGCGGCCGCGGCATGCCAGCGCCTGCACGCCGGCGAACCCCTGCTGGGCTTCGAGTGCCGCATGCGCGCACGCGACGGCAGCTACCGCACGCTGTCGTGGGTGGCCACGCCGCAGGGCGGCAAGTTCTACTGCAGCGCGCGCGATGTCACCGCGCACCGCGCCGCGGTGGCGGCGCTGGCCGAGTCGCAGGCGCAGCTGCGCAACCTGTTCGAGACCAGCTTCCAGCTGCAGGGCATGTGCGCCCTCGACGGCACCCTGCTGGACGCCAACCAGGCCGCGCTGGCGATGATCGGCGCCAGCCGCGAGGACGTGGTCGGGCGGACGTTCTGGGACACCCCCTGGTTCGCCGGCACCCCGGGCATGCCGGAGCGGATCCGCGCCGGCGTGCTGCGCGCGGCCGCCGGCGAGCCGGTGCACGACGAGCTGGAACTGGTGCTGCCCGACGGCCGCCGCGTGCTGGAGCTTTCGCTGCGCCCGTTCCGCGGCGCCGACGGGCGGATCACCGCGGTGGTGCAGGAGGCGATCGACATCACCGAGCGGCGCATCGCCGAGGAAGCCCTGCGCCAGTCGCAGAAGCTGGAGGCGATGGGCCAGCTCACCGGCGGCGTGGCGCACGACTTCAACAACCTGCTGGCGCCGATCATGGCCGCGCTGGAACTGGCGGCCGACCCGGCCGCCAACCCGGAGCGGCGCGCGCGCACCATCGCCGTGGCGCGGCAGTCCACGGAGCGCGCGGCGATGCTGGTGCAGCGCCTGCTGGCGTTCGCGCGCAAGCAGCCGCTGCAGACCGTGGTGGTGGACGTGTGCGCGCTGCTGGAAGGGATCGGCGCGCTGATGCGCTCCAGCTTCGATCCGCGGGTGCGGATCCAGGTCCGCGCCGGGGCCGATACCCCGCCGGCACGCGCGGACTGGAACCAGCTGGAGATGGCCCTGCTCAACCTCGGCGTGAACGCCCGCGACGCCATGCCCGAGGGCGGCACCCTGACCCTGTCCGCGCGCAGCGCCGAGGTGCCCGGTCCCGGTGCGCCGCGCGCCCTGCCGGCCGGGCGCTACGCGGTGATCACCGTCGCCGATACCGGCGCGGGCATGGACGAGGCCACCCGCGCGCGGGCGATCGAGCCGTTCTTCTCCACCAAGGGCGTGGGCAAGGGTACCGGCCTGGGCCTGTCGATGGCGCACGGCCTGGCCCTGCAGCTGGGCGGCTGCCTTCACATCGACAGCGCACCCGGCAAAGGCACCATGGTCGAGCTTTGGCTGCCGTCCGCCGGCGAGCCGTGACCCTGAGGGAGATCCCCGTGGCAACCGCGCCACCGAACCCGCCGCGCATCGCCCTGGTCGTCGACGACGAACCGGGCGTGCGCATGTGCACCGCCGACGTCCTGCTGGACATGGGCTACGAGGTGGTGGAGGCCGGCTCGGCCGAGGAAGCCCTGTCCGAACTGGACCGCGGCCTGCGTCCCACCCTGGTGGTCACCGACCACCTGATGCCGGGCATGTCCGGCGCCGACCTGGCGCGCGAGGTGGTCGGCCGCAACCCCGGCACGCCGGTGATCGTGGTTTCCGGCTACACCAACGTGGAGCTGGATCCATCGCTGGTGCGGCTGTCCAAGCCGTTCCGGCTCAGCGACCTGCGCGAGTGTGTCGTCGCCGCTACCGCGGCGCGGGATTCGTGATTCGGGATTCGTGATTCGGCCGCCAGGCGCATGCGGCCGGCGCTGGGGCCGGCCGCATGCGATGCCAGGTCGATGCGAGCCTGTTACTCGGCCAGGTCGATGACGTCGAAGGCGGCCACGGGGTCGACCTCGGCGTCGTAGTCCACGTCCTCGCGCTCGAAGCCGAACAGCTTCAGGAAGTCGCGCTTGTAGCTGGCGTAGTCGGTGATCTGGAACAGGTTCTCGGTGGTGACCTGCGGCCACAGGTCGCGGCAGGCCTGCTGCACGTCGTCGCGCAGCTCGCGGTCGTCCAGGCGCAGGCGGTTGGACTCGTCGGCCGGCGGCGGGTTGTCGCTGTACAGGTGCTCGCGGAAGGTGCGCTCCAGCTGCTCGATCGGGCCCTCGTGCAGGCCCTTGTCCTTCATGATCCGGTAGACGATGGCGATGTACAGCGGCATCACCGGGATCGCGGCGCTGGCCTGGGTGACCACCGACTTGAGCACGGCCACGTTGGCCGAACCGCCCGTCGGCTTCAGCCTGGCGTCGATGGCGTGGGCGGCGCGGTCCAGGTCCTCCTTGGCCTTGCCCAGGGCGCCATGCCAGTAGATCGGCCAGGTGATCTCGGTGCCGATGTAGCTGAAGGCCACGGTCTTGGCGTTAGGCGCCAGCACGCCGGCCTTGGACAGGGCGTCGATCCACAGCTCCCAGTCCTCGCCACCCATCACCTTCACGGTGTCGGCGACTTCCTGCTCGGTGGCCGGCTCGACCGTGGCCTCGATCACCTGGTCGCGGTTGGTGTCCACCGCGGTGGCCTTGTACGGCTGGCCGATCGGCTTGAGCGCCGAGCGCTTGAGCTCGCCGGTATCCGGCAGGCGGCGCACGGGCGAGGCCAGCGAGTACACGACCAGGTCGACCGGGCCGCCCATCTCGCCGATCAGCTCGATGGCCTTGGCGCGGACCTCGTCGGAGAAGGCGTCGCCGTTGATCGAGCGGCTCCACAGGCCGGCGGCCTTGGCCTGGCGGTCGAACTCGGCGGAGTTGTACCAGCCCGGGTTGCCCGGCTTCTTCTCGGTGCCGGGCTTCTCGAAGAACACGCCCAGGGTGGCGGCGCCGTAGCCGAAGGCGGCGGTGATACGCGCGGCCAGGCCGTAGCCGGTGGAGGCGCCGATCACCAGCACCCGCTTCGGCCCGCCCTCGCGCTTGCCCTGGGACTGCACGTAGCGGATCTGGTCCTGCACGTTCTTCGCGCACCCTTCGGGGTGGGCGGTGGTGCAGATGAAGCCTCGGACTTTGGGATGGATGACCACGCGGACTCTCTCTGAAGCGGAAAGGGACGCGGGCGCGCGGGCGCCGCGGAAGCGCCACAGTCTAAGTGGTCCGGCCGGAAAACGACCCTCCCGGGGCGTATGGAGCGCGCCATCGCGGCGCGGCGCGGCTCAGGCAGCCGGGCAGCAGGCCTCGGCGCGCAGGCGCCGGGCGCGGGTGCGCGCGGCCCACAGGTACAGGCCGATGCCGGCCACCGCGGGGATGGCGCCGACCGGGCCGGTGGAGGTCCAGCCGAAGCCGGCGCTGATCGCCATGCCGCCCAGCAGCGGGCCCAGGGCATTGGCGGCGTTGAACGCGGCATGGTGCGAGGCGGCGGCCAGGGTCTGCGCCTCGCCGGCCACGTCCATCAGGTGCGACTGCAGGATCGGGCCCAGCGCGCCCATCGCGCCAATGCACACGGTGGCCAGCAGCAGGCTCCACGGCGCCTGTGCCGCCAGCGGGAACAGCAGCAGCATCACCAGCGCCCAGCCCAGCACCACCGGCACCGCGCGGAAGCGCAGGCGGTCGAACAGCCAGCCGCCGACCATGTTGCCGATCAGGCCGCCCAGGCCGAAGCCGGCCACGCCCACCGGGATCCACGCCGGGGCCACGCCGGTCACCTGCACCATGGTCGGCGCCAGGTAGCTGAAGACGCTGAACATGCCGGCGAAGCCGATCGCGCCAATCAGCAGGCCCTGCCACACCGGCAGGCGGTTGAACGCGCGCAGTTCGTCCAGCACCCGGGTGCGCGGGGCCTTGCCGTTGGCCGGCAGGTAGAGCGCCAGCAGGGTCAGGGTGGCCAGCGACACCAGGGCGACGAAGGCGTAGGTCCAGCGCCAGCTGGCCAGCTGGCCCATCCAGGTCGCCAGCGGGGTGCCCAGCAGGATCGCCAGGGTCAGGCCCAGCATGCTCAGGCTGACCGCGCGCCCGCGCGCCTCCGGCGGGGTGATCGCCACCGCGGTCAGCGCCGCCACGCCGAAGTAGGCGCCGTGCGGCAGGCCGGCGATGAAGCGGAACAGCATCAGGCTCAGGTAGTCCGGGCCCAGCGCGGTGGCCAGGTTGCCGGCGGCGTAGAACGCCATCAGCGCCAGCAGCAGGGCCTTGCGCGACAGCCGCCCGCCAAGGATCGCCAGCAGTGGCGCGCCGACCACCACGCCCAGGGCGTAGGCGCTGATCAGGTGCCCGACCTGCGGCTCGCTGACGCCCAGCTCGGCGACCATGTTGGGCATCAGGCCCATGCTGGCGAACTCGCTGGTGCCAATGGCGAAACCGCCCAGGCTCAGGCCGGTGAGGATCAGGGCGCGCTGGCGCGGACCCACGGCAAGCGCCGGGGCGCCCGGGGAGGCGTCGGGGATCGGGGAGACGGACATGGGCGGCATTATGCTGCATCGCACAATGCGATGCAGCCGGGCAGGCGACAGCCGCATCACGCCGGCCGGCCTACGTTCAGCCATGCCGGGCCTCCGGCCCGCGGGCGCCGGCGCTCCGGGCTTGACCGCGATCAATGCCGCCCCCGCCCGCCGGGCCGAGGATCGGGCCATGGCGGTGGACCACCGCCGTCACGGGAGAGACGGTCATGGACATTTCGCTGATGGGCCTGGGGCATGCGCTGCTGCTGTTCGCCCTGCCGGCGGCGCTGGTGGGCGTGGGCAAGCTGGTCTCGCCGGGGCACCGCGGCTTCGAGCGCGGCTGGTGCGGGGTACTGTTCATCGCCCTGTGCGCGGCAGTCGCGGCGCAGGCGGTGCTGTCGCGGGTCGCGCTCTGAGCGCTGCCACGGCTCAGGCATACAGCCGCTGGCAGCGGCTGCACCAGAACGCACGCCGGCGCGCCAGGCCCAGCTCCTTGCGGTAGCTCAGTTCGGTGCCGTCGCGCGGGCAGGTCTTCTTCGCGTGCACCTGCCAGTGCTTGCGCAGCACGAAGGCCTTCTTCCATTCGAGGAAATCGAAGCTGTACTGCCGCGCCTCGGCCACCAGCTGGCCCAGCTTGCGCGGCGGCAGCGCGCCGATCCGACTTTCCGGATGCACGCGGATGCGGTGCAGCACCTCGTTCTTGATGATGTTGCCGACCCCGGCGAACACGTCCTGGTCCAGCAACGCGTCGGCCGCCAGCGCGTCCGGCCGCGCGCGCAGCTTGCGCCGCGCCGCCGCCGGATCCCAGGCGTCGTTCATCACGTCGGCGCTCCAGTCGTAGACCTCGTCCAGCGGCTGCTCGATGAAGCGCACCGAACAGGCATAGAAGTTCAGTTCCCTGCCGCCGGTGAACTCCAGGCCCAGCCGCGCCGGCGTGGCCTTGCGCTCGTCGATGCGGTAGCTGCCGAACAGCATGAAGTGGATGCGCACGGCAAAGCCGTCGAACTCCATCAGGAAGTGCTTGCCCCAGCTGTGCAGCGCCACCAGGCGCTTTCCCGCAAGGCGCTGGATCGGCTCGCGGCTGTTGCCATGCACGGCCCGCACCTTGCGTCCGGCAAAGCCCGCGGCGGCTTCCCTGAGGATGACGATGGAAGGGCCTTCGGGCATGGCTGGCAGTATCGCGGCCAGCGGTGAGGCGGGCGTCAACCATGGCCTGCGTACAGCTTCGCGGCGGCGGCGCATGCGAAAATCGCCGCGATGAACTACCTCGCCCACACCTACCTGGCCGCCCCGGATCCGGAGGCGATGCTGGGCGCGCTGCTGGGCGACTTCGTGTTCGGCCTGGCCGCACTGGCCGACTACAGTCCGGTGGAGCGGCGCGAGATCCTGGTCCACCGCCGCGTCGACCGCTACACCGACGACCATCCCGTGGTCGCCGGGGCGCGGGCGCTGTTTGCGCCCGGCCTGCGCCGCTATGCGGGCATCGCCCTGGACGTGTACTACGACCACCTGCTGGCGCGCGACTGGACGCGGCATTCGGGCGAGCCGCTGGACCGCTACACCGCGCGCTTCTACGACCACCTGCTGGCGCAGCGCGCGCGCCTGCCGGAACGGCTGCAGGGCCTGGCTCCGCGGATCGCCGCCCACGACTGGCTGGGCTCGTACCGGCGCCGCGAAAGCGTGGACCTGGCGGTGACCCGCATCGCCACGCGCCTTTCGCGCAATGGCGAGCGCCTGGTCGCGTGCCTGGACGACCTGCGCCGGCACGAAGAGGCGATCGCCGCCGGATTCGAGGTGTTCTTCCCGCAGCTGGAGGCCTATACGGTGCAGGCACGCGCATCGGTGGTGGAGGCCGCGGACGTAGCCTGAGGGCAGCCTTGCCGCTTCCATCGCGTCGCCGGTGCGAACATCGCCCGGTCACGCGTCCCGGAGGCCGCCATGCCACGCCATCCCGTCCGCCGCTTGCTGTTCGTGCTGCCCCTGCTGCTTGGCGCCTGCGCGGCGCGCCCGCCCCTCGCCGGCCAGCCCGCCACGCCGGCAGCCACTGCCGCGGAGGACGCGCGCAGCGTGCGCACGCCGGACCAGGCCTGGCCGGCGGTATTCGCCGCGGTGCAGGAAGCGCGCCTGTTCGCGGACCAGAAGTACTTCGTGGACGCCGTGCCGCGCAGCGACCCGGCG
Organism: Pseudoxanthomonas sp. J31; assembly: GCF_000510725.1. Lineage (GTDB taxonomy): Bacteria > Pseudomonadota > Gammaproteobacteria > Xanthomonadales > Xanthomonadaceae > Pseudoxanthomonas. The sequence goes on from NZ_AZNZ01000004.1 coordinate 83,850, forward strand.
ACGATCGAGGCCGCGTTCGCGCAGCAGCGCGGCCTGCCCGGCTTCGACCTGCGCCGCTTCGTGGACGGGCATTTCGTGCTGCCGGACGAGGGCGCCGCCACCGACATCCCCAAGCGCGACAGCCTGCGCGCGCATATCGATGCGCTGTGGCCGCTGCTGACCCGGCGCAGCCCGGCGCCGCGGCCGCATGACAGCCTGCTGCAATTGCCGCATCCCTACGTGGTCCCGGGTGGCCGCTTCCGCGAGGTCTATTACTGGGATTCGTACTTCACCATGCTCGGCCTGGCGGAGAGCGGACAGCACGCGCTGGTGCGGCAGATGCTCGACAACTTCGCCCACCTGATCGACGCCTGGGGCCATGTCCCCAACGGCAACCGCAGCTACTACCTCAGCCGCTCGCAGCCGCCGTTCTTCTCGCACATGGTGATGCTGCAGGCAAAGCTCGAGCCGGCCGCGCCGGTACGCTACCTGCCGCAGCTGCGGCGCGAGCACGCGTTCTGGATGGATGGCGCCGAGGGCCTGCGGCCGGGGCAGGCCCATCGCCGCGTGGTGCGGCTGGCCGACGGTAGCCTGCTCAACCGCTACTGGGACGACCGCGACAGCCCGCGCCCGGAATCCTACGTGCAGGACCGCCAGACCGCGGCCGCGTCCACCCGCCCGGCCGGCGAGGTCTACCGCGAGCTGCGCGCCGGCGCCGAAAGCGGCTGGGATTTCTCCAGCCGCTGGCTGGACGATCCGATGCGGCTGGACACAATCCACGTCACCACGCGCGTGCCGGTGGACCTCAACAGCCTGCTGCACCACCTGGAAACGACCATCGCCCTGGCCTGCGGACAGGCCGGCGACCAGGCCTGCGCACGCGACTACCAGGCCCGCGCAGGCGAGCGCGCCGCCGCCATCGAACGCCACCTGTGGCAGGCGGACGGCTACTACGGCGACCTGGACCTGCGCGACGGCCAGGTCCGCGCCCAGCCCACCGCCGCGGCGCTGTTCCCGCTGCACGCCGGCATCGCCTCGCCGGAGCGGGCGCGCAGTACCGCGGCCATGGTGCGCGCGCGGCTGCTGAAGCCGGGCGGCCTGGTGACCACCACCATCGACAGCGGCCAGCAGTGGGACGCGCCCAACGTGTGGGCGCCGCTGCAGTGGATCGCGGTCGACGGCCTGCGCCGCTACGGCGAGGACGCGCTGGCGCGCGACATCGCCGCCGGCTTCCTCGGCAACGTCAGGACCCTGTTCGGGCGCGAGCACAAGCTGGTGGAGAAGTACGACGCCGACGGCGCGCTGCAGGGCGGTGGCGGCGGCGAGTACCCGTTGCAGGACGGCTTCGGCTGGACCAATGGCGTGGCCCTGGCGTTGCTGGCGCTTTACCCGCAGCTGGAACGCGAGCCGGTGTCGAATCCCGCCGCGCCCGCGCGTCGCAGCGAGGACTCCACCACCCGCTGAGGCCACGATGAGCCTTGCCCTGTACGCGCACCCGTTCTCCTCCTACTGCCAGAAGGTGCTGGTGGCGCTGTACGAGAACCAGGTCCGGTTCGAGTACCGCCACCTGGAGGCGCCGGGGAACATGGACGCGCTGCGCGCGCGCTGGCCGATCGGCCGCTTCCCGCTGCTGGTGGACGGGGAACGCAGCCTTCCGGAGGCCAGTGCCATCATCGAGTACCTGCACCTGCGCCACCCCGGCCCGGTCCCGCTGCTGCCAGGCGATCCCCTGCAGGCACTGGAGGTGCGGTTTCTGGACCGCTTCTTCGACAACTACGTGTCCACGCCGCAACAGAAGGTGGTGCTCGACGCACTGCGCCCGGAAGGCCAGCGCGATCCGCAGGGCGTGGCCGAGGCGCGGCGCCTGCTGGAGACCAGCTACGCCTGGCTGGAGCGGCATCTTGCCGATGGCCGCACCTGGGCCGCGGGCGCGCACTTCAGCCTGGCCGACTGCGGCGCCGCCCCGTTCCTGTTCTATGCCGACTGGACCCAGCCGATCCCGCCCGGATGCACGCGGGTGCAGGCCTACCGCGCACGGCTGCTGGCCCGGCCGTCCATGCGCCGCGCCGTCGACGAGGCGCGGCCGTACCGGCATTACTTCCCGCTCGGTGCGCCGGACCGCGACTGAAGCTGGATGCCGCGGCTTGCTGCACCGCAGCTGGGTTAGCCCGTGACCCGATGTTAGCGTTCACATCGAAATCCGAGGGGAGCCCAACGCAATGTCGCCACGCCGCAGTCCGCGATCCATCCGCGCCCGTTCCGTCCTTGCCGCTGCCCTGCTGGCGGCGCTGCCGCCGGCCCTGGCCGAGCCGCTGCGCCTGACCGAGCAGGAGTACTTCAGCCGCCCCGGCCTGGACGTGCTGGTGTTCAACAACTACTACGACGGCCTGTTCTCCGACGCCAAGCACGCCGGCGTGGAGCTGATCCACCACGGCGTGCGCACCGCCACCAACGGCGACGTGCGCCTCTCGCCCACGCCCGAGCAGTGGGATCCGGTGGCGCAGCTGGTCGAGCGCAAGGTCGATCCGCGCACCGGCACCGTCACCACCCGCCTGGCCTATCCGAAGGAAAACTTCGAATACAGCATCCAGGTCTCGCCGCAGGGCGAGGGCGTGCGCGTGCAGGTGCTGCTGGACAAGCCGCTGCCGAAGTCGCTGCAGGGCCGCGCCGGGTTCAACCTGGAGTTCCTGCCCTCGGCCTATTTCGGCAAGTCCTGGGTGGCCGCCGGCGAGGGCGAGCGCAGCGGCCAGTTTCCGCGCTACCCGACCGGCCCCACCGGGCGCGACGCCGGGGGCAAGCCGGTGCGCCTGCCGATCACCACCGGCAAGCGCCTGGTGCTGGCGCCGGAGGACCCGCAGCGCCGGGTGACCATCGAAAGCCGCAGTGGCGAACTGGGCCTGTACGACGGCCGCAACCAGGCGCAGAACGGCTGGTTCGTGGTGCGCACCCTGCTGCCGGCCGGCAAGCGCGGCGCGGTGCTGGACTGGAGCGTGGAAGGCCACACCCTGCCGGGCTGGACCCGCGATCCGGTGATCGGCCACTCGCAGGTGGGCTACCACCCGGCGCAGCGCAAGGTCGCGGTGCTGGAAACCGATCCGCGCGCGGCGGCGCCGGGCCCGGCGCGGCTGCTGCGGATCGGCGCGGACGGCAGCCAGAGCGAGGTGCTCGCGGCCACGCCGGCCCCGTGGGGCCGCTACCTGCGCTACCAGTACTACACCTTCGACTTCTCCTCCGTGCGCGAGCCGGGCCTGTACGTGATCGAGGCCGCCGGCCAGCGCACCCACGCCTTCCGCATCGCCGAGGACGTCTACGCCGAGGCCTGGCATCCGACCCTGGACGTGTTCTTCCCGGTGCAGATGGACCACATGTTCGTCAACGAGGCCTACCGGGTCTGGCACGGCCGTCCGCACATGGACGACGCCCGCCAGGTGGCGCCCAACCACGAGCACTTCGACCTGTTCGGCCAGGGTCCGGAGCTGGATTCGCCGTTCCAGCCCGGCGAGCACATCCCCGGCCTGAACTACGGCGGCTGGTTCGACGCCGGCGACTTCGACATCCGCACCCAGACCCACTACGCCACCGTGCTGTCGATGGTCGATACCTGGGAGCGCTTCCGCCCCGAGCGCGACGAAACCAGCATCGACCAGCAGCGCAAGCACGTGGAGATCCACGTGCCGGACGGCAAGCCCGACCTGCTGCAGCAGATCGAGCACGGGACCCTGGCCCTCATCGCCCAGCACCGGGTGTTCGGCCATGCCATCCCCGGCATCGTCGAACCGGACCTGGGCCAGTACACCCACCTGGGCGACGCCTCGACCAAGACCGACGGCAAGGTCCACGACCCCAACGACCCGGATTCGCCGGCCGACGACCGCTGGGCCTTCACCACCGCCACCACCGCGCTCAACTACGGCTCGGCCGCCGCCCTGGCCGCGGCCAGCCGCGCCCTGCGCGGCTACAACGACGCCCTGGCCGAGGAGTGCCTGGAGACCGCGCGCAAGGCGTGGGACTTCGAGCAGTCGCGCGAGCCGAACCTGTTCCGGGTGGGCAACACCACCGGCGGGCATCCGGACGACGAGCAGCTGCGCGCGGCCGCGCAGCTGCTGCTGAGCACCGGCGATGCGAAGTACGCCGAGGCGATCCGCGCGCTGTGGCCTTCGGTCGGCGGCGAGCGCTTCGGCTTCAACATCCCGGCGCTGCTGGCCGCGCTGCCGAAGATGGACGACGCCTTCCGCGCCCAGGTGCGGGCGCGCGCCGAGCGCCTGCGCGAGGAGTTCGCGCCGATGCTGGGCGAGAACCCGTACGGGGTGCCGATCACCCGCGGTGGCTGGGCCGGCAACGGCGCAGTGGTCGGCGTGGCGATCGCCAACTACCACCTGCACAAGGCCTTCCCGGACCTGTTCGACGCCGAGCCCACGCTGCGCGGCCTGGACTACCTCTACGGCACCCATCCGGACTCGAACATCTCCTTCGTGTCCGCGGTCGGCGCGCGCTCCAAGGAGGTGGCCTACGGCAACAACCGCGCCGACTTCAGCTTCATCGCCGGCGGCGTGGTGCCCGGCGTGCTCGTGCTCAAGCCGGACTTCCCGGAGAACAAGGAGGACTGGCCGTTCTTCTGGGGCCAGAACGAGTACGTGATCGACCTGGCGGCCAACTACATCTTCCTGGTGCACGCGGCCCAGGACGTGCTGCAGGCCCGCAAGCCCTGAGCCCGGGCGGGCGGCGCCGGCCAGGCGCCGCCCGCCCGCACCCGGCCGCGGTGCACGACGCGGCTCAGCGCGGCGGCGGCACCGGATCGCGCTGGAACACCACCCGGTCCGGGCAATGCAGGGCGAAGCCCTGGGCCAGGTCCACGCCGCGCTCGCGCAGCAGCGGCAGCATGCGCGGGTCGTCCACCCACTCGGCGACCACCCGCAGCCCCCGCTGGTGGCCGATCTGGGCGATGGCGCTGACGATGATGCGGCTGACCGGGTCGCTGTCCAGGTCGCGGATGAAGCTGCCGTCGATCTTGATGATGTCCACCGGCAGGTTCTTGAGGTAGCCGAAGGAGGACATGCCGGCGCCGAAGTCGTCCAGCGCGATGCGGCAGCCGGCCGCGCGCAGGCGCTCGATCACCGGCACCACCCGGCGCAGGTTGCGCACCGCCACCGTCTCGGTGATCTCCAGGCACACCCGCCGCGGCTGCACCGCGTACTCGGTGATGCAGCCGAGGATGTAGTCGGCCAGGCCCGGGTCCTCGAGGCTGGCGCCGGAGAGGTTGATGGCGAAGGCGCGCAGCCCGGCGCCGCGCGGGTGCAGGCGGTCGGCATTGGCCAGCGCGTTGCGGATCACCCAGCGGTCGATCGCCGGCATCAGGCCATAGCGCTCGGCCGCCGGCAGGAACGCCCCGGGCATGACCACGTTGCCGTCCTCGTCGCGCAGGCGCAGCAGCAGCTCCACCCGCGGCGCGTGGTCGCCCGGCTCCGGGTCCAGCGGCACCACTTCCTGGTAGTCCAGCAGCAGGCGGTCCTCCTCCAGCGCGCGGCGCAGGCGCGTGGCCCATTCCATCTCGCCCTGGCGGCGGGTGGTGTCCACGTCCTCGCGGTACAGCTGCACCCGGTTGCGGCCGTTTTCCTTGGCCTGGTAACAGGCGCTGTCGGCCCAGGCGAGGATGTCCTTGAGGGTGGCGCCGGGGCGGTCGGCCACGACCACGCCGATGCTGGCGCTGACCGTGTAGCTGCGGCCCTCCCAGGGGAACACCACGTCCTCGATGCAGTGGCGCATGCGCTCGGCCAGCGCGCGCGCCTGCATCGGCCCGGTGGCCGGGGCCAGCAGCCCGAACTCGTCGCCGCCCAGCCGCGCCAGCAGGTCCTGCGGCCGCAGCTGGCTGCGCATGGCCTGCACCAGTTCCACCAGCAGCTGGTCGCCGGCCATGTGCCCGGACAGGTCGTTGACCAGCTTGAACTGGTCCAGGTCGATGTACAGCACGGCGAAGCTGGCCGACGGGTCGGCCTCCAGCCCGGCCAGCGCCTTCTGCAGGCGGCGTTCGAACTCGCGCCGGTTGTACAGCCCGGTCAGCTCGTCGTGCGCGGCCTGGTAGCCCAGCCGCTCGGTGAGCTTGCGTTGCTCGCTGACGTCGTTGGCCACCATCAGCACGTGCGGCACGCCATCCACCTCCACCGGCGCCAGCGAGGCGTGCGCCCAGAACGGCTCGCCCTGGGCGGGCACCATCAGCGCCTCGCGCCCGCTCCAGTCGCCGCCGGCCGCGGCCACCCGCAGCGCCTCGCGGCCCAGCGCCGGGTCGGCGAACAGCGAGGGCAGCAGCTGCCCGATCACCGCGCCCAGCTGGCGGCGCGCGGCCTGGTTGGCGTAGCTGATGTGGCCGTCGCGCGCGTCCACCAGCAGCACCAGCGCCGGCAGCAGCTCGTTCAGGGCGCGGAAGCGGGCCTCGCTCTCGCCGAAGCGCTCGCCCATGCGCCGGCCCATCTCCACCGCGCGGCGGCGGGTGTTGGCCAGGGTCCACAGCAGCAGCGCCAGCAGCAGGCTGATCACGGTGCCGGTCAGCGCCACCATGGCCACGCTGGAGTAGCTGGTCTTGCCCGCGCGCGGCCACAGCAGCAGCTGCCAGCGGCGGCCGCCGAACTCGACCAGCCGCACCTGGGCATCGGCCGGCGGTTGCAGGCCCGGCTCGGAGGCGTGGATCAGGCCGTCGTCGTCCGGCATGTCCAGGTCGCGCAGCTCCACGTGCATGTATTCCAGGACCCGCCCCTCCAGCGCGCCCAGCACGGTCGGCGCCAGGCGCAGGCTGATCGCCAGCGCGCCGAGCTCGCGCTCGCGGCGCTCGGCCACCGTCAGCGGCGCGCGGCCGGGGCTGTACACCGGCAGGCGCACGGTCACGCCCAGCGCCGGCTCGCCCTCGCGCCCCCGGTACTGCATCAGCGGGAACGGCGCGGACATGGCCACCGTGTCGGTGTCGCGCGCGCGCTCCAGCGCCTGCAGGTTGGCCTGCTGGCTGGCGCTGTCGAAGCCCAGCAGCATCTCGTTGCCGGCCAGCGGGGTGACCAGCTCGTAGGGATAGGACGGGCCGGGATGGCGGCGCGCGAACGCGGTCACCACGTGCCCGGGCATGCGCTCGTTGGCGCGCAGGTTCTCCTGGTAGCGGTCGAAGATGGCCTGGTCGACGTGGTCGCTGCCCAGGAACACGGTCTGCATGGCGCGCAGCGCCTGCGCCGCCAGCTCGAGGTCCGAAGCCAGCCGTTCCTGCGCCGAACGGCCCATGGCCCGGTGCATGGCGCGGGCCTCGGACTGCACCGCCACCAGCTCGCGGCGGGCGGCCTCGGCCGTGCACAGCAGCCCGGCCAGCAGCACCAGCAGCGCCCAGGTCCGCGGCGCCAGCCGCGAGGCCCGGAGGCTCTCGGCTTCGCTGGATGGAGCCGGCGTGGGATCCTGCATCGTCATCCGTGCATTCCTGCATGGCCAGTGGAGAACAACGGGGCGAAACCGCCCGGATCCCGGACCATGCCTCCTCCCGGCGGCATGGCCGGCCATCGTCGTCTATCGGCCCCCTGCGCCCATTCTTGACCGGAACCGGGGGGCAACGCACGCCGCGCCGGGCTGCGACGCAGACAGGCAGGGGGTACGATGCCCCGCCCTGCCCGCCGTCCCCTTCGCCCATGCCCCACGCCCCGCTGCTCACCCTCGACGTCGCCCGGGCGCTGGAACGGGCGCGCGCGGCCGGCGCGGCAACCTGCGAGGCCTCGCTGGACCTGGGCCGCAGCCGCGCCGTGGTCGCGCTGGCCGCGGAAGCCTGGAGCTGGAATGGCAGCCAGTACCCGTACCCGGGCAAGCTGCGCGACCGCACCATCTACCACTTCGACGGCCAGGACTGGGAACCGGCCGCGCGCTACGCCGGCTCGCTGATCAAGCTGGTGCCCACGCCCTGGGGCCCGCCGACCTTCGAGATCGACGGCATCAAGATGCTGCCCACCGCGAAGGAATCGCCACTGGAGGACGCGCGGCGCAAGGTGGCCCTGGTGCAGCCGCGCGGGCGCACCGTGCTGGATACCTGCGGCGGCCTCGGCTACTTCGCCGCCTGCTGCCTGGAGGCCGGGGTTGCGCGCATCGTCTCGTTCGAGAAGAACGAGAGCGTGCTGTGGCTGCGCACCCTCAACCCGTGGTCGCCGGACCCGGATGGCGCCGAGGCCGGCGGCCGCCTGGAGCTCAACCACGGCGACGTGTCGCAGGCCATCGCCGGCCTGCCGGACGCCTCGTTCGATGCGCTGCTGCACGACCCGCCGCGCTTCGGCATCGCCGGCGAGCTGTACTCGCAGGAGTTCTACGGCCAGCTGGCGCGGGTACTGCGCCGCGGCGGCCGCCTGTTCCACTACACCGGCAGCCCCAACCGCCTCACCAGCGGCCGCGACGTGCCGCGCGAGGTCGCCCGGCGCCTGGACAAGGCCGGCTTCCGCGCCGAGCCGGCGCTGGACGGGGTCCTGGCGGTGCGCCGCTGACTCAGCCGCCACGCAGGTGCGCGGCCAGCCAGGCCAGGGCCGCCTCCGCATCGCCGACCACCAGCGGCGCCGGCACCGAGAGCATCAGGTTCAGTGGCAGGCCGAACTCCTCGATGTTCCAGCCATGCGCGTCGAGCAGGCCGTCGGCACCGATCGCCTGCGGATGGCGCAGGCGGATGCGCTGGGCCAGGCTGCCGTGCTCGGGGATGTAGTCGTAAACCGGCTTGCCCCTGGCCACCGCGTAGCCGACCTCGAAGCAGGTGCCGCTGTCCGGTTCCGGGCCGCGGAAGAAGTCCAGGTTGGCCAGCACCGCGTCGACGCGCCCGATCAGGGCGATGTTGTTGCGGTAGATCCAGGCCGCTTGCGCCGCCGGATCGGTGATCTCCGCCGGCACTTCCTGGTCCAGCGGGAACAGTCCCTCGAAGCCGTGGCGCGCGCACAGCGCCTTCAGCTGCCGCCCGCGCTCGGCGGCATCGGGGCGGAACACGTCGGGGCCGGCAAGGTAGAGCGAACGGATCATCGGAAAAAAAGCGCGCGCCACCGGGGCGCGCGAAATCCGGAGGTTGGCACGCCGCCCCGGCCGAGGGGTGGAGAAAACCGGGGCGGCGTGCCGCTGCAGGTCACTGCACCGGCGGGCGGTACACCAGCACCGGAATGTCGGAATGGGTCAGCACCTTGGCGGTGACGCTGCCCAGCACCAGCGCCTTGATGCCGCGGCGGCCATGGGAAGCCATCGCCACCAGGTCGCAGCCGCGCTCGCGTGCGGTCTGGATGATGGCCTCGTGCGGGTCGTCGGCGCTCAGCGAAACGGCGTCGTGTTCGACGCCGGCGGCCTTGGCCAGCTCGGTGGCGCGCGCCATGCGCCGGTCGGCTTCCTCGCGCGCGTACTTCTCGTAGGCATCGCGGGTGGCGGCCACCTGCTCGGGCTCGTAGGCCACCACCTGGAACGGCTCGATCACGGTCAGCACCGTGATCCGTGCGCCCAGCCTCTTCGCCAGCCTGAGCGCCTGTTCCAGCGCGCTGTCGGACAGCGGCGAACCATCGGTCGGAACCAGGATATGCGTGTACATGGCACTGCCTCCTTCCCTAGGGTGGAGGCATTCTCGGCCCGCGCCGCGGGCATGGCCTTGATCCGGATCAAGCCGCGCCTTGCCGTTGCGTGTTGCGGATTCAGGAAGCGCGGCCGTCCTGCACGCCGAGCACGGTTCCGCCCTGGGCATCGGTCTGGCAGGTCCAGGCGCTGCGCAGTTCCTGGCGCTGGACCCTCACCTCCACGCCGGCCTGGGTGCGCGCGGTGCCGGTGACGACCAGCTCGGCGGCCGGGGTGCCGGAGACGCGGGCCACTTCCTCCACGCAGGCGCGCTGCGCGGCCGGGTAGCGGTCCAGCGCGGACTGGCCGGCCTCCGTGCCTGCACCGGCTCCAGCGCCCGCTGCGGCGGGGGACGCGGCCCCGGCCGTACCGCCGTCGTCCATCGCATTGCCGCCGGTATCCATGCCGGTCGGCGCACCGGTGCCGGGGGTGTCGGCCATGGGCGGGTCGGCGGCATTGCCTGCCGCGGCGGCGGTGTCCGTGGGGCTGTCCTGCAGGGTGCCGCCCTGGGTAGTCCCGGGTCCGGCATCGCGATCGCAGGCGCACAGGCACAGCGTGGCCACCAGGGCCGCGGCGAGGATCCGCTCGTGCTGCATGGGACTCTCCCGTTTCAGTGCGGACGCGCCACGCCGCGCAGCAGTTCCTGCGAGGCCTGCTGGTCGTGGCTGTAGGCGAAATTGGCCAGCGAGACGATGCCGACCAGGCGCATGTCGCGGTTGAGTACCGGCAGGCGCCGCTTCTCCAGCCCGGCCATGTTGGCCGCGACTTCGTCGACGTCCTCGTCGTCGAAGCAGTACTTCACTCCAGCGGTCATCACCTCGCGCACGCTGCTGTCCGGGTCCAAGCCCTCGCCGATGCCGCGCAGGACGATGTCGCGGTCGGTGACGATGCCGACCAGGCGGTCGTCCTCGCCCACCGGCAGGCAGCCGACATCACGCCGGGCCATCTCGCGCGCGGCTTCGCGCAGCGTGGTGGCGGGCGATACGACGCACACATCGCGGCTCATGACGTCGCCGATACGCATGGCACTCTCCTGGGCTGGGATGGAACCTGCGATGCTCCGCCGGCGCTGATTAACCTGCCGGCAAGAAACTGGCATGGTTCCCGTTAACCCGTCGCTGCCGGCGCCTGCGCCACGTGCCGCAAACTGACACCACCGTGACGGGGCGCGGCCGAAGATGCAGCCATGGAAAACAGGTCCGCCATCGACGCCGAGCTGCAACGGCTGGAAAAGCTGATTCCGGAGCTCAAGGCCCAGGGCGACGAGGCCGCTGCGCTGGACCGCTTCGCCGAGGCTTCCGCGCCGCTCACCCGCAATGCCCCGCCCGAGCACGAGGCCTACATCACCCGGCGCCTGCAATGCATGCTGGTGCAGGCCGGCCTGGTCGCCGGAGCGCCGGAAGGCGAACCCTGCGAAGGTGGCGAGGACGCCGCGCCGCCGGAGGCGCCACGCGGATAAGGTTCGGGATCGGGATTCGGGACCGGGGTGCTGGGGCGGGAGGTGGTTGCCGGCTCAGCCGGCGCGCGGAGCCGTGCGCGGAGGACGCCGTGCTTCCAGTGTCGCGTAGAGCACCAGGGCAATGGCCAGGGGCAGTACGTAGTAGAGCCCGCGCCAGGCCAGCAGGGCGGCGATGATTGCCGGTCGTCCCAGTTCCCCGCCCAGGGCCAGCAGGAAGGCCGATTCCCAGGCGCCAAGCCCGGCCGGGGTATGCAGCAGGGCTCCGGCCACCGCTGCGAGCAGCACCACCGCCAGCACCCGCGGATAGGCCACGCCATCGGGTAGCAGCACGAACATCAGCGCACCAATCAGTGCCCAGTTCAGGGTGGACAGCAGCAGCTGCCAGCCCGCGATGCGCAAGGTGGGCAGGGGCAGGCCATGGCCGCGCACCCGCAACGGGCGGCCCGGCCAGCGCGCACAGGCAAACAGGTAGGCCGCAACCAGCAGCAGCATGGCCGCGCCCAGTATCCGCCAGGCCGCTTCGGGCGCCACGCCGCCCGGCAGCGGCAGGCGCGCACTGGCCAGCACCATCCCCGCCAGCAGGCAGTAGCCGATCCAGTTGGTGGTGACCGCGTACAGCGCCACCCGCGCGATCGGGCCGCCCGCCAGGCCGGCACCGCGGTACAGGCGCAGGCGCATGCCACCACCGCCGACCAGCGCCCCGAAATTGAGGCTGAAGGCGTAGCTGACCAGGGCGATGCCGACGGTGCGCCGCGTGCCGACGCGATGCCCGACCTGGCGCCGCGCCAGCAGTTCGTAGCCGCAGTACAGGGCATAGCTGGCCGCCACCAGCGCCAGCGCGGTGGCCAACGTGCCCGCGCCGTAGCCGCGCAGGGCAGCGGCCACCGCGGCCCAGTCGGTCTGGCGCGCCAGCCGCAGCAGCAGCACCGCGACCACGCCCAGGACCGCGAGGGTGAGCAGCCGCAGCAGCAGGCGCCGGCGCGCGCTCATCGCCGCAGCGCCGCCAGCCAGCGGCGGGCCGTTGCGTCCTCCTTCGCGCGCCCGGGCGCGGCCAGGGTCTCCACCCACGGGGTGTGCGCCGGCAGCAACCCGGCCCAGCGCGGGAAATGGCGCAGCACGTGGTACAGCAGCGGCTGCGGCACCCGCCAGCGCGGGCGGCGGGCGAGGTCGGCCAGCGTCACCGCTTCGCAGTGGTGCTCCCACAGCCGCTGCAGGGAGGCCGCCAGGGTGCCGGCGAAGTCGCGGTCGCGCACCACCAGGTTGGCCTCGAGGTTGAGCGACAGGCTCAGCGGATCCAGGTTGCTGGAGCCGACCGTGGCCCAGTCGTCGTCCACCACCGCGACCTTGCCGTGGAACGGACGGGTGCAGTACTCGTGGATGCGCACCCCGTCGCGCAGCAGCTGGCGGTACAGGGTGCGCGCGGCCAGCGGCGCCGCAGGGGTATCCGGCTGGCCCTGCAGGATCAGCCGCACGTCCACGCCGCGGCGCGCGGCGGCGGCCAGGTCGTGCAGGAAGCCGTAGCCGGGGAAGAAATAGGCATTGGCCAGCAGGATGCGCTTGCGCGCGGCGCGGAACGCCGCGCGGTAGGCCTGCTCGATGTCGGTGCGGTGGCGGTCGTTGTCGCGCACGACGAAGGCCGCCCCTGCCTCGCCGGCGGGCGCCGCCGGCGTGGTGGCGGGCGCGGGTGCTTCGCCGGCCTGCGCGGCCACGAAGCGGTGGATCTCCGCGACCACCGGCCCACGCACTTCCACCGCGTAGTCCTGCTTGGAGTCAGGGCCGGTATGCAGCAGGTGGTCGGCCGAATAGTTGATGCCGCCGACGAAGGCGACCGTGCCGTCGACCACCAGCAGCTTGCGGTGCATGCGGCGGAACACGTTGAGGCGGATGCCCAGCGGCTGCGGTCCCGGGTCGTAGCTGCGCAGGACCACGCCGGCTTCGGCCAGCGCGGCGACGAAGGCGGCGGAGAAACCCGGCGAGCCGTAACCGTCCACCAGCACCGACACCCGCACGCCGCGCCGCGCCGCGTCCACCAGGCGCGCATGCAGCGCCTGGCCGACCTCGTCCTCGAACAGGATGAAGGTCTCCAGCAGGATCTCGCTCCGCGCGGCCTCGATCGCGGCGAACGCGCGCGCATAGTAGCCCTCGCCGTTCTCCAGCAGGCGCACCGCATTGCCCGGTTGCCAGCACGAAAGCCCGCCACTCATGCCGCCACCTCGCCGGAAACGCGCGCGTACAGCGGCAGGTGGTCGGACAGCCGCGACCAGGGCGCACCGCGCGGCATCGCCACCTCGTGCACCTGCAGGCCACGCACGTAGATGCGGTCCAGCGGCAGCAGCGGCCACAACGCGGGGAAGCTGCGCGCCAGCCGGCCGCGGCGCTGCTCGAAGACCTCCACCAGGCCGCAGTCCAGCACCTGGCGGTGGGCGGCGGCACGCCAGTCGTTGAAGTCGCCGGCCACCACCACCGGGGCATCCACCGGCACTTCGGCGCGCAGCACCTCGCGCAGCAGGCCGACCTGGCGGCGGCGATGGGCCTCGCGCAGGCCCAGGTGCACGCAGACCGCGTGCAGGTGCTGCGGGTGGCCGGGCAGTTCCAGCTCGCAATGCAGCAGCCCGCGGTTCTCGTGGCCGGCCACGGATACGTCGTGGTTGGCGTGGCGCACGATCGGCAGCCGCGACAGCAGCGCGTTGCCATGGTGGCCGTGCGGGTAGACCGCGTTGCGGCCGTAGGCGAACTGCGGCCACAGGGTGTCGGCCAGGTATTCGTAGTGCGGCACGTCCGGCCACTGCCGCCAGCGCCGGGCGCGTTCGCGGTGGTCGCCCTGCACTTCCTGCAGGAACACCAGGTCGGCACCCAGCGCGCGGATCGCCTCGCGCAGCCGCGGCAGCACGAAGCGTCGCTGCAGCATGTCCAGGCCCATGTGGATGTTGGTGGTCAGCACGCCCAACCCGGGCAGCGGCGGGACGGCTGGCGGCGCCATGGACATGGACGCGGCTCAGTCGTCGTCGCGGTCGCGCCCGGCGGCCTGTTCCAGCGCGTCGTGCTGGCCGAAGTCCGGCTGGGTGCTGCCATCGCGGCGCGGCCGGCCTTCCGGCTCGCCCTCGCCCAGCGATCCGCCCTTGCCGTGCCCGCGGGGGTACCAGCCTTCGCCTGAGCCCTCCGCGGGCAGCGGCGCGGACGGATCCTCGCGGCCGTGGCCGGACGGATCGGTGTCGGGGCCCTTGCCGCGGTAGGCGGACTGGCGTTCGTCGTGGGTGCCGGGTGGCTTGTTCATGGTGCGCTCCGGATCGGGATATGTCCGTCCGGATGCTGCGCCGCGCTGCATGAAACGCCCGTGGAATCGGCGCCGCGTTGCGGCCGGCATTCATCCGCACGCGGATGACGGCGCCTGCACCGCCGGGTCACGTCCGCCTAACCGCGCAACCTCCAACCTCGGATCTCCTTCCCCGCGAACACTGAGGAGCAAGACCATGGGAATCCTGCGCACCGCGGCGGTTGCCGCGCTTGGCGTCGTCGCCTACCGCGCCTGGCAGCGGCACAAGTCCGACGGCGGTTCCAACCACGCCGTGGCGGACGATGCCGGCGCCACGCCGCCGCATGGCGATCCCCGCCGCGAGGATATCGACGGCGGCGACGAAGCCCGCGCCAGCTCCGACGTCGTCGGCCTGGGCGGCACGCCCGATACCGCCGCCACCTTCGACGGCGAGGAATCCGAGCCGCCACGCGCGGCCCAGGCCAGTCCGGGGTTTGGGGGCTGACGCCGGCCATGCGGCAGTCCGGGCTCCTGCGGCCGGAGCCCGGCACCATCGCCTTTCCAGGCCAGTGGATCCGCCGTGCCGGATGAGGGATATCGCACGTACCTGCGAATGCCCGGCACGGTGGCCTGGCCGCCGCATCGGCATGCTCCCGGCAGGCAGGACCGCCCGCCTGCCGGGAGGAAGCGGCTTACCAGGGCAGCGGCGTGCCGTTGGCGTGCCAGAAGCTGCCGGTCTCGGCCAGGGTCAGGCCATCCAGGCGCGCGATCAGGTTGGCTGCCGCCTCGTCCGGACCGATGTCGCCCTGGCCACCAAGCATGTCGGTGCCGACCCGGCCCGGGTGCAGCAGGAACACCGCGATCCGGCGCGGAGCCAGGTCCACCGCCAGCGACTTGCCGATCGCGTTCACCGCCGCCTTGGAAGCGCGGTAGCCGTAGTAGGCGCCGGAACCGTTGTCCTCCACCGAGCCCATGCGGCTGGTGATGATGCCGATCTTGCCGCCGTCGGCCAGCTGCGCCTGCAGCGCCGCGGCCACGCGCAGCGGACCGAGGCTGTTGACCTCGAACTGGCGCTGGATGCGCGCGAACGCGTCCGCGTCCAGCGCCTCCAGGGTCTCGTTGCTGAAGATGCCGGCGTTGAGCACCAGCACGTCGATGCGCCGGCCCTGCAGCCGCTCCGGCAGCGTGGCCACGGCCTGCGCATCGGAAACGTCGACGCCGTCGATGACCTCCGCCCCGCTGGCGCGCAGCGCATCACTGGCCTGGCGGCACACGCCGATGACGGTTTCGCCGCGTGCGCGCAGCTGCTGCGCCAGCGACAGGCCAATGCCGCGGTTGGCGCCGGTGATCAGGTAGGTGGCCATGGGAACTCCTTGCAAAACGTGGGGTCGGCCATTCTAGACTTGCCCTCGCGAGGCCGCGCCTTCATCCGCGGCTGACACCCGGCACACGGCCGTTGAACGGTGCCGTTGCAAGGGTGCGGGTTTTCCCCGGCCCGCCAAGGGCCGTCTCCTGGAGGTGAGCCCATGAGCAAAGAACCCCGTGACCTCAACCGTGATCCGATCACCGGCGCGCCCGGTTCCCATCCGGTGGGCGTGGGCGTGGGTGGCACCGGCGGCGCCGTCGCCGGCGCCGCGGTCGGCTCGCTGCTGGGACCGATCGGCACGCTGGTCGGCGGCGCGGTCGGCGCGCTTGCCGGCGCCGCCGCCGGCAAGAACGTGGCCGAACGCCTGGATCCCACTGCCGAGGCCGAATACTGGCGCACCGAGTACGCCAACCGCCCCTACAACGACCCGGGCTTCGACTACGACAGCGACTACGCCCCGGCCTACCGCTACGGCCTGGACGTGCGCGAGCAGTCCGGTGCCGGCCAGCGCTGGGACGCCTCGCTGGAGGCACGCGCCCGCTCCGGCTGGGAGCAGGCCCGGGGCGGCTCGCGCCTGACCTGGGAGCAGGCACGCGACGCGGTGCGCGACGCGTTCGAGCGCTCGGACCGCACCTACCGCGCCTACGAGGCGACCGACGGTTACTACGCCGACCAGTACGAGGCGGCCGACTACTACCTCAGCGACTACGACTACGAGGACTACCGGCCGGCCTACCGCTACGGTACCTACGCCCGCAGCAACCTGCGCGGGCGGGTCTGGGACGCGGAACTGGAGCAGGAACTGGAGCGCGGCTGGGAAAGCGCGCGCGGCAGTTCGCGCCTGGACTGGGAGGACGCCCGCGACGCGGTGTGGGACGCCTGGCACGGCGCCGAGCGGTTGTTCCCGGACGACGGATACACGCGGCGCTGAGCGCCGCAACGGCAAGGCCCGGGCGCGCCGGGCCTTGCAGGGCAGCATCGCCGGACAACAGCGGAGGCGCGCCGGGCGCGCCTCCGCCGCCCCCTTTCCGGCCGGCCTGCCTCAGCCGAGGTCGACCCGCGCGACCTTGTCCTTGTAGTCCTGCTTGGGGTCGATGCCCATCAGCATCTTCACCCCGGCAAACAGGCTGTTCTCGTTGAGCCAGACCTCGCCCTGGTCCGGGTCCAGGCGCAGCAGGGCCAGCTTCGGATCGGCCTTGCCCTCATACCAGGCGGCGACGAACGGGTTCCACAGCCGCTCCACCACCGCGCGGTCGGTATCCACCGCCAGCTGCCCGCCGATGCTGGCGAACAGGTCGTGGTCCTTGGCCACGAACGCGGCCGTGGCCCGGCGCGGGCCGGACAGTTCGCGCACCAGGGCGTTGTCGGTGGAGGTGAAGAACCAGATCGGACCATGGCCTTCGTGCTCCAGCTGCGCGGTCATCGGCCGGGTGTGGCCGTCCTCCATGCCGTCCACGCCCAGCATCACGGTCATGTCCGACTTCAGCGCCTTCCAGAATTTGCGTTCGAGTTCCTCGGGACTGGCCATTTCCGGCTCCTGTGTGGGGATCAGCGCCAGACGCGCTCGCAGCGGGTCTCGACCTGGCGCTGGCCGCGCCGTTCCTGGTTGTTGCCCTGGATGTTGCGGCCGATGGCGCCACCGGCGACCGCGCCGCCGACCGTGGCCAGCTTCTTGCCCTTGCCACCGCCGACCTGGTTGCCGAGCAGGCCACCGATCACCGCACCGGTGGCGGTACCGGCAATGCGGTTGGGATCCTTGGTGTTCTGCGCGACCTCGACTTCCTCGCAGACCACGCGGCTGCCGTCACTGAAGCGGCGGCCCTCGTCCTCCGGTCCGTAGGTCTGCTGCGCGCCGGCCACGCCGGCTCCCAGCAGCAGCGGCGCGGCGGCCAGCAGGCGAAGCATCTTCCGGGTGTTCATGGAGGGTCCTCCGTCGTGTGTGTCCCCGCAGCCTTCCGCAGGCGCGGACAAACGACGGTGAAAAACCGGCGCTGCACGGGTGCGCACCGCAGCGGGGGTTCATCGACGTGAGACCCGTGAAAGTGTGAACTTCCGTGAAGGGGTCAGAATTCCCTGATAGCGCGCCCCCCCAGTGGCACGGGAAGCTTGCGCTGCAGGGGAAACAACCCACAGGTCGATATGTGCACAGCTGATCCTCGCGCCGCGGCGGGCGGTGGCCGCGACAGTGGCGGTCACCGGCCCCGGGCCGACCGCAGGTCCCGTTCTCCCGCTTGGTCGCGCTGGGCCTGGAGCGCCGGCACGGCCACCGCGGTCGCCGGCACCTGGCTGCTGGCGCGGGTCGCCGCCCCCGAAGTCGCCGGGCTGGCGGCGCTCACCGATTTCGCCGGCCGCGACAACGTGTTCCTGGGCGTGCTGTCCGGGCTGGGCGCGGCGCTGGCCGCCTACCTGGCACGCGGCGGCCGCGCCGCGGTCCGCCGCCGGCGCCAGCTGGTGGCCATCGCCCTGGGCCTGCTGGCGATCTGCAGCCTGTTGTTCGGGGCGCGCGGCCTGATCCTCATGCTGCTGCTGGAGGTGGCGCTGGCCGGCTCGTTCCCGCGCGAGGGGCCCTGCTAGCTCCTGCGCAGTGCCGGCGGCAGGTTGCCGGGACCAGGGGCGGATGCAGCCTGGCGCGGAGGCGCCGGGACACGGCTGCCCCGCAGGCCCGATGCCCGCGCGTGCGGACGACGTCCCCGGGGCGGCGGCTCAGCCGAGGGTGGCTTCTTCCAGCTGCGCCGCCTCGGCCGGCAGGGGCGCCGGCCCCTGGTCGCCCAGGGTGACCACCGTGGTGTGGCGGCCGCTGGCCTTGGCCTCGTACAGCGCCTGGTCGGCGCGCAGCAGCGCCTCGGTCACCGCCCTGCCCGGCTGCGGGTACAGGTAGTGCAGGCCGATGCTGAGGGTCAGCCGCTTGCCGGGCACGTGCGAGCCCTCGTGCTCGATGCCCAGGCCCGCGATGTCGGCATGGATCGCCGCCAGGGTGGTTTCCACGTCGGCCAGGCTGGCGTCGTACCAGACGCAGACGAATTCCTCGCCGCCGTGGCGGGCCACCATGTCCAGCGGCCCGCGCGCGTGCGCGCCCAGCACCCGGCCCACCGCGCGCAGCACGCGGTCGCCGGCCGGATGGCCGTAGCGGTCGTTGTAGGCCTTGAACCAGTCCACGTCCATCAGCGCGATGCCCAGCGGCCGCTGCTCGGCGCGGGCGCGCTGCCACACCGCGTCGATCCGCTCGGCGAAGGCGCGGCGGTTGGGCAGGCCGGTGAGGTAGTCGCGGTGGGCCATGCCGCGCAGCTGGCGCGCCATCAGGAAGTTGCCGCGCCCCTCCTGGTCCAGCACCCAGGCGGTGATGATGCCGATGATGTTGGTGGTGACGGTGAACACGGTGCGCATGGCCAGCTCGTCGGCCGGCAGGCCGGCCACCGCTTCGGCCAGCGGATACACCACGGTGGTGGTGGTGCCGCACAGGATCGCGGTGTGCAGGCGCATGGCGCCGCAGCCGTACAGGTACATCAGCACCAGCAGCACGCCCTCGTAGTCCAGCGGCATGCCCAGGGCGCGGGTGCGGGTGACCAGGACACAGGCAGGCCAGGCCGGCCAGGCGGTGCAGGATGCCGCGCCACTCCTCGCGGAACGAGGCGGCCAGCAGCAGCACCAGCGGCGCCACCATCAGCAGCAGGCGCAGGAACACCACCTCGCCCATGATCGGCGGGGGCGCCACGAACAGGTCGAGGATGGCGTAGGCCAGCAGCACGCCGACCGCAGCCCCCAGTGCCCAGCGGATGCGCGCCACCAGGGCGGCGTCCTGGAACAGGCGGTACTCGGCCTCCAGCTGCGGCTCGAACCGCCGCAACAGGCCATAGCGCCGCGGCGGGTTCACGGGATCGCCTTCACCGTCGGTGCGGAATGCAGTGGAAACCATCAGGACCGCTCGCTGGACTGGGAAGTCGCACCCCGCCGCAAACAGCAGGCGAGGTCCGAATCGTTAACGGCCGCCGCCCGCCGGACTTGAACGGTGCGTATGGAACGCGCAGGCCTGGGCCGGTGCCCGCCCGCGTACCGGGCTGGTGACCGGCTCCCGCCCACGCCCCCGGCGCGGCCTAGTGTCCCGGCATCCCCGCGGCCTGGCCATCGGGGAAGCTCCTACAGCAGGTCCGCCGGCGCCCGACGCCGCACGGCATGGAACCCGGCGCGGGTACGGCTGGCGACCCGCACGCCGGGCAGCCGCGGCGTCCATCGGACACACGGGCAACCGCTGTCGCCGCAACGTGGGCGCGAACGCCTCGCCAGGGCCGCGCCCCTGGTCGCGCACCCAGGTGCGCCCGGACCGAAGAACGGCGTGGCGAGCAGCAGCGGCATCGCGGCGCGGCCAGGCGGCCGCGCATGGAGGGAACAGGCCGGTGCCGGCCTCAGTCGCCGGTCTGGCAGATGTAGCTGTCCGGGTGGGCCGGATCACCGCCCTGGTAATGCGCATGGGTCGGGTACGGGCACAGCGGGCGCTCGCCCGGCAGGGCAGCCCCGCGCGCCAGCACCCGGCCGGGCGCGCGGCCCTGTTCCACCCACTCCACCAGCGGGGTCAGCAGGTCGAACTGGTCGCGCGCGGTGCCGCCGCCGCAATGGCCCATGCCCGGTACGAAGTAGAACCGCGCCGCGTCGTTCCAGGCCTGGGCGCCGTTGGCCGCCTCGGCGCGCCTGAAGTAGTCCAGCGTGTCCCAGGCCGAGAACCAGGGATCGCTGACGCCATGCACGTACATGGCCTTGCCGCCGCGGCCGAGGAAGCCGCCGAGGTTGGTCCAGGTGTCGGTGTCGGTCAGCATCTGCACCGCGTCGGCGCGCACCCGGCGGGCCTGGGCATCGGCGTCGAAGCCCTCGGCCGGGGGCATCACCGCGGCGAGGATGTCCGGCCCCTCGGCCGGCAGGAAGCCGGGGATGCCCGGGCCCTCGTACACGATGCCGGTGTCGTAGGGGTAGTCCACGTACAGCGGCGCGCCGGCCGCGTCGCGCGGTGCCTTGAACGCCTCCTCCAGCACCGCGACCTGGGCCGCGGAGAGGCAGCCGTCCTGCTTGCCGGCCTTGCACTGAAGGCGCTTCGGCTCGAAGCGGCAGGCCAGCACGTTCTCGATCACCCCGTCGGCCAGGCCGTCCAGGGCGTCGCACTGCGCCAGCAGTTCCTTCAGGACCAGCGCCTTGTCCGCGGCCGAATAGGTCCGCGCCAGCTGCGGCTTGCCTTGGGCATCGCGTGGCGCGGCCTGCATGAACCTGCTGCGCGCATGCGCCAGGGCCAGGTTGGAGAAGCCGGTGCGCATGGCCGGGGCCACCGCGATCACGCCGTCGAACAGCTCCGGATAGCGCTGGGTGGCGAGCATGGTCTCGCGGCCACCGGTGGAGCAACCGGCCATGTACGAATGGTGCGGCGCCTTGCCGTAGTAGCGCTCCACCAGCAGCAGCGCGGCCTGGGCGGTGGTGCCGACCGAGGCATGGGCGAAGTCCAGCGCGGCGCGCTGGTCGCGCATGAACGAGGCGTCGAAGCCCTCGCCCTTGTGCCCGCTGTCGGTGGAGACCACGGCAAAGCCGCGTGCCAGCGCAGGCGCGTCGCCGGCGGCGGTGGTGCCCAGTGCCGGGGCGATCGAACCGTTGAGCCCGCCGCCGCCCTGGAACAGGAAGCGCCCGTTCCAGCCCTCCGGCAGGGCCAGCTCGAAGCCGATGCCGTAGCGGACGCCATCGGCGCCGGTGCGGTCGTTGATCCGGCCGGAGACCTTGCAATGCGCCGGCAGCGGTACCGCCACCGGCGGCAGGTAGGGCTGCGCGCGCACCGTGCCCGGGGGCGCCGCGGGCACGCGCTCGGCCGCGGTCACTTCCAGCCGCAGCCGCGCATCGGTGAAGCCCACCAGCGCCTGGCACGCATCCGCGCCCTTGCCCGCGGCCAGCGCCTCGCCCGCCACGCCGCCCAGCAGCACCAGGCCCAGCAGGGCCGCTCCGGTCATCCGCATCGCATCCTCCCCTTGGTCACGGTTCCGTCCAGCCCGCGCGCGCCGGCAGCCGACGGCATGCAGCGCCTTTGCCGCGGACGGCGCAGACGGCCGCATCTTCCGGCACGCTTCCGGCGGAAGGCAATGCGGCGGCGCGGTTACTCGCAGCCGATGCCGTCGTTGTCGCGGTCCAGGTGCGGGCCGTAGCCGGGATCGCCGCGGCGTACCGGGGCGGCGCCGGCCGCGCGTGCCTCGGCGCAGTTGCGGAAGGCACGGCCATTGGCCGGGGCCGCGCGCGCGGGCGCCTGCAGCGACTGCGCCTGGCTGGCGGCATTGCCGGCGGGCGCGCGATGGCAGTGGTAGCTGCCGTTGCGGCGGTCGTGGTGGCAGCCCTCGGCGTTGAGCCCGCCGGGGTGGGCCTGCGCCAGCGGGGCCAGCGGCGCGAGCAGCACGACCAGCAGCAACCACCAAGACCTGGACATGCGCCTGTTGCGCATGGATCCCCCTCCCTCCCGGTGTCCGCACACAGGTACCGCCAAATGCCCTGGCATGCAATCGGACACTGGTTCACCCCTCCGGGACTGGGGCCGGGGCGGACCGGTCGTCGACGCAGGCGCATGCCTGCGCCGGCGGGAACCCCGCATCCTGCGACGCCTGCTCCGCCTCCGTCCTGCTGCATTTGCCCGCACGCGCCGCGGCGTGCATGCGTGGCCCAGGCCCTGCGGATTGCGGCCGGCATGGCCCGCGCTTGACCCAGGTCAGGGCACCACGAAGCGGCGACCGCCACAGTGCGCGCGTGGGCATCCGCCCATGCACGCGAGGACTGCAACACGCCATGGACATGGATCGCTACCACCGCGACCACGCGACGATCCTGGAGCAGATCGAGACCCTGCGCTCGCTGTCACGGGCCGGGATCGCCGGCAACGCCGGTGCCATCAGCCAGGCCATCGTCGGCACCGCCAGCCTGATCAAGTTCCACCTGGCGGCCGAGGACCAGGTGCTGTACCCGCGCCTGGCGCGCAGCGGCCGCGCCGACCTGGCCGCGCTCAGCTCCCGCTACCAGGCCGAGATGCAGGGCCTGGCCGAGGCCTTCGGCCGTTTCGTCGAGCGCTGGCGGGTGCCGGCGCGGCTGCAGGCCGACCCGGAAGCGTTCCGCAGCGACGCCAACACCGTGCTGCGGGCGCTGTACGAACGCCTGCGCCGCGAGGACCGGGAGCTGTATCCGGCCGCCGGCCGGCTCTGAGCGCGGCGCCGCCACCGGCGCGACGAAAGCGGCGGCGAAGAACGCCAGCGAGCCCAGGCCAGGCCCCAGGAACCGCATGTCCGCCATCGCCGGCACCTCGTGGCCGCGGGCAGCTAGGCCGCCTGCGGTACCGGCGGCAGCTCCGGTGCGTCCAGTCCGGCGAAGGGATCGGACCAGGCCGGAAGCGCCTCGATCCGCGCGTACCAGGCGCGGATCGCCGGATAGTCATGCAGCGGCAGGCCGGCGATCTGGTGGTGCGGCAGGAAGCTGGCCATGCGGAAGTCCGCATAGGAGATCCCGTCGCGCAACAGCCAGGGCCGCGCGGCCAGCTGTTCCTCCAGCAGCGCGGCGCTTTCGGCGAACAGCGCCAGGCCCTTGGCCACCTCGCCCCGGTCCACCGGTCCCAGGCCGTAGCGCTGCTTGGTCACGTACTCGAACTGGACCATGTCGCAGGCGCGCACGAAGTTCTGCTTGCCCCAGCTGAGCCATTGCAGCATTGCCGGCTCGTCCATGCCGGTGCGCCAGAACGGCGAACGCACCTCGCGCGCCAGCCGGCAGGCGATGGCGTCGGTTTCCCACAGGCTGCTGCCGTCGTCGTACACCAGGATCGGGACGCGCAGCGCCGGGGTGAGCGGGCGGTAGCGCTCGGCCTGGCCCGGCGCCAGCGGCGCGGCAAACTCGAACTGCACCGGCGCCTGCAGGTAGCGCGCGGTGGCCACGGCCAGGCGCGGGTTGGGGTTGCGGCTGTACAGCAGCTTCATGCGCCCCTCCCCTGCCGGCTGCGGTGCCAGGCGACGAGGGCATTGGCATGGCCGTGGCCCAGGCCGTGGGTCTGCCTGAGCAGGGCTACCTGGTCCATGTGCGCCAGTCCGGCGGTCTGGTCCAGCACCGCCAGCCAGTGGGCGATGGGCTTGCCGTAGGTTCGTTCGATCGAGGGGAAGTAGGACGCGGGCCCGGTGGCCCCTGCTGGATTGCCCATGGCGTGCTCCGTGCGCGGGGATGTCGCCGGTACGACGTCCCGGGCGCGCCCCGATCGACATTGCGGGCGCGCCGCCTAGCGCAGTCCGTAGTGGGCGAAGTACAGCAGCGGTGGCAGCAGGGCCAGGACCAGCAGGAAACCGATCCCGAACCACCCCGGACGCACCAGGAAGGCGCGGTGGTGGCGGGTCGGGTGGTGCAGCACCCGCACCCGGTCGCCGTCCGCGTGCACGCCCAGGCGCTGCAGCTCGAGCAGGCCGCGGAGGGCGCCGGAGGCAGCCAGCGGCCAGGCCGTCACCCGCGAGCCACGGTAGCGACGGCCGTCCACTTCGTACTCATAGTCGGCCTTCATGCGGTAGGTACGCTCCGCGCGGAGCAGGGCCACGCCGATCTGGCGCTGTTCCAGCATGCGCAGGGTGCCGGCCACCGCGGGCCAGCGGCGGATGCGCAGCAGGTACCACGCGCCGTAGCCGCAGCACAGCGAGGCGTACATCCACATCCAGAACAGCAGCGCCTGCCTGTCGCCGGCGGCCGCGCCGTGCCACATGCGCACCAGGTACTCCGCCACGCTCACGTGCCGGCCTCCGCGGCCGGGCGCACCCTGCGCCACGCGCGCCGTTCCAGGTACAGGCACAGCAGGCCAAAGCCCATGAACGCCAGCCCGCCGAACAGGGGCAGGCGGGCGGCCGCGGTAATCCCCGGCTGCAGCACCGCAAGCTCCGGCCGGGCGGGGTGGTGGAACACGGCCACCTTCCGCCCCGGTGCCAGGCCGGCAAGCATGGCTTCGGCGCCCTTGCGGTCGCTGGAAACCGGCAGGCCGGAGAAGTACAGGCGGGTGGACTCGTAGGACTGCCCGCGCACCTGGTAGCGGTAGTGCACGCGCGGGAGGAAGGTGTGGGAGCGGCGGACGTCCAGCCCGGCATCCAGCACCACGCCTTCCACGGCCGGCCAGTCGCGCGAGGCCGCGGCGTGGGACAGCCCGTGCAGGCCCGCGGCCAGCAAGGCCGCGCCCAGCAGCACGAACAGCGCGCAGAACAGCTGCTTCAACACCTGTGTTGCCCGTCCCCTTGTGGCCCCGGGCAGGCGACCACCAATCCCGTGGCGGGGCAACTCCCCCCGCCCCGCGCCTGCCCTGTCGGCGTCGGATCATCCGGCACCACGGCGGCCGCTGGCAACGGCCGGGGATGCTCAGTGCAGGGTCAGGACGATGGGCGCGTCGCGGGTGATGACCAGGGTGTGCTCGTACTGGGCCGAGCGGTTGCCCGGCGCGCCCAGCAAGGTCCAGCCATCGCCGGCTTCCTCTACCACGCGGGTGCGGGTGGCGATGAAGGGCTCGATGGTGATCACCATGCCCTCCTCCAGCACGCGCGCGTCGGTCGGGTCGTAGTAGCCGGGGATATGGTCCGGCTCCTCGTGCAGGCTGCGGCCCACGCCGTGGCTGCCCAGGTTCTCGATCACCCGGAAGCCGAACCGGCGCGCAGTGGCCTCGATGGCCTTGCCGATCAGGTTCAGCGGCTGCCCGGCGCGGGCGACCTTCAGCGCCTCCGCCAACGCAGTGCGCGAGGCGTGGCACAGCCTGGTATCGCGCGCCGAGGCCTTGGGCAGCACGCGGGTGCCGCCGGTGTCGGCATAGTAGCCACCCAGCTCGGCCGAAACGTCCACGTTGAGCACGTCGCCGGCGCGCAGCACGCGCGGGCCCGGCACGCCATGCGCGGCCTCCTCGTTGACGCTGATGCAGGTCGCGCCCGGGAAACCGTAGACCGCGCGTGGCGCCGGCGTCGCCCCGGCGTCGGCCAGCATGCGTTCGCCGATGGCGTCCAGTTCCGCGGTGGTCATGCCCGGAACGGCCGCCGCCAGCATCGCCTCGCGCACCCGCGCGACGATGCCGCCGATGACTTTCAGGCCCTCAAGGTCGGCAGGAGATTCGATGGTCATGCGCGGAGTCTACTCCTGGCGTGCGGCGGGGAATGGAACAGCGCTGCCGCGCGGGAGCGACCGGCCCCTGCTGGTGGTGCAGGCCGCCCATGCCGGGACCGGGCCGCACTTCAGGCCGCCTCGATGCGGTTGCGGCCGGATTTCTTGCCGCGGTAGAGCGCGGCGTCGGCGGCCTGCATGGCCTGCTCCAGGGCGGCGGTGCTGGCGAAGCTTCCGGAGATGCCGATGGTGACGGTGCAGCGCAGGGCTTGATGGGCCGGGTCATGGCCCAGGGCCTCGGCCTCGACCGTGCCACGGATGCGCTCGGCCAGGCTCCACGCGGCCTTGGCGTCGATGCCCGGGCAGACCACCGCGAACTCCTCGCCGCCCATCCGGCAGACCAGGTCGCCCGGGCGCACGGCACCGCGCAGCACCGTGGCCACCGCGCACAGCACCGCGTCGCCGGCCTGGTGGCCGTGGCGGTCGTTGATGCGCTTGAAATGATCCACGTCGATCATCAGCAACCGCGCATCGGCGCCCGGGCGCTGGAAGCAGGCCTCCAGCGCCTCGGCCAGGCCGCGGCGGTTGAGCAGCCGGGTCAGCGGATCGCGCGCAGCCATCCCGCGCAACTGGTCGGTCAGGCGGCGCAGCACCAGCCATACGAACGACGGCGGCATGATCGTCGCCAGCGAGCACATGTAGATGTAGAAGACCATCTGGAAGCGCGCGTCCATGTCCAGCGCCTCCAGGCCGCCGTCCACGAGCTTGCCCAGCTTCATCAGGTTGAGCACGAGGATGCCGCCGATCAGCAGCACGAACAGCACCACCTCGCCGCGCAGGTTGCGCGCGTAGCTGCGCAGGCCCAGCAGCAGGGCCACGATCATGAAGGCGAAGCACAGCGAGCACACCGCCGACAGCAGGGCATAGCGCGCCACCGCGCCCAGGCCCCAGTGCACCACCGCCTGCAGCGCGGCATATCCCAGCACCACCGCGCACAGCGGCAGCAGCAGGGGCACGCGCTTGCCGAAGAAGCGCGCGCCGCCGATGCAGTACGCCACCAGCGCGCCGAGGGTGAAGCAGTGGTTGACCACCCCCATCCAGCCCCATCCGGGCGACTCCATCAGCTGCAGCACGTAGGCCACGCCGAGGATGAGATTGCCCGCCGCGAACGCATCCATGCCCATGCGGTCGCTTCCCAGGCGCCGGCCGATGAGCAGGAACATCACCGCGAAGCTCAGCGAGTAGACACACAGCATGCCTACGAGGACGGTGGCAACCATCGGTCAGTCCCTGGACGGATGTGGACGCGCGAACCATCGGGCTGCCAGCGCCGGACCCGCGCTGGCGCGGGCCCCTTCCGGCGCGCGGGAGGTCGGGCCGTGTCGTGGCAACGGCCACCCCGGGGTACGGGACACCCGTGCCCCGGGGGTAATGCAACGCAGCCGGATCCGGCCGCGCGGCTGCCTGCGGTCAGTTGCTGGGCAGCCAGCCCTTCTCGGTCTTCTCGAAGTTGTGCCAGGCGTGGCGCTCGACGCCGTCGCCGACCTGGAAGTCGTCGGCGAACTGCATCTGCTCCAGGTGGTTCCAGGCGACGATGAAGGACACCCGCCGCAGCTCGGCCTGCTCCGGCGCATCGGCGCTTTCCCAGAACGCACGGCACGGCGCACAGGCGGCCAGCATCGCGTCGCGACGCGGCGCGAATCCGTCGCCCTGGGCGTTGAGCCACTGCGAGGCGACCATGACGGACTGCATCAGGTTGACCCCGTCCTGGAGCGCGCCGAAGTCCATGTCCGACTGCGCCTGGCGCGCCGCCGACTGCTGCAGCTCCTCGTTCAGGCCGCGGGCCAGGCCGAGGATGACCTCGCCGTAGGGCTTGGCCAGCTGCAGCTTGTAGGTGTAGGTCACCCGGTAGCGGTTGGCCGAATCCGGATCCAGCCGGCCATTGCTGCGCTGGAAATCCACGATTTCCAGGCCATCAGCCAGGTCGGTCTCGGCCAGCTTGCGCACCACCGGCTCGGCCACCTTGTCACTGGGCCGGTCCTCGCCGCAGCCGGCCAGCAGCAGCACCATCAGCGCCGCCGCCGCGGCCTTGGACAGAATTCGCTTCACGGATCACCTGCATTGGGGGGACGCCCTGCGCGCGGGCAGGGACAAGGCATCCGTTATCGGCCGGGCGGAGGCAAACCTTAGGCATGGCTAACGCCGCCGCTCGACCCGGAAGCGGAACACGTAGTCCTCGTCGTTCCAGTGCGCGACCACGTCGACCTCGTACGGCGCCCGGCCCCTGGCCTTGCCGACCACGATCTGCCCGCCCCAGGACTCCTGCGGGCCGACCGTGGTGGTCTGCAGGATGGTATTGCCGAGCCGTTCCAGGGTCGCGTGCAGCTCGCGGTCGATCAGGTAGATGCCGCCGGCGGCCAGCGCCGTGGCCGCGGCGGTCCCGGCGGCGGCCGCCGCCGGGTCGTACCAGGTGGTGCGCGCCAGGCGCGGACCGCGCGGCGTGTAAACCGTGGTGTCCACGCTGGTATAGGCGTTGTTGGTGGCCGCCACCGCCGTGGCCACCCCGGCCAGGGCCACGGCGACCGCCGCCCAGGTCGCCGCCGACTCCGCCTCCCGCTCCAGGTCCTCGTACGAATAGACCGGCACCCAGGCCCCGCCCACCCGCGCGGTGAAGTTCCCGGGCCCGAAGTCCGAAGGCATGTCCAGCTTGTTGTAGCCGGCCACGGCAAAGCTGATCCGCCCGTTGACCTCCACCCCCAGCGGCGTGACCCGCACCGCCCCGTTGCGCAGCTCCAGGTCGGCCGTCGGCCGCCCGTTGTAATAGCTCAGCTGTGCCGCGCCGGTATCGACCGGCGTGATCGTGTACTTCGTCGTCGCGCACGCAGTCAGCGCGAGCGCCGTCATGGCGCAAACCAGTGCCTTTCCAGCCATCCCCCTACCCCCCCACTCTGGCGCGTTCCGCCATGGGGACTCTATTACCTGGCCGGGCCGCTTGAAACGGACCACGGATGGCACCGTTGGGCGGCCAGACAGCCAGGACATCAGCCGGCAAACGGGGTGGCAAACACGGCAGACGGGGTCAGGTTCGCCTCCTGCAAGGCCGGTTGGATCTTCCGGAACCGGCCGGACCCTTGCCGCGGCGGACCAGGCCCAGGCCGCGGAAGTGGACCTGACCCCGCTCAACCCCGTTCGCAATCCGGCCGTGCCTCCACCCCAGTGGCGGACCCGCACCACCCCGTTGCGCGGCTCCAGGCCGGCCGTCGGCCGCCGGCGCGCGGCGCCCGCCGCACTGCCCCCGGCGCAAATAAGATGTATCCGGTGCCAGGGGCACCATCCCGGCCTGCCAGGATCGGCTCCCAATGGATCCCCGGCACGTCAGGGCCGACCTTTGCCGCACCGGTCGTTCCGCAGCGCGCAGGACCACGCCGCGCTGCTCCTGGCGCAGTTCCCGTTCCACGTTCCACGACCAAGGGAGTGAACGGATGTCACGCGTGCTGATGTGTGTCTTGCTGCTCTTCCTTTCCGGATGCGCCTCGGTGCCGAGGGAGGAAGCCCTGAAGCTCGGTGCTGCCGGACAGAAGGCCGCCGAAGCGGGCCAGGCCGCGCTGGCCGACCTGGCCGGCGAGGTCGGCGGGTTTCCCGAACGCAGCGCGGTGCTGCTGACGGTTGCCACGTGCACGGCGCCGGCAGCGCCCTCGCCGTGCGGGATCAGCCAGGCACCAGGCGATGTGCTCACGGCGGACGAAAAGCTTGCAGGGGTGATATCGCTGAGGGCCCGCGCCCTGTCCCAGCTGCACTCGGCCTATGGCGCCTTCCTGGAGGAAGCGGAGTACGACGCCGCGGTCGATATCGACCAGTCCCTCGGCGAGCTTACCGACAGCGTCAACAACCTGGCCGGTGCCATGGCCTTGCTGTCGGGCGGGACCAGCTTGCTGGCGCTTCCGGCCACGAAGATCGCGCGCAAGGCGGCAGGGGAATCGGCCAGGGCCGCGCAGAAGCGACGCCTGCTGGAAGCCAGCCGGGCACTGCGGGAGATAGACCAGCGGCTGCTCGAACTGCTGCGCGAGGAAGCGGAGGCCTACCAGGGCATCAGCGAAATCCTGCACACCAACCGCCTGCAGCTGGCCAATGCCCTGCTGCAGGCCGGGCTCCTCGATCCCAGGCCGCTGGTCGACGATTTCCTTTCCCGCAACCGGCTGGGAGCGGCCATGGAACTGGAGGCCAGCGACCCGGTCGTCCTCGCCCTGGCGCGCACCGTCCACGCACACCAGGCCGGCCGCCTCGCCGCCGCGAGCCGCGCGGCCTACCAGTCGCACATCAGCGCCTTCGAAGCCCTTATCGCCCTGCACGAGGACTTCGAGGCCGGCAAGCCGCTATCGCTGGACGACGTCGCCAGGGCCCTGGGCGAGATCAGGCTGTGGGCTGAACTTCTCGAGGAACCCGACGGGCAGGCCGCGGAGGAAGCGCCGTGACGATCAAGGACACCAGGCTCAGGGAATTCCAGCGCGCCCTGCAGGACGCCACCGAAAACCTTGCCGCGGACATTGCCGCCGCCCAGGGCAACGCGGAGCTGATCCAGAAGATCCAGGCCAACTACTGGAAGCACCACGCCAACTGGTCCATGGCCGCCACCGCCGCG
Organism: Pseudoxanthomonas sp. J31; assembly: GCF_000510725.1. GTDB lineage: Bacteria > Pseudomonadota > Gammaproteobacteria > Xanthomonadales > Xanthomonadaceae > Pseudoxanthomonas. Next base: position 114,223 of record NZ_AZNZ01000004.1, read on the forward strand.
CTGGAAAAGAACAACGACAGGATCCAGGCGCTGTTCGACGACGCCAAGGCTGCGAACAAGGCGATCAAGGAGGCGCGCAAGAAGGCGGAGGACATCGCCACCATCGTCCGCTCCTCGTCCAACGTCGCCACGGCGCTCACGCAGCTGCTGGAGAACGTGGCCAAGGCCTAGGCACCCGCCCGCCACGCTTCCTGGATGACGAGGATCGCGTGCGCTACCGCCCCGGAACAAAAGGGCCAGGGCCGAAGGAAACCCGACCCTGGCCCCTGTTTCCCATCTGAACCACCCGGGCCACGCCACGCAGCCCGGGTGGCACCGTTACACAATGCGCAACGGCGTCAGCCTTCGATGCCCATCTTCGCCTTGACCAGCTGGGCGGACTGCGCGCCGTGGCGGTCATACGGACGGGTCAGGAAGTACTTGTCGGCCGGGAAGCCGGCCGGCAGGACCTTCTTGTCCAGGGTCACCAGCACCTCGCCGGTGCCCGGCACCAGCAGGTCGAACGCATCCGGGAACACGACCGCTTCCAGGCGGGCGCTGTTGACGGTGGCCTTCTCGCCGCCGTTGTCGGACATGGCCGAGGCCAGGAACACGTACCCCTTCACGACCAGCGGCACATCCGTGTTGCCGTTGCCGTCGCGCTTGCCGGCCAGCTTGGCTTCGACCTCGCGTGCGGCGGCCTCGTCCATCGGCAGCCAGAATTCCGAACTGTTGGCCAGGTCCATCGACGGCACCACTACGGCGTACTCCACCGAGTTGCGCCCGTGCAGGTCCACTTGGGCATTGCTCGTGGTGGTGTACAGGAAGATCGGGAACGCCTTCTTCTCCATGTCGTACTGGCCGAAACGGACGGTGTCGTTGATATCGATGGCGATATCACCGATCTGGCGCACGCGGGCCAGGTACTCGTCCATCTTCGGCTTCAGCGCGGCGAGCATGTCCTTGCGCTTGAACGGGTCCTGCTCCTGGGCGAACTCCTTGGAGATGGTGTAGGCCAGCAGCTCCTCGTCGATCGGATCGGCCTTGCTCCAGTACAGGTCCACATAGGCCAGGTGCTCGGGGCTGTTCTCGTAGAACTGCTGGCCCAGCTTCATGTACGGCACGTAGGTACGGCCTTCGGCGCTGCGGAACGGCATCACGGTGATGTCGCGGCCATTGGCGTCCTTGGCTGCCACCACCATCGCGCTCTTGCCGCCCTCAGGCCCGGCCGACGCGCTTGCGCCGTTGCCATCGGCCGAGGTGGTATCCCCACCGCTCTTGTCGCCACAACCGGCCAGCAGGCCGCCCGCCAGCAGCATCGCTGCCATCAACGCATTGATCTTCACCTGAATCTCCATTGGGTTCGCAGTAGCCGTACTCCGGCGGCCACTCCGGTTCCCCAAAGCCGGCCGGCGCAAGAGGCCGGCAACGTTAGCGGCGACGATTCACTTTTCTTGACGGAACGGGACCAGGTTCACTTCCTGCCGCATGTGGCACAGGATCCTGACAGAGGCGCCGGCAGGCCGGGCAGACTCAGTGCGAGTCCATGCGCATCCTTCCGGCATTGCCGCCTGACGGAACGGGGTCAGGTTCACTTCCGAGGTCGGAACGGGGTCGCGGAACGGGGTCAGGTTCACCTCTTACTGGACGTGGCACAGGATCCTGCCAGATGCGCCGGAAGGCCCAGACAGACGTAGTGCGAGGCCATGCGCACTCTTCCGGCATGGCCGGCTGCCGCGCTTCAACCTCCCTGAATCGCCCCGGCTTCTGTAGACACCCCGAAGCCTCAAATTGATTGCCGCTTTTCGAACTCTACCGGAGGCAGGCCATCGTTGTGCCGCACCCAACCCAACGGGGAAAGTGAACCTGACCCCGTTATTGTCGAATTTCCTAGCCAGCAGCGCGCCCATATGTGCGCGCGATCAGCCGAACGTCCGACCGGAGCCCTTCACCAAGTCCAAAAAGCTTATGCAGGGCGGAGGCAGAATATGTACGCAAACCGCGGGAATCTTGTACTTCTTCTTGTTACTCGGAAGAGTTGGCTGCCTACTCTCATTTGACACTAACTGAGCGCCAAATACCCTCCCTACAGCAATTATTAAGATGTCATTCTCATCAACACCGTCAGGATGATATTGATCATTTGATATACCCAAACCATCTTTAATTAATTGCGCATACCTGAGTACGTCGTTAGTAATAGGGAGGACCTTGAGCCCTACTTGACGGAGCCATGCCGCGCAATCCGGAGCCACATGCTCAACTTCGGTCATTGCTGGCTGCGGGATGCACAAATCGCCATTTTTAAACCCCTCCTCAAGCCAACCCCAAAGCGGAGGAAATATTCCAATCGGGTAGTTATCCCAAGCATGCACAATAGCAGAGGCATCAATGACCAGCATAATGCCCCTCAAGCTTGTGTAAATCACCCACCTTTAAGCCATCGAGAAACTTACTGGCCTTTGTAAGAGTGATTCGCTGACGCTCCAGCGCCGAAAGAACCATCCGCACATAGCCATCGCCAAGTATGTGCTTTGGTTCCCTGTACCTATAAAGGCGGGCCCCGCCATCATCCTCCGGTATCGGCTGTTTAAGCTGCCACTCTTTATAGGCCGCATAGATCGAACGATCTATATAACCGGCATCCAAGAGCCTCAGCAGAATGACCTCCGAACTCACGCCGAGACGGGCCCGATGGTGCTTCAACCAATCGTCAATGCCCGATACATCTACCGGTACTGAAACCAGCCCCGTATTCTTCAGGTAACCATCGGGGATGAGGACGAGGGCAGCAAAGCGGTTAGCATCGCGCTCACGCCCGGAAATCAGCTCAAGGTCCGCCTCCTCATCGATCACACTATCTCGATGAAGAATGATATGAGCCAACTCATGGAAGAGGGTAAACGTTTGCCTGCTTTCGTATTTAGTTTTTCGAATAACTATTACAGGGAAGCTGTCGTGGTAGATAGCAAACCCAAGCACCGAGCTCGACTTTGGAATCTGCCATTTTCCTTGATACCCATTAGTCCGAAATACCAACATTCCTTTACGCTCGATGGCGCGGCGATACCCGTCGAACGAATGGATTCCGTCTAAGTCAAGCCAACCCCTAACAACTGATGCTGCATCTTCGATCGATAACCCATCGACCTCAGGAGGATTAAATTCTTCAACGCCATCGTCTTCAATGTCAGCTCTCAGCGATAAATACGCCTCCCGCTGCCACTCTGCGAGTTCAATTATGCGCTTTACAGAGGCATCAATATCCACCTTCTGGTTGGCTAAGGCTCGAAAGCCGCTCGTAAAAACTTGCTCAGGATCGACCGGTCCAGACTCTAAAAAGAAAAGAACGCCTCGCCCAAGATAACTAGCCAGCCTCTGCAGTTGATTGAAAGTGAGCGCATCCTCACCCTGCTCAACACGCCCCAGGACCGAATGGCTCACACCAACGGCAGCAGCGAGCTCTTCCGTAGTGATACGGCGCTCGCCGCAACACCACTGAATTCGCTGCCAGTTCACGTTGGAAATTCGCTCGACCATCTCAGTTCTGATGCCCCCAATGGGTATTAGCCTAGCACCTCAAACCTTAAGAAGAAGCCCCGAAAAAAGAAGGGCGGCCGTCCGGCCGCCCCCCCCCTAACACCCTGTGGTGCCCCTCCTCAAACCCCCACAGGGTTGGCCTTCTCCGGATCGATCTTGTACAGCTTGATCGCCCTGGCCACATCCTTGCCGGTCATCTTGCCCTCCTTCGCCAGGGCCGCGATCGCCGCGTGGGCGATGTAGTAGCGGTCCACCTCGAAGAAGCGGCGCAGGTTGGCGCGGGTGTCGGAGCGGCCGAAGCCGTCGGTACCCAGCACGGTGTAGCTCATCGGCACGAAACCGCGGATCTGGTCGGCGAACACGCGCACGTAGTCGGTGGCGGCGATGGCCGGGCCCTGGCGGCCCTCCAGCAGCTGGGTGACGTACGGCTTGCGCGGGGTCTCCTCCGGATGCAGGCGGTTCCAGCGCTCGGTGGCGAAGCCCTCCTTGCGCAGCTCGTTGAAGCTGGGGCAGGACCAGATGTCGGCGGTGACGCCGAAGTCCTTGTCCAGCAGCTCGGCGGCGGCGATGGCCTCGCGCAGGATCGTGCCCGAGCCCATCAGCTGCACGCGCAGCTCGCCCTTCTTGGGCTTGCCGGCGTCCTTCAGCAGGTACATACCCTTGATGATGCCCTCGGCCGCACCCTCCGGCATTTCCGGATGGGTGTAGTTCTCGTTCATCAGGGTGACGTAGTAGTACTCGTCGATCTGGTCCTCGAGCATGGCCTTCATGCCGTGCTGCATGATGACCGTGACCTCGTAGCCGAAGGTCGGATCGTAGCTGCGGCAGTTCGGGATGGCGCCGGCCAGCAGGTGGCTGTGGCCGTCCTCGTGCTGCAGGCCCTCGCCGTTGAGGGTGGTGCGGCCGGAAGTGCCGCCGAGCAGGAAGCCGCGGGTACGCATGTCGGCCGCCTGCCAGGCGATGTCGCCCACGCGCTGGAAGCCGAACATCGAGTAGTAGATGTAGAACGGCAGCATCGGCACGTCGGACACCGAGTAGCTGGTGCCGGCGGCCATCCACGACGCGATCGCGCCCGGCTCGCTGATGCCCTGCTGCAGCACTTGGCCGGACTGGTCCTCGCGGTAGTACATCAGCTGGTCGGCGTCGACCGGCTTGTACTTCTGGCCGAACGGGGCGTAGATGCCGATCTGGCGGAACAGGCCTTCCATGCCGAAGGTGCGGGCCTCGTCGGCCACGATCGGCACCAGGCGCGGACCGATCTCCTTGTCGCGCAGGGCGATGTTGAGCGTCTGCACGAAGGCCATGGTGGTGGAGTAGGCGCGGTCGCCGCTGGACTTGAGCAGGCGCTCGAACTTGTCCAGGCCGGGCACGGCGAAGGACTTGCTGGCCTTGCGGCGGCGCTGCGGCAGGTAGCCGCCCAGCGCGGCGCGGCGCTCCTTGAGGTACTGCACTTCCGGCGAGTCCTCGCCGGGGTGGTAGAACGGAACCTGCTCCGCCTCGGCCAGCTGCTTGTCGCTGATCGGGATGTTGAAGCGGTCGCGGAACGCGCGCACGGCGTCGTCGTCCAGCTTCTTGGTCTGGTGGGTCGGGTTCAGCGACTCGCCGGCGCTGCCCATGCCGTAGCCCTTGACCGTCTTGGCCAGGATCACGGTCGGCATGCCCTTGGTGTTCACCGCGGCGTGGTAGGCGGCGTAGACCTTGTGCGGGTCATGGCCGCCGCGGTTCAGGCGCCAGATGTCCTCGTCGGACATGTTGGCGACCATGGCGCGGGTCTCCGGGTACTTGCCGAAGAAGTGCTCGCGGGTATACGCGCCGCCGAAGGCCTTGCAGTTCTGGTACTCGCCGTCGACGGTTTCCATCATCAGCTTGCGCAGGACGCCGTCGGTGTCCTTGGCCAGCAGCGGATCCCAGTAGCTGCCCCACAGGACCTTGATGACGTTCCAGCCGCCGCCGCGGAACACGCCTTCCAGCTCCTGGATGATCTTGCCGTTGCCGCGCACCGGGCCGTCCAGGCGCTGCAGGTTGCAGTTGACCACGAAGATCAGGTTGTCCAGGCCCTCGCGGCCAGCCAGGGCGATGGCGCCCAGGCTCTCCGGCTCGTCGGTCTCGCCGTCGCCCAGGAAGCACCAGACCTTGCGGTCGGACGGCTCGATCAGGCCGCGATGCTCCAGGTACTTCATGAACTGGGCCTGGTAGATCGCCGCCAGCGGGCCCAGGCCCATGGACACGGTCGGGGTCTGCCAGTAGTCCGGCATCAGCCAGGGGTGCGGGTAGGAGGAGATGCCGCGGCCGTCGACTTCCATGCGGAAGTTGTCCAGCTGGCTCTCGCTGATGCGGCCTTCCAGGAACGAGCGGGCGTAGATGCCCGGGGCGCTGTGGCCCTGGATGTAGAGCAGGTCGCCCGGGTGGTGGTCGGACGGGGCACGCCAGAAGTGGTTGAAGCCCACGTCGTACAGGGTCGCCGCCGAGGCGAAGGAGGCGATGTGGCCGCCCAGGTCGCCCGGCTTGCGGTTGGCGCGCACGACCATCGCCATGGCGTTCCAGCGGATGATCGAGCGGATGCGCCACTCCAGCTCCGCGTTGCCCGGGCTCTTGGCCTCCTGGTGCGGCGGGATGGTGTTGACGTACTCGGTGGTGGGCGAGAACGGAAGGAACGCGCCGGAGCGGCGGGTCAGCTCGACCATGTCCTCCAGCAGTGCATGCGCACGCTCCGGGCCGTCACGGTCGATCACCGCCTTGAGCGATTCGATCCACTCGCGGGTCTCTACCGGATCCGGATCGTTGTGCAGCACATCGTTCAGCCAGTTCATATCACTCCCATTGCCGCGCGTGGGGGGCCGCGGCGTGACGTTCTTGTGGACCCCGGAGTTTACCGCACGGGTGGCACCGGCCGCTTCGCTACGGGTGCGTATGTGCGGTGGGACAGGCTTTTTCACCGGTGTGAATTGCGAGGGGGAGACGGGCCGCCGACCGCACCAAGGCCCGCCTGGCGGCACGTCTGGCGGATAGTCTCCGTTGCAACCAGTGGCGGCCGCGACTGACAGGGCTGTTGCCGGGCGACGCACTGCACGCCCACCGGATCGCAGCCGGAGCAGGTTTTGTTGCGTCGCAAAAAACGCCAGCAAACGACCGTGTGTGGGGTCGGGGCACTACATATCTATACGGGGTCGCGACTGATGGCCCTGATCCAGGTCAGATCGATGGGCGTTGGCCGTGCCGGGCGGGCGATGCGGAGGCACGCCTGATCCAGCGCCGATGCGGGTGCCGCCGGACACATGCTTGCCGGGTTGCTCCCGCGCCCGGCGGGTAGGAGCCGGGACGAAAGCGTCGACCGCGACCATGCCGCTGTGGGAGCCCACCCGGGCAGGTTGGCCTGCAATGCCGGCGACCTGGTCGCTGGAGGGACTGCGGCATGGTCCCACCGCCGCCGGGTGCCTGAAGAACCGTTCAGGCATGGCCTCCGATCACCACGTGGCCTTTGCATCTGCCCCCATACGATCCAGTACTGGCAGCCTGCCCCCCGGGGCGCCTCCGCAGGCCGCCGTATCCCTGCGGGACTGGAGACCGACGCAATGAGCCAGCTCAGGATCGACCCCACCCCGCCGCACAACGGCGTCCAGCGCATTGCCGTCAGCGGCCGCCTGGACGCGGGCAGCTATCCGGAGCTGGACCAGGCGCTGGATCCGCTGCTGGCCGACGACCGGGTGTCGTCGGTGGTGCTGGACCTGGAAGGCCTCAACTACATCAACAGCGCCGGCATCCGTTCGCTCGAGCGGGTGCGCCGCGCCCTCGCCGCCCGCCATCGCGCCGTTCTGCTGGTCAACCTGCAACCCCAGGTGCGGAAAGTCCTCGACGTGGTCGAGGCGGTACCGGTCGAGGAGGTGTTTGCCTCCTACGAGGAGGCCGACGCGTACTTCGACGTCATGCAGCGCCGACTGGTGTCCAAGGTGGCGGCGCACGCGCCGGAAGCCGGCGCGGACGGCTGATCCCTCGGCCTCAGCGCCGTCCCGTTCCGTTGCTTCGCTGTCTGCGCTGCGTTATCCGGGCCGGCAGAACACCGAACCTGCCCACCTCGCTGCAGCCACGACGGTCTAGCTGCACTCCTGCGAAAGCTTGACGTGGGTGTCGTACGCCGCGTGGGCAATCGTCATCAGGCTTGCGCGGTTATGCCATGTCCAAGCGAAGGCAAGGAAGGCGAACAGCATCAGCGGCAGACTGTTCCTGGTCTTCATAGCGGCAACCGAATGTGTACGTCCATCACGCGAGCACGCATGTTTCACGCGCCCCCCAATGTCATCCCGTAGTACGCCACCGACAGGACAAGCAGGGCATTGGATGCAAGATGCAGCATCCAGGTATGGAAGAAGGCGACCTTTGCCCCGTCCTTGCGTGCCAGGCAATACATGACCGAAAGGGATATACCTCCGGGCAGTCCGTACACCAGGCCATTGAAAGGGCCATTCATCACAAGGTGCAGGACGAAGAAGACAAGCCCGGCCAAGGCACCGCCTACATAGAGGGCCACGGGCTTCCCCCTGCCCAGCTTCAAGCTCGCCTCGACAAGAAGCGAATGAATGAGGGCCGTTTCAAGGAACGGCATCACCAGGATCACGGGAAGCAGGTTAGGCAGCTCGAGGAACCTGGCAGGATTCACTGGGCCAGCCAACAAGTCGCGGCACAACAGGCCAAGAAGCAAGCTTGCGAGATAGTCCAGAATCAGGATGAGCGGCAGATAGTTCATGCACTGCTCTCAGAGGCAGGGGCGCGGCAATCCGCGCCCCTGGTCATTACTCACCGCGGAAGGTATCCCGGAGGGACCGGTACGCATCCGCCACGGTAAACATCACGTGGGCGGTGAAATCCACCAGACCATCGTAAATGTTGGTCAGGGTCCTCCCCAGATTGCCAGGATCACCTTCGACGCTGACCTTGGCACAGAGGTCGCCCTTGCAGACCTCGCCCGCCATCTTCATGCCCCCGCAAACATACGGGACTTCGTCGACTTTCAAGATACGCATCATCCACTCCTTGGATTCTGCGTGCGGACCACCCCTGGCCCGCACGGCCGGCCCCTGCCGGCCATCGCTATTTTTCATATCCGGCAAGGCGCCGCCAGAGCCCACGCCCTGAATCTCGGGTCAGAAAACTCCGACCCGATCCGTCGCGTCGGCAGGCTGGCGTGTGGACGGCGACGACCTGCCCGAATGCGCGGCACCCGTCGCCATGCACGCCAGCGGGGCTCAATCCCCCCCACCCCGCTCCAGCTGCTGGCGGATCTGCGCGTCGACCGCGGCGATGGCGGTCATGTTGAGGATGCGGCGCGGGGTGGCGCTGGTGGTGAGGATGTGCACCGGCTTGCTGATGCCCATCAGGATCGGGCCGATGGCGACGCCGTCGGTGAACACCCGCACCAGGTTGTAGGCGATGTTCGCCGCCTCCAGGTTGGGCATCACGAACAGGTTGGCGCGGCCCTTGAGGGTGCTGTTGGGCATGATCTTGCCGCGCAGCAGCTCGTCCCAGGCGGTATCGGCCTGCATCTCGCCGTCCATGTTCAGGCGCGGGCTGCGCTTGCGCAGCAGTTCGCGCACCTGGCGCATCTTCAGCGCGTCCTTCGATTCGTGGCTGCCGAAGTTGGAGTGCGACAGCAGGGCCACGTTCGGCTCGATGCCGAACAGGCGCATGCGGAACGCGGCCTGCAGCGTGGCCTCGGCGATCTGCTCGGCGGTCGGGTCCTCCTGCACGTGGGTGTCCACGAAGAAGAACACGCCCTGCTGGTTGATCACGCCGGTCATGGCCGAGGTGGACTGCACCCGCGGCTCCAGCGGGATCACGCTGCGCACGTAGCCCAGCTTCTTGTGGAAGCGGCCGACGATGCCGGTGAGCAGGGCGTCGGCTTCGCCGCGCGCCACCATCACCGCGCCGATCAGGGTCGGGCGCGAGCGCATCAGGCTCTTGGCCGCGGCCACGGTCACGCCGCGGCGCTCGGTCAGGGCGTGGTAGTGCTGCCAGTACTCGTTGAAGCGCGGGTCGTCGTCCTGGTTGGTGATCTCCACGTCCACGCCGGGGCGGATGCGCAGGCCCAGGCGCTTGATCCGGGTCTCGATCACCTCCGGGCGGCCGATCAGGATCGGGAACGCCAGGCCCTCGTCGACCACGGTCTGCACCGCGCGCAGCACCACTTCCTCCTCGCCCTCGGCGTAGGCCACGCGCTTGAGGTCGGAGCGGGCGCGGTCGTAGACCGGCTTCATCATCAGGCTGGAGCGGTAGACGAACTGGCCGAGCTTCTCGCGGTAGGCGGCCATGTCCTCGATCGGGCGCTGGGCGATGCCGGAATCCATCGCCGCCTGCGCCACCGCCGAGGACAGCTCGACCAGCAGGCGCGGGTCGAACGGGCGCGGGATCAGGTAGTCGGGGCCGAAGCTGGGGATCTCGTCGCCGTAGGCGCTGCCCAGGTCGGAGGCTTCCTTGCGCGCCAGCGCGGCGATGGCGTGCACGCAGGCGACCTTCATCGCCTCGTTGATGCCGGTGGCGCCGACGTCCAGCGCGCCGCGGAACAGGTAGGGGAAGCACAGCGCGTTGTTGACCTGGTTCGGGTAGTCCGAACGGCCGGTGGCGATGATCGCGTCCGGGCGCACGCGGCGCGCTTCCTCCGGCAGGATCTCCGGATACGGGTTGGCCAGCGCCAGGATGATCGGGCGCTCGGCCATGGTGGCGACCATCTCCGGCTTGAGGATGCCGCCGGCCGACAGGCCCAGGAAGATGTCGGCGCCGGCGACGATCTCCTCCAGGGTGCGGGCGTCGGTGTCGCGCGCGTAGCGGCGCTTGTCCGGGTCCAGGTCGGCGCGGCCGGTGTGGATCACGCCGCCGCGGTCGAAGGCCAGGATGTTCTCCGGGCGCAGGCCCAGCGAGACCAGCATGTCCACGCAGGAGATGCCGGCCGCGCCCATGCCGGTGGTGGCCAGCTTCACGTCCTCGATCTTCTTGCCGACCACGTGCAGGGCGTTGACCACCGCGGCGCCGACGATGATCGCGGTGCCGTGCTGGTCGTCGTGGAACACCGGGATGTTCATCCGCTCGCGCAGCTTGCGCTCGACGATGAAGCACTCCGGCGCCTTGATGTCCTCCAGGTTGATGCCGCCGAAGGTCGGCTCCAGCGAGGCGATGATGTCGACCAGCTTGTCCGGGTCGGTCTCGTCGATCTCGATGTCGAACACGTCGATGCCGGCGAACTTCTTGAACAGCACGCCCTTGCCTTCCATCACCGGCTTGCCGGCCAGCGGGCCGATGTTGCCCAGGCCCAGCACCGCGGTGCCGTTGGAGACCACCGCCACCAGGTTGCCGCGCGCGGTCAGCTCGCTGGCCTGCCGCGGGTCCTCGACGATCGCCTCGCAGGCATGGGCCACGCCCGGCGAATAGGCCAGGGCGAGGTCGCGCTGGGTGAGCATGGCCTTGGTCGGCGAGACCTTGATCTTGCCGGGGCGCGGGAAGCGGTGGTAGTCGAGGGCGGCCTGTTTGAAATCTTCCTGTTCGGACATCGATCGGCTTCGGCGCGGCGCAAGGGGGCTCGATTCTAAGCCCTCCGGCGACGCAGCGACCCCCCCTTGCAATCGCGGCCGCAGCGGCGCCGGCGCGACGCACGTGCTTCGATGCAGTGCAGCAATCGGCGTATCGGCGCGGCGCTTGCGGCATGACAGCGTTGGCCAGCGCCCTCAGCGCAGGCCTTCGCCGATGTGGTCGATGCGGATGCGGTTGGCGAACAGCGAGAACGCCAGCAGCCCGGCCAGGCCGCCGGCGCGTTCGATCCATGGCGGCAGCCACTGCGGCGGCTCCAGGGTGCCGTCGGCGAACAGCGGCTCGAAGCGGACCACGTCGTCCAGGGTCATCTTGCCGGCCAGCAGCCAGCGGCACAGGCGCAGGCGGTCGCGTTGCAGGGCCAGGCGGAAGAAGGTGTGCACGCCGACCAGGCCGCGCAGGTACACCGTGTCCTTGGTGAAGGCGCAGCCCCCGGAGAGCGGCACGCCGCGGAACACGCGCTGGGCCGAGGCGAAGCTCTCCTCCTCGCCCTGCCCGGCGCCGAGGAAGTAGCCGAATACCTGCAGGAAGTCCGCGCCGTCCAGGGCCATGGCCACCGCCTCGGTGCGCAGGCTGATGCGCTTCATCCGGCCGATGTCGATGCTGCCGGTGATCAGCTCGGCCAGGGTGGCCAGGCCCTCCTGGGTGGCGGTGACCCGCGGCGAGGCCAGGGCCAGGCTCGGCAGCACCTCCTGGTTGCGGCCGTTGAGCGCGGTCAGCGAGTGCACCAGGGCCTCGTGGTGGAACAGCTGGCGGCGGTCGTAGTCGCTGAAGGCGGCGCCGGCGCGCAGGCGGATACGGGTCGCTCCGGCGGCGGCCTTGGCGATCAGCTCCGGGTCCAGCTCGACCTGGACCACCCGGCCGCCGAAGAACTCGTCGAGGTCGCCCTGCAGCTGCAGGGCCAAGGCGGTCGCCGAGACCGGCACCTGTTCGGCCGGAGAGAACAGTTCGTGGTCCAGCTCGCTGGCGATCTGGATGAAGTGGTGGGCCGCTTCGCGGGTGGTGGGGCCGTCGCCGGGCAGCGGATCGTCCGGACGCCCGAACAGGGCCACCGCCTCGGCCCCGGCCCGGGCCGTGCCCAGCGCCTCCAGCAGCCGCGCCGCGCGCTCCCAGCTGCCGGCCGACTCGCGCAGGTAGATGCCCAGCGGGTGGCCGGGGTCGGCGGCGGCGGCCACCGCGCGCAGTTCGGTGCGGGCGGCGGCGAAGTCCAGCTTCGGGTACTCGACCCGGGGCAGCACCGCCCGACCCTGGCGCCAGGCGGCCAGGAAGGCGTGCTGCACCGCGGCCGGCCAGCTGGCCAGGCCGAGCAGGCGGATGCCGCGCGCAGCCCGGACCAGGCGCCGGTCCAGTGCGGCATGGCGGGCGATGGCGTCGGTCATCGGCGGCTCGGCGGCGCATGGGGCCCGGGTGCCCCGCCCGCACCGTACCGCAAACCCGGCTAGCGCCGCGGGCGCGGGGCCGGACGCCTGCGCCCGGCAGGGCCGCGGGCCTCGTTCTTCTGCGCCAGGCGCTGGGCCAGGCGCGCGGCGGCACCGGCCACCTCCTCGCGCAGCTTGAGGTAGTTGGCCAGGCGCTTCGGGTCCAGGGTGCCGGCCTCGATCGCGGCCAGCACCGCGCAGCCGGGCTCGTTGCGGTGGCTGCAGTCGTTGAAGCGGCACTGGGTGGCCAGCTCCTCGATGTCGCCGAACCCGCCGTCGGCCAGCTCCTCCTCGCCGGTGGGCTTGAGCTCGCGCATGCCGGGGGTGTCGACCAGGCAGGCGCCGGAGGGCAGCGCGATCAGCGCACGGTAGGTGGTGGTGTGGCGGCCGCGCGAGTCGTGGGCGCGCACCTGGCCGGTCTTCATCCGCTCCTCGCCCAGCAGGGTGTTGGTGAGGGTCGACTTGCCGGCGCCGGAGGAACCGACCAGGACCACGGTCAGGCCTGGCGCCAGCCACGGGGCCAGCTGTGCCGCGGCGCCGCCGTCGCGGGCGTTGAGCGCCAGCACCGGCACGCCCTGGGCGCGCACGCCGGCCAGCGCTTCCAGCGCGGCTTCCGGATCGGCCCCTTCCAGGTCGGCCTTGGTCAGCACCACCACCGGTTGCACTCCGCCGCCGCCGACCAGCAGCAGGTAGCGCTCGATCCGGCGCGGGTTGAAGTCCGCGTCCAGGCCGCAGACCACGAAGGCGGTGTCGACGTTGGCCGCGATCACCTGCTGCTGGTAGTGCTCGCCGGCGGCGGCGCGCTTGATCGCGGTGCGCCGCGGCAGCAGGGCGAGGATGCGGCGGCCGTCGTGCAGCACCCAGTCGCCGACCGCGGCGCGCTCGTGCGCCGGCACGCCATCGGGGCGGAACACCGGGCGGCGCATCCATTCCGGCGGTGACTCGGCGCGGAAGCCGGCGTCCGGCGCGTCGGCCAGCACGTAGCCGGTGCGGTGCTGCTCGCTGACCCGGGCCGGGCGGGCCTGCGGATGCGCCTGGAACAGGGCCTGCCAGGCCGGGTCCTCGGGCGGGCCGGCCCAGGGCCAGCCAATCCGTTGCAGGGCGGTGTAGTCGGGTCCGGGGAGGTTCATCGGCAGGCATTGTAGTGCCCGGCCGGTTGGCGGCAGTGGCGGCGCGCCGGGTTGCTGGCGCTGCCAGCTTCCGTTTCGACCGAAACGGCCGCCAGGACTGGGCTTGCGGTCCCACCGGGGGGCGTTTTTTTCGATACCATGCCAGACCTTGCCACGCCCGCTGGGCCCTGCCATGCCGTTCACCGAAAAAACGCTCGCGGTGCGCGAGCGACTGTCGGAAGTCCGCTACGAGATCCGCGGCGAGCTCAACCGGCGAGCGCATGCGCTCGAGGCAGCAGGACGCAAGCTGATCAAGCTCAACATCGGCAACCCGGGCGCGTTCGGCTTCCGCGCGCCGGAGCACCTGCAGCAGGCGATCATCCGCGACATCGACAACACCGACCCGTACACCCACCAGCTGGGCCTGCCGGCCGCGCGCGAGGCGCTGGCCGCGGCCTACCGCAAGCGCGGCGCGCCGCACGTGGATACCGAGCGGGTGTTCGTCGGCAACGGCGTGTCCGAACTGATCGACATGACCCTGCGCGCCCTGCTCAACCCGGGCGACGAGGTGCTGGTGCCCTCGCCGGACTACCCGCTGTGGTCGGCCGCCACCATCCTCAACGACGGCCGCCCGGTGTACTACCGCTGCACGCCGGAGAACGGCTTCATGCCCGACCCGGTGGAGGTGGAAGCGCTGGTCTCCGCGCGCACCCGGGCGATCGTGCTGATCAACCCGAACAACCCCACCGGCGCGGTGTACCCGCGCGCGCTGCTGGAGCGGCTGGTGGACATCGCCCGCCGCCACAACCTGCTGCTGCTGGTGGACGAGATCTACGACCAGGTGCTGTACGACGGCGCCGAGTTCGTGCCGACCGCGCCGATCGCCGGCGACCACCCGTGCATCACCTTCTCCGGCCTGAGCAAGGTGCACCGCGCCTGCGGCTGGCGCGTGGGCTGGGCGGTCCTCACCGGTTCGCACGCCCGCACCGCCGAGTACCGCAATGCGCTGGACCTGCTGTCCGGCCTGCGCCTGTGCGCCAACGTCGGCGGCCAGTACGCGATCGAGGCGGCGGTCAACGGTCCGGACACCATCAGCGCGCTGTGCGCCCCGGGCGGACGCCTGTACGAGACCCGCCGCGCGGTGGTCGAGGCCTGCGCCGCCAGCGAGCACCTGCGCCTGATCGAGCCCAAGGGCGCGCTGTACGCCTTCCCCTCGGTGGTGGGCGCGGCCGCGCGCGGCTTCGACGACCACCAGTTCGCACTGGAGCTGCTGGAGACCGAGGACGTGCTGATCGTGCCGGGCAGCAGCTTCAACGTCCCCTACCGCGACCACTTCCGCGTGACCCTGCTGCCGGAAGCCGGGCTGATGCGCGAGGTGTTCGCGCGCATCGACCGGGCGCTGTCGCGGCGCGCCGAGCTCAACACCAAGGTCGTGCCGCTGAAGGCGCGGAACGCGGCGGCGTAAGCGTGGCGCAAGGCTTCCTCGCCCTGGGCGATTCCTACACGATCGGGGAAGGCATCGCGGCGGACGGGCGCTGGCCGGTGCAGCTGGCCGCGCTGCTGCGCGCCGAAGGGCTGGACGTGGGCCAGCCGCGGATCATCGCCACCACCGGCTGGACCACGGATGAGCTGGACGCCGGCATCGATGCCGCCCACGCGCAGGCGCCGATCCCGGCCGACCACGCCCTGGTCAGCCTGCTGGCAGGCGTGAACGACCAGTACCGCGGGCTGGAGCCGGATGGCTTCCGCACCCGCTTCGCCGCCCTGCTGCGGCGCGCGGCCGGCTTCGCCGGCGGCGATCCGGCGCGGGTGCTGGTGCTGGCGATCCCGGACTGGGGCGTGACCCCGTTCGCCTTCGCCCAGGGCCGCGACCGCGCCCTGGTCGCCACCCAGATCGACGCCTTCAACGCCATCTGCCGGGAAGAAGCCGCGCGCGCGGGCGCGCACTGGGTCGACATCGGCCCGGTCAGCCGCGCACGCGGCGCCGAGCCTGGCATGCTGGCCGACGACGGCCTGCACCCCTCGGCCGCCCTGTATACCCTGTGGGCACGGCTGGCATTGCCGGCCGCCCGCGCCATCCTGCAAGGCAGGAGTACCCCTTGAACGCGATGCCCCGACCCCAGCCGCGACCGCTGTCGCGGGACACCGCTGCGCGTATCGCCAGCAGCTTCCTGCCCGGCACCCTGCTGGGCAACCGCTACCACTACTACTACGCCCGGGCGAAGCTGCGCAGCGACCCGCTGTACCCGGGCGTGTGCGCGGCCCTGCGCGACGCCGCCGGCCCGCTGCTGGACCTGGGCTGCGGCATCGGCCTGCTGGCCCACGCCCTGCAGCACGAGGGCATCGCCCTGCGCTACTTCGGCGTGGACAACGACCACCGCAAGATCGCCTCGGCGCGCCGCGCCGCCGCCCGCGCCGGGCTGGTCGACGCCGGCTTCGAGGCGCTGGACCTGTCGCAGGCGCTGCCGCCGCACCGCGGCAGCGTGGCGATCCTGGACGTGCTGCAGTTCCTGCAGCCGCAGCGCCAGGCCGAGGTGGTCGACGCCATGGTCGCCATGCTCGAGCCGGGCGCGAAGCTGGTGATCCGCACCGGCCTGGACGACGGCAGCCGCCGCGCCCGCATCACCCGCACCACCGACGTGTTCGCGCGCCTGGTGGGCTGGATGAACGCCGCGCCGATCCACTACCCGGACGCGGACATGCTGAGGAAGCGTTTCGACGCCGCCGGCCTGCGCAGCGAGTTCTCGCCGCTGGCCGGCGACACCCCGTTCAACAACTGGCTGGTCGTCGCCACGCGCGACTGAGCCCTCGCCGGCAGCCGCCGCCCCCGACGGCGGCGGCCGGGCGCTCACTCCGGGATGACGCTGGCGTAGCCCTGCTCGCGCAGCAGGCACAGCGCCGCCTCGACGATCTCCACGCTGCGCCCGTGCGGCGCGCCCTCGTGCAGCAGCACGATCGCGCCCGGGCCTAGCCCGCGCTGCAGCCGCTGCAGCACCCGCACCACGTCGCCGTCCACCGCGTCGTAGCCGCGCACGCTCCAGGCCGCGCGCGCCAGCCCCAGCCGCCGCAGCGGCGCGGCCAGGAACGGATTGGTGTGGCCGGCCACCGCGCGGAACCAGCGCGGCGGCTGCCCGGCCAGTTCGCCGAGCACGGCCTGGGCGCGTTCCACCTGCGCGGCCATGGCGCGCGGGCCGAGCGCCCAGAACCAGGCCTGCGGATGGCTCCAGGTGTGGTTGGCGACGCCGTGGCCGCGGCGCAGGATCTCGCGCACCAGCTCCGGCCGCGCCTGGGCGCGCTGCCCGACCAGGAAGAAGGTGGCCTGCATGCCGTGGCGGTCCAGCGCGTCGAGGATCGCCGGGGTGTCGTCCGAGGGGCCGTCGTCGATGGTCAGCCAGACCTGGCGTTCGTCGCCCGGCAGGCGCGACAGCGCCGGCGCGTACAGCGTGGCCCGCGGCAGGAACACCGGCACGATGAAGGCCGCGTGCGACAGCAGCAGGGCCGGCAGGCCCCAGCGCCAGCCGGCCACCCACCACAGCCCCGCCACCGCCAGCTGCGAGGCGGCCAGCCAGGCCAGCCAGGCATGCGGCCGGTGCGGGGTGCGATGCAGTGTTGTCGGGCGGCTCATCGCCGCATCATGCCACGCGGCGTAGAATGCAGGCCCCTGAAAAATCCGTGGTGAGCCCCCGCATGTCCCTGGATCCCGCCCTGCGTTCGCGCATCGAGTCGCTGCTGCAAGCCAACCGCGTCGTGCTGTTCATGAAGGGCCAGCCGGGCATGCCGCAGTGCGGCTTCTCGGCCAAGGCCAGCGGCATCCTGGAGGACCTGGGCGTGGAGTACGCCCACGTCAACGTGCTGGCCGACCAGGAGATCCGCGAGGGCATCAAGGTCTACGGCAACTGGCCGACCATCCCGCAGCTGTACATCGACGGCGAGCTGGTCGGCGGCAGCGACATCATCGAGCAGCTGGCCTCCAGCGGCGAGCTGTCGCAGATGCTGGGCCTGCCCGCGCCGGACCGCACCCCGCCGCAGGTCACCGTGACCGAGGCCGCCGCCGAGAAGCTGCGCGGCGCCCTGGCCAGCGAGCCGGGCGCGGCGCTGGCGCTGTCGATCGACGTGCGCTTCCAGCCGCGCTTCCAGATCGTGCCGCGCAACGACAGCGCCATCGCGGTGGAAACCCAGGGCCTGCGCATCCAGTTCGACCTGTCCAGCGCGCGCCGCGCCAACGGCATCACCATCGACTGGGTGGACGACTTCCGCGGCCAGGGCCTGGCCATCGACAACCCCAACGCGCCCAAGCCGGTGCAGGCGATCACCCCGGCCGAGGCCGAGCGCCAGGTCGGCACCGGCGAGCTGGTGCTGGTGGACGTGCGTCCGCCCGAGGAACGCGCGATCGCCTCGCTGCCGGTGCCGCACCGCACCCTGGACGGCGACGGCCGCCCGGCGCTGGAAGCCCTGCCCAAGGACACCCGCCTGGCCTTCATCTGCCACCACGGCGGCCGCAGCGCGCAGGCCGCGGAGGAGTTCCGCGCCAAGGGCTTCACCGCGGTGTTCAACGTGGAAGGAGGCATCGACCGCTGGGCACAGGAAGTCGACGGCGGCATCCCGCGCTACTGAGCGCGCGGCGCCAGCCAGCTGGCGGCGGCCGCGGCCGCCCTTTTCCGTTTGCGCCGCCGCTAGAACCCGCCGCCGGCGTCGAGCCAGGCCTGCTCCTCCGGCGTGCTGGTGCGCCCCAGGGCGCGGTTGCGGTGCGGGAAGCGGCCGAAGCGCGCGATTACCTCGCAGTGGGCGATGGCGTAGTCCAGGTAGAGCTTGTCGCCGAGGGCGGTGAACAGTTCCACCGAATGGTCCTGGTCGGCCGGGTCCTCGGAGTGCTCCAGGGGCAGGTAGAAGAACGCGCGCAGCGCCGGTTCGACCTGCCGGTCGTGGCCGGCCTGCAGCGCGCGCAGCGCGTAGTGCCGCGCCAGGCCGTCGGTGGCGAAGGCGTGGCCGCTGCCGCGGAACACGTTGCGCGGGATCTGGTCGAGCAGGATCAGCAGGGCCAGGGCCCCTTCCGCCGTCCCCAGCCAGTGCTCGCACTCGCCGCGCGCCGCCGCCAGGTGCGCCTGCAGGAAGCGCGCCTCGCACTGGCGGTCGAACGCCTCGCCGCCGTTGAACCACGCCTGCTGCCCGGCCTGGCGCCAGAACTCCACCACTTCGCCCGCGCTTGCCATTGCATCCTCCTCGGTCGTCGCCCCCCGAGCATGCGCCATCGGCCATGCACGCGGCGACAGCACCGCGGCAACGCAGCGTGGCGCCGGGCGCTGCTGCCGGCATCATCATGCGCACGTCCCGCAGGAGCCGCCCGATGACGCCACGCTGGTACTTCGACTTCGTCTCCCCGTTCTCCTACCTGCACTGGCAGAAGATGCGGCCGCTGGTGCAGGCGGGCCGGGTGCAGCCGGTGCCGGTGGTGTTCGGCGCGGTGCTGGCCGCGCTGGGCAACCTGGGGCCGGCGGAAATCCCACGCAAGCGCGAATTCATCTACCGCCAGGTGCTGTGGCAGGCGCGGCGCGAGGGGGTGCCGCTGGTGTTCCCGCTGGCGCATCCGTTCAATCCGTTGCCCGCATTGCGCTTGTGCGTTGCGGCAAACATCCGCCCCGAGGCGATCGACGCGATCTTCGACGCGATCTGGCGCCAGGGCCTGGATGGCAGCCCGGCGGCGCTGGCGGAGGCCGGGCGCGGGCTCGGCATCGAGGACGTGGCCGCGGCGATCGGGGCGCCCGCGGTGAAGCAGAAGCTGCGCGAGCTAACCGATTCAGCCCTGGCGGCCGGCGTGTTCGGCGTGCCCACGCTGGAGGTGGACGGCGGCCTGTTCTGGGGCAACGACAGCCACGAGCTCATGCTGGCGGTGCTCGAGGACCCCGGACTGCTGCGCGAGGGCCCCCTGGCGGAGATCGGGAAGCTGCCGGTGGGGATCCTGCGCAAGCGCTGACCACCCCGCTTCCGGCAGTCGCAAGCCGCCGGATTCTGCGATAGGGTTCACGCCGCTCCGCGTGCAGGACGCCTGGGAGGGCCCAATGCGCATAGGGATAGTCGTCGATTCGGCCTGCGATCTGCCGGCCTCGTTCATCAGCGAACACGGGATCGTGGTCATGCCGATCACGGTCCGCATCGGCAACGCCGTGCTCGAGGACCGGCGCGACGAGAAGGCCACCCTGGCCTTCCTGCACGCGCACGTGGCCGAGCGCGGCCACGAGGCGGAGACCACGCCGCTGAGCGTGGAACAGATCCGCGACCTGTTCCTGCAGCGCCTGGTGATCGACTACGACCACGTCTTCTGCCTGACCATCTCGCGCCTGCGCAGCCAGATCCACGACAACGCGCTGCAGGCCAGCTACGCCATCCTCAACGAGTACAAGCCGGTGCGCCAGGCCGCCGGGATCACCACCCCGTTCGCGCTGCGGGTGATCGACTCGCTCAACCTGTTCGTCGGCCAGGCGATCACCGCGGTGGAGGCGGTGCGCATGCGCGCCGCCGGCGCCGGCGTGGCGCAGATGCGCGCGCGGCTGGAGGAAATGGCGCAGCACACCTGCGGCTTCATGATCCCGCGCGACCTGTACTACCTGCGCAACCGCGCCCGCACCAAGGGCGACCGCAGCGTCGGCCTGCTCAGCGCCGCGCTGGGCTCGGCGCTGGACATCAAGCCGGTGATCCGCGCCTGGCGCGGCACCACCGAGCCGGTGGGCCGGGTGAAGGGCTTCGAGGCGGCCACCGAGAAGATGTTCGAGATGGCCTGCCAGCGCGTGCGCAGCGGCCTGCTCACCCCGACCGTCAGCGTCTGCTACGGCGGCGACCTGGCCGAGCTGCACGGCCTGCCCGGCTACGCCCGCCTGCTCGACACCTGCCTGGACCACGGCGTGGAGGTGTTCGAGAGCATGATGAGCCTGACCGGCATGGTGAACGTGGGCAAGGGCGCGGTGGCGGTGGCCTACGCCTCCACCGACGCCAGCTTCGGCTGAGCCGGCGGCCACGGCCGCTTCGCGCCGGCGCTGCTAGATTGTCCGCTCCCGCCCGCAGGAGCCGCCGATGCCCGTCCGTTACGTGATCCGCCTGCCCGAGCCGGCCGCCGCGCGCGGCAGCGAGCCGTCGCTGTCGTTCACCGCCAACGGCTACGAAGCCTTCGCCGAACAGCTGCAGGATGCGCTGCGCTCGCCGGCGCTGTTCGAGCGCTGGCGGCAGATGCAGCCGGAACCGGACGAGGTGGACCCGGCGCTGGGCGCGACCGATCCGCAGGCCACGGTCGAAGGCCGGCGCGAGGACATGTCGGTCTACCTCACCGCCACCACCTCCCTGCCCGGCGAGATCCTGCGCCACCGCCTGCGCCTGCTGGCCGGTTCGCGCTGGGAACTGCGCGACGTGCGCTGAGCCTGCCACGGCGATGGCGGCACGCATCCCGGTCCTGCTGGCCTGGAGCGGCGGCAAGGACGCGGCCTGGACCCTGCACATGCTGCGGCAGTCGGCCACCCACCAGGTGGTCGGCCTGCTGTCGACCGTCAGCGCTGGCCGCGCTTCGATGCAGGGAGTACGGGTGGAGGTACTGCGCGCGCAGGCCGCGGCCGCCGGCCTGCCGCTGCTGGAGGTGGAACTGCCGCCGGCCTGCGAGAACGCGGCCTACGGCGCGGCCATGGCCGGCGCGCTGGACGCGGCCGCGCGGCGCTGGCCCGGGCTGCGCACCATGGCCTTCGGCGACCTGTTCCTGGAGGACATCCGCGCCTGGCGCCGGCAGCAGCTGGAAAGCCTGGACTGGGAGCTGCTCACCCCGCTGTTCCGCTTCGACACCGCGTTGCTGGCGCGGCGCATGCTCGACGCCGGCCTGCGCGCGCGGGTGTGCTGCGTGGATACGCAGCAACTGGACGCGCGCTTCCGCGGCCGCGCCTTCGATGCGGCCCTGCTCGAGGAACTGCCGGCGGGAGTGGATCCGTGCGGCGAGAACGGCGAGTTCCACACCTGCGTTTGGGCCGGGCCGATGTTCGCCACGCCGCTGGAGCTGGAGCACGCCGGCGACAGCATCGAAGCCGGGCGCTTCGCGCGCACCGACTTCGCGCTGCGGGAGTGACGCTCAGAAGCCCGTGGCCGCGGCCGGATCGCACTCGCGGCGCAGGAAGTCCAGCGCCGCGTGCACCCGCGAAGCCATCTCGCTGCCTTCCAGGTGAAGCACCGCGTCGTGCTGCTCGCCGGCAAAGCGCAGGTACACGCGCGAGCCGTCCTGGCGCAGGGCGCGGATCGAGCCGAAGTGCAGGCCATCCGGGCTGCCGACGTGGTCGTCGCCGGCCATCGCCGCGAAGCCGGCCTCGGTCGCCTCGCCGGTGGCCGGGTCGCGCACGGTCAGCCAGGTGTTGGCGATCTCGCCGATCAGGTAGGAGCGGCAGTGCGCCACCGGGTCGGCGTCGACGATCGGCGGCAGCGGCTCGAACTCGGCGCGCAGGCCGTCGCGGCGGGCCTTGGCCAGGACCTCGCTCATCATCGTCGACAGATAGCGGTTGCCCGGCAGCACCTGGCGCAGGAATTCCTGCGCGCCGGCCACCGTGCGCTGCGGCGCGGCGCCGCCCTCGGCCGCGGCCGCGCCGGCGGCCGTGGCCAGCAGCGCCACCGCCAGTGCATACCCGTAATGACTCCTGCCCCGCATGCGTCTCCCCCCTGGTCGGCGTCCATGTGGCGCAACCATGCCACACGGCCGCCGCGGGGGTCATGCTGCGGCGCCGGCGCGCTCAGCCGCGCGGCACCCCGGCCTGGCCGCGCAGGGCCGCGGCATGGTGCGCCAGGTGCTCGCCGATGAAGCTGGCGATGAAGTAGTAGCTGTGGTCGTAGCCCGGATGCATGCGCAAGGTCAGCGGATGCCCTGCCGCCGCGGCCGCGGCCTGCAGCAGCTGCGGGCGCAGCTGGAGCTCGAGGAACTCGTCGTCCGCGCCCTGGTCCACCAGCAGCGGCAGCTTCTCCGCGGCGCCGCCCAGCAGCTCGCAGGCGTCCCACTGCTTCCAGGCCGCGTGGTCCGCGCCCAGATAGGCGCCGAACGCCTTCTCGCCCCACGGCACCTGGCTGGGCGCGACGATCGGCGAGAACGCCGAGACGCTGCGGTAGCGCCCGGGATTGCGCAGCGCGCAGACCAGGGCGCCGTGGCCGCCCATCGAATGGCCACTGATGGCGCGTTCGCCGGTCACCGGGAACTGCGCCTCGACCAACGCCGGCAGCTCGTGCACCACGTAGTCGTGCATGCGGTAGTGGCGCGCCCAGGGCTCGCGGGTGGCGTTGAGGTAGAAGCCGGCGCCCTTGCCCAGGTCGTAGCCTTCGGCATCGGCCACGTCCTCGCCGCGCGGGCTGGTGTCCGGGCAGACGATGGCGATCCCGTGCTCGGCCGCGTAGCGCTGCGCGCCGGCCTTGGTGATGAAGTTCTGCTCGGTGCAGGTCAGGCCGGACAGCCAGTACAGCACCGGCACCCGGCGTTCGGCCGCCTGCGGCGGCAGGTAGATGGCGAAGCTCATCGTGCAGCCGAGCACGGACGACGCGTGGCGGTAGACGTCCTGCCAGCCTCCGAAGCAGGCGCGGTGTTCGATGCATTCCATGGTTACCTCTCCTTATGCGTTCCGGTGCGGCGCGGCGGATGCGCCCTGCATGCGCGCCGATCCGAGGATGGTGTGGCCGCTTGCGCGCGGCACTTCGGCGGCCAGCGCGGCAGCGACGTCTTCGGCGGTGATGGCACGCAGCTGCCCCGGCAGCAGCGGACGCAACCAGCGGTCCAGGCGCGCGGCCAGGTGCTCGCCGCGGCGATGCGGCTGGCCCAGGCGGGCGCGGTCGCCCAGCAGCAGCGCCGGCCGCGCGACCACCAGTGCATCCAGCGGCAACGCGGCCAGCGCCTGCTCCAGTTCGCCCTTGGTGCGGTTGTAGAACACCGGCGACCGGGGATTGGCGCCCATCGCGCTGACCAGCCCGATGCGGCGCACGCCGGCCTCCAGCGCCGCGCGCGCCACCGCCAGGCTGGCGTCGAAGTCCACCGCCCGGAACGCCTCGCGCGTGCCGGCCACGGCAATGGTGGTGCCCAGTGCCAGGTAGGCCTCGCCGGCTGCCGGCAACGGCGGCAGGCGCGCGAAGTCGACCACGTGCAGCTGGAGCTTCGGGTGCCGCAATTGCAGCGGGCGGCGGACCAGGGCGTGCACCGCGGCCACCTGCGGATCGGCGCACAGGCGCGCGAGCAGCGCGCGCCCGACCAGGCCGCTGGCACCGGCCACCAGCGCGATCCTCGCGCCGGTGGCCATGGCATTGGCGCCCGCCGGCTGCATCGCTCAATAGTGGATGACGGTGCGGATCGACTTGCCCTCGTGCATCAGGTCGAAGGCCTCGTTGATCCGCTCCAGCGGCAGGGTGTGGGTGATGAAGGGCGCCAGCTCGATCTTGCCGGCCATCGCGTCCTCGACCATGCCCGGCAGCTGGCTGCGGCCCTTCACGCCACCGAAGGCGGTGCCCATCCACTTGCGGCCGGTCACCAGCTGGAACGGACGGGTGCTGATCTCCTTGCCCGCGCCGGCCACGCCGATGATCACGCTCTGGCCCCAGCCGCGGTGCGCGCATTCCAGCGCCGCGCGCATCACCTCGACGTTGCCGATGCACTCGAAGCTGTGGTCCACGCCCCAGCCGGTCATCTCCACGATCACCTGCTGGATGGGCTTGTCGTGGTCCTTCGGGTTGACGCACTCGGTGGCGCCCATCTGCCGCGCCAGTTCGAACTTGGCCGGGTTGGTGTCGATGGCGATGATGCGGCCGGCCTTGGCCTGCCGGGCGCCCTGGATCACCGCCAGGCCGATCGCGCCGAGGCCGAACACGGCCACCGAATCGCCTTCCTGCACCCTGGCGGTGTTGTGCACGGCGCCGATGCCGGTGGTCACGCCGCAGCCCAGCAGGCAGGTGTGTTCCGGGTTGGCCTGCGGGTTGACCTTGGCCAGCGAGACCTCGGCGACCACGGTGTACTCGGAGAAGGTCGAGCAACCCATGTAGTGGTAGATCGGCTGGCCGTTGTAGGAGAAGCGGGTGGTGCCGTCGGGCATCACGCCCTTGCCCTGGGTGGCGCGCACCGCCACGCACAGGTTGGTCTTGCCGCTCTTGCAGAACAGGCACTGCCCGCACTCGGCGGTGTACAGCGGGATGACGTGGTCGCCCGGCTTGACCGAGGTCACGCCCTCGCCCACCTCGACCACGATGCCGGCGCCCTCGTGGCCCAGCACCGCCGGGAACACGCCTTCCGGGTCCTCGCCGGAGAGGGTGAAGGCGTCGGTATGGCACAGCGCGGTATGGGTGATCTTCACCAGCACTTCGCCGGCCTTGGGCGGGGCGACGTCGATCTCGACGATCTGCAGCGGCTGGCCTGCGGCGAAGGCGACGGCGGCACGGGACTTCATGGGGAAACTCCTTTGGGACGGCGACGAACGGATCCGCCGGCGCTCCGGCGGAGGGGGAATCACTTGAGGTAGGAACGCACCAGCGCGGTCATCTCCGCGACCCGCGCCTGGCGCTGCTCGTCCGAGCCGGCGGCGTGGCCGAAGGTCTCGCGGATATGGGCCTCCATCACCTCGGACATCAGCCCGTTGACCGCGCCGCGGATGGCGGCGATCTGCTGCAGCACCGGGGCGCAGTCGGCGCCGGCCTCCAGCGCGCGCTCCAGCGCCTCGGCCTGGCCGCGGATGCGGCGCACGCGGGCCAGCACGCGCCGCTTTTCCTCGGGACTGTGGGGCATGGCCGGCCTCCTCTGATACTGGGGGATAGTATCAGCCAGGCCGCCGGCCGGCGAGCCGCCGCGGTGCTCAAGCCAGGCCACGTCCGGCCGATATGGCCCCCGGCACCCTGTCCCCCCAGAGCCGCCGGTCCACGATGCAGCGCACCATCCCCGTCCACCAGCTCCGCCCGGGCATGTACGTGCAGCGGGTCAACGGCGCCTGGCTCAAGCATCCGTTCTGGCGGACCTCGTTCCTCGCCACCGCGCGCGACATCGAGCGCCTGCAGGGCAGCGGGATCGAGACGGTGGACATCGACCCGGAGCGCAGCCTGCCGGAGGAAGACCCGGCCGAAGCGGCCGCGGAACCCGCCGCGGAACCCACGCCGCCTCCCGGCGCCGCCGGGACGACCGCCGGCGCGGAGGAAGATCCTGGCCCGCGCGGCGCGAGGGTGGCGCCGAAGGTCGACCTCGACGCCGAACTGACCCGGGCGCGCCGCATCTGCCAGGAGGGCCGCGAGGCGGTGGAGGCGATGTTCCAGGAAGTGCGCATGGGGCGCATGGTCGATGCCGCCTCGGTGCTGCCGCTGGCGCAGGAGATCTCCGCCTCGGTCGGCCGCCATCCCGGCGCGCTGATCGGCATCGCCCGGCTCAAGACCGCCGACGACTACACCTACCTGCACTCGGTGGCGGTCGGCGCGCTGATGTCCGCGCTTGCCCGCCAGCTGGGCCTGGACGAACAGGCCTGCCAGGCCGCCACCGTCGGCGGCCTGCTGCACGACCTGGGCAAGGCCTGCGTGCCGCTGGAGATCCTCAACAAGCCCGGGCGCCTGGAGCCGGATGAGATGGAGGTCATGCGCACCCACCCGGAGCATGGCGCGCGCCTGCTGCGCGAGGGCGGCGAGCACGACGACCGGATCCTGCACATGGTGCTGCACCACCACGAGCGCATGGACGGCACCGGCTACCCGGCCGGCCTGGCGGCCGCGCAGCTGCCGCTGCTGACGCGGATGAGCGCGGTGTGCGACGTGTACGACGCGATCACCTCCAACCGCCCCTACAAGGAAGGCTGGGATCCGGCCGAGGCGCTGCGGCGGATGGCCTCGTGGAAGGGCCACTTCGACCCGGTCGTGCTCAAGGCCTTCATCGCCAGCCTCGGCATCTATCCGGCCGGCAGCCTGGTGCGGCTGTCCAGCGACCGCCTGGCGGTGGTGCTGGAACAGCGGCCGGGCGACCTCACCCGGCCGCTGGTGCGGGTGTTCTATTCGGCGCGGCTGCGCTCGCACCTGCTGCTCGCCGACGTGGACCTGTCGGCGCCCGGCTGCAGCGAGCGCATCACCGGGATCGAATCGCCCCGCGAATGGGGCTTCCGCGACCTGCACAAGCTGTGGGCGCCTTGACCGCCGCGCCCGCGCGCGGGCGTTCGCCGATGCGCAAGAAAGTGTTCCGCCAGGTTGCCTGAGCAACCTTCGCCGGATCGCTATAGTCGTTGCTCCCCCGACCGCCACACTGCATGGAGCAACCGTGAGCGATTCCCCCCGCCCACCATCCGTCCTCCCGTTCCTGTGCGGCGCGGCCGCGGCGCTGGCCTTCGCCGCCGGCAGCAACACGCTGCCCAGCCGCGCCCCCGTGCCGGCCACGCCGCTGCCGGCCCCGGCGCCGGCGCGCGGCCAGGCCGGCCGCTTCGATGGCGCGGACCTGTGCCTGCGCGAAGCCGCCGCCCTGCTCCCGGCCGATACCGCGTTCCCGGAGATCGCCTCCTACTTCGACCAGGACGGCAGCCTGCAGCTGTGCACGGTCGACTACCAGGACCCGGCCGATCCGCAGCGGCGGATCGGGCACCGTTTCGACGTGGCCGGCGGCCGCTTCGGCCAGCCGTATGCCGGCGTGCTTCCGGCCCGGCACGAGCCCGGCCTGGCCCTGCCCGCGCTGGATGCAGGCAGGTAAGCGCGGCGCGGGCCTCCACGGCCCGCCCCGCCTTCAGTAGGCGAATTCGGCGAACACCCGGTCGATGTCGCCCTGCCACGGGCCGTGGAACAGTTCGAGCTTGCGCTCGGCCGGGGTCAGCCCGGACTCGGCGATTTCCATCAGGGTGTCGAGGAAGCGCGATTCGTCGATGCCGTCGGCATTGCGCGCGGCGCGCCGGCGCAGGCCGGCGGCGGAGATCTCCAGCGCCGCCAGCGCCAGCTCGCGCACGGTGGCGCCGCGGAACGGCAGCTTCAGCGCGTGCCTGGGCACGCCGTCGCGCAGGGCGTGGCGCTCCTCGCCGGTGAAGTCCTTGACCAGGTCCCAGGCCGCGTCCAGCGCCGCGTCGTCGTACAGCAGGCCGACCCAGAACGCCGGCAGCGCGCACAGCCGCGCCCACGGGCCGCTGTCGGCGCCGCGCATCTCCAGGTACTTCTTCAGCCGCACCTCGGGGAAGGCGGTGGTCATGTGGTCGGACCAGTCGCGCAGGGTCGGCAGCTTGCCCGGCAGCGCCGGCAGGCGGCCTTGCATGAAGTCGCGGAAGCTCTGCCCGCTGGCGTCGACGTAGGTGCCGTCGCGGTAGCTGAAGTACATCGGCACGTCGAGCAGGTAGTCGACGTAGCGCTCGTAGCCGAAGCCGTCCTCGAACACGAAGTCGAGCATGCCGGTGCGGTCCGGGTCGGTGTCGGTCCAGATGTGCGAGCGGTAGCTGAGGAAGCCGTTGGGCCGGCCCTCGCTGAACGGCGAATCGGCGAACAGCGCGGTGGCCACCGGCTGCAGCGCCAGCGACACCCGGAACTTCTTCACCATGTCCGCCTCGGAGGCGAAGTCCAGGTTGACCTGCACGGTGCAGGTGCGGGTCATCATGTCCAGGCCGAGGCCGCCGACCTTCGGCATGTAGGCGCGCATGATCCGGTAGCGGCCCTTGGGCATCCACGGCATGTCCTCGCGCCGCCACTTCGGCTGGAAGCCCATGCCGAGGAAGCCCAGCTGCAGCTCGTCGGCGACCTGGCGCACCTCGTCCAGGTGGGTGCCCAGCTCGACGCAGGTCTGGTGGATGGTCTCCAGCGGTGCCCCGGACAGCTCCAGCTGCCCGGCCGGCTCCAGGGTCACCGAGGCGCCGTCGCGCACCAGCGCGATCACCCGCTCCGGCTGCCCGTCCACGCTCTCGCGCACCGGCTGCCAGCCGAACCGGGCCAGCCCGGCCAGCAGCGCCTCGATCCCGCGCTCGCCGTCGAACGCCGGCGGCCGCAGGTCGTCCAGGCGGAAGCCGAACTTCTCGTGCTCGGTGCCGATGCGCCAGTCCGCGCGCGGGCGTTCGCCGCCGGCCAGGTATTCCACCAGCTGGTGGCGGCCGGTGACCGGGGTGTCGGCGACGTGGCTGGGACTCGACAAGGCTGGCACTCGCGCGGGGGAACTGTAGGGACCCGGCGCTGGCCGGAACGGGTGCGAACTATAGCGTGCCGCGGCGCACACCGATGTCGTACCGGTGGGCGTGCAGCTTTCCATGGCCGGGCTGGACTGGCATAAGCTGCCGCCATGCCACAGCCCCCGCAGCGCCACAGCCGCCAGCCCGAACTGCACCGTACCGACCGGGTGGGCTGGTTGCGCGCGGCGGTGCTCGGGGCCAACGACGGCATCGTCTCGGTATCCGGCGTGGTGGTGGGCGTGGCCGCCAGCGGCGCGGCGCCAGGCGCGATCCTGACCGCCGGCATCGCCGCGACCGTGGCCGGGGCGATGTCGATGGCCGCCGGCGAGTACGTGTCCGTGCAATCGCAGGCCGATACCGAGCAGGCGGACATGGCGATCGAGCGGCGCGAGCTGCAGGAGGACCCGCAGGCCGAGCTGGAGGAGCTGGCGCGGATCTACCAAGCGCGCGGGCTGGAACCGACGCTGGCGCGCCAGGTCGCCGAGCAGCTGACCGCGCACGACGCCCTGGCCGCGCACGCACGCGACGAACTGGGCATCAGCGAGAGCCTGCGCGCCCGCCCGGTGCAGGCGGCCGGGGCCTCGGCGGCGGCGTTCTGCGCCGGCGCGGCATTGTCGATCCTGGCCACGATCCTGGCGCCGCCGGCCAGCACCGGCCTGGTGGTCACCGCGACCACCCTGGTGGGCCTGCTGCTGTCCGGGGCCTGGGCCGCGCACATGGGCGGCGCGCCGCTGCTGCGCGGCGCCTTGCGCGTGGGGTTCTGGGGCGCGGCGGCGATGGCCGCGGCGCACCTGATCGGCGGGCTGTTCGACGTGCCGGTCTAGCCGGCGCAGTCCCGGCTCAGGCCAGTTCCAGCCAGCCGGCGACCACCGCGCGGGCTTCGTCCACGCCCTGCTTGCTCTCGCTGGAGAACGCCTGCACCCCGACCTGGCCGGCACCGGCCGCGGCCAGCTCGCGCCGAACCGCGGCCACCGCCTGCGCCTGCTGGCCACGGCCGAGCTTGTCGGCCTTGGTCAGCAGCGCGTGCGCGGGCAGGCCGCGGGCGATGGCGTAGTCGATCATCTGCCGGTCGTAGTCCTTGAGCGGATGGCGGATGTCCATCACCACCACCAGCCCGCGCAGGGCCTGGCGGCTACGGAACCAGCCGTCGAGGAAGCGCTCCCAGTGCGCCTTCATCTCCATCGGCACCTTGGCGTAGCCGTAGCCGGGCAGGTCGACCAGGTAACGCTCCGGTGCGACCTCGAAATAGACCAGCTGCTGGGTGCGGCCGGGGGTCTTGGACACCCGGGCCAGGGCGTTCTGCCGGGTCAGGGCGTTGAGCGCGCTGGACTTGCCCGCGTTGGAGCGGCCGGCGAACGCCACTTCGAAGCCGCCATCCGGCGGCAGCTGCGCGGGCGTGTGCGCCGAGCCCAGGTAGCGGGCCTTCTCGAGGGGATTGGACATGGGCATAGGATCGCATGCCCGGCCCCGGGTCGGGGCCGGGCGCGGTCCGGGCGGGGGTTTCGTTGACCGTCGCTGCCCGGCGCGGGGATAATCCCGACGTTTCGCGGCCGTCCAGGCCGCGCCGAATCGGGTTCCCGGAGCTCTAGCATGCGCCACGCTCGCGTTATCGCCCTTGCCGGACTGGCCGTCGCGGTCACCGCCGTCGCCGCCTACGCTGCACAGACCACGGTGGTGCCGATCCCGGACAACGAGCCGGTGCAGGAACAGCCGCTGGAGGTGGACCTGAGCAAGACCCACTGGGGCGATGCCGAGGCCGGTGCCACCGCCGCCACGACCTGCGCGGCCTGCCACGGCGCCGACGGCAACCCGTCCGATCCCATGTACCCGCGCCTGGCCGGCCAGAGCGAGCGCTACATCGCCCGCCAGCTGGCCCTGTTCGCCAGCGGCGAGCGCCACAGCGGCCTGGCCGCGGTGATGGTGCCGTTCGCCCAGTCCCTGACCCCGCAGCAGATGCGCGACGTCGGCGCCTACTTCGCCCGGCAGAAGTCCGGCGCCGGCGTGGCCGACGACGCCGAGATCACCACCGGCCCGTACGCCGGCATGAAGTTCTACGAGGTCGGCGAGAAGCTGTACCGCAGCGGCGACGCCGAGCGCGGCATCCCCGCCTGCATGGCCTGCCACGGCCCCAGCGGCGCCGGCAACCCGGGCCCGGCCTACCCGCACGTCGGCGGCCAGATGTCCGAGTACACCGCCCGCCGCCTGGAGGAGTTCCGCGCCGGCGTGACCAGCGAGCGCGACCCGGCCCTGTTCAACATCATGGCCAAGGTCGCCTCGAAGCTGACCGACGAGGAGATCGGCGCCCTGTCCAGCTACCTGCAGGGCCTGCACGACCGCGCCGACGACGTGGCCGCCGCCGGGGCCGCCGGCCGGCAGTGAACTTCCGCCACCGGCCGCGGTCGGAGTAAGCGTGGTCCCTCTCTGATTACCTTGCGCCGGCCCCCGAGGCCGGCGTCTTTATTTCCGCCAGGCGCCCAACCGGCGCCGCGAGGAAGCCCGCGATGAAGCCCTTGCTCACCGGACTGCTGTTGCTTTTCCTGGCCCGGGTGCCGGCCGCGCCGGCGGCCACCCCGGAGCTGCAGGAAGGCGTGGACTACGTGCGCATCGAGGCCGGCCCGCTTGACCCGCGCGCCGGCCGGATCGAGGTGGCCGAGGTGTTCGCCTACACCTGCCCGCACTGCGCCAGCTTCGAGCCGCGGCTGCAGGAGTGGAAGCGGCGCCAGCCGGCGGACGTGGACCTGGTGCAGGTGCCGGCGGCCTTCGGCGGCGCCAGCGACGCCTGGGCGCGCACCTACTACGCTTCGCGGCAGCTGGGCGTGGCCACGCGCAGCCACCCGGCGCTGTTCGAGGCCCTGCACCAGCGCCACAGCCTGCCGCGCAACCCCACCCCGCAGGAACTAGGCGAGTTCTTCAAGGACTTCGGCGTCGACCCGGAGCGGCTGCGCGCCGCGCTGGCCGACCCGCAGGTCGGCGAGCAGGTGCGCAAGGCCGGCGCCTGGATCCGCACGATCGACCTGGAAGGCACCCCGAGCCTGGTGGTCAACGGCCGCTACCGGGTGCGCGGCCGCGACTTCGACGACATGCTGCGCATCGCCGGGGCCCTGGTCGCGCGCGAACGTGCCGCCATGCGATCCCAGACTTCCCGTTGACGGCCGCTGGCCGATCCTCATCCTCCCTGGAGACCTGAAATGAATATCCGCCCCTTCCTGACCCTGCTCCTGCTGGCCAGCCTGGCGGCCTGCTCCGGCCAGGATGCCGCCCCGCAGGACAGCCAGCCCGCGCCCCCGGCCACCGAGGCCCCGGCGGGCGACGCCGCCGCCGAGCCGGCGGTGGACGCTGGCGCTGACCCGGCCACGGAAGCGGCGGACGGCGGCGAGGCCGCCGCTCCCGCGGCGCCGGCCCCGGCCGCACCCTCCGGTCCGGCCCCGGTCGCCGGGGTGGACTACCAGGTGATCGAGAACGGCCAGCCGTTCCAGCCGGTGGCCGGCAAGATCGAGGTGGCCGAGGTGTTCGGCTACACCTGCCCGCACTGCGCCAACTTCGACCCGATCCTGGAGGCCTGGGCAAAGCGCCAGCCGGCCGACGTGAACCTGGTCCTGGTGCCGGGCGCGTTCGGTGGCTACTGGACCCCGTACGCGCGCGCCTTCTACACCGCCGAGGCCCTGGGCGTGCTGCCGAAGACCCACGCGGCGACCTTCCGTGCCATCCACCTGGAGCGCAGCCTGCCGGTGAACGCCAACGTCGGTGCCGCCGAGCTGGCCCCGTTCTATGCCCAGTACGGCGTGGATGCCAAGCGCTTCGCCGATACCTTCAACAGCTTCGGCGTGGAGGCCAAGCTCAACCGCGCCCGCCAGTTCGCCGCGCGCGCGCGCATCGAGGGCACCCCGGCGCTGGTGGTGGCCGGCAAGTACACGATCAACGCCGACCAGTACGGCTTCGAGAAGATGCTGGCCACCGCCGAGTGGCTGGTCGCGCAGGAGCGCGGCGGGGCGCGCTGAGCGCCCCGATGGTTTCGCGCATGGACACGCCTCCCCTCCCCGAGCTGGCACCCGGCGAGCCGGGGGGCACCATGCTGGAGGCCGGCGCGCCGCCCACGCGCCGGCTGCGGGTGCTGTCGGCCAACATCCAGGCCGGCTCCAGCACCCGCCGCTACAGCGACTACGTGACCCGCAGCTGGTCGCACGCGCTGCCGGCCGGGCGCAAGCGCACCAGCCTGGATGCGATCGCCAAACTGGCCGCGGAGCACGACATCGTCGGCCTGCAGGAGGCCGACCCGGGCAGCCTGCGTTCGGGCTTCACCAACCAGACCCACTACCTGGCCCAGCGCGCCGGCTTCCACTACTGGACCCACCAGCCCAACCGCAGCGTCGGCGGCGTGGCCTCCAGCGCCAACGGCCTGCTGAGCAAGCTCGAGCCGGTGCGCATCAGCGACTACCCGCTGCCCGGCCGGATCCGCGGCCGCGGCGTGCTGCTGGGCCACTTCGGCGACGGCCGCGAGGGCCTGACCGTGGCGGTGGCGCACCTGTCCCTCGGCGCCAGGTCGCGCCTGGCGCAGCTGTCGTTCATCGCCGAACTGCTGCAGGACCATCCCAACGCGGTGCTGATGGGCGACTTCAACTGCCTGCCCGACGTGCCGGAGATGGAAGTGCTCTACCGCAACACCAGCCTGCGCCCGCCGGAGTGCATCGTGCCGACCTTCCCCAGCTGGAAGCCGCAGCGCGCGATCGACCACATCCTGGTCAGCGGCGAACTGCGCTGCGCCGGGGCACAGGCGCTGCCGGCGGCCTTCTCCGACCACCTGGCGCTGGCGATGGAAATCGAGGTGCCCGAGCGCAGCCTGCGCACCTGAGCGCGCGCCGCCTCAGAACCCGTAGCGCAGGAAGCCGCCGTCCACCGCGATGCACTCGCCGGTGACGTACGAGGACGCCGGCAGGCACAGGAACGCGACCGCCGCGGCCACTTCCTCCGGCTCGCCGATGCGCCGCATCGGGGTGCGTTCCAGCACCTGGTCGTAGTAGTCCGGGTCCGAGAGCGGGCCGGAGGTGCGCCGGGTGCGGATGTACCACGGCGCCACCGCGTTGACCCGGATGCCATCGGCGGCCCATTCGCAGGCCAGGTTGCGGGTCATCTGGTGCATGGCCGCCTTGGTCATGCCGTAGACCACGCCGGAACGCACGTGGGTCAGGCCGGACACGCTGCCGACGTTGACGATGCACGAGGCGGCGTGGCGCGCCAGCAGCGGGTGCGCGTAGCGCGACAGCTCGAAAGCCGAGAACAGGTTGGTCTCGAAGATCGCGCGCCACTCGTCCTCGGTGTAGTCCACCGCCGGGCGGGTGACGTTGCCGCCGGCGTTGTTCACCAGGACGTGCAGGCCGTCGCCGTGGTCCTCGGCCCAGTCCAGGATCGCCTGGCGGTCCTCGTCGTCGGCCACGTCCGCGGCCATGCCATGGAAGGACTGCTGCGGGTACAGCTCCTCCAGCTCCTCGCAGGCGTCCTGCAGCGGATCCTCGTTGCGCGCCACCAGCAGCAGGTCCGCGCCCAGCGCGGCCAGCTCGCGCGCGATCGCCAGGCCGATGCCGGCGCTCGCGCCGGTCACCAGGGCCAGCTGTCCATCCAGTCGCCAGCGGTTCGTGCTCATGGGCGCTAGGATAGCCCGCGGTCCCTGCCACCGGGAGCGAACGCAAATGCGAAGCCAACCGAGCCGCCTGGCCGCAGCCGTCGTCCTGCTGGGACTGGCCGCGTGCCGGCCCGAACCGCCGCAGCCCGAGCGGCCGCCCGAGCCGCGGGCCACCGCCCTGCGCGATGCGATGCAGGCCCCGCTGCAGGAAGCGCGCGCGGCCGACCAGGCCTTGCAGGACGCCGCGGCCCGGCGCGATGCCGCCGCGGCGGCCACGGCCGACGACTGACGCCGGCCGCGGCCCGCCGGGCTACAGGCCGCAGAAGCAGTAGGCCAGCGACTTCACCGGCGCGCCGTCGCGGTCGCGCATGGCTTCCTCGACGAAGCGCAGCTGCGCCTCGGCCTCCGGCATGGTGCGCGCCAGCAGCGCGCGCGCCAGCGCGCTGTCGTCCAGCAGCGCGGCCGCCAGGCGGCTGCCGGCCAGGCCGGCCATGAACTGCGCCAGCGGCGAGGGATCCTTCTCCACGTAGCGCAGGCGGAACTTGCCATCCTCCAGCCCGGCGCGGGTGGCGGCGTCGGCGACCGCGTCCGACAGCCCGCCCATCGCGTCGACCAGGCCGCGCTCCAGCGCCTGGGCGCCGCTCCACACCCGGCCGCGGGCCACCGCGTCGATTTCCTCGACCTTGCGCTGGCGCGCCTCGGCGACCTTGCCGATGAAGTCGGCGTAGCCCTTGTCGATCACCGCCTGGATCACCCGCGCCACGTCCGGGTCCAGCGGGCGGGTGACGTCGAACGCGCCGGCGTAGCGGGTGGTGCCGACGCCGTCGGTGTGCACGCCGATCTTGTCCAGCGTGCGGGTGAAGTTGGGCACCAGGCCGAAGATGCCGATCGAGCCGGTGATCGTGGACGGGTCGGCGTAGATGCGGTCGGCGTCCATGCTGATCCAGTAGCCGCCGGAGGCGGCCAGGTCGCCCATCGACACCACCACCGGCTTGCCGGCCTGCTTCAGCAGCGCGACCTCGCGCCGGATCTGCTCGGAGGCGAACACCTCGCCACCGGGCGAATCCACCCGCAGGACCACGGCCTTGACGTCGTCGTCCTCGCGCGCCTGGCGCAGCAGCGCGGCAGTGGATTCGCCGCCGATGCGGCCGGCCGGCTGGTCGCCGCCGATGATTTCGCCCTCGGCCACCACCACCGCCACCTGCGGGCGCTTGTCCAGCGGCAGGGCCTTGCGGTCCAGGTGCTGCAGGTAGGCGCCCAGGCCGATGTTGCGGAAGCCCAGGTCCTCGTCCTCGTCGGCCACGCCGCGCTCGGCCAGCAGGTCCAGCACTTCCTGGCGGGTCTTCAACCCGTCGACCAGCTTCAGTTCCAGCGCGTGGCGGGCGACGTCGCCACCGGCCGCCTCGATGCCCGCGGCCAGCTGGTCGATCTGCGCGGCCAGCTCGGCCCGGTCGAGCTTGCGCGCCGCGGCCACGTCATCCAGGTAGCGGCCCCAGATGTCGTTCATCCAGAACAGGTCCGCTTCCTTGGACTCGGCCGAGGCGGCATCGAGGACGTAGGGCTCGGCCGCAGACTTGTACTCGCCCACGCGGAACAGGTGCACGTCCACGCCCAGCTTGTCCTGCAGGCCCTGGCGGAAGTACTGGCGGTAGCGGCCGATGCCCTGCAGCAGCAGGCTGCCCATCGGGTCCAGGTAGACCTCGTCGGCCTGCGCCGCCAGCAGGTACTGGCCCTGGCCCAGGTTCTCGGAGAACGCCACCACCTGCTTGCCCGACTCGCGCAGGCTGGCCAGCGCCGCGGCCAGTTCGCGCAGCGAGGCGTAGCCGGACGGCTGCAGGCCGTCCAGGCGCAGCAGCACGCGCTCGATCTTGTCGTCCCCGCGCGCGGCCTCGATCGCCCGCAGCAGGTCGCGCAGCTGCACCTCGCCGGCGTCCTGGCCGCCCAGGGCCCGGCCCAGCGCGCGGCTCACCGGGTCGGTGGTGTACTGCTCCACCAACCGCCCCTGCGGCGCCAGCACCAGGGTGGTCCGCTCCTGCATCGGCTGTGCGCCGCCGCCACCGCGGCCCACCGCGACCACGAAGACCAGCAGGAACAGGAACAGCAGCCCGAAGAACAGCAGGTTGAGGACCAGCCGCCGGACGAAGTTCATCACGTCCCACAGCCCCACGAAGAACGTGGCGATCGGGTTGCGGGGGCGGGGCAGCGGGGGTGGGATCATCGGGAGCTCCGGCAGGGGACGTCGGTCCGGTGGCGATTAGGGGACAGCATAACGGCGCCGCCGGGGGTATTCATGCGCCTGAAGTAACCGTGCCGGAGGGCGCGGCCACCGGCGGCGGCAGGCGGCGCAGGCTGTGGTGCAGGCGCCAGCCCATCAGCACCGCGGCGGCGGTCAGGCCCAGGATCAGGCCGGTCCACATGCCCTGCGGGCCGCGGCCCAGGCCCAGGCCCAGCCAGGCGCCCAGCGGCATGCCGATGCCCCAGTACGAGACCATTGCAAGGAACATCGGCACGCGGGTGTCGCGCAGCCCGCGCAGGGCGCCGGCGGACATCACCTGCACGCCGTCCGGGAACTGGAAGGTGGCCGCGTACAGCAGCAGCACCGAGGCGGTGGCGGCCACCGCCGCGTCGCGGGTGTAGATGGCGACGATCGCGTCGTGCCCCAGCAGCATCACCAGCGCCGAGCAGGCCTGGGTGGCCAGGACGATGGTGTATCCGGCACGCGCGGCGCGGCGCACGCCCATCGGGTCGCCGGCACCCAGCGCGCGCCCCACCCGCACCGTGGTCGCCTCGGCCAGGCCCATCGGCACCATGAAGCACAGCGCCGAGACGTTGATCGCGATCTGGTGCGCGGCCGCCGGCACCTCGCCCAGGCGCGCGATCAGCAGCGCGGTGGCGATGAACAGGCCACCTTCCATCAGCACGGTCACGCCGATCGGCAGGCCGGTGGCGAGCAGGCCGCGGATGTCGGCCCAGCGCGGCGGATCGAAGCGCGCGAACAGCCCCAGCGGCGCGAACCGGCGCGAGCGCGCCAGGTAACCGGCAAAGCACAGCGCCTGCAGCCACATCACCACCGCCGAGGCCGCTCCCAGGCCGGCCGGCCCCATCTCCGGCAGCGGGCCGAGGCCGAAGGTCAGCACGTAGCCCAGCGGCGCCAGCACGCCCAGCCCGGCGAAGCCCAGGACCATGGTCGGCAGGGTCCAGTGCAGGCCCTCGCTGAGGTAGCGCATGCAGAAGAACAGGATCAGCGCCGGCACGCCCCAGCGGATGGCATGGGCGAAGGCGGTGGCGCCGGGCACGATTTCCGGGGCGATGCCGAACGCGGCCAGCGCCAGCGGCGCCAGGCTCAGGAACGCGAACATCAGCAGTCCCAGGCCCGCGCCCAGCCACAGCGCCTGGCGGAACAGCGGCGCGATCGCGTCGCGGCGGCCGCTGCCGTCCAGCTGCGAGACCGAGGCGGTGAGCGCGATCAGGGTCCCGATCGGCACCATCATCGGCAGCCACAGCAGGGCGGTCCCGACCGTCACCGAGGCCAGGGTCAGGGTGCCGTGGCGTCCGGCGATGACGTTGTCGACGAAGCTGATCAGGCCGGTGGACACGTGCCCCAGCACCAGCGGCAGGGCGAGCGTGATCGTGGCGAGCAGCTCCGGGCCGAGGCGGCGCCCCGGCGGGGAGGATGCGGACATGGGGGATCGGCGGGGAAGCTGCGGTCGTGCCGGGGGCACTGGCACCGGGCTCCGCGGGCTGGCTATGTTACCCCTCCCCACGCCACGCCACCACGCCGTGCACGAAGGCCATCCGCGCGCCTGCGCCAACTGTTCCACCGAGCTCCACGGCGAGTACTGCCACCACTGCGGCCAGCACGCGCACAACCCGGTGCGCAGCTTCGCCCATGCCGTGGAGGAGGTGTTCGAATCGTTCTGGCACCTGGACGGGCGCATCTTCCTGACCCTGCGCCGGCTGCTGGTGCCCGGGCGCCTGGCGCTGGACTACCTGCAGGGCCGGCGCGCGCCCTACGTGGCGCCGATGCGGCTGTTCGTGGTGCTGTGCGTGCTGACCTTCTTCGTCGGCCGCCTGGTGATCCACCTGGGCGACGAGCCGGACGGCCAGGGCCCGAACCTGTCGGTGGAGGCGATCGACCGCTCGCTGGAGGAAGCCACCACGGTGGAGGAAGTCGAGCGCATCCGCAGCCAGCGCGTGGCCGACCTGGAGGAGGCGCGCGAGGCGCTGCCGCCCTACCTGGAGCCGGCGCGGGTCGGCATGGACCGCACCATCGCCGGGCTGCACGCGCAGGCCGACGCGCGGGTGCGGGCGCTCGGCGGCACGCCCGCGCCGCGCCCGGCCCAGGCCACGCCGCAGGCCGAAACCCGGCGCGAGCCAAGCACCTGGATCGAGCGGATCGGCGCGCGCATGGCGCGCAACGCCGAGCGCCTGCAGGATGATCCGGACCTGCTGACCAACGCCTTCCTCGGCAGCGTGCCCACCGCGCTGTTCCTGCTGGTACCGGTGTTCGCGCTGCTGCTGAAGCTGGCCTACCTCGGCAGCGGCCGGGTGTACCTGGAGCACCTGGTGGTGGCGCTCTACAGCCACGCCTTCCTGTGCCTGGCCCTGCTCGGGGAGATGCTGCTGTCGCTGCTGGCGGACTGGACCAGCACCTTCGTGCCGCTGGTGGCCGCCGGCATGGGCATGGTCGCGCTGGCGCTGTGGCTGTGGATGCCGACCTACCTGCTGCTGATGCAGAAGCGGGTCTACGGCGACGGCTGGGTGGCGACCCTGCTGCGCTTCGGCGCGATCGGCACGGTCTACTCGGTGATGATGCTGTTGGCGGCGGTCGTGGTGCTGCTGCTGAGCCTGGTGCGGCTGTAGCGCTCAGCGCCGCGCCGCCTCCTCCAGCCAGGAGCCGCTCCGCGCCGGCGGCAACGCCAGCAACTCGCGGCGCAGCTCGATCCGGCCGGCCGGGGACTGCCGCCGCAGCACCTCGGCCAGCTGCGCGCGCTGCGCCCCGTCCATGCCGCGCAGGACCTGCAGCAGCCGCGCGCGTTCCTCCTCCGGCACGTAGCCCAGCCACGGCTGCAGCCGCGGCCAGTCGTTGCCCAGCTCCGGGCCGAACAGCCAGCCGCGGCGTTCCATGCCGTCCAGCGCGGCGAAGCGTTGCCGCAGCCGCTGCTGCTCGTCCGGCGGCAGGGACAGGAAGCGCGCGCCGGCCTCGCGCAGCCGCGCCTGCTCGTGCGCTGGCAGCCCGGTCCAGGCCTGCTGCGGCGGCGGCCCGCCTTCCGGCGCGGTCGGCGCCTGCACCGGCGCCAGCCCGTCCTCCTCGCGCTCGATCCGCGACTCCGGCGCACCGGCGGCATACCAGGCCAGCAGCGCCAGGTCCGCGACCACCGGGTCGGCCGGCAGTTCCTCCAGCGGCCGCGGCATCGGCTCGGCCGGCACCGCCGGCGGCCCGGGATCCGGCAGCGGTTCGACCAGGATCGGGCCGGGATCGTGCACCCGCAGGTCATCCACCGCGGGCCCGCCGTCGGCGTCCGCGGCCGGCGGCAACGGCGATCCCGGCTGTCGCCACCACCACAGCGCGGCACCGGCCAGCAGGGCCAGCAGCACGAGCAGCAGCGCCGGCCACCACCGCGACCGACGCCGGGCACGCCGCGGCGCCGGGCGCTCGGGCGACGCGGCGGCCGGGGCCTCCGGGCTGCCCGCGCCGGCGAGCGCGGTCTGGCGCAGGGCGGCGATGCGCTCCAGCCGGCTCTCCGGCAGTTCGCGCGCGGCGTGCTGGATGGCCTGGGCCAGGCGGTGCCAGGCGGCCACGTCCACCTCGCCGGCGGCATCGCGCGGGCAGGCCGCGGCCAGGCGCTCGCGATAGGTCTCCAGCGGGATGCCCAGCGCGTCGGCGGCCGGCTCCTCGTCCAGGCCGCCGGCCAGGCGCAGCAGCAGGGCGCGGCGGTCGGCCGGGGCCGGGCCGGCCAGCACCTCCAGTTCACCCGGCCAGTGGCCGGGGCCGGCTTCCAGCGGGCAGGTCGCCAGCAAGCGCCAGAAGCGGGCGGGCCACTCGGCCATCGGCAACTGCCCGGCCTCGGCCTTAAACGTGCGGCTGGCACCGGCCAGGGCGTGGTCGGCCGCGTCCGGGTCACCGCCCTGCAGCCACAGGAACACCCATGCGCGGCGTTCGCTGCCCCGGAGAAAGGCGGCCAGCGCCGGCGGTACGTCGGTGTGGGGGTGCAATTCTGATCCCGTGGAGCGTCGACAGGCCCGCGATGATATGCGCCCCGGCCGCGCCATGGCGCCTTGACGGATGCCCGATCAGGCGCTCCCCCCAGTGTTTATGCGGCCTGCGCCGGATCGGTTGTGCACAGCGCAAGCGCGCACAGGCTTGCGTGTCAAGGCGATATGACGCACCGCAAACCTTCACCTTTGTTCCACGGCCAAACCCATGATTTACAAGCACTTTTTCAGATGGCGTTTTTTTGACCAACCTGAGCGAGTGCCCGTTCTGGCCGCATTTGCGGCGTGAAGCCAGAGCCTCATGCACAAGGTTATCCACAGCTCGTGTGGATAACGGCGTTTCCCCTGTCAGGGCGGTGAGTTACGTAGCCTTTAGAAAGGTAACGCTAGCAATCCGCCGCAGGGCAGCAAACCGGGACCCGGCCCGGCCGCTTAGACTTCCGCCATGTCCCTCCCCGCTCCCACGGCAGACTGCCTCCGGGTCGCCTTGCCGGTACCCCTGCCGCGCCTGTTCGACTACCTGCCCCCGGCGGGAACGGTCGCCGGCGCCGGCGACGTGGGCCGGCGGGTACGGGTGCCGTTCGGCCAGCGCGAGCTGGTCGGGGTGGTGGCCGCGGTCGGGCCGGCCGAGGTCGGCGACGGCCTGCGCCAGGCCCTGGCCGTGCTCGACCCCGAGCCGCTGCTGCAGGGCGAGTTACTGGACTCCCTGCGCTGGCTGGCGCGCTACACCCATGCCCCGCTGGGGGAGGTCCTGGCCACCGCCCTGCCCAGCGCGCTGCGCAGCGGCGAGCCGCTGCCGGACACCCATGCCTGGGCCTGGCAGCTGACCGAGGCCGGGCGCACCGCCAGTGCCGGCCTGCGCCGCGGCACCCGCCCGCAACGGCTGGCCGCCCTGCTGCAGGACGGCCCGGTGGACGAGGACCGCCTGGCACTGGAGATCGACGGCTGGCGCGAGGCCGCGCGCGGGCTGCTCAAGCGCGGCCTGGTGGAACGGGTCGCGGTACCGGCCAGCGCCATGGCCCCGGCGCCGCAGCCCGGCCCGGAGCCCAACCCCGAGCAGGCCGAGGCGATCTCCACCCTGCGGGCCGCGCGCGGCTTCAGCCCGGTGCTGCTGGAAGGCGTGACCGGCAGCGGCAAGACCGAGGTCTACCTGCACGCCATCGCCGAATGCCTGGCCCGCGGCCGCCAGGCGCTGGTGCTGGTCCCGGAAATCGGCCTGACCCCGCAGACCCTGGCCCGCTTCCGCGCCCGCCTGGGCGTGCCGGTGCACGCGCTGCACTCGGGCCTGGCCGATGGCGAGCGCGCGCGGGTATGGGCGGCGGCCTGGCGCGGCGAGGCGCGGGTGATCGTCGGCACCCGCTCGGCGGTGTTCACCCCGCTGCCGGAGGCCGGGCTGATCGTGGTCGACGAGGAACACGACGGCAGCTACAAGCAGCAGGACGGTATCCGCTACCACGCCCGCGACTTCGCCCTGGTGCGCGGCAAGGCACTGGACGTGCCGGTGCTGCTGGGCAGCGCCACGCCCTCGCTGGAAACCCTGCACAACGCCTGCGCCGGCCGCTACGGCTACCTGCGCCTGCGCCGCCGCGCCGGCGATGCGCGCCCGCCGGCCGTGCGCATCCTCGACGTGCGCAAGCGCCCGCTGCAGGCCGGGCTGGCGCCGG
This sequence comes from Pseudoxanthomonas sp. J31, assembly GCF_000510725.1. GTDB lineage: Bacteria > Pseudomonadota > Gammaproteobacteria > Xanthomonadales > Xanthomonadaceae > Pseudoxanthomonas. Next base: position 156,469 of record NZ_AZNZ01000004.1, read on the forward strand.
AGACCCTGCAGATGGTCGAGGCCGCGCTCAAGGACGGCGGCCAGGTGCTGGTATTCAAGAACCGTCGCGGCTACGCCCCGGTGCTGCTGTGCCACGACTGCGGCTGGAGCGCGCACTGCCCGCGCTGCAGTACCGAGGTGCAGTCCACGCCAATGACCGTGCACGCCGGCGGCGGGCGCCTGGTCTGCCACCACTGCGGCCACCGCCAGTCGCGCGCGCTGGCCTGCCCGGACTGCGCCAGCCTGGCGCTGCAGCCGCAGGGCGTGGGCACCGAGCGCCTGGAGGAGCTGCTGGCCGAACGCTTCGCCGGCTGGCCGGTGCTGCGCATCGACCGCGGCACCACCGCGCGCCGCGACGGCCTGCAGAAGCTGCTGGCCGAACTGGGCGACAAGCCCGGCATCCTGGTCGGCACCCAGATCCTGGCCAAGGGCCACGACCTGCCCAACCTCACCCGGGTGGTGGTGGTCGGCGTGGACGAGGGCCTGTTCTCCTCCGACTTCCGCGGCGGCGAGAAGCTGGCCCAGCTGCTGGTGCAGGTCGCCGGCCGCGCGGGCCGTGCGCGCAAGCCCGGCGAGGTGTGGTGGCAGACCCACCACCCCGACCATCCGCTGCTGCACGCGCTGATCAACGGCGGCTACGAATCCTTCGCCGCGGCCGAGCTGGTCCAGCGCGAGGCCGCGGCGTTCCCGCCCTATGCGCACCTGGCGATGCTGCGCGCCGAGGCCGGCCAGGTCGAGGCCGCCAGCGCGTTCCTGCGCGCGGCGCGGCACGTGCTGGAGGACGCCGCGTTCGCCGGCGGCAAGGCCCCGGAGGTCGAGCTGCACGGTCCGATCACCGCGCCGATGGCGCGCCGCGCCGGCCATTACCGCATGCAGCTGCTGGTGTCCTCGGCGCGGCGCGGCGCCCTGCATGCCTGCCTGGATGCCGCGCTGCCGGCGCTGTATGCGCTGCCGGAAGCGCGTCGCGCACGCTGGTCGCTGGACGTGGACCCGGTGGACCTGTACTGAGCGCGGCGCCGGCTCAGCCGGCCTTCTTCCGGGCCGGGGCCCGGCGGCGGGGCTTGTCGCGCACCCACAGGGTCTTGCCCTCCTCGCGCATCTCGAACAGGCCGGTGGCCTTCACCAGGTCCGAGAGCTTGCGGTAGCCGTAGTTGCGCGGGTCGAACGAGGCCTGGTTGCCGATCTGGCTGCCGACCACGTCCAGCCGGGTCCAGCCGTCGTCGCCACTGCCGGCATCCACCGCGCTGCGCAGCATCTGCACCAGGCGCGCGTCGTTGCGCAGTTCCTGCGGGTCCTTCGGCGCGGTGGTGCTGGCCTGGCCGTTGTCGGCGGCCGGCGTGCCCAGGGCCTCGACGTAGGTGAACTTTGAGCAGGCGTTGACGAAGGGCATCGGCGTCTTCTTCTCGCCGAAGCCGTAGACCTTCATGCCGTCGGTCAGCAGGCGCATCACCAGCGGGGTGAAGTCGGCATCGCTGGAGACGATGGCGAAGCCGTCGAGGTTGCGCGCGTACAGCAGGTCCATGGCGTCGATCACCATGGCCATGTCCGAGGCGTTCTTGCCGCTGGAATAGGCGAACTGCTGGATCGGCCGGATCGCGTACTCGTGCAGCACCGCTTCCCAGCTTTTGAGGTTGGGGCTCTTCCAGTTGCCGTAGGCGCGGCGCACGTTGGCCACGCCGTGGCGCGCCACCTCGGCCAGGACCAGGTCGATCTTCGAGGCCGGCGCGTTGTCGGCGTCGATCAGCAGGGCAATGCGTTTTTCCGGTTCGGCCATGGCGACGCCTCGATGTGGACCGGCGGCAGTCTGGCACAGGGGGGATCGCCGCGCCGCCAACGCGGCGCCCGCCGTGCCATCATCCGCCCATGGCCGCGACCCGCGAACTCACCCCCGCCCGGCGCCTGCGCAGCATCTTCAGCGGCTCGGTCGGCAACCTGGTGGAGTGGTACGACTGGTACGTCTACGCGGCGTTCTCGCTGTACTTCGCCGAGGTGTTCTTCCCCGGCGGCGACCGCACCAGCCAGCTGCTGAAGACCGCGGCGATCTTCGCGGTCGGCTTCCTGATGCGGCCGCTGGGCGGCTGGCTGCTGGGACGCTACGCCGACCGCCACGGGCGCAAGGCCGCGCTGCTGCTTTCGGTATGGATGATGTGCAGCGGCTCGCTGCTGATCGCGCTGACCCCCGGCTACGCCAGCATCGGCATCGCCGCGCCGGTGCTGCTGGTGCTGGCGCGGCTGCTTCAGGGCCTTTCGGTCGGCGGCGAGTATGGCACCTCGGCCACCTACCTCAGCGAGATGGCCAGCCGCGAGCACCGCGGCTTCTGGTCCAGCTTCCAGTACGTGACCCTGGTGCTGGGCCACCTGCTGGCACTGGGCGTGCTGCTTTCCCTGCAGCAGCTGCTCGACGCGGAGCAGCTGCGCGCCTGGGGCTGGCGCATCCCGTTCGCGATCGGTGCCCTGGCCGCGCTGGCGGCGCTATGGCTGCGGCGGACCATGCTCGAGACCGAGTCGTTCGTGCGCAGCGAGGCCGACGGCTCGCCGGCGCACCAGCGCCGCCAGGGCACGCTGCGCCTGCTGCTGCGGCACCCGCGTGCGCTGCTGAGCGTGGTCGGCCTGACCATGGGCGGCACCCTGGCCTTCTATACGTACACGACCTACGTGCACAAGTTCCTGGTCAACAGCGCCGGGCTTTCCAGCGAGAGCGCGGCGCGGGTCAACGCCGGCACGCTGTTCGCGTACATGCTGCTGCAGCCGCTGGTGGGCGCGCTGTCCGACCGCATCGGCCGGCGCCCGGTGCTGATCGCCTTCGGCGTGCTCGGCACCCTGCTCACCGTGCCGATCCTCGACCGCCTGCAGACGGTGCAGACCGCCGGCGAGGCGTTCTGGCTGGTACTGCTGGCGCTGGCGGTGGTCAGCGGCTACACCGCGATCAATGCGGTGGTGAAGGCCGAGCTGTTCCCGGTGGAGGTCCGCGCCCTGGGCGTGGGCCTGCCCTACGCGCTGACCGTGGCGATCTTCGGCGGCAGCGCCGAATACATCGCCCTGTGGTTCAAGCAGCACGGCATCGAGCGCGGCTTCTACTGGTACGTCACCGCCTGCATTGCATGCTCGCTGCTGGTGTACCTGTGGATGCCCGATACCCGGCGGCATTCGCGCATCGACCAGGATCCCGCCTGACGGCCCACCCCACCGGAGCCCCCATGAGCGCAGCCCCTCCCGATCGCCCCCATCTGGTCGTGATCGGAGGCGGCTTCGCCGGGCTCTGGGCCACCCGCGCGCTGGCCCGGGCGCCGCTGCGCATCACCCTGGTCGACCGCAGCAACCACCACCTGTTCCAGCCGCTGCTGTACCAGGTGGCGACGGCGGGACTCTCGGCACCGGATATCGCCGCGCCGCTGCGCCATATCCTGCGCCGCCAGCGCAACGTGGAGATCCGCCTGGCCGAGGCCAACGCGATCGATCCGCAGGCGCGCTGCGTCGCCCTCGCCGATGGAACCCGGTTGCAATACGACTACCTGCTGCTGGCCACCGGCGCGACCCACGCCTACTTCGGCAACGAACAGTGGGCCAGGCACGCGCCGGGCCTGAAGTCGCTGGACGATGCGCTGGAACTGCGGCGCAAGCTGCTGCTGGCGTTCGAGCGCGCCGAGGCCTGCGACGATCCGGCCGAGCGCGCGGCCTGGCTGGAATTCGCCATCGTCGGCGGAGGGCCGACCGGGGTGGAGCTGGCCGGCACCCTGGCCGAGATCGCGCGCCATACCCTGCGCGACCAGTTCCGCAACATCGATCCGGCCAGCGCGCGCGTGCGCCTGATCGAGGCCGGACCGCGCGTGCTCGCCTCTTTCCCCGAGGCGCTTTCGCAGAAGGCGCGGCGCCAGCTGGAGAAGCTGGGCGTGGAAGTCAGCACCGGCGTGCCGGTGACCGGTATCGACGCCGGCGGCTACCGGCTGGGCGACACCTACGTGCGTTCACGCACCATCGTCTGGGCCGCCGGCGTGGCCGCTTCGCCGCTGGCGCGCTCGCTGGGCGTGCCGCTGGATCGCGCCGGGCGCGTGCCGGTCGGGCCGGACCTGTCGGTACCGGGCCATCCGGAGATCTTCGTGGCCGGCGACCTGGCCGCGGTGAAACAGGCCGACGGTTCGCCGGTACCGGGCGTGGCGCCGGCGGCCAAGCAGATGGGCCGGCATGTCGCCCGCGCGATCCAGGCGCGGCTGCAGGGCGTGCCCGCGCGGCCGTTCCGCTACCGCGACTTCGGCAACCTGGCCACGATCGGGCGCATGGCCGCGGTAGTCGACATCCACGGCCTGCGGCTGTCGGGCGTGCTGGCCTGGTGGTTCTGGCTGGCCGCGCACGTGTTCTTCCTGATCGGCTTCCGCAACCGCCTGGTGGTGCTGCTCAACTGGGCCTGGGCCTACTGGAGCCACCAGCGCGCGGCGCGGATCATCCTCGGCCGCGAGCCTGGCGGCGAACCCGGCGCGCCACCGCCGCCGTAGCGTTCCTCCTCAGCCGCGGTCGTCGGGCAGGTGCGCCGCCGGCAGATGCCAGCCGTGGCGGATGGCCATGTAGCGCAGGCCGAAGCAGACCAGCGCGCCCACCGCCATCGCCGGCGTACGCGGCAGGTCGAACACATCGGCCAGCGCGACCACGCCGCCGCCGGCCAGGGCCGCCACCGCGTACAGCTCGGCCTTGAGCACCACCGGGATGCGCGCCACCAGCACGTCGCGGGCCACGCCGCCGCCGATGCCGCTGAGCATGCCCAGCAGGGTCGCGGCAAATGGCGAGAGCCCGTAGTCCAGTGCCTTGCTGGTACCCAGCACCGCGAACAGGGCCAGGCCGGCGCCATCGAACACCTGCACCGGGTTGCGCATGCGCTCGATGGCCTGGTGGCGGTAGAACGTCACCACGCCGGCAAGCATCGCCACGGCCAGGTAGCGCCAGTCGGCCAGCGCCGCCGGTGGCTGTGCGCCAATCAACACGTCGCGCGCCAGGCCGCCGGACACCGCCGCGGCGCAGGACAGCACCAGCACGCCGAACACGTCCAGGCGGTAGCGCACCGCGAGGGTGCCGCCGCTGAGGGCGAACACGAAGGTGCCGAGCAGGTCGAACAGCAGCAGGAGCAGGCTCACGGCGTGTCAGGTCCCGGGATCCAGGGGAAGCATCGCAGCGGCCGGCGGCGGTGTCATGCCGGCGCCGCGCAAACAAAACGGCCCGGGGAAACCCGGGCCGTCGGCGTGGCGCGCTGGTTGGCGGCTTCAGGCCGCCAGCAGCGCGCGCATCTTCTTCATGGCGTTGGCCTCGATCTGGCGGATGCGCTCGGCGGACACGCCGTACTCGTCGGCCAGCTCCTGCAGGGTCACCTTGTTCTCGTCGTCCAGCCAGCGGCGGGCGATGATGTCGCGCGAACGCGCGTCGAGGTTGGCCAGGCCCTCGCGCAGCAGTTCCAGCTGGTGGCCTTCGCTGTCCTCGCGCTCGTAGGCCTGCGAGGGATCCTCGTCGTGCGCCACCAGGTAGGCGGCCGGCGACGGCAGGGCGTGGTCCTCGTCCTCGTCGACGGGCGCGTCGAAGCCGATGTCGCGGCCGGACAGGCGCGCCTCCATCTCCAGCACCTCGCGCTCGGAGACGTTGAGGTCCTTCGCCACCGCGCTGACCTCGGCGGCGTTCATCCAGCCCAGGCGGGTCTTGGCCTTGCGCAGGTTGAAGAACAGCTTGCGCTGGGCCTTGGTCGTGGCGACCTTCACGATGCGCCAGTTCTTGAGGATGAACTCGTGGATCTCGGCGCGGATCCAGTGCACGGCGAAGCTGACCAGGCGCACGCCCAGGTCGGGGTCGAAGCGCTTGACCGCCTTCATCAGGCCGATGTTGCCTTCCTGGATCAGGTCGCCCAGCTGCAGGCCATAGCCGTTGTAGCCGCGGGCGACGTGCACCACGAAGCGCAGGTGCGAATGCACCAGTTCGCGCGCGGCATCCAGGTCGTTCTGGTCGCGGTAGCGGCGCGCCAGCGCCTGTTCCTGCTCCACGCTCAGCACCGGGATCTGGTGCACGGCGCTGATGTAGGCGTCGAGCGAGCCGAGCGGGCTGGGAACCGGCAGGTTGTTGGCGACGAGCGCGGTGGAACGGATGGTCTGGGTCATGGCAGGCATCTTAGCAATCGGGGGGTTGGACTGCTAACGCCGGGACTGGTTCCCCAGCATTGCGGTGGTGGAACGATTCCGTTCAGCGAATCGCAAGGAAAACAGGCACTTGGACGAGCCGGGAAGCATGCCCCAGACTCCGCCACGGGGCCGTGAGTTCCCCGGATGCGACCCCGGTCTCACTCCGACGGCAGCGGTGGCAGGTCGAACACCAGGACCTCGGCGCCCTCGCCGGCCTCGATCCGGACCTCCGCCTCGTCGCGGTAGCGCAGGGCGTCGCCGGCGACCAGGCGCTGGCCATTGACGGTGGCGGCGCCGCGAAGCAGGTGGACGTAGGCCAGCCGCCCGGGGGCCAGGGCCAGCCGCGCCTGCTCGGCGCCGTCGAACAGGCCCGCGTACAGGCGCGCGTCCTGGTGCATGCGCAGCGAGCCTTCGGCCCCGTCCGGGGACACCAGCAGGCGCAGGCGGCCACGCTTCTCCTCCGGGGCGAAGCGCTTCTGCTCGTAGCCGGGGGCGATCCCGGTGCGCTCGGGCAGGATCCAGATCTGCAGGAAGTGGGTGGTCCGCTCCGGGTCCGGGTTGAACTCGGAGTGGGTGACCCCGGTGCCGGCGCTCATGCGCTGGACCTCGCCCGGGAGGATGCGCTCGACGTTGCCCATCGAGTCGCGATGCGCCAGCGCGCCCTCCAGCACGTAGCTGATGATCTCCATGTCGCGGTGGCCGTGGGTGCCGAAGCCCTGGCCGCCGGCGACCCGGTCCTCGTTGATCACCCGCAGCGGGCCCCAGTGCACGTGCTCGGGGTCGAAATAGCCGGCGAAGGAGAAGCTGTGCCAGGAGTCCAGCCAACCGTGGTTGGCGTGGCCGCGTTCGCGGGCCGGGCGCAGGGTGATCAATGGGCACCTCCGGGGTGCAGGCGGGAAGGATGGGCCTGGCTGGCGCGGGCGCGGCGCCAGGCATCGAAGCTGAAATCGCCGGCGCCGTGCGCCGCCAGCAGCACCAGGCCGCCGCCCAGGAACAGGCTGCGCGCCAGCTCGATCACCTGTTGCGGTTCGCCCGGGGCGGGCACGCCCAGGGCCGGCGCCAGCACGAGGACGGCCAGCGCCAGCGCCGCCGGCCGGGTCCAGGCGCCGGCCAGCAGCGCCAAGGCGGCAGCCAGGCCGGCCAGCCCCGCCAGGGCGCCGGCATCGGCCAGCATGGCCCAGGCCTCGCCGCCCAGCACCAGGGCCAGGGCGATGCGCGCGAGCAGTGCATATAGATGGTGCATGGCGGCCTCGTGGGGATGCCCCGCGGGGAAAGCGGGGCTCCGGATGGCGGCCAGCATGATTGCTTTCACCGGCGGGATAAACCCGCCAATGGAATACTTATTGTTCTACCCATGACTTTTCGGCCCGCAGCATGACCTCGACCTCGGCCCGCGGCGGCAGCGACCAGTCCACCGGTGCCTGGCCGCGGCGGACCAGGTACTCGTTGGCCGCGGCGAAGTGGCCGCAGCCGAAGAAGCCGCGATAGGCCGACAGCGGCGAGGGGTGCGGGGCCTTCAGCACCCGGTGGCGGCGGGAATCGATGATCCGGCCCTTGGCCTGGGCGTAGCTGCCCCAGAGCATGAACACCAGGCCCTCGCGCTCGCGCGCCAGGGTCTCGATGGCGTGGTCGGTGAAGCCTTCCCAGCCCTTGCCCTGGTGCGAGCCGGCACGGCCCTGTTCCACCGACAGCACGGCGTTGAGCAGCAGCACCCCGCGCCGCGCCCAGGGCAGCAGGCAGCCGTGGTCCGGGCGCGGCAGCCCCAGCTCGTCGCCGATCTCCTTGAAGATGTTCTCCAGCGACGGCGGCACCGGCACCCCCGGCAGCACCGAGAAGCACAGGCCATGGGCCTGGCCCGGGCCGTGGTACGGATCCTGGCCCAGGATCACCACCTTGACCTGGTCGAACGGGGTGGCGTCGAACGCGGCGAACAGGCGTGGCCCGGGCGGATACACCTGCACCCCGGCGGCCTTGCGCTGGCGCAGGAACGCCGACAGCTCGCGCATCTCCGGGCGCAGCAGCCAGTCGCCGATGCGCGCCTTCCAGGACGGCTCGAGGCGGATGACGGGTTCGTCGGCCATGGGGGACTGCATCTCCTGCCGCGCGGCGCGCCGCTAGCGGTCTTCCAGCCGCGCCAGGCGCAGCTGGAACAGCACCTTGGTGACCAGCAGGCGTTCCTCGATCGGCTTCTGCACCAGGTCGTTGGCGCCGGCGCGCAGCAGCTCGGACTGGTTGTGGCGGTTGGCATCGCCGGTCATGACCAGCACCGGCAGGCGGCGCTTGCCGTAGTCGAAGTCGATGCGGATGCGCTCGACCACGTCGCGGCCGCTCAGCTCGCCCTTGAGGGTCACGTCGGTCAGCACCAGGTCGATGCGCGGCACCCGGCCCAGCGACTCGGCGGTCAGCAGCGCGAACGCCTCCTCGGCGGTGAGCACGTGCACCACCTCCAGCTGCTGGCGCTCGAGCATGCGCTTGGTGGCCTCGGCCACCACCCGGCTGTCCTCGATGTAGAGCACGCGCGCGCCGGCGATCGGCTGCGGCTGCACGTAGCCGCGGATGAACTCGACCAGGGCCTCGTGGCCCAGCGACTTGTCGAAGTAGTCGGTGACGTATTCGGTGAAGCGGCGCTCGACCAGGTGCTGCTGGGCGTCGCCGGAGACCACGATGATCGGCACGTAGGCCTGGGCCGCGGCGCGCACGCTGCGCGCCAGCTCCATGCCGTCGCCGTCCGGCAGCGACAGCGCGGTGGTCACCAGGTCGACCGGGCCGGCCTCCAGCGCCTCGCGCGCCTCCTCGATGCTGGAACAGCCCACCACTTCAACGCCCGGCAGTTCGCGCACCAGCACGTCGGCAATCAGCTTGCGTACCAGCTTGGAACCATCGGCGACCATCACCCTGGGGTTGTCGCGGATCAGGTATTTCAGGTCGTGCGAGGCCATCAGGTCTCCGTGGGACGGGTCTGGCGCAGGAAATGGCCGGTGACCGCCCAGGCCCCCAGCCACCCCAGCAGGACGGTGCCCACCAATACCATCGCGGAGTGGAAGGCATCCAGTCCCTGCAGCGCGAAACGGCTGCCGTAGCTCTGGCTGAGCGCGGCCAGCGGCCCGCCCAGGGCGGCGCCGGCGGCGGCGATCAGGCCCAGCGCGAGCACCCCGGCGCCCAGGCCGTACCAGGCGCCCAGGTACAGGAACGGGCGGCGGATGAAGCCGTCGCTGGCGCCCAGCAGCTGCAGCACGCCGATCTCCTCGCGCCGCGACTGGATGTCCAGGCGCACGGTGTTGCCGACCACCAGCAGCGCGCCCAGGCCCAGCAGCACCGACAGCACCTGGACCACGCGCTGGCCGAAGCGCAGCCAGGCATCCAGGCGCTGCCGCCAGAGCGCGTCGTGCTGCACCAGGTCGGCCTGCGGCAGCGCCTCCAGCTCGGCCGCCAGCCGGGCCTCGTCGGCCTCCGCGGCGGGGGTGACCACCAGCAGCGCCGGCAGCGGGTTGTCGCCCAGCGCGTCGATCGCCTCGCCCAGGCCGGCTTCGCGCAGCTCGGCCAGGCCCTGCTCGGGGCTGCGCAACTCGACCGCGGCCACCCCGGCGCGGCCGCGCAGCTGCCCGGCCAGCATGGACGCCGCCGGCATGGCCACGTCCTGCTTCAGGAACACGTTGATCTCGCGCGACTGCTGCACGCTGCCGGCGAAGTGGCGCAGGTTGTCCATCACGATCGACAGGCCCAGCGGCAGCGCCAGGGCCAGGCCCATGACCGCCACGGTCAGCAGGGTCGCCCAGGGCTTGCCCGCGGCGCGGCCGGCGCTGAAGGCCAGGCTGTGCAGGTGCTGGTCGAACCACACGCGCAGGCGCGAGGGCGCGGAGGGGGCGGTCGCCTTCTTCGCGGTGCTCATTCGGCCAGGTCCTTCGGCGAGATGTCGTCGACCAGGCGACCGTGGTCCAGCACCAGCACCCGCTTGCGCATGCGCTTGAGCAGGGCCAGGTCGTGGCTGACCACCAGCACGCTGGTGCCGCGCTCGGGCAGCCCGGCGAACAGGGCCATGATCTCCGCGGCGAGGGTCGGGTCGAGGTTGCCGGTCGGTTCGTCGGCCACCAGCAGCGGCGGCTCGGCGATGATCGCCCGGGCGATGCCCACGCGCTGCTGCTCGCCGGCCGACAGCTGGGTCGGCAACGCCTTCTCGCGGTGGCCCAGGCCCATGCGTTCGAGCACCGAGCGCACCCGCTTGCCGATCTCGGCGCGGCGGGTGCCGCGCAGGATCAGCGGCAGGGCCACGTTCTCGCCGACGGTGCGGTCGGTCAGCAGGCGGTGGTCCTGGTAGACCACGCCGACCTGGCGCCGGTGCAGGGCGACCTTGCCGCCACGCACGCGCTGCAGGTTGCGCTCGCCCAGCAGCACCGCGCCGCGGGTGGGGCGTTCGGACAGGTGGATGAGCTTGAGCAGGGTGCTCTTGCCGGCGCCGGAATGGCCGGTGACGAACAGCATCTCGCCCTCGTCCACGCCGAAGCTGACATCGACCAGCGCCTGGTGCCCCCCGGGGTACTGCTTGCTGACGTTTTCGAATCGCAGGACGGTCATGCCGCGATTATGCGGGGGCGCGCACGGCGAAGCGACCGCGACGGCGACGGCCGGCAGGAATCGTGGCTCCAGACGCACGTATCCCCGGACGTGGCGGCCACGACCGGGGATACGGGATGCAGCGAAGCGCCGCCCGCGCGGGGCGACGGATCAGCCGCCGACCAGCGAACGCAGCTTGCGGCCGATGCGGCCCAGCAGGGACTCGCGCTTGGGCTCCTGGGCCGGCACGGGACCACGTACCGACGGGGCCGACTGGCGGATCGCCGGCACCGCGGACGGATTGGCCTGGTCGCCGGCCTGCACCGCACCGTCGACCGGCTTGCCGCGACGGCGGCGACGGCGCTTGCGCGGGGCGCGCTCGCCCTCGCCGGCCACGGCCGGGACCTCGTTGCCCTCGACCGGCGGCTGCTGGCGCGGCGCGCGCTCCGGCGCGGCCGCCTGGGCCTCGCCAGCGGCGGCGGGAGCAGCGGCCTCGACCTGCGGCTTGCGGCGCGGACGACGCTCGCCGCCCTCGCGGCGCTCGCCACCGCTGCGGCCAGCGCCGGCGCCGCCACGGCCGGCGCGCGAACGGCCGCCACCGCGGCGCTCCTCGTCGGCGGCGCGCTGCTCGCGCGCCTCGCGGAAGATCTGGCCGATGCTCTCCTCCTCGCCCTCTTCCGCGGACTCGCCTTCCGGACGCACGCGCTCCGGGCGCGGCAGCGGGGTCAGCAGCTCCGGGGTGACCGGCTCGGACGGGATCTTCTGCTCGATGTAGGCCTCGATGTCCGGCAGGCTCATCGCGTAGCGCTCGCAGGCGAAGCTGATCGCGTCGCCCTCCTCGCCCAGGCGCGCGGTGCGGCCGATGCGGTGGACGTAGTCCTCGGCGTCGAACGGCAGGTCGTAGTTGTAGACGTACTTGATGCCGTCGATGTGCAGGCCGCGGGCGGCCACGTCGGTGGCCACCAGGATCTCCAGCTGGCCCTTCTGGAAGCGGTTGAGCAGGGTCTCGCGCTTCTTCTGCGGCACGTCGCCGGACAGCACGCCCACGCGGTAGCCGGCCTTCTCCAGGGCACGGGCCACGCGCTCGACGTACACCTTGGTGTTGACGAACACCATGGTGCGGGCGCCCTCGCTGCGCGACAGCAGGCCCAGCAGCAGCGGCAGCTTCTCCTCGTCGGCCGGGTAGTAGAGCTTCTGGCGCACGCGCGCGGCGGTGACCGTCTCGGCCTCCACCACCAGCTTCTCCGGCTCGTTCATGTGCTCGTAGGCCAGCTCCAGCACGCGGTGGCTGAGGGTGGCCGAGAACAGCAGGGTCTGGCGCTCGGTGCGCACCGGCATGCGCCGCAGCAGGAAGCGGATGTCCTTGATGAAGCCGAGGTCGAACATGCGGTCGGCCTCGTCCAGCACGCACACCTCGCAGGCATGCAGGGACACCACCTTGTGCTGCTTGACGTAGTCGATCAGGCGGCCGGGGGTGGCGATGATCACGTCCACGCCCTGCTGCAGCAGCTCACGCTGCTTGTCGTAGTCCACGCCGCCGTAGACCAGGGCGAAGCGCAGGCCCAGGTGCGAGCCGAACTTGACCGCGTCCTTGTGGATCTGGATCGCCAGCTCGCGGGTCGGGGCCAGGATCAGCGCGCGCGGATCCTCCGGCTTGCGCTCGGCCAGGGCCGGGCGGGTCAGCAGGCGGTTCATCACCGCGACCAGGAAGGCCAGGGTCTTGCCGGTGCCGGTCTGGGCCTGGCCGGCGACGTCGCGCCCGGCCAGGGCGACCGGCAGGGTCAGCGCCTGGATCGGGGTGCAGCGGGTGAAGCCTGCCGACTCGAGCCCGGCGAGCAGCTCCGGATGCAGGTCGAAGGAGGAAAACGTTACATCGGTCAGCGGCTTGTCGCTCATCATCCAGTCTTCATGTGGCCTGGCCCAGCGTGGCCGGACAGGCGGCCTTTGGCGGCCTTGCAAATACGTTCCCGGCCGCCGCACACTGCGCCGGCGCCGGGCCGCGCGGCCGTCGGTGGGACGGTGTAGCCCACTTGACATCTCCGCGGAACGCCCCAGTTTAACCCAAGCAGCCCCCCGCCCTGCGTGGAGGGCATCCGCAATCCCACGGAGACCCAAGTGAACGACAAGGTGATGCATATCGGCGATGCCGATTTCGACAGCGCCGTGCTGCAATCCCAGGAACCGGTCCTGGTGGACTTCTGGGCCGAATGGTGCGGCCCGTGCAAGATGATCTCGCCGATCATCGACGAGCTCGCCGAGGCCTACGAGGGCCGCATGAAGGTGGCCAAGGTCAACATCGACCAGAACCGGGCCACGGCGATCAAGTACCACGTGCGCTCGATCCCGATGCTGCTGCTGTTCAAGGACGGCCAGGTCCAGGCGACCCAGGTCGGCGCGGTCGGCAAGGGCCAGCTGACCCAGATGATCGACAAGACCCTGGCGGCCTGAAGCCGCCGCGGCGGGCGGCCACGGCCGCCTGCCGCACGGGCCTGAACGCAGGCCCCGCCCGCCTCCCGCGGCGCTTGCCGCCGCCAGGAACCTGGTGCTAGTGTCGGCAGGTCCGGTCGCGCTGCGCGGCCGCCGTCCCGCCGGAACGTTGCCGCCGCAAGTCGCGCCAGGCCGGCGCACCCCACCCACGAGTCATCCGCCCGCTTCCGGGCGCTCGCATCTGCCAGCGAGGAATTCCAGTCTTGTCCGAGAACACCCAGCCTGAAGCGCCCGGGAGCGACGACGCACCCGCCGAGAAGCGCGCCCGCAAGCGCGTGGCCAAGCCCGCCGACGCCGCTGCCGGCGCCGCCGAATCCACCCCCGCCAACCCGCCGGTCCAGGCTGCGCTGCCGATGCCCTCGGCGCCGGCCGCTGCCGCTCCGGCGCCTGCCGCCCCGGCCCCGGCCCCGGCCGCGCAGGGCGGCGCCCAGAACGCGCCGCAGGCGGCCGAGTCCGCGCCGGCCCAGCAGCCGTCCGCCCCGCAGGGTGGCGGCCAGCAGGGCGCGCCGCAGAGCCAGAACGGCCAGAACGGCAACGGCGGCCAGGGCGGCAACGACGGCGGCGAGCGCGAGCAGCGCGAGGGCGGCGGCCGCAACCGCCGCGAGCGCTTCCGCAACCGCCGCGAACGCCAGCGCGAGCGCTTCCGCGAGGAAGGCGGCATGCAGGACGAGGGCGGCAACGGCGGCCAGCAGAACCCGCAGCGGCCGCAGCCGAGCGTGCCCGAGGGCTTCCCGACCTACACCCTCAGCGACCTCAAGCGCATGCCCGCACACAAGCTGCTGGAGATCGCCGAGCAGCTGAACATCCACGAGGGCGTGGCCCGCGCGCGCAAGCAGGACGTGATCTTCGCCCTGCTGAAGGTGCTCACCCGCCACGGCGAGGGCGTGCAGGCCGACGGCGTGCTGGAGATCCTGCCGGACGGCTACGGCTTCCTGCGCAGCGCCGAGGCCAGCTACCTGGCCGGCCCGGACGACACCTACATCTCGCCCAGCCAGATCCGCCGCTTCAACCTGCGTACCGGCGACCACCTGTCCGGCCGCATCCGCTGGCCCAAGGACGGCGAGCGCTACTTCGCCCTGTCGGTGGTGGACACCATCAACGGCGAGCCGCTGGAGGCGAGCAAGAACAAGACCCTGTTCGAGAACCTGACCCCGCTGTTCCCGCGCCGGCGATTCCGGCTGGAGCGCGGCGACGGCTCGACCGAGGACATCACCGGCCGCATCCTCGACCTGATGGCCCCGCAGGGCAAGGGCCAGCGCTCGCTGATCGTCTCCCAGCCGAAGGCGGGCAAGACGATGATGATGCAGCAGATCGCCACCGCGATCACGACCAACCACCCGGACGTGCACCTGATCGTGCTGCTGATCGACGAGCGCCCGGAGGAAGTGACCGAGATGCAGCGCACCGTGCGCGGCGAGGTCATCTCCTCGACCTTCGACGAGCCGGCCGCGCGCCACGTGCAGGTCGCCGAGATGGTGATCGAGCGCGCCAAGCGCCTGGTCGAGCACAAGAAGGACGTGGTGATCCTGCTCGACTCGATCACCCGCCTGGCCCGCGCCTACAACAACGTGGTGCCGTCCTCGGGCAAGGTCCTGACCGGCGGCGTGGACGCCAACGCCCTGCACCGCCCGAAGCGCTTCTTCGGCGCGGCGCGCAACGTCGAGGAAGGCGGCTCGCTGACCATCATCGCCACCGCGCTGATCGACACCGGCAGCAAGATGGACGAGGTGATCTACGAGGAGTTCAAGGGCACCGGCAACTCCGAGGTGCACCTGAGCCGCCGCATCGCCGAGAAGCGCGTGTTCCCGGCCATCGACATCAACCGCTCCGGCACCCGCCGCGAGGACCTGCTGATCGAGCCGGAACTGCTGCAGAAGATCTGGATCCTGCGCAAGCTCCTGCACCCGATGGACGAGATCGGCGCGATGGAGTTCATGCTCGACAAGATGAAGAACACCAAGTCCAACGACGAGTTCTTCAGCTCGATGAAGCGCTGAAGGCCGCCCGCAAGGCGCAGCCAGGCAACACGGGAAGCCCCGCCACCGGCGGGGCTTCCTGTTTCCGTCCGGTGGCGCCGGACGGGCCTACAGGCCGCGGCCGGCCGGGGTCAGCATCACCCCGCTCCTGGCGCCCACCGCGTTCACGCTGCCACCGGCCATGGCCTCCAGCGGGCCGCCCTGTTCATCTTCCGGCACCCACGGCACCTTGCGCCGCGGGCCGGGCACGTAGGCCTGCCATTCGCCGTAGCGGTTGCGCTGGTCGAAGGTGAAGGCCAGCGGTACTCGCACCAGCCAGTACTCGCGCCCGGCCTCCGGCCCCTGGGTCGGCACGTTGAATTTCCAGCTGCGCGCGCCGCGCACGGCGGCGCGGGCGAAGATGTCGCGCCGCTTGTCGGCATCGCGCTCGGGCAGGAAGTGCAGGTTGACCTGCTCGTCGGCGGCGTCCAGCACCTTGCCGTCGGGGCCGACCTTGAGCACCAGGTAGACCGTGGCCTCCACGCCGATCTCGGCGGCCGCCTCCGGGTACGGCGGCGGCGGCATCCGCGCCGCCGCCAGGTCGTAGCCACCGCCCTTCTCGACGGGGGTGAAGCTGGCCGCCTGCAGGACGATGCGCATGCCGCCGTCCGCGCTGGGCCTGGCCACCAGGTACAGGCCCATGCGGTTGCGCAGCGCCACCGGCTTGCCGTCCACCACCGGCGGGTCGAATTCCCAGCGCGGGATATGGAAATCCAGGAACCGGCGCACCTCGGCCGGCAACCGGTTGGCGCCGGTGAGTTCGTACTCCAGCGGCTTGCCTTCCGGTCCCACCACGATCGTGCCGGCGACATGGATGCCGGCTTCCGCCTCGGCCTGGCCCGGCGCCGGCTTCCTCGCCCCCAGCGCCACCGCACTGACCGCCCACAGGACACACACCAACCACCACGGACTGCGCATGTTCTCCCCTCCCCTTGGGCCTCCCCTTTGGGCCCCGGCGGAGTCTAGCGCCGTCGCGGCGTCGTCGCCGCAGGGCAGGCCGCGGGGCGGATCAGCCCCCGGCCTGGGCGACCAGCTTCAGCTGGCCGGGCGCATCCGCCACGTGCAGGGTGTTGCCGGCCAGCGACTCCAGTGGCTGGCGGACGTCGGCTTCCCCGAACCAGTCGACCTGGCGCCACGGCCCGACGACGTAGGCCTGCCACTTGCCGTACTGGTCGCCGGCGCCGGGCAGGGCGGACGGGATGTAGTGCACCGGGACGCGCAGCCGCCAGTACGGGAGCCCGGCGAGCTCGCCGCGGGTCGGCGGCTGGAACGTCCATGCGCGCGCCGCGCGCAATGCGTTGCGGGCGAACAGGTCGCGCCATTTCCCTTCGCTGCCCGCGTCGGGAATGAAATGCAGGTTGACCTGCTCGTCCACCGCCTCCACCACCTTGCCGTCGGGGCCGATCCTGAGCGCGACGTAGACCACGGCGCCGCCCCCGTCGCCGGCCGCCAGGGCCGCGCGGGGATACTCCGGCGGGATCAGCCTGCGCCTGCGCAGTTCGTATTCGGTGTCCCGGGCCGCCGGCCGGAACGAGACGCTTCCCAGTTCGAGGCGCATGCCCTCGCCCTCGGGCACCGCCCTGAGGTGGATGTCCATGAGGTTGTCCAGGGCCACCGCGCGGCCCTCCAGCATCGGCGGCTCGAACTGCCAGCGCGGGATATGCAGGTCCAAGAACCGGCGGACCCCGGCCGGCAGCCGGTCCGGATCCTTCAGCTGGTACTCGCTGGGCTTGCCGTCGGGCCCGACGACGATCCGGCCGGAAACCAGCATGCCGGCTTCGACCTGCGGCTCGCCGCCGCCCTCCGCCGCCAGCGCCAGGCCCGCAACCACCCAGAGCACGACTGCCCACCACCATGGACTGCGCATGTGGATCCCTCCCTTGGACCGGCGGCGAGGCTAGCACAGGCCCGTGCCGAACCGCCCGCGCGCACCGCGGACAGCGGCCAGTCACGTCCGGCCGCCCACGCGGCGCCATCCGCGGCGATAATCGGGCCAATCGATGGACGGCACCTTGCCCGGCAACCTGAGTTTCGAACTGGCGCTGGTGCTGCTGGCGGCTGCGATCGCGGTCGTGCCGCTGTTCCGCCGGCTGGGCCTGGTGGCGGTGCTGGCCTACCTGGCCACCGGCGTGCTGCTGGGGCCGCACGGGGTGGGCGCGGTCAGCGACCCGGAGCGGATCCTGGGCGCGTCCGAGCTGGGCGTGATCATGCTGCTGTTCGTGATCGGCCTGGAGGTGTCCCCCGCGCGCCTGGGCCTGCTGCGGCGGCCGGTGTTCGGCGCCGGGGGCGCCCAGGTGTTCGTGTCGGCGCTGTTCCTGGGCGCGGCCCTGTTCTTCTACGGCGTGCACTGGAAGGGCGCGCTGGTGGCCGGCCTCGGCCTGGCCCTGTCCTCCACCGCGGTGGGCCTGCAGATGCTGGGCGAGCGCCGCGAGCTGGGCAGCGACCACGGCCAGCTGGCATTCGCGATCCTGCTGTTCCAGGACCTGGCGGCGATCCCGCTGCTGGCGGTCATCCCGCTGCTGGGGGGTGTCAAGGACGAGAGCCTGACCTGGGCCATGGTCGGGCACGCGCTGGGCGCGCTGGCGCTGGTGTGGTTCGGCGGGCGCCTGCTGATGCGGCGCGGGCTCAAGGTGGTGGCCAGCATCCGCACCCCGGAAGTATTCACCGCCACCGCCCTGCTGGCGGTGCTGGGCAGTGCCTGGATCATGCAGCAGGCCGGGCTGAGCCCCGGCCTGGGCGCGTTCATCGCCGGCGTGCTGCTGGCCGACTCGGAGTACCGGCACGAGCTGGAATCGCAAATCGAGCCGTTCAAGGGCCTGCTGCTGGGCCTGTTCTTCATCGCCGTGGGCATGGGCATCGACCTGGACCGGATCGCCGCCGAGCCCTGGCTCATCGCCGCCGGCGTGGGCCTGCTGCTGGTGGTGAAGTTCGGCGTGCTGCTGGGCATCGGCAAGGTGGCGCGGCTGCAGCCCGGGCACGGCCTGCTGCTGGGCGGCACCCTGTGGCTGGGCGGCGAGTTCGCCTTCGTGGTGTTCCACGAGGCGCTGCGCGTGCGCCTGCTCACCACCGCCGAGTACGACCGCCTGGCGGCGGTGGTCGGCGTGTCGATGGCGCTGATGCCGCTGCTGCTGATGGCGCTGGACCGCTACCTGCACCGGCGGCGCGAGGAGCAGCCGCCGGCGCCGGCGCCACAGTACGACAGCGCCGCGCCCGGGGTCGAGAAGCCGCAGGTGCTGATCGCCGGGGTCGGCCGCTTCGGCCAGATCGTGGCGCGGGTGCTGGCGGCGCAGAAGATCCCGTACGTGGCCCTGGACCGCAGTCCGCAACGGGTGGAGGACGTGCGCCGCAGCGGCGGCCGCATCTTCTACGGCGACCCCACCCGCTCGGACCTGCTGCGCGCCGCCGGCGCCGAGCACGTCAAGGTGTTCGTGATCTGTGCCGACGAGCCGGAGACCACGCTGCAGGCGGTGCGCCTGATCCGCCGCCAGTACCCGCAGGCGCGGGTGCTGGCGCGCGCGCGCGACCGCCAGCACGCCTGGCGGCTGATGGACCTGGGCACCGAGCCCTACCGCGAACTGCTGGGCACCAGCCTGGAAGTGGCCGGGCGGGTGCTGTGCGAGCTGGGCATGCCCGAAGCGCAGGCGGCCGAGCACGTGCGCCGCTTCCGCGCCCACGACGAGGCCCTGCTGCAGGAGCAGTACCTGGTCTACGACGACGAGGACGCGCTCAAGCGCAGTGCGCAGCAGGCACGCGCCGAGCTGGTGCGGCTGTTCGAGGCCGATGCCGGGGCCCCGGCGGTCAGCCGTCCGGCGCAGGACGCGCCGCCGGCCCCGCCCTCCGACAGGGACTGAGCCGCGGCCTTGCCGGCGCGCTCAGTTGCGCGGCTGGTTGAGGAAGCGCGCCATCGACACCCCGGTGGCCTGGTGCGCGGGCACGAACTCGGCGGCCACGTCGACGAAGCCGCGCATCACCGCGATGTCGCGCGGGGTGCGGTTGAGGGTGTCGCGCAGGTCCGGGTCGGCGCCGGCGCGCAGCAGGCGCTGGACCACCGCGCGCAAGCCGTGCAGCGCCGCCAGGTGCAGCGGGCCGAAGCCGCGCGGGTCCTGCGCGTCCAGCGACACGTCCTCCTCCAGCAGGCGCTCCAGGCCGGCCAGGACCACGTTCTCGTCGCAGGCGCTGCCGGGCTCGGCGCGCGCGCCCAGCAGCAGCAGCAGCGGGGTGACCCCGCCGGCGGCCGGCTGGTCGGGCTCGGCACCGGCCAGCAGCAGGGTGTCCAGCAGCGCCAGCAGGCGCGGGCGGTCGCGCCCGGTGAAGCCGTACAGCGCGGCGCAGTGCAGCGGCGCCAGGCCCTGGCTGTCGCCGGCGGAGACATCGGCGCCGGCGGTGAGCAGGCGCGCGGCCACGTCGGCCAGGCCCAGGGCCGAGGCCAGCATCAGCACGGTGACCCCGCCCGGCAGGCGGTGCTCGAGGTCGGCGCCGGCATCCAGCAGGGCCGAGACGATGCCCAGCTGGCGCATGCTCACCGCCGCCGACAGCGGGGTGGCGCCGCTGTTGGCGGCGTGCTGCGGATTGGCGCCGCGCGCCAGCAGCAGGTCCACCACCGCGGCATGGCCGCCGCCGGCGGCGCGCAGCAGGCCGGTGCAGCCCTGGGCGTCGGTGGAGTCGACCGCGAAGCCCAGGTCCAGCAGGCGGCGCACCGCGTCGGCGTCGCCGGCCATCGCCGCGGCCGGGACGTCGGCCGGGCGCAGCGGGCGCCCGGGCAGCTGCCAGCCGCGCCAGTCCAGCCAGTCGGCCAGGTCGCGGCGGCCGCTGGCCAGGGCCACGCCCAGCGGGGTCTGGCCATCGGCGGCACGCGCCTCCGGCGAGGCACCCTGGGCGACCAGGCGCAGCAGCGCCGATTCGCGGCCCAGCGCAGCGGCCAGGTGCAGGGCGGTCATGCCGTGGCTGTCGCGGGCCTCGCGGTCCACGCCGGCGTCCAGCAGGGCGTCCAGCAGGCGCAGCCAGCCCAGGCGCACGGCCAGGGACAGCGCCGGGTCGCCCGCCGGCGAGGGCGCGAACGGATCGGCGCCGGCGCCGAACAGTTCCAGCGCCAGCTGTTCGTGGCCGCGGGCGGCCTCGTCGCGCTGCACGCAGGCGGCGAGGAAGCGGGCCAGGCCGCCGGCGCCGGCCGGCGAGGCACCGTGGCGCAGCAGCAGCTGGATCGCGGCGGCGGCCTCGCCGCCGCGGCCGAGCAGGGCCGACAGCACGGTATGGCCGTCGACCAGGGTTTCCGGATCGGCGCCCTGCTCCAGCAGCCAGGCCAGCGCTTCCGGGCGGGCCTGCAGCTCGCGCTCGTGCAGCAGTCCGCCCAGTTCGGCCGGGCTGCACAGCCGCGCCAGCGCCGGCAGGCCGTCCATGCGCCCGGCCAGCAGGCCTTCGCGCAGCAGCGCCAGCGGCGGGCGCGCATCGGCCTCGGCCGGCGCGGCGGCCACGCTGTCGGCCACCGCCAGCGGCAGCGGGTAGCCCGGGTCGAGCGCGGCCACGATCGCCCAGCGCCCGGCCTCGGCGGCGGCGTCCACCGCGCGGCGGCCGCTGGCATCGGGCACCGCCGGATCCACGCCGGCCTGCAGCAGGCGCCGCACCAGCGGCAGCGAAGGCTGCTCGGCACTGGCCGCCAGCAGCAGCGCGTTGCGCCCGGAGGCGTCCACCGCGGCCACGTCGACCCCGATCGCCAGCAGCTGTTCCAGCACCTCGGCGTGCTGGCCGCGCGCGGCCTCCAGCCAGGGCGTGCGCCCGGCCTCGTCGGCGCGGTGCGGATCGGCGCCGGCGGCCAGCAGCGCCGCCACGATCCCGGCGTGGCCGGCCAGCGCGGCCTCGTGCAGGGCGGTGCGCCCGCCGCGGCCGGTGGCGCCCACCCGCGCCTTGAACTTCAGCAGCAGCTGCACCCCGGCCGGATCGTCCTCGTCGCCGCCGGCCGCGGCCAGCAGCGCCGGCTGGCCACCGGGCGGCTCGGGCCGGGCGCCGCGTTCGAGCAGGAACTTGGCCAGGCGCCAGTTGCCGGCGGCGCAGGCCACGCCCAGCGGCGACAGGCCGTCGTTGTTGAGCGCCTCCAGCTCGGCGCCGGCGTCGCGCAGCAGCGCGGCCACGCCGGGGTCGGTGCTGCGCGCGGCATGGTGCAGCGGGGAATTGCCTTCGGCGTCGCGGGCGCGCGGGTCGGCGCCGTTGGCCAGCAGGGTCATCACCGCCTCGGGGCGGCCGTGCCAGCTGTCGCGGGTGGCGGCCAGCAGCGGGCCGGTGCCGCCGGGCGGGTTGAGGTCGACGCCCTGGGCAATCAGCGCGCGCAGCAGGCGCAGGTCCGGCAGCACCGCGGCCAGCACCGCCAGGCTGCGGCGGTCGCGTTCATCCTCCGGCGGCGGCGCATGCGGGTCGGCACCGGCCTCCAGCAGCTGCAGGGCCTGGTCGACGCGGCCGGCGCGGGCGGCGGCGTACAGCGCCTCGGCCAGCGCGGCCGGATCTTCCGGTGCCGGCGGCAGCGGCTCCGGTTCGGCCTGCAGCAGGGTCGCGGCGAGGAAATCCAGCGGCGCGGCGCGCTCGACCGGGGCCGGGGTGCGCTGCAGCCACAGGTGCAGCGGGATCCCGGCCAGGGCCCAGGCCGCGGCCAGGCCCCAGCGCGTGGCCGGGGCCAGCAGCTGCGGCCAGGCCAGCAGCAGCCAGCCGCCCAGCACCAGGGCGATGGCCAGCGCTGCACCCAGCCCGGACCAGGTATCGGCCTGCTGCTGCGGCAGCCGGCGCCAGGACGCGCCCGGCGCGGCGCCCTCGCCCTCCACGGCGCGCCACACCGGCCAGGTGCGCCACAGTGCGAGCACCAGCAGGGCCGCCATCAGGCTGGTGCCCAGCGCGGCGCCGAGGCTGGCGTGGGCACGCAGCGCCTGCAGCGGCCAGGCCAGCAGCAGCGCCGCCAGGGCCAGCCCGGCGCCCCAGGCCAGCAACGGCCCCGGCAGCGCGGCCGGCAGTGCGCGCGGACTGGCCGGCAGCGCGCGGGTACCGCGCCACCACGACAGGCCCGCGGCCAGCAGCGCCTGCGCCAGCAGGCCGGCGACCACCGCGACCGCGCCACCGAAGCCGGCCAGCGCTGCCAGCAGCACGCCGGCCGCGAGCAGGAACGCGGCCAGCAGCGGGCGGGCGGGACGGGAAACGGGCTCAGCCATGGGCCGCGTCCGGGGTACCGGGGACCGGCGGGAACTGGATGTGGAAGCCCTGCGCGGCCAGGTTGGCGCGCACGACCGCGGCGTCGGCCCGCGCCAGGCGGCGCTCCGGGGTCAACGCGACCTCGAGGACGAATTCCAGCTGGCCAAGGCCCTGCGCCACCGCCGCGGGCAGGCGCGAGAACCCGTCGCGTTCGGCCAGGAATACGTAGGTGTCTGCTCGGCGGCGGCTCTTGTAGACGTAGGCTTGCATGCGCGCGGTCGCGCCCGGCCCCGGGGGAAACGTAAGAACCTCGGGATTGTGGAGGAAATGTCGCAGGTGCGGAAGCGCGGCAATGCCTGGGGCGTCGTTCATCCTGGTGAAGCCGGCAGGCACGCGGCGGCAACAGGCGCAGTGGCTATACTCCCGCGCCTCCTGCCCGCCAGTCGCTGCCCTTGCTCACGCACTCCCGTCCGGCGCCCGTCGCGCCCGTGGCCATCACCGCCTTCACCGCCACCACCGCGCTTGGCGCCGGGCTGCAGGCGCAGCACGAGGCGCTCGTGCAGCGCCGTGGCGGACTGCGCCGCAACGACCTGCCGGGGCGGCCGCTGGAGTGCTGGATCGGCCGGGTCGAGGGCGTGGAAACGGTGGAACTGCCGGCGGCGCTGGAAGGCTGGCAGTCGCGCAACCACCGCCTGGCCTGGCTGGGCCTGCAGCAGGACGGCTTCCTCGAGGCCGCGCGCGAGGCCGTGGCGCGCCATGGTGCGGCGCGGGTGGCGGTGGTGATCGGCACTTCCACCTCCAGCATCGGCGAAACCGAGGAGGCCTATACCCGGCTGGAGGACGGCCGCTTCCCGGCCGACCTGACGCGGCTGAAGGTGCACTGCCCGGACGCCGCCTCCGGTTTCGTGGGCGCGGCCACCGGCGCCGCCGGCCCGACCCTCACCGTGGCCACCGCCTGCTCCTCCAGCGCCAAGGTGTTCGCCCATGCCGCGCGCCTGATGCAGGCCGGCCTCGCCGATGCAGCCATCGTCGGCGGCGTGGACACCCTGTGCGGCAGCGTGCTGTACGGCTTCAACGCGCTGCAGCTGGTCTCGGCGCAGCCCTGCCGGCCGTTCGACGCCGCGCGCGACGGTTTGTCGCTGGGCGAGGCCGCCGGCTTCGCCCTGCTCGAACGCCAGGCCGAACCCGCCCGCGTGCGCGCCTGGCTGTCCGGCTACGGCGAATCCTCCGACGCCTACCACATGTCCTCGCCGCACCCGGAAGGCCTGGGCGCGCGGCGGGCGATGCAGGACGCGCTGGCGCGTGCCGGCCTGGCGCCGGACGACATCGGCTACCTGAGCCTGCACGGCACCGCCACCCCGGCCAACGACAGCGTCGAGGCGGCGGCGGTGGCGGCGCTGTTCCCGCCAACCCTGCATGCCAGCTCGACCAAGGGCTGGACCGGCCATACCCTCGGCGCGGCCGGCATCGTCGAGTCCGCGTTCGCGCTGCTGGCGCTGGAGCACGGGCTGTTGCCGGGCACCCTCAACAGCGCCGTGCCCGACCCGGTGTGCGGCCCGCAGATCCGTTTCGACAATGCCCGCGCCGACATCGCCCATGCGATGAACAACGCCTTCGGCTTCGGCGGCAACAACTGTTCGCTGGTGTTCTCGCGCCCATGACCACGCCCCTCACCGCCGCGATCGAAGGCATCGGCCTGTGGGCCCCGGGCGTCCCGTCCTGGGAGGCCTTCGTCGGCCTGCACCGCGGCGCCGGGGCGCCGGAAGCGGCGCCCGCGCGGCCGGCACCCACGCTGCTGCCGCCCAACGAGCGCCGGCGCGCGCCGGACACGGTGCTGGTCGCGCTGCAGGCGGCCCAGGCCGCGTGCGAGGCCGCCGGCCGCGACCCGGCCAGCCTGCCCTCGGTGTTCACCTCCACCTACGGCGAGCTGGCGATCACCGACAACATGTGCGCCACCCTGGCGCGCGCCCCCACCGAGGTCTCGCCGACCCGCTTCCACAATTCCGTGCACAACGCCGCCGCCGGCTACTGGACCATCGGCACCGGGGCGATGGAGCCGGCCACCGCGATCAGCGCCGGCCAAGCCAGCTTCGCCATGGGCCTGGTGGAGGCGCTGGCGCAGCTGGAGGCCGGGGCGCAGGCGGTGCTCCTCGTCGCCTACGACGGCCCGGCGGTGGGCCCGCTCAACGATGTGCTGGACAGCCAGGGCCTGCTTGGCGTGGCCCTGGTGCTGGCGCGGCCGGCGGCCGGCGACCGCCTGCGCCTGTCGCTGCAACCGGGCGAGGCCACGCCCGCGGCGCCGCCGGCCGCGGTGGCCGCCGGCAACGCCATGGCCCCGGCGCTGGTGCTGCTGGAGGCGATCGCCGCCGACGCCGCGCAAGCGGTGGTGGCCGCCGGCGACGGCCGCGGCCTGCGCATCGGGCTGGGCCATGGCTGATCCGCGCAGGACCGCAGTGGTGATCCCGGCCCTCAACGAAGTGCTGCGGATCCGCGACGTCGTCACCCAGACCCTGGCGCACTGCCCATGGGTGATCGTGGTCGACGACGGCTCCACCGACGGCACCGCCGAGCGCCTGCGCGATCTGCCGGTGACCGTGCTGCGCCACGGCCTGCGCCGCGGCAAGGGCGCGGCCCTGCGCACCGGTTTCGCCGAGGCGCTGGCGCGTGGCGCCACCGGGGTGCTGACCATCGACGGCGACGGCCAGCACGACCCCTCCGACCTGCCGCGCCTGCTGGCCGCGGCGGCGCGCCACCCCAACCACATCATCATCGGCGCGCGCCTGCGCCACCGCGCCGCGGCCCCACGCCTGCGGCGCATGGCCAATGCCTTCGGCGACTGGGGCGTGAGCTGGGGCGCCGGCTACCGCATCGCCGACAGCCAGAGCGGCCAGCGCTACTACCCGGCGGCGGTGGTCGCGCTGCAGGACGTGCCCGGCGAGGACTTCGTGTTCGAGGCGCAGCTGCTGATCTCCGCCTCGCGCCAGCTGGGCATCCGCAGCGTGGCGGTGCCGGTGGAGACCCGCTACCGCGGCCAGGACGGCGGCCCGCTGCGGCGCAGCCATTTCCGCCCGCTGCGCGACCTGTACCGGATCACCTCGCACGTGGTGCGCCAGGTGCTGGCCCATGGCGACGTGTGGCGCGAGTATGCGCGGGTGCGCGCCCAGGTGCCGCAGATCGACACCACTCCCTGAAGCGAACCGTTTCACGGCCAACCGTGTTTGGCCCGCGGCCGCGTGCGGGCTATAAGGGCCTGTCCGCGCACGGGGAGTAGCGATGACGGGGTTGCTGCTGTTCCAGATCGCCATCGTCCTGGTGGCCGCACGGGCCTGCGGCGTGCTGCTCGCGCGCCTGGGCCAGCCGCCGGTGATCGGCGAGATGGCCGCCGGCATCCTGCTGGGCCCGGTGGTGTTCGGCGCGGCCATGCCCGAACTGCACGCCGCGCTGTTCCCGGCCGCCTCGCTGCCCGGGCTGTCGGCGCTGGCAACCCTGGGCCTGGTGCTCTTCATGTTCGTCATCGGCGTGGAGATGCGCGCGCCGGAAGGCGCGCGTGCGCAGGTGCTGGCCGCGGCGCGGGTGGCCGGGCTGTCGGCGCTGCTGCCGTTCCTGCTGGCGCTGGCGGCGGCGCCGCTGCTGCACGGGATGCTGGCGCCGGAAGGCGTGGCCTTCTGGCCGTTCGCGCTGTACCTGGGCGTGGCCCTGTCGGTGACCGCGTTCCCGGTGCTGGCGCGGATCCTCAAGGACCGGCGCATGCAGCACACCGCGGTCGGGCGGCTGGCGCTGTCGGCGGCGGCGCTGCTGGACGTGGGCGCATGGATCGCGCTGGCGCTGCTGGTGGCGCTGACCGGCGGCGACGGCTATGCCGGCCTGGCCCGCACCCTGGCCGGCCTGGCCCTGCTGCTGGTGCTGGTGTTCGGCCTGCTCAAGCCGCTGTTCGCGGCGATGCTGCGCCGGCATGCCAGCGATGGCCGCCCATCCGGCACGGTGCTGGCGGCGCTGCTGGTGGGCCTGTTCGCCTGCGCCGCGGCCACCGAGTGGCTGCAGCTGCACGCGGTATTCGGCGCGTTCCTGTTCGGCGCCTGCCTGCCGCGCGACGACCGCCTGATGCACGCCCTGGTCGAGCGCATCGAGCACCTGGCCCTGGTCCTGCTGATGCCGCTGTTCTTCGCCGTGGCCGGCATGGGCACCACCGCCGACGCGTTCACCGCCACCGGCGCCGGGGCGCTGCTGCTGATCCTCGGCGTGGCGGTGCTGGGCAAGCTCGCCGGCGGCGGCCTGGGCGCGCGCCTGTCCGGCTATCCGCTGCGCGACAGCCTGGCGGTGGGTTCGCTGATGAACGCGCGCGGCATGATCGAGCTGATCGTGATGAAGGTCGGCCTGGATGCCGGCCTGATCGGCCCGGAGCTGTTCACCCTGCTGTTGCTGGTGGCGCTGTGCACCACGCTGATGACCGGGCCGCTGCTGGCCCTGCTGGCGCGGCGCGATGCGCGCGCCGGGGTGGAGGCCGCGGCGGCCACGCCGCAGGACGGGGGCGGCACCTGAGGGCAGGCCTTCAGCCCATGCCGCCGTTGACCCCGATCACCTGGCCGTTGACGTAGCCGGCCGCCTCCGAGCACAGGAAGGCGACCAACGCCGCCACTTCCTCCGGGCGCCCGGCGCGCGCGGCCGGCACCATCTGCCGGATCGCCTCGGGGCTGAACGTGCCGGCGGTCATCGAGCCTTCGATCACGCCCGGCGCCACGACGTTCACCGTGATCCCGCGGCTGCCCATCTCCCGCGCCAGCGACTTGCTGGCGCCGTGCAGCGCGGCCTTGGCCGCGGCGTAGTTGGTCTGGCCGCGGTTGCCCAGCACCGCCGCCACCGAGGACACGCTGACGATCCGGCCCCAGCGCCCGCGCGCCATCGGCAGCAGCAGCGGCCGGGTGACGTGGAAGAAGCCGTGCAGGGAGACGTCGATCACCCGCTGCCACTGCGCAGCGCTCATCCCGGCCATGGGCGCGTCGTCGTGGATGCCGGCGTTGTTGACCAGCACGTCGATCCGGCCCTCGGCCAGCAGGGCCTCGATCGCCGCGCCGGTGGCGGCGCCGTCGGCCACGTCGAAGGCCACCGCCCGGGCGCTGCCGCCGCGTTCGCGGATCGCCGCGGCCACCGCCTCGGCGCGGGCCAGGTTGGTATTGGCGTGGACGATCACCGCCATGCCGGCATCGGCCAGGGCATGGCAGATCGCGCCACCGATGTCGCCGCTGCCGCCGGTGACCAGGGCGCGGCGCTTGGGAGTCGTCAGGTCCATCGCGGCATTTTGCCAGCGCGCGCGGCGCTGGCGTCAGCCACCAGCCAGCGCGCTGCCGAGCATGGCCGCGGCGCGACCGCTGGCGATGACCTGGCCGCCATGCAGGATGCGGAACGCATACTGCTGGCTGGCCTCGCTGGCGGCCAGCAGTTCCGCCTCGCATTCCAGCGCCCCGGGCAGGTCATCGATGCGGGCAACCGCCAGTTCGATCCCGTGCAACGCCACCAGCACGCCCGGCGCGGCGCGCCCCCCTTCCGTGCCGGCCAGCAGTCCGCCATGCACGGCCATGGCCTGGGCGCCGTACTCGCACAGCGCCAGCGCCGGCAGGCGTCCACGCGCGCGCAGCGGATGCGCCGGATCGCGGTGGTTCCAGGCGCGCACGCGGATGCTGCGCGCGTCCCAGGCCAGCACTTCGTCCCACAGGCACATCGCACCCTGGTGGGGCACCAGGGCGAGGATGCCCGCGCGGCCGGGCAACGGTCGGTTCATCGGGTTTCCTCCGCGGGGCTGCGCGCCACCAGCACCGCCAGCACGAAGTTGCCGACCACGCCCAGGGCCACGGTGCTGCCGATCGCGCGCAGCACCGGGATCGAGGACAGCGCCAGCAGGCCAAACACCAGGGCGGTGGTCAGGCTGCACACGATCACCGCGTGCAGGGTGCGCAGCTGGTCGGCGCGGTCGTCGCCGGCATGGTCGAAGAACAGGGCGTAGTCCAGGCCCAGGCCGGCGGCGAGGATCAGCGAGACCAGGTGGAACAGGTTCAGCTCGACGCCGCAGCCGCGCAGCACGGCCAGGATCAGCAGGGTGGTCAGGGCCATCGGCGCCAGCACCCGCAGCACGCGGCGGCGGTCGCGCAGCGCGGCCACGACCACGCCGGCCAGCAGCAGCGCCGCCACCGCCAGCGCGCCCAGCAGGCGCAACCGCCACTGCGCCACCAGCGATTCGGAGGCCTGCTTGAGGTCCAGCAGCTGCGCGCCCGTGCCGGCCACTGCATCGGCCACGGCCTGCGGATCGGCAAGGCCCGACAGCGACACCAGCGCGGTGGCGTGGTCCTCGCCACGCACCAGGAGGCCGCCGACCGCCAGTTCCAGCGGCGTGCCGGCCAGGTCGTCCACGCCCAGCGGCGGCGCAGCGCGGGCGGCGGCCACGTCCCCGAGGAAGGGCTCGAAGGCATCGGGCAGGAACGGCGAACCGTCCAGTGCCTCTTCCAACGAGGCGCGCAGCGTGTCCGCGTCGGGCAGTCGCGCCTGGCGCGCACGTTGCAGGGCGGCGCTGGGCAGGTAGCGCGCGGCCAGGTCGTAGCCGGCCAGCACGCCGCGTGCCTGCAGTTCCCGCAGCGCGGGCAGCAACTGCTCGGAGCGCTGCAGCGCGCTTTCCACGTCCACGTCCTGGATCGCCAGCATGTAGCGCACGTCCGGCGCCCCCAGCTCGGCGCGCAACTGCGCGTCGCGCTGCAGGTCGGCCGGCGGCACCGGGGTCAGGCGCGACAGGTCGTTCTCCCAGAACGGACCAGGCGCGAACAGCGCCACCGCCGCGGCGGCGACCGCCAGCGCGGCCAGGCTGCGGCGCGGACGCGGCAGGTTGGCGAGGCCGCGCCAGAGGCGTGCCAGGCGTGCCGAATCGGCCGGGTCGCGGCGCGCCGGCGTCACCAGCCGCGGCAGCAGCCAGCGGGTCGAGGCGGCGGCCACGCCCAGGCCGGCGATGGTGAACACCGCCAGCTGCTGCAGGCCCTGCACGCCGGAGAACAGGAAGGTCGCGTAGGCGATGCAGGTGGCCAGCACGCCGGTGACCAGGGTCGGCCACAGCGCGCGCACGCTGGCCACCGGCGATTGTCCGGGACGCAGGTGGCTGAAGAAGTGGATCGGATAGTCCTGGGCCACGCCGATGAGGGTGAAGCCGAAGGCCACGGTGATGCCGTGCACGCCGTCGAACAGCAGTGCCACCGCCCCCAGGCCAGCCAGGCCGCCACTGGCCAGCGGCAGCGCGCCCAGCAGCGGGATGCTCCAGCGCCGGTAGGCAAGGCCCAGCAACAGCAGCAGGCCGACGGTGTCGACCGTGCCGATCCACGAGACCTCGCGCTCGGTGCGCTCGCGGATGGCCACGGCGAAAGCGCCGGGGCCGCTCATCTCCAGCCGGGTCGCCGCGCCTTCGGGGCGGCTGGCTTCGAACGCGGCCTGGATTGCCGCCACCGCCGCCTGCTGGGCGGCGCTGTCGAAGCCGGCGGCGGTGGTCTGCACCAGCAGCAGGGCCCGTTCCCCGGCCTGGTCGAACCACACGCCGTGGCGGCGCCCGGGCGCCTGCGCCGGCTGCCAGGCCTCGGCCAGGCGCAGGATTTCCAGGGTGGGGTCGGAGGGCAGCAGCGGCTCGACCAGGTCGGCCGCCGGCGAACCAAGGTCCTGCAGCCGCTGCTCCAGTTCCTCGCGCAGCGTCCCCGCATCCAGCGACTGCGCCTGCGGCGCGGGCGAGAGCAGGTAGCGGTACGGGCGCAGGCCTTCGGGCACCGCCTCCAGGCCGGCGTCCTCGCCGTTGGCGACCAGCGCGATGCCGGGCCGCGCGGCCAGCTCCACCGCCAGCGCGCGCGAATGCGCGGCCAAAGTCCCGTCGTCGGCGCCGGACAGGGCCAGCAGCAGCAGGCGCGAGCCCGGGCCCTCGCCCAGCTCGTCCACCAGCAGCACCTGCGCCGGCGTGCGCGGGCTGGGCAGGAAGCGGCGCAGGTCCTCCTCCATCCGCAGTCCACGCGACAGCAGCCAGCCGCCCAGCGACAGCAGCGCCACCCAGCCCAGCAGCAGGGCCAGGCGCGCGCGGCCGCGCGGTTCGCGGAAACCCATGCGCGCTTACTCCGTGGCGCCGTGGCAGAGCGCGGCCAGGGCCTGCGCGTCCTCGACCCCGGCCGCGGCCGCGGCGGCGCCGGCCATCAGCGTGCGCTGCGGCTCGCCGCGCACCGGATGGCTTTCCACGCACAGCAGTTCGGCGTTTCGGCCATGCACCTCGATCCGGGCCAGCGAACGCGCCAGCTTCGGGTCGCGCGGCTGCAGGCGCAGGGTCCAGGCCTGCAGGGTGCCGGCGGACTGCACCTGGTAGGTGCGCTGCAGGCGCTCCAGGTCGCCCGCCAGCAGCGCGCCGAAGCCGTCCTGGATCGCCTCCAGCTCCGGCACCTGCTGCAGCGACACCCGCCGCGGCGCGCGCCCGGCACGCTCGATCACCGCCTCGCCGGCGGCCAGCGTGGTGGTTTCCGCGTACGGCACCCGCACCTCGCGCACCAGGCGGCCGTCGGCCTCGCGCCGGTACTGGCCCTCGATGCGTAGCGGCTTGCGCAGCATCGCCGACTGCCGCACCTCCACGAACCCGGTGTGGCTGGGCGCCGGCTGCGCCACCGCGCGCAGGATCGCCGCCGGGGCCGGCGCGGTCTCAGCGGCTGCCGGCAGCGCGGTCGCGCATGCCAGCAGCAGGGCCGGCAGCAGGCGCCGCGGCGCCGGTCGGGAGGGATGCGTCATCGTCGTTCCAGAAGTCGAAGAAGTTGAACCAGTTGTACTCGGCACCGCGGGCGTAGTGCTCCAGGCGCGCGGCATAGGCCGCCACCTGTTGCCGCAACCACTCCGCGCGCCCTTCGCGCCCCGGCGGCGGCGTGGCCACCGGATCGAGGAAAGGCTCGAAGCACAGTTCGTAGCGGTTGCCGCCGCGGTACAGGCCGAAGCACAGCAGCACCGGTGCGTGCAGCGCCAGCGCCAGCCGCCACGGCGTCAGCGGCAGCCGCGCCGGGTGGCCGAGGAAGGGCACGGCCACGGTTTCCTCGTGGCCATGGACGCGGTCGACCAGCAGCGCGACCAGGGCGCCCTGCTGCAGCGCGTGCTGCATCTCCAGCGCGATCGCCGGTCCGGGCAGGGCGCCGTCGATCACCCCGGCGGCCAGCGCCGGGTCCAGCGAATCGAACACTTCGGTCAGCACCGGGTTCTGGCCGCGGTCCAGCACGATCCGCACCTGCAGCCCGGGGCGCCGCCGCGACAGCACCCGCAGCGCGTCGAAGCTGCCCAGGTGCGAGCCGAACAGCAGCGCGCCGCGGCCCTGGTCCAGCAACGCCTCCAGGTGCTCCAGGCCATGCACGTCGATGTCGAACACCTCCATGCGCCCGCCCAGCAGGAACACCCGGTCCAGGATCGTGGCCGAGAAGGTGTGGATGTGCCGCGCCACCTGCCACAGCGAGGCGCGGCGGCCGCGCACCCGCGACAGCCAGGAGCGCGAGGCGCGGCGCTCGGCGCCACGCATGCACAGGAAGTAGGCCACGATCGGGTACAGGCACAGCCGCGCCAGGCCGCGGCCGCCGCCGCGGGCGATCCCGAGGATCAGCCGGATCATGGCCCGGTTGCCGCCCTCCGGGCGCTGCTTCCACGCCGCCGTGGGCTTGCCCGGCTCAGCGGCCATCGCCGGCCTCCGCGCGCAACTGGCCGCTGGCCAGCACGGTGTCGCCGCGGCGCACCTGGAAGCGCCAGGCCGGCGGTGCGCCGTCCAGCACCACCTCGGCCTCCTCGCCGGGCAGCAGCGGATGCAGGAACTTCACCTGCGGCAATTGCAGCGGCCCCTGCGTGCCATGGGCGGCTTCCACCGCCTCCAGCACGCGCTCGAGCAGGACCACGCCGGGCACCAGCGGGCGCCCGGGGAAATGCCCGTCCAGGCACGGATCATCGGCGGGAATGGTGAAACGCATCGGCAAAGGATAGCCCGCCGCGGCCGCGGCTCAGCCCAGCAGGTCGCGCCAGAACTTCGGCCCCAGGGCCGCCATCTGGCGCAGGAAGTCCAGGCCGTTGCGGTAGGGCTGGCGCGGGAAGCGGCGCTTGCGCCAGGCGAATTCGCCGAGCATGAAGCCGCCGACCACGCCGTAGTTGAGCAGGTTGGCGAACCAGGACCAGGCCTGCGGCGAAACCGCCAGCGGCGGCGTGCGCCCCAGGGCATGCAGCACCCCGCCCGGCTCCGCCCACAGCGCCAGCAGCGCATTGGCCACGGTCAGCAGGGCCAGCACCCCGGCCCAGCCGGCGGTGAGCCGGCGCGCGTAGGTTTCCAGTTCGGCGGTCATCGGCTGCCCGGCGCGCTCGTGCAGCGCGCGCACGATGCGCGCGATCAGCGGCACCCGCCCGCCCCACAGGCTGCGAGCGAACCACCACGCCAGCCAGCCGGTGAACAGCACCGGCGGTGCAAGCAGCAGCAGCTGCGGCCAGGGGCCGCCGTCGAGCCGGGCCAGGCCGGCCAGCAGCAGCCCCAGCAGGGCCAGGGCCCAAAGCCGCCGCCTCAGCAGCGGCGCGGCCAGCAGCAGCAGGACCAGGTCGGCCAGGGCGAAGCTGGCCCAGGGCCCACCGCGGGTGGTGGCGGCATGGGCCAGGAACGGATAGGCCACGCACAACAGCAGCTGCAGCGGCAGCAGCAGGGCCGGCGCGGCGCCGCGCGGGGTCTCAGCCGGCGCGCTGGGACTGCACATGTGCCGCCAGCGCGCGCAGCGAGGCGAAGATGCGGTGGTTGTCCTCGCCGTCCGAGCGCAGCTGCACGCCGTAACGCTTGGCCACCGCCAGCGACAACTCCAGCGCGTCGATCGAGTCCAGCCCCAGGCCGTCGTTGAACAGCGGCGCTTCCGGGTCGATCCCGTGCGGATCGACGCCCTCCAGGTTGAGGCACTCCACCAGGAGTTCGGCCAGTTCGCGCTCGGCTTCGGTCTGCGGCATTGCTTTGTCCACGGTCATGCAGGGCCGGCAACGATCCGGCATTGGCCGTTCCCGCGCAAGCCCGCGAAGGCCCAAGCGCGGGCCTGACGGGCCTCGCGCTATCATGTGCGCCCTTCCAGCAATGCCCGGTTTCCAGCGCATGACCGAGAACGACCCGACGGCCCCTCCGACCGCGCCGACGGCGCCCGCGGAGGAGGCAGGCGTGGTCGCGCCGGGAGGCCGGCCGTGAGCCGCCCGCTGCCGCTGCCCGGTTCCGACGCCTGCCTGCGGGTCGGCTACGCCCCGGCCCACACCCTGCAGGCGCAGCTGGACGACCCGCGGACCCTGGCCGTGTTCGGCTTCGGCGCCGGCGCGGCGGCGCATGCCGACCCGCGCTACCTGCGCGTGCCCCTGCAGCCGCTGCAGGACGAGGCGGTGATCGAGGTGTGGCGCGCCGCCGGCCCGGTCAGCCACGGCCGCCAGGGCGAAGTGGCCTGGGCCAGCGACGGCCGCCTGCTGTTCGGCGCCGTGGAAGTGGCCGAGCCGGACGGCGGCGACATCGAGGCCGCCGCGCGCCAGGCCTACCTGTGCATGGGCGCGTTCCTCGCCGCCGCCCCCGCCGGCCACCTGCTGCGGGTGTGGAACTACATGGACGCCATCACTCTGGGCGAGGGCGACGAGGAGCGCTACCGCCGCTTCTGCGTCGGCCGCGTCGCCGGCCTCGGCCAGCTCGACGCCACCCGCCTGCCGGCCGCCACCGCGATCGGCCGCTGCGACGGCCGCCGCGTGCTGCAGGTGTACTGGCTGGCCGCCGCCGGTCCCGGCACCCCGCTGGAGAATCCGCGCCAGGTCAGCGCCTACCGCTACCCGCGCCAGTACGGGCCGCAGCCGCCGAGCTTCGCCCGCGCCATGCTGCCGCCCACCGGCAGCGACATGCCGCTGCTGCTGTCCGGCACCGCCGCCATCGTCGGCCATGCCTCGCAGCACGCCGGCTCGGTCGAAGCCCAGGTGGACGAGACCCTGGCCAACATCGGCGTGCTGATCGCCTCGGCACGCCGGATCCGGCCCTCGCTGCCGCCCGCGCCGGACGCGGCCACCCCGCTGAAGGCCTACGTGCGCCACCCCGGGGACGCCGCGGCGGTGGCCGCGCGCCTGGACCAGCACCTGGGGCGGCAGGTGCCGCGCCTGCTGCTGCACGCCCAGGTCTGCCGCCGCGAACTGCTGGTGGAGATCGACGGCGCCCACGGCGTGCCGCTGGTCTGAACCCGACCCCGGGGCGTTGCAGCCCGGTGGTGCGCGTGGCCTGATGGCGGGCATCGTCCGCCACCGGGAGATCGCCATGCCGCGCCTGCGCACCTGTCTGTCCGCCCTGCTCCTTGCCTGCGCCTTCGCCGCCGGCGCCACCCCGCCCGGCTTCGACGGCCGCGCCGGGGTCGCCCGCGTCGACCAGGCGCGCATCGACGCGGCGCTTTCCGGGCTGGTCGACTCCGGCCAGATCGTGGGCGTCTCCGCCCTGGTCTGGCAGGACGGGCGCGAGGCCTACTTCGGCGCCTTCGGCCTGGCCGACCGCGAGGCCGCGCGACCGATGGCGCGCGACACCCTGGTGCAGATCTTCTCGATGACCAAGCCGGTCACCGGCGTGGCCCTGATGCAGCTGTACGAGCAGGGCCGCTTCGGCCTGGACGACCCGGTCTCGCGCTACCTGCCCGAGTTCGCCGCGACCCGGGTCTACGGCGGCACCGATGCCCAGGGCCAACCGCTGCTGCTGGAGCCGCGGCGGCCGATCACGATCCGCGACCTGCTGCGCCACACCGCGGGCATGGCCGGCGGCGACGCGCCCGAACCGGTGGGCGGCTACTACCGCGCCGCCGATCCGGACAACCTCGACAACACCCTGGAGGAAGCCGTGCGGCGCATGGCCGGGGTGCCGCTGCTGTACCAGCCGGGCGAGCAGTGGCTGTACTCGCCGGCGGTGGACGTGCAGGCGCGCCTGGTCGAGGTGCTGTCGGGCATGCCGTTCGGGCAGTACCTGCAGCGCCACGTGTTCGGCCCGCTGAAGATGAAGGACACCCGCTACACCCTGCGTCCGCAGGACCGGCCGCGCATGGCCGCGCTGTACCGGCGCAGCGACGACGGCGTGCTGACCCGCATCCCCGACGAACAGGCCTATGCCCTCAACGGCCGCCAGCGCAAGCTCACCCCGGGCAGCTGGGGCCTGGTCTCCAGCCTCGACGACTACATGCGCTTCGCGCGCATGCTGCTGGGCGGCGGCGAGCTGGACGGGGTGCGGGTGCTGCAGCCGGCCACGGTGCGGCTGATGGCGACCGACGCGCTGCCGGCCGCGGTCGGCCCGGGCGAGCGCTCGTGGCTGCCGAGCAAGGGCCAGGTCGGCTTCGGCATCGACTTCGCCGTGCGCGTGGCACCGCCGGCCGATGCGGAGGAAGCTTCCGGCGAGGTCGGTGAGTTCTTCTGGGACGGGGTGGCCAATACCCTGTTCTGGGTGGACCCGGCCAACCAGCTGGCGGCGGTGCTGTTCGCGCAGTGGCTGCCGTTCGGCAAGGTGCCGCTGCACAAGGCCTTCCGCGACGCGGTCTACGCCGACGATTCCTCCGCCGCCGCGCCGCGGCCGTAGCCGCGCGCGCCGGCGCGCTCAGTTGGCCGCCGGGATGCAGTCACCCTGGTCGCGGCCCAGGCCGAAGCGCGGACGCGGCTTGCACGGCGGCAGCTGCGGCGCCTGCGCGGCGGCCCGCTTCGCCGCCTCGGCGCGCGCGGCCTGCAGGCGCTGCGCCTTGAACTTGTCCAGCGCCGCGCGGATCTGCGGCAACGCCGCCAGCGCGGCCTTCTCGCCCTCGAGGATGGCCTGGTTGCGGCGGGTGAAGTCGGCCGAGCCGTAGTCGAGCACATTCGGGCGGATCACCACGTCGGCGCGCGCCAGCTCCTGCTCGCCCAGGCGCTGGCCCATGATCGAGATCGACTGGTTGACGATGCCCAGCATGCCGTCCGGGCGCTTGCCGGTGGCCTTGCTGGAAATGTCCACGGCGATGACGAAGTCGGCGCCCAGCTGGCGCGCCGCGTCCACCGGCACCGGGCTGACCACGCCGCCGTCCACGTACTGGTACTGGCCGATGGTCACCGGCTCGAACACGCCGGGGACGCTGCTGGAGGCGCGCACCGCCTGGCCGGTGTTGCCACGCACGAACACGGTGCGCTCGCCGGTCTCCAGGCGGGTGGCGACCGCGGCGAACGGCTTGCGCAGGCGCTCGATCGGGCGCTTGCCGACCTGCGCGTTGACGTAGTCCTGCAGGGCCACGCCCTGGATCAGGCCGCCGGAGAACAGGCGCACGTCGCGGATCTTGGCCTCGTCCAGCGCCACCGCCTTCTCCTGCAGCTGGAACGGGTCCATGCCGCCGGCGTAGAGCGCGCCGACCACGCTGCCGGCGCTGGTGCCCGCGACCACGTCCGGGGCCAGGCCGTTGGCCTCCAGCATCTTGATCACGCCGATGTGGGCGAAGCCCTTGGCCGCGCCACCGCCCAGGGCCAGGCCGATCTTCGGCGGCGGCAGCACCGGGTCGGGCACGACCGGCGCCACCGGCTGCGGCGGGGTCGGGCGGGTGTTGTCGCCACCGCAGGCCGCCAGCAGCACGCCGGCCAGCAGCGGCAGCAGCAGGCGCCAGCGGCGCGGGCGGGAACGACGGGAAGCAGGCTGGTTCACGGCGGGACTACGGGAGCGGACGGGATTGCGGGGCGATTCTAGGCCGCGTTGCCTGAGCCGGACCCGACGACCCGGGCACCCGGGCCGGCCAGCGCCTCCAGCACCGACTCGCGGCACAGCTTGCCGGTGGCGTTGCGCGGCAGCGCCGGCAGCAGGCGCACCTTGCGCGGCAGGAACACCGGGTCGACCGTGGCGCGCAGCGCGGCGACGATGTCCGCCGGCGCCAGGCCGGGGGCCACCGCCAGCGCGGCGATCCGCCCCACCCCGCCCTCGCGCTCCGGCTCCAGCTGCACCACCACGCCGTCCTCCACGCCCGGCACGGCCAGCAGGCGGCGGGTGAGATCGCCCAGCGAGGCGCGCTTGCCGGCGATTTCCAGCAGGTCGGCCTGGCGCCCGCACAGGCGGAAGCGGCCATCGGGCATGACCTCGAAGATGTCGGCCAGCACCACCGGCGCCGGCAGGTGCGGTGCGTGCACCAGGGTGCCGTCCGGCTGCGGCGCCAGGCGCACGCCCGGCAGCGGCGTCCACAGCGGGTCGCGCGCGGTGCGGCGGCGCGCGAACACACAGGTCTCGGTGGAGCCGAACACCTCGCGCACCTCGGCGCCATAGCGGTCCTCGGCCTCGGCCGCCAGTTCCTGCGGCAGCGGCGCGGTCGCCGAGACGATCCCGGCCAGCGCCGGCAACGCCACGCCCGAGCGCAGCAGCGCGCGCAGGT
This sequence comes from Pseudoxanthomonas sp. J31, assembly GCF_000510725.1. Lineage (GTDB taxonomy): Bacteria > Pseudomonadota > Gammaproteobacteria > Xanthomonadales > Xanthomonadaceae > Pseudoxanthomonas. The sequence continues at coordinate 194,238 of NZ_AZNZ01000004.1, forward strand.
GTACCGGGGTGGTCACCAGGATGCGCGGGCCGCAGGCCTGTTCCAGCGCCTCGGCCACGTCCGCCGGCAGCAGCGGGCGGCCGGCATGCACCGCCGCGCCGCCCAGCAGCGGCAGCAGCACGCTCATCTCCATGCCGTACATGTGTTGCGGCGGCACCGTGGCCACCACCTGCGGCTGGCGCCCGCCCCACAGGTCGGCCAGTGCCGCCAGGTTCTGCGCGGTGCCGGTGGCGAAGCCGGCCCAGGTCTTGGCATGCGCCTGCGGGCGGCCGGTGCTGCCGGAGGTGTAGCCGATCGCGGCCAGGTCGCCGCTGCGTACCCGCGGCGTGGCCGCGGCCGCCACCGGCGCGCCGCGCGCGGCCTCCAGCCCCGGCACGGGGATGCCGTCCTCGCCGCCCAGCCGGTAGGCGCCGCCCTCGGCATGGGCCCGGAGCACCTCGGACAAGATGCGCGGCGCCCCGGACGGCGGCAGCAGCGCCACCTGGCCGCGCAGGGCCGCGGCGCAGAAGCCGAGCAGGAAGCGGTAGCGGTCCTCGGCCAGGTGGGCGACATGGCGCGCCTCCGGCAGGCGCCCGGCCAGGTCGCGGGCCTGGGCGAGGAACTGGCCCAGGGTCACCCCGCCGCGGGCGTCGAACACGAGGACGCGCGCCGGGTCGCCCGCCGCCAGGGGCAGGTCTTCGACGGCGGGAAGGGCTGGCTGGATGACGGCTGACATCGGGCTGGGAGGTTCCTGCGACAGTCCCCGCTGCCGCACAAGACGGTACAGGATGGCGGCCGGCCCCGGCGTGGGCAAGCACGGCTGCGGGCGGGCATGACCTTCTGCCGTGGCCGCGGCGGACCGGGCTGGTACCCTGCGGCGCCAGTCCACCACCCGGTTTCGTCCATGACCCAGCCCTTTCCGCGGGCCGCGCGGCGCCTGCTGCCGCTGCTGCTGGCCGCCCTGCCCCTGGCCGCGTCCGCGCAGTCCCCGTCCGCCGCCTTCACCCTGGAACAGGCGATGGCCGACCCGGACTGGATCGGCCCGCCGGTGGAGAAGGCCTGGTGGAGCTGGGACGGACGCGAGGCGCAGCTGCTGCTCAAGCGCGAGGGCAGCACGGTGCGCGACGCCTGGCGCGTGCCGGTGGCCGGCGGTGCCCTGCAGAAGGTCTCCGACGCCGAGCGCGCCGCGCTCGACGCCCCCGACCCGGTGTACGACCCGCAGCGCCGGCGCATGGCCTTCGTGCGCAACGGCGACGTGTTCGTGCGCGACCTGGCCAGCGGCAACCTTCAGCAGCTGACCCGCACCGCCCAGGCCGAGGCGCAGCCACGCTTCGCCGCCGACGGCGGCGTGCTGTGGCGCGCCGGCGACGACTGGTTCCACTGGCGCGCGGACGGGGTGGTCGCCCAGGTCACCACGCTCAAGGCCGCGCGCGACCCGGCCGCCGCGCCCGCGCCGGACGCCCTGCGCGAACAGCAGCTGCGCACCTTGGAAACCCTGCGCCGCGACCGCGAGCGGCGCGAGGCGCAGCGCGCGCAGGAGGAAGCCTGGCGCAAGGCCGACCCGACCCGCGCCGCCGCCCCGGTCTACCTGGGCGACGACGTGGAGATCGTCGACAGCAGCCTGTCGCCCGACGCCCGCCACCTGCTGGTGGTGGTGAAGAAGAAGGGCGCCGATGCCGGTCGCGAAGGCAGGATGCCGACCTACGTCACCGAGTCCGGCTACGAGGAGTTCGAGGACGTGCGCACCCGCGTCGGCCGCAACGACCCGGTCCCGCATGCGCTGTGGCTGGTCGACGCCGCCACCGGCCAGGTGCGCGAGCTGGCGTTCGACGTCCTGCCCGGGATCAAGGACGACCCGCTGGCGGCGCTGCGCAAGACCGCCGGCAAGGAACCGCTGAAGGGCAACCGCCCGCTGCAGGTCGGCGCCGAGGGTGCGGCGATCCGCTGGAGCGATGACGGCCGCAACGTGGCGGTGATGCTGCGCGCGGTCGACAACAAGGACCGCTGGATCGCCAGCGTGGACCTGGCCGCCGCGCGCCTGCAGCCACGCCACCGCCTCACCGACCCGGCCTGGATCAACTGGAACTTCAACGAGTTCGGCTGGCTGCCGGACAACCAGACCCTGTGGTTCGTGTCCGAGGAAAGCGGCCACGCCCACCTCTACACCCAGTCCGGCAGCGGCAAGCCGCGCCAGCGCACCTCCGGCCGCTGGGAGGCCTCCTCGCCGGTGCCCACCGCCGACGGCCGCGGCCTGCTGTTCCTGTGCAACCGCGCCTGGCCGGGCGACTACGAGGTCTGTGCCCTGGACCTGGCCAGCAACGAGGTGCGCGAGGTCACCGCGCTGGACGGCGTGGAGGACTTCGTGCCCTCGCCCGACGGCCGCCACCTGCTGGTCCGCTACTCCGGCAGCTGGCTGCCGCCGCAGCTGGCGGTGGCCCCGCTCGACGGCGGCCAGGCGCGGGTGCTGACCGATACCCGCAGCGCCGCGTTCAAGGCCCGCGCCTGGACCGGCCCGGAGATCGTGCAGGTGCCTTCCCGGCATGGCGCCGGCACGGTGTGGGGCAAGTTCTACGGACCGAAGGACTACGAACCGGGCCGCAAGTATCCGGTGGTGATGTTCGTGCACGGCGCCGGCTACCTGCAGAACGTGCACGCGCGCTGGCCCAACTACTTCCGCGAGCAGATGTTCCACCACCTGCTGGTCGAGCAGGGCTACGTGGTGCTGGACCTGGACTACCGCGGCAGCGAAGGCTACGGCCGCGACTGGCGCACCGCGATCTACCGGCAGATGGGCCATCCGGAGCTGGAGGACTACCTGGACGGCCTGGACTGGGTGGTGGCCAACCGCCAGGGCGACCGCGACCACGCCGGCATCTACGGCGGCAGCTACGGCGGCTTCATGACCTTCATGGCCCTGTTCCGCAGCCCCGGCACGTTCAAGGCCGGCGCCGCGCTGCGCCCGGTGGTGGACTGGACCCAGTACAACCACGAGTACACGTCCAACATCCTCAACACCCCGGAGCTGGACCCGGGGGCGTACCGCACCTCCTCGCCGATCGAATACGCCCAAGGCCTGCAGGACCACCTGCTGATCGCCCACGGCATGATCGACGACAACGTGTTCTACCGCGACTCGGTGGTGCTGGCGCAGAAGCTGATCGAGCTGCGCAAGGACAACTGGGAGCTGGCCTCCTACCCGCTGGAGCGGCACGGCTTCGTGCGCCCGGACTCGTGGTTCGACCAGTACCGCCGCATCCACAAGCTGTTCGAACGCACCCTCAAGGAGCCCGCCCGATGAACATCCCCGTCGAACCGATCCGCACCGTGGCCGCGGTGATCCGCGACCCGGCCGGGCGCGTGCTGCTGGTGCGCAAGCATGGCTCGGATACCTTCATCCAGCCCGGCGGCAAGCGCGAGCCGGGCGAGGACACCCTGCAGACCCTGGCCCGCGAGCTGGACGAGGAACTGGGCGTGGCCATGCGCGCCGATGGCGCCGTCCGCCTGGGCGAGTTCGAGGCCGACGCGGTCAACGAGCCGGGGCGCCGGGTCCGCACCGAGGCCTACGTGGTCCAGGTCGAGGGCCAGCCGCAGGTGCGCGCCGAGATCGCGGAACTGGCCTGGGTGGACCCGCGCCTGCCGTTCCCGGTGAAGGTGGCCCCGCTCAGCGCCGGCCACGTGCTCCCCGCCCTGGACCGGGCGCTGGCATCCGGCGCGCTGGGCTGAGCCCCTGCGCCGGACGGCTTTCGGCACAATGCAGCGGTCGACCCGGGGAACGGATCCATGAACGCACCGCCGCCCTTGCCGCGCAACGGCTTCGTCAGCGTGCTGGCCCGCATCTCGATGCTGCTGGCGGCGCTGGCGGTGCTCGGCTCGCTGGCACAGGCGGCGCTGGCCCTGGCGGTGGGCGACGCCACCGTGGCCCGGATCGCCAGCCACGCCGCCGTGCCCCCGGCGGTGGCCTGGATGCTGGAGCAGCGGCGCCTGCTGTCGCTGCTGGGGCTGCTGCTGTCGGGCCTGTTCCTGGTCTCGTCCTGGGGCCTGCTGCGGCGCCGGGACTGGGCACGCTGGACCTTCATCGCCTTCCTGCTGGCCACCGCCCTGCTCAACTTCGCCTCGCTGGCGCTGGTCGGCCAGTTCTTCGACGGCATGGTCGGGATGTTCCCGCAGGAGTTCCTGGACAGCCGCGAGGGCCGCGAATTCATGGCCCAGATGCAGGCCAACCGGATCGTCTCGCTGGTCACCGCGACGGCCACCGCGCTGGCCTTCGCCGGCCTGCATGGCTGGCTGGCCTGGAAGCTTTGCACCCCGCAGGTGCGGGCCGAATTCCACCGCGACCCGGCAAGCCCTTGATCCCGATCAAGGGCAGGCCCGGGTCGCCCACTAGAATGCACCCATGGATCCGAACTTCGAGCTCGTCAGGGACTACCTGACCGGACTGCAGGACCGCATCTGCGCGGCCATCGAGGCAGCCGACGGCAAGGCCCGCTTCGTCGAGGACGCCTGGACCCGCCCCGGCGAGCCCGGCGCCAGCACCCATGCCGGCGGCGGCCGCACCCGCGTGCTGCGCGAGGGCGCGGTGTTCGAGCAGGCCGGCATCGGCTTCTCCGACGTCTCCGGCAGCCGCCTGCCGCCCTCGGCCAGCGCTGCCCGGCCGGAACTGGCCGGCGCCTCCTGGCGCGCCACTGGCGTGTCGCTCGTGTTCCATCCGCGCAACCCGTACCTGCCCACCACCCATGCCAACGTGCGCCACTTCCAGGCCCAGCGCGACGGCGAGACGGTGGCCTGGTGGTTCGGCGGCGGCTTCGACCTGACCCCGTTCTACCCGTTCGACGAGGACATCCAGCACTGGCACCGCACCGCCTTCGAGCTGTGCGCGCCGTTCGGCGCCGACCGCTACGAGCGGCACAAGCGCTGGTGCGACGACTACTTCTTCCTGCGCCACCGCAACGAGACCCGCGGCGTGGGCGGCCTGTTCTTCGACGACCTGCACGAGGACTTCGAGCGCGACTTCGCCTACCTGCGCGCGGTCGGCGACGGCTTCCTCGACGCCTACCTGCCGATCGTCGAGCGCCGCAAGGACACCCCGTACGGCGAGCGCGAGCGCGAGTTCCAGCTGTACCGCCGCGGCCGCTACGTGGAGTTCAACCTGGTCTACGACCGCGGCACCCTGTTCGGCCTGCAGAGCGGCGGCCGCACCGAATCGATCCTGATGAGCCTGCCCCCGCGCGTGCGCTGGGAATACGGCTACCAGCCCGAGGAAGGCAGCGCGGAAGCCCGCCTGCGCGAGTACCTGGTACCGCGCGACTGGCTGGCGCAGGAGACCTGACACACCAGGGGATAGCGGCTGCGGCCGCCTGGGAGCTTCCGGCGTTACCGGGGACAGGGGCATGGGGGATGCCCGCCGCGCCAGGCGCGGCGACGTCCCGGCAGGGGCGCGCACGAGCGGACGCCGGAAACAAGAAGCCCCGCCAACCAGGGGGAGGTTGGCGGGGCCGGGGAACGACGGCTTGGGGAGGAGCCCCCGTTCCAGTAGATCTACTCCAGGGGAAGGGAGAGATCCGCGACAGGCGTTGCACCTGTCGAGGGTTATGAAAGCACGGGGGACATTGATGTTTCGTGAAGAAAATTCTGGAAAACCGGTCCCGTTTAGGCCGGATTCAGTAGCGCGAAGCGGTTTCTGACTGAAGCATACAGATTCGGGTGAAACCCTCGTGAAACCGGGCGTTCAGTGCGCCTCGTCCCAGTTGTCGCCCACGCCCACGTCCACCACCAGCGGCACGCTCAGTTGCGCCGCCGCCGACATCCGTTCCCGCACCCGTTCCACCAGCTCCGGCACGAACGCCTCGTCGGCCTCGAACACCAGTTCGTCGTGGACCTGCAGCAGCATGCGCGCGCGGTCGGCGTGCGGCGCCAGCCACGCGTCCACCGCGATCATCGCGCGCTTGATGATGTCCGCCGCCGTGCCCTGCATCGGCGCGTTGATCGCCGCGCGCTCGGCGCCGGCGCGCTGGGCCGCGTTGCGCGCGTTGATGTACTCCAGGTGCAGGCGGCGGCCGAACACGGTCTCGACGAAGCCGCGCTCGCGCGCCTGCTCGCGGGTGCGCTCCATGTAGTCGCGCACGCCCGGGTAGCGGCTGAAGTACAGGGCAATGTAGTCCTGCGCCTGGCCGCGGTCGATGCCCAGCTGGCGCGCCAGGCCGAACGCACCCATGCCGTACATCAGGCCGAAGTTGATCGCCTTGGCGGCTCGGCGCTCGTTGACCGTCACCTCCTCCAGCGGCCGCCCGAACACCTCCGCCGCGGTGGCGCGGTGGATGTCGGCGCCGGAGGCGAAGGCGCGCAGCAGGCCCGGGTCCTGCGACAGATGGGCCATGATCCGCAGCTCGATCTGCGAGTAGTCGCAGGCCACCAGCTTGCGCCCGGGCGGGGCGACGAAGGCACGGCGGATGCGGCGGCCGTCGTCGGTGCGGATCGGGATGTTCTGCAGGTTCGGATCGGACGAGGACAGCCGGCCGGTGGCCGCGCCGGCCTGGTGGTAGCTGGTGTGCACCCGGCCGGTCTCCGGGTTGACCATCTCCGGCAGCTTGTCGGTGTAGGTGCTGCGCAGCTTGGCCAGGCCGCGGTACTCGAGGATGATCCGCGGCAGCTCGTGCAGGTCGGCGATCGCCTCCAGCGCCTCTTCGTTGGTCGAGGGCTGGCCCTTGGGCGTCTTCACCAGCGCCGGCAGCTTCAGCTCGTCGAACAGCAGCGCGCACAGCTGCTTGGGCGAGTCCAGGTTGAAGCTGCGCCCGGCCAGTGCGGTGGCGCGCTCCTGCGCCTCCAGCATCCGCCGCGACAGGTCCGCGCTCTGCCGGCGCAGCTCCTCCATGTCCACCAGCACGCCGTTGGCCTCGATCCGCTCCAGCACCTGCACCAGCGGCATCTCGATGTCGCGGTACACGGCCTGCAGCTGCGGCTCGCCCTGCAGGCGCGCCGACAGCACCCGGTGCAGGCGCAGGGTGATGTCGGCGTCCTCGGCGGCGTAGCGGGTGGCGTCCTCCAGCGCGCACTGCGAGAACGGGATCTGCTTGGCGCCCTTGCCGCAGATGTCCTCGTACTTGACCGTGGTGTAGCCGAGGTGGCGCAGGGCCAGGCTGTCCATGTCATGGCGGGCGTTGCCGGAATCGAGCACGAAGCTCTCCAGCAGGGTGTCGTCGGCGTAGCCGGCCACCGGCACGCCGTGCCGGCGCAGCACGTGCAGGTCGTACTTGCCGTGCTGGCCCAGCTTGCGCACCGCCGGGTCGGCCAGCAGCGGGCGCAGCAGGTCCAGGGCCTGGCCACGCTCCAGCTGCGCCGGCGCGCCGGGATAGTCGTGGCCCAGCGGCAGGTACGCGGCGCGGCCGGGTTCGGCGGCGAAGCTCAGGCCGACCAGGCGCGCGCGCATCGGGTCGAGGCTGTCGGTCTCCGTGTCCAGGGCGAAGCTGCCGGCGGCGCGCAGGGCCGCGATCCAGGCCTGCAGCTGCTCGACCGTGGTGATGGTCTCGTACTGGCCGGGCGCGGCCAGGGCCGGGTCCAGGCCCTCCGGGGCGGCGGCCGCGGCGGTGGCGAAACCGGTGCCGCGGGCGCGGCCGGGCTCCTTCTCGGCCACGTTGCCGGTGGCCGCGCCGCCTTCCAGCTCGCGCAGGGCCTGGTTGAAGCCGTAGCGGGCGTACAGCGCGCGCAGGGTGTCCACGTCCGGCTGGCGCAGCACCAGCGCCTCCGGACCCTGGGCCAGGGCCACGTCGGTGCGGATGGTCACCAGCTCGCGGTTGAGCGGCAGGCGGTCCAGGGCCGCGCGCAGGTTGTCGCCGATCTTGCCCTTGATCGAGGGCGCGGCGGCGATCACCCCGTCCAGCGAGCCGTACTCGGCCAGCCACTTGGCCGCGGTCTTGGGGCCGCACTTCTCCACCCCGGGGACGTTGTCGATGGTGTCGCCCATCAGCGCCAGCAGGTCGACGATGCGCCCGGCCGGCACCCCGAACTTCTCCATCACCGCCGCGTCCGAATCCATGCGGCTTCCGGTCATGGTGTTGACCAGGGCGATCGAACCGGCGCCCCTGCCGGGCTCGCGCACCAGCTGGGCGAAGTCCTTGTCGCCGGTGGAGATGGTCACCTCCATGCCGGCGTCGGCGCCGCGGGTGGCCAGGGTGCCGATCACGTCGTCGGCCTCCACCCCTTCCACCCGCAGGATGTCGATGCCCAGCGCCTGGACGATGTCGCACATCGGCTGCACCTGGGCGCGCAGCTCCTCGGGCATCGGCGGGCGGTTGGCCTTGTACTGCGGGTACAGCTCGTCGCGGAAGGTCTTGCCCGGGGCGTCGACCACGAAGGCGACGTAGTCGGGCTTCTCCTTGAGCGTGGCCCGCAGCATGTTGACCACGCCGAACAGCGCGCCGGTGGGCTCGCCGGCGGCGTTGGTCAGCGGCGGCAGCGCGTGGAAGGCGCGGTAGAGGTAGCTGGAGCCGTCGATCAGGATGAGCCGTTTCATCGGGGCATTCTAGCGGCCCGTGCCGGTACCGGCCGGGAACGGCGCGGCGCGCGCGCCCGGCTGGCGCATAATGGCCGCGTCCACACGGAGAACCCGCGATGCGCACGCCGATCCTGACCGCCGCCACGCTGGCCAGCCTCCTGCTCGCTGGCTGCGCCACCACCGCCACCGCCGACGCGCCGGTGGACGTCAGCGGGGCCGAGGTCGCCAGCCGGGTGCTGGAGAATGGCGACCGGGTGGACGAGTACCGCGTGGCCGGCCAGCTGCGCATGGTCCGCATCACCCCGGTGCGCGGCCCGGCGTACTACCTGTACGACCGCGATGGCGACGGCACCCTGGACCGCGACGACGCCGAGGACCTGCCGCAGGTCTACTGGAAGCTGTTCTCCTGGTGAGCCGCGCCGGGCTCAGCCCGGCTCCAGCCGGCGCGCGCCCGGACCCTGCCGGCCCAGCACGTCGCCCGGGTTGCGCAGCGGGCACTCGCGCAGCGACAGGCAGCCGCAGCCGATGCAGCCGTCCAGCTGGTCGCGCAGGCGCACCAGGCGCTCGATCCGCGCGTCCAGTTCGGCGCGCCACTGGTGCGACAGCCGCCGCCAGTCGGCGCGGGTCGGCACCTTGTCCTGCGGCAGGCTGGCCAGCGCCTGCGCGATCTCCGCCAGGGGGATGCCGGCGCGCTGCGCCACCTTGATAAGCGCCACCCGGCGCAGCACCGCGCGCGGGTAGCGGCGCTGGTTGCCGGCGCTGCGCTCGCTGCGGATCAGGCCGCGGGCCTCGTAGAAATGCAGCGCGGAAACCGCCAGGCCGCTGCGCCTGGCCACCTCGCCCACGCTCAACCAGTCGCCGCCGCGCGGATGCGCCGGACCGCGGGATGCCGCCATCGCTTGACCTCAAGTTTGCTTGAGGTCCTAGCCTGCCACACCCCCAAGACGAGGAGCGTCCGCGCATGCCCGACCCCACCCTGCGCCTTGCCCTGCTGTACGGCAGCGACCGCCGCCAGCGCTTCTGCGACACCATCGCCGCCTGGGCCGTCGCCCACGCCGAGGCGATGGGCGGCTGGAGCATCGACCGCCTCGACCCGGCCACCCCGGAGGGCCGCGACGGCGCGGCGCTGGAACGCAAGGTCCGCGAGGCGGACGCATTCCTGGTGGTGACCCCGGAGTACAATCACGGCTACCCGGCCGCGCTCAAGGCAATGATCGACGCGGTCTACATCCCCTGGCAGGCCAAGCCGGTGGCCTTCATCTCCTACGGCGGCCTTTCCCGCGGGCTGTGCGCGGTGGAGCAGCTGCGGCAGGTGTTCGCCAGCCTGCACGCGGTGCCGCTGCGCGACGGCGTCAGCTTCGCCCACGCGCGCGACCAGTTCGCCGCCGACGGCACGCTGCCGGGCGGGCACCCCGCGCACAAGGCGATGCGCCTGGCCCTGTGGCGCCTGCGCTGGTGGGCCGGCGCGCTGCGCCAGGCCCGCCTCCTGATTCCCTACGACGCCGCCGCCTGAACGGCCCCCGCAGATCCCCGATGGACGCACCCGCCCAACCGACCCCGTCCCGCCGCAGCTGGCTGTTCCGCTGGTTCGAACGCCGCATCGACCCGTACCCGCCGGCGCCGGTGGTGCAGCCGCCACGCTCGCTGTACGCGTTCTGCCGGCACTACACCCGCGGCACCGAGCCGTGGCTGGCGCTGATGGCGGTGCTGACCACCGCGATCGCGGTGACCGAGGTGTCGCTGTACGCGTTCACCGGCTCGATCGTGGACCGCCTGTCCAGCCACACGCCGGCCACCTTCCTGGCCGAGGAAGGCTGGAAGTTCGCCGCCATGGCCGCGGTGGTGCTGGTGGTGATGCCGGCGCTGAACCTGCTCAGCTCGCTGGTGATCCACCAGACCCTGCTCGGCAACTTCCCGATGCGGATCCGCTGGCGGGTGCACCGCTACCTGCTGCGCCAGTCCATGGGCTACTTCCAGGACGAGTTCGCCGGGCGCATCGCCACCAAGCTGATGCAGACCTCGCTGGCGGTGCGCGAGACGGTGATCAAACTGCTGGACGTGGGCAACTACGTGGTCGTGTATTTCGGCGGCGCGCTGCTGGTGGCGGCCTCGGCCGACTGGCGGCTGATGCTGCCGTTCGCCGGCTGGCTGCTCGCCTATGCCGCGCTGCTGCGTTACGCCATCCCGCGGCTCAACAAGGTCGCCCAGGAGCAGGCCGACGCGCGCTCGACCATGACCGGGCGGATCGTGGACAGCTACACCAACATCGCCACGGTCAAGCTGTTCTCGCATTCGCGCCGCGAGGAGGAGTACGCGCGCGGCTCGATGGACCAGTTCCTCGGCACCGTGCACCGGCAGATGCGGCTGGCGACCTTCGTCAACGTCAGCAACGACACCCTCAACATGCTGCTGCTGTTCGCGGTGGCCGCCACCGGCATCGGCCTGTGGATGCAGGACGCGGTGAGCGTCGGCGCGATCGCGGTGGCCATCGCCTTCGTGCTGCGGCTGATGGGCATGTCGCAGTGGATCATGTGGGAGATGTCGGCGCTGTTCGAGAACATCGGCACGGTGCAGGACGGGATCAACTCCATCGCCCTGCCGGCCACGGTCGACGACAGGCCTGGTGCCAAGCCCATCGGCCCGGTGCGCGGCGACATCCGCTTCGACCACGTGACCTTCCACTACGGCAAGAAGGGCGGCGTGATCGAGGGCCTGGACCTGCACGTGCGCCCGGGCGAGAAGGTCGGCCTGGTCGGCCGCTCCGGCGCCGGCAAGTCGACCCTGGTCAACCTGCTGCTGCGTTTCTACGACCGCGAGGGCGGGCGCATCCTGGTCGACGGCACCGACATCGCCACGGTCACCCAGGATTCGCTGCGCGCGGCGATCGGCGTGGTCACCCAAGACACCTCGCTGCTGCACCGCTCGGTGCGCGAGAACATCATGTACGGCCGCCCCGACGCCACCGAGGAGGAGATGGTCGAGGCCGCGCGCCAGGCCAATGCCCACGACTTCATCATGGAACTGGTCGACGCCAAGGGCCGCCGCGGCTACGACGCCCAGGTCGGCGAGCGCGGCGTCAAGCTGTCCGGCGGCCAGCGCCAGCGCATCGCCATCGCCCGCGTGCTGCTGAAGAACGCGCCGATCCTGGTGCTGGACGAGGCCACCTCGGCGCTGGACTCGGAGGTCGAGGCGGTGATCCAGGAGAACCTGTACCGGCTGATGCAGGGCAAGACGGTCATCGCCATCGCCCACCGCCTGTCGACCATCGCGGCGATGGACCGGCTGGTGGTGATGGACCAGGGCCGGATCGTCGAGCAGGGCACGCACGAGCAGCTACTGGCCGCCGGCGGGCTGTACGCGCAGCTGTGGCAGCGCCAGTCCGGCGGGTTCCTCGAGCTGGAGGCGGAGGCCGCGGCGCCCTGAACCGGCGCCGTGCCCCGCTACTGCGCCGCCGCCTCGCGCCGGCGCTGGGCGCGGCCCAGGGCCACGCCGGTGCCGGCCCAGACCAGGGCCACGCCGGCGCCGATGAACAACGCCAGCGACGGGTGCTCGCCCAGCAGGTCGAGCATGCGCTTGACCCAGGCCGAGAGCGCGTCGCCGCCGCGGTAGACCGCGGTGTCGATGAAGTTCTTGGCCTTGTACTTCTGCGCCGCCGGCACGACCGTGTAGAGCATTTCCCGGCCCGGGCGCACCAGCGCGTACTCGCCGGCGCGGCGGGCGACCATCACCACCACGAACACCGCGAACACCGGCGCCAGCGCCAGCCACAGGAAGCCGGCGGCCATCACCAGCGGCACCGCCACCAGCAGCACGCCCACGCCCAGCTTCCTGGCCACGTGGCCGGTGACGAACAGCTGGGTGAGGATGGCCAGCACCTGGACCACGGTATCGATCAGGCCGAACACCCGGGTCTGCTGCTCGCGGTGCGGGAACAGCTCGGCCACCAGCCGCGCCTGCTCGAAGTACAGGAAGGTGGTGACCGTGGTCAGCAGCACCACGAACAGGCAGATGCCCAGCAGGAAGGGCGAGCGGAACACGTCGGTGGCACCCTCGAACGGGTTGCCGCCCAGCCGCTTCGGCGGCGGTGCCGCCGCGCGCTCGTGCGCCGGCAGCGGGTGGCGGTCGCGCCAGCGGTGCAGCCACAGCGCGGTGGCGGCGCTGGCGCCGATCAGCAGCGAGGACAGCAGCAGCAGGCCACCGTGGCCCAGCGTCCCCACCAGCAGGGTGGTCAGCACCGGCCCCAGCAGGCCTCCGGCGCTGGCGCCGGAGGCGACCAGGGCGAACAGGCGCCTGGCTTCCGAAGGCGCGAACACGTCGGCCAGCACGCTCCAGGCCAGCGAGATCAGCAGCAGGTTGACCACCGAGACCCAGATGTAGAACGCGCGCCCGACCCAGACGTTCTCCGGCTGCAGCAGCAGGCTGGCACCGAAACCCAGCAGGGTCGCCACCACCGCGCCGAACACCCAGGGCACGATCCGCCGCCGCGGCACCTTCGAGGCGATCCAGCCGAATACCGGCAGCACCGCGACCGTGGCCAGGAAGGTGCCGGTGAACAGCCATTGCAGGTTGTCCACGCCCCCGGCCACGCCGAAGGTCTCGCGCACCGGCCGCAGCATGAAGTAGCCGGTGAACAGCAGGAAGAACATCGCCAGGCCGGCGCCGACCGCAGGCGCTTCGTGCGGCTGCACGCCGAACAGGCGCGACAGCAGGGGCTGGCGGCGGGCGGAATCCGGCGAGGACGTCATCGGCGCCGGCTCAGGCGGAGAACATCCGCACCAGCTCGCGCTGCTGCGCCTGGTCCAGCAGCGGGCCGGTGCCGGCCGCGAGCTGGTCGCGCTGGCGCTCCGGCTTGCCGGTGGCCGGGATCACCACCGTCACCGCCGGATGGCTGATGGCGAACTTCAGGAACATCTGCGCCCAGGATCCCACGCCGACCTCGGCGGCCCAGCCGGGCAGCGGTTTGCCGCGCACCTGGGCGAACAGTCGGCCGTCGTCGAAGGCGCGGTTGATGAGGACCGCCACGCCGCGGTCCCGCGCCAACGGCAGCACAGTCTTCGCCGCGTTGGTGGAGTTGACCGAGTAGTGGATCTGGATGAAGTCCAGCGCCTCCGTGCGCAGGATCTGCTCCATTTCCGCCAGGCCGGCGTCGGTGTAGTGGGTGATGCCCACGTACTTCGCCTTGCCCTGGGCCTTGAGCTCGCGCGCGTAGGGCAGCTGCCGGCGCCAGTCGCGCATGTTGTGCACCTGCAACAGTTCCACGCGGTCGGTGCGCAGCCGGCGCAGCGACTCGGCCCACTGCGCCTGCGCCGCCTCGCGGCTGTCGGCGGCGATCTTGGTGGCCAGGAAACAGCGATCGCGCCAGCCGCCGTCGGCCAGCAGGCGGCCCACCACCGCATCGGAGCGGCCGTAGTTGGGCGAGGTGTCGATCACCGCGCCGCCGCCCTCGAAGAAGATCCGCGCGACCTCCTCCAGGGCCTGGTATTCGGGCGTACCGAAGTCCACGTCGTAGCTGCCGGAGGTGCCGGCGCCAATCACCGGCAGCTGCTGGCCGGTGGACGGGACCGGGCGGGTCAGCAGCGGGGAAGCACCGGATTGCCCGGCAGCCCACAGCCGGCCCGGGGTTCCCAGCAGGGTGGCGCCGGCGACGGCGGAGGTGGCCAGCAACGACTGGGCGAGGAAGCGGCGACGCGAAGAGGTGTTCATGGAACGGACTCCGTTGGCGGCTCGCGGTCCGCCGATGCTAACCCCATTTCCCGCCTTCGCATGTGCAGCTTGGCAGGGGGCCGGCGGTCATGCCCTGGCGGCAATGACGCACCGGCGCGCGCCGGCACGCTAGGCTGCAGCCCGTTTCCCCGGATCCCATCCGAGCCCGTGAGCGAACTCCCCGACCCCGGCTGGCAGGTGCTGCCGCGCGAGTTCTACCGCCGCCATCCGGCCGAGGTGGCGCCCGAACTGCTGAACAAGATCCTGGTGCGCAGCGACGGCCGCGCCGCGCGCATCGTCGAGGTCGAGGCCTATGCCGGCAGCGAGGACCCGGCGGCGCACTCGTTCCGCGGCCCCACCACGCGCACGGCGACCATGTTCGGCGAGGCCGGGCACCTGTACGTGTACTTCACCTACGGCATGCACTGGGGCAGCAACGCGGTGTGCGGCGAGGTCGGCCAGGGCTACGGCGTGCTGCTGCGCGCGGCCGAACCACTGCTGGGCGTGGAGCTGATGCGCCAGGCGCGGCCACGCGCGCGGCGTGAGCGTGACCTGGCCAGCGGCCCGGGCAAGCTGTCCCAGGCCTTCGGCATCACCGGCGCGTTCGACGGCGCCGACCTGGTCGGCGGCGACCGTGGCCTGTGGATCGCCTGCGACGGCACCCCGCCGCCGGATGCGCCCGTGGTCGGCCCGCGCATCGGCATCAGCCGCGCGGTGGAGTTCCCCTGGCGCTGGCACGTGCCCGGGCACCTGCACGTCTCGGTGCCGCCGCGGCGGCGATGACGGCCTGTGTGGTATCCTGTCCGTCCTCGTTTGGGGAGTAGCCTGCCCCGCCGCAATGGCAGGGCGTCCGCGTCAACACACTCGGCCCATGGCCGTGGCGCGGACACCGCAAGGACTGGCGAGACCAACGGTTGGCTGACGCGTCCGAGGCTGGGCGCCAGCCGGCCGTGTCCGTTGTCCAGCCTGGTATTCCCGATGCGCCCGCTTTCCATCCTCATGATCGGCCTGGCCATGTCCACCGATGCCTTCGCCGCGGCCGTGGGCAAGGGCGCGGCGATGCAGCGCCCCGGCATTGGCCTGGCCCTGCGCACCGGGCTGCTGTTCGGCGTGATCGAGGGCATCACCCCGGTGATCGGCTGGCTGCTGGGTATCGCCGCGGCGCGTTACATCACCGCATGGGACCACTGGATCGCGTTCGCCCTGCTGGTCCTGCTGGGCCTGCACATGATCTGGCACGGCATCCACCCGGACGACGACGAGGACGGAGAAAATCCGGCTCGGCGCCACGGCTTCTGGAACATGGCGCTGCTTGCCTTGGGCACCAGCATCGATGCGATGGCGGTGGGCGTGAGCCTGGCCTTCCTGGATGCGCCAATCGCGGTAGTCGCCCTGGTTATCGGCCTGTGCACGATGGTGATGGTCACCATCGGCATCCTGCTCGGGCGCGTGTTCGGTGCCCTGGTCGGTCGCCGCGCGGAGCTGGCCGGCGGCATCGTGATGATCGTCATCGGTGCCACGATCCTGCACGAGCACCTCGGCGGTGCGGCCTGACGGCCGCGCACGCTCAGCGCACGACCAGCACCGGCACCTTCGAACGCGCCACCACCGCTTCGGTCTGGCTGCCCAGCAGCACCTTGCCCAGGCCGCGACGACCGTGCGAGGCCATCACCACCAGGTCGGCGCCCTGCTCCCCGGCCGCATGCACGATGGCGTCCGACGGATGCCCGTCGGGCACGTGCACCGTGGTGCAGGCGACGCCGGCGGCGGCCGCCTGGGCGGCGGCATCGGCGAGGATGCGCTGGGCCGAGCGCTCGCAGCCTTCACGGTATTCGCGCTGCATGTCCGGATCGGCCGACAGCGCAAGAGCGTCGTCGAAGGCCGGCATCCACGGCTCGGTCACGGTGACCACGACCACGTGCGCGCCCACCGCGCGGGCCAGGTCCAGGCCGTGGTCCAGGCCCTTGCCGGCCAGCTCGGAACCGTCGGTGGCGATCAGGATGCGTCGGTACATGGCGGCCTCCAGGCGCGGGACTGCGCATATTGCACCCCCGCGGGCGTGATGGCGGCAGATACGCCGCCGCCCCGCCCGGGCCGCCGGCTCAGACCGGCTGCAGCTTGGCGAAGGCCAGCACCAGCCACTTGCTGCCGGCCTCGTCGAAGTTCACCTGCACCCGGGCGTGGGCGCCGCTGCCCTCGTAATCGGTGACCACGCCGCGGCCGAAGCTGGGATGCACCACCGCCTGGCCCAGGGCGATGGCCGGGGCCTCGATCGCCGGGTGCACCTGGGTGCGCGGTGGCGCCGCCATCGGCCGCGCCACCTGCACCCGCGGGCGCACCTCGTTGAGCAGGTGCCCGGGGATCTCGCGCAGGAAGCGCGAGGGCAGGCCGTACATGTCCATGCCGTGGATGCGGCGGCTCTCGGCATAGGTCAGCACCAGCTTCTGCCGCGCGCGGGTGATGCCCACGTACGCCAGGCGCCGCTCCTCCTCCAGCCGCCCCTGCTCCTCCAACGACTTGCTGCTGGGGAACACGCCCTCTTCCACGCCGACCAGGAACACCAGCGGGAATTCCAGGCCCTTGGCCGAATGCAGGGTCATCAGCTGCACCCCGTCCTCGTCGGCCTGGGCCTGGCCTTCGCCGGCCTCCAGCGCCGCATAGGACAGGAAGGCGACCAGCTCGCTCATGCTTTCCTGGTCGTCGTCCAGCTCGGCGCGGGAGAAGCGCGAGGCCACCGACACCAGCTCGTCCAGGTTCTCCAGGCGCGACTCGGCGTCGAGCTGGCCGCGGGCCTCGCTGGCCCAGTGCTGGCGCAGGCCGGAGCAGGCCAGCACGTGGTCCACGCGGTCCTTCAGCGCCAGGTCGGCGGTTTCCGCGTCCAGTGCCTCGATCAGGGCAAGGAAGCCGGCGACGGCATTCCGCGCGCGCGCGGCCAGGGCGTTCTCGGCCACCAGCGCGGTGGCCGCATCCCACAGCGACTGCGAGTGCTCGCGGGCGCGGCGCCGGATCTCGTCCAGGGTGCGGTCGCCGATGCCGCGCGCCGGGGTGTTGACCGTGCGCTCGAACGCGGCGTCGTCGGCGCGGCTGGCGACCAGGCGCAGGTAGGCCAACGTGTCCTTGATCTCGGCGCGCTCGAAGAAGCGCATGCCGCCATAGACGCGGTACGGCACCTGTTCGGACAGCAGCACCTCTTCCAGCGCGCGCGACTGCGCGTTGGAGCGGTACAGCACCGCCGCCTCGCGCCAGCTGCCGCCGTCGCGCACCCACTGGCGGATGCGCTCGACCACGAAGCGGGCCTCGTCCATCTCGTTGTAGGCCGCGTATACGTCCACCGGCTCGCCCTCGCCGCTGTCGGTCCACAGCTGCTTGCCGATGCGGTCGGGGTTGTGCGCGATCACCGCGTTGGCGGCGTTGAGGATGTTGGCGGTGGAGCGGTAGTTCTGCTCCAGGCGGATGGTTTGCGCGCCGGGGAAATCGCGCAGGAACTGCTGCACGTTCTCCACCCTGGCGCCGCGCCAGCCGTAGATGGCCTGGTCGTCGTCGCCGACCACGAACACGCGGCCGCTGTCGCCGGCCAGCACCCGCACGAAGGCGTACTGGATGGCGTTGGTGTCCTGGAACTCGTCGATCAGCAGCTCGCGGAAGCGGGCGCGGTAGTGGCCCAGCAGGGCCGGGTTGTCGCGCAGCAGCTCGTGCGCGCGCAGCAGCAGCTCGGCGAAGTCGACCAGGCCGGCGCGGTCGCAGCGCTCCTGGTACAGCTCGTAGGCGCGGCGCATGGACTCGGTCCACGGGTCGTTGACCGCCTGGATGTGCTGCGGGCGGCGGCCCTCGTCCTTCTGCGCGTTGATCCACCAGGCGATCTGGCGCGGCGGGAAGCGGCCCTCGTCCAGCTCCAGCTGCTGCACCACGCGCTTGACCAGGCGCTGCTGGTCGTCGCTGTCCAGCACCTGGAACGACTCCGGCAGCCTGGCCTCGTTCCAGTGCAGGCGCAGCAGGCGGTGGGCGATGCCGTGGAAGGTACCGATCCACATGCCGCGGCTGCCGTTGCGCAGCTGCATGTCGGCGCGGGAACGCATCTCGCCGGCGGCCTTGTTGGTGAAGGTGACCGCGAGGATCCCGTGCGCCGGCACGCCGTGGACCTCGTTGAGCCAGGCGATGCGGTGGGTGAGGACGCGGGTCTTGCCGGAGCCGGCGCCGGCCAGCACGAGGTAATGGCCGGGCGGGGCCGAGACGGCCTCGCGCTGGGCGCTGTTGAGGCCGTCGAGAAGGTGGGAGACATCCATCCGCGCATTTTACGGGGAAGCAGGGCGCAAGCCGTGAGACGCGTGCCCGCGGCCGGCGCCCGCAGGCCGCCCCGATGGCCGCGGAGCGAGGCCTGGCGCGGCCTGCGCGGGTTCCGCGGATACCTGAACGACGGAGGGCCGCCCCGTGGCGGCCCTCCGGTGCGTTGCCGTGCCGCCGTGGCGGCCACAGCGCGCGGCTCAGTGGCCGGCGTGCTCGCGCTTGTGGCTGGTATGGGTCATCAACTTGTCAGTCCAGGCGATGCCGATGGCCGACAGGATGAACACGATGTGGATCACGGTCTGCCACAGCACGCCGTCGGTGGTCAGGGCGTTGCAGCGCGCCGCGCCGACGTTGGAGGCGGCGGTGGCGACCAGCTCCGGCGGGCAGAACGGCAGGCCGTTGAGGGTGCCGGCGGCGATGAAGGTCTTCAGCAGGTGGATCGAGGAGATGCCGATGATCGCCATCGCCAGCTTCACCTTGAGCACCGAGGCGTTGACGTGGCTCAGCCACTCCGGCTGGTCCGGATGGCCTTCCAGGCCCAGGCGCGAGACGAAGGTCTCGTAGCCGCCGACGATCACCATCACCAGCAGGTTGGAGATCATCACCACGTCGATCAGGCCCAGCACGATCAGCATGATCTGCTGCTCGCCCATGCTCGGCGCGTCGTGCACCAGGTGCCACAGCTCCTTGGCGAACAGGAACACGTAGACGCACTGCGCCAGGATCAGGCCCAGGTACAGGGGCAGCTGCAACCAGCGCGAGGCGAAGATCAGCGAGGACAGCGGACTGAGCGGGCGGCGGGGCGTGGGCTGCGACATGGGTGGGTGCTGCACTGCGGAAAAGACGGCGCAGGTTAGCGGCGCGCCGGCCCGGCTGCCAAGCGGCCGGCGGACCGGCGGGCGCCGGGGCGGTCCCGGCGGCGGGCCCCGGCTGCAACGCAGCGGACCACCGGCGCCCACGGGGCCATGCCCTCCGCGGCCCTACACTCGCCGTTCCGAAGCGGAGGCAAGCGCATGATCGAGCTGTACTACTGGCCCACCCCCAACGGCCACAAGATCACCCTGTTCCTGGAGGAATCCGGCCTGCCCTACACCATCAAGCCGGTGGACATCGGCAAGGGGGACCAGTTCAGGCCGGAGTTCCTGGCGTTCTCGCCCAACAACAAGATGCCGGCGATCATCGACCGCGAGCCCAACGACCTGGGCGAGCCGGTCACCGTGTTCGAGTCCGGCGCGATCCTGCGCTACCTGGCCGACAAGACCGGCCGCTTCGGCGGCGAAGGCCTGCGCGGCCGCGTCGAGGTGGACCAGTGGCTGGCCTGGCAGATCGCCGGCCAGGGCCCGATGACCGGCCAGTACGGGCACTTCACCGTGTACGCGCCTGAGCGGATCGAGTACGCGATCGACCGCTACACCCGCGAGGTGCAGCGCCTGCTGGGCGTGCTCGACAGGCGGCTGCAGGGCCGCGCCTTCATCGCCGGCGATGACTACACCATCGCCGACATGGCCGCCTATCCGTGGATCAACCCGTACACGAAGGCACCGCTGGACCTGGAGCCGTATCCGGAAGTACGCCGCTGGCACGCCAGCATCGCCGCGCGCCCGGCCACCCAGCGTGCCTACGCCCTGACCCGGCAGGTCAACCCGAACGCCGGCAAGCCGCTGACCGAGGAAGAGCGCAAGCACCTGTTCGGCCGCTGAGGCAGCGGGCGGCCACCCGGCGTGGCCGCCCGTGCAACGCGGCGCCGCGGCCGGCGGCTCAGCCCTCGCCGGCCGGCGCGGCCGGTGCGGCGGCCGCCTGCTGCCGCTCCAGGTGCAGCAGGATGCTGCCGACCTTGGACAGCAGGTAGCCGAAGAACAGGCCGTTGAGGGTGCCGCCAAGGGCCAGCAGCATCCAGAACGGATCGAAGCCGGACCCGACCACGCACACCACCGCGCCGACCACGGTGACCCAGCCCAGCGCCCGGCCCAGGAACTTGGCGTTCCGGCCCTCGCTGTCCGGCACCTCGCTGGCGGCCGCGGCCGCGCGCGCCGCCGCCTCCTGGTCCAGCCGCTGCAGTTCGGCGCGCAGGCCCGGGATCTGTTCCAGGACCTCGCGCGGCAGGTTGTTGCCGCAGGCGGTGCACCAGATGCGATGGTGCTCATCGCCGATGGCCTGCTGGCAATGCGGGCAGTTGACTAGCGGATTCCCCCTGACTTTCGCCACAAACGTTCCTTGCTCAAGACGCATGCGAGAAGCGCCATCCGCGGGGATGGCGCGGACTTCCGACCCGTGTCGGGCGACGGATTATCGGGTGCGGCGGGCGCCGCCGGAAGCCGTTCCGGGCGGCAACCAGCCCGTACGCAGCGACGGCAGGCACTTGCGCGGGCAATGGAAGAACCTCGTGCCCGCGCCCGCCACCAGCGCCCACACCCGGGGCGGTGTTGGACCAGGACATGCCCGGCCGGAACGCCTCCCGCACCCGGCCCGGGCCACGCCCGCCGCGGCAGACGGGGTAATGCCGTGGCGCCGCGATCCGCGTTCCTCGCGCCTAGGCGCAGGGGAAGGTGCGGGACAGGCCGATCAGCAGGAACAACTCGACCGGCTCCTCGTCGCGCACCCGGCCGTCCTCGCGGGCCTTGCGCAGGGCCTCGTCGATGATCCGCCGGTAGTTGTCCTCGTTCAGCGCCAGCTTCGGCGGCGCGCAGTACAGCGGACGCTGGCCGCCGGTGGCCAGGGCGGCATTGGCATAGGTGAAGCCGTTGCCCAGTCCCAGCAGGTAGATGCCCTGGGCGATGCGCACTTCCGGATCGGCCGAATCCCGCTGCGCCTCGTAGTCGGCGACCGTCAGCGCGCATGCGCCATCGACCACGGTCATCGCGGCGAGCATGGACGCCGCCGCCAGCAATCGCGAAACCTTCAATGCATCCCCCAACAGGCCGGACCGGAAGGGCCACAGGCCGGCCGGGGCTCGCCGCCGCAGTCCTGCGGCGCTGCCCGGGCGCGTCCATGCAAGCCCGCGGCGGGACTCTGCTGGGACACGCCACGGCTGTCAATCCTGGCGTGCGCGCAGCACCGCCGCGATGCGCCTTGCGGCCCCGGTAGCGGCGGCGCGCCACGCGCGGCGCGGTCCGGCGCACGCCGTCTACAATGCCCGGATGTCGCCTTACCGGATGCCTGCATGCGCCTTGCCTTCTTCCCGGCCCTCGTCTCGCCGTTGCTGCTTGCCTTCGCCATGACGCAACCCGCCCCTGCCACCGCCGCGCCGGCGGGAGAAAAGCTCACCCTCGAGGCGATCACCGGCAGCGCGCCGCTGTCCGGCCCGACGCTGATGAAGCCGAAGGTTTCGCCCGACGGCGCGCGGGTGACCTTCCTGCGTGGCAAGGAGAACGACCGCAACCGCCTGGACCTGTGGGAATACGACGTGGCCAGCGGCCAGACCCGCATGCTGGTGGACTCCAGCGTGGTGCTGCCGGGCGAGGAAGTGCTCAGCGAGGCGGAAAAGGCGCGGCGCGAGCGCCAGCGCATCGCCGCCTATTCCGGCATCGTCGACTACCAGTGGTCGCCGGACGGCAAGTCGCTGCTGTTCCCGTTGGGCGGCGAGCTGTACCTGTACGACCTGGCCCGCGGCGGTCGCGAGGCGGTGCGCAAGCTGACCTCGGGCAAGGGCTTCGCCACCGACCCCAAGCTGTCCCCGCGCGGCGGCTACGCCAGCTTCGTGCGCGACCGCGACCTGTGGGTGATCGACCTGCAAAGCGGCCGCGAGATCCGCCTGACCCACGACGCCAGCGACACCATCGCCAACGGCGTGGCCGAGTTCGTGGCCGACGAGGAGATGGGCCGCCACACCGGCTACTGGTGGGCGCCGGACGACAGCGCCATCGCCTTCATCCGCATCGACGAATCGCCCGTGCCGCTGCGCCAGCGCCACGAGGTGCACGCCGACCGCACCGTGGTGGTGGACCAGCGCTACCCCGCCGCCGGCGATCCCAACGTGCGCGTGCAGCTGGCCACCATCGCCCCGCGCGCCGGCGCCAGGCCGCGCTGGATCGACCTGGGCAAGGAACAGGACATCTACCTGCCGCGGGTGGACTGGCGCGACCCGCAGCGCCTGACCTTCCAGCGCCAGTCGCGCGACCAGCAGCGGCTGGAGCTGGTCGAGGCCGACCTGGCCAGCGGCCGGCAGCGCGTGCTGGTGACCGAGACCTCGCCGACCTGGGTGCCGCTGCACAACGCCCTGCGCTTCCTGCCCGACGGCCGCTTCCTGTGGGCCTCCGAGCGCAGCGGCTACCAGCACCTGTACATCGCCAGCGAGGACGGTAGCCAGCTGACCGCGCTGACCTCCGGCGAATGGGTGGTGGACGAGCTGCTGGCGGTGGACGCCGAGGCTGGCTACGCCTGGTTCTCCGGCACCCTGGATTCGCCGCTGGAGAAGCACGTCTACCGCGTGCCGCTGGCCGGCGGCGCGGTGGAGAAGCTGTCGAAGGAGCCGGGCATGCACGGCGCCAGCTTCGCGCGCAACGCCAGCGTGTACGTGGACTACTGGTCCAACGAATCCACCCTGCCGCAGACCGAGCTGTACCGCAACGACGGCACCCGCCTGGCTACCCTGCTGCGCAACGACCCGGCCGATCCGGCGCATCCGTTCGCGCGTTACCGCCAGGCGCAGCTGCCGGTGGAGTTCGGCACCCTGGCCGCGGCCGACGGCCGCACCGAGCTGCACTACAGCCTGATCCGCCCGGCCGGCTTCGACCCCGGGAAGAAATACCCGGTGGTGGTCTACGTCTACGGTGGCCCGGCCACCCAGACCGTGACCCGCAGTTGGGCCGGCCGCGGCGACGGCATGTTCAACCAGTACCTGGCGCAGAACGGCTACGTGGTGTTCTCGCTGGACAACCGCGGCACCCCGCGCCGCGGCCGCGACTTCGGCGGCGCGCTGTACCGCCGCCAGGGCACGGTGGAGGTGGACGACCAGCTGCGCGGCATCGAGTGGCTGAAGTCGCAGCCGTGGGTGGATGCGGCGCGCATCGGCGTGCACGGCTGGTCCAATGGCGGCTACATGACCCTGATGCTGCTGGCGCGCACCGATGCCTACGCCTGCGGCATCGCCGGCGCCCCGGTCAGCGACTGGGGCCTGTACGACACCCACTACACCGAGCGCTACATGGGCCTGCCGGCCTTCAACCCGGACGGCTACCGCGCCGCGCGCGTGCTGGAGCACATCGACGGCCTGGTCGGCCCCAAGGCGCCGAAGCTGCTGCTGCTGCACGGCATGGCCGACGACAACGTGCTGTTCACCAACGCCACCGCGGTGATGTCGGCGCTGCAGAAGCGCGGCCAGCCGTTCGAGATGATGGCCTACCCCGGTGCCCGCCACGGCCTGTCCGGCGCCGACGCGCTGCACCGCTACCGCCTGGCCGAGGACTTCTTCGGGCGCTGCCTCAAGCCCGGGCGCTGAGGCGCGGCTTTGTTCCCGGACGCGCTTCGCTCGTCCGGGCCACAGCCGCAGCGGCCCCCAGG
The DNA here is from genome assembly GCF_000510725.1 of Pseudoxanthomonas sp. J31. Classification (GTDB taxonomy): domain Bacteria; phylum Pseudomonadota; class Gammaproteobacteria; order Xanthomonadales; family Xanthomonadaceae; genus Pseudoxanthomonas. The sequence goes on from NZ_AZNZ01000004.1 coordinate 218,191, forward strand.
ACAGGAACGCCGGCCCAGGGCCGGCGTTCCTGCTTTCAGTTGCCCGGTTCCACCGGCACGGAGGCCCCTGGCCGGCTGCCCGGTTCCGGCTGCGGCGCCACCGCCCCCGGCGGCACCCAGATGGCGACGCCGGCCGCCTTCTTCTGCGTGGTCGGGATGCCCACGCTGAGGCCGCCGGCGGTGTGGCGCCCGAAGCTGCCGGCGCCCACCGACATGCCCACCGGCGAGCCGGACGAACCCACGCCCACCAGCACCACGCCGTTGGCGCCCAGCGCCGCGGCCTCGCGCTTGAGCCGCGCCACCGCAGCGTCGGTCTGGCCCTGGGTGCCGAAGCCGACCGCGCTGGAGGCTTCCAGCTGGGCGATGTCCTGCGAGCCCGGCGGCGGCACCGAGTAGATCTGCACCTGGGACGGGTCGATCGGCGGCCGCGCCTGGCCCAGCATGACCTTGGATGTGCCGGCGCAGCCGGCCAGCAGCAGGCCGGCCAGGGACGCGGCGATAAGTGGCTTCATGTGGCGCATGGCGGTTCCCCCTGGGTCCGATGGTGGTGGCCGGATGTTCCCCCCGGCCGGGTGAATCGGCCGCGAACCGCCCGGCGGGCGGGACAATCGGTCCGGGAAAGCGGCGCCGGCCCGGGGCGTATCATTCCAGGCCTGCAAGGAGCCATCCATGTCCTATCCCCTGATCCGCCCGCGCCGGATGCGGCGCGACGAGTTCTCCCGCCGCCTGATGCGCGAGAACGTGCTGACCACCAACGACCTGATCTACCCGGTCTTCGTCCACGAGGAGAAGGGCCGCGCACCGGTGCCCTCGATGCCGGGCGTGGAGCGGCTGTCGATCGACGAGCTGCTGCGCGTGGCCGAGCAGGCGCTGGAGCTGGGCGTGCCGGTGCTGGACCTGTTCGGCGTGCCCGATCCGGCAGCCAAGACCGCCGACGGCCGCATCGCCTGGGATCCGGACGGCATCGTCCCGCGCGCCATCCGCGCCCTGAAGTCGCGCTTCCCCGAGCTGGGCGTGATGAGCGACCAGGCGCTGGACCCGTACACCACCCATGGCCAGGACGGGCTGATCGACGAGTCCGGCTACATCCTCAACGACGAGACCATCGAAGCGCTGGTCAAGCAGTCGCTGGTGCACGCCGAGGCCGGCGTCGACATCCTCTCGCCCTCGGACATGATGGACGGCCGCATCGGCGCCATCCGCGAGGCGCTGGAGAACGCCGGTTTCATCAACACCCGGATCATGTCCTACGCGGCCAAGTACGCCAGCGCGTTCTACGGCCCGTTCCGCAGCGCGGTCGGCAGCGCCGGCAACCTCGGCAAGGGCAACAAGTTCACCTACCAGATGGACCCGGCCAATTCGGACGAGGCCCTGCGCGAGGTGGAGCTGGACATCGCCGAGGGCGCGGACATGGTCATGGTCAAGCCGGGCCTGCCCTACCTGGACGTAATCCGCCGGGTGAAGGACGCCTTCGGCGTGCCGACCTTCGCCTACCAGGTCAGCGGCGAGTACGCGATGCTCAAGGCCGCCGCCGCCAACGGCTGGCTGGACGAGAAGGCCTGCGCGCTGGAAGCGCTGCTGGCGTTCAAGCGTGCCGGCGCCGACGGCGTACTGACCTACTACGCGCTGGACGTGGCGCGCTGGCTGCGCGAGGACTGAGCCACGCCGGCCTGCGGGCGGCCCGGCGCTCAGGCGCCGGGCATGCAGCCGTCGGCCCCGCGCAGGGTCGGCACGGCGACCCGGTACAGATCACCCTTGCCGGCCTTCGGCGCCGGCGCCGAGCCGGTGACCAGCAGGTCGGCCGGGCGCGAAAGATCGACCACCGGCGCCCGCGTGTCGCGGTCCTCGGTGTTGAAGGACAGCCCCCATGGACCCTGCGCGGCATAAGCCACGCCCCGGCAGGCGGCCAGGTGGAGGCGCGAGCGGCCACTGGCCGGATCGCGCCGCGCGAACAGCAGCGCGCGGCCGCCGTCCAGCGCCAGCACGTCCAGCTCGTCGATCCGGGTGTTGACGCCCGGCAGGGCGCCGGCCAGGACGAAACTGCCATCGGGAAGGATCCGCGCGGCGTACAGGTCCAGCCCTCCGGCACCGGGGTGGCCATCGCTGGCGAACAGCAGGCGGTCCGCGGAGGGCGTGGGCGAATGCTCGTTGCCCGGCGTGTTGAGCGCGACCAGCGGCTCCGGCGTGCCCCAGCGCTGGCCGTCGAATGCCACCCGGTACAGGTCCAGGCCGCCGCGGCCATCCTCGCGTTCGGAGGCGAAGTACAGCCAGCGTCCGTCCGGCGAGAACGCCGGCTCGGTCTCGGTGCCGGGGGTGTTGAACGGCAGCGGCTGCGGATCGACCCAGCGGATGCCGTCGCGGCGGGCGATCCACAGGTCCATGCCGCCGGCGCCACCGGCACGGTCGCTGGCCCAGGCCAGCCACTGCCCGTCCGGGGAAACGCTGCCGCGCAGCTCATCGTCGCGCGTGGACACGGTCCACAGGCCCTCGATGCCAAACTCGGCCAAGCCGGACGCACTGGCCGGCAGGAGTAGACTCAGGCAAAGGGCCGTCCGCAGGTGGCTTCGCATGGCTCGGTCCGTAGTCCCGGGCCGGGCAGTCTAGCCGCCATCGGCCCCACCACCGCAACGTCGAGGACGCCATGCCCGAAGCCCGCTATGCCGTGTTTGGCCACCCCATCGCCCATTCGCTGTCGCCGCGGATCCATGCAGCCTTCGCCCGGCAGACCGGCATCGCCCTGCAGTACACGGCCATCGATGCCCCGCCGGAAGCGTTCGCCGACATCCTCGCGGCGTTCGCCGCCGGCGGTGGCCGCGGCGGCAACGTCACCATGCCGCTGAAGGAACAGGCGCACGCGCTGTGCGCCAGCCTCACCCCGCGCGCGCGCGCCGCGCAGGCGGTCAACACCCTGACCTGGCGCGACGGCCAGTGGCATGGCGACAACACCGACGGCGCCGGCCTGGTGCGCGACCTCACCGGCCGCCACGGCCTGGACCTGCGCGGCCGCCGCACCCTGCTGCTGGGCGCCGGCGGCGCCGCGCGCGGCGTGGCCGGCGCGCTGCTGGAGGCCGGCGTGCTGGAACTGGCGGTGGTCAACCGCACCGCCGCGCGCGCCGACGCCCTGGTCGACGCGCTGGGCCAGCCCGGCCGCGCCTATTCGCGCTACTGGGACGACCTTGCCAACCAGGGCGACTTCGAGCTGATCGTCAACGCCACCTCGGCCGCGCGCGGCACCGGCGCCGGCGCGTTCAACGCCCCGATCACCCTGGTCAACAGCCGCACCGTGGCGGTGGACATCAACTACGGCGAGGCGGCGATCCCGTTCCTGGCCTGGGCGCGCGCCGCCGGCTGCCTGCGCGTGGTCGACGGCCTGGGCATGCTGGTCGAACAGGCGGCCGAGGCCTTCGAGGCCTGGCACGGCGTGCGCCCGGACACCCAGCCGGTGTACGAGGAACTGCACGCGCAACACGCGCGCCTGGTCACCGCGGACTGAGGCCAGCAGATGCCGACCCAGTTGCTGACCATGCTGGCCTACCAGCTGCCGGAACTGCTGGCCGCCAGCCTGGTGCTGGCCCTTCTGCGCATCCGTACCCGCACCGGCGCCCCCGGCCGCAGGCTGGCCGTGGCCGGCGCCCTGGTGGTCCTGCTCGCGTCCCTGCTGCGCCTGCTGGCCAGCCTCGGCCAGGGCTGGGTGCTGGCCCGCGGCATGGCCGGCGGCGGCGAATCCCTGGGCACCTGGCTGGCGCTGTACAGCGCGGCGGTGATGCTGTTTGCGCTGGCGTCCGCGGTGGGCCTGGCCCTGCTGGGCTGGGGCGCGCTGCGCGCGATCAGCGCGGCAGGGCCACGCGCGGCCTGAGCGGGCCGCGCAAAGCCCGGCTCAGGCACCCTGCCGGCGATACACCGCGGCGCTGATGCACGACAGCACGCTGACCACGAACCAGCCGAACGGGAACAGCGACAGGGTCAGCAGCCAGGTCAGGGCGCCGGCGATGCAGGCGGCCAGGAACCACAGCACGGCCGAAAGCACCCGCCCCTGCACCAGCTGGCCCAGGCCGGGCACGACGAGGCTGCAGATGGCGGCAATCACGTTGCCCGCGGAGCCGGGTCCGTTGCTCATTGCGCAACTCCTCTCGAAGGACCGGTCCATCCTCGCCGACCCATTCCTGCCAGCCAGTGAAGAAGGTCACGCGACCACGAACCCCAGCCTGCAAAGGTGGAGCGCCGCCTGGCGGTCAAATGCGGCGGGGCTCCGCCCCAGACGGGCGCCACCAGGGCCTACACTGGGCGCATGCATCCGCCGGCAGCCCCCGCCTTCGCGTGCCGCAGCGGTTGCGCCGCCTGCTGCACCGCCCCGTCGATCTCCTCGGCGATCCCCGGCCTGCCGCACGGCAAGCCGGCGGGCATGCCCTGCCCGCAACTGGACGCGGCCCTGCGCTGCCGCCTGTTCGGCCGTCCGGAACGGCCGGCCGTGTGCGCCTCGCTGCGCCCGGGCCCGGAGATGTGCGGCGCCAGCCGCGCCGAGGCGCTGGCGATCCTGGCCGCGCTGGAGGCGGCCACCACGCCGGATCAGCCGGCCGGCGCCATCCCCAGGTAGGCGTCCTTCAGGCGCACGTAGTGCGCGGCCGAGTAATGCAGGCTCTCGATCTCGCGCTCGCCCAGCTTGCGCACGAAGCGCGCCGGATTGCCCAGCCACAGCTCGGCCTCGCCCACCACCTTGCCCGGACCGACCACCGCGCCCGCGCCGACGAAGCCGTACTTCTCCACCCGGGCACCGTCGAGCACGCGGGCGCCCATGCCGACCAGGCACAGGTCGGCGATGGTGCAGGCGTGCAGGATCGCACCGTGGCCGACGGTCACGTCCTCGCCGACCAGGGTCGGGTAGCCGCCCTTGTTGTACGGGCTGTGGTGGCTGGTGTGGATGATGGTGCCGTCCTGGATGTTGCTGCGCGCGCCGATGCGGATGTGGTTGACGTCGCCGCGCAGCACGCAGCCCGGCCACACCGAGACGTCGTCGCCCAGCTCCACGTCGCCGATCACGACGGCGGCCGGGTCCAGGTACACGCGCTGGCCGAGCACGGGCGAGCGTTCGAGGTAGGGGCGCAGGTTGGGCGTTTGCATGGGCGCATTGTAGGCGCGGCGGCGCGCGGCCCTACACTGCGCGCATGGATGCCCCTGCCGCCCCCGCCAAGTCCCTGCCCGTCGACCCGCCCACCGCGGTGGCCGAACTCGCGCCCACCCTGCAGCGCCTGCGCGCGGCCTGGCAAGGGCAGCGCCCCGGCTATGCGCAGCGGCGCGACGACCTGCGCGCCCTGCGCGCGGCGCTGAAGGCGGGCCTGCCGCGGATGGTGGAAGCGATCGCCGCCGACTTCGGCCACCGCCCGCGCGAGGAAAGCCTGCTGGCCGAGGCCATGCCGGTGCTGTCCACCATCGACCTGCTGCTGCGCAACCTGCGCGGCTGGATGCGGCCGCGCCGGGTTTCGGCCGGCTGGCGGCTGTGGCCGGCGCGCGCGCAGCTGCGCAGCGAGCCGCTGGGCGTGGTCGGGGTGATCTCGCCGTGGAACTACCCGGTGAACCTGGCGCTGGTGCCGCTGGCCACCGCGATCGCCGCCGGCAACCACGTCTACCTCAAGCCCTCCGAGGCCACGCCCGCCACCTCGCGCTTCCTGCGCGAGTTGCTCCAGGAGGTGTTCCCCGCCGACCGCGTGGCCGTGGCCCAGGGCGGCGCCGACGTCGGCGCGGCGTTCGCCGCGCTGCCGCTGGACCACCTGGTGTTCACCGGTTCGACCGCGGTCGGGCGCAAGGTCATGGCCGCCGCGGCGGCCAACCTCACCCCGCTGACCCTGGAGCTGGGAGGCAAGTCGCCGGCCATCGTCTGTCCCTCGTATCCGCCGGAACGGGCCGCCGCGCGCCTGGCCACGGGCAAGTGGTTCAACGGCGGCCAGACCTGCATCGCCCCGGACTACGCGCTGGTGGTCGGCGGCCGCGAACGCCGCGATGCCCTGGTCGCAGCACTGCGCGCCGAAGCCCTGGCCCGCTACGGGGACCTGTCCGGGCAGGCCGGCGACTACACCCGGATCATCGACCAGGCCCAGTTCGCGCGCCTGCAGGCCTGGCTGGACGAGGCCCGCGCGCGCGGTTGCGAGGTGCTGCCGCTGGTGGATGGCCACGACCCGGCGCGGCGCCTGTTCGCGCCGACCTTGGTGCTGGACCCGCCGGAGGACATCGCGCTGATGCGCGAGGAAATCTTCGGCCCGGTCCTGCCGGTGCTGGCGGTGGACTCGCTGGAGGCGGCTATCGGCTTCGTCAACGCGCGCCCGCGGCCGCTGGCGCTGTACCCGTTCTCCGCCGAGCGCGGCGAGATCGAGCGGGTGCTCGGCTCGGTGCTGGCCGGCGGCGTCACCGTCAACGACACCCTGCTGCACTTCGCCGCCGAGCACCTGCCGTTTGGCGGCGTCGGCCCCAGCGGCATGGGCGCCTACCACGGCCGCGCCGGCTTCGATGCCTTCAGCAAGCAGTTGCCGGTGCTGTGGCAACCTCGGCGCAGCGCCAGTGACCTGTTGCGGCCGCCCTACGCAAGGCTGGCGCGCCTCATCGGATTCCTGCTGCGGTAGTCCCGGCACCGGAGGCCTGGGCGCCGTCCGTCGAAAACCCCGCATGCCGCTCGTCGCAGTGGCAGGCTCCCAGCTTTCCCCGAGACAATGCCCCAGCCACTTTCCGCCCCCAAGGCCACCCGCCGCGAATGGATCGGCCTGGCCATCATCGCCCTTCCCTGCCTGGTCTACGCGATGGACCTGACCGTGCTGAACCTGGCACTGCCGGCGATCAGCGCGCAGCTGGATCCCAGCGCCAGCCAGCTGCTGTGGATCGTGGACATCTACGGCTTCCTGGTGGCCGGTTTCCTGATCACCATGGGCACGCTGGGCGACCGCATCGGCCGGCGCAAGCTGCTGCTGGCCGGCGCGGCCGCGTTCGCCGTGGCCTCGGTCATGGCCGCGTTCTCGCGCAGCGCGGAAACCCTGGTGGCGATGCGCGCCCTGCTGGGCGTGGCCGGCGCGACCCTGGCGCCCTCGACCCTGTCGCTGATCCGCAACATGTTCCATGACGAGCACGAGCGCCAGTTCGCGATCGGCGTGTGGATCGCCGCGTTCTCGGTCGGCGGCGCGATCGGCCCGCTGGTCGGCGGCCTGCTGCTGCAATGGTTCTGGTGGGGCGCGGTGTTCCTGGCCGCGGTGCCGGTGATGGTGCTGCTGCTGGTGCTGGGGCCGAAGCTGCTGCCGGAGTACCGCGACCCCGACGCCGGCAGGCTGGACCTGGCCAGCATGCTGCAGTCGCTGGGCGCGGTGCTGGCCGTGGTCTACGGGCTCAAGCGCATCGCCGAACATGGCGTGGATCCACGCGGCATCGCCGTGCTTCTGGCCGGCATCGCCCTGGGCGCGATGTTCGTGCGCCGGCAGCGGCACCTGCCGTATCCGTTCCTGGACGTGACCCTGTTCCGGCGCCCGGCGTTTTCCGCCGCGATCATGGCCTACGCCCTCACCGGCCTGGCAATGATGGGCGTCTACATCTTCATGACCCAGTACCTGCAGCTGGTGCTGGGACTGACCCCGCTGCAGGCGGGCCTGGCCACCATCCCGTGGTCGGTGTGCTTCACCGCCGGCTCGCTGCTGGCGCCGCGGCTGGCGCGGCACTGGGGCGCGCGCCGGGTGATGGTGCGCGGGCTGGTGCTGGCCGCCGCCGGGTTCGTCGTCACCGCGCTGGTGACGCCGCCGCACGCGCTGTGGTTCCTGGTCGCCGGGATGATCGCGATGAGCATCGGCCTGGCACCGGTGATGACGGTGGGCAACGAGCTGATCATCACCACCGCGCCGCCGGAGCGCGCCGGGGCGGCCTCGGCGCTGTCGGAGACCAGCGCCGAACTGAGCGGTGCGCTGGGCATCGCCGTGCTCGGCAGCGCCGGCATGCTGCTGTTCCGGCTGTGGCTGGGCCCGGCGCTGCCGGCGGGCCTGGAACCGGCCGAGGGCGCACGCGCCCTGGCCACCCTGGGCGGGGCGATGTCGGTGGCCGGCGGCCTGGCCGACGGCGGCGCGTTCGCCGAGGCCGCGCGCACCGCGTTCACCGATGCCATGCGCGCGGTGGCCGTGTTCGGTGCGGCGATGATGCTGGCCGCGGCCTGGATGGCCGCGCGCCTGATGCGCGACGGCGAAGGCGAGGGTGCGCCAGTGCCGGCGCTGGACCAGGCCCCCGGCGCCTGAGCCTCAGGCCGGTTCCGGGAACGCGCGCTCCAGCCACTCCGGCACCGGCAGGCCCTTGCCGCGCAGGAAGGCCGGGTTGAACAGCTTGCCCTGGTAGCGGGTGGCGCCGTCGGCCAGCACGGTGACGATCGTGTGCCCGGGGCCCAGTTCCCGCGCCAGGCGCACCGCGCCGGCGATGTTCACCCCGCTGGAGCCGCCCACGCCCAGGCCTTCGTGGGCCATCAGCTCGTGTACCCAGGGCAGCGATTCGCTGTCCGGGATCGACCAGGCGTAATCCACAGGCGCGTCCCGGAAGTTGGCGGTGATCCGGCTGGAGCCGATGCCCTCGGTGATCGAACCACCTTCGGACGTCAGTTCCCCGGTGTTGACGTAGCTGGCCAGCGCCGAGCCGGCCGGATCGGCCAGGGCGATGGCCACCCCGGGCTTGCGCGCCTTCAGCGCGCGGCCCACGCCGGCGAGGGTGCCGCCGGTGCCGGTGGCGCAGACGAAGCCGTCGATGCGGCCGCCGGTCTGCTCCCAGATCTCCACCCCGGTGGTGGCTTGGTGGAAGTCGCGGTTGGCGGTGTTGTCGAACTGGTTGGCGAACCAGGCGCTGCCCGGCGCCCCGGCGTTCATCCGCTCGACCAGGCGCCGCGCCTGGTGCGCGTAGTGCTCCGGGTTGGCGTAGGGCACCGCCGGCACCAGCCGCACCTCGGCCCCGGTCACGCGCAGGGCCTCGATCTTCTCCCGGCTCTGGGTGGCGGGCATGGTGATGATGGTGCGGTAGCCGCGGCTGGCGCCCAGCAGCGCCAGGCCGATGCCGGTATTGCCGGCGGTGCCCTCGACGATGGTCGCGCCCGGGCGCAGCGCACCGCTGCGCTCGGCATCCAGCAGCAGGCCCAGCGCGGTGCGGTCCTTGACCGAGCCGCCAGGGTTGAGGAACTCGGCCTTGCCGAGGATCTCGCAGCCGGTCAGCTCCGAGGCGCGGCGCAGGCGGATCAGCGGGGTGTGGCCGATCGCGGCGGCCAGGTCGGTGCAGGTGCGCATGCTCGGGAGGGGCAAGGTGTCGGGGGCCTGCCGCAGATGGTGCGCGGATCGGCGGCGAAGTCCAGCGCCGCGGCGCAAAACCCGGATAATGCGCGCACGCCCCATGCCTGCGTCGCCATGAAGATCGCCTCCTGGAACGTCAACTCGCTCAACGTGCGCATGCCGCACCTGGAACAGTGGCTGCGCGCCTTCGCGCCGGACATCGTCGGGCTGCAGGAAACCAAGCTGGAGGACCACAAGTTCCCGGACGCGACCCTGGCCGCGCTGGGCTACCGCAGCGTGTTCTCCGGGCAGAAGACCTACAACGGCGTGGCCATCCTCTCGCGCGAGGCGCCGCGCGACGTGCTGGTCGGCGTCCCCGGGTTCGAGCACGAGCACAAGCGCGCCATCAGCGCGACCATCGGCGACCTGCGCGTGGTCAACCTGTACGTGGTCAACGGCCAGGACGTGGGTACCGAGAAGTACGAACTGAAGCTGGCGTGGCTGGCCGCGGTGCGGAACTGGCTGGAGCAGGAAGCGCGGCAGCACCCGAAGCTGGTGGTGCTGGGCGACTTCAACATCGCCCCGGACGAGCGCGACGTGCACGATCCGGCGGTGTGGAACGAGAACCACATCCTCACCTCCGCCGCCGAGCGCGCCGCGCTGCGCGGACTGCTGGACGTGGGCCTGCACGACGGCTACCGCCTGCTGCACCAGGAGGGCGGGGTGTTCAGCTGGTGGGACTACCGGATGGCCGCGTTCCGCCGCAACCTCGGCCTGCGCATCGACCTGACCCTGGTGTCCGAAGCGCTGCGGGGACAGGTCGCCGCCGCCGGCATCGACCGCGAGCCGCGCACCTGGGAGCGGCCCAGCGACCACGCCCCGGCATGGATCGAACTGGCCGCCTGAGCGGGGCCCGGGAAGGCGAAGGCCCGGGAAATCCCGGGCCCACGCCTCCTCGTCGTTCCGTTTTGCCGGCTCAGCGCACGCGTCCGCGCGTGAACAGGTTGACGATCGCCAGCAGGATCACCGCGCCGATCAGCGAGAACAGGAAGGTGCGGATGGTGATGGCTTCGTTGATGCCGCCGCCGAAGATCCATCCGGCCAGCACCGCGCCGACGATGCCGACGATGATGTTCAGCAGGATGCCCTGCTGCGCGTCGCGCCGCATGATCAGGCTCGCAAGCCAGCCGACGATACCGCCCACGATCAACCAGATGATGATGCCCATGACGTCCCTCTCCTCGAGTCCGCGTAGGTCACCCCGCGGCTGCGGGGGTGCGGGCCAATCAGACCCCCGCTGCCGTGAAGCTACCGTGCAAGGGATGCATCCGCCGCATGCACGCGCGCATCGCGCGGGATGCCGCCATGGCTGAGGCTTGGCGCTTCGGCCCGGTGCAGGTGCACGCGCTGCCCTACGCACCCGGGCAGCGCGGCGAGCCGCAGGTGCATGCCACCCTGGCGCGCTGGCTGCAGCGCGCGCCGGAGGAGCCGCTGCCCCTGCAACGCGACGCGCATGGGCGGCCGCGCCTGCTCGCGCCGTACGACGACTTCGATGCCGGCTGGAGCCACAGCGGCGAGCGCCTGCTGCTTGCGTTCGGGCGTGAGGTGGTACTGGGCGTGGACCTGGAGCGCTTCCGGCCGCGTCCGCGCGCGCTGGAACTGGCGCGGCGCTTCTTCGCCCCTGCCGAGGCGGAGTGGCTGCAGGCGCTGCCGGCGGAACTGCGCGAGCCGGAGTTTGTGCGCCTGTGGTGCGCCAAGGAGGCGGTGCTGAAGGCACACGGCCGCGGCCTGGCCTTCGGCCTGCACCGGCTGGAATTCCGCGCCGGAGACCCCGGCGCGCCGCTGCGCCTGCATGCCTGCGACCCGGGCCTGGGTGCGGCCGGCGACTGGCAGCTGCACGAGTGGATCCCGCAGGACGGCTACCACGCCGCCCTGGCCTGGCGCCCACGGGACTAGCCGCGGCGGGCGATAATCGCGCCCATGGATACCCCTCTCCCCGAACCGCTGCGCCGGCGGCTGGCCGACGGCCTGGCCGCGCTGGGCCTGGACCCGGCCCTGGCCCCCCCGCTGCTGGACTACCTGGCGCTGCTGCTGCGCTGGAACCGCACCTACAACCTGACCGCCATCCGCGACCCGGAGGAGATGGTCACCCGCCACCTGCTCGATTCCCTGGCCATGCACCCCTACGTGCGCCCCGGGGCGCTGGCCGACCTGGGCACCGGCCCCGGGCTGCCCGGCATCCCGCTGGCCATCGCCCGCCCGGACGTGCAGGTGACCCTGGTGGAGAGCAATGGCAAGAAGGCCCGGTTCCTGCGCGAGGCGGTGCGCCAGTTGAAGCTGGGCAACGCCCGGGTGCTGGAATCGCGGGCCGAGGTGGTGGCCGAGCCGGGCGCCTACGCCCAGATCACCGCCCGCGCCCTGGACACCCTGGCCGGGATCCTGGAGGTCGGCGGCCACCTGCTGGCCGCCGACGGCCGCCTGCTGGCGATGAAGGGCGTGGCCCCGGCCGAGGAGATCGCCGCCCTGCCCGCCGGCTGGGCCGCGCTGGCGGTCCATCCGCTGGACGTACCGGGGCTGGGGGCCGAGCGGCACCTGGTGGAGGTGGGCCGGGCGGCGTGAAATCCGCATAATGGCCCGTTCCGGACCACCCGCGTCCCCGTCCCGAGGCAGCCGCCCATGGCCCGCATCATCGCCATCGCCAACCAGAAAGGTGGCGTCGGCAAGACCACGACGGCCGTCAACCTGGCCGCAGCGCTGGCGCGCGCCCCGCGCCGGGTGCTGCTGGTCGACCTGGACGCGCAGGGCAACGCCACCATGGGCAGCGGGGTGGACAAGCGCGAGGTCGAGGCCTCCAGCTGCGACGTCCTGCTGGGCGAGCGCGACGCCCGCTCCACCGTGGTCCGCACCGCCGAGGACTTCGACCTGCTGCCGGGCAACATCGACCTGACCGCGGCCGAGATCCAGCTGATGGAGGTCGAGGGCCGCGAGCAGCGGCTGAAGGCCGCGCTGGAGCCGCTGCGCGGCGACTACGACTTCATCATCATCGACTGCCCGCCGGCGCTGTCCCTGCTCACCCTGAACGCGCTGACCGCGGCCGACTCGGTGATCGTGCCGATGCAGTGCGAGTACTACGCCCTGGAGGGCCTGAGCGCGCTGATGGAGACCATCGAGGCGCTGCGCCAGCGGCTCAACCCGGGGCTGGAGATCGAGGGGGTGCTGCGGACCATGTTCGACGTGCGCAACAACCTGGCCAACGCGGTCTCGGCCGAACTGATCGAACACTTCGGCGACCGCGTGTTCCGCACCATCGTGCCGCGCAACGTGCGCCTGGCCGAGGCGCCCAGCCACGGCCAGAGCATCGTCGGCTACGACAGCGCCTCGCGCGGCGGCGTGGCCTACCTGGGCCTGGCCGGCGAGGTGATCCGCCGCCAGGCGGCGCGGACCCAGGCCGCCCCGCAGAACTACGTGGAGGCAGTCTGATGGCCACCGCCAAGAAACGCGGCCTCGGCCGCGGCCTGGAAGCCCTGCTCGGCCCCAAGGGCGCCGCCGGCGCGGCCGCGCCGGTGGTGCTGGAGCCGGAGGCGCCGCAGCCGGGCGACGTGCTGCGCACCCTGCCGGTGGGCCAGCTGCAGCCGGGCAAGTACCAGCCGCGCCGCGACATGGACCCGGCCAAGCTGGAGGAGCTGTCGGCCTCGATCCAGGCCCAGGGGGTGATCCAGCCGATCGTCGTGCGCGAGATCGCCCCGGACCGCTACGAGATCGTGGCCGGCGAGCGCCGCTGGCGCGCCTCGCAGCTGGCCGGCCTGGCCGAGGTGCCGGTGGTCCTGCGCGAGCTGGACGACCGCACGGTCATCGCCATGGCGCTGATCGAGAACATCCAGCGCGAGGACCTCAACCCGCTGGAAGAGGCGCAGGCCCTGCAGCGGCTGATCGACGAGTTCTCCCTGACCCACGCCGAGGCCGCCGCCGCGGTCGGCCGCTCGCGCGCGGCGGTGTCCAACCTGCTGCGCCTGCTCGACCTGCCGCCGGCGATCCGCGCCCTGGTCGAGGCCCGCCGCCTGGAGATGGGCCATGCCCGCGCCCTGCTGACCCTGTCGCCGGAGCTGGCCAGCAAGCTGGCCCACGAGGCCGCCGAGAACGGCTGGTCGGTGCGCGAGGTCGAGCACCGCGCCCAGCAGTTCGCCGCCGGCAAGGTCCCGGTAACCGGCAGCGCCGCGCGCAAGGCCAGGGCCGCGAAGGTGCAGCAGCCGGACATCGCCTCGCTGGAGACCGAACTGTCGGAGACCCTCGGCGCCAAGGTCGCCATCGCCCACGGCCGCGGCGGCAAGGGCAAGCTGGTGATCCACTACACCGACCTGGACACCCTGGACGGCATCCTCGAACGCCTGCGCGGGCCGCGCGGCTGAGGCGCGCGGCGGAGGTTCCGCCCCGTGGGCGCAAGCGCGACAATGTCGCCAACTGACACGGGCACCCCCACCCCATGACCGTCCTCGTCACGGGCGCCGCCGGCTTCATTGGCGCCTATACCTGCCGGGCCCTCGCCGCACGCGGCGACCAGGTCGTCGGCCTGGACAACTACAACGACTACTACGACCCGGCGCTCAAGCGCGACCGGGTCGCCGCACTGTGTCCGCAGGTGGACATCCGGCGCCTGGACCTGGCCGACCGCCAGGGCCTGGCCGCGCTGTTCGCCGAGGTCCGCCCACGCCGGGTCGTGCACCTGGCCGCCCAGGCCGGGGTGCGCTACTCGCTGCAGAACCCGCACGCCTACGTGGCCTCCAACCTGGAAGGCTTCGTCAACGTGCTGGAGCAGTGCCGGCATGGCGATGTCGAACACCTGGTCTACGCCTCCAGCAGCTCGGTCTACGGCGACTCGGCGACCCCGCCGTTCTCCGAGGACCAGCGCGTGGACCGGCCGCGCTCGCTGTACGCGGCGACCAAGGCCGCCAACGAGCTGATGGCCTACACCTACGCCCAGCTGTACGGGCTGCGCGCCACCGGCCTGCGCTTCTTCACCGTGTACGGCCCCTGGGGCCGCCCGGACATGGCGCCGCTGCTGTTCTCGCGCGCGGTCCTGGCCGGGCGCCCGATCGAGGTGTTCAACCACGGCCGCATGCAGCGCGACTTCACCCACGTCGACGACATCGTCGCCGGGGTACTGGGCGCGCTGGACCGCGCCGACGGCGGCGAGCGCCACGAGGTGTTCAACCTGGGCAACCACACCCCGGTGGAGCTGGAGCGCTTCATCGACGTGATCGCCGCGGCTGCCGGCCGCGAGGCCGTGCGCCATTACCGGCCGATGCAGCCGGGCGACATGGTCCGCACCATGGCCGACACCCGCCGCGCGCGCGAGGCGTTCGGCTTCGAGCCGCGCACCCCGATCGAGCAGGGCCTGCCGCCGGTGGTGCAGTGGTGCCGCGACTACTTCGGAAAGGACGCCTGATGACCGCTTCCCAGCCCCACCCCCCGGCACCCGGGCTCTCGGTGGTCGTGCCGGTCCACAACGAGCGCGACAACATCGCCCCGCTGGTGGCCGAGATCGTGGCCGCCCTGCGCGGGCGGCTGGCGTTCGAGATCGTGTACGTGGACGACCACTCGGCCGACGACTCGCTGGCGGTGCTGCGCTCGCTCAAGGCGCAGGTGCCCGAGCTGCGGGTGCTGCACCACGCGGCGCAGAGCGGGCAGAGCGCGGCGGTGCGCAACGGGGTCAAGGCCGCGCGCGGGGCCTGGATCGCCACCCTCGACGGCGACGGCCAGAACGACCCAGCCGACATCCCCAGGCTGCTGGCCGCGCGCGACGCGGCCGCGCCGGAGGTCAAGCTGTTCGCCGGCTGGCGGGTGGACCGCCAGGACTCCGGCTCCAAGCGCTGGGCCAGCCGCTGGGCCAACCGCATCCGCTGCCGCCTGCTGCGCGACGACACCCCGGACACCGGCTGCGGGATCAAGCTGTTCGAGCGCGAGGTGTTCCTCGACCTGCCCTACTTCGACCACATGCACCGCTACCTGCCGGCGCTGGTGCAGCGCGCCGGCTGGAAGACGGTCAGCGTGCCGGTCAGCCACCGCGCGCGCACCGCCGGGGTGTCCAAGTACAACAACCTGGGCCGGGCCCTGGTGGGCATCCGCGACCTGCGCGGGGTGGCCTGGCTGATCGCGCGCAGCCACCGCACCCGGGTGGAGGAACTCTGATGTCGCTGCTGGACCAGCCGCTGGAATGGCTCTACTGGACCGGCCTGCACATCACCGGCTGGAAGCTGATCGGCTACACCGGCGCGCTGATGTTCGGCGGCCGCTGGCTGGTCCAGTTCCTGGCCTCGCGCAAGGCCGGCAAGCCGGTGATCCCGCGCCTGTTCTGGTACATGAGCGTGCTCGGCAGCCTGATGACGCTCAGCTACTTCCTGTTCTCGGCCAAGCAGGACTCGGTGGGGGTGCTGCAAAACCTGTTCCCCGCGTTCACCGCGATCTACAGCCTGTACCTGGACATCCGCCACCGCGGCTGGAAGCGCGACAAGGCCCCGCACTAGGGCCGGCACCGGCCGCCCGGGGGGCCGAACCCGGTTGCAACCAGGCACTTGGCCGCGCATAATGCACGGCTCGCTGCGTCCGGCCGTTGCCGGATCGGCCCGGGAACGCGATCCGGGCCACCCCCTGCAGGCGAACCCCTTCCCGCATCGCGTTCGGCCAGGCCCACCGGGGCATGGCCGGCGGGGCCGCCGTCTCCCGGGCTATGGGCGACACCAGACCTTCCGAGGTGCGTATGTCCCGCGTTTGCCAAGTCACCGGCAAGGGCGTGCAGACCGGCAACAACGTCTCGCACGCCAACAACAAGACCCGCCGCCGTTTCCTCCCCAACCTGCACGAGCGCCGCTTCTGGGTGGCTTCGGAGAACCGTTGGGTGAAGCTGCGTGTTTCCACCGCTGCCCTGCGCACCATCGACAAGAACGGCATCGACGCCGTCCTGGCCGAGCTGCGTGCCCGCGGCGAGAAGATCTGAGGAGTAACCGACCATGGCTTCCAAGCGCGACAAGATCCGCCTGATCTCCTCGGCCGGCACCGGCCACTTCTACACCACCGACAAGAACAAGAAGAACACGCCGAACAAGATGGAGATCAAGAAGTACGATCCCGTCGTTCGCAAGCACGTGATCTACAAGGAAGGCAAGATCAAGTAACTGGTCGCCTCCCGTCCCGGAAGAAGCCCGCCGCCCGGCGGGCTTTTTCTTTGCGCCGGCCGCGACGGTTTCAACCGGTACAATCGCCCGATGCATCGCGACCACGACATCGCCATCGTCGGCGGCGGCGCCGCCGGCACCCTGGCCGCCATCCACCTGCTGCGCCAGGCGCGGCCCGGGCTGCGGATCGCGATCTACGAACCGGCACCGCGCCCGGGCGAGGGCGTGGCCTACTCCACCCGCCGCCCCGAGCACCTGCTCAACGTCCCCGCCGGGAAGATGAGCGCGCTGCCGGAGGAGCCGGCCGATTTCCTGCACTGGCTGGCCGGGCGCGCGGAATACGCCGGCGCCGGCGACCTGTCCGGACGCTACCTGCCGCGCCGCGACTACGCCGCCTACCTGGGCCAGCGCCTGGAGGAGGCGCGCGCCAGCAGCCCGGCCACGCTGGAGCTGCACCGGCACCGCATCACCGCCCTGCAGCGCCGCGACGGCGGCCTGCGCCTGCAGTGGGACGGCGGCAGCGCCGGCGCGGCGCGGGTGCTGCTGGCCACCGGCAACGCCCTGCGTCCGCTGCCGGCGCGCGGCGCCGGTGCCCTGGCCGCGCCGCAGCTGCTGCAGGCCTGGGACAGCGAGGGACTGGCGGCGATCGCGGCGCAGGCACGGGTCTGCATCGTCGGCACCGGGCTGAGCATGGTCGACGTGGTCCTGACCCTGGAAGCCGGCGGCCATCGCGGCCCGGTGCACCTGCTCTCGCGCCACGGCCTGCTGCCGCTGGCGCACGTGCCGGATTCCCCGGTGGACGCCGGCCTGGACGTGGACGCGCTGCTGGCCCTGGGCCTGCGCGCGCGGCTGCGCGCCCTGCGCCAACGGGTGGCCGCGGCCGCCGCCGCGGGCCTGCCCTGGCAGGCGGTCATGGAGCGCCTGCGCCCGCAGGTACAGGCGCTGTGGCGCTCGCTGGACGCGGCCGACCAGCGCCGCTTCCTGCGCCACGTCGTGCGCTACTGGGACATCCACCGCCACCGCATCGCCCCCGAGGCCGGCGCGGTGCTGCGGCAGCTGGCCGGCAGCGGCCGCCTGCAGCTGCACCGCGCTCGCCTGGACCGGGTCGCCGCCGCGCCGCGCTGCGTGCAGGTGGGCGCGCGCGACCGCCATGGCCGCGAACTGGTGCTGGACGTGGACCACGTGGTCAATGCCACCGGCGTGGAGCTGCGCGTGCAGGCCATGCGCAACCCGCTGCTGGAGCAGCTGCTGGGCGAAGGCCTGGCCATGCCGGGCGCGCACGGGATCGGCCTGGCCACCGACGCCGACGGCCGCCTGCTCGATGCCGCCGGCCAAGCGCGCGGGGAGCTGCGCGTCATCGGCAGCCTGCGCATCGGCGAGGCCTGGGAAAGCCTGGCGGTGCCGGAACTGCGCGTGCAGGCACGGGACGTGGCCCGCGCCTGGGCGGATCTTCCGGCCTAGCCCGCGCCGATCGCGCGCAGCGCCGCGTCCAGTTGCGCCTGCGGCTCCAGCGCCGCGGCGATGGGCGTCACGTCGGACTCGCCGAGCGGCGGCTGCAGGGTGGCGAACTGGCTGTCCAGCAGGGCCACCGGCATGTAGTGCCCGCTACGCTGGCGCATGCGCGCGGCGATCAGGCCAGCGTCGCCATGCAGGAACAGGAAGCGCAGCGGCAGCCCGGTGGCGCGCAGCATGTCGCGGTGGCGCCGGCGCAGGCCCGAGAACGCGAGGGTGACGCGCTCGCCGGCCGCGACCCGGTGCCGCAGTTCGGCGGCGATGCGCTGCACCCACGGCACCCGCATTTCGTCGGTCAGCGGCTGGCCGGAAGCCATGCGCGCCCGCGCCTCCTCGCTGTGGAAGTCGTCGGCATCGAGGAAGGTCGCATCCCAGGCCTGGGCCAGCGCCTGGGCCAGCGTGGTCTTGCCGCTGCCGGACACGCCCATCACCACCGCCACCCGTACCGGCGCGCTCATGCCGTACCACCTCCGGCAAGCGGCAGCTCGACTCGCACGCGGTAGATGCGGCCGGCCTCGACCGGCTGCAGCAGGCCATCGGCCAGCGGCTGGCCATCGAGCTGCACGCGCATCGCCTGCACGCCGGCCGCGCGCTCGACCTCCAGCTCGACCTGCGCGCCGCGGAACCGCCGCGATGCCCTGGCCGAATTCCAGTGCGAGGGCAGCTGCGGGGCGATGCGTAGGGCGTGGCCCTCGCCGCGCAGGCCGAACAGGTCCTCGACCAGGCAGCGGTACAGCCAGGCCGCGGTGCCGGTGTTGAACAGCTGGCTGGAGCGGCCGGCGGTGCGCGGATGCAGGCGCCAGGCGCCGCGGTAGTAGTTGGGCACGAACACCGGCAGCTGGCCGCGCTGCAGCATGTCCTCCGGGTCCGGGCCCGGGAGCATGGCGCGCAGCACCTGCCAGGCGCGGTCGGCCTCGCCGGCGCGGAACAGCGCGTGCAGGTAGAACGCGGCGGCGTGGTTGTAGACCGCGCCGTTCTCGGCCGAGCCGGGGAATTTCTGGGTCAGGCGGCCCACGTCCTCGCGCATGCCGGTGTACGGCGGGTCGAGCATGGCCGCCCCGTACGGCGAGAGCAGGTGCTCGTCCACCGCACGCAGCAGCTTGGCACGCCGCGCCTCGTCGGCCGCGCCGCTGAGCATCGCCCAGCTCTGCGGGTTGAGGTAGATGCGGCCTTCGCTGTCGGCGCGCACGCCGAACACCACGCCGTCGTCGGTGATGCCGCGGCCGTACCAGTCACCATCCCACAGGTGCGCGTTGACCGCAGCGTTGAAGGCATCGGCGCCCTCGCGGAACACGGCATCGGGACGGCCGTGGCGGGCGCTGATGTCGGCCCACAGGCGCAGGGCGTGGGCGCTGGCCAGCGACAGCCAGCCGGACACGCCGCGGCCCTTCCAGCCGACCATGTTCATCGGGTCGCACCAGTCGCCCTGGGCGATGTAGCTGAGGCCGCGTTCGTCGCGCTGGGCCAGGAGCCAGTGCATGGCGCGGTCGATGCGCTCGGCCACGCTGGCGCTGGCGCCGTCGCCGCCGGCGACCACCTCGTCGAGGATCGCGTCGTCGCCGGTCTCGTCCAGGTAGGCCTGCAGGCATACCGGCAGCCACACGCAGTGGTCGGTGTGCGGCACCTGGTTGATGTACTTCAGCTCCGCACCCTCCACCAGCAGGATGCCGTCGGGCATGGAGCCGTCGGCGCGCTGCTGCGACAGCGCGTGCACGAACGCCGCGCGCGCGGTGGCCGGGCGCAGGTAGGCCATGCCCATGTGGTCCTGCAGGAAGTTGCGGGTCTGCGGGTCGGTGGTCAGGCGGTTGGAATCGCCGTGGTAGTAGACCTGGCGGGGCAGCCAGTGGTTGGCGAAGTGGTCCAGCCACGGATCCGGCGAGTCGATGCGCACGCAGCCGGCGCCTTCGGCCAGGTAGCGCTCGGTCGCCGCGGCCGCGGCGGCGAAGCCCTCGGCCGAGAGGTGGCGCCCGCGCAGCGCGCGGATCTCCTCGTCATCGTGCGCGGGGGCGAACAGGAAGCGCAGTTCCTCCTCCTGCTCCGGCTCCAGCACCAGGCGGTACTGCAGCGCCGCGGTCGGGGTCTCGTACAGGGCGTCGCCGCAGGCCAGGGCCTCGTGCCGGGCCACCGCGTCCGGCGCGTGCAGCCCGCCCTCGCCCTCGAACGCGGCCTGGTTGGCCTCCCAGGCGTCCGGCGCGCGCTCGTGCAGCAGCACGGTGAGGTCCTTGAACTCGCGCTGGCGGAACCACTCGGCGACCTTCTGGTACGGGGTGACGCTGCTGCAGACGATGCCGCCCAGGTCCGGCCGGTAGCGCCCGCCCTGGTTCATCCACGACATGTAGCCGACCGGGAAGTACGGGTACAGGCTGATCCGGCGCCGGCGCCCGGACACGTTGCGCACGCGGATGCTCCACAGCTCGGCCACGTCGTCGGCGGCCAGGCGCACCGCCATCGCCACCTCGATGCCGTGGCACAGCACCGTCCAGGCCACGTCGCCGGCGCCCACCGAGAACGCGAACGCGTCCGGATGCCGGTTGACAGGCGCGTGCGGCGCCGAGAACAGGCTGCCGGTGTCCTCGTCGCGGACGTAGCAGAAGCGTCCCGGGTGGTGGGCGTAGTACGGCTGCTCCGGCTGCATGAAGGTTTTCGCCTCCAGCACCGGCGCATGCGCGTACTTGGACGGCTCCGGCTGCATGAACTGCGCGGTGGCATAACCGCGGCAGTTGAGCTGCAGCAGCATGCGCCGGTTCCACAGGAAGGTGGACGCCTGCGGCATCGCCGTGGGGCTCTCCAGCACGAAGCGCCGCCCCTGTTCGCGGAATCCGCCCACGCCGGGCACGCTGTCGATGGTCTGCTTGCCGTTCATGCCTGTGCTTCCCGCCTTGCCTCCAGTTCGCCCTGGATGCGCTCCAGCGCGGCCGCATCCAGCGGATAGAAACGCATCAGCCACGCCGCCAGCAGCGCCACCACGCCGGGGATCACCGTCAGCAGCAGGACGATGCCCAGGCGCGAGGCGTCCGACTGCGCCTCGTTGGCCACGTAGCCCAGCGCCGCCAGGGTCCAGGCGATGCCGGCCGAGGCCATGGCGCCGCCCATCTTCTGCGAGAACGCGGCGGCGGCGAAGGTCATCGCGGTGGCGCGGCGGCCGGTCTTCCATTCGGTGTAGTCGGCGCAGTCGGCGTACATGGAGAACGCCAGCGGCGACTTCGGCCCCAGCATCAGCCCGACCAGGGTGTTGAGGCCCAGCATCACCCACACCTGCTGCGGCGGCACGAAGTACATCGCGCAGCTGAGCACGCCCACGCCGCCCATCAGCAGCATCAGCAGGGTGCGCTTGTCGAGGAAGCGGGTCATCAGCGGCGTGGCCGCCGCGCCCACCGCCAGCGCGATCGAGTAGGCGCCCAGGAACAGCCCGGTCAGCTCCGGCCGCTCGACGTGGTACTTGAGGTAGTACACCAGCGAGCCGGTGCGCATCACGATGGTGATCATGATCACCAGCGCCAGCACGAACAGCACCAGCCACGGGCGGTTGTGCAGCAGGTCCACGACGTCCTGGCGCACCGCGCTGCGCTGCTGCGGCGGCGGCTGGATGCGCTCGCGGGTGCTGGCGAACACCGTGGCGAAGCAGGCCACCGCGACCAGGCCGTACAGCGCCATGGTCAGCTGCCAGCCCAGCTGCTCGTCGCCGCGCCCCAGCCAGCGCACCAGGTCCAGGGTCAGCGCGTTGACCGCGGTGGTGCCGGCGAAGGCGGCGATGAAGCGGAAGCTGATCAGCGTGGTGCGCTGCTGGCTGTCGGAGGTCATCACCCCGGACAGCGCCGAGTACGGCATCGCCATCACGGTGTAGGCCAACATCATCAGGGTGAAGGTCGCGTACGCCCACACCAGGCGCCCGTCCCCGTCCAGCCCGGGCACGCTCCACACCAGCACGCCGCTGGCCGCCAGCGGCAGCGCGCCCCACAGCATGTACGGGCGGAACCGTCCCCAGCGGGTGCGGGTGCGGTCGGCGACGGCGCCCATCAGCGGGTCGGTGACCGCGTCCACCAGGCGGGTGACCAGCATCATGGTGCCGATCGCCGCGGCGCCGAGGCCCATCACGTCGGTGTAGAAGATCAGCAGGAAGGCCGAGACGTTGGCCCAGTACAGGTTGAAGCCGAAGTCGCCGAGGCCGTAGCCGGCCTTCTCGCGGAAGGACAGGCGCGCGGATGGATCCGCCGCGGGCGCGGCCCGGTTCTGGTCGTGCTGCATTCCCTCTCCCTGGTGCAGGGCGCCGGCCGGGCGCCGTGGGCACGTGACAGCGTTGTCAGATTGCGCGCAACCCGGGCCCGAGGCAAGCGCCGCACCATGCGCCGCAGTACACTCGCGGGCCGGGTGAGGGGAGGCGATCGGGTTGGTCTCGAGCTGGATCCTGCTGCTGGTCTCGGTCGGCTACGCCGCGCTGCTGTTCACGGTGGCATGGTGGGGCGACCGCCGTCCGATGTACCCAGACCGCCCGTGGCTGCGTCCGGCGGTGTACAGCCTCGCGCTGGCGGTCTACTGCTCCTCGTGGACCTTCTACGGCGCCGTCGGCAGCGCGGTGCGCAACGGCCTCGGCTACCTGCCGATCTACCTCGGCCCGATCCTGCTGATGCTGTTCGGCTGGCGCATCATCGAGCGCCTGGCGCTGATCGCGCGCAGCCAGAACGTGGTCTCCATCGCCGACTTCATGTCCGCCCGCTACGGCCGCTCGCGGCGGCTGGCGGCGCTGGTGGCGGTGATCGCCCTGGTCGGCATCATTCCCTACGTCGCCCTGCAGTACAAAGCCGTGGCCATGAGCCTGGCGGTGCTGTCGGGCCAGCACGTGGAACAGGCCGCGGTCGCCGCCGACCCGGCGCTGTACGTGGCCCTGCTGATGGCGCTGTTCGCCGCCCTGTTCGGCACCCGCCAGGTCGACGCCACCGAGCACCACCACGGCATGATGCTGGCGATCTCGCTGGAGTCGCTGGTCAAGCTGGTGGCGCTGGTGGCGGTGGGCGTGTTCGCCTGGGCCTGGCTGCGCGGCAACGAGATGCGGGTGACCCAGGCCGCGCGCGAGCTGTTCACCCAGGCCCCGCCGATGGGCTTCGTCGCCCAGACCCTGCTGAGCTTCCTTGCCATCGTCTGCCTGCCGCGCCAGTTCCAGGTGGCGGTGGTCGAATGCGGCGACGTGGCCGACATCCGCCGCTCGCGCTGGATGTTTGGCGGCTACCTGCTGGTGGTGACGCTGATGGTGGTGCCGATCGCCACCGCCGGCGTGTCCCTGTTCGGCGGCAACCCGCGGGTGGCCAGCGACACCTTCGTGCTGGCGCTGCCGCTGGCCGAAGGCAGCAGCGCGCTGGCGCTGGCCGCCTACGTCGGCGGATTCTCCGCCGCCACCGGCATGGTGATCGTGGCCAGCATCGCCCTGGCGACGATGGTCTCCAACGACCTGGTGATGCCGGTGCTGCTGCGCCGCGGCTGGGGCGAGCGCCACGCCGCCGCCGACGTCGCCTCGCTGGTGCTGTGGGTGCGCCGCCTTGCGATCCTGCTGCTGTCGCTGTGCGCGTACGCCTACTACCGCTGGATCGGCGGCGACACCGCGCTGGCCGCCTACGGCGTGATGGCGTTCGCGGCGGTGGCGCAGTTCGCCCCGGGCCTGATCGGCGGCCTGTACTGGCGCGGCGCCAGCCGCCGCGGCGTGGAGTTCGGCCTGCTCGCCGGCTTCGCCACCTGGGTGTACACCTTGCTGCTGCCGGCGCTCAGCCGCTCCGGGCTGTTCGACGGGCAGTGGATGGAGACCGGCCCGTTCGGCCTGTACTGGCTGCGCCCGCAGCAGCTGTTCGGGCTCAGTGGCTGGGATCCGCTGACCCACGGCACGTTCTGGTCGCTGCTGCTCAACGCCGGGGTGATGATGGTGGTCTCGGCGCGCTGGCGGCCCAGCGTGGACGAGCGCCTGCGCATCGCCCCGTTCCTGGACCCGTACGCCGAGCGGCAGACGCTGTCGCGCAGCGAGTGGTCGGGCAACGTCAGCGTCGGCGACCTGCTGGCCCTGGCCAAGCGCATCGTCGGCGAGCGCCACGCCCACCGCGCCTTCGTCGAGCAGGCGGCCGAGCTGGGCGGCGAGCTGCAGCCGGCCAGCGCCGCCGACCGCGCCTGGATCCAGTTCACCGAGCGCCTGCTGGCGGCATCGATCGGCGCCGCCTCCGCGCGCCTGGTGCTGACCTCGGTGCTGCGCGGCTCGGGCATGCACCTGGACGAGGTGATGGCGCTGCTGGACGAGGCCGGCCAGGAACTGCGCTTCAACCGCGAGATCCTCTCCACCACCCTGGAGAACATCAGCGCCGGGGTCAGCGTGGTCGACCCGGACATGCGCCTGGTGGCCTGGAACCGCCGCTACCAGCAGATGTTCGGCTACCCGGCCGGCATGCTCTACGTCGGCCGCCCGGTGGCCGACCTGATCCGCTACAACGCCGAGCGCGGCGAGCTGGGCGAGGGCGACATCGAGCAGCACATCCGCAAGCGCATCGAGCACATGCGCGCCGGCACCCCGCACGTGTTCGAGCGCGTGCGCGCCGACGGCACCGTGATCGAAATGCGCGGCCAGGCGCTGCCCGGCGGCGGCTACGTCACCAGCTACAACGACATCACCGCCTACAAGCACGCCGAGCAGGCGCTGCGCGAGGCCAACGAGACCCTCGAGCAGCGCGTGGCCGAGCGCACCCGCGAGGCCGAGGAGGCGCAGCAGTCGCGCACCCGCTTCCTGGCGGCGATCAGCCACGACGTGCTGCAGCCGCTCAACGCCGCGCGCCTGTTCGCCTCGGCGCTGCGCGACAGCGCCCAGGCCGACGTCGAGCAGCGGCACCTGGCCGAGCGCGTGGATGCCTCGCTGCGCGCGGCCGAGGAGCTGCTGGACGGCCTGCTGGACGTCTCGCGCCTGGACACCGGCGCCCTGCAGGCGGAGATCTCCACCTTCGACGCCGGCGAACTGCTGCGCGAGCTCGCCGCGCAGTACGCACCGGTCGCCGCCGGCCGCAGCCTGGACCTGCGGGTGCACGCCCGCCACTGCCCGGTGCGCAGCGACCGCCGCCTGCTGCGCCGCGTGCTGCAGAACTTCCTGGCCAACGCCCTGCGCTACACCCGCCAGGGCCGGATCGTGCTGGGCATGCGCGTGCGCGGCGAGGCCGTGTACCTGCAGGTGTGGGACACCGGCCCGGGCATCCCGCCGCAGCACATGCGCCAGATCTACGAGGAATTCCAGCGTTACCAGCAGCCGTTCGACTGGGGCGAGCGCGGCCTGGGCCTGGGCCTGTCGATCTGCCAGCGCATCTCGCGCCTGCTCGACCACGAACTGGACGCGCGCAGCAAGGTCGGCCGCGGCAGCATGTTCTCCATCGCCGTGCCGCGCAGCGCGCAACCGGCGGCGGCGCCCGCGCCGGCGCCGATGGCGGTATTGCCCGGCGACGGCTCGCTGGCCGGCCTGCGCGTGCTGTGCGTGGACAACGACCGCGAGATCCTCGACGGCATGCGCATCCTGCTGGCGCGCTGGCAGGCCGTCGCCATCCCCGCGGCGACGGTGGACGAGGCGCTGGAGCGGATGGCCGACAGCGCGCCGCAGGCGATGCTGGTGGACTACCACCTGCACGACCGCATGGACGGCCTGGACGCGCTGGACGCACTGCGCGCGGCCGGCGGCGCCATCCCCGGCGCGCTGCTGACCGCCGACGGCCGCGACGAGCTCAAGCGCCAGGCGCGGCTGCGCGGCTACCGGCTGCTGACCAAGCCGGTGAAGCCGGCCTCGCTGCGCGCCTGGCTGGCGGCACAGGTGCCGGCCGCGGCGCGCGCCGGCGCCTGACCGGCGGCGCCGTGGTTGCCGTGGCCCCGGTGCTGGCTTACCGTGGCCGCGTCCGCACCGACCCGACCATGACCGGTTTCCTGCCCCGCCTGTCCGCGCTGCTGCTGCTCCTGTGCCTGCTGGCGGGAGGACTGCCTGCGCAGGCCATGCATGCCCCGGCGCCGTCCGCGGGCGCGGCGCACGCGGACGCCATGCACGGCTGCCACGACGCCGGCGCCACCGCGGCGCCTGCCCACGGCGACCCTGTCATGCCGGCCCCGTCCGCCGGCGACTGCTGCGAGGACGGCGGTTGCGGCGGCACCGGCGGTTGCGGCCTGGCCTGTGCCTGCCCGCTGGCCGCCGCCGCCCCCGCGCCACCGGCCTGTGCCATCGGCAAATCCACCGCCGCCGCGCCGCCGGCTGCTCCGGAATGCGGCGATCCCGGTCGGGTACCCGTGCCACCGCGACGACCTCCCATCGCCTGAAGCCACGCGCAAGCCACCGGTGCGACGCCCCTGCGTCGCGCTTCCTTCGCATGCGCCCCACGGCGCCCCCAGCGGATCTTCGCCATGTCCCCGTCCCGGGATGCTTCCTTCCTGCCGGCTTCGCCGGCGCGCCGCCGCTTCGTCCAGGGCCTGGCCCTGGCCGGCGTGGCCGGCAGCGGCCTGCTGCGCGGCAACGCGCTGGCCATGACCCCGGCCGTGCTCAGCGGCCACGACTTCGACCTGGCCATCGGCCAGACCCTGCTCGACATCACCGGCCGCCCGCGCCCGGCGGTGGCGGTCAACGGCCAGGTGCCGGCGCCGCTGCTGCGCTGGCGCGAGGGCGACACGGTCAGCGTGCGCGTGCACAACCGCCTGCCCAACGTCCCCAGCTCGATCCACTGGCACGGCATCCTGCTGCCGGCCAACATGGACGGCGTGCCGGGCATGAGCTTCGACGGCATCGCGCCGGGCGAGACCTGGCTGTACCGCTTCACCCTGAAGCAGTCCGGCACCTACTGGTACCACAGCCATTCGCTGTTCCAGGAGCAGGCCGGGCTGTACGGGCCGATCATCGTCGATCCCCTGCAGCCGCCGCCGTACCGCTACGACCGCGAGCACGTGCTGCTGTTCTCGGACTGGACCGACCTGGCCCCGGACGCGCTGTTCCGCCGGCTGAAGAAGGCGCCCGGGTACGACAACCTCTACCGGCGCACCGCCACCGACTTCCTGCGCGACGTGCGCCGCGACGGCCTGCGCGCCACCCTCGCCGAGCGCGGCATGTGGGGGCGCATGCGGATGACGCCCAGCGACCTGTCCGACGTCAACGGCAACACCTATACCTACCTGCTCAACGGGCAACCGCCGGCGGGCAACTGGACCGGGCTGTTCCGCCCGGGCGAGAGGGTGCTGCTGCGCCTGGTCAACGCCGGCGCGATGACCCACTTCGACGTGCGCATCCCGGGCCTGGAGATGACCGTGGTCGCCGCCGACGGCCAGTACGTGCACCCGGTGAGCGTGGACGAACTGCGCATTGCCGCGGCCGAAACCTACGACGTGATCGTCGAGCCCACTGGCCAGGACGCGTACACGATCTTCGCCCAGGACCTGGGCCGCACCGGCTTCGCCCGCGGCACGCTGGCGGTGCGCCACGGCCTGGCGGCGCCGGTGCCGGCGGTGGATCCGCGTCCGCTGCTGGCCATGGGCGACATGGCCCATGGCGGACACGCGGGCCATGGCGGACAGGGCAGGCACCGGACCGGGCACCACGACACCACCGGCCAGGCGCACGCCGGGCACCAAGCGGCGCAGGCGCACGCGGGCCACGACGGGCATGGCGGCCATGCTCCGGCCACGCCACGCGGCGTCGTCCACCCGCCCACTGAAGCCGGCAATCCGCTGGTGGACATGCAGGCCTCGCCCACCGGCCCG
This sequence comes from Pseudoxanthomonas sp. J31, assembly GCF_000510725.1. Taxonomy (GTDB): domain Bacteria; phylum Pseudomonadota; class Gammaproteobacteria; order Xanthomonadales; family Xanthomonadaceae; genus Pseudoxanthomonas. The sequence goes on from NZ_AZNZ01000004.1 coordinate 245,870, forward strand.
CGCCTGGACGATCCGGGCATCGGCCTGCGCGGCAACGGCCGCCGGGTGCTGGCCTATGCCGACCTGCGCAGCCTGTTCGAGGATCCGGATGGACGCGAGCCGGGCCGCGAGGTCGAGCTGCACCTGACCGGGCACATGGAGAAGTTCGCCTGGTCGTTCAACGGCGTGCCCTTCGCCTCGGCCGAACCGCTGCGCCTGAACTACGGCGAGCGCGTGCGCATCGTGCTGGTCAACGACACGATGATGCACCACCCCATCCACCTGCACGGGATGTGGAGCGACCTGGAAGACGCGCAGGGCCGCTTCCAGGTGCGCAAGCACACCGTGGACATGCCGCCCGGCACCCGCCGCAGCTACCGCGTGCGCGCCGACGCGCTCGGCCGCTGGGCCTACCACTGCCACCTGCTCTACCACATGGAAGCGGGGATGATGCGCGAGGTGCGCGTGGAGGAAGCCGCATGAGCCGCCTGCTCCCGACCCGCCTGCTTCCGGCACTGCTGGCGCTGCTGGCCGGCATGGCGTCCGCGCAGGAACCACCCGGACATGCGGCGCATGCCCAGCACCATCCCTCCACGGAGCCGGAACGCCACGCTGCGCATGCAGGCCATGCCCCGGCGCAGGCGCCCGCCGCTGAAGACCACGCCGGCCACCACCGGCACGCATCCACCGCGCCATCGCCGTCCGCACCGCAGCCTTCCAGCGACGCGCACGGGGAGCATGCCGGCGCAGGCCATGCGGAGCACGCTCCGGCACCGGGCCACGACGGACACGCCGGCCACGCGCCGGCCGGCCAGTCCGCGGCGGCGCATGCCATGCACGCGCACACCCATGGACCTGGCATGCCCGCAGCGGACGCCAGCCTCCCGCGCGAGCCGATCCCGGCCGTGACCGATGCCGACCGCGCCGCCGCATTCCCGTCCCTGCGCCATGGCCACGCGCACGACGCAGGCCGCAACGGCCTGCTGCGGATCGACCGGCTGGAAGCCTGGGATGCCAGCGGCGGCAGCGGCCAGGCCTGGGAGGCGCAGGCCTGGATCGGCGGCGACGTGCAGCGCCTGTGGCTGCGCAGCGAGGGCGAGCGCGAACGGTCGCGCACCCGTGCCGCGGAGCTGGAGCTGCTGTACGGGCGCGGCATCGCGCCGTGGTGGGACCTGCTGGCCGGGGTGCGCCGGGACTTCGCGCCGGGCGACGGCCGCACCTGGGCGGCGCTGGGCGTGCAAGGCCTGGTCCCGTACAAGATCGAGGTCGCGGCCACTGCCTATCTGGCCAGCGGCGGCCACACCGCGCTGCGTGCCGAACTCGGTTACGAACTGCCGCTGAGCCGCTACCTGGTCCTGCAGCCGCGGCTGGAGGCGGAACTGCGCGGCCGCGACGATCCGCTCCGCGGCATCGGCTCCGGGCTGTCCAGCGCCGAGGCGGGGTTGCGCCTGCGCTGGAACCTCACCCCGCGCTTGGCGCCCTACCTCGGCCTGGTGCACGAGCGCGCCTTTGGCGACACCGGCCGGTACCAGCGCGCGGAGCATGGCGGCGCCCGCGACACCCGTTGGGTTGCGGGCGTGCGCGCGTGGTTCTGAGCCGCTAGGGACCGGGCAGGGGCGCGGGCCCGCGCTCCTGCCGCCCTTCCCGGCGCTCCGCGTCCAGCCGCTCCACCGCGGCGACCACGGCCTCGTAGGCTGCCTCCAGCGCGTCCAGGTGCTCCGGGTCGCGCTCGCGCCGATATGCGTGCAGCGCGAATCCCAGCAGGTTGAGCCGGTTGCGCAGCTCGTGCAGCAGCAGATCGTCGCCGTCGGGTTGGCTCATGGAGCAGTCGCGCTCGCGTTGGAGGGCAGCCGGGGCGGCCTGCAGGTGCCACGTAACGGCCGCGGCCAGCCCCGGATGATGCGGGCGCCGGCGTGATGGTCCCGGCAAGCACCACGCACCGGAGGATCCGTCACGGCGCGGTGACGCGCCGTCCACGGGCCGCTGCGCACACTCCGCTCCACCGCCGCGCATGCGCCCTCCGGAGCATCGATGAACGCCGCGAGCCGCCATCCCCCCGCCGTGGATGCCCTGCGCCGGGCACCCGCGACCGTGCGCCGCGAGGCCTAGCCATGGACGCCCTGCTGCTTTCGCGCATCCAGTTCGCGTTCGTCATCTCCTTCCACGTGCTGTTCCCGGCCTTCACCATCGGCCTGGCGTGGTGGCTTTCCTTCGTGGAGTGGCGCTGGCTGCGTACCCACGACGCGGCCTGGCGGCGGATCTACTTCTTCTGGATGCGGATCTTCGCCATCTCCTTCGGCATGGGCGTGGTCAGCGGCATCGTCATGACCTTCCAGTTCGGCGCCAACTGGCCGGAGCTGAGCCGTGTCGGCGGAGGCATCCTGGGCCCGCTGCTGAGCTACGAGGTGATGACCGCCTTCTTCCTGGAGGCCAGCTTCCTGGGCGTGATGCTGTTCGGCTGGGGGCGGGTGTCGGAGAAGCTGCACTTCCTGGCCACCTGCATGGTCGCGGTGGGCACGCTGTTCTCGGCGTTCTGGATCCTCAGCGCCAACAGCTGGATGCATACGCCGGCCGGTTACGCGCTGGCCGGTGGCATCGTCGAGCCGGCGGACTGGCTGGCGATCATCTTCAATCCCTCCTTCCCCTACCGCCTGGTGCACATGACCCTGGCGGCGTTCATCACCAGCTGCTTCGTGATCGGCGGCGTGTCGGCCTGGCTCCTGCGCCGCGGCATCCAGGCCGACGAGGCGCGGCGCATGCTGCACGCGGCGGTGGCCTTCGCCGCGATCACCGTGCCGCTGCAGATCCTGGCCGGCGACATGCACGGCCTCAACACCCTGGAGCACCAGCCGATCAAGGTCGCGGCGATGGAGGGCCACTGGCATCCGGCCGAACCCGGCGCCGGGGTACCGCTGACCGTGTTCGCCGTGCCCGACCAGGAGGCGGAGACCAACCGCCACGCCATCGCCATCCCACGCCTGGGCAGCCTGATCCTGACCCATGAATGGGACGGCGACATCCCGCCGCTGACCTCGGTGCCGCCGGAGGAGCGGCCGCCGGTGGCGCCGGTGTTCTATGCCTTCCGGATCATGGTCGGCATCGGCGTACTGATGCTGCTGCTGGCCTGGGCCTCGGCCTTCGCCTGGTGGCGCGGCACGCTGCTGCGCAGCCGGCTGCTGCTGGGCGCCTGGAACCTGATGCTGCCGGCGGGCTTCATCGCCCTGGTCGCCGGCTGGTTCGTCACCGAGATCGGGCGCCAGCCCTGGGTGGTACACGGGCTGATGCGCACCGCCGATGCGGTGGGCGAGCAGAGCGCCGGCATGGTCCTGGCTTCGCTTGCCACCTACGTCGTCGGCTATGCCTTCGTGTTCGGCTTCGGGGTCTGGTACCTCGCCCGGCTGGTGCGCCGCGGCCCGGTGCCCGACCGCGACGGCCCGGACCTGGAAGGCGGCGAGCGCACCCCGGCACGGCCGATCTCCGCGGCCGGCATTCCCGGAGAAGACCAATGAGCATGGAGCAATGGCTGCCGGTCGCCTGGTTCGTGGTGATCTGCTTCGGGATCCTGATGTACGTGGTGCTGGACGGCTTCGTCCTGGGCCTGGGCATCCTCGCCCCGTTCGCGCGCAATCCGCAGGAACTGGACCTGATGATGAACACCGCCGCGCCCATCTGGGACGGCAACGAGACCTGGCTGGTGCTGGGCGGCGTCGGCCTGCTCGCGGCGTTCCCGGCAGTGTACGCGCTGGTGCTGTCCTCGCTGTACCTGCCGGTGCTGGTGATGGTGATGGCGCTGGTGTTCCGCGGCGTGGCCTTCGAGTTCCGCTTCAAGGCGCGGCGCTCGCGCTGGGTCTGGGGCGGTGCGTTCTTCGCCGGATCGCTGCTGGCGGCGGTGGCGCAGGGCGTGATCCTCGGCGCCATCGTCCAGGGCCTGGCGGTGGAGGACGGTCGCTACGTGGGCGGCGCGTTCGGCTGGTTCAGTCCCTTCACCATGCTCACCGGGCTGGCGCTGGCCGCCGGCTATGCACTGCTGGGCGGCAGCTGGCTGATCCTCAAGACCGAAGGCCCGGTGCGCACCCTGGCCTGTGGGCTGACCCGGATGCTGGCCGGCGTGGTGATCGCCGCGCTGGGCCTGGTCAGCACCTGGCTGCCCTTCCTCAGCTCGCGGGTGATGGCGCGCTGGTTCGAGAGCGGCAACTTCTGGTGGCTGTCGCCGGTGCCGCTGTGCGCCCTGGTCGTGTCGGTGCTGCTGTGGCGCGCGACCGGACGCGGCGGCCCCGATTCGCGGCCGTTCCTGCTGTCGCTGCTGCTGTTCGCGCTGGCCTTCGTCGGCCTGGTGCTGGGCATGTGGCCGTACCTCGTTCCGCCGACCTACACCCTGTGGCAGGCGGCCGCGCCGCCCTCGTCGCAGGTCTTCGCCCTGGTCGGGCTGGTCGTGTTGCTGCCGCTGGTGCTGGGCTACACCGCCTGGTCCTACCGCGTGTTCCGCGGCAAGGTCGGCGCCGACGCCGGATACCACTGACGCATCACGCCGCGACAACGGCGGGCGCGCACGGCCTTTACCGGCCTGCACACACACTGGCGGTTCCCCCCGACCACGGAGCACCGCCATGGCCCTGCCCGATTACCCGAAGCCGCCGTTCAAGCGCCAGCAGCAGTCCTTCCCCGGCAAGACCTCGCGCATGGAGCCGCGCCCGGACCATGGCGAGGACAGCTACGTCGGCAGCGGCCAGCTGGAAGGCAAGCGCGCCCTGGTCACCGGCGGCGACAGCGGCATCGGCGCCGCGGTGGCGATCGCCTACGCGCGCGAGGGCGCGGACGTGGCCATCGCCTTCCTCCCCGGCGAGCGCGACGATGCGCAGCACGTGCAGGAGCAGATCGTGGCCGCGGGCCGCCGCGCCCTGCTGGTGGAATGCGACATCAGCGACGCGCACCAGGCGGCCCACCTCATCGAACGGGTCCGCAAGGAATTCGGCGGCCTGGACGTACTGGTCAACAACGCCGCCTACCAGCGCTACTTCGAGAGCTTCGACGAGATCACCCTGGACGAGTGGCGCCGCACCTTCGAAACCAACGTGCACGCGGTGTTCAACCTGGTGCGGCTGAGCCTGCCGATGCTGGAGGGCGGCGGCTGCGTGATCAACACCGCCTCGGTCAACTCGAAGAAGCCCAAGCCCAACATCCTGCCCTACGCCGCCACCAAGGGCGCGGTGGCCAACCTCACCGTCGGCCTGGCCGGCCTGCTGGCCGACCGCGGCGTGCGCGTGAATGCGGTGCTGCCTGGCCCGATCTGGACGCCTTTCATCCCCGCCGGCATGTCGGAGGAGGAGGTCGAGACCTTCGGTGACCAGACGCCGTTCGGGCGGCCGGGGCAGCCGGCGGAACTGGCCTCGGCCTACGTGATGCTGGCCAGCGACAAGGCCAGCTACACCTCCGGCGCGTTGCTGACCATCTCCGGCGGCGCGGTGGTGGTGTAGGCGCCCCAGGCCCCCCGCAGCGCGGCAGGCTGCGGGGCGCGGGCGGAAGGTGGTGGTGCGTGCAGCGCGCCGCCGCTGCCGCGGAACAGGCGCGGCCCGTGGCGCGAACTGCGCTGGCACGGTGGCATGCGTTCCGGCGCGTGCCCTTCCAGCGCGCGCCAGCCGACCACCGCCCAGTGGCCTCCGCCGGCCGGCAGTTCCGGTGACCACCAGCAGCGGCCATCGAAGGTGCCGGCAAACCAGCGGGCGTAACCGTCCTCGCCGCGTGCGCGGATCGCCAGCGGCGCGCGCAGCGGCGGGACCACGTCCACGCTGCGGCAGCAAGGGCAGTCGCCGCCGGCGGACGCGGCGAGGCCGGGCGGCATTTGCGCGCTCATGCCGCGCCCCCGTGGATGCGGCCGCCATGGCCGGGGTGGTCCAGGGTACCGCGCGGATCGCGCGGCGGCGCGTCCAGCTGCTGGCGGTCGGCCTGGCGCGCGGCCATGCGGTCGGCCAGCGCCGGTGCCAGGCGGCTGGCCAGCGAGTTGAACTTCGACATCGCGCCGACCTGGGTCGCGCGGCCGCCATGGCTGGCCGTGTGCAGGATGGCCGCGGCCACCCGCGACGGATCGATCAGCGGCGTCGGCAGCTTGGGCTCGCGGTCCATGTAGCTGCGCGCGTGCTGGGGGAACGGGGTATCGGTGGCGGTCGGCTGCACCAGCACGATCGAGACCGGGCTGTCGCCCACGTGCTCCTCCTCCACCCGCAGCGCATCGGTAAAGCCCTTCACCGCGTGCTTGGACGCCGAATACATGCCCTGCAGCGCCACCACCGCGTCCGACACCTCGCTGCCCAGGTTCACCAGCACGCCGCCGCTGGCGCGCAGGAACGGCAGCGCGGCCAGCGAGCCGTTGACCACGCCCCAGAAGTTCACGTCGAACAGGCGGCGGCTGTCGGCCTCGCCGACTTCCTCCAGCCGCCCGTAGATCGAGACCCCGGCATTGTTCACCCAGGTGTCGATGCCGCCGAAGCGCTGGTGCGCCAGCCGCGCCACCGCGTCCACGTCCGCGCGCCTGGACACGTCGCACTGCGTCGCCAGCGCCTGGCCGCCGGCGGCGACGATGGTGGCGACGGCCTCCTCCAGCACGTCCAGGCTGCGCGCCGCCAGGACCACGCGCGCGCCCTGTTCGGCCGCCGCCAGGGCGGTGCAAAGGCCGATGCCGCTGGAGGCACCGGTGACGACGATGACCTGCTGGTCCAGCGGCTTGTGCTGGGCCATGGGAGACTCCCGGTAACGGCGGGGCGGCCATTGGGCCCTGCGCGCCGGCCAGCCGGCGTGAAGCGGGGGCGCCGGAGCGTGCAGACCTTGCACGGCTGTGGTTCAGCCGAATGGCACCCGCCGCGCCACCATCATGTAGAAGATCGCCAGGAACGAGACCAGCGCCGGGAAACCGAGCGCGGTCCAGGCGCCAAGCACGCGGGCGTACTGCAGCGGCAGCTCGCGCCCCTGCGCGGCGGCGGCCACGGCGATGTCGCGCAGGCGCATCTGCAGCCACACCACCGGCAGCCAGCAGGCCGCGGCAACCACGTACAGCACGATCGACCAGTACAGCCACGGCGTGGACAGCGGGATGTGCAGTCCGCGGGCCAGGTACAGCCCGGTGAGCGGCTGCACCACGATGGTGGTGGCGGTGAACAGCCAGTCGGCCACCACCACCAGCCGCGCCACCGGCGCGATCACCGCCGGATCGCGGGTGCGGCTGATGAACAGCAGGTAGAACGCCGTGCCCACGCCCGTGCCGAACAGGAACGTGGAGGAGAGCACGTGCAGGTACTTAACGGTCACCAGGTCCATGCGCTCGGTCCAGCAGGATCAGGGCCAGGATCGCGCCGGCGATCGGGACGTTCTTCAGCAGCGGGCCGAACGGATGCAGCCAGAACTCCGGCAACCACAGGCTGATCAGCACGGTGTATCCGGCCATCAGCGCCAGCTGGGCGTAGTACACCGGACGCCGCCGCGGCAGCAGGAGCATGGCGATGCCCAGCAGCGCGTCGAGCAGCGCACCGCTCCACAGGGCCGCTTCGGCCACCCCGCCGTGCAGCCCGACCCGCGCCAGCAGCGCGTGGCTGGCCTCGCGCGGGTAGCCCCATAGCGAGACCCAGGCCGTGCCCAGCCACATCGCCGCCAGCGACACGCGCAGGGCAAGCACGGCGCGGCGGAGGCGCAGGCCGGCGCGCAGGCGCGCGGCCTCCGGGGCGGCGATGAAGACCGACGGATCGCGCGGCGGGCGGCCCAGCACGGCGGTGATGCCGTCCGGGTCGCCGGTATTGCCGGCTTCCAGCATGCGCAGCGCATCGGCCCCGACCAGGCCGCCACTCAGGCGCGCAGCCAGCGGCAGCAGCGGCCGCAGCGGCGCCATCGGCAGGCTTGCCACCCGGGGCGCGCGGCCCAGTGCCGCGCCCAGCTCGCGCAGGTAGTCGCGCAGCGGCAGCGGACGCGGGCCGACCGCCTCCAGCGTATCCGGCGGCTCCGCGCAGGTCGCCAGCCGCGCCAGCGCCTCGGCCAGGTCGTCCAGGTGCAGCGGCTGCACCGGCTGGCGTCCGCCGCCCGGCAGCAGCAGCAGCGGCCAGGTCGCCAGCCCCAGGAAGAAGCGGCTGCTGGCGCCCTGCGGCGAGAACACCAGCGAGGGACGCACGATCACCACCGGCGCCGGCAGCTGCCGCAACAGGACCTCGGCGCGCCCCTTGGAGTCGAAGTACGCGGTGCTGCCGCCCAGCTCCGCGCCCAGCGCGGACACATGCAGCAGCCGCCCGATCCCGGCCTGGACCGCGGCGCCGAACAGCGCGGCCACCGCCTTCACGTGCACCGCATCGAAGCTCTGCTGTGCTTGCGCCTGGAAGATGCCCACCGCGTTGACCAGTACGTCGTGGCCGCGCAGGCGCCGCACCAGTTCCCCTTGCGGCGGCAATGCATTGAAGTCCAGCGCCAGGTCCACCCCCTGCCCGCGTCCCGCGAGGACCACCTCATGACCCGCCTGCCGCAACCTGCGCGCGACCGCGCCGCCGATCATCCCGCGCCCCCCGGCCACCACGATCCGCAGGCGCCTGGATGGCGTGCCGTCCTGCTGCGTGCGCTCGGGTCCGGGGCGGTGGCGAGCATCATCTCCACCCTGGTGGTCTCCGCCCGCAGCCGGTGGCGCAGCGGATCGGTGCCCGCCGGCACCAATGCCGCCAGCCAGTGGGTCTGGGACTGGCCGGCCCGGCATGCCAGCGGCTGGTCGGCGCGGCATACCCTGCTCGGCTACGCCATCCACCATGCCAGCTCGCTGCTGTGGGCCGGCGGCTACGAGGCCTGGGGCCACAGGCGTCCGGCCGATCCGCCGTTGCTGCGCGCCGCCGGGATCGCCGCCCTCGCCTACGTGGTCGACTACCACGTGGTGCCGCGGCGGCTCAGCCCGGGCTTCGAGAACCGCATCGGCGCGTCCGGCGTGGCGGCCGCGTACGCGGGCTTCGCCCTGGGCCTGGCGCTGTGCGACCTGGTGAAAGCGCGCCGGCACGGCTCAGCCCCCGCGCGCGCGCAGCGCCGCGCGGAACTCGTGCAGCCACGGCAGCACGCACAGCGCCAGCGGCGGCAACAGCAGCGCCAGCCATAGCGGCGCCGGCGCCGGCTCGGGGCGCAAGGCCCAGCCCGCGGCGCGGTCCGCGCCGCCCTGCACCAGCACGATCGCGCCCAGGGCGATCCACGGCGCCATGTCCAGCACGCTGTGCAGGTGCTGCTCCAGTGGTGTGATCGTGCGCCGGCCGAACGCGGTCCGCGTGTCCACGTAACCGGCCACCGCATGCGCCACCACCAGGGCGGCAAGCACGGCGAGCAGGCCCGGGCCGGGCGCGAACGCGAGCCAGGCCAACACGCCACCACCCAGCAGGCCCAGCTGCAGCGCATGCATGGACGACTCGCGCAGGCCGGAGGTGTGCGGCAGGTCGGTGCGGCGATGCTGGGCGAAGTCGAGGAAGCCGGCGGCCAGCCAGGCCAGGTATCCGGCATAGGCCCAGCCGCCGGCGGACATCAGTCCTCGTCCTCCAGTGCGTACGGTGCCAGCGGCGCGTTGGCCGGGCCGTTGAGCACCACGCCGGTGCGCGCCTCGAAGCGCGAACCGTGGCAGGGGCAGTCCCAGGACTTCTCCTCGCCGCTCCAGCGCACCACGCAGCCCATGTGCGTGCAGCGCGCGCTGTACGCATGCACCGAACCATCGCCGGCGCGGTACACCGCCACCCGGTGCAGGCCGCGGCGCAGCACCGCGCCGGTGCCGGGGGCGATGTCGGCCACCTCCGCCACCTGCGCGGGCCGCACCCAGTCGCGGTACTGCAGCACGGCGTTGGCGTTCTCGCGCAGCCATTCGCCGCCGGCGCGCAGCGGCTGGCGGCTGGGCTCGTAGAGTTCGCGCCAGGGATTGTCGCGGCCCTGCACCAGGTCGGCGACCAGCAGCCCGCCCAGGGTGCCATGCGTCATGCCGTTGCCCGAATCGCCGGTGATCAGCCACACGTTGTCGTGGTGCGGGTCGGCGCCGATGAAGGCCAGGCCGTCGGCCGGCTCCAGCACCTGGCCGGACCAGGCGGCATGGAAGGATTCAACCTGCGGGAAGCGCTCGCGGGTCCATTCCTGCAATCGCGCATAGGCCTGCGGATCGTCGTCCTGGCCGGTCCTGTGGTCCTCGCCGCCGACCAGCAGCTCCATCCATTCCGGATCGGCGGTCTCGCGCAGGCGCACGTAGTGGTAGGGATCGGCATCGTCCCAGATGAGCGCGTCGGGCACCGTGCCGGCGGGCACGCGCCCGGCGACCACGTAGGTGCGGTACGGCGCCTGCTTGGGGAAGGTGGCGGTGGTGCCGTGGAACGGCACGTTGGCGGCGACCACCACGGCGCGTACGCGCAGCACGCTGTCGTCGTCCAGGTGCAGCACCGGCTCGTCGCCGCCGGCCACGCGCTGCACGTGCGCGCGCAGGAAGCGGCCGCCGGCATCGCGTACCTCGCGCGCCAGGGCCAGCAGGTAGCCGCCGGCGTCGATCCGCGCCTGGCCGGCGAAACGGATCGCCGGGCCGAACCGCGCCGGAAGTTCCTCGCCCGCCTCGCACCAGCGCACCTCCAGCCCGGACTCGCGCGCGGCCTGCATCTCCCGGCGCAGGCCCTCCGGCTCGCCCGCGTGCGAATACAGGTAGCCGGGCACGCGATGGAAGCCGCAGTCGGGCGCACCGTTGGCCAGGTCCTCGATCCAGTCGATCGCCGCCGCGTGGCTGGCCGCGGCCAGGCGCGCGCCGTCCTTGCCGTGGTGGCGCTGCAGCAGGGTGAAGCGGTCGTCCAGCGCGGAGGCCAGGTGCGCGGTGGTGCGCAGGGTCTCGCCCGCGCCCACGCCTCCGCGGTCGACCACCAGCACCTGCCTGCCCTCGCGCAGCAGGCAGGCGGCGGTGGTCAACCCTGCGATGCCGGCGCCCACCACCACCACGTCCTGCACGGCGTCCGCTGCCTGCGCCTCGAACCAGGCGGCGGTGGCGTCGCCGATGGGCGCCCAGACCGGGATGGTGCGTGCGGTGGACATGCGGGGCTCCTGTGCGGCGGGGGCCTCCGCACCATCCGGCAGCCGGCGTGAACCCGCCGTCGTGCGCCGTCGGCGGGCAACCGGCCCCTCACTCCACGGGGCGGCCGCGTTCCTCGCCGCGGCGGGCCAGGTAGTTGTAGATCGTGCGCACGCTGATCCCCAGCGCGCGGGCGGCGGCGGCCTTGTCGTTGCCGTAATGGGCCAGGGTTGCGTCCACCGCGCGACGTTCCAGGTCGGCCAGGCTGGTGCCGACGCTGAAGCCGATGCGCGCGCCCTCGCCGTCCGCGGGCGCCGGCACGCTGCCCTGCGGCTCCACGTGCAACAGCAGCGAGCGCTGCAGCAGGTAGGCCGCATGCACGGCGGCGCGCAGTTCGCGCACGTTGCCGGGCCAGGCATGCCGCAGCAGGGCATGGTCGGCACCGGGGGCCAGGCGCTTGTCCTGGCCATGGCCCTCGTTGAGCCGCTGGATGAACAGGTCCGCGAGCACGACCACGTCCTGGCCACGCTCGCGCAGCGGCGGCACCCGCAGCGACAGCGCGCCGATGGCGTGGTACAGGTCCGCGCGCAGCAGGCCCTCGGCCACGCTGCGCGCGGGGTCGCCGGCGACGCAGAACAGCAGGCGCGGGGGCGGGGCATCGACGGTGGCCGCCTGGCGCCCCTCGACCACCGCAAGCAGGCGTGCCTGCACATGCGGCGGCAGGCGCTCGGCAGCGTTTACCAGCAAGCTGCCACCGGCGGCGCGTGCGAACGCGCAGGCATGGGAGTCGGTGTCCGTTTCGCCAAACAGCGCCGCCTCCATGCGCGCGGCGGGCAAGGCACCGCAGTCCACCGCCACGAAGGCGCCTTCGCGGCCGCTGGCTGCATGGATGGCACGGGCCACGGCCGCACGCCCGCTGCCCGGCTCGCCGCACAGCAACAGCGGCGCGTCGCCTGCCGCAACGCGCAGCACCAGGTCCGCAAGCCGGCGCATGGCGGGCGAGCCGCCGGCCAGCTCGATGGCGTCGGCAGCCCCGCCCAGGCCCGGCCAGCTGCGCCGCGCGATGCGGCGCAGGACCGCCTGCAGCTGTTCCGGGCGGAATGGTTTGACCAGGTACTCCACCACCGGCGAGGCAATCGCGCGCACCGCGGTGTCGACGCTGGGACGGCCGGTCGCGACCACGATCTGGCCATGGCGCGCCAGGTCCAGGCCATCGAGCAGGTCCATGCCGTTGCCATCCGGCAGGGTCAGGTCCAGCAGGATCAGGTCGGTGGCGTGGTCGCGCACGAAGGCACGTGCTTCGGCCAGGGTGCCGGCCAGCTGCACGCCGCAGCCTTCGTCGGCCGCCAGCCTGCCCGCGGCGCGCGCGAAGCCGGCGTCGTCGTCGACGATCAGGACGGTGGGGGTCATGTGCGGCCTCGGGGGAATGAGTGCAGCATCGACCCCCACCGGTTAAGCGAGGGTAGGCGCGATCGCACGGCGGCGTCAAAGCGTGACGCGTGCAACCCGCCTGGCTGCCCCGCCGGGCGTGCGCCGGGCGGGGGGCGGGGCCGTCACTCGGTCGGCTGGGTGGGAGGCGGCGGATTGGTCGCCGGGTCGGTCGCCGGATCGGTGGTCGTCGGTACGCAGTTGGGATCGTTCTCCGCGCACGGCGTCGCCGGCGCATTGGGATCGGCGGGCGGCGGCATCGACGGATCGGTCATGGTCGGATCCGGCGTGGTGGTGTCGGCCGGGACGGTGGTGTCGGCGGGCGCCACCGTACCGGTGCTGGCCGGATCCACGGCGGGTTGTTCCTCGCGGCGGTCGCAGGCCGCGCAGGCCAGGACCAGTACAGCGCAAAGCAGGGGGATTCGCATGGCAGTCCTCCACGGATGCCGCACGTGCGGCCAGTGCATGAAACCCCGCCCGGGCTTTGGCCGGTGTGAACGCGCCCGCCGCGGTCCTGCAGCGCGTTTAACACAAACCTTAATCCGCTTTACGTGCCATGCACGGCGCGGGTCCGACAGTGCGCGTCCCGGCATCCATTGCCACATCGCGTCCCGACCATGCCCCGACCCCACCCCCCCGCGCGCAGCAGCGCGCTCGACCCGGCGCGGCTGCGCCGCCATCTTCCGGAACTGCTGCAGCAGTTCGTTCCCGACCCTTCGCCGCAACCGGCGCGTCCCGGCGCCCGCATGCCCGCGCCGGCGCGGCCTCCGGAGCGCCGCCGATGAACCGCGACCAAGACCAGCCGTCGCCGTCGCGGCAACCGGCCCGGCGCGGCGAACAGACCGGCAAGCACGACAGCCGCGACCGCAACGATCCGGAGGTGCAACCGGGCGCGCGCAAGGGCCGCGGGGAGCCGCCGCACGTGAACCCGGAGCCGCCGCGTGGACGTGGCCAAGGATAGGCGGCGCAGGACCCCCGCCCTGCTGCTGGTGGACATGATCAACCTGTTCGACTTCCCGGACGGGGCAGCCATGGCCACCGCCGCACGCCGCATCACCCCGGCGCTGGTGCGCCTGCGCGCGCGCTTCGACCGCGCCGGCGCGCCGGTGATCCACGTCAACGACAACTTCGCGCAGTGGCGTGGCGAGTTCCGCGACCTGGTCGCGTCCTGCGTGGAAGCCGGCGGCATCCCCGCGGAGATCGCCACCCGCCTGGCGCCGCAACCGCAGCACTACCACGTGCTCAAGCCCAAGCATTCGGCCTTCGCCAGCAGCGCGCTGCCGGTGCTGCTGGCCAAGCTGGGCGTGCGGCGCCTGGTGATCACCGGCATCGCCGCAGATTCCTGCGTGCTGGCCACCGCGCAGGACGCGAACATGGCCGAATACGGGACCTGGGTGCCCAGCGACTGCGTGGCCTCGCGCCAGCCGCAGCGCAAGCGCGAGGCGCTGTCGCTGCTTTCGCGTTCGCTCAACGCGCGCACCGTGGCCAGCAACCGCGTGCACGGGCTGTTCCCGCAATAGCACCCACCCGCTAAGGGAACGGCCGCGCGCGCGGCCGTTTCCCGTTCCCGGTTACTTCTCCACCGGCGTGGTGGTGCCTGCGCCCGGGCCTGCACCGAGGTCGGCGCCGGTGACCGGATCCACGTCCGGCCGCGACGCGGTGCGCTCCACCAGCGCCTTCATCGCGGCCTTCTGGCTGGCCGACAGCTTGACCGTGGCCTCGCCGTCGCCGCCGTCGACCGCGGCCTGCTGCTCGCGGTCGGAAACCACCTCCCACTGCGGACCGCTGTTCCACGGGCCCTGGGCATCGCCAGGCCCCTGCGACATGTCGAAGTAGGTGTCGGTGAAGCGCGGATCGCCGGGCAGCTTGCCGGCCGGGAAGTTGTCCTGGATCGCGTACAGCGCCTTCTCGAACGACTTCTGGTGGGCGATCTCGCGGGTCATCAGGAAAGTCAGCGCGTCCTTGATCCCGGGGTCGTCGGTGACGTTGATCAGCCGCTCGTACACGATCTTCGCGCGCGCCTCGGCGGCGATGTTCGAGCGCAGGTCGGCCATCGGCTCGCCGATCGTGTCCACGTACGCCGCCGTCCACGGCACGCCGCTGGAGTTCACCAGCGCCGGCCCGCCGCCGTACAGGATCTGCTGGGTATGGCTGGCGCTGTTCTGGGTGAGGCTGCGCATCTCCATCGCCTCCTCCATGCCCTCGGAGAGCACGGCCTTGGGACCGCTGTTGAGCATGGCGACGATCGAGCCGATGATCTCCAGATGGCTCAGCTCCTCGGTGGCGATGTCGTAGAGCATGTCCTTGCGCCCGGGGTCGTTGTCGCCCAGGGCCTGGGTGAAGTAGCGCATGGCCGCGGCCAGCTCGCCCTGCGGGCCGCCGAACTGCTCGAGCATCAGCGTGGCCAGGTCCGGGTCGGGACGGGCGACGCGTACGGTGTACATCAGGCGCTTGTTGTGGATGAACATGGGGGAAACTCTCCGTGGGACCTGGCGGGGGGGCTGGGTGGCGGCGTCAGCGCTTGGCGGTGACGCCTTCGGTGGTCTCGCGCGCGAGGAAGGCGAGGATCACCGACTCCTGGTGCTGCAGCAGCCAGTCGGCCATCGCTTCCTCTTCCTGCAGGATCTGCGCGCACACGGCGGCCACGTCCTCGCGGCTGGCCTCGCGCGCGGCGACCACCAGCGCGCGGTAGGACGCAATCTCCATGTGCTCGAACGCGTAGCTGATGCCCAGGCCCTTGGCGACCTCGTCGCTCATCATCGAGTTGCCCGCCGCGTGCATCGCCGCCATGGCGTCGGCGAGCATGCCGCGCGCCACCGGGATGCTGCCGTCCAGGCCACGGATGCAGGTCTCCAGGCGCTCGGACTGCTGCCGGGTCTCGGCGACGTGCGCCTCGATGCGGCCGCGCAGCTCGGGGTAGTGCTCCAGGCGGCCGGCCATGGCCTTGAGCATGGTCTCGGCTTCCTGTTCCATCGTGTAGGCATCCTGCAGCCACTTCAGCAGCCGCTCGGTGGTCGAACGCGTCATGTGTCTTTTCCCGTGATCGTGGCGGCAGGCGTGCCGCGGACGTCCGACCCTGCGCCCGTGCCGGTGCACGCCCCGTGTTACGTCCGTGCAGGGTTTGCACCGCCGGACGCCGGTACCGGCTCGGCGCAGCCTTCACATCCCTGACCGCCGGGCCCGCTATCTTGGGCGCGGGACTTCACGCATCGATCACACCGGGGGCCCGCGCACGATGCCGACGGAAAGTTCGATCATGGACACCACGCCCGCGCCGGCCGCCGGATGCGGGCCGGCCGAGGCCCTGCTGGAGTCCACTCCCGACCTGGCCTGCCTGTTCGACCGCCAGCACCGCTGCATCTACGCCAACCGCGCGCTGCTGGAGGCGCTGGGGCGCCCGCGCGCCGAAGTGATCGGCCGCTCGCTGCTGGAACTGGGCTACGCGCCCTGGGATGCGGCCATGCACGGTTCGGAGATCGACCAGGTGTTCGCCACCGCGCGCCGCCTGCGCGGCGATGGCCGCTTCCACGGCCCGCGCGGCGAACGCATCCACGACTACATCCTGGCGCCGGTGCTGGCCGCCGACGGCAGCGTCCAGGCAGTGGCGGCCACCATCCGCGACGTCACCGAGCGCACCGCGCACGAAGACGTGGCCCGCCGCAACGAACGGCGCCTGCGCGCGATCGCCAGTGCCAGTTCCAGCGTCATCTACCGCCTGGACCCGGACTGGTCGCGGGTGCAGGTGCTGGTCGGGCCCGGGGTCGAGAACCCGCCGCCGCTGTCGCGGCTGGAACTGCAGGCGGAGCACCTGCATCCGGACGACCACGCCCGGGTGGCGCATGCGGTGGCGCGCGCGCGCGAGGAAACCACGGTATTCGAGGCCGAGTACCGCTGGCTGCGGGGCGACGGCCGTTACCACTGGCTGGCCTCGCGCGTGGTGCCGGTGCGCGGCGACGACGGCAGGGTGCACGAATGGGTGGGTGCGACCACCGACGTGGAGGACCGCCGCCGGCAGGAGACGCACCAGCGCCTGCTGCTGGACGAACTCAACCACCGGGTCAAGAACACCCTGGCGGTGGTGCAGTCGATCGCGGTGCAGACCTTCGCCCGCACCGGCGCCGACCGCCAGGCGGTGGAACGCTTCCACGCCCGCCTGCTGGCGCTGGCCAAGGGCCACGAGCTGCTGACCGCCTCGCGCTGGAACGGCACCTGGCTGCGCGACGTGGTCGAGACCGCGATCGGCCCCGGCATGGGCCACGGCCTGGAGCGCTTCCTGATCGACGGCCCGCGGGTGTGGCTGGCGCCGCGGCCCTCGCTGGCGCTGTCGATGAGCTGTGCACCAACGCGGTCAAGTACGGCGCGCTGTCGGCGCCCGGCGGCACGGTGGCGATCCGCTGGGAGGTGCACGAGGAGGGCGGCCACCCACGCCGGCTGCGGCTGGAGTGGCGCGAGAGCGGCGGCCCGGCGGTCGTCGAGCCGCAGCGGCGCGGCTTCGGCACGCGCCTGGTGGAACAGGGCCTGCGCCACGACCTCGACGGCGAGGTCGTGCTCGCGTTCGAAGCATCTGGCGTAAGCTGCCACATCGACGTGCCGCTGGTGGAGGCAAGCACAGCATGAGCGGGAACCCGCAACCGGTACGCGCGCTGGTGGTCGAGGACGAGTTCCTGTTGCTGGCGCTGCTGGAGGAACTGCTGCCCGACCTCGGCGTGGAGGTAACCGCGCGCGCACGCTCGGCCGAGGGCGCGGTAGCCGCGGCACGCACGCCCGAGCATTTCGACATCGCGCTGGTGGACGTGAACCTCGCCGGCGAGCAGTCCTACGACGCGGTGGACGCCCTGCTGGAGGCGCGCGTGCCGACGCTGTTCATCACCGGCTACGGCAGCGGCAGCCTGCCGCCGCGCTTTGCCACGCTGCCGGTGCTCAGCAAGCCGTTCGGGCGCGACGACCTGGCGCGGGCGCTGGCCGCGCTGTGCGGCGGGAGCCACGGCGCCGCCTGAGGCGCGGGTTCACGCCCCGCGAAGGCGCCGCGGCCGACCATGGCCGTTCCGCCGTACACGGCATGCACATCCGCCGAGGCGTATCCATGGCAGACGAACCCAGCAGCGGCGTCGCCGAGCTGAAGGCCGTGGTCCTGGACCTGCTGCACCCGGGAGCACGTCCGCCCCGCGACGCGCACGCCGCGCCCGAACAAGGACCCAGCCCCATGGCCGAGCACGCCAAGCACGACAGGCCGCAGCCTGCCGACACCGCCGATACCGCCACTTCCGGCAAGCCGGCCGCCTCCGGCAAGCCCTCCGGCCTGCCCGCGGCCTCCGACCGTGGCCGCCGGGATGCGGACGCGCCGGCCCGGCGCGAGGGCGGCAACCCCGGCCAGGTCGCCGGCCGTGCCGGTGGCCGCGATGACGCCTCGCTCAACGCCAGCGACGACCGTCCGGAGGAATACGGTACCGGCGCGGATTCCCGCCGTACCGGTCCGGACGCCGACCGCGGCGACTGGCCTCCGCGGGACTGGGACGGGACGGGCGACGGCGGACGCCAGCGCACGGCCGGCAAGGAGCAAGGCCCCGGCGGCTACGAGGACCGCTCGCAGGAACTGCACGACTACGGCCCCGGTCCCAAGGGCTCGACCGGCGAAGCCTGGCGTACCTACGAACACCACCGCGACGGCAACCCCGGCGCGGACGACCAGGGCGCTCCACGCAAGGACAAGCCGCAGGGCAGCGGCGGGAAGAAGTAGGGAAGGTTGCCGGCAGGCGGTGCTGGCGGGAATAAAGCCGGGTCACGACGAGCCTTCCGGGCGTCCATGCCGTCATCGGTGCGCTTGGCACCCGGGTGGCGGCATCCGGCGTGCGCGGCTGGGGAGGCCGCGCGGATCTCCATCCTCGGTCCTTCATGGACCGAGACCAGCTGGCCGCCGAAAGGGGATTTGGGCGGTGTGCAGGGGATTGGCGCCCGGGGGGAATGTCCAGGGCACCTGCAGGCTGGCGCCGGGAATTATGTGAAAGAACGCCGGCGGGCGCTGTCAGGAAACTCCTGAAAATGTCAGGAAAAACCCGACACGCGCCGCGGGATCCAGTGTTCCATGCGGCGTTACGCGGCTCCGGTGGCACGCAGGCGCGCAGGGCGTCGTCGGTCCGATGATGCCAGCGGCGTGGCATTGCGCAATGCGCCATGCGCCAAACCGCGACCACGGTGGCGGCATCCGGCCGCCCGGCCGGCGGGCGCGCAGGTGGTGGGCCCACCAGGATTCGAACCTGGAACCAAGGGATTATGAGTCCCCTGCTCTAACCGTTGAGCTATAGGCCCCCGCGGGGGCGACAGTGTAGTGGATGGCCGCGGCGCGGCGCAGGCCCGGGGAGCACGCGGCACAAAAAACGAAGGCCCCGCGCGGGCGGGGCCTTCGTCGTCGCGGTGGCGGGCGCCGGGATCAGTCGATGTCGAGGAACGAGCGCAGCTGCTCGGAGCGGCTCGGGTGGCGCAGCTTGCGCAGCGCCTTGGCCTCGATCTGGCGGATGCGCTCGCGGGTGACGTCGAACTGCTTGCCGACCTCCTCCAGGGTGTGGTCGGTGTTCATGTCGATGCCGAAGCGCATGCGCAGCACCTTGGCCTCCCTCGGGGTCAGGCCCGCGAGCACCTCGCGCACCGTCTCCATCAGGTTGGTGTTGGTGGTCGCGTCGATCGGGGACTCCACGTTGGTGTCCTCGATGAAGTCGCCCAGGTGCGAGTCCTCGTCGTCGCCGATCGGGGTCTCCATGGAGATCGGCTCCTTGGCGATCTTCATGACCTTGCGGATCTTGTCCTCGGGCATGTCCATCTCCTTGGCCAGCTCCTCCGGCGTGGCCTCGCGGCCGTACTGCTGGAGCATCTGGCGGGAGATGCGGTTGAGCTTGTTGATCGTCTCGATCATGTGCACCGGGATGCGGATGGTGCGCGCCTGGTCGGCGATCGAGCGGGTGATCGCCTGGCGGATCCACCAGGTGGCATAGGTCGAGAACTTGTAGCCGCGGCGGTACTCGAACTTGTCGACCGCCTTCATCAGGCCGATGTTGCCCTCCTGGATCAGGTCCAGGAACTGCAGGCCGCGGTTGGTGTACTTCTTGGCGATGGAGATCACCAGGCGCAGGTTGGCCTCGACCATCTCCTTCTTCGCCTTGCGCGCCTTGGCCTCGCCGTAGGCGAGCTGGCGGCCAATCTCGCGGATCTCGGCCAGGTCCAGGCACATGGCCTGCTCGATGGCGATGGTGGCCTGCTGCTCGGCGACGATCTGGTCCTTGACCTCGCGCAGCGCCGAGGACCACTTCTGCTTGCGCTTGAGGACCTCGTCCACCCAGTCGAGGTTGACCTGGTTGCCTTCCCAGGCACGCAGGAAGTCCTTGCGCGGCATCCTGGCGACGTTGGTGGCCAGGTGCAGCACGCGGCGTTCGCGCTCCTTGATCTCGTTGAGCACGTCGCGCAGCTTCCTGACCAGCACGTCGGTCAGCGGCAGCGGCAGCTTGAAGGTCATGAACTGCTCGGCCATCTCGGCGCGCAGCTTGACCACCTTCTTGTCCTGCGGGCCGCCCTTGGCGTGGGCCTTCTTGAACTTGGCGAAGTCGGCGGCCAGCTGCTCCATGCGGCGCGCGACCTCGGCCGGGTCGGGGCCGGTCGGGCCGGCATCGGCCTCGTCGTCGGTGGCGACCTCTTCCTCGTCGTCATCCACGTCGTCGGCCACCGCCTCGGCGGCGTCCTCGACCACCGGCGGCTCCGGGGTCTCGTCGAGCATGTCGTTGAAGCCGACCACCACCTCGGCCAGGCGCTTCTTGCCGGCCTTGTGCAGCTCGTACTCCTCCAGCAGGGTCTCGATCGAGGCCGGCACCGCGCCCAGCGCGGCCTGGACCTGGCTCAGGCCCTCCTCGATGCGCTTGGCGATGGCGATCTCGCCCTCGCGGGTCAGCAGCTCGACCGTGCCCATCTCGCGCATGTACATGCGCACCGGGTCGGTGGTGCGGCCACCCTCCGAATCCAGGGCGCTCAGCGCGGCGGCGGCTTCCTCGGCGGCGGTGTCGTCGATCTCGCGGCCACCGGTGTTGCCGTCGTTGAGCAGCAGGGTCTCGACGTCCGGAGCAACCTCATGGACATCGATGCCCATGCCGTTGATCATGCCGATGATGTCTTCGATCTGTTCCGGGTCGACGAGGTCATCGGGCAGGTGGTCATTGACCTCGGCATAGGTCAGATAGCCCTGCTCCAGGCCCTTGCTGATGAGCTGCTTGATTTCGGATTGGGCTGGACGTTCGTTGGCCATGTGCGGCGCCACCGGTCTCTGGGAAGGGGTGAAGTGAACCTAGCATTATAACAGGCCGGTGGGTCCATGCCCCTTCCGGCCTTTCACATCAACGACTTAAGCCACCGACCGTTCAGCCGCTCAGGCCTGCAGGAGGAAGGTGACAGGCCCGTCGTTGACCAGGCTCACCACCATATGGGCCCCGAAGCGGCCGGTTTCCACCCTGCCGGGGATCTGCCGGTCGCATGCCGCCACCAGCTGGTTGAACACGCGTTCAGCCTCCGCCGGCGCGGCCGCGGTGCTGAAGCTGGGACGCATGCCCGAGCGCGTGTCGGCGGCCAGGGTGAACTGGCTCACCAGCAGCAGGCCGCCGCCGGTATCGAGCAGCGAGCGGTTCATCTTGCCGGCATCGTCGGCGAATACGCGGTATCCGAGCAGCCGCTGCGCCATCCGCGCCACCTCCGCCTCTCCGTCCCCCGGCTGCACCCCCACCAGGGCCAGCAGGCCCGGCCCGGTCTGGCCGACCACCTCCCCTTCGACCTCCACCGAGGCACGGGTGACGCGCTGGATCAGGGCAAGCATGCGGGGCGGTTCTCCTGCAGGACGGGGACACCCAAGCATCGGGCCTGGGCGCGCCGCTGTCACCCGCCGCCGCGGCCGCCGCGGCCGACCCGCTAGACTTGGCGGATGTCAGCGCAACGCCGTGCCCGCTTCCTGTACGCCCTCGCCTCGCTCGTGGGCAGGCTCCCGTGGCCCGTCCTGTACCGCCTTGGCGACCTGGTGGCCGCGTTCTGGCGCTGGCGCGACGTGCGCGAGAGCCGGGTCACCCGGCGCAACCTGGAGCTGGCCTTCCCGGACTGGGCGCCAGCCCGGCGCGAGGAGCTTTACCGCCAGGTGCTGCGCACCACCGCGCGCCAGGCGCTGGAGACGCTCAAGCTGTGGACCCGCCCGCCGGAGGAGAACCTGCGGCTGTTGCGCGCCCGCCACGGCGAGGCGCTGTACGACGCGGCGCTGGCCTCCGGCCGCGGCGTGATCGTGGCCGCACCGCACTTCGGCAACTGGGAGCTGCTGAACCAGTGGCTGGCTTCGCGCGGGCGCATCGCGGTGGTCTACCGGCCGCCGGAGTCGGCCACCGGCGACGCCTTCCTGCAGCTGGTGCGCGGGGTCGACAACGTGCAGCAGGTACGCGCCGAGGGCCCGGCCGTGCGCCAGCTGTGGAAGGTGCTCAAGGAAGGCGGCGCGGTCGGCATCCTGCCCGACCAGCAGCCCAAGGCCGGCGACGGCGAGTTCGCCCCGTTCTTCGGCAAGCAGGCGCTGACCATGACCCTGCTCTCGCGCCTGGCCGAGCGTACCGGCGCGACCGTGCTGCTGGCCTGGTGCGAGCGGGTTGGCGACGGCCCGCAGTTCGAGCTGCACGTGGAGCCGGCGCCGGCGGCGATCGGCGACCCGGACCCGGGCGTCGCGGTGGCCTGCCTCAACGCCGAGGTCGAGCGCATCGCCCGGCGCGCGCTGGCGCAGTACCAGTGGACCTACAAGCGCTACACCCTGCGTCCGCCCGGCAGCGGCGAGGCCAATCCGTACGAGCGGCGCTGAGCCGCGCCGGCTGCCGCCGCCGGCCGCGAGCGCTTACGATCGGCTTCCGAAGCACGGACGGAGCCGAACTTGAGCGACTCGCCGCACCCCGCCCTTCCGCCCGCGTCGCCGGCCCTGCCGGCCGCCGACTGGCAGCCGCTGCCGCGCCGCGGTGCCTTGCTGTACGCCGGCGGCACCGGCCTGGCCTTCGCCGCCGCCGGCAGCGGCCTGGGCGTGCTCGCCAGCCAGGTGCTGCCGCTGCCGCCCGCGGCCACGCTGGCGATCGTGGTCGCGGCCATGCTCGCCCTGGGCCTGCTGTTCGGGGTGGTCCGCCACCGCCGCATCGCCTGGAAGCTGGACGAGGACGGTTTCGCCGCCCGCCGCGGCGGGCTGTGGCGGACCGAGACCCTGGTCCCGGTGTCGCGGGTCCAGCACCTGGACCTGGAGCGCGGCCCGCTGGAGCGGCGGCTGGGACTGGCCACCCTGGTGGTGCACACCGCCGGCACCCGCATGGCCGCGGTGAAACTGCCCCTGCTGGCGGCCGCCGACGCCGAAGTGCTGCGCGATCACCTGGCCCGCCAGACCGAAACCGACGACGCGCTGTGAGCCACGGCGACGCCAGCCTGCCCCCCGAACACCGGCTCCACCCCTGGTCGTGGCTGTTCGTGCTGCTGCAGCAGCTGCGCCAGTTCGTGGTGCCGCTGCTGGCGCTGCTGGTCGCCGGTCGCCGCGACACCGGGCCGTGGGAATACGCCGGGTATGCCTCGTTCATCGGCGTGGCGGTACTGGTCGCGATCTCGATCCTGCAGTACTTCACCTACCGCTACCGGATCGGGCGCGACGGCATCAGCGTGCGCACCGGCCTGCTGCGGCGGGACCTGCGCCAGATCCCGTACGCGCGGATCCACAACGTGGTGCTGCACCAGGGACTGCTGCACCGGTTGTTCGGCGTGGCCGAGGTGCGCCTGGAGGCGGCCGGCGGACAGAAGCCGGAAGCGCAGATGCGCGTGCTTGGCCTGGACCGGGCGCTGGAGCTGGAGCAGGCGGTGCGCGACCGCGGCGCGGCCCCGTTGCCGGCCGAGGCCACGGCACCGGCCCGGTGCGATCCGCCGCTGCTGGCCCTGTCCACCGCCGAGGTGGTCCGCCTGGGCCTGGTTTCCAACCGCGGCATGATCGTGTTCGCCGCCGGCCTCGGCCTGGTGTGGCAGGTGTTCCCCGAGAAGGCCGTTGCAGGCCTGCTGCAGGACTGGTTCCGCGGCGCGATGGGCTACGCCGGGGCGCTGCACCTGGGCTGGCTGGCGATGGCTGCCGGCGTCCTCGCCTTCGCGGCGGCGTTCGTGCTGGTGCTGCGCCTGCTGTCGGTGGTCCTGGCCCTGGTCCAGTACCACGGCTTCCGCCTGGTCGAGCACCAGGGCCGGTTG
This sequence comes from Pseudoxanthomonas sp. J31, assembly GCF_000510725.1. Lineage (GTDB taxonomy): Bacteria > Pseudomonadota > Gammaproteobacteria > Xanthomonadales > Xanthomonadaceae > Pseudoxanthomonas. The sequence goes on from NZ_AZNZ01000004.1 coordinate 269,556, forward strand.
ACCGTGGAGCGCGGCCTGCTGGCGCGCGTGCGCACCAGCGTGGCGCCACGCCGGATCCAGGCCTGGCACCTGGAGGAAACCCTGCTGCACCGCTGGTTCGGCCGCCGCTCCCTGCGCATCGACACCGCGGTGGGCGGCCAGGAAAACGACCCGCGCAGGCTGCGCGAGCTGGCGCCGATCGCCCCGCCGGAAACCTGCGACGCACTGCTGCGGTACCTGGTCCCGCAACTGCAGTGGCCGCCGCAGTGGAAGCCGCTGCCGCGACGCGCCTGGTGGCGGCTGTTCGCCGCCAACGTGCCGTGGAACCTGCTGCTGGCCGCGGTGCTGTGCTGGCACTTCGGCGCCTGGGGCCTGCTGGTGCTGGCCTGGCTGCCGTGGTCGGCGTACGCCGCGCGGCGCCAGGCCGGATGGATGGGCTACGCGGTGGACGCGCGCCTGGTCGCGGTGCGCGGCGGCTGGTGGTCGCGCTGGTGGCGCATGGCCGAGGTCGACAAGATCCAGGCCCTGCGCCTGCAGCGCTCGCCGCTGGACCGCTGGCTGGGCACGGCCAGCCTGCTGCTGGACACCGCCGGCGCCGGGGCGATGGCGCCGCCGCTGCGGATCCGCTTCCTGCCGGAGGCCGAGGCACGCGCGCTGCAGGCGCGGCTGGCGCGGATGCTGGCCGCGCGCCGCCTGCGCTGGTGAGCGCGGCCGCGGGTCAGAAACCCCAGTAACCCAGCTCGCGGCGGATCTGCAGCGCGCGCCAGCGCGCGGCCAGCGGCTTGCGCGCCAGGGTGTGCAGCCCGGCCTGCAGCAGCGCTTCGGTGGCGTCGATCACCCGCTCCGAGGAACGGCCGTCGCGCCAGGGATGGATCGCGTCGGCGTAGGCCGCGATCGCCTCGCGCAGCGCCGGCTCCGGCGCGAACGCGCGCGCCAGCATCGCTGGCAGCGCGGCCGGGTCGTCGAAGTCGATCATGTGCGGCTTGGGCGCGCGGTTGCGGAAGGTCACCACCGGCTTGTGCTGGACCACGAACTCGGACACCACCGAGGTGGTGTCGGCCAGAAGCACGTCGGCGGCCCGCTGCGCGGTGACCAGCTGCTCGGGCTCGACGAAGGCGGCATTGGCGCCGGCCAGGGCGCGGTAGCGCTCGAACAGCTCCGGCGCGCACTTGGGATGCAGGGTCAGCAGCCAGTAGCGACCGCCCTCGGCGACCTGGGCGGCGATCGCCTCGTACAGGTGCGGGGCCGCGCTCAGGCGCTCGGTGAAGGTGGAGGCGAACATCACCACCGGACGGCCGCCGGCCGGCGCGCGCAGGGCCGCGGCGGCGGCGCCATCGTCGCGGAACAGCGGATCGAGCTTGGGCCAGCCGGTCTCGGCCACGGCGAAATGGCGCAGCCGCGCGGCCAGCGCCTGGAACGGGGCGGTGGTCGCCGGGCCCTGGGTGCAGTACAGGTCGAACAGGCCGCGTACCCGGAAGTGGCCGCGGCCGTCGGCGCGCTTCTCCACGTTGAAGCCGTGGAACAGCTGCACCTTGGCCCCGGCCACGAAGGTCGGGACCTCGTTGGAGGCGCTGAACACCGCCCGCGGCCGCAGCCGCGCCGCGCCGCGCGCGTCCACCGCGCGCACCGGCGCCGGCAGGCGCAGGCCGGACGCGCCGCCGGCCAGCAGCGCGTGGACCGCATGGCCGCGGGCGTGCAAGGCGTCGGCCAGCGGTTGCAGAATGGGCAACCCGTAGCGTTCGGTCGCAAACAGCAGGTAGTCCGCCATCAATACTCCAGCCTCCCAGCCGGACCCCTCGCAAGGCGGCACCGTGCCGCTGTCGGCGTGCATTATCGCGTTCAACGAGGCGGCCCGCATCGGCGACTGCCTGGCCTCGCTGGCGTTCTGCGACGAGATCGTGGTGGTGGATTCCGGCTCCACCGACGGCACGGTGCAGCTGTGCGAGGCCGCTGGCGCGCGCGTGCTGCAGCGGCCGTTCGACGGCTTCCGCAGCCAGAAGCAGTTCGCGGTGGAGCAGGCCCGCCATGACTGGGTGCTGTGCCTGGACGCGGACGAGCGGGTCAGCCCGGAGCTGCGCGAATCGATCCTGGCCGCGCGCGCGACCGGCTTCGCCGGCGCGGCCGGCTACCGCTTCCCGCGGCTGTCGGACTACTTCGGCCGCTTCCTGCGCCACGGCAACGCCTACCCGGACCGGGTGCTGCGCCTGTTCGACCGCCGCCGCGGCGGCTGGCGCGGCCAGCGCGAGATCCACGAGGCCGCAAGCGTCGACGGCCCGGTGCGCACCCTGCGCGGCGACCTCATCCACTATCCCTACCGCTCGCTGGAGCAGCAGCTGGCCAAGACCCAGCGCTACGCAAGGATGATGGCCGAGCACGAGTTCGCGCGCGGCAAGCGCGCGTCCTGGACCAAGCTGGTGCTGTCCCCGGCGTGGCGCTTCTGGCGCGGCTACGTGCTGCGCGCCGGCTTCCTCGACGGCTGGCGCGGCCTGGTCTACGCCTACGTGCGCGCCAACTACGTGCGGCAGAAGGCGATCATGCTGTGGCTGCTGCAGCACGGACAGCCGGTGGCCGATCCGCCGCGCGAGTGACTCCCCTCTCCCTGCGGAAAGAGGGCGTGGGGTGGAGGGCCCGTGCCGCTTTGGGCGGTAGAGGGGGGTCAGCGCGGCGGCGCGGCCAGCTCGCGTGCGTCGAGGTAGCCGTCGCCGTTGGCATCCTGGCGCGCGAAGCGCTCGGCCAGGCGGCGGCGGTGTTCCTCCAGGCTGATCGGCCGGCCCTTGCCGCCGGGCTGCTCGGCCGGGGAGAGCACGCCGTCGCCGTCGCGGTCCATGCGCTCGAAGGCATAGCCCATCCAGGCCACGTACTCCTCCTGCGAGACCCGGCCGTCGCCATCGCTGTCCATGCGCGCCAGGTACTCGGAGGTACGCTCGACCTGGGCGCCGGCCGCGCCGGCGAAGGCCAGCAGCGCCCATGGCAACAGGCCCGGGCGGGTACGCCCGGGCCTGCGGCAGGCAAGGCGCGACGGGCGCTGCATCAATGCGCCAGGGCGTAGCCCTTCAGCCGCATCGAATACTCCTGCAGCGCGCGGATGCCGGAGGCCTCGGCCTCCTGGCACCAGGCCTGCAGCTGGCGCAGGCGCTCGGCGGCGTCGTTGCTGCGCGCTTCCAGCACCTCGGCCAGGCGCGCGCGGTATTCGACCAGGGCCTTGATCCGCGGGCGCTGCTGCACCCACTGCTGCAGCTGCTCGCGGGCGTCGGGCTTGAGCCAGCGGCCATCGTCGACCAGGCCGCGACGCATGCGCCGCGGCAGCAGCTCGCGCATGCGCGCGCCGGCGGCGGCGGCTTCCTCGCGCAGGGCCGGCATCAGCACGTTGCGGCGGTAGTCGGTCATGGCCTGGAAGCGGTGCGACAGCAGCGCGCGCAGGGTCTCGGTGTCCGGCACGGCGATGTTGGGGCGGATGTCCAGGCTCGGCGCGACGCGCAGCACCTTGGCCAGGCCCAGCTTCTCCAGGCCCTTGATCGCGGCCCAGCCGATGTCGAATTCCCAGCGGCGCATCGAGAAGCGCGCCGAGGACGGGAAGGCGTGGTGGTTGTTGTGCAGCTCCTCGCCGCCGATCCAGAACGCCCACGGGGTGAGGTTGGTCGAGGTGTCGGAGGATTCGAAGTTGCGATAGCCCCACCAGTGGCCCAGGCCGTTGACCACGCCGGCGGCCCAGAACGGGATCCAGGCCATCTGGATCGCCCACATGGCGATGCCCGGCAGGCCGAACAGGGTGAAGTTCACCAGCAGCAGCAGGGTCGGGCCGAGGTTGGCGTGCGGGGTGTACAGGTGGCGCTCGATCCAGTCGTCCGGCGCGCCCTTGCCGTACTGCTCGATGCTGGCGCGGTCACGGCGGGCCTCGCGGTACAGCTCCACGCCCTCCCAGAACACCTTGCCGATGCCGCGGGTCTGCGGGCTGTGCGGGTCTTCCTCGGTCTCGACCTTGGCGTGGTGCTTGCGATGGATGGCCACCCACTCGCGGGTGATCATCGAGGTGGTCAGCCAGGTCCAGAAGCGGAAGAAATGGGCGATGGCGGGATGGAAGTCCACGCCGCGGTGGGCCTGGCTGCGGTGCAGGTAAAGGGTGACGGAGAAGATCGTCAGCTGGGTGAAGACCAGCAGCACGGCCAGCAGGCCAAGCCAGCCGAGGCCGACAACGCCGGAAGTGAGGAACTGGATAACGGAATCGGACATCGCCGGTGGGACTCGCGGTAGCGGAACGGACCGGACCAGGGTCCGGCCGGGACATGATGGGCCCTCCTCCGGCAAACTTCATCCTGCACCGCACGGTCCGCGTCCTGGCGGCTGCTGCCGTTCAGGAAACATCGACATGTCCGCATCCTCCCCCCTGGCCCAGACCGCCCCCCTGCCGCCGCTGATCGAACTGGACCGCGCCAGCGTGGTGCGCGGCCAGGTGAAGGTCCTCGACAGCCTGTCCCTGCGCATCGACCAGGGCGACCACACCGCCATCCTCGGCCCCAACGGCTGCGGCAAGTCCACCCTGATCAAGCTCATCACCCGCGAGCTGTACCCGCTGGCGCGCGCCGGCGAGGCCCCGGTGCGGGTGCTGGGGCAGGCGCGCTGGCAGGTGGACCGGCTGCGTTCGCAGCTGGGCATCGTCACCGGCGACTTCGGCGCCACCCTGGCCGGCCTGGACGGGCTGAGCGTCGAGGACGCGGTGCTGGGCGGGCTGTTCGCCAGCTTTGCCCTGCCGCCGTTCAGGGAAATCGAGGACCACCAGCGCGAGCGCGCCGCCGAGGCGCTGGAGCGCGCCCATGCCCTGCCCCTGCGCCGCCGCTGCTACGCCGAGCTGTCGGCCGGCGAGCAGCGCCGGGTGCTGATCGCCCGCGCCCTGGTCAACCGCCCGCAGGCCCTGCTGCTGGACGAGCCCAGCACAGCGCTGGACCTGGTCGCCCGCGGCCACCTGCTGGCAAGCCTGCGTGGCCTGGCCCGCGAGGGGGTGACCCTGGTCCTGGTCACCCACCACGTCGAGGAAATCGTGCCGGAGATCGGCCGGGTGGTGCTGATGCAGGGCGGGCGCATCGTCGGCGACGGCGCCCCGGCGGACATGCTGACGGGCGAGCGCCTGTCGCAGGTGTTCGGCGGCCCGGTGCGGGTCTGGCAGGACCACCAGGAGGACGGGGTCCGCTACCTGGCGGCGGCGGGCTGAGGCCATGCCCGAGCTGCCCGAGGTCGAGACCACCCGCCGCGGCCTGGCCCCGCACGTGGAGGGCCGGCGGGTCACCGCGGTGACCCTGCGCCGTCCGGACCTGCGCTGGCCGATCCCGCCGGAGGTCGCCCGCGAGCTGCCCGGGCGCCGCATCGCCGCGGTGCGGCGCCGCGCCAAGTACCTGCTGCTGGATACCGACGCCGGCGACAGCGCCCTGCTGCACCTGGGCATGTCCGGCATGTTGCGCGTGCTGCCGTCCGGAACGCCGGTGAACGTCCACGACCACGTCGACATCGGCCTGGACTCGGGCCGGGTACTGCGCTTCACCGATCCGCGCCGCTTCGGCTGTCTGCTGTGGCAGCCGGCCGGCACCGTGCACGAGCTGCTGCAGGGCCTGGGCCCCGAGCCGCTTTCCGGCGACTTCGACGGCGACTGGCTGTATGCGCGCAGCCGCGGCCGCAGCGCGCCGGTGAAGGCGTTCCTGATGGACCAGCGGATCGTGGTGGGCGTGGGCAACATCTACGCCGCCGAGAGCCTGTTCCGCGCCGGCATCTCGCCGCTGCGCGCGGCCGGCAAGGTTTCCCGCGCCCGCTACGTGGCCCTGGCCGACGCGGTGAAGGAGATCCTGGTCCACGCCATCACCCGCGGTGGCACCACCCTGCGCGACTTCCTCAACCCCGACGGCGCGCCCGGCTACTTCGAGCAGGAGCTTTCGGTCTACGGCCGCGGCGGCCTGCCCTGCCCGGCCTGTGGCAGCGTGCTGCGCGAGGCCAGCATCGGCCAGCGCACGAGCGCCTGGTGCCCACGCTGCCAGCGCTGAAGGCGCGGCCAGCAAGCCCGTGGCGGCAGGCCGCTGCCGGCCGCGGCCAGGGAGGCTGCCCGCCTGCCGGCCCGGCCGTGGTCCTGCCGGCCAGCCGGTGCTGCCGTTTGCTGAACAGGGGGAAGCCGCGCCAGCCATGGCCCGCGGCGGGTGCTTAAGATGACGCGCCCCTTCCCACTCCGATCGCGCCCATGCACCGACGCCAGTTCCTGGGCCGCACGGCCGCCATGCTTGCCGCCGCGGGCCTGCCGCTTCCGCTGCTGACCGCCGCGGCCGCGCCGCTGCCGCTCGGCCAGCGCCACCCCTTCGACTACGCCTGGCTCAAGGGCCATGCCCGCGCCCTGGCCGGACGTCCCTACCAGCCGCGCAGCGAGTCGCTGCCACCGTCGGTGGCGGCGCTGGACTGGGACCAGTACCAGTCGATCGGCTTCCGCCAGGACCACGCGCTGTGGGGCGACCTGCCCGGCTCGCGCTTCCAGGCCAAGTTCTTCCACCTGGGCCTGTACTTCAAGCGGCCGGTGCGCATGTTCGAAGTGGCCGGCGGCCAGGCGCAGGAACTGGCCTACGACCCGGGCATGTTCGACTACGGCCGCAGTGGCCTCGACGGCAAGCGCCTGCCGAAGGACCTGGGTTTCGCCGGCTTCCGCCTGAACTCGCCGGACGACGTGCGTCGCGACTGGGCCGCGTTCCTCGGCGCCAGCTATTTCCGCGCGGTCGGCGCGAGCATGCAGTACGGCCTGTCCGCGCGCGGCCTGGCGATCGACACCGGCATGCCGCGCCCGGAGGAATTCCCCGACTTCACCGCATTCTGGCTGGAACGCCCGCAGCCGGGCTCGGAGACCCTGGTGGTCTACGCCCTGCTGGATTCGCCCAGCGTCGCCGGCGCCTACCGCTTCGCGATCACCAGGGGCGAGCCGCTGGTGATGGACGTGGACGCGGCGCTGTACCCGCGCAAGGAGATCGAGCGGCTGGGCATCGCCCCGGCGACCAGCATGTACCAGGTCGGCGAGAACGACCGCCGCATGGGCTGGGACTGGCGCCCGGAGATCCACGACAGCGACGGGCTGGCCATGCACACCGGCAGCGGCGAGTGGATCTGGCGTCCGCTGGGCAACCCCGAGCACCTGCGCTTCAACGCCTTCGCCGACGACAACCCGCGCGGCTTCGGCCTGCTGCAGCGCGACCGCGAGTTCGACCACTACCAGGACGACGGCGTCTTCTACGAGAAGCGCCCGAGCCTGTGGGTGGAACCCAAGCACGGCTGGGGCCGCGGCTCGGTGCAGCTGGTGGAGATCCCCACCGTCGACGAGACCTTCGACAACATCGTCGCGTTCTGGAACCCGGAGGCCAGGCCGCAGCCGGGCCAGGAGCTGCTGTTCGGCTACCGCCTGTTCTGGGGCGCGCACCCGCCGGCGCGGCCGCCGCTGGCCGAATGCGTGGCCACCCGCACCGGCCTGGGCGGGGTGGTCGGCAGGAAACGCGAGTACTTCTCCTGGCGCTTCGCGGTGGACTTCGCCGGCGGCGAGCTGGCGGCACTGGCCACGGCCAACGCCGAGGTCGAGGCGGTGGTGGAGACCAGCCGCGGCCGCCTGGAGACCATCTCCGCCCGCCCGCAGCACGCGATCAAGGGCTACCGCGCCATGTTCGACGTGGTGCCGCCGGACGAGTCCACCACCCAGATCGACATCCGCCTGTACCTGCGGCACAAGGGCCGCGCCCTGACCGAGACCTGGCTGTACCAGTGGAATCCGCCGGCGCCGGCGCAGCGGGTGCTTTACTGAGCCGCCAGGAAGGCGTCACAGACGGGTCGTCAAGACAAACAGGACCACCAGGACAAAGATCACCACGCCGACGATTTCCCACCCCGAGGCGGGGAAATCCTGGTAGGTATGGCCACAGAACGGGCAGATGGAGCGCTTGGGCACCGGGGTCCAGCTGCCGCGGGAATGCAACAGCGGCGGGCCGGTGATGATCCGCGGCACCATGCGCCGCTGGCAGTTGGTGCACACCACCCGGTCGTCTCCGGCGCCGGAGACCGTACGGGAGATGATCCGCACCCCTGCTGCGCGGGGGCCCTTGCGGCCCTCGCGGTGCTCGAATGAAACCGAATCGCCCTTGCCTGGCAGATCGGCACCGGCTACGTCGCGTACGCCGAAGTACCGCTCCACGCCGTCATCGCCATGGATGAAGCCATAGCCCTTGTCGGCGGAAAACCACTTGACCTTTCCTTCCATGCCGGGATGCGAATGCGATTACTGGGGCCACACCCAGGCGCTCCCGGGTTACGCCTGCGGCGCGAGGCGGATTCTGGCATGGCGCGGCCACCTGGCACTGCGAACCAGGCCACACCCCAAGCGTGGCAGGTCGCAAGTCAGCGCAAGTGCCAGAACGCCCGTTACAGCAGCGGCGCCTGCAGCGGCTCGATCAGGCCTTCGCCGCGCATGACCTTCTTGAACTCCGGGCGGCTGACCGAGACGTAGCGCTCGTTGCCGCCGATCTCCACCTGCGGGCCGTCCTGCACCGCGCGGCCCTGGGCGTCCACGCGCACGTTCATGGTCGCCTTCTTGCCGCTGTGGCAGATGGTCTTGATCTCCTGCAGCTCGTCGGCCCAGGCCAGCAGGTACTGGCTACCCTCGAACAGCTCGCCGCGGAAGTCGGTGCGCAGTCCGTAGCACAGCACCGGGATGTGCAGGCGGTCCACCACCTCGCTCAGCTGCCAGACCTGGGCCCGGGACAGGAACTGGGCCTCGTCCACCAGCACGCAGCCGAGCCGGCCGTGGGCAGCGATGTCCGCCTCCACCAGCCGCTCCAGGTCGGTGTCGCGGTCGAACGGCGTGCCCTCGGCGCGCAGGCCGATGCGCGAGGCCACCACCCCGCCGCGGCCGCCGCGGTCGTCCAGGCGCGGGGTCAGGATCAGCGTGCGCATGCCGCGTTCGCGGTAGTTGTACGCCGACTGCAGCAGCGTGGTGGTCTTCCCGGCGTTCATCGCCGAGTAGTAGAAGTAGAGCTTTGCCATCGGCGGATTTTACGGCCTGCGCGGCCCCGGCACCCAGGCCGGCGCGCGCGGGCGGGCCGGCGCGGCGGCACCCGCCGCCGGGGGCGCGGGGCAACCGGCCGCCGCCCCCGGGCCCGGCACCGGGTAGAATGCCCCGCCCGTTACACCGTTCCTGCCGTGCTCAATCCCCAGCAACGCGCCGCCGTACTGCATGACCAGGGTCCTCTGCTCGTGCTGGCAGGTGCCGGCAGCGGCAAGACCCGCGTCATCGTCGAGAAGATCGCCCACCTGATCGGTTCCGGGCGCTACCCGGCGCGGCGCATCGCGGCCATCACCTTCACCAACAAGTCGGCGAAGGAAATGCGCGAGCGCGTGGCCAAGCGGATCAAGGGCGACGCCGCCGACGGCCTGACCATCTGCACCTTCCACGCCCTGGGCCTGAAGTTCCTGCAGATCGAGCACGAGGCCGCCGGGCTCAAGCGCGGCTTCTCGATCTTCGACGCCGACGACGCCGCCGCCCAGGTCAAGGACCTGATGCCGGGGGCCAAGCCGGACTCGGTCGAGGACGCGCGCAACCTGATCTCGCGGGCCAAGAACGCCGGGCTGTCGCCGGAGCAGGCGCTGGCCATGGCCCGCTCCACCCGCGAGATGGAGGCGGCCAAGCTGTACGCGCGCTACCAGGCGCGGCTGTCCACCTTCAACGCGGTGGACTTCGACGACCTGATCCGGCTGCCGCTGCAGATCCTGGAGAGCAACGAGGAGGTCGTCCGCGCCTGGCGCGAGCGCATCGGCTACCTGCTGGTGGACGAATGCCAGGACACCAACGACGCCCAGTACCGGCTGCTGCGCGCGATCGCCGGCCCGGCCGGCAACTTCACCTGCGTGGGCGACGACGACCAGAGCATCTACGCCTGGCGCGGCGCCAACCCGGAAAACCTGCTGCAGATGGAGAAGGACTATCCGCAGCTGAAGGTGATCAAGCTGGAGCAGAACTACCGCTGCTCCAACCGCGTGCTGCGCGCGGCCAACGCCCTGATCGCGCACAACCCGCACGTGCACCTGAAGAAGCTGTGGAGCGACCAGGCCGACGGCGAGCGCATCCGGGTATGGGAGTGCCGCGACAACGAGCACGAGGCGGAGAAGGTCGCCGGCGAGATCGCGTTCCTGCACGAGGCCAGGCAGGTGCCGTGGAACGAGTTCTGCATCCTGTTCCGCAGCAACCACCAGTCGCGCCCGCTGGAAAAGGCGCTGCAGCTGCTGCGCGTGCCCTACCACCTGACCGGCGGTACCGCGTTCCTGGAGCGCCAGGAAGTGAAGGACGCGCTGTCCTGGCTGCGGGTGATCGCCAACCCGGACGACGACGCCGCCTTCCTGCGCGCGGTGCAGTCGCCCAAGCGCGAGGTCGGCGCCACCTCGCTGGCGCGCCTGGCCGAGCTGGCCGCCAGCAAGCACATGCCGCTGTCGCGCGCGGCCCAGGCCATGGGTGCGCTGCAGCAGCTGCCGCCGCGCGCGGCCAACGGCCTGCGCGCGTTCAACGACGCCATCGCCGACCTGCGCGAGCACTCGGCGAAGCTGAGCGCGGCCGACCTGGTGCGGCGCCTGGCCGAGAAGTCCGGCCTGCTGGCCGAGCTGCGCGCGCAGTGCAAGGACGAGGCCTCGTTCGAGCGGCGCAAGGCCAACCTCGAGGAGCTGGCCGAATGGTTCGAGGGCGGCCCGCGCGGCGCCAACGCCGGCGACCTGGCCGCGCAGCTGGCGCTGCTGTCGCGCAACGACAAGGACGACGGCGGCAACCAGGTGCGGCTGATGAGCCTGCACGCGGCCAAGGGCCTGGAGTTCGGCTACGTGTTCATCGTCGGCTGCGAGGACGGCACCCTGCCGCACGACGCCGCGCTGGAGGAAGGCTCGCTGGAGGAGGAGCGGCGCCTGATGTACGTGGGCATCACCCGCGCCAAGCAGCGCCTGTGGCTCAGCTACAGCCGGGAGACCCGGCGCTTCCGCGAGAAGGTGCGGCTCAAGCCCAGCCGTTTCCTCGACGAACTGCCGGCCGAGGAGCTGCAGCGCGACGGCGCCGACCCGGTGGCCGACGCCGAGCGCAAGAAGGAACGCGCCAGCGCGGGTTTCGCCGCGATCCAGGCGCTGCTGGACGACTGAGCCCGGCTGCTGCCGTCGGCCTCAGTCCCACTCCATCCGGTACCAGGCCGAGGCCTGCTGCCCCGGCTGCAGCCGCGGCGCGCCGAGGTTGAAGGCGTCGGCCGGGCCGGTCTGCGGCTCCACGCAGGTCGCATGCGCGGTGCCGTCGTACACCACCCAGTGGTCGCAGTTGGAGGACAGGCGCAGGACCTGGCCGCCCCGGTGCAGCACCACCGGCGCGGTGTTGATGAAGCAGTCGTCCCACGGCGGCGGCGCCGGCGCTACCAGCGGCAGGGTGGCGATGTGGCTCTCGTCGCGCGGGTACATCGCGCTGGGCGCGAACTCCAGCCGCTCCGGCTTGCGGAACCAGGGGTGCCAGCCGAAGGTCAGCGGCATCGCCCGCGCGCCGGCGCTCACCGCCAGCTCCAGCAACAGCGCGCGCGGCTCCAGCACGATGCGCTGGCGGGCATGGCCGCCGAACGGCCAGCGCCCGTCGTGCGGCAACTCCAGCGCCAGTTCCAGCCCATGCTGCGACTGCGCGACCACCTGCCAGGGCATGACGAAGCCGACGCCGTGGATGGCGTGGCCGCCGAGGTTGCGCGGCAGCTGGTACGCCTGGCCCTCGAACGGGAAACGGCCGTCGCGGACGCGGCCGCACCACGGCACCATCGGGTACGAGCCCCAGGCGATGGCCGCGTCCGAACCGTACTCGCCGTAGCCGACCAGCTGCTCGACGCCGTCCACCCGGATCTGGGCGACGCGGCCGCCGGCCGCCGGCGCCACGTCGATCGAGACGGCGCCGTGGGCGAGGGTCAGCAGTGGGCCGGGGGGCAGCTCGGTGAGCGGCCCCGGGAACGCGGCCTCAGCTGCCATACGGGTGCAGGGTGCGGATGCTGCCGTCGGCCTCGTAGTGCAGCTCGCTGACCTTGATCGAGCGCAGGTGGGTCACGCCGCCGGACAGCACGGAGTCGTGGTAGTACAGCCACCACTTGCCGCCGAACTCCACGATCGAGTGGTGAGTGGTCCAGCCGACCACCGGGGTGAGGATCACGCCGCGGTAGGTGAACGGGCCATACGGGTTGTCGGCCGTGGCGTAGCACAGCTGGTGGGTGTTGCCGGTGGAGTACGAGAGGTAGTACGTGCCCTGGTACTTGTGCATCCAGGGGCCCTCGAAATAGCGCCGCGCATGGTCGCCGGCCTTCAGCGGCCGGCCGGACTCGTCGAGGATCACGACCTCGCGCGGGGCCTCGGCGAACTGCTTCATGTCCGCAGACAGGCGCGCCACGCGGGCGCCCAGCGCCGGCTCGTCGTCGCCCGGCTCCTCGTGCGCGGCGTCGTAGCGGTTGTCGCGGTACTTCTGCAGCTGTCCGCCCCACAGGCCGCCGAAGTACATGTAGTACTCGCCGTCGTCGTCGCCGAACACCGCCGGGTCGATCGAATAGCTGCCCTTGATCGCCTCCGGCTCCGGCTTGAACGGGCCCTCCGGGCGGTCGCCGACGGCCACGCCGATCTGGAAGATGCCGTCGGCGCGCTTGGCCGGGAAGTAGAAGTAGTACTTGCCGTCCTTGCAGGCCGCGTCCGGGGCCCACATCTGCTTGGCCGCCCATGGCACGTCCTTCACGTGCAGGGCCACGCCGCAGTCCTCGGCCGGGGCGTCCGGGGAGGCCTGGCGGAAGACGTGGTAGTCCTCCATCTGGAAGTGGCCGCCGTCGTCGTCGAACGCGGCGCCGGTCTCGATGTCGTGCGAGGGATAGATGTACAGCTTGCCCTCGAACACGTGGGCCGAGGGGTCGGCGGTGTAGATGTGGGTCACCAGCGGCTGGGAGATGGCCTTGCCGGCCAGTTCCTTCAGCTCCGCCTCGGTGTATTCGCGGTCGGCCATTTCTCTCTTTCCCTTGTTGCTTGCGGCGGATCGGTCAGGCGGCCTGGGCGACGCGGCGTTCGGCCAGTTCGCGCTCGATCAGCGACTCCATCGGCTTGTTGATCTTGTAGAAGAACAGCAGCGCCACCGCCGCCAGGAACGGCAGCGAGCAGTACAGGCTGACCGACAGGCGGATGCCGTCGACGGTTTCCGGGGCCTGCGCCGACAGGTCGGCGTTGTAGCCGTGGTGGGCGAGGATGCCGGCGACCAGCGCGCCGCCCACGCTCAGGCCCACCTTCAGGCCGCACAGGATGGCCGAGAAGATGATCGCGGTGGCGCGGCGGTGGTTCTTCCACTCGGAGTAGTCGGCCACGTCGGCCACCATCGCCCACAGCAGCGGGATGGTGACGCCGTAGAAGAAGCCGTGGCAGATCTGCGCCAGGAACACCAGGCCGATGCGCTGCGGCGGGATCACGTAGAAGGCCAGCATGAACAGCGTGGACAGCAGCAGGAACACGCCGAACACGTCGCGCTTGCCGAAGCGGTCGGCCAGCTTCTTGGAGAAGCCGATGCCGACCACCATCAGGATGATGCCGCCGGCGTTGAACAGGCCGAACGCCGCGGTGGTGGCGTCCTCCGGCAGCTGGAAGCCGGCCAGGCCCATGCCGGTCAGCGCCGAGTTGATCCCGCCCAGCAGGGCGTAGAAGCCGATGCCGTGCAGGAAGCGCGCCATCGACGGCTCGTCGAGGTAGTACTCGAAGTAGTAGACGTAGGTGCCGCCCTTCAGCGCCAGGGTGGTGAACACCAGGATGGTCACCAGCAGCAGGATCAGCCACGGCCGGTTGGCGACCAGGTCGGCCAGGTCCTGGCGCAGCGGGGTCTTCTGCTCCTGCGCCGGCACCACGCGCTCGCGGGTGGTGAGGAAGGTGACCAGGAAGAACACGGTGCCGACCACGGCGAACAGCAGCATGGTGTTCTGGAAGCCCTGCACGCGGTCGCCGTCGCCGAGGATCAGCACCAGCGGCAGCAGCAGCGACTGCACCACCAGCTGCGCGATCATCACCGCCACGAAGCGGTAGGCCGACAGGCTGTTGCGCTGGCCCATGTCGCCGGTGAGCACGCCGCTGAGCGCCGAGTACGGCAGGTTGTTGGCCGCGTACACCAGCACCAGCAGGGTGTAGGTGGTGGCGGCGTAGATCACCTTGCCCTGCGGGCCGAGGTCCGGCGTGGTGAACGCCAGCAGCGAAAGCACGCCGAACGGGATCGCGGTGAACAGGATCCACGGCCGGAACTTGCCCCAGCGGCTGTGGGTGCGGTCGGCCAGCACCGCCACCAGCGGGGTGAACACGAACGCACCGAGCATGCCGACCACGAAGATGATGGTCGCCGCCGTCGCCGCGGGGATGCGGTAGATGTCGGTGTAGAAGAACGCCAGGAACGTCATCAGCGTCTGGAAGATCAGGTTGGCCGCCAGGTCTCCCAGGCTGTAGCCGACCTTCTCGCGTACGGTAAGGATCTCGCTGTGGCTGCTCATGCGTCCCCGGCTCGGATGCTGGATTGGAAGGTGGAAGATGCCACCCGGACTGTCTCCCCGGATGGGTGGCGGGTGCGTGCCCATTGCACGTTACCGCTACCATCGGGCTCGAAGCATACCCGAAAGGAAGGCTTGTGCCGGCCTGTCCGCGCAGGCATTGCTTGACCGCTCATGCGGCGCTTCCGCGCGGGCCTGGCGGACGCGCGCAAAAGCCTTGTTTCCAAGGGTTTTCCGCCCCCGGAAAGGACGCGGCCCACGCCGGCGCCGGAGCGCCGGGTGGGCCGCAATCCTTACTGCAGTGCAGCAATCAGAACGTGCCGCGGATGCCCACGGTGACGGTCCGGCCCGGGTCGTACAGGTCGTTCACCGCGTTCGGGAACGCGAAGTACGAACGGCGCTCCTCGCCGGTCAGGTTCAGCACGTTGAAGGTCAGCTGCGGCTGGGTCCTGATGTTCTTCAGCGTGTAGCTGGCCGACAGGTCGAGCTGGCCGCGGTCCTCGCCGTAGATCTGCGCGAACGGGATGCCCTGCTGGTTCGGGCCGGTGCCGGTGGCGCCCTCGGTCCAGGTGTAGGACAGGCGCACCGAGGCGACCTCGTTCTCCCAGTAGGCGGTGGCGTTCCACAGCGACGGGGCGACGCCGTAGACGTTGTTGGACAGCGCCTCCGCGTCGCGGCCCAGGGTCTTGATGTCCAGCTTGGTGTAGTTGGCCATGATGCCCAGGCCTTCCAGCACCACGCTCAGCGGCTGCACCCAGATCGCCTCCCAGCCGCGGATCTCCAGCTCGGCGTCGGCGTTGACCTGCTGCTGCACGTTGACCGTGGCCACGTCCGGGCCGCCGCGCGAGTTGATCGCCTGCTGCTGCGAGTCGACCAGGTCCTCGAACGGAATGCCCAGGCTGCGGAACGGACGGGTGGTCACGCCCTGGTAGGTGTAGCCCTCCACGCGCTTGTTGAAAAAGGTCAGGCCGACGAAGCCCTCGGCCCCGGTGTACCACTCGCCACCGATGTCGAAGTTGGTGGAGATGTACGGGGTCAGGTCCGGGTTGCCCTGGTTGGCCACCTGCGCCGAGATGTCGGTGAAGGTGGTCGCCGGCAGCATGGAGCTGGGGTTCGGGCGGGTCATGGTGCGCGAGGCCGAGGTGCGCAGCACCACGTTGTCGGCCACGTCCCAGGCGGCGCTGAACGAAGGCAGCCACTCGGAGTAGTCGCCGTCCAGGGTCTGCCAGAAGCGGTTGCCGCCGATGGTCACCGGGCCGCTGATCTCCTGGTCGGTGGTCACGTAGCGCACGCCGAAGTTGTAGCGCAGGCCGCGGTTCATGATCTCCGACTCGCCGTTGACCATGACGTAGGCCGCCTTGGTGGTCTCGTCGAAGCCGCCGGTGGAGCCGCCGGTGTTCGGGCCGGCCGCCTCGTCCGCCGCGTCGCGGTACTGGGCGTAGTTGGTGTCGCGCATGAAGCGCTTGTAGTCCACCGAGACGAAGCCCGCCGGGCCCGGCACGATGTAGTCGGCCAGCCTGGCGTCGTCGACCAGGTCGAAGGCGTACGGCTGCCAGCCGCTGCCGGTGTCGCCGAAGCCCTGGATGCGGCGCTTGTTGTTGTCCCACGCCACGCCGAAGCTGACGTTGTTGCGGTCGTCACCCAGCTGCAGGTCGGCGCGGAAGCCGCTGGTCTCGGTGACGCGCTTCTCGTTCTGGGCCCACACGCGGCCGCCCTCCCAGGTCCAGCCCAGGTTGGGGTCGTTGAGGTCGATGTCGGTGGTCCAGCTCGGGATGCTGCCGTTGTTGGTGTACTGCAGCGTGGTGAACGGCGAGTTGAACAGGATCGTCGGCGACTCGCGGAACATCCAGCTGCGGCTGGCGTTGGCCTGCACGTCCAGCTTGATGTTCTGGTCGGCGCCGAACCAGAAGGTCGCGCCCGGGGTCACGTGCCAGTACTTGACGTCCTCGACGTACGGGCGCGCTTCCAGGAAGAACTGGGCGTTGGTGAAGGTGGCGCTGGTGACGACGTTGTTGGCGTCCAGCTGCATGTTCAGCGGGATCATCGCGCCGTTGCGGCCGACCAGGTTCATGTCCAGGCGCTGGTTGGTGCGGTGCGCCTCGGTGTACAGCACGTCGACGTAGGCCTCGACGGTCTCGTTCGGGCGCCACTGCACCGAACCGAGGAAGGCGTCGCGGTCGCGGTCGCCGGACATGTGCACCGGACGGCCCAGGCGCGGGATCAGCGCTTCGCCGATCTGGGCGGTGCTCAGGCCCGGGTTGTTGGCCTCCAGCCAGGCGGCGTCGATCGCCTGGCCCGGGGTCAGGCCGGCGGCGATGGTGGCGGCGTTGTTCGGCACCACGTCCGGGATGCGCCAACCGTTACCACCGGTGACATTGCACGGCTGGCCGAGGGCCGGGAAGGCGGCCGGGTCGCCGCCGCTGCCGCACTGGGCGTTGGTCAGGTTCGGGTTGGTCCAGCCGATGGTCTCGTAGCCCTCCACGCCCAGCTTGCCGCGCTGCGAGGTCACGCCGGCCAGCACGCCGAAGGTGCCGTCGGCGTTGGTCCAGGAGCCAATCAGGGTGCCGCGCGGGCTGGCCTTCTCGCTGTTGTCGTTGTAGTCGGCCTGCAGCGAGTAGGTCAGGTGGGTGCCCGGCATGTCGAACGGGCGCATGTTGCGCATGTCGATCACGCCGGCGGCGCCGCCTTCCGGCAGGTTCGCGGTCGGCGACTTGTAGACCGTCAGCTGGTTGAAGAACTCGGTCGGGAAGATGTTGAGGTCGACCTCGCGGTTCTGGTTGGTCGCATCCAGGCCGATCGAGGCGGTCGCCACCGAGGCGCCGTTGATGGTGGTCTTGGTGAAGCTGTTGGGCAGGCCGCGGATGGCGACGTTCAAGCCCTCGCCGTTGACGTCGCGGTTGAGCTGGATGCCGGGCACGCGCGACAGCGACTCGGCGATGTTGGTGTCGGGGAACTTGCCGATGTCCTCGGCGAAGATCGAATCGGTGAAGCCGGTGGAGTCACGCTTGGCTTCGGTCGAGTACTGCAGGCTCTGGCGGAAACCGCGCACGGTCACCGTGTCGAGCTGGACGGCCTGCTCATCCTGGCCGGCCTCGTTGTCCTGCGCGATGGCGCCGCCGCTGGCAAGCGCCAGGCACAGCAGGCCCAGGGCGCGCGACAGTTCTGTCTTGCAAGGCTTCTTCACCGTACTCCCTCCCGTTTCTGGTGGCCGGCGGCGCGACTCAAGGGGGTGCCGCAGTCCACCGGTGTCTTTCGCTGATTGGTATGTGGGTTCCGCTACCGGGCGATATCAGTTTGAAATCGATGATACCGCTACCATGAGCGGCGGCGATGGTAGCGCCCGCTGAAGACCGTACGCAAGCGCGTGTTGGCTGAATGCGCGGATGTTGCAGCG
Source organism: Pseudoxanthomonas sp. J31 (assembly GCF_000510725.1). Taxonomy (GTDB): domain Bacteria; phylum Pseudomonadota; class Gammaproteobacteria; order Xanthomonadales; family Xanthomonadaceae; genus Pseudoxanthomonas. Next base: position 287,472 of record NZ_AZNZ01000004.1, read on the forward strand.
CACGACGAAAAGCGCTGTTTTTCAAGGGACTTTTGCGGGCTCGGGATGACAGCGCTGACATCCCTGTTTTTGCGGCCGGATGCCTTGGTGATGGTTATCCCGCTGTGTTAATGATACCGATATCAATGCGGTTCACTTTCGCGGGAGGGTTTATGCTGCGCTGCAGTAAAAGACATTTTGTGTTGCGTTGCAGCAGCGCGGTGCGCGGAGGTAACCGGTGAACAAGGCCAGCCCGGCCGCCGCCGGATCCATCGGTCGCTACCGCTGGCGCGTGTGCGCCATGCTGCTGGCGGCGACCACCATCAACTACATCGACCGCCAGGTGCTGGGCGTGCTGGCGCCGTTCCTGCAGCACGAGATCGGCTGGAGCGAGCTGGAGTACGGCTACATCGTCATCGCCTTCCAGGCCGCCTACGCGATCGGCCTGCTGTGCGCCGGCGCGGTGATCGACCGCTTCGGCACCCGCATCGGCTACGCGCTGGCGATCAGCATCTGGTCGCTGGCGGCAATGGGCCACGCGCTGGCGGCCAGCGTGCTCGGCTTCATCGTCGCGCGCTTCGCGCTGGGCCTGGGCGAGGCCGGCAACTTCCCGGCCGCGGTCAAGACCGTGGCCGAGTGGTTCCCCAAGCGCGAGCGCGCGTTCGCGGTGGGCATCTTCAACGCCGGCTCCAACATCGGCGCGATCGCCGCGCCACTGATGGTGCCGGTGGTGGCCGTGGCCTGGGGCTGGCAGGCGGCGTTCCTGTGCACCGGCGTGCTCAGCGCGACCTGGCTGGCGGTGTGGCTGGCGCGCTACCGCAGTCCGGAACAGCACCCGAAGCTGTCGCCGGCCGAGCTGGCGCACATCCGCTCCGACCCGCCGGAGTCCACGGTCAAGGTGCCGTGGCTGCGGCTGCTGCGCCACCGCCAGGCCTGGTCGTTCGTGGCCGCCAAGTTCATCACCGACCCGGTGTGGTGGCTGTTCCTGTTCTGGCTGGGCAAGTTCCTCGCCTCCAAGTACGGATTGTCGCTGGCCAAGATCGGCCCGCCGATGATCGTGGTGTACCTGATGGCCGATTTCGGCAGCATCGCCGGCGGCTGGCTGGCCGGGTGCTTCGTGCGCCTGGGCTGGAACCTCAACCGCGCGCGCAAGGGCGCGATGCTTGTGTGCGCGCTGTGCGTGGCGCCGGTGGCGCTGGTGACCCAGGTCGACAACCTGTGGCTGGCGGTGGGCCTGATCGGCCTGGCCATGGCCGGCCACCAGGGCTGGTCGGCCAACGTGCTCACCCTGCCCTCGGACATGTTCCCGCGCCAGACCGTGGCCTCGGTGGTGGGCATCGGCGGCTTCGCCGGCGCGGTGGGTGGCATGGCCATGTCGCTGTTCACCGGCGCGCAACTGCAGTCCACCGGCAGCTACGGCACGATCTTCCTGATCGCGGGCTCGGCCTACGTGGTCGCGCTGCTGGTGGTGCACCTGCTGGCGCCGCGCCTGGAACCGGCCCGTTTCGAACTCCCGCGCGCGCCCGGCTCCTGAGCCGGCGCGTGCCCCACTGACGCCGCGACCGGTGCCACGTGCGCCGGCCGCGGCCGCCGATGCGAGAGAGACGTTGATGACCAAGCGACACCTTGCCCTGCTGCTGGGCGCCGTGCTCCTGATCCCGGGCGCGGTGCTCGCGCGCCAGGACTGCCGCGCCCCGGCCGCGGTGTGCGAAGCCCGCAGCGCCGGCAGCCTGCCGCTGATCGAGCGCGGCACCCCGCTACCGGTGCTGGTGGACGAGGGCGACTTCGAGGCAGTGAAGCTGGCCGCCGAGGCGCTGCGCGGCGACCTGGCGGCGGTCGCGGGGCGGCCGGCGGCGGTGGCCGCCACGCCGAAGCTGGCGATCATCGCCGGCACCCTGGGCCGCAGCCCGCGGGTCGATCGCATCGTCCGCGAACACCGGATTGATACCGGTGGCGTAAGCGGCGTGTGGGAGGCCTACCTGCTGCAGGTGGTGGAGCGGCCGGAGCCGGGCATCGAGCGCGCCCTGCTGGTGGCCGGCGCCGACCGCCGCGGCACCGCCTACGGCCTGTACGAGCTGTCGCGCCGGATCGGCGTCTCGCCCTGGACCTGGTGGGCCGACGTGCCGCCGCCCAGGCGCGCCAGCCTGCACGTCGCGCCGGGCCGCTTCGTCGACGCGCCCAAGGTGCGCTACCGCGGCATCTTCATCAACGACGAGGACCCGGCCCTGGGCGGCTGGAGCAAGGCGACCTTCGGCGGCACCAACCACCAGTTCTACGAGCGCGTGTTCCAGCTGGTCATGCGCCACAAGGCCAACTTCCTGTGGCCGGCGATGTGGCTGCCGCGCGCGTTCTACGACGACGATCCAAAGAATGCGGAAGTCGCCGACGCCTACGGCGTGGTGATCGGCACCAGCCACCACGAGCCGATGATGCGCGCGCACGACGAGTGGTCGCGCTACGGCAAGGGCCCGTGGGACTACCGCCGCAACGCGCAGGTGCTGCAGGAGTTCTGGCGCGGCGGCGTGGAGCGCCTGCAGGGACGCGAGGCGGTCGTCACCCTGGGCATGCGCGGCGACGGCGACGAGCCGATGAGCGAGGAGACCGCCACCGCGCTGCTGGAGCAGATCGTGGCCGACCAGCGCCGGATCATCGGCGAGGCCACCGGCAAGCCGGTGGAGCAGGTGCCGCAGGTGTGGGCGCTGTACAAGGAAGTGCAGGACTACTACGACAAGGGCATGCGCGTGCCCGACGACGTCACCCTGCTGTTCGCCGACGACAACTGGGGCAACATCCGCCGCCTGCCCGACCCGGCCGACAAGCGCCCCGGCGGCTACGGCGTGTACTACCACTTCGACTACGTCGGCGGCCCGCGCAACTACAAGTGGCTCAACACCACCCAGGTCGAACGCGCCTGGGAACAGATGCGCCTGGCCTGGGCCCACGGCGTGGAGCGGCTGTGGGTGGTCAACGTCGGCGACATCAAGCCGCAGGAACTGCCGATCAGCGCCTTCCTCGACCAGGCCTGGGATCCGGACGCGGCCGACCTGGAATGGATCAGGACCTACCCGGCGCGCTGGGCGGCCGAGCAGTTCGGCCCGGCGCATGCGCAGGCCATCGGTGACATCCTCACCCGCTATACCCGGCTCAACGCGCGGCGCAAGCCGGAACTGATCGACGCCGCCACCTGGAGCCTGGTCCACGACCGCGAGGCCGGGCGCGTGCTGTCCGAATGGGATGCGCTGGTGGCGCAGGTGCAGGCACTGGCGCCGAAGATCCCGGCCAGCCATCGCGACGCTTGGTACCAGCTGGTCGAATACCCGGTGCTGGCCAGCGCCAACCTCAACCACCTGCACGTGGCGGTGGCGCGCAACCGGCTCTACGCCGCCCAGGGCCGCGCTTCGGCCAATGCCTGGGCCGAACAGGCACGCAAGCTGTTCGCCCGCGACGCCGAGCTGCAGCGCGTGTACGAGCAGGAGATCGCCGGCGGCAAGTGGATCCACATGATGAGCCAGCCGCGGATCGGCTATACCCACTGGCAGTCGCCGCCGCGCAACATCCTGCCGGCGCTGGCCAGCGTCGACGCGCCGGAAAAGGGCGTGACCGGCGTGGCGGTGGAAGGCGATCCGCTGGCCTACCCCGCCCTGCTCAAGGCCCCGCGCCTGCCGGAGCTGGATCCGGTCGCCGCCCCGACCCGCGAGGTGGTGGTGTTCAACCGCGGCCAGGCGCCGATCGCCTTCACCGCCACCAGCCGCGCGCCGTGGCTGAAGGTTTCCCCGGCTTCCGGCGAAGTGGCCGACGAGCAGCCGCTCAAGCTGGAAATCGACTGGGATGCCCTGCCGGAAGGCCGCCACGAGGGCGTGGTCTACATCCGTGGCCAGGACTGGACCGAAGTCTACGTAACCGTGCCGGTGCACAAGCCGCCGCAGCATCGCGGCGCGCGCGGCTTCGTCGAGGGCGACGGCGTGGTGGCGATCGAGGCCGAGCACTACGCGCGCGCGGTGCCGCCGCCCGGCGGGCGGTGGCAGGTGATCCCCAACCTGGGCCGCACCCTGTCGGCGGTCGCCGCCTGGCCGGCCACCGGCGAACCGCTGGTGCCCGGCGGCGACGGCGCGCGCCTGGAATACCCGGTGGTGATGCACGAGGACGGCGAGGTCGAGCTGCGCGTGCTGGTCTCGCCGACCCTGGACGTGCGCAACCGCGGCGGCCTGCGCTACGCGGTCTCGGTCAACGACGAGCCGCCGCAACTGGTCAACATCCGCCTGGATCCCAGCCCCGGCGATCCGGACTTCACCGCCTGGGAAGCGGCGGTGATCGACAACGTGCACGTGGCCCGTTCCCGCCACCGCGTGCACGCCGGCGCCAACACGGTGAAGCTGTGGCTGGTCGATCCTGCGCTGGTGTTCCAGCGCATCGAGCTGGCGCGCCGGCCCATCCCCACCACCCTCGGACCCGCGGAAAGCGCGCGCCGCTGACGGCGCGCGTCCTCCACCCACCCGCATCGACACGGAAGATCCATGAGCACCACCGGCCGCCCGCTGCACCTGCACGAAGACCGCCTGTTCCCCTCCGATCCGACCCAGCGCGCGATCGCGCGCCGCCTGTATTCGCAGGTCGAGGGGCTGCCGATCATCAGCCCGCACGGGCATACCGACCCGGCCTGGTTCGCCGGCAACGCCAGCTTCGCCAACGCCACCGAGCTGCTGCTGGTGCCGGACCACTACGTGTTCCGCATGCTCTACAGCCAGGGCATCGGCCTGGACGCGTTGGGCATCCCCCGCGCCGACGGCAGCCGCGCCGCGGTCGACCCGCGCGAGGCCTGGCGCCTGTTCGCGCGCAACTTCCACCTGTTCCGCGGCACGCCCTCCTCGCTGTGGCTCAACCACGTGTTCCACGAGGTGTTCGGCCTGCGCGTGCGCCTGGACGCCGGTACCGCCGACCACTACTACGACACCATCACCGCCGCGCTGCAGGACGAGGCCTTCCGCCCGCGCGCCCTGTTCGAGCGTTTCGACATCGAGGTGATCGCCACCACCGAGGGGCCGCTGGACCCGCTGGTCCACCACCAGGCGATCCGCGACAGCGGCTGGAAGGGCAAGGTGGTGACCGCCTACCGCCCCGACGAGGTGGTCGATCCCGAGCACGAGGCGTTCGCCGCCGCGCTGGAACGCTTCGGCGCGATCACCGGCGAGGACGTGTACAGCTGGGACGGCTACCTGCGCGCGCACCGCAACCGCCGCGCCTTCTTCAGGTCGCTGGGCGCGACCTCGACCGACCACGGCCACGAGAGCGCGCTGACCGCGGACCTGTCGCGGGCCGAGGCCGAACGCCTGTTCGCGAAGATCCTCAAGGGCGGCTTCTCGCGCGAGGAAGCGGCGCTGTTCCGCGGCCAGGTGCTGACCGAGATGGCGGCCATGAGCCTGGACGATGGCCTGGTGATGCAGCTGCACCCGGGCTGCTACCGCAACCACAACCCGCTGCTGTTCGCCCGCCACGGCCGCAACGTCGGTGCCGACCTGCCGCTGGCCACCGACTACGTGCACGCGCTCAAGCCGCTGCTGGACCGCTTCGGCAACGAGCCCGGCTTCACCTTCATCCTGTTCACCCTGGACGAAAGCACCTATTCGCGCGAGCTGGGGCCGATGGCCGGCCACTATCCATGCCTCTACCTGGGCCCGGCGTGGTGGTTCCACGATTCGCCCGAGGGCATGTGGCGCTTCCGCGAGCAGACCCTCAGCACGGCCGGCTTCTACAACACCGTCGGCTTCAACGACGACACCCGCGCCTTCCTTTCCATCCCCGCGCGCCACGACGTCGCCCGCCGCATCGACTGCGCGGTGCTGGCGAAGCTGGTCGCCGAACACCGCATGGAAGAGGACGAGGCCGCCGAGGTGGTCCGCGACCTCGCCTACCGCCTGCCCAAGGAGGCCTACCGCCTGTGAACCGCATCGCCGCCATCCTGCCCGCGCGCCTTGCGCGCATTCCCGTGCTGTTCGCGCTCGCGGTCCTGCTGGCCAGCGCGCCCGCCCTGGCCGCGACCGGCCAGGAGGAAACCACCCGCACGTCGGTCCTGCTCGACAGCGGCTGGCGCTTCCACCGCGGCGATCCGCGCGGCGTCGACGGCCGGCTCGACTACGACGTGCGCCCGGTGGTGGAACGCAGCGCCGACGGCCGCGTGGCCGATGCGCGTCCGGACGAGGCGGTGCGGGTGCAGGCCGATCGCGCGGTGCTCAAGCCCTGGGTCCTGCCGACCGCGAACCGCTTCATCGCCGATCCGGCGCAGCGCCATCGCCGTCCCGCGCGCGAGCCCGACGTGGGCGACGTGCCCTTCCTGCGCGCGGATTTCGACGACAGCGGCTGGCAGCCGGTCACCCTGCCGCACGACTGGGCGATCGCGGGGCCGTTCATCGCCGACGGGCCCTATGGCGGCATGGGCCGCCTGCCCAGCTGGGGCATCGGCTGGTACCGCCGCAGCCTGGACATCCCGGCGCAGGACCAGGGCCGGCGCGTGTACCTGGACATCGACGGCGCCATGTCCTACGCCACGGTCTGGCTCAACGGCCGGCTGGTCGGCGGCTGGCCCTACGGCTACAACAGCTGGCGGGTGGACCTGACGCCCTACGTCGAGTTCGGCGCCCGCAACCAGCTGGCGATCCGGCTGGACAATCCGCCCGAATCGGCGCGCTGGTATCCCGGCGGCGGCCTGTACCGCGACGTGCGGCTCACCACCACCGCGCCGGTGCACGTGGCGCAGTGGGGCACGACCGTCACCACGCCCGAGGTCTCGGAGCGCTCGGCCACGGTGCACCTGGCGGTGGAGGTGGACAACACCACCGGTGCGCCGGTGCAGGTGCAGGTCGAAACCGAGTTCTTCGAGCTCGACGCCCAGGGCCGCCCGCAGGGCGAGGCGGTCGCGCGCATTCCGGCGGTCGGTTTCGACATCGTCGCCGGCGGCAGCACGAAGGCCACCTCGCGCGCGCAGATCGCCAGTCCGCGCCTGTGGGGCCCGCCGCCGACGCAGCAGCCCAACCTGTATCTCGCCGTGACCACCGTGCGCCGGGGCGGCCGCGTGGTCGACCGCGTCGAGACCCGCTTCGGCATCCGCGACGTGCAGTGGGATCCGGACCGCGGCGTGATCGTCAACGGCGAGCACATCGTGCTCAACGGCGTGAACCAGCACCACGACCTCGGCGCGCTGGGCGCCGCGTTCAACCGCCGCGCGGCGCAGCGCCAGCTCGAGATCCTGCGCGACATGGGCGTCAACGCCATCCGCATGGCGCACAACCCGCCCGACCCGCAGCTGCTCGAGCTCACCGACCGCATGGGCTTCCTGGTGATCGACGAGGTGTTCGACTCCTGGGAGAAGAAGAAGACCCCGCTGGATTTCCACCTGGTCTTCCCCGAGTGGCACGAGGCCGACCTGCGCGCGATGCTGCGCCGCGACCGCAACCACCCGTCGGTGATCCTGTGGAGCGTGGGCAACGAGGTCGGCGAGCAGTACGACGGCGAAGAAGGCGCGGCGATCGGCCGCCGGCTGGTGCAGATCGTGCGCGAGGAGGATCCGACCCGCCCGGCCACCGCCTCGATGAACTGGGCCAAGGCCGACATGCCCTTCCCGGCCGAGTTCGACGTGATCAACCTCAACTACCAGGGCGAGGGCATCCGCCAGGAGCCGGAGTTCGAGGGCACCGAGCGCATCCGCACGCCGCCCTCCTACCCCGCCTTCCGCGCCGCGTTCCCCGACAAGGTGATCTTCGGCAGCGAGACCGCCTCGTCGCTGAGCACGCGCGGCACCTATCTGTTCCCGGTCACGCCGCTGCAGAGCGCGCCGGTGCGCGACCACAACGGCGGCGGCGATTCGGCGCGGCAGCTGGTCAGCGCCTACGAGCTGTACGCGGTCGATTTCGGCTCCAGCGCCGACAAGGTCTTCGCCACCCTCGACCGGCACCCGTACGTGGCCGGCGAGTTCGTGTGGAACGGCTTCGACTACCTGGGCGAGCCCACGCCCTACTACAGCGCGCGCAGCTCCTACAGCGGCTTGATCGACCTGGCCGGCTTCCCCAAGGACCGCTTCTACCTCTACCAGGCGCGCTGGCGGCCGGACCTGCCGATGGCGCACATCCTGCCGCACTGGAACTGGCCGGGGCGCGAGGGCGAGGTGACGCCCGTGCACGTGTTCACCAGTGGCGACGAGGCCGAGCTGTTCCTCAACGGCGTCTCGCAGGGGCGGAAGAAGAAGGGTCCGTACCAGTACCGCCTGCGCTGGGACGAGGTGGTGTACGAACCCGGCGAACTGCACGTGCGCGTCTGGCGCGGCGGCCGCGAGTGGACCGAGGCGCGCGTGCAGACCACCGGCGCGCCCGCGCGCCTGGCGCTGGAGGCCGACCGCACGGCGATCGGCAACGACGGCCGCGACCTGTCTTTCATCACCCTGCGCGTGCTGGACGCGCAGGGGCGGGCCATCCGCAATGCAGACAGCCTGGTGCGCTTCGAGATCGAGGGCCCGGCGACGCTGGTCGCCACCGACAACGGCGACCCGCGCGACCTGACCGCCTTCCCCTCGCCCGAGCGCAGGGCCTTCAGCGGGATGGCGCTGGCGATCGTGCGCGCCGTCCCGGGGCAGTCCGGTACCGTGCGGGTGGTGGCCCGGTCCGAAGGCCTGGAGCCGGCGACGGTCGAGCTTCGGGTCGGCGACGATGGCGAGCCCAGGTAGGTTCGCGCGCACCCGCCGGGGCCCCCCACCCCCGTGGGAGCGCCTCTGGGCGCGAATGCCGTTCGCGTGCGAGCGCCGTGGCTGCCGGGTGCCGCCACGCGCCGTACCCGTTGCGGCCGGCCGCGACCCAAGGTAGTGATATCCCGCCGCCGCACCGACGCCTGCGCATCCCCCTTCGACGGAGATCCCATGAACAAGCGCAACGCCTTCCACGTCCTCGCCGCCGCGGTGCTGGCGGCCGCGTCCACCGCCCTCGCCGCCCCGCCGCCACAGGCGCTCAAGGATGTGTACGCCGACGCCTTCCTCGTCGGCACCGCGATGAATGCGGACATGGTTTCGGGCAAGGATGCGCGCGCGCAGGCGCTGGTGCCCCTGCACTTCAACGCCATCACCGCGGAGAACGCGATGAAGGCCGAGGAACTGCATCCCGAGCCCGGCACCTGGGACTTCGCCGACGCCGACGCCTTCGTCGAGTTCGGCCAGCGCCACGGCCTGTTCATGGTCGGCCACACCCTGGTCTGGCACAACCAGACGCCGGCCTGGTTCTTCCAGGACGACGACGGCGCGCCCGCCGGACCGGCCGTGATGCGCGAGCGCATGCGCGACTACATCCATACCGTGGCCGGCCGCTATGCCGGCAAGGTGCAGGCCTGGGACGTGGTCAACGAACAGATCGGCGAGGACGGCCAGTACCGCGACACGCTGTGGACCCGCGCCTACGGCGGCGACGGCGACGCCCTGCTGCGCGACGCCTTCCGCTTCGCCGCCGAGGCCGCGCCCGACGCCGAGCTCTACTACAACGACTTCAACGCCTGGCGCCCGGAAAAGCGCGACGGCATCGTGCGCATGGTCAGGATGCTGCAGGAGCACGGCATCCGCATCGACGGCGTCGGCATCCAGGGCCACTGGGGCCTCAACTACCCCTCGCTCACCGAGATCGAGGCTGCCATCGACGCCTACCACGCCGCCGGGGTCAAGGTGATGGTCACCGAGCTGGACGTGGACGTGCTGCCGCTGACGAAGGAAGGCCAGATCATCGGCCAGTGCATGCTGCACCCGCAGTTCCAGCTGCCCGAGTTCAAGCGCTTCCTCGACCCGTACCGCGAAGGACTGCCGGACGAAGTGCAGCGCCAGCTGGCCGACCGTTACGCCGAGCTGTTCGCGCTGTTCCACCGCAAGCGCGACAAGCTGGCGCGGGTGGCGGTGTGGGGCATCGCCGACGACATGTCCTGGAAGAACGGCTACCCGATCCCCGGCCGCACCAACTACCCGCTGCTGTTCGACCGCCAGCGCCAGCCCAAGCCGGCGTTGGAGGCGGTGCTGCGGGTGCCGCAGGGCAGGTAGGCGCCGCGCTCAGCCTTCCCCGCCGGCCTGCCCGGGCTGGCAGCGCAGCGGATGCGCCCAGCCCCCGGCCTTGACCACGGCGATGCGGTCGGCCGGATCGAAGGCCACGAGGATGTCGCGCTCGCGGTCCGGTCCGCCATGGGGATCGGACCACGGCAGCCGGCGCGCGGCGATCACCAGGAACGGCGAGGTCGCCAGCACCCGCCCGGTGCCGTCCCAGCAGCCGGTGTAGGCGCACAGCGACAGGCCGCCATCGCTGGCGAAGGCCAGGTCCATGGGGGTGAACTCGCCCTTGTTGGCGGCGCTGCAGCCATCCTCCAGGCAGGTCACCTCCACGTCGTTGAAGCAGCGCCAGGTGTCGGCGCGGGCGCCGCCGCAGGCCAGGCCCAGCACCAGCGCGGCCAGCGCGCACATGGACTTGCGCATGCATCTCCCCCCCTTGGGTCTACCCGCGGCCGATGGTGCCGCGGCCCGGCGGTGTGCGCCAGCCTGAAGCGGACAGGTCGGCCGCCGCCGCGTCGCACGGATTGAGACGGCAGCCGCGTACAACCCCGCGCTCCACGCTGGAGCCGCCATGCCCGAACTAGCCCCCCTGACCGCGTTCGACCGCCCCGCCCTGCCCGTGCCCGGACCCGACGGCGCCAGCTTCGCCCTGCGCCTGGCCGGCAAGTACCAGGGCCGGGTCACCGGCCACTTCGTCCAGCCCGGGCGCGAGGGCCGCTACGCACCGCTGCCGCGGGAGCTCCCGCCGCGCCTGGCCGCGGCCCTGCGTGCGCGCGGCGTCGAACAGCTCTATTCGCACCAGGCCGAGGCCTGGGAGGCGGTGGCCGGCGGCGGCCACGTGGTGCTGGCCACGCCGACCGCCTCGGGCAAGTCGTTGTGCTACACCCTGCCGGTGGTCAGCGCGGTGATGACGCGCAAGGCCAAGGCGCTGTACCTGTTCCCGACCAAGGCCCTGGCGCAGGACCAGGTGGCCGAGTTGCTGGAGCTCAACCGCGCCGGCGACCTGGGCCTGAAGCCGGCCACCTTCGACGGCGACACCCCGGGCGACCAGCGCCAGGCGATCCGCCTCAACGGCGACATCGTGGTCTCCAACCCGGACATGCTCCACCAGGGGATCCTGCCGCACCACACCAAGTGGGCGCAGTTCTTCGAGGGCCTGGAGTACGTGGTGATCGACGAGATCCACAGCTACCGCGGCGTGTTCGGCTCGCACCTGGCCAACGTGCTGCGGCGGCTGAAGCGCGTGTGCGCGTTCTACGGCACGAAGCCGCAGTTCATCCTGTGCTCGGCCACCATCGGCAACCCGAAGGAACACGCCGAGGCGCTGCTGGAGGACGAGGTCCATGCGATCACCGAATCCGGCGCGCCCAGCGGCGACCGCCACGTGCTGCTGTGGAACCCGCCGGTGGTCAACCCGGACCTGGGCCTGCGCGCCTCGGCGCGTTCGCAGTCCACCCGCATCGCGCGCGCCGCGCTCAAGGCCGGGCTCAAGACCCTGGTGTTCGCGCGTTCGCGGACCATGGTCGAGGTGCTGACCAAGTACCTGAAGGACGTGTTCGACAGCGATCCGCGCAAGCCGGCGCGGGTGCGCGCCTACCGCGGCGGCTACCTGCCCACCGAGCGGCGCGAGGCCGAGCAGGCCATGCGCGCCGGGCGCATCGATTGCATCGTCTCGACCTCGGCGCTGGAACTGGGCGTGGACATCGGCAGCCTGGACCTGGTGGTGCTCAACGGCTACCCGGGCTCGGTGGCCGCGACCTGGCAGCGCTTCGGCCGCGCCGGCCGTCGCCGGCAGGCCTCGCTGGGGGTGATGGTGGCCAGCTCCGACCCGCTGGACCAGTACATGGTGCGGCATCCGGAATTCTTCTCCGCCGCGCCGCCGGAGCACGCCCGCATCGCCCCCGACCAGCCGGTGATCCTGCTCGACCACATCCGCTGCGCCGCGTTCGAGCTGCCGTTCCTGCAGGGCGAGCGCTTCGGCAGCGTGGAGCCGGAGGTGTACCTGCAGCTGCTGGCCGAGGACGGCGTGGTGCATCCGGAAGGCGGGCGCTGGGAGTGGATCGCCGACAGCTACCCGGCCAACGCGGTGAGCCTGCGCTCGGTGGCCGACGGCAACTTCGTGGTGGTCGACCGCACCGATGGCCGCCAGGTGATCATCGCCGAGGTCGATTTCAGCTCCGCGCCGCTGATGCTCTACGAGGGCGCGATCCACATGGTGCAGTCGGTGCCCTACCAGGTGGAGCGGCTGGACTGGGAGGGCCGCAAGGCCTACGTCACCCGCACCCACGTCGACTACTACACCGATGCGATCGACTACACCAGGCTCAAGGTGCTGGAGCGCTTCGACGGCGTGATTGCCGGCGCCGGCACCTGCCACCACGGCGAGGTGCACGTGGTGAGGCGCGTGTCCGGCTACAAGAAGATCCGCTACTACACCCACGAGAACATCGGCTATGGCCCGGTGAACCTGCCGGACCAGGAGCTGCACACCTCGGCGCTGTGGTGGCAGCTGCCACAGGCCGAGCTGGAGGCGCGCTTCGCCAGCCGCCAGGACGCGCTGGACGGCTTCCTCGGCGCCGGCTACGCCCTGCACGTGGTCGCCAAGGTCGCGGTGATGGCCGAATCGGCCGACCTGCAGAAGGCGGTCGGCAGCGGCGACGGCGCCTGGTTCGCCAGCGGCGACGGCCGCGGCCGCGGCCAGCTGCGTGCACTGGACGGCAGCATGGTCGATCCCGACCGCCACGACAGCTTCGTGCCCACCGTCTACCTCTACGACAACTACCCCGGCGGCATGGGCCAGAGCGAGCCGCTGTGGAAGCGCCAGCGCGAACTGGTGGTGCGCGCACGCGAACTGGTCGAACGCTGCGACTGCCGTGCCGGCTGCCCGGCCTGCGTCGGCCCGGTGCTGGCCGCGCAGGAGGACGAGGAGACCACGCCCAAGGCGCTGGCGCTGCGCGTGCTCGGCGCGCTGGAGGCGGCATGAGCCTGTCGCTGGCGAAACTGCAGCAGCTCAAGTGCCAGGCCGGAGCCAGCACGCCGCGCCGGGCGACGCCCCCGGCCACGCCCGGCGCGGCGGCCAGCCCCGACCTGGACCAGCTGCGCAGCCTGCTGCGGGTACGCGCGCGGCCGCAGGCCACGCCGGCCAGTGGCGACCGCCAGCTGCCCGGCGAGCAGATCGCGCCAGGCCTGTACCTGGTCGAGGAACGGTTGCACGACGAGCCGCTGCCGCAGGCCTTCGACGGCCGCTTCGACCGCGGCGAGCCGATAGATCCGGCGGACCTGCTGTTCTTCGATACCGAGACCACCGGCCTGGCCGGCGGCACCGGCACGCGCGCCTTCATGGTCGGCGCGGCGGACTGGCACCACGGCCAGCTGCGCATCCGCCAGCTGACCATCGCCAGCACGTCCGCCGAGGCCGCGATGCTGGACGTGCTGGCCGGCTGGGTCGGCCCGCGCACGGTGCTGTGCAGCTACAACGGCAAGTGCTACGACGCGCCGCTGCTGGCCACCCGCTACCGCCTGGCGCGACGCGCGCACCCGTTCGCCGGGCTGCGCCACGTCGACCTGCTCTACCCCACCCGCCGCCGCTACCGCGGCGTGTACGAGAACTGCCGGCTGGCGACGATCGAACGCCAGGTACTGAAGGTGGTGCGCGAGGACGACCTGCCCGGCTCGGAGGCGCCCGCCGCCTGGCTGGGCTACCTGCGCGGCGGCGGCGCCGGGCTGCTGCGGCGGGTGCTGGCGCACAACCGCCAGGACGTGATCTCCCTGTCGCGGCTGCTGCGGCACCTGTCGGCGGCCGGGGCGGAGCAGGCCGCCGCGGGGCTGCCGGGCGAAGCCATGCTGCCGGCGCCAGTCGCCTGAGGAGCCGGCGCGCGCGGCCGTGGCAGGCATGCGCACCGGCCGCGCGCGGGGCGGGAGCTCAGCGCCGGATCCGGGTGAACTCCGAGTACTCCCACTTGCGCAGGGCCAGCACCGCGCTGCAGCCGTTGCGCGCCGCCAGCGGCAGCTGCGAATCGTGGCGGGCGAGGGTGTCGAACTCGCGCGCCAGCTTCTCCATCTCCGCGGCGATGTAGCGCATGGAGCCGTCGGACAGCATGCCGGCAAGGAAGTGGAAGCCGTCCTCCGGCTCCGCGAACGGCGCGGCGAAGAACTCCGGCAGGATCCGCTCCAGGAAGAAGCCGTGCACCGGGCCGTTGCGCCTCCAGGTGAAGTTGCGCGCGGTCAGCTTGCGGATCCGGTGCGGCGGCCGGTAGTCGATGATCTTCAGCGCGTCCAGGCGCAGCAGCAGCGAGACCAGCTCTACGTGGGCAAGTACTCGCGCTTCAACCCGGTGTACGGCGAAGGCTTCCTGCGCGCCTGGCACCGCGCCGGCCTGCTGCACTTCCACGGCCACCGCGACGGGGAAGGCCGGCTGCAGGCGATCGCCGGGGTGTTCGGCCACGGCCGCGTGGTGACCACGCCGATACTGGGCTACGACACCGGCCTGCCGCGGGAACTGGGCCTCTACCGCCTGGCCGCGATCAACGTCTACCGGCATGCCGCCGCGCGCGGGCTGGAGGTCAACCTCAGTGCCGGTGCAGCCGGGTTCAAGCGCCTGCGCGGCGGGCGCCCGGCGATCGAGTACAGCGCGGTCTACGCCCGCCACCTGCCGGCGCGCGCGCAGCGCGCCCTGGACCTGCTCTCGGCCGCCAGCTGCCGGCTCGGTGCGCCCCTGTTGCGGAGATTCGCACTTTGACCTGGCATCCGGACCTGTACCGCCACTGGTATGCGGTGGCACGCACCGGCGAGGTGGGCGAGCGGCCGCTGGCCGTGACCCTGCTCGACACCCATATCGCCCTGGCCCGCGCCGGCGACGGCTGGATCGCACTGGAGGACCGCTGCCCGCACCGGCACGTGCCGCTGTCGGCCGGCTGCGTCGCCGATGGCCAGCTGCGCTGTCCGTACCACGGCTGGTCGTTCGACCGCGAAGGCAGGTTGCGCCACCTGCCCGGCCTGCCCGCGCACGCCCCGCTGCCTGGCGTGAAGGTACGCAGCTTCCCGGTGGTCGAATGCGACGGCTTCCTGTGGCTGCGCCCTGGCACGGAAGGCGAGCCTGCGCCGCCGGAGCTGGTCCGCGGCACGGACCCGGCCACGCGCCGCTTCCAGTGGCGCACCACCTGGAAAGCGCACGTGCTCGATGCCATGGAGAACTTCCTGGATCCGATGCACACCCACTTCGTCCATCCCGGCCTGGTCCGGGTGGAAAGCCGGAGGGTGGCGGCACGGGCCCGTTTCCAGGCCACCAGCGAAGGCTTCACCGTCGACTACCGCGGCACGCCGAAGCAGTCCGGGCTGCTTTACCGGCTGTTCGAGTCCGAGCGCACGATGGAGCGCGCATGGTTCGCCGCCCCCGGCAGCGCGCGCCTGGAGTACCGCTACGCCAACGGCAGCCGGATCCTGTTCGACCTGCACTTCAGCCCGCGCGACGCCGGATCGACCGAAGTGTTCGTGGGACTGCACGTGGAAGGCCGGCGTGCCCCGGCCTGGGCGATCCGGCTGCTGGCCTGGCCACTGCTGAAGAAGGTCAACGACCAGGACGTGCGCATGCTGGAACTGCAGGCGGGGAACCTGGCCCGCTTTGGCCGCCGGCGCGGGGCCTCGACCCCGATCGACGTGGTCCGTCCGGCGCTGGATCGGTTCTGGAGCGAGGGCCGCCTGCCCGCGCCCGGCGAATGCTTCGAGGTGGAGATGATGCTGTAGCCGGCGCGGGCTACAGCGCCAGGTCCAGCAGCAGCACGCCGGCCAGGCCAACCACGGAGATGGTGGATTCCATCACCGTCCACGAGCGGAAAGTCTGGGCCATGGACAGGCCGAAGAACTCCTTGAACATCCAGAAGGCCGAGTCGTTGACGTGGGAGCCGAACACGCTGCCGGCGCCCACCGCCAGCACCATCAGTTCCGGCGACACGCCGGTGCTCTCCACCAGCGGACCCACCACGCCGGTGGCGGTGATCACCGCCACGGTCGAGGAGCCGATCATCACCCGCAGCAGCGCGGTGGCCAGCCAGGCGAACAGCAGCGGTGGCATCTGCCACTGCCCGGCCAGGGCGGCGATGGTCGCGCCCACCCCGCTGTCGACCAGCACCTGCTTGAACACGCCGCCGGCGGTGATGATCAGCAGGATCACGGCGATGCCGCCGATGGCGGCATTGAGCCAGCGCGTCTGCGTCTCCAGGCCCACGCCGCGGCGATGGCCCAGGAACCAGAACGCCAGGAGGGTCGACAGCAGCAGGGCCACGGTCGGGTTTCCAAGGAACAGCAGCGCGGTGCGCACCAGGCCTTCCGGCAGCAGGCCGTCGGCAACCACCGAGACGCTGATCAGCAGCACCGGCGACAGCGCGATCAGGAACGAGCATGGCGCGCCCGGCAGCTCGCCGCGCGCACCATCTTCCGGACCGTTGAACAGGTCCGGCAGCGGCGGGTTGATGGATTTCAGCCGGCGCGAAAGCCAGGGACCGGCGATCACTACCGCCGGCACGGCCATCACCAGGCCGTACAGCAGGGTGCGGCCCATGTCCGCGCCGAAGGCATTCACCAGCACCACCGGTCCCGGATGTGGCGGCAGGAAGCAGTGGGTGGTGCTCAGCGAGGCCACGGTGGGGATGGCCAGCAGCAGGATCGGCAGGCCGGTGCGTCGCGCCAGCGAGAAGACCAGCGGCACCAGGATGATGAAGCCGGCATTGAAGTACAGCGGGATGCCGACCAGGAAGCCGGTCAGCAGCAGCGCCCACTGGATGTTGCGCTCGCCGAAGGCGCCGATCAGGGTGGTGGCGATCTTTTCCGCCGCGCCGCTTTCCTCCAGCACCTTGCCCAGGATCGCGCCGAGCACGATCACCAGCGCCAGCCCGGCCAGCGTGCTGCCGACGCCGGCATCGATGGTCCTGACCAGGTCCTGCGGCGCGATGCCCAGGGCCAGGCCCATCGGGATCGCCACCACCAGCAGCGACAGGAACGGGCTCAGCTTGCGCGCGGTGAGCAGGATCTGCAGCGCGATGGCGGCGGCGATGATGAGGAACGTGGCCATCCAGCAACTCCCCGGGAGTGAGTAGTACGACGTCCGGCCATGGCCGGCGCGATCGGTTCGTGCGGGCGCGCGGGATCAGCCCTCCGTTGCCGCGCGGCGCTGCGCCAGCGCCTCGCGGCCGGCGCGCAGGGTCTCGACGATGGCGTCCACGTCGTAGACGCAACCGCCCCAGGTCCCGCCGCTGGCTTCCTGCAGCGCGGCCCATAGCCGGGTGTCGGCCGGCAGCTTCGGATGCGGGGCGATGGCCGGATGCACCGGGCGCGAGGCCAGCACCTTCGCGCCTTCCTCCGGCGACAGCGCGTTCGCCTGGTCGGTGCCGATGAAGTCGATGCTCCCCTGCAGCGTGTTGCGGTCGATCACGATCCGCACCAGGTCGCCATCGCGCAGCCGGCCGATCGGTCCGCCGGCCAGCGCCTCCGGCCCAACATGGCCGATGCAGGCGCCGGTGGAAACGCCGGAGAAACGCGCATCGGTCAGCACCGGCACGTGCTTGCCCCAGGGCAGGTACTTGAGCGCGGAGGTGAGCTGGTAGGTCTCCTCCATCCCGGTACCCGCCGGACCGCAGCCGGCCAGCACGACGACGTCACCGGCCACCACCGCGCCCTCGCCCCTGGCCTTGATCGCGGCGATGGCCTCGTGCTCGCTGGCGAACACCCGCGCCCTGCCGGTGTGGCGGTAGACGTTGTCCGCGTCGACCACGGAAGGATCGATCGAGGTGGCCTTGATCACCGAGCCATCCGGCGCGAGGTTGCCGACCGGGAACACCAGTGCAGATGTCAACCCGGCGGCGCGGGCCGCATCCGGGCCCATGATCACGTTGCCGGGATCGACGCCATCCAGCTCGCGCAGCCGCTGCCGCGCGATGCGGCGTGCCTGGCTGTGCTCCCACCATTCCAGGTTCTCGCCGACCGTGCGGCCGCTGACCGTGGGGATGTCCAGGTGCAGCAGTCCCATGTCGCGCAGGTGCAGCATCACCTCGGGCACGCCGCCGGCCATGAACACCTGCACCGTGGGATGGTGGCGCGGGCCGTTGGGCAGCGCGTCGACCAGGCGCGGCGTGGCGCGATTGGCCGCGGTCCAGTCGGCCACCGTGGGTGCGGCAAGTCCGGCGGCACGCGCGATCGCCGGCACGTGCAGCAGCAGGTTGGTGGAACCACCGAACGCGGCATGCACGACCAGCGCGTTCTCCACCGCCTTGCGGGTGAGGATGGCCGACAGCGGCGTGCCGGCCTGGGCCAGCCGCACCAGGGCCAGCGCCGAGCGTCGCGCCATGTCCAGCCATACCGGCTCGCCGGAAGGCGCCAGCGCGCTGTGTGGCAGGGCCATGCCCAGCGCCTCGGCGATCACCTGCGAGGTCGCGGCGGTACCGAGGAACTGGCAGCCGCCACCCGGCGAGCCGCAGGCGCGGCAGCCCATGGCCGCGGCGTGTTCCAGGTCGATCAGCCCATGGGCATAGCGCGCGCCGATGGTCTGCACCTTGGCCGTGTCCTCGGCCCCGCGCGCCGGCAGGGTCACGCCGCCGGGCACGATCACGCCGGGCAGGTCGCCGCAGCCGGCCAGGGCCAGCATCATTGCCGGCAGGCCCTTGTCGCAGGTGGCGATGCCCAGCACGCCGCGACGCGTGGGCAGCGAGCGCACCAGGCGGCGCATGGTCATCGCCGCGTCATTGCGGTACGGCAGGCTGTCGAACATGCCGGTCGTGCCCTGGGTGCGGCCGTCGCACGGATCCGAGCACATCACCGAGAACGGCAGGCCGCCGTTGGCCGCGAACGTCTCCGCGGCCGCGCGCACCAGGCGGTCGATCTCCCAGTGGCCGGTATGCAGGCCGAGCGCGACCGGCTGGCCGTCCCCGGCACGCAGGCCACCCTGGGTGCTGACGATCAGGTACGGATCGCGCGCGATCTCGCTGGCGCGCCAGCCCATGCCGGCATTCTGGGTCATGCCGAACAGGTGCCCGCTGGGCGCCTGGCGCAGCATCGCGTCGTCGATCGGCAGGCGCCCGGGCGGACCCTCGCCGGAGGTACGGGTTTCCGCCAGGGCGGTTCCGTCGCCGAGGATCGCGTCGAGGGCATCAGCCTGCATCGTTCACCTCATGCGTCGGCGGTGGTCCACTTGCCGTCCACCAGGCGCCACAGGGTGCCGGTGGGATTGGCATCGCGCAGCGCCGGCGGCAGCCGGTGCGGGCGCACGTTGTCGTAGCTGTGCAACGCGGAGAAGCGCAGCAGCGAGGCCGGGATGCCGACCGCGGTGAACGCCGGGTGGCCGGTGGCCGGATACGGGCCGCCGTGGTTCTGCGCCGGCGACACCGCCACGCCGGTGGGCATGCGGTCGTTGATCAGGCGGCCGACGCGGGTGCGCAGCACCGGCGCGATCACGTCGTACTGCGCATCGTCCGAGCCGGCGGTGTCGCTGTAGATGGTACCGGTCAGGTTGCCCTCCAGCGCATGCGCGACCTGCAGCATCTGCTCTTCCGACTCGGCCAGCACCAGCAGGCAAACCTGGCCGAAGGCCTCGTTCTGCAGCTCGTGCGGCGCCTCGAGGAAGCGCTTGCCGGATACCCGCAGCAGGGTCGGCTGGAAGGCGTAGCCGGCCGCTTCCTCGGCGATGCCGCCGCCGGCCAGCAGTTCGGCGCCGGCGGCGCGCAGCGCGGCCACCGCCTCGGCCACGGCTTCCGGCGCGCGCGGGGTCAGCAGCACGCCGGCCGGCGTGGCCGCGGTCAGCCGCTGCAGTTCCTGGACGAAGGCGTCGGTGTGCTCGCCCGGCGGCAGCACGGCGATGCCCGGGCGGGTGCAGAACTGGCCGGCACCCATGGCGCAGGAGCTGGCCAGTTCGGCGGCGATCGCCGCACCGCGCTCGCGCAGGGCGCCGGCGAGGATGAACACCGGGTTGACCGAGGACATCTCCAGGTAGGCCGGCTTGCCCGCGGCATCGGCCGCGGCCTTGATCGCCATGCCCGCCGGGCGGCTGCCGGTGAAGGCAATGGCCGCGGTGCGCGGGTCGGTGACCAGGCGCAGGCCCAGCTCGTTGGAGGTGTGGAAGAACATCTGCACCGTGCCCGAGGGCAGGCCGCTGGCCTGCACCGCCTCGGCCGCGGCCTGGGCCAGCAGCAGCGAGGTATGCGGATGCGCCGGATGCGCCTTGGCGATCACCGGGTTGCCCGCGGCAATGGCCGCGGCGAAGTCGCCGCCGGACACGCCGTTGAACGCGAACGGGAAGTTGTTGGGGCCGAACACCACCACCGGGCCGCCGAGCGGGGCATGCATGGAGCGCAGGTTGTTGGCGGTGTCGATGGTTGGCCGCGCCCAGCTGCCGTCGCGCGCGGCCTGCGCGGCCTGGCGCAGCTGGCCGGTGGTGCGCGGCAGCTCGGCCTTGCGCAGGCGCGGCTCCACCGGCAGGCCGGTCTCGCGGTGCGCGGACTCGATCAGCGCCTCGGCGCGCGCCTCGATCCCGGCGGCGAAAGCCTCCAGGAACTGGGCGATGCGCTCGCCGGGCAGGCGCGCCAGTTCGGCCGCGGCGCGCTTGCCGGCTTCGAGCATGGCGTCGAGGTCTTCCCAGCCGGAGACGGGGAAGTCGTGGCTGTCGATCTCAAGCTTCTGCGAGGGGTCGAAGGCACGGAAGCTGCCGGTGGGCGCGTTGGCCGCGACCCAGCGGCCGTCGAGCAGGATGGGTTGCAGGTTGGACTTGCTCATTGCACGGGGTTCTCCAGGACCAGGCCGTCGATCTCGATGCGTACCACGTCGCCGGACTGCAGGGTGAAGGATTCGTCCGGCACGATGCCGGTGCCGGTGAACAGGAAGGCGCCGAACGGGAAGGACAGTTCGCGGAACAGGTAGCCGGCCAGCTCGTCCAGGCCGCGCTTGATCTGCGAGGTGCGGGTCTGGCCGGAGAAGGCGACCGCGCCGCCGCGCAGGATCTGCAGGCCGATCGCCAGGTCGGTCATGGCCGCGGCCGGGCACAGGCGGAGCGCCGGGCCGATCGCGCAGGAACCGTCGTAGACCTTGGCCTGCGGCAGGTACAGCGGGTTCTCGCCCTCGATGCTGCGCGAGGACACGTCGTTGCCCACGCTGTAGCCGCGGATCGCGCCGTCCGCGTCGAGCAGCAGCACCAGTTCCGGCTCGGGCACGTTCCAGTGGCTGTCGCCGCGCACCCGGATCGGCTGGCCATGGCCGACGGTACGCCAGCCGGCGGCCTTGAAGAACAGTTCCGGACGCGGCGCGGCGTAGACCTTCTGGTACACGTCCGCGCTTTGCGACTCGGCCTCGCGCGCCATGCGGCTGCTGAGGTAGGTGACGCCGCTGGCCCAGGCTTCCTGGGCATCCTCGATCGGCGCCAGCAGCGGGCCGTCGGCGGCTTCGCCGGTGGCGGCATCGTGCAGCGCCGCCTGCGCCGCCGGCGCCGGCAACGCCAGCCAGGCGGCGAGGCTGAAGCCCGCGGGCAGGTAGCGGCCGTCCAGGGCCCAGCGGGGGCCGTCGGCGGTGGCGTGGCGGGTAAGGCTTGCGGTCATGGGCACTCCACTGTTCGACGGTTGGGGGGAGCGGATCCGGCTAGGCTGCCGCCAGCGCCAGGCGCACCGCTTCCGGCGTGGCCGGATCGAGCGCGGCGTAGGCCTCGCCCAGCACGGCGGCGAAACGCGCGTCGCCCGCCAGCGTACCGAACACGCCGTCCAGCGCGAGGAACGCGTTCACGTCCCGGGCAACATCGCCCGTGCATGCCTTGCCGATCTGCGCCAGCGTCTCCGCCAGCGGATCGACGATCGCCACATCGCGGGCCGCCTGGCGGCGCACGAACTGCAGCCAGCCGGCCACCGGCAGGCACAGGCGGTCGATCGGCCGGCCGGCGGCCAGCGCATCGGCGATGGTGCCCAGCAGGCGCACCGGGATCTTCTGCGAGCCGTCCCAGGCGATCTGCGCCAGCAGGTGGCGGATGGCCGGGTTGCGGAAGCGCGCGAGGATGGCGCCAACATAGGCCTCCGGATCGAAGCCCTCCGGCCGCTGCAGCGAAGGCACGATGTCCTGGCGCATCAGCCGCTCGACGAAGCCCGCCAGCACCGGATCGCGCATGGCCTCGGCCACGCTTTCCAGCTCCATCAGCGAACCGAGGTAGGCCAGCGCCGAATGCGGGGCGTTGAGCAGGCGCAGCTTGGCGCGGTCGTAGCCGGCGATGTCGCCGCTCATCACCACGCCGGCGCGTTCCAGCGGCGGGCGGCCGTTGCGGAAATCGTCCTCCACCACCCACTGCGTGTACGGCTCGCGCTGCACCGGCCAGGCGTCGGCCACGCCCAGCGCGGACTGCACCTGCGCGCGCACACCGTCGTCGGTGGCCGGGGTGATGCTGTCGACCATCGAGCGCGGGAAGGCGACCTCGCGTGCGATCCACTCCGCCAGCTCCGCATCGACGCGACCGGCGTAATCGAACACCGCGCGGCGCAGGCGGCCGCCGTTGTCGGCCAGGTTGTCGCAGCTGAGCACGGTATAGGCCGGCAGGCCGCGCGCGCGGCGCAGGCGCAGGCCCTCGACCAGCCAGCCGATGGCGGACACGGGCGCCTGCGGGTTGGCGAGGTCGTGGGCGATGTCCGGATGCGCGGCATCCACGCCGTCGGCGGACAGGCAATAGCCCTTCTCGGTGATGGTCAGGGTCACCAGGCGCACGTCGGGATCGGCCAGGCGCGCGGCCACCGCCTCGCGCTGCTGCGGCGCGCACAACACCTCGCGGATCGAACCGACCACCCGCAGCGCCGGCTGTTCGCCCAGCAACACCAGGGTGTACAGGCCGTCCTGCGGCGCCAGCGCATCGCGCACGCTGGCGCTGTGCAACGACACCGCGCTGATCGCCCACGCCGGATCCAAGGCCAGCAGGTCGTCCAGATACACCGCCTGGTGGGCGCGATGGAAGGCGCCGGGACCGAAGTGGACGATGCCGATGCGGGTGGCGGCGCGGTCGTAGGCGGGGACGGCGATGCCGGCCGGGAGCCGCGCTAGCGCGGCGCTGGAAAGGCGTGGGGTGTGGGTGGAACTCATCTGCTTGCCGGTGGGGAGGGGAACGCGCATGGCCGGGCCATGCGCGGGGAAAGGGGGGCGGCGGGGCCGGTCCCGGCAGGGAAGCCGGCCCGGCCGCCTGGCGCCCGCCGCCAGCGGAGAGAACAGGCGGCGGGCACGAGCCATCAGCGCGCGACCACCTCCAGCGGCGCGCGCATGCGGATGTCGGCGCTGGAGGCACCGACCTGCACTTCGTAGCGGCCCGGGTCGACCACGTAACGGCCGGCGGCCTCGTCGTACACGCGCAGGTCGCGCTCGGGCACGATGCTGAAGCTGACCGTGCGCGACTCGCCCGGCTGCAGGTGCACGCGCTGGAAGCCACGCAGCTCCTTCAGCGCGCGCTCGCGCCGCGGCTGCAGCGGCGCCAGGTACAGCTGCACCACCTCGTCGCCGGCGCGCTTGCCCTCGTTCTTCACTGTGACGCTGACCGCGACCTCGTCGGTCGCGCTAGCACGCTTGCGATCCAGCTTCAGCGCCGAATAGCCGAAGCGCGTGTAGGACAGGCCATGGCCGAACGGGAACAGCGGCTTGCCGGTGAAGTAACGGTAGGTGCGGCCCTTCATCGAGTAGTCGTCGAACGGCGGCAGCTGCTCGTCGGCGCTGTAGAAGGTCACCGGCAGGCGCCCGGCCGGGTTGTAGTCGCCGAACAGCACGTCGGCCACGGCGTTGCCTCCGCGCTGGCCCGGGTACCAGGCCAGCAGGATCGCCGGCAGGTTCTGCTTGGCCCAGTCGATGCCCAGGGCCGAGCCGGTGGTCAGCACCGCCACCACCGGCTTGCCGGTGGCGTGCAGCGCCTCCAGCAGCTTCTGCTGGGTCGAAGGCAGGCGGATGTCGGTGCGGTCGCCGCCGGCAAAGCCCGGGTAGTCGACCTTCATCTCCTCGCCTTCCACGTCGCCGGTCAGGCCGCCGACGAACACCACCGCGTCGGCGCTGCGCGCCGCCTCCAGCGCCTGCTCGAACGGCGGCTGCGCGCCGGGGCGCTCCCAGGCCAGCCGCACCGCGGCGTCGCGCTCGTTCTCGTAGTACTCCAGGCGGATGTCGTAGGCGCGACCGCCTTCCAGGTCCAGGCTCACGCTGTCGGCGCGCAGGCGCTCGGCGTCCTCCCAGTGGTCCAGCACCAGCTTGCCGTCCAGGTACAGGCGCATGCCGTCGTTGGCCGCGGCCTCGATCCGGTAGCGGCCGCTCACCGGTGGCAGCAGCTGCCCGCTCCAGCGGATGCTGAAGCCGTCGTTGGGCACGGCGTTGTCCGGGCCGGCCTCGCCTCGGGCCATCAGGTTGTCGGTGGGCGAGCCGCGGTCCCAGCGGAACGCGATCTGCGGGTCCACGCGCACCAGCACCGGCTGCCCGGACAGGTCCTTGTTGCGGAAGTACTCGCCGCGCAGGCCGCGCTCGTTGGAGCCCGGCGCCGGGCGCAGGTACTGCGGCTCGATCAGCGGGGTCGCCGCCGGGTCGTCGCGGCCTTCGACCAGGTCCACGCCGCGCGCGTACACCACCTCCACGCCCGGCACCGCCTCCTGGATGCCGCGCAGGATGGTCACCGGGTCGGCCGGGGTGCCGTAGTAGTTGCCCAGCAGGGCCATGGTGTCGTCGGCGGTGGGGCCGACCACGGCCAGGCGGCGGATGTCCTTCGGCAGCGGCAGGATGCCGTCGTTCTTCAGCAGCACCAGCGATTCCTGTGCCATCTTCCGCGCCAGCGCATCATGCTTGCCCGATTGGTTCACCGAGTACGGGATCTGCGCCCAGCGCACCTGCTCCGGCGGGTCGAACATGCCCAGCTGCATGCGCGCCACGAACAGCCGGGTCAGGGCGTCGTCCAGTTCGGCCTCGCTGATCAGGCCCTTGCGCACCGCCACCGGCAGGTTCTGGGCGTAGGTGCTGCCGCAGTTCAGTTCGGTGCCGTTCTTCACCGCCAGCGCGGCCGCTTCCTCGGGCGTCTCCACGATCCTGTGGTTCTTCCAGATGTCCACGATCGCCCAGCAGTCGGACATCACGTAGCCGTCGAAACCCCACTGCTGGCGCAGCAGGTCGCGCAGCAGGAAGCGGCTGGCGCTGGCCGACTCGCCGTAGACGCGGTTGTAGGCGCCCATCACCGCGTAAACGTCGGCTTCCTTCACCAGGGCCTCGAACGCCGGCAGGTAGGTGTCGTACAGGTCCTGCCTGGTCGGATGCACGTCGAAGGTGTGCCGGTCGGCCTCCGGGCCGCTGTGCACGGCGAAGTGCTTGGCGGTGGCGTCGAGCTTGCGGTACTTCGGATCCAGCGGCTGCCCGGTCTCCGGGTCCATGCCCTGCAGGCCGCGCACGAAGGACACGCCCATGCGCGCGGTCAGGAACGGATCCTCGCCGTAGGTCTCCTGGCCGCGGCCCCAGCGCGGGTCGCGGAAGATGTTGATGTTGGGCGACCAGAAGGTCAGGCCCTGGTAGCGGCCGCGCTCGCCCTTACGCAGGAACTCGTGGTGCTTGGCGCGGGCCTCGTCGCTGATCGCCGCCGCCACCTGGTCCATCAGCGGCACGTCGAAGCTCGCCGCCATGCCGATGGCCTGCGGGAACACGGTGGCCCCGCCGGCGCGGGCGACGCCGTGCAGGGCCTCGTTCCACCAGTCGTACTGCGGCACGCCCAGGCGCTCGATCGCCGGGGCGTCGTTCTGCATCTGCGCGGCCTTTTCCTCCAGCGTCATCCGCGAGACCAGCGCGGCGGCGCGCTCCTCGAAGCCCAGCGAGGTGTCCAGCCACGGCCGCGCCTCGTCGGGCTGGGCCTGGACGCCGGGCAGCGCCGCCAGCAGGGCGAGCGCGCAGCCGCGGGCAAGCATGCGGCGGCGCAGGCGGCCGCGGGCGGGGGCGTAGCGGGCGGTTGCGTTGTTGGCGTCCATGACTCGCTCCTCTCAGGTTCGGGGATGGGTGCTACGGGGCCTCAGCGCGCGGTTTCCAGGCGCGCGTGCGGGCCCAGGGTGGCGCCGATGAAGCCACCGGCCACGTCGGTGCTGAGGATGGTGCCGTCGGCATCGCGCACCAGCCACTGCACGCCGCGGCCGTCGCCGGCATCGAAGCCGAAGCCGTAGCGGCCCTCGTTGCCCTCGATGTGCAGGGTCAGCAGTTCCGTTTCCACGGACGCCGGCTGGCGCGCCACCACCTCGACCCCGCCGCCGGCCTTCTTCTCCAGGAACACCTCCGCGCCCTGGCCGCCGCGGCGCACGCCAAGGAAGTACCAGTGGTCGTCGCCCTGGAACGCGGCCAGGCCGGCGGCCACGCCCGGCGCCGGCAGCTCAAGCGCGGTGCTGGCCTCGAACACCAGGTGCTGCTGGCGGCGGGCGTAGAAGGCCATGTTGGTCTTGGCGTCCAGGCGTTCGGGCAGCGGGTGGATGGCCAGCCAGCCCGGGCGCGAGCTGCCGTCGTACCACTGCGTCTTCGGCACCCGCGGGGTCATCCAGCCCTTGCCCAGCCCGACCGTGTCGAACTCGTCGCGCCAGGTGAAATTGCCGCTCATCGGCGCCTGGTCGGCCGGCTTCTTCATGAATGACGGCCCCGGCAGCACGTACGGGATTTCCTTGTTCGGCTCCAGGATCCGCGGCCAGCCGTCCTTCCACTGCACCGGCAGCAGGAACGCCTCGCGTCCGGTGTTGTAGTGGTCGCGGCCGTAGTTGCGGCTGGCCAGGAAGGTGGCCCACCAGCTGCCGTCCGGGCCCTGGACCAGGTCGGCGTGGCCGGCGTTGGTGACCGGCAGCGGACGCTCCGGATCGAGCTCGCGCTGGGTCAGGATCGGGTTGCCCGGGTACGGCTGGTACGGGCCCCACACGTCGCGGCTGCGCAGCACCACCTGCGAGTGCTGCGGGCCGGTGCCGCCCTCGGCGCAGCTGAGGTAGTACCAGCCGTCGACCTTGTAGATGTGCGGCCCCTCGATCCAGATCGGGTTCTCCTCCGGCTTCACCCCACCGTCGATCAGCACCTTGCGCGGGCCGAACGGCTTGCCGCTGGCGATGTCGATCTCCTGCAGCCAGATCGCGCGGTGGCCGTCGTAGCGCGCCGGGCCTTCCGGCTCGTCGTTGTTGAGGATGTAGACCTTGCCGTCGTCATCGAAGAACAGCGACGGGTCGATGCCGCCGATGGTCGGCAGCCACACCGGGTCCGACCACGGGCCGGCCGGGTCCTTGGCGGTGACGAAGAAGTTGCCGCCGGCGTCCACCGAGGTATTGACCACGTAGAAGGTGCCGTCGTGGTACTCGATCGCCGGGGCGAACACGCCGCGCGACATGCCCAGGCCGTCGAAGTCCAGCTGGCCGGGGCGGTGGATCGCGTTGCCGACCTGCTTCCAGTGCACCAGGTCCTCGCTCTCGAACACCGGGATGCCGGGGAAGAAGGCGAAGGTCGAGGCCACCAGGTAGAACTTGCCGTTGGCCGCGGTGATGCTGGGATCGGAGTGGAAGCCGGCCAGCACCGGGTTGCGGAAGCTGCCCTCCGGGAGCGGCGCCTCGAACGCAGCGTCGCGGCCGGTGTACTCGAACCAGTCGAAGTACGCCGGTGCCGCTTCCGCCGCCCGGGCGCCGGCCTCCGGTCCGGCCTGGCGCCCGCCGCAGGCGGACAGCGCCAGCGCGGCCACGGCCGCGGCGATCAGGCGGAGGGGGGTGCCGGGACGGCCGGCGCTGCGCTTGCTCATGGTCTGCTCCCTTTTTGTCCTGTGTGCCTTACCAGTCCCACATCGAGCCGTCTTCCAGGCGCGCGATCGGCAGCTGCTTGGGCGAATACGGGTACTTCGCCGCCAGCTTCTCGTCGATGTCCACGCCGATGCCCGGGGTGTCGCCCACGTACAGGCGGCCGTTGCGCAGCACGTAGTCGTGCGGGAACACCGCGTCGGTCTCGTCGGTGTGGAACATGTACTCCTGGATGCCGAAGTTCGGAACCCAGGTGTCGAAGTGCAGGGCCGCGCCCATGGTCACCGGCGACAGGTCGGTGGCGCCGTGGAAGCCGGTGCGCACCTGGTGCAGCGCGGCGAAGTCGGCCAGGCGGCGGATGTGGGTGATGCCGCCGCCGTGGACGATGGTGGTGCGGATGTAGTCGATCAGCTGGTTCTCGATCAGGTGCTTGCAGTCCCAGATCGAGTTGAACACCTCGCCCACCGCCAGCGGGGTGACCGAGTGCTTGCGGATCAGCTCGAACGACTTCTGGTTCTCGGCCGGGGTGGAATCCTCCAGCCAGAACAGGCGGTAGGGCTCGAGCGACTTGGCCAGGCGCGCGGCCTCGATCGGGGTCAGGCGGTGGTGCACGTCGTGCAGCAGTTCCACGTCCGGGCCGTGGTCGCGGCGCAGCTGCTCGAACAGCCTGGGTGCCACTTCCAGGTAGCGCGGGGTGTTCCACACGGTCTCGGCCGGCAGCTCGCTCTCGGCCGGCTCGTAGGCGCGGCCGGAGGACACGCCGTAGGCCTTCTTCACGCCCGGCACGCCGCACTGCGCGCGCACCGCGAGGAAGCCCTGCTCGATGAAGCGGCCCACCGCGTCGGAGGCCTCGGCGATGTCGCGGCCGTTGGCATGGCCGTACACCAGCGCGCCCTCGCGCGAACGCCCGCCCAGCAGCTGGTACAGCGGCAACCCGGCCATCTTGCCGAGGATGTCCCACAGCGCCACGTCGACCGCGGCGATCGCGCTCATCGTGACCGGGCCGCGGCGCCAGTACGCGCCGCGGTACAGGAACTGCCACATGTCCTCGATGCGCCCGGCGTCGCGGCCGATCAGGTTGGGCACCACGTGGTCCTGCAGGTACGAGGCCACGGCCAGCTCGCGGCCGTTGAGGGTGGCGTCGCCCAGGCCGTACACGCCCGAGCGGGTGGTGACCTTCAGGGTGACGAAGTTGCGTCCCGGGCAGGTGACGATGACCTTGGCATCGACGATCTCGCGGTCGTTCTTCGAGCCGTGGGTGGTGGTTTCGGTGGGGATCTGGCTGCTCATCGTGCGTGGTCGTCGTAGGGCATGGGGGAAACGGCGATTTCGAAGGGACCGGCCGGCAGGCCGGGACCGCCGCCGTCGCGGTCGTAGAGGGTGCATACCGGGCTGTCGGCCCAGCAGTAGCGCACGCGCGTGGCCTCGTGCGCACGGGGGGCGCGCAGGGTCACGCGGTTGTTCCACAGCTCGGCGCTGGCCCAGCGGCAGGAGCCGGGTCCGCTGCCGCAGACCTCGAAGCCGATCGGGCCTTCGGCACCGTACGCGGCCAGCTTGCCGCTGACCTGGGCGAAGGACACCACGATGGCGTCGCCGTTGCGGCTGGCGGACTCCGGCACCGGGCCGGCCGGCGCCAGCTTCTCGCCGTAGGCCAGATGGCGCATGGCGCGGGCCAGGCGGCGGCCGAGCTCCTGCTTGTTGGTGGGGTGGATGTCGTAGCGGTCGCCGATGTCGATGGTGACCACCAGGCCGGTGCCCGGGTCCTCGTCCGCCACCTGCTTCTGCGCCTGGCGCATGTTCGCCCAGTCGCTCTCGCCCGGAGCGGTCGGCGGGGTGCCGAAGTTGGGCAGCTGCACGATCATCAGCGGCAGCTTCGCGCCGAACTGGCGGCGCCAGTCGCTGCGCAGGGCGCGCAGCAGGTCGGCGTAGATGGCGTGCTCGAAGGTGTTGGACTCGCCCTGGTACCACAGCGCGCCACGCAGGCCATAGCCGCCCAGCGGGGCGATCATGCCGTTGTACAGCGTGGACAGGCCGGCGGCGCTCTGCCACGGTGCGCGCGGCGGCGTGCCCAGCTCCGGCGGGACCACGCGGTACTGCCAGCCGCCGGCCAGCGGCACCCGGGTGCCGTCGGCCAGCACCAGCGCGTGTGCCTCGGCCGGGCCGGCCAGGCCGCCGTCGCGGTACGTGTCCAGCACGTTGACCACCACGGTGTTGGTGCCGGCCTGCAGCAGTCCCGGCGGCAGGCGGTACTCGCGGCCGCCGCCGGCGCCGTAGGTGCTGCCGACGGCGCGGCCGTTGACCCAGGTGGTGTCGATCTCGTCGGCCGGGCCCAGTGCCAGCACCGCGTCCTGCGCGGCCTGTTCGGCGCTCAGCTCCACCGTGGTGCGGTACCAGACCATGCCGTCGAAGGCTTCCAGTTCCGGTACGCCCCACTTCTCCCAGGCGCCGAGCTGGGCAGGCGCCGGGCGCCACTGCCCGGCCGGCGTGCCCGGCGCCCATGGGCGGTCGTCGGCGGCCACGCCCGGGCGGCCCGACCACCAGCCCTGCCACAGCTCGCCCCAGGCCCCGACCGCCTCCATCGGATCGCGCGCGTAACGCTCCAGCACGTCCAGTTCGGCGTCGTAGCGGCCGAGGGTGCGCAGCTGCCGTGCGCTGGTCCAGGCCTGGATGCGCGAGCCGCCCCAGGCGGCGTTGACCAGGCCCATGGGCACGTCTACGGTCTTCTGCAGCTCGCGGGCGAAGAAGTAGCAGGCCGCGGAGAAGTCGCGCACGGAATCCGGATCCACCGGCTTCCACGCCACCGGCTCGCTGAACCCGCGCTGCGGTTCCACCTGCGCCACCTGCGGCACGGTCAGCAGGCGGATGCGGTCGTTGCCGGCGCCGGCGATCTCGGCGCGCGCGTCCAGCGAGCGCCACACCTGCAGCTCCATGTTCGACTGCCCCGAGCACAGCCACACGTCGCCGACCATCACGTCCGACACCACCTGGCGGGCCTGGCCGGCCTGGGCGGTGAGCACGTACGGGCCGCCGGCCTTGAGCGCCGGCAGGCTCGCTTCCCAGTGACCATCGGCGCCGGCGCGCACGCGCGCGCGCTTGCCGGCGATCTCCACCTTCACCTGCTCGCCGGGCTCGGCGCGGCCCCACACCCGCAGCGGCTGGTCGCGCTGCAGCACGGCGTGGTCCTGGAACAGCGAATGCAGCAGCGGGGCGGCCGGCGCGGTGGTGTCCTGGGCCTGGGCCTGGGCCAGCGGCGCCAGGGCCAGGCCCAGCGCGGCGGCCAGATGGATCAGCTTGGTTGGGCTCACTTGCCGTCTCCGGGTGCGTACGGGAACTGCAGGGACTTGTAGTACTCCAGGTCGTGCGGCGGCGGCGCCGCGCCTTCCGGCAGCGGGCGCTGCGAGAAGGTCTGGAAGTAGGCGATGCTGGCGTCGCGCCACCACTTTGCTTCCTTTTCCTGGATGCCGAGGAACACCGCGACCTGGTGGTGGCGCTCGGTATCGACCTTGCCCTCCAGCGCGGCCCAGGTACGGCGCATGCCGCGCACGTAGTCCACGCCGCGGTCGTAGCGCAGCACCAGCTCGTCCCACAGGCTGCGGCCGGAGGCCATGCCGTGGTCCCAGGGCACGTGGTGGAACCACAGCAGGAACTCTTCCGGCACGGTGTCGAGGTTGCCGAACTGCGCTGCCACCGGCGGCGCGTACTGGCCCACGGCGTTGCTGCCGCTGGCGGTGCGGTCGAAGCCGATGCCGCGCGCGTCGGCGCGGTGGTAGTAGACCGAGGTCCAGTCCGCGCGCGGACCGCCCTCGACCCACGGACCCGGGCCGTAGTGGTGGCCGCGGCCCATCAGGTGGTGCAGGCCCAGCGGGGTCATGTAGTCGACCACCGCCTGGTGCGAGCCCATCATCATCGACACCACCGGCTCGACCACGGCCGGGTCGGTGGAGAAGGTCATGCGCGCCCAGTCGCGGGCGATGTCCTCGGCGCCGGCGTGCGGGTCCCAGGCCATGCGCCCGAACACGTACCAGTTGGCCTGGTCGAAGTGCGAGCCGCTCCAGTTGCGGTCCACGCCGATGTTGGCCACGCCGGCCATGCCGGTCAGCGCGTGCCCCTCCAGCGAGCCGTCCACGATCTTCGCCACGGTCGAACCGGGGCCGCGCGCATGGGTATCGGCGCGCAGCGCTTCCTCGTACAGCGGGCCCAGGTACACCAGGTGGGTGGCGAAGCCCAGGTACTCCTTGGTGATCTGGAACTCCATCATCAGCGGCGTCCTGGGCATGGCGCCGAACAGCGGATGGAACGGCTCGCGCGGCTGGAAGTCGATCGCGCCGTTCTTCACCTGCACCAGTACGTTGTCGGCGAACCGCCCGTCGTGCGGCACGAACTCGTTGTAGGCCTGCTTGTGGCGGTCGTCAGGTTCCTCGTGCGAGTACACGAACGCGCGCCACATCACGATGCCGCCGTGCGGGGCCAGGGCCTCGGCCAGCATGTTGGCGCCGTCGGCATGGCTGCGGCCGTAGTCCTGCGGGCCGGGCTGGCCCTCGGAATTGGCCTTGACCAGGAAGCCGCCGAAGTCGGGGATGGTGCGGTAGATCTCGTCGGCCTTGTCCTTCCACCACTGGCGCACGGCCGGATCCAGCGGATCGGCGGTCGCAAGGCCGCCGATCTCGATCGGCGCGCTGAAGCGGGCGCTGAGGTAGACCTTGATGCCGTACGGGCGGAACACCGAGGCCAGGGCCGCCGCCTTCTCCAGGTACATCGGTGTCAATGCGAGCGCGCTGGTATTGACGTTGTTGAGCACCGTGCCGTTGATGCCGACCGAGGCATTGGCGCGGGCGTAGTCGGTGTAGCGCGGGTCCAGCCAGTCCGGCAGCTTGTGCCAGTCCCAGATCGATTCGCCGGCATAGCCGCGCTCGACGTAGCGGTCCAGGTTGTCCCAGTGGTTGAGCACGCGCACCTTCACCTTCGGCGCCTCGCGCAGGTCCAGCCCGGCCAGCGGCTGCCCGGTCTGCACCAGGCGCAGCAGGTGGAAACTGCCGTACAGCGCGCCCATGTCGGTGTTGGCCGCCACCACCGTGGCCGCGCGCCCGTCGATGCGGGTGCTGCGGATCAGGTAGCCCTCCTCGCCCAGGCCTTCCAGTTCGCCCTGGAGCGCCGCCAGCTGTGGCAGCGAGGCCGGGGTGCCGACCACGATCGCGCCGTCGCGCCGGGCCTGCGCGGCCAGCGCCGGCGCGCGCCCGAGCAGGCCGGACAGGCCGCGCACCAGTTCGTCACGGGCGGCGCGCTGGGTCGCGGTGTCCGCCGGGGCCACCAGCTGCGTGCCCTGGTCGCGGTACTGCTTGAGCACCGGCGCCGGCAGTGGCCGGTAGCGCAGCCACAGGTCATAGCCGTCCTCGGCCGCGGCCGGCAGCGCCAGCAGCCAGGTCAGCAGCAGCGCCAGTAGCCCCAGCAGGCCGGGACGCGCGGGATGTTTTGCAGACGCGGATCGTGCTATCGATATCACTCTTCTACTTCCGGTTGTCGCGGGCCATGGCCCGTGCCCGCACCCGGGCCGGGCGCGGGCGGGAACCACAGAGCGCGGCAGGGCCGCAGTCCATGGGGAGGGAACGCCATTGGCCACCAGCAGCAAGTCCGCACGCCGCAAGGGACGCGCGGTAACCATCCACGAGGTGGCCGCGGCGGCCGAGGTCTCGCCGATGACCGTGTCGCGGGTGATCAACGGCAACGCCAACGTGCGCCCGGAGACCCGCGAGCAGGTGATGCGCGCGGTGCGCGAACTGGGCTACACGCCGAACCTGGCGGCGCGCTCGCTGGCCGCGGCGCAGGGCACGCGGATCGCGCTGATCTACACCAACCCGTCCGGCGCCTACCTCAGCGAGCTGCTGGTCGGCGCCCTGCGCGGCGCCGCGCGTACCGCGGTGCAGCTGGTGGTCGACAGCTGGGACGGCCTCAACGCCGAGGCCGAGCGCGCCGCCGCCCGCACCCTGGCGCGCAGCGTCGCCGGCGTGCTGCTGCCGCCGCCGCTGTGCGAATCCAAGGCCGTGGTCTCGGAACTGGTCGGCGCCGACGTGCCGGTGGTGGCGCTGGCCTCGGCGCGCTTCGGCGACGACGTCTCGCACGTGCGCATCGACGATTTCCGCGCCAGCCGCGAGATCACCGAGTACCTGCTGGGCCTGGGCCATACCCGGATCGGCTTCATCAAGGGCCATCCCAACCAGACCGCCAGCGCGCGGCGCTTCGAGGGTTTCCAGGCGGCGCTGGCCGCGGCCGGCATCAGCCTGGACGCCGGCATGGTCCAGCAAGGCTACTTCACCTACCGCTCCGGGCTGGAGGCGGCGGAGAAGCTGCTGGCGCGCAAGAAGCCGCCGACCGCGATCTTCGCCAGCAACGACGACATGGCCGCCGCCGTGGTCTCGGTCGCGCACCGCCGCGGCCTGGACGTGCCACGCGACCTGTCGGTGGTCGGCTACGACGACACCTCCGCCGCCACCACGGTATGGCCGGAGCTGAGCACCGTGCGCCAGCCCATCGCCTCGATGGCCGACTCGGCCATGGACATCCTGGTGCGCGCGATCAGCCGCCGCGAGAAGGACGTGCACATGGTCGTCGACCACGTGGTCGCCCACGAGCTGGTCCGGCGGGACTCGGTGGCCCCGCCGGCAACCCGGGACTGACAGGCGGCCGGCGCCCATCGGCCCGCTCATCCCTGCATCTGCTCCAGTTCGCGGCCTCGGGTCTCGCGCACGAACCGCAGCACGAAGAACACCGACAGGAACGCCGCCGCCGCGTACAACCCGTAGGCCGCCGCCAGGCCGATGCCCGCCAGNAGCATCGGGAACGTCCAGGTGATCACGAAGTTCGCCACCCATTGCGCCAGGCCCGCCACCGCCAGGCCCGAGCCGCGGATCTGGTTGGGGAACATCTCGCCCAGCATCACCCACATCACCGGGCCCCACGAGGCGTTGAAGAACACCACGTAGGCGTTGGCCGCCACCAGCGCCACCACGCCCATCTGCCCCG
>NZ_KI783312.1:0-73224 GCF_000510725.1 Pseudoxanthomonas sp. J31
TGGCGCCGCAAGCCGCCCGCCGGACTGCTCATTCACTCCGATCAGGGAACGCAATACACCGGCCACGATTGGCAGGATTTCCTGACAGCCCACGGCCTGGTCAGCAGCATGAGCCGCCGCGGCAACTGCCATGACAACGCGGTCGCCGAAAGCTTCTTCCAGCTCCTCAAGCGCGAGCGCATCAGGCGCCGGATCTACGCCACCCGGGACGAGGCCAAGGCCGACGNCTTCAACTACATCGAGATGTTCTACAACACCCGCAGGCAGCACGGGCACAACGATGGCCTGCCTCCGGTAGAGTTCGAAAAGCGGCAATCAATTTGAGGCTTCGGGGTGTCTACAGAAGCCGGGGCGATTCGCATGGCCGAGATGGCTGGCAAGCCAGCCCACTGATGGTCCGAGAGCGGCGCTGACCTGGCGCCTGCCCTGCGACCTGCCCGAAGCGGCACCGCACACCCACTGCCCATTGCGATCCCCTGCCGAAGTCCGACGCCGCACCCCTACGACCGAACACCTCAGACCTAACTGCCAGTAGAGCCCCAACCGGGGCCGTAGCGCCGAGTTTGTGGCCGCCGCTTGCCTGCCGTCAATCGAGGAATCCCCGGCGGATCATGGAGTTATGCCGCTCCAGTCCGGGCCTGCCCTTGGGCGGCATCCGGGAAAAGGCAGCAAGGTGGCTCGGTATGTCTTATGACGGCGAGCAGGCCCCGGTATTCGGGCGCGGCAGGCCCGGGCGGGCCGCCTGCCGGAGCGGCTGCGCGGGCGCCTGCCGCCTGCACCGCAGGCTACGGCCTGCGCACCAACAGGCCAACCTGTACCGGACCCGGCGGTATATCCAGGACCTGGGGCTTAGGCATCCGCGCGAACTTGAAGGGGAAGCCGGTGCGTGGGTGCCCGGAACGTTCCGGCAGCCAAGGGTCCTACCGCTCCAGCGCCCCCGCCTCCACCACTGGCCAGCCGTCCTCGTCCCAAGCCAGCGGCAGGATCTTCAGCTTGGGCAGGCCGCCGTCCTCCACGTCGTAGGCGTGGAACACCAGCCAGTCGCGGCCGTCGAACGTGTAGGCGCTGTTGTGGCCGGGGCCGGGCCAGCGGGCGGTGCCGCGCAGTACCTCGGTGGCACCGCCCTGGTCCATGCGCC
Source organism: Pseudoxanthomonas sp. J31 (assembly GCF_000510725.1). Classification (GTDB taxonomy): domain Bacteria; phylum Pseudomonadota; class Gammaproteobacteria; order Xanthomonadales; family Xanthomonadaceae; genus Pseudoxanthomonas. The sequence continues at coordinate 1,139 of NZ_KI783312.1, forward strand.
GGCCGTCGCGGTCCAGGTAAGGGCCGCGCAGGTCGCGCGAACGGCCGACCATGATCCGGTAATCGCTCTTCGCCCCGCGGCAGCAGTGGTCGTACGACACGAACAGGTAGTACCAGCCGTCGTGGCGGAAGATGAAGGGCGCCTCGATCGCGCCCGGCTCCGGGTTGGCATCGTCGACGGCCAGCAGCGGGCGCTCGCGCCGGGCCAGGGTGTGCCATTCCTGCGGCTCGGCGATGGCCAGCCGGTCCTCGCGCAGCTTCACCAGTTTCAAGCCGCCCCAGAACGAGCCGAAGGCCAGCCACGGCGTGCCGTCTTCGTCCTCGACCAAGTTGGCGTCGATCGCGTTCCACAGGTCGCGGTGCGGCACCGAGCGCAGGACGATGCCGTGGTCCACCCAGCGGAACGCCGGATCGGCCGGATCGAGCGTGGTATTGGTGGCCACACCTGTCGCCGAGGTGTTCTTGCCGCCGATGGAGATCGAGTAGTACAGGTAGTAGGTGCCGTCGTGTTCGGAGATGTCCGGCGCCCAGATATGGCCGTTGAACTTCGGCACCACCTCGTAGGCCCAGGCCGGAATGGTGGCGAACACCGGCGGCTCGGCCTTCCAGGTCCGCATGTCCTTCGAGCTGTAGACGGTGATGCCCGGGCCGGTGACGAAGGCGTACCAGGTGTCGCCCTGCCGGGCCAGCACCGGGTCATGGGCGAGGATATCGGCCCAGTAGCCCTCGCGCGGCGCAGCCACCGGCGGCGCTTCCATCATGTCGTCGTTGTTCGGCTTCGCTTCCTGCGCGGACGCGGGCGCCGCCAGCGCGCAGGCCAGCAGCAGCGCTGCGCGGCACAGCCCCGCCATGCCCGCCGCCCCGCTCACGCCCCCGCCTCCGGCAGTTCCACCTCGCGCAGCGGCCGGCCGAACACCGGCATGCCGTCGGCGTCCCACTGCAGCGGCTGCACGCAGGCGTGGCGATCCGGGTTCCACAGCGGGTCGCCCTCGATTTCGCGGTAGTTGCGTGCGTGGTAGACCAGCAGGTCGGTGATGCCGTCCTCGGCTACGGTAAAGCTGTTGTGGCCCGGCCCGTAGACCTCGCGCTCGACGTCGGTGGCGAACACCGGCCGCGGTGACTTGTGCCAGCTGGCCGCATCCAGCAGGTCGCTGTCCGCATCCGCCCAGATCAGACCCATCGCATAGCGTTCGTCGGTAGCGCTGGCCGAATAGGTGCAGAACACCTTGCCGTGGCGGATGAGGACCGACGGCCCTTCGTTGACCAGGAAGCCCTGCACTTCCCAGTCGAACTCGGGCCGGGTCAGCAGCACCGGCGGGCCCTTGATCCGGGTGGGCGTCTCCATCGCCGCGATGTACAGGTTGGAGTTGCCGGGGATATCGGGGTGCTTCTGCGCCCACAGGTAGTAGCGCACGCCGCGGTGGCTGAAGCTGGTCGCGTCCAGGCAGAACGCGTCGATGCCGCTGTCGACCTGGCCGGCGAACTCCCACGGGCCCTGCATCGGATCGGCCGAGGGATTGCGCAGCGCGTGCATGCGGTGCTGGAACAGCCCGTCCTTGATCTCGCGCGAGGGCGCGGCGGCGAAGTACACGTACCAGCCATCGTCGGCGCGGTGCAGTTCCGGCGCCCAGATGAGCGAGCTGGCAGGTCCTTCCGGCGGGGCGCGCCACAGCACCTTCTCCTCCGCCGCGGCCAGCCCGGCCAGCGTGGGCGAACTGCGCAACACCACCCGGTCGTACTCGGGAACCGACGCGGTGAAGTAGTAGCGGCCGGCGTGGCGCGACACATGCGGGTCGGCGCGCTGCAGGATGAAGGGATTGCTCAGCTTCATGGGGCGTCCTCTCCGCCGGCCTCAGGCGGCCGGGGCTTCGTGGATGATCTGCTGGCGGATCTGCTGGTAGTAACCGTCGGTGATCCGGTAGGCGAACATCACCAGGCCCATCAGCGCGTGGAAGGCGCCGGGGATCAGCGTCAGCATCAGGGCGATGCCGTTGAGCGCCGAGGGCGTCTGCGGCTGGTCCGGAACGTACTGGAACCAGGCCAGCAGCCAGCCGACGATCGCCCCGGCAATGCCCATGCCCGCCTTCTGGAAGAACGAGATCCCGCCCATCGCCAGCCCGGCCACGCGCTTGCCGCTGCGCGCATGGCCGTAGTCCACCGCCTCGACGATCGCCGACCAGAACACCGGCGCGTGCAGGTCGACGATGAAGCAGATGAGGAAGTAGAAGACGAAGGCGGCGACCACGTCGCCCGGCCCCACCACGAGGTACATCGCCAGGCTCAGCACGCCGACCAGCAGCTGGCTCCAGCGGAACAGCGCGATCTTGCAGAAGCGCTTGGTGATCCACGTGGACGCGACCATCGCCAAAATCGCCGCGACCACCCCGGTGGCCAGGAAGGCGGACAGCAGCTTCGCGTCGCCGCCCAGGTAGTACTTGGCGTAGTACGCGGCCACCGAGCCGCGCACCACGTAGCCGATGGTGCCGATCACGCACACCGCGCACAGCAGCAGCCACTGGTCGTTGCGCAGCAGCAGGGCGAACTGCTCGCGCAGCGGCTTGCGGTCCACCTCGTGGCGGATCCGCTCGGTGGTGGTGAAGAAGCAGAACAGGAACAGCACCGTGGCCATCAGCCCCATCAGCCCCATCGCCCGCTGGTAGCCGCGCGCCAGCTGGCCGTCGCCCCAGGCCTCGGCCAGCACCGGTACCAGGATGGTGACCAGGAAGGCGGCGATCTTGGCGAAGAACAGCCGGTAGCCGTTCGCCGACAGCCGCTCCTTCGGGTTGGCGGTGAGCACCCCGATCAGCGAGATGTAGGGGATGGTTACCGCGGTGAACACCAGGGTGACCAGGGTGTAGGTGGCGTAGGCCCAGGCCAGCTTCAGGCCGTAAGTGGTGTCCGGCGTGGTGAAGGTCAGCGTCACCGAGATCCCGAACGGCACCGCCATCCACAGGAACCACGGCCGGTAGCGGCCCCAGCGGGTCTCGATGCGGTCGGTGACCATGCCCATCAGCGGGTCGGTGACCGCGTCGACCATCCGCACCACGATCAGCAGCAGGGCCACGTCGGCCGGGCGCAGGCCGAACACGTCGGTATAGAAGAACGTGATGATCAGCATCATCGAGGAGATGACGACGTTGACCGCCATGTCGCCGGCGCCGAAGCCGATCTTCTCGAGCACGCTCAGCTTCTGGTCCAGCGCCTGTTTCCGGTCCTGCATTGCCCCTCCCAGAGCGCCGCGATGCACCGCCGAATGCGCCACCGCCACCGCGGGGGCTCCGCTGCATTCTCGTAGCCGCGGCGGATGCACAACAAATGCGGATATCGGTGTCATGCATATCCGATTGGTTATGGCGCTTTCCTGCCCTCTCCGACTGGGAGAGGGTCCGAGGGAGAGGGTGGGTGCCGACGAAGGGCGCGGGGCTGTCTGCCCTCTCCCCCAACCCTCTCCCGGGGGAGGGGGGCTTTGGTGGGTGGATTGCAATACGCATATCGATCTGCGTGCATTTGTTATTTTTCGTGCATTGCCCGCCCCGGTAGCATCCCCGGCAACGGGACGCAGCCATGCCATCGGCACGGTGATGGCCCGGCCAAGTCCACCGGGCAGGAATCCCGACCGCATGAGCGAATCCAGCAAGCCGCCCTTCCGCAGCCGCCAGTGGTTCGGCCGCGAGGGCAAGCAGGGCTTCTACTACCGCAGCTGGCTCAAGGGCCTGGGCCTGCCGCACGACATGTTCGACGGCCGCCCGGTGATCGGCATCTGCAACACCTGGTCCGAACTGACGCCGTGCAACAGCTCCTTCCGCGAGCTGGCCGAGCACGTCAAGCGTGGCGTCTACGAGGCCGGTGGCTTCCCGCTGGAGTTCCCGGTGATGTCCCTGGGCGAGACCCAGGTGCGGCCCACGGCCATGCTGTTCCGCAACCTCGCCTCGATGGACGTGGAGGAATCCATCCGCGCCAACCCGATCGATGGCGTGGTGCTGCTGATGGGCTGCGACAAGACCACGCCCTCGCTGCTGATGGGTGCGGCCAGCGTGGACCTGCCGACCATCGGCGTGTCCGGCGGCCCTTCCCTGTCGGGCAACTGGCGCGGCAGGCCGGTGGGCTCGGGCACCGGGGTGATCGAGATGTCGGAGATGGTCCGCGCCGGCACCCTTTCCCAGGCCGAGTTCACCGAGGCCGAGGCCTGCATGCAGCGCTCCAGGGGCAGCTGCATGACCATGGGCACGGCCTCGACCATGGCCTCGATGGTGGAGGCACTGGGCATGTCGCTGCCGGAGAACGCGGCAATCCCGGCCGTCGACTCGCGCCGCTTCCGCCTGGCCCACCTTTCCGGCCGCCGCATCGTGGAGATGGTGCGCGAGGACCTGCGCATGTCGAGGATCCTCACGCGCAAGGCCTTCGCCAACGCGATCCGCGCCAACGCCGCGATCGGCGGCTCGACCAACGCGGTGATCCACCTGCTGGCCCTGGCCGGCCGCCTGGGCGTGGAACTGAGCCTGGAGGACTGGGACGAGATCGGCTCGCGCCTGCCCTGCCTGGTCAACCTCAAGCCGTCGGGCGAGTACCTGATGGAGGACTTCTACTACGCCGGCGGCCTGCCGGCGGTGCTGCGCGAGATCGCGCAGTACCTGGACCTGGACGCACTGACGGTCAACGGCCGCACCCTCGGCGAGAACATCGCCGACGCGCCGTGCTGGAACCGCGAGGTGATCCGCCCGCTCGACCAGCCGCTGCGCGCCGAGGCCGGCATCGCCGTGCTGCGCGGCAACCTGGCCCCGGACGGCGCGGTGATCAAGCCCTCGGCCGCCTCGCCGCACCTGCTGAGGCACCGCGGCCGCGCGGTGGTGTTCGAGGACATCGAGGACTTCAAGGCGCGGATCGACGACGAAGCGCTGGACATCGACGAGACCTGCGTGATGGTGCTGAAGAACTGCGGTCCGCGCGGCTACCCGGGCATGGCCGAGGTCGGCAACATGCCGCTGCCGCCCAAGCTGCTGCGCCGTGGCATCACCGACATCGTGCGCATCTCCGATGCGCGCATGAGCGGCACCGCCTACGGTACGGTGGTGCTGCACGTCTCGCCGGAAGCCGCCGCCGGCGGCCCGCTGGCGCTGGTGCGCGAGGGCGATTTCATCGAGCTGGACGTGGAGGCCCGCCGCCTGCACCTGGACGTGGACGCGGCCGAGCTGGAGCGCCGCCGCGCCGAGTGGACCCCGCCACCGCCACCGGCCCGTGGCTGGGCCAGGCTGTACGTGGACCACGTGCAGCAGGCGCACCTGGGTGCCGACCTGGACTTCCTGGTCGGCGGCAGTGGCGACACCGTCGCCCGCGACTCGCACTGAGCGCCGCCATGCCGCGCGGTGTGTTCCTCCCTTCCGGAAGCCCCGCCGCCACCGCCCCGGCGGTTTCCCCTTGCGACGGGGTCTTTTTCTCCTGGCAGACGCCGCCATGGCCGCGCCCGGCCCGCGCCTGAGCCGGCGCGGCTTCGTCGCCGCCCTGGGCGGCGCCGCGGCCAGCCTGCCCCTGCTGCCGGCGTTGGCCCTGCCGCCGCCGCTGCCCTGGCAGCGCGGGCCGGTGCGCTTCTTCCCGCTGTCCGACGTGCGCCTGGGCGAAGGCCTGTTCGCCCGCTCCAGCGCGCTCAACCTGCGCTATCTGGCCGCGCTGGACATGGACCGGCTGCTGGCACCATTCCGGCTCGAGGCCGGCCTGCCCTCGCCCGCGTCCAGGTACCCGAACTGGGAATCCATGGGCCTGGATGGCCATACCGCCGGCCATTACCTCTCGGCGCTGGCGCAGCAGGCCGCGCAGGGCAGCGCGGAGATGCGCCGGCGGCTGGACTACATGGTCGCGGCCCTGGCCGAGGTCCAGGCCGCCAACGGCGACGGCTACGTCGGCGGCGTGCCCAACGGCCGCGTGCTGTGGGAGCGCATCGCCAGCGGCGATTTCCAGGCCGAGTCGTTCGCGCTGGAAGGCGCCTGGGTGCCGTTCTACAACCTGCACAAGACCTTCGCCGGGCTGCGCGATGCCTGGGTGCTGGCCGGCAACGGGCAGGCGCGCGAGGTGCTGGTGCGCTTCGCCGACTGGGCCGGGGCGCTGGTGGCCAACCTCGACGACGACCAGCTGCAGCGCGTGCTCGATACCGAGCATGGCGGCATGAACGAGGTGCTGGCCGACGTCTATGCCATCACCGGCGAACGCCGCTACCTGGCGCTGGCGCGGCGCTTCTCGCACCGCGCCATCCTCGAGCCCCTGCTGCGGCGCGAGGACCGGCTGGACGGGCTGCACGCCAACACCCAGATCCCCAAGGTGATCGGCTTCGCCCGCATCGGCGAGCTGGACGGCGACGCGGCCTGGATCGAGGCGGCGCAGTTCTTCTGGGAGCGGGTTGCGCTGCACCGGAGCATCGCCTTCGGCGGCAACAGCGTGCGCGAGCACTTCAACCCGGCCGGCGACTTCAGCGGCATGGTGGCCTCGCGCGAGGGCCCGGAGACCTGCAACAGCTACAACATGCTGCGCCTGACCCTGCTGCTGGAGCGGCTGCGCCCGGACCCGCGGCATGCGGATTTCTACGAACGGGTGCTGTTCAACCACATCCTCTCCACCCAGCATCCCGACCACGGCGGGCTGGTGTACTTCACCCCGATCCGGCCGCGGCACTACCGCGTGTATTCGCAGCCGCAGCAGTGCTTCTGGTGCTGCGTGGGCAGCGGCATGGAGAACCACGGCCGCCACGGTGCCTTCGTGTACTCCTACGATGCCGATGTGCTGCGGGTGAACCTGTACCTGGACTCGGAACTGCGCTGGGCCGAGTCCGGCCTGGTGCTGCGCCAGCGCACGCGCTTCCCCGAGGAGCCGCGCAGCGTGCTGGAACTGGCGCTGGATACGCCGCACAGCTTCGCCCTGGAGTTGCGCCATCCGCACTGGCTAGCGGGCCCGCTGCGGGTGAAGATCAATGGCCGGCCCTGGCCGGTGGAGTCCAGGCCCTCGTCCCATGCGCGGATCGAGCGGCGGTGGCAGGACGGCGACCGCATCGAGGTCGAGCTGCCCATGGCCACCCGCATCGAGGCCCTGCCCGACGGCTCGGACTGGGTGGCGGTGATGCACGGCCCGCTGATGCTGGCCGCGCGCACCGGCGGGGAGGATCTGGAAGGCCTGATCGCCGACGACGGCCGCGGCAGCCATATCGCCCCCGGCCCCTACCTGCCGCTGGACCAGGCGCCGATGCTGGTGGGCGAGCGCGAGGCGCTGGCCGCGGGCATCCGCCCGGTGCCGGGGCAGCCGCTGGTGTTCAGCGCCGACGCCCTGGTGCGGCCGATGTCGTTCCGCGGCCTGCGCCTGGAGCCGCTGTACCGCGTCCACGACGCCCGCTACATGGCCTACTGGCGCACCACCACCCCGGAGCGGTATCCGGCCGTGGTCGCCGCGATCGAGGCGGCCGAACGCCAGCGCCAGGCCCTGGAAGCCCGCACCCTGGACCAGGTCCAGCCCGGCGAACAGCAGCCCGAGGTCGACCACGCCTACCAGGGCCGCGACAGCAGGACCGGGAACATGCTCGGCCGGCCCTGGCGCGATGCCGGCGACCGCTTCTCCTACTTGCTGCGAGCCCGCCGTCCGGTTCCCGAAAGCACCCCACCGACCCTGCAGCTGACGGTGTTCGGCGGCCAGTGGAATGCCGGCATGGACGTGCTGGTCGACGGCCGCAAGCTCGGCAGCATCGTGCTCGACGGCAAGGGCAAGGACGACCTGGTGGTCGAGGAGTTCACGCTGCCTGCCGGGACAGCGGCCGCGCTGCGCGGCGATGGGACGCGGGTGGAGTTCGTCGCCCATGGCGGGAAGCGCACGCCGTGGGTGTTCGAGGTGCGGGTGGTGGAAGGCGCGGCCGGCAGGTGAGCGGCCCGGGCCAGCGGGCGTAGCCGGGGGTAGCGAAGCGCCCGGGATATCGCCACGCCGGAGGCGATCCGCACACCCGGAGTCTCCGCGTGCAGCCGGTGCAGCTGCGCAGGCTGGCGTGGCTGCTGGACGCCCTCGCCCGCTGAGCCGCGTGCGCGTGGCGCGGTGCCGGCCGCGGATACGAAAAAGCCCCGCGGCGGGCGGGGCTTTCGGGCCAAGGCATTTTTTCCACCTGCCTGGAGGTGGTGGGCGGTACAGGGTTCGAACCTGTGACCCCTACCATGTCAAGGTAGTGCTCTACCGCTGAGCTAACCGCCCGTTTGCCGCTGCCGGACGGCGTCGCCGTCTGCAGGGGCGCGCATTCTACCCTGCCCCGGGCCGAATCCACAACAGGGGGCGGGCCTCAGCCGGCCAGGGCCGCTTCCTTGAGCTTGCGGATCTCGTCGCGCAGGCGCGCGGCGTCCTCGAACTCCAGGTCGCGGGCGTGCTGGTACATGCGCTGCTCCAGCTCGTTGATCCTGGCCAGGGCCTTGGCCGGGTCCAGGGTGGAGTAGTCGGTGGCCGGCTCGGCCACCTGGCGCGCCTTGCCGCGGCCCTTGCCCTTGGACTTGGCCTCGCCGGGCTCGGGGCGCGCGCCCTCCATGACGTCCATGATCTGGCGCACCACCTGGCGCGGGACGATGCCGTGCTCGGCGTTGTACTGCTCCTGCTTCTCGCGGCGGCGGTTGGTCTCGTCGATCGCCGCCTGCATCGAGCGGGTGATGGTGTCCGCATACAGGATCGCCCTGCCGCGCAGGTTGCGCGCGGCGCGGCCGATGGTCTGGATCAGCGAGCCGGACGAACGCAGGAAACCCTCCTTGTCCGCGTCGAGGATCGCCACCAGCGAGACCTCGGGCATGTCCAGGCCCTCGCGCAGCAGGTTGATGCCCACCAGCACGTCGAACTTGCCCAGGCGCAGGTCGCGGATGATCTCCACGCGCTCGACCGTGTCCACGTCCGAGTGCAGGTAGCGCACCTTGATATCGTGCTCGGCCAGGTAGTCGGTGAGGTTCTCGGCCATGCGCTTGGTCAGGGTGGTGACCAGCACGCGGTCGCCCATGGCCACGCACTTGTTGATCTCGCCCATCAGGTCGTCGACCTGGGTGGCGACCGGGCGGATCTCCACCTGCGGGTCGACCAGGCCGGTCGGGCGCACCACCAGTTCGACCACCTGGTCGCCGGCCTCGCGCATCTCGTACGGGCCAGGCGTGGCCGAGACGTAGATCGAGCGCGGCGCACGCGCCTCCCACTCCTCGAACTTCAGCGGGCGGTTGTCCAGCGCCGAGGGCAGGCGGAAGCCGAACTCCACCAGGGTTTCCTTGCGCGAGCGGTCGCCCTTGTACATGGCGCCGATCTGCGGGATGGTCACGTGCGACTCGTCCACCACCAGCAGCGCGTCGGCCGGCAGGTAGTCGAACAGGGTCGGCGGCGGCTCGCCAGGCGCCTTGCCGGTCAGGTGCCGGGAGTAGTTCTCGATGCCCGAGCAGTAGCCGACCTCGGCCATCATCTCCAGGTCGAACTGGGTGCGCTGGGCCAGGCGCTGGGCCTCGACCAGCTTGTTCTGCGCGTACAGCTGCTCCAGCCGCTCCTTCAGCTCGAGCTTGATGGTCTCGATCGCGTTGAGCACCCGCTCGCGGGTGGTCGCGTAGTGGGTCTTCGGGTAGATGGTGTAGCGCGGGATGCGGCGCAGCACCTCGCCGGTGAGCGGGTCGAACAGGGAGATGTTCTCGATCTCGCCGTCGAACAGCTCGATGCGCACCGCCTCGGCGTCGCTTTCGGCCGGGTGCACGTCCACCACCTCGCCGCGCACGCGGAAGGTGCCGCGCTGCAGCTCGTACTCGTTGCGGGTGTACTGCAGCTGGGTCAGGTGGCGCAGCAGCTCGCGCTGGTCGATGCGCTCGCCGCGCGACAGGATCAGGCGCAGCGACAGGTAGTCCTCCGGCGCGCCCAGGCCGTAGATCGCCGAGACGGTGGCCACCACCAGTACGTCGCGCCGCGACAGCAGCGCCTTGGTCGCGGCCAGGCGCATCTGCTCGATGTGGTCGTTGATCGAGCTGTCCTTCTCGATGAAGGTGTCGGTCGAGGGGACGTAGGCCTCGGGCTGGTAGTAGTCGTAGTAGCTGACGAAGTACTCGACCGCGTTGTTCGGGAAGAACGCCTTGAACTCGCCGTACAGCTGCGCGGCCAGGGTCTTGTTGTGGGCCATCACCAGGGTCGGCTTCTGCACCTGCTGGACCACGTTGGCGATGGTGTAGGTCTTGCCCGAGCCGGTGACGCCGAGCAGCACCTGCTTCGCCAGGCCGGCCTCGAAGCCTTCGACCAGCTTTTCGATGGCATACGGCTGGTCGCCCGCCGGGGCGTACGGGGAGACCAGTTCGAATCGTTCGCTCATGCGCCAGGCAGCGTCCTCGGAAGACCATCCAGTATAGGAGCGCGCTTGTCCGCGGCGCGTGGAACGCAGTGGCGCGGCCACGAAGTGTGCTGCAGGCACGGCGCCGCGCCCCTGCCCGCGCGGCCTGCCGTCCCGTCCTCCCCGGGCCGTGGCGCCCAGCCTTTCGAGGTGGGCGGTGGTCACGCCCACGCCGCGGCGGGCCGGCCGGCAGGACGCCGGCGGCCGCGCGCCCTGGAGGGGGTACGCCTGCCGGGGTGCGCCGCACCGCTTCGCCGCGTGACCGCAGCCCCCCGTGACCATGCGCCGGGACCGGTGCGCGGCACCGGCTGGCAAGTGACGGCTCGGCCTGGATCGGCCGGTGCACTTCCGGGGGCGCCCCATGGCGACCTGCGCCCATGTGGCGGCACCGCCCGCGATCTCCAGCCAAAGTCCTACACGGGATTCCGGCCACGCCTGATTCCGCGCCACCTGCGGCCGCGCCATGCTGGGTCGCCCGGGCGAAATGGATTTCCGCTTATGCGCAAGGATGCGCCGGGCGCCCCAGCCGGCTTCACCCTGGTGGAACTGATGACCACGCTGGCCGTGGCGGCCATCCTTGCCGGGCTCGCCGTCCCGGGCATGCAGCGCTTCCTGGAATGGCAGCGCGCGACCGGCGCCATGCACGCGCTGACCACCCAGCTGGCGCTGGCGCGCAACGCCGCCGTGAGCGCGCGGACGCCGGTCACGCTATGCCCCACCCGCGGCGGCGGCCGCTGCGCGGAAAGCACGGACTGGAGCACGGGCTGGCTGCTGTACCGTGACCCGGCGCGCCTGCCACAGCCGCGGGTGCCGGACGACGTGCTGCGCGACGAGCACGCCCCTGTGCACGGCTCGATCCGGATCTTCTCCACCCAGGGCCGGGTACGGGTGCGCTACCAGCCGGACGGCCTGGCGCCGGGGACCAACGTCACCTTCCGGATCTGCAGCGGCGAGCGCCTGCATGCGGAGGTGGTGGTCAACAACAGCGGCCGCACGCGCTGGACGCAGGCCCCGGCGGATACGCCCTGCGGGCCGCCGGGCTAGCCTCAGCCCGCGCGGCACAAGGCTTCCGGCGCGCGGAGGCGGGCGCGGCGCGCCCGCGCGCGCAATTCCGGCCACGTACCCCCTTGCCGCGCCGGAAACCATCTGTCTACAATACGCGCCCCCGCCCGAATAGCTCAGCCGGTTAGAGCACTTGACTGTTAATCAGGGGGTCGTTGGTTCGAGTCCAACTTCGGGCGCCAGTATTCAAGCACTTAGGGCCGCGAAGCGGCCCTTTTTGCTATTGCGGAAACCGGCGGAAGTGGCGATCGCCCGGCTGCTGGCCGTGAGTCCAGGCCGTTCTGCGTGCGCGCCCGTGCGTGCACCCCGCCCCTCCTCCCAGCGGCCCCGCTTGCCGCAGGATCAATCGCGCGGCCTGCCGCCACCGGGCGCGCCGAGCGCGGACACCCCTGGCCTGCGGGCATTGCCGCCATCCCCCGCACATCGCGCCGCGCCGCCCCAGCTTAACCCGGCAGGACTTCCGCCGCCGCAGCCGGCCACCGGATGCACGAAGGGGGCCGCATTGCTGCGGCCCCCTCGCATGGGCATCCGTGGCTACCGCTGCGGGTCGTGGGCCGGGGGATGCAGCGGTTCGGGCACGCCGCATCCGGGGCCGGTCACCAGCATTCGCCGACGCCGGCGGTGCCGCTGACGCTGCGCTTGCCCTGGGCGTTGATCGACAGGGTCCCGCACTTGGGATCCTTCTGCCGGCTGGTCGGGGTGGCCGACAGGGTGTAGGCCTTGGCGGTCACGCCGGTGAGCGACATCTGGTAGAACGGCTCCACGTCCGGGCCGCACTGCGCCGGGTCGGGCGCGCTGGCGTAGCTCAGGTTGGTCGTGTAGTAGCGCTCCAGGAACTGGGCGCGCTCCTGCAGGCAGGCGGCCGCGGCGGCGCGGCGGGCACGCACGACGTGGCCCTGGTACATGGTGTTGGCGATCGCGGCCAGCACCGCGATGATCGCCACCACGATCATCAGCTCGATCAGGGTGAAGCCCCGCGCCCGGCGCGTTCCGGCGGCCCGCATGCGGTTCCGGTCAGTTGCCATTGATCAGTTCCCTCCAGGAGACACGTCGCACCAACGCCTGCGAGCCGCTGGTCATGATCTTCGAATAGCTGCCGTCGTCCAGGCTCGTGTACATGTACGAGCCGAGGAAGATCGGGTTGTTCGGGCCGCTGTCGTAGGCCACGCCCGAGTACGGGGTGTCGGTGTTGCCGCCGTAGTAGTCGCCGCTGTCGCCGACGGTCCCGTTCCCGTTCATGTCAAAGAACGCGCTGCCGAGCCGGCCGCCGGTGAACGGGTCGATCGCCATCGTGTAGCCGCGACCCGTGGGCGAACACGGATCCGTGGAATCGGGATACCGCGTCGTGCCGATAAGCGCCATGCCCTGGAAGAAATTGGGCACCACCATGCGTTCGCCCTTCGGCGTACCGCCGGCAGCCTCGGCGGGGGACTGGAGGTCGATGTACCAGCCATTCGTCCCGGGCGCACCCACCTTCTCGATCACCCGACCGACGCTGTCCTGGTGGGTGATGCGGGACTGCGAAAGCGTAGCCCTGGTCACCGCGGCATCCCGGTCGATGATGCCGTACCAGCTCTGCACGACCTGGTTGGCGGTACTGCTCGTATCAGCCGTACTGAGATAGCGTCCCGTGCCGAAGAACACCCAGGTTTCAGGCGGGTTGTAGGGATTCTTCGCGACCAGGGGCGCGGCGGTGATGGGCTGGCCGGCCTGGGTCGTGAACAGCCGCGTGACCGTGTTGTTGTCGAGGTCGAACTTCCACAGGTTGCCGTTCATGTCCCCGGCATACACGGTGTCGAAGTTGCCGTCAGGCTTGCTGGGAATAACAGTGCCATGGTCGTCCCAGACGTTCACGCCGGAAAGACCGTTGTCCCCGTCTGCCCCGGTGCTCTTCGTGTTCGCATTCGCTCCGGTCACGGCGTTGAGCATGATGAGCACGGACTCACCACTGCTGCTGTTGGGGCCGTTACCGATGAACACTCGCCAGTCGTTGTCCGCGACCTTGGCGATGATCGGCCGGCCGAGGGCATTGCCGAGCAGCGATCCAATTGCCGGATCCGACGCGGTCTTCTCCCAGAGCAGGCTGGGCGAAGCCGGATCCGTCACGTCCAGCGCGAAAATGCTCTTGCCGCCACGCCCCATCGTGCCGACGAGGATTGTCTTCCAGGTGCCGTTGTGCTTGACGTCGGCCACGGTAAGTTCGCCGTCCACCGAGTACGCGTGATCGTACTCCGGGTGCCAGTACGGGTATTTATTGGTGGACGGGTCGTTCTGGGTGAGCACGCCCATTGCCTCTGTCGGCATGAATGCAAAGAGTTCCTTGCCACACTCGGCGTTGGCGCCCGTGCACGAATCCGGCGCCTTGAACGCATGCAACATTCCGTCGTTCGCCCCGACATAGACCACCGGGGTACGCGAAGACTGCTGCGAGACGAAAGTCGCGTAGCTCGCGTCTCCCGCGTACAGGTTCGCGTTGGGGCGTCCCACGTAGACAGGGGTGGAGTTGATGATGTCGCCGAGCATGCCACGGCGGTCGCGGAAGGTCCTCAGGCTCCCATTCACCGTCGACTGCCGCTCGTGGGTGCGATCGCCGAGGATGTACTTGAGCTGGTTGTCGTTCAGCGTCGAGAACGCCCCCGGCTTGGCCAGCGTCGGGCTGGTCAGCGTGTTGCCGGTCCAGTTGGTGATGAAGTTGGCCAGGGTGCCACTGTTGTTGTAGAGGATCTGCCGCTGGGTGTAGTTCAGCGTGGTGGCGTTGGCATTGACCTTCAGGTCGCCCGCCGCCTGGCCGAGCCAGTCCGACGCGTCCCAGATGTCTGTCAGGTTACCCGTTGCCGTATCGACGTCGCTGGCCGTCAGCCGCCCAGCCCAGCCATTGGAGATGTACTTGGCCTGGTAGGTACGCGCCCCGACTTCCAGCTTGGTCGTGTTGCTTGCGAAGGAGCTGGCGGAGCCACTCGCGTCATCGACGATCTTTCGGAACGCCGCGCGCAGGCTTTCCACCATCTTGTCGGCCTCGCTGGCGACATAGAAATTGTCGGGGCGCGGATAATCGGTCACGGTCGACGTGACCCCGCCGTTAGCGCCAGCCGTGAGGTACTCACCCGAGGTATGCCAGCTCCCGGCTGGCAGGTTGTCCGTCAAAGGACGGAAGCCACTGGGGACCCGAAAACCACCGTACTTGGCCGCCAGCCAATACTGATTGCCGGTCTTGGGCTCGAGCCTTTGATTCTCACGCACGTCCACCCAATAGGTAGAAAGGGTCTGCATGCCCTTGGTGTTCGGCTTGGCCGCATCGTCCGGACGAAGGTCGTTCGTATGGGCGTAGTACGCCAGACCGGCGATGTACGCGGAATTGCCGCGCCCCGAAAATTCCGCGGATGCCGCCTTGTTTATCCCCTCGAGCTGAAACACCCTGTTGGTGTACTGCTGCGCCAGAGTCTTGTCGTCAGGGGGAAGGTCATGGTCCGCGTGCGTGTACACGTCGCCGATGCCGAGGGCCGCGTTCACCTGGCAGGAGTACCGTATCGGATCGTCCCAATTGGTGATGACCGGGAAACCATCAGCCTTATTGTAATCAAGATTATTCGTGTAATCCGCAAGGTTGCCCTGCCCCCTGAAGTACCGCAGGGCGGCGTAATAAAGCTCACTGACCGGGTCATTGCCCTTCGGGTTCTGCCCTGTCATCTGGCCGAACTTGTTCAGGTAATTGATCACGCCGCTGTCCGCGACACCAAAGCCCGTACCGTTCGCATCATCCGGATCCGGATTGCGCACGAGCACGCCCGTGGACGAGTTCCACTCGCTGTTCACGTTCGCGAGTCGCCCCAGCTCGGGATAGTTGGTGTACGGGCCGACGAACTTCTGGCGCGCGCGCATCACGCCACCGTTCCGCTGGTTGCCGGTCTCATTGAGAAAACCAAAGATGCTGTAGCGGATACGTTCCGCATACTCCTGGATCAAGCCCTCCGGCTTCCAGCCTTGGGCATACTGCTTGCAGTTCGACTCGACCCCGACCGATGCGTCGCACACCTTGACTCGCACGCTGACTTCGTAAACTGTCCCCGCATCACTGGGAACAGCGGCCACGTCCACAACCTTCCGCTCCCATCTTGGATTCCTCCGCGTGCCGTTGTTCTGGCAACCCTGCTGACCCTCCCTGCAACTTTCCCAGTGGCTCTGCTCGGCCACGCCCTTCGTCAGGAGATGAATGGCCGGGTTGTATGCAGTTGGCGTGTTATCAAGATTCCCCGAGGAGCTGAACCTCATCTTGTTGCCGAGGCCCTCAATACGGACAGTCAGATTGTCCCACTGCGCAGCCGTCACGTTCGCCACCAACGTCGCATTGTTCCCGCTCGCTGGCAGCCTGCGATTCGGATAAAGCCCATATCCTGGCGCATGACGCGCCTTCTCCAGCCAAGTTTCACCGGGCTCGTCCTTGACCCGATAACCTCCGGTCAATGCCAACCTGAAAGGATCGATTGTCTGGGTGGCCGCCCAGTTCATGTAGTTCCCGCTCCATTGCCCGGCAGTCGGGCAATTGAAAGAGCTCGCCAGCCCAACCGGATAGAAGTGCCGTTCCGATTCGGTAGCACTGTAATGGTAGGCGTAGCACTTGTCCGGATCGAAGTAGCCCGAATAGCGACGCGTGGCGTCGTAGTTCCCGATATTTGCCTGGCTGTGAATCGTCGGATACTCCACCGACGGGACCAGCACCAGGTTACCCGGCACGCTGCTACCCACCGTAAGCGGCTTGTTTTCGATATTGACGCCGGATACGGACGATATCGAGCAGAACACCGCCATCAAGCCGATGGCGAATGCTGCGAATCGGCTTGCGCTCCCATGGCCAGACGCTGCCGCCATACGACGATGGTGGAGATTCTTCATGGCAATACTCCCTGCACCTCTGCGCAGCTGGCTCATCGAATTCATCACTTGGCCACCACGTTGGCTTGCAGCACGACCACGGCGCGATCCCCGTTCGTGGAGGGGTTGTGGCTGCGGGCAAAGATCCTGTACATGGCCTCCTGCACCACCGATCCGCCACCACCGCCGTACTGCATCGATCCGGCGCTGGAACCGAGGCCCAGTTCGTCATGGCTGTCACGCAAGCCCATGTACTGCACGTAGTACTGGGGCGCGCCGGCCGATTTGTTCCCGGTGCCTAGCTGGTCGGTCGCATTGAACCAGCAGTCGCTGGTCAGGCTGCTTCCTGTGCAGGTCGTTCCGCCGGTATACGCGGTCGCCGGCATCCCGCACTTGGAATCGTCGATCCCGGTGATGCCGCCCTTGGCCGGGTCGTTGCCGCACTTGATGCCGATCACCCAGCCGTTGCCATTGGCCACGACGGCGGCGCGGACCTTCTCTTCCGCCTCGCGCAGGGCCGACTCGGCCTGCTGGAAGGCAAGGCTGCGGTCGAACATGTTGGCGCTCATGCGCTCTTCCAGCAGGGTGCCGCGCAGCACCGCCAGGCCCAGCAGGGTCATGACCAGCAGCAGGACGAGCACGACGACCAGCGAAGCGCCGCGCTGGCGCGGGGGGAAGGCAAGGGGCTGTTTCATAGCACGCGGTTCCGCAGGGCGACGACGTTCTCGACGACGCGGGTGAGGTGCTGGCCACCGGTGCCCGTGCGCTCGGTTTCGCGCAGGACCAGGGTCATCCGCACGGCGCGCACGTTGCGCCAGTCGGCGGCGGTGGTCAGGACGGAGGCGCTCACGTACCCGGCATCGGTCAGGTAGTGGAACTGCAGGTTGGCCACGCCCTGCACCACTTCCTCGGCGGCGGCCCCGTTGACCTGGCGGTACAGGGAGTAGCCGTTGTCGGGGTTGCCGTCGGGGTCGCGCAGGAACCAGCGCACGCCCTGCAGGGAGATGACCGAGGAGAACTTGGGGAAGGCGTAGGCGGTGGCCGCGCCGGCGCAGGTGCCGGTGTTCGGCATCGGGAAGTAATCGCACGAGTTCGTGCCGGCGCCGGAGGCGAAGCTGAGGGAGCCGCCGGCCGTGCTGTCGCCATTGGCGCGGAACACGGCCAGCACGCGCATGTCGCAGATCATCACCGGGTCGCCGCTCTTGAACAGCGGGGTCGCCGGGGCGACGGTCACGCTGGTGGCGCCGGAGGCCAGGTCCGCGGTCAGGCCGCGGAGGTCGTCGCCGGGGCGCAGGATCTGGATCACGTCCGTGCCCGAGACGTGGGTCGGGCCGCCGTCCTCGAAGCCGTACAGCGGGTAGTCCACGGCCAGGTACCAGTCGGCGCCGTCCGGGGTGGCCGTGGCGGCGGCGGTGGTGATGTTGGCGGGCGCCAGGGTGGCGTCGCAGGGATTGGCGCCGGCCTCGCGGATGTCGCGCGAGAGCAGCTCGAACGCCACCTGCGCGCTCTCCTGGATGCGCGCCAGGTTCTGGGTGCTGCGGTAGGTCGCCTTGTTGGAGATGAACACGCCGATGGCCGCGCCGACCACCAGCAGGCCCAGCACCAGGGCGATCATCAGTTCGATCAGGCTCACGCCGGCCTGGCGGGCGCGCGCGGCGCCGCGGGGGATGCGGTTGACGGGTTTCATAGGGCGCTCACCGTGACGACCTGGCGGGTGGAACTGCCTTCGCCGGTCTCGCTTGCCTGGCCGCTCGCGTTGGCGGTACTGCCGCGGCTGTCGTCCCACTGGATGGTGACGGTGCAGGTGCCGCCGCCGACGGCATTGCCCGCGCAGGCAACGTTGGCGCAGGTGGTGGTGTCCCCGGCCTGGCCCATGCTGGTCTTGAGCGCGACCAGCCAGACGTTGAGCTCGCCCTGGGCGGACTGCTGGCCGGCCGGCAGCGAGGCGTCCGGGTTGGCCGGGGTGCACTGCATGCCGCTGGTGTTGTAGTAGCCGGCGATGGCGTTGGTGCGGTTGGCGCGCAGCACGTCGAGGATGGCGTAGGTCTGCATCACCGCCTGGGTGCGCTCCAGCGAGCTCTGGCCGTTGCGCAGGGCGGTGGCCTGCATCGCGGCGATGCCCAGCAGGCCGATCCCGAGGATCAGCACCGAGATCATCACCTCCAGCAGGCTCACGCCCGCCTGGCGGCGCCAGCGCGGGCCCGGCCGGCGCCCGGCACGCGCGCCGGCGGCGGTCTGGATCCGGATCATGGGCAGGCTCCCTGCGTGGTATGCGCCGCGGCAGTCACGTTCAGGCGGCTGCCGCCGGCCAGTTCCACCCGGCGCAGGTTCTCGCGCGGGCGGTTGGTCGGCATGCACACGGTGAAGGTGGTCGACAGCAGGCCGCCGCTGGAATTGCGGGCCAGGCCGTCGGGACGGAAGTCCACGCTGTTGACCCCGCTGGGGGTCTTGATCTTCAGCTGGCTCTTGACCGCGGTCGTGCGCAGCAGCTCCGGGGTCGCGCCGGAGGCCTGCACCACCCAGCCGGTCCATTCGCCGTTGCCGGTGGCACAGGTCGCGCCGTCGCTGCTGCGGCACAGGCGCACGGTGCGGTTGCGGCGCAGCGCCTCGGTGCGCGCCAGCTGGAGGTCGGCCACCAGCTCGTTGGCCTGGCTGGTCAGGCGGTTGCCGTTCATCACCACGGCGAAGTTGGGCACGGCCAGCGCGGCCACGATGGCCAGCACCGCCAGGGTGACCATCAGTTCGATCAGCGAGAAGCCCCCCGGCCGCGCACGCAAGCGGGTTCCGCGCCGCCGGACCAGTGGCCCATGCGAAGGATGCATGCCCGATTTCCCCAAGTTGGATGCAAACGCAACTTAGCGGAGCATGCCCGCAGCCTCTAGCCGCAACCGACGAGCGGCCCGAACCCGGGAACCAGCGGCGGCTCCCGCCGCCGCCCGTGGCAAGGCATCATGCCCGCATGCCCGCACCGTCCGGCCGCCCTGCCCCGCAACCCGATCCGCCGCTGGACGCGCTATGGCGCGCCCCGGCGATCGTCTGGGCGGTGGTCGCCGGCATGGGCGTGGCCGCCCTGCTGGCCATCGCCCAGCCGCCGCTGACCGACCGCTGGGTGTACTTCGGCCTGGCCTGCCTGATGGTGCAGTGGACCCTGCTGCTGGCCCTGGCCGCGCTATACCTGGTGCGTGGCCTGCTGGCCCGGCTGCGGCCGCTGCACGTGGCCGGGATCGCCCTGCTGCTGCTGGTGCTGTCCAGCTGGCTGGTGCACGCCATCGCCCAGGCGCTGGTGGCGCTGGTGGTGCCTGGTCCGGTGCCGCCGGGCTGGAGCCTGCCGCGCATGGCCGGCCTGACCCTGTGCGTGGGCCTGCTGGGCCTGGCCGTGTTCTACCACCATTGGCGCGCCACCCAGCTGGCGGTGCAGGCCAAGCAGGCGCAGCTGGAGGCGTTGCAGGCGCGGATCCGGCCGCACTTCCTGTTCAACACCCTCAACACCGGCGTGGCCCTGGTGCGCGAGCGCCCGGGCGAGGCCGAGCGCCTGCTGCTGGACCTGTCCGACCTGTTCCGCGCCGCCCTGGCCGGGCCACCGACGATCCCGCTGGAGGACGAACTGGCGCTGGCCCGCCGCTACCTGGAGATCGAGCAGCTGCGCTTCGGCCCGCGCCTGCAGGTGAAGTGGGAGGTGCCGGCGGTGCTGCCGGCGGTGCCGGTGCCGACCCTGTCGGTGCAGCCGCTGGTGGAGAACGCGATCCGCCACGGCATCGAGCGCTCGCCCCGCGGCGGCGAGGTGCGGATCGTGGTGGTCTCCACCGGTTCGGGCGTGCGGGTCACGGTCAGCAACAGCCTGCCGTCCGCGGCCGGGCCGGCCACCCACGGCCACCAGGTGGGGCTGAGCTCGGTGCGCGCGCGGGTGCAGGCGCTGACCGGCGACCGCGGCGGGGTGGAGACCCACGCCAGCGGCGGCCGCCACGTGGCGGTGCTGTACCTGCCCGCGCCCGGACCCGGGGCAGACGACCCGGCTCAGGCCACCACGCGGTAGCAGGGCCGGTACTCGCCGGCGATCTTCATCCGGCGCTGCTCGACGAAGGCGCGCAGCAGCCCGTCCAGGGCCTGCATCATGTCCGGCGCGCCGTGGATCTCGAACGGGCCGTGCTGCTCGATCCGGCGCATGCCCTCTTCCTTGACGTTGCCGGCGACGATGCCGGAGAAGGCGCGGCGCAGGTCCGCGGCCAGCGCCGAGGCCGGGCGCCCGTGGTGCAGGTCCAGCGCGGCCATGGCCTCGTGGGTGGGCACGAACGGGCGCTGGAACTCCAGCGGGATCGACAGGCCCCAGTTGAAGTAGAACGAGTCCTTGTGGGCGATGCGCGCCTCGCGCACCTGGCGGATGCCGGCGAACATCTTCTTCGCCACCTCCGGCGCGTCGCCGATCACGATCTCGTAGCGCGAGGTGGCCGCCTCGCCCAGGGTCAGGCGGATGAAGCGGTCGATCTGCTCGAAGTACGGCGCGGCGATGGTCGGGCCGGTGAAGATCAGCGGGAACGGCACGTGCGCGTTCTCCTCGCGCAGCAGGATGCCCAGCAGGTACAGGATTTCCTCGGCCGTGCCCACGCCGCCGGGGAACACGATGATGCCGTGGGCCATGCGCACGAACGCCTCGAGCCGCTTCTCGATGTCCGGCATGATCACCAGCTCGTTGACGATCGGGTTCGGCGACTCGGCGGCGATGATCCCCGGCTCGGTGATGCCGATGTAGCGGGTGTGGGTCTTGCGCTGCTTGGCGTGGGCGATGGTGGCGCCCTTCATCGGGCCCTTCATCGCGCCCGGGCCGCAGCCGGTGCAGATGTCCAGGCCGCGCAGGCCCAGCTCGTAGCCGACCTGCTTGGTGTACAGGTACTCGTCGCGCGAGATCGAGTGGCCGCCCCAGCACACCACCAGGTTGGGGTCGGCCGGGCGCAGCACGCGGGCGTTGCGCAGCAGGCCGAACACGGCGTCGGTGATACCCTCGGAGCTCTCCAGCTCGGTCGCGTACTCCGGGCCCAGCTCGATCGCGGTCCAGGCCAGGTCGCGGACCACCGCGAACAGCAGTTCGGCCACGCCGCGGATGATCTGGCCGTCGACGAAGGCCATCGCCGGCGCGTTCTGCAGGTCGATGCGGACGCCGCGGTCCTGCTGGGTGACCTGGATGTCGAAGTGCGGGTACAGGTCGCGCGCGGCGCGCGGGTCGTCGCTGGCGCTGCCGCTGGTCAGCACCGCCAGGGCGCAGCGCCGCAGCAGCTCGTGCATGCCGCCGCTGGAGGCGTCGCGCAACCGCGCCACCTCGGTCCGCGACAGCACGTCCAGCCCGCCGCGCGGGTAGATCCTGGCGTCCTGGACCGGGAGGGTGCTGGTGGCGGGCTCGTTCATCGGGGTCCTGCGAGTGTGGCAAACCGGTCGGCGACTCTAGCGCAGCCCCGGGCGCCGCACCACCGCGCAAAAGGAAACGGCCGGGTTGCCCCGGCCGTTTCCGTGTCACCTTGAAGCAGCAGCCATCAGAACTGGTACTTCAGGGTCAGCATGGCGCCCCAGCGGGACACCGCGCGGCTCGGCAGGCCCTTGCCATCGTACGGCACCAGCGAAGCGGTGTTCAGGCCGTAGATGTACTTGCCGTCGTCGGTGATGCCGTTGACGTAGGCCAGGCGGCGGGTGCTGTAACCGTTGTCGATGTAGTTGGTCACGCCCCAGTCCTTGTTGAGCAGGTTCAGGAAGTTGTAGATGTCCAGGCGGACGATCGACTTGTGCTCCCTGAAGAAGCCCGGCAGCTCCTGCTGGATCGACACGTCCAGCTGGTTCACCCAGGGCATCCGCGCGCCGTTGCGCTCCGCGATCTCGCCGCGGTGCTTGGACAGGTAGCGGTCGCCGTCGATGAACTTGTGGAAGGCCTCGATCTGCTCGGCGGTGGCGTTGCCGTAGCTGACGTACGGGTCGTTCTCGCGCAGCGGGATGTAGGCCAGGTCGTAGTTGGAGTCGCCGTCGCCGTTCACGTCGGTGCCGTAGGTCCAGCTGTACGGCATGCCGTCGTGGCCGTTGTAGAACGCGGTGATGCTGGTCTTGTAGTCACCGAAGAACGCGTGCTCCCAGCCCACGGCCAGCTTGACCTGGGTGGCGATGGTGCGGTCGGCGGTGCTGGAGACCACGTTCTCGTGGTCCACGCGGGCGACGTAGCTGTAGCCCGACGAGGCCTGCGAGCTGTTGCCCGGGTTCACTTCCTCGGCCTTGGTGAAGGTCGTGCTCAGGTTGGCGTACCAGCCGTCGCTGAACTTCTTGTCCAGGGCGAAGGTGATGGCGCGCGAGCCGCCCTTGTCGGTGTTGGTCAGCAGGGTCGAGTTGGTGGTGAACGCGCGGTTGCTGCCGTGGTTCTTGCCGCTGGCCGAGCTGCTGGTGGTGAAGCCGTTCACCCAGTACGAGGCGCGGCCGTCCGGCAGGGTGCCGTTCGGGGTGCCGATGTTCGGCGCCAGGTACAGGATCGCGTCCTTGTTCTTGATCCACTGCAGCTCGACGGTGGCGACCAGGTCCCACCACGGCAGGGCGGCGTCGAAGCCCAGGTTGGCCTTCCACGCGGTCGGCAGCTTGAAGTCCGGATCAAGCGTGTCGACGGCCATCTGCGGCGCCGAGCCGTTGCCCGGGACGTTCTGGTTGTACGGATCCGGGCTGAACGGGGCGGTGGCCGGGTTGGAGGTGTTGTACGCGTAGACGGTCAGGCCGTTGTTCTGGTACGGGTTGTTCAGCCACACCGCCGGCGGCTTGGTCTGGAACAGGCCGAAGCCACCGCGCACCTGCATGAACTGCTCCTCGTTCAGCAGGTAGTTGAAGGCCACGCGCGGCTGCACGACCTTGTTCCTGGAACCCAGGCGGTGGTTGTTGCGGTAGCCGAAGGCTTCCTCGAAGGCCGCGTTGTACAGCGGGGCGTGGTCTTCCTTCGGGATGTCGACGCGGACGCCGTAGGTCAGCGACAGCTTGTCGGTGGCCTGCCAGGTGTCCTGCACGAACGGGCTGAAGGTGCTGATGGTCACCGCGCCCGGGACGTCCTCCAGGCCGTAGCCCGGGGCCGGGGTGCGCAGGTCGTAGCGCGAGTAGTTGCAGGGGGTGCTGCCGTCGGCGCAGGCCAGGAAGTTGGCCAGCGTGAACTGGTACACGCCGTGCAGGTCGCGGCCGAACATGTTGTAGACGTCGTTCTCGACGTACTCGAAGCCGCCCTTGACGACGTGGTCGCCCAGGTACCAGTTGCCGAACAGCGAGGCGGTCAGCTTCTTGGTCGAGATCGCGTTCTCGTGGCGGTACTTGTCCTCGCCCAGGAAGATCGCCGGGCCGCTGGTGGCGGTGCCGGTGTAGACCTCCACGTGCGGCTGGTTGGTGAACGCGGCCGCCTCCTGGTCGAACTTCTGGTAGCTGATCTTGGCTTCGGTGCTGAAGTTCTCGGACCAGTCGCTGAACAGCTGCAGCGAGGTGTTCTCGGTCAGGCTGTCGTAGTTGTACCAGTGGCTGGACAGGACCACGCGGTTGCCCGACTGGTTGTACGGGTTCGGCTTGACCTCCTCGGTGCGCTGGTAGGTCAGGCTGGCGCGGTGGTAGTCGTTGATGTTCCAGTCCAGCTTGGCCAGGAAGCGCTCGTTCTCCAGGTCCATCGCGCCGATGTACGCGCCCGGGAACAGGCCCAGGCGGGTGGCGGCGTCGATCACGTCGTTGACCTGCTGCTGGGTCACGGCGCCGGTGCTAAGGCCGTCGGAGTCGGTGCCGCCGATCGCGGTCACTTCCTGCTTCTCGGCCGACACGAAGAAGAACAGCTTGTCCTTGACGATCGGGCCGCCCAGGGTGAAGCCCTTGGTGCTGTCCTTGTCGAAGCCGGTGTAGCGCTTGCCGTCGCGCTTGCCGATCATGCTGTCGGCATCCTTGAACGCGTAGTAGGCCGAGCCGTGCAGCTCGTTGGTGCCCGACTTGGTGACCGCGTTGATCTGCGCGCCGATGGTGCTGAAGGCCACGTCGTAGTCGGTGACGGCGATGTCGAACGCGGCGATGGTGTCGATCGAGATCGGCGAGCCGGTGTACGGCATGCCGTTGGCGTTCAGGCCGAAGGGGTCGCCCTGGGAGATGCCATCGACCTGGATCTCGTTGAAGCGGTTGTTCACGCCGGCGGCGGAGATGGCGCCGGTGCCGGCGTCGACCGACAGGCGCGGGTCGAGGCGGGCGAAGTCGTCCAGCGAGCGGTTGCCGGCGGCGGCGGTCTCGAGCTGGCGGCCGCTGATGGAGGTGCTGACGCCCTTGTTGTCCGGGTTGAAGGTGTCCAGCAGGCGCGACCCGGTGACCTGCACGGCGGCGATCTCGGTCACGTTGCCCAGGGCGGCGTTGACGGTGCCGACCTTGTTCAGCTCCAGGTACACGCCTTCCTCGGTCGTGGTGCCCTGGGCCGAAGTGATGGTGACGGTGTACGGGCCACCCGGGCGGAGGCCGCGCGCGGTGTAGCGGCCGTTGGCGTCGGTGGTGGCGCGGCTGACCGTGCCGGACTGGACGTGGACGATCGTCACCTCGGCGCCGGCGACCGGCTGGCCGCTGGTGGAGGTAACAGTACCGGCGACACCAGAGGAAGTGCTCTGGGCGAACGCAGGAGCAACAGCGAGGGCGGCGACCAGTCCAAGGGCGAGCTTGGACATCCGGGGTCGACGGTGATCGGTCATGGCTAAAGGCCTCGGGAGGGTGGCGGAAAAGTTTCAGCCCGAACAAGGGCTAATAGGATCAATGGCTTCCCCGCGCGCGGCGCTGCGCGCGGTTAACACTAGGTTAACATGGTAGGTGCGTACCGTGACGGTTTCATTACAAATTTCTACTGCGTCGCAGCATGGTTTGCGACGAAACCGCCGCCCGGCGACCGCTCAAGCGGCCGCCACCTGGGCCAGGTAGACGGCCACGCCGTCCAGCAGCATCTGCACCGAAATGGCCACCAGCAGCATGCCCATCAGGCGCTCGACCGCGGTCAGCGCGCGCCGGCCGAGCAGCCGGTAGAGGAACGGCGAGGCCAGCAGGATCGCGGCGGTCGCGGCCCAGGCCAGGAACAGCGCCAGGCTCCACTCCCACAGCCGGTCCGGCTCGCGGCTGCCCATCAGCATCACCGCGGCCATGCCCGAGGGGCCGGCCACCAGCGGGATCGCCAGCGGCACGATGAACGGCTCGCCGTCCGGGATCTCGCCCATCAGCCCTTCCGGGCGCGGGAAGATCATGCGGATGCCGATCAGGAACAGGACGATGCCGCCGGCGATGGAGACCGACTCCTGGCGCAGGTGCATCAGCTCCAGGGCGTACTTGCCGCACCACAGGAACAGCATCAGCACGGCCAGCGCGATCAGCAGCTCGCGCACCAGCACCTTGCGCTGGCGCTGCGGCGCCAGCGGCTTGAGCACGCTGAGGAACACCGGGACGTTGCCCAGCGGATCCAGGATCAGGAACAGCAGCAGGGCCGCGGACATGATGGTCATGCCGGCACCCCCTCCAGCCCGGCCAGCACCCGGCCGCGGTAGTCCCTGCCTGCGGCCGAGAGCAGCATGACGCAGCGCTCGGCATAGGCCTGCGGATCGCGCAGGTCGGCGGCCAGGTCGTCGGCGTAGGCGCGGGCGCGCAACGGGGTGCGCATCGGCCCCGGCTGCAGGCCGCAGACGCGCACCGGGTCGTTGGCCAGCTCGGCGGCCAGCATGCGCAGCAGCGCGTGCAGCCCGTGCTGGGCCACGCCGTAGCCGCCCCAGTACGCCTGCCCCACCCGCGCCGGGTCGTCCACCGCCAGCACCACCGCCGGGTCCGGCGCCTGGCGCAGCAGCGGCAGGCAGGCCTGCAGCAGCCACCACGGCGCGGTCAGGTTGACGTGGATGGCGCGGGCGAACTGGGCCGGGTCCTGGTGTTCCAGCGGCGTCAGGCCGCGGAACTCGGCGGCGCAGTGCAGGATGCCATCCAGCCGGCCCAGCTCGGCCTCGATGCGCCCGGCCAGCTCGGCGTAGTCGTCCGGCGTGGCGCCCTCCAGGTCCAGCGGGTACAGCAGCGGCTCCGGGCCCGCCGCGGCGACGGCGTCGTACACGCGGTTGAGCCGCGGCAGCTTGCGGCCCAGCAGGACCACGGTGGCGCCGGCTTCGGCGCAGGCACGGGAAGCCACGCTGCCCAGCCCGCCATGGGCACCGGCCACGAGCACGACACGACCTGCCAGCGGCCTTGGCGCCGCCACGGGAAGACCAACCAGGCTCATTGCGTCTGCGCTTCGCTGACCATCCGCTGCAGCTCGCCGGACTCCAGCAGCTCCAGGGTGATGTCGCAGCCGCCGATCAGCTCGCCGTGCAGGAACAGCTGCGGGAAGGTCGGCCAGTTGGAATAGCGCGGCAGGTTGGCGCGGATCTCCGGCTCCTCCAGCACGTTGACCGTGTGCAGGTCCTTGGCCCCGGCGGCCTGCAGGGCCTGCACCGCGCGGGCCGAGTACCCGCACATCGGGAACGCCGGAGTGCCCTTCATGAACAGCACGATTGGCCGGCTCTCGACCTCGGCCTGGATGCGATCCATCACCGCCATTGCGAGTCTCCTGACGCCGGGGCCTGGACGGCCGTCGGCTACACTGAAGTTGCAATTGTAATCCCAGCGCGGCCGCCCCGACGCCGCGCCTCCCCCGGAAAGTCCCCCGATGCCGTTCGAGTTGCCCGACCTGCCCTACGCGCGCACCGCGCTGGAGCCCCATGTTTCCGCCGCCGCGCTGGAAGCGCACCGTGGCGTGCACCGCGAGCATGTGGAGGCGCTCAACCGCCTGCTGCCGGGCTCCGGGCTGGAGGCGCTGGCGCTGCCGGAGCTGCTGCGCCGGGCCCAGGGCCGGCTGGCGGAGGCCGCCGCCGAGGCCTGGAACCACGCTTTCTACTGGAGCTGCATGTCGCCACGCGGCGGCGGCGAACCGCGCGGCGCGCTGGCCGACCTGCTGGCACGCCGCTACGGCAACCTCGCCGGCTTCCGCGCCGAGTTCGAGCGCATGGCCCTGGCCCAGCCCGGGCCCGGCTGGGCCTGGCTGGTGCAGCGCCCCGACGGCAGCCCCGGCATCCTGGTCACCCGCGGCGCCAGCACCCCGGCCACCGGCAGCGACACCCCGCTGCTGGCCTGCGACCTGTGGGAACACGCCTGGTGGATGGACCACCAGGACGACCGCGCCGCCTACCTGGCCGGCTTCTGGAAGGTGGTGGACTGGGAGGCCGTGGCCCGCCGCCTGCGCTGACCGGCCACGGCGCGGCTCAGCCGCGCAGCAGGGCCACGACCGGCACGACCTGCGCCTGCCGCTCCAGCGCCGCGCCGGCGGCCTCCAGCGCATCGGCCAGCGCGTGCGGCGTGTCGGCGCGGAAGGTGGCATGGCCGACCTTGCGCCCTGCGCGCGGCTCCTTGCCGTAGTCGTGCCAGTGGCCGCCGGCCTGGCCGAGCACGCCGGCCGCGTCCGGCATCGCGCCGATCCAGTTGAGCATGCAGGCATGGCCGCGCATCGCGGTGCTGCCCAGCGGCAGGCCCAGCACGGCGCGCAGGTGGTTCTCGAACTGCGAGGTCTCCGCGCCCTCGATCGTCCAGTGCCCGGAGTTGTGCACGCGCGGCGCCATTTCGTTGGCCAGCAGCTGGTCGCCGCGGCGGAACAGCTCCAGCGCGAACACGCCGACGTAGCCCAGCTTCTCCGCCAGCAGGCGGGCGTAGCGAAGCGCGGTGTCCTGCACCCGGGCCGGCACCGGCGCCGGCGCCAGGCTGGCCGAGAGCACGCCGTCGACATGCCAGTTGGCGGTCAGCGGCCAGGCGCGGAATTCGCCGTCGCGGCCGCGCACGGCAACCACGCTGACCTCGCCGTCGAACGGCACGAAGGCCTCGAGGATCAAGCCTACCCGCGCCGCCTGCGCGCCCAGCGCCTCCCAGGCGGCATCGGCGTCGGCGTGGCTGCGGATGCGGAACTGGCCCTTGCCGTCGTAGCCCAGGCGGCGGGTCTTGAGGATGCACGGCACGCCGACCTCGTCCAGCGCGCGCTCCAGCCCTTCGCGGCTGTCGACCGCGGCGAACGCCGGCACCGGGATGCCCAGTTCGCGGAACAGGGTCTTCTCGGCCAGGCGGTCCTGGGCCACGGCCAGCGCGTCCGGCGCCGGGAACACCGGCACCTTGCCGGCCAGGGCACGGGCACTGTCGGCCGGCACGTTCTCGAAATCGAAGGTGACCACGTCGACCTCGCCGGCCAGCGCCTGCAGCGCGGCGGCATCGTCGAACGCGGCGTTGAGCAGCGGCGCGCACTCGCCGGCGCAGGCGTCGGCGGCCGGGTCCAGCACCTTGAACTGCAGCCCCAGCGGCAGGCCGGCCAGCGCCATCATCCGCGCCAGCTGCCCGCCCCCGAGGATCCCCACGCGTTGGCGACGGCTCATGCGCGGCGACTCACTGCCGCGGGTCGTCATTGGCCATGACGTCCTCGGTCTGGCGCTGGCGGAAGGCTTCCAGCGCGCGGGCGATGTCCGGATGGTCGGCGGCCAGCATCGCCGCGGCGAACAGGCCGGCATTGGCGGCGCCGGCGTTGCCGATGGCGAAGGTCGCGACCGGGATGCCGGCCGGCATCTGCACGATCGACAGCAGCGAATCCAGGCCGTTGAGCGCGCGGCTCTGCACCGGCACGCCCAGCACCGGCACCGGGGTCTTGGAGGCGAGCATGCCCGGCAGGTGGGCCGCACCGCCGGCGCCGGCGATGATCGCGCGCAGGCCGCGCGCCTGGGCGCTGGCGGCGTACTCGAACAGCACGTCGGGGGTGCGATGCGCGGACACGACGCGGACTTCGTGCGGAACCCCGAGGGCCTCGAGCTTCTGCACGGCGTGCTGCATCGTCTCCCAGTCGGAGCGGGAACCCATCACGACGCCGACCAGGGGCGCGGCGGCGGTGGGCGCGGGCGGATTGGGCTGGGCTGGCATGGCCGTCCTCGGTGGCAAGGCCGTATTCTAGCCGCCTCCGCTCCCCGACCGAATGCCATGGACCGCAAGCTGCTCGACCTGCTCTGTTCGCCCGACACCCGCCAGCCGCTGGCCCTGCTGGAGTCGCGCGGGCTGGAAGCGCTCAACCGCGCCATCGCCGCCGGCCAGGTGAGCCGCGCCGACGGCACGCCGCAGCGCGAACCGCTGCGCGAGGCCCTGGTCACCCGCGACCGCCGCCACGTCTACCGGATCGAGGACGGCATCCCGGTGCTGCTGGTCGAGGAAGCCCTGGCCACGGCCCAGGTGGCCGACTTCCCGCCGGCATGAGCCGGCCGGACCTGCTCCCGCCCCCGGAAGCGGTGGTGCTGGAGGACGTGCGCCGCGCCCTGGCCGAGGACATCGGCGACGGCGACGCCACCGCCGCCCTGCTGCCGGACCAGCCCGAGCGGGCCTACCTGCTGTGCAAGGAAGACGCGGTCGTCGCCGGCCGCCCCTGGTTCGAGGCCACGCACCGCGTGCTCGACCCGCAGGTCCGCATCGAATGGCACGTGGCCGAGGGCCAGCGCGTGGCCGCCGGCACCGTGCTGGCCGTCCTGCATGGCCGCACCCGGGCGCTGGTGAGCGCCGAGCGTACCTCGCTCAACTTCATGCAGACCCTCAGCGGCACCGCCACGGTGACGGCCCGTTACGTCGAGGCCGTGCGCGGCACCGGCACCACCATCCTCGATACCCGCAAGACCCTGCCCGGCCTGCGCCAGGCGCAGAAGTACGCGGTGCGCGCCGGCGGCGGCGGCAACCACCGCATGGGCCTGTACGACGCGGTGATGCTCAAGGAGAACCACGTGCGCGTGGCCGGTTCGGTCGGCGCCGCGATCCAGGCCGCGCGGGCGGCGCGGCCCGACCTGCCGCTGATCGTCGAGGTCGAAACCCTGGACGAGCTGCGCGAGGCGCTGGAAGCCGGCTGCGACCGCATCCTGGTCGACGACTTCGACGCCGCCACCCGCCGCGAGGCGGTGCGCATCGCCCGCTCGGCGCCGTTCGCCGGCCGCATCCCGCTGGAGGTCTCCGGCAGCGTCGGCCTCGAAGGCCTGCGCGCGATCGCCGAGGACGGCGTGGACTTCATTTCCATCGGCGCCCTGACCAAGCACGTGCGCGCGGTGGACCTGTCGCTCAAGCTCGGCCCGCCGCCCGCCTGAGCCGCGGTCACGCCGCGCCCACCGCCAGCGGCTAACCTCGGGGCCACGGGAAAGGAGTCCGCATGCGCCCCAACCTCCCCTGCCTGATCCTGCTCGCCCTGGCCGGGCTGCTCCTGGCCCCGGCGCCGGCCCGCGCCGCGGTCGAGGCCTGCGACCTGCCACCGCGCTATGGCGTCGAGCGCACCGCTGCTGCGGTGGCCCGGGTCGCCTGCCAGGAGTACCGGCTGTGGTACCGGCCCTTCATCGACAGCGAGGGCCGGGTGATCGCGCTGGCCCTGGGCGAAGGCGACCGCACCCGGCTCGCGGACGATGCCACCCCGGCCTGGCAGCAGGTCGCGCGCTACTGGCGCGAGAGCGGCACCCTGGCGCAGATGGGCGCGCTTCCCGGCGCCACCAGCTGCTTCCTGCCGCCGGGCGACCGCCACTACGACAGCGACTGCCGCGCCTTCCTGCTCGACCACCCCTGGTCGGCGGCGTTCATCTCCTGGGTCGTGCGCCGCGCCGGGGTGCCGAACTTCGCTGCCTCGCCGCGGCACATGGACTACATCGCCCAGGCCTACCGCGATCCGGAGCACAGCCCGTACCGCTACGCCGATCCGTTCGCGGACAAGCCCGCGCCGGGCGACCTGCTGTGCTTCCTGCGCGGGAACGACGAGGGCCGGGGCGCCGCGGGACTGCGCGCCGGCCTGTCCGGCAGCGGGCCACTGCCGCGGCAGTCGCACTGCGAGGTGGTGGTCGCGGCCAATCCCGGCGGCGACCGCACCCTCTATTCGATCGGCGGCAACGTGCTCAATTCCGTGGTGATGCGCCAGCTGCCGCTGGATCGCACCGGACGCCTGGAGCGCAGCGTCGCCGGCCTTGTCGGCGCCGGCCAGACCGCCGGCGCCGACTACGACGGCACCATGCCCGCGGCCGCCTGCGGCCCCGCCCGCCCGGAGGCCTGCAGCCTCAACCGGCGCGACTGGGCGGTGCTGCTGAAACTGCGGACGCAGGCGGAACTGGATGCGCTGTGGTCCGGCGCCCCGCCGGTGCCGGCAACGCCCGCACCGGCACCGGCGGCTGGACCGGAACCCGTTGCCGCGCCCGCATCCGGATCCACGCCACCGGACGCCACCGCGGACGGCGACTGACCGGTGCGCACGCGGCGGCGCTGGGCTAGAGTCCGCGCATGCCCAGCCTGATCCTGCTGATGATTGCCGGCGCCGCGATGGTCGCGTTCTGGAACGCGGCGCGCGCGGCGGCCGAACGCGCCGAGGCCCTCGGCCGCGATGCCTGCGCCGCCGCCGGCGTGCAATGGCTGGACCACAGCGTGCACGCCGCCGGCCTGCGCCTGTACCGGCGCGAGGACGGCTGGCTTGGCCTGGAGCGCACCTTCCGCTTCGACTATTCGCACGACGGCACCGACCGCCACAGCGGACGGCTGGTGCTGCGCGGCGGGCGCCTGGTGTCGTTCACCGGGCCCTCGTCCGGGGCCACGGTCGTTCCCCTGCCTGCGCGCGGCCGCGCCGGCCTGCAGGACTGAAACGGCCGCGCCGGCCAAGGGCCGGCGCGTGCATCGGGCTTACTTGACCACCCGCAGGTGCGGGCGCTTGCCGGCCGGCGGCGGTTCCGGCGCCGGGGGCGTGTCGTCCGGGCCGTCGTGCTCGTCGCTCGCCGCATCGGGTGGCAGGCCGGTGTCCTCGGGCAGGACCATGCCCTGCCCGGTCTCGCGCGCGTACACCGCCAGCACCGCGCTGACCGGCACGCTGACCGGCTGGCTGACGCCACCGAAGCGCGCGGTGAAGCCGATCCAGGCGTTGTCGATGTGCAGGCCGACCACGGCGCGGTCGGCGATGTTGAGCACCACCTTGCCGTCGCGCACCGCACCCGGCGGCACCTGGACCCCCGGCACCGACGCATCCACCAGGATGTGCGGGGTCATGCCGTTGTCGTTGATCCACTCGGTGAGCGCCCGCAGCAGGTACGGACGGTAGGAGGTCATGCGGGGGACGTCGTCGCTCATGCGGACAGTCTACGCGACCGCGGCGGCCGGGGGCCGCCGCGGCGCCGTTCAGACCGGAAGGTCGCGCAGCTTCCGTTCCTGCTCGGTGAGGCTGCGGGCGAAACCGGGGTTGCGGAAGATGCGGTTGCCGTAGTCCTCGATGGCCTTGCCGTCCTTCGGCAGCGGCACGTCCAGCGCCGGCAGGCGCCAGATGATCGGGGCCATGGCGCAGTCGGCCAGGCTCATCTCGGGGTTGAGGAAGAACTTGCTGGCCTTGAACAGCGGCAGCGACTCGGTCAGCAGCTCGCGCAGGCGCTTGCGGCCGGCCTCGGCCTGCTGCTTGTTGCCCAGCTGGATGGCCTGCACCTGCGGCACCCAGTCGTGCTCGATGCGCAGCATCGCCAGGCGCAGGCGCGCGCGCGACAGCGGGTCCACCGGCATCAGCGGCGGGTGCGGGTAGCGCTCGTCCAGGTATTCGCTGACCACCGAGGCGGCGTACAGCACCAGCTCGCGCTCCACCAGGGTGGGCACCGAGTGGTAGGGGTTGAGGTGGATCAGGTCCTCGGGCGGGTTCTGGGCATCCACCGCCACCAGGTCGTAGGTCACGCCCTTGGCCGCCAGGACCAGGCGTACTCGATGACACAGGACGTCATCGACGGAGGAAAACAAAGTCAGGGTATTGCGCATGCGCACGCTCGCTGCCATCTGGGCCTCCGACGACCGGGCTCCGCCGGTCGCACCAACGCCGGCGGCCCCTCGCCGCCGGTCGTGATAATCCCCCGAGTGTGCCGTTCCGGCGCCAAAAAGCGCAAGGCCGGGGGAGACCCGGCCTTGGCTGCGAACCCTGGAGGGGGGACCTCAGTGCACGTCCCGCCAGTATTCCTGCTTGAGCAGGTAGGCCAGGAACGAGAGCACCACCAGGAACAGGATCACCCAGATGCCGATGGCCTGGCGCTTGAGCGCAGCCGGCTCGCCGGCGTACTCCAGGAAGTTGGTGATGTCGCGCACCGCCTGGTCGAACTCCTGGGTGCTCACCTTGCCCGGGGAGGTCACCACCAGCCGCTCCGGATGGCGCTCGCCCGCCTCGTCCGGCTCGCCGTACTCGGCGTGCTGCAGGCCCTGCAGCTCCCACAGCGGGTTGGGCATGGAGACGTTCGGGAACAGCTTGTTGTTCCAGCCCAGCGGGCGGGTCTCGTCCAGGTAGAAGGACTTGAGGTAGGTGTACAGCCAGTCGGTGCCGCGCACGCGCGAGATCAGGCTCAGGTCCGGCGGCATCTTGCCGAACCACTTCTCGGCGTCCGCCGGGGCCAGCGCGACGTGGATCTGCTCGCCGTACTTGGCGCCGGTGAAGTTGAGGTTCTGCATCACCTCTTCTTCGGTCAGGCCGAGGTCCTCGCCCATGCGCGAGTAGCGCAGGTACTTCAGCGAGTGGCAGCCGGAGCAGTAGTTCATGTACAGCGCC
Organism: Pseudoxanthomonas sp. J31; assembly: GCF_000510725.1. GTDB lineage: Bacteria > Pseudomonadota > Gammaproteobacteria > Xanthomonadales > Xanthomonadaceae > Pseudoxanthomonas. The sequence continues at coordinate 35,007 of NZ_KI783312.1, forward strand.
GCGCCGCGCTGCAGCGAGGCGCGGTCGGACAGGTCGTTGCCGGCCTGCTGCAGCTGGCCGCCGGAGGCGGCCAGCGCGGAGGCCGAGGACAGCAGCCCGATCGCGGCCGAAGCCAGGAGTGCAATCCACTTCTTAGTCATGCGTCGTCACCCGTTCCGGCACCGGCTTGGTCTTGTCGATCTTGGTCCAGATCGGCATGGTCAGGAAGAACAGGAAGTAGTAGGCGGTCAGGAAGCGGCCGACGATGGTCTCGACCGGATCCGTGCCCGGGCCGGCGCCGATCTTGCCCAGCCACACGAAGCTGAAGGCGAAGCCCAGCAGCAGCGCCCAGGACAGCACGCCGCGGTAGCGGTAGGACTTGGCCCTGGAGCGGTCCAGCCACGGCACCGCGAACAGGATCGCGATCGCGCCGAACATCACCAGCACGCCGCCGAGCTTGTCCGGGACCACGCGCAGCATCGCGTAGAAGGGCGTGTAGTACCACACCGGCTTGATGTGTTCCGGGGTGACCAGCCTGTTGGCCTCGGTGAAGTTGTCGTGCTCGAGGAACCAGCCGCCAAACGCCGGGGCGAAGAAGATGATGAAGGCCGCCACCAGCAGCATCAGGCACACGTAGAAGGTGTCCTTCACCGTGTAGTACGGGTGGAACGGCACGCCGTCGGCCGGCGCGGTGGGCGACCAGCGGTTGCCCTTCGGGCCCTTCTTGATCTCCACGCCGTCGGGGTTGTTGGAACCGACCTCGTGCAGCGCGCCCAGGTGCAGCACGACCAGCAGCAGCAGCACCAGCGGCAGCGCGATCACGTGCAGGGCGAAGAAGCGGTTGAGGGTGGCGTCGGAGGGCAGGTAGTCGCCCATGATCCACTCGGTCAGGCCGTTGCCGATCACCGGGATCGCGCCGAACAGCGAGATGATCACCTTGGCGCCCCAGAACGACATCTGGCCCCACGGCAGCACGTAGCCCATGAAGGCCTCGGCCATCAGCACCAGGTAGATCAGCATGCCGAGGATCCACACCAGCTCGCGCGGCTTCTGGTACGAGCCGTACATCAGGCCGCGGAACATGTGCAGGTAGACGACGATGAAGAACAGCGAGGCGCCGGTGCTGTGCATGTACCGGATCAGCCAGCCCCACTCGACGTCGCGCATGATGTACTCGACCGAGGCGAAGGCTTCCGCCGCGCTGGTCTTGAAGTGCATCGTCAGGAAGATGCCGGTCACGATCTGGTTGACCAGCACCACCAGCGACAGCACGCCGAAGATGTACCAGATGTTGAAGTTCTTCGGCGCGTAGTACTCGGACATGTGCTTCCGGTACATCGGCGCCAGGGCCGGCGCGCGCGCGTTGACCCAGTCCATCACGCCGGTGGCGGCGCGGGTGAAGATGTTGGCCATGGCTTATGCCCCCTGCGGATCGACGCCGATGACGATGGTGTTGTCGTCGGCGTAGTGGTGCGGCGGCACGACCAGGTTGGTCGGCGCCGGCACGCCCTGGAACACGCGCCCGGCCATGTCGAAGCGGGACTTGTGGCACGGGCAGAAGTAGCCGCCCTTCCACTCCGGGTCGTACGGCTCGGGCTTGATCTCGGCGGCCATCTCCGGCGAGCAGCCCAGGTGGGTGCACAGGCCCACCAGCACCGAGATCTCGGGCTTGAGCGAGCGCAGCACCGGGTTGGCCTGGCGCACGTACTCCGGCTGCTGGTCCGGATTCTCCGACTGCGGGTCGCGCAGGCGGCCGTCCAGCGTAGGCAGTGCGTCGAGCACGGCCTTGGAACGCTTGACGATCCAGATCGGCTGGCCGCGCCACTCCAGGATCAGCCGCTGGCCCTCCTGCAGGGCACTGATGTCGGCGGTCACCGGGGCGCCGGCCAGCTTGGCCCGGGCGCTCGGGTTCCACGACTTGATGAACGGCACTGCGGCGAAACCGGCGCCCACGGCCCCCACCACGGCGGTGGTGGCGGTCAGGAACCGGCGTCGGCCCGTGTTCACGGGCGCTTGGACCTCATCGTTGGCCATCCGGCACTCCGAAAATCTTCAGCTGGTAGCGTTGGCTGCCCGCGACCATGGCTGGTCGCAAAAGACAGGGAAGTGTAACGGAACGCTTAATGGGCCGACAATGGCGGCCTGTCCCTCGCATGCTGCGTCCCGGTCGCATGCCCGTCCCCGCGGACTCAGCGCGCCGCCAGCACGCCGCGGTAGCGCTCGGCCAGCACGCCCACGCGCTGCACGTAGCGCTGGGTCTCGCTGTACGGCGGCACCCCGTTGTAGCGGTCCACCGCGCCCTCGCCGGCGTTGTACCCGGCCGCGGCCAGGGTCAGGTCGCCGTTGTAGCGCTTCAGCAGCCAGGCCAGGTACTGGGTCCCGCCGCGGATGTTCTGGCGCGCGTCGAAGCTGTCGCTGACCCCGAAGCGCTGGGCGGTGGCCGGCATCAGCTGCATCAGTCCCTGGGCACCGGCGTGCGACAGCGCCATCGGGTTGAAGGCCGATTCGGCGTGGATCACCGCCCGCACCACCGCTTCCTCCACCCCGAACTCGCGCGCGGCCGCGCCGATCTCGTCGCGGTAGGCGTCGGTGTTCAGGCGCACGGTGGCGAAGCTCACCCCCGGCTGGACCGCGCAGGCGTAGCAGGTCTCCATGAAGCTGTAGGCCACCGCGCGCACGCCGCTGGCGCCGGAACCGCGGGCCGGGGGCCGGCTGCTGAAGTGGCGCACCCCGTCCTTGACGTAGGAATAAACCTGGCCGCTGACCCGGCGCCGGGGCGGCGTGGCCGCGGTCGCGGGGCTGGCAGCGGATGCCGGGGTGGTGATGGCCGCCGGGACCAGGGTGGCCGGTGCGGCAGCCGTACTGGCCGTACTGGCCGGGGCGGCCGCGGGCGGCGCGGCGGGCCTGGGGCTGCGGCGATCGGGCGTGAAATGGCTGGCCACGGCGCAACGGGCGCCGGGCACGCGCTTGGTCACGTAGCTGGATACACCGTCACTGCCGACGCACCGGTATACGGTGCCCGCGCTGGCCGGAAGCGCAGCCAGCCCGAGCAGCAGCAGGACGGCTGCCTTCCCCAGGTTCCCCATGGGCCGGGAGTATCCCGGCTGCCGGCCGCCTTGCCAAGTCGCGGGCCGGCAAACCGGGGCGCCGGTCCGGCTTCGCGGCTACAATGCCGGCCCCTGCCCGCCTGGATTAACCGCCATGACCGGGATGACCGCCACGCCGGAGCGCGCTCCGGACGCCGCCATCGCGCCCGCCACCACCCCCGCCCCGTCCCTGGTCCCGCTGCCGGGCGCCGCCCCGCGCGCCATTCCCGGCGGGGCCCCCGGCAAGCTCTACATCAAGACCCACGGGTGCCAGATGAACGAGTACGACTCGGCCCGCATGGCCGACGTGCTCGCCGAGCACGAGGGCCTGGAACTGACCGACAACCCGGAGGAGGCCGACGTCGTCCTGGTCAACACCTGCTCGATCCGCGAGAAGGCCCAGGAGAAGGTGTTCAGCCAGCTCGGCCGCTGGAAGGCGCTCAAGGACGGCGGCCGCGACGTGATCATTGGCGTCGGCGGCTGCGTGGCCTCGCAGGAAGGCGAGGCGATCATCCGCCGCGCGCCCTACGTGGACCTGGTGTTCGGTCCGCAGACCCTGCACCGCCTGCCGGAGCTGATCCGCGCCCGGCGCGAGCAGAAGCGCCCGCAGGTGGACATCTCCTTCCCGGAGATCGAGAAGTTCGACCGCCTGCCCGAGCCGCGCGCCGAAGGCCCCAGCGCCTTCGTCTCGATCATGGAGGGCTGCTCCAAGTACTGCAGCTTCTGCGTGGTGCCCTACACCCGCGGCACCGAGGTCAGCCGCCCGTTCGAGGACGTGCTGGTCGAGGTCGCGCAGCTGGCCGCCCAGGGCGTGCGCGAGATCAACCTGCTGGGCCAGAACGTCAACGCCTACCGCGGGCCGATGGGCGAAGGCACGGACGAAGTCGCCGACCTTGGCCTGCTGATCCGCACCATCGCCCAGATCGAGGGCATCGGCCGCATCCGCTTCACCACCTCGCACCCGCTGGAGTTCTCCGACTCGCTGGTGGAGGCCTACCGCGACGTGCCGCAGCTGGCCAACTACCTGCACCTGCCGGTGCAGTCCGGCAGCGACCGCATCCTCAGCGCGATGAAGCGCGGCTACACCGCGCTGGAGTTCAAGCAGAAGATCCGCAAGCTGCGCGCGGTGCGCCCGGACATCTCGATCAGCTCGGACTTCATCGTCGGCTTCCCCGGCGAGACCGACGCGGACTTCGAGAAGACCATGAAGCTGATCGAGGACGTGGGCTTCGACCAGAGCTTCTCCTTCATCTATTCGCGCCGCCCCGGCACCCCGGCCGCGGACCTGCCCGACGACGTCAGCGACGAGGTCAAGCATGCGCGCCTGGCGCACCTGCAGGCCACGATCAACGCCAATGCCGCGCGCATCTCCGGGGCCATGGTCGGCACGGTGCAGAAGGTGCTGGTGGAAGGCCCGTCGAAGAAGGACCCGGCCGAGCTGACCGGCAAGACCGAGAACATGCGCTCGGTGAACTTCCCCGGCAATCCGCGCCTGGTCGGCCAGTTCGTGGACGTGCGCATCACCGCGGCCCTGACCAACTCGCTGCGCGGCGAGGTGGTGGTGGCCTGAGGCCTCTGGCGCGGCGGCCCGTCCGCCGGCCGGGGCACCACCGGCGGGAGCGGGGTTTTCACTGGCTCCGCTACCTGCCCCGCGCTAACCTTTCCGCCCCCGACCGAACGGCGCCCGCGCGTCCCGCGCGCAGGCCGCGCCCCGCCGATGACCACCCCGACCCAGCGCGACTTCACCCTCGAACCCGCCGACACCGAGCGCCTGGCCAACCTGGCCGGGCCGTTCGACCAGCACCTGCGCCAGATCGAACTGCGCCTGGGCGTGGAGATCGCCAACCGCGGCAACGTGTTCCGCGTCACCGGCCAGTCCGAGGCGGTGTCGCGCACCGAGCACCTGCTGCAGGCGCTGTACGCGGAGGCCGGCGAGACCACCTTCGACAGCCACGCCATCCACCTGCGCCTGAACGAGGCCAACGTCGACCGCATCGACGAGGTCGGCTACCAGCCGCAGGAGGTGACGGTGAAGGTGCGCCGCGGCACCATCCGCGGCCGCGGCGCCAACCAGGCCCGCTACCTGCATTCGATCGCCACCCACGACATCAACTTCGGCATCGGCCCGGCCGGCACCGGCAAGACCTTCCTGGCCGTGGCCATGGCGGTGGACGCGCTCAACGAGTCGCGGGTGCAGCGCCTGGTGCTGGTGCGCCCGGCGGTGGAGGCCGGCGAGAAGCTCGGCTTCCTGCCCGGCGACCTGACCCAGAAGGTCGATCCCTACCTGCGCCCGCTGTACGACGCCCTGTACGAGATGCTGGGCGTGGAGAAGGTGGTCAAGCTGCTGGAGAAGAACGTCATCGAGATCGCGCCGCTGGCCTACATGCGCGGCCGCACCCTCAACGACGCCTTCGTGATCCTGGACGAGGCCCAGAACACCACCATCGAGCAGATGAAGATGTTCCTGACCCGCCTGGGCTTCGGCTCCACCGCGGTGGTCACCGGCGACATGACCCAGGTCGACCTGCCCAAGCACGTCAAGTCGGGCCTGAAGGACGCGATCGAGGTGCTGCGCGGGGTGGAAGGCGTGAGCTTCACCTTCTTCGAGGGCCGCGACGTGGTCCGCCACCCGCTGGTGGCGCGCATCGTCAACGCCTACGACCGCCGCGACCGCGAGGCCCCGGCCCGGCAGGAAGAGGAACGCGGGTAGGCGCCGTGCTCGCGGCCGCGGCCGCCGCGCGCGATACTGCGCGTCCATTCCCGTCGATCCTGCAGCCATGACCAAGGGCCCCGTCCGTCTCGATGTCGCGGTGAGCTACGCGGTGCCGCGCGCCGGCGTGCCCGCCGCGCAGAGCTTCCGCAAGTGGGTGGCCGCCGCGCTGGCCGGACGCATCCGCGAGGCCGACCTGGCCATCCGCATCGTCGACGCGCCCGAGGGCCAGGCACTCAACCGCCACTACCGCGGCAAGGACTACGCCACCAACGTGCTGAGCTTCCCGGCCGAGCTGCCGGAAGGCCTGCCCAAGGGGGTCAAGTTCCCGCTGCTGGGCGACCTGGTGATCTGCGCGCCGGTGGTGGCGCGCGAGGCGGCCGAGCAGGGCAAGGCCCTGGCCGCGCACTACGCCCACCTCACCGTGCACGGCACCCTGCACCTGCTGGGCTGGGACCACGAGGACGAAAAGGAGGCCGAGGCCATGGAACAGCTGGAGCGGGAGATCCTCGCCAGCCTGGGGCTGCCGGACCCGTACGCGGCCGAGCGCGGGGACTGAGCCGTGTCCACGCGCCTCCCCGCCGCCGCCCTGCTCCTGGCCCTCGCCCCGGCCGCCGCCGCCGATCGCCCCGCCGCCCCCGACCTGGGCGCGCTGATCGAGTGCCGCGGCTCGTACGAAGCGTTCATGCAGCTGGCGCCGGTCCAGGCCGACCCGCTGGCCGCGGTCGCGCTCGGCTGGCGCCCGCAGGCCCAGGCCAACCCGTTCATGCTCGAGTACCGGCTCAACACCCCGGTCGAGGTGTTCGGGCACCGCACCGACCACATCGCCCTGGCCGGCGACGCCATCCTCGCCGTGCTCGACCTGGGGGACCCGCGGGTGCTGGCGCGGGAACTGCGCCTGGAAACCGGGATCGACACCCCGCAGAAGGCCCTGTTCGGGCTGGAGGTGCGGGCCGAGGAGGTTGCCGCGGAGGACGGCGGCTGGATCGAGTCGGCCGTGATCAACGTCTCGAACGTGGATTCCCACCCGGGCAAGACCCTGGCCGGCTGCAGCTACAGCCGCGATCCGCTGGAACCCGGGGAGCCCGCGCCTGCGACCGGCGCCTCGCCCGGCGTCGCCCTTCCACGCTAGACTGGGACCCAACGCCCCCGCATCGGGGCGCCGTTTCCACCCCAGATGTCAGAAGACGACAGTAGCAGCCACCACGCTTCCGAGCCGCACGAGCGGCGACGCAACTGGCTCGAGCGCATCAGCGCCGCCTTTTCCGGCGAACCCGACACCCGCGAGGACCTGGTCGCCCTGCTGCGCGACGCCCAGGGCAACGGGCTGATCGACGCCGACACGCTGCGCATGATGGAAGGCGCGCTCTCGGTCTCCGAGCTGACCGTGGGCGACGTCATGGTGTCGCGGTCGCAGATGGTCTCGCTTTCGGCCGACGCGCCCTTCTCCGAACTGATCGCCCAGGTGGTCGAATCCGGCCACTCGCGCTTCCCGGTGCACGGCGAGGACCGCGACGAGATCCTCGGCATCCTGCTGGCCAAGGACCTGCTGCGCGGCGTGGCCGCCAACCGGGGCCCGTGCGAGATCAACCCGCTGCTGCGTCCGGCGGTGCTGATCCCCGAATCCAAGAAGCTCAACGTCCTGCTCAAGGAGTTCCGGCTCTCGCGCAACCACATGGCGATCGTGGTCGACGAGTACGGCGGCGTGGCCGGCCTGGTCACCATCGAGGACGTGCTGGAGCAGATCGTCGGCCAGATCGACGACGAGCACGACGAGGCCGCCGACGACAGCGCGCTGATCGCGGTGCAGGCCGACGGCCAGTACATCGTCGACGCGCTGACCCCGATCGGCGACTTCAACCAGCGCTTCGGCGCGGACTTCCCCGACGACGAGTACGACACCATCGGCGGCCTGGTGACCGAGGCCATCGGCCACCTGCCCGAGGTCGGCGAGGAGCTGACCCTGGACCGCTTCGCGTTCCGCGTGATCCGCGCCGACGCGCGTCGGGTGCGCGCCTTCCAGGTCGGCGTGCTGCCGGCCGAGACGGTGGACGGGCACTGATGCCGGCGCGTGCCTGGGCCGCCCTGCTGCTGGCCGGCCTGCTGGCGCTGCTGGCCCCGGTGGCCGCGGCCGCGCCCCGCATCGGGGTGCTGACCATGCAGCCGGGCGAGGTGTTCTTCGAGCGCTTCGGCCACGACGCCATCGTCGTGGCCGACCCGGCCAGCGGCGAGGCGGTCTCGTACAACTTCGGCTACTTCGACCCGACCGAGCCGGACTTCGTCGCCCGGTTCGTGCGCGGCGAGATGATGTACATGCTGGTGGCGCTGCCGCTGGAGCAGGACCTGGAGCAGTACCGCCAGTCCGGCCGCGGCGTGACCCTGCAGTGGCTGGACCTGGAGCCGGAACAGGCCGAGGCCCTGGCCGCCAGCCTGGCCGAGCGCGCCCGTCCGGAGAACGCGCGCTACCGCTACGACTACTTCACCGCCAACTGCGCCACCCAGGTGCGCGACGCGCTCGACCAGGCGCTGGGCGGTGCGCTGCGCAGCCAGCTGGCGGGACGTTCACGCGGCAACACCTACCGCAGCGAGGCGGTGCGCCTGGCGCGGCCGGCCGCGTGGATGTGGCTGGGCTTCGACCTGGGCCTGGGCCCGTACGCCGACCGGCCGCTGTCGCGCTGGGAGGAGGCCTTCGTGCCGATGCGCCTGGCCGACAGCCTGCGCGAGGCGCGCCGGGCCGACGGCCGCCCGCTGGTGCTGTCCGAGCACGAACTGCTGCCGCACCTGATCGCTCCCGAGCCCGTGGAGCGCCCGCGCCGGGTCTGGCCCTGGCTGCTGGCCGGCCTTGCCGGGGCCGTCGCGATCCTCGCCCTGCGCCGCCGCCCGCGCGCGCTGGCTGCCTTCGCCGCGCCGCTGTGGCTGCTGTGCGGCATCGGAGGGGCGCTGATGGCCTTCATCTGGCTGGGCACGGCGCACGAGGCAGGCTGGGCCAACCGCAACCTGTCGCTGCTGGATCCGCTGTGCCTGCTCCTGCTGCCCGGCGCGTTCGCCCTGCTGCGCAGCCGGGTCCCCGGGCGCCTGTTCCGGCCGCTGCTGTGGGCCGTCGCGGCGATCGCCTGCGTCGGCTGGGTGCTGCAGTGGCTGAGCCTGCAGCCGCAGTTCAACCAGCCCTGGGTGGCCCTGCTGCTGCCGCTGCACCTGGCCCTGGCGCTGGCCCTGGGCCGCCGCGCCTGAGCCGGGCTTGCCCCCGCCGCGGGCAGCCCGCAGGATGCCGCGCATGACCAACGCCGCCGCCCTGCCCGCCTGCGTCCTCGCCTGCGCCTGGTACGACGGCGACGGCTGCCGCCACGACATGTCGCTGGAGGAAGTCGGCCGGCGCATCGCCGGGCAGGTCCCGGGGTTCGCCTGGATCGGCCTGTACGAGCCGCAGCAGGAGATCCTGGACCGCCTGCAGCAAGCGCTGGGGCTGCACCCGCTGGCGGTGGAGGATGCCGGCAAGGCGCACCAGCGGCCCAAGGTCGAGGCCTACGGCGACACCCTGTTCGTGGCCGCGCACACCGCACAGATGGAGGGAACCCGCATCGCCTATGGCGAGACCCACGCCTTCCTCGGCCGCCGCTTCCTGCTGACCGTGCGCCACGGCGCCTCGCTGTCCTACGCCCCGGTGCGCGCCCGCCTGGAGCGCGAACCGGAGCTGCTGCGCCCCGGGCCGGCGATGGCGCTGTACGGCGTGCTCGACTTCATCGTCGACAACTACGCCCCGATCGTCGATGCCCACCGCGACACCCTGCACGCGCTGGAGCGCGACATCTTCTCCGATACCTACCGCCGCGAGATCGTGGTGCGCCTGTACGACCTCAAGCGCGAACTGACCAACATGCGCGGCTCGGTGTCGCCGCTGCAGGACGTGCTGCAGCAGCTGGTGCGCAGCCAGGCGGCGCAGGGCCAGCTGGTGCCGGAGGACGTGCGCCTGTACCTGCGCGACGTGCACGACCACGTGGTGCGCATCAACGACGCGATCGACAGCCTGCGCGACATGCTCGGCACCGCGCTGAGCGTGAACCTGTCGCTGGTCACCCTGGCCCAGGGCGAGACGGTCAAGCGCCTGGGCGCCTGGGCCGCGCTGCTGGCCGCGCCGACCCTGGTCACCAGCTGGTACGGCATGAACTTCGCGCACATGCCCGAGCTGGCGCCGCGCTGGGCCTACCCGGCGCTGGCGGCCGGCGTGGGCCTGGTGTGCGTGGTCCTGTACCGTCTGTTCAAGCGCGCACGCTGGCTGTGAACACACCGCGACAACACCCGCGGTGGAATCCTCGCGCCGCCGGATAAGACCAAAGTCGAAGCCGCGGGAGCGGCAGGCGCATTGACGGTCCCGGCACGCAGGACGACCCTTGTCGTACCCCCGCCGGAGACAACACATGAAGGCATTCTCGAAGGTTGCGTGGGCAGCGCTGGCGCTGCTCGGCGCGTTCTGTCTGGCCACGATCGCACTGCGCCGCGGCGAGCAGATCAACGCCTTGTGGATCGTGGTGGCAGCCGTATCGATCTACCTGGCCGCATACCGCTTCTATGGCCAGTTCATCGCCAACCGGGTCATGGGACTGGATCCCACCCGGGCCACGCCCGCCGTGCTGCACAACGACGGCCTCGACTACGTGCCGACCAACAAGCACGTGCTGTTCGGCCACCACTTCGCCGCCATCGCCGGCGCAGGCCCTCTGGTCGGCCCCGTGCTCGCCGCGCAGATGGGCTACCTGCCCGGCCTGCTGTGGCTGGTGGTCGGCGTGGTGCTCGCCGGCGCGGTGCAGGACTTCATGATCCTGTTCATCTCCTCGCGCCGCGACGGCCGCTCGCTGGGCGACCTGGTGCGCGAGGAGATGGGGCCGATTCCCGGCACCATCGCCCTGTTCGGCGCCTTCCTGATCATGATCATCATCCTCGCCGTCCTGGCGATGGTGGTGGTCAAGGCGCTGGCCGAAAGCCCGTGGGGCATGTTCACGGTGATCGCGACCATGCCGATCGCGATCTTCATGGGCATCTACATGCGCTACATCCGGCCCGGCAAGATCGGCGAGATCTCGGTCGTGGGCCTGGTGCTGCTGCTGGGCGCGATCTGGTTCGGCGGCCAGGTCGCCTCGCATCCGACCTGGGGTCCGGCCTTCACCTTCACCGCGACCCAGATCACCTGGATGCTGATCGGCTACGGCTTCGTCGCCTCGGTCCTGCCGGTGTGGCTGCTGCTGGCGCCGCGCGACTACCTATCCACCTTCCTCAAGATCGGCACCATCATCGCCCTGGCCATCGGCATCGTGGTCGTGATGCCCGAACTGCGCATGCCGGCGCTGACCGAATTCGCCGCCAGCGGCGAGGGCCCGGTGTGGAAGGGCGGCATGTTCCCGTTCCTGTTCATCACCATCGCCTGCGGCGCGGTGTCCGGCTTCCATGCCCTGATCAGCTCGGGCACCACGCCCAAGCTGCTGGCCAACGAGGGGCACGCCCGCTACATCGGCTACGGCGGCATGCTGATGGAGTCGTTCGTGGCGATCATGGCCCTGGTCGCGGCTTCGATCATCGATCCGGGCGTGTACTTCGCCATGAACAGCCCGGCGGCGGTGATCGGCGCGGACGCAGCTTCGGCCGCGGCGCACATCACCCAGCAGTGGGGCTTCACCATCACCCCGCAGGACCTGGAGGCCACGGCCGCCGCGATCGGCGAACCGACCATCCTGCACCGCGCCGGTGGCGCGCCCACGCTGGCGGTGGGCATCGCCCAGATCCTGCACGAGGCCATCCCCAGCGGCAGCGACGCGATGATGGCGTTCTGGTACCACTTCGCGATCCTGTTCGAGGCGCTGTTCATCCTCACCGCGGTGGACGCCGGCACCCGCTCCGGCCGCTTCATGCTGCAGGACCTGCTGGGCAACTTCATCCCGGCGCTGCGCCGCACCGAGTCCTGGGGCGCCAACATCATCGCCACCGGTGGCTGCGTGGCACTGTGGGGCTACCTGCTCTACACCGGCGTGGTCGATCCGTTCGGGGGCATCCAGACCCTGTGGCCGCTGTTCGGTATCTCCAACCAGATGCTGGCCGGCATCGCGCTCATGCTGGGCACGGTGGTGCTGTTCAAGATGAAGCGCGACCGCTACGCCTGGGTCACCGCCCTGCCCGCGGCCTGGCTGCTGATCTGCACCACCTGGGCAGGCCTGATCAAGATCTTCGACAGCAACCCGGCGCAGGGCTTCCTCGCCCAGGCACGCAAGTTCCAGGACGGTATCGCCTCCGGCCAGGTGCTGGCCCCGGCCAAGAACATGGACCAGATGCACCAGGTGGTGACCAATGCCTACGTCAACACCGGCCTGACCGTGCTGTTCCTGCTGGTCGTGTTCTCGATCCTGTTCTACTCGATCCGCGCGATCCTGGCCGCTCGCGCCAACCCGGCGCGCACCGACCGCGAGACCGCCTACGTCGCGCTCACCGCGGAGCAGCAGGCCGCGCAGGCCCACCTGTAAGGAGGACGCCATGGGTACCCAGCTCGTCCCCGTCGCCCACTACGCCACGCACAAGCGGGTGTGGCGGCGGCTGGTCCAGACCGCGCGGCTGTGCTGCGGCATCCCGGACTACGACAACTATGTCCGGCACATGCTGGAGAAACATCCGGACAAGGAGCCGATGGACTACAAGACCTTCTTCCGCGAGCGGCAGGAAGCCCGCTTTGGCGGACGCAGTGGATTCCGCTGCTGCTGAGGGTCGGAGGCAGGTGAACCCGGGAGGGCGAAGCGAAAGCTTCGCCCTTCTTTTTTTCCAGGCACTCCTGCCCTGCCGTGTTGCTGTTGCTGTCATTCCGCCCGTTGCAGCGAACCTGGCATCGCCGCCACGGCGGCGCGGTGGAGGCCGTACGTCCGGGCGAAGCGAGACATGGGCCCTGCTCCGCCGTTGCGGGAAGCGCAGGGCACCGGCCGGCGCGGCCGGACGGCGAGGGGTTCGGGTTGGCGTTCTTCTTTGTTATTTCCAGGCAGCCATTCGGCGCCGGGAAGCGCCTCTTTGCACGGGCAAGGAAAAGTGACTCGCCAGCCGCGAAGCGGATGGCAAAGCATGTTTCGATGTTACCCGTGCCTTTGCAGCACGCGCAGCCCGGAGCCGCGGGACGAATCTGGGCGGGGCCGCCTTTGTCGCGGGCATCCCCGGGTGCGCTTCGCTTACCCGGGCTACGGAAGAACCGCTTCGAGCCCCTTGTCGCGCGGCACGAGGGGCCACGAACGCCGCAAAAAGAAAGGCGAAGCCGGGGCTTCGCCTTTCCGGTGCGCGCGTCGGAGCGACGGCTTACTGCCCTGCCATCATCCGCAGGATCTGCCCCAGCCAGTACGCGATCATCGTGCCGGTGGCATAGCCCACCGTGCCCAGCAGCACGCCCACCGGGGCCAGCGTCGGATGGAAGGCCGCCGCCACCACCGGCGCCGATGCGGCGGCGCCGATGTTGCCCTGCGAGCCGATCGCGAAATAGAACAGCGGCGCCCGGACCAGCCTGGCCGCCCCCCACAGCACCAGGATGTGCACGCCCATCCACACCACGCCCAGCGCCAACAGGCCGGGCCGCTCGGCCAGGCGGGTGAAGTCCATCTGCATGCCGATGCTGGCGATCAGGAAGTACAGGCACGCGCTGCCGATCTTGGCCATGCCCGCGTTTTCCAGCCGCCGCACCGGGGTGAAGCTCAGCCCCAGGCCGGCGAAGGTGGCCAGCAGCACCACCCAGACGAAGGCCGAGTCCAGGCTGTACTGGCTGGCGTTGGGCACGTGCGCGCCGAACCAGGCGGCCACCGGCTCGGACACGGCGTGGGCCGCGCCGACGATGCCGAAGCCGATGCCCAGGATCACCATCAGGTCGGTGAGGGTCGGGATGCGCGCGTTGGCCGCCTCGTAGGCCTCCAGGCGCTTCTTCATCTCGTCGATGGCCGAGGTGTCGGCGCCGCTGCGCGCGTCGATGCTGGCCGCGCGCCCGGCCAGGAACAGCAGCACGGCCATCCAGCTGTTGGCGATGGCCACGTCCACCACCGCGAACTGGCCGAACAGGGTGGCGTCGACCTGGTACACCTCGCGGATCGCCACCATGTTGGCGCCGCCGCCGATCCAGCTGCCGGCCAGCGCCGCCATGCCCTTCCACACCTCGCCGGCCACCACGTCCGGCCAGAACCACTGGAACAGCTGGAAGGCCACGATCGCGCCCAGGAACAGGCCGAAGGTGGCGGCGCAGAACACGAACAGCAGCCGTGGACCGAGCCTGAGCACGCCCTTCAGGTCGATGGTCATGGTCAGCAGGACCAGGGCCACCGGCAGCAGCACGCGGCTGCCGATCGGGTTGTAGACCGCGCCCTGGCTGCCGTCGATCAGGCCAACGGTGTTGTAGATCGCCGGCACGAAGTAGCACAGCAGCAGCGCCGGCACCCAGGCGAAGAACTTCTTCCAGAACGGGGTGGGCCCGCTGGCCAGCCAGAAGATCAGGCCCAGGGTGGCCGCGATCAGGCCGAACACGACGATGTCGTTGGCGATCAGGGCAGTCGACGTTTCGGCGGTTTCGGGCGCCATGTACAGCTCCGTTGCTTGCGGTGCGGCGGGGCCGCGCAAAGCGGAAAGCCGGCTCGCGCCGGCTTTCCGTCTGGTTCACTGGCCGATGTGCTTCTTCAGCCAGGCGTTGACGGTGTCGTGCCAGAGCACGCTGTTGGCCGGCTTGAGCACCCAGTGGTTCTCGTCCGGGAAGTAGAGCAGCTGCGACTCGATCCCCTTGCGCTGCAGCGCGGTGAAGGCGGACAGGCCCTGGTCCACCGGCACGCGGTAGTCCTTCTCGCCCTGCACCACCAGCATCGGCACGCGCCACTTGGCGACGTGGTTGACCGGGTTGAACTTCTCGAAGTTCTCCGGCTTGTCGTACGGGGTGCCGCCGTTCTCCCACTCGGTGAACCACAGCTCCTCGGTCACGTAGCCCATGGCGCGGGTGTCGAACACGCCGTCGTGGTTGACCAGGCACTTCCACGGCGAGCTTCCATCGGACTCGAACCAGTTGCCGGCGATCCAGTTGATCATGTAGCCGCCGTAGCTGGCGCCCAGGGCGCAGGCGCGGTCGCCGTCCAGGAACGGGTACTTCTGCTGCGCCGCGGCCCAGCCCTTCTGCAGGTCCTCCAGCGGCTTGCCGCCCCAGTCGCCGCTGATGGAATCGGTGAAGGCCTGGCCGTAGCCGGTGGAGCCGTGGAAGTCGATCATCACCACGGCGTAGCCCTGGCCGGCGTAGGTCTGCGGGTTCCAGCGGTAGCTCCAGCCGTCGCCGAAGCTGCCCTGCGGGCCGCCGTGGATCAGGAACGCCACCGGGTAGCGCTTGCCTTCCTCGTAGTTCCACGGCTTGACCACGTAGCCGTGCACGGTCTCGTTGTTCCAGCCGGCGAAGGTGAACTGCTCGTACTCGCCGAAGGCCACCTCCGGCAGCATCTCGCCCGCGCTGGGGGTGATGGCGCGCTGCGCGGCCGGGCTGGACAGCGCGGCGGTGAACAGCTGGTCGCCACTCTTGAGGGAGTTGCGGGTGAAGGCCAGGGTGTCGCCGGCGATGTCGAAGGCGGAGATGCTGCCCTCGCCCACCACCTGCTCGACCTTGCCGCTGGCCACGTCCACCGCGAACAGCGGGTGCTGGCCCAGGTGCTGGGCGGTGGTGTAGATGGTCTTGCCGTCGGCGGACAGCACGATGCCATCGGCGCTGCGGTCCCACCTCGGCGCGATCTCGCGCACCTTGCCACTGGCCAGGTCCATCGCCATCAGGCCGAAGCGGTCGGCCTCGAAGCCCGGGCGCTTCATCGCGCGGTAGTACAGGGTCTTGCCGTCGGCGCTGAACACCGGGCCGGTGTCCCAGGCCGGGTTGGAGGCGGTCAGGTTCTTCAGCGGCTGGCCGTCGCGGTACAGGTACAGGTCGAAGTTGGTCGACCACGGCTCCTGGCGGTCGGCCACGCGCATGGAGAACACCAGCGACTTGCCGTCCGGCGACCAGGTGTACTCGTCGGAACCGCCGAACGGACGCGACGGCACGTGGCCCACCGGGTCGTTCTTCGCCGCGCCCACCAGCACCGGTGCCGGCGCCTTGTCGCCGTTGGCCGGCGTGGTCACGAACAGGCGGCTGTGGCGGCCGTCGGCCCAGGTGTCCCAGTGGCGCACGAACAGCTGGTCGTAGAGCACGCCGCTGGTCTTCGACTTCCCGCGCTCGTCCAGGCGCGAGACGGTGCAGTCGAGGTTGGCGCCGCAGTCGGGGAACACGTCCATGCTCACCGCGATGCGCTTGCCGTCCGGGGAGACCTTGTAGCTGCCGATGTCCAGCGGATAGCGGGTCAGCTGCCGCGGCTGCCCGCCGGTGACCGGGATCGAGTACAGCTGCTGGGTGCCGTCCTTCGCGCTGAGGAAGTACACCGACTGGCCATCGGCGGAGAACGCGGGCGAGTTGACGCTCCAGCCTTCCGGGGTCAGGCGCCTGGGCGGTGCCAGGTCGCGGGTGCGCAGGTCGCGGATCCACAGGCCGGTGCTGGCCTTGCCCAGGTCCTCGCCGATCTCGCGCTTGGCGAACACCACGCGCGCGCCGTCCGGCGACAGCACCGGGGAAGAGACGCGGTCCAGCTTGTGCAGGTCGCGGACGTCGAAGCCGCGGGCGGCCTCGGCGTCGTTGGCCACGCCGAGGACGAGCAGGCCGGCCAGGGCCAGGGCGAGGGGCGTGCGTGCGGACATCGGGGACTCCTTGGAATGAAGGCGATCCCGGATGCTAGGCAGCGCCGCCGGGCCGGCGCAAAGGCGGAAGGTCATGCCGGCCTTCCGCCCGGTTTGCCGAGCCTGCCGGCTCAGCCCGCCTGTTCTGCGCGCTTGCCGGTGCGGTACAGCAGCCAGCCGACCAGGGCCAGCACCACCAGACCCACCCACTGCCCGGCGGCGCCCAGGTCCACCGGCAGCGCCAGCACCTCGGCGTCCTGGCTGATCACGATCGGCAGGGCGATGCCGATGCCCATCAGCGCCTCGCCGGTGATCAGGCCGGCCGAGAACAGCACGCCGGGACGGTGCACGCGGTCCAGCGCCGCCTCGTCGTCGGGGCTGGCCTTGTGGAAGCGCTCGACCAGGTGCGCCAGCAGGCCGCCGAGGAAGATCGGCACCATCAGTTCCAGCGGCAGGTAGATGCCGATGGCCGCGGCCAGCACCGGCACGCGGAAGCGCTTGCCGGTCTTCTTCAGCCAGCCGTCGATCGCGATCACGATCGCGCCGATCACCGCGCCGATGCCGATCATGGTCCACGGCAGCTCGCCGCCGAACAGGCCCTTGGCCACCGAGGCCATCAGGTTGGCCTGCGGCGCCGGCAGGGTCTTGGAGCCGATGCCGTAGGCCTCCTGCAGCAGGTTCAGCACCGGGGCCATGATCAGCGCGCAGGAGAAGGCGCCGATGCCCAGCATCAGCTGCTGCTTCCACGGGGTGGCGCCGACCAGGTAGCCGGTCTTCAGGTCCTGCAGGTTGTCGCCGCCCACGGCCGCGGCGCAGCACACCACCGCGCCGATCATGATCGCCGCGACCGCGCCCAGCGGCGCGCCGCCGACCTGGGTCTGGCCGTCGGCGCCCAGCAGCACCAGCAGCACCACCGAGGCGAACAGGATGGTGGCGATGGTGATGCCCGAGACCGGGTTGTTGGACGAGCCGACCAGGCCGGCCAGGTAGCCGGACACGGACACGAACAGGAAGCCGGCCGCGATCATGATCAGGGTCATGGCCAGGCTGGCCACCCAGAAGCCGACGATGGCGTGGTACAGCAGCCACAGCGGCACCACGAAGGCCACCAGCGCCAACAGCATCCACTTCATCGGCAGGTCGCGGTCGGTCTCGGCGATCACCGCGCCGTGCATCGCGCCCTTGCGCGCGGCGGCGAAGCCGCTCTTGATGCCGGCCAGCAGGGAGTTGCGCAGCGAGAACAGGGTCCACACGCCGCCGATCAGCATCGCGCCCACGCCCAGGAAGCGGACCTTGGCCGACCAGATGGCGAAGGCCGCGTCAGCCGCCGGTGCACCGGCAATCGCGCTGGCCAGGGCCGGATCGCTGTCGAGGAAGAAGGCGTGGTACAGCGGGATGGCGATGTGCCAGGACAGGATCGCGCCGGACAGCACCACGATGCCCACGTTCAGGCCGACGATGTAACCCACGCCCAGCAGCGCCGGCGACAGGCCGGTGCCGAGATAGCCGATCACCTTGTTGTTGGCGAAGTAGCCGGCCACCGCCCAGCTGTCCGGGATCAGGCGCAGGCCGTTGGCGGCGGCCAGCTTGACCAGGCCACCGATGGCGGCGGAGATGCCGAGGATCTTCAGGCCCGGGCCGGGATTCTCGCCGGCCTTGAGCACTTCGGCCGCGGCCTTGCCCTCGGGGAACGGCAGCGGCTCCTCGACGATCATCGTGCGCCGCAGCGGCACCGAGAACAGCACGCCCAGCAGGCCGCCGAGGCCGGCGATGCCCAGTACCCACCAGTAGTCGAAGTCCGGCCAGTAGCCCATCAGGACCAGGGCGGGGATGGTGAAGATCACGCCGGCGGCGATCGACGAGCCGGCCGAGGCGCCGGTCTGGACGATGTTGTTCTCCAGGATGGTGCCGCCGCCCAGCAGGCGCAGCACGCCCATGGACACCACCGCCGCGGGGATCGCGGTGGCCACGGTCAGGCCGGCGAACAGGCCGAGGTAGGCATTGGCCGCCGACAGCACCACCGCGAGCACGATGGCGAGGACGACGGCGCGGAAAGTCAACTGTGGCGTGCCCGGGCCGGCCATTCTGTTACCCCTGCATACAAAGAGGCCGCCACGTTATCGGCCCCGGGGCGGCAGGTCCAGTACCGGTGCCGTCCCTTTCCGGACCGGCAGGCGCACAAACGCGGCGCGGACGGCCAGGGCCGTCCGCGCCGGGACATTCCGGGACCGGGCCGGCGCCGCCGGGGCGGCGCGGGCCGGCTAATTCCGCGCCTGTATTCCAGTCAGAACGGGATGTCGTCGTCGGCGAAGCCGTCGTCGAAGCCGCCCGCCGCCGGGGCGGCCGGGGCCGGCGCCGGGGCGCTGCGCTGGCCGCCACCGTACTCGCGGCGCGGCGGGGCGCTGCGCTGCGGCCGGTCGCCGCCGGCATAGCCACCCTCGCCGCCACCGCCGCCACGGCCACCGAGCATCTGCATCTCGTCGGCGATGATCTCGGTGATGTAGCGCTCCTGGCCGTCCTGGCCGGTGAACTTGTCGTAGCGGATCGAGCCTTCCACGTAGCACTGCGAGCCCTTGCGCAGGTACTCGCCGGCGATCTCGCCGAGCTTGCCGAAGAACTTCACCCGGTGCCACTCTGTGCGCTCCTGGGTGTTGCCATCGCGGTCCTTGCGCACGCTGGTGGTGGCCAGGCGGATGGTGGTCACGGCCATGCCGGACTGCGTGTACTTGGTTTCGGGATCGTCGCCGAGGTTGCCGACCAGGATCACCTTGTTGATGCCGCGCGCCATAGTTCTGATTCCGTGTGCAGGACCCGACCGGATCCGGGGAAGGTAGGAGAGTATAGCCGCCCCTCCCGCGCCATCGCCGGAGAGCGGATCCTTGCGTAGGGATATTCCGCAGGTGCGTGCCGATCCCTGCGCCCGGCCCCGCGTTGCCCGCCCGTGGCCGGCGGACCGCCCCGCTTCCGTCGCGGCCAGCCTGCCCCTGCCCACGCTCCGGCCCAAGGCAGGACCACGCGCTGCGCGTTCAGGTATCCGAACGCGCAGCGCGCCCCGCGCCAGGCAGGCACCGGTCCGAAGGGCGCGCCAGTGGCCAGCCCCCCCCACCCTGCTTGGGGCTGCCCGCTGCCGGCGGCTTATAATTCCGCGCCTGTATTCCAGGCGGCCAGCATGGCAGACCACTTCAGCTCCCCCTCCTACGCCTCCCTGCCCCAGATCCAGGCCCTCGCGGCCGCCGACATGGCCGCGGTCGACAGCCTGATCCGCACCCGCCTGGCGTCGGACGTGGTCCTGATCAACCAGATCGCCGAGCACATCGTCTCGGCCGGCGGCAAGCGCCTGCGCCCGATGCTGGTGGTGCTGGCCGGGCAGGCCACCGCCGGCAGCTTCGGCACCACCGCCGACCACCACCAGCTGGCGGCGATCATCGAGTTCATCCACACCTCCACCCTGCTGCACGACGACGTGGTCGACGAATCCGACCTGCGCCGCGGCCGCAGCACCGCCAACGCGATCTGGGGCAACGCCGCCAGCGTGCTGGTCGGCGACTTCCTGTACTCGCGCAGCTTCCAGCTGATGGTCGAGCTGGACCGGATGGAGGTGATGCAGGTGCTGGCCGACACCACCAACCGCATCGCCGAAGGCGAGGTGCTGCAGCTGCTGCACGTGCGCAACCCGGACACCGACGAGGCCGCCTACCTGCGCGTGATCGAGCGCAAGACCGCGGTGCTGTTCGCCGCCGGCACCCGCCTGGGCGCGCTGGCCTCCAATGCCGACGCCGCCACCCAGCAGGCGCTGTACGACTACGGCATGGCCCTGGGCTATGCCTTCCAGATCGCCGACGACGTGCTCGACTACACCGCCGATGCCGCCACCCTGGGCAAGAACCTCGGCGACGACCTGGCCGAGGGCAAGGCCACCCTGCCGCTGATCCACGCCATGACCCATTCCGGCGAGGCCACCCGCCAGCGCCTGCGCCAGATCGTGCAGGAAGGCGACACCTCGGCCATGGACGAGGTGCTGGCCGCGATCCGCGCCACCGGCGGCCTGGAGTACAGCCGCAAGCGCGCGATGGACTACGCCGCCGAGGCCGAGGCGGCGCTTGCCGGGCTGCCGGAGAGCGAGGCCCTGCAGGCGCTGCGCGGCCTGGCCCGCTACGCGGTCGAGCGCAGCCACTGATCCCCGGGGCCGCCGCGCGGCCCATCCCTTTGCACCTGCGCGCGCGGCCCGTCCGCGCGCCGCACCGCGGCCTGCCGCAGTGCACCCCCGCGGCCCCGGCTACGTCGCTCAGGCCACGCCAAGCCCGGGAATGGCGCTGATGCCGTCCGGATCGAACCCGGCCAGGGCCGCGAAGTGGCGGCCTCGCTCGGTGTAGTCGCGATAGGCGCCGAAACTCGGCGCGCCCGGCGACAGCAGGACCAGGCCGCGGCCGGCCAGCAGCCGCTGCGCGCGGGCCACCGCGTCGGCCAGGTCGTCGGCCGCTTCCAGCGCGAACAGGCCCTCGGCGGCCAGCGGTGCCAGCAAGTCATGGATGCGCGGGCCATTGGCGCCCATGGTGACCACCGCCCGTGGCGGCTGCGCACGCAGGCGCTCGGCGAAGCCGTGCCAGTCCAGGCCGCGGTCGTGGCCGCCCAGCAGGATCGCCACCGGCGAGCCGCGATGGCAGTCCAGCGCCGCCAGGCTGGCGTGCGGGGTGGTGCTGATCGAATCGTTGACGTAGCCGATGCCGTCGCGCTCGCCCAGCCACTGCAGGCGGTGCGGCAGCGGGCGGAAGTCCATCGCCGCCGGCGCCAGCGGCGCGGCGTCCACGCCCAGCGCCTCGATCGCCGCCAGCACCGCGCACAGGTTGCCGCGGTTGTGGCGCCCGGGCAGCGGCACGGCCGCGGTGTCGAACACGAAGGCGTCGCCGCGGTACAGGGCGTCGTCGCGCAGGTGCCAGCCGTCCTCGCGGTTGAACCACACGATGCGGCTGTCCGGAAGCTGCAGTCGCGCCAGGCGCGGATCGGCGGCGTTGAGCACCGCGATGCGCGGCCGCGCTCCGGTGACCAGGCGCAGCTTGTCCTCGATGTAGCGGTCTTCGCTGCCGTGCCAGTCCAGGTGCTCGGGGAACAGGTTGAGCACCACCGCCACCTCCGGATGCGCACCACTGCGGGCGACGTCGCCGGTCTGATAGCTGGACAGTTCGATCGCCCAGAACTCCGGCGCCGGTTGCGGATCCAGTACTTCGAGCAATGGCAGGCCGATGTTGCCGGCCAGGGCGGTGCTGTGGCCGCCGGCGCGCAGCAGGTGGGCCAGCAGCGAGGTGGTGGTGCTCTTGCCCTTGGTGCCGGTCACGCACACGGTGCGTGCATCGGCATGCTCGCCGAACCACAGCGTGGTCCCGCCAATGAAGCACGTGCCGCGCGCGGCGGCGGCCAGGGCCTCGGGCTTGTACGGGCTGATGCCCGGCGACTTCACCACGATGTCGAACGCGGCC
Organism: Pseudoxanthomonas sp. J31; assembly: GCF_000510725.1. Lineage (GTDB taxonomy): Bacteria > Pseudomonadota > Gammaproteobacteria > Xanthomonadales > Xanthomonadaceae > Pseudoxanthomonas. The sequence continues at coordinate 56,981 of NZ_KI783312.1, forward strand.
AGCGCATCGGCATCGACCTGGGTGCGCGGCTGCAGCAGCGGATCGCCCAGGCCGGCGACGGTGGCCGCCTCGGCCTCGTTGCAGAACAGCGCCAGCGGCAGCTGCGGCAGCCGCGTGCGGACCGCCTTCCAGGCGGCGCGGCCTTCGCGCCCCCAGCCCCACAACGCGACGCGCCGTCCCTCAAGCTGCGAAATGCGCACTCACCCGCTCCCACAGCGCGGCCGGCACGCGGTGCTCGCCACCGGCCTGCAGCAGCGGTTCGATCGCCAGTTCCGCCGGATCCAGCTGCGGCCGGATCTCGCGCGCGTAGCGCGCCACCAGCGCGTCCTCGCGCCATTCGGCACGGCCGGCCAGTTGCTCCATCGCCGCGCGCGATTCCCTGCCCTCGCCCACGCACTCGAACGGCTTGTGGTCCTGGAACTCCAGCAGCGCGTCGTAGCCGGCGGCCTGGCCCGGATCGTCCAGCAGGTTGCGCCCGAAGATCCTCACCAGCCGGGGCTTGGGCATGAACGGTGCCAGCGCCAGGAACACGAAGTGGCACTTCGGGCACAGCCCGCACCAGCGCTGCGCCGGCTTTTCGCCGAGGATGTGGAAGTTGCGGTTGCAGCTGGAGAAATGCGCGTCGTAGCGGTCGCTGCGCGCGAACTGCCGCGCCACCGCCAGCTCCGACAGCGGGCGCAGCAGCGAGTAGTAGTGCAGGTCGGCCGCAACCACGCGCTCGACGTGCTCACCGAAGGCCTGCTCGAAGGCCCAGCCCTTGGACCACTGGTGGTTCACTTCGCCAGTGCCGGGGATCAGGCTGCCGTAGCTGGCCGAGCGCTCGTTGGAGAACACCACCTGGCCGTGGCCGGTCAGCAGCGCGGCCAGCACCAGGATCGCCGAGTTCACCGCGGTCACGGGGATATGGCCGTTGTACGCGCCCTGGCGGTTGATCTCGAACAGCGCCGGCGCCAGCGCGCGGCCGATGTTGAGGACCGGCAGGCCGGTGCGCTCGGCGCAGGTGCGGATCAGCTGCGAGCCGCCGATCCAGGCCACGGTCTGCTCCACCCCGGCGGCGCGCAGCGCCTCGATGCTGACCAGCGAGTCCTTGCCACCGCCGATGGCCACCAGCGCACGTTCCGGCAGCCCGGCGGCCGGTGCCTGCCCGGTTGCGGCGCCGTCACGCGGGAAGCGGATGCGCCCGCGCAGGTCCAGGCCGTTGCGGTAGGCGAACTCGCCCAGGCCGTTGAGGTACACCTGCTCCATCAGCGCGGCGGTGGCCTCGTCGATCGGGTAGCCGTCGATCCGGATCTGCGGCGGCACCGCGGCCTTGTAGTAGCTGACGCCCGCGACCAGGTGCAGCAGGCGCAGGGCCTGTTCCACCGCCGCGGCGCGGGTGGCGTCCAGCGCGAACGGGGCGCCGGGGATGGTGACGGTTTCCACCAGCTCCGGGCCTTCGTCGAAGGCGTAGGCCAGCTCGGCCACGCCGGTCGCCGGGTCGAAGCCGCAGCGGACGAAGCGGAAAACGCGGATGGAATCGCGGTCGAATGCAGTCATGCAGGATCCAGGGTGGAGCACGCCGGGCGCCGCGGTGCGGGGCCGCCAGGCAGGAAATCGGGGGTGGCGGCCGCGCCGCGGCCCGCCACGGAAGCCGCCAGCGTAGCGCCAAGCGCGGCCGAAGGCAGCCTTGACCGCCGCGCGCCGGGGCCACGGGCGGCGCCGGCCACGGCGGCGGCGCCCGGGAGCAGGCCCGTGTCAGGCCACGGGCCCATCGATCACGTCCTCCGGCGGCAGCTCGCGCAGGTTGTAGCGGCTGGCCATGGCATGGCCGTAGGCGCCGGTGTCGGCCAGCAGCATCACGTCGCCCGGGGCGGTGTCGCGTGGCAGCCGGCGGCGCTTGCCGAACAGGTCGCTGGACTCGCAGATCGGGCCGACCACGTCGAACTGGCCATCGGCCGGGGCATCGATCCGCTGCAGGTTCACGATGTCGTGCCAGGCGTCGTACATCGCCGGGCGCACCAGCGCGTTCATGCCCGCGTCCAGGCCCACGCGCACGATGCCGTCCTTCTCCACCACCTGGGTGGCGCGCGCCAGCAGCACGCCGGCCTCGGCCACCAGGAAGCGGCCCGGCTCGACCACCAGGCCGAACGCCGGGTGCACCGCGCGCACCTCGGCCAGGCTCGCGGCCCAGGCCTCCAGGTCGAACGGTTCGTCGTCCGGCGCGTACGGGATCGGCAGCCCGCCGCCGATGTCCAGGGTCGCCACGGTGCCGATGCGGCGGGCGAAGCCGGCCAGCTCGTCGCACATCTGCCGCCAGTGGCCCATGTTCTCCACCCCGCTGCCCAGGTGCGCGTGCAGGCCGGTGATGACGATGCCAAGCGCGCGCGCCTCGGCCACGAACTCGTCCACCCGCTGCGCGGACAGGCCGAACTTGGCCTCCTTGCCGCCGGTGTTGACCTTCTGGTGGTGGCCGTCGCCGTGGCCCAGGTCGATGCGCAACCACAGCGAGCGGCCGCGGAAGGTCTCCGGCCAGTTGCGCAGCAACTCGACGTTGTCGACGGTGACGGTCACGCCCAGCGCCAGCGCCTGCTCGTATTCCCCGCGCGGGGCGAAGCTGGGGGTGAACAGCACCCGCGACGGCTCGATCCCCGGCACCGCGGCGAACACGTGGTGCAGCTCGGCCAGCGACACGCACTCCAGGCCGAAGCCCTCCTCCGCCAGCACCTTGAGGATCGCCGGGTGCGGATTGGCCTTGATCGCGTAGTAGCGGCGGTCCACCGCGGCCACCGCCTGCAGCTGCCGCGCGCGCTCGCGCACGGTCGGCAGGTGGTAGACGTAGCGCGGCGTGCCGGCTTCGGCCAGCTGCAGCAGGCGCGGCCGCTCCAGCTTCCACCACGGCTGCGGGCGCGGCCGCACCGCGCCGTTGATCTCGCGCCAGCGCGGGCCGAACACCTCGGTTTCCTGCACCGGCATGGCGCCGCTGTCGATCAGCGCTGCGTGCAGCTGCGGCAGCAGGCCGTCGGCGTCGGCCTCGTCGATCACGAAGGTCAGGTTCAGGTCGTTGGACGACTGCGAGATCATGTGCACGCGCTCGTGCACGAAGCTGGAGAACACCTCGGACAGCCGGTGCAGCAGCGAGCGCATGCCGCGGCCGACGAGGGTGATGGCGGCGCACGGCACGATCACCTTCACCCGCCCGATCTTCCCCAGGTCCTCGGCCAGCGCCGAGAGCACGTTCTGGCTCAGCAGGTTCTCGCTCGGATCCAGCGACACGGTGACGTTGGTCTGCGAGGTGCCGATCATGTCCACCGACAGCCCGTGCTTGCGGAACAGCGCGAACACCTCGGCCAGGTAGCCGACCTGCTGCCACATGCCGATGTCCTCCACCGACACCAGGACCACGCCGTTGCGGCGGCTGATCGCCTTCACGCCGGCCACGGTGGCGGCGCTGCGGTCGATCACCGTGCCTGGCAGCTCCGGGCGCTCGGTGTCCAGGATCGCCATCGGCACGCCGGAGTCGCGGCATGGCTTGATCGAGCGCGGATGCAGCACCTTGGCGCCGGTGGTGGTGATTTCCTGCGCCTCGGCGTAGCCCAGGCGGCTGAGCAGGCGCGCGTCCGGGACCTCGCGCGGGTTGGCGCTGAACATGCCGGGCACGTCGGTCCAGATCTCCACACGGCTGGCGCCCAGCAGCGCGCCGAAGTACGCGGCCGAGGTATCCGAACCGCCGCGGCCGAGGATCGCGGTGCCGCCGTCCTGGTGGCGGGCGATGAAGCCCTGGGTGATGAGCACGCGCGTGGGCTGCCGCGCGAAACGCGCGCGCCAGTCTCCGTCGGACTCCCAGTGGCAGTTCACCGACAGCCGCTGCGCCCACTCGCTCTGGTTCGGCTGCGGCGGCAGCGCGCGCAGCCAGTCGCGCGCGTCCATCCAGCCGATGTCCAGTCCCTGCTTGCGCAGGTAGGCCGCGCCCAGGGTGGACGAGAGCAGTTCGCCCTGGGCCAGCACCTCGGCCTGCCAGTCCAGCGGCCGGGTCGCGGCGCGCGGGTCCTCGAGCAGGCCGCGCAGCACGGCCAGGCGCTCGCCCAGCGCCACGTCGGCATCCAGCTCCAGTTCGGCGAGGAATTCGCGGTGGCGCGCTTCCAGCGCGGCCACGCGCGCGGCGGCGTCCTCGCTGCCGTCGGCGATCGCGGTCAGTTCGTTGGTCACCCCCGACAGCGCCGATACCACCACCAGCACGCGGCCGCCGGTGGCCTCGGCCCGCTGTTTCGCCAGTTTGCCGATCGTGTCCCAGCGATGGCGGCGGGACACCGAGGTACCGCCGAACTTGAGGACGATCCAGCCGCCTTGGGCGGCGTCTTGCGCGGGCGAAGCTGCGGACATTGAGTTGGCTTGACCACCCGACCACCGGGCATGAGCCGCCGATTCTAAGCGCAATCCACGCGCATCCCGGGCGTGCCGGCGCACTTCGTTGCAGCTTCCATCAGGCTGCGGGAAGCGTCACACCGGCAACCAATTCCCCGCCACGCCCGCGGCATCGCGCGCGCACTCGCGCAGGCATGCACGCTGCGCCTAACCTGCTCTTCCCCACCGAGGACGCCTGCCATGCCGACCCGCCGCTTCCTGCAGCTCGACGTGTTCGCCCATGCCCCCGGCGCCGGCAATCCGCTGGCGGTGATGCTCGACGCCGAAGGCCTGGACGAGGCGCGCATGCAGGCCTTCGCCGCCTGGACCAACCTCTCGGAGACCATCTTCTTCCTGCCACCGACCACCGCGCAGGCCGATTACCGCGTCCGCATCTTCACCCCGGTGATGGAGTTGCCGTTCGCCGGGCATCCCAGCGTGGGCGCGGCCTGGGCCGCGGTGGATGCCGGCCTGGCGCGCCCGCGCGCCGGGCGCCTGGTGCAGGAATGCGCCGCCGGCCTGCTGCCGGTGCGTGCCGACCAGGCCGGCGACGCGCTGCATCCGGCGGTGCGCAGCCCGCGTGCGCAGCGCCGCGACCTGGCCGCGCCGGACTGGCTGCTGGCGGACACGGTGTTCGGCGCGCGCCGCGGCGCGCTGCCGCCGGCGCTGTGGAACAACGGCCCGGACTGGTGGCTGCTGGAACTGGCCGATGCCGCCGCGGTGCGTGGCCTGCGGCCGGACCTGGGCGCGATCGCGGCGCTGCCGGGCAAAGGCAAGCTGGCGGTGTTCGCCCCGGGCGACGGCGAGGCCGACCTGGTGGTGCGCGCCTTCGCACCCGGCGTCGGCATCCCGGAGGACCCGGCCACCGGCAGCGTCAACGCCCTGGTCGCCGCCGCCCTGCACCGGGCCGGGCGCCTGCCCGGCCGCGGCGGCCGCTACCTGGCCAGCCAGGGCCGCGAACTGGGCCGCGATGCACGCCTGCGGCTGGAGGTCGACGGCGACGGCGAGGTCTGGGTCGGCGGCCCGGTGCAGGCGGTGATCCGCGGAACGGTGGACTGGTAATCTCGGGCGCCCTGCCCACCCCCGAGGTTCCCCGATGCCCCTGCGCCCCTTCGTCCAGGTGGACGTGTTCGCCGACCGGCCTGGCGCCGGCAACCCGCTGGCGGTGGTGCTGGACGCCACCGGCCTGGACAACGCGGCAATGCAGGCCATCGCGCGCTGGACGCGGCTGCCGGAAACCACCTTCGTGTTCCCGCCGACCCAGCCCGGCGCCAGCTATGCGCTGCGCATGTTCAGCCCGAAGCGCGAGGTGCCGTTCGCCGGCCATCCCAGCGTAGGTACCGCGCACGCGGTGCTGGAGGCCGGGCTGGCCAGGCCGGACGCGGATGGCCTGCTGCTGCAGGAGGGGGTGGCCGGGCTGCTGCCGTTGCGGGTGGAGGAATCCGGCGGCGTACGCCGCATCGCCATCCGCACCCCGCGCGCGCACCTGGTGGAAGTGGCCGACGCGCGCGGCTCGCGCATGCTCGAGGCGCTGGACTGGCTGCCCCCCGGCGAACTGCCGCCGGCGCTGATGGACGGCGGCCGCCGCTGGTGGGTGGCCGAGGCCCGCGACGAGGCCAGCCTGCGCAACGCGCAGCCGGACTGGGACGCGATCGCCGGCCTGGCCCGTGCCACCGACAGCATGGGCGTGCTGGCCTTCGCTCGCTGCGCCGGGCGCGACTACCAGGTCGCCGCGCGCGCCTTCGTCGGCGGCCCGGCGATCTTCGAGGACGCCGCGTCCGGCGCGGCCAACGCCACCCTGGCCGCATGGCTGGCGCTGCGCGACGCCCTGCCCGGCAGCGGCGGCCGCTATACCGTCAGCCAGGGCCGCGAGGTCGGCTACGACGCGCGCCTGGACATGTACGTCGACGGCGACGGCCAGGTCTGGTCCGGCGGCCAGGTGGCCAGCGTGGTGCGCGGCCAGATCGACTGGCGCTGAGCGCATCCCCGGAAACGACGCGGGCGCCCCGTGGCGCCCGCGTCATGGACCATCGAGGGCCCTCAGGCCTGCCGTACCAGCCACAGCACCGCCACGGCCACCAGCAGCACGCCCAGGCCGAAGCGCCGCAGCGCGTCGTCCGGCCGTTGCAGCAGCCGCAGCATCGCCTGCCGCCACGCGCGCGGCGCGGCGAACAGGAACAGCCCTTCGAGCACGGCGGCCAGGCACAGCGCCGGGACCAGCGTTTCCAGCATCAACGATCGCTCTTGAGGTACTGCAGGAACGGGTCGTTGCGGTCCAGCACCACCACGCCCTGGCCGTCGGCGAACGCGCGGCGGTAGGCCTCCAGGCTGCGGTAGAAGGCGTAGAACGCCGGATCGGCCGCCGCCGCCTGCGCGTACAGGCGCGCCGCCTCGGCATCGCCCTCGCCGCGCAGGCGCTGCGCGTCGCGCTCGGCCTCGGCCACGATCACCGCCTGGTCGCGGTCGGCCTGCGCGCGCACGGTGCGCGCCTGCTCCTCGCCCTCGGCGCGCAGCGCGCTGGCCACCTGCTTGCGCTCGGCGCGCATGCGGTCGTAGACCTGCTTGATCACGTCCGAATCGGTGGGCAGGTCGATCTGCTTGAGGCGGATGTCGACGATGCGCATGCCCAGGGTCAGGGCGCCGCGGTTGATGCCCTCCAGCTGGCGCTGGATGACCTCGCTGCGGTCGCCGGACACCAGCTGGGTCAGGGTACGGGCGTTGATCTCGTTGCGCAGCGAGTCCTTGATGATCGGCGCCAGGCGGTCGGCGGCGGCGCTCTCGTCGCCGCCGGTGGCGCGGTAGAACGCGCGCACGTCGTCGATGTAGCCAATGGCCACGAAGTCGACGCTGACGTCCTTGCGCTCGGAGGTCAGGTAGCGCTCCGGGGAGAAGTCGATCAGGCTGAAGCGGCGGTCGAACACGCGCGCGGTCTCGACCAGCGGCACCTTGAAGTGCAGGCCCGGGCCGATGTCGGTACGGGCCACCCGGCCCAGGTTCAGGACCAGGCCGACCTGGTCCTCGCGCACCACGAACACCGAGCCCATCAGGCCCAGCAGGCCGGCCACCGCCAGCGCGATCCACAGGGGATATTTCATCGGCTCACCTCCCCGCGCCCGGTGCGGGTCCCGTCACGGGTCCCGTCGCGCAGGTTGTCGGGACTGCTTTCGATCACCGGCAGCAAGGCCTCGCCGGCCGGCGCCGGCGCGGCGGTGCCCGCCTGCGGCTGGCTGGCGGCGTTGGCCCCCGGCATCGGCACGTAGATCAGCTGGCGGCTGTCGCCGCCGACCACCTTGCGGTTGCGCGACAGCACGTCCTGCACGGTCTCCAGCCACAGGCGCTTGCGGGTCACCTCCGGCGCGCTGCGGTACTCCTCGCGCAGCAGCGAGAAGCGGGCCACGTCGCCCTCGGCCTGGGCGATCTTGGCCGCCTTGTAGCCCTCGGCCACGGTGCGGCGGCGGGCCGCCTCGCCGCGCGCCTCGGGCACCACGCGCGCGGCGTAGGCACGCGCCTCGTTGATCAGCTGGTCCTTGATCTGCTGGGCGCTGTTGACCTCGTCGAACGCCGGCTTGACCTCCTCCGGCGGACGCGCGTCCTGCAGGTTGAGTTCGGTCACCACCAGACCGGTGCGGTAGGCGTCCAGCGAGGCCTGCAGCTGCTCGGCGGCGCTCACCGACAGCGGGCCGCGGGCGCCGAGCACGGTGTCCAGGGTGGCGCGGCCGACCTGCTCGCGGACCACGCTCTGCGCCACCTGCTCCAGCACCCGGTCGGCGTCGCGCGAGCCGAACAGGTACAGGCGCGGGTCGCCGACCCGGTACTGCACGTTCATGGCCACGTTGACGATGTTCTCGTCGCGGGTCAGCACCGGCACGGTGTTGCTGAAGGTCTTGATCTGGGTCGCGTTGACCTTGACCACGCGCTCGATCGGCCACGGCCACTTGAGGTTCGGGCCGGGCTGCATGACCCGCGCGAACTGGCCGAAGCGCAGGACCACGCCGCGCTGCTGCTCGCCCACCAGCTGGAAGCTGGTCAGCACCACCAGCAGGGCCACGGCCAGCAGGATCCAGCGGCCGATGCCACCGCCGGCGCCTCCGAACAGGTCGCGCAGCCGGTCGAAGCCGCCACCCAGGCCGTTGCCGCCACCGGAGGGGCGGCGCGGGGGCCAGGGGTTGCGGCGGTTGTTGTCGGGGGAGTCCCCACCCTTGCCGGGTGTATTCCAGACCATGAACGCTCCGAGATGAGGGGCCCTGTGGCGGTGGGGGACCGCCAGGCAGGTCGCCGTCCGATTCTAGCAAGTCGCAGGCGGACGCCCGTCCGGACGGGCCGGGCGCCGCCGGGCGCTCAGCGCCCGTCCGTCTCCCATTCCTCGCGCGCCGGCTCCGGCAGCAGCGCGCGCAGCGGCGCGCCGTCGGCGCGCGCGGCCAGGCGCTCGGCCTCGCCGCGCGGCAGGTCCACCTGCAGCAGCCAGCCGTGCTCGTCGGCGTGCTCGCCGCGGACCGCGCCCAGCGCGTGCAGGTGTGAACGCAGGCGCCCGGCGGACGGCGGCAGGCGCAATTCGCCGGCGGCGCGCTGCAGGTCCAGGCGCCGGGCCAGGGCGTCCTGCAGCAGGTCCAGGCCCAGGCCGTCGCGCGCGGAGATCCACACCCGCTCGCGGTGCCCGGGTTCGTCGGCGGCGGAGGAGGCGTGGTCGTGGCGCGGCTGCGCGCCTTCGATCCGGTCGATCTTGTTGAACACCAGCAGCTGCGGCAGCTCGCCGGCGCCGACCTCGGCCAGGACCGCGTCGACCTGGGCGATGCGCTCCTCGCGGTGCGGGTCGGCGGCGTCGACCACGTGCAGCAGCAGGTCGGCCTCGCGTGCCTCCGACAGGGTCGAGCGGAACGCGGCCACCAGTTCGTGCGGCAGGTCGCGGACGAAGCCGACGGTGTCGGCCAGCACGACGCTGCCGCCGGGCAGGGAGATGCGGCGCACGGTCGGGTCCAGGGTCGCGAACAGCTGGTCGGCGGCGTAGGCGCCGGCGCCGGTCAGGGTGTTGAACAGGGTCGACTTGCCGGCGTTGGTGTAGCCGACCAGGGCCACCCGCGGCAGTTCGCTGCGCACGCGGGCGCGGCGCATCTGCGCGTGCTGCACCTCGACCTTGTCCAGCCGCTTCTGCAACTGCTCCAGGCGCTTCTGCAGCAGGCGGCGGTCGGTTTCCAGCTGGGTTTCGCCGGGGCCGCGCAGGCCGATCGAGCCGCCGCGCTGGCGCTCCAGGTGGGTCCAGCCGCGCACCAGGCGGGTGGCCATGTGCTTGAGCTGGGCCAGCTCGACCTGCAGCTTGCCCTCGTGGCTGCGCGCGCGCTGGGCGAAGATGTCCAGGATCAGGCCGGTGCGGTCCACCACCCGGCGCTGCAGGGCGCGCTCGAGGTTGCGCTCCTGCACCGGGGTCAGCTGGTGGTTGACCAGGATCAGGTCGGCGCCGGTGGCCTCGGCCGCGGCCTTGACCTCCTCGAGCTTGCCGCTGCCGATCAGGGTCGCCGGGTTGGGCCGGTCGATGCGCGCGGTCAGCGTGGCCGCGATGCTCGCGCCGGCCGAGCGGGCGAGGTCGGCGAACTCCTCCAGCACGTCCTCGGGCGCCGCCCCGCCCGCGTGGGGCTGGATCAGCAGCGCGTGTTCACCCTTGCGGGATCGTTCGAACAATCAATGCTCCCGGGCGCTCATGCGCCCTCGTCGCCGTCCTCTCCACCCTCGGCCGGCTGCTGCACGTATCCGCCGCCGGGGCCAACCCGGACGTTGCGCGACGGAACCACGGTGGAAATGGCGTGCTTGTAGACCATCTGGCTCACGGTGCTGCGCAACAGCACCACGAACTGGTCGAAGGATTCGATCGTACCCTGCAGCTTGATCCCGTTGACCAGGTAGACCGAGACCGGAACGCGCTCGCGGCGCAAGGCGTTCAGGAACGGGTCCTGCAGTGACTGCCCCTTGGACATCTGGCTCCCCTTATTCCTTTTTGTTGTTGTGGGTGGTGGTTCCGTGGACCTCCCCGGGTCCAGGGGGCATGTTACACAAGCGGGGTGCCGGCGTCCGGCCAGTCGCGGCCGGTGAACCGCGCCACCGTCGCGCGCAGGCGTGACGGGTCCTGGCGGGGGTCGAACCAGAGCGTGTCCAGCTCGCCGCGCAGCCAGGTCAGCTGGCGCTTGGCCAGCTGCCGGGTGGCGAAGATCGCGCGGTCGCGGAAGCCGGCGGCATCGCCCTGCCCGTCCAGGAATTCCCAGGCCTGGCGGTAGCCCACGGCGCGCAGCGCCGGCAGGTCCAGCGGCGCCGGGTGGTCGCGCAGCCGCGGCAGCGCGCGCAGGCGCCGCACCTCGTCGAGGAACCCGGCGGCCAGCATCGCATCGAAGCGTGCGGCGATGCGCGCGTGCAGTTCGGCACGGCTGTCCGGGGCCAGCACCAGCTTCAGCACCTTCAACGGCAGCCGCGGCGGCGGCGGGTCGCGCTGCCAGGCGCTGATCGGCCGGCCGCTGACCCGGTACACCTCCAGCGCGCGCTGGATGCGCTGGGCGTCGCCGGGACGGATGCGCGCGCCGGCATGCGGGTCGACCGCGGCCAGTTCGGCATGCAGCGCCGGCCAGCCACGCGCCTCGGCCTCGGCCGCGATCGCGGCGCGCACCTGCGGGTCGGCCGGCGGCATCGCCGCCAGTCCGCGCAGCAGGGCCTGGAAGTACAGGCCGGTGCCGCCGGCCAGCACCGGCAGGCGCCCGCGCGCGGCGATGCCGAGCACCGCGGCGCGCGCGTCCTCGGCGAACTCGGCCGCCGAATACGGCTGCCACGGCTCGCGCACGTCGATCAGGTGGTGCGGCACGCCGGCGCGCTCGGCCGCGTCCGGCTTGGCCGCGCCGATGTCCAGGCCGCGATAGACCAGGGCCGAGTCGACGCTGACGATCTCCCCGTCCAGGCGCCGCGCCAGCTCGACCGCGAACGCGGTCTTGCCCGAGGCGGTCGGGCCCATCACCGCGATCGCCAGGGGCCGGGTGTCGGCAGGCATCGCCCGGGTCAGTCCTCGTCCGGCCAGCGGATCCCCGCCGGCGCCGGATCCTTGCGCGGGGCCGGCACCGCGGCCACCGCCTCCCACACCTTCAGCGCGTCGACCGTGGCGGCCACGTCGTGCACGCGCACGATGCGCGCGCCGCGCTGGGCCGCGACCAGGTGCGCGGCGACCGAGCCGGCCACGCGCTCGGCCGGGACCTGGCGCCCGGTCAGCGCGCCGATGGTGCGCTTGCGCGAGATGCCCGCCAGCACCGGCACGCCCAGGCTGGTGAAGCGTTCCAGCTGCGCCAGCAGGGCCAGGTTGTGGCCGTCGTCCTTGCCGAAGCCGAAGCCCGGGTCGACCACCAGGCGCGCGCGCGCGATGCCGGCCAGCTCGGCGGCGAAGATGCGGTCGGCCAGGTAGCGGTGGACCTCGGCGACCACGTCGTCGTAATGCGGCGCTTCCTGCATCGAGCGCGGCTCGCCGCGCATGTGCATCAGCACCACCGGAACGCCCAGCGCCGCGGCCGCGTCCAGCGCGCCCTCGCGCTCCAGCGCGCAGATGTCGTTGATCATGCCGGCGCCGGCGGCCACCGCCGCGCGCATCACCTCCGGCTTGGAGGTATCGATGCTGATCGGCACTGCCGTGCGCGCCGCCAGGCCCTCGACCACCGGGATCACCCGGCGCAGCTCCTCCTCGACGGAGACGCCTTCCGAACCCGGACGGGTGGACTCGCCGCCCACGTCCAGCAGGTCCGCCCCCTCTTCCACCAGCTTCAGGCCGTGGGCGATGGCGGCCCCGGCGTCGGCATGCGCGCCGCCGTCGGAGAACGAGTCCGGGGTGACGTTGACGATGCCCATGACCCGGGTACGGTCGAGGGACAGGATGCGTCCGGCGCAGTCCAGCCGGGGCGATGTGTCGAACATGGCGATGTCCCCTGGTGCGGCGCGCCGCCTAGCGGTCGTCGCCGAAGATCGCGGCGTCGACCCGGGCGGCGCGGCGCCGCGCGTACAGGCCGAAGCCGAAGGCCAATGCCGCGACCACCAGGCTGGCGCCGACCAGCACCAGTGGCAGCCGGCCCAGCGCGTAGAACAGGGTGGTCACGGAGAGCACGGTCGAGGCCCCGGCGAAGGCGCCGGCGCCGACGTTGCGCCACGGGTTGCGGACGTAATAGCTCGGCCGGGGCTTTTCCGCCCCGGCCGGGTCGCGACGCGGCTCGGGCGGAATCCCGGCCATGCCTCAGGTCTGGGTCGCCGGGCCGCCGACCGGCGGCAGCGGACGCGGATCGCCGCCCTTGTCGCCGCCATCCTTGCCCGAGCGGCTCCAACCGGCCGGCGGCGGCGGCTCGCGGCCTTCCATGATCGCGTCGATCTGCGGGCCGTCGATGGTCTCGTACTGCAGCAGGGCCTGCGACATCGCGTGCAGCTTGTCGATGTTCTCGCTGAGGATCTTCCTGGTCCGCGCGTAGGCCTTGTCCAGGATCGAGCGCACGACCTCGTCGATCTTGCGCGCGGTCTCGTCGGACACGTTCTTGTGCTGGGTCACCGAGCGGCCGAGGAACACCTCGTCCTCCTCCTCGCCGTAGGCGATCGGGCCCATCTCGTCGCTCAGGCCCCACTTGGTGACCATGTTGCGCGCCATCTTGGTCGCGCGCTCGATGTCGTTGGAGGCGCCGGTGGTGACCTTGTCCTCGCCGAAGATCAGCTCCTCGGCCACGCGCCCGCCGTACAGCGAGCACAGCTGCGACTCGATCGCCACGCGGTTCATCGAGTAGCGGTCGCCCTCGGGCAGGTACATGGTCACGCCCAGGGCGCGGCCGCGCGGGATGATGGTGACCTTGTAGACCGGGTCGTGTTCGGGCACCAGGCGGCCGACGATGGCGTGGCCGGCCTCGTGGTACGCGGTCAGGCGCTTCTCTTCCTCGCTCATGGCCATCGAGCGGCGCTCGGCGCCCATCAGGATCTTGTCGCGCGCGCGGTCGAAGTGGTCCATGCGCACTTCCTTCGCGTTCTCGCGCGCGGCGAACAGGGCCGCCTCGTTGCACAGGTTGGCCAGGTCGGCGCCGGAGAAGCCCGGGGTGCCGCGCGCGATCACCAGCGGCTCGACGTCGTCGGCCAGCGGCAGCTTGCGCATGTGCACCTTGAGGATCTGCTCGCGGCCCTTCACGTCCGGCAGGCCGACCACCACCTGGCGGTCGAAGCGGCCCGGGCGCAGCAGCGCCGGGTCGAGCACGTCGGGGCGGTTGGTCGCGGCGATCACGATCACGCCCTCGCCGCCCTCGAAGCCGTCCATCTCCACCAGCAGCTGGTTGAGGGTCTGCTCGCGCTCGTCGTGGCCGCCGCCCAGGCCGGCGCCGCGGTGGCGGCCGACCGCGTCGATCTCGTCGATGAAGATGATGCAGGGGGCGTGCTTCTTGGCCTGCTCGAACATGTCGCGCACGCGGCTGGCGCCCACGCCCACGAACATCTCCACGAAGTCCGAGCCGGAGATCGAGAAGAACGGCACCCGCGCCTCGCCGGCGATGGCCTTGGCCAGCAGGGTCTTGCCGGTGCCCGGCGGGCCGACCATCAGCACGCCGCGCGGGATCTTGCCGCCCAGGCGCTGGAACTTGGACGGGTCGCGCAGGAACTCGACCAGCTCGGCGACCTCCTCCTTGGCCTCGTCGCAGCCGGCCACGTCGGCGAAGGTGACCTTGACCTGGTCCTCGCCCTGCAGCTTGGCGCGCGACTTGCCGAAGGACATGGCGCCCTTGGCGCCGCCTCCGCCGCCCTGCATCTGCCGCATCATGAAGATCCAGAAGCCGATCAGCAGCAGCACCGGCAGGAAGTTCAGCACGATGCCCCAGAAGCCCGGTCCGGTGGACGGCTTCTCGCGCACGATGTCCACGTTCTTGCTGACCAGCTGGTCGATCAGCTTGCCGTCCATCGGCCCGACCACCTGGCCCTCGGTGCCGTCGGTGCGGCGGTAGCGGATGGCGTTGGCGGTGAAGGTGCTCTCGTCGGTGAACACCACCGAGCGGATGCGGCCGGCGTCCACGTCCTGCAGGAAGCGGGTGTAGCTGGGGGTCTCGCCCGCGGCCACGGTGCCGCCGCCGCGCGGCGAAAGGCTCTGGAAGACCACCATCAGCACGACGGCGACGACCACCCAAAGCAGCAGATTCTTGGTCAAGTCGTTCATCCTCATCGGCTCCGGTGTCCCGTTCTTTCCTGCATGTCCTGAAAAATTGCCGCCGGCGTCCGGGCCAGCTTACTTCATCTGTGCCAGCTTGCCCTGGCCGAGGGCATAGACTTCCGGCGAACGCTTGCGCGAGGCCGCCGGCTTGCGGATCGCCACCTTGGCGTAGCGGCGCCGCAGCTGGCGCACGTAGTCGTCGAATCCCACCCCCTGGAACAGCTTGATCAGGAAGGCGCCGCCGGGGCGCAGGTGGTTGTCGGCGAAGTCCAGCGCCAGCTCGGCCAGGTACATGGCCCGCGGCTGGTCGACCGCGTCCACGCCACTCATATTGGGGGCCATGTCCGAAAGGACAAGATCCACGGGCTGGCCGTCCAGCAGCGTCTCCAGCTGGGATAAGACGGCATCCTCCCTGAAATCCCCATGAAGGAACTCGACCCCGGCCAGGGGCGGCATCTCCAGGATGTCCAGGGCCACGACCCGGCCGCTGTCGCCCAGGGCCTGGCGCACGTACTGCGACCAGCCGCCCGGGGCGGCGCCGAGGTCGACCACGACCATGCCCGGCCGCAGCAGGCGGTCGCGCTCCAGCAGCTCCTCGAGCTTGTAGGCGGCGCGCGAACGCAGGCCCTCGGCCTGGGCCTTCTTCACGTAGGGATCGGAGAAGTGCTCGCGGAGCCAGCGGTGGCTGCTCTTGCTGCGGGAGCTGCGTGACATGCGATGGGAAGCCGGGCGCGCTGCCCGCGGCGTGACGGGTCGCCATGATACCCTGATCCGCCCGCAAGCCCCTCCGCATCCGCATGTCCGTTGCCCTTACCCCTGCCCAGACCCGTTTCCTCCGTGGCCAGGCCCACAGCCTCAAGGCCCTGATGCAGGTGGGCGGCAAGGGCATCACCCCGGCCCTGGTGGCCGAGCTGGACCAGGTCCTGGAGCGGCACGAGCTGGTCAAGGTGAAGGTCGGCGCCGAGGACCGCGAGGCCCGCGACGCGATGATCGCCGAGCTGGCCGGCCAGACCGGGGCCGCCCTGGTGCAGCGCATCGGGCATACCGTCACGCTGTACCGCCCGTCGAAGGAAGCGCCCGCGATCGTGCTGCCGCGCGCGTAAGCGGCGCCAGGAGCCGTCCATGCAGCTGAGCCACGAACGCCCGGATTACGGGTTCGTCCTGCGCGGGGCCGACGCCACCAGCGCCCGCGTGAACGACCAGGTGCTGACCCGCAGCTTCGCCATCGCCCCGGACCGCCTGCTGGAGGACTGGGACGCCCCGGCCTCGGCCGCCGCCCTGGAGCCGGCCCACCTCGCGCCCCTGCTGGCCCTGGAGCCGGAACTGGTGGTGCTGGGCACGGGCGCACGCCAGGTCTTTCCCCCGGCCGCGGCCCTGGCCGCCTGCCTGACCCGCGGCATCGGCATCGAGGCCATGGACAACGCCGCCGCCGCCCGCACCTACAACGTGCTGGCCGGCGAGGGCCGCCGCGTGGTGGTGGCCATGCTGCTGGGCTGAACCGGGCGCACGCGGCTGGCGGGCACGAACGGCCCGCGACGGATCACACGAGGCTGGATCCGGGACGCAGTGCGCCTGGCTTTCAGCCCACCCAAGCCTCGTCCTGCGCCCCCCTGAAGCCACTGGGTCCCGGCTTTCGCCGGGACGACGGAGCCTGCCGGGCCGGGGATCCGCCCCTGCGTGCCAGCTGCGC
>NZ_KI783312.1:73265-285253 GCF_000510725.1 Pseudoxanthomonas sp. J31
GGGGATCCGCCCCTGCGTGCCAGCTGCGCCGGTTACCTCTTCGGCAGGTACAGCTGCGGATCGACCGGCTTGCCGTTGTAGCGGATCTCGAAATGCAGCTTGTCCCGGTCGGTGCCGGTACGGCCCATTTCCGCGATCTGCTGCCCGGCCTTCACCGCCTGGCCTTCGGCCACCAGGCGCTTGCGGTTGTGGCCGTAGGCCGACAGCCACTGCTCGTTGTGCTTGACGATGATCAGCTCGCCATAGCCGACCAGGCCGGCGCCGGAATACACCACCACGCCGTCGGCGGCGGCATTGACCGCCTGGCCGCTGCTGCCGGCGATGTCGATGCCCTGGCGGGTGGCATTGCCCTCGACGAAGGTGGCGATGACCACGCCCTGCGCCGGCCACTGCCAGCGGATGCCACTGGCCACCGGGGCCGCGGCCGGCCGCTGCGCGCCGGAGGTGCCGGTGGAGGCGGCCGGGGCCTGGGCCTGCGTCCGCGTCCCGCCGCTGCTGGCGGTGGTGCCGGAGGCGGCAGGCTTGCTGCTGCCGCTGCCGGCGCCCAGGGCCAGGCGCTGGCCTGGGTAGATGGTGTACGGCGGGGCCAGGTTGTTCCAGCGCGCCATGTCCGCCACCGTGGTGTTGTGGCGGCGGGCGATGGAATAAAGCGTGTCCCCGCGCTGGACCACCACGGACTTGCCGGGCTGGCCCTTCGAGGAGGCCGCGGCCTGCCCGGCGCTCGTGCCTCCGGACTGGGGCGTGCGCACCACGGTGCTCTTGGCGCAGGCGGCCAGCATGGCCAGCAGCACCAGCGCGGCCAGCAGGCGCGCGAACGGGGTCAGACCCTCGGGTTTCATGCGAACTTCGCCCTCCACACAAGCACGGCCACCGCGGCGGCGACCAGCGCGGTCGCGACCCACCCCAGCGGCTCGATCCAGCGCCGCAGCGCCTCGGCCGCGCGCGCGCCGCCGAAGCGGATCGCCGCCGCCAGCAGGTACACGCGCTTGCCGCGCCCGACCAGCATGCTCAGGAAATACGGCAGCAACGGCACCCCGACGATACCCGAGGCCCACGTGAAGACCTTCATCGGGATCGGCATGAACCCGCCCAGCACCAGGAACCAGAACACCGCCCAGGGCGACTCCACCATCTTCGCCTGGATCGTGGCGATGCCCTCCTCGATCTTCGAGAGCATGCCCATCCATTCCAGCAGCGGCTTGACCGCCTCGAAGGCGAAGTGGCCCAGGGCGTAGCCGACCATGGCGCCGGCCATCGAGCCGGCCAGGCTCAGGCTGGCGAACCGCCAGCCCCGCTTCGGCTGGGCCACGCACATCGGCGCCAGCATCACCTCCGGCATCACCGGGAAGAAGATGGCCTCGATGAAGCTGAGGACGGTCAGATAGGTCGGGGCGCGGGGATGGGCGGCCCAGCTCAGGGCGCGGTCGTAGAGGGGGCCGAATACCTGCATGCGCTCAGTCCAGGGTTCCTGCCAGCAGCGGCACGAACACCACCGGCGCCAGCGTCTGTTCTTCGATCGATCCATCCGGCCGCTTGGCCAGCCGCAGCAGCGACTGCGCCGAGGCGCCACCCACCGGCGCCACCAGGACGCCGCCTACCGCCAGCTGGTCCAGCAGCGCCTCGACCAGGGCCGGGGCGGCAGCGGTGACCAGGATCGCATCGTACGGGCCGTGCTCGGCCCAGCCCACCCGGCCGTCATCGTGCTTGCTGCGCACGTTCAGGCCCAGGGCGCGGAAGCGCCGGCGCGCCTGCCGCAGCAGTTCGCCGATGCGCTCGACCGTGTACACCTCCAGCCCCAGCGCGGCCAGGATCGCCGCCTGGTAGCCGGAACCGGTACCGATCTCCAGCACCCTCTTCGGCTGCGCCGCCAGGATCGCCTCGGTCATGCGCGCCACCACCCAGGGCTGGGAGATGGTCTGGCCGTGGCCGATCGGCAGCGCGGTGTCCTCGTAGGCGCGGCTGGCCAGGGCCTCGTCCACGAACAGGTGGCGCGGCACCACGCGCACCGCGTTGAGCACGTTCTCGTCGGTGATGCCGCCGTTGACGCCGCCCTCGCGCAGGCGCTGGACCAGGCGGTCGCGCACGCGCTGGGAGGTCATGCCGACCCCGACGGCCTCCGGCTGCAGGCGCAGGCGCGGGGTCACGCCGAGGCCTCCGGGTCGTTGCCTGCCAGCGCCGCGGTCAGGCCGCCGACCCAGCCGGCGACCTTCTCCAGCGCCTGGTAGCGGGTCAGGTCGACGTGGATCGGGGTGATCGAGATGTGCCCGGTGCGCACGGCGTGGAAGTCGGTGCCGGGGCCGGCGTCCTGTTCCGGGCCGGCCGGGCCGATCCAGTACACGGTGCGGCCGCGCGGATCGGGCTGGGCCACGCAGGCCTCGGCGCGGTGGCGGTTGCCCAGGCGGGTGACCTCGAAGCCGCGCAGCGCGTCCCAGGCCAGGTCCGGCACGTTGACGTTGAGGATGGTGTCGGCCGGCAGCGGGTCGGCCTTCAGCCGCGCCACGATCTCCACCGCCGCGCGCGCCGCGGTCTCGTAGTGCTTCGCCTCGTGGTTGCGCGTGTCCAGCGACACCGCCACCGCCGGCAGGCCGAGGAAGCGGCCTTCCATCGCCGCCGACACGGTGCCGGAATAGATGACGTCGTCGCCCAGGTTGGCGGTGTTGTTGATCCCGGAGACCACGATGTCCGGCTCGAACTCGAACATGCCGGTCAGGGCCAGGTGCACGCAGTCGGTCGGCGTACCGGCCACCGAGCAGGTGTAGTGGTCGAGCCGCTTGACCCGGATCGGCAGGTCCAGGGTGAGCGAATTGCTCGCGCCGGACCGGTCGCGGTCGGGCGCCACCACATAGACCTCGTGCCCCGCGTCGCGCAGCCCCTGGGCCAGGGCGTGGATGCCGGGGGCATCGACGCCATCGTCGTTGCTAACCAGTACGCGCATGGGCTTCCTCGAAAACGACCCGATGATACCGGAAGCGTCGCGCCCGTCGCCCGGCAGCGGTTCGCAGTGCGGCTGCGCTACCCTTCGCCAATGCACGAGGATGAAGACGATGCCGCCCTGTTCCGCGCCGCGGTCGGCAAGGTGGACCCGCTGCGGACCGACGCCGCGCCGCCGCCGGAACGGCCGCGGCCGCGTCCGGCCGTGCGCCGCGAGGACGACGGCGGCGACGCGCGCGGCATGGCCGGACTGCTCGCCGGGTCGCCGGATGCGGTGCTGTTGCGCGGCGATGCCAGCGCGTTCCGCCGCGAGCGGGTCAACGCGCGCGACTGGCAACGCCTGCGCCGCGGCCAGTTCGCCGCCCAGGACGAACTGGACCTGCACGGCGCCAGCGCGCTGGAGGCGGAGATGCTGGTGGCGCGCTTCCTGGCCGAATCGCTGGACGCCGGCTTCGGCTGCGTGCGCATCGTCCACGGCAAGGGCGGCGCCGGCGGCGTGCCGGTGCTGAAGAACCTGGTCGACCGCCTGCTGCGCCAGCGCGGCGAGGTGCTGGCCTTCCATTCCGCGCCGCCGGCCCAGGGCGGCACCGGCGCGCTGCTGGTGCTGCTGTCGCGGCGCTGAGCCCGGGGCGGAGCCGGGGCACTTGCCGGGGACGCTAGAATGCGCGCCATGGACCATCCCGAATTCACCGCCGCCGCCCTGGCCGAGCGCTTCTCGCTGCAGCTGCAGGGCGACGGCGCCACGCCCGTGCGCGGCGTCGCCACCCTCGCCAGCGCCGGCCCCGGCCAGCTGGCCTTCCTCGCCAACCCGCGCTACCGCGGCCAGCTCGCCACCACCGCCGCCGCGGTGGTGGTGGTGCGCGCCGAGGACGCCGGGGACGTACGCGGCACCGCGCTGATCGCGCGCGACCCGTACGTGGCCTTCGCCCGCATCTCCGCCCTGTTCGAGCGGGTGCCGGCGCGCGCGCCCGGCATCCATCCCAGCGCGGTGGTCGATCCGACCGCCGAGGTCTCGCCGGACGCGCATATCGGCCCGTTCGTCTCCATCGGCGCCCGGTCGAAGGTCGCCGCCGGCTGCGTGGTCGGCCCCGGCTGCGTGATCGGCGACGACTGCGAACTGGGCGAAGGCTGCGAGCTGCAGGCCCGGGTCACGCTGTACACCCGCGTGCGCCTGGGCAAGCGCGTGCGCATCCTCCCCGGCGCGGTGCTGGGCGCGGCCGGCTTCGGCCTGGCCATGGACGCCGGCCACTGGGTCAACGTGCCGCAGCTGGGCGGCGTGGTGGTCGGCGACGACTGCGAGATCGGCGCCAACAGCTGCATCGACCGCGGCGCGCTGGACGACACCGTCCTCGAGGAGGACGTGCGCATCGACAACCTGGTCCAGATCGGCCACAACGTGCGCATCGGCGCGCACACCGCCATGGCCGGCTGCTCGGCCGCGGCCGGCAGCGCGAAGATCGGCCGCTATTGCCTGGTCGGCGGCGGCGCCGGCATCCTCGGCCACCTCGAGGTGGCCGACAAGGTGCTGGTCACGGCCATGTCGCTGGTCACCCATTCCATTCGCGAGCCGGGCGAGTACTCCTCCGGCACCCCGCTAACCGACAACCGCACCTGGCGGAAGAACGCCGCCCGGTTCAAGCAACTGGACGCGCTGGCGCGCCGCGTCATCGCCTCCTCCCAGAGAAGCCCCGAATGAACGAAACCGTGCAGTTGCCCATCGACGTCACCACCATCCGGACGCTGATTCCGCACCGCTATCCGTTCCTCCTGGTCGACCGGGTCGACGAGCTGGACATCGAGGGCAAGCGCATCGTCTGCCGCAAGAACGTCTCGATCAACGAGCCCTACTTCCAGGGCCACTTCCCAGGCCAGCCGATCATGCCCGGCGTGCTGATCATCGAGGCCCTGGCCCAGGCCGGCGGCGTGCTGACCCAGCTGTCCATGGGCCGCGACGCGCAGTCCAAGCTGTTCTACATGGTCAAGGTCGAGAACGCCCGCTTCAGCAAGCAGGTGGTGCCCGGCGACGTGCTGGAGCTGCACGTGTGCGTCAAGCGCGTGATCCGCAACATGGCCGTGTACTACGGCGAAGCCAAGGTCGACGGCGAGGTAGTCGCATGCGCCGAGGTGCTGTGCGCCGGCACCCGCGAGTGACCAGGGAACTTCCATGAACGACAAGGCCCGGATCCATCCCACCGCCGTGATCGATCCCTCCGCCCGCCTGGGCGAGGGCGTCAGCGTCGGCGCCTACACCGTGATCGGCCCGGAGGTCGAAATCGGCGACGGCTGCCAGATCGGCCCGCACTGCAGCTTCACCGGGCCCACCCGGATCGGCCGCGAGAACCGCTTCATCGGCCATTGCGCGATCGGCGGCGAACCGCAGGACAAGAAGTTCGCCGGCGAGCGCACCGAGCTGGTGATCGGCGACCGCAACGTGTTCCGCGAGTTCGTCACCGTCAACCGCGGCACCGGCGGCGGCGGCGGCGTCACCCGCATCGGCAACGACAACTGGCTGCTGGCCTACAGCCACGTCGCCCACGACTGCATCGTCGGCAACAACTGCGTGTTCTCCAACAACACCACCCTGGCCGGCCACGTCACCGTGGGCGACTGGGTGATCATCAGCGGCTTCGCCGGTGCCCACCAGTTCTGCCGCATCGGCGCCCACGCCTTCCTCGGCATGGGCGCGCTGGTCAACGGCGACGTGCCGCCGTTCACCATGGTCGGCGGCAACTCGCTGGGGCGCCCGCGCGGCATCAACAGCGAGGGCCTCAAGCGCCGCGGCTTCGCGCCCGAGCGCATCGCCGCGATCAAGCGCGCCTACCGCACCCTGTACGTGGCCGGGCTGCCGCTGGCCGAGGCCCGCGAGCAGCTCGGCGTGCAGGCCCAGGCCAGCGACGACGTGCGCCAGCTGCTTGAGTTCATCGACGGCGGCGAGCGTCCCCTGCTGCGCTGATGGCCATGCCCGCGCCCGCCCCCGCAGTCCGCACCCGCGGCGGCCTGGCCCCGCGGATCCTGCTGGTCGCCGGCGAAGCCTCCGGCGACGGCCTCGGCGCCGGCCTGGTCGAGGCCCTGCGCCGGCGCTACCCGGACGCCAGGTTCGCCGGGATCGGCGGCGACGCCATGCGCCGCGCCGGCGTGGAGACCTGGTACGACGCCAGCGAGCTGGCGGTGATGGGCCTGGCCGAGGTGCTGCGCCACCTGCCGCGGCTGCTGAAGCTGCGTGGCGAGCTGCGCAGCCGCGGCCTGGCCTGGGGCCCGGACGTGGTCGTGGGCATCGACGCCCCGGACTTCAACCTCGGCCTGGAGCGCTGGTTCCGCCAGCGCGGCGTACCGGCCGTGCACTACGTCAGCCCCTCGGTCTGGGCCTGGCGCGAGAAGCGCGCCGGGAAGATCGGCGCCAGCGCCGACCGCGTGCTGTGCCTGTTCCCGATGGAGCCGGCGATCTACGCCCGCCATGGCGTGGACGCGCGCTTCGTCGGCCACCCGATGGCCGACGCCATGCCGCTGCACCCGGACCGTGCCGGCGCCCGCGCGCGCCTGGGCCTGCCAGTGGACGCGCCGGTACTGGCGGTGCTGCCGGGCAGCCGCCTCGGGGAGATCGGCCGCCTGGGCGACACCTTCCTGCGCGCGGCCTGGCAGGTCAGCGAGGTGCTCAAGCCGCTGCACGTGGCGATCCCGGCCGCCAACGCCGCCGGCCGCGAACTGCTCCAGCAGCAGCTGCGGCGCTCGCCGCTGCGCTCCAGCCACACCCACCTGTTCGACGGCCGCGCGCGCGACGTGCTCGCCGCCGCCGACGTGGTCCTGCTGGCCTCCGGCACCGCCACCCTGGAGGCCATGCTGTCCAAGCGGCCAATGGTGGTCGGCTATCGCGTCTCGCCGCTGACCTACCGCATCGTCAAGGCGCTGGGCCTGCTCAAGGTCGAGCGCTACGCCCTGCCCAACGTGCTGGCGGGCAAGGACCTGGCCCCGGAACTGATGCAGGACGACTGCACCCCCGACGCGCTGGCGGCGGCGGTGCTGCACTGGTTCAACCAGCCGGACGCGATCCAGGCGCTGCTGCCGGAGTACGAACGCCTGCACCGGGAATTGCGCCGCGATGCCTCGGCCTCGGCGGCCGACGCCATCGCCGAGCTGCTCGGCGGCCACGGGGGCGCGGCATGAGCCGGCGCGCCCTGCGCGTGGCCCGCAGCTTCATGCCCGAGGGGGCCGACGGCGGGCTGTTCCCGATCGACCGCAGGCAGCTGCGCGTGGCCGGCGTGGACGAGGCCGGGCGCGGCCCGCTGGCCGGCCCGGTGGCGGTGGCCGCGGTGGTGCTGGATCCGCGCCGGCGCATCCGCGGCCTGGACGATTCCAAGAAGCTCAGCCACGCCCAGCGCGAGGACCTGTACCCGCGCATCGTCGAGCGCGCCCTGGCCTGGCACGTGGAGCTGGTCCCGGTCGAGGAGATCGACCGCCTGAACATCCTGCAGGCGACCCTGGAGGGCATGCGCCGCTGCGTGCTGGCGCTGGGCGAACACGCGCAGCTGGCGCGGATCGACGGCAACATGCTGCCGCGCTCGCTGCCGTGCATGGCCGAGGCGATCGTCGGGGGCGACGCCCTGGAGCCGGCGATCATGGCCGCCTCGATCCTGGCCAAGGTCAGCCGCGACCGGCTGATGTGCCAGCTGCACGAGGAATTCCCGGTCTACGGCTTCCACGAGCACAAGGGCTACGCCACCCCCGCGCACCTGGCGGCGCTGGCCAGCCACGGCCCCTGCGTGCACCACCGCCGCAGCTTCGCGCCGGTGCGGCAGGCGGCCGGCGAACAGGTCCCGGCCCCGGCCGAGGCCGTCCAGCCCGGCGACCTGGCGCTGGCCTGACCCCTGCGGCCCGGCCGCGCGGCAAACGAAACGGCCCGCGTGAGCGGGCCGTTTGCATGTGGCGCTTAGTGGTGGTGGCCGCCGTCGCCGTGCACGTGCCCGTGCTCGACCTCCTCGGCGCTGGCCTCGCGCACCTCGACGATCTCCACGTCGAAGTGCAGGTCCTTGCCCGCCATCGGGTGGTTGAGGTCCACGTCCACCACGCTGTGGCCGACCTTGTGCACGGTCACCGCGCGCGGGCCGAAGTTGGTCTGCAGCACCACCTGCATGCCCGGGGCCAGCCTGGTATTGCCGAAGTGCTTCTTCGGGATGCGCTGGGTCAGGCCCTCGCGGCGCTCGCCGTAGGCCTCGGCCGCCGGGACGTCGACGCTGAAGCTGTCGCCGGCCTGCTTGTCCATCATCGCCTGCTCCAGGCCGGGGATGATGTTGCCGTGCCCGATGAGGATCGCGATCGGCTCACGCTCCTTCGAGCTCTCCAGCGGCTCCTGGCCGACCTCGGAGACGGTGTAGTGGAAACGGACGACGCGGTCTTTTTCGATCTTCATGCGGAACTCGGTGTGGCTGCCGGCGGCAGCAGGGGTGGGCGGCTTGCCGGCCGCGGGAACCGCGGCCATGATGGCCGCCGTGAGGAAAGCCCCGCATTATCCCGTCCCCATCCCCTCGTTGCCAGCCGTGGCATGGGGTGCCCTGGCGGCGGTGGTGCTGCTTGCCGCCGGCTGCGGCGGCGGCAAGACCACCCGCCCTTCCGCGCAGGCCCCGGTGCAAAGCCGCCACTGGCCGCAGGTCGCCCCGGCCAACCCGGCGGCGGCCAATGCCGTGGTCCTGCGCGCCCTGAGCCTGGTCGGCACCCCGTACCGCTACGGTGGCAACACCCCGGAGAGCGGTTTCGACTGCAGCGGGCTGGTCAACTACGTCTACCGCGACATGCTGGACCTGCGCCTGCCGCGCACCTCGCGCGAACTGGCCGAGGTCCAGGGCCCGCGGATCGCCCCGGAAAAGCTGGCCGCCGGCGACCTGGTGTTCTTCGGCAGCGGGCGCCAGGTCAACCACGTGGGCATCTACGTCGGCGAAGGCCGCTTCGTCCACGCCCCCACCAGCGGCGGCACCGTCCGCCTGGACCACCTGGACGGCTACTACTGGCGCGACCACTACAGCGGTGCGCGGCGGGTGTTGCGTTGAAACGTGACGCCTATTGGAACGATTCACGGGATTTTAACTTTTTGTGAACATCAACCCGGCGTGAAGCCGGCATCATCCCCCCGGTCCTTTTTTCGTAACGACCGCGTGACGACCGAAGCCCGCGCCCTGCGCACTCCTGCCGCCACCCAGGCCCGCTCCCGCGCGCGCCTGCTGTTCCTGCTGTGCACCGTCCTGCCGGTCGCGCCGGCCATGGCCGCGCCCGAGCCGGCGCCGGTGGAGCCGGAGCCGCTGGCCCCGGCCACGATCCTGGAAGTGCCCGCCCCCGTGCCCCAGGCCGTACCGGCCACGGCGGCGGTGCCTGCCGTGGCGGCCGCGCCGCAGGCCGGCGGCCTGCGCGGCAAGGCCGACGCCGCGGCCAGCGCCACCCTGGCGGTGCTGCTGCCGCACCTGTCGCGCAACGACGGCATGCTGCTGGACCGTTCGGCGAATTTCGCCGGCGACGTCAACCGCCTGCTCAACCAGGAGGGCGAACAGGCCGGCGGCAAGCTGGAGCAGGTGGTCAAGGCGGCCATGGGCCTGCTAGGGACCCCGTACCGCTGGGGCGGCTCCGGCCCGGACGGCTTCGACTGCAGCGGCCTGGTCAGCTACGTGTTCCGCAACGCCCTGGGCATCGAACTGCCGCGCGCCTCGCGCGACATGGCGACCCGCTCCGACGGCAAGCTGATCCGCAGCCGCGACGAACTGAACCCCGGCGACCTGGTGTTCTTCGGCGCCCGCGGCCGCATCAACCACGTCGGCATCTACGTCGGCAGCGGCCAGTTCCTGCATGCGCCCAGCCGCGGCAAGGACGTGCGCGTGGACAGCCTGGCCTCCGGCTACTGGGGCAGCCGCTTCGTGCAGGCGCGCCGGGTCGAGATCTGACCCATCCCGCACCGCCGTTCCAGCGAAGGCCGCCGCAAGGCGGCCTTCGCCGTTTCCGGACCCGTTCCGCCCTGGCGCGCGCCAGGTACCGCCCGGCACCAATCCCCGGCCTGCGCCGGCAGCGCCGCCAGGCCCGGGGCGCTAGTCGCGCACCTCGGTGGGCTCGATCCCGACGTTGCTGGAAGCCCGTTCGTACACCTGGCGGTCCAGCAGCCCGGTTTCCTTGGCCACCAGCACCGGCACCAGCATCTGCCCGGTGACGTTGGTCATCGTCCGCATCATGTCCAGCACCCGGTCGATCGCCACAAGCAGGGCGATGCCCTCCAGCGGCAGCCCGGCGGCGCTGAGCACCAGGGTCACCATCACGATCGCCGTGCCCGGCACCCCGGCGGTGCCGAAGCTGCCCAGCACCGAGGCCAGCAGGATCACGAAGTACTGGTTGGCGCTCAGGTCCAGGCCGAAGTACTGGGCCACGAACACGCTGGTCAGGGCCGGGTAGATCGCGCCGCAGCCGTCCATCTTGATGCTCGCGCCCAGCGGCACGGCGAAGGCGGCGTAGTCCTTGTCCACGCCCAGGTTGTGGGTGGCGCAGCGCATCGCCACCGGCATCGAGGCGAAGCTGGAGGAACTGACGAAGGCCACCTGCATGCCCGCGGCCGCGCCGCGGAAGAACTTCAGCGGATTGAGTCCATGCGCCAGCAGCAGGCCGCCGTAGCCCAGCACGATGTGCAGGGCGCAGGCCAGGTACAGGGCGAACACGAAGGTGCCCAGCGGCAGCAGCTTCTCGAACCCGTAGCTGCCGACCAGTCCGGCGATCAGGCCGAAGGTACCCAGCGGGGTCATCTCCAGCACGAAGCGGGTGACCTGGACCATGGCGTCGCTGGCCTCGCCCACCAGCGCGCGCAGGCGCGCGGTCTTCTCGCCCAGCTTGACCAGGGCGAAGCCCAGCAGGCCGGCGAAGAAGATCACCTGCAGGATCTTGCCCTCGGCCAGGGCCTTGAACGGGTTGGTCGGGACCACGTCCAGCAGCACCTGCACCGGGGTCGGCACCTCGCGCGGGGTGTAGTCGGCCGGCATCTCCAGCCCGCTCAGCCCGGTGCCGGGCTTGAGCACCAGGCCCACCGCCAGGCCCACGCACACCGCCAGCGCCGCGGTGGCGGCGAACCAGGCGAAGGTGCGCCCCCCCAGCGCCGCCACCGACTTCTGGCCGTGCAGCGAGGCCACCGCGTTGACCACCGCGAACAGCACCAGCGGCACCGCGATCATGCGGATCAGGTTGACGTAGACCGTGCCCAGCGGGCCCAGCCAGGTCTGCGCCGCCGGGCCCAGCAGCCAGCCGGCCAGGGCGCCGAGCACGAAGCCGCCGAGCACGCGCTGCCAGAAGGGAATGGCCAGCCAGGCCTTGACCAGGTTCATCTGCAATCCGGGATGCTGCAATGGCGGAACGATACCCGGATGCAACCGGGCTGGCGATGCTGCCACTGGAACGCCGATATGTCATAGGCACGACATTGGCAACGTCCGATAATGCGCGCCCCACCCACCACGCACGCACCGTGGCCGTGGCCGCGCCAGCGCGGACCTGGCGCGGCCGCCTGCGCCGATTCCGGACCCGCAATGCCCCGTCATACCCGCGCCCTGCCCCTGGCCCTGCTCTCCGCCCTGCTGCCCGCCGCCTGCGCCAGCACCCCGCCCACGGCTCCTGCGCCGGCCAGCGCACCGCGGGTGCAGGTTCCGGCCATCGCCCATCCCGATGGCGAGACCCCGCAGTGGTGGTACCGCAACGGCGCCGCGGCCGCCGCGGCCAATGGCGCCATGTCGGGCAAGGCGAAGAACGTCATCCTGTTCCTCGGCGACGGCATGAGCCTGACCACGGTGGCCGCCGCGCGCATCCTCGAGGGCCAGCGCAAGGGCGGCCCGGGCGAGGAGAACCTGCTGAGCTGGGAGCGTTTCCCGCACACCGCCTTCAGCAAGACCTACAACGTCGACGCGCAGACGCCGGACTCGGCCGGCACCATGACCGCCATCACCACCGGCGTGAAGACCCACATGGGCGCGATCGGCGTGTCCGCCGGCAAGCGCAACGACTGCGCCGACAGCCTCGGCAAGCAGCGCCTGACCTGGCTGCACCTGGCCGACGCCGCGGGCATGGCCACCGGCATCGTCAGCACCGCGCGCCTGACCCACGCCACCCCGGCCGCGACCTGGGCGCACGCGCCCGACCGCAACTGGGAAAACGACGCGGCCATGCCGGCCGAGGCCCATGCCCAGGGCTGCATCGACATCGCCCGGCAGATGGTCTCCACCCCGTACGGCCCCGGCCCGAAGGTGATGCTCGGCGGCGGCCGCGGCCAGTTCCTGCCGGCCGGCACGCCCGACCCCGAATACCCGGACAAGACCGGCCTGCGCCGCGACGGCCGCGACCTGGTCGCCGAATGGAAGGCCGCCCACCCCGGCGGCGTGTACGTGTGGAACCGGCAGCAGCTGCAAGCCGCGGCCGACGCCCCGGCGGTGCTGGGCCTGTTCGAGCACGACCACATGCAGTTCGAGCACGAGAAGGACCGCGCCGCCGAGCCCACCCTGGCCGAGCTGACCGCCGAGGCGATCCGGCGCCTGTCGCGCGAGCCGGGCGGCTTCGTGCTGATGGTCGAGGGCGCGCGCATCGACCACGCCAACCACAACGGCAACGCCTTCCGCGCCCTGGACGAGACCGTGGCCCTGTCCGAGGCCGTGCGCGTGGCTGCGGAAATGACCTCGCCCGAGGACACCCTGATCCTGGTCACCGCCGACCATTCGCACTCGCTGAACTTCGTCGGCTACCCGGCCCGCGGCAACCCGATCCTCGACAAGGTCCGCGACGCGCCCGGCGAGGACGGCAAGCCCGGCGCCTACGCCCTGGACAACACCGGCCTGCCCTACACCACCCTCAGCTATGCCAACGGCCCCGGCCACACCGGCGCCAGCAACCGCCAGCCGGCCGGTCCGAAGACCTATCCGCACACCCCCTCGTCCTCGCAGCCGGCGCAGGGCCGCCCCGACCTGACCCAGGTCGACACCACCCATCCGGACTACATGCAGGAGGCGCTGGTGCCGCTGAAGTCCGAATCGCACGGCGGCGAAGACGTGGGCATCTGGGCACGCGGCCCGGGCAGCGAGGCGGTGCGCGGCACCCTCGAGCAGAACACGATCTTCCACCTGATCGTGCAGGCCACCCCGAAGCTGCGCGAGCGCCTGTGCGCCGCCGGCACCTGCGACGCCAACGGCGTGCCGGTGGAACTGCCGCAGCCGGAGCAGTTCCGCCGCAAGGACTGAGCCGGAAAACGCGACGGGCCGCTTCCTGCGAAGCGGCCCGCCTGCTTTGCGGGTGTCCGGTCCGGGACCGGCTCAGAACGGCTTGGCCAGCACCAGCCAGACG
This sequence comes from Pseudoxanthomonas sp. J31, assembly GCF_000510725.1. GTDB lineage: Bacteria > Pseudomonadota > Gammaproteobacteria > Xanthomonadales > Xanthomonadaceae > Pseudoxanthomonas. The sequence continues at coordinate 86,532 of NZ_KI783312.1, forward strand.
ATGGCCAGCAGCACCAGCACCGGCAGTTCGTTGAACACCCGCAGCGCGCGCGCCGAGGCCAGCGGCTTGCCGGCGGCGGCGTTCTTCAGCCAGCGCCCGGTGAGCACGTAATAGACCACCAGCAGCACGACCAGGGCCAGCTTGGCGTGCAGCCAGCCGGCCGGCGAACCGACCATGGTGGGGAAGCCGCCGACCACGCGGTGGCCCAGCCACAACACCAGGCCGGCGACGAAGGCCAGCCCGAACATGTTGTGGCCGAAGCGGTACAGGCGGCGCCCCATCAGCAGCAGGCGCGCGCGCACCGCCGCCTGGTCGCCGGCCTCGGCCACGTTGACCAGGATCCGCGGCAGGTAGAACACCGACGACATCCAGGCCACCACGAACAGGATGTGGAAGGACTTCACCCAGAGATAGGCCGAATACATGCGCGTCACCTGCGGTTGGAATGCGCGGATTGTCGGCCATCGCGCGCGTGGCGTCGAACCCGGTGCGTGGCGCGGCATATGGGCTCCGGCCTTGCCGGGGATCCGCCTGCCGGAAGCCGCCGGACCTGCCATCGGCGGGTGTCGCGGGACCGGAACCCCTAAACTGCGGCGCCTGGCGCAAGCGGCGACGGCGACTGCCACGCCCGGTCCCGTCGCTTCGGATTCCGCCTGCGCCCCTCCCCGCCACGCTCCCGAACCCATGACCAAGACCTACGACCGCGCCTACTTCGACCGCTGGTACCGGCAGCACCACATCCAGGACCCGCGCCGGCTCGAGCGCAAGGTGGCGCTGGCGGTGGCCACTGCCGAGTACTACCTGGAGCGCCCCATCCGCACGGTGCTGGACATCGGCTGCGGCGAAGGCGCCTGGCGCGCGCCGCTGCTGAAGCTGCGGCCGAAGGCCAGCTACCTGGGCTTCGATTCCAGCGAGTACGCCGTCGCCCGCCACGGCGCACGCCGCAACCTGCACCTGGCCCGCTTCGGCGATTTCGAATGGCTGCGCCCGTGCGCGCCGGTGGACCTGCTGGTGTGCGCGGACGTGATCCACTACCTGCCCACGCGCGAGCTCGGCCGGGGCCTGCCCGGCCTGGCCGAGCTGTGCGGCGGCGTGGCCTTCCTCGAGGCGTTCACCGCCGAGGACGAGTTCGAGGGCGATACCGAGGGCTTCCAGCCGCGCAAGGCCAGCTGGTACCGCAGGAAGTTCCAGCAGGCCGGACTGACCCCGGTCGGTTCCTACTGCTGGCTGGGCCCGCGCATGGCGGCCACTGCCGCCGCACTGGAGCGCGGCTGAGGCTCAGCCGGCGCAGCGCCGCGCCCAGGCATCGAGCACCGCCTCGATCGCCGCCAGGCCATCGGTCAGCGCAGCCGGCCCCGGCTGCAGGACCAGCGGCGAGCGGATCTCGTGCAGCTCGCCGTCGCGCACCGCCGGGATCGCATCCCAGCCCGGGCGCGCGGCGACCTTGTCCGGACGGAACTTCTTGCCGCACCAGGAGCCGAGGATGATGTCCGGCGCGCGCGCCACCACCACCGCCGGATCGGCCAGGATGCGGTCGCGCGCCAGCGGCTGCGCGGACAGCTCCGGGAAGACGTCCTCGCCGCCGGCGATGCGCACCAGCTCCGCCACCCACTGGATGCCGGTGATCAGCGGCTCGTCCCATTCCTCGAAGTAGACGCGCGGCCGCACGCCCCGCTGCTGCGCGCGTTCGCGCGCCGCATCCAGGCCGCGCCGCAGCTCGCCGGCCCAGGCGTCGGCCTTTGCCGCGGCACCGACCAGGGCACCGAGGCGGCGGATGTAGTCGAGGATGCCGTCGACGCTGCGGTGGTTGGCGATCCAGACTTCCACGCCACGCCGCACCAGCTCGGCGGCGATGTCGGCCTGGATGTCGGAGAAGCCGATCGCAAGATCCGGCCTGAGCGCCAGGATCGCCTCGACCCTGGCGCTGGTGAATGCGCTGACCTTGGGCTTCTCGCGCCGCGCCTGCGGCGGGCGCACGGTGAAGCCGCTGATGCCGACGATGCGGTCCTGCTCGCCCAGCGCGTAAAGGGTTTCCGTCGGCTCCTCGGTGAGGCAGACGATGCGGCGCGGCCCCATCACCCCACCCGCTTGCGGAAGTACACCACCCGCTCGGTCTCGACGAAGCCGCAGGCGCGGTGTGCGGCGTGGCTGGCGGTGTTGTCCAGCAGCGCGTCGGAAGCCAGCTCGGTGCAGCCCAGCGCGCGCGTCCAGCCTTCCACCGCGCGCAGCAGGGCGCGGCCCACGCCACGGCCACGCCAAGCCGGCGCCACGTACCAGGCCTCGAGGAAGCCCACCGGTGAACTGGTGGTGCCGTTGACGTAGTCGTGCCGCAGCGAGGCCTCGGCCAGGCCCACCAGTTCGCCGCCGACCTCGGCCACGAACATCCCGCCGTCGGCCGCGTGCAGCAGGTCGGAGGCCTCGCTGGCCAGCAGTTCCGGGTCCACCTCCGGCCACAGCGCAGCGCGCATCCCCGCCCATGCCGGCAGGTCGGCCTTGCGCGGCGGGCGCACGCGCAGCTGCAGGTTCATGGCTGCAGCATCCGCTTGGACCAGGCGCCGTCCCCGCCGCGCTCGTAGCTCCAGCGCTCGTGCAGGCGGAAGCCGGCGCCGTACCAGAACTCGAACGAACGCGGCACCACCCGGAACCCGCTCCAGCCCGGCGGGCGCGGCACCGGGCCGTCGCGGAAGCGCGCCTCGGCCTCGGCCAGCGCGGCCTCGAACTCGGCGCGCGAGCCCAGGGTCTGCGACTGCCGCGAAGCCCAGGCGCCAAGCTGGCTCATGCGCGGGCGGCTGGCGAAATAGGCATCGGCCTCGGCAGCGTCCACCTGGCCGACCTCGCCTTCGATGCGCACCTGCACGCCCGCCTCGCGCAGGTGCCGCCACAGGAACAGCAGCGCGGCGTGCGGGTTGGCGCGCAGGTCGCGGCCCTTGGGGCTGTCCAGGTGGGTGTAGAACACGAAGCCACGCTCGTCGTGGGCCTTGAGCAGCACCGTGCGCGCGTGGGGCCAGCCCTGGGCGTCGGCGGTGGCCACGGTCATCGCATTGGGATCGGCCATGCCGCTGGCGCGCGCCTCCTCCAGCAGTTGTCCGAAGGTCTGCAGGGCCTCGGCGTACAGCGGATCGGTCATGGCGGCTCCATGCGCGGCAGGGGCCGGTATTGTGGCGCCATGGACAGCGACGCGCACACCGCAGGCTTCCCCGCAGCCCGGGTCCGCGCCGTGCTGGCCTCGGTGCCCGCGCGCCCGGGCCTGCAGGTGCTGGGGATCAGCGGCCTGCAGGGCAGCGGCAAGTCCACCCTGGCCGCGCAGGTGGTGGCGGAGGCCGCCGCCGCCGGGCTGTCCGCCGCCTGCCTGTCGCTGGACGACGTCTACCTGGACCGCGCCGCGCGCCAGCGCCTGGCGGCTGGGGTACACCCGCTGCTGGCCACCCGCGGCCCGCCCGGCACCCACGACCTGGCCCTGGCGCTGGCCACGATCGACGCCCTGCGCGCCGGTCGCACGGTGCCGCTGCCGCGCTTCGACAAGCTGGCCGACGACCGCCTGCCGGCGGAGCGCTGGCCGCGCCCGCAACGACCGCTGGACCTGCTGGTGCTGGAGGGCTGGTGCCTGGGCGTGCCCGCCGAGGACAACGCCGCGCTGGTGGAGCCGGTCAACGCGCTGGAGGCGCGCGAGGACCCGGACGGCACCTGGCGCCGCTACTGCAACACCGCGCTGGCACGCGACTACCCGGCGCTGTGGGCGCGGCTGGACCGGCTGTGGTTCCTGCAGCCGCCGGACTTCCAGGCCGTGTACGCGTGGCGCTGGCAGCAGGAACAGGCGCTGCAGGCCACCAGCGGCCGCCGCGGCATGGACCGCCCGGCGCTGGAGCGCTTCGTCCAGCACTACGAGCGGGTCAGCCGCCAGGCCCTGCGCACCCTGCCCGGCCTGGCCGACGCGGTGCTCCGGCTCGACCACGCCCGCCGCGTTAAGGATGCGCCCGCGCCGGCAGCGTAGATTGGCCACCGGGCGGCCTGTCCAATTTCGGATTCGTCTGATGGTCGCGTATGCGCGGGGCGCGGGACATTCCTGCCCCATGGGGGAACGGAGCGGTAGCACGGAGCTGGGCCAGCCCGTCGGGCGCCACGGTGCCGGCTGTCCGTCGTGCCGTCCCGCGTCCCCACTGTCCTGGCCGCCCCCTGCCGGAAACGCCCACTCCCCCGGGGCATCCACGATGGCGGCCCGTCCGGGCCCGAGGGCCCGGACGCCTTTTCCCCGCAGCTGCCGCCTGGCCCTCGCCGGCACCGCCCTGATGCCCGGCCCGGTGCTGGCGGCAACGGCGTCCAGCAATACCCCCATCCTCGCCCTTGGCTGCGTCCTCGCCGGCCTGCTTGCCGGCGTGCTGGCGACCCTCGGCTGGCTGGCCTGGCGCCGCCAGCGCCAGCGCCTGCCGGGACTGCCGGACGCGACCGCGCTGCTGGAGGCCGTGCCCTGCGTGGCTTTCCTCAAGGATGGCGACGGTCGCTACCTGGCCGTGAACCAGGCCTTCGAAGCCCACTACCACTGCCGGCGCGAGGACGTGCTCGGCCGCACCCTGGCCACCTCGCGGCAGGTGCACGGCAAGGACGCGGAGGTGCTGATGCAGGCCGAGAGCCGCCTGCACCAGTCCGGCGAGCCGGTCGCCTGCGAGATCGACCACAGCGGCCCCGACGCGGCGCGCAAGCTGCGCCTGCGCCTGCACCCGGTGCGCGGCCGCCACGGCGTCAGCGCGCTGCTGGGCACCCTGGCCGACGTCACCGACCTGTACGAGGCACGCCGCGCCACCGAGGCCGCCACCCATACCGCCGGCACCTTCCTGTCGCTGGTCAGCCACGAGATCCGCACGCCGATCGCCGGCGCCCTGGGCATCGTCGAACTGCTCGCGCACACCCCGCTCAACCAGGAGCAGGTGCACATGCTGGGCATGCTCGAGGAATCGGTGGAAAGCCTGCTGGAGATCATGGGCGACATCCTCGATTTCTCCCGCCTGCAGGCCGGCGAGCTGCAGCTGGACCAGGGCACGTTCGACCTGCGCGACCTGCTGGACGACGTGGTCGCCGCGGCCGCCGCGCCCGCCGCCGAGAAGGGCCTGCGCCTGCATGCCAGCGCCGACCGCCGCCTGGCCGCGGCCTACCGCGGCGACGCCGGGCGCCTGCGCCAGGTATTGGCCTACCTGCTGGCCAGCGCAGTGCGCGCCAGCGGCGGCGGCCAGGTGGAGCTGCAGGCCGAAGTGCTGGCCGATGCCGGCGACGTCCAGCGCCTGCGCCTGTCGGTATCCGACTCCGGCGATGGCGGTGGCGCGCTGCCGATGCCCGCCACCGGCGCTCCGCGCCGCGATGACACCGCGCGTCCCGGCGGCCTGGCGCTGGGCCTGGCGATCTGCCACCACCTGGTCCGGCTGATGCGCGGCGAACTGCTGCTGTCGCGGGTCGAGGGCGAAGGCGGGCTGGCCTGCCTGGAACTGGAACTGCCGGTGGAACGCCCGCGCATGCCGCTGCCCGAGCTGAGCGGGCGGGTGGCGCTGGCCTGCACCCGCGATCCGCGCACCGGCCACGCCCTGGCCCAGGGCCTGGCCGCGCTGGGCCTGCAGCCGCTGGAGGCCACCCCTTCGGGCGTGGAGCAGCTGCATGCCGGCGATGCCGACCTGTTCCTGGTCGACGCGCCGCTGGTACGCGACGGACGCCTGCCGCCGGGCGTGGCCCATGTCTGCCTGCAGGATCCGCGCGAGCCGGCAAATGCCCCGGAAGGCTGCGTGGTGCTGCCGGTGGCGCCGCTGCTGTCGCGCAACCTGGAACGCGCCTGCCGCGCCGCGCTGGCGCTGCCGGAGCCGGAAGCGGCCGGGGTCGCGCCGGTGAGCCGGGCGGCGGTGCGCATCCTGGTTGCCGAGGACCACCCGATCAACCGCGCGGTGATCTCGCGCCAGCTGCAGCGCCTGGGCTACCCGCACGAGGTGGTCGACGACGGCCGCGCGGCGCTGGAGGCGCTGGCGGCGCGGCACTACGACCTGCTGATCACCGATTGCCACATGCCGGAAGTGGACGGCTACGCCCTGGTCCGGCAGTTGCGCCAGGACGAGCGCGAGCGCGGCCTGGCGCGGATCCCGGTCATCGCCCTGTCCGCCAGCGTCCTGCCCGGGCACGTGGGCAAGTGCATGGAGGCCGGGATGGACGATTTCCTGGCCAAGCCGGTGCAGCTGCACGAACTGGAACTGAAGCTGGCGCGCCACCTGCACGTGGCCCCGGTCCCGGCCGAACCGGCGGCCGAGCCGCAGCCGGCCGTCGGCAGCGCGGCCTACCGCCAGCTGGCGCTGCTGATGGACGCGTTCGGCTCGGTGCGCCAGGTGCGCGAGATCCTGCACGGGCTGCTGGAAACCTGCCGCGCCGACCTGGAGGCTCTGGACCAGGCGCTCGCGCGCGGCGACACTCGTACCCAGTCCGAACTGCTGCACCGCATTTCCGGATCGCTACGGCTGGTCGGCGAACCGCCCGGGGGAGGCGCCCCGGCGGCGCCGGCCACGCCGGCCGCGCGGCGCGAAGCGGTGCTTCGCCACGTGCGCTGGCTGGAGGAACTGCTGCAAAGCCTCGGCCCGCCCGGGCCCGCACTCGCGGCGCGCCGCTGAAGGCGCCACGACCACGGAAAGGTCCGCCCCGAATGAACAAGCTGCGCATCATCCTTGCCGACGACCATCCGGTGGTCCGCGCCGGACTGCGCCTGCTGCTGGAATCCAGCGCGGGCGCCGAGGTCGTGGCCGAGGCCGGCAGTCCGGGCGCGCTGTTCCAGGCCCTCGGCCAGGCCGAGGCCGACCTGCTGCTGACCGACTTCATCATGCCCGGCGGCGACGGTGCCGACGGCCTGGCCATGCTCTCGCGCCTGCGCGCGCACTGGCCGCAGCTGCCGGTGGTGGTGCTGACCATGGCCAACAACGGCAACGTGCTGCAGGCGATCCTCGGCACCGGGGTGCGCGGCCTGCTGGACAAGTCCGACGCGCTGTCCGAGCTGACCGTGGCGATCAGCGCGGTGGCCAACGGACGCCGCTACGTCGGCGCCGGCGTGCGCGCCGCCCTGGACGCGCACCTGCGCAGCGACGCCGGCACGACGCCGCTGTCGCGGCGCGAAACCGAGGTCCTGCGCCTGTTCGCCTCGGGCATGACGGTCTCGGAGATCGCCCGCCACCTCAACCGCAGCGTCAAGACCATCAGCCACCAGAAGGTCGGCGCGATGAACAAGCTGGGCCTGCACAACGACCTGGAGATCTACGCCTACGCCCGCGAGAACGGCCTGATCCCCTGAGCCAGGCCCGCGGCACCGCAGCCGTGCGCACCACCGCGCCCGGCGTGGCCCCGCGCCCGCCGCGGCCCACGCGCGGACGCTGACGACACCGGATCCGCCCCTCCCCCGGGGCATGCACAGAGCAATGGACAGCCACATGGACGAATGCTTCCCCGCCCCCGCCTTCGCGCCGCGCAAACATCCTTTGCGAGGATTCGCATGGAACGACGACGCAGTTCCCAGTCATCCTCCCGCCATGGACACGGACTCGGCCCTTGCACTGCTCGCGTCGCGGCCTCGCCCCCACTCCGTGCCGGCCCCGCCAGGCGTGCCCCCCGTGCACGACTGGGAAAGCCTGCTTCCGGAAGCGGTCGCGATCGCCTGGAAACGCGACCCTGAAACGATGGGGCACTTGCTGGCGGCGCTGCTGGCACAGCACCTGGCAGGCCACGGCGAAAGCCTCGATACCACCCTGGACGAACTGCACCTGATGATCGCAATGGAACTGCAGGCACTGGCCGGCTACCCGGACTAGCCGCGCGCCTTCGTTTCAGCCGTGACCGAGCGCCTTTGCTAGCATCGGTCGCCATGAATCCAGCCCCCAACCTCGTGCTCGTCGGCCCGATGGGCGCCGGCAAGTCGTCGATCGGCCGCCGCCTGGCGGACCGCTTCGGCCTGCAGTTCGTCGACGCCGACAGCTACCTGGAACAGCGCACCGGCGCCAGCATCAGCGCGATCTTCGACCACGTCGGCGAAGCCGGCTTCCGCGAGCGCGAAAGCGCGGTGCTGGCCGAGCTGCTGGCCGGCAACGGGCTGCTGGTGGCCACCGGCGGCGGCGCGGTGCTCGCCGCCGGCAACCGCCAGCTGATGCGCGAGCGCGGCTTCGTGGTCTACCTGTGCGCGGGCGTGGAATCGCAGCTCAAGCGGCTGGCGCGCGATCGCAGCCGGCCGCTGCTGCAGCGCGGCGACCGCGAGCAGGTGCTGCGCGGGCTGGCGGCCGCGCGCGAGCCGCTGTACCGCGAAGTCGCCGACCTGGTGATGGACACCGACGGCCTCACCGCGGTCGAGGCCGCCACCCGCCTGGCGCTGCGCCTGGCCGAGTCGTGGACCATCAGCGGGGTCGCCGCATGAGCGCCGCGCGCACGGTCCAGGTCGGCGGCAGCCATCCCTACGCGATCAGCATCGGCCCGGGCCTGCTGCAGGACGGCACGGCGCTGGCCACGCACGCGCGCGGCCGCCACGTGCTGCTGGTCAGCGACAGCCAGGTCGCGCCGCTGTACGCGGCCGGCGTGGAAGCGGCGCTGCGCGCCGCGCGCCCGGAGCTGGCGATCGCCACCCACGTGATCCCGGCCGGCGAATCGCACAAGACCCTCGCCACGCTCGCCGGCGTGTTCGACGCACTGGCCGCGCTGGGCGCGACCCGCGACGCGGCGGTGTTCGCACTTGGCGGCGGCGTGGTCGGCGACCTGGCCGGCTTCGCCGCGGCCTGCTGGATGCGCGGCGTGGACTGCGTGCAGCTGCCGACCACCTTGCTGTCGATGGTCGACTCCTCGGTCGGCGGCAAGACCGCGGTCGACATCCCGCAGGGCAAGAACCTGGTCGGCGCCTTCCATCCGCCGCGCGCGGTGGTGGCCGACACCGCCGCCCTGCGCACCCTGCCGCCGCGCGAGCTGCGTGCCGGGCTGGCCGAGGTGGTCAAGTACGGCGCCCTCGGCGACCCGCTGTTCTTCCAGTGGCTGGAAGCGCAGCGCGACGCCCTGCTGGCCGGCGACGACCATGCCCTGGCCGAGGCCATCGCCCGCAGCTGCGAGCACAAGGCGGCGATCGTCGAGCGCGATCCGCTGGAGAAGGGCGAGCGCGCCCTGCTCAACCTGGGCCACACCTTCGGCCATGCGATCGAGGCCGAGCAGGGCTATTCCGGCGGCGGCAGCGCGGCGCTGGTGCACGGCGAGGCGGTCGCGGTCGGCATGGTGCTGGCCGCGCGCATGTCGGCGGCGCTGGGCCTGGCTCCGGACGAGGACACCGCGCGCCTGGCAAGGCTGCTGGAGGCGCTGGGCCTGCCGACCCGGATCCCGGCCGGGCTGGAGCCGGAAGCGCTGCTGGCGCGCATGCGCCTGGACAAGAAGAACGTGGCCGGGCGCCTGCGCCTGGTGCTGTGGCGCGGGATCGGCCGCGCCGAGGTGGTCCCGGAGGTGGACGAGGCCGCGGTCCTGGCCCTGCTGCGGGACGGCTGAGGCCGGCTGCCGGGCCTTGCGCGGACGCCGGCCCGGCACCGGCTACAATCCGGTCCCATGCGCATCCTCCTGCAGCAGCGCCCGGCGCCGGGCGAAGCCCCCCGTTACCTGCAGCTGACCCTGCAGCCGGACCTGTTCGGCGGCTGGGAACTGCTGCGCGAAAGCGGCCAGATCGGCGGCAAGTCGCAACTGCGGCGCGAGCAGTACCTGCTCCAGGACGAAGCCATCGCCGCCTTCGAGAAGGCCCGCGACGCCCAGATCAAGCGCGGCTTCCAGGTGATGTTCGTCAGCGGCGCCGACGCCCCGCGGCGGGCCTGAGCGCGCCTCCCTCCTTCCCGCACCAAGGTTCCGAAGTGTCCGAAATCCTCGCCAACGACCGCCTGCTGCGCGCCCTGCGCCGGCAGCCCGTGGACCGCACCCCCGTGTGGCTGATGCGCCAGGCCGGCCGCTACCTGCCCGAGTACCGCGCCACCCGCGCCGCCGCCGGCAGCTTCCTGGCCATGGCCAAGACCCCGGAACTGGCCTGCGAGGTCACCCTGCAGCCGCTGCGCCGCTTCCCGCTGGACGCGGCGATCCTGTTCTCGGACATCCTCACCGTGCCCGACGCCATGGGCCTGGGCCTGTACTTCGCCGAGGGCGAGGGCCCGAAGTTCGAGCGGCCGGTGCGCGACGAGGCCGACGTGGCCCGCCTGGCGGTGCCGGACATGGAGACCGAACTGCGCTACGTGATGGACGCGGTGCGCGTGATCCGCCGCGAGCTTGCCGGCGCGGTGCCGCTGATCGGCTTCTCCGGCAGCCCCTGGACCCTGGCCTGCTACATGGTCGAGGGCGGCGGCAGCGACAACTACGCGAAGATCAAGGCCATGGCCTTCAACCGCCCGGAGCTGCTGCACAAGCTGCTGGGCGTGGTCACCGACGCGGTCATCGCCTACCTGGCCGCGCAGCGCGCCGCCGGCGCGCAGGCGCTGCAGGTATTCGACACCTGGGGCGGCGTGCTCTCGCCGACGCTGTACCGCCAGTTCTCCCTGCCCTACCTGCAGCGCATCGCGCGCGAGCTGCAGCGCGGCGTGGGCGAGGACCGCACCCCGCTGATCCTGTTCGGCAAGGGCAACGCGCCATACCTGGAGGCGCTGGCCGCCACCGGCACCGACGCGGTGGGCGTGGACTGGCTCGTGGACCTGGGCGAGGCCGCGCGCCGCACCGGCGGCCAGGTCGCGCTGCAGGGCAACCTCGACCCGGCCACCCTGTACGCCAGTCCGGAGGTCATCGCCCGCGAGGCCGCGCGCGTGCTGGACAGCTATGCCGAGGGCAACGGCGGCTCGCGCGAGGGCCACGTGTTCAACCTCGGCCATGGCATGTCGCCGGACATGGACCCGGAGCACGTGCTGGCCCTGGTCGAGGCGGTGCACGCGCACAGCGCACGCTGACCGGCCTCAGCCGGTGCCGCGGCTGCGCAGCCGCGGCCGCCCCAACGACGGCGCCTTGGGCGCAGCGCGGCGGTCGGCCGGCGCCAGGTACTCGATCCGGATCTCGCGCAGGTGCGGCGGCACCTGCGGCTCGATCGCCTCCGGCGCGACGCAGCCCGGGTACACGGCCGCGGCCAGTGCGGCGGCCAGCTCGCCGGCACGCGCCGCTTCCTGGTGCAGGACCTGCGCAGCGTCGACCAGCGCCACCGCGCTCGGCGCCGCGGCTGTGTCGCCGCGATAGCTGGCCAGTACCGGCGGCGCTTCCGGATCCGGCAGCACGTCGACCAGCTCCACCCGCTGTGGCAGCCAGCAGGCCCCGGTGCTGCGGATGCGCAGCTGCGCCGACACCTCGCCCATGAACTCCCGCACCCGCTCCAGCAGCTGCTCCGGCGGCACCCTCGCCGGGGCGCTGGCGCGCGCCTTGACCAGGTAAAGGTTGCGGGCGAACAGCAACATCACCGAACCCAGCCGCTGGCGCGGGTATGCCACCGCTACCGCCCGTGCCGGCTCGCGCCCGCGGCCATCCTCGCCGGGCAGTTCGAGCGCCTGCAGCGCTTCGGCGTGCGCGGGCGAGCCCAGGCTGTGGCCGGCCTGCAGCATCTGCCCACGCTCGTGCGCGGCCAGCTCGTCCAGCCGGTAGGCGGCGGCCGGTCCGGCCGGGTAGACGTACAGGTCCAGCCAGGAGTCAGCGGACACGTAGCGCACCGAAACCCCCAGCCCCTGGTCCGGGTAGCGGGTTTCCCCGCTCGCCTTCCATTCCCCGACCTGCAGCGGGTAGAGCACCCGGGTCTGGGTGATCAGCCCGCCCAGCAGCGGCGGCGGTGCGCTTTCCGCGGTGGCCGCGCCCGGCGCCCAGGCCAGCAGCGCCGCCAGCACGCCCCGCGCCGGCCAGCGCCCGCGCATTGCTCAGGCCTCCGCCGGTTCCGGCAGCACCGCGGCGATCGCCGCGGCCAGCATCTCGCCGGTCACCGGCTTGCGCAGGAAGCCGTCGAAACCGGCCGCGCGGGCGAGCTGCTCCGCCTCCTCGTCGGTACGCGCGGTCACCGCGACCAGCGGCGAGGCGAAGCCCTGCGCGCGCAGCTGCCGGGCCAGGGCCATGCCGTTCATGCCCGGCAGGTCCAGGTCCAGGAAGGCCGCGTCGAAGTGCGCCACCGCCACGTCCGCCAGCGCCGCCAGGGCATGCGGGGCGTGGGCGACGCGGTGCCCGCGCGCGCGCAGCAGGCTGCATATGACCTCGGCCACGGTGGCGTCGTCCTCCACCAGCAGCAGGTCCAGCGGCTGCCGGGTCCGTTCCGGGGCCGGCGCCGGCCGTGGCGGGGCCTCCGGCGCCGGCGCGTTCGGCAGCGGCAGCTGCACCCGGAACGCGGTGCCGCGCCCGGGCGCGCTGTCGACGTCGATCCGACCGCCCATGGCCAGCGCCAGTTCCTTGCAGATCGCCAGGCCCAGGCCGCTGCCGCCGTAGCGCGCGGCGGTGCGTGCGCCGTCGGCCTGCTCGAAGCGCCGGAACAGGCGTGCCTTCTGCTCCTCGCTCAGGCCCGGGCCGGTGTCGCGGACCACGAACACGATGCCTTCCGGCGAGATCCGCCCCAGCTCCAGCACCACCTCGCCGCGGTCGGTGAACTTGACCGCGTTGCCCAGCAGGTTGAGCAGGATCTGGCGTACCCGGCCCGGGTCGCCACGCACCGCCGGCGGCATGTCCGGCGCCACCCGCAGGTGGAAGGCCAGGCCGCGCTGCTCGGCCACCGGCGCCATCAGCCCGCCGACCTCGGCGGCCAGCGCGTGCGGATCGAAGTCCTGCGAGTCCAGCTGCAGCTTGCCGGCCTCGATCCGGGCCAGGTCCAGGGCGTCGTTGACCAGCCGCAGCAGGTGGTCGCCGGCGCGGCGGATGGATTCGACGTAGCTGCGCTGGCGCGCGTCCAGCGGCGTCTCCAGCAGCAGTTCGCTCATGCCCAGCACGCCGGTCATCGGCGTGCGCACCTCGTGGCTGAGGGTGGCCAGGAACCGGCTCTTGGCCATCGACGCCTGCTCGGCCAGCTCGCGCTTGTGCATGACCAGCTGCCACTGGCTGCGTGAACGCACCCGGCGCCGGTACAGCCAGGCGCTGCCGACGATCGCCAGCAGCACCAGCAACAGCGCGCCCAGCAGCGCCCAGCTGGTGCGCCACCACGGCGGCGCCACCGCGAACCCGAACTCCAGCACTTCCGACCAGCTGCTGTGGTGGCCCAGCGAGGCCTGCAGCTGCAGCCGGTAGCGGCCCGGCGGCAGCTGCGAGAACAGGCGCGCGCCGCCACGCATCTCCACCCAGTCGCTGTCGTAGCCCAGCAGCCGCGAGCGGTAGCGGTGCGAGCCGGGGTCGTCGTAGGACAGCAGGCGCAGCACCACTTCCAGGTCGTGGTCGTACGGGCCGAGGGTGAAGCCGCCGGACTGCGGCAGGTCCATCCAGCCCTCGCCGCTGCGCACGCGCAGGGCGTCGACCACCAGCCGCGGCGACACCGGCGGCGGATCCGGCAGGGTGGTGTCCAGCAGCAGCAGCGAGCCGTCGCCGGTGGAGGCCACCAGCACGCCGTCCTCGTCGATCGCGATCGCGCGTTCGACGAACTCCTGGCTGGGCAGGCCCTCGCGCACGCCGAACGGGCGCACCCGCGCCGGCTGCCCGCCGGCCGGCGGGTCCACCCGGAACAGGCCGCGGCGGGTGGCCAGCCACAGCCGCCTGCGCGCGTCCACGCGCATGCCGGTGGCCTCGGTCGCCGGGATGCCCTCGGCCACGCCCAGGCGCGCCTGCCGGGTCCAGCGCCCCTGCCGGCGCTGCCACAGCTCCAGCCCGGACAGGCGCTGCAGCCACAGCCGGTCCGGCCCGTCCAGGACGAAGCCGTAGATGGTTTCCTCCTCGCCCGGCGGGTTCAGCCCCGGCAGCGGCACGAAGGCCTGGGTGCGCGGCTCCCAGCGCAGGATCCAGGCGCCCTCGGCGATCCACGGCACGCCTTCCGGGCCGATCGCCACGGCGGAGAAGTCCGCGCTGTCCAGACCCGGGGTGCGGCCTGGGCGCAGCTCGGCCAGCACCTTGCCCTCCGGGTTGCGTTGCTGCAGGCCGGCGCCGGTGAAGGCCAGCCACAGGGTGCCGTCGGGCGCCTCGAGGATCCATTCCAGCGGACCGCGGCCCATCACCGCGTCGACCGGGCTTTGCGCCGTCCACAGCTGCGACGCACTTCCGTCCAGCCGCACCAGGGCGCCGCTGCGCCCCAGCCACAACCGGCCGCGGCTGTCCTGCAGCGCGCTGCGCACGCTGGCGTGGCTGACCGTGCCGAGGGCGCCGAGGGTCTCGGCGAACTCGGCGCGCGAGGTGTCCAGGCGTCCGCCGGTACCGGCGTTGCCGGTCAGCCAGACGCCGTCGCCGGCGGCCGACGCCACCACCCGGTAGGCGCCGCCGGCGAAACCCTGCCCCGGCCCCAGCACCGCGATGCGGCGCCAGTCGGCGCGCAGGTAGCCCAGGCCCTGGGCCGGCAGGCCCACCCACAGGCCGCCGTCCACGTCGTGCAGCATGGCCTGGATCACGCTGTTAGGCCCGGGCACGTCGAAGCCGTGGCCCACCGCCACCGGCTGCCCGCCGCGCGGCACGTGCCACAGCCCGACGGTGGTCGCCACCCAGTAGCCGCCCTGGCCATCGCCGCTCATCGCGCTGACCGCGCGCCGGCCGCGGAACTCCTCGGCCCATGCCGGGGTGTCCCAGGTGCCGTCGTCGCGCATCCGGTGCAGGCCGTGCGGGGTACCGATCCAGGTGGCCTGGCCGTCGCGCCACAGCGCGGTGACCGGCGGGAACGGCTCGGGCCCGGGCAGCGGCAGGCGCCGCACCCGCGAGGCCTTGTTCATGCAGTAGGCCAGGCCGTTGAGCGTGGCCACCAGGATGGTTTCCCCCTGCGGGTCCATGGAGATGCCCATGACCGCACGGTCCAGCGAGGCGTCGATCTCCGGATCGCGCGCGCGCATGCGCTTGAGCCGGTCCTCGCCGTCGATCCGGTACAGGCCGCCGCCGAACGTGCCCAGCCAGACCTCGTCGCCGCGCCCGGTGATGGTGAAGACGTCGTCGCTCTCCAGCTCCGGGTGGGTCGCGCTGCGGTAGTGGCGGAAGCCGCTGCGGCTGGTGTCCATCACGCTGACGCCGCCGCCCTCGCTGGCCACCCAGATGCGGTTGCGGCCATCCACGTACAGGGCCTGGATCAGGTTGCCGGGCAACGAGGCCGGATCCTCCGGATCGTGCTGCCAGACGCGGAAGCCGACGCCGTCGTAGCGCGCCAGGCCATCCCAGGTGGCGACCCACAGGTAGCCATCGTGGTCGCGGGCGATCGCCGGGACCATGGCCGACGGCAGCCCGTCCCCGGGCCCGAGGACCCGGAAGCGCGGCAATTCGGGCACCGCGGCGCGCAAGGCACCGGACAGCGCCAGCAACAGGCACAGCCACAACAGCCGCATGGTGTCCTCGAGGCCAACCCCCGGAACGAATCGTCGCAATGGCGGCAGGCAGGCGCAAGCCACGCCGCGCCCGCTGCACCTAGAATGCGGCCGATGCCGTCCATCCGCGCCCGTGTCGCCCGCTCCGCCGCCGCCCTGCTCGCGGCCTGCGGGCTGCTGGCCGCGGCCGCCGCGGCGGCGCCGGCGCGCTATGCCCTGGACCCGGTGCATACCCGGGTGCTGTTCGCCGTGTCCCATGCCGGGTTCTCGCAGGCGCTGGGCACGGTGTCCGGCAGCGAGGGCACGCTGGAGTTCGATCCGGAGGACTGGAGCAGCGCGCGCCTGGACGTGCGCGTGCCGCTGCAGCGCCTGGACCTGGGCGACCCGGACTGGAACCGCGCCACCCTGGCGCGCAACCTGCTCGATGCCGGGCGCTGGCCCGAGGCGCACTTCGTCTCCGAGCGGGTCGAGCCGCTGGGGCCCGACCGCTTCGTCGTCCACGGCCAGCTGACCCTGCGCGGGGTGACCCGGCCGCTGGCGCTGGAGGTCAGCTTCAACGCGCTGCGCCGCCACCCCATGCCGCCGTTCCGGCGCACCGCCGGGTTCTCGGCGCGGGGCACGCTCAGCCGCAGCGCATTCGGCGTGGATGCCTGGCCGACGATGATTGGCGACGAGGTCGAGCTGCGGATCGAGGCCGAGGCCGTGCGCAGCAGCCGCGCGCCGGAGCCGGGCCAGGCAGGCGCAGCCGATCCGCCCGCGGACGCTGGTGTGCCCCCGCCGCCGTCGCCCCTGCCACCCGAACGCCCACCCGAGCCCGAGGAACCCGTCCAGCCATGAGCCTGAAGAACACCGACCGCTGGGGCGGCATCAGCCAGCTGCTGCACTGGACCATCGCCGTGCTGATCCTGCTGATCGGCGTGGTCGGCCTGGTGATGGGCGAGCTGCCGCGCTCGCCGAAGTACTTCTGGGTCTACACCGTGCACAAGTCGCTGGGCCTGACCGTGCTGGCCCTGGTGCTGGTGCGGATCGGCTGGCGCCTGTACGCAGGCGCCCCGGCCCCGGTGCCCGGCACGCCGCGCTGGCAGGCCTGGCTGGCCGGCGTGGTGCACCTGCTGCTGTATGGCATGGCCCTGGCCATGCCGCTGTCCGGCTGGCTCTACGACTCGGCCAGCGGGCTGCGCCCGTTCCGCTGGTTCGGCCAGGTCGAGGTGCCCAAGCTGGTGGCCCCGGACCGGGCCCTGGCCGATGCCGCCCACGGCTGGCACGAGTGGCTGTTCTGGCTGCTGGTCCTGCTGGTGCTGGTGCACGCCGGGGCCGCGCTGTACCACCATTTCGTCAGGCATGATGCAACCCTGGCGCGGATGCTGCCGCGCCGGATGACCACGCAACCCCCGCGCGAGGACGCCCCGTGAAGCCGATGCTGACCACCCCTGTCGCCGTCGCCGCCCTGCTGGCCGGAATGCTGGCCGCCGCACCGGCCATCGCCAGCGAATACATCCAGGCCGAGGGCTCGACCCTGGCCTTCGCCAGCCGTTACGACGGCGAGCTGTTTACCGGCCGCTTCCACGAGTTCAACACCCGCCTGCGCTTCGACCCGGCCAAGCCGGCCGAGGGCAAGCTGGAGGTGAGCATCAACCTGGCCAGCGCGGCCACCGGCAACACCGACCGCGACTCGACCCTGCGCACCGCCGACTTCTTCGACATCGGCCGCCATGCCCAGGCGCGCTACACCGCCAGCGGCTTCCGCAAGCTGGCCGACGGCCAGTACGCCGCCGATGGCACCCTGGAACTGCGCGGCGTCAGCAAGCCGGTGACCCTGACCTTCAGCTGGGATGCCTCGGGCCCGCAGCCGGTGCTGACCGGCCGCGCCGTGGTCCAGCGCCTGGACTTCGGCGTCGGCGGCGGCGACTGGGCCGACACCGACCTGATCCCCAACGCGGTCAACGTCAGCACCAAGGTGGTGTTCAAGCAGCCGTGACCGGCCCGCGCGCGGCCGCTCAGCCGGCCAGCCACTGGCGCAGGCGGGCCACGTCGAACGGCCAGTCCAGCTCGCGCCCGCCGGCGTCGCGCAGCACCGGCACGCGCGTGCCGTAGCGCGCCTCCAGCGTGGCGTCGTCGTCGATGAACACGCTCTGCGGCTCCGGCGCGCGCGCCGCGGCCAGCACGGCCAGCGCCTGGTCGCAGAGGTGGCAGTCGTCGCGCTGGTAGAGCACCAGGCCCATTCCCGATCCCCGTGAGGCTGCGTTGGGCGGCTACCTTAGCCGCTGGCCCGCGGCGCGTCATGCCAGTTTCTCCGGCAACCAATACAATGACGGCCCGTTCCCGTGGTTGCCGCGATGGCCGTCAGCACCTTCGACCTGTTCAAGATCGGCATCGGTCCCAGCTCCTCGCACACCGTCGGCCCGATGCGCGCCGCCGCGCGCTTCGTCGGCCACTGGCTGGTGGAACCGGGGCGGGTGGCCGAGGTGGCGCGGATACGCGCGGAGGTGTTCGGCTCGCTGGCCCTGACCGGCCGCGGCCATGGCACCGACAAGGCGCTGCTGCTGGGCCTGGAGGGCCACCAGCCGGACACCGTCGACCCGGACGCCATCCCCGGCCTGCTGGCGCGCATCCGCGGCGAAGGCAAGGTGCGCCTGGCGCCCGGCCATGCGGTGGCGTTCGACGAGAAGCGCGACCTGGTGATGAACAAGCGCCAGAAGCTGCCGTTCCACACCAATGGCATGCGCTTCACCGCCTACGACGCCGATGGCGCGGTGCTGGCCACGCGCGACTACTACTCGGTCGGCGGCGGCTTCGTGGTCAACCCGGACGAGGCGGCCGAAGACCGCATCGTGCCGGACGACACCGCCCTGCCCTACCCCTTCTCCAGCGGTGAGGAGCTGCTGCGGCGCTGCGCCGACAGCGGCCTGAGCATCGCCCGGGTGATGTTCGCCAACGAACTGGCCTGGCGCGGCGAGGAAGAGATCCGCGACGGCCTGCGCGCGATCTGGAACGCGATGCAGGCCTGCGTGGCTCGCGGCATCCGCGCCGAGGGCACCCTGCCCGGCGGCCTGCACGTGGCCCGCCGCGCGCCGGGCCTGTACCGCGAACTGTCGTCCAAGCCGGAGGCGGCCATGCGCGATCCGCTGACCACGCTGGACTGGGTCAACCTGTACGCGCTGGCGGTGAACGAGGAGAACGCCGCCGGCGGGCGCGTGGTCACCGCGCCCACCAACGGCGCGGCCGGGATCATCCCCGCGGTGCTGCACTACTACGACCGCTTCTGCCCCGGCAGCAGCGAGCAGGGCGTGTTCGACTTCCTGCTCACCGCCGCCGCGATCGGCATCCTCTACAAGGAGAACGCCTCGATCTCCGGCGCCGAGGTCGGCTGCCAGGGCGAGGTCGGGGTGGCCTGCTCGATGGCCGCCGCCGGCCTGGCCGCGGCGCTGGGGGCCACCCCCAACCAGGTCGAGAACGCGGCCGAGATCGGCATGGAGCACAACCTCGGCCTGACCTGCGACCCGATCGGCGGCCTGGTGCAGATCCCCTGCATCGAGCGCAACGCGATGGGCGCGGTGAAGGCGATCAACGCCGTGCGCATGGCCATGCGCGGCGACGGCCAGCACAAGGTCTCGCTGGACAAGGTGATCCGCACCATGCGCGACACCGGCCGCGACATGCAGGACAAGTACAAGGAAACCAGCCGCGGCGGCCTGGCGGTCAACGTCATCGAGTGCTGAGCCGCGCGCGGCGGCTCAGGCGGCGATGCGCAGCACGTCGTCCAGCAGCGCCGCCGCGGTGATCTCCGCGCCCGCACCCGGGCCCTGGATCAGCAGCGGCTGCTCACGGTAGCGGTCCGAACGGATCGCCACGCGGTTGTCGGTGCCGGCACCGGCGGCCAGCGGATGTGCGGCCGGCAACACCTGCAGCGAAGCCTGGGCGCCGTCGGCGTCGAAGCGGCCGACGAAACGCAGCACCCCGCCCTGCGCGCGCGCCTGCTGCAGGCGCGCGGCCAGCGCCGCGTCCAGCTGCGGCAGCGCCGCGGCCACCGCATCGGCCGGCAACTGCGCCAGCGCCGGCGGCACCAGCGATTCCACCTGCACCTGGCGCACCTCCAGCGCCAGGCCGGCGGCGCGCGCCAGGATCAGCAGCTTGCGGCGCACGTCCTCGCCGGACAGGTCCACGCGCGGATCCGGCTCGGTGTAGCCGGCGCTGGCGGCCTCGGCCACCAGCGCCGAGAACGGCCGGCTGCCGTCGTAACGGTTGAACAGCCAGGCCAGCGAGCCGGACAGCACGCCTTCCACCGCATGGATATGGTCGCCGCCGGCCACCAGCCCGCGCAGGCTGCGCAGCAGTGGCAGCCCGGCGCCGACCGTGGCGCTATCGCCGTAGCTGGCACCGGTGCGCGCCTGCGCCTCGCAGATCGCCTGCGAGCGCGCCAGCAGGCCACCATGGCCCAGCTTGTTGGCGGTGACCACGTTGACCCCGCGCGCCAGCCACTCCGGATGCCAGTTGGCCACCAGCTCGCTGGCGGTGGCGTCGACCAGCACGTCGCCGGGACGCAGGGCCTCCGCCTCGGCCCAGCCCTGCAGTTCGGCCGCGCGCGGCGGCGCGGCATTGGCCACCGCCAGCGCAGCCTCCAGGTCGCGCCCGGCCTTCAGCACCGCGCGCGAATTCGCCAGCCACGCCACTGGCGGCAGCGCCAGGCCGCGCTGCTGCAGCAACCGGTAACGGGCCACGAAGGCGCTGCCGACCGCGCCGGTGCCCAGCAGTGCCAGGCGCCGCGTGGCAGGCGCGGCGCGCGGACGCGGCGGCTGCAGGCCAGGACCGGCCAGCGCGCTCATGCGCTGGCCCGTTCCGGCTGCGCCGGGATCGCGGCCTCGGCCGCGGCCAGCGCGGCGGCCACGTCGGCAACCAGGTCGGCCTCGGCCTCGATGCCCACCGACAGCCGCAGCAGGCCGTCGGAGATGCCGGCCTTGGCGCGCGCCTCGGGCGTCATCGCCGCATGGGTCATGGAGGCCGGATGCGCGACCAGGCTCTCCACCCCGCCCAGCGATTCGGCCAGGGTGAACCAGCGCAGGCTGTCGACGAAGGCACGCACCGCCGGCTCGCCGCCGCGCAGCTCGAAGCTGAGCATCGCGCCGAAGCCGGCCTGCTGGCGCGCGGCCACGGCATGGCCCGGATGCGAGGCCAGGCCCGGGAAGTACACCTTCTCCACCGCCGGATGCCCGTCCAGCAGGGCGACGATCGCCGCCGCGTTCTCCTGGTGCACGCGCATGCGCGCATCGAGCGTGCGCAGGCCGCGCAGGGTCAGGAAGCTGTCGAACGGCGAGCCGGTCAGGCCCAGCGCATTGGCCCACCACACCAGCTGCTGGTGGGTTTCCGCATCGGCCGCCACCACCGCGCCGCCGACCACGTCGCTGTGGCCGTTGACGTACTTGGTGGTCGAATGCAGCACCAGGTCCGCGCCCAGCGCCAGCGGCTTCTGCAGCGCCGGCGACAGGAAGGTGTTGTCGACCACCACCCGCGCGCCGGCGCGGTGCGCGGCGTCGATCACCAGGCGCAGGTCGGTGATGCGCAGCAGCGGATTGGACGGGGTCTCCACCAGCACCAGCTTCGGCGAGGTCGCCAGCGCATCGGCCAGCGAGCACGGATCGGTGAGGTCGGCGGTGACCAGCTCGAAATGGCCCTTGGCGGCCAGCGCGTTGAACAGGCGCCAGCTGCCGCCGTAGGCGTCGTGCGGCACCACCAGGCGGTCGCCCGGCTGCAGCAGCGCGTGCAGCACCAGGCAGATCGCGCCCATGCCGGTGGCGGTGACCACGCCGCCGGTGCCGCCTTCCAGTTCGGACAGGGCCTCGGCCAGCAGGTCGCGGGTCGGATTGCCGCTGCGGGTGTAGTCGTACTGGCGCTTGTTGCCGAAGCCGTCGAAGCTGAAGTTGCTCGACAGCACGATCGGCGGGGTCACCGCGCCGTAGGCGGTGTCGCGGTCGATGCCGGCGCGCACCGCGGTGGTGGCCGGACGACAGGGGGAGGAAGGGGCGGGGAAGGACTGGGTGCTCATGCGGCGGCTCCGGTGCCGCGCAGGACGGCGGCGAGAATGAGGTCGATGCGGTCGGTTTCCTTGAGGAAGGCGTCGTGCCCGTACGGCGAGCGCAGCACGCGCAGCTGGCCGCGCCCGGCCAGGCCCTCGACCAGGTTCACCGAATCGGTCAGCGGCACCAGGCGGTCGCCTTCCACGGCGACCACGGTGACCGGCACCTGCACCGCGGCCGGATCGATCCGGTGCAGGTCGATGGACTCGGACAGGCGCAGGAAGGCGGTGACCGGGGTACGCGCCACGTACTGCGCGCCGGCGGCATCGAGGTAGTCCTCGGCGGCGCAGCGCACGCGGCCGTTGACGATTTCCGGCGCACTGTCGAAGCGTTCGCCGAACTCCTCCGGCGTGCGGTAGCTGAGCATGGCGAACTGCCGCGCCAGGGCCAGGCCGGCGGCATCGGCGCACTGCAGCTGGCCCAGCGCCACCGCGCGCCGCTGCAGCGCGCGCCAGGCACAGGCGTACGGATGCGGGCGGTGCACGCCGCTGACCGCCACCAGGTGGCGCAGGCGCGCAGGATGCCGCGCGCCGAACTGCAGGCCGACCATCGCCCCGTAGGAATAACCGACGAATGCGTGCAGCCGCCCGATCTCCAGCGCGTCCAGCAGCAACGCCGCGGCATCGGCCTGGTCGGCGGTGTCCACCGGCACGTCCAGGCGGCCGTCGGCGGCGACGTAATCGAACGCCAGCACGCGGAAGCGCGCCGGGTCCAGGGTGCGACCCGGCGCCACCAGCTCGTTGGCCCAGCCCTTCTCCGGGAACTGCGCGCTGGCCGAGACATGGCGGTGCGCGGAAATGCCACCGGCCACCAGCACCACCGGTGCGTCGGCCGGTCCCTGCAGCTCGTAGCGCAGCGCCACCGCCTGCACGCCGGCATGGCGCATCGGCAGGGCCACGGCGATCTCGCCGCGCTGGGCGGTGGTACAGGGAGGTTCGCGGGTGGCGGCGGAGGCGGTGTTCACGGGCGTGGCGGATCCGGGAAAGGTCACGCCACCGAGCCTGCGCGGCCCGCGTTCGACATGCCTGGCGGCACGTTCGAACCATCTTCCGGTGGACGCGGAGGTCCCCGCAGGATTTGGCACCGTTGCGCAACGCTTGCGCGTCCGCTGGCTGCCCCGGCATCAAAGGGCCTGTCCCTCCGCCGGTCTCGATGGCGCGGCCAGATTGCCACCCCCTCCCGGGTGTGTCAATCGCTTCATCTTGATGCAGAGATGAAACTAATTGCGCGTCGCGTCGGAAGCGTGCGGATAATCACGCCCATGCCCCCGGCCCGCCCCGCCCCGCTCCTCCCGCAGCTCGCCGGCCGGCACGCCGGAGGCGGCCGGTGAGGCGGCTACGCGCACGGCGCTGGCTGTTGCTGGTGCTGGCCGGCCTGGCCCTGGGCGCCAGCCCCGCCGGGGCTTCACGCTTCTGGCGCGGCGACCAGGGCGGCGCCGGACATTACCGCGAGGTTCCGCCTGCCGACGCCGCCGCCAACGAGGCCGGGCCGCGCTACCGCGGCGAGGACGGCCCGCCGGTGCAGCTGCGTCTGGTCGACCGCGGCAGCCACCACGAGGTGCGCGCCGGCAACCGCCTGCCCGGACCGGTGGAGGTGGTGTTGCGCCTGCGCGAGGGCGAGAACGTCACCAGCGCGCCGGCGATGCCCGTGCGCACGGTGGTGCCGGCGCATGCCGAAGCGGTGGTCGCCCGCCTCTATGCCAGCGACCCGCGCCACGGCGGCAGCTTCGACGTGGTACTGGAACAGATGCCGGGCGACCCGCGCGCACGCCCGCTGGACTACGAATACCGCCTGCCGTTCGAGCACCCGCGGGTGCGGGTGGACCAGGGTTTCGGCGGCAGCTTCAGCCATGCCGACGCGCAGAACCGCTACGCGGTGGATTTCGCCATGCCCGAGGGCACCCCGGTGCTGGCCGCGCGCGAGGGCGTGGTGATGCAGGTCGAATCGGACCATGCCGGCACCGGCCTGGACCTCGGGCGCTACGGCGGCCGCGCCAACTACGTGCGCATCCTGCATGCGGACGGGAGCATGGCCCTGTATGCCCACCTCAAGGCCGACGGGGTGCTGGTGCGGGTCGGGCAGCGGGTGCGCCAGGGCCAGCGCATCGCCCTGTCGGGCAATACCGGTTTCAGCACCGCCCCGCACCTGCACTTCGCGGTACAGGTCAACCGCGGCATGCGCCTGGAATCGGTGCCGTTCCGCATGTTCGCCGGCCCCTCGGAACTGCGTTTCGCCCGCGACGCCGATAGCGACGGCCACTGATCCGGCGCGGGCCCTGCCCGGCCCCACTGCATCCCCCATCGAGCCCACCGCGCGTTGCATGGCTTGACACGGGCCACGTGTATTGTTGCATTGATACACATGGATGCCTCCTCGCTGCACATCAACCCGGGGCTGCCGGACCCGATCTACCGGCAGATCGCCGAGCAGATCCGGCGCCTCGCCAGCGCCGGCCACCTGCGCCCGGGCGATGCCCTGCCCTCCGTGCGCGAGGTCGCCGCGGTCCATGCCATCAACCCGATGACGGTCTCCCGCGCCTACAGCCAGCTCGAGGCCGAAGGCGTGCTGGAGCGCCTGCGCGGGAAGGGCATGGTCGTGGCCCACGGTGCCCGCCCCATCGGGAGCGTGGCCGCACGCATGCAGCAGCTCGAGCCCGCCCTGCGCGAGGCCGCCCGCCACAGCCGAGAACTGGAACTCCCCGTCGACCGTGTGCTCGCGCGGTTGCGCCAACTCCTGGAAGAGGACGACGCATGAATGCCCTGGCCGTGCCCGCACCCGTACTGGACACCGGAATGCCGCTCTCCGCGCGTGGCATCCACCTGGCCTATGGCTGCCACGAGGTACTGCGCGGGATCGAACTGGACGTACCGCAGGGCGAGGTGCTGGCCCTGGTCGGCCGCAACGGCGCCGGCAAGAGCAGCCTGATCGGCTGCCTGCTGGGCCTGCTGCGGCCGCAGGCCGGCGAGGCGCGGGTGATGGGTGCCCCGGCGCTGGCCCTGGACGAGGTGCGCAAGGCGCGCCTGGGCTACGTGCCGCAGCAGCCGCAGGCGTTCTCGTGGATGAAGGTCGGGCAGCTGTTCGACTACCTGTCGCAGCTGTATCCGGACTGGGATCCGGCGCACGCCGCGGGCCTGTTGCGCCGCTGGGACATCGACCCGTCGCGGCCGATCGGCAAGCTCTCGCCCGGCCAGGCGCAGCGCCTGGCGATGGCGCGTGCCCTGGCCCCGCGCCCGTGGCTGCTGGTGCTGGAAGAGCCGGCCTCGGCGCTGGACCCGGGGGCGCGCCGCGAACTGCTGCGCGAGCTGGTGACCCAGGCCATGGACTCGGGCACCACGGTGCTGTTCTCCAGCCACATCGTCAGCGACCTGGAACGCGTCGCCTCGCGGGTGGCCTTCCTGCAGGAGGGCCGGCTGCTGCTCGACCGCGCCCTGGACGAGGTCAAGGACGAAGTCGTGCGCATCCACGTGCCGGCCGCCGCGGCCGCACGCGTGCCGGCCGCGCTCCCGGGCGAGCTGGTGCGCCGCCAGACCGCCGGCGGCGAGCTGCAGCTGGTCGTGGCCGGCCGCAAGGGCTGGCAGGACCTGCTGCTGGTGGAAGGCGTGCGCGTCGACCGCCTGGGCCTGGAAGACCTGTTCATCGAGGTGGCCGGATGAGCGCCGCCCCGATCACCCCCCGCACCGTCTTGCGCGTGCCCGGCCCGATGCGCAGCGCCGTGGCCACCGGCGGCTGGACCTGGGCCATCATCGCCGCGGCCAGCGCCATCGGCCTGGTGCTGGCGCTGCTGGGCGATCCCTCGCCCCGGGCGCTCCTGGTGCCCGTCATGCTGGCCGCGTGCCTGACCGCGTTCTGGTCGTTCCTGGCCGGCGGCCGCCTGGTCGCCCAGGCCGTGGCGGCGTCGCGGCTGCGCCTGCCGCACGCGCTGCGCCATGCGATCGCCACCGGCGTGGCCATGATGGCGCTGGCAGTGCTGCCGCCGGCCGCGGTGCTGGCGCTGGCAAGCGGCGGCGGCTTCGCGATGGCCGCGTCGATCCTGGCGATCGGCGTGGCGACCGGGTTGCTGTGGGCCAGCATGCCGCCGTGGGCGATGGGGCTGGACCCTGGTGGCGCTGCACAGCCACGCCGGCCGCTGGTCGGTCCTGGTGCTGTCGATCCTGCTGCTCCTCGGCGAGCCGGTCATGCTGGTGGCCAACGAGGTGGCCGGGCCGATCCGCTGGCTACCGCCGCTCTGCGCCGCCGCGCTGGTCGCCGGCCTGGTCCTGCAGGCGCTCGGCATCCGCCGCCTGCGCGCCCTGCCGCATCCCTGGCTGGGCAACTGAACCCGTCCGCGCGTGCCTGGCGGCGACGCCCGGCCCGCGACGGCGGCGGCCCGTATAATTGCCGGCTTCCTGCCCGACCCTGCGCCTCCCGGCGCCATCCCCCATGTCCGATGTCCCAACCGAAGCCGCGCGCCGGCGCACCTTCGCGATCATTTCGCACCCCGACGCCGGCAAGACCACGCTGACCGAAAAGCTGCTGCTGTTCGGGGGCGCGATCCAGATGGCCGGCTCGGTCAAGGGCCGCAAGGCCGCCCGCCACGCCACCTCCGACTGGATGGCGCTGGAGAAGGAGCGCGGCATCTCGGTGACCTCCTCGGTGATGCAGTTCCCCTACGAGGGCCGCATCGTCAACCTGCTCGACACCCCCGGCCACGCCGACTTCGGCGAGGACACCTACCGCGTGCTCACCGCGGTGGACTCGGCGCTGATGGTGATCGACGTGGCCAAGGGCGTGGAGGAACGCACGATCAAGCTGATGGAGGTGTGCCGCCTGCGCGACACGCCGATCATGACCTTCGTCAACAAGCTCGACCGCGAGGGCAAGGACCCGATCGAGCTGCTCGACGAGATCGAGACCGTGCTGGGCATCAAGTGCGCGCCGGTGACCTGGCCGATCGGCATGGGCCAGCGCCTGAAGGGCGTGGTCCACCTCGTCAGCGGCGAGGTCCACCTGTACGAGCCGGGCCGCAACTTCACCCGCCAGGACTCCACCATCTTCCCGTCGCTGGATGCACCGGGCCTGGAGGAGAAGATCGGCGCGGACATGCTCGCCAGCCTGCGCGAGGAGCTGGAGCTGGTGCAGGGCGCGGCCGATCCGTTCGACAAGGACAAGTACCTGCGCGGCGAACAGACCCCGGTGTTCTTCGGCTCGGGCGTGAACAACTTCGGCGTGCAGCCGCTGCTGGACTTCTTCGTCGAGCACGCGCCGCCGCCGCAGCCGCGCGCCACCACCGGCCGCGAGGTCGCCCCGCAGGAGGAGAAGCTGACCGGCTTCGTGTTCAAGATCCAGGCCAACATGGACCCGCAGCACCGCGACCGCGTCGCGTTCATGCGCGTGTGCTCGGGCCGCTTCACCGCCGGCATGAAGGCCTTCCACGTGCGCAGCGGCAAGGAAGTGAAGCTGGCCAACGCCCTGACCTTCATGGCCTCCGACCGCGAGATCGCCGCCGAGGCCTGGCCGGGCGACGTGATCGGCATCCACAACCACGGCACCATCTCCATCGGCGACACCTTCACCGAGGGCGAGGCGCTGTCGTTCACCGGCATCCCCAACTTCGCCCCGGAGCTGTTCCGCCGCGCGCGGCTGAAGGACCCGCTCAAGCTCAAGCAGCTGCAGAAGGGCCTGGCCCAGCTTTCCGAGGAAGGCGCGACCCAGTTCTTCCGTCCGCTGATGAGCAACGACCTGATCCTCGGCGCGGTCGGCGTGCTGCAGTTCGACGTGGTCGCCTACCGCCTCAAGGACGAGTACGGCGTGGACGCCAGCTTCGAGCAGGTCGGCGTGGCCACCGCGCGCTGGATCCAGTGCGACGACGCGAAGAAGCTGGAGGAGTTCCGCGAGAAGAACGCCATGAATCTGGCGATCGACGCGGCCGGCGAGCTGGTCTACCTGGCCCCGACCCGGGTCAACCTGCAGCTGGCGCAGGAACGCGCGCCCTCGGTGCGCTTCCTGGCCACCCGCGAGCATGCGCACAGCGTGAGCGTGGACTGACCACGGCAACGGCGGCCGGCCTTCCCGGCCGCCGTTCGATGGCGCGCCTTACCGTACGGGTGCAAAACGCGCTGCGTTTGCTATAACGTGCGCGCCATGCCGGTCGCCCCTTCGCCTGCGCCAGACTCCAACCAGGACGCGACGTCGCTGCGCGACGAGATCGCCAATGCGCTGACCCACGGGCTCGGCGCCGCCGCGGCCCTGGCCGCCGGCGCGGTGCTGATCACGCTGGCGGCAATCTACGGCGACGGCTGGCAGCTGGCCAGCGCGATCGTGTTCGGGTTGGCGCTGCTGCTGCTGTACACCGCCTCCACCCTCTACCACGCGATCCAGCACCCGGTGGCCAAGGGCCGGCTGAAGGTGTTCGACCACTGCGCGATCTACCTGCTGATTGCCGGCACCTACACGCCCTTCACCCTGATCGGGCTGCGCGGCCCGTGGGGCTGGAGCCTGTTCGCCGCGATCTGGACCCTGGCCGTGGCCGGGGTGGTGTTCAAGCTGTTCTTCACCGGCCGCTTCAAGCGCCTGTCCACCGCGATCTACATCGCCATGGGCTGGCTGGTGGTCGTGGCGGCCAAGCCGATGCTGTCCTCGCTCGACGGCTGGACCCTGGGCTGGCTGCTGGGCGGCGGCGTCGCCTACACCCTGGGCACGGTCTTCTACCACCGCGAGTCGATCCCCTACTCGCATGCGATCTGGCACCTGTTCGTGATCGCCGGCAGCGTCTGCCACTTCGTCGCCGTCAGCGCCCAGGTGCTGTCGCCGCGCCTGCACGCGCTCTGAGGTCCCGCGCGGCCCCCGCGTTCGCGTGCCGTGCACGGCGCGCGCCGATACTGGCCGCATGGAACGCGCGCCTCCCCCACCGTCGCGCTTCGCCCGCCTGCGCCGCTGGCGGCCCTCGCGCACGGCCGGCTACGTGCTGGGCGCGCTGGCACTGGCATTGCTGGTGCTGGTGCTGCTGTTCGACTGGAACTGGTTCAAGCGCCCGCTCGAGCGCGCGGTGGGCGCGGCGACCGGACGCGAGTTCCGCATCGGCGGCGACCTGGACGTGGACCTGGGCCGCACCATCACCGTTTCCGCCGACCGGCTGAGCCTGTCCAACGCGGCCTGGTCCAAGCAGCCGCGCATGGCCGCGGCCGAACGGGTGGAAGTCGACATCGCGCCCTGGCCGCTGCTGGCGCTGCGCCTGCGGATGAAGGAGATCCGGGCGGTGCGCCCGGACATCCTGCTGGAAACGGATCCGGACGGCGAAGGCGGCAACTGGGAGCTCGGCGACGGCGACGACGAACCCGATCCGGATCCGCGCTGGCGGCTGGAGCGGCTGTGGATCGAGGACGGCCGCCTGCGCTTTGCCGACGCGGCCGCGCGCACGGACATCGACATCACCCTGGACAGCGTTGAAGGCGGCGACCGCGGCCAGGCGCCGGTCGCGGTCGCCGGCAAGGGCCACTGGCGCGGCGCCGCGTTCCGGCTGCAGGGCCAGGCCGCCTCGCCGCTGGAACTGGCCGACAGCGACACCCCCTACCGGATCGACCTGGACGCCCGCGCCGGCCGCACCCGGGCCAGTGCCAGCGGCACGCTCACCAACCCGTTCCGCTTCCGTACGTTCGACCTGCGCATGAAGCTCTCCGGCGCCGACCTGGAGGAACTGTACCCGCTGCTGGGCCTGGCCCTGCCGCCCTCGCCGCCGTACGCACTGGACGGTCGCCTGCGCCGCGACGGCGAGCTGTGGCGCTACGAGGGCTTCAAGGGCACGGTAGGCGACAGCGACCTGTCCGGCGACGTGCGGATCGACGCCTCCGGCGAGCGCCCGCTGTTCACCGCGCAGCTGCTCTCGCGCAAGCTTGATTTCGACGACCTGGCCGGCTTCCTCGGCGCGCCGCCGTCCGCGGGCGGCGACGAGACCGCCAACCCCGAGCAGGCGGCCGAAGCCGCACGCCGCGCCGCCAGCCCGCGCCTGTTCCCCGACAAGCCCTACGACCTGGCCAAGCTCAACGCCATGGACGCGGACGTGCGCTGGCGCGCGCAGGCAATCCACGCCCCCAGCCTGCCGATGATCGAGGACATGGACGCGCACCTGGTGCTGCAGGGCGGCCTGTTGCGGCTGCAGCCGCTGGATTTCGGCGTGGCCGGCGGCAAGGTGCGCGCGGACATCCGCATGGACGCGCGCAAGGCACCGATCCGCACCCGCCTCCAGACCAGCCTGCGCGGGCTGGAACTGCCGAAGCTGTTCGCCAATGCCGAACTGGCGCAAGGCACGGCCGGGCGCATCGGCGGCGAGGTGCGGCTGGCCGGCGCCGGCAACTCGGTGGCTGCGCTGCTGGCGCAAGCGGACGGCGACGTCGCCGTGGGCATGGGCCGCGGCCGGGTCAGCAACCTGGTGATGGAACTGGCCGGGCTGGACATCGCCGAATCGCTTAAGTTCCTGCTCACCGACGACCGCCAGGTGCCGATCCGCTGCGCCTTCGCCGACTTCGCCGTGGACGACGGGCTGATGACCTCGCGCGCGCTGGCGTTCGACAGCACCGACACGATCATCGTCGGCGAGGGCACGATCAGCCTGAAGGACGAAAGCCTGGACCTGCTGCTGCGCCCGCGCCCCAAGGACCGCAGCATCCTCAGCCTGCGCTCGCCGCTGCGGCTGGGCGGCACGCTCAAGGATCCCTCCTTCCGCCCGGACATGAAGGCGCTGGGCGTGCGCGGCGCGATCGCCCTGGCGCTGGGCAGCATCACCCCGCCGGCCGCGCTGCTGGCGACCTTCGAGACCGGCCCGGGCGAGGACAGCGACTGCGGCGGCAAGTACGCGCGCTGAAGCCGCGCGCTCAGCCTGCGATGTAGCGCTGCAGCTGCTCCAGTTCGACCTGCTGGTCGGCGATCACCGCCTTGACCAGGTCGCCGATCGAGATCACCCCGGTCACCCGGCCCTGCTCGACCACCGGCAGATGGCGGATGCGGCGCTCGGTAACCAGCTGCATGCAGGCCGGCACCGGGGTGTCGGGCCTGACCGTGACCACGTCGCCGGTCATGATCGCGCTGACCGGGGTATCGGCCGAGGAACGGCCCTGCAGCACGATCTTGCGCGCGTAGTCGCGCTCGGAAAGGATCCCGGCCAGCTCGTCGCCACGCATCACCAGCACCGCGCCGATCGACTTCTCCGCCATCAGCCGCACCGCCTCGATCACCGGCGCGTCGGGGGTTACGGCGAATACCTCAGCCGGCTTCTCCGCCAGCAGTTGACGTACCGTGCGCATGGGCGCCTCCGTCCGCGGACTGTGGGGCCGAGGATACTCCCGCCGGCGCGTGCCAGGCGTCGACCAGGTACAGCGGCCGTTGCTTGGCCTCCTCGTACAGCCGGCCCAGGTACTCGCCGATGGTGCCCAGCGCGATCAGCTGCACGCCGCCGAGGAACAGGATCACCACCATCATCGTCGGCCAGCCGGCCACCCGGTCGCCCCACACCAGGGTCTTGAACACCACCACGATCCCGGCGAAGAACGCCACCAGCGCGGTGAGCAGGCCCAGGTAGGTGGCGATCCGCAGCGGCGCGGTGGAGAAGCTGGTGATGCCTTCCAGGGCGAAGTTCCACAGCCGCCACAGCCCGAACTTGCTGCGCCCGGCCACGCGCGCGCCGCGCCGGTACGGCAGGGCCACGCGGCGATAGCCGACCCAGCCGAACAGCCCCTTCATGAAGCGGTGGCGTTCGCGCAGCTGGCGCAGCGCGGCCAGCACGCGCGGCGACAGCAGGCGATAGTCGCCGGTGTCGGCCGGCACCGGGGTGTGCGACAGGCGCCCGATCACGCGGTAGAACGCGGCGGCGGTGCCGCGCCGCAGCCAGCTGTCGCCCTCGCGCGCGACCCGGGTGCCGTAGACGTCGTCGTAGCCCTCGCGCCAGCGCGCGACGAACTCGGGGATCAGCTCCGGCGGATCCTGGCCGTCGGCGTCGAGGATCATGGCCGCGCCCTCGGTGACCTGGTCCAGCCCGGCGGTCAGCGCGATCTCCTTGCCGAAGTTGCGCGACAGCCGCAGCAGCGCCACCTCCGGGTCGGCGGCGGCGATCTCCTGCAGCCGCTGCCAGGTGGCGTCGCGGCTGCCGTCGTCCACGTACAGGATGCGGCTGGCCACGCCCTCCAGCCCGTCCAGGGCACGGCGGATGCGCGGGTGCAGCAACGGCAGCGAGTCGGCTTCGTTGAAGCACGCCACCACCACGGTCAACAGGTCATGCCGCTGGTTGTCCATCCTGCCCATCGTACAGGCCCGCGCGGCGTGGCTCAGTCCAGCCGTTCCAGGTAGGCGGGGCCGCCGAGCTGGCGCACCTGGCGCTGGATCCACGCCGCGCGCCGCTGCACGTAGGGGCCGGGGCGCACGGCGTTGTAGCGGCGCGGCGAGGGCAGCACCGCGGCCAGGCGCGCGCACTCGCCTGGCGACAGGCGCGAGGCGTCCTTGCGCCAGTAGCTGCGCGCGGCGGCCTGGGCGCCGTAGATGCCATCGCCGAACTCGGCGATGTTGACGTAGACCTCCAGGATCCGGCGCTTGGGCCACAGCGCCTCGATCAGCACCGTGTACCAGGCCTCCAGGCCCTTGCGCACCCAGCTGCGGCCCTGCCACAGGAACAGGTTCTTGGCCACCTGCTGGCTGATGGTGCTGGCGCCGCGCACCCGGCGGCCGCGCGCGTTGTTCTCCATCGCCTTCTCGATCGCGTCCAGGTCGAAGCCCCGGTGGCGGGCGAAGTTCTGGTCCTCGGCCGCGATCACCGACATCGGCAGCGCCGGGGCGATGTGCTCCAGGTCGCGCCAGTCGTAGGCCACCCGGAAGTCCCGTTCGCCCGCGCGCCAGGCCTCGGCCTGGCGGGCCAGCATGAAGGCCGAGGCCGGCGGGTCGATGAAGCGCAGCAGCGCCACCTGGGCCGTGGTCGCGGCCACGAACAGCACCGGCAGCCACAGCAGCACGCGCAGCCAGCGACGGCGCCTGCGGCGGGGCGGATTGGAGGCGGGCTCGGCGATGGCGGCGGTTCCGGTGACGCGGTGGATGCGCGGCGCGATGGTAGCGGCTCCGGCGTGAGCGTCCAGCACCGCTTGGAAACCGCGGCCGCCGGCCGCATTGTGTGGCGATGGATACCAACAGCCCCTCCCCCGTCCCCGCCGCCGGCGACCTGCGCGGCCGCTTCCTCCTGCCGGCCGCCGGCGTTCGCGGCGTCTACGTGCGCCTGGCCGGCAGCTGGCGCGAACTGCTGTCCCATGCCGCCTACCCGTCCGGCGCCACCGCGCTGCTGGGCGAGGCGGTGGCCGCCGCGGCGCTGTTCACCAGCCATGTGAAGGTCGACGGCCGGCTGTCGGTGCAGCTGCGCGCCAGCGGCCCGCTGCGCTCACTGTTCGCCGAGTGCACCGCCGCCGGCACCGTGCGCGGCATCGCCCGCCTGGAGGATGGGGCCGACGCCCCGCGCGCGCCCTCGCAGCTGGGCGAGGACGCGCTGCTGGCAGTCACCGTGGAGAACCCCGGGCTGGACCCGCGCGAACCGCTGCGCTACCAGAGCCTGGTGGCCCTGGGCGGCGCCGAGTCCCTGGCCGAGGCCTTCGAGGACTACTTCCGCCAGTCCGAGCAGCTGCCCACCCGCCTGCTGCTGGCCGCCGACGGCGAGCACGCCGCCGGCCTGATGCTGCAGAAGCTGCCCGGCGAGGAAGGCGACGCCGACGCCTGGAACCGCGTCGGCGCCCTGTTCGAGACCCTGGGCGAGGCCGAGCTGCTGGCGACCCCGCCGCGGCTGCTGGTGCACCGCCTGTTCCACGAGGAAGACCCCCAGCTGCTGGAGGAGCACGCGGTCGCCTTCGGCTGCTCCTGCTCGGTGGAGCGGGTGGAGGGCATGCTGCGCAGCCTGGGCGAGGAGGAGTTCCGGGCGGCCGCCGCGGCCACCGGCCAGGTCGACGTCCGCTGCGAATTCTGCGGCCGCGAGTACCACTTCCCCCTGGACCGGATTGGGGTATTGTTTGGGTCGCCGGCGCAGCCCAACGCACCGGCGCCGGAGCGCCTGCAGTAAGGGCATGGCGCCGCTCCACCGACGAGCTGGCTGTCCACGGGGAGGAACGGCGCTTGTTAATCATTCGTAAAGCCCATACGATGCAGGCTCTGACCGCACGGGAACTCCCGTGCCGTCCGCTGGTCTGAAAGGAAGCCATGTCCCTGCGCCGTCCGCCCCTGCTGGCCCTTGCCCTGTCCGCGCTGATCGCGGCGGCGGGCGCGCATGGCCAGGTGCGGGCGGGTTCCGAGCAGGCCGTGCTGCCGGTGTGGAACAAGGGCAGCGGCAAGGTCGAGGCCCTGCTGCTGCTGGAGCCGGCGCGTGGCAACCGCCCCGGTTCGCCGGGTTCGACCTGGCGCTTCGGCAGCGAGTCGCTGGACGCGGCCTTCGGCCTCGGCGCCGGCGACTCGCTGGGCCTGCTGTGCAGCAATACCAGCGGCACCAGCGTGAACAGCCTCGCCAGCAGCTGCCTGCTGGCCTCCCTGGGCAACGACCACGAGGCCAGTGGCCGCCGCCTGTCGGCCAGCGCCAGCGTCGGCCGCCAGGGCAACCGCCTCGGCGTGGCCGCCGGGACCGTGCGCGATGCCTCCCTGCCGGGCTGGCTGTCGGCCGAAGCCTCCGGCACCCCGCTGGCCGGTGCCGGCAAGCTCGAGCAGAACGACCTGCAGGTGTTCGGCCAGAAGGACATCGGCAGCGAGGCCTACGTCTCCATCGCCGGCACTTATGCGCGCGCGCGTCTGGTACCGGTAACCGAAGCGCCGGGCCTGGCCCATCGCTGGGACAGCAAGTCGCTGAGCGTGGGCGGCGGCTACGGCCCGTTCAGCGCCAACATCATCGGCCGCGTGGTCGAGGTCAACGGCCAGCCGGGCAACAAGTGGGAAGGCCTGGGCCTGGGCCTGACCTGGCGCACGCCATGGAGCGGCCAGCTCACCGTCGGCGCCGAGAACGTGGTCACCCGCGGCAAGAACCCGTTCGCCCCGTCCAACCTCGACGCCGAGGAAGGCACCGTCCCCTACGTGCGCTACGAGCAGGGCCTGTGACCTGCTGAGCGGGCAGTTGGCGCCACGGCGGCGCGGCGCGCAGGCTCCCGGCGCACGCAACCATCGATCCATTCCTTCCCTGTCCGGATGACCGGCACGTCCGCGTGCGCGATCGGCTGCGGACCTGCCGCACGCACGTCCGGGGTGCCCGGCGCGCATCCGCATGCCGATGCGTGCCCCTGCCCCGGCGTCCGCCGGTCGCCTCACGGAAGAAGCCGGCCATCGCGCTGCGATGGCCGGCTGTGGACTGCGTTCCGGGTTACTGCCGCAGCGCCTCGATCGGGTCCAGCTGCGAGGCCTTGCGTGCCGGGTAGTAGCCGAAGAACAGCCCGGTGGCCACCGAGAACGCCGCGGCCAGGGTGATCACCTTGCCGTTGAGCTGGATCGGCAGGTCGGTGTTGAAGTGCCCGACCAGCAACGCGCCGGCGATGCCGAACAGGATGCCCAGCAGGCCGCCGCCCAGCGACAGCAGCATGGCCTCGGCCAGGAACTGCCGGCGCACGTCCGAAGGACCGGCGCCCACCGCCAGGCGCAGGCCGATTTCCTTGATCCGCTCGGTCACCGACACCAGCATGATGTTCATGATGCCGATGCCGCCGACGACCAGCGAGATCGTCGCCACCGCGCCAAGCAGCCAGGACATCTGCCGGGTGGTCTCGTTGCGGGTGGCCACCAGCTGCGACACGTTGCGCACCTGGAAGTCGTCGGCCGCGCCCGGGTCGATGCGGTGGCGCTGGCGCAGCAGCGACTCCACCTCGCCCTGCACGTAGGCCAGGTCGTCGGCATGGGCCACGGTCAGCGAGATGTCCATCACCGCGCCTGGCGGCAGGCCCATGGCGCCCATCAGGCGGCGGCGCGCGGTCTCCAGCGGCACCATCACCACGTCGTCCTGGTCGCGGCCGAAGCCGCTCATGCCCTTGGGCCTGAGGGTGCCGACCACGGTGAAGTTGGTGCGGCCGATGCGCACCGTCTCGCCGATGCCGGTGCCGGCGCCGAACAGCTCGCGGCGCACGGTCTCGCCCAGCAGCACCACCTTGTCGCCGTTGAAGTGCTGCGGCTCGAACGCGCTGCCGCTGGCGACCTGCCAGCCGTTGATCTGCAGGAAGTCCGGCTGGATGCCCTGCCAGCTGGTGGACCAGTTGTTCTCCGCGTACACGATCTGGCTGCTGCCGCGCAGCGAGGCGGAGACCAGCTGCACCTCGGGGATCTCCTCGCGGATCGCCTCGGCATCGCCCTCGGTGAGGGTGTAGAAGCTGCTGGCGCTCATGCGCACGCCGCCCATGGCGCGCTGCACCTGCGGGCCGATGTCCAGCTTCTGCGCGCCCAGGCCGGCGAGCTGGCGCTCGATCTCCGCCTGGGTGCCCTGCCCGACCGACACCATCACGATCACCGCGGCGATGCCGATGATCACGCCCAGCGAGGTCAGCGCGCTGCGCATCCAGTTGCCGCGCAGCGCGAAGACCGCGGTGCGCAGGATGTCCATGAAGGTCATGGGCCCACCTCCTCGTGCGTGGCCTCGTGCAGCTGGCCGTCGCGCATCACGCAGATGCGGTCGGCATGGCGGGCGACGTGCGCGTCGTGGGTGATCAGGACCACGGTGTGGCCTTCGTCGCGCAGGCGCTTGAACAGGGCCAGGATTTCCTCGCCGGTGCGGCTGTCCAGCGCGCCGGTGGGCTCGTCGGCCAGCAGCAGCGGCGGGTTGTTGATCAGCGCGCGGGCGATCGCCACGCGCTGCTGCTGGCCGCCGGACAACTCGTTGGGACGATGGTCCACGCGCGTACCCAGGCCCACCGCCTCGAGCGCCGCGCGCGCCCGCTCGTGGCGTTCGGCCACAGGCACGCGGGCATAGCCCAGCGGCATGGCCACGTTCTCCAGCGCGGTCATGCGCGGCAGCAGGTGGAAGCCCTGGAACACGAAGCCGATCTTCTCCCGGCGCAGGGTCGCCAGTTCCTCCGCGTCCAGGGTGGACACGTCCACCCCGTCGCACAGGTACTGGCCGCCGCTGGGCGTGTCCAGGCAGCCGATCAGGTTCATCAGCGTGGACTTGCCCGAGCCCGACGGTCCCATGATCGCCAGGAACTCGCCGGGCATCACCACCAGGTCCACGTCGCGCAGGGCCGCGACCTCGGCTTCGGTGCCGGGCGAGTACACCTTGCGCAGGCCCCGGGTCTGGATCACCGGCGTGGCCGCCGGGGCGGCGGCCGCGCTCGCGCTCACGGCGTTCATCGCGCCGCCGCCCGTTCGCCGGTGACCAGCAGGTCGCCTTCCGTGACGTTGCCTGAGATCTCGGTGATGCTGCCGTCGCTGGCGCCCAGGCGCACCATCACCGGCACCGGCTTGCCGCCCTCCAGGCGGTACACGGTGGCGCGGCGCGCGCCGGCGAGGTTGGCCAGTTCGCGTTCCACGGCCTCGCGCTGGGCGGGCTGCAGGGTGGCGAAGAAGCCGGCGAAATCCTGCTGGAAGCGCTCGAGCATGCGCTGGCGCATCTGCCCGCCGGCGTTGGCCTGCTGCTGGCGGGCGCCGCCCATCATCATCATCGGCGGGCCGCCGGCGCCCGGGCGCTGCTGCGGCGTGGCCTGGCGCGAGGCCTCCATCGCTTTGCGCATTTCCTCCTGGCGCTGGCGCGCGGCGGCCAGGTCGGCCTCGAACGCGCTCTTCTGCGCCGGGGCCAGGTCCATGCCGGCCACGAACGCTGCCAGGTCCTCGAGCATGCCGGCGCCGCGCGGGCCGCGTCCCGGGGCCGCGGCGGCGGCGGGCTGGTCGGCCGGCTTGTAGCGCAGCGCGGCGTTGGACACCTTGAGCACGTCGTCGCGGCGGCTGACTTCGATCTCGGCGTTGACGGTCAGGCCCGGCAGCAGGGTGCCGTCGCTGTTGTCCACGCTCACCACCACCGGGTAGGTCACCACGTTGTTGTTGGTGGTCGCCGCCAGGCGCACCTGCTGCACCTCGCCACGGAACTGGCGGTCGGGGAAGGCGTCGACGGTGAAGCTCACGCGCTGGCCGGGCTTGACCTGGCCGATGTCGGCCTCGTCCACCGACAGCTCGATCTTCATCTTCGACAGGTCCTCGGCGATGGTGAACAGCTCCGGGGCCTGCAGGCTGGCGGCCACGGTCTGGCCGGGCTCGATGCTGCGGGTCAGGACCACGCCATTGACCGGCGAGCGGATCACGGTGCGCTCCAGGTTGACCCGGGTGGTCTCGGTGGAGGCGGCCTGCTGCCGGATCTGGGCCTGGGCCGAGGCGACCTGGGCCCGGGCCTGGTCCAGCGCCGCCTTGGCCAGGTCCACGTCGCTGCGCGCGATCAGCTGGCGCTCGACCAGGGCGGCCTTGCGCTGGTAGTCGGCCTCGGCGTTGGCCAGGGCGGCCTGGGCCTGGCGCAGGCTGGCCTGGGCGCTGGCGACCTGGGCATTGCCCTGGGCGATCTGCGCCTCGTAGGTCTTCGGGTCGATCCGGGCCAGCACCTGGCCCTCGGTCACCCGGTCGTTGTAGTCGACCAGCACCTCCAGCACCTGGCCGGAAATCTGGCTGCCCACGGTCACGGTCGAGGTGGCGCTGAGGGTGCCGGTTGAGGAGATGGCCACGCGGATGTTGCCGCGCTCCACCGGCGCGGTGCGCCACGCCGCTTCGGCGTCGCGGCTCGCGCCCCCCCAGTACCAGGCAGCGCCTCCGAGGAGGGCCAGGACGAGCACGCCGCCGGCCAACGGCAGCCAGCGGGGACGGGAATTCGGACGCGAGGTTCGGCTCATGGGCGCATGGATGGGAGGACTACCCCGGTTAACGCACGACCCGGGGATCGGTTGACGCCCGCCGGTGGGAAACGTTCAGCCCTGCAGGTACGGGTCGGTGCCCGGTGGCGGCTGGCTGCTGAAGCGGACCCGGGCAGTGGTGCCGCTGTCCAGGGTGCTCTCCAGCTCGATGGTCCAGCCGAAGCGCTCGCACAGCCGGCGCACGATCGACAGGCCCAGGCCGGTGCCGACCGGGTACTCGGGGCGGGCGCGGTAGAACGGCTCGAACGCCCGCGCCAGGGCCTCGGCCGACATGCCGATGCCGGTGTCGCGCACCTGTACCAGGCCCTCGTGTACGGTGACTTCGACCAGGCCGCGGTCGGTATAGCTGCAGGCGTTGCGCAGCAGGTTGCCGAGCACCACGTGCAGCACCCGCGGCGGGGCGTAGATGCGCGGCGCGCCCTCGCAGGCCACCTGCAACTCCACCGGCTTGTCGCCCAGCAGCATGCGCGCCTTGAGCGCCTCCTCGTGGACCACCTCGCACACGTCGAACCACTCGCTCTGCGGGACCACGTCCGGCTCGCGGGCCAGGATCAGGAAGGCATCGACCACCGCCTCCATGTCGCGCCCGGCGCGCTGGATCCGGCGCAGGCTGCGCGCCAGGCGCGGCTCCAGGGTCTCGTCGGCCAGGGCCATGTCGCTGGCCACCCGGATCACGGTCAGCGGGGTGCGCAGCTCATGGCTGGCGTCGCGGGTGAAGTTGCGCTCGCGGGTCAGCTGCGCCTCGACCCGCTCGCCCAGCGCGTGCAGCGCCCCGGCCAGCTGCCGCGCCTCGCCCTGCATGTCTGCCGGCAGCCGGTCCGGCGCCAGCGCGGCGATGTCCGGCCGCCGCGGATCCCAGCGCGAGACCTGGCGCGCCAGCCAGGCCACCGGCGAGACCAGGCGCTTGGACGATTTGTAGGTAAGCCAGGTCGCGCCGTAGATCGCGAACAGCGCCAGCATCGCCGGCAGCACCGCGAACCACCAGGCCAGGCGGTTGGCCTGCTCGCGCAGGAAGGCGACGTACAACGTGCCCTGCGGCTTGCGCTCGACCCAGACCATCTGGCCTTCGGACTTGAGCTCGTGGAAGCCCGGGGCGAGCCCGCGCAGGTAGGCCGGCAACGCTTCGGCCGAGCCACCCGGCTCGACCAGGTAGGCGCGCAGCGAGAAGGTATTGGGCGGCGGCTGTGCGGCCGCGGATTCGCGCAGTTCCCAGTAGTGGCGGGCCTCCTCCTGCAGCGAACTGCGGATGAAGCTGTACTTGAACAGCGTGCCGACCACGAAGAAGGCGATCACGATCGCCAGGCTCGCCATCACCACCTGCAGGATGAAGGCGATACGGATCTTGCGGGAAAGGCCGTGGGGCATGGGGGCATTCAACACGGGACGGCGCGAGTGTAGGCCCGCGCGCATCGCCGTTCCGTGAGTGGGTGGACCGGGACCCGCGCCCCCGTGGCCAAGGCGGCCGGACAGCCGGCCGCCGTCTTGCGTTCCATTCCCCCTGTTTCCCCTTCGGCTACCTGGTCACGCGGTGACCGGCTGCGCGATGTCCGCCACCCGGTACCCGGCGCTCTGCACGGTATGCAGCAGCGGGCGGTCGAACGGCTTGTCGATCACCTTGCGCAGGTTATACAGGTGGCTGCGCAGGGTGTCCGAATCGGGCAGGCTGTTGCCCCAGATCTCGCGCTCGATCTCCTGGCGGCTGACGACCCTGGGCGACTCGCGCATCAGGATGGTCAGCAGCTTCAGGCCGATCGGCGACAGCTGCAGCTCCACGCCGCCGCGGGTCACGCGCATGCTGACCGGATCCAGCACCAGGTCGGCCACGGTCAGCACCTCCGAGCCCACCTGGCGGCGCTCGCGCCGGATCAGCGCGCGCAGGCGCGCCTCCAGCTCCTGGATCGCGAACGGCTTGGTGAGGTAGTCGTCGGCGCCGTGGCCGAGGCCGGTGAGCTTGTCGTCCAGGGTGTCGCGCGCGGTCAGCATCAGCACCGGCGTCGACTTGCGCGCATCGCTGCGCAGCCGGCGGCAGACCTCGATGCCGTCCAGGCGCGGCAGCATCAGGTCAAGCACCACCGCGTCGTAGCTGTTCTCGGCCGCCAGCCGGTAGCCGTCCAGTCCGTCGGCGGCGTAGTCGACTTCGAAGCCACGGCTTTCCAGGTATTCCCCGATCATCTCGGAGATGTTGCGGTTGTCCTCGACGACCAGCACCAGCCCTGAGGTTTCTTTGCCCTGACGCATGTTTCGGACGCTCCGTATCGGGTTTTCAGCTTTGTGAAACATGCCGCAGCCCCGGTGGATGGGGCGTGAAGGCGGCGACCGCTACAGCAACGGCCGCAGCGCCGGCCAGACATTGTCCAGCAGCCGCGGCTGGGCCGCGGCGGTGGGGTGCAGGCCGTCAGCCTGCATCAGCCCTTCCTCCAGGGCCACGCCCTCCAGGAAGAACGGGACCAGGGCCACGCCCTGGCGCTGGGCCAGGCCCTCGTAGGTGCGGCGCAGGCGCTCGCGGTAGGCCGGGCCGTAGTTGGGCGGGACGTCGATGCCCAGCAGCAGCACCCGGGCGCCGGCGGCGGTGCCAAGCTCGACCATGCGCCGCAGGTTGGCCTCCAGCTGGGCCGGGGCCAGGCCGCGCAGGGCGTCGTTGCCGCCCAGCTCGATCACCAGCACCGAAGGACGGTGTTTTTCCAGCAGCGCAGGCAGGCGGGTCAGGGCGCCGGCGCTGGTCTCGCCACTGATGCTGGCGTTGACCACCGGCCGTGCCAGGGACGGCTCGGCCTGCAGCTTCCGCTCCAGCAGGCTGACCCAGCCGGTGCCTCTGGGTATGTTGTGCTCTGCGCTGAGGCTGTCACCGACCACCAGCACCGGGCCCCTGGCCCGGGCCTGCGGCGCGGCCAGCAGCGGACCTGGCAGCAGCAGCGCCGCCAGCAGGACCGCCAGCGCGCGGCCCATGGCCGTCCCCCACCTGAACTTGCGCATCCGGAGCCTCCCATCGATACCCAGACCCTGACCAGCATAGCCAGCGCCATCGAGGTCCGCGGCGTGGGCAAGTCCGCGGCCGGCCCCGAGGGCGAGGTCCGCATTCTCGACAGCGTCGACCTGACCGTGGCTGAAGGCGACAGCGTCGCCATCGTCGGCGCCTCCGGCTCGGGCAAGACCACCCTGCTGGGCCTGCTGGCCGGGCTGGACCTGCCCACCCGCGGCAGCATCGCCCTCGCCGGCCAGCGCCTGGACCAGCTGGACGAGGAAGCCCGCGCCGCGCTGCGCGCGCGCGAGGTCGGCTTCGTGTTCCAGAGTTTCCACCTGCTGCCCTCGCTGACCGCCGAGGAGAACGTGGCCCTGCCACTGGAACTGGCCGGGCGCGAGGATCCGGCGCGGGTGGCCGAGGTGCTGGCCGCGGTCGGCCTGGAGCACCGCCGCCGGCACCATCCGCGGCAGCTTTCCGGCGGCGAGCAGCAGCGCGTGGCCCTGGCCCGCGCCTTCGTTGCCAGGCCGCGGATCCTGTTCGCCGACGAGCCCACCGGCAACCTCGACCAGGCCACCGGCCAGCACGTCAGCCAGCTGCTGTTCGAGCTCAACCGCAG
Source organism: Pseudoxanthomonas sp. J31 (assembly GCF_000510725.1). Taxonomy (GTDB): domain Bacteria; phylum Pseudomonadota; class Gammaproteobacteria; order Xanthomonadales; family Xanthomonadaceae; genus Pseudoxanthomonas. The sequence goes on from NZ_KI783312.1 coordinate 128,450, forward strand.
CAACCGCACCACCCTGGTCATGGTGACCCACGACCTGGCCCTGGCACGGCGCTGCCACCACGTCTACCGGCTCGACCGCGGCCGCCTGGTGCGGCTGGACGAAGGCGGGGAAGGCGCATGAACGTGCTGCGCCACGCGGCGCGCTCGCTGCGCCGCGAGTTCCTTTCCGGCGACCTGCTGACCCTGTTCGCCGCGCTGGTGCTGGGCGTGGCGGCGATGACCGCGGTCGGCACCCTGGTCGACCGGGTCACCCTGGCGCTGGCCTCCAGCGCGGCCGAGGTGGTCGGCGGCGACCTGGGCGTGCAGGGACGCACCGACCCGCCCGCCGAATTCACCGCCGAAGCGCGCGCGCGTGGCCTGGCGGTCGCGCGTCTGGTGACCTTCCCCAGCGTGCTGTTCCATGGCGATTCCAGCCAGATGGCCACGATCAAGGGCGTGGACGGTGCCCATCCGCTGCGCGGCCGCCTGCGCGTGGCGAGCGATACGGCAGGCCTGCAGGTTGCCGATGCCGGCGGCCCACCGCCGGGCGAGGCCTATGCCGATCCGCGCATCCTGGCCGGCCTGGGCGTGGAGGTGGGCGACAGCATCGAGCTGGGCAGCAGCCAGGTGCGCATCACCCGCGTGCTGTTGTCCGAACCGGATGCCTCCGGCGGGCTGATGGAGATGGCGCCGCCGCTGCTGGTGCACCGCGACGACGTCGAGGCCGCCGGCCTGCTCGGCCCAGGCAGCCGCGCCGGCTACCGGCTGATGTTCGCCGGCCCGCCGGCGGCGATCGCGGGCATGCGCGAATGGCTGCAACCGCGCCTGCAGCCCGGCCAGCGCCTGGTCGGGGTGGAGGACGCGCAGCAGGGCCTGCGCAATGCCTTCGACCGCGCCGGCCGCTTCCTCGCCCTGGCCGCGCTGCTGGCAGTGCTGCTGGCCAGCGTGGCCACCGCGCTGGCCGCCAACCGCTTTGCCCTGCGCCGGGTGGACGCGGTGGCGATCCTGCGCTGCCTCGGCGCGCGCCAGCGCGACATCCTCGCTTCGCTCGCCCTGCAGCTGGTGCTGCTGGCGATCCCGGCCTGCGTGCTGGGGGTTGGCCTGGGCATGCTGGCCCAGGTCGCCCTGGTCGAGGCGCTGGGCAGCCTGGTGCCCGCGCGCCTGCCCCTGCCACAGGCCACGCCGATGCTGGCCGGCGCCGGCATCGGCCTGCTGATCCTGCTCGGCTTCGGCCTGCCGCCGCTGCTGCGCCTGCGCGGGGTGCCGCCGATGCGCGTGCTCAACCGCAGCTTCGCCGCGCTGCCGGCTACTTCCCTGCTGGCCTACCTGGCGGCGCTGGCAGCCACCGTCGCGCTGGCCGTGTACGCCACCGGGGACGTGCAGCTGGCCGCCTGGGTGCTGGGCGGGCTGGCGGTGCTTGCCCTGCTCGCGGCTGCCGCGGGCGCGAGCCTGCTGTGGCTGCTGGGCCGCCTGCAGTCGCGCCTGCACGGCCCGTGGCGGCTTGGGCTGGCCGCGCTGGCGCGACGCCGCGGCCTGGCCGTGGTGCAGCTGGTGGGCCTGTCGCTGTCGCTGTGCGCGCTGCTGCTGTTGGCGGTGGTCGGTCCCGGCCTGCTCGGACAGTGGCGGGAGCGCCTGCCGCCGGACACGCCCAACCACTTCCTGCTCAACGTGCAGCGCGACCAGGCCGAGGCGGTGGAACAGGCGCTGCGTGGAATGGGCGTGGCCGATCCGGACCTGCAGCCGTTCGGCACCGGGCGCCTGGTCGCGATCAATGGCAAGCCGCCGCAGCGGACCGCGGTGGACGAAGGCGACGACGGCAACGACGCCGACCGCCCGGTGAACTTCTCCTGGCGCCACACGTTCCCGCCGGCCAACACCCTGCTCGAAGGCGCGTTCTGGAGCGAGACCACCGACGCCGCCGAGGCCTCGATCGAACAGGGCTGGGCCGGCCGCTACGGCATCGGCCTGGGCGACAGCCTGACCCTGCAGCTGGGCGAACAGGAACGCACCTTCACCGTCACCAGCATCCGCAAGGCCGACTGGGATTCGTTCCGGGTCAACTTCTTCGTGCTGCTCAATGCAGGCGCGGTGGGCGACGCGCCGTACAACCTGATCTCCAGCTTCCACCTGCCCTCGGGACGCACCGCCGCGCTGGCGCCGGTCGTGCGCGAATTCCCGAACGTCTCGGTGCTGGAGATCGATGCACTGCTGGAGCGGGTACGCGAGGTGATCGAACGCGTGGCCCAGGCGGTGCAGCTGGTGATGGGCTTCAGCCTGGCCGCGGGCGTGCTGGTGCTGCTGGCGGCGCTGCAGGCCACGGCCGGCGAGCGTCGCTACGACAGCGCGGTGCTGCGCACCCTCGGTGCGCGCCACGGCCAGCTGCGCGGCGCGGTGCTGGTGGAGTTCGGCGCCCTGGGCCTGGCCGCGGCGCTGCTGGCGGTATCGGCCGCCGCGGTGATCGGCGTGCTGGTCTCGCGCCAGCTGTTCGAGCTGGCACTGTCGCCACCGTGGCCCGCGCTGCTGGCCGGCGGCGCGATCGGCATCGCGCTGAGCCTGGTGGCCGGCTGGTCGGGCACCCGCGCCATCCTGCGCACGCTGCCGATGCTGGCGTTGCGCCAGTACTGAGGCCACTGCCGCGGCCCGCCCGGGCCGCGGCGGTGGATTATCCTGCGCGCCTCATCCCTGCCCTGCGGCCCGACGATGCCCGCCCTGCCCCTGTCGAACTACCTCGTCCCGGTGCTGTTGCTGCTGGCCAGCAACGTGTTCATGACCTTCGCCTGGTACGGCCACCTCAAGTACAAGAGCGCGCCGCTGTTCATGGCGATCGTGGCCAGCTGGGGCATCGCCTTCTTCGAGTACAGCCTGATGGTCCCGGCCAACCGCATGGGCAGCGGGGTGTACTCGGTGGTCCAGCTCAAGACCATCCAGGAGATCATCACCCTGGTGGTGTTTGCCGGCTTCTCGGCCTGGTACCTGGGCCAGCCGCTGAAGTGGAACCACTACGCGGCCTTCGCCCTGATCGTGGGCGCGGCCTTCCTGGTGTTCTACGACGGCGGCAGCGCGGCCTCGCACTGAACCGCATGCGGCGTACTCAGGCCTGCCTGGGCGCGAACATGATCACCGCCATCCCGGCCAGGCACAGGGCCACGCCCAGCAGGTCCCAGCGGGTGGGGCGCACGCCGTCCACCGCCCACAGCCAGGCCAGCGCGGTGCCGATGTAGACCCCTCCATAGGCGGCGTACACGCGCCCGGTGGCCGTCGGATGCAGGGTCAGCAGCCAGGCGAAGACCGCCAGGCTCAGTGCCGCCGGCAGCAGCAGCCAGGCGCTACCGTCATTGCGCAGCCATGACCACACCAGCCAGCAGCCGAGGATCTCGGCGATGGCGGTGGCCACGAACAGCGCGAAGGTGGTCACGCCGCCCCCGCGCCCTCGCGTTCGGCCTGCTTGACCTGTTGCCACAGCGCTTCCTGTTGCTCCAGGGTGAGGGTCGGCAGCGGCGTGCCGGCGGCCGCGGCCAGTGCCTCCATCGCGCGGAAGCGGCGTTCGAACTTGTGGTTCGCGCGGCGCAGCGCGGCGCCCGGATCGACCTTGGCGTGCCGGGCGACGTTGGCGGCGACGAACAGCAGGTCGCCGATCTCGTCCTCCAGGCGCTCGCGGTTGGCGGCCACGTCGCCGCGCGCGAACTCGGCGCGCACCTCGGCGATCTCCTCCTGCAGCTTCTCCAGCACCGGCTCCGGGCCGGGCCAGTCGAAGCCGGTGCGCGCGGCGCGCGACTGCAGCTTCACCGCGCGCTGCCATTCCGGCAGGCCGCGGGAGATGCCGGCCAGGGCCGAGGTGTCCTGCTCGCCGGCGGCTTGGCGCTCGGCGCGCTTGATCGCCTCCCAGTTGAGGGTCTGCTCCTCGGCATCGGCGAAGCTGGCCTCGCCGAACACGTGCGGGTGGCGGCGCACCATCTTGTCGCTGATCGCGTTGGCCACGTCGTCGAACGCGAACGCGCCCTGTTCGGCGGCCATCTGCGCATGGAACACCACCTGCAGCAGCAGGTCGCCCAGTTCGTCCTTCAGCGCGGCCAGGTCCTTGCGGTCGATCGCGTCGGCGACTTCGTACGCCTCCTCGATGGTGTACGGGGCGATGGTGGAGAAATCCTGTTCCAGGTCCCAGGGACAGCCGCCCTGCGGGTCGCGCAGGCGGGCCATGATCGCCAGCAGGCGGTCGATTGGTCGTTCGGTAGGCATGGCGCGAACTCTAGCAGGGAACCTGGCCGGCTCCAGCTCCAGCTCCAGCTCCAGCAACAGCAAGAGCAAGAGCAAGGGCAAGGGCGCTGGCTTCGGAGGGGGCCGCCGCATCCACGCATGCCGGTGCACCGCGCGGACGGACGTCCTGTCCGTACGCGCGGCCGTGGCACGTCCATGTGCCACTTGCCCCGGCATGCGCGGATACGGCGTCCTCGGTGAGCGTCAGGTCGGCCAGCTTCGTTGACGCCCGGTCAAGTTCCGCAGGCCTGGCGAGACCGTAGGCGCCATTTGGCCAGGAGTGGCCGGGCCAAGCCCCCCGAAGCGCCAGCAGGACCTGCCAGGCCGGGCAGGCCTTGGCCGCGGTAGCGGGTGCGCGCATGGACGTGCGCCCGGGCGACCACCGCAGGCCTGGCCTGTCGCGGCGCCGTCCGAAGCTACGCGCCCGGAGAACGCATTCGGCGGGAGCAGCGGATAAAAAGTCCGGTGCGCAAAAGGAAAAGCCGGCGCCTTCGCGGCGCCGGCTTCCGGTCACAGGGGGCGCTGGGTCGCGCCAGGCCTCAGCCGCCGCGCGCCTGCAGGGCGGCCACGGCCGGCAGGGTCTTGCCTTCCAGGAACTCGAGGAAGGCGCCGCCGCCGGTGGAGATGTAGCTGACGTCCTTTTCGATGCCGTACTTGTCCACCGCCGCCAGGGTGTCGCCGCCGCCGGCGATGGAGAACGCCTTCGATTCGGCGATGGCGCGGGCCAGGGTCTCGGTGCCCTTGCCGAAGGCATCGAACTCGAACACGCCCACCGGGCCGTTCCAGACCACGGTGCCGGCGGACTTGATGAGCCCGGCGTACTGCGCGGCGGTCTGCGGGCCGATGTCCAGGATCATGTCCTCGGCGCCGACCTGGTCGACCGGCTTGACCGTGGCCGGGGCGTCGGCGGCGAACGCCGGGGCCACCACCACGTCCACCGGCAACGGGATCTGCGCGCCGCGCGCCTGGGCATCGGCGGCGATCTTCTTCGCCGTCTCCAGCAGGTCGGCCTCGTACAGCGACTTGCCGACGTTGTAGCCGGCCGCGGCGATGAAGGTGTTGGCGATGCCGCCGCCGACGATCAGCTGGTCGACCTTGCCGACCAGGTTGGTCAGCAGCTCCAGCTTGGTCGAGACCTTGCTGCCGGCGACGATGGCCAGCAGCGGGCGCGCCGGGTTGTCCAGCGCCTTGGCCAGTGCATCCAGCTCGGCCATCAGCAGCGGCCCGCCGGCGGCCACCGGGGCGAAGCGGATCACGCCGTGGGTCGAGGCCTGGGCGCGGTGCGCGGTGCCGAAGGCGTCCATCACGAACACGTCGCACAGCGCCGCGTACTTCCTCGCCAGCGCCTCGTCGTCCTTGCCCTCGCCGACGTTCATGCGGCAGTTCTCCAGCAGCACGACCTGGCCAGGCTTGACCTCGACGCCGTCGACCCAGTCCTTCACCAGCGGTACGTCCACGCCCAGCAGCTCGGACAGGCGCGCAGCCACCGGCGCCAGCGAATCAGCCTCGCTCCACTGGCCTTCCTTGGGCCGCCCCAGGTGCGAGGTGACCATCACCGCGGCGCCCTTCTCCAGTGCCAGCTTGAGCGTCGGCACCGAGGCGGTGATGCGCTGCTCGGAGGTGATGCGACCGTTGTCGATCGGCACGTTGAGATCCTGGCGGATCAGCACGCGCTTGCCGGTCAGGTCGAGGTCGGTCATCCGGATGATCGTCATGCTCACGTCTCTGTGTGGGGGATCAAGGTGGGTCGCGCCGGCGCGGCGCGCGGGTGCGGGCATTTTCCGGGACGGGACGTGGCGGCGGCAAACCCGGCGCTCAGGGCGCCCGCGGCGGCTGCCGTAGCAGGCTCATTCCCAGCAGCGCCACCAGCACCGCGCCACCGACCAGCAGCGCCCACAGCAGCCAGCTCTTCCAGTCGTGCTCGACCAGCGGCTCCAGGGCGCGCTCGCCGGCCAGCTCCTGGGCCTCGCCGGCCAGGTAGGCCGGGGCCGGCTCCCAGTCGGGGCCACGCTGGGCGCGCAGCGCGTCCAGCAGCGGCTTGATTGGCGCCTCGCCGCGCTGGCGGCGGGCACTGCCGGCGGCCAGGGTGTAGGGCGGCTGGCCCTGGGCCAGGAACACCAGTACCTCGGACCGGTAACCCAGGCGCAGCACCGGCATGCCCTCGCCCACCGGGGTCGTCGGGACCAGTCGCCAGTACCGGTCGCGCACCGCCGCGGCCAGCGTGCGCGGTTCCGAGCGCGCCCCGGCGCGGTCGTCGCCCACCTGGTAGGCAACCCAGGGGCCGGCGCGCCAGGTCCAGGAAGCGTCGGGGTCCTCGCGGCTGTACAGGGTCCACTGCACCGCGGCGTTGTCCGGCAGGCGCACGTCGGCGCGCTCCACCGGGAAGCGTCCGGGCAGGCGGAACTCGAAACCCTCCCGCCCGGCCACGCTGCGACGCTCGCCGCGCAGCTCCTGCCAATCCCACTGCAGCTGCGCCTCCGCCGGCGCCAGCTCGGCCGCGACCCCGGTAAGCTCCGGCCCGGGGCCGGCGCGCAGCGGCAGCAGGCGCAGGTAGCGGGCCTGGCCATCCAGGGCGATGCGGCCCTGGCGCAGGCGTTCGCCGCCGCGCTCCAGGTCCAGCAGGGTGGTGCTGCCGTTGAGCGTGCGCCAGCTGCGCAGGTCGTCGCTGCCCTCGACCTTGTAGCCGGCCTGCAGCGGCTGCGATGGCGTCTTCCACTCCAGCAGCAGCGCGCGCACCGGCTCGCGCACGCGGCTGGCATCGACCAGCCAGCTGCCGGCGCCGCCGGCGGGCGTACGCGCCGGGAACCCCGCCTGCACCCGGCGGATGTTGCCCTCGTCGTCGCGCTCGGCGATCAGGTGGATGTCGTTGCCGGCGCCGTCCTGCGCCGGCAACGGGAACCAGGGCAGCCCCGTGGTACGCGGCGCCTGCGCCAACGGCTGCGCCGGCGACAGCACCGCCGCGGCCACCGCCTGGCCCTGGGCGTTGAATACCTCCACGTCGCGCAGGCCGCGCTCGTGCGCCCCCAGGTACACCGCCTCGTCGAGCAGTACCCGGTAGGCCCCGGCGTTGTCCTGGCCCAGGGCCAGCGGCCACTGCCGCGCATAGTCCTGCGCCGGGGCGCTGGCCTGTGCGCCTCCGGCCAGCACGGAAACCAGCGCCAGTGCGTACCAGGATCGTTTGCTCATGCGTCCGTCTCCACGTTGTCCCCGGCGCGCGGCGGCGCCGGGGCGAGGTAGCCGACGATCATGCACAGCACGCCGTAGGCGATGAAAGACACGATGCCGGCCAGGTTGCCCAGGTGGGTGCGGTCGACCAGCACCAGCTTGGCCAGGACCACACCCATCAGCACCGCGCCGGCCAGCCACAGGCCGCGCTGGCCGCGGCGCGAACCGAGCACCCAGCCGAGCACGCCCAGCACGCTCCAGGCCACGGTCAGGCTGGTCTGGGCCAGGGCGCTGGACAGCAGGCCCGGGGTCCAGCCGATGCCACCCCAGTAATGCACGCAGCGCAGGGTGGAGGCGCTCAGCAGCAGGAAGCCGCCGCCGGCCAGCAGCGCCCCGGCATGCCTGCTGCCCAGCCAGGCCGCACCCAGGCCCAGGGTCGCCAGCTGCACCAGCTCGCCCGGGTTGAGCAGTGGCAGCCAGGGCAGCGGCGCCGGGGACAGCGGGCGCTTGAGCATCGCCAGCCAGATCGCGGCGGCGACCGCGAAACCGGACCACGACACCGGCGTGCGCATCGGTGCGGCGACCGCGGCATCGCGCGGCAGCGCCAGCCAGTCCCAGCGCCACTGCGCGAGCGCGATCAGCACCAGCCACGGCAGGGCCGCCAGCGCGAACTCCCAGCCCTGGCCGAGGCTGGCCTCGAGCGCGACCCAGCGCCCCTCCAGCGATGCCAGCAGGGCCCACAGCAGCCACCAGGCCAACTGCGCGGCGCCAGCACTGCGGCCGGCATCCAGGCGCAGGCAGGCCAGCCCACGCAGGCCCAGCAGGCCGAACACCAGCCACGCCAGCGTACCGAAGCTCCCGCCCAGCGGATGCTGGTGCCGCTCCGACTGCCAGAACAGCACCAGCGCGGCCAGCACGACCGCCGCCAGCAGGGTCTGGGCCAGCAATGCGGCCGGGCGGCGGCGATGGACTTCCGCCGCCAGCCAGCCGGTCGCGCCGGCCAGCACCAGGGCCAGGTCGGCGCGCAAGGCCGGAGCGGCGAAGCGCGCGATCTCGTGCGCGCAGTCGCCGGCCCACCACGCCGTGCCCCACAGGAAGAACAGTGCCGCCGGCACGGTCCGGCCATGGGCACGTGCCGCCCAGGCGCTGGCCCAGCCGCCCAGCGCCAGCAGGAACATGCCCATCGCCGTCGGATTGGACACGGCACGCAGGTCCCCGTGCGCATTGTCCAGCCCGAGCAGCAACGCCAACGCCGCCAACAGCTGCAGCGCCACGCCGCTGGCCTGCGGCAGCCAGCGCTGCCGGCGCAGGCCCAGCCACACCAGCCCGGCGCCCTCCAGCGCGAACACGCTGGCGGTGGCGCGCGCGCTCAGGCACAGCGGCACCGCCAGGGTGGCGAAGCCCACTGCCAGCACCGCCCAGGACTGCGCCAGCAGCTCGTAGCCGGAGCGCCACAACAGCGCCCGCGCCAGCATCGCGTACAGCACGGCCAGGCCCAGCGCGCAGAACGCCAGCGGCATGCGCTGGCCTTCCAGCAGCGCCGCCTGCAGCGAGAACGCCACCAGCGGGGTGCCGAACACCAGGCAACCGTCGACCAGGTCGCGCCGTCCCGCCGGCCGGCGCCGCGCGAACAGCAGCGGCACCACCAGGTAGAACGCGAAGAACAGGGCGAGGAACGGCTGGGTGCTGGCGTACTTCTCCGGCACGTAGGCGCTGGCGCCCCACAGGCTGCCGATGCCGAAGGTGGACGCGAAGCCAAGCAGGTTGAGCAGGCGCCAGGACCTGAACCAGGCGATCGCCACCACCGCGGCGTTGACCAGCGCGTAGTAGGAAAACAGGGCGACGTGGTTGCCGCCGCCGGTGGACAACCACACCGGCGCCAGGAAGCCGGCCAGCAGGGCGAACGCGGCCAGCGCCTGCGCGTTCTGCAGCACCGCCAGCAGGGCCGCGCCCGCGACCAGGACCACGCTCAGGGCGAACGCCGGGCCGGCGTCGACCAGGCCGTAGAGCCTGGACGACGCGAACACCACCAGCAGCAGGGTGCCGATCGCCCCGCCCTGCACGCTCAGGGCAAAGACCCGGTTGCCCTCGCGCCGGCGCCAGGCAAAGCCCAGTGCGAGCAGCGCCGCCGCGGCCACGGCGGACAGGCGCAGCGCCACCGGCAACTGCAACAGGCCCTGGTCGGAAGCGTACTTCAGCAGCGCCGCCACGCCGGCCAGCGCCACCAGCACGCCGATCTTCACCGGCACGTTGCCCACGGTGAACCAGCGCTTGACCACGCGCAGCAGCACGTTCTCCGCGGGGACGCGCGGCGCGCCCGCGTCGCCGCCGGCATGCGCCGCTGCCGTTCCGGCCGGTGGCAGCGGTGGCGGTGCCGCGGACGGGCGTAAGCCGGCCGCGGTGGACGGCACGGGCGCCGCCACGGAACCCGCCGCGGCCGCCGGTGCATGCGCGGCTTCCGCGGGTGGTGGCGAGGCCGCCATGCCCGTCGGCGCCGGCGGGCGCAGGGCGGCAAGCGCACGCTCCAGTTCCGCCACCCGCCGGCGCAGGCCGAGCACTGCAAGGCCCAGCACGCCCAGCAGCACCGGCACCGCCAGTACCGCCAACACCACCAGCACGATGATCGCTTCCAAGCTATCCCCCGTCATGGATGGGCCGCCCCTCCCCGGCAGGCGCTGCGGGCATGCTACCGGAGCGTCCTGGCTTGCCGGCGGCCCGGCTCAAGTCCGGTCGCGGCGGGCCGATGAAGCCCGGTCATCTTTCATATGAAACCGTCCCCCATCCCCGCATGAACACGCCAGCCACGCCTGCCCAGGCCAGCGTCGACGACCACATCCGTTCCGTGGCTGGCCTGTCCGGCCGCATGCTGGGCGAGCTGCGGCAATCGCTGCGGCGGATCGAGGAAATCAACCGCACCACCCTGGTGATCTCGATGAACGCGCGCGTGGAATCGGCGCGCATGGGCGCGGCCGGGCGCGGCTTCGCGGTGATCGCGCAGGAGATGGATGCGCTCTCGCGCCGGGTGGCCGAGACCGCCGGCGAGATCGACCGCCGCGCCGAGGCCACCCGCGCCGACATGCAGGCTACCCTGGCGCGGCTGGAGGACGAGGTGCGGCATACGCGCCTGGCCGGGCTGGCCCTGGTCAACATCGACCTGATCGACCGCAACCTCTACGAGCGCAGCTGCGACGTGCGCTGGTGGGCGACCGACGCGGCGGTGGTCGCGGCCGCGCGCCCGGGCGCCACCGCGGAGGAACTGGCGCACGCCTCGCGGCGCATGGGCCAGATCCTGGATTCGTACACGGTGTACTTCGACCTGGTGCTGGTCGGCCTGGACGGGTGCGTGCTGGCCAACGGCCGCCCCGGCCAGTACCGCTCCGCCGGCATGGACGTGCGCGACGCGCCCTGGTTCGAAAGCGCCAGGCGCTGCGCCAGCGGCGAGGAATTCGGCTTCCAGGAGGTGCATGCCAGTGCGCTGGCCGGCGGCGAGCGGGTGCTGGTCTACGCCTGCGGCGTGCGCGAGGGCGGACGCGTCGACGGCCGCCTGCTGGGCGTGCTCGGCATCGTGTTCCGCTGGGACGCGCTGGCGCAGACGGTGGTGCAGCGCACTCCGCTGTCGCAGCAGGAATGGACGCGCAGCCGGGCATGCATCGTCGACGGCCAGGGCCGGGTGCTGGCCGACTCGGCCGGGCGCATCCTGCAGGAGGTGATCGACTTCCCCGGGCGCGACGAACTGCTGCGCCAGCCGCTCGCGGCACGGGTGGTGGAGTTCCAGGGCCGCCCGCACTGCGTCGCGCACGCGGCCTCGCCGGGCTACGAGACCTACCGCAGCGGCTGGCACTCGCTGATCCTGCAGGCGCTCTAGGCAGCCGCCGCCGGCGCAAAAAACAAGCCCCGGCAGGGCCGGGGCTCGTCCTTTGCAGCGCTTGCGGTGCGGCTTACTTGCCGGCCACCACGCGGGCCATCTCCAGGCACTTGTTGGAGTAGCCCCACTCGTTGTCGTACCAGGCCACCAGCTTGACGAAGGTCGGGTCGAGCTGGATGCCGGCGTCGGCGTCGAAGATCGAGGTGCGGGTGTCGCCGCGGAAGTCGGTGGCCACCACCTTGTCCTCGGTGTAGCCGAGGATGCCCTTCAGCGCGCCCTCGCTCTGCGCCTTGATCTCGGCCTTGATCTCCTCGTAGGTCGCCGGCTTCTCCAGCTCGGCGGTCAGGTCGACCACCGACACGTCCGAGGTCGGCACGCGGAAGCTCATGCCGGTGAGCTTCTTGTTGAGCGAGGGGATCACCTTGCCCACCGCCTTGGCCGCGCCGGTGGAGGACGGGATGATGTTCTCGAGGATGCCGCGGCCGCCGCGCCAGTCCTTGTTGGACGGGCCGTCGACCGTCTTCTGGGTGGCGGTGGCGGCGTGCACGGTGGTCATCAGGCCGCGCTTGATGCCCCACTTGTCGTGGATCACCTTGGCCAGGGGCGCCAGGCAGTTGGTGGTGCAGCTGGCGTTGGAGATGATCGCCTCGCCGGCGTAGGTGTCGTGGTTGACGCCGTAGACGAACATCGGCGTGTCGTCCTTGGACGGGGCCGACATGATCACCTTCTTCGCGCCGGCGGCCAGGTGCTTGCCCGCGCTGTCCTTGTCCAGGAACAGGCCGGTGGACTCGATCACCACCTCGGCGCCCACCTCGTCCCACTTCAGGTTGGCCGGGTCGCGCTCCTGGGTCAGGCGGATCTTCCTGCCGTTGACGACCAGGGTGTTGCCCTCGACCTGCACCTCGCCCTTGAAGCGGCCGTGCACGGAGTCGTACTTCAGCATGTAGGCCAGGTAGTCGGGCTCCAGCAGGTCGTTGATCGCCACGATCTCGATGTCGTCGCCGAAGTTCTGCACGGCAGAACGCAGAACGTTGCGGCCGATGCGGCCGAAGCCATTGATGCCTACCTTGATCGCCATTCTGATGACTCCTGACGCCGCGCCGGGGCGCGGCCCGTGGTGGATGAAGGGGGTAATGCAGCGGATGGCCATTCTAGCGCACCGGCACCGGCGCCACCTGCGCCCGGCTTGACTGGAATCAAGGCGCGCCCCGGGGACCGGGCGGAGACTTCCCGCCACACCCAACACGCAGAGTGTTACCGATGAAACACAAGCTTCTCCCGCTGCTTGCCGCTTCCCTTGCCGCCGTCGCCGCCGCCCCGGCCTTCGCCCAGTCCGCCGGCGACTGGACCCTGGGCGTGGGCCTGCACCAGGTCGACCCGAAGTCCGACAACGGCAAGCTGGCCGACGGTACCCTGCCGCTGGCCATCGACAGCGACGCCAAGCCCAGCGTGACCTTCGAGTACTTCGTCAAGGACAACCTCGGCGTCGAGGTCCTGGGTGCGCTGCCGTTCAAGCACGAGATCGCGGTCAAGGGCGTGGGCAAGGTCGGCCAGACCAAGCACCTGCCGCCGACCATCACCCTGCAGTACCACTTCAACAGCGCCGGCAAGGTCTCGCCGCTGCTGGGCGTGGGCATCAACTACACCACCTTCTTCAGCGAGGACACCACCGGCGCCCTGGCCGGCACCAAGCTGAAGCTGGACGATTCCTTCGGCCTGGCCGCGCACGCCGGCCTGGACTTCAAGGTCAGCGAGAAGGCCTCGGTGCGCGTCGACGTGCGCTGGGCCGACATCGACACCGACGTCAAGGTCGACGGCGCCAAGCTCGGCACCGCCAACATCGACCCGCTGGTGTACGGCGCGTCCTACGTCATGAAGTTCTGAGCGACAACGCTTCCCTTGGCGGGGAAAGGCGGTGGTGCGGGACAGTCGGTTAAAGTTGGCCGATGACGTCCCGCACCGCTTCCACCCGTCCGATCCGCGCCCGGCGCCACTCCGCGTGGCTGCCGGGCTTCCTGTTGCTGCTGTCCGTGGCCCTGCCGGCGCAGGCCTGGGGACTGCTCGGCCACCGCCTGGTGGCGCGCCTGGCCGAGGAACAGCTCTCGCCGGCCGCGCGCGCCGAAGCCCAGCGCCTGCTGCGCGGCGAGCCCGAACCCGGCCTGGCCGGAATCGCCAACTGGGCCGACAACCTGCGCGGGTCCGATCCGGTGCTGGGCCGGCGCACCGCCGCCTGGCACTACGTCAACATCGGCGAGGCCGACTGCCATTACGAGCGCCAGGCCCATTGCCCCGACGGCAACTGCGTGAACGAGGCGCTCGAGGCGCAGGCGCGCATCCTCGCCGACCGTAGCCGCAGCGACGCGGAGCGCCTGCAGGCGCTGAAGTTCGTCGTGCACCTGGCCGGCGACGCGCACCAGCCGCTGCACGCCGGCTACCGCCACGACCGCGGCGGCAACAACTACCAGGTCAACTACCGCGGCAAGGGCAGCAACCTGCACTCGCTGTGGGACAGCGGCCTGCTCGCCACCCGGCGGCTGGACGAGGAGGCCTGGCTGCAGCGCCTGCGCACCCTGCCCGCGCCGGCGGTCGAACCGGTCGGCCGCCCGCCGCGCCCCGGCTTCCCGCTGCCCTGGGTCGAGCAGTCCTGCCGCACCGGCCTCGCCCCCGGGGTGTACCCGCAGGGCCACGTGGTCGACGATGCCTACGTGGACGCGCACCTGCCGACCCAGGAGGCGCAGCTGCGCCTGGGTGCGGCGCGCCTGGCCGAGGTGCTGGAAGCCACCCTGGGCGATCCCGGATAACCCGGCCGCCGCCCGGCCCGACCGCATCGCTTTCGCCGCAACCCCACCGGAGAAACGCCATGTCCAAGCCGAGCCTCCTGCTGCGCCTGTGTACCACCACCGCGCTGGCCGTCGCCGGCCTGGCGGCGGGCAGCGGCGCATCCGCGGCCGGCGACGCGCCGCTGACGGTGTTCGCCGCGGCCAGCCTGCAGGAATCGCTGGACGAGGCGGCCGCCGCCTACCGCCAGGCCACCGGCGTGCCGGTGCGCGTGTCCTACGCGGCCAGCTCCACCCTGGCCCGGCAGATCGAGCAGGGCGCGCCGGCGCAGGTGTTCTTCTCCGCCGACGATGCCTGGATGGACTACCTCCAGCAACGCGGGCGGATCGATCCCGGCAGCCGCCAGGAACTGCTGGGCAATACCCTGGTGCTGGTCGCCCCGCGCACCGCGGCGGCGCCGGCGGTGGACCTGGCCCGGCCCGGCGCCCTGGCGGCGGCCCTGGGCAAGGGCCGGCTGGCGGTCGCGCAGACCCAGACGGTGCCGGCCGGCAAGTACGCGCGCCAGGCGCTGCAGGCGCTGGGCCACTGGCCGGCGGTCCAGGGCCGGCTGGCCGAGGCGGAGAGCGTGCGCGTGGCGCTGATGCTGGTGGCCCGCGGCGAGACCCCGCTGGGCGTGGTCTACGCCTCCGACGCCCGCGCCGAGCCGCGGGTGCAGGTGGTGGCGACCTTCCCCGCCGGCAGCCATCCGCCGATCATCTACCCGGTCGCCGCGGTGGCGCCGGCCACGCCCGCCGCGCGCGGATTCGTGCGCTGGCTGGCCGGGCCGCAGGCGCGGGCGATCTTCGCCCGGCACGGTTTCCATCCCCAGGACTGAGCATGGCCCTGCCCGGCTTCACCCAGGACGAGATCACCGCCATCGCGCTGAGCCTGAAAGTGGCCGCCGTGGCCGCCCTCGCCAGCCTGCCGTTCGGGGTGGCGGTGGCGTGGCTGCTGGCGCGCCGGCGCTTCCCCGGCAAGTCGCTGCTGGACGCGCTGGTGCACCTGCCGCTGGTGCTGCCGCCGGTGGTGATGGGCTACGCGCTGCTGGTGCTGTTCGGCCAGCAGGGCCCGGCCGGGCACTGGCTGGAGGACACCTTCGGCATCAGCCTCGCCTTCCGCTGGACCGGCGCGGCGCTGGCCTGCGCGGTGATGGGCTTCCCGCTGATGGTGCGCGCGATCCGGCTGTCGATCGAGAACGTGGACCGGCGCCTGGAGCAGGCCGCGGCCACCCTGGGCGCGGCGCCGTGGCGGGTATTCCTCACCGTGACCCTGCCGCTGGCCTGGCCGGGCCTGGTGGCCGGCGCCGCCCTGGGCTTCGCCAAGGCGCTGGGCGAGTTCGGCGCCACCATCACCTTCGTCTCCGCCATCCCCGGCGAGACCCGCACCCTGTCCTCGGCGATCTACGGGCTGATGCAGGTACCGGGCGGCGAATCGGGGATCTGGCGCCTGGCCGCGGTGGCGCTGGTGATCTCGCTGGGCGCGCTGCTGTTCTCCGAATGGCTGGTGCGGCGCCAGCGCGGGGGCGAGGAGGAATGAGCATGGACCAGCCCATGCGCGGAGCCGCGCCATGCTGAAGGTCGACATCCATCTGCGCCGCGGCCGCTTCCAGCGCCACGTGCGGATCGACGAGCAGGCGCGGGTGCTGGCGCTCGCCGGCCCGTCCGGTGCCGGCAAGACCAGCGTGCTCAATGCCATCGCCGGGCTGGTGCGGCCGGAATCGGGTTACATCGAGATCGACGGCCGCGTGCTGTACGACAGCGCGCGCGGCATCGACGTGCCCACCCATCGCCGCCAGGTCGGCTACGTGTTCCAGGACGCGCGCCTGTTCCCGCACCTGGACGTACGCCGCAACCTGCTCTATGGCCGCCACCGCGGCGGCCAGGCCGGCTTCGCCTTCGACGCGGTGGTCGAGTTGCTGGGCATCGGCCACCTGCTGGACCGGCGCACCCGCCACCTGTCCGGCGGCGAATCGCAGCGCGTGGCGATCGGCCGCGCCCTGCTGTCGCAGCCGGCGGTGCTGCTGTTCGACGAGCCGCTGTCGGCGCTGGACCCGGCGCGCCGCGAGGAACTGATCCCGTGGCTGCGGAAGGTGCGCGACGAGGTGCGCCTGCCGATGCTCTACGTCAGCCACCATCCCGACGAAGTGCGGCGCCTGGCCGACGCCATCCACGTGCTGGATTGACGCGCCGTTGCCGCGCGCGTGCGCAGGCTGGCGGCGTCCACGAAGGAGCCGAGCATGGCCCTGCCCCGCAAGACCGCGTTCCCGGTGGAGAAGATCCGGCGCTTCCTCGAGCCCGGCCCGGTGGTGCTGGTCACCACCGCGTGGAAGGGCCAGCGCGCGATCATGACCTGCGGCTGGCACATGATGCTCGGCTACGACCTGGTCGGCACCTACATCTGGGACGCCAACACCAGCCATGCGCTGGCACGGCGCAGCCGCCAGTGCGTGATCAACCTGCCCACCGCGCCGCTGCTGGACGCGGTGGTCGGCATCGGCAACTGCAGCAGCGCGCAGGTCGACAAGTTCCAGCGCTTCGGCCTGACCGCGCATGCGGCCGAGCTGGTCGGTGCGCCGCTGATCGGCGAATGCCACGCTAGCTTCGAATGCCGCCTGCGCCGCACCCACCTCAACGACGACTACCCGCTGTTCGTGTGGCAGGTCGTGCGCGCGCACGTGGCGGCGCGGCCGCAGCGCCCGCGCACCGTGCACTACCGCGGCGACGGCCGCTTCATGCTGTCCGGCGATGAAACCAGCCGGCGCCGCCTGTTCCGCCCGGAAATGCTGGGGCAGTAGTCAGGGCGAGGACCGCCGGTTGGAAACCCGCGCCTGGCCCTGCTGCAGCTCGAAGGTGAAGGCCCAGGCCAGGGTGACCGGCACCGGCTTGACCGCGCTCACCGCGCCGGTGCAGCCGCCCCCGTTCCAGTCGCGGTTGCGGGTGGCCGCGTCCGGGTATTCGCACAGCAATGCCGGCTCGAATTCCCAGGCCGCGACCGCTTCGAGCACCGCCGTGCCCAGCGGTTCCGGTGCTTCCTCGGGCGCGATGCAGCCCGGCGCGCCGACCAGGTGCACGTTGCGCACCTCGCCGTCCTCGCCCACCGCCAGCGACACGCACAGGGTCGCGGAGAACGGACTGGGCGGGCGGTAGTGCGCCGGGAACGCCGGGCTGTCGTTGGCCAGGATCCGCGGGAACACGAAGCCCTGGTGGGGTGCCAGCTCGTAACGGGTGTCGGTAGTCGGCACGATCATGCGCTGGCCCACGCCGGCGCTGGCATCGGGTTGGGCCTCGTCGATCCCGCCGCGGCTGGCGCAACCGGCCGCGGCCAGCGCCAGCAGGCCGCCGCACAGCCACCGCGCGGCACGTCCGCCGCCGCAAGCGTGATGGAACCGCATCGTCATTCCTGGCCTCCCTGGTCCGTGGCCCGCTTGTCCGGGGCAAAACTGATCGGCACGCGCACGCGGCGGACCCTGGCCACGCCGTCGTCCGCGTCCGGCCTGAACTTCCACTGCCGCGCCGCTTCCACCGCCGCGGCCTCGAACACCCCGGCCGGCGCGGCGCGCTCCACTTCCACCGCCGCCACGCTGCCGTCGGCGGCCAGGTCCAGCAGCAGGCTCACCTCGCCGGCGATCCCGGCCTCGGCGGCCTCCTTCGGATAGCGCGGCGGCGGCATGAAGGCTGCCGGTACCGGCAGCCAGTCCCCCTCCTGCGCGGCGGCCGCGGCCGGCCGCGCGGCCCAGGCCAGGCCGCCGATGCCGCAGGCGAGCACGCACGCCGCCAGCGCGGCGGCAAGCCGCTGCCGCGGTGACGCCGCCGGGCGCCGCAGCAGTTCGATCCGCTCCCTGAGCGCATGCAGCGGCGGCCAGTGGCAACCCAGCGGCAGCGGCGCGTGCGGCAGCTGCGCCTTGAGCATGGCCTCGCCGTACACGCGCCGCTGGCGGGGATGGCGCGCGATCACCGCGGCATCGCAGGCCAGTTCCTGGTCGTGGCGGAAGCGCCGCAGCGCGGCCGGCAGCAGCGGGTGGAACCAGAACAGGCAGCGCAGCAGCGCGGCCAGTGCATTGGCCGGCAGGTCACCGCGGCGCACGTGCAGGCGTTCGTGCTGCAGGACCAGCTCGCGCTCGGCCGCGCTGTAGCGCCGCTCGAAATCGGCCGGCAGCACGATCCGCGGCCGCAGCAGGCCCACCACCGCCGGCAGCGCCGGGTGGTTGCCGCGGGCCTGGAACAGCCCGTACGCGCGCGCCTGCAGCGGCCCCAGCGCGCGCCGGAAACGCCACTGCTGCCAGGCCATGAGCGCGGCGCTGGCGAGCACGCCGGCCAGCCACAGCGGCAGCAGCCAGGCCCGCCAGGCCGGCGACGTGGCTGCGGCCGCGGCGGCCACGCCGGCCTGCACCGGCTCCAGCCAGGCCGCGGCCACCGGCAGCGGCAGCGTGGTGCCCTTCGGCAACGACGCGGCCAGCACCGCGACCGGGACGCAAGTCCACAGCAGGTAGGCTCCCTGCGCGCCCCACAGCGCGCGCGCCGGACGGCGCAGCGCCAGCACCAGCGCGCCGGCCACGGTCAGGGCCAGGGTGGCGCGCAACAGCAGGACCAGCTCAGCGTCCATCGTCCCCGCCCTCCTCCAGCCGCGACACCAGGCGCTTGAGCTCGGCGATGTCGGTGGCCGACAGCCGGCCGCGCTCGCTGAAATGCGCCACCAACGGCGCCACCCGGCCGCCGAACAGGCGGGCCAGCAGGCCTTCGCTCTGCTGCTCCACCCAGGCCTCGCGGCTCAGCACCGGCGAATAGAGGTAGCGCCGGCCCTCGCGCTCGGCGCTGATCGCGCCCTTGTTGAGCAGGCGGTTGAGCAGGGTCTTGATGGTGGGCTCGGCCCAGCCGGTGGCCGGTGCCACCGCCGCGACCACGTCCTCGGAGCTGCGCGGGCTGGACTGCCACAGCACTTCCATGACCGTGGCCTCTGCATCGGTTACGGGGATCGGTTCGTGCGCCATGCGGACCTCCGTTTACGCCTGTAATCGAGATTGGATTACAAGCGTAAACGCAAGCCCGCGTCAAGCCCTCCGGGCGCTGGCATGATCCCCCCGTACCGGGGATGGAGAGAACGCATGCGCTGGAACCCGAGTCGGCCCCTGCTTGCGGGCCTGTTGCTGCTGGCCTGGCACGGCGCGGCCGCCTCCGCGGCCGGTGACGAGGCCCGCGACTGCCCGGTCCTGCCACCCGCAGCCGGCCTGCAGGCGGAACTGCCCGATCCGCTGCGCCTGCCCGATGGAAGCCGCGCGCATGAACCGGGGCAATGGCACTGCCTGCGACAGCAGACCCTGCATGCGCTGGAGGCCCAGGTCTACGGCAGCAAGGGGCCGGCACCGGAGGCGGTGGCCGGCACGGTCACCCCGGAGCGGATCGAGGTCGAGGTGCGCCACGGCGGCCGCAGCGAGCGCTTCGCCGCGCGCCTGCACCTGCCCCCGGGCGAGGGGCCTTTCCCGGCGATGCTGGTGATGGCCGGGGTGGCCGGGGTCAGCCCGGAACTGCTGGCCAGCGAGGGCGTGGCCTGGATCGAGTTCCCCAGCACCGACATCGGTGCCGAGACCGGCCAGGGGCGGCGCAAGGAGGGCGCGTTCTACCGCCTGTACGGCGACGAGGTCGCCGGCACCGGCACGCTGATGGCCTGGGCCTGGGGCGTGAGCCGGGTCATCGATGTGATCGCCGCCGACGACGGCCGCCTGCTGCGCGCCGATGCGATCGGCGTCAGCGGCTGCTCGCGCCACGGCAAGGGGGCGCTGGCGGCCGGCGCCTTCGACCCGCGCGTGGTCCTGACCGTGCCGATCGAATCCGGCGCTGGTGGCGTGCCCACCTGGCGCCACGCACCGGAGGGCGCGCAGCCGGCCACCAGCGCCTTTGGCGAGCAGCCCTGGCTGGGCGACGCGTTCGGCACCTACGCCGACGACCCGCGGCGGCTGGCGGTGGACCAGCACCAGGTGCTGGCCCTGGTCGCGCCACGCGGCCTGCTGGTGCTGGACAACCCACATATCGCCTGGCTGGGTGCGCCGGCCGCACGCGCCAGCGTGCTGGCGGCACGGGAGGTGTACGGACTGCTCGGCGCCACTGGCAACCTTGGCTACCACGCGGAGGTGGAGAGCGCGGCGCACTGCGCCTGGCGCCCGGAATGGGACGCGCCGGCACGCGCTGCGGTCCGCCGCCACCTGCTGCGCCAGCCGGCACCCGACCTGCCGCTGCCGGCGCCCTGAAGCTGCCCGGGATGCGCCTTGCCGCACGCCCCCCGCGCCGGCAGGGCGGCCGTCCGCTTGAACCCGGCCAATCCGCCTCCATCCTGTTAGCGACTTCCACCACGCCACCGCCCATGAGCACCCGCGCCGACCAGATCCGCCAGGCCCTCGCCGCCCTGCAGCCCCTGCACCTGGAGGTGCTGGACGAGAGCCACATGCACAGCCGCGGCCTGGAGACCCACTACAAGGCGGTGATCGTCAGCGAGGCCTTCGCCGGCAAGCGCCCGGTGCAGCGCCACCAGGCGGTGTACGCGGCCATGGGCGGGCTGATGCAGCAGATCCATGCACTGGCCCTGCACACCTACACCCCGGCCGAATGGGAGGCCGACGCCAGCGTGCCGGAGTCGCCGCGCTGCCGCGGCGGCAGCAAGCACGACAAGCCGGCCGCGCACTGAGCCGCACCCGCATCCGCGGGCAGGCAAGCCACCGGCACGTGGTGGCGGGCGGGCAGCGCCGGCGGCATGTCCGCCGGCGCCGGCTTCGGCCACAATGCGCACGCCCCGGACCGTTGTTCGTGGCCTTGCCCGCAACGCGAACCGTGTCCGCATCCGCACCGATCCCCGTCCCCGAACCGCCGCCCTGCAATGAGCGCGGCGACGTGCTGCTCGCCGCCGGCCGCGGCCGGGCGCCGGGCGCGGCGCCGGACTTCGTCCTGGTGTTGGCGGTCGACCTCGGCCGGATCCTGCTGGTGCGCAATGCCGCGCGCCAGGTGCTGGAACTGCCCGGCGGCTGGGTCGATCCCGGCGAGCCGCCGCTGCGCGCGGCCGCGCGCGAACTGCTGGAGGAAACCGGCCACGCCGCCGGCGCGCTGGAGCCCGCCGGCTGGCTGCGCATCCGCTCGCCTCGCTCGCCGTGGCCGCTGACCGGCCTGCTGTTCGCGACCCGCGGCCTGCAGCGGCGCCACGGCCACGCCCTGGACCCGGAGATCGAGAGCCTGCACTGGGCGCGCCTGCCGGCGCTGCCGGGCGGGGTTTCCGCCATCGACGCCTGGCTGGTCGCGCAGTTCGGCCGGCGCTGACCGGAAACGGAAAGGGGACGCCTGCGCGTCCCCTTCCCTTTGCATCGCGGTTCCGTCGGGCGGGCACGTGGCCCGGCCGACGGATGGCCAGGACTCAGAGCGCCCTGGCCGCGGCCACCACCGCCTCGGTGGTGATGTTGAAGTACTTGTACAGCTCGCCGGCCGGGGCCGAGGCGCCGAAGCGGTCCAGGCCGATGACCGCGCCGTCCAGGCCCACGTACTTGCGCCAGAAGTCGGTGACGCCGGCTTCCACCGCCACGCGCTTGCGCACGGACTTCGGCAGCACCGACTCGCGGTAGGCCTCGTCCTGGCGGTCGAACACGGTGGTCGAGGGCATCGACACCACGCGCGCCTTGATCCCGGCCGCGTCCAGCTGCGCCTTGGCCTCCATCGCCAGCGACACTTCCGAACCGGTGCCGATCAGGATCACGTCGGGGTTGCCGCCTTCGGCGTCGGCCAGCACGTAGCCGCCGCGCTCGACCAGCTTCACCTGCTCCTCGCTGCGTGCCTGGTGCGGCAGGTTCTGGCGGCTGAACACCAGCACGCTCGGGCCGTCCTTGCGCAGGATCGCCTGCTTCCAGGCCACCGCCGACTCGACCGCGTCGCACGGGCGCCACACGTCGTTGTTGGGGATGTAGCGCAGCGAGGCCAGGTGCTCGACCGGCTGGTGGGTCGGGCCGTCCTCGCCAAGGCCGATGGAGTCGTGGGTGAACACGTGGATCACGTGCGCCGGGATCAGCGCGCTCATGCGCAGCGCGTTGCGCGCGTAGTCGCTGAACACCAGGAAGGTGGCGTCGAACGGCAGGAAGCCGCCGTGCAGGGCGATGCCATTGGCAATCGCGCTCATGCCGAACTCGCGCACGCCGTAGTGCACGTAGTTGGCCTCGCGGTCGGCCACGGTCACCGACTTGCTGGCCTTCCACTGGGTCAGGTTGGACGGGGCCAGGTCGGCCGAGCCGCCGATCAGCTCCGGCAGCAGCGGCGCGAACGCGGCGATCGCGTTCTGCGAGGCCTTGCGCGAGGCGATGGTCGCGCCCTCGGCCTGGACCTTGGCGATGAAGGCGTCGGCCTGGGCCACGAAGTCGGCCGGCAGTTCGCCGCGCGAGCGGCGGACCAGTTCCTCGGCCTCGGCCGGGTACTGCCTGGCGTACTTGTCGAACAGCTGCTCCCACTCGGCCTGGCGCAGCTGGCCGGCGCCGTTGGCGCGCCAGCCGTCGTAGATCTCCTGCGGGATCTCGAACGGCGCATACGGCCAGTCCAGGGCCTTGCGGGTGGCCTCGACCTCGTCCTTGCCCAGCGGCGCGCCGTGCGATTCCTCCTTGCCGGCCTTGTTCGGCGAACCGAAGCCGATGGTGGTCTTGCAGCAGATCAGGCTCGGCTTGTCCTCCACCGCGATGGCCTGCTCGATCGCCGCCTTGATCGCCTCCGGGTCATGGCCGTCCACGCCGCGCACCACGTGCCAGCCGTAGGCCTCGAAGCGCGCCGGGGTGTCGTCGGTGAACCAGTCGTGCACCTCGCCGTCGATCGAGATGCCATTGTCGTCCCAGAAGGCGGTGAGCTTGCCCAGGCCCCAGGTGCCGGCCAGCGATGCAGCCTCGTGGGACACGCCTTCCATCATGCAGCCGTCGCCCATGAACACCCAGGTGCGGTGGTCGACGACCTCGAATTCGGGGCGGTTGTAGCGCTGCGCCAGCAGCTTCTCCGCCAGGGCGAAGCCCACGGCGTTGGCGAAGCCCTGGCCCAGCGGGCCGGTGGTGGTCTCCACGCCCGGGGTTTCGTAGCGCTCCGGGTGGCCGGCGGTCTTGCTGTGCAGCTGGCGGAAGCGCTTGAGCTCCTCGATCGGCAGGTCGTAGCCGCTCAGGTGCAGCAGCGCGTAGTGCAGCATGGAGCCGTGGCCGTTGGACAGCACGAAGCGGTCGCGGTTGAACCAGTCCGGGTTGGACGGGTTGTGGCGCAGGTAGTCGTTCCACAGCACTTCGGCGATGTCGGCCATGCCCATCGGCATGCCGGGGTGGCCCGACTTGGCGGCCTCGACCGCATCGGCGGCGAGGAAACGGATGGCATTGGCGAGCTGGCGGCGGGTCGGCTTCGTCATGTGGGATTCGGCTAGTTCGATGGCAACCGCGGGATGCGGGCCGGCCATTGTTGCATCCCGCGCCCGTCCTGTCCCGTCGCAAGCCCTTGATTTGGCGCCCTGAACGCAGCGTTTCCCGACATTTCCGGCGAGGGAACGTTCCCGCCACGGTTTTGCCTGCAACCGTCGCCCTCAGGTGGCCGCCTCCGGGCCGGCCGCGGCGCCGCCGTCCTCCGGCTCGCCGGCGGCCACCAGCGCGGCCAGGGTCAGGTCGCCGCTGACGTTGAGCGTGGTCCGGCACATGTCCAGGAAATGGTTCACGCCCAGGATCAGGCCGATGCCGATCGGGTTCACCCCGACCATGGCGCAGATCAGCGCCACCACCGGCAGCGAGCCGGAGGGCACGCCGGCGGTGCCGATGCCGCCGAGGATGCACACCAGCATCACCATGAACTGCTGGCCCAGGCTCAGGTCCACGCCGAAGAACTGGGCCAGGAAGATCACGGTCACGCCCTCGAACAGCGCGGTGCCGTTCTGGTTGGCGGTGGCGCCGACGGTCAGCACGAAGCGCGACACCTTGCGCGGCAGGCCGATCTCGTCGGCCACGCGCAGCGCGGTCGGCAGGGTGGCGTTGCTGGAGGCGGTGGAGAAGGCCATCACCGCCGCTTCCTGGATGTCGCGGAAGAACTTCAGCGGCGAGCGCCCGGCCATGCGCACCGCCAGGCCGTAGCCGACGAACATGTGCAGGCCCAGCGCCAGCACCACCACGCCCACGTACGCGCCCAGCCGCAGCAGCAGGTCGAAGCCGAAGATCGCCGCGAGGTTGAACATGAAGCAAAACACCGCGTACGGCGCCAGCCGGATCACCAGCCCGATCAGGGTCATGGAGATCTCGAAGATGCCCTCGATGCCGCGCTTGAGGGTGGCGACCTTGTCGTCGTCGGTCAGCACCATGCCCACGCCGAACATCAGCGCGAAGAACATCAGCGCCAGGATCGAGCCGTTGTCCGAGGCGGCGGCCACGACGTTGCTGGGCACGATCGACAGCAGCATGTCGATGCCGCGCGGTTGCGACTCGATGCTGGCGACGATGTCGCGGCTGCGCTCGGCGTTCTGCGCCAGCAGCTGCGAGGCCAGGGTCGGGTCGACGCCGGCGCCCGGGCGCAGCAGGTTGACCAGCACCAGCCCCAGCAGCACCGCCGCGCCGGACAGCACCACGGTGTAGGCCAGGGTCTTCCAGCCGATCCGGCCGAGCGCGCGGATGTCGCCCATCTCGGCGATGCCCAGCACCAGCGCCGAGAACAGCAGCGGCACGATCAGCATGAAGATCAGGTTGAGGAACAGCCCCGCCGCCGGGGTGGTGACGTAGCGGGTGAACGCCTGGACCCAAGCGGCATCGGCGCCGGCGGTCAGGTGCACCACCAGGCCCAGCAGCAGGCCGGCGGCAAAGCCCACGCCCATCTTCAGCGGCATGGGCCAGGGGCGTCCTTTGGAGGTCATGCGGTATTCCTGGAAACGTGCGAAACCGGCAGGTTAGCAGACGCGCTCAGGCGTCCCGCGCGGGCGGGTACAGCGGCGGCAAGGGCGGTTCGGCGCCGGCCGCGGCCGCGCCGGCCCAGCGCGGCCCGTCGCGGAACGCCGCGCGCAGCGCCAGGCGCGCGCCGGCCGGATCGCCGTCGCCGGCCCACAGCGCGCGGCGCATGGCCTGCAAGGCCTCGCGCTGCACCGGATCGGCCAGGCGGCCGACCACTTCGTCCAGGTCGGCCGCCGGCGGCCGCGCCATCGCCTGCAGCAGGCGCACCGCCTCGCCGAAGCTTTCCGTGTCCAGGGCGCGGCGCAGCTTGGCGGTGGTCGGCACCACGCCGGGTCCCGCGCGGACGGGCGATGCCGTGCGGCGGCGCTGGCGCGCGCGCAGCCACAGCGCCCAGCCGAGGGTGGCCAGCCACAGCAGGCCCAGGACCAGGGCCAGCCAGCGCCAGGCGGCGCCTTCGGCGGATCCGGCCAGGGTCGCCGGCAACGCCTGGGTGGTCTCGCCTGCCGGCGCCGGCACGGCCCCGTCCGGCGCCGGCAGGGCGCGCCCGGGTGCGGCCGCGGCCACCTCCAGTTCCAGGTCCGGCAGGGTCGCCTGGCGCGCCTGCCCGGCGCCTGCATCCCACCAGTCCACCGCCAGGCCGGGGATCCGCAGCGGCCCCGCGCGCAGCGGCACCACCGCGAAGCGGCGCACCACGGTCAGCTGCGGCCGGCCGTCGACGAAGCGCTCGGTGGTCTCGGCGCGTTCGGCGAACACCTGGGCGCCCTCCACCTGCGGCACCGGCAGGTCCAGCGGCTGCGCGCCGGAGGCGCCTTCGGCGCGGGCCTCGACCGCCAGTTCCAGCGCCTCGCCGGCGCGCGCGGCGGACGGCGGCTGCAGGTAGCGCAGGCGCAGGTCGCGCAGCGGCAGCCACGGCTGCGGCGCGCCGGGCGGCTGCGCGCGCACCTGCAGCCGCTGCGGCTGGCCGCTGGCGGCCAGGGTGCGGTCGGTGCCGAAGAAGTCGTCGAAGAACCGCGGCGCGGCCTTGCCGCGGAACCGCGGCGCCGGCACCTCCAGCGGGCCGCTGCGCTCGGGCACCAGCAGGAACCGCCGCTCCACGTACTGGTAGTCGCGGCCGCCGATGCGCTCGCGCCCGGTGGCATCGTCGCCCACGCGCTGCAGCGAGGCGCCTTCGGGTGGCTCCTGGGTCAGTTCGCCGGACAGCAGCGGGGTGGCGAAGTACAGGCGCACGCTGACCCCGACGCTTTGCTGCACCCACGGTGCCTCCTCCTCGACCCGGGTCTCGAGGAACACCTCGCCGCGCGCATCCTGGCGCTCGCCCCCCACGCGCAGCGCCAGCGGCGGCGTGCGTTCGGCGCCCACCCGCAGCGCTGGCACCTCCAGCGCGCCGGCGCGGCGCGGCACCAGGCGCACGCCAAACAGCACGCCACGCCCGGCGGTATCGCTGCGGAACGGCGAGCCCACCTCGAAGTCGGCCTGCAGCGGCGTGTAGTCCGGCGCCACGCCGGGCTGGTCGGTCTGGATGTTGAGGGTGACGGTCTCGCCCTCGCGCACCTGGCTGCGGTCCAGCCAGGCGCGGGTTTCGGCACCGGCGACGCCGGCCAGCAGCCACAGCAGCGCCAGGCAGGCGCCGCGCAGCCGCCGCGAAGTGCGCTGGTCGCGCCGCGGGTATAGCGGGTCGTTCATCGTCCCTCCTGTTGGCGGCGCTCATGCTCGAGCCGGAACTTGGCGCGCAGCAGGCCACCGGGATCGTCCGGCACGCGCTGCAGCCAGGCCTCGTGCGCCTGGCGCTGCTCGCGCTGCGCGCGCTGTTCCTCCCCGCCGGCGTCCGCCGGCTGCGCCTGTCCTTCTTCCTGGCCGCGCCGCTCCAGCGCCTGGCGCATGCGCTCGCGCTGCTCGCGGTCGGCCTGCTCCTGGCGGGCGCGGGCTTGCGCTGCGTCCTCCTGGCCGCCCTCGCCGTCCCCGCCAGGTCGCGGCCGTTCCCGCGCCGGTGGCTGCGGCGGCGCGTCCTGTCCGCCGGCCTGGCTATTGCCGCGCGGGTCATCCGCCGGATCCCGGCCGCGCCCGGCCGGGTCCTTGCCGGACTGGCCGGCATCGCCGGACTGTCCGCCGCCGCCCTGCGGCGGCTGCCGGCGCATCGCCGCCTCGACCACCTGGCGGTTGGCGCGCGCATCCTCCATGCCCGGCGCCTGGGCCAGGGCGCGGTCGTAGGCCTGCAACGCCTCCTCGTAACGCCCCTGGCGCGCCAGCGCGTTGCCGAGGTTGTACTGCGCCTCGGCCCCGCGCGCGCCGGCGGCGGCGAAGGCCTCGGCGGCGGCGGCGAAGTCGCCGCGGCGGTAGGCCTCCACGCCGCGTTGCAGCTGCCGCTGCGCCTGCTGGTCCGGACGCAGCCAGGGGCTGTCCTGCGCCAGCGCCGGCGTCGCTGGCAGCGCGCCTAGCAACAGCACCAGTGCCAGCAGCGGCGCACCACGGCGGAACGCCAGCGCGCCCAGCAGCAGCAACGGCAGCAGCAACCAGTAGCCCTGGTCCAGCCAGGCCAGCGCGCCGTCCGTCCCGGCCGTTCCTTCCACCTCCACCGGCTGCAGCACGCCCAGTGCCTGCAGGTCGGCATCGCCCATGGCCAGCGGCGCGTAGCGGCCCTGCCCGGCGGCTGCCAGCGCACGCAGGGCCGCGTCGTCGCGCTGCGAAGTACGCAGCCTGCCGCTGGAATCGCGGTAGGCGCCGCCCCCGGGCGTGCCCAGGCCCAGCACCGAGACCTCGTAACCGGAAGCGGCGGTGGCCGCGGCGATCTGCCGCGCGCGTTCGTCGGCACCGGCGGCCAGCAGCAGGATCTGGCCGCGCTCGAAGCCGGCCTGGCGCAACAGGGTCGCGGCCTGGGTGATCGCGCGGTCGGCGCGCTGGCCGTCCGCCGGCATCACGTCCGGCGCCAGCGCGTCGAGGAACAGGGCGATGTTGCCGGTGTCGGCGGTCAGCGGCGCCACCGTGTAGGCATCTTCGGCCCAGGCGACCAGGCCGATCTCGCCGCCGCGGCGCTGGTGCAGCAGCCGCTCCAGCTTCAGCCGGGCATGCGCCAGGCGCGAGGGAGGCAGGTCGGGGGTGGCGATCGCGGCCGACAGTTCCAGCGCCACCACCAGCGGCATGTGCGGGCGCACCAGCGGCTGCCCTTGCTGGCGCCAGCCTGGCCCTGCCAGGGCGAGGATCGCCAGCAGCAGGGCCAGCGAAACCCCGGCCAGGCGCAGCCAGGCGCGGCCCTGCCCCGGCACCAGCAGCGCCGGCAGCAGGTGCGGATCGACCACCCCGCGCCAGTCGCGGTCGCGGCGCAGGCCCCAGGCAACCCACAGCAGCGGCAGCAGGAGCAGCGCCCACAGCCACAGCGGGCGCTGGAAATGCAGCAACGGCAGCCATGCGCTCATGCCGCCGCGCCCCCTGCTTCGCGCCGGCGGCCTGCCGGCATGGCGAAGGCCAGCAGGGCCAGGGCCAGGGCGCCGGCCAGCGGCCAGGCATAGGCCTCCCGCCGCGGGCGTACCGGGGCGGCGTCCACGTCCACCGGTTCCAGGCGCTCCAGCTCGGCGTAGATGCCGGCCAGCTCGTCGGCGTCGCGCGCGCGGAAGAAACGGCCGCCGGTGGCCTCCGCGACCGCGCGCAGGGTGTCCTCGTCCACGTCCTCGCCGGGCTGGACCGGCACGCCGAACAGCGAGAAGCCACCGCCGCTGCCGCCGAAGGCGATGGTGTGCACGCGCACGCGTTCGGTGGCGGCCAGCTCGGCCGCCTTCAGCGGCGGCAGCACGCCGGCGGTGTTCACGCCGTCGGTCAGCAGCACCAGCACCCGCTGGCCCTCGGGCTGTTCGCGCAGGCGCTTCACCGCCAGGCCGATCGCATCGCCCAGCGCGGTCTCGCGCCCGGCCATGCCGGCGGCGGTGTCGCGCAGCTGCTCGCGCACCGCGGCCAGGTCCAGGGTCAACGGGGTCAGCATGTAGGCGCGCTGGCCGAACACCAGCAGGCCCACGCGATCGCCGCTGCGGCGCTGCAGGAAGTCGGCGATCACCGCCTTGGCCGCGGTCAGCCGGTCCACCGGCTGCATCCCCAGCATCATGTCGACCTCGCTCATGCTGCCGGACAGGTCCACCGCCAGCAGCATCTGCCGCGCCTGCTGCTGCGGCGCGACCGCCTCGCCCAGCTGCTGCGGGCGGGCGGCGGCAGCGCACAGCAGCAGCCAGGCCAGCAGCGCCAGCCCGCCGCGCACGCCCGCCGCGCCGCCGACCGGGGCCACGTCCTGCAGCTGTGCGCTCCACGGCACCCGCAGCGCGGCACCGGCATCGCGCCGCGGCGGCAGCAGCAGGCGCACCAGCAGCGGCAACGGCAGCGCCGCCCAGGCCCAGGGCCAGGCGAATCCGGCAAAGCCGTCCCAGGCCTGTGCCAGCCACGCGCTCATGTCCGCCCCCGGCGCGCGTCCATCAGTTCCAGGAAGCGCGCGTGCGCCAGCGCGGCGACCTGTTCCACCGCGGCGGCATCCGCCTGCGGGCGGAAGGCGCCGTCGAGCAGCAGCCGCCCGGGACCGGCGCTGAATGCCTGGCCGTGGGCGCCATCGAGGAAGCGCAGCCAGTCCTCGCCCTGCAGCCGTTCCGCGCCCGGCTGCGCCTGGCGCGCGGCGCGGCGCAGCAGCGCCGACAGCTGCGCCAGCCGCTGCGGCGGCGCGCCCTCGCCGGTTTCGCGCAGGAACCAGCGTGACCAGCGCCGGCGGCGCCGCCAGCGCCACGCCCGGTACCCGGCCAGCGCCAGCAGCAGCACCAGCAGGCCCGCGCCCAGCCACCACCAGCCCGGGGCCGGCGGCCACCAGCCAGGAGCGGGCGGCAGGTGGACGTCGCGCAGGGGCAGCCGTGCAGGATCCATGGCGGTCATGCCTCGCCCGGCGCGGATCGCGACGGCTGCATCCAGTCGCTGGCCGCCGCATCGGTGGCCAGGCAGTGCACGCGCCAACCATGGGCCGGCAGCGTGCGTGCCAGCACCTCGGCCGACAACACCAGCGCCGCATGCCACTGCGCCCGCGCCTGTTCGCGCTGCAGCGGCAGGTGCAGGCGCCGCCCGCCCGCCTCCACCGCCAGCGCGCGCTGCGGCGGCGTGGTTTCCAGTGCGTCCTGCAGCAGCACCAGGTCGGCCTCGTGGTGGCGGCCCAGCGCGGCCCAGCGCTGCAGTGGCACCCGCGCGGCGGCCTGCGGATCGGCCAGCACCACCACGCGTGCGCCCGGACGCAGCAGGCGCTGGGCATGTTCCAGGGCCAGTTCCAGCCCGGCATCGTCCTGCGGCGGTTGCGCGTACCAGCGCACCAGCGCCTCCAGCACCCGCATCACCCCGCGCATGCCGGCCGCCGGCGGGATGGCCGCCTCGCCGCCGCGCAGGGCCGCGATGCGGTCGCCGGCGCGCAGTGCGGCCCAGGCCGCCACTGCGCCGGCACGCGCGGCCTGCACCGACTTGAAGCGCACCCGGGTGCCGAAGTACAGCGCCGGCGAGGTGTCGGCCACCAGCAGGGCCAGGCGCTCGCGCTCGGCCTGGAACAGCTTGGTGTGGGCGCGGCCGGTGCGCGCGGTCAGGCGCCAGTCCATGCGCCGCACGTCGTCGCCGGCCACATATTCGCGTGACTCGGCGTACTCCATGCCGCGCCCGCGCAGGCTCGAGGGCGCGGCGGCGCGCAGGCCGGCGCGGCCGACCCCGGGCGTGCCCGCACGCGGGATTTCATGGCGCAGCGCGACCAGTTCCTCCAGCCGCGGCGCGAGGCCTTCGCCGGCCGCCTCCTGGCGCGGACGCGCCACCACGTTCATGGCGGCGGCACCTGCTCCAGCAGCGCCGCCACCAGGCGATCGCCGTCCCAGCCCTCGGCCAGGGCCTCGTAGCTGGGCAGCACGCGGTGGCGCAGCACGTCCGGGGCGACGGCGCGGATGTCCTCGGGGGTGAGGTAGTCGCGCCCGGCCAGCCAGGCGCGGGCACGGGCGCAGCGCTCCAGCGCGATGGAGCCACGCGGGCTGGCACCCCAGGCGATGCGCCGGGCCAGCGCCGGGTCGTAGCGGCCGGCATCGCGCGAGGCCAGCACCAGTTCCACCAGGTAGCGCTCCAGCGCCGGGGCCATGTGCAGCCCCAGCACCTGCTCGCGCGCGGCGAACACCACCGCCTGCGGCATGCGCGCCGGCGCGGCCGCCGGCGCGTGCAGTTCGCTGCGCGCCTGGGTGCGGGCCAGGCGCAGGATCTCGGTCTCCATCGCCGCGTCCGGGTAGCCGATGCGCACGTGCATCAGGAACCGGTCCAGCTGCGCCTCCGGCAGCGGGAAGGTGCCTTCCTGCTCGATCGGGTTCTGGGTGGCCATCACCAGGAACAGCCGCGGCAGCGGGTAGGTCCGCCGGCCCACGGTGACCTGGCGCTCGCCCATGGCCTCCAGCAGCGCCGACTGCACCTTGGCCGGGGCGCGGTTGATCTCGTCGGCCAGCAGCAGCGGGTGGAACACCGGCCCGGGCTGGAACTCGAAGCGTGCCTCCTGCGGGCGCCAGATCTCGGTGCCGGTGAGGTCGGCCGGCAGCAGGTCCGGGGTGAACTGGACGCGGGCGAAGTCCGCCTCCAGGTGCGCGGCCAGGGTGCGGATGGCGGTGGTCTTGGCCAGGCCGGGCGCACCCTCCACCAGCAGGTGGCCGTCGGCCAGCAGCGCGATCAGCAGGCGCTCGACCAGCGCGTCCTGGCCGACGATGCTCGCCGCCAGGCTCTCGCGCAGGCGCAGGAAGGCCGCGTGCGCGGCGTCGGTGGCACCGGGCTGGCCGGCCGGTTCGGCGTTGGGATTGTCCATGCCCCGATTCTGACCGATCCGGGCGCGGCCTGGTTCCATCGCCGCCGCTCCGGCGCCGGAAACGGGAACGGGGCCCGTGGGCCCCGTTCCGTTCGTGCCAGAGGGCGGCCGTCAGGCGCGCTTCTCGACCCGCATGACCTTCGGGGTCAGGAAGATCAGCAGCTCGGCCTTCTCCTTCAGGCGGCTCTTCTTCTTGAAGAGGTTGCCCAGGAAGGGCACGTCGCCCAGGAACGGCACCTTGGACACGCTGTTGCTGTCGGTGAACTCGTAGACGCCGCCGATGACCACGGTCTGGCCGTCGTCCACCAGCACCGCGGTGTTGATCTCGCGGGTGGCGATCTCCGGCACCTGGCCGATCGAGGTGTCGATGTACTGCAGGATCTCGTCCTTCAGCACGTTGACCACCATGAACACGCGGTTGTCGCTGGTGATGGTCGGGGTGACCTTCAGCTCCAGGACCACGTCCTTGAACTGCACGTTCGGGGTGGCCACGCCCTGGGTGCCGCCGCCGGTCAGGGTCACGTAGCCGACCTCGCGGCCCTGGCGGATCACCGCCTCGCGCTGGTTGGAGGTGACCACGCGCGGGTTGGACAGCACCTCGCCGCGGCCTTCCTGCTGCAGCGCGCTCAGCTCCAGGTCCAGCGCGAAGTTGTTGCCCAGCAGGGTGTAGGCCAGGGCGCCGGCGTTCTCGGGCGAGGCCGGCAGGTTCACGTTGAGGTCGCCGGGGACGGTGACGCCGCCGTTGACGATGCCCGCGGTCTCGCCCAGCGACCCGCCGATGGCGGCGGTGTTGTTGCCGCTGCGGCGGCCCTGCACGCCGAAGCGCGCGCCCAGGTCGCGGGCGAAGGTGTCGGTGGCGATGACGATGCGGCTCTCGATCAGCACCTGGTCGACCGGACGGTCGATCACGTTGATCAGCTCGCGCATCTGCGCGACCTTCTTCGGGATGTCGCTGACCATCAGGGTGTTGGTGCGCTCGTCGGCGACCAGGCGGCCGCGCGAGGACAGGAAGCCATTCTCGCGGTTGCCGCCGTCGCCGCCGGAGCCGCCGCCCACGCCGCGGGCCTCGGTCAGCGCCTTGAAGATGGCGCCGGCCGAGTGGTAGTTGATCTGGATGTAGTCGGTGACCAGGTCGACGCGGTTCTCCAGGTCGATGCGGGCGTCCTCGCGGGCCTTCTCGAACGCGGCCAGCTCCGGCTGCGGCGCCACCCAGATCACGTTGCCGTCGCGGCGCTTGTCCAGGCCCTTGGCGCGCAGGACGATGTCCAGCGCCTGGTCCCACGGCACGTGCACCAGGCGCAGGGTCACGTTGCCCTGCACGGTGTCGGAGGCGACGATGTTGAGGTTGGACTCCTCGGCGATCAGCTGCAGGACGGTGCGCACCGGCACGTCCTGGAAGTTGAAGGTCACCGGGCGGCCGGAATAGGCGCGGCCGGCGACCTTGGCCTGGGCGCTGGCCAGGCTCTCGCTGTTGACCGCGCCGACCGCCGGGGCGCTGGCGCGCGGGGCGATCTCGACCACGTACTCGTTGCCGGTCTGGTAGGCCAGCGACTCGTACTCGCCGCGGGTAGCCAGCACCAGCTGCGCGCCGCCAGCGTACGGGCGGGCGTCGATGCGCTGCACCGGGGTGGCGAAGTCGGTGACGTTCAGCGGACGCTGCAGCTCGGCCGGCAGCACCGCGTTGGCGACGTCGACCACGACGCTGCCGTCCTGGGTGCGCAGGTCCGGGGCCACGCCCTCGCCGTCGAAGCGCAGGACCAGGCGCCCGGCGCCGCCGTCGCCGCGCTTGAAATCGATGTGGGAAACGCTGGCCTTGGCCGCCGTCCCCGTGGCGGCAGCGGCCGGCTGCGCGGAGGCCGCCGGGTTGGCGGCGAAGCCGGTGGTGGCGGCGAGGGCCAGCGCCAGCCCGAGTGCACAGGCCCTGAAGGTCGCCGGGTGCCGCGGCTTGCACAGACTCCGGTCGTTGGAAAAGGTCATCGTGCTATCCCCTAATCATTGATCTTCGAGCGCGATCGAGGCCGGACGCTCCAGCCATCCCCCCGCGCCATCCGGCACCAGCTCGACCAGCTCGACCCGGTCCTCGTACACCCCGACCACGCGGCCGTCGTTCTGCCCCATGTAGGTCCCCGGCCGGACGCGGTGGGTGACCTTGTCCGGCGCCATCACCAGCGCGAGCAGGCCGGGGCCCTGGCCGATCGTGCCGACCATGTCCAGGCTGTCCAGCGGGAACTGCTCGAGCGGCTGCTTGGGCCGGTTCGGGTCGGGACGCAGGCCGGCTCCCCCTTCCGGGTTCCGCCAGGCGTCGCTGAACGGGTCGCGCATGTCCTGCGCGGCGTACTCGAAGGTCTCGAACTGCTGCATCACCGGCAGCGGTTCCAGCGGCGGCGCCGGGCGCGCGCGCACGTCGGCGACCCACCGCTCCAGGTTGGGCGCCTCGCCCGGCGTGCTGGTGATCCCGCGGCCGCAGGCGCCCAGTCCCAGGACCAGGGCCGCCAGGCCGCACGTGCGCACGCACATCCCCAAGAAACGACTGGCGTGCATCTCAGCGACCTCCCGCGTTTGCATTCGCGCCCTCGACGTCGGAAATCTCGTTCTCGTCGAGGTAGCGGTACGTCTTGACCGTGCCGGAAAGCTCCAGCGCGCCGGTGCGGCTGACGCCGCCGCCGCGCTCCATCGGCTTGAGCGAGATGTCGTGCATGGTCAGGATCACCACCCGCGGCAGCGAGGCCACGCCGCTGACGAAGGCGCCGAACTGGTGGTAGTTGCCCACCATGCGCAGCCTGATCGGCTTCTCGGCGTAGAACTCGCGCGGCATCTCGTCAAGCGGCTGGAACAGCTCGTTGGACAGGCCGCTGGACAGCGCGGTCTGGGAGATGTCGACGATGAGGTCGGGCATCTCGGTCTTGCTGGGCAGCTGGCGCAGCATCTGCTGCAGCACCTGCTCCATCTGCGCCAGCTGCTGGCGCAGCGGCTCCAGGTTGGCGGCGCGGCCCTGTTCGCGCTCGAACTCCTGGCGCAGGGAGGCCTCCTCGCTCTCCAGGCCCAGCAGCTCGTCGCGCTTGCCGCTGATCAGGGCGAACCAGGCCACCGCCATGATGATGATCGCGACCAGCACGCAGAACACCACCTTGGCCTGCTGCGGCCAGGAGCCGATGTTGTTGAAGTCGAGTTCGCTGAGCTTGACCTTCTTCTTGCTCATGACGCCGGTCCTCCCGCGGCGTTGGCCGCCGGCTTGTTCCCCTGGTCCACGGCCGCCTCGGCGGCCTCGCCGGCCGGCTGCGCCGCGTCGGCCGCGGCCGGGTCCGCGGCGGCGGCCGCCGCCTCGGCCTCGGCCTGCGCGGCCAGCGCCTCCGGATCGATTGCCTGCCCGCCGTTCGCGTCGGCGCCGGGGTTGGCGAGCTGGACCTTCAGGGTGAAGTCGTACGGCAGCGAGCGGGCGCCACTGGTCATCGGCGCCTTGTTGTCCTTGCGCGCCTCGATGATCGACAGGTCCGGCTTGGTCATCCAGCCGGAGGTCTCGAGGTTGCGCATGTAGTTGGAGACGCGCGCGTTGGACTGCGCGGTGCCCTGCAGGGTCAGGATGTTGCCTTCCTGCTTGAGCGCGGTCAGGACCACGCCGTCGGGGATGGTGCGCACCAGCGAATCGAACAGGTGGACCATCTGCGAGCGGTTGGCCTGCAGCTCCTCGATCACGGCCTTGCGGTCCAGCAGCCGCTTCTTCTTCTTGTCGAGCTCGGCGATTTCCTTGTTCTGCTCCTTGACCTTCCCGATCTCGGCGCGCAGGAAGTCGTTGCGCTGGTGCTGGCCGCTGACTTCCATGTCGTAGTGGAACCACACCAGGATCGACAGCAGGATGCCGCCCAGGGCGGCGGCGCCGAGCATGGCCTGGAACTCGCGCTGGCGCTGCTTGCGGCGCTCGGCGCGCCACGGCAAGAGGTTGATGCGTGCCATCAGTCGAAGCTCCTCAGGGCCAGGCCGGTGGCGATCATCAGTGCCGGCGCGTCCTGGGCCAGCGCGTGCGCCTGCACGCGCGGCCCGAGGGTCATCTGCGCCAACGGGTTGGCGACCTGGGTCGGCACGCCCAGCTGCTCCTCGACCATCTCCGGCAGCCCGGCGATGGAGGCGCAGCCGCCGGCCAGCACGATCTGGTCGACGCGGTTGAACTCGCTGCCGGCGTAGAAGAACTGCAGCAGGCGGCTGACCTGCTGCACGGCCGCTTCCTTGAACGGCTCCAGGACCTCCAGCTCGTAGGTCTCCGGCAGCCCGCCCTGGCGCTTGGCCTGGCCGGCTTCCTCGTAGGTCAGGCCGTAGCGGCGCATCACCTCGTCGGTGAGCTGCTTGCCGCCGAACAGTTGTTCGCGGCTGTACAGGCTGCGGCCGCCGCGCAGGACGTTGAGCGTGGTCATGGTCGCGCCGATGTCGATCAGGGCGACCACGCCGTCGCGGCCGACCGGCAGGTCGTCGGCGATCAGGGCGAACGCGTTCTCGACCGCGAAGGCCTCCACGTCCATCACCTTGGCGGTCAGCCCACCGAGCTCCAGCGCCGACTGGCGCAGCTCGACGTTCTCCGAGCGCGAGGCGGCCAGCAGGACCTGGACGGTCTCGGGGTTGTTCGGCATCGGGCCGAGCACCTCGAAGTCCAGGTTCACTTCCTCGATCGGGTACGGGATGTAGTTGACCGCCTCGAACTCGACCTGGGCCTCCAGTTCGTCCTCGTCAAGGTCGGCCGGCATCGGGATCACCTTGGTGATCACCGCCGCGCCGGCGACCGCCGCGGCGGCGTTCCTGGCCTTGGTGCCGGAACGGGTGACGGCGCGCCGGATGGCCTCGCCCACCGCCTCGACCTCGACGATGTTCTTCTCCACCACCGCGTTCGGTGGCAGCGGTTCGACTGCGTAGTGTTCGACGCGGTAACGGTTGCCGCTGCGCGACAGCTGCAGCAGCTTGACCGCAGTCGAGCTGATGTCGACGCCGATCAGCGGCGACTGGCTTTTCGGGATGAGCCCCACGGTTTCTCCCCTGCCGACGGGCACTTGGACGCAACTGCTGTGCCCGCGCATTAAAAATGGCCTTTTCAGGCTTGGCAACCCTCCCGCGGCAATGGGTCGCTCGACCCGCTACCGGCTGTCTGGCTGCCTGACCTGGTTCCCCAAGGATGCCCCCCCGGCGGCATCCTGCGCTCATCTATACTCTGCGGCCGCGAAATCTGCAATCGGAACCGTGATGCCCCGTCTCCGCCGCGTGCTCCGCTGGGCCCTGGTCGCCACCGCCGGCCTGGCCCTGGCCGGGCTTGTCGTCCTGGCCCTGCTCTACCGGAGCATCGCGGCCGACCTGCCCGACGTCTCCGCCCTGCGCCAGATCGAGCTGCAGGAGCCGCTGTACGTGCATACCGCCGACGGCAAGCTGATGGCGGTGTTCGGCGAGGCCCGGCGCTACCCGGTGACCATCGACCAGGTGCCGCTGCGCCTGCGCCAGGCGTTCCTGGCGATCGAGGACGCGCGCTTCTACGAGCACGGCGGCGTCGACTACAAGGGCACCGCGCGCGCCATCTGGCTGATGCTCACCACCCGCAGCCTCAAGGTCCCCGGCGGCTCCACCATCACCCAGCAGGTGGCGCGCCAGGTCTACCTGAGCCCGGAGGTCAAGCTCAAGCGCAAGGCCGCGGAAATGCTGTTGGCCATGCGCATGGAGCGGGAGCTGAGCAAGGACGAGATCCTGGCCCTGTACCTCAACAAGAGCTTCTTCGGCAACCGCGCCTACGGCGTGGCCGCGGCCGCCGAGTTCTACTACGGCAAGAAGCTGGACGAGCTGGACCTGGACGAGATGGCCTCGCTGGCCGGCATCCCCAAGTTCCCCTCCTCCGGCAACCCGCTCAACAACCCCGAGCGCGCGAAGATCCGCCGCGACTACATCCTCGACCGCATGGCCGAGCTGGGCTTCGTCAGCGCGGCCGAGGCCGCCCAGGCCAAGGCCGTGCCGATGCACGCCGGCGCCCACGAGCCGCCGCTGGAGGCCTCGGCGCCGTACGTGGCCGAGATGGTCCGCCAGGAGATGATCGAGCGCTACGGCCCGGAGGCCCTGACCCAGGGCTACCGCGTCACCACCACCATCGACTCCGCGTTCCAGGCGGCGGCGGACAAGGCGGTGCGCGACGGCCTGCGCCTGTACGACCACCGCCACGGCTGGCACGGGGTGGAGCGCCACGTCGAGCTCCCCGCCGATGCCGACGACGCGGCGCTGGCGCGCGAGCTGCGCGGCACCGCGGCGCAGGCCGACCTGCTGCCTGCGATCGTGGCCGCCACCGCCGCCGACGGCAGCGCCGAGGTGGTGCTGGCCGATGGCAGCCGCGCCACCCTGGCCGCCGGTTCGGCGCGCTGGACGAACAAGAACCCGGCCGCCCTGCTCAAGCGCGGCGACGTGGTGCGGGTACGCCAGGACGGCGACGCCGGCCTGGTCCTGGACCAGGTGCCGCGCGGCCAGGCCGCGCTGGTGTCGCTGGACGCCAACACCGGCGCGTTGCGCGCCCTGGTCGGCGGCTACAGCTTCTCCGGCAACAAGTTCAACCGCGCCACCCAGGCCCGGCGCCAGCCCGGCTCCAGCTTCAAGCCGTTCGTGTACGCGGCCGCGTTCGAGAAGGGCTTCAACCCGGCCTCGATCGTGCTCGACGCCCCGGTCGTGTTCCGCGACCGCCGCGGCAAGACCTGGTCGCCGCAGAACGACGACGGCGGCTTCCGCGGCCCAATGCGCCTGCGCGAGGCCCTGGTGCAGTCGCGCAACCTGGTCTCGGTGCGCATGCTCGACGCCATCGGCGTGGACTTCGCCCGCACCTACATCACCCAGTTCGGCTTCGACGAGGCGGAACTGCCGCCCAACCTGTCGATGTCGCTGGGCACCGCCTCGCTGACCCCGCTGTCGGTGGCGCGCGGCTACGCGGTGTTCGCCAACGGCGGCTCGCGGGTGGATCCGTGGTTCATCGACGAGGTCCGCGACCGCGACGGCAAGGTCATCTTCAAGGCCGAGCCGGCGGTGGCCTGCCGCGGCTGCGGCGGCGGTTCGGCCTCCGCCGCGGCGCCGCAGGTGGTGGACGGCTTCAACTTCGGCGCGCTGCCCGCGCCGGGCCAGGCACAGGCGCAGCCGGCGCCGGCGCGCGAGGCCCTGCCGCAGCCGCCGGCCGGCAAGATCGCGCCGCGGGCGATCGACGAGCGCACCGCCTACCAGCTGGTGTCGATGATGCGCGACGTGGTCCTGCGCGGCACCGGCACCGCGGCCCGGGTGCTGGGCCGCGAGGACGTCGGCGGCAAGACCGGCTCCACCAACGACCACCGCGACGCCTGGTTCTCCGGCTTCGGCGGCAACCTGGCCACCACGGTCTGGGTCGGCCGCGACGACTTCAAGTCACTGGGCTACCGCGAGTATGGCGGCAAGGCCGCGCTGCCGATCTGGATCGACTACATGAAGGTGGCGCTGGAGGGCCAGCCGGTGACGCCGAACGAGCCGCCGGAGGGCATGGTCAAGGTCCATGTCGACGGCTCCGGGCGGGTTTCGACCTTCGGCGAAGGCCTGGCCGAGTACATCAAGGTCGAGGACCTGGAGCGGTTGCAGAACAACCTCGACTACCTGGCGCCGGAGCACATGGACGAAGAGGCGTTCGACATCTTCTGAACGCCCGCGCGGCGCCGTGACCGCACCGTCACCGCGCTGCGCTACAGTCGTTCCCAGGTTCTGACGGGGGAATCGCCATGGGCCGCGCGCGCCAGCATGCGGAAGCCAGGCAGGGCGAACGCCGCCGCCGGCTCGCCAACGAGGCGGCGCGGCTGATGGCCGAGAGCGGCATCCGCGACTACAACCAGGCCCGGCGCAAGGCCGCCAGCCGCCTGGGCATCCACGACGAGGCCTCGCTGCCGCGCAACCAGGAGATCGAGGAGGCGCTGCGCGAGTACCAGCGCATCTTCCTCGGCCCGGCGCAGGCCGACGCGGTGCGGGTGCGGCGCGAGGCCGCGGCCCGCGCCATGGAGTTCTTCGCCGCCTTCCAGCCGCGCCTGGTGGGCCCGGTGCTGGACGGCACCGCCGACGCCGGCTCGCCGGTGGCCCTGCACCTGCACGCGGACGACCCGGAGGCGGTGGCCCGCTTCCTGGCCGAGCACCGGATCCCGGCCGAGCCGCGCGGGCGCCGCGTGCGCCTGGACCGCCGCCGCGAGCTGCAGGTCACCGCCTGGCTGTTCGAGGCCGAGGACCTGGCCTTCGAGCTGACCGTGCTGCCTGGCGCGGTGCTGCGCCAGGCGCCGCTGTCGGCGCTGGACGAGCGGCCGATGCCGCGCGCCTCGCTGGCCCAGGTGCGCGGCCTGCTGGCCGGCGGCTGAGCCGGCGGCCGCGCAAAAGGAAACGCCCCGCGGGTGCGGGGCGTTCCTGGTCGCGCTACGGCGCCGCTCAGCGCTGGGCGAACGGCTTGTAGTCGCGCACGTCCGAACCGGTGTAGATCTGGCGCGGACGGCCGATCTTCGCCTCCGGGTCGACCTGCTGCTCCAGCCAGTGCGACACCCAGCCGGCGGTGCGGCCGATGGCGAACATGACGGTGAACATCTCGGTCGGGATCTTCAGCGCCTTGTAGATGATGCCGCTGTAGAAGTCGACGTTCGGGTACAGCTTGCGCTGGATGAAGTACTCGTCCTTCAGCGCGGCCTCTTCCAGCTTCATGGCCACTTCCAGCAGCGGGTCGTTGACGCCCAGCTCGCCCAGCACCTTGTGGGTCATCTCGCGGATGATCTTGGCGCGCGGGTCGAAGTTCTTGTACACGCGGTGGCCGAAGCCCATCAGGCGGAAGCCCGAGTTCTTGTCCTTCGCCTTGGCGATGGCGGTGTCGACCTTGTCCGGGGTACCGATCTCCTCGAGCATCTTCAGCACCGCCTCGTTGGCGCCGCCGTGCGCGGGGCCCCACAGCGCGGTGATGCCCGCCGCCACCGAGGCGTACGGGTTGGCGCCGGTCGAGCCGACCAGGCGCACGGTCGAGGTCGAGGCGTTCTGCTCGTGGTCGGCGTGCAGGATGAACAGCAGGTCCAGCGCCTTGGCCACGACCGGGTTCAGCTCCAGCGGCTCGCTCGGCACCTCGAACATCATGTGCAGGAAGCGGCTGACGTAGTCGAGGTTGTTGCGCGGGTAGCGGATCGGCCAGCCGATCGAGTAGCGGTAGGCGGCGGCGGCCAGGGTCGGCATCTTCGCCAGCAGGCGGATGGCGGCCAGGCGGCGCTGCTCCGGATCGTTCAGGTCCAGGGTGTCGTGGTAGAACGCCGACAGCGACGCCACGGTGCCGGCCAGCATGGCCATCGGGTGCGCGTCGTAGTTGAAGCCCTGCAGGAAGTTCTTCAGCGACTCATGCATCATCGTGTGATGCGTGACCTCGTGCTCGAACTTCTTGAACTCGGCCTCGGTCGGCAGCTCGCCGTTCATCAGCAGGTAGGCCACCTCCAGGAAGCTGGAGTGCTCGGCCAGCTGCTCGATCGGGTAGCCGCGGTACAGCAGCACGCCCTTGTCGCCATCGATGTAGGTGATGGCCGACTTGCAGCTGGCAGTGGCGGTGAAACCGGAGTCGTAGGTGAAAAGGCCGGTTTCCTTCGTCAGCTTCGAGATGTCGATGCAGCCGTTGCCCAGGGTCGGCTTGAGCACCGGCAGGGTCACCGACTTGTCGCCGGCATTCAACGTGACCTGGTCGAGATTGGACACGGTGTGCGCTCCTCTTTGGGGTAAGCGCGATCCTTCGCGCGGGAGCGCAAGGGTCGCGGTAGGGGGGTCCGTGGCGGCACGCCGCGGAACGCCGGGATTATCGCATACCCATACGCCCCGGTCCGCTGGACGGAAGTCGTAGAAGCCGGGCGCAGGCGGCACGCTCCGTCCCATCGCGGCAAAACGCGCGCACGACGAAGCGGCCGCACGAGTGCGGCCGCTCCATCTGCATCACATCGGCCGGGTCGCCGCCGGTGGCGGCGCGCCCGGGATCAGCGCGCGTAGCGGCGCTGGAACTTGTCGATGCGGCCGCTGGTGTCCACGACCTTGTGCTTGCCGGTGTAGAACGGGTGCGAGGCCGAGGAGATTTCGATCTTGACCAGCGGGTACTCGTTACCATCTTCCCACTTGACCGACTCCTTGGCGGTGGCGGCCAGGGTCGAACGGGTCAGGAACTTGAAGTCGGAGGTGACGTCGTGGAAGACGACTTCGCGGTACTCGGGATGGATGTCGGCCTTCATGGCGGCGCACCGTAGGCTGTAGCGGACTGAGCCCGGTATTCTAGCGGCTCGCCCCCGGCTGGTGCAAGCCGGGGGAAGGTCGCGGAACCCGCCCGGCTCAGCCGGCGGCCAGGGCCGCCCGCACCCGGGCGTCGAACCGGGCCTGGTCGTAACGCAGCAGGATCCGCGCATTGTCCGGGGCGCCGGTCTGGCGGTTCCAGTCCACCGCGGTCAGGCCGCGGGTCAACCGGCCTTCGGTCTCCACCGCCACCGGACGCTCGGCCGTCTCCAGCGCACCGTCCGGCTCCAGGGCCCAGGCCATGGCCAGCGCGTCGGCCGAATGCCAGTGGTCGCCGCGGCGGTC
Source organism: Pseudoxanthomonas sp. J31 (assembly GCF_000510725.1). Lineage (GTDB taxonomy): Bacteria > Pseudomonadota > Gammaproteobacteria > Xanthomonadales > Xanthomonadaceae > Pseudoxanthomonas. The sequence continues at coordinate 170,840 of NZ_KI783312.1, forward strand.
CTCGGACCAGAGCCGGGTCTGGCGCGAGATCGCGTCGTAGAACCTCGCGCGCGGGGAGTCGGCGGCCAGCCACTTCTCCACCTCGCGGTGGTGGAAGCCATGGGCCAGGGTGGCCTCCCAGTCGGCCAGGTCGTACTTCGGGAAACCGGACAACACCACGTGCGCGGCCTCCGGGTCGAAGCCGACGTTGAACTCGGCCACCGGGGTGATGTTGCCGTGGGCGCTGACCGCGCCGCCCATCACCACCAGCCGCGCCACGCGCTGCGGCAGGGTCGGGTCCAGGCGCAGGGCCAGGGCCAGGTTGGTCAGCGGCCCGAGCGCGACCAGCACCAGGCGCCCGGCGTGCTCGTGCGACAGGCGCAGGATCGCCAGCGCCGCGTGCTCGTCCTCGGCCTGGCCGGCCGGGTCGGGATAGCCGACGTCGCCGAAGCCATCGCGGCCGTGCACATGGGCCGCGTCCTCGCGCGGGGCGTGCACCAGCGGGCGGTCGCAGCCGGCGAACACCGGCACCTGCAGCTGGCCGGCGACCTCGCGCAGCTTCAACGCGTTGCGCACCGTGTGCTGCAGGCCGACGTTGCCGGCGGCGATGGTCAGGCCCACTACCTCGTGGCGCGGGTCGTTGAAGGCCATCAGCAGGGCAAGCGCGTCGTCGACGCCGGGGTCGGTGTCGATCAGCAGCGGGATACGGTCGCTCATCGTGTTCTCCATGAGAGGGCCGCGCAGTGTCGCGCCGCCGCGCGCGCAGGGCAATGCCGGGGGAACACGCGTGCGATGTCAGGCGCCGGCGTAGCGCGCCGCTCCGCCGACCCAGCGCGCGATCACGCGGTCGGCGGTCTCCGGCGCGGAGGCAAGCAGGCGGTCGGCGAGCTGGTGGACCTTCGGCAGCAGGTCGGCGTCGCGCGCCAGGTCGGCGATGCGGAACGCGGCCAGGCCGGTCTGGCGCGTGCCCAGCAGTTCGCCGGGGCCGCGCAGCTTCAGGTCTTCCTCGGCGATCACGAAGCCGTCGCCGGTCCGGCGCAGCACGTCCAGGCGCTGGCGCGCCATCGCCGACAGCGGCGGCTGGTACAGCAGCACGCAGGTCGAGGCCGCCGCGCCGCGCCCCACCCGGCCGCGCAGCTGGTGCAGCTGGGCCAGGCCCAGGCGCTCGGCGTTCTCGATGATCATCAGCGAGGCATTGGGCACGTCCACGCCGACCTCGATCACGGTGGTGGCCACCAGCAGGTCGGTCTGGCCGTCCTTGAACGCGCGCATCGCCGCCTGCTTCTGCGAGGCCTTCATGCGGCCGTGGACCAGGCCCACGCGCACGCCCGGCAGCTGCGCGGTCAACTGCTCGAAGGTGCGCTCGGCCGCCTGCGCCTGCAGCCCCGGGCCCTGGCCGTTGCCGGCGTCCTCGGCCTCCTCGATCAGGGTGCAGACCCAGTACACCTGGCGGCCCTCGGTGCAGGCCACGCGGATGCGCTCGACCAGTTCCGGGCGGCGGTCGGCACTGACCGCCACGGTCTGCACCGGGGTGCGGCCGGGCGGCAATTCGTCGATCGCCGACACATCCAGGTCGGCGTAGGCGGTCATCGCCAGGGTGCGCGGGATCGGAGTGGCGGTCATCACCAGCTGGTGCGGCACGTGGCCGTGGGCCGGGCCCTTGTCGCGCAGCGCCAGGCGCTGCTGCACGCCGAAGCGGTGCTGCTCGTCCACGATCACCAGCACCAGGTCGTGGAAGGCCACGCCCTCCTGCATCAGCGCATGGGTACCGACCACCACCTGGGCGGCGCCTGAGGCTACGTCGGCCAGCGCCGCCGCGCGCGCCTTGCCGGTGACCTTGCCTGCCAGCCAGGCGACGCGGATGCCCAGCGGCTCCAGCCAGGCGCGCAGGTTGGCCAGGTGCTGCTCGGCCAGCAGCTCGGTAGGCGCGGCCAGCGCGACCTGGCCGCCACGCTCCACCGCCAGGGTCGCGGCCAGCGCCGCGACCACGGTCTTGCCCGAGCCGACGTCGCCCTGCACCAGCCGCTGCATCGGGCTGGGGCCGGCCAGGTCGGCGCGGATCTGTTCGAACACCCGGCGCTGTGCCCCGGTCAGGGCGAACGGCAGGCTTGCCTGCAGCCGCCGCGCCAGCTCGCCGGGGCCGTCCAGGGCGCGGGCGCGCAGCTGCTGCTGCGCCAGCCGCTGCCGGCGCAGGCCCAGGTGGTGGGCCAGCAGCTCCTCCAGCGCCAACCGGCGCTGCGCCGGATGGGTTCCGGCGGCCAGCGCCGCCAGGTCCTCGCCGGGCGCCGGCCGGTGCAGCACCAACAGCGATTCACGCAACCCCGGCAGGCCGGCCAGGCCGGGCATGCCCGGCGGCAGCAGTTCCAGCGCCTCGGCCGGCGGCAACCGCTCCAGCGCCTGCGCGATCAGCTTGCGAAGGGTTGCCGGCCCCACGCCCTCGATCGCGGGATAGACCGGGTCCAGGGTGTCGCCCAGGCCCGGATCCTCGTCCGGCGCCAGGATCCGGTAGCTGGGATGGACCATCTCCAGCCCGTGCTGGCCGGGCCGCGGCGTGCCGAAGCAGCGCAGGCGCACGCCCGGGCGGAACTGCGCCACCTGCGCGGCGCGGAAATGGAAGAAGCGCAGCACCAGGGTGCGGCGCGAGCCGTCGCCCACCGCCACCCGCAGCACCGGACGGTAGCGGAAGCCGCGCTCGACCGCCTCGACCGTGCCTTCGACCTGGGCCGGCTCGCCGGGACGCAGGTCGGCGATCCCGGTCAGGCGGGTACGGTCCTCGTAGCGCAGCGGCAGCCAGAACCACAGGTCCTGGACCGTGGCCAGCCCGCGCGCGGCCAGGCTCCCGGCGAGCCGGGCGCCTACGCCGCGCAGGGACGCCAGCGGCGTGGCGCCCTGCCCTGCCAGCGCTGGCGCGGGGACCCGGGGTGCCACGCCTGCGCGGTCAGTCCAGCACCATCACCGCGTCGGCCTCGAACGCCACGCCCTTGGGCAGCGCGGCCACGCCGATGGTGGAACGGGCCGGGTACGGCGCGGTGAAGTACTGCTGCATCACCGCGTTGACCGCGGCGAACTGGGACAAGTCGGTCAGGTACAGGCCCAGGCGCACGATCCGGTCCAGCGAACCGCCGGCCGCCTCGGCCACCGCCTTGAGGTTCTCGAACACCTGCCGCGCCTGTGCCTCGATGCCGCCCTCGACCACCTCGCCGGTGGCCGGCACCAGCGGGATCTGGCCGGAGAAATACACCGTGTTGCCGCTGCGCACGGCCTGCGAGTAGGGGCCGATGGCGGCCGGGGCGTGGTCGGTGTGGACGATCTGCAGCATGGGGGCGGATTCCCGGGTGGTGTAGGACAGGGGCGGATTCTAGCGTCCCGCGCCGCCGCCGGCCCGGGGTGGCGGCGGCCGCTACTGGCGGCGCACGCCCTGGACGACGTTGAGCCGGCGCAGGCGGCGGATGACCTCGGCCAGGTGGGTGCGGTCGCGCACCTGGATGGCGAAGCGCAGCTGCGCGGCGTTCATGTCGCGGTCCAGGTAGTCCACCCGCTCGATGTTGGACTGGCTCTGCGCCACCGCCGCGGCCAGCTGCGCCAGCACGCCGGTGTGGTTCTCCACGTCCACGATCAGCGAGGTGTCGTAGTCGCCGGTGACGTTCGGGTCCCAGTCGATCGGCACCCAGCGTTCGGGCGACTTGCGGAACTCGGCCAGGTTCGGGCAGTCCAGGCGGTGCACCACCACGCCCTTGCCGGAGGTGTGGTAGCCCATGATCTCGTCGCCGGGTATCGGCTGGCAGCAGTTGGCGAAGCTGACCACCCCGCCCTCGGTGCCGTTGATCAGGATCTTCTCCTGCGAGTGCTTGGACTGGGCGCCGCCGCGCAGCTCGGCATAGGCCATCAGCGCCTGCGCCGCCTGGCTGGGCATCCAGTTGCCCAGCGCCACCTCGGCCAGGAACGCCTCCAGGCGCGGGAAGCGGTGCTCGGCCAGGAACGACTCCAGGCGCTTGGCCGGCAGGCGCTCCAGCGAGCTGCCCATCGCCTCCAGCGCGCGGTCGAGCATGCGGTGGCCCAGCTGCACCGCGTCCTCGTGCTCCAGCTGCTTGAGCTGGTGGCGGATGGAGGTGCGCGCCTTGCTGGTGACCACGAACTCCAGCCACTGCGGCTTGGGCGCGGCCGACTTGGCGGTGATGATCTCCACGGTCTGGCCGCTGGAGAGCTTGGTCTTCAGCGGCACCAGCTTCTTGTCCACGCGTGCGGCCACGGCCTGGTTGCCGACGTCGGTGTGCACCGCGTAGGCGAAGTCCAGGGCGGTGGAGTTGCGCGGCAGGGCCAGGATCCGGCCCTTGGGGGTGAACAGGTAGACCTCGTCCGGGAACAGGTCGATCTTGACGTTCTCCAGGAACTCCAGCGACGAGCCGGCGGCGCGCTGCGACTCGATCAGCTCCACGATCCATGCGTGGGCGCGGCTCTGCGCGCTGTTGGGGCTGTCGCCGCCGTGCTTGTAGGTCCAGTGCGCGGCGATGCCGCGCTCGGCGATCAGGTCCATCTCCTCGGTGCGGATCTGCACCTCGATCGGCGAGCCGTAGGGGCCGAACAGCACCGTGTGCAGCGACTGGTAGCCGTTGGCCTTGGGGATGGCGATGAAGTCGCGGAAGCGCCCGTCCAGCGGCTTGAACTGGGCGTGCACCGCGCCGAGGGCGTGGTAGCAGTCGGCCACCGAGCGCACCACCACGCGGAAGCCGAACACGTCCATCACCTGGTCGAAGCTTTTGCCCTCGCTGCGCATCTTGTTGTAGATGCTCCAGGGGGTCTTGATCCGGCTGACCAGGCGGTGCTCCAGGCCTTCGCGGGCCAGGCCCTGCGACAGCTGCACCTCGACCTGGGCCATCGACTCGCGGCGCACCACCGGCTGGCTGCGGATGTGCTTCTCGATGATCGCGTGGCGCCACGGATGCAGGGCGCGGAAGCCGAGGTTCTGCAGCTCGGACTTGACCAGGCTCATGCCCAGGCGCTGCGCGATCGGGGCGTAGATCTCCAGGGTCTCGCGCGCGATCCGCGCCCGCGCCTCGCGGCTCTGCGCGCCCAGGGTGCGCATGTTGTGCAGGCGGTCGGCCAGCTTGATCATGATCACGCGCAGGTCGCGCGACATGGCCAGCAGCATCTTGCGGAAACTCTCGGCCGCCGCCTCCTGGCGGTCGCGGAACTTGAGCTTGTCCAGCTTGGTGACGCCGTCGACCAGCTCGGCCACGTCCTCGCCGAACTGCGCCGCCAGCTCCTCGCGGGTCAGCGGCGTGTCCTCGATGGTGTCGTGCAGGATCGCCGCGACCAGGGTCTCCACGTCCAGGCCGAGCTCGGCCAGGACCGTGGCCACCGCCACCGGATGGGTGATGTAGGGCTCGCCGGACTTGCGGGTCTGCCCGGCATGGGCCGCGGCGCCCACCCGCCAGGCCTCGCGCAGCAGCGGCAGCTGCTCGACCGGCAGGTAGGAAGCGGCGCGCTCCAGCTCGAGGACGTAGTCGGGGACCGGCTCGCCGGTGGCCGGCGGCGCGCCCGCGACTGCCTGTGCTGAAGTGCCTGGGTTCATGCGCAAAAGCCTATGCCAGCGGGCTGTCGGCGGCAAACCTTGCGGCGCCCGCGGCGACGTGCATCCGCCCCGTTTCCGCGCCTCAACCGAGCCTCCACGCCCGCTCCACGCCCGGCAGCGCGTCCAGCTTGCCCAGCAGGGTGGCCAGCTGGCCGTAATCGTTCACCCGCAGGCGCAGGCGCAGCTGCAGGCGGCCGTCGGCGTGCAGGTCCGAGCGGATGTCGGCCACGTGCGCGTCCTCCTGGGCGATCAGGGTGGTCACGTCCTTCAGCAGCCACTTGCGGTCCACCGCCCGCACCGCCACGTCGACCTCGTAGCCGCTGCCGCCGGAGCCCCATTCCACCGGCAGCACCCGCTGCGGCTGGGCCGCGGCCAGGCGGGCGAAGGAAGCGCATTCGGCGCGGTGCACGGTCACGCCACGGCTGCGGGTGAGGTAGCCGGTGATCGGCTCGCCCGGCACCGGCTGGCAGCAGCGCGCCAGCTGCACCAGCAGGTTGCCCACGCCCTCCACGGTGAAGCCCGGGCGTGGCCTGGCGCGCGCCTGGCGGCTGGCCGGGCGCGGCGGCAGCGCCGGCGCGGCCTGGCTGGCGGCGGCTTCGGCCGCGCGCTCCAGTTCGTGCAGCGCGCGCCCGATCTGGTGCGGGCCGACGTCGCCAAGAGCGACCTGGATGTACAGGTCGTCGACCGTCTCGGCGTGGAACTTCTTCGCCACCGGGGCCAAGTCGGCGGACTGCAGGCCCAGGCGCTTGAGCTCGCGCTCGAGCATCTCGCGGCCAGCCTGGACGTTGCGCGAGCGGTCCAGCTTGTGGAACCAGGCGCGGACCTTGTCGCGCGAGCGGCCGCTGGCCAGGTAGCCGTTGGCCGGCAGCAGCCAGTCGCGCTTGGGGTCCGGCTCCTTGCCGGTCAGGATCTCGACCTTGTCGCCGCTGCGCAGGCGGTAGCCCAGCGGCACGATGCGGCCGTTGACCTTGGCCCCGCGGTAGCGGTGCCCGACCATGGTGTGCACGTGGTAGGCGAAGTCCAGCGGGGTGGAGCCGCGCGGCAGGTCGATCACCTCGCCCTTGGGGGTCAGCGCGTAGACCCGCTCCTCCACCAGCTCGGCGTCCAGCGCCACGGCCAGGCCCTCGTCGCGGTTCTCCGAGGCCTGCTCCAGCAGCTGCCGCATCCACGCGATCTTGCGCTCGAACGCGCGGCCGGCGCCCTTGCCGGCCGCGCTGCCGCCGGTCTCCTTGTAGCGCCAGTGCGCGGCCACGCCCAGCTCGGCCTGCTCGTGCATCTCGCGGGTGCGGATCTGCACCTCCAGCGTGCGTCCCTCCGGACCGACCACCGCGGTGTGCAGCGAACTGTAGCCGTTGGGCTTGGGCCGGGCGATGTAGTCGTCGAACTCCCCCGGCACCGGCACCCACAGCGAATGGACCACGCCCAGGGCGGCGTAGCAGGCGGCCACGTCGGCCACCATCACCCGCACCGCGCGCAGGTCGTAGAGCTTGTCCAGCGGCAGCTGCTTCTTCTGCATCTTCCGCCAGATGCTGTAGATGTGCTTGGGCCGGCCGCTGATCTCCGCGGCCAGCCCGTGCACGGCCAGGGCCCGGCCCAGCTGGGCCTTGACCGATTCGATGTAGCGCTCGCGGTCGGCGCGGCTTTCGTCCAGCTCGTGGGCGATGCGGCGGTAGGTGTCCGGCTCCAGCGCCCGGAACGCCAGGTCCTCCAGTTCCCACTTCAGTTGCCAGATGCCCAGGCGGTTGGCCAGGGGGGCGTGGATGTCGCGGGTCAGCTGCGCCAGCGCGCGCTGCTCCTCGCCCGGCAGGTCCTGGGCGGCGCGCATCCGCGCCAGCTGCCGCGACAGCAGCACCGGCACCACGCGCAGGTCCTGGATGATCGCCAGCAGCAGCCGGCGCAGGCCCTCGCCGTTGCGCCCGGCCTCGCGCCCGGCGTGCAGGGCCCAGACCTGGTCGGCCGCGTCCTGGCCGTCGAGCAGGCCGGTCACCGCCGGCCACTGCGCGCATACCCTGGCGGCCACCACCGCACGCAGCCCCGGCAGGTCGTACAGCAGGGCGGCGGCCAGCGCCGGCTCGTCGGCGTCCAGGGCGACCAGGTTGCGCAGGGTATCGGCGATCACCGGCCACGGCAGCGAGGCCTGGTGCCCGGTGCCCTCGGCGTCCCATGCCTGCAGCAGCAGCTCGCGCAGGCTGGCCGGCAACCGGGACGCGGCCGGGTCCCGCAGCAGGGCATGCAATCCGTCGATGGAGGGGCGCGACAAGGCCATTCCGGCGCGTGGGGTTGTGCCTACACTATCGATCAATGCACCGCGCCAACAAGCCGGCCCCGCCATGGACGGACGCCGGGGCGCTGCGTACGCCAAAACAGATGCGGCCGCCCTGGGGCGGCCGCAAGAGGGGGTACCGCGGCGGCCGCTTATTCCAGCAGCGAGCGCAGCATCCAGGCGTACTTCTCGTGGGTCTGCAGGCGCTGGGTCAGCAGGTCCACGGTCGGATCGTCGCCGGCGTCGTCGGCGATCTTGAGCACGCTGCGCGCGGTGCGGCACACCGCCTCGTTGCCCTCGACCAGCTGCTGGACCATGCCCTTCCAGTCCGGAACGCCGTCGGCGCCCTGCTCCTCGCGGATCGAGGTCAGGCGGGTGAACTCGGCATAGGAACCGGGGGCGTTGAAGCCCAGCGCGCGGGTGCGCTCGGCGACCTCGTCCAGCGCGTTCCACTGCTCGGTGTACTGGTCCATGAACATCGCATGCAGCGAGTTGAACATCGGACCGGTCACGTTCCAGTGGAAGTTGTGGGTCTTCAGGTAGAGGGTGAAAGCGTCGGCGAGGTAACGCGCCAGGCCTTCCGCGATCTCCTTGCGGTCGCTGGCGTCGATGCCGATCTCGATGCGCGAGGAGGACGCGACCGGGTTGAGGCCGGAGGCCTTGCGCGGCTTGGTGGAAGAAGCGGATTTCGTGGCGGGCTTGGCCTTTGCCATGTTGCACTCCTGGGGCTTTGGGTCCACGGAACTGGTGGGGACTGTCAGAATACACACTAACTCCGCCCGCGTTATGCAAAGTTTCACACGGCCCCATAGATGGAATCGATCCCCGACGACCTGCGCCAGGCCCTCGACGATGGCCGGGTTGCGATTTCCGGCGCCCTGAGCCGCGACCGCGGCCGGCTGCACGGGCTGTGGTCGCGCTGGCGCGGGAAGCCGGCCGACGCCGAACTGCGCGCACGCTTCGAACAGGCGCTGGCGGCCTCGGTCGCGGCCTGCCAGGCGCGCGCCGAAGGCCTGCCGCCCATCACCCTGGATCCGGCGCTGCCGATCACCGCCGAGGCCGAACGCATCGTCGAACTGGTGCGCACCCACCAGGTGGTGGTGGTGGCGGGCGAGACGGGCTCCGGCAAGACCACCCAGCTGCCCAAGCTGTGCCTGGCCGCCGGGCGCGGCGTGGCCGGGACCATCGGCTGCACCCAGCCGCGCCGGATCGCCGCCCGTGCGGTGGCCGCGCGCGTGGCCGAGGAGCTGAAGACCCCGCTGGGCGGGATGGTCGGCTACCAGGTGCGCTTCACCGACAACGTCGGCCCCGATACCCGGGTCAAGTTCATGACCGACGGCATCCTGCTGGCGGAGATCGCCTCCGACCGCTGGCTGTCGGCCTACGACACGATCATCGTCGACGAGGCCCACGAACGCAGCCTCAACATCGACTTCCTGCTGGGCTACCTCAAGCAGCTGCTGCGCAAGCGCCCGGACCTGAAGCTGATCGTCACCTCGGCGACGATCGACACCGCGCGCTTCGCCCGCCACTTCGACGACGCGCCGGTGGTCGAGGTCGCCGGCCGCACCTACCCGGTGGAAGTGCGCTACCGGCCGCCGGACGGCCCGCTGGAGGAACCGCCGGCGCAGACCGGCCGCAAGCCGGCGCGGCACGAGCGCGAGGCCGACCCGGTGGCGGCGATCACCGCCGTGGTCGACGAGATCACCGCCGAGGACCCGCGCGGCGACGTGCTGGTGTTCCTGCCCGGCGAGCGCGAGATCCGCGACGTGCACCGCGCCCTGGAGAAACGCCAGTACCGTTCCACCGAGGTGCTGCCGCTGTACGCGCGGCTGTCGGCCAGGGACCAGGACCGGGTGTTCAACCCCGGCCCGCAGCGGCGCATCGTGCTGGCGACCAACGTCGCCGAGACCTCGCTGACGGTGCCGCGGATCCGCTACGTGATCGACCCCGGCGATGCCCGGGTCAAGCGCTACAGCCCGCGCTCGAAGATCGACCGCCTGCACGTGGAGCCGATCAGCCAGGCCAGCGCCAACCAGCGCAAGGGCCGCTGCGGCCGCGTGTCCGAGGGCGTGTGCTACCGCCTGTATTCGGAGGCCGACTTCCTCTCCCGCCCGGAATTCACCGACCCGGAGATCCGCCGTTCCAGCCTGGCCGGGGTGATCCTGCGCATGCTGCAGCTGGGCCTGGGCCGGATCGAGGACTTCCCGTTCCTGGAGCCGCCGGACGAACGCGCCATCGCCGACGGCTGGCAGCAGCTGATCGAGCTGGGCGCGGTCGAGGACGCCGGCAACGGCCAGCGCCGGCTGACCGCGATCGGCCGGCAGATGGCGCGCCTGCCGGTGGACGTGAAGCTGTCGCGCATGCTGGTGGCGGCACAGGCCCATGGCTGCCTGCGCGCGATGCTGCCGATCGCCGCCTTCCTCGGCGTGCAGGACCCGCGCGAGCGCCCGGCCGACGCGCGCGAGGCCGCCGACAACGCCCATGCCCAGTTCGCCGATCCGCGCTCGGAGTTCGTCGGCATCCTGCGCCTGTGGCAGGCCTACGACGACGCCCATGGCGAGCTGACCCAGTCGAAACTGCGCGACTGGTGCACCAAGCGCTTCCTCGGCTTCCTGCGCATGCGTGAATGGCGCGAACTGCACCGCCAGCTCAGGCTGCTGTGCAACGAGCTGGGCTGGAGCGAGGAGGAGCCGGAACGCTCCCTGCTGCCGTTGCTGGCCGGCGCGCCGGCCCCGGGCGAGGCCCGCCAGGGCAACCGCCCCAGCCGCGGCGAGCTGCACCGCGCCGCGCGCCTTGCGCGCGAGGGGAAAACGGAGTCGGAGCCGCTTTCCCCCGCTTCACGCTCGCCATCGCCGCCTCCCCGCTCGGAAAGTGGCTCTGACCCCATTTCCGGGGAAGGCCGCTTCGGCGCGCGCGAGCGTGCCGCCGCCTACCAGGCGCTGCACCGCGCCCTGATCGCCGGCCTGCCCACCCAGCTCGGCCACCGCACCGAGAAGGGCGACTTCCAGGCCCCGCGCCAGCGCCGCTTCCAGCTGTTCCCCGCCTCGCCGCTGGCCAAGAAGCCGCCGCCGTGGGTGCTGGTCGCGACCCTGCTGGACACGCAGAAGGTCTGGGGCCTGACCGCGGCGGCGGTCGAGCCGGACTGGGCGATCGCCGAGCTGCCGCACCTGCTGGCGCGCAAGCACTTCGACCCGCGCTGGTCGCGCGCCCAGGGCAACGTGCTGGCCTCCGAGCAGATCAGCCTGTTCGGGCTGGTGCTGGCGCCCAAGCGCCCGGTCCACTACGGCCGCATCGACCCGGCCGGCGCCCACGACCTGTTCGTGCGCCAGGGCCTGGTCACCGGCGAGATCGACACCAGGGCCTCGTTCGTGGCCGCCAACCTCAAGACCCTGGAGCAGGCGCGCGAGGAAGAGGCCAAGCTGCGCCGCGCCGGCCTGGTCGCCGACGAGGACTGGCAGGCGCGCTGGTACCTGGACCGGATCCCGGCCGAGATCCACTCGGCCACCGCGCTGGACGCCTGGTACCGCAAGCTGGAGCAGGAGAAGAAGCAGGCCCTGCGCTGGTCGCTGGCCGACCTGCTGCCCGGCGAGGGCCAGCAGGGCGACCTGTATCCGAAGTACTTCGCGCTGGGCGACGCGCGCCTGCCGCTGCACTACAGGTTCGAGCCGGGCGCGGCCGACGACGGCGTCACCCTGGAGGTGCCGCTGCCGCTGCTCAACGCGCTGGATCCGGCGCGGCTGTCGTGGCTGGCGCCAGGCTTCGTCGCCGACAAGGCCGCCGGCCTGATCCGCACCCTGCCCAAGGCCATGCGCCGCAACTACGTGCCGGCGCCGGACTTCGGCCGCGCCTTCGCCGAGGCTTTCCCGCAACCCAGCGCCGACTCCATTGCCGGCGAGCTGGCGCGCTTCCTCACCCGTACCACCGGCAGCCCGGTGTCGGCGCTGGACTTCGACGAGGCCGCGCTGGAACCGCACCTGCGCATGAACCTGCGCCTGCGCGAGCTGCCGGACCGCGGCGGCAAGGTGCTGGCCGAGTCGCGCGACCTGGACGACCTGCGCGCGCGCTTCGGCGAACGCGCCGCGCGCGCCTTTGCCGCCCGCGCCGCCAACGCGCTGGCCACCAGCACCCGCGAGCTGCGCGAGTTCCCCGGGGAGCCGCTGCCGCTGCAGGTCACCGGCGAGGCCGGCGTGCCCGGTTTCCCGGCGCTGGTGGACGAAGGCACGCATGCGGTGCTGCGGGTGTTCGCCGACCGCGCCCAGGCCGAGGCCGCACACCCGCGCGGCGTCGACCGCCTGCTGCGCATCGCCCTGGCCGACAAGGCCAGGCAGGCGCGCAAGCAGCTGCCGGTCTCGCCCAAGCTGGGCCTGCTCTACGCGGCGATCGAGCAGTTCGGCGGATCGCCGCAGGACAAGGCGCAGGAAAAGGAACAGTTGCGCGCCGACCTGGTCGAGGCCGCGCTCAACGCGGTGCTGGCCGACGGGCTCGGCGAAATCCGCGACCACGCCGCATTCCAGAAGCGCGCCGAGGCCGCCGGCCGCCAGCTGTTCGCCGAGGCCATGCAGCGCCTGCAGCTGGCCGAGCAGATCCTGGCCGCGGTGGCCGCGCTCAAGCCGAAGCTGGAAGCCCCGCTGATGGGCTGGGCCGGCGCCAACCTCGACGACCTGCGCGCGCAACTGGACGGCCTGGTGCATCCGGGCTTCCTGCGCCACACCCCGGCCGAGGCACTGGCGCAGTTCCCGCGCTGGCTCAAGGGCATGAGCCTGCGCGCCGAGCGCGCCCTGCGTGATCCGGCGCGCGACCAGGCGCGCATGCTGGAGCTGAAGCCGTTCACCGATGCCCTGGCCGCGGCCGCCGCGCGCGGCGTGGCCGACCAGCCGGGCTGGCAGTCATTGCGCTGGGAGGTGGAGGAGTTGCGGGTGCTGCTGTTTGCGCAGGAACTGGGTTCGCGCGGCGGCGTCTCGCCAAAGAAGCTGGCGCAGAAGCTAGCCGCGCTGGCGGATTGAGCCCGGATGCAAGCGATTCTGTTCATGCCGGCACCGGCGCGCGCCGGTATCCTTGGCCCATGCAGGAATCCTTGAACGCCACGCCGTCGCGCGCCGGCAGCGCGACCGTGGCGCGCGATGCGTTGTCCGTGCTGCGCCAGGTGTTCGGCTACGATGCCTTCCGCGGCCAGCAACGGGACATCATCGAACACGTCGCCGCCGGCAACGACGCCCTGGTGCTGATGCCCACCGGCGGCGGCAAGTCGCTGTGCTACCAGGTGCCGGCGCTGCTGCGCGAAGGCACCGGCATCGTGGTCTCGCCGCTGATCGCGCTGATGCAGGACCAGGTCGAAGCGCTGCTGCAGCTGGGCGTGCGCGCCGCCTGCCTCAACTCGACCCTGGACGCCGAACAGGCCCGGCAGGTCGAGCGCGAACTGCTCGACGGCACGCTCGACCTGCTCTACGTCGCCCCGGAGCGGCTGCTGACACCGCGCTTCCTGTCGCTGCTGGAGCGCAGCCGCATCGCCCTGTTCGCGATCGACGAAGCCCACTGCGTCTCGCAGTGGGGCCACGACTTCCGCCCCGAGTACCGCGAGCTGACGGTGCTGCACGAGCGCTGGCCGCAGGTACCGCGCATCGCCCTGACCGCCACCGCCGACCCGCCCACCCGGCGCGAGATCGCCGAGCGCCTGGCGCTGGAGGAAGCGCGTTGCTTCCTCAGCTCCTTCGACCGCCCGAACATCCGCTATTCGGTGGCGCACAAGGACAACCCGCGGCGGCAGCTGCTGGACTTCCTCGGCGGGCATCGCGGCGAATCGGGCATCGTCTACTGCCTGTCCCGGCGCAAGGTCGAGGAGACCGCGCAGTTCCTCGCCGGCCAGGGCATCGCCGCCCTGCCCTACCACGCCGGCCTGCCGGCCGAGGTGCGCGCCGGGAACCAGCGCCGCTTCCTGCGCGAGGACGGCATCGTGATGTGCGCGACCATCGCCTTCGGCATGGGCATCGACAAGCCGGACGTGCGCTTCGTCGCCCACCTGGACCTGCCCAAGTCGATCGAGGGCTATTACCAGGAGACCGGCCGCGCCGGCCGCGACGGCGAGCCGGCCGAGGCCTGGATGGGCTACGGCCTGGGCGACGTGGTCCTGCTGCGGCAGATGATCGAGCAATCCGAGGCCGGCGAGGAACGCAAGCGCCTGGAACGGCGCAAGCTGGACCAGCTGCTGGGCTATTGCGAGACCGCCGGCTGCCGCCGCCAGGCGCTGCTGGCCGCGTTCGGCGAGGCCTACCAGGCGCCGGATGGCCGCCAGGGCTGCGGCAACTGCGACAACTGCCTGCAGCCGGTGCGCACCTGGGATGCGACCGAGGCTGCGCGCAAGGCGCTCAGCTGCGTGTACCGCACCGGCCAGCGTTTCGGCGCCGCGCACCTGATCGAGGTGCTGCGCGGCGCGGACACCGAGAAGATCCGCCAGTTCCGCCACCACGAACTGTCCACCTACGGCATCGGCAGCGACCTGGACGCCAATACCTGGCGCAGCGTGTTCCGCCAGCTGGTGGTCGCCGGGCTACTGGAGGTCGATGCCGAGGGCCACGGCGGCCTGCGCCTGGGCGCGGCCGCGCGGCCGGTGCTCAAGGGCGAGCGCCAGGTGCTGATGCGCGAGGAACCGGCGCGCCGTTCCGGCCGCGGCGGCAGCGACCGCCCGAGCCAGAGCACGCTGCATGTGGATTCGTATGATCGCCCGCTGTTCGACGCCCTGCGCGCCTGGCGCGCCGCGCTGGCGCGCGAGCAGAACGTGCCGGCCTACGTGATCTTCCACGACCGCACCCTGCGCGACATCGCCCAGCTGCGCCCGGCCACGATCGGCGAACTGGCGCGGGTCGGCGGCGTCGGCGGCGGCAAGCTGGCGCGCTACGGCCAGGACGTGCTGGACGTGATCCGCGAGTACGGCTAGCGCTTCGCGGTGCCGGGCTCAGCGCGTCGGCTGCGGCAGGTTGGCCTGGATCCTGGCCAGCAGCGCTTCCAGCCCGGATTCCGGCTCGCCGGACAGGCGCCTGCGCACCTCCTGCTCGACCGCCGGCTCCAGCGCCGCCAGCAACCGCACCTCGCCGGCCACGCGCGCGGCCACCGGCACGCCGTCGCGGAACAGCAAGCGTGCGCCGCCGATGCGCGGCACCTTGTCCCCGGCCAACACCGTGCCCGACAGGTTCAGCGGATCCAGTGCGCTGACTTCCACCAGCTGCCCGTCCGGCGGCCGGTTGCGCACCTTGCGCAGCGGCGCGATCGCCTCCGGCAGCGCGAACTGCTCGCCACTCAGGCCCTCGATGAAGCGTCCGCCGCGCACCTCGCCGCGCGCCTCCAGGCGGTGGTAGACGCGCAGCAGCTCGCGCCACGGCGGCAGCCAGGCCGCCTCGCGTTCGAGGATGCGCCAGCCGACCACGCCATAGCGGCGCAAGAGCACCCGCGCCACGTGTTCCACCGCCTCCGGGTCCGGGCGCCGGCGGCCACCGTCTTCCGCCGCCGCGGGCCGGCGCACCAGGGCCCAGCGCCCGGCATCCTCGATCGCGTTGAGTGCACCGCGACGGCGGCCGCGCCCCGGCGAGGGCCGCTTCGACGGCGGCACCAGCAGCGCGCGCAGCCCTGCGAAGCTGTCGCAATGGGCCATGCCGCGCGCCACCAGCTCGGCCAGCGCGTCTTCCAGCTCGGTGCGCAGCAGGCCGGTGGCGTCCAGCAGTTCGTCGAAGAACGAGGCGCCATGCGTGGCCAGGCAGTCGGCCACCTTGCGTGCGCGCGAGGACAGTCCCGGCAGCCCGGGATCCAGCGGCGGCGCCAGCGCCGCCCAGTGGCCGACATGCCGGCGCGGCAGCAGCAGCACCGGGGTATTGCGCAGCGAGGTACCGGCGCGGTTGCCCTCGGCCTCGTTGCCGGCGGCACGCAACCGGGTCCATAGCGTGCGCCCGCCGCTGCACAGGCCGTCCAGCCAGGCCGGCGCGTAGTCGCGCAGCCGCGCCGGCAGGAGCTCCGCTTCCCAGGCCGGGGCCGGTGCCTCGTAGCCTTCCAGCTGCGCCAGCACGCCGGCCAGCGCATCCGGCCCGCTCACCCGCGCCTCCGGCGCCACCCGCTGCCACTGGAACAGGAAGCGCATGAAGTCGCGCGGCGCCACCGGCTCGATCTCGCGGCGCAGGCGCTTCAGGGTGAGGCGATGGATGCGCGCGAGCAGGTAGCGTTCGCACCACTCCTGCGCCGGCGCGCCGGGGCTGAAGCGCCCCTGCATCGCATAGCCGTCGCTCTGCAGGGCCAGCAATGCCTGTTC
Source organism: Pseudoxanthomonas sp. J31 (assembly GCF_000510725.1). Lineage (GTDB taxonomy): Bacteria > Pseudomonadota > Gammaproteobacteria > Xanthomonadales > Xanthomonadaceae > Pseudoxanthomonas. The sequence goes on from NZ_KI783312.1 coordinate 186,947, forward strand.
GACCGCGGCCGGCGGCAGGGCCAGGCTGGTGGCCAGTGCCGCCACGGTCACCGGCCCCAGCCCGGTCAGGCGTGCGCGCAGCAGGGCGATCGCCGCCCCCTCGGCAGTCCAGGCCACGCGCGCGAACTCATCCGGCACCGCGAGCGCGGGTTCCCGCCGCGCCTGCGGATGCAGCGCCAGCAGCTGTGGCAGGCGCTCGGCCGCCACCCACCAGCGCTGGCCGCCGGCTTCCACGCAGGCGGCGCGGCCGTCGCCGGCCAGCGCCTGCAACAGCGCCGGCCACTGCGGTTCGCGCGCCACCTCTTCGCCAGTGACGAAGCCCAGCCCGGTCAGCACCTCGTGCATGCCGTCGGCGTCGCGCGCCTGCGGCCAGGCCTCGCGTCGCACCTGCCCGATCGCTTCGGTGTCCAGGCGCCCCAGGTCCGAAGCCGATTCCGGATCGGCGTAGCGCCGCGCCTGCACCGCCTGGGTACGGCGTTCCTCCAGCGGCGCATCGTCGAGGAAGGCATAGGGCCGCGCATTGATCGCCTCGGCCGCCAGCGGCGAAGGCGCGGCCAGGTCACGCGCCACCACCGCGATGCGCCCGGACTCCAGCCCGCGCAGCAGCTCCAGCCAGCCGCCCAGGTCCATGGCCTCGTGCAGGCAGTCGTGCAGGGTCTGCGCCACCAGTGGATGGTCCGGCACCTGGCGCTCGCCGACGATGTTCTCCAGGCAGGCGACCTGGTCGGGGAACACCGTGGCCAGCAAGTCCTCGGACTTCATCCGCTGCAGTTGCGGGGGCACCCGCTTGCCGCCGCCGGAATAGCGCGGCAGGGCCAGCGCGGTGCCCGCGTTCCAGCGCCAGCGCACGGCGAACATCGGCGCGTCCAGCAGCGCCTGCACCAGCACGTCGGTGGCCGAGGACGAATGCAGGTACCTGGCCACCTCGGCCAGCGGGAAGCTGTGGCTGGTGGACAGCGACAGCACGATCGCGTCCTCGGTGGCCGCGGCCTGCAACTCGAAGTTGAACTGGCGGCAGAAGCGCTTGCGCAGCGCCAGGCCCCAGGCGCGGTTGATCCGGCTGCCCCAGGGGCTGTGCACCACCAGGTGGGTGGAGCCGGTCTCGTCGAAGAAGCGCTCCAGCACGATCGCGTCCTGGGTGGGCATGGCACCCAGCGCCACCAGGCTGGCGCCGAGGTAGTCGACCAGCTGGCGCGCGGCTTCCGCGCCGAGCCCGACGTCCTCCTGCAGCCACCGGCGCGCCGCGGCGATGCCCTCCGGCGCCAGCGGCGCCTCCCCCTGCGCGGCATCCGCGCCACGCAGCCGCGCGGCCACTTCCGCGCGCAGGCGCGACACGCCCAGTGACAGCTCGTCGCTGCGCCCGGGCGCCTCGCCCAGCCAGAACGGGATGCTGGGCGGCTGGCCCTGCGCGTCCTCGACCCGCACCTTGCCGGACTCGACCCGCAGGATGCGGTAGCTGGCATTGCCCAGCTGGAACACGTCGCCGGCCATGCTCTCGACCGCGAAGTCCTCGTTGACCGTGCCGACGAAGGTCGACTGCGGTTCCAGCACCACGGCGTAGTCGCCGGCTTCGGGGATGGTGCCGCCGGACATGCCCGCCACCCGGCGCGCACCCTCGCGGCCGCGCAGGCGGCGGTGCACGGCATCGCGGTGGACCCACCCGGCGCGCGCGCCGCGGCGGTCGCTGAAGCCGTTGGCCAGCATCGCCACCACCTCGTCGTAGCGACCACGCTGCAGCCGCGCGTATGGCCAGGCCCGGCGCAGGCGTTCGAACAGCGCGTCCTCGTCCCACTCGGCGGCGGCGACCTCGGCCACGATCTGCTGCGCCAGCACGTCCAGCGGCGCTTCCGGGATCCGCAGTGCATCCAGCTCGCCGCGGCGCACGCAGTCCAGCAGCGCGGCGCATTCGACCAGGTCGTCGCGGGTGGTGGGGAACAGGCGCGCGCGCGGCACGCCGCCGACATGGTGGCCGGCGCGCCCGGCGCGCTGCAGGAAGGCGGCGATCGAGCGCGGCGAGCCGAACTGGCACACCAGGTCCACGTCGCCGATGTCCAGGCCCAGCTCCAGCGAGGCGGTGGCGACCAGCACCTGCAGCTGCCCGGCCTTGAGCTTCTGCTCGGCGGCCAGGCGCAGTTCCTTCGACAGGCTGCCGTGGTGGGTGGCGACCGCGTCATGGCCAAGCAGGCGCCCCAGGTGGAACGCGGCGCGCTCGGCCATGCGCCTGGTATTCACGAACACCAGCGTCGTGCGGTGCTCGCGCACCAGCTCGGCAACGCGCAGGTAGACCTGCTCCCACTGGTCGTTGGACATCACCGCCGACAGCGGCGTGGGCGGCAGTTCCAGGGCCAGGTCGCGCTGGCGGGTGTAGCCGATATCGACGATGGCGCAGTCGGGGACGTCGCGCTTCGCGCTACCGCCATGCACCGCGCCGCCGCGCTGCCAGCCGCCGCCAGCGGCGGGCAGGCGGTCGCGGCCGGGATGCACGTTGCCGGCGCCCACCAGGAAGCGCGCCACCTCCTCCACCGGCTTCTGCGTGGCCGAAAGGCCGATCCGCACCAGCGGCCGCGCGCACAGCGCCTCCAGCCGTTCCAGCGACAGCGCAAGGTGGCTGCCGCGCTTGTTGCCGGCCAGGGCATGGATCTCGTCCACGATCACGCTGCGCACCGTGCGCAGCATCGCCCGACCGGATTCGGAGCCCAGCAGCACGTACAACGACTCGGGCGTGGTCACCAGGATATGCGGCGGCCTGCGCCGCAGCCGCGCACGCTCCGACTGCGGGGTGTCGCCGGTGCGCACGGCAGTGCGGATCCCCACCTCGGGCAGGCCCAGTTCGCGCAGCGCCACGCCGATGCCGGCCAGCGGTGCTTCCAGGTTCAGGGCGATGTCGTTGGACAACGCCTTGAGCGGGGAGACATAGACCACCCGGGTCTCGTCCGCCAGCCCGCCCTGCTCCAGGGCTTCGCGCACCAGGGCGTCGATCGCGGCAAGGAAGGCGGTCAGGGTCTTGCCCGAGCCGGTCGGCGCGGCCACCAGGGTGCTGCGCCCGGCCATGATCGCCGGCCACGCCGCGGCCTGGGCCTCGGTCGGGCCCGGGAAGGCGGCGTCGAACCAGCGGGCGACGGCGGGATGGAAGGCGGCGGTGCTCATGGGGCCCGGGAACGGCCTGCGACGCGCGGGCGCGGGGGGGTGTGCAGGAGGACTATGGGCCCGCCAGGCGATGGCTTCAACGCGGCCTCCGCGCCCGTCGCGCTGCCGTTCAGCGGCGCGGTGGCCGGGAACGCCAGGGACGCGGTATGGTCGCCGACAGGGGAGGACTCAGCGTGACCCGATGGCCGCCCCCCGCGGCCGGAGAGAATGCAATGGTGAAGGAAAACCCTCGGCAGCCCGCACCCCAACGGGCAGGACTGCAGCAACGCCTTCACGATTTCGGGAAGGCGTACCGCAAGGCAAGGCAATGGCGTTCCCCCCCCGTCACCGCGCTGCTGGCGGCATGGCGATTCGCGCTGACGGGTGACAGTGGCCGTTTCGTGTCGCACGACGGGGCGCGGCTGTCGCGGATTTATCGCGGCGAGGACTGAAGCGCTCCGTCCCCGACCGGCAGCCACGCCGGCTCACCACGTCGTCCGACGCTGCACGCGGCCGGGACGGGCGTTCTCGTCCCTGCGCCGCGCGTGCCGGCTTCCGCGCACCGGCGTGGTGCGGCAGCCTCCCTTTTTCCGTGCTCAGCGGCGGTAGACGTCGTCGCTGGTCCTGTTGGCCTGGATCGTGCGCACCGACTGCGTGCTGCGCACGTCGCCGCATTCGCTGCAGGCACGGGTGACCACGACCTGGTAACGCTCCTCGGTCCAGCTCTCCTTGCGCACCAGGGTCTTGCCTTCGTTGGGGCCGGAGATCGAGCGCCCCACCACCGACTCGCGCCGGCGCGGCGTGGCCGCGACCAGGGTTTCCTCGCGGCCGGTCTCGGATACCGCGTACGGCGCGCCGCAGGCCGCGCAGCGCGCGTCCGCGGCCAGCCAGGCCTCCATCGGCAGCCGTCCGGCGTACCAGGCGAACGGCGCCGCACCGGCGATGAACACGTAGCGCAGCACCGGGTAATCGCGCGCCAGCCAGAACCACAGGATGGCGGCGACCGCGATCACCGCCATCGTCCCGGCGACCAGGCCGTAGGCGTGGATCCGGTTCCTGTGGGCCACCTGTTCGGCGCTCAGCGCCGCCTCGTCTGCGCTCATCCTCAGCTCCGGGTAGGGGCGTGGGCAACAAAAAACCCCGTGCGGCGACGGGGTCCAGAGCGACCGGCCTGGCAGGCCGGCGCGGAAGCAATGGTGGGCCGTGTTGGAATCGAACCAACGACCAGCGGATTAAAAGTCCGATGCTCTACCGACTGAGCTAACGGCCCACGGAGCCCGGCCAGGCCGGGGCCGCGCATTTTACCCGATCAGGCGGCTGCTGCGCCTGCCGGCGGCAACGGCGGCGTCCGCCGGCGACGCGCGCCTCAGCCGGCGGCCGCGACGTAGCGGGTCGGATCGGCCACGCCGGCGGCGGCAAAGCCGGCCGCGCGCAGCTGGCAGGCGTCGCAGTGGCCGCAGGCGCGGCCCTGCTCATCGGCGCGGTAGCAGGACACGGTCTGGGCGAAGTCCACGCCCAGGCGCAGGCCCTCGCGCACGATTTCGTCCTTGCCCATGCGGATCAGCGGTGCGTGCACGCGGATGCCCGCGCCTTCCACGCCGGCCTTGGTGGCCAGGTTGGCCAGCCGCTCGAAGGCCGCGACGAACTCCGGGCGGCAGTCCGGGTAGCCGGAATAGTCCACCGCGTTGACGCCGCAGAAGATGTCGGCCGCGCCCAGCACCTCGGCCCAGCCCAGCGCCACCGACAGCATGATGGTGTTGCGCGCCGGCACGTAGGTGACCGGGATGCCCTCGCCGCCGGCCTCCGGCACCTCGATGTCGTCGGTCAGCGCCGAGCCGCCGATGCTGCGCAGGTCGATGGCCACGGTCTTGTGCTCGACCGCGCCCAGGGCGCTGGCCACGCGCGCGGCGGCATCCAGTTCGGAGGTATGGCGCTGGCCATAGCGCACGCTCAACGCGTGCACGGCGAATCCCTGTTCGCGGGCGATGGCCAGGACGACGGCCGAATCCATGCCACCGGAGACGAGGGCGACGGCTTTCTTCATGGGAACTGCTTTGTGTGGGGTGGCCCATTGTAGGGCCGCATCCGGGTCAGCGCCCCGGCTCGTCGTTCCAGAGGATCTTGTGCAGCTGCATCTGGAAGCGCACCGGCAGGCGGTCGGCGACGATCCAGTCGGCCAGGTCGCGCGCCTCCAGCTGGCCCTTGGAGGGCGAGAACAGCACGTCGCAGCGTGCGGCCAGGCCGTGCTCGGCGACCATGTCGCGCGCCCACTCGTAGTCGGCGCGGCCGCACAGCACGAACTTGACCTGGTCGCGCGCGGTCAGCAGCGGGAGGTTCTCCAGGCGGTTGCGCGCCATCTCGGCCGAACCGGGGGTCTTGAGGTCGACTACCCGCGACACCCGCGGGTCGACCCCGGCGATGTCCAGCGCGCCGGAGGTCTCCAGCGAGACGTCGTAGCCGGCGTCGCACAGGCGCCGCAGCAGGTCCAGGCAGCGCTTCTGCGCCAGCGGCTCGCCACCGGTCACGCAGACGTGGCGCACGCCATGGCGGGCGACCTCGGCGAGGATGTCGTCGATCTCCCACCACTGCCCGCCATGGAAGGCGTAGGCGGTATCGCAGTACTGGCAGCGCAGCGGGCAGCCGGTCAGGCGCACGAACACGGTCGGCCAGCCGGCGGCGTTGGCCTCGCCCTGCAGGGACAGGAAGATCTCGGTGATCCGCAGGCGGTTCTGCGGAGTGGGGGTATTCATGGGGCAATTGTAAGCCCACGGGCCCGTGGCCATGGCCGCCGGCGCCGGAACGAAGCGCGGCAAGCGGGCGCAAGCGCGGCATGCGGCGCATGCCGGGGCTGGAAGCGGAATGTGGCGGTCGCCCGCGGGGCGACGCGGATCAGCGCAGCTGGCTGATCTGGATCGAGCGCAGGCGGTCGGCGGCGATCCGCGCGGCATCGCTGCCCGGAAACTGCGATTCGACCTGCTGCAGGGTGGCCTGGGCCTGGCGCACCTCGCCTTCGCCGAACTGGGACAGGCCCAGCTTCAGCAGCGCGCCGGGCGCCTTGTCGTGGGTCGGGTAGCGCTCCATCAGGGCGCGGAACTGCTGCCCGGCCAGGGCGTAGTTGCCGGTGGCGTAGTAGCTCTCGCCCAGCCAGTACAGGGCGTTGGGCGCGTAGACACCGGCCGGATGCGTGTCCAGGAAGGCCTGGAAGGCCTCGGCCGAACGGGCGTAGTCACCGGCCTTGAGGGTATTGAACGCGGCCTCGTAAGCGGCGCGCTCGTCGGCACCCAGGGCCAGCGAGCCCGGATCGCCATGGACCCGCGGGGCATCACTGCCGGCGGTGGCCGTCGCGGCCGGGGCAGCCGGTGCGGTGGGCGCGGCGGCGCCGGTGGTGGCGGCCGGCGGTGCGGGCAGTTCCCCGCCTTCCAGGCGGTTGAGGCGGCCGTCCAGGTCCAGGTACTGGTCGCGGCTGCGCTGCTGCATCTGCTGCTGTTCGTACTGCAGCTGTTCCAGCGCCGAGCGCAGTTCCTGCACCTCGCTGCGCAGCTGCGCCAGCTGGTTGAGCAGGTCCTGGGTGGCCTGGGTGTTGTTGGCCTGTGCCTCGAGCCGTGCGACCCGGTCGGCCAGGCTCAGCTTCTGCGCAGACGCGGGCGTGGCGGCCGCGAGGGCCGCCACGACCAGCATCATGCCGATGGCACGAGGGCGAAGCATCGCTTAGCGAGCGGTGTAGACGATCTCGACGCGACGGTTCTGCGCCCAGCAGCTCTCGGTCGACTCGGTGCAGACCGGACGCTCCTCGCCATAGCTCACGACCTCCAGCTGGCTGGCCGAACCGCCGGCCGCCTGCAGGGCGGAGTTGACGGCGTTGCCGCGGCGCTCGCCCAGGCCCTGGTTGTAGGCGCGGCTGCCGCGCTCGTCGGCATGGCCCTGCAGGGTGATGCGCGAGGACGGACGGTCACGCAGGTACTTGGCGTGGCAGGCGACGATGGCCTGGAACTCCGGCTTCAGGGCGTCCTGGTCGAAGTCGAAGTACACGACGCGCTGGCGCAGGCAGGCATCGGTATCCAGGTCTTCCGGACCATAACGGCCGTCGTCGGCGACCGGGGCGGTCGGGGCGGGAGTCGGCGCCGGTTCCGGAGCCGGCTGCTCCTTGACCTTCTTGGAGCAGCCCGCGAGGGCTGCAACGGACAGGAGGGAAACCAGCAGAACGCGGGTGGAACTGTTCATGATCATTTCCTTGTGATGCACAGTGGGTGGTGGTTGAGATAAGCGTGCAACGGGCGAATCTTACAACCGATTTTTAACGCGCGCTGCGGTAGGGCGACCACGCAGGTTCGCGCACGTCGCCGTCGGCCAGGACCAGGCGCTGGCGCACCCGGGCGTCGGCCGAAACTGCGTACAGCACTCCCCGGCCACCCTCGCGCGCGGCGTAGATCAGCATGCTGCCGTTGGGGGCGAAACTCGGAGACTCGTCCAGGGAGCCGGTGGAGATGGTGCTCCAGCGGGGCGCGCCCAGGCTGGAGTCCATCAGTGCGATGCGGTAGGTGTTGCCCGAGCCCTGGGCGACCGCGATCTTCTTGCCGTCCGGCGAGATGGTGGCGGTGGCGTTGTAGTTGCCCTGGAAGGTCACCCGGGTGGCGGCGCCGCCGCTGGACGGCACCTGGTAGATCTGCGGGCGGCCGCCGCGGTCGGAGGTGAAGTAGATGGTGGAACCGTCGGCGCTCCAGGTCGGCTCGGTATCGATGCCGAAGTGGTTGGTCAGCTGGGTCAGCTGCTTGCTGGCCAGGTCCATCACGTAGATCTCGGGATTGCCGCTGCGCGACAGCGACAGGGCCAGCTTGCGCCCGTCCGGCGAGAACGACGGCGCGCTGTTGATGCCGCGGAAGCTGGAGACCAGCTCGCGCGCACCGGTGGCGATGTCCTGGATGTAGATGGAGGAGTTGCCGCGCTCGAAGCTGACGTAGGCCAGCTTGCGCCCGTCCGGGCTCCACGCCGGCGACAGCAGCGGCTCGGCCGAGCGCACCACCACCTGCGGGTTCCAGCCGTCGGAGTCGGCCACCACCAGCGCGTAGCGCATCGCGCCGCCGGTGCCGCTGGCGGTGACGTAGGCGATGCGGGTCCAGAACGCGCCGCGCACGCCGAGGATCTTCTCGTAGATCGCGTCGGCCATCTGGTGGGCGACGTCGCGCATGGCGCTGGCGCGCGCGGTCATCGCCAGGCCCAGCAGGCGCTCGGAACGGGCCACGTCGAACAGCTCGTACTCGACGCGGTAGCCACCCTCGCCGGCGTCCAGCACGCGGCCGACCACCAGGTAGTCCTGCTTGAGCTGGCGCCAGGTGGGGTACTGGATCTCGCCGCCGCGGGTCGGGCGCTCGACCATCTGCTCCACCGGCAGGGTGCGGAACTGGCCCGAGCGCGCCAGGTCGTCGCGCACCACCTTGGCCACGTCGGTCTGCGGCGGGGTGCCGCCGCCCTCGTACGGCATCGGCACCACTGCGATCGGCAGCGCCGAGGCGTTGCCGCCGATGATGTCGATCTCCAGGCCCTGCTGCTGGGCGGTCGCCAGGCCCGGCACGACCAGGCAGACAAGCAGGAAGAACCAGCGCAGGGATGCTTTCATGGGCAGGGCTTGGACACTCTTGGGGGACGCTAGGGATACCAGCGGTGGCGTGAACATATTCGCAATCATGAACGAAAACCGCGTGAACACCCAGCCAACGGCCTGAACCGCCCGCGGCCGCCGCCGGCGGGCACGGCCCCGCGACCGGGGGCTTCCCTGGCTACGGAGCGCGGCGGCCGGCAAAGACCGCCATGGAAGGAAGAAGTTCCCACGTCCGCCTCAGCGGTCCCGGGCCTCGAAGTTCAGGATCAGGGTGCGCTGGAACACCGATTCGAAGCCGCGGTAGGGCAGCGGCTGGGCGCGCAGGACGGCCGCCTCCAGCGAGCGCTGGCCGGCCTCGTCGTAGGGGCAGCCGGGCTGCACCTTCACGTCGATCACCTCGCCACCGGGCAGCTGGCGGATCTGCACCCGGCAGCGCTGGCCCAGGGGCACGGTGTCCGGGCGGATCCACTGGTTGGTCACCGCCTGCTGGATCGCGGCGGCGTACTTGGCGGTCAGGTCCTCGCTGGTGCCGCCCTGCCCCGGCGAGCCCTGGCTGGCCTGGGCAGGCGCGGACTGGCGCTGCTGGACCTGCTGCAGCTGGCGCAGGCGCTGCTCGGCGCGCTCGGCCTCGCGCGCGGCCTGCTCGCGCTGGCGGCGGATCTCGGCCAGCTTCTTCTGGCGCTCGGCCTCCTCGGCCTGGGCGGCCAGGCGGCGCTGGTTCTCGGCTTCCTTCTGCCGCTGCTGTTCGGTCAGGTCGATCTGCTGCTGGCGGCGGCGCTCTTCCTGTTCCTTCTCGGCCTTTTCCTTGGCGATCGCGTCGCGGCGGGCCTCGTCCTGGTCGACGGTGTCCGGCTGCGGGATGAAGTCCTGGGCCTTCTGCTGCGGCTGCACCGTGGCGTCCTGCGGACGCGGCTCGGGCAGCGGCTGCGGCGGTGGCACGGTTTCCTCGGGCGCGGTCTCGGCCACCGGCTCCGGCAGCGGCTCCGGCTTGGGCGCTTCCTCGGCGCGGCGCTGGGCCGCGGCCAGGTCGGCCGGGCTCATCACCAGCGAGGCCTCGATCGCCGGGGAACCGGCCGCCGGCTCCACCTTGCGCTGTGGCGACCACCACCAGGCCAGCCAGAACAGCAGGGCCACGCCGATGTGCAGGGCAAGCGCCAGCAGCAGCGGGCCGGCAAGGCCGCTCTCGCGGTCTTCGGGGCGATGGTAGAAGGCGTCGGCGTGCATGCTCACCTGCGGGCGGCCTCAGCGACCGCCCGGCTGGCTCATCAGGCTCACCCGCGGCACGCCGGCGGCCTGCACCAGGACCATGGTGTCCATCACCTTCTGGTACTCCACCCCGCCCGGGGCGGCGACGAACACCGGCAAGTCCTTGTTCTGGGCCACGAACGCCGCCAGCCGCGCGCTCAGCTCGGTGGCGTCGATCGGCTGCGCCTTGCCGCCTTCCAGGGTCAGGAAGTAGCGGCCCTCGGCGTCCACGGTGACGATCACCGGGTCCTTCTTGCTGTCCACCGAGCGGGCGTTGGACTTGGGCAGGTCCACGTCCACGCTCAGGCTCAGCAGCGGGGCGGTGACCATGAAGATGATCAGCAGCACCAGCATCACGTCGATGTAGGGAACGACGTTGATCTCGGACTTGAGCTTGCGGCGCTTGTGCCGGGCGAATGTGCTCATGGCGTGCTCCCGTCGGGGCGGCGGCTCATTCGTCGCCGCCGGCCTGGCGCTGCAGGATCGAACTGAACTCGTCGGCGAAGCTCTCGTAGCGCTGCGACAGGCGCTCGACCCGGGTGGTGTAGCGGTTGTAGGCCCACACCGCGGGGATGGCCACGAACAGGCCGATGGCGGTGGCGAACAGCGCCTCGGAAATGCCCGGCGCCACCGAGGCGATGCCGACCTGCTGGCCCTGGCTGACCATGTCGTGCATGGTCACCATGATGCCGAACACGGTGCCGACCAGGCCCACGTACGGGGCGGTGGAGCCGATGTTGGCCAGCAGCTCCAGGTTGCGCTCCAGCTGGCCGACCTCGCGGGTGAAGGCCACGCGCATGGCGCGCTGCGCGCCCTCGAGCTGGGCGCGGCCGTCGTGGCGGCGCTTGTCGCGCAGGCGCGCGAACTCGCGGAAACCCGCCTCGAAGATCGCCTCCAGGCCCACGACCACGCGGTTGCGGTCGGTCGCCGCGGCGTACAGCTTGCCGAGGTCGGCGCCGGACCAGAACCGGTTCTCGAACTCGTCCGCTTCCTGGTCGGCGCGCTTGAACGCGCCCAGCTTGCGGAAAATGATCACCCAGCTGATCAGCGAACCGGCCAGCAGCAGCAGCACGATCAGCTTGACCGGCAGGCTCGCCCGCAGCATCAGGTCCAGGTAGTTGATGCCGCCATGGGCGGCGGTAGCCGCCGCCTCGGTGGCCGCCGCGGCCGCGTCCGGCGGCAGTGCCTCCACCACGGTGGCCAGCAGGGCCAGGCTCGATCCGATCATCCTTTGTTCCTCAATGGCTTCGTCTTGGTGCAATGCCAGCGGGGCGATGGCCCCGCCGCGAGCGATACGGTCAGCGCATCGGACCGGCCTGCAGCGTCCGGAGTTCCTCGTACAGCGCCGGGTCCATCGGGCAGGGCCGGAAATCGGCCGCGCGCAGGGACGCCACCTTGACCTCGGCCTCCAGCAGGGTCTCCTCCCCGCGCAGGATGCGCTGGGAGAACACCACGCTGGCGCGGCCGAGCCGGGACACTTCCGCGGTTACCTCGAGCAGGTCGTCCAGCCGCGCCGGGCGCAGGAAGTCCAGCCGCATCGAGTGGACCGCGAATACCAGTCCGGCCGCCTGCAGGGCGTGCTGGCCACGGCCCATGGCGCGCAACGCGTCGCTGCGCGCGCGCTCCAGGAAGGCCACGTAGCGGGCGTGGTAGACCACGCCACCGGCGTCGGTATCTTCCCAGTAAACCCGTATCGGAATGCTGAACATCGGCAGGGGAGGCAGCGTCCAAGCGCGAAAGCATGACGCTTCCGCGCCCCTTCGGCCAGCCCCTGCGTCACTGGCGCATCGCCATCGATCCGCACCACGGGCCCATCAGCCCGCCGCCCTGCCCGGCCAGCCGCCAGCACAAATCCCAGCCCGGCAAACCCGGCCGGAGCCATGCCCCAGCGCCCCTCTCGCCGGCATGGCAGGAGCCGCGGCGGGACGGACGGAGGGGGGCAGGCTGCCGGCGCCCCCACCGGCAGCCTGCCTGCCGCCTCCCTCCCCTGGAAAGCCATCCGCCGCCCGTCCCGCCGGGGACCTCACAGCCAGACACAGTCCCAGAAGGGGTAATCCATCAGTTCCGAGGCCAGCCCGGCCTGCAGCGGCGCCACCAGCAGGCGCCGCGCCACCGCCCGCGGGTCCTCGTCGGGCGCCAGCTCGCGCGCCTTGAAGCCCGGTTCCCACAGCGGCCCGGCACGGAACAGGGTCTTGTTGACCTGCGCTGTGCTGCAGGACTTCATCCGGCTGACCGCCTTCTCCATCGGCATCTGCTCGCCGCCCTGGACCAGCCAGGCCACCCGGTCCGGCAGCAGCACCCAGGCCAGCAGCCGGGCATCGCCCAGCGCCGCCGGGTCGCGGAAGGCGCGCACGGCCGTCCAGGCCACGTGGAAGTCGGCAAAGCAGGCGTATCGGCCACGGGTCACCACGGACACGTGGAAGACACCGCCTTGCAGCGGAACGTCGGGCCCCTCCTCCACCAGGATGCCGGGGCCGGGATTGGCGACTGGCATGTCCATGCGCCGAGATTGGCGCGCCGACAGGCCCGAAAAAAGCGGGAGAATCCGCGCCATCAAGTAGGAATCCGCCGATCATCGACTTTCGGATGAGGGCACGGCGGCGGCCGGCGCCGCGGACCGGCGACGCATGTCCGCGCCATCCGATCCGAGGGTGCCTGGCCGGACCGGTACGGCTGCGCGCGCAGTGACCGCGGCAGCCGGGCGGTGCCTCCGGTGGCCGGGCGCGATCTGCCGCGACCAAGGCAGCCGGCGCGGCCAGCCGCCGGCCACCGGCCTACGGTCGCCGCCGCACCACGGCGACAACCCGGGCCGGCCCGCACGGATGGCGGGGCGTCGGGTACTCAGTCCTTGGTGACGCGGTTGATCTCGGCCAGGCTGGTGATGCCCTGGCGGACCTTGAGCAGGGCCGACTGGCGCAGGTCGCGCACGCCGGCCTTCTGCGCCACCTCGGCGATCTGCATGGCGTTGCCGCCGGCCAGGACGATGGCCTGGATCTCCTCGCTCATCGGCATCACCTGGTAGATGCCGACGCGACCCTTGTAGCCCTCGGTGCACTCCTCGCAGCCCACCGGCTCGTACACGGTGAAGCCCTCGCGGATCTCCTCCGGGGTGAAGCCCTCGGCCAGCAGGGCGTGCTCGGGCAGGTCCACCGGGCGCTTGCACTTGGAGCACAGCCGGCGCGCCAGGCGCTGGGCGATCACCAGGGTCACCGACGAGGTGATGTTGTAGGGCGCGATGCCCATGTTCATCAGGCGCGCGATGGTCTGCGGCGCGTCGTTGGTGTGCAGGGTCGACAGCACCATGTGGCCGGTCTGCGCGGCCTTGATCGCGATCTCGGCGGTCTCCAGGTCGCGGATCTCGCCGACCATGATCACGTCCGGGTCCTGGCGCAGGAAGCTGCGCAGGGCCGCGGCGAAGGTCATGCCGCGCTTGTTGTTCTGCTGGACCTGGTTGACGCCGGGCAGGCGGATTTCGACCGGGTCCTCGGCGGTGGAGATGTTGCGGGTCTCGTCGTTGAGGATGCCCAGCGCGGTGTACAGCGACACCGTCTTGCCCGAGCCGGTCGGGCCGGTGACCAGGACCATGCCGTAGGGCTTGTGGATCGCGTCCAGGAACAGCTTCTGCTGCTCCGGCTCGTAGCCGAGCTTGTCGATGCCCAGCTTGGCCGCGCTGCCGTCGAGGATACGCAGCACCACCTTCTCGCCGAACAGGGTCGGCAGGGTGCTGACACGGAAGTCCACCTGCTTGGTCTTCGACAGGTTGAGCTTGATGCGGCCGTCCTGCGGCACGCGCTTCTCGGCGATGTCCAGCTGCGCCATGACCTTCAGGCGCGCGGCGATGCGCTGGTTGAGCTTGACCGGGGCCCGCGCCACGGTCTTGAGCAGGCCGTCGATGCGCAGGCGCACGCGGTAGTCGGTTTCGTAGGGCTCGAAGTGGATGTCCGAGGCGCCGCGGCGGATGGCGTCAACCAGGACCTTGTTGACGAACTTGACCACCGGCGTATCGTCGCCCTTGGCGTCGACACCCGATTCGCTGATCCCGTCCTCGTCGCCCGCGCCGACCTCGAGGTTCTCCAGGCCCTCGTCGTCCTCGCCCAGGCCGCTGTCCAGCTGGGCGCTGGCGTTCTGCCACTGCTCCAGGGTGCGGCGGATCTGGTCCTCGTCGACCAGGATCGGTTCGACCGCCAGGTTGGTATGGAACTGGATCTCGGCCAGCGCGCCGGTCTGGGTGGGGTTGCTGACGCCCACGAACAGCTTGCTGCCGCGCTTGAACAGCGGCAGCACGTGGTGCTTCTGCACCAGCTCATCGCTGACCAGCTTCATCGCGTTCTGCGACGGGTCGAAGGCAGAGGTATCGAGCAGCGGGATGCCGAACTCGATGGAGTTGGCGGCCGCCAGCTGGGCCGGGGTGACCAGCCTCTTCTCGGCAATGAACTGGGCCAGCGGCACCTTGGCCTCGGCGGCCTGGGCCATGGCGGCACGGGCGGCCGCCTCGTCCATGGCTCCGTCCTGGACCAGGCGACGGGCAATACCCGTGATACCGACAAGATTGGCGGACATCGCATTCATTATGAAGGTGGCTTTCCCCTTGGCCATGGAAAGAGTACTGCAAAACCCCGGCCGATCCGCCGGCGATCACCGCCGGACGACCGGACCCGGCGCGTTCCGTCCCTCCCCGACAGGCATTACGATAGCGCCGGGGATCCCGGGGAAACCAGCTTGAACAGCCTGAGCATCATCCTTCCGGCCAAGAACGAGGCCGAGGGCCTGCGCCGCACGCTTCCGGCCATCCGGGAGCTGTTCCCGCAGGCCGAGCTGATCGTGGTCGACGACGGCTCCACCGACGACACCGCGGCCATCGCCGCCAGCCATGGCGCCCGCGTGCTCGGCGCCCCCTATTCCATGGGCAATGGAGCCGCGGTCAAGCGCGGCGCACGCGCCGCGAGCGGCGAGATCCTGGTGTTCATGGACGCCGACGGCCAGCACGACCCCGCCTGCATCCCCCGCCTGCTGGACAAGCTGGCCGAGGGCTACGACATGGTGGTTGGCGCCCGCGACGGCAGCGGCCAGGCCAACCTGCACCGCGGCCTGGCCAACCGCTTCTACAACTGGCTGGCCACCCGCATGACCGGCCACCAGGTCATGGACCTGACCTCGGGCTTCCGCGCGGTACGGGCGGACAAGTTCCGCCAGTTCCTGCACCTGCTGCCCAACGGCTTCAGCTACCCGACCACCAGCACCATGGCCTTCTTCCGCAGCGCCTACCCGGTGGCCTACGTGCCGATCCCGGTGGCCAAGCGCGTCGGCAACGGCAGCCACATCCGCCCGGTCAAGGACGGCATCCGCTTCCTGCTGATCATCTTCAAGATCGCCACCCTGTACTCGCCGCTGAAGCTGTTCATCCCGGTATCCCTGTCCTTCTTCGCCACCGGCCTGGGCTACTACGCCTACACCTTCGCGACCCAGCACCGCTTCACCAACATGAGCACCCTGCTCTTCAGCGCGGCGGTAATCGTGTTCCTGATCGGCCTGATCTCCGAGCAGATCACCAACCTGACCTACCTGCGCGACAGCTGAGATGCACGACGAACTGGCCAATCGCCTGCGCCGCCGCCTCCAGGGTTACTCGGGGGGGCGCCCAGACATCCTGCGCCTAGTCACCAGCCCTCCGCAGCGGGTACTGGACATAGGTTGTGGCGCCGGCCTGCTGGGCCGCCAGTTGCACGAGCGGTTCCCATTCTGCACTACCGTGGGCGTAGAGCCGAATCTCGAACGGGCGGCCATCGCTGGCACGCACCACAACCAGGTCATCTGCGGCGACGTGGAGGATCCGTCGATCATGTCCCGGCTGGCCGTGCTGGCGCCGTTTGACCTGATCATTTGTGCCGACGTGCTGGAGCATATGGTGGCTCCGGAAAAAGTACTGGCAGCGCTAGCCGGCATGCTCACCGCCGGAGGCAGGCTGATTACCAGCGTGCCCAATGTCCGCCACCTGTCCACGCTGGTGGATCTGTACTTGCTCGGTCGCTGGCCGCAACGCGATCGTGGCATCCACGACCGCACCCACCTGCATTACTACGCCAAGCCAAACATCCTGGCGCTTGGCCGGTCTGCCGGACTGAGGCCCGTCCGCGAGGCACGCAATCTGCGCCTGTTCGAAGCGCACCCCTGGTCGATGGTGCCAGCACGCCTGCTGGACTTCTGGCCGCTGCGCGGCCTGTACACCTTCCAGTACCTGCATGTCTGGGAGCGCCGTGGCTGAGTCGCCTTCACGCACTTCGCGCTGGCCCAGAGTGCTGCTGGGTTATGTGCTTGCGCTTGCTGCCCTGGGCTTCGCTCTGCACACACTGGGGCTGGGGATCCGGCAACTGGCCGCCACACCGACAAGCGCATCGGTCGCCAGCGTGGCACTGGCCTGTTTCCTGCTGCTCGCGCATACCCTGGTCAACCGCGAGGCCTTCGTGCTGTTGGCCCGGGCCTGCGGCACGGGGATAGCAGACAGCCCGATGCGGCGTCTGTGGGCACGCAGCCTGCTGGGCAAATACGTGCCTGGCGGCGTCTGGCAACTGCTGGGGAGAGCCTGGCATATGCAGCAGCTTGGCTGTCCTGCCCGCAAGGCCTGGTATTGCAGCGTGATCGAGCAGGGAGCGTCATTGGCACTTTGTGTAGCCATTGCCCTGATCGGCTTGTGCCTGTTGGAAGACAAGCAGTTGGCGGCCGCCCTGCTTGCCACCGCCGCCGGCGTGGCCGCGTTTGCAATCCCATATCTGTTGCCCGCCCTGGCCGACCGGCGCCGCGCCTTCGTTGCCGGCATGGCCTACGCCGCGGCCATGCCGTTGTACTTGGCCGCCTACGCCTGTCTTGTGCAGATACCGCTACTGGAACTGGCAACCTGCCTGTTTGCAGGCACCAGTGCCGGCATGCTGGCCATAGTCGTCCCCAGCGGACTGGGAGTACGTGAAGCCGTAGCGAGCATGTTGAGCAGCTCGCATGGCGCCGATCTGCTGACCGCGATGCTGCTTGCCCGTCTGCTGACGCTCGGCATCGAAATCCTGTTCAGTACGGCCAGCTGGCTGCGGCACAACCGGCGCAGGGCTGCGGCATGAGCCACCGCCCTCGGATCACCGTCATCGGCGCCGCACTGGCAGGAAGTGGCTACCCGAACGCCCGCAACACCGTGCGCCTGCTGTCCAGCCTGCATGACATGGAAGTCCATGACCAAGCCTGCTGGCTCCCCCCGGATTTCCATCTATGGAAACTGGCGCGGGGAACGCTGATAGAGAAATTGCGTGGTGCCTGCTTGCTGGGCAGCTACAGTCTGCTCGGCCTTTGCCGACTGGCCCGCCATTGCCGCCGCGGCGAATGGGTCTACCTCCCCTACCCCAGCTTGCCGGTGCTGTGGTGCCTTTCTTGGCTGCCCGCAGCCTGGCGCCCGCGCTGCATCGCCGATGCCTACATCACCTTTTGGGACACGCTTTACCAAGATCGGCAGATCGGCCGGCAGGGTGGCCTGATCTCGCGCTTGCTGCTGCGTGCAGAATCCCGTGCATTACGTACGGCACATCGCATCGTCGTTGATACACGAGCCAATGCCGAACACATCAGCAAACTGTTCGGCGTAGATCGCCAACGGATCGCCGCTTTTCCGCTGGCATTGGATCAGGCCACGCTGCCGGACCCCGGCGCCTTGAAATCCGCCACAGCACCGCAGGCTGGCAAACCACTGCGCGTACTGTTCATTGGCACTTTTGTCCCGATGCAGGGAACCGAGGTCATTGCCCGCGCCATCAACCTGCTGCGGGACGACAAGGATATCGAATTCACCCTGATCGGAGATGGCCAGCAGGCCGACTCAGTAGCACCCTTGCTGTCCGACCATCCGCGCGTGACTTGGCTGCGTGGCTGGCAATCACCCGAGGTGCTTGCCAGGGCCCTGACCGAAGCGGATATCTGCCTGGGCGTATTTGGCGGAACCGGCAAGGCTGCCCGCGTACTGCCGTTCAAGCTGTACATGGCTTTGGCCGCAGGCAAGGCCGTCGTCACCCAGAGCGACTACAGCCTGCCAGATGACTGTGGTCCGCCGCCTGTACTGACCTGCCCAGCTGATCCGTCGGCACTGTCCGAGACCATTCGCCGGCTTGCCGGGGAACCGCGCCTGCGCATCCAGCTGATGAATCAGGCTCGCACGTACTTTACTGACCAGTTGTCATCCAGACGCCTCGTCAGCAACTGGAAATCGTTGCTTGGAATGGAAGCCGGAGCAGCGGGTTTGACCTGAGACGCGGCCGCATGGGCGGCGGGCAGGGACTTGTAGGCCTCGAACGCCTGCTCGAAGCGTGCCACCCGCGGCCCAGTCCCCAGCCAGCCGGAGCGCAGGACCGCCTCGACCTCATGGATTTCCTCTTCCCCGATATGCGGCGCACCGAAGATCAGTGGCGGGAGTTGCTGTGTCATGGGGATAGCAGACAAGGATCGATAGGCACTAGTGCATGATTGGATACAGAAACTCACGGGCTCGGGAGCAGGGGAGCAACCAAGGCATCAGGCAACCCTCCCGTAGCGCGGGCCTCATCCAGAGCTGCAAGCGCCAGATCTGCCCGCCCCTCCCTGGCAAGCACCCTCATGATCCTTTGCGCGTAGTCGATGTCACCCGCCTGCAGGCTCATCAGTAACGCATTGGCAAAGGCCTTCCGGGCCAAGTCCGATTCGTCGGTATACCTGAACAGGTAGTCTCCGAATTGTGCGTAGTTGTGCGGAGCCATTACCCCCCTGTCGAACAGAACGAGGAAGGCATCCGTCAGCCGCCTGTCATCCAAGGGAATACCCTTGTACCGATGCCCCAGGAGGTCGTAAAGAGCAGTGAGGGTCTCTGGCGAAAGCGGACGTGTCCGAAGTTTGCCGACCAGCCGATCCCATACCTCCTCGCTCCCCGGCAGGCCGTACTGAGCATGGAGCAGTAGTAGGGACTGGTCCGGAAGGATGTTGCTCGAGGGAAGGTTGGCCTCGTGCTCGAAAGTCTGCAAAGCCAGACTGAAGAACGGGGAGTCATGCGAGCCATCGGCCATCTCGTAGTACAGCACGCCAATATCATGCGCAGCCCGTGGCGATTGGGGGTTCATTGCAGCATGGGTGGTCGCGAGCAGGAGATGGTCCCCCCAGGTAGCGGACCGTATCCAGCACAGGAACACAAGCGCCATCATTACTGCGCCCAAGCCAGCAATCTTGAGGCCTGACCCATCCTGGACCGGCACCCTGCGCACGCCTTCGGCCACTACCAGGAGCAGCCCAAGCAGAGCGAAGTAGTTCCGGTGCTCGAACGCGAGTTCCAGTGCCACGACATTCGAGGTCATCGCATGGCCTGCGAAGAACCACAGCACGCCCAATGACGCCAAGGGCGCGCGGCGACGCCAGTACCAAGCCAAGCCAAGCAATCCTGACAGCAGCAGCCCACCCGCCAGCGTAGTCCAGGGCTGGAGCAGCGAAACGGATGGAGCGAAATCGTCGTAGTAGAAGGGCATACGCCCGGGCAAGGGGAACAGGATCTGGCCGATGTACATCGGCAGGATCCGCAGCTGGCTCAGCAGGCGCTGGACCACGTCGAAATCCCGGATGAAGTACGCATCCGGGTTCGCATACCTGGGAAGCACCACCGCCACGAACAGTATGGCGCCAAGCAGCGCCCCCACCCCGTAGCCCCATCGCCAGAAGCGCCGCTGCGCAGGCGTGGCACCATCAAAGCGGAGCAAGGTGAGCTCGAGCGCTAGGGTAAACAGCGGCAACAGCAGTGCGCTCTCCTTCGCGCCCAGAGCCAGCAGTAGCAGGGGCACGCAGGCCACCAGCCAGGGCCAACCCCGTCGTTCCTCGACCTGCAACCTGCGCCCACGGAGGTAAGCAAGCAGGGCCAGCGCGGTAAACGTCAGGCACAGGGTCTCCATCCGTTGCACCACGTACAGCACGGTGGACACCTGCAAAGGATGCACCGCCCAGGCTAGTGCCAGACCGCCAGCCGACAGCTGTAGGCCCTGACGTACCCCGGCCAGGGCCAGCAACTTCAGGCACAGCAGGTAAACCAGTAGGGCATTGGCCAGGTGGACCAGCAGCCCTCCCAACTTCCACCCCCATGGGTCCAATCCCCCCAGGGCATGATTGAGGGCAAAGCTGGCCATGGCCAGCTGCCTGCCCGTGCCGCCCGGATCGAAGCTGGTGGCTGCGCGCCAGAGCTGGCCCCAATCCAGGGCCGAGACATGAAGGCGCTGGTTGGTCACCAGCGCTGGGAAATCGTCGAATATGAAGGGTCCAGAGAGGCCAGGCCAGTACACCAGGGCGGCACATCCCAGCACCGCCAGGACGATGGCAACCTGCGGGCGGAACGGACGTACGCGCCCATCCAATGTTTTCCCCACCAGGATTCCCCTTGGGTTATGGCAATCAGCTGCAGCCAGCAGGATGCAGACTGGGAGAAATGGCGGGATCCACCTTGCACGCCCACTGGCCCGAAGCGATCCGTGACAGCTCGATCGTCTTGCCGACCACCTTGGGACTTCCCTTGAGCGTGCAACGGATGAAGCCGGTATCTCCGGGGCTCATGCTCAGGTTGCACCGCGGGGAACTGGTCGGTAGCCCGATGTCCGCAAGGTTAAACGTATTAATGTTATCCACCAGCACGTGGGCCTCGAAACTGCTCACGCCACCCCGGACCTCAGCCAGGCCCGCAGCCAGTTGACTCTTGGCAACGTAGTTCTGGTATGCCGGCAGCGCGATGGCCGCCAAGATCGCGATGATCGCCACGACGATCATCAGTTCGATCAGGGTAAAACCCGTATGCCCATTCCTTTGCATGCTCTTGCCCCCCAGCTGAGCATCTTAAAAGAAAGGGGCGTTGCCGCCCCTTTCCTGTCGTGCAATCCAACCAACAATTCGCCCGCTTAGGAGCCGGTGCAGCCGGTCGGGTTGTAGCTGGCCTTGTAGCCAGCAGCGTTGCCGCCGACACTGCAAGCCCACTGACCGGAGCTATTGCGGGTCAGGGTAATCGTCTTGCCGGTGACCTTCGGGTTGCCGCGAACCGTGCACGCGATGGCCTGCCCACTGGCGTCATTCCAGGCGCCGCTCGGAGTAATCGCGCTGCAGCGCGCGGTGCTACTAGCCAGACCCAGATCGGTGGCGGCCGGGGTCGTGGCACCATTCACGCCCGACTGGATGCCTTCCTCGTAGGCGGTCACGCCGCCGCGGATGTCGGCGAGGCCGGCGGTCATCTGCGACTTGGCGACGTAGTCCTGGTAGGCCGGCAGCGCGATGGCGGCCAGGATGGCGATGATCGCCACGACGATCATCAGTTCGATCAGGGTAAAGCCCTGCTGCTTCTTCATGTTGATTCCCCTAGAACGGTTGTTGGCGGGCGCGGAACCTCCCGTGCCCTTCAAGCGAGCCCGTGATCGACGACCACGTATCTGTCCCCACGCAGGTTACGTGCCAACTCCCCCACGCGACGCCCGCGGCGGCATCTTACCAATCTTGCGCGGCAAACACCGAGCCCTGGCCATCCCCAATGCGTGATCCGCACCACAAACCTGCTCCATGGCGCATTTGGCAAAAAGTGACGTTTCGCGTCACCTGAAGGTACGGTGCAGACGCCCCACCCCCTCGATCAGCGACTATCCGGCCCGGAGACCATCGGCGAGGGGGTGGCACAGGTCCTCCAGGAGGCCGCCCAGGCCAGCCGGCGGCGGGGTGCCTGCCGCCCCAATACCCGCTACCATGCCGGTTCGTGCCGGCATGGGGATGCCGGCTGGGGAGAACAAGCACATGTCCGCAACCCGTTCTGCCGTCAAGTCCGCGCCGGCGGCTCGCTCCACCAGTGAGCTCGCGCAGTTCGTCTGGGAGGGGACCGACAAGCGCGGCGTCAAGATGAAGGGCGAGCAGTCGGCCCGGAACGCCAACATGCTCCGCGCCGAGCTGCGCCGGCAGGGCATCACGCCCACCGTGGTCAAGCCCAAGTCCAAGCCGCTGTTCGGCTCGGCCGGCAAGGCCATCACCCCCAAGGACATCGCCTTCTTCAGCCGCCAGATGGCGACCATGATGAAATCCGGCGTGCCCATCGTCACCGCGCTGGAGATCATCGGCGGCGGCCAGAAGAACCCGCGGATGAAGAACATGGTCGGTGGCATCCGCGCCGACATCGAGGGCGGCTCCTCACTGTACGAGGCGATCAGCAAGCACCCGGTGCAGTTCGACGAGCTGTACCGCAACCTGGTCCGGGCCGGCGAAGGCGCCGGTGTGCTGGAGACGGTGCTCGACACCATCGCCAACTACAAGGAGAACATCGAGGCCCTGAAGGGCAAGATCAAGAAGGCGATGTTCTACCCGGCGATGACCATCGCCGTGGCCCTCATCGTCAGCGCCATCCTGCTGGTATTCGTGGTCCCGCAGTTCGAGGAGACCTTCAAGGGCTTTGGCGCCGACCTGCCTGCCTTCACCCAGCTGATCGTCAATGCCTCGCGCTTCATGGTCGCCTACTGGTGGGCCGTGCTGATCGCGGCCGTAGGCGCTATTGGCGCTTTCATCTACGCCTACAAGCGCTCGACCAGCTTCCAGCACTTCCTGGACCGGGTGGTGCTGAAGATCCCGGTCATTGGCGAGATCATGAACAACAGCGCCATCGCCCGCTTCGCCCGCACCACCGCGGTGACCTTCAAGGCCGGCGTGCCGCTGGTGGAGGCCCTGGACTCGGTCGCCGGCGCTACCGGCAGCTCGGTCTACGAGAAAGCCATCCTGCGCATCCGCGACGACGTGGCGGTGGGCTACCCGGTCAACCTGGCCATGAAGCAGACCAACCTGTTCCCGCACATGGTGGTGCAGATGGCGGCCATCGGCGAGGAGGCCGGCGCCCTGGACACCATGCTCTTCAAGGTGGCGGAGTATTATGAGCAGGAGGTCAACAACGCCGTCGACGCGTTGGCCAGCCTGATCGAACCGATGATCATGGTGGTGCTGGGCGTCCTGGTGGGCGGCATGGTCGTCGGCATGTACCTGCCCATCTTCAAGCTCGCTTCCACCATCTGACCAAGACACTCCATGGCGTTCCTCGACCAACAGCCCCTGCTGGGTTATCCGCTCGTTGCCGGCGTGGGGCTGGCGGTCGGCAGCTTCCTCAACGTGGTCATCCTGCGCCTGCCACGCCGGCTGGAGTGGGAGTGGAAGCGCGACGCCCGCGAGATCCTCGGCCAGCCGGAGATCTACGACCCGCCACCACCCGGGGTGGTGGTGGAACCCTCGCACGACCCGGTCACCGGCGACCGCCTCAAGTGGTGGGAGAACATCCCGGTCCTGAGCTACCTGCTGCTGCGCGGCCGCTCCCGCTACAGCGGCCAGCGCATCTCGCTGCAGTACCCGCTGGTGGAACTGCTCACCGGCGTGCTGACCGTGCTGTGCGCCTGGCGCTTCGGCTTCGGCTGGCAGGGCTTCGGCGCGATGCTGCTGACCTGGTTCCTGGTCGCGCTGTCGGGCATCGACCTGCGCACCCGCCTGCTGCCGGACCAGCTGACCCTGCCGCTGATGTGGCTGGGCCTGATCGCCAGCCTGGACAACCTCTACATGCCGGCCAAGCCCGCCCTGCTGGGCGCGATCGCCGGCTACGTGTCGCTGTGGAGCGTGTGGTGGCTGTTCAAGCAGCTCACCGGCAAGGAAGGCATGGGCCACGGCGACTTCAAGCTGCTGGCGGCGCTGGGCGCCTGGTGCGGCCTCAAGGGCATCCTGCCGATCATCCTGCTCTCCTCGGTGGTGGGCGCCATCGTCGGCAGCATCTGGCTGGCCTGGAAGGGCCGCGACCGCGCCACCCCGATCCCGTTCGGCCCCTACCTGGCCATCGCCGGCTGGATCTATTTCTTCTGGGGCGATGCGATGATGGGCGCCTACATGCGCCTGGCCGGGCTCGGCTGACCGGCGCCGGCCGCCTCCCGCGGCGGCCGCCCTCGCACCACCCGCCACGCACTTCCACATGAGCAACCTGATCATCGGCCTGACCGGGGGCGTGGCTTCCGGCAAGAGCGAGCTGACCCGGCGCTTCGAGGCGCTGGGCGTGCACGTGGCCGATGCCGACGTGGTCGCGCGCGAGGTGGTGGAACCGGGGCAGCCGGCCCTGGCGGCAATCGTGCGCGAGTTCGGGCCCGGCGTGCTGCAGCCCGATGGGCGCCTGGACCGGCGCCAGCTGCGCGAGCGGATCTTCGCCGACCCGGCCGCGCGGCGGACGCTGGAAGCCATCACCCACCCCGCCATCCGCGCGGCTTTGGAAACCCAGTGCCGCCGGGCCCCGAGCCCCTATGCCATTGCCGCGATCCCGCTGCTGGCCGAAGCCGGCGGCCGCGTTGGCTATCCCTGGCTGGACCGGATCCTGGTGGTGGACGCCCCGGAAGCCGTCCAGCACGCCCGCCTCATGCGCCGCGACGGCGTGGACGAAGCCCTGGCCGGGCGGATGATCGCCGCCCAGGCCTCACGCCAGGAACGGCTGGCGCTGGCCGACGACCTGGTGGTCAACGACGGCGAGCCCTCGCACCTGGACGCGATGGTGGCCGAGCTGCACGCCCGCTACAGCGCCCTGGCCGGGG
Organism: Pseudoxanthomonas sp. J31; assembly: GCF_000510725.1. Classification (GTDB taxonomy): domain Bacteria; phylum Pseudomonadota; class Gammaproteobacteria; order Xanthomonadales; family Xanthomonadaceae; genus Pseudoxanthomonas. Next base: position 211,514 of record NZ_KI783312.1, read on the forward strand.
CAGCCTCCCCCGACGGCAACGCCGACCCGCTCAGGCCGTAACCGGCTCCCACAGCGCGCGGATCGCCGCGATTCCCTGCGCGCCCTGGCGCCGCGCCGCCTCGACGTCGTCCGGCCCCAGGCCGCCGATCGCGTAGATCGGCAGGCCCACGTGCTGGCGCAGTCCGGCGAATCCCTCCCAGCCGATCGGCGAGGCATCCGGATGGGTGGCGGTGGCGCGCACCGGGCCAAGCACGGCGAAATCGCAGCCCAGCGCCTGGGCCGCCCTCAGTTCTTCCTGCGTATGGCAGGACGCGCCCACCGCCTGCCCCGCCGGCAGCGGCCGCTCGCCCAGCAGCCCCAGCTGCTCGCTGCCCAGGTGCACGCCGGTGCCCAGCTCCCGGGCCAGGGCCACGTCGCGGTTGAGCAGCAGCTCGGCGCCGCTGCGCCGGCAACGCTCCAGGGCCGCGCTGGCCAGCTCGCGCCAGGTCGCCGGTTCCAGGCCGGGGGCGCGCAGCTGGACCCGGGTGATCCCCGATTCCAGCGCCGCGTCCAGCGCCGCCAGCCACGCCGGCAGGTCGCCGCCCGGGGCGGGCGTGACCAGGTAAAGCTCCGGCTGGCGCAGCACGCCGACCACCGGCACGTCGGCCGAGGGCATGGAGTAGCGCGGCAGCCGTTCCGGCTCGACCCAGGTCATCGCCTGCCCTTCCCTGCCGCGCGGGGAACCTTTCCAGCGCGCGATCCGGAACACCTCCAGGCGCAGGTGCTTGCTCGGGTACTGCTGCGGCACCTCGATCAGGCGCTCGCCCACCTCGACCTCGATCCCAAGTTCCTCGACCAGTTCGCGCGCCAGGGCTTCCTGCGAAGTCTCGCCGGGCTCGCGCTTGCCGCCGGGGAATTCCCACAGGCCGGCCAGGTCGCTGTCCTTGCCGCGCTGGGTGAGCAGGATGCGGCCGCGGACGTCGGTGATGACGCCGGCCACGACGTGGATCGATCGCAACGGTGCTTCCATGGCCGAAGCTTAACCGGGACGGGGCGGGCTCCGATATCGCACGCCGCCCCCGGCGGAGGGCAAACGCGTGGCGCCGGTAACAGTTCCGGCACTCCGTGCCCGGGGCCGTGGCCGCCTGGCGCCACCCGGCCCGGAAACGCGAACGCCCCCTTGCGGGGGCGTCCGGGTTCCGGCGCGGAGGCCGGGATGCCTGCCCGGGCTCAGCCCAGCTGGCCGTGGCAGTGCTTGTACTTCTTGCCGCTGCCGCAGGGGCAGGGATCGTTGCGGCCGACCTTCGGCTCCTCGCGCACGACGGTGCCGCCGGCCTGGGCGCCGGCGAGCGCCGCGACCTCGTCCTCGGTGCCGTAGCCCTCCTCCCGGGCGTGCTGGAACTGGGCCTGGCGCAGCGCGGCCTCGGCCTGGGCGCGTTCCTGGGCCTCCAGCGCGGCGACCTCCTCCTCGCTGCGGATCCGCACCCGCGCCAGCAGGCTGATCACCTGGCGCTTGACGTTGTCCAGCATCTCCGAGAACAGCTCGAAGGCCTCGCGCTTGTACTCCTGCTTGGGCTGCTTCTGCGCGTAGCCGCGCAGGTGGATGCCCTGGCGCAGGTAGTCCATGCGCGCCAGGTGCTCCTTCCAGCCCTGGTCGAGCACGGTCAGCATGATGTGCTTCTCCAGCGCGCGCATGGTCTCGCTGCCCAGCTGGCGTTCCTTCTCCTCGAACAGGGCGGCCACCGCCTGTTGCACGTGGCGCTCGATCGCCTCGGCGTCCAGCTCCTCGCTGGACCTGGCCAGGCCCTGCAGGTCCATGCGCAGGCCCAGTTCGCCCTCCAGCGCGGCCTCCAGGCCGGGCAGGTCCCACTGCTCGTCCACCGACTCCGGCGGCACGAAGCGGGTCACCAGCTCGTTGACCACGTCGCCGAGGATGCCGTCGATGTTCTCCTTGACCGAGTCGGCCTCCAGCAGCTCGTCGCGCTGGGCGTAGATGACCTTGCGCTGGTCGTTGTTGACGTCGTCGAAGTCCAGCAGGTTCTTGCGGATGTCGAAGTTGTGGGCCTCGACCTTGCGCTGCGCCTTCTCGATCTGGCGGGTGACCAGGCGGTCCTCGATGACGTCGTCTTCCTTCATGCCCATCATGCGCATCGCCTTCTGCACCCAGTCGGAGGCGAAGATGCGCATGAGGTTGTCTTCCAGCGACAGGTAGAAGCGGGACGAACCCGGGTCGCCCTGGCGGCCGGAGCGGCCGCGCAGCTGGTTGTCGATGCGGCGGCTCTCGTGCCGCTCGGTGCCGATGATGTGCAGGCCGCCGGCGGCCTTGACCTGCTCGTGGCGCTTGCGCCAGTCGGTGCGGACCTTCTCCTTCTCTTCCTCGGACGCGTCCTCGCCCAGCGCCGCCAGTTCGGCTTCCAGCGAGCCGCCGAGCACGATGTCGGTGCCGCGGCCGGCCATGTTGGTGGCGATGGTCACCGCGCCGGGGCGGCCGGCGTGGGCCACGATCTGCGCCTCGCGCTCGTGCTGCTTGGCGTTGAGCACCTCGTGCGGGACGCCGGCCTTGCGCAGGTACTCCGAGAGCATCTCGGAGGTCTCGATCGAGGTGGTGCCAACCAGCACCGGCTGGCCGCGCTTGTGGCAGTCCTGGATGTCGGCCAGCACCGCGCGGAACTTGCCCTGGCGGTTGAGGAACACCTGGTCCGGGTGGTCGACGCGCTGCACCGGGCGGTGGGTCGGGATCACCACCACCTCCAGGCCGTAGATGCTCTGGAACTCGTAGGCCTCGGTGTCCGCCGTGCCGGTCATGCCGGACAGCTTGTTGTACATGCGGAACAGGTTCTGGAAGGTGATGCTGGCCAGCGTCTGGTTCTCGCGCTGGACCGGCACCCCTTCCTTGGCCTCGACCGCCTGGTGCAGGCCGTCGGACCAGCGGCGCCCCGGCAGGGTGCGGCCGGTGAACTCGTCGACGATCACCACCTCGCCGTCGCGCACGATGTAGTCCACGTCGCGCTGGAACAGCGCGTGCGCGCGCAGGGCGGCGTTGAGGTGGTGGACCACGGAGAGGTTGTTGGCGCCGTACAGGCTGTCGCCCTCGGCGATGATCCCGGCGCGGCGCAGCAGCTCCTCGGCGTGCTCCATGCCCGCCTCGGACAGGTGCACCTGCTTGCCCTTCTCGTCGACCCAGTAGTCGCCCTCGGCGTCCTCGGTCTCCTGGCGCTTGAGCTGGGGCACGATGCGGTTGACCCGGATGTACAGCTCCGGCGACTCGTCGGCCGGGCCGGAGATGATCAGCGGGGTGCGCGCCTCGTCGATCAGGATCGAGTCGACCTCGTCGACGATGGCGTAGTGCAGGCCGCGCTGGAAGCGGTCTTGCTTCGACAGCGCCATGTTGTCGCGCAGGTAGTCGAAGCCGAACTCGTTGTTGGTGCCGTAGGTGATGTCGGCGGCGTAGGCGGCCTTCTTGTCAGAATGCGGCATGCCCGGGTAGACCACGCCGACCGACAGGCCCAGCCAGTTGTACAGGCGGCCCATCCAGGCCGCGTCGCGGCGGGCCAGGTAGTCGTTGACGGTGACCACGTGCACGCCCTTGCCTTCCAGGGCGTTGAGGTAGACCGGCAGGGTCGCCACCAGGGTCTTGCCCTCGCCGGTGCGCATCTCGGCGATCTTGCCCATGTGCAGGACCATGCCGCCGATCATCTGCACGTCGTAGTGGCGCATGCCCAGCACGCGGGAGCTGGCCTCGCGGCAGACGGCGAACGCCTCCGGCAGGATCTTGTCCAGCGGCTCGCCGTTGGCGATGCGCTGCTGGAACTCCGGGGTCTTGGCCTTCAGCTGATCGTCGGAGAGCTTCTGCATCTCCGGCTCCAGGGCGTTGATCCTGGCGACGATACGGTCCAGCTGGCGCAGGAGCCGCTCGTTACGGCTGCCGAAGACACGGGTGAGCAGTTTGTTGATCATCGAAAAGGCCAATTGGGAATGAACGCCGCGGGCGCCGGGGGCGCCGTGGCGCCGGAGCGGTGCCCCGGCCGGCGGCAATTGTTCATTGTAGCTTGGGACGCAGTTGGCCGAACTCAAGCGCCCGTTCGTCGGCCGGTGGCGCCGGCGGCGCAAACGAAAAGGCCCGCCCCCTGGGGGCGGGCCTTGCGGGCGCGGGCCCGGCTCAGCCGCGGCTGCGGCGCGCCACCGGGGCGCGGTTGTTGTCGCCCAGGAACTTGCGCGGGTTGACCACCCGGCCGTTTTCCCACACCTCGAAGTGCACGTGGGCGCCGGTCGAGCGGCCGGTGGAACCGGCCTTGGCCACTTCCTGCCCGGCGCGCACCAGGTCGCCGGCCTTCACCACCAGCCGCGAGTTGTGCGCGTAGCGGGTGACGTAGCCGTTGCCGTGGTCGATCTCCACGGTCTTGCCGTAGCCGTTGCGGGTGGCGGCGAAGCTGACCACGCCGTCGGCCACGGCCATGACCGGGTCGCCGATGTTGGCGTTGAAGTCGATGCCCTTGTGGAACTGGCCGCCGCGGCCGAACGGGTCGGCGCGCCGGCCGAAGCTGGAGGTGATGTAGCTGCGCCGCACCGGCGAGCGCGAGGGCACGGCGTTGGATTCCAGCTGCAGGTCGAACAGCAGCGATTCCATCACCGAGAGCTGACGCCCTGAGGCGGCAAACTGGCGCTCGACCTCGTCCAGCCCCTGCAGCAGTTCTTCCTTCGGCATGTCGCGCGCCACTTCCGCGCCACCCTGGCCAGGCGTGCCCTGGAAGTCGAACTCGCCGTCGTCCAGCTGGCCGGCCTCGGTCAGGCGCTCGCCGAGGGCGTTGAGGCGGTTGGCCTGGGCCTGCAGCTCGCCCAGGCGCGCGGCCAGGGCATTGATTTCCTGCTGGGACTGGCGGCGGATCTGTTCCAGCTCCTGCTGCTGGCGCGCCAGTTCCGAATCGGTATGGGAGGCATTGGCGAGACCGACCCCGGCACCGGCTCCAAACCCGGCCAGGCCGCCCACCGCCAGAAGGATGCCGGACATCAGGGCCGGGCGCTGCACGCCCCAAGCCTGGATACGGCCCCACAACCCGGCCTTATGGCCCGAAAGCGGGTTCCTTACGATCAGTTTGTAGCTCATTCTTTAGGTATGCCTGATTTGAAGCCCAACGCCCGCAGGGCCACCATTCCGCTTCCCGCGGCCGAAGCCGCGCTGGCGGGCGAAACTGGCGCCTCCCTGCGTCGTGCCCTGTGGCTCGACGCGCTGGACCAGCAGTTGCGTCCCCTGCTGCCCCCCGGTGCGGCAGCCCACTGCAGGCTGGCCAACGTCTCCGGCGAACAGCTCGTTTTTGTCACCGATTCGCCGGTCTGGCGGGCGCGGCTGCGCCTGGCAGAAGCCCAGCTCCTCGATGCGGCCCGGTCCATCGGGCTGAACCCCACTGCAGTCATCCTCAAAACGACCACCGTGCCATTGCATGCGCCAGCGGCGCCCGCAACGTCCCCCTTGGTTTCAGCGACCGCCCTGAAAGCCGTGAGCGACGCATTGGCATCCTTGCGGGATCCCCTTCCGGGAGATCCCGACGGCTCCAAGGGTTGATCCCCATCCTCCCCGGAACCGTCCCCGCCGGATGGCCGCGTTGGTAACGCAACCAACCAGAGGGTCGGGGCATCCTAGCCTCACATTCCGCTCACGTCGTTAGCACTTCGTTAAGAAGTCGTTATCAGCCGGGGCCAGCCCCGTCCGGGTTCACGCTTCGGCCACTTGCATGAAGATTGCACCAGGATGGTGCAAGGCGTCGCGCCGGGCGGCCTGCGACGCCCACGGGCACGCGCCAACCGCACAATGGCTTGCGCGGCAAGGGTTCCGGCGGGAATGGCGGCAGCCCGCGACGCGGCGGGCGGCGGCTCAGGCCAGGGCGGCGGTGCCGTAGGCCAGCGGGGCCTGTGCCCCGGCTTCCTCGAAGCTGACCTTTTCCCAGGCGCTGGCGTCGGCGAGCAGGGCGCGGGCCAGCTTGTTGTTGAGCGCGTGGCCGGACTTGTATCCCTCGTAGGCGCCCAGCACCGGGCCGCCGACCAGGTACAGGTCGCCAATCGCGTCGAGGATCTTGTGGCGGACGAACTCGTCGGCGTAGCGCAGCCCGTCCTCGTTCAGCACCCGGAACTCGTCCAGCACGATGGCGTTGTCCATCGAGCCGCCCAGGCCCAGGTTGAGGTCGCGCATGTATTCAAGGTCGCGCATGAAGCCGAAGGTGCGCGCGCGGGAGATCTCGCGGATGTAGGCCGCGGTGGAGAACTCAAGCACATGGTGCGACTGCTTGGCCGGGATCATCGGGTGGTCGAACTGGATGGTGAAGTCCAGCCGGAACCCGTCGTAGGGCGAGAACCGGGCCACCTTGTCGCCGTCGCGCACTTCCACTTCCTTGAGGATGCGGATGAAGCGCTTGGGTGCGTCCTGTTCCTCGATCCCGGCGGACTGCAGCAGGAACACGAACGGGCCGGAGGAGCCGTCCATGATCGGCAGCTCGGCCGAGGACAGCTCCACGATCATGTTGTCCACGCCCAGGCCGGCGGCCGCCGACATCAGGTGCTCGACGGTCTGGATCTTGGCCTCGCCGCAGGTCAGGCCGGTGCACAGCGTGGTCTCGGTGACCAGGCTGGCGGCCGCGGGCACCTCGACCACCGGGTCCAGGTCGGTGCGGCGGAACACGATGCCATGGTCGACCGGCGCCGGGCGCAGGGTCATGTAGACCTTGTTGCCGCTGTGCAGGCCGACGCCTGTGGCGCGGATCGTGTTCTTGAGGGTGCGCTGCCGGGTCATGGAATGGGAACTGCGACTTCGGGTGGTGGTCGCTTGGCGCGACGAGAATAGCATGCGACCGCATGAACCCCGGCCAGCGGGGCCGCGGGGAACCCGCATCGGCGCGGTTTTTCAGCGGTTTCCGGTATCCCCGGCGCCGCGGCCGCAAAACCTGCCGGGCCTTGCGGCCCGGCAGCAGTGAGGACACACGGCGCCCCGGCGATGCCACCACGCAGGTGGCACCGGGGCAAGCCCCGGCGGCGGACATGGCGTTCCGCCTTCGGGGGTATTGCTCAGTCGGCCTGGCGGCGCAGGAACGCCGGGATGTCCAGGTAGTCGCTGGGCAGCTCGGCGGCGGCCGGGGTGCTGGCCGGGGCGGCGGCACCGGCGGCGCTGCCGGAACGGCGCAGGCCCAGCACGTTGACCGCGTTGGCGACCGGGTCGGCGTTGAAGCCGTCGTCGATCGGCAGGCCGGTGGTGCCGTCGCGGACCACGCGCATCGGGCGCGGCGCTTCCTGGCGCATGCCCAGGTCGCGGCCGCCGAATTCGCGCTCGCGCACCGGCTGGCGGGCGGCGGCGCGGTTCAGGCCGGTGGCGACCACGGTCACGCGGACCTCGTCCTGCATGTCCGGATCCAGCACGGTGCCGACCACGACGGTCGCGTCCTCGGAGGCGAAGGCCTCGATGGAGCGGCCGATCTCGTCGAACTCGGCCATGGTGAAGTCCGGGCCGGCGGTGATGTTGACCAGGATGCCGTTGGCGCCAGCCAGGTTGACGTCGTCCAGCAGCGGGTTCTGGATGGCGGCCTCGGCGGCGGCCTGGGCGCGGTCGTCGCCGCGGGCCGAGCCGGTGCCCATCATCGCCAGGCCCATCTCGGACATCACGGTGCGCACGTCGGCGAAGTCGACGTTGATCAGGCCCGGGCGCACGATCAGGTCGGCGATGCCCTGCACCGCGCCCTGCAGCACGTCGTTGGCGGCGCGGAAGGCCTGCACCATGGTGGCGTTGCGGCCGAGCACGGTGATCAGCTTCTCGTTGGGGATGGTGATCAGCGAGTCGCAGTGCTGGCTCAGTTCCTCGATGCCCTTGAGCGCCACCTGCATGCGGCGGCGGCCTTCGAACGGGAACGGCTTGGTGACCACGGCCACGGTCAGGATGCCCATCTCCTTGGCCAGCTGGGCCACCACCGGCGCGGCGCCGGTGCCGGTGCCGCCGCCCATGCCGGCGGTGATGAACACCATGTCCGCGCCTTCCAGCGCGGCGATGATCTGCTCGCGGTCCTCCAGCGCGGCCTGGCGGCCGACCTCCGGGTTGGCGCCCGCGCCCAGGCCCTTGGTGACGTTGCTGCCGAGCTGCAGCTGCAGCTTGGCGCCGCAGTTCTTGATCGCCTGCGAGTCGGTGTTGGCGATGATGAATTCAACGCCGTCGACGCTGCTGTTGACCATGTGCGCGACCGCGTTGCCGCCGCCGCCGCCGACGCCGATGACCTTGATCACCGCGTTTGGAGCCATCTTCTCGATCAGTTCAAAGCATGCCATGTCCGTTGTCCTCTAGTGGAGCCGTGATTGGTGATTCGGGATTCGTGGTTCGATGAATCCACCCTCGCCTTCTCCGGCGTTCTTCTTGGTTTTCTTGTCCGCGTGGTCGATCCGCATCCACCGAGCCGCCACGCCCGTTACTGCCAGTTACCTTCTGCCTTCCCTTCCGCTTTCCTGCCGTACTTCTTCCGCTCTGCTTCCAAACCAACAGGCCGTGATTCGGTGCCACGACCGGCAACCCGCGCTGTTACCAATCACGGATCACCAATCCCGGACCCCGGCCCTCAGAATTCCCCCCGGTACCAGTTGCGCAGCTTCTTCAGGAAGCTGCCGGCGCGGCCGCTGGGCAGCGAGGGACGCCGGGGGTGCTCGATCTGGCTGCCCATCAGCAGCAGGCCCACGCCGGTGGCGTGCACCGGGTTGCCCACCACCTCGCCCAGCCCGGAGACGTGCTGCGGGATGCCGATGCGCACCGGCATCTGCAGCATTTCCTCGGCCAGTTCGATCACGCCTTCCATCTTCGAAGCGCCGCCGGTCAGGACCATGCCGGCGCGCACCAGTTCCTCGAAGCCGGAGCGGCGCAGCTCGGCCTGGACCATCTCGAAGATTTCCTCGTAGCGACCCTGCACCGCCTGCGCCAGCGAGGCGCGCGGCATGCGCCGCGGCGGACGGTCGCCAACCGACGGCACCTGGATGCTTTCCTCGGCGGTGGCCAGCTGGGCCAGGGCGCAGCCGTAGCGCACCTTGATCTGCTCGGCCTCCGGGGTCGGGGTGCGCAGCATGTGCGCGATGTCGTTGGTGACGTGGTCGCCGGCGATCGGCAGCGAGGCGGTATGGCAGATCGCGCCCTGCACGAACACCGCGATGTCGGTGGTGCCGGCGCCCATGTCGACCAGGACCACGCCCAGCTCGCGCTCGTCGGCGGTCAGCACCGCCACCGAGGAGCCCAGCGAGGATAGGATCAGGTCGTCCACCTGCAGGCCGCAGCGCTGCACGCACTTGGTGATGTTCTGCGCCGCCGACTGCGCGCAGGTCACCAGGTGCGCGTGCACCTCCAGGCGCACGCCGGTCATGCCGACCGGGTTGCGGATGCCCTCCTGGGAGTCGTCCAGCACGTACTCGCGCGGGATCGCGTGCAGGATGCGCTGGTCGGCCGGAATCGCCACCGCCTTGGCCGCGTCGAGCACCCGGTCCAGGTCCTGCCAGGTCACCTCGCCCTCGCGGATCGGGACGATGCCCGGCGAGTTCTTGCACTGCACGTGGTTGCCGGAGATCGAGGCGTACACCGAGCGGATCTCGCAGCCGGCCATCAGCTCGGCCTCCTCGACCGCGCGCTGGATCGACTGCACGGTGGACTCGATGTCGACCACCACGCCGCGCTTGAGCCCGCGCGACTCGTGCGAGCCGATGCCGATCACCTCGATCGGGTTGCCCGGCGAATACTCGCCCACCAGCGCCACCACCTTGGAGGTGCCGATGTCGAGGCCGACGATGAGGGACTTGTCGCCTTTGCGGTTCATGTACTGCTCGCCTGTGCTGCCTGCGTCCGCGCGGCCAGGGCCCGCGGGAGCGCAGAAGGAGGATGGGAAGAGGTACGCGGCTGTCCCCACGCGAGGGTGAAGCCGTTGGTGTAGCGGAGGTCGGCGCGCTCCAGCGGGCGCGCCTGGCCGGCGAGCAGCTGCGGCAGCACGCGGGCGAAGCGCTGCAGGCGCGCCTGCGCGTCGTCGCGGCCGACCAGCACCTCGGTGCCGTTGTCCAGCGCCAGCGACCAGCTGCCGCGCGCGTCCACCGCGACGTGGGTGACGTGGTAGCCCAGCGGCGCGAACAGCGACTGGCTCTGCGTATAGACCTCGACCACGTCCGCGGTGCGCGCGTCCGGGCCGTCCAGGTGCGGCAGGCGCGCATCGGCCAGGTCGGCCGGGCGCGGGAACAGGTGGCCGCGCTCGGAAAGCATGCGGTCCTCGCCCCAGTGCGCGAACGGCCGGTGCTCGACCACGCTCACCTCCAGCACGTCCGGCCACTGCTTGCTCACGTGGGCGCTCTCCACCCACGGCAGGCGTTCCACCGCCCGCTGCGCGTCCTCCAGCCGCACCGCGAAGTAGCCGGCGCGCGCGTACGGCGCCACCGCCGCGCGCAGCTGCTCGGCCTGCACCCGATCGAACTGCCCGGTCACGCGCAGCCGCGACAGCGGCCAGCGCTCGGCGCCGACCCAGCCGTTGAGCACGGCCACCACCGGCAGCGCGACCAGCGCTAGCGCCAGCAGCCAGGCGCAGATGCGCAGCAGGGCGTTCATGCGGAAGACCTCCGGTCTTCCGTGGGATTCGGGATTTGGGATTGGGGATTCGAAAAAGCAACAGCCACGCGAAGCCGGGCCGACAGACGGCCAGCACGGCGCGACGCCGCTTCCACGAATCCCCAATCCCGGATCACGAATCCCGGCTTTTTCATACCGTCTGCTCCAGGATCCGCCAGCACAGTTCCTCGAAGCCGATGCCCAGCTGGGCCGCGGCCTTGGGCACCAGCGAGTGGCTGGTCATGCCCGGTGCGGTGTTGACCTCCATCAGCATGAAGCGGCCGTCGGCGTGGCGCATGACGTCCACCCGGCCCCAGCCGCTGCAGCCGGCGGCGCGGAAGCCTTCCAGCGCCAGGGCGCGGATCTGCGCTTCCTCCCCGCCCTGCAGGCCGGGGCACAGGTACTGGGTGTCCTCGGCGATGTACTTGGCGTGGTAGTCGTACCAGCCGGAGGCCGGGACGATGCGGATGCTGGGCAGGGCCACCTCGCCGAGGATGCCCACGGTGTACTCGCCACCGGTCAGCATCTGCTCGGCCAGCAGCTCGCCCTCGTAGCCGGCGGCGAATTCCAGCGCCGGCGCCAGCTCATCCTCCGAGCGGATCGGGAACACGCCGACGCTGGAACCTTCGCAGGAAGGCTTCACGAACACCGGCAGGCCCAGCTCGCGCACCGCGGCGGCCAGGTCGCCGCCGGCGGGGATGCGCACGAAGCGCGCGGTCGGCAGGCCGGCGGCGATCCACAGCAGCTTGGTGCGGATCTTGTCCATGGTCAGCGCGCTGCCCAGCACGCCGGGGCCGGTGTACGGCACGCCCAGCCCCTGCAGCAGGCCCTGGACCACGCCGTTCTCGCCGTCGCCGCCGTGCAGGATGTTGAACACGCGGTCGAAGCGCTCCTGCGCCAGGGCCTCCACCAGCGCGGGGATGCCGTCCACCGGCTGCGCGTCGATCCCGCGGGCGCGCAGCGCCTCCAGCACGTTGCTGCCGGAATTCAGCGAGACCTCACGCTCGGAGCTGGTACCGCCCATCAGCACGGCGACGCGGCCGAACACGGCCGGGTCGGCGAAGCGCGGCGGCGGCAGGGCGGTCGCGCTCATGCCTTGCCTCCCTTGCCGAGGAAGCCCTCGGCCGCCACCTGCTGGGCGATGTAGCCGATGTCGCCGGCGCCCATCATCAGTAGCAGGTCGCCGTCCTGGAGCACGTCCGGCAGGACCTCGCGCAGCTCGGCCGCGCGCCCCACCACCACCGGCTCGCTGCGGCCGCGGGCACGGATGGCGCGGGCCAGGGCGCGCGAATCGGCGCCGGGGATCGGCTGCTCGCCTGCCGGGTAGACCTCGCTGAGCACCAGCGCGTCGGCTTCCGACAGCACCGCGGCGAAGGCATCGAACTGGTCGCGGGTGCGGGTGTAGCGGTGCGGCTGGAACGCCACCACCAGGCGCTTGTCCGGCCAGCCGCCGCGCGCGGCGGCGAACACCGCGGCCAGTTCGCGCGGATGGTGGCCGTAGTCATCGACCACCCGCACCTTCGCCCCGGAGGCAGTGGTGACCTCGCCCAGGTCGTTGAAGCGGCGGCCGATGCCGGCGAACTTCTCCAGCGCCGCCGCGATCGCCTGCGGCGCCACGCCCAGCTGCCAGCCGACCGCGGCCGCGGCCAGCGCGTTGAGCACGTTGTGCCGGCCCGGCAGGGCCAGGCTCACCGGCACGCTCACGCCCTCCGGCAGGCGCAGGGTGAAGCGCATGCGCGCGCCTTCCTGGACGATGTCCTCGGCGCGCACGTCGGCATTCTCGGCGGTGCCGTAGGTCATCACGTGGCGCGGGGTTTCCGCGGCCAGGCTGGCCACTTCCGGATCGTCGATGCACAGCACCGCCAGGCCGTAGAACGGCAGGCGCTGCAGCAGCTCGGCGAAGGCCGAGCGCAGGCGCGCGAAGTCGCCGCCGTAGTTCTCCAGGTGGTCGGCGTCGATGTTGGTGATCACCGCGATCAGCGGGTTCAGGCGCAGGAAGCTGCCGTCGCTCTCGTCGGCCTCGGCCACCAGCCACTGGCCGCCGCCCAGCTTGGCGTTGGCGCCGGCCGCCAGCAGCTGGCCGCCGATCACGAAGGTCGGATCCAGCCCGCCTTCGCTCAGCACCGCCGCGGTCAGCGAGGTGGTGGTGGTCTTGCCGTGGGTGCCGGCGACGGCGATGCCACGGCGGAAGCGCATCAGTTCGGCCAGCATCGCCGCGCGCGGCACCACCGGGATGCGCTGGCTGCGCGCTTCCATCAGTTCGGGGTTGTCCTCGCGGATGGCGGAGGACACCACCACGCAGTCGGTGCCCAGTACGTTGGCGGCCGAGTGGCCGCGCACGATGCGCGCGCCCAGGCCGGCCAGGCGCCGGGTGGCGGCGTTCTCGGCGGCGTCCGAACCGGACACCTCGTAGCCCAGCGTCAGCATCACTTCGGCGATGCCGCTCATGCCGGTGCCGCCGATGCCGACGAAGTGCACGCGCGGGAACGCGCGCACCAGGTTGTCGGTGTCGTGGAGGCGGCGGATCATGCGGAAACTCCAGGGGATCGGGGGGAAGGAAGAGCCTCTTCGAGCACGATCCCGGCGATGTGCCGGGCGGCATCGGGACGGGCCAGGCCGCGCGCGGCCACGGCCATGGCCAGGCGGCGCTGCGGATCGGCGGCCAGCACGCGCAGCGCCGACTCCAGGTTCGCGGCCAGGCCCTCGCCCTGCTTGAACAGCAGCGCGGCGCCGTGCTCGACCAGGTATTCGGCGTTGCGGGTCTGGTGGTCGTCCACCGCGGCGGCGAACGGCACCAGCACGCTGCCCACGCCGGCGGCGCACAGTTCGGCCAGGGTCGAGGCGCCGGCGCGGCACACCACCAGGTCGGCCCAGGCGTAGGCCGCGGCCATGTCGGCAATGAACGCCTCCACGCTGGCCTGCACGCCTGCGGCGGCGTAGGCCGCATGGGCCTCCTCGCGCAGGCGCTCGCCGCACTGGTGGCGCACCTCGATGGCCACGTCGGCCAGCGCCGCCAGCGCCACCGGCACCGCCTCGTTGAGCGCGCGCGCACCCTGGCTGCCGCCCAGCACCAGCAGGCGCAGCGGGCCGCTGCGGCCGGCCAGGCGCTGCTGCGGTTCCGGCAGCGCGGCGATCGCATCGCGCACCGGGTTGCCGACCACTTCCTCGCGCGCGAACGCGCCGGGGAAGCCGGACAGGGTGCGGCGCGCCAGGCGCGCCAGCACGCGGTTGGTCATGCCGGGCGCGCGGTTCTGTTCGTGCACCAGCAGCGGGATGCCGGCCAGGCGCGCGGCCAGGCCGCCGGGGCCGGAGGCGAAGCCGCCGAAGCCGATCACCGCGCGCGGCCGGCGCTGGCGCAGCACCGCGGACGCGGCGCGCACCGCACGCAGCAGGCGCAGCGGCGCGGCCAGCAGGGTGGCCCCGCCCTTGCCGCGCACGCCGGCCACCGGCAGGGTGTCGATCTGGATGTCGTGTTGCGGCACCAGGCGCGTCTCCATCGCGCCGGCTGCACCCAGCCAGGTCACCGGCACGCCCATGGCGCGCAGCTCATGGGCCACGGCCAGCGCCGGGAAGATGTGGCCGCCGGTGCCGCCGGCCATCAGCATGACCGGGCGCTCCTGCGCGGGAACATGCACGGCGCCGCTCATGCGAAGCCTCCGAAGGTCGGTTTCACGCGCGAGGTGCCGCGGCCGCCGGCCGGGGTGGCGCGCGGGGTGGTGCGCGGCGGCGCCGGGCGCGCGGCCAGCGGTGCGGAAGGCGCCGCCGGGGCGTCCGCGGCGGCCACCGGCACGATCGATTCCGGACGCAGGCGCGCCACCTGGCGCTCGGCGCGCTCCAGCTCGTAGGAGACGCGCAGCAGCAGGCCGATCGCCGCGCAGGTCATCATCACGCTGGAGCCGCCGGAGGAGATCAGCGGCAGGGTCAGGCCCTTGGTCGGCAGCAGGCCCAGGTTCACGCCGATCGAGACGAAGCTCTGCATGCCCAGCCACAGGCCGACGCCGAAGGCGATGTAGCCGGCGAAGTGGCGGCGCATCTCCACGCACTTCATGCCGATGTACAGGGCGCGGCCGACCAGCAGCACGTACAGGCCGATGACGCCGCACACGCCGACGAAGCCCAGCTCCTCGGCGATGACCGAGAAGATGAAGTCGGTATGCGCCTCCGGCAGGTAGTTGAGCTTCTGCACCGAGGCGCCCAGGCCCACGCCGAACCACTCGCCGCGGCCCACGGCCATCAGCGCGTTGGACAGCTGGTAGCCGGCGCCGAGCTGGTCCTGCCACGGATCCATGAACGAGGTGATGCGGCGCAGGCGGTACGGCTCGATGATCGCGATCGCCACCAGCGCCGGCAGCAGCACCAGGATGGGCGCGGACATGCGCGGCAGGTTGACCCCGCCCAGCACCAGCATGCCGGCGGTGATGCCCAGCAGCAGGGTGGCCGAGCCGAAGTCCGGCTGCGCCAACAGCATGCCGACCAGCAGCACCGCCACGCCCAGCGGCTTGAGCATCGCCGGCCAGGTGGCGTTGACCTCGTCGCGGAAGCGCACCAGGTAGCTGGCCAGCCACACGATGTAGATGACCTTCACCGCCTCGACCACCTGGAAGCGCGAGATGCCCAGGTTGATCCAGCGGCGCGCGCCGTTGACGCTCACGCCCAGCCCCGGCAGCCACGGCAGCAGCAGCAGCAGGAAGCAGCACAGCAGCAGCTGCTGGTTGTACTTCTCCACCAGCTTCAGCTCGGTGCGCATGGCCACCACCGCCAGCACCGCGCCGATCATCACGAACAGCACGTGCCTGACCAGGTAGTGGAACGGCCCCGCGCCCAGGTTCTCGGCGATGGCGATCGAGGCCGAGGCGACCATCACCACGCCCAGGCTGCCGAGCGCCAGCACGGCGAAGCACAGCCACGGGTCGTAGCGGCCGCCGATGGCCTCCAGCCTGGTCGCCTGGCGGGACAGGTCGTTCATCAGCGCACCTTCAACGTCGCCAGGCCGACCAGGACCAGCACCACCGAGATGATCCAGAAGCGCACGATCACGCGCGGCTCCGGCCAGCCCTTGAGCTCGAAGTGGTGGTGGATGGGCGCCATGCGGAACACGCGCTTGCCGGTGAGCTTGAAGCTGGCGACCTGGATCATCACCGACAGGGTCTCGATGACGAAGATGCCGCCCATCACCACCAGCACCAGTTCCTGGCGCACGATCACCGCGATGGTGCCGAGCACGGCGCCCAGCGCCAGCGCGCCGATGTCGCCCATGAACACCATCGCCGGGTAGGTGTTGAACCAGAGGAAGCCCAGGCCCGCGCCGGCGATCGCCGCGCAGATGATCACCAGCTCGCCCGCGCCCGGCACCTGCGGGATCTGCAGGTAGTTGGCGAACACGGCGTGGCCGGAGGCGTAGGCGAACACGCCCAGGCCCACGGCCACCAGCACGGTGGGCATGATCGCCAGGCCGTCCAGGCCGTCGGTCAGGTTGACCGCGTTGGAGAAGCCCACGATCCAGAAGTAGGCGATGGCCACGAACGAGATGCCCACCAGCGGCAGCGCGATCGACTTGAACAGCGGCACGTAGAAGGTGGTGGCCGCCGGCACGTCGGCATACAGGTACAGGTAAAGGCCGGCGGCCAGGCCGAAGACCGACTGCAGCAGGTACTTCCAGCGCGACTTCAGGCCGTTGGGATCGCGCTTGACGATCTTGATCCAGTCGTCGTACCAGCCGATCGCGCCGAAGGCCAGCATCACCAGCAGCACGGTCCACACGTACTTGTTGCGCAGGTCGCCCCACATCAGCACCGCCAGCATGACGGTGATCAGGATCATGGAGCCGCCCATGGTCGGGGTGCCGGCCTTGGAGAAGTGCGACTGCGGGCCGTCCTTGCGGATCGGCTGGCCGCCCTTGAGCTGGCCGAGCTTGCGGATCACCGCCGGGCCCAGCCACAGCGACAGGAACAGCGCCGTCAGCGCAGCGAGGATGCCGCGGAAGGTCAGATAGGCGAACAGCCCGAAGAAGTTCTCCAGGCCCTGCAGCCAGCGCGCCAGTTCAAGCAGCATGCGTAGCGTCTCCCTGCGCCAGCAGCGCGTTCACGATCCGGTCCATCGCGCTGCCGCGCGACCCTTTCACCAGCACCCGCAGGCGCCGTCCTTCGGCGCCGGCCGCATCCGCCGGCGCGCGTGCCGCCAGGTCCGCGGCGATGGCCGCCGCAAGCGCCTGGTGGCTGTCGAAATGGCGGCCTTCCGCGCCGAAGGCACGCGCGGCATGGGCGCTCAGTTCGCCCAGCGCATACAGCCGGGCGATGCCGGCCTGGCGCGCGCGCAGGCCGGCGTCGGCATGCAGCGCCGCGGCCTCCGGGCCCAGCTCGCGCATGTCCCCCAGCACCAGCCAGGCCTCGTCGCCGCTGGCGGCCAGGGCGTCGATCGCCGCGGCCACCGAGCCGGGGTTGGCGTTGTAGCTGTCGTCCACCAGCACCACCCCGCCCGCCAGGCCATGCGCGACCTGGCGGCCGGCCACCGGCCGCGCCTGCGCCAGGCCCTCGGCGATCGCCGCCAGCGGCACGCCGCAGGCCAGGCCGATCGCGGCGGCGGCCAGCGCGTTGCGCACGTTGTGGCGGCCCGGCAGCGCCAGCTCGATCGCGGCCTCGCCCTGTGGCGTGGCCAGCACGAAGCGGCTGCCCTCCGCGCCCACCTGGACCTCGCGCGCGGTCACCTCGGCGCTGGCGTCCAGGCCGAAGCGCAGCAGGCGGCGGCCGGTTTCGGCGGCGCGCACCACCTGCTGCTCGAACCAGGCACCGAAGGCATCGTCGGCGTTGACCACCGCGGTGCCGCCGGCCGGCAGCGCGGCGTAGATCGCGCCCTTGGTGGTGGCCACGCCCAGCAGGTCGCCCATCCGCTCCAGGTGGGCCGGGGCGATGTTGTTGACCACGGACACGTCCGGGCGGGCGATGTCGGTCAGGTAGGCGATGTCGCCCGGCTTGCCGGCGCCCATCTCGTAGATGGCGAAGTCGGCGTCCTCCGGGGCGTCGATCACCGCCAGCGGCAGGCCGATCTCGTTGTTGCGGTTGCCCGGGTTGGCGTAGGCGTGGCCGGCCTGCCGGAGCACCGACAGCACCAGGGTCTTCACGCTGGTCTTGCCGTTGCTGCCGGTGATGGCCACCACCTTCGCATCGCGGCCGCGCTGCATGCCGGCTGCGATCCGCGCCAGCGCAAGCTCGCTGTTCTCGACCAGCACCTGCGGTGCATCAACGTCCAGCAGGCGTTCGACCAGCAGCGCGACCGCGCCGCGCGCCAGGGCGTCGGCGGCGAAGTCGTGGCCGTCGAAGCGCTCGCCGCGCAGGGCCAGGTACAGGCTGCCGGGCTGCAGCGCGCGGGTGTCGTGGACGATGGCGTCGACGGCCGCGTCCGGGCCGTGCAGCTCGCCGCCGGCCCAGTGCGCGAGCAGGGAAAGCGGGGTGCGCTTCATGCCTGCACCTCCGCCGCGCTCCACGCGTCCAGGGCGGCGCGCGCCACCTCGGTATCGTCAAAGGGATGCCGCACGCCGGCGATCTCCTGGTAAGGCTCGTGCCCCTTGCCGGCGACCAGGACCACGTCCTGTGCGCCGGCCCGGGCGATGGCGCGGGCGATGGCCTGCGCGCGGTCGCGCTCCACCTGCACCGCTTCGGGCGCGGCGAAGCCGGCCATGATCCCGGCGACGATCGCGTCGCCATCCTCGCCGCGTGGGTTGTCGTCGGTGACGATGACCTGGTCGGCGTACCGTTCGGCGATGCGCGCCATCATCGGGCGCTTGCCGCGGTCGCGCTCGCCGCCGCAGCCGAACACGCAGGCCAGCCGCGCGCCGGCATGCGCGCGCAGGCTGGACAGCGCCTGCTCCAGCGCGTCGGGGGTGTGGGCGTAGTCGATCACCACCAGCGGGCGCACGCCGTCGCCGCCGAGGCGGTTCATGCGCCCGGCCACCGGCTGCAGCCGCGACAGGACCGCGGCCACGCCCGCCGCGCCGTCGCCCAGCGCGTGCAGCACGCCGCCCACCGCCAGCAGGTTGTCGACGTTGAACCTGCCCAGCAGCGGCGACCGCACCGGGTACGCCTCGTGGCCGTCGTACAGTTCGAAGCCGATGCCGCGCGCGTCGAACTGCAGCGCGCGCGCCTGCAGGCTCGCATCCTCGCGGCCGCGCGAACTGACCCCGACCACGCGCACCCCGGCCGGAAGCCGCGCGGCCAGCGCCCGCGCGTAGTCGTCGTCCAGGTTCAGCACCGCGGCCTTGAGCCCCTCGCGGAAGAACAGCTTCGACTTGGCCGCGCCGTAGCTGGCCATGTCGCCGTGGTAGTCGAGGTGGTCGCGGGTGAGGTTGGTGAACACCGCCACGTCGTAGTGCACGCCGTCCACCCGGCCCTGGTCCAGGGCATGCGAGCTGACCTCCATCGCCACCGCCTCAGCGCCGGCGTCGCGCAGCTCGCCCAGCAGGGCGTGCATGTCCAGCACCAGCGGCGTGGTGAAGCCGGTCGGTCGCACCTGCCCGTGCAGGCCGGCGCCCAGGGTGCCGATGCTGCCGGCGCGCAGGCCGCGCTGGTGCCAAGCCTGGGCCAGCAGCTGCACGGTGGACGTCTTGCCGTTGGTGCCGGTGACCCCGACCATGGCCATCGCGTGCGAGGGATGGCCGTGGAACAGGTCGGCCATCGCGCCCAGGCGCGAGCGCAGGCCCGGCACCGGGATCGCGTCCTCCGGCGCGGGGGATTCGGCCGGGGCCGGCGGTTCGAACAGGATCGCCGCGGCGCCCGCCTCGCGCGCCTGCGCGGCGAAGGCCAGGCCGTGGGTGCCGAAGCCGGCGATCGCCACGAAGGCATCGCCCGGGCGTACCTTGCGGCTGTCCATCACCAGCCCGGAAACGGCGATGTCGCGCGGCAGCGCGACGTCGGGCAGCAGGCGCGACAGGAGCATGGAGCGGCTCATGGCAGCCCCCCGGTGCCGGACATCGCCGGTGGCAGGGTCGGGTCCTCGGCGCCCGGGTCGTCGATCGCCTCCGGCAGCGGCGGCAGCGCCGCCTGGCGCTTGGCCTCGCCCTTGGCCTGCGCCGCCAGCCAGGTCTCGATGTCGTCCGGCGGCACGTCCATCACCCGCAGCGCGTCTTCCATCACCGCGCGGAACACGGGGCCGGAGACCAGGCCGGCGTAGTAGGAGCCGGCCTGCGGGTCGTTGATCACGACCACGGTGGCGAAGCGCGGGTTGGACGCCGGAACCAGTCCGGCGAAGGTGGTGGTGTAGCGGCGCGAATAGCCGCCGGCGGCGGCCTGGCGCGCGGTGCCGGTCTTGCCGGCGACGTGGTAGCCGAGGATCGCGGCCTGGGTGGCGGTGCCGCCCGGCTCGGTCACGGTCTGCATCATGCGCACGACCTGGTCGGCGATTTCCGGCGGCACCACCTGGCGCGGCTCGTTGATCTGGCCCTTGACGAAGGTCGGGGTGATCAGGCGGCCGTGGTTGCCCAGCGCGGCATAGGCCTGCGCAATCTGCAGCGGCGTGACCGACAGGCCATAGCCGTAGGACATGGTGGCCTTGGTCAGGCCGTCCCAGCGCGCCGGCGGGCGCAGCACGCCGGCGGCCTCGCCCGGGAAGCCGCTGCGCGGCGGGCTGCCGAAGCCGAAGCCGCGCACGAAGTCGTAGAAGTACTGGTCGCTCAGCTGCTGCGACAGCATCACCGCGCCCAGGTTCGAGCTCTTGGTGATGATGCCGGTGACGTCCAGCACGCCGTAGTTGCGGTGGTCGCGGATGGTGAAGCGGCCCAGGCCCATGTAGCCGGGGCTGGTGTCGAACTTGGTGCCCGGATGCACCTTGCCGGCGGCCAGCGCCGCGGCCGCGGTGATCGGCTTCATGGTCGAGCCCGGCTCGATCAGGTCGGTGACCACGCGGTTGCGGCGGCTGTCCGGGTTGCCGGTGACCGCGTTGGGGTTGTAGCTGGGCAGGTTGACCATCGCCAGCACTTCGCCGGTGGCCACGTCCAGCACCACCGCCGAGCCGCTGGCGGCCTTGTGCTGGTCCAGCGCGTGGCGCAGCTCGCGGTAGGCGAGGAACTGGATGCGGCGGTCGATGCTCAGCACCAGGTCCTTGCCCGGCTCGGCCGGGCGCACCAGGTCGATGTTCTCGACGATGCGGCCGTGGCGGTCGCGGATCACGCGCTTGGCGCCGGGCTTGCCGCGCAGCCATTCGTCGAACGCCAGCTCCAGGCCTTCCTGGCCGCGGTCGTCGATGTTGGTGAAGCCCAGCACGTGGGCCATCGCCTCGCCCTGCGGGTAGAAGCGGCGGAACTCGCGCTGCGAGGCCACGCCCGGGATGTTGTGGGCGAGGATCGCCTTGGCCTGGTCCGGGTTGATCCGGCGCTTGAGGTAGACGAACTCCTTGTCCGCGCGCTGCGACAGGCGCGTGGTCAGCTGGTCCAGCGGCACGTCCAGGGCCTTGGCCAGCTCCGGCAGGCGCTCGGGGTAGCGCAGCAGCTCCTGCGGGTTGGCCCAGATCGACTCCACCGGGGTGGACACCGCCAGCGGCTCGCCGTTGCGGTCGGTGATCATGCCGCGCGAGGTCGGGATCGGGATCTCGCGCACGAAGCGCGCCTCGCCCTGGCGCTGGTAGAACTCCGCGTCCACCAGCTGCACCCAGGCCGCACGGCCGACCAGCGCCACCGAGCACAGGCCCAGGGCGACGCCGACCAGCAGCATCCGGCCCCGCAGGTTGAACGGGGCGCGGTTGCGGTTGCGGACCGGGCGGCGCTCGCTCATGGGCGCACCACCACGATGTCCTCGGCCTCGGGGAACTTCATGCCCAGGCGCTCGCGCGCGACCTGGTCGATGCGGTTGGCCTGGGCCCAGGTCGCCTGCTCCAGCTGCAGGCGGCCGAATTCGATGTTGAGCTCGTCGCGCTGCCGCTCCAGCCGGGTCAGCTCGACGAACAGCTGGCGGTGGCGGTAGCGCTCGTAGACCACGGCGATGCCGGTGGCGACCGTGGCCAGCAGCAGGATGGCGACCAGGAAGCGGGTCATGCCGCGCGCCTCCCCTGCCCGTCCAGCTTCTCGGCCACGCGCAGCACCGCGCTGCGCGCGCGCACGTTCACCTGCAGCTCTTCCTCGCCGGCGCGGATCGCGCCGCCCAGGGCGGCCAGCGCCGGCACGAACGCCTGCGCCTCCGGCAGCCGGCGGTTGGCCGGCGGGGCCTTGGCATGGCGGGCGATGAACTGCTTGACCATGCGGTCTTCCAGCGAGTGGAAGCTGATCACCGCCAGCCGCCCGCCCGGGCGCAGCGCGGCCAGGGCCGCATCCAGCCCGGCCTCCAGGTCGGCCAGCTCGCGGTTGATGTGGATGCGGATGGCCTGGAAGCTGCGGGTCGCCGGGTGGCTCCTGTCCTTGCCGCGCGGCACCACGCCGGCGATCAGGTTCGCCAGCTGCGCGGTGCGGGTGATCGGCTCCTGCGCGCGCGCGGCCACGATCGCACGGGCGATGCGGCGGCTCTGCTTCTCCTCGCCATAGGTCCACAGGACCTCGGCGATCTCGCGCTCGTCGGCGCGCGCCAGCCACTCGGCAGCACTCTCGCCCGAGTCGGGGTCCATGCGCATGTCCAGCGGGCCGTCCTTGCCGAAGGAAAAGCCGCGCTCGGCCACGTCCAGCTGCGGCGAGGACACGCCCAGGTCCAGCAGGATGCCGTCCAGCTCGCGCGCCTCGTCCCACTGCGCCATGCCGGCGAAGCTGCCGCGGCGGATCGACACGCGCGGATCGCCACCGAAGCCGGCCTCGGCCACCGCGATCGCTTCGGGATCCTTGTCCATCAGCAGCAGGCGGCCTCCCGGACCGAGTCGCTCCAGCACGCCGCGCGCATGGCCGCCGCGACCGAAGGTGCCGTCCAGGTAGCGGCCATCGGGCAACACGCGCAGGCCCTCCAGTACCTCGGCGAACAGCACCGGCAGATGTGCCGCCGGCGCCGACGGGTCCGCAGGGTGGCCGGGCTGCGCAGTCCGCATCCGGTCCCCCGCCATCACAACCTCAGGTCGAGCATGTGCTCGCTCAGGTCCTCGTCGGACAGGGTCCGCTGGATCTGGGCGTGGTGTGCCTGCTCGCTCCACAGTTCGAACTTGTCGCCCATGCCCAGCAGTACCGCCTTCTTCTCGATGCCGACCGCCGCGCGGTGGCTGGCGGGAATGGAAATGCGGCCATTGCCGTCCAGCTCCACCGGGGTGGCGGCGCCGACCAGCTTCAGCTGCAGCTGGCGGTGCGCGGCACGGGTGCTGGGCAGCTTGTTGACCTCGTCGCGCACCCGCTCCCACTCCTTGTACGGGTACAGGTAGAGCGAGCCGGCCTCGAACGGGTTGTAGGTGATCACCAGGCGGTTGCCGCACTCGCGCGCGACCAGGTCACGGTAGGCCGTGGGAATGGCCACCCGTCCCTTGTCGTCCACTGTGATGGCGGTCTCGCCTTGGAACACTTCGCTACCCGCATCGGCTGCTGGGGCTATCCACGGAAAACCACGAAACTCCCGGTTTTCCCACTGGCGCCCACCTTAGCACCGCCAACAGGGTTGTCAACAGGCTGTGGAGCGCGAAATCGCCTGTCGCGTCAATGGCTTGCGAAGATGTTCACAGACAAGTTCAAAGGTTTTCCACAAGTCGCTGTTTAGTCTCAAATTTTGAGATTGGGCGGTTTGCGGGACCTGTTAAGGCCGCGTGGAGCCCTGATGGCCGGCCGGCATACGCCCCGGTGCGGAAACCGGGCAATTTGCGCGAATTGCGCAAGGCAGGCATCCCAGGCGATGGGATGCCTGCTCCGGGGGACGGAAAGGTAGGGGGCATCAGACATGGCCCCGCCCCCGGACAGGAGGCGGGGCGGGATGGGGGCGGAGCCGGCCGATAAGCCGGGTTCTGTCGTGGACAGTCATTCCTCTAGGCGCCGCGTCACCGCGACGCTCAAGCAACCTACCCGGAGACACCGCGGGCCACGGCATCGTCTCCCTATTTGGTCTTGCTCCCGGTGGGGTTTGCCGTGCCGGCCTGTTGCCAGGCTCGCGGTGCGCTCTTACCGCACCGTTTCACCCTTGCCTGATCCCTTCGCCCTTGCGGGCTCCGGGCCATCGGCGGTCTGCTCTCTGTTGCACTTTCCGTCGGCTCGCGCCGCCCAGGCGTTACCTGGCACCGTGCCCTGTGGAGCCCGGACTTTCCTCGGCATGCTTGCGCATGACGCGACTGTCTGGCCGACTCCGCGGGGACGTATTCTACGGCTTCGCCGTACGAATACCCCACGCTTTGCTGAAGCAAAGCGCGGGCCCCGCGAATCTTCACCTCCAATCCCCCGCCGCTGCCGCGGCGGCCCCCCTTACCAAGGGGGCCTGGGGCGAACGGAGCGGTGGCAAGGAGGGGCGTACATGCATATGTGTACCCGGCCGGGGGGCGTGCAGCGGGGTAACCCGTTTCCGGAGCGCCGCGGCTCCGCCCGGAGCCGGCGACTTGCGGCCGCTCCTCCAGCCCTGCACGCAGCCGCGGCTTACTCCCCGGGGCCGGCGCCGTAGAGCGCCTTGCGCGGTGCGCCGGTGATCTCCGCGGCCAGCTTGGCCGCGGTCGATGGCGGCAGCTGCCTGGCCAGGATGGCGTGGACGCGGCGACCTTCGGCCAGCCTGGCGTCGGCATCCTCGCCCACGCCCTGCACCACCAGCACGAACTCGCCCTTGCGCTGGTCCGGATCGTCCTGCACCCGCCGGTGCAGCTCGGCCAGGGTGCCGTCGAGCACGGTCTCGAACAGCTTGGTCAGTTCCCGCGCCAGCACCGCCGGACGCTCCTCGCCGAAAGCCTGGCGCAGGTCGGCCAGCGACTCCTCGATCCGGTGCGAGGACTCGTAGAACACCAGGGTGCGCGGCTCCCCGGCCAGCGCCGCCAGGCGCTCGCGGCGGGCGCTGGCCTTGGCCGGCAGGAAGCCCTCGAAGGCGAAGCGGTCGCTGGGCAGCCCGGCCACGCTCAGCGCGGCAATCAGCGCCGAGGGCCCTGGCACCGGGCTGACCTTCACCCCGGCCGCGCGCGCGGCACGCACCAGGCGGAAGCCCGGATCGCTGACCAGCGGCGTGCCGGCATCGCTGACCAGGGCCAGCGACTCGCCGGCCAGCAGCCGCGCCACCAGGCGCTCGGCCATCTGCGGCTCGTTGTGCTCGTGCAGCGCGACCAGCGGCGTGGAAATGCCGAAGTGCGCCAGCAGCTGGCCGCTGCGGCGGGTGTCCTCGGCGCAGATCGCCGCCACCTCGCGCAGCACCTGCTGCGCCCGCGGCGAAAGATCGCCGAGGTTGCCGATGGGCGTGGCGACGACATGCAGGGTGGCGGCGGGCATCACGGGTCCGGGCAGCGGGGGAAAGGTAGAATCCTAAGCCCTTTCCGAACCGCCTCCGGCCCAACGGATGGATATGCCGATTCCCGCGACGTCGAAGTCCCCGTCCTTCCGCCCGCGCCTGCTCGCCACCGGCCTGGCCGCGCTGCTGGCCGCCGGTTGCGCCAGCGTCCCGGCCACCACCTCCGCGCCGGAGCATGCCGCGGCCCTCGCCCTGCTGGAGCAGGGACAGGCCCGCGAAGCCGCGACCCGGCTGGAGGCGCAGGCGCAGGCCGCCAGCGGCGCCCGCCGCGAGGCCCTGCTCGCCGATGCCGCCTTCGCCTGGCACGAGGCCGGCGACGCGGCGCGCGCGCGCAGCCTGCTGGCCCAGGTCGACGCGCGCAGGGTGGCCGGCGCCAGCCGCGGCCGCCTGGCCCTGCTTGGCGCCGAACTGGCCATCCAGGACGGACGCCCGGCCGAGGCCGCCGCCGCGCTGGCCGGCGGCGATCCGGCCACGCTGCCGGCGGCGCTGCAGCCGCGCTGGCAGCTGGCCCGCGCGGCCGCGCTGGAGGCAGGCAACGACGCGCGCGGCGCCGCCGCGGCGCGCGCCCGCGCCGACGCCGGCCTGGCCGGCGAGGCGCGGCTGGAGAACCGCCGCCAGATCGACCGCCTGCTGGGCACGCTGGACGACGCCGGCCTGGGCGCATTCGCCGCCGCGCTGCCGGCCGGCGATCCGCTGTACAAGTTTGCCGCCCGGGCCATGGTGCAGCGCGGCCTGCCGCTGCCGCGCCCGCTGGATCCGGGCGAGGGCTGGAATTTCGACTCGCGCCCGCCGGCCGCCGCCGACGGCTACCGCCCGCCGCGCCGCCTGGCGGTGCTGCTGCCGCTGAGCGGACCGCTGGCCACCGCCGCCGCGCCGGTGCGCGATGGCCTGCTGGCCGGCTACTACGGCGAAACCCGGCAGCGCCCGGAGGTCGTGTTCTACGACACCGCCGGCACGCCCGCCGGCGCCCAGGCGGCCTATGCACGCGCGGTGGCCGAGGGCAGCGACTTCGTGGTCGGGCCGCTGGGCCGCGACGAGGTCGGCGCGGTGTTCCGCGGGCAGGCACTGGAAGTCCCGAGCCTGGCGCTGAACCGCGGCGACGCGCCGCCGCCGCCGGGCCATGCGATGTTCTCGCTGGCGCCGGAGGACGATGGCCTGGCGGCCGCGGACTACCTGCTGGCGCGCGAGCGCCGCAACGTGCTGGTGCTGGCGGGCACCGACGAGAACGCGCTGCGCGCGGTGGAAGCCTTCCGCAGCCGGCTGGCCGACCGCGGCGGCCACATCGCCGCCACCCTGTCGGTGGGCGAGCAGCCGGGCGACCTTGGTGCCGCCCTGGTCGAGGCCGCGGCCGCCGGCGCGGACAGCGTGTTCCTGGCGGTGCGCGGCCCGCAGGCGCGGGCGCTGGCGCCGCAGCTGGCGCTGGCCGGGTTCGCTGCGCGCACCCGGGTCGGCACCTCGCAGCTGGCCTCCGGCACCGGTCGCGCCGAGGAGGACGCGGTGCTCGACGGCATCGTCTATCCCACCGAGGCCTGGGCGACCCGCGGCACCACCGGCCTGCCCGGCGCCAGCCGCGCGGCGGAGATGCTGCCGACCGCACGCGGCCCGGCCGCGCGCCTGTTCGCCTTCGGCTACGACGCCTGGCGCATCAGCGCCTACCTGGAAAGCCTGCTGTCCGGCACCAACGGCCAGCTGCGCGGCGCCACCGGCGACCTGCGCCTGGATGGCTTCGGCAACGTGGTGCGGCAGCCGGCCTGGGCCACCTTCAGCGGCGGCCAGCCGGTCCCGCTGGGGAACTGAGGCCGGCCCCATGCGGCGCCCAGGGACGGGCTCCGGACAGGTCGACCGCCGCGCCCGCGGTGCCCAGGTGGAGGCCGCGGTGCGGACGCGGCTGGAAGCCGCCGGCCTGCGTACGCTGGACCGCAATGTCGGCTACCGCGGCGGCGAGCTCGACCTGGTGATGCGCGACGGCGCCACCGTGGTGTTCGTCGAGGTGCGCTACCGCGCCGGCTCCGCCTTCGGTGGCGGCTTGGCCTCGGTCGATGCCGGCAAGCGCCGGCGCCTGGTCCGCGCCGCGCAGCTGTACCTGGCCGGCCATCCACGGCTGGCGGACTGCCCCTGCCGCTTCGACGTGGCCGAGGCCAGCGGCGATCCGGCGGCGCCCTCGATCCGCTGGCTCAAGGATGCGTTCCGCGCGGACGATGCCTGAGCCGCCATGCCTGCGGCCTACAATCCCGGGATGACAACCGCCCTGCCCGCGGCGCTGGACGCCGAACTTTCCGCCCTGCTCGGCCCGCAGGGCTGGCGCACCGACGAGGCCGCGCGCCGCGCCCACGGCGAGGATGATTCGCGGCGCCAGGCCCTGCCCGATGCGGTTGCGGTGCCCGCCGACACGGCACAGGTGGCCGCGATCGTGCGCGCCTGCCGCGCACATCGCGTGCCGGTGGTCGCGCGCGGCGCCGGCACCGGCACCGCCGCCGGCGCGGTGCCGTTCGCCGGCGGCGTGGTGGTCTCGTTCGCGCGCATGGACCGGATCCTCGACATCCGCCCCGACGACCGCTGCGCGGTGGTCCAGCCCGGCGTGCTCAACGGCGACCTGCAGCAGGCACTGCAGCCGCACGGCCTGTTCTGGGCGCCGGATCCCTCCAGCGCCGAGCGTTGCACCATCGGCGGCAACCTCGCCTGCAATGCCGGCGGCCCGCGCGCGGTGAAATACGGCACCACCCGCGACAACGTGCTGGGCCTGGCGGCGGTGACCGGCACCGGCGAGGTCATCCGCTGCGGCGGCCCCTGGACCAAGGACGCCACCGGCTACGACCTCACCCACCTGATCGTCGGCAGCGAAGGCACCCTGGCCCTGATCGTCGAAGCCACCCTGCGCCTGCTGCCGCGACCGAAGGCGCAGGCCGGCCTGCGCGTGTTCTACCGCGACGCGGCCGGCGCCGCCGCGGCGGTCTCGCGGCTGATGCGCCAGCCGCAGGTGCCGGCGATGCTCGAGTTCATGGACCGCAGTGCGATCGCCCTGCTCCGCCGCAACGGCACGGACGTGCCGGACGCGGGCGCCATGCTGCTGGTCGAGGCCGACGGCGACGAGGACACCCTGCCGCTTGCATTGCAGGCGCTGGCCGATGCCGCCGGAGGCGAAGGCCTGCTGTCGCTGGACGTGGCCATGGACGGCGCCGCACGCGACCGCCTGTGGGCCGCGCGGCGCGCGCTCTCCCCGGCGCTGCGCAGCATCGCGCCGGGCAAGATCAACGAGGACGTGGTGGTGCCGGTGTCGCGCATCCCCGACCTGGTCGCCGCGGTCGAGGCGCTGTCGGCGGAGCATGCGCTGCCGATCGTGGCCTTCGGCCATGCCGGCAACGGCAACCTGCACGTCAACATCATGTACCACCCGGAGGACCCGGACGAGGACGCGCGCGCGCATGCGGCGCTGGAGGCGCTGTTCGCGCAGGTGATCGCCCTGGGCGGCACGCTGTCGGGCGAGCACGGCATCGGCGTGGCCAAGCGCGACTGGATGGACCGCGCCTTCGACGCGGCCACCCTGGCGGCGATGCGCGCAGTGAAGGCGGCGCTGGATCCGGATGGCATCCTCAACCCGGGCAAGGTGCTGCCTCCGGCGCACGGCTGAAACAGCACCCGCAATCGTTGGCCGGCAAGGAGCACGCGTGGACACCAGCCAGTTCGACCGCATCACCATCGGGCAGTTGCGCCAGGCCGGCGGCCTGAAGTGGCGCGCCTTCCCCGACTGCATCGGCGCCTTCGTCGCGGAAATGGACTTCGGCGTGGCCGCGCCGATCCGCCAGGCGCTACACGATGCGGTGGAAGCCGGCCAGCTCGGCTACCTCTCCGCCGCGCCGGTGCGCGCCCTGGCCGAAGCCTGCGCGCAGTGGCAGCGCGCACACCATGGCTGGGAGGTGGAGCCTGCGCAGGTGCGCGCGGCACCGGACGTGCTGGCCGCGCTGGAGATCACGCTGCGCCACTTCCTGCCGGCGGGCGCGCCGGTGGCGTTGCCGATGCCGTGCTACATGCCGTTCGTGCCGCTGCTGGAGCTGCTCGGCAACCCGGTGGTGCCGGTGCCCATGCACCGCGGCCGGGACGAGTGGACGCTGGACGAGGACGCGCTGGAGGCCGCGCTGGCCGGCGGCGCGCGCATGCTGCTGCTGTGCAATCCGCACAACCCGATCGGCAAGGTCTACCCGCGCAAGGAGCTGGAGCGCATCGCCGCGGTCGTCGCCCGCCACGACGCGCGCGTGTTCGCCGACGAGATCCATGCGCCACTGGTGTATCCCGGCGCGCAGCACGTGCCCTATGCCTCGCTCGGCGGGGAAGCCGCACGCCAGGCGATCACCGCTGTTTCCGCGTCCAAGGCCTGGAACCTGGCCGGGATGAAATGCGCGCAACTGGTGTTCACCAACCCTGCCGACCTGGAGGTGTGGCGGCGCATCGGCCACTTCGCCGGCAACAGCACCGCCACCCTGGGCGTGGTCGCGCACACCGCGGCCTGGCGCGAGGGCGATCCCTGGCGGCTGGCGGTGCTGGACTACCTGCGCGGCAACCGCGACCTGCTGGGCCGGCTGCTGGCCCAACTGCTGCCGCGGGTCGGCTACATCGCCCCGCAGGGCACCTACCTGGCCTGGCTGGACTGCCGCGCGCTGGGCCTGGACCAGCCACCGGCGCAGTTCTTCCGCCGCCACGCCCAGGTCGCGCTGACCGATGGCGCCGAATGCGGCGCAGGCGGCGAAGGCCATGTGCGGCTCAACTTCGCCATGCCCCGCCCATTGCTGGAGGAAGCCGTGCGGCGCATGGCCGCAGCGGTGGATGCACGCGGCTGAGGCCGCTCAGCCGAAATGCTCGTAGCCGGCGCGTGGCGGCTGCCACGGCTGGCCTTGCGCATCCAGCGCGCGCACGCCCTGGCCGGCGACGATGCGGCCGATGCGGCTGGCGTCGACGCCCACCTGCTCCAGCGCCAGCTGGACCTGTTCGCACAGGTTCGCCGGCGCGGTGAAGCAAAGCTCGTAATCGTCGCCGCCGGTGGCCTGCAGCACCCGTGAAGCGTCGCCGAAAACTTCGCGCAGCGCGGCCGATGCGGGCAGCGCATCCAGCCGCACCTCGGCGCCGACGCCACTGCGCGCGCAGACATGGCCCAGGTCGGCCAGCAGCCCATCGGAGATATCGACGCAGGCATGGGCCAGGCCCAGCAGGGCGCGGCCGGCTTCCACCCGCGGCGTGGGCCGCGCCAGGCGCGAATCGAGCGCCGCACGCGCGCTTGATGCCACCTCGCCGGCAGGCGCCGGTCCCGGGACATGCCCGCCCAGCACCAGCGCCCCGGCGGCCTCGCCAGGCGTGCCGGTGACCCAGATATCGTCCCCCACCCGCGCGCGGTCGCGGCGCAGGGCGGCGCCCTGCTCGACCAGGCCCATCGCGGTCACGCCGATCGACAGCGGGCCGCGGGTGGTGTCGCCGCCGACCAGGGCGATGCCATGGCGACCGGCCAGGTCCAGGAATCCGTCGACAAAGGCCCCGACCCACGCGACGTCTGCACGCGGCAGCGAGAGCGAAAGCGTGCACCACGCCGGCTTCGCCCCCATCGCGGCCAGGTCGGACAGGTTCACCGCCAGGGCCTTCCAGCCGATATCGGCGGCCGCGGTCCCGGCCGGGAAATGCACGCCCTCGTTGAGGGTATCGGCAGTCACCACCAGGGCATGGCCCGGCGGCGGCTGCAGCAGCGCGGCATCGTCGCCGATGCCCAGCAGCACGTCGGCGCGCGTGGCGGCGCGCTCGCGGATCAGCCCGATCAGGTCGAACTCGGCCATGGCGGCTCCGGCGTGCAGGACGGGCGCGCCGCCGGCGGCGCGCACCGGGAATGGCTCAGCGGCCGCCGCGCGAGGCCTGCACTTCGGCCGCGCGCCACTGCGCGCTGGCGCGGTCGAGCACGCCGTTGACGTAGGTGTGGCCGTGCTCGGAACCGAAGCGCTTGGCGATCTCGATCGCCTCGTTGATCACCACCCGGTACGGCACGTCCTGGCGGTGCAGCAGCTCGTACGCGGCCAGGCGCAGCACGGCGCGCTCGATCGCGTCCACTTCCTCCACGCCGCGGTCCAGGTGCGGGGCCAGGGCCTCGTCCAGGCTGGCGCGGTGCGCGAGCACGCCGGTGACCAGGTCCTCGAAATAGGCCAGGTCGGCGATCTCGTGCGCCTGCTCGTGGGCGAACTGGGCAATCACCTGCTGCGCATTGCCGCCGGAGATCTGCCAGGCATAGATGGCCTGCAGCGCACGGCGGCGCGCGCGCGCGCGCAGGACCGGATCGACGCCGGTGCGGGAACGGAACGGACGGTTCATGGCAGGCGCTCCAGCAGGTTGACCATTTCCAGCGCGGCCATCGCCGCTTCCTCACCCTTGTTGCCGTGGCTGCCGCCGGCGCGGGCCTCGGCATCCTCGAACCGCTCCACCGCCAGCACGCCGTTGAGCACCGGCACGCCGGTGTCCAGGGCCACGCGCATCAGGCCCTCGGCGCACAGGTCGGCGACGTGCTCGTAGTGGCGGGTATCGCCGCGGACCACGCAGCCCAGGGCGATGATCGCGGCGTGGGTGCCGGCGTTGGCCAGCTTGCGCGCGGCCATGGGCAGTTCCCAGGCGCCGGGCAGGCGGACCACATCCACCGCGTCCTCGGGCACGCCATTGTCGGCCAGGCTGCGGCGGGCACCGGCCACCAGGGCGTCGGTGATGCGCGCATTCCAGCGGCTGGCCAGGATCGCGAAGTGGGCGCCGGCAGGCACGCGCAGGTCGCCTTCGTACAGGGTCATGGTTCGGGGATCCTCAGGGGTCGCACAGTTTACCGGACATGGCCGCCCGGGGCCGCGGGCGGCCGCATTGGCGCTAGGGGGACAGGTACTCGACGACTTCCAGGCCGTAGCCGGCCAGGCCCACCTGGCGGCGCGGGGTGCCCAGCACGCGCAACCGGCCCAGGCCGAGGTCGGCCAGGATCTGGGCGCCGGCGCCGTTGCGCCGCCACTGGCCCACGTCCCTGGGATCGCGGCGGGCCTCCGGCTCGGCGCGCAACCGCGCCAGCAGGGCCTCGGGATCGCGCGGGGCCGACAGCACCACCATCACCCCCTGCCCCTCGGCGGCGATCGCGCGCAGGGCGTCGGTGCCGGCCACGCCGAAGTCCTCGCGCCGCCAGTGCAGCAGGTCGGCCAGCGGGTTCTCCACCTGCACGCGCACCAGGGTCGGGGTGTGGCGGTCCGGCGTGCCGCGGACCAGGGCGAAGTGCAGTTCGTGGGCGATGCGGTCGCGGTAGGTGACCAGGCGGAACGGACCGAACTCGGTGTCGATGTCGCGCTCGTCCACCCGCTCGACCGTGTGCTCGTTGGCCAGGCGCCAGGCGATCAGGTCGGCGATCGAGCCGATCTTCAGCCCGTGCTGGCGCGCGAACTCCTCCAGCTGCGGGCGCCGGGCCATGGTGCCGTCGGCGTTCATGATCTCCACCAGCACGCCGGCCGGCTCCAGCCCGGCCAGCATCGGCAGGTCGCTGGCCGCCTCCGTGTGGCCGGCGCGGGTGAGCACGCCGCCGGGCTGGGCGATCAGCGGGAACACGTGGCCCGGCTGGCTCAGGTCCGAGGGCTTGGCGTCCGGGCGCACCGCGGTGCGGATGGTGTGGGCGCGGTCGTAGGCGGAGATGCCGGTGGTCACGCCCTCGGCCGCCTCGATGCTGACCGTGAAGTTGGTATGGAACTGCGCGGTGTTGCGCTGGACCATCGGCGCCAGGCCCAGCTGCGCGCAGCGCTCGCGGGTCAGCGACAGGCACACCAGGCCGCGGGCATGGGTGACCATGAAGTTGATGTCGGCCGGGCGCACCAGCTCGGCGGCCATGATCAGGTCGCCCTCGTTCTCGCGGTCCTCGTCGTCGACGATGACCACCATGCGCCCGGCGCGGATCTCCTCCAGCAGCTCGGGGATCGTGGCGAAGTTCATGCCGGCTCCCCGCGCGCGCCCAGCAGGCGCTCGACGTAGCGCGCCACCAGGTCGATCTCCAGGTTCACCGCCTCGCCCACCCGCGTTTCGGCGAAGCGGGTATGGGCCACGGTGTGCGGGATCAGCGCCACCTCGAAGCCCTCGCCGTCGACCTCGTTGACGGTCAGGCTGACGCCGTCGACGCAGATCGAACCCTTCTTCGCGACGTACCTCAGCAGGGGCGCGGGCGCGGCGAAGCGCCAGCGCTGGGCGCGCGCGTCCTCGTGCACCGACACCACCCGCCCGATGCCGTCGACGTGGCCGCTGACCAGGTGCCCGCCCAGGCGGTCGGACGGGCGCATGGCCCGCTCCAGGTTCAGCGCCGCGCCCACGGGCAGCTCGCCCAGGGTGGTCAGGGACAGTGTTTCGGTGGAAGCGTCGGCCTGGAAGCCCTGCGCGTCGAACGCGACCACGGTCAGGCACACGCCGTTGACCGCGATGCTCTCGCCCAGGCGCACGTCGCCGCCGCCGGAGCCGAGCCACGGCAGGGTGCCGGTGGCGAAGCTGAAGCGGACGTCGCCGCCGCGCGGCTCGCGCGCGGCCAGGCGGCCCACGCCCTCGATGATCCCGGTGAACATCAGTGCACTCCTCCGTGGCGACGCGCGCGCGCCGGCGCGGCATGGAGGAGGGTGGTCGGTTGCAGCATGGAGCGTCTCCCGCGTTCGATGGCGAAAAACGTCCAGGGGCAAAAAGCACGCACACCCGGTCCTTGCGGCCGGGCGCGGCGTCTTCTCTCATCCGGACTCTAGGGCGCGACCTGCGCGCCACAACCGTCGGCTCCGGCATTGGACCGGATCTGCTGACCCTCCGGATGGCCGGAGGCGCTCGCGGGCTCGCGCCTGTCCCGTTGCCGGGAACGGCGCCTACCGCCGGTGGGGAATTCCACCCCGCCCTGAAGACGTTTGGTTCTGTACTGGCTGCCGGCCAGGCCGGCGGCGGGATTCTACCACCCTGCCCGCCAGGCCCCGCGGCAACGGCGGGACGCAGCGCCGCGGCGCGCTCAGTCCCGGGCCGGGCGCAGCAGCAGGCGGCGGTCCTCGCCCACCATCACCGACTCGACCAGTTGCAGGCGCAGGCGCTGGGCCATGGCCTCGATCCCCAGCCCCGCGAACAGCGGCCGCGCGGTATCGCCCAGGAGCAGCGGTGCCTGGTACAGCAGCAGCTCGTCGACCAGGCCGGCGCGCAGCAGCGCCCCGCACAGGGCCGGGCCTGCCTCGACCTGGACCTCGTTGATGTCGCGCGCCGCCAGCAGCCGCAGCGCGGCCTCCAGGTCCTGGCGGCCATCACGCAGCGGCACCGCGGCGAACTCCGCGTCCAGGCCCGGCGGCGGCACCGCGTCCGGGCCGTGCAGGTAAAGCGTGGGCGCCGAGCCGTCGCGCACCCTGGGCATGGCCAGGCTGCGCAGGCGGCTGTCGAGCACCACCCGCAGCGGCGGCTGGAACGCGGTGTCGTCGCCCAGGCGCACGGTCAGCGCCGGGTCGTCGGCCAGCACGGTGTCGGCGCCGGTCAGGATCGCGCCGCTGCGCGCCCGCCAGCGCTGCACGTCCGCGCGCGCGGCCTCGCCGGTGATCCACTTGGACTCGCCGCTGGCCATCGCGGTGCGTCCGTCGAGGCTGGCGGCAAGCTTCACGCGCACCCATGGCCGACCACGGGTGAAGCGCGACAGGAAGCCGAGGTTGAGTTCGCGCGCCTGCCGCTCCAGCAGCCCGGATGCCACCGCGATGCCGGCGGCCTGCAACCGGGCGAAACCGGCGCCATCGACCCGCGGGAACGGATCGCGCATGGCCGCCACCACCCGTGCCACGCCGGCGGCGACCAGGGCCTCGGCACACGGCGGCGTGCGGCCATGGTGGGCGCAGGGTTCCAGGGTCACGTAGGCGGTGCCGCCGCGCGCGTGCTCGCCGGCCTCGCGCAGCGCGAACACCTCCGCGTGTGGTTCGCCGGCACGCGGATGCCAGCCCTCGCCGACGATTTCCCCGCCCTGTGCGATCACGCAGCCGACCACCGGGTTCGGCCGCGCGGTGTACAGCCCGCGCTCGGCCAACCGCAGTGCGCGCGCCATGCAGGCGTGGTCGAAGGCGTCGAAGACATCGCTCATCGGTGGTTCCCGCAGTCGATCGCAAGCACATGCACCTCCAGGGGGCCCAGCCGCAGCAGGTCGTGGTCGCGCCAGCCCAGCGTGCGGTACCAGCCGGCGACGTCGGGCCTGCAGTACAGGTACAGGACCGGCGTACCGAGCGCGCCGGCCTCGGCCACGGCGCGCGCCACCAGCGCGCGGCCGACGCCACGGGCACGCGCCTCCGGGCGCACGTACAGGCTGGCCAGCCAGGGCGAATACTGCGGGATGTCCGGATGGTCCTCGGCCAGCAGGCTCACCGAGCCCAACCAGTCGCCAGCCTCGTCCAGGGCGACCAGGGTCGAGGGGATGGTCGCGGCGCGGTCGTGCGAACGCAGCTCGACCAGCGCCTCCTCCACCGTCCAGTCCGGCAGCAGCGCGCCGAAGGCCTGCACGTGGGCCGCCGCCAGCCCGGCGGCATGCCCTGGATGCGCGCTGAGCCAGTCGATGCGCACCGGCGTGCTCAGCGCTTCTTCGCCCGCTCGGCGACGCGCCCGTGGCCCGGCGGGACCACGCCCGCCGCTTCCAGCAACGGCAGCTGCTCGCTCGACGGCAGCCCGCGCTCCAGCTTCTCGATCTCCTCGCGGAAATCGGCCACGTCCTGGAAGCTTCGGTACACCGAGGCGAAGCGCACGTAGGCCACGTGGTCGAGCTTGCGCAGCTCGTCCATCACGAATTCGCCGATGCGCCGCGACGGCAGCTCGCGCTCGCCGCTCATGCGCACCGCATGCACCACGGCGCGCACCGCGGCCTCGACCTGCTCCTCGGCCACCGGGCGCTTCTGCAGCGCGCGGTCGAAGCCCTGGCGCAGCTTCTTGGCGTCGAACTGCTCGCGGCGGCCGTCGCTCTTGATGATCGACGGCAGCTTCAGCTCGACCGTTTCCAGGGTGGAGAAGCGCTCTCCGCAGGCCTCGCATTCGCGGCGGCGGCGGATGGTGGCGCCGTCCTCGGACACGCGCGAGTCGATCACGCGGGTGTCGTTGTGCTGGCAGAAGGGGCAATGCATGGGTGTTCCTCAGCGGGCGCGGCCCGCGCGCGGCTTGCTGGCCATGGGCGCGCCGGCCGCGGCGGCCGCCGCCACGGGCATCGCCGGGTCCCGGGCGGCGACCGCCCGGGACCGGCCGCGGTTCAGCCGTAGACCGGGTACTTGCGGCACTGCTCGGTGACCTTCGCCTTGACGGCTTCGATCACGCTGTCGTCGTTCGGCGCGTCGAGCACGTCGGCGATCCAGTTGGCCAGGTCGATGCAATCCTGCTCGGTGTAGCCGCGGGTGGTCACCGCCGGGGTGCCCAGGCGCAGGCCCGAGGTCACGAACGGCGAGCGCGGGTCGTTGGGCACCGAGTTCTTGTTGACGGTGATGTGGGCGCGGCCCAGCGCGGCCTCCGCGTCCTTGCCGGACACGTCCTTGCCGATCATGTCCACCAGCATCAGGTGGTTCTGGGTGCCGCCGGAGACGATCTTGTAGCCGCGCGCGATCAGGGTGTTGGCCATGGCCTGGGCGTTCTTCACCACCTGCTGCTGGTAGGCCTTGAACTCCGGCTCCAGCGCTTCCTTGAACGCCACGGCCTTGGCCGCGATCACGTGCATCAGCGGACCGCCCTGGATGCCCGGGAACACGATCGACTGCAGCTTCTTGGAGATGTCCTCGAACTTGTCGCCCGCGCCCCCGGCGGAGGCCAGGATGATGCCGCCGCGCGGGCCGCGCAGGGTCTTGTGGGTGGTCGAGGTGACCACGTGCGCGTGCGGCAGCGGGTTCGGGTACACGCCGGCGGCGACCAGGCCGGCGACGTGGGCCATGTCCACGAACAGGTAGGCGCCGACCTTGTCGGCGATGGCGCGGAAGCGCGCCCAGTCGACCACCTGCGAATAGGCGGAGAAGCCGGCCACCACCATCTTCGGCTTGTGCTCCACGGCCAGGCGCTCGACCTCGTCGTAGTCGATCAGGCCCTGGTCGTCCACGCCGTACTGGATGGCGTTGAAGATCTTGCCGGAGGCGTTGACCTTGGCACCGTGGGTCAGGTGGCCGCCATGGGCCAGCGACATCCCCAGGATGGTGTCGCCCGGCTGCAGGAGGGCGAAGTAAACCGCCTGGTTGGCCTGCGAGCCGCTGTGCGGCTGCACGTTGGCGTAGTCGGCGCCGAACAGCTGCCTGGCGCGGTCGATGGCCAGCTGCTCGGCCACGTCGACGTACTCGCAGCCGCCGTAGTAGCGCTTGTGCGGATAGCCCTCGGCGTACTTGTTGGTCAGCACGCTGCCCTGGGCCTCCAGCACGCGCGGGCTGGCGTAGTTCTCGCTGGCGATCAGCTCGACATGGTCCTCCTGGCGGCGGGCCTCGTCGGCGATGGCCTGGGCCAGTTCGGGGTCGTAGGACGCAATACGGGCATCACGCGAGTACATCGGCGGCTCCAGCAGGCAGGAAAAAGGGGAAAGGCCGGCCAATTGTATGCCGGCCGCCGCCCCGGCGCCCGTACCGCGGCGGACGCGGCGGCCGCAAACGCAACCGGCCACCCGAGGGTGGCCGGCTGGCGGTCCATGCGCCCCTCCGGGGGCATGGCTCAATGGTGCAGGATCAGGTCGGCGATGATGCCGGTGGCGATCGCCACCAGGAGCATGTTGCCGTGGTCGTCGCGCACCCAGTGGTGGCCGTGCGGCGGCGGGCGCAGGTGGTAGTGGGAGTAGTCGTGCACCACGTAGACCGGGCCGTGGTAGTGGTCGTGGAAGCGCTGGCCGCGGGCCCAGACGTGGCGCGGCGGCGGGGGCGGCGCCGGGCGGTGGTGGACCACGACCCGCGGCGGCGCGTGGTGGTGCCCGGGGCGGTAATGGGAACGGTTGTCGCGGCGGTGGTGCGCCGGGCCTCGGTCGTGGCCCCGGTTCCAGCCATGGCGGTCATGGTGGCGGTCACCGGCCGCTTCGGCCTGGGGGACCGCTGCGCCGAGGCCCAGCACGGCCGCGACGGTCAGGGCGATCAGGTGGGTGCGCTTCATGGGGCGGCTCTCCCGCTGTGGTGACGCCTCCATCTTGCTCACGCCGCCTGAACGGATCGCCCCGCGAAACCGGTTCCAGCCGGGTCCGCGCCGCGCGCGTTCAGGATCCAGCCAGCCGCCGGCGGCGCCCGGCAGGCGCCCCGGCGGCGGGCTATAATTCGCGATTCCCCAGATTCCTACGCCGCCTGCCCGCCGGGCCAGGCGGATTGCGCACGGAGAGACCATGTCCTCGCAGTACATCTACACCATGAACCGGGTCAGCAAGGTGGTCCCGCCCAAGCGGCAGATCATCAAGGACATCTCGCTGAGCTTCTTCCCGGGGGCCAAGATCGGCCTGTTGGGCCTCAACGGCGCCGGCAAGTCCACCGTGCTGCGGATCATGGCCGGCGTGGACACCGATTACGAGGGCGAGGCCCGCCCGCAGCCGGGGATCAAGGTCGGCTACCTGCCGCAGGAGCCGCAGCTGGATCCGGAGCACACCGTGCGCGAGGCGGTCGAGGAAGGCGTGGGCGAGATCCTGCAGGCGCAGAAGCGCCTGGACGAGGTCTACGCCGCCTACGCCGAGGAAGGCGCCGACTTCGACGCCCTGGCCAAGGAGCAGGAGCGCCTGGAGGCGATCCTCGCCAGCGGCGACGCCCACACCCTGGAGCAGCAGCTGGAAGTGGCCGCCGACGCCCTGCGCCTGCCGCCGTGGGACGCGAAGATCGGCAACCTGTCCGGCGGCGAGAAGCGCCGCGTGGCCCTGTGCCGCCTGCTGCTGCAGAAGCCGGACATGCTGCTGCTGGACGAGCCGACCAACCACCTGGACGCCGAGTCGGTGGAGTGGCTGGAGCAGTTCCTGCAGCGCTACACCGGCACCGTGGTGGCCGTGACCCACGACCGCTACTTCCTCGACAACGCCGCCGAGTGGATCCTCGAGCTGGACCGCGGCCGCGGCATCCCGTGGAAGGGCAACTACACCGAGTGGCTGCAGCAGAAGGAAGAGCGGCTCAAGCAGGAAGAGAACCAGGAGAAGGCGCGCCAGAAGGCGATCGCCAAGGAGCTGGAGTGGGCGCGCCAGAACGCCAAGGGCGGCCGCTCCAAGGGCAAGGCGCGCCTGGCCCGCCTGGAGGAGCTGCAGTCGGTCGAGTACCAGAAGCGCAACGAGACCAACGAGATCTTCATCCCGCCGGGCGAGCGCCTGGGCAACAACGTCATCGAGTTCCGCAACGTCTCCAAGCGCTTCGGCGACCGCCTGCTGATCGACGACCTGAGCTTCATCGTGCCGCCGGGCGCGATCGTCGGCATCATCGGCCCCAACGGCGCCGGCAAGTCGACCCTGTTCAAGATGATCACCGGGCAGGAGCAGCCGGATTCGGGCCAGATCATCATCGGCCCGACCGTGAACCTGGCCTACGTGGACCAGAGCCGCGACGCGCTGGACCCGGACAAGACCGTGTTCGAGGAAGTGTCCGGCGGGCTGGACATCCTCAACATCAACGGCGTGGAGATCCAGTCGCGCGCCTACATCGGCCGCTTCAACTTCAAGGGCCAGGACCAGCAGAAGCGGGTCGGCTCGCTGTCCGGCGGCGAGCGCGGCCGCCTGCACATGGCCAAGACCCTGCTGCAGGGCGGCAACGTGCTGCTGCTGGACGAGCCGTCCAACGACCTGGACATCGAGACCCTGCGTGCGCTGGAAGACGCGCTGCTTGAGTTCCCGGGCAACGCCTTCGTGATCTCCCACGACCGCTGGTTCCTGGACCGCATCGCCACCCACATCCTCGCCTTCGAGGGCGACTCGCACGTGGAGTTCTTCCAGGGCAACTACCGCGAGTACGAGGAGGACAAGAAGCGCCGCCTCGGCGACGATGCCGGCCCCAAGCGCCTGCGCTTCAAGGCCCTGAAGTAAGCTTCCACCGGCCGCCCCGCGCGGCCGGTGCCTTTTCCAGCCCCCGCCAGGCCGGAGCCTGCCCATGTCCCTGCCCGAACGCCTGTTCAAGCTGAGCGAGCACGGCACCAGCACGCGCACCGAGGTGCTGGCCGGCCTGACCACCTTCCTGACGATGTCCTACATCGTCTTCGTCAACCCGGCGATCCTGGCCACCACGGGCATGGACCCGGGCGCGGTGTTCGTGGCCACCTGCCTGGCCGCGGCGCTGGGTTCGGCGGTGATGGCGCTGGCGGCCAATTTCCCGGTGGGCATGGCCCCGGGCATGGGCCTGAACGCGTTCTTCGCCTTCACCGTGGTCGGCGCCGCCGGCCTGCCCTGGGAGCAGGCGCTGGCGGCGGTGCTGCTGTCGGGCATCGTGTTCCTGCTGCTGACCGTGACCGGGGTGCGCCGCTGGCTGGTGGACGGCATCCCGGTGTCGCTGCGCAGCGCGATCGTGGCCGGCATCGGCCTGTTCCTGGCGATCATCGCCTTGCAGAAGTCCGACGTGGTGATCGGCGACGCCGACACCCTGGTGCGGCTGGGGCCGATGACCGAGCCGGAACCGCTGCTGGCACTCGGCGGCTTCCTGCTGATCGCCGTCCTCGAGGCACGCCGGGTCCGCGGCGCCATCCTCATCGGCATCCTCGCCGTCACCGCCACCGCATGGGCCATGGGCCTGGTGCAATGGAACGGCCTGGTCTCGCTGCCCCCGAGCCTGGAGCCGACCTTCCTCAAGCTCGACCTGCCCGGCCTGCTGCACTGGGAGGAAGGCGCCGGCTGGTCGGTGCTGCTGCAGGTGGTGCTGGTGTTCGTGCTGGTGGAGGTGTTCGACGCCACCGGCACCCTGTACGGCGTGACCAGCCGCGCCGGCCTGCTGAAGCTGGCGGACGGGCAGAAGCGCTTCGGCCGTGCACTGCTGGCCGACAGCACCGCGATCCTGGCCGGTTCGCTGCTGGGCACCAGTTCCACCACCGCCTACGCCGAGAGCGCCTCCGGCGTGCAGGTCGGCGGCCGCACCGGCCTGGTCGCCCTGGTGGTGGCGGCACTGTTCCTGGCGGCACTGCTGTTCTCGCCGCTGGCGGCGATGGTGCCCCCCTACGCCACCGCGCCGGCGCTGCTTTACGTGGCCGGGCTGATGCTGCGCGAGCTGGTGGAGATCGAGTGGAGCGAGCTGACCGAGGCGGTGCCGGCGGCGCTGTGCGCGCTGGCCATGCCCTTCACCTACTCCATCGCCAACGGCCTGGCCTTCGGCTTCATCGCCTACGCGGTGCTGAAGGCCGGTACCGGCCGCTGGCGCGAGGTGCATCCGGCGGTGTGGCTGGTGGCCGGCTTGTTCGCGCTGCGCTACGCGCTGGCCTGAGCCGGGGCCCGTCGCGGGATGGCCGGGCCTCCTTCGCGCCGGAGTCCGGTGCGCGCGCTTGCGCACCAGGCATCCCGCCGCCTCCGTCACGCCTGTGCCGCCAGCCGTGCCCGCTTGCGCGCCACCAGGCGGCCGACGTTGTGCAGCGAGGCCAGCATCAGATAGGCGCCCTCCAGCCAGCCGCTGCGGTGCAGCGACGCCACCTCTGCGTCGGCAGCGTCGCCAGCCGCGCGCGGTCGATCGCGTGGAAGCCGGTCAGCCGCCCGGACGTGGTGGCGTCGAACTGCAGTTCCAGCTCCACCGGCTGGATCAGTCCGAGCCGGTCGAACTCGGCGTACATCCGCCACGCCGCCTGCACCCCGTCGTGGATCCCGCGCAGCACCCGGATGACGTACTCCAGGTACGGGCTCTGCCCGCCCTGCGGCAGGAACACGGGCACGCCATCCGGCGCGCCCACCCGCGGGTGGTCCAGGTCGACGTGGACCACCGGCTCGAGGATTTCCCGGCCGTGCTCGACCCGCGGCTGGAACCCGATCAGGAACGGGCCCTTGGCGACGTAACCGGGCAGGTAGGCCGCTTCCCAGCATCCATCCTGCAGCAACAGGTTCTCGTCCCGGTCGAATCCGAGCAGGGCGAACGCCTCCCACCCGGAGTCGTCGGCATTGCGCTTGAGCAGGATCGGGTAATCCCGCAGCAGTTCGGCGAACTCTGTGGGGAACGCCGG
This sequence comes from Pseudoxanthomonas sp. J31, assembly GCF_000510725.1. GTDB lineage: Bacteria > Pseudomonadota > Gammaproteobacteria > Xanthomonadales > Xanthomonadaceae > Pseudoxanthomonas. The sequence continues at coordinate 253,519 of NZ_KI783312.1, forward strand.
GACCGCGCCCACCGCATCACCGAACTGCGGGCCGTGCCCCAGCGCCACCCTGAGGTCGCGGTGGGCCTCGTTTGTCCAGCAGCTCGTAACGCGCCATTCCCCCTCCTGCCCTTCGTCCACGCCGGAACCGGCACGGGCGCCCCGCCCTCCGGTCCGCGCCCGTGCAGGGGGCCGCTGCCCGCGCAGCGGCCCCCGCGCCAAACCGGCGCTCACCCGCCAGGATCAGAACTTGTAGCGCACGCCCAGCATGTAGCGCGGTGCCTGGTCGACCAGGCGCACGATCTGGCTGCCAGTACGGCCGTGCCAGCGCACGTCCTCGCCGGTCAGGTTGATCGCCTCCAGGCTGAAGGCCCACTGGTCGTCGAGCTGGTAGGTGACGCTCAGGTCGATCTGGTCGTACTCCTCCACGTAGTACGGGTTGTGCGAGGCGTCGTCCTGGTTGCTGAGGATCAGGTACTCGTCGCGCCAGTTCCACGCCAGGCGGGCCGACCACCCGTACTTCTCGTACATCAGCATCAGGTTGGCGGTGTCGCTGAGGCCCAGCAGGGCGAACTGCTCGGCGATGGACGCGTTGTTGAAGCCGACGTCGCCGTTGACGATGGTGTAGTTGGCGTAGATGCCGAAGCCGGTGTCGCCGAAGAAGTACTGGCCGGCCAGTTCCCAGCCGTTGAGCTTGGCGGTGTGCTGGTTGACCGGCCGGCTGATGTTGAACTCGTACAGCGGGTCGGTCGGCAGGCCCTCGATGTCGTAGCGGCTTTCCATCTCCAGCGCCTGGCTGCCGTTGTAGGCCGCCAGCCCCCCGGTCTCGGTGGCGTTGCGCAGCATGGCCAGGGCGGTGAACAGGTTGGTGTCGCTGGCCGCGCAGGCGCTGTCGGGATTGCCGCCGGCCGCCTGCACCTGGGCCACGCAGTCCGCGCTGTCCAGGAACGCCAGCGCCGCCAGCGCATCCGGGCCCGAGGTCGGGTCGGTCAGGTCGTACATCGTGCCCCTCTCGACCGCGGTACCCAGGAAGTTGTTGACCGACTTGTTCCAGTAGGTCGCGCTCAGGTAGCTGGCATCGGCGAAGTACCACTCCAGGGCCAGGTCGACGTTGTTGGACTCCAGCGGCCGCAGCTTGGTGTTCTGTGCGTCGGCCGAGCCACGGCTGGATTCGTTCAGCAGCACCGAGCCATTCGGGCGGTTCACGTTGCCGGGGCCGGCGGCCAGGCTGGTGAACGGCGCGCGGGCGATGGTGCGGCCGAAGGAGGCGCGGCCCTTCAGGGTATCGGTGAAGTCGATCGAGAAATCCAGGTTCGGCAGGATGTAGCTGTAGCTGTTCGTGTCCCTGTACACCGTCGCGTCGCCCGGAGCGCCGTCCTTGATCTGGAAGTCGTTGTTGGACTGCCAGTTGATGGCCGCGCGGTTGGCCACCACGTTGACCGCCTCCACGTCGGTGGTCTCGTAGCGCAGGCCGAGCCGGGTGTTCACCGGCCGGCCGGCGAGCTGGCCCTCCAGGTCCACCTGGAAATACGCCGCGTGGGTCTTCTCCTCAACCATGCTGTTGGTGTTGAGGATCGGGTTGAGCCCGATGTCCGAGCCGTAGACGTCCCGTGCCCACTCCGCCAGCCCGCCGGCATTCCCGCGGAAGCCGCTGCGGAACGCGCCCGGGGCGCTGAAGTCGTCGAACATGCCGACCACGTCGTACGGGGTCAGCAGGCCCATCAGCCCGTTCTGCACGTCGCTGGCGACGTTGTCCACGCTCCAGTTGCCGAGCGTGTTGAAGTTCTCGGAATTGTTCTGCTGGCGCAGGGTGACCGTGGAGCTGTCCACGCCGAACTGGAAGCGGCCGTCGTCGAACACCCATTCGCCGTCGATGCGGCCCTGCTTGATCTCCGACTCCTGGCGCTGGGCGTTGATGCGCAGGACCTGGGAGCCGACCTGGCCCTCCTGCCAGGGCGGGTTGACCTGGCCGTTGGTGCCGGCCTGGGCGTCGGCCAGGGTCGGGTACCAGGTACGCGTGCCGATCGGCAGGCCGTTGTTGAACCGCAACTCCTGGGCATAGTGGCCGCCGCAGTTGGGTGCACCGGTGCCGACGCAGTTGTTGGTGCCGGCCACGCTGACGTACAGCGCGCCGCCGCCGGTCAGCGGGTCGTTCGGCTTGCTCTCGGTCTTGGAGTTGTGGGCGTCGAAGCTCAGGCGCAGGCTGTCGTTGACCCGCCAGTCGACGTTGAGGCCGATCTGGTTGAACTCGTACTTCTGCGCGTTGCGCTGCTGCTCCATGCCGAAGTCCTTGAACGGCGAGGAGCCGGCGGTGGAGATCTCGCGGATGTAGACCGGGGTGGCGATCGCGCCGCTGCGGTCGAACTCGACGTGCGTGTAGGCGTCGTTCTGCAGCCACATGCCCATCTCGCCGCGCTTTTCGGTGATCTCGTTGGTCGAGTGGGTGTAGTCCAGGGTGAACACGACGTCGTCATTGGGCGCGAACTGCAGCACGGCCTGCGCGTTGACGCGCTCGCGCTGGAAGTCCGAGAACGCGTAGCGGATGTCGTTCGGCCGCGCGTACAGCTCACCCACCTCCGGGGCGTTGACCACGGCGGGGTTGCCGGGCATCGAGCCGGTCCATTCCTGCACGTTCCATGCGTTCTCGGTGGCTTGGGTCGAGCCGGCGCGGCGCTTCTGCTGGCTGGCGCTCAGGCTGATGCCCCAGGCCTTGTCCGGATTGGCGTAGCTGAAGATGCCGGACACTTCCGGGGTGATGTCGGTGCCGAACGGCTGCGACTTGTCGTAGACGCCCTTGACGCCGGCGCTGGCGACCACCTCGCCGCCGCGGTTGTTGAACGGACGCGCGGTGAGGATGTTGATGGTGGCGCCGATGCCGCCGGAGGGAACATGCGCCTGGCCGGTCTTGTAGACCTCCAGGCCGCTGACCGCCTCCGACGCCAGCTGCGCGAAGTTGAACGCGCGGGTACCACCGTCCACGCCGCCCACTGCCACCTGCCCGGGCGATCCGAACGCGTCCGCGCCGGGGACCTGGCGGCCGTTGAGGGTGACCATGTTGAACTGCGGGCCGAAGCCGCGCGCGGTGACCTGGGCGCCTTCGCCGTCGCGGCGCTCGATCGAGATGCCGGTGATGCGTTGCAGGGACTCTGCAAGGTTGGTGTCGGGGAACTTGCCGATGTCCTCGGCGCTGACCGCGTCCACGATGCCCGCGGAATCTCGCTTGATGTTCATCGCCTGGTCGAGGCTGCTGCGCAGGCCGGTGACCTGCACGGCGTCGAGCTGGGTTGCATCCTGCGCGTCCTGCGCGAACGCCGGGTTGACCACGATCATGCCGCCGACGACGGTGAACATCGCCCGCGAGCGGAACTTCTTCAGCTTATGGTTCATTGGGGGGAGTCCTTGGCACTGGGGGGTTGGCGGCTATCCGGCGTGCGCTGGCGCGTGCGGACCGGGGGTGGCCGCCGTTACGCCGATAGACAGCGCTGGACATCGGGAACGCATGTACATCCTGGTACCTCCATCTCTCGGGCTTGCGAACGGGTGGTGTCCTTCGACCTCCGGCTCCGGTCCGGACGGCGCGTGCCGGCCGTGCTGGCTCGCCAGCTGCGGGACGGACTGCCTGGTCGGCGATCGGGATGGGCGCATTCTTCCGCGCGCCACTGCGCTGACAGGTGCCTTTCGATCGACCTGCGCGGCGGGCGCCTGTCAACGCGGGGCGAAGGGATAACAGCTGTCCTGCAGTGTGTCCAAGCACGGCGCGGCGTTATTGACACTTGCTATCGCGGCATCCGCACGGAAGCACGAGCCTGCGGTTCGGCGCTGCAAGCGATGCTTGCGAGCGCCCGCCATGCGGACGCTTGCTGCCGGCGCCGCGGCATTTCAAAACGACATGGCAATCAGCGCATTGCGGAATACGCATGTGTGTGCACGCCGCTGCTGCCGCGCGTCATCATTGCTTGCAGTGCCACGCACGCGGATTTCCCGATCGATCCGTGACTCGGCGGACGCGATGCCGCTCGTTGTGCGCCGCAGCACGACTCTCCGCGGGTAGCGTCGCGGCGCAGTGCCATGCGCGCCGGCGATGCTGGCCGCAACGCAGGGCATCCGCGTCGCGGTGGCCACGCGCGCACGCGGCCACCCCACCCGCGAAGCAACGCGGGCGGGGGGCAAGTGCGCCGCGGGGACTACTGGATCACGTCGATGAAGGTATTGATCGACAGCCGCCCGTTGAGCGGATCGGGCGGCGGCACGTTGTGGTTGTCGATCGTGGCCGAATGCAGCGAATTGCGCCGGTACATCACCAGGCGGTTGAACACGCCCTCGACCTGGCCGATGCGCTCGAACATCGGCGTGTCCTCGCCGATGTAACCCGGGCCGGGCGCGTCCGGTCCCTGGGCTTCTTCGTCCAGCTTGCGGTAATAGGCCTCGTGCCGGGTCTCGTCCACGTACTCGAAGCCGGTGGCGCGGTGGCGGTAGAACGCGGTGCCGCCCCAGTTGCCGCGGAACAGGTAGTGCACCGCGGCCAGGCCCTGGCGCGAGACCGCGTCGATGTGCGGGATGCGCTGCAGGAACATCAGCTGCTCCGGCGCCCGGGTGATCAGCGAGTAATGCGAGGTCGCGCGCAGCCGGCCCGGCCCGATCCCGAAGAACTCCTCCAGCAGCGGCTGCGCCAGGCGCTCCAGCAGCACTTCGTAGGACGCCGGCGCGCGCGCGCGGATGCCCGGGAAGAACGCGCCCTGCGGCGTGAAGTCCAGGCGCGCGGCCTTGCGCACCAGCCGCTCCGGATCGGCCACCAGCTGGTCCACGACCAGCAGCGGCGCGCCTTCGCGGCCGATGGAAAGGCGCTGGACGCGCAGCTGCGGGCTGAGGTCGATGATCATGCCTTGGCTCAGCCCACGGTCGAACGGCGCCGGTTGTGCCACACCGACGGGTCGGCCGGGCAATAGCGCTTGAGGAACTCGTGGTGCTGCGGCATCGCCTGCACCGCGCGCTCGATCGGGCGGCGCACGCCCTGCAGCAGGGTCTGCATGTCCGCGTCGCTCAGGCCGCGGGTGAGCGGATGGTGGTCCTTGGGCACCACGCCCTGCCCCAGCATGCAGTGGGTCCACGAATCCAGGCGGAACAGCTCGTCCTCGCCCTGCCAGGCGTAGGCGGTGTCGCGGAACACCTGGATGCGCTCGGCCAGCTCCGGCGGCAGCTGCATCTCGCGGCACTGCTTCCACATCGGCTCGTCGCGCTGGTTGAGGTGGTAGTGCAGGATGATGAAGTTGCGGATGTGCTCCAGCTCGTCGCGGCTGACCTTGTTGTAACGGTCCACCACCGCCTGGCTGATGCCCTCGAACGGGAACAGCTGCACCAGCCGCGTCACCGCGCTGAGGGTCAGGTGGATGCTGGTGGATTCCAGCGGTTCGATGAAGCTGCTGGCCAGGCCCAGCGAGACCACGTTCTTGTTCCAGGCCTGGCGGCGGCGCCCGGTGCGGAACGGCACCACCCACGGCTCGCGCACCAGCCTGTCGTCGGGATAGGCGGCGCGCAGCCTGGCCGCGGCCTCGTCGTCGGACATGTGCTCGCTGGAGAACACCCAGCCGCAGCCGACCCGGTGCTGCAAGGCGATGTGCCAGCGCCAGCCGGCCTCGTGCGCGATCGCCCGGGTGTACGGCACCGGCGGCACGTCCGACTCCACCTGCATGGCCACCGCGCGGTTGCACGGCAGCCAGTTGTTCCAGTCCTCGTAGCCGGTCTTCAGCGTCTGCTCGATCAGCAGGCCGCGGAAGCCGGTGCAGTCGATGAACAGGTCGCCCTCGAGCACCTGGCCATCCTCCAGCACCAGCGCCTGCACGTAGCCGCTTCCGGGATCCTGCCGGACCTGGGCGATCTTGCCCTCGACCCGCTTCAGGCCGCGGCCTTCGCACTTGGCGCGCATGAACGCCGCGTACAGCGCCGCGTCGAAGTGGTAGGCATAGCTGACGTCCGAGCGCTCAAGGCGGGTGGCGGCCTTGGTCCAGCGCATCGACCACTGCTGGGCGCTGTCGTTGGCGTCGAACAGCGCGAACCGGTCCAGGCGCGCGGCCGCCGTCTCCAGGCAGTAGTCGCCCAGGTCGGAGTGGATGCCGCGCCTGCGGCTCTCGAGCCAGAACTGGTGGAAATCGCACGACCAGGTGTTCACGCCGGTGGTGCCGAACGGGTGGAAGTAGCGTTCGCCAGGCCGCTTCCAGTTCTCGAAGGAGATGGCGAGCTTGAAGCTGCCGGCCACCGCCTTCATGAACTCGCGCTCGTCGATCTGCAGCAGGCGGTGGAAGGTGCGGATCGTGGGGATGGTGGACTCGCCCACGCCCACGGTACCGATCTCCTCCGATTCGACCAGGGTGATCTCCAGCAGGTCGCGGAACTGGTGGGTCAGCGCGCAGGCCGCCACCCAGCCTGCGGTCCCGCCGCCAGCGATCACCACCTTGCGGATCCGGTTGTTGTCCAAGACAGTCCCCCTCCATTGCGATGGCCGCCCGGGCCGCGATGGGCGGATGCGTGCGCCATCCCGTGGCGCCCGGATCCGCCGACCCGCCGCGGTCAGCGGTTGAGTTTGTTGATCAGGGCCGCCCGCATGCGGCGGGCGGAGGTTTCGTCGAACGGCGCCAGCTCGCCCCGCGCCTGCTCGGGCAGGTGCTCGCCGGCGCGCCCGGCCGGGCCGAACACGTAGTACTCGAACAGCTCGCGCCAGGCGCGCTTTTCCTGCTCCGGGCGGTCGCGGATCGACCACATCGCCAGGTTGAGCGCGTGCATCGGCGTGGGGATCCAGGCCGGCATGCTGCTCCACCAGTAGTTGACCAGCACGGTGAATGGATCCAGGCCCTGCACGTGGTGCCACCACATGCTGGGGATGAAGATCGCGTCGCCCGGCTCCAGCACCACCGTCTGCCCGGCCTTGATCGCCTCGGCGAAGCGCGGGTAACGCTCCAGGTCCGGGGCCTCGAAGTCGACCACGCTCACCGCCTGCCCGCCCGGCGTGGGATGCAACGGGCCGGGATAGAGGTTGTGCACCTGCTCCGGCGGGAACAGGGTGAAGCGGCGCCGGCCCACCGCGCAGCAGGCGATGTTGTTGGGCGCGTCGTAGTGGCAGGACGCGGTCACCCGGTTGCCGATCCAGATGCTCGGCGGCGCGGACACGCCGTGCCGCTCCAGGCCAAGGTCGTTGTGCCCGCGCAGGCTGGGCAGGCAGTAGTCGACCAGCAGCGAGGCCACGTAGTAGGTCGGCGGCGCCGGGTCGTCCTCGCAGGCGGCCAGCTCGTCCAGCACCTGGTCCAGGGTGCCGCGCCGCACCTCGCAGTTGAGGCGGGTGAAATCCTCGTTGTAGAACGGCCGTCCCGCCGTCGACGGCTCGCCCCAGTTGTATTGCAGCGGGCGGCCGTTGTAGTGGCTGCGCAGCAGCTCGCGCGCGGCCTGCGACGATTCCAGCCCGGCCCTGACCAGGCTCCAGTCGCGCGCCAGCCCCGGCAGCACGGTGGGCGTGGCCTCGGCGAGCAGCCGTTCCAGCGGCAGCGTCTCCGGCGTGCAGCCCTCGAGCACGCGCACTTTCGCGAGCCGGTCGAACATGCTCAGGCCGCCTTCCCCTCGGCTTCCTCGCGCAGGCGCCGCTGCTTCTCGGCGATCAGGCGCGACACGTTGTTCAGCGAGGCCAGGATCAGGTACACGCCCTCCAGCCAGCCCTCGCGGTGCAGTGCATGCAGCTGTTCGGCGTCCAGCGCCGCCAGGCGCTCGCGGTCGATCCCGTACAGCCCGGTCAGGTTGAACTGGTGCCCTTCGTCGACCCTGACGTCCAGGGTCACCGGCTGGATCAGGCCCAGCCGGTCCAGCTCCGGATACATCCGGCGCGCGCCCTCGACGCCGACGTGGATGCCGTGCAGCACGCGGATCACCTTCTCCAGGTACGGGCTGTTGCCGCCGTGCGGCGCGAACACCGGGTGGCCGTGGCCGTCGCGCAGGCGCGGGTGGTCAAGGTCCACGTGGATCACCGGCTCGTTGCGCAGCTGACCATCGACCATCTGCTCCTGGAAGCCGATCAGGAACGGGCCGCGCGCGATCACCGCCGGCAGGTAGTTGGCGTGCCAGGCGCCGTCGCGCAGGTACAGGTTCTCGCTCGGGCCGAAGCCCAGCAGCGCCACCGCGTGCCAGGACCCGTCCGGGTCCCTGCGCAGGAAGATCGGGTATTCGCGCTGCATCTCGGCGAACTCGGTCGGGAACGCCTCGACCATGCCGACGGCATCGCCGTAGTCGGCACTGAAGCGCGCGGACACGCGCAGGTGGCTGTGCGCGACGTTGTTGAGCAGTTCGTAACGGGCCATCTTGGCTCCAGCAGGTTGGTGCGGACCGCAGGGGGTCCTTTCCCCGGAAGCTGCGCTTCCCCGATTGACCATATCGGCACCGCGCACGGCCCGCAAGCGGACTTTGGCGCGGCTGCAGGCCGCGAAAAAAAGGGACCGTCGCCGGAGCGACGGTCCCTGTCCTTGCAGCGGTTACAGCTACGTCGTTCCCACGTCAGAAGGTGTAGCGCAGGCCCACCATGTAACGCGGGGACTGGTCGACCAGGCGCACGAACTGGCGGCTGGAACGGGCGTGCCAGCGCACGTCCTCGCCGGTGAGGTTGATGGCCTCGGCCGACACCGACAGGTTCTCGGTCAGCTTGTAGCTCACGCTCAGGTCGATCTGGTCGTACTCCTCGACGAAGTACGGGTTGCGGTTGTTGCCGTTCTGGTTGGCGGCCAGCAGGTACTCGTCGCGCCAGTTCCAGGCCAGGCGCGCCGACCAGCCGTACTTCTCGTACATCAGCACGAGGTTGGCGGTGTCGGACAGGCCGGTCAGGGCGAACACGTCGGTGCTCGGGTCGGCCGCGCGGTCCACGCCCACGTCGCCTTCGACGATGGTGTAGTTCGCCAGGACGCCGAAGCCGGTGTCGCCGAAGAAGTACTGGCCACCGATCTCCCAGCCATGCAGCGTGGCCCCGCGCTGGTTCACCGGGCGGTTGACGTCGAACTCGTACAGCGGGTCGCCGCGGCTGGCGTCGCCGATCACGTCGTACAGGGCCTCCAGCTCCAGCACCTGGGCGTTGGAACCGTTGTACGCGGACAGGCCACCGGTCTGGTCGGCGTAGCGCAGCAGCGCGGTGGCGGCGAACAGGGTGGTGTAGTCCTGCTTGCAGCCCTCGGACGGGTCGTTGCCGGCCGCGGTCACCTGGGCAATACACTGCGAGCTGCCCAGGAAGGCGTTGGCCGCCTGCGCGTCCGGGCCCGAGGTCGGGTCGGCCAGGCCGTACAGGTTCTCGCGGACCACGGTGTTGCCGATGAAGTTCTTGACCCGCTTGTTCCAGTAGGTCACGCCGATGAAGCTGGACGGGGCGAAGTACCACTCCAGGCCGATGTCGACGTTGTCCGACTCAAGCGGCAGCAGGCTCGGGGTCTGCGCGTTGCCGGTGGCGCGGTATTGCTCGCCGTACAGGATCGAGCCGCTCGGGATTCCCGGGTTCGGGCCGGCGTACAGGTTGCCGTACGGGGCGCGGGCGATGGTCTTGCTGAACGACGCGCGGCCCTTCAGGTCGGCGGTGAAGTCGATGCTGAAGTCCAGGTTCGGCAGCACGTAGCTGTAGCTGGCCGTCTCGGAGAACGGCATCGCCTCGGGCGAGTTGCGGATCTGGAAGTCGTTGTTCGACAGCCAGGCCATGCCCGACGGGACCTGGATGACCGAGGTCGACTTCACGTCGGTCTTCTCGTAGCGGACGCCGGCGACCATGTAGGTCGGGAAGTCGCCCAGCATGCCGTCCTGCTCCCACTGGATGTAGATCGACTTGGTCTTCTCCTGGACCAGGTTGTCGGCGTCGTACGCCGGGTACACGCTCGCCTTGATCTCGTCGCAGCGGTTCTGCGCGTTCCAGGCGGCCGGCGCGTTGCCCGCGGCGCACAGGCCCTCGGCCCACTGCGCCAGGCCGGTGGCGTTGCCGATCCACACGTTGGAGTCGGCGCCGTTGGTGTTGAAGTCCTCGAACAGCCTGGTGATGCTGAACTTGCGCAGGTGGTTGGCAATGTCCGCGATCTGGCCGCGGTCGGTCGAGGTCCAGTCGCCCAGGGTCATCAGGTGGGCATGGCCGTCGACGTTCAGGCGGCGCATCTTGCTGTCGCTGGAGTTGACGCCGAACAGGAAGCGGCCGTTGTCGAAGGAGAACTCGCCGTCGATGCGGCCTTCCTTGACCTCGCTGTCCTGGCGGGTCGACCAGATGCGCATGATCTGGCTGCCCAGGGTCTCCGGCGCAAAGTCGGAGTTGACCACGCCGTTGGTGTTGGCCAGGGCGTCGGCGGTGGTCGGGTACAGCGTGCGCCACATCACCGGCAGGCCGTTGCTGAAGCGGTACTCCTGGGTCCAGTTGTTGGTGCTCGGGTCGGGCGCGAAGCCGCCGAAGCTGAACGCGGTGGAGCTGCCGCCGGTGACCGGGTCGTTCGGGCGGCTGTTGACCTTGGTGTTGTGGGCGTCGAAGGTCAGGCTCAGGCGGTCGTTGACGTCCCACTTCACATTCAGGCCGATCGAGTCGAGCTCGTACTTCTGCTCGTCGCGCTGCTGCTCGAAGCCGAAGTCCTTGCCGCCGCCGGCCAGGTCGCGGATGTAGACCGGGGTCGCAACCTTCTTGTCACCGTCGAAGGTGACGTGGGTCAGGTTGTTCTGCAGCCACATGGTCTGCTCGCCACGGTCCTGCGCGATCTCGTTGGTCGAGTAGGTGTAGTCGAGGGTGAAGGTCAGCGCGTCGGTCGGGGCGAACTGCAGCACGCCCTGGGCGTTGGTGCGCTCGCGCTCGAAGTTCTGGTACGCGTAGCGCACGTCGTTCGGCATGGAGTAAAGCTGGCCGATCTCCGGCGCGTTCTCGATCACCGCGTCGGAACGGAACTTGCTGTCGGTGCCGGTCCAGCGGGCCACGTTCCAGCCGTTCTCGGTGGCCTGGGCCGAACCGCCGTGGCGCTTCTGGTAGCTGGCGTTCAGGCTCACGCCCCAGGTCTTGTCCGGGTTGGCGTAGCTGAAGATGCCCGAGATCTCGGGGGTGATGTCGCTGCCGATGGTCTGCGACTCGTCCTTCACCGCCTTGACGCCGGCGCTGGCGACCACTTCGCCGCCACGGTTGTTGAACGGGCGCGCGGTCAGGATGTCGATCGTGGCGCCGATGCCGCCGGACGGCTGCGAGGCGCGGCCGGTCTTGTACACGGTCACGCCGTTGATCGCCTCGGAGGCGAGCTGGGCGAAGTTGAAGCCGCGGGTACCGGAACCGATGCCGCCGACCTCCAGGCCGCCGCCGCCGAAGCCGTCGGCGCCCGGGATCTGGCGGCCGTTGAGGGTGACCAGGTTGTAGCCGGGGCCGAAGCCGCGCGCGGTGACCTGGGCGCCTTCGCCGTCGCGGCGCTCGATCGAGATGCCGGTGATGCGCTGCAGCGACTCGGCGAGGTTGGTGTCGGGGAACTTACCGATGTCCTCGGCGCTGATCGCGTCGACCACGCCGGGCGTGTCGCGCTTGATGTTCATCGCGTGGTCGAGGGAGCTGCGCAGGCCGGTCACCGTCACGGTGTCCAGCTGGGTCGCCTCCCGCGAGTCCTGCGCGAACGCGGGATTGATGACGATCATGCCGCCGACGATGGTGAACATCGCCCGCGAGCGGAGCTTCTTCAGCTTCTTGTGGTTCATCAGTAGGTCCTCAGCACTGGGAATTGACAGCCGTCGGCGTGCGCTGGCGCGTGCCCGACCGGAACCCGGCCGCAGTCACGCCGATAGACAGCGCTGGACATCGGAGATACGTGTACATCCTGTTAAACCTCCCCTCTCTCTGGTTCGAAATGGTGGTTCCTTCCGCCTTTTAGACGCAGGCGTTACCTGCTTTTCCCCCGGATCGCATTGCCCGGGTGTGTGCCGGCTCGAACGCCTCACCGGCGAATCTGGAAGAAAGGCGCGTTCCACGCCTCCCACGCGCTGGCCGCAAACTGTGAACTCCAGGTGCAGCAGTTAGCGGTACCAGTTAACGCGGGGCGAATGGATAACAGCTGTTTTCCAGGGTGTCCACAGTGCAGCGCAACAGTTTTTTTACTGTTTCGGCGGGAACATTCACGCGCACTAAACAACTGGAACATGACACCGCGGGCCAATATTCCTGGCACGTTCGGCCGATTCCGCCTTAATACGCGACCGCACTTTTGAAAGTGCCATACCAATCAAGGCATTGCGGAATGGAAACGTGTACACGGAATTTCCGTCCGCGCAGGTACGGAAATGCAAGCATTACTTGCATACCGGTCGGACGTAAGCGTCCGGCGCAAACGACAGCGACGGACATACTGCTGCGTCGCAACACAAATCTCCGCAAAGCCGGGCTGCCACTCCGCAACTCAAGCATTGCGCGTGGCGCCAGCCCCGCCCCCCGGGGCGGCACGGCTCAGGGCAGGAACGGGAAAACCAGCTTAAGCACGCCGCGCAGGGCACCCTCGGCGCTGGCGGCCACGGCCCTGGCACCGAGGCTGTTGATCGCATTGCGCACGTCCTGCCAGCGCAGGCTGGACACGTCCTTGCGCAGCAGCTCGGCCAGCTCCTGGGAGGCGGGCGCCAGCGCGCGCAGGCGCGCCACCACCACTTCGGTATCCGGCTGCAGGAAGCCGCTGCGCTCGGCCAGGGCCACCAGGGTGTCGAAGCGCACGGCCAGCACCTCGCGGTTGCGCTCGTAGACCGGCAGGCCGCCGGCATCGAGGATGGCCTGCTCGAACTGCTGGCGGTCGTCCGGGTGCTCGATGCGCACCGCGAGGAAACCCTCATTGCGGCTGCGCTCGCTGACGTGGCTGGCGCCGGCGCGCAGGTTGGCCTCGCCCAGGACGTGGCCGAGGATGCGGCGCAGGGCTTCGTCCGCCGGCTCGGCCACCAGCTGCCGCCAGCGCGCGTAGCCGTCGCGGCGCAGCGCGCGCAGCTTGGCCGGGGTCACCCGCAGCTGCGCCGCGGCGGCGTGGTTGCTGGCGTTGCGGTCGATCGCGCCGTCGCGCTCCAGCAGCACGAACACCAGCAGTTCCAGGTCGCGCTTGCTGAGCGCGCCGAAGCCCTGCAGCTGCGTCTGGCGCAGGAATTCGGAGGCGAACGCCGCCGGGTCTTTGAGTTCGAGCTGCTGCATGGGATTGGCCTCCTCCGGTGCCGCAGTATCGCCGGCGCCGGTCGCAGGGGCTGGGATGCGCTTGCAACCTCCGTCCCCCTTCGCGCCGGCAGGCGCAAGGATGGCACGGCGGCATACGCCGGCGTCGCGGCGTCCGCCCGGCCTGTGGCATCGTGTGCCGTCCGCCAGCCGGCGACCATCCGCACGACGCACACCATCTATATGGAGGGACCATGCTCGACACCGGACTGACCCGCCGCCACCTGCTGGCCGCCATGGCCGGCGCCGGCATCGGCGCCGCCCTGCCCGCCTCGGCCGCGCCGCGCCCGGTCGCCGGCGCGGCCCGCGGCACCCACGCCGGCCGCCGCCCGGATTCGATCGGCGTGGCCCTGGTCGGGCTGGGCTACTACGCCACCAACCTGCTTGCCCCAGGGCTGCAGCTGACCCGCAACTGCCACCTCGCCGGCATCGTCACCGGCTCGCCGGACAAGATCCCGGAATGGCAGCGCAAGTACGGCATTCCCGACCGCAACGTCTACAGCTACGACGACTTCGACCGCATCGCCGGCAACCCGGACATCCAGGCGGTCTACATCGTCACTCCCAACGACCTGCACAAGCCGCTGGCCCTGCGCGCGGCCGCCGCCGGCAAGCACGTGTGGTGCGAGAAGCCGATGGCGATGGACGCCGCCGAGGCCCAGGAGATGATCGATGCCTGCCGCGCCGCCGGCGTGCAGCTGGCCATCGGCTACCGCCTGCAGCACCAGCCCAGCACCCTGCGCCTGCGCGCGATGGCGAAGGAGAAGCCGTACGGGCGCATCCTCAAGGTGCGCGCCGACGCCGGCTTCCACGCCTACGACGACGTCGACCCGGCCAACAAGCCGTGGCGCCTGCTGCCGCAGCACGGCGGCGGCGCGATGTACGACATGGGCGTGTACTCGCTGCAGGGCGCGCGCTACATCACCGGCCAGGAGCCGGTGGCGGTGAGCGCGCGCAGCGGGACCACGCGCCCGCACCTGTTCGAGGGCGTGGACGAGACCACGCATTTCACCCTGGAGTTCGCCGATGGCCTGGTGGCGGAGTGCTCGACCAGCTTCGGCCGCAACATGAACCTCCTGCGCGCCGACTGCGAGCGCGGCTGGTACCAGCTGGAGCCGTTCCAGACCTACAACGGCCTGGCCGGCCGCACCAGCGACGGCCAGCTGTTCGATGACGGCGGCGTGCCGCACCAGCAGGCGCTGCAGATGGACAACGACGCGCTGGCGATCCTCGAGGGCCGGCCGCCGCTGGTTCCGGGCGAGGAAGGCCTGCGCGACATGCGCGTGGTCGACGCGGTCTACGCCTCCGCGCGCGAGGGCGGCCGCCGCATCGTGCTGTAGCCGGTTAATCCGCGCTTCACCGCGCTGCTTCCAGGCTCAGGCCCCCGCACCGGACCCAGGAGCCAAGCATGAGCCGGACCCCTGCCCGCCTCGCCGCCGCGCTGCTGTTGGCCGCCGCCAGCGGCGGCGCGCTGGCCCAGGCCGCCACCCTGCCCCTGCCGCCCGATCCGCCGCCGCCGGCGGCCGCGCCCATGCAGCGGCAGAGCGGCATGGTGGTGATCGAGCGCGGCAACGACGAGCGCGTCGTCGTCCGTTCCTACGAACCGGACAGCGTGGTCGGCGAGTACCGCATCGACTTCGATGCCATGGACGCCAACGGCGACGGCGTCATCGACCGCCGCGAGGCCGCGGCCAATCCCACCCTGGAAGCGGAGTTCCGCGCGGTCGACGAGAACGGCGACGGCCACCTGGACCGGGCGGAACTGTCCGGCTGGATCCGCTGAGCTAGAGCCCGGCGGCGTGCCGCCACAGCGCGCGCTTGAGCGGCGGCAGGCGACCGGCCAGGCCCAGCAGGTGCCCGCGCAGCAGGGTGGGCACCGGGTGGGCGTTGGAGAACACGGTATTGATCGCCTCGAACGCGTGCGCGGAGACCGTGTTGTCGCTCAGGCGCCGCCGCTCCCAGCGCTGCAGCCGGTGTGGCGCGGTCCAGTCGGCGCCGCGGCGCAGCGCCGCGGCCACTTCGTCCTGCAGCGCCGCCACGTCGCGCAGGCCCAGGTTCACGCCCTGCCCGGCCAGCGGATGCACCACGTGCGCCGCGTCGCCCAGCACCAGCACGCGCCCGGCAACCTGTTGCCGCACCAGCTGGCGGCGCAGCGGGAAGGCGGCGCGCTTCGACGCCAGTTCCACCTTGCCCAGGCGAGCGGCCGAGGCATCACCCAGCTCGATCGCGAACCGCTCTTCGTCCAGTTCCAGCACGCGCGCCGCCTCGGCATCCGGCAGGCTCCACACGATCGACGCCAGGCCATCGGTGAACGGCAGCAGCGCCAGCGGGCCGGTGGGCAGGAAGCGCTGCCAGGCGGTGGCCTGGTGCGACTGCTCCGTCCTGATGTAGGCGACCACGCCGCGCTGGCCGTAGTCGTGGGCGTCGACCTCCAGCCCGGCCAGGCGCCGCAGCGCCGACGCGGCGCCATCGGCGGCCACCGCCAGGCGCGACTCCAGCCGGGTGCCGTCGTCCAGGCGCAGGCGCACGCCGGCCGGGTCCTGCTCCATCGCCTCCACCCGCGCCGGGGTGTGGCAACGCACGCCGGCAATGGCCAGGGCCGCCCACAGGCGGTCGGCCAGCAGGTCGTTTTCCACGATCCAGCCCAGCTCCGGGCGGCCCATCGAGGCGGCATCGAACACCAGCTCGTTGCCGCCGGCCGCGTCCCATACCCGCATGCGGCGGTAGGGCTGGGCACGCGCGTCCAGCACCTGCGGCCACACGCCCAGGCGCTGCAGCAGCGCGGCGTTGTCCGGCGCCAGTGCGTACACGCGCAGGTCCGGCTGTTCGCGCGACCAGCGCGGCGCCGGGCGCGGCTCGACCAGGGCCACCTCCAGCCCGGCACGCGCCAGGGCCAGGGCGCAGGCCGCACCGACCACGCCGCCGCCGGCGACCACCACGTCCAGGCGCACGCGGCTCATCGGCACAGCTCCGGCACGTCGCCGCGGAAGCCCATGGCCCCGCCGACCAGCCAGGCCTGCAGCCAGGCGGCGCGGTCGGCGGCCAGCAGGCCCAGGCTACGCAGCGGGCGCAGCAGCGGCGAGGGGTTGGAGGTCAGCCGCGCCAGCCCGTCGGAGAACGCCAGGGTGCGTTCGCGGTCCTCGCGGCGGCGTTCGGCATGGCGCGCCAGCAGCGCCTCGGCGCCCGGATCGGCCGGCGCAGCACGCAGCAGCTCGGCCAGGGTCAGGGCATCGCGCAGACCCAGGTTGAAGCCCTGCGCACCCACCGGGTGGATGGTCTGGGCGGCATTGCCCAGCAGCACCGCGCGCGGCGCCACCAGGCTGGCGGCCAGCACCTGCGCGATCGGGTAGGCGCTGCGCTCGCCGGCGGCGAGGAAGCGGCCGGCGCGCCAGCCAAACGCGGACTGGATCCGCGCCAGCCAGCCGGCCTCGTCCAGCGCGGCCACTTCCGCGGCCTGCGCGGAGGGCACGCCGTGGACCACGCCGAAGGCGCGGTCGCCGCGCGGCAACAGCGCGGTGGGACCGCTGTCGGTGAAACGCTCCCAGGCGGTGCCGTCGGCCGGGCGCTCGCCGCGCACGCGCGCCACGAACAGGGTCTGGCCATAGTCGTGGCGGCGCACGCCGATCCCCAGCGCCGCGCGCACCGCGCTGCCGGTGCCGTCGGCCGCCACCAGCAGGCGGGTGCGCAGCGACAGCGGGCCTTCGCCGGTTTCCAGGCGCAGGCCGCGGACGCCGTCGCCGGCCTCCTCCAGACCGGCGAAGCGCGCCGGGCGGTAGCGCACCAGGCCCTGGACCCGGGACAGCCGCGCCTCCAGCGCCTGGCCGAAGTCGCGCGCCACCACCACCTGCCCGAAGGCCTCGCGTCCGTAGTCGGCCGCGTCCAGCTGCACCCGGCCGAAGTCGCCGGCGCGGCTGACGTGGATGCGGCGGATCGGGCCGGCCGGCGCCTGCAGGCTGGACAGCACGCCCAGCGCCTGCAGCGCGTTGACCGAGGCCTGGGCCAGGCTCAGGTTGCGCTGGTCGAACACGGCCGGCAGTTCGCCGGCCGGGGTGGCCTCGACCAGGGCCACGTCCAGCGCCAGCCCGTCCAGGGCGATCGCCAGGCTGGCGCCGACCAGGCCGCCACCGACGATCACGACATCATGCGTTCGGATCATCGGCACATGATACGCGGCGCCGTGCATGCGCCGCGGCGGCGGCCGACGCGGCGCCACGCCCTCGGCTAGAATGCCGGCCACGTTATCCACCAGGCCCCGTGCAATGACCGCCACCAGCCAACGCCTCTTCGTCCTGTCCGTCCTGGCCCTGCTGATGGCCGCCTCGCGCGCCCACGTGTTCGACCACTTCTCGCCGCCGGACGCCAGCTGGGCGGTGTTCTTCGTGGCCGGCTTCGCCCTGCGCGGCTGGGGACGCTGGGTCTTCCCGGTGCTGATGGCGCTGGCCATGGGCGTGGACTGGATGGTGATCTCGCGCCAGGCCGCCTCGTTCTGGGACCACTACTGCGTCTCGGCCGCCTACTGGGGCCTGATCCCGGCCTACGGCGCGCTGTGGGCCGGCGGCAGCTGGCTGCGCCGCCGCTACGACGGGGCCAGCCTGGCCCAGGCCGGGCGCCTGCTCGGCGCCTTCCTGGTCGCCGTGGTCGCCTGCCAGCTGGTCGCCCAGGGCACCTTCTACTGGTACAGCGGCGTGGTCGCCGAGCCGACCGTGGCCGGCTGGTGGAAGAACTTCATGGACTGGCTGCCCGGTTACGTGGGCACCGCCGCCACCTACACCGCCATCGCCGCCGCGCTGCAGGTGGCGGCCGAGCGCATCGCCCCGGCGCTGCGCCTGGACCGCAGCCAGGCCGCCGGCTGAGGCGCCATGGGCAACCGGCTGTCGAAGATCTACACCCGTACCGGCGACGACGGCAGCACCGGGCTGGGTGACGGCAGCCGCACCGGCAAGGACTCGCTGCGGGTCGCCGCCTACGGCACCGTGGACGAGGCCAATTCCGCGATTGGCGTGGTCCTGGCCGCGCCGGACGTGCCGGACGACGTGCGCCAGCTGCTGACCACGGTCCAGCACCAGCTGTTCGACCTCGGCGGCGAGCTGTGCATCCCCGGCCACGCCGCCATCGCCGAGTCCGACGTGGCCGGCCTGGAGCAGGCCCTGGACCGCTACAACGAGGCCCTGCCGCCGCTGAAGGACTTCATCCTCCCGGCCGGCGGCGAGGCCGCGGCGCGCTGCCACCTGGCCCGCACCATCGTCCGCCGCGCCGAGCGCGAGGCGGTTGCGCTGTCCCGCGCCGAGGCGGTCCGCGGCGAGGCCCTGCGCTACCTCAACCGCCTGTCCGACCTGCTGTTCGTGCTGGCCCGGGTGCTGGCGCGCGCCGCCGGCGAGGGCGAGGTGCTGTGGCGCCATGAGCGGCGCCATCCCGGGGCCTGACCCCTCCACAGGTTCTATGGCGCCGGCCCGCGGCGCGCGGTAGCGTGGGCCCATGCTCGCCTGGACCCATCCCGCCTGCCTGGCCCACGACACCGGCCCGGACCATCCGGAACAGCCCGCCCGCCTGCAGGTGGTGATCGAGGCCCTGCAGCACCACTGCCCTGGCCTGGACTGGCGCGAGGCCCCGGCGGCGGCGCGCGGCGACCTATGCCGGGTGCATGCGGCGGAGATGGTCGACCAGGTGCTGGCGCCGGTGGTGTCCGGGATCCAGCACATCGATGCCGAGACCGTGGTCTCGCCCGGCTCGGCGCGCGCGGCCGTGCACGCCGCCGGCGCCGGGATCGCCGCGGTGGACGCGGCGATGGCCGGCCCGGAGCGGGTCGCGTTCTGCGCGGTGCGCCCGCCCGGCCACCACGCCACCGCCGACACCCCGATGGGCTTCTGCCTGCTCAACAACATCGCCGTGGCCGCGGCCTACGCCCGCGACCGCCACGGCCTGGAGCGGATCGCCATCGTCGATTTCGACGTGCACCACGGCAATGGCACCCAGGCGATCTTCCGCGAAGACCCGGCGGTGGCCTACTTCAGCACCCACCAGTCCGGGCTGTACCCGCACACCGGCCACAACCGCGAGCGCGGGGTCGGCAACCTGCACAACGTGCTGCTGCCGCCCGGCAGCGGCGGCTTCCGCTTCCGCAACACCTGGGCCGACCACCTGCTGCCGATGCTGGACGACTTCCGCCCGCAGCTGCTGCTGGTCTCCGCCGGCTTCGACGCGCACCTGGCCGACCCGCTGGCGGACCTGATGCTGGACGCGGACGACTTCGCCTGGCTGAGCACCGAGCTGCTGGGCATCGCCCTGCGCCATGCCCAGGGCCGGCTGGTGTCGATGCTGGAGGGCGGCTACAACCTCGACGCCCTGGCCGAGTGCTGCGTGGCCCATGTCAAGGCCCTCGGCGGCTGAACCCGGGCCGGCCGCGGGACGGCCGTTCATTGCCCGCATGCACCCGCATCCGGCAAGCTACCGCCGATTTCCGGCCCGGATGCCCCCTCCCTCGTGCGACGCCCCCTGCGAACCTCCCTGCGCCTGCTGCCGTTGGCCCTGGGCATAGCCCTGGCCCTGCCCGCCATGGCCGACGAGAAGCCGCTCAACTGGGGCCTGTGCCCGGTCGGCGACGTGCTGCCGCCGTTCAGCGAGGCGCCGCCGCCGGACCCGGCCGCGGCGCAGACCCGCAACGAGCAGCCGACCGACATCGAGGGCGACGAACTCAGCGGCACCGAGACCACTCCGAAGTACCAGGGCAACGTCGCCCTGGTCCGCGGCGACCAGTTCCTGGGCACCGACCAGCTGAGCTTCGACACCGAGACCGGGCGCTACGTGGCCGAGGGCAACGTGCGCTACCAGGACTCCGGCATCCGCATCGTGGCCGACCGCGCCGAGGGCAACCAGGACGAGGACAGCCACGTCATCACCAACATCCGCTACCAGCTGGTGGACCGGCGCGGCAACGGCGGCGCCGACTCGATCGCCATGCGCGGCCCGGTGGGGCAGATGTACCACTCCACCTACAGCACCTGCGACCCGGACCAGCGCGCCTGGGAGCTGCGCGCGCAGCGGATCGACGTGGACAACGACGAGGGCTTCGGCGTGGCCCGCAACGCGGTGCTGCGCATGGGCCGCTTCCCGGTGCTGTACGTGCCGTGGATCAAGTTCCCGGTGGACGACCGCCGCCGCACCGGCCTGCTGTACCCGTCGGTCAGCAATTCCGGCCGCGACGGCTTCGACTACAGCCAGCCGATCTACCTCAACCTGGCGCCGAACTACGACGCGACCCTGTCGCCGCGCATCATGACCAAGCGCGGCCTGATGCTGGACGCGGAGTTCCGCTACCTCTACGAAGGCGGCCGCGGCATCCTCGAGGGCGGCTTCCTGCCCGACGATGACCTGCGCGACCGCGACCGCGGCCGCTTCCGCTTCAGCGGCTACCACAACATCGACCGCCACTGGCAGGCGCGCGCCAACCTCGCCTGGGTCAGCGACGACCGCTTCGTCGAGGACTTCTCCAGCCGCCTGGCCGGCGTCTCCGCGTCCTACCTGCAGAGCACCGCCGGCGTGTTCGGCACCGCCGAGCACTGGAACGCCGGCGCCATGGTCGAGCACTTCCAGCGCACCGACTACACCCTGCGCGACGCCGACCTGCCCTTCAGCCGCCTGCCGCGCATCTACGGCACCTGGCAGCAGCCGCTGGGCCGCTGGATCGACGCGGGCATGTACGCCGAGGCGGTGCACTTCGCGCACCCGGACTCGCGGATCAGCGGCGGCGAGCGCCTGGACCTGAAGCCGTTCGTGTCCGCGCGCCTGGGCGGCCCGGCCTGGTACGCGACCCCGACCCTGGCCTGGCGCTACACCTCCTACCGCCTGGAGGAAGGCGTGCTGCTG
Source organism: Pseudoxanthomonas sp. J31 (assembly GCF_000510725.1). GTDB lineage: Bacteria > Pseudomonadota > Gammaproteobacteria > Xanthomonadales > Xanthomonadaceae > Pseudoxanthomonas. The sequence continues at coordinate 274,547 of NZ_KI783312.1, forward strand.
GACCCCGACCAGGGCCTCCGCGGCGCGGAGGACCCCACCCGCAGCCTGCCCATCGCCAGCTTCGACGCCGGCATGTACTTCGACCGCGAGACCAGCTGGGACGGCGAGCGCTTCCTGCACACCCTGGAGCCGCGCCTGTTCTACCTGTACGCGCCGTACCGCGACCAGGACGACCTGCCGGTGTTCGACACCCGGCCGTTCACCTTCAGCTGGGGCCAGCTGTTCCGCGACAACCGCTATTCCGGCGCCGACCGCCAGACCGACGCCAACCAGCTGACCATCGCCCTCAGTTCGCGCCTGATCCGCCAGTCCGACGGCCGCGAGAAGCTGTCGCTGAGCCTCGGCCAGATCCGCTACTTCCAGGACTCGCGGGTGGTGCTCAGGAACGAGACCCCGGTGGCGCAGGGCAAGTCGGCCTGGGTGGCCGACGCCAACTACATGATCAACGACCGCTGGAACCTCGGCGCTTCCTACCAGTGGGACCCGAAGTTCCGCCGCGAGGACCTGGCCAGCGTCCGCGCCCGCTACCTGTGGCCGGACGACGGCGTGGTCAACCTCGGCTACCGCTACCGCCGCGGGCTGCTGGAGCAGGCCGACTTCTCGTTCCTGTACCCGATCAACCCGACCTGGAGCCTGGTCGGCCGCTACTACCACTCCATCTCCAGCGACAAGCTGCTGGAGGCGATCGCCGGCGTGCAGTGGGACAGCTGCTGCTTCGCGGTGCGCGCCATCGCCCGCCGCTACGTGCGCAACCGCGAGGGCGAGCTGGACAACGCGCTGCAGGTGGAATTCGTGCTCAAGGGCCTGGGCTCGGCCGGCCAGGACACGGAGCGCACCCTGCGCCGTGCTATTCTCGGCTACCACCGCGACGACCTGTACCTGGTCCCGCCCAGCAACACCACGCCCGATCCGGACGACTACGATCCGAACCTCATCCCGTGAGTCCATGAGCCGACGCCTTTCCGCGATTCTCCTGGCGGCTTCCGCCATGCTGTCCCTCCCCGTCGCCGGCGTGGCCCAGGAGGCCCAGCAGCAGCTGCAGCCGGTGGAGCGCATCGCCGCGATCGTGGACGAGGACGTGATCCTGCAGAGCGAGCTGGACCTGGCGGTGCGCAACATCCTGGCGCAGTACGCCGGCCGCGAGAACCAGCTGCCGCCGCGCCCGGTGCTCGAGCGCCAGGTGCTGGAGCGGCTGGTGCTGAACAAGCTGCAGGTCGCCCGCGCGCGCCAGCAGGGCGTGCGCGTCAGCGAGCAGGAGCTGAACCAGACCGTCGCCGCGATCGCCCAGCAGAACGGCCTGACCCTGGACGGCCTGCGCCAGCGCCTGGCCGCCGACGGCCTGTCCTTCGAGGAGTTCCGCCGCTCGCTGGCCGAGGAAATCACCATCCAGCGCCTGCGCCAGAACTTCATCTCGCGCATCAACGTCAGCGAGGCCGAGGTCGACGCCGCGCTGGAGCGCGAGGCGAGCAACAGCCGCCAGTACCGCCTGGCGCACATCCTGGTCGCCCTGCCCGACGGCGCCACCCCGGAGCAGATCGCCACCGGCCAGCGCAAGATCGAGGGCATCCTCAACGTCATCAACAAGGGCGAGATGGACTTCGCCGCCGCCGCCGTGCGCTATTCGGACAGCCCCAACGCGCTGGAAGGCGGCGACCTGGGCTGGCGCTCGCTGGACGAGATCCCCACGGCCTTCGCCCAGCAGATCGTGAACCTGCAGCCGGGCCAGATCCTCGGCCCGATCCGCGGCCCCAGCGGCTTCCAGCTGCTGCGCCTGTCGGAGGTGCGCGACAGCAGCGAGGCGCCGGCGCAGACCGTCACCGAGTACCACGTGCGCCACATCCTGGTGCGGGTCAACGACCGCCAGGACGAGGCCACCGCGCGCGCCAAGATCGACACCCTGCGCGCGCGCATCGCCGGCGGCGCCGACTTCCAGGAAGTGGCGCGCGAGGCCTCCGAGGACAACAACACCCGCGGCCAGGGCGGCGACCTGGGCTGGTTCCCGGCCGATGCCTACGGCCCGGAATTCGGCAGCCAGGTGACCGCGCTGGAGGATGGCCAGGTTTCGCAGCCGTTCCGCACCGATGCCGGCTGGCACATCATCGAGCGCCTGGCCCAGCGCGAGACCGACGTGACCGACGAGAACCGCCGCGCCCGGGTCCGCGACACCATCGGCCGCCGCAAGCTGGAAGAGGAATACGAGCGCTACCTGCAGGAGCTGCGGGGCGAGGCGTACGTCGTGTTCCGCGCCGGCGACCGCGCCGAGCCCGTCGCCAACTGAGCCATGGCACTGCCCCGGCTGGCGCTGGTTCCCGGCGAACCGGCCGGGGTTGGCCCGGAACTGTGCGTGCGCGTGGCCCAGGCCCCGCGCCGCGACTGCAGCCTGGTCGCCCTCGCCGATCCTGGGCTCCTGCAGGCCGCCGCGGCGGCGCTGGGCCTGCCGCTGAACCTCCTGCCCGCCGACGCCGTCGCCCGCCGCCCGGGCGACCTGCCGCTGCACCCGGTCCGCAATGCGGTTGCCGTGCAGTTCGGCCACCCGGATCCGCGCAATGCCCGCGCCGTCGTCGACGCCCTGCTGGGCGCCGCCGAAGGCTGCGTGCGCGGCGGCTTCCACGGCATGGTCACCGGGCCGGTACAGAAGGCGACCATCAACGAGGGCGGCATCCCCTACACCGGCACCACCGAGCTGCTGGCCGGCCATGCCGGCCGCGAGGTGGTGATGATGCTGGCCAACGACATCGTGCGGGTGGCACTGGCCACCACCCACCTGCCGCTGCGCGAGGTCGCCAACGCGATCGACGCCGGCCTGCTGCGGCGGGGGCTCGGCATCCTGCACCGGGCCCTGCGCGAGGATTTCGGCATCGCCGAGCCGGTGATCGCGGTGCTGGGACTCAACCCCCACGCCGGCGAGGACGGCCACCTCGGGCGCGAGGAGATCGAGGTCATCACCCCGGTGCTGGAGTCGCTGCGCGCCGCGGGCATGCGCCTGGCCGGCCCGCTGCCGGCCGATACCGCGTTCCTGCCCGGCAAGCTGCGCGGCTTCGACGCGGTACTGGCCATGTACCACGACCAGGGCCTGCCGGTGCTCAAGTACAGCGGCTTCGAGCGCGCGGTGAACCTGACCCTGGGCCTGCCCTACCCGCGCGTGGCCGTCGACCACGGCACCGCCCTGGACCTGGCCGGCAAGGGCCTGGCCGATCCCTCCAGCCTGGAAGCCGCGGTCGCCACCTGCGCGCGGATGGCGGCGCAGCGGATGCAGCAAAGCTGAGGTCCCCCTTTCCCGGGGAGAGTCCGTAGCCAGGGTAGGCAAGGCGCGCCGCACGGCGGCAGTGCCCGGGCGCTGGCGGGCCCGGCGCATTGCCACGCGCTGCGGATCCACCGCCGGACCGCGTCACGCGCCCGTCCCGGAAGCGGCCTGCGCCCGTGTCCGGGCGACGGGCTTGCGCCGCAGCGTCAGAACAGCTCGCCGGTATCCCGCGCAGGCACCGTCAGCCCGAGGTGGCGGTAGGCCTTGGGCGTGGCCATGCGCCCGCGCGCGGTGCGCACCAGGAAGCCCTGCTGGATCAGGTAGGGCTCGATCACGTCCTCCAGGGTGCCGCGCTCCTCCGACAGCGAGGCGGCCAGCGATTCCACGCCCACCGGGCCGCCGTCGAAGTGGCCGATGATGGTGTTGAGCAGGCGCCGGTCCAGCTCGTCGAAGCCTTCCGGATCGACCTTGAGCATGGCCATCGCCGCCTGCGCCACTTCCTTGTCGATGCGTCCGCCGGCCTTGACCTGGGCATAGTCGCGCACGCGGCGCAGCAGGCGGTTGGCGATGCGCGGGGTGCCGCGGGCGCGGCGCGCGATCTCGCCGGCGCCCTCCGGCTCGCAGTCGATGCCCAGGATCCGCGCCGAGCGGCGCACGATCTTCGTCAGCTCCTCGGGCGTATAGAACTCCAGGCGCTGGACGATGCCGAAGCGGTCGCGCAGCGGCGCGGTCAGCAGGCCGGCGCGGGTGGTGGCGCCGATCAGGGTGAACGGCGGCAGGTCCAGCTTGATCGAGCGCGCGGCCGGGCCCTCGCCGATCATGATGTCGATCTGGAAGTCCTCCATCGCCGGATAGAGCACTTCCTCGACCACTGGCGACATGCGGTGGATCTCGTCGATGAACAGCACGTCGTGCGGCTGCAGGTTGGTCAGCAGCGCGGCCAGGTCGCCGGCCTTCTCGATCACCGGGCCGGAGGTCACCCGCAGGTTCACCCCCAGCTCGTTGGCGATGACGTGGCTGAGCGTGGTCTTGCCCAGGCCCGGCGGGCCGAAGATCAGGACGTGGTCCAGGGCCTCGCCGCGGGCGCGGGCGGCCTCGATGTAGATGCCCAGCTGCTCGCGGACCGGCTGCTGGCCCAGGTATTCGTCCAGTCGCTGCGGCCGGATCGAGGCCTCAAGGGCCTCGTCCTCGCGGGTGGCGCCGGCGCCGAGGATGCTGCGGTGTTCGCTCATGCGGGGATTATGGCCGGTGCCGGTCGCGCGTGCCGAGACCCGGGCGGTCCGCGCCGGCGCGCCGGCTCAGATCTCCACCTGCGCGCCCAGCTCCACCAGGCGGTTGCCGGGGATGCGGAAGAAGCCGGTGGCCGGGGCGGCGTTGCGGTGCATGAAGGCGAACAGCTTGTCGCGCCAGGTCGGCATGCCGCGGCGGGCGCCGGCGACCACGTTCTCGCGGCTGGCGAAGTAGGTGGTGTCCATCGGGTCCATGGACAGGCCGTCGCGGTCGCAGGCGCGCATCAGCGCCAGCGGCACGTCCGGGGTTTCCATGAAGCCGAAGCGGACCAGCACCCGGTAGAAGTCGTCGCCGATCGCGTCCACCCGGATCCGCTTCTCCACCGGCGCGTACGGCACCGGCAGGGTCTCCACGGTCAGGAACACGTTGCGCTCGTGCAGCACCTTGTTGTGCTTGAGGTTGTGCAGCAGCGCGTGCGGCACCAGCCCGGGATCGGCGGTGAGGAAGATCGCCGTGCCCGGCACCCGCACCGGCGGCGCCAGCATCAGTCCGGGCAGGAAGGTGTCCACCCGGATGCCGTCCTTGCGGATCTCCTCGCGCAGCAGCGCGCGGCCGCGGCGCCAGGTGCGCATCAGGGTGAACAGCACCAGGCCCAGCACCACCGGGAACCAGGCGCCCTGCAGCAGCTTGGCGCCGTTGGCGACCACGAAGGCCACGTCGATGAAGAAGAACGCCACGCACAGCGCCAGGATCCAGCGCCGCCCGGCAGGCCACAGCGCGCGCGCCACCAGCGCCAGCAGCAGGGTGTCGATCAGCATCGTGGCCGAGACCGAGATGCCGTAGGCCACGGCCAGGTTGGAGGAACTGCGGAACACCAGCACCAGGCCGATCACCATCACCATCAGCATCCAGTTGATGCCGGGCACGTAGATCTGGCCGATCGCCTCGCTGGAGGTGTGCTTGATGCGCATGCGCGGGATGTAGCCCAGCTGCATGGCCTGGCGGCCGATCGAGAACGCGCCGGTGATCACCGCCTGCGAGGCGATCACCGCGGCCATCGTCGCCAGCACGATCATCGGGTACAGGGCCCAGCCCGGCACCGACTCGTAGAACGGGTTGCGCACCAGCTCCGGGTGCTCCAGCACCAGCGCGCCCTGCCCCAGGTAGTTGAGCACCAGGCAGGGCAGGACGAAGAAGTACCAGCCGTGGCGGATCGGGCGCGCGCCGAAGTGGCCCATGTCCGCGTACAGCGCCTCGCCACCGGTCACCGCCAGCACCACCGCGCCGAGGATGAACACGCCGTGCCAGCCGTGGTCGGCGAAGAACAGCACCGCCCACCACGGATTGAAGGCCTTGAGCACCTCCGGCGCCTTTATGATGTTCCAGGCGCCGATCGCGGCGATGGCCACGAACCAGACCATGGTCACCGGGCCGAACACCTTGCCGACCTTGGCGGTGCCGAAGCGCTGGCTGGCGAACAGCACCACCAGCACCACGATGGTCAGCGGGACGATGAAGTTGTGCAGCCCCGGCGCGGCCACTTCCAGGCCCTCCATCGCGCCGAGCACGGAGATGGCCGGGGTGATCACGCCATCGCCGAAGAACAGCGAGGCGCCGAAGATGCCGAGGATGCCGACCACGTAGGCCGAGCGCGAACCGTTGCGCAGGGTGCGCTGGGCCAGGGCCATCAGCGCCATGATGCCGCCCTCGCCGTCGTTGTCGGCGCGCATGATGATGGTCACGTACTTCAGCGTGACCACCACCATCAGCGACCAGAACGCCAGCGACAGCACGCCCAGCACGGTGTCGTGGTCGCTGGACAGGCCGTAGTGCGGCGAGAACGCTTCCTTGAGCGTGTACAGCGGGCTGGTGCCGATGTCGCCGAAGACCACGCCGATGGCGCCCAGCACCAGGGCCAGGTGCGAGCCGCCGGGCCCGTGGGCGGCGGGCCCGTGGCCGGCGTGGGAAGGCGATGACGCTGCGGACATGGCGGGCGAACCTTAGCGCGGACGGGCGTGAGCGGGGCGCGAGCGCGCGCTCAGCGCAGGGCCGACTGCAGGGCCTTGCGGATGATGGCCGCGGCGTCCTCGCCGGGCGCGGCGGCGTCGCGGGCCATGCGCTGCGCATCGGCCGGCTTGTAGCCCAGCTGCTGCAGGGCGGTGGCGGCGTCGGCCAGCGGATCGCCCGGGACCGCCGTCATCCCGGCCACGGCGCCGCCGCCGGCCAGGTCGGCGGCGCGGTCGCGCAGCTCGACCACCATGCGCTCGGCGGTCTTCTTGCCGATCCCCGGGATCCGGGTCAGCGCGGTGATGTCGCCGGCCTGCACCAGCCGCGCGAACTCCTCCACGCTCACCCCCGAAAGCACCGCCAGCGCGATCTTGGCGCCGATGCCACTGACCTTCTGCACGTCGCGGAACAGCCGCCGCTCCGACTCGCGCAGGAAGCCGTACAGCGCCACGCTGTCCTCCTTCTGCGCGTAATGGGTGAACAGCGAGACTTCCCGGCCCAGCTCGGGCAGGTCGTAGAAGGTGCTCATCGGCGCCTCCAGCTCGTAGCCGACGCCATTGACGTCGACCACCAGCCACGGCGGCTGCTTCAGCACCAGGGTTCCACGCAGTCTTCCAATCATTGGGGGCTCCTACGGAGCGTGATTCGGGATTGGTGATTGGTGATTCGAGAAAGCAAAGGCGAAAGCGCCGGCACGGCCGGAAGATGCCCGCGCTTTCCACGAATCACGGCTTTCAACGGACGCACGTCCGGTAATGACGAATCACCAATCACGGCTCTATTTCCTCCAGGCCAGCTTGGTGCTGACGCCCAGCCTCTGTGCGGTGGCCCGTACATGCGCGTGGGTCAGGGCGATGGCCAGGGCGTCGGCGGCGTCGGCCTGCAGCTTGCCGGGCAGGCCGAGCATGGCCGCGACCATGTGCTGGACTTGGGCCTTGTCGGCGGCGCCGGTGCCGACCACGGCCAGCTTCACCTCGCGCGCGGCGTACTCGCTTACCGGCAGGTCGCGCAGGACCACGGCGCTGATCGCCGCGCCGCGGGCCTGGCCCAGCTTGAGCGCCGATTCGGCGCTGCGGCCCACGAACACCTGCTCGATCGCCACTTCCTGCGGGTGGTATTCGTCGATCAGCGCGGCCAGGCCGTCCAGCAGCCGGCGCAGGCGCTCGGCGAAGCCGCCCTCGCCCAGCAGCACCAGCGGCTGGTGGTGGACGTGGCGCACGCGGCCGCCGCCGTCCACGTCAATGATGCCCACGCCGGTACGCTGCGAACCCGGATCGATGCCGAGGATGCGCACCGGGGCGGCGGTCGCGCGCGCGGCGTTCATGCGCCCACCGCGCACGCCTTCCGGCCCGCCGCCTGTTCGCCCCGGGCCGGACGCATGCTCAGCCGGCTTCGCCCAGGTCGGCGTTGGAATAGACGTTCTGCACGTCGTCCAGGTCCTCGAGCATGTGCAGCAGCCTCTGCACCTGCTGCGCGGTCTCCCCGGACACGGCGATGTCGTTGTCAGCGCGGAACGTCACCTCGGCGTAGCCCGGGGCCAGGCCGGCGGCCTCCATCGCCTGCTTCACCGCCTCGAAGTTCTCCGGCGCGGTGATCACGTCGATCGCGCCGTCCTCCGGGTACACGACCACGTCGTCGGCACCGGCCTCGATCGCCGCCTCGGTCACCTTCTCCTCGTCGGCGCCCTCGTAGCTGAGCACGCCCAGGCGCTTGAACATGAAGGCCACCGAGCCCTCGGTGCCCATGTTGCCGCCGCACTTGGAGAAGGCGTGGCGCACGTCGGCCACGGTGCGCACGCGGTTGTCGGTCAGGCAGTCGACGATCACCGCCACGCCGCCGGGGGCGTAGCCCTCGTAGCGCACTTCCTCGTACTCGACGCCTTCCAGCTCGCCGGTGGCCTTCTTGATCGCGCGCTCGATCACGTCCTTGGACATGTTCGACGACAGCGCCTTGTCGATCGCCGCGCGCAGGCGCGGGTTGTTGGCCGGCTCGCCTCCGCCGGCGCGGGCGGCGACGCTGATCTCGCGGATCAGCTTGGTGAAGATCTTGCCGCGCTTGGCATCGCTGGCGTTCTTGCGCGCTTCGATCGAGGGACCACGACCCATGGGCGTACCGTACTGCGTTTGCGAAGCGGTGGATTATAGCGGCCCGCCGCCCTCCCCTGCGCCGCCGCCGGCGCGCGCCGGCGGCAGGAACGCGCCAGCGCGCAGGAACGCCGCCACCTGCCGCGCGGCCTCGGCCGAGAACACCAGCCCGGTATGGCTGGCGCGCACCCGGCAGTAGGCGCTGGCGCCGGGCAGGCGGGTCTCGGCCAGGGCCACGGTGCCGTCCGAATCAGTCCCCACCGCGGCCAGCAGGCGCCCCACCCCGCGCGGCACCTCGCCGGCGATCACCCCCAGTTCGGCCCGCCCGGACCAGGGCTGGCAGCCGCACAGCAGCAGCGGCGCGCTGCGTCCCAGCAGCCAGGCCAGGCGCCGGTGCGCGGCAAGCAGGCGTGCGGTGGCGCTGCCGCACAGCGGCGAGCCCAGGCAGACCACGCGCCGCACCGGCAGGTCCGGTGCCCGGCGCAGGGCCTCCAGCGCGACCAGCCCACCGAGGCTGTGCCCGGCCAGATGGCAAGGCGGCCCGGCGCGCAGGCGTTCGACCAGGTTGGCGATCGCCGGCTCCGGCCCGCCGACGATGCTGGGATAGCCGAAGTCCTCCACCTCGAAGCCGAGCCGGCGCAGGCGCAGTGCCAGCGGCAACAGCCACCACGGCGAGTTCCAGAGGCCGTGCACCAGCAGCACCCGCTCGCGGGGCCCGGTCGCGGCCGGCGGCATCAGGCCGCGACCTCCTGCTGCCGCTTCCACGCCCGGGGCGAGACCCCGGCGTGCGACTTGAACGCGCGCGACAGCGCCGCCTCGCTGGCGTAGCCGACCTCCGAGGCGACCACCTTCAGCGGCCGCCCGCGGCGCAGCGCCTGCTGCGCCAGGCGCACGCGCCAGCCCTGCAGGTACTGCCCCGGGGTCAGCCCCACCGTTTCGCGGAAGGTCTCGGCGAACACGCTGCGCGACATGCCGGCCACCGCGGCCAGTTCCTCCAGGGTCCATTCCCGCGCCGGCGCCTCGTGCATCGCCACCAGGGCATGGCGCAGGCGCGCGTGCGCCAGGCCGGCCAGCAGCCCGCCGCGCACCTCGCCCTGCTCCATCAGGTGCCGCAACAGCTGGATCATCACCACCTCGAACAGGCGGTCGACCATGGCCTGGCGGCCGCAGCGCTGGTCGAACGCCTCCTCGAACAGCAGGTCCAGCACCGGACCCGCGCCCGGCAGCGACTGCAGCGGCAGGCACACGAAGGACGGCAGCGCCGCCACCAGCGGATTGCCGGCGCCGCCCTCGAAGCGCAGGTTGGCGCAGGCCATGTCGGCGCCGCGCTGGGGATCGCTGGAAAAGCGGTGCGGCAGCGGCCGCGGGTACAGCAGCAGGCTCGGCTCGCTGACCTGCACGGTGCTGCCGCCATGGCTGACGTCCAGCGGACCGCGCCGGATCAGGTGCAGCTGGCCCATGCCGTCAATGGCGTCGAGGGTGTTGATGCCGCACAGCGCGCCGGCGTGGAAGACCTGTGCGCTTACCGGGAAGCGCTCCAGCAGGACGGCGAGTCGGTCGCCCATCTCGTACTCCCAGTCAAATTTTCCGGACTTTACGCGGCCGATCGTAGCAGCCGCGGATCCACATTACTCCCAGCGGTACCCCCCCATCCCCCGAAGAGGAGAGAACGATCATGAATGCCATTACCCGCCCGATTGCCGCCGGCCTGCTGGCCCTGGCCGTCCACGCCGCGCTCCCGGCCCAGGCCGCCACCCCCGCCACGGTGCCCGCGCCCCAGGCGACCGTGGAGGGCAGCCACGTCGTCACCGCCGACGGCGTGCGCCTTTACTACAAGGACTGGGGCCCGAAGGACGGCCCGGTCGTCACCTTCAGCCACGGCTGGCCGCTGAGTTCGGANAGCTGGGAAGCGCAGATGCTGTTCCTNGCCGACCACGGCTTCCGCGTCGTCGCCCATGACCGCCGCGGCCACGGCCGTTCCAGCCAGCCGTGGGACGGCAACGACATGGACCACTACGCCGACGACCTGGCCGCGGTGATCGAGGCCCTGGACCTGCGCGACGCCACCCTGGTCGGCTTCTCCACCGGCGGTGGCGAGGTCGCGCGCTACATCGGCCGCCACGGCACCTCGCGGGTGAAGAA
>NZ_AZNZ01000007.1 GCF_000510725.1 Pseudoxanthomonas sp. J31
GCCCGTTTGGGTTTCGTCAACACCTCGTGAAGAGGTCGTTTTCCAAACCCCTCACCAACCCGCCGAAGCGTCCTTGGTGAGCGAGCCGCCCAGTATAGGCGACTTCCAGAAATCCGCAAGCACTTCGTGTTGAAGCCACTCCGTTCTCCCGGACCCCCCGGCAACACCGTGGTGTCGTCGGGAGGGCGCGCATTGTGCGCCTATCGAAAATTTTTGGGAAGGCCTTTCGCGAAAATTTTTTCATGCTGCATCGCCCGTTCATCACAGGCACGGCCTGCAGCCACTTCTGCCACGCCTTCAACGCCGGCCGGCAAGGCGCAGGCCGGCGTCTCCCCCGCACGCGGCAGCGTTGGTGCCCGCATGCCTGCGGGCACTGGTCTCACTGGGCGGGTCCTGCTGCGGCCTGGCCCTCCCGAGGGCGCCAGACGCAAAGGCGGAAGAAGCGTCGCGATGCACCTGCAGCTTATGCCGGGCATCTTGCAGTCCCGGTACCGGGCATGGGAGCGCAATCATGGTCATCGGGAATGAAACATCCGCCCTCGCCTGCCAGTGAAGGACAGATGCCGGAGCGGCGCGTCCCACGACGCGATGGCCGGAACGGGAGAGCTGCTACCTGGACCGGGCGCTTCCAGGCTCGGGGCCATGCCTGCGCCTGCCCCCTGCACGCAGGCGTCGACGCCTCGGGACTCCCGCGGGACGCCGGTACGCCTGCAAGGCACCGGGCCAAGGCGGGATTGTTCACGCAGGAGGGCCCTTCGACGGAGCCGCGCCGCCGCTGGAACGGCGCAAAGAAAAAGCCCGGCCGTGGGGCCGGGCTTTCCATGGCTGCGCAGACCGCCAGGTCAGGCGCGGCGGGCCATCATCAGCTTCTTGATCTCCGCGATCGCCAGGGCCGGGTTCAGGCCCTTCGGGCAGGTCCGCGCGCAGTTCATGATGGTGTGGCAACGGTACAGCTTGAACGGGTCCTCGAGGTCGTCCAGGCGCGCACCGGTGTCCTCGTCGCGCGAGTCCACGATCCAGCGGTAGGCCTGCAGCAGGATCGCCGGGCCCAGGTAGCGCTCGCCGTTCCACCAGTAGCTCGGGCAGCTGGTCGAGCAGCAGGCGCACAGGATGCACTCGTACAGGCCGTCCAGCTTCTTGCGGTCCTCAGGCGACTGCAGGCGCTCGCGGTCCGGCGGCGGCGGCGTCTGGGTGCGGATCCAGGGCTTGATCGAGGCGTACTGCGCGTAGAAGTGGGTCAGGTCCGGGACCAGGTCCTTGACCACGTTCATGTGCGGCAGCGGGTAGATCGGCACCTCGGCCTTGCGGCAGTCTGCGATGGCGCGGGTGCACGCCAGCGTGTTGGTGCCGTCGATGTTCATCGCGCACGAGCCGCAGATGCCCTCGCGGCAGGAACGCCGGAAGGTCAGGGTCGGGTCGATCTCGTTCTTGATCTTGATCAGCGCGTCCAGGACCATCGGACCGCACTTGTCGAGATCGATCTCGTAGGTGTCGGTGCGCGGGTTGGCGCCGTCGTCCGGGCTCCAGCGATACACCTTGAAGGTGCGCACGTTCTTCGCGCCGGCCGGCGCGGGATAGTGCTTGCCCTTGGTGATGCGGGAATTCTTGGGGAGTGCAAACTCTGCCATTGGTCTGTCTCTGGCCCTGGCTCAGTACACGCGTGGCTTGGGCGGCACCACATCCACATCCTTGGTCAGGGTGTACATGTGCACCGGACGGTAGTCGAAGCTGGTCTTGCCGGTCTCCGCGTCCACGGTGACCAGGGTGTGCTTCTGCCAGTTGGCGTCGTCGCGCTCCGGATAGTCCTCGTGCGCGTGGGCGCCGCGGCTTTCCTTGCGCTGCTCGGCCGAGTTGATGGTGGCGACGGCGTTGAGCAGCAGGTTGTGCAGCTCGTAGGTTTCGATCAGGTCGGAGTTCCAGACAAGCGAGCGGTCGGAGACGCGGACGTCCTGGAAGCTGTCGTAGATCTGCGCCATCTTCTCGCAGCCTTCCTTGAGCGTCTTGCTGGTGCGGAACACCGCGGCGTCGGCCTGCATGGTGCGCTGCATCCGGTCGCGGATGACCGCGGTCGGGGTGTCGCCGTTGGCGTGGCGCAGCTTGTCCAGGTGGGCCAGCGCCTTGTCGCAGGCGTCGGACGGCAGCGGCTTGTGCGGGGCGCCCTTCTTGATGGTCTCGGCGCAGCGGTTGGCCACCGCGCGGCCGAACACCACCAGGTCCAGCAGCGAGTTGGAGCCCAGGCGGTTGGCGCCGTGCACCGACACGCAGGCTGCCTCGCCGATCGCGTACAGGCCCGGCACGACCGCATCCGGGTCGTCGCCGACCTTGCGCACCACTTCGCCGTGGTAGTTGGTCGGGATGCCGCCCATGTTGTAGTGCACGGTCGGGATGACCGGGATCGGCTCCTTGTGCACGTCGACGCCGGCGAAGATGCGGGCGCTCTCGGCGATGCCCGGCAGCTTCTCGTCGATCACCTCCGGGCCCAGGTGGGTCAGGTCGAGCAGGATGTGGTCCTTGTGCTCGCCGACGCCGCGGCCCTCGCGGATCTCGATGGTCATCGAGCGCGACACCACGTCGCGCGAGGCCAGGTCCTTGTAGTGCGGGGCGTAGCGCTCCATGAAGCGTTCGCCGTTGGCGTTGCGCAGGATGCCGCCCTCGCCGCGGACGCCCTCGGTGATCAGGCAGCCGGCGCCGTAGATGCCGGTCGGGTGGAACTGCACGAACTCCATGTCCTGCATCGGCAGGCCGGCACGCATCACCAGGCCGCCGCCGTCGCCGGTGCAGGTGTGGGCGGAGGTCGCGCTGAAGTAGGCGCGGCCGTAGCCGCCGGTGGCCAGCACCACGCCGTGGGCGCGGAACAGGTGCAGCGTGCCCTCGGCCATGTCCAGCGCCAGCACGCCGCGGCACACGCCCTCGTTGTCGAAGATCAGGTCGAGCGCGAAGTACTCGATCATGAACCGGGCGTTGTGCGCCAGCGACTGCTGGTACAGGGTGTGCAGCATGGCGTGGCCGGTGCGGTCGGCGGCCGCGCAGGTACGCTGCGCCGGCGGGCCCTCGCCGAAGCGGGTGGTCATGCCGCCGAACGGGCGCTGGTAGATCTTGCCGTCCTCGGTGCGGGAGAACGGCACGCCGTAGTGCTCCAGCTCGATGATGGCCGGGATCGCCTCGCGGCACATGTATTCGATGGCGTCCTGGTCGCCCAGCCAGTCCGAGCCCTTGATGGTGTCGTAGAAGTGGTAGCGCCAGTCGTCCTCGCCCATGTTGCCCAGGGCGGCGGAGATGCCGCCCTGGGCGGCGACGGTGTGCGAACGGGTCGGGAAGACCTTGGTCAGGCACACCGTCTGCAGGCCCTTCTGGGCCAGGCCGAAGGTGGCGCGCAGGCCGGCGCCACCGGCGCCGACGACGACCATGTCGTACTTGTGTTCGGTGATCTTGTAAGCGGACATCGGGTCTGTTTCCTTTGCGCGGTCAGCCGGCCAGCGCGATGCGGGCCACGGCGAAGATGCTGACGATCGCGCCAAGCACCGCGATGAACTTCACGCTGACCTGGAGCGCCAGGGCCAGCAGGGAATTGTGGACGTAGTCCTCCAGGACCACCTGCAGGCCCAGCTGGGCGTGCCAGAACATGGCGACCAGGAAGCCGACCAGCAGCACCGCGTTCCAGGGCTTGGACACGGCCTCGGTGGCGGCCAGGTAGTCGCTGCCGGCCAGGCTCACGACGAAGTACACGAACCACAGCGACAGGAACGCCAGCGCGGTGGCGGTCAGGCGCTGGTGCACGAAGTGCTCGGTGCCAGCCTTGGCCGCACCCAGGCCGCGCACGTTCTTCAGGGGGGTACGGTAACGGCTCACGCGGCACCTCCGTTCAGCGCAAAAGCCCACACGATCGCGGTGATCACCAGGCTGCCGATGATCGACAGCCAGCTGTTGCGCACGAACACCGGGATGCTGAACCCGTGCGCGAAGTCCTGGGCGATGTGGCGGATGCCGTTGCACAGGTGGTAGGCAAAGCACCAGGTCCAGCCGAACAGGAACACCTGGCCGTACCAGGCGCCGGCATGGTCGCTGAAGCAGGCCCAGCTGTCCGGGCCGAGCATCAGCGCCAGCAGGCCACCGGCAAGGACCAGGGCGCCGCCGGCCAGGACGATGCCCGTGGCGCGGTGGAGGATCGAGGTCACCATCTGGACCTGCCAGCGGTACACCTGCAGGTGGGGTGACAGGGGGCGTTCGCGGCTGCTCATTCGCTGGCTCGTAGTCTCGGCTGTGCGGGCAAACCGCCCGCGTGGCTCCTGGGGCGCTGCCTTCGCATCAGAAATCGATGCAGCGTCCGTTCTTCTCCCAGTCCCCGTAGCGGGTCGGTTCCGGACCCTCTCGCCCGCCGATCTCGCGCGGCGGCGCCTTCGCGGCGTCCTTGTCGAGCGACGGCGCGGCTTCCGGCGCGTCTTCGTCCTCTGGAACCACGGGGCTATGACCTATCATGGATAGTCCTTTGCAAGCGCAAAATTTTAAGCCGGGGTTAACGTGCCTGACAACCAGCCCCTACCAAGCCCCTTGAATCTCCGGGAGTTTTTCGCGCTGGACGGGTGGTCCGTCCTCGCCCTGGAAGGCCCCGACGCGGCGGTCTTCGCGCATGCCCAGTTCGCCAGCGACGTACGGGCGCTGGCGACCGGGCACTGGCAGTGGAGCACCTGGCTCAACCCCAAGGGCCGGGTAATCGCCCTGTTCGCCCTGCTGCGCACCGGCGACGGAAGCTTGCGCATGCTGCTGCCGGATGCCAATGCGACGTTGGTCGGCGATGCCCTGCGCCGCTTCGTGTTCCGGCGCAAGGTGGTGCTGGCGCCGCGCGCGGACCTGCACGTGGCCGGCGCGTTCGGCGCGGCGCAGCCGGCACCCGGCGTACTGGAAGGCGCCGAGGACGCCCCCGATGGGCTGCGCCTGGGCATCGCCCCGGGCCGCGTGCTGCGGATTGGCACCTCCCCTGCCCCGGCGTACGCGGAGGCGGTCGCCGCCTGGGACGTCGCCGACCTGCGCGCCGGGATCCCGCGCCTGCCCGCGTCCCAGGCCGAGCAGTGGACCCCGCAGCAGCTCGGGCTGGAGCGGCTGCGCGCCTTCAGCGTGAGCAAGGGCTGCTATCCGGGCCAGGAAATCGTGGCCAGGACCCATTTCCTGGGCAAGGCCAAGCGCCAGCTGGTGCTGTTGCGTGCGGGCGATGCGGCGGAGGCCGGCGCCGAGGTCGCGCAGGACGGGCGCGCCATCGGCAACGTGGTGGCGGCGGCCGGCCAGGCACCGCGCCTGGCGCTGGCGGTGCTGCCGCTGGAACTGGCGGACGCGCCGCTGGCGGCCGCGGGGGCACCGGCCACGGTCGAGCCATTCGCGGAAGTCGCCGCCCCCTGAGTTCGCGCGGGCCGGCGCTAGGCCACCAGGCGGCGGCCATCGCGGGGATCGAAGAAATGCACGCGCGCCGGGTCCGGGCGCAGGCGCACGCGGTCGCCGGGCGCCGGCAGGTCGCTCGGGGGCAGCCGCGCCACCAGCGCCTGCCCGCCGAAGTCCAGGTGCAGGTAGGCCTCGCTGCCCACCGCCTCGACCACCTCGACCCGCGCCTCCAGGCCCGCCCCCGCCCGCACCGGCAGCAGGTGTTCGGGGCGGATGCCCAGCACCACCTCCTGCTCCAGCCAAGCCGGCGGCACCTCCACCCCGGGCAGCGGAACCGGCGCGCCCTGCGCCATCTCCAGGCGCAGGCCGCCCCCGGCATGCAGGCGGCCGCGCAGTACGTTCATCGCCGGACTGCCGAGGAAGCCGGCCACGAACAGGTTGGCCGGGCGGTCGTACAGCGCCATCGGGGTATCGATCTGCTGCACCCGGCCGCCATCCAGCACCACGATGCGCTGGCCCAGGGTCATGGCCTCGACCTGGTCGTGGGTGACGTAGACCATGGTGGCGCCCAGCCGCTGGTGCAGGCGCGCGATCTCTGTGCGCGTGCCGTGGCGCAGCTTGGCGTCCAGATTCGACAGCGGCTCGTCCAGCAGGAACACCGCCGGCTCGCGCACCAGGGCGCGGCCCAGGGCCACGCGCTGGCGCTGGCCACCCGACAGCTCGGCCGGACGCTTGTCCAGCATGCCTTCCAGGCCCAGCATCCCGGCCGCCGAGGCGACCCGGCGCTCGACCTCGGCGCGCGTGGCGCCGCGCAGCTTCAGGCCGAACGCCAGGTTCCCGGCCACGGTCATGTGCGGATAGAGCGCGTAGCTCTGGAACACCATGGCGATGTCGCGGTCGCGCGGCGCCACGTCGTTGACCACCCGCCCGCCGATGCGCAGGGTGCCGGAGGTGATTTCCTCCAGCCCGGCGATCATGCGCAGCAGGGTGGACTTGCCGCAGCCCGAAGGCCCGACCAGCACCACCAGCTCGCCATCGCCGATCGTGAACGAGGCCTCGTGCACGGCCACGTGGCCGTTGCCGTAGACCTTGCGCACCTGTTCCAGCTGGACGTCCGCCATCGGCATCTCCGCATACGTATTCAACCAGCCCGCGCCGGGCGCGGACCGAGGCCGCGATGATGTCACGGCCGGCGGTGCAGGCGACGTGGCGGGTTCCCATGCCGCGTCCTCGCGGCCGGGCCAGCGGGTGCCGCCGCAACATACGCAGCAGCATGCGACGAACCGTTTCCGTGGACACTTTCCCGCCCACTGGACATTGCCCAAGGGGGCGGCCATATTTCGGAAGTTTCACGCATTACCTGCGGTCACCTGCCACCTTCCACCCGCTGCCCGGCGGGTGCGATCCGAAGAGAATCCACCGAACCAATGCCCCACCCCACGGAAGCCCACCGGATGCATGACACCCTGTTGCTGTTCGGCGCCACCGGCGACCTGGCACAGCGCTACCTGTTCCCCTCGCTCCTGCGCCTGATGGGCGACGGCCTCCTGCCGGAGGGCTTCCGCGTGCGCGCGATGGCGCTGTCGCCGCACGACACGGAGAAGTTCCGCGCGATCCTGCGCGAGCGCTTCGCCAACCTGGGCCACTACACGCCCTCGCCGGACCTGGTGGAGGCGTTCCTGCAGCGCGTGGACTACCGTTCGGTGGACATGCGCACCCCGGCCTCGGTGGCCGAGGCGGTGCGCGACATGACCGACCGCCCGTGCGTGAGCTATCTGTCGATCCCGCCGGGCCTGTACATCAGCACCTGCGAGGGCCTGGCCCTGGGCGGCGCGTTCGCCGCGCCCAGCCGGCTGATGCTGGAGAAGCCGATCGGCGCCGACCTGGCCTCGGCGCGCGAGATCAACGGCACGATCGGCAAGCTGATCGACGAGGACCGGATCTTCCGCATCGACCACTACCTGGGCAAGGCGGCGGTGCAGAACCTGCTGGCGCTGCGCTTCGGCAACGCCCTGCTGGAGGCGGTGTGGAACCGCAACTACATCGACTCGGTGCACATCCTGGTGTCCGAGAGCGAGGGCGTGGACGGGCGCAACTCCTACTACGCCCGCTCCGGCGCCCTGCGCGACATGGTCCAGAGCCACATCCTGCAGCTGCTGTGCCTGGTGGCGATGGAGCCGCCGGCCTCGCTGCAGGCCGACCGCATCCGCGACGAAAAGGTCAAGGTGCTGCGCGCCCTGCGCCCGTTCTGCGCCTCCGAGGCGCGCCGCCACAGCGTGCGCGGCCGCTACACCGCGGGCACCATCAACGGTGAGCCGGTGCAGGGCTACGCGCCGCCGGATGACAGCGATGTCGAAACCTTCGTCGGCGTCACCGCGCACATCGACAACTGGCGCTGGGCCGGGGTGCCGTTCCACCTGTGCACCGGCAAGCGCATGGCCGAGCGCTCAACCGTGGTCACCGTGACCCTCAAGCCGGTCACCCACTGGCTGTTCGAGCGCCCGGACCGCAACAACGCCGTGCCCAACCGCCTGACTTTCCGCCTGCAGCCGCAGGAGGACATCGAGCTGGGCCTGATGAGCAGCCTGGCCGGCCCGGAATGGGGCACCCTGGAGCTGCATCCGCTGGAACTGCAGCTGTCCTCGGAGACCGGCCAGAACCGCCGCATCGCCTACGAGCGCCTGTTCCTGGATGCCTTCCACGGCAACCACGCCCTGTTCGTGCGCAATGACGAGGTCGAGGCCGCCTGGGCCTGGATCGACAGCGTGGTCGACGCCTGGCGCGCCGACAACTCGCCGCTGCAGCCCTACCCGGCCGGCAGCTGGGGTCCGGAGGACGCGGCCGTGTTCCTGCCTGAAAGCTTCGACGCCGTCGCGCGTCCGGCACGCGACGCCCGCTGACCATGGCCGAACTGTTCCTGATCGCCGACATCGGCGGCACCAACGCGCGTTTCGCCCTGGCCGACCCAGGCGCCCCGGTCCCGCTGCTGGAGGACAGCGTGCGCGAGTTCGCGGTGGCCCAGTTCCCGTCGCTGGCCGAGGCCGCGCGCCACTACCTCGACCAGGCCCAGGCCAGCGCCCACCGCGGCGTGTTCGCCGTCGCCGGCCGGGTTGACGGCGACGAGGCGCGCATCACCAACCATCCGTGGGTGATTTCGCGCCCGCGCACCCGCGAGATGCTGGGCTTCGAGCAGGTCTACCTGATCAACGACTTCGCCGCCCAGGCCATGGCCATCAGCCTGTACCGGGCCGAGGACGTGGTGCCGATCGGCGGCGTGTCCTGGACCCCGGCGCCGCTGGGCGAGCCGCGCACCTACGCCGTGCTCGGCCCGGGCACCGGCCTGGGCGTGGGCGGGCTGGTGGTGCGCGACGGCCGCTGCTACCCGCTGGAGACCGAGGGCGGCCACGTCAGCTTCCCGCCGGGCACGCCGGAGGAGATCCGCATCCTGGAAATCCTGTCGGCGCAGTTCGGCCGCGTCTCCAACGAGCGCCTGATCTGCGGCCCCGGCCTGGTCAACATCCACCGCGCCCTGTGCGAGATCGCCGGGGTCGACCCGGGCCTGCTCGAGCCCAAGGACGTCACTGCCCGCGCC
This sequence comes from Pseudoxanthomonas sp. J31, assembly GCF_000510725.1. GTDB lineage: Bacteria > Pseudomonadota > Gammaproteobacteria > Xanthomonadales > Xanthomonadaceae > Pseudoxanthomonas. The sequence continues at coordinate 8,963 of NZ_AZNZ01000007.1, forward strand.
GCCGCCGGCGACCCGCTGTGCATGCGCGCGGTGGACGTGTTCTGCGCGGTGTTCGGCGCCATTTCCGGCGACCTGGTGCTGACCCTGGGCGCCTGGGACGGCGTGTTCCTCACCGGCGGCCTGGTGCCGAAGATGCTGGACTCGCTGCGCCATTCCGGCTTCCGCCAGCGCTTCGAATACAAGGGCCGGTTCTCGCCGACCATGGCCCGCGTGCCCTCGCTGGCGGTGCTGCATCCGCATGCCGGCCTGCTCGGCGCGGCCGCCTACGCGGTGGACATGGTCCGCCGGGAGGGCCTGGCGTGATCGCCGATCCGCGCATCGAATGGCTCGAACACGCCGGCGTGGACGCCTGGGGCGAGGCGATCGCCGCCGACCTCCAGGCCGCGCTGGCCGCCGACCTGGCCACCCGTGGCCGTGCCCGCGCCCTGCTCTCCGGCGGCACCACCCCGGCGCCGGCCTACACCCGGCTGGCGCAGGCGCCGCTGGACTGGTCGAAGGTGAGCGTCGGCCTGGTCGACGACCGCTTCGTGCCCGCCGACCATCCGGCCAGCAACACCAGGCTGATCCGCGAGAGCCTGCTGGAGCGCGCGCCCGGCCTGCATTTCGAGCCGCTGGTACGCGAGGGGCTGTCGGCCGCCGAATGCGTGGAAGCCGCCAACCGCGAATCGGCCAACGCGCAGGATCCATGCGTGGCGGTGCTGGGCATGGGCAACGACGGCCACACCGCCTCGCTGTTCCCCGGTTCGGTGGACCTGGACGCGGCGCTGGCCGCGCAGGCCGACTACGCCGTGCTCGACGCCACCGGCTGCCCGGTCGCGGCCGAGTGGACCACGCGCATCACCCTCACCCGCGCCGGCCTGGCCCGCTGCCGCCGGCACCTGCTGCTGCTGCGCGGCGAGGCCAAACGCGAGGTGCTGGAGCGTGCCCTGGCCGGCGACGACGTGCGCGAAATGCCGATCCGCGCGGTGCTGGGCCTGAGCGCCAGCCCACTGCGCGTACACTGGTGTCCTTGATGCGAGGCCCGCCGCCCGCACCTCTCTGATACCGGGGCGACACGCCCCGGGCCCGCCGCCCCGTCCCTGCAGCCCGCGCCGGCGACGGCGCCAGCTCCGCCACTTCCTGGTACGACATGAGCCTGCATCCGAAGATCGAAGCCGTCACCGAGCGCATCCGCAAGCGCAGCGCCCCCTCGCGCGCCGCCTACCTGGCCGGCATCGACGAGGCGGTGCGCAACGGCCCCAACCGCACCCCGCTCAGCTGCGCCAACCTGGCCCACGTGTTCGCCGCCTGCGGCGAGCACGACAAGGCCCGCCTGCGCGGCTCGGCGACGCCCAACCTGGGCATCATCACCGCCTACAACGACATGCTCTCGGCGCACCAGCCGTACGAGCACTACCCGGAGCGGATCCGCGCCCTGGCCCGCGAGCTGGGTGCCACCGCGCAGGTGGCCGGCGGGGTGCCGGCGATGTGCGACGGCGTCACCCAGGGCCGCGGCGGCATGGAGCTGTCGCTGTTCTCGCGCGACGTGATCGCCCAGGCCACCGCCATCGGCCTGAGCCACGACGCCTTCGACGCGGCCCTGTACCTGGGCATCTGCGACAAGATCGTGCCGGGCCTGCTGATCGGCGCCCTGGCCTTCGGCCACCTGCCGGCGCTGTTCGTGCCGGCCGGCCCGATGCCCTCGGGCATCCCCAACAAGAAGAAGGCCGAGGTGCGCGAGCGCTACGCCGCCGGCGAGGCCACCCGCGAGGAACTGCTGGAGGTGGAGGCTCAGTCCTACCACTCCCCGGGCACCTGCACTTTCTACGGCACGGCCAACTCCAACCAGGTGCTGCTGGAGGCCATGGGCGTGCAGCTGCCGGGCAGCTCGTTCATCAACCCGGGCACGCCGCTGCGCAAGGCGCTGGACGAGGAAGCCGTGCGCCGGGTGCTGCAGATGACCGCGCTGGGCGATGACTACCGTCCCCTGGGCCGGCTGATCGACGAGCGCGCCATCGTCAACGCCATCGTCGCGCTGATGGCCACCGGCGGCTCGACCAACCACACCATCCACTGGATCGCCGTGGCCCGCGCCGCCGGCATCGTCCTGACCTGGGACGACATGGACCAGATCTCGCAGGTGGTGCCGCTGCTGGCGCGCGTGTACCCCAATGGCGAGGCCGACGTGAACCGCTTCCAGGCCGCCGGCGGCGTGCCGTTCGTGTTCCGCGAGCTGCTGGACGCGGGCCTGATGCACGACCTGCAGACCGTGGTGCCGGAAGGCATGCGCGCCTACACCCGCGAGCCGCGCCTGGAGAACGGCGTGCTGGGCTCGGCCCCCGCGGCGGCGGCCTCCGGCGACGAGAGCGTGGTGCGCACCGTGGCCGCGCCGTTCGAGAGCCAGGGTGGCCTGCGCCTGCTCCGCGGCAACATCGGCCGCGCCCTGATCAAGCTGTCGGCGGTCAAGCCGGAGCACCGCTGCGTCGAGGCACAGGCGGTGGTGGTCGACGCCCCGCAGAAGCTCAACAAGCTGCACGCCGCCGGCGTGCTGCCGCACGACTTCGTCGCGGTGGTCACCTACCAGGGCCCGCGCGCCAATGGCATGCCCGAGCTGCACTCGCTGGCGCCGCTGCTGGGCATGCTGCAGAACCAGGGCCGCAAGGTGGCGCTGGTCACCGACGGCCGCCTGTCCGGCGCATCAGGCAAGATCCCGGCGGCGATCCACGTCACCCCGGAAGCGGCGCGCGGGGGCCCGATCGGCAAGATCCGCGACGGCGACATCGTGCGCCTGGACAGCGAGGCCGGCGTGCTCGAAGTACTGGTCGACGCGGCCGAGTGGAACGCCCGCGAGGTGGCACCCAACACCAGCCGCGCGGCGCACGACCTGGGCCGCAACCTGTTCGCCTACAACCGCGCCAACGTCGGTCCGGCCGACCAGGGCGCAACCTCGATCTCCTGTGGCCCGCCGGCGCACGACGGCAGCGCCTGGGACTACGACGCCGAGTACGAACTGGGCAGCACGGCCGAGGCGGCGCTGGCGCCGCACGCCGAGAAGGACAACTGAGCTACCGCCGCCGCGCCCGCGGCGGCCCACCCCATGCACGCGCGGCCCGTGGCCGCGACCCCGCACTTACGGAGCCACCGATTCCATGAGCATCGACCAGACCCAGGCCAAGGCCGAACAGCTGCTGAGCCAGGCCGGCATCCTGCCGGTGGTCACCGCCGACAGCGTCGACGAGGCGCGCAAGCTTTCCGCCGCGCTGCTCAAGGGCGGACTGACCGCGATCGAACTGACCCTGCGCACCCCCTGCGCGCTGGATGCGCTGGTGGCGCTCAAGAAGGAACTGCCCGGCATCGCCGTGGGCATGGGCACGGTGACCACGGTCGAGCAGATGCAGAAGTGCATCGAGCTGGGCGCCGATTTCCTGGTCACCCCGGGCACCCCGGCCGAACTGGCCGACGCGCTGGCCAGGGCGCCGATCCCGGCCGTGCCCGGCGGTGCGACCCCGACCGAATTCCTGTCGCTGATGGCGCGCGGCTTCCGCGTGTGCAAGCTGTTCCCGGCCAACGCGGTCGGCGGCCTGGCCATGCTCAAGGGCCTGGCCGGCCCGCTGGCCGAGCTGAAGATCTGCCCCACCGGCGGCATCACCGAAGACACCGCGGCCGAGTTCCTGGCCCAGCCGAACGTGGTCTGCGTGGGCGGCTCGTGGATGGTGCCGAAGAACTGGCTCAAGGCCGGCGAGTGGGACAAGGTCGAGGCCAGCGCGGCCAAGGCCGCCGGGATTGTTGCCGCGGCGCGCGCGGCCTGAGCCGCCTCACCTCGACACCAGGAAAGCCGGGCAATGCCCGGCTTTTTTGTTGCCGACGGTTACGGACCGGCCACCTCGATCCTTACCTCTGCCCCGGGCCGGGTGATGCGCAGCTCGCCACCGGTCCACTTGGCGGGGCGGCCATCGATCGTCGTCCGTCCGGGATGGCCCGCGTATGGCCAGGGCAGCACCAGCCCGCCCGGCGGCAGCCCTGCGTCGCCGGCCACGTCCAGCTGCAGCTGTCCGTCGCGGCGGCGCAGCGCGTAGCCGAGGCGGCCGTGGGGGGTGTGCAGGCCGCGCACCTGGATGCCCTCGCCTTCCAGCCAGTCCAGCGGCACGCCGGCGGCCAGCACCAGGCTGTCGTCGCGCTCGCGGTGGTAGGCGAACATGTCCAGCGCCGAGCGCACGAAGTCCGAGGCCACCCAGGCATGCGGCAGGTCGCCGACGAAGAACGGCTTGCGCGGCGTGGCCGAGACCACCTCGGCCCACTGGTTCCAGGGCGGCGGCGCGCGGTCGGCGAAGAAGTACTCCACCGCCTGCCAGGCGCGGTCGCGCCAGCCCAGGCGCACGAAGGCGGCCACGTTGCGCCACTCGTAGGGCGTGTAGTCCTTCCATTCGCGGCGGCCGTCGCGGCGCTCGACGAACTGCTGCCAGTAGCGCTCGAAGGTGTTCTCCAGCAGCTCGCGCGGCAGCCAGTCCTGCTCGCCGCCCGGGGCCAGCGCGATGGTGGTCGAGGTCGGGTCGAAGTCGCCCAGTTCCGCGGCGCCGGGCAGGTAGTCGATGCCATGGCGGGCGGTGGCGGCGCGCAGCGATGCGGCGAGGTCGGCGCGGAACTGGTCGCGCGCGGCGGCCATGCGCCGGGCCTCCTCGCGCAAGCCCAGCGCCTGGGCCACTTCCACCGCGTCCTTGTAGCCGCGCAGGGCCCAGAAGTTGTCCCAGTACGAGTGCATCGGCTTGGCCGAATAGCCCTCGTGGCTGATCGACACCGGCATCATCCCGTAGAAGGCCGGGTCGCGCCTGCGGTTCTCCTCTGTGCGCTCGCTGGCGCGCAGCCGTTCCATGTAGTCGAACGCACCGCGCACGTGCGGCCACATCCGCTGCAGGAATTCGCGGTCGCCGGTGTAACGCCAGTACTCGGCGATGTTGAACACCAGCTCGCCGTGGCTGTCGTTCTCCGGCACCGGGTCGCTGCCGCGCGCGTCGACGCAGCACGGGACCTTGCCGTTCTCGAACTGGTAGGGCGCGTACCACTCCAGGTACTGGCGCACGACCTCGGGCCGCCCCAGGCGCAGCAGGCCTTCGGAGATCATCGCCCCGTCGCGGATCCAGCTGCGCGAATACGAGCGCGTGCCCGGCTGCAGGCGCGGGCCGACGCGCGAGACCAGCATGTGCGCCAGCGCGGTGCGCACGGTGGCGGCGAAGTCGCGGCCCTCCGCCGGGAGCCGCAGCTCCACCTGGCCCAGCAGTTCCTGCCAGCGCGCAGCGGTTTCTTCGGCGGCACGCGCGGCGTCGAAACCGGGCGGCGGAGCAGTTTCGCCGTCCAGCGGCGCCACCAGGGCGACCTCGCGTTCCTCGCCGGGGGCCAGCCGCCAGCGGTACAGCAGCATGCCCGAGGCCAGGCCGGTCGGATCCTCCACCGCGGATGCGGCAGGGATGTCGCCGGAGGCCAGGCGCTGCACGTCCAGCCCGGCGTCGAACGGCGTGGCAAAGGCCTGGTCCGGTGGCCGGGTCGCGTAGACCCGCGGCCGGCCGTCCACCGACACGGTGGCGCCGTCGATGGCCAGCGAGCTGATCGGGCTGACGCCGCCGATGGTGTTGAGGAACTGCGCCGGCGGATTGACCTGCAAAGGCCGCACCGCCAGCGCCAGCACGTACTCGCGTGGTTGTGGATGCGGGTTGCGCAGGCGGTAGCGCGCGACCACGCGCGAGTCGCCCGCCTGGCCATGGGCGAAGGCGGAAACCTGCAGCGCCGGCGCATCGCCGCCTTCGCCGGCCGCGGTCCACTCCACCTCCGGCATGGGCAGCCCCTCGCCGGGCAGGCGCTGCACCGGCTTCACGTCGGCCCAGCCGACGAGCCGGCCGCCTTCGAGCACGAAGGGCTCGATGCTGAAGCCGCCACGCGCCAGCTCGACCGCGCCGTCCTCGCCGAGCAGGCCCTGCTCGCTGCCACCATCGACGCCGATGATGGTCCAGTAGGGCTGCTCGCCGCTGAAACCGCGCGGCAGCCAGCCGCGCGGCAGCTCGCGGGCCAGGGCCTTGATGAAATCATTGGGATGGGCCGAGAACTCCAGCGGCTGCACCTGCGCCTCGGCCAGGGCGTAGCGTCCGCCTTCCAGCCGCAGCGCGATCCGCCGCGCCTCCGCTTCCGGCAGCGCCAACCAGTCGCTGTCACCGCGGCCCTGCTCGACCGTGCGCACCGTGCGCCACTGGCCGTCGGCATCTTCCAGTTCCACCGCGTAGCGCTGCGGGCGCCGGCGGGCATCGGCCCAGCGCAGCACCAGGCCACCGAACTCGCGCTCCTGGCCCAGGTCCAGCAACAGGCGCTGGCGGCCGCGGGCCTCCCAGGCCGTGCCGCGGTCGCCGTCGATGGCGTGCACGGCGCGGGCGGCGGCAGTGCTGGCCTCCACCGCAACGGCCGCCGGCGGGGTGGCCGGATCCGGCGGCAGCGGTTCCAGCGCCAGCTCGTCGAAGCAGACGCTGCCGCGGCCGCCGGCATTGTTGTAGATGGTGAACTCGACCTTGGCACTGCGGCGGAGCACGCGATCCGGATCCGGGCCCCAGGCCTTGTCGATGTGGCGGGTGCGGTAGCGCACCTCGGTCCAGTCGGCCGGGAAGTCGTAGCGCGGGCGGTTGACCCAAAACACGTTGTCGCCGCTGGCGTCGACCAGCTTGAACTGCAGGTCGTTGGCCGGGGAATCGCCGCGCAGGTGGAAGGAGAAGCGGTAGTTGTCCGGGTACTCCAGCGGCAGGTCGCGCTGGATGCCGGCGTAGCCGGACACACCGTTGAAGTCGTAGTCCAGGCATAGGGCCCCGCCCCGGGCGCCTTCGACGCGGCGGATCGCACCGCTGACCTGGTCGGACGCGACCACCCTCCACGGCGCCGGATCCTCGAACCCGTCCAGCACCCGCGCCTGCGCGCCGGCGACGGCGGGATGCAGCGCCAGTGCGCCCGACAGCAGGATGGCTCCACGCATCGCCACAGGCACCATCGACGAACCTCCTATCCCTTGACGCTGCCCAGCAGCAGGCCCTGGATGTAGTAGCGCTGCAGCAGCAGGAACAGCAGCAGCACCGGCAGCACCGTGACCACCGCGCCGGCCATCATCAGTTCCACGTCCATGATGTGCTCGCGCGAGAGCGTGGCCAGGGCCACCGGCAGGGTGTAGTGCTCCTGGTCGGTGAGCACGATCAGCGGCCACATGAAGTCGTTCCAGGCGGCCATGAAGGAGAAGATCGCCAGCGTCACCAGCACCGGCTTGAGCATGGGCAGGACGATGGAGAAGAAGATCCGCCACTCCCCCGCCCCGTCGATCCGCGCCGCCTCCAGCAGCTCGTCGGGGATCGAGCGCGCGTACTGCCGCACCAGGAAGATGCCGAACACGCTGGCCAGCGCCGGCAGCACCACGCCGGCGTAGCTGTTGACCAGGCCCAGCTGCTTCATCAGCAGGAACAGCGGCAGCATCGCCACCTGCGCCGGCACCACCAGCGCCGCCAGCAGCAGCTGGAACAGCCGGTCGCGGCCGCGGAAGCGCAGCTTGGCGAAGGCATAGCCGGCCAGGGTGTTCACCAGCAGCGAACCGATGGTGATCGCGCCGGCCACCAGCAGGCTGTTGAGGAAGTTGCGGCCCATGCCGGTGCGGCCGAACAGCGCCCGGTAGTTCTCCCCGCTCAGCTCCGAGGGCAGCAACGGCGGCGGGAAACGCGCGGCCTCGCCGGTGGGCATGAACGACACCGAGAGCATCCACAGCAGCGGAGCCAGGCTCACCAGCGCCAGCGCAAACAACGCGCCGTTGACCAGCAGCGCGTGCAGGCGCGACTGCCCGACCTCGCGCCCGATGGACTGCCCTGCGCTCACACCATCCCCCTGCGGCGGCCGAGCCGCAGCATCAGCGTGGTCGCCGCCAGGATCACCACGAACAGCAGGAAGGCCACGGCCGAGGCGCGGCCCAGGTTCCACCACTTGAAGCCTTCCTCGAACATGAAGTACAGCACGCTGACCGTGCTCTGCAGCGGGTCGCCGCGGGTCATCACGTAGGGCTCGGCGAACAGCTGGAAGTAGCCGGACACGGTGATCACCCCGACCACCAGCAGCACCGGCCCCAGCTGCGGCAGGGTGATGTGCAGGAACTGCTGCCAGCGCGAGGCGCCGTCGATGCGCGCGGCCTCGTACAGGTCGCGCGGGATGGCCTGCAGGCCGGCGAGGAAGATCACCATGTTGTAGCCGAAGTTCTTCCACACCGCGAACAGGATGATGGTCGGCATCGCCCAGCGCGGGTCGCCCAGCCAGTCGACCGGGTCGATGCCCAGGTGGCCCAGCGCCCAGTTCACCAGGCCGTAGCTGGTATGGAACAGGTAGCGCCAGATCACCGCCACCGCCACAAGGGTGGTGACCACCGGCGCGAACAGCGCGGTGCGGAACAGGCCGCGCAGCCGCGCAGCCGGGGCGTTGAGCAGCAGTGCCGCGCCCAGCGACACCGCCACCGACAACGGCACGCCCAACACCACGAAATAGGTGGTGTTCCACAGCGCCTTCCAGAACAGCGGCGTGCGCAACAGCTCCAGGTAGTTGTCCAGGGCGACGAAGCGCAGGTTGCGCATGTCCGCCAGCGCGTACAGGTCGAAGTCGGTCAGGCTCAGCGCCAGCGCCGACAGCACCGGCAGGGCGAAGAACAGGCCCAGCACCAGCAGCGCCGGGCCCACGAACAGCCATCCGGCCAGGCGCGCGCTCATCGCCCCGCCCCCTGCGCGGCGGCGCGTTCGTGGATCCAGCGCCGCTTGGCGAGGATGCCGTCGACCCGCGCATCCAGCTCGCGCGCGGCCGCGTCCTGGGCCAGGCCGCCGCGCACCACCCGCTCGGTGACCAGGCGCATCTCCTGGGCGATGCGCTCCCACTCCAGCACCTTGGGCGCCGGCTTCGCGCGCTCCAGCTGGTCGCGGAACGCGGCGGCCAGCGGGTCGCCGGCCAGGTCCGGGTGTTCCCAGGCGCTGCGGCGCGGCGGCAGGTCGCCGATCAAGGCGTGGAAGCGCTGCTGGATGTCCGGGCGCGAAAGGAACTCCACCAGCTTCCAGGCCTGTTCCGAACGCGGCGAGCCACGGAACAGGACCAGGCTGGTGCCGCCGGCGATGCCCGCGCCCGGGCCGTGCGGCCCCGGCAGCGGCATCGTGCCCCACTGCCCTTCCAGCTGCGGCGGCTGGCGGCGGCGGAACTCGCGGATGTTCCAGGGCCCGGACAGGTAGAACGCGTAGGAGCCACGGAAGAATTCGTCCCAGACGTTGGAGATCTGGGTCTCGGAGACCTTCGGCGCCCAGCCCTGCTCGAACACGTTGGCGTAGAACGCCAGCGCGCGGCGGAAGCCGGGGCTGGAGAAGTTGCCGCGGGTGTCGTCGTCGCGCAGCAGCGGGTCGTCCTGCTGCAGCGCCAGCGACAGCTGCTGCTCGAATTCGTTGAGCGGCATCAGGATGGCGTGGCGCCCGGGCCCCAGGTGGCGCTTGACCGCGGCCATGGCCTGCTCCCACTCGGCCCAGGTGCGTGGCAGCTGTCCAACCCCGGCCTCGCGCAGCAGGTCCTTGCGGTAGAACAGCAGGCGCGTGTCCACGTACCACGGCACGCCCACCAGCTGGCCGTCGACCACGGCGGTGTCCCAGATGCCCGGGAAGTAGTCGGCCGGTTCAATGCTGGCCGAGGCATCCACCCGCGCCTGCAGCGGTTGCAGTGCGCCCAGCTGGGCGAATTCGGGGATCCAGGTATTGCCGAGCTGGCACACGTCCGGCATCGCGTCGGCGGCGAACGCGGTCAGCAGCTTCTCGTGCGCGGCGGTCCAGGGGATCTGCTGGATCTCCACCTCGATCCCGCTCTCGCGCTCGAACTCCTCGACCAGGACGCTTACCACCTCGGCCTCGCGGCCCATCGCCCAGAAGCGCACCGGCTGCGCGGCCGGGTCGCCGCCGCAACCGGCCAGCAGCAGCGCCAGCAACGGCAGCAGGCAGGCACGCAGCAGCCGCGGCGTGGCCATCACTGCCTCGGCGGCTGCGCGCGGTTGGCCGCGGCCGGCTCTTCCCTGCGCTGCTGCTCCTTGCGCTGGGCCTCGGCGGCCGCCGCGCGCGACTCGGCCATGCCCAGCGCGCGCGCGTCGGCGGCGCGGCGGTCGGCTTCCATGCCCTCGTCCTCGTCCTCCGGCGCCAGCCAGCCGCCGCGGAAGCCGGCACGCTCCAGGCCGGTGCGGATGTACGGGCTCTTCTTCATCACCGACCACACGAACTCGTTGCGGTAGTTGGCGATCATCGCCAGGATCGGCCCCTGGTCGATGCCGATGTAGTCGCTGGCCACCCAGCCCTTGCCGGGGACGATGCGCCCGGTCTTGAGCGGGATGTCGTAGTTGAAGCTGGGGTTGAACGAGTCCAGGAAGCCGTAGCTGGAGTACAGGTAGTCGCCGTAGCGGCGGAGCATCTCCTCCGTGGCCGGGATCACCACCTCCGGCGCGAACACGATCGAGGAGATCGCCGCGGTCGGGGCGATGGTGCCGTCGTCGAAGTTCTCGCGCAGGCCGGCGCCGCGCGAGGAATAGTGGCGGAATTCGCGCTCCTCGCCGCGGTAGATCTGGCGGGTGTTCTGCGGGCCGTCGCCGGCGGTCAGGCCCCAGACGTTCTCGCCGTAGTCCTTCCACTTCATCGGGTTGGCGATGGCGTACTCGCGCTGGGCCAGCGCCGCGCGGCGGCTGTTGAGGAAGTAGTCGATCCCGCGTTCGCGCATGTACTGGTCCTGGATGTCGCGGAAGTCGATCCAGACATGGCTGTACTGGTGGCCGAACAGCGGGCCGAAGCTCAGGTACTCCTGGCCGTAGTACACGCCCCAGTCGTTGTTGTAGGTGCGGGTCCACACCGTCCAGGCCTCCGGCTCGACCGCGTGGGTCGGCGAGCCCAGGGCCAGGATGTACAGCAGCATGGCCTCGTTGTAGCCCATCCAGTCGTGCTGGATGAACCCGCTCTCGGGGAACCAGCCCATCGAGATCAGCGGCGGGCGCACCTGCAGCCACTTCCAGTCCACCCGGCGGTAGAGCTGGTCGGCCAGCTTGCGGATCTCCTGTTCGCGCGGGTCGTCGCCTTCGTAGTAGGCCTGGGCGAACAGCACGCCCATCATCAGGATCGCGGTGTCCACGCTGGACAGCTCCACCCAGCTGTCGTAGCGGTGGCCGTTCTGCATGTCGAGGAAGTGGTAGTAGAAGCCCTTGTACGCACCGCGCCCGGTGGCCTGGGGCCCCTGCGGGATGTCGCGCAGGAAGCGCAGCGTGGTCAGGGTGCGGTCCACCGCCTGGGTGCGGCTGACCCAGCCGTTCTCGATGCCGATCGGGTACGCGGTCAGGGCGAAGCCGATCGAGGCCACGCTGGCGAACGGGCGCGAGGGATAGCGGTCCGGGGTCAACCCGTTCTGCTCGTTGGTGGTGTCCCAGAAGAACTGGAACGTGCGCCGCTCGATGTCGCGGAACAGCGGCGGCAGTTCCGGCCGCGGCGGGCGTTCGGGGAGCACGGGCTCGATCAGGATCACGTCGGGCTTGGGCGGCGGCGGCAGCTCGGCCGGCGGCGGCGGCGTTTCCTGCCGGCATCCGGCCAGCAGCAACAGGAGGCCCGCCAGGGGGACGATGCAGCGTTGCCAGTACCACCGTTTCAAGACCGCTCTCTCCTCATTGCCGCCGGCGGCGGGACCGGATCCGCTCCATGCCGTGCGCGCCGCCGCCCCGGTGCAGGCAGGCCGGCGGCGGCGCGCCGGCGCTCACCAGTCGATCCCGAGCGTCAGCTTGAACGTGCGCGTCGGCAAGGCGATCGACAACGGCGTGCCCCAGGCCGGATTCTGCGGCTCGCCCGCGCCTCCGCGCCAGTCCTCGTAGCCGTCGTAGTTGGACCAGTTGAACACGTTGAGCACGTCGCCGCGCACGCGGAAGCTGATTCCGCCGCCGGTGTCCCAGACCTTCTCAAGCGCCACGTCCAGCTGCTTGAACTCCTCGTCCGGGGTGTAGCTGTCGTAGTAGCAGTACGCCCAGGCGGAGACGTTGCAGTTCTGGTAGTAGCGCGGGGTGGCGTCGGCCCAGGTGCCCTTGCCGGAGAAGGTCGTGCCCCAGGGGCCGTCCCAGATGCCGGTCAGCACCACCCGGTTCTCCGGCACCTTGCCCGGGAACCAGCCGTAATCCTCGATCCGTTCGGCGTTGAATGCGCCCGGCCAGCCGTCGACCGGGCTGTTCTGCTCCGAATCGGTCCAGGTGTAGGCCAGGGTCACGCCCCACGGCGAGGCGTTGGTGTACGGCTTCTCCACCTTGAGGTAGACCGAGCGGGTGCGGGTCTCCAGCGCGTTCTGCGCCAGGATCAGGTTGGAGAACGGGGCGAAGCCGATGCCCCACGGCGGCGGATCGGTCGCGTCCGGCGGATCGGAGGGGAAGAAGCTGCCGTCGTCGCGGCGGTTGCCCAGCAGGAACGCGATGCCGTCGTGGCTGCGCACGTAGGACAAGGTCAGCTCGGTGCTCCAGTCGTGCCCGCCCAGCGCCCAGGTGTCGCGGATGCCGAGGCTGAACTGGTCCGAGTACGGGACCTCCAGGTCGTTGTGGTTGAGGAACACCTCGCGCGCGCCGGCCACGCTGGCCGAGGCGCGCAGGAACTCCGGATCCAGGTAGCGCGGGTCCCAGGCACGGCAGGTCGCCCCGGTGGCGGTGTCGCAGGGGTGGGCCGGGGTGTCGAAGTCGTAGGTGTACTGGCCCCAGCTGGCCTTGGAGATCTCGTTCTGCAGGTAGTCGAACAGGTTGCGGTCGTAGGAACGGCCGGCGCCGCCGAACAGCACGTGGCGCTGGTCGCCGAAGAAGTCCCAGGAGAAGCCCAGGCGCGGGGCCCAGTTGTCCTTGTCCGCCTTGCGGTTGTTGCCGGTGCTGATGTAGTCCTCGACGTCCACGCTGGAGCCCGGAAGCGCGGCGTTGGAGGCGCGCAGCGCGTCCACCACCTGCTGCGGGGTGACGTAGTCCTCGTAGCTGGGCGTCTGCTCGTAGTCCCAGCGCACGCCCAGGTTGACGGTCAGGTGCTCGTTGACCTCCCAGTCGTCCTGGATGTAGATGCCGAACTGCTTGTTGCCGGAGGAGGCGGTGCCGTTGCCGAACCCGGCGACCGGCGCGCCGAACTCCACGTGCACCGGCACGTCCAGGCTTTCGTTGATGTCGTAGTAGAAGACCGGGTTGTACTTGTTCTGCTCCAGGGTCTTCAGGTCGACCTTCTTGTACTTGATGCCCATCTTCAGCGTATGGCCGTCCCAGCCGCTGTAGGTGAGGTCGTCCTGGAAGGACCAGCCCTTCTGGCCCTTGTCCTGGTAGTTGTCGCTGCCGCCGCTGCGGACGATGGTGTCGGTCCAGTTGCCGTCGCTGAGGTAGTAGCCGGGCACGAAGTTGGCCGGCAACGGGCTCCAGAACGCGTCCTCGTAGGTGATGTGGGCGTCGTTGAGCCAGTCGCCCGCGGTCAGCTGGTAGCGCAGGTCGACCCGGGTCTCCTCGTTGGTGTTGAGCGTGGCCGCCGGCGGCAGGCGCTGGTCCTGCACCTGGATGGTCTCGCTCTCGTCGCGGTACTTGGCGGTGAGCTCGAAGTAGTGGTTCTCGCCGAACAGCCAGTCGACCTTGGCGAAGTACAGGTCCTCCTTGAACGGCGAGGTGTAGGTGCCGGTGCCGTACTGCTCGCGCAGGTCGGGCGGCAACTGGTCGGGGGTGTAGCCGCGGCCGAGCAGGAAGTTGCGGGGGGTCTGGTACTCCTTGGCCTCGTAGGCGAGGAAGAAGTGGGCCACGTCGCGGATGATCGGGCCGCCGAAGCTGACGCCATACTGCTCCTGCTTGCTCTCGGCCTTGGTCGCGCCCTCGCGCTCCTCGAAGCGGCTGCGCGAGCGCCACTCGGTGCTGGTGCGGTCCCAGAAGAAGCTGCCCTCGAACTCGTTGGAGCCGGAGCGGGTGGCGGCCACGATCGCCGCGCTGCTGAGCTGGTCGAACTCGGCCTTGTAGTTCTGGGTGATGACCTTGTACTCGCCGATCGCCGACTGCGGGAAGGGGTTGCCGCGGCTGGTGTCCTGGCCGCTGATGCCGCCGGTGGTCACGTAGTTCTTCTGGCCCACGCCGTCGATGAACACGTTGACCGCGTTGGCGCTCTGCGCGCCGGAGCGGATCCGGGTGTTGCCGCTGGCGTCGGTGATGAACTGCACGCCCGGCGCGGTGTCGGCGAAGGCGAGGAAGTTGCGGGTGTTCTGCGGCAGCGCCTGGATCTGCTTCTGGGTGACGTAGCTGGCCACCTCCGAGGTGCGGGTCTCCACCGCGGCCTGCGCGGTGACCTGCACCGCCTCCAGGGTGGTCGCCTCGCCGGTCGGCGCGCCCTCCGGCAGGCCGCCCACACCCAGGTCCACGGTCGCGGTCTGGCCAACCTGCACCGTCAGCTCGCGGGAGGCGGTCTGGCCGTTGGCGTCGACCTCCACGCGATAGGTGCCCGGCGGCAGGCCGGCCAGGGTGTAGCGTCCCTCGCCGGACACGCGCACGCTGCGCCGCAGGCCGGTGGCGGTGTTGACCGCGGTGACGGTGGCGCCGGCCGCGGGCGCGGAATCGGCATGCACGTGGCCGCGGATGGTCGCGGCCGAGCTTTGCGCCAGCGCCGCGCCGCTACCCAGCGCCAGGCAGCCTGCCAACGCCAGGCTCAGCAGGCTGCGCGCGGGCCGATCGGTTCCAATGCGTTTCATCGCTCCCTCCCAGGATGGATGGGCCTGATGCGGTCAGGCCTTCGTTCGTCTAGCCCGGACCGGTGCCGGACGCGGGATGCTCCGGGCCCCCGCTGGATGCGCGCACCACCAGTTCCGGTGCCAGCACGTGCCGGTCCGCCACCTCGCCCGATGCGGGTCCGGCCACGTCCGCGCCGGCTTCGATCTGGTCGAGCAGGCGCTCCACTGCGCGTCCTCCGAGTTGCGCGATACTCACTCGCATCGTGGTCAAGGACGGGTGAACGAAACGCGCCAGCGGGATGTCGTCGAAGCCTGCGAGCGCGATGTCCTGCGGCACCCGTACGCCGGCCTGCGCGAATGCGTAAAGGCAGCCCAGCGCCATCATGTCGTTGGCCGCGAACACCGCCTGCGGACGCTCGCCCGCGGCGAGGATCGCCTGCCCCGCGCGGTGCCCCGAAGCCTCGTCGAAATCGCCCGGGTACTCGCATCCGCTCGCGCCCGGATGCGCGGCGATGGCCTCGCGGAAGCCACGCAGGCGTTCCTGCGCGTCGTAGTTGGGCTCCGGGCCGGCGATGAAGGCGATGCGGCGGTGGCCCAGCGCGAGCAGGTGCGCGGTCATCGCCATCGCCCCGGCGTGGTTGTCCACCTCGAACGCCGGCCAGGCCGGCTCGGCCTGGTGGGTGTTGACCAGCACCGCGGGCAATGGCGGCAGGTTCTCCTCGAGGAACCCGGGCTGGTCGGCGAACGGCGACATCACCAGCAGGCCGTCGACCCGCCCGCGCATCGCGCGCAACGCCGCGGCCTGCTGCTCGGGGTCGCCGTGGTAGCTGGACAGCAGCATGTGCTTGCGGCGCGCGCGCGCGCCGGCGCCGATGCCGCGGATCAGCTCGGAGAAGAACTCGCCATGCAGGTCCGGCAGCACCACGCCGATGGTCTGGGTGCTGCGGCTGCTGAGGCTGCGCGCGGCGCCGTGCGGGCTGTAGCGCAGGCGCTGCGCCACCGCCTCGACCTGCTTGCGCACCGGCTCGGCCACGTTGGCGTGGCCGTTGAGCGCGCGCGAGACGGTGGCCACCGAGACCCCGGCCTCGCGGGCGACATCGCGGATCGTGACGACCGGGCGTACCATCGGACGGCTCCTGCGCGGAAACGTGACGCGAATGTAAACGTTTCCATGCGGGACGCCAAGGCGGCGTCAAGGTTCCGCGGCGCGTTCCTCAGCGCAGGACCGGCAGGAACGGCCGCACCTCGACGCGCGCGTAGACCCCGGCCTCGACGTAGGGATCGGCCCCGGCCCAGGCACGCGCCTGCTGCAGCGAGTCGAACTGCGCGATCACCACGCTGCCGCTGAAGCCGGCCGGGCCCGGGTCCTCGGCATCGATCGCCGGGCAAGGCCCGGCCACCAGCAGGCGCCCGGCCTCGCGCAGGGCCTGCAGCCGCGCCAGGTGCGCCGGTCGCGCCTGGCGCCGGCGCGGCAGCGCGCCCTCGGCGTCATGTCCCTCGATCACGTACCACATGGCTGGCTCCCGCACGCGTTGGCCCGGATTGTATCTGCCGCCTGTCCGGCCATGCACCGCGGTGCTGGACACGCCGCCGGGCAGCGCTTACCCTTGGCACCACATGCGGCCGTGAAGCAGCGGCCCGTCGGCTCCAGACTGCAAGGGCTGCCAGCCCGTACAGGGGAATCCGGGCGCGGTATCCCGCTCCACACCCGGCCGACCGACGACCGATCCGCTGACCGCGAACCGCCACGCAGACGACCTCCCCGGCACCCGGCCGCCGCCCCGCGCGACCTGGGCCTGTATTGATGTGCTTACAGGCGCCCGTCCCGTCCCCACGGCGACGTCCGCCATCCGCAGGTGGCACCGCGTTCCCGCCCCGGGGCGCTGCGTGCGCCCCTACCCGGGCATGGCTTTCCGAGCAGATGAGTTCCGAACCCGCGCAAGACGCGACCCTGCAAACGCCGCAGCAGCCGTCCGCACCGCAGCAGCAGGAAATGCCGCTGGCGATCGTGCACGGGCAGCCGCTGCTGCAGATCCCGCAGGACCTGTACATCCCGCCGGATGCGCTGGAAGTCATCCTCGACGCGTTCGAGGGCCCGCTTGACCTGCTGCTGTACCTGATCCGCCGCCAGAACCTGGACATCCTGGACATCCCGGTCGCCGAGATCACCCGGCAGTACGTGGACTACATCAACGTGATGCAGGACCTGCGCTTCGAACTGGCCGCCGAGTACCTGGTGATGGCCGCGATCCTGGCCGAGGTGAAGTCACGGATGCTGCTGCCGCGGCCGGTGAACGAGGACGGCGAGGAAGCCGACCCGCGCGCCGAGCTGGTGCGCCGCCTGCAGGAGTACGAGCGCTTCAAGCAGGCGGCCGAGGACCTGGACGCGCTGCCGCGCATGGAACGCGACACCCTGCCGGTGCAGGCCCACGTGCCGGACCGCCAGGCCATCCGCCTGCCGCCGCCGGTGGACCTGCGCGAGATGCTGCTGGCCCTGCACGACGTGCTGCGCCGGGCCGAGCTGTTCAGCGGCCACGCCATCCGGCGCGAGGCGCTGAGCGTCCGCCAGCGCATGGGCGAGGTGCTGCAGCGGCTGGACGACGGCCGCTTCCACCGCTTCGAGTCGCTGTTCACCCCCGAGGAAGGCCGCCTGGGCGTGCTGGTGACCTTCCTGGCCATGCTCGAGCTGGCCAAGGAGCAGTTGCTGGACATCGTCCAGGACGCACCGCTGGCGCCGATCTACGTCAAGTCGCTGGCGGTCGGCAACACCAATGCCCCGCTCGAATTCCACAGCGAGTTCGACGAGGGCGACGACTCCTCCGCCGCGGCGGAAGAGTAAGCCCGCCCCACCCTTCAACCGATCCTGCGAGATTCATGGACCAGGCGCTGATCAACCGCATCGTCGAGGCTGCCCTGCTGGCGGCCAACCAGCCCCTGCCGCTGGCGCAGCTGCGCGGCCTGTTCCCGGAGGACGAACCGATCCCGCCGGGGGCCGTGGAAACGGCGCTGGAACAGCTACGCGAGGCCTGCGCCGACCGCGGCGTGGAGCTGGTGGAGGTTGCCTCCGGCTTCCGCTTCCAGGTCAAGGCCGAGGTCCACCCCTGGGTGGCCCGCCTGTGGACCGAGCGCAAGACCCGCTACACCCGCGCCACCCTGGAGACCCTGGCGCTGATCGCCTACCGCCAGCCGATCACCCGCGGCGAGATCGAGCAGGTGCGCGGCGTGGCGGTGAGCAGCAACATCATCCAGGCGCTGGAGGAACGGGAGTGGATCCGCGTGGTCGGCCACCGCGACGTGCCGGGCCGCCCGGCCCTGTACGGCACCACCAAGCAGTTCCTGGACTACTTCGGCCTAAAGCGGCTGGACGAACTGCCGCCATTGTCCGAACTGAAGGACATCGGCGAGCTGGAACCGGAACTGCCGCTGGATCCGGACGCAGCCCCGGCCGCGGCCGGCGTCTCCGCCAACGACGCCGGCGACGCCGGGGCGCAGCCGCAGGACGCGGACGCGAACCCCGCCGAGGGCCAGGCCGGCGCCAACGCCCAGGCGGCAACCGATGCAGGCGCGGCCGATGCCGCCGCCCAGGACACCCCCCACTCGCCGGAGGCCGCCGATACGGCCGCCGGTCCCGCAACCCAGGCCCCGGACGATACCGAAGGCCGGAGCAATACCCATGACTGAAACAACCCCACGCAAGACCCTCGGCAAGCTCTCGCTCAAGCGCAGCGAGGACGCCGCCCCGGCCGCGAAGATCGAGGAGCGCCTGCACAAGGTGCTGGCCCAGGCCGGCCTCGGCTCGCGCCGCGCGCTGGAGCAGCGCATCGCCGACGGCCTGGTGAAGGTCAACGGCGAGGTCGCGCAGGTCGGCCAGAGCATCCGCAGCGGCGACCGCGTCGAACTCGACGGCAAGGCCTTCGTGGCCTCGGCCCTGACCGAGCCGGCGCGCGTGCTGGTCTACAACAAGCCCGAAGGCGAAGTGACCACCCGCGAGGATCCCGAGGGCCGCCCGACCATCTTCGAGTCGCTGCCGCGGCTCAAGGGCGCGCGCTGGATCGCGATCGGCCGCCTGGACATCAACACCACCGGCCTGCTGCTGCTGACCACCGACGGCGAGATCGCCAACGCGATGATGCATCCCTCGCACGAGGTCGAGCGCGAGTACGTGGTGCGCGTGCGCGCACCGGAAGGCCAGGAGCGCGTGCCGGACAACGTGGTCGACCGCCTCGCCCGCGGCGTGGCCCTGGAGGACGGCCCGGCCAAGTTCGACCAGATCGAGCGCATCGGCGGCACCGACTCGCACGACTGGTTCAAGGTCGTGGTCAAGGAAGGCCGCAACCGCGAAGTGCGCCGCCTGTGGGAATCGCAGGGCTGCCAGGTCAGCCGCCTCAAGCGCGTGCGCTACGGCAACATCAGCCTGCCGCGCGAGCTGCTGCGCGGGCAGTCGCAGGAACTGCCGCAGGAGCAGGTCGACGCCCTGCGCCGCGAGCTGGGCCTGGACGCCAACGCGCCCTCCACCCTGACCCTGCAGCCGGTGATTGGCCAGCGCCGCGCGGCCAAGACCGCGCTGCACGTGCGCCAGGGCGGGCAGGCCTACGTCAACGGCCACAACACCGCCGACGAGGGCCGCGAACTGCGCCGCTTCGACCACGTGCGCGAGGACCGTCGCGGCGGCCGCGGCGGCAAGAAGCCGCACGGCGGCCTCACCGTCAGCGGCGAGATGGCGGCCAAGCAGTCGCAGAAGCCGTTCAAGCAGCGCAAGCAGAAGGGCGCGCTGAAGCCGCTGCCGGACGGCAACCCGGCCGCATTCCGCACCTGGTACGTGCCCGAGGGCGTGGCCACCGGCCCCAGCGGCCACCGCAACGCCGGCCCGGGCGGCAAGCGCTCCGGCAAGCCGGGCGCCGGCCAGGGCGCGCGCAAGGCGGCGCGTCCCTATGGCCATCCGGGCAACGCCGTGCACTTCCCCTCCGACCACGCCACCCCGGGCCAGGACCGCGGCCCACGCGGCAACGCCGGCAACCGCGCCAAGCGCCCCGGTGGCGGCGGCCGTCCGGGCGGCGGCGGCCGTGGCGGCCGCGGCCCGCGCCAGGGCTAAGCCCCGCTGGTCCGATCGCGGCTCCACGGAGCCGCACCCACCTGCCCGCCCAGCGCGGGCAGGTCCGTTTCCGGGGCCTGGAAACTCCGCTCGCGGCCGATGCGGAACCGGTTCCTGCCCGGTTATCGCCTGCGCATCACGAGCGCATCAGAAGAGCGATCGCGACCACTCCGCCAGCCCGGCGGCCCTCCGGACCCGGGCTCACCGAATCCCGAATCCCGAATCACTCGATCACAAACTTGCCAAACGCGACACCCAGGTCCCAGCCCTTGCCGGTGCCGGCCAGCGCCAGGGAAACATCGCCCTTGGTCATGACCTGGGCCTTGCTGGACTTCGCCGCGCCGGCGTGCACCTCGGCCGCGGCATAGGTGCCCAGGGTCTCGGCGATGCTGTTGACGCCGGAGAACTCGCCCACGCCGTTCTCGATCTTCGACTTGCCGAAGGTCAGGCCGCCGCCCTTGGCGGTGATCCTCACCGCGCGGCTGGCGCCGTTGTCGCAGGTAATGACGCCGGTGCCGGTGGCGGTCTTGTAGAACACCGACCAGCCTTCCAGGTTGAAGCGCAGCTTGCAGTCCACCTCGCCGGCCTGTGCCTGGGGCAGTGCCAGCACGCCGAGGCCAAGCGCCAGGGCGGTGGCCAGGAAACGGGAAGCGGAACGCGGACGTCGGATCATGGCAGCCTCCGGAAGGATCGTGCGCCGGAGCATATAGCAGGCTTCCGTCGCCGTGCCGTGCACCGGGGCCGCCATCCGTCGGCCGCGGTTCAGCGGGCCGGGTCGCGCAGTTCGAACGGGTCGGCGTCGAGCATGGCCGGGAAGTGCTCGCGATGCGCGGCCAGGGCCGCGGCCGAGAGCGTGGTGGTCAGCACCTGCTCGCGGCCATGGGCCTCGACCTGGTCCTGGCCGAGGAAGTCGATCACCGCGCTGTCGCCGCTGTACTCCAGGCCGTTGCCGTCGCGGCCGACGCGGTTGACCGCGGCCACGTAGCACAGGTTCTCGATCGCCCGCGCCCGCGCCAGGGTCTTCCAGGCATGCGCGCGCGGCGCGGGCCAGTTGGCGACGAACACCTGCAGGTCGAAATCCATCCCGTCCGGCCGCTCCACCCCGTAGCGGTTGCGGCAGAACACCGGGAAGCGCAGGTCGTAGCAGACCTGCGGATTGATCCGCCAGCCCTTCCACTCCACGGTCAGGCGCTGCCGCCCCGGCGCATAGCGCCTGTGCTCGCCGGCGTAGCGGAACAGGTGGCGCTTGTCGTAGTGCGCCAGCGCGCCGTCGGGCGTGGCCCACAGCAGGCGGTTGAACACGCCCTCCTCCGTGCGCAGCTGCACGCTGCCGGTGACCGCCGCCCCCAGCCTGGCCGCCTGCTCCCGGATCCAGGCCACGGTCGGTCCGTCCATGCCCTCGGCGCGGTCGATCGCCTCGTTGGAGAAGCCGCTGGTGAAGGTCTCCGGCAGCACCACCAGGTCGGTGGCCCCGGCCAGCGGCGCCACCAGCGCCCCGTAGTACTCGCGGTTGGCCGCCGGATCGTGCCAGCGGGTGTCGCCCTGGACGAGGGAGATGCGCAAATCCTGCATTGCTGGGCTCGTGATTCGTAATTGATGATTAGTGATTGGCGAAAGGGCGACTTGCTGGGGGTGTCGGACAGATAGCGATCATGTGGTTCCGCTCCTTCGAATCACGAATCACCAATCCCCAATCACAGTGCCTGGAGGCGCTCGATTGCCGCGTCCAGCGTTGCCTCGTTCTTGGCAAAGCACAGGCGGGCCAGGCGCTGGCCCGGGGGCGGGTTCTCGTAGAACGGGGACAGCGGGATCGCGGCCACGCCCTTCTCGATGGTCAGCCACTTCACGAACTCGTGGTCCGGCAGGTCGCTGACCTCCGAATAGTCCACCAGCTGGAAGTAGCCGCCCGGCACCGGCAGCGGCTTGAGCCGGGTGCCCAGCAGCTGCTCGCGGAAGCGGTCGCGCTTGGCCTGGTAGAACGCGCCCAGCTGCTCGTCGTGCTCCGGTTCGTCGCGGATCATCGCCGCGAACGCGTGCTGGGCCGGGGCGAAGGTGCAGAACACGTTGTACTGGTGGACCTTGCGGAACTCGGCGCTCAGCGCCGGCGGGGCGATGGCATAGCCCACCTTCCAGCCGGTGCAGTGGTAGGTCTTGCCGAAACTGGACACCACGAAGGCGCGCTCGCGCAGCTGCGGCCAGCGCAGCACGGACTCGTGGCGGCGGCCGTCGAACACGATGTGCTCGTAGACCTCGTCGGACACCAGCAGGATGCGAGTGCCGTCCAGCAGCGCGGCCAGCTCGCGCATGTCGTCGGCGCTGAACATGGCGCCGGAGGGATTGTGCGGGCTGTTGATCATCAGCAGCCGGGTCTTCGGCGTGACCGCGGCACGCACCCGCTCCCAGTCCACGGCGAAGGTGGCCGGGTCCAGCGGCACGTGCACGGCGCGCGCACCGGCCAGCTCGATTGCCGGCTCGTAGCAGTCGTAGGCCGGGTCGAGCACGATTACTTCCTCGCCCGGGCGCACCACCGCGTGGATGGCATTGAAGATGGCTTCGGTGGCGCCGCTGGTGACGGTGATCTCGCCGTCCGGATCAACCTGCGCGCCGTAGCAGCGCAGTACCTTGGCGGCGATCGCCTGGCGCAACACCGGCGCGCCGGTCATCGGCGCGTACTGGTTGTGGCCCTCGCGCATGGCCCGGTCCAGCTCGTCCACCAGCCGCTGCGGCACCGGGAAGTCCGGGAAACCCTGGCCCAGGTTGACCGCCCCGTGCTCGGCCGCCAGCTGCGACATCACGGTGAAGATGGTGGTGCCCACCCGGGGCAGCTTGGTCGGCGGGATCTGTACTGGCATCTCGGCGTCGGGGGAGTCGCGTGGAGGGGCGAGTGTACGCAATGCGGCCGCCGGGGGATGATGGGCCATGGCGCATAAGCACATTCCCGCCACGCCGCCTGCCCCGGGGGAACTGCTGGCGGCTTACCTGGACGCCCGCTACGAGGTCCTGGCCCCGGGCGGAAGCTGCCTGCTCCGGCCCGGACACCGCGCCCCGCCGGCGCTGGCCGCGGCCCTGCCGGCCACCTGCTGGACCGTGATCACTGCCTGGAACCCCGGCTCGCGGCCGCGCCCCGAGGCGGACAACCGCCAGGCCGACGCCGTCCTGCAGGCGGAGCTGGATGCCCTCGGCCTGCGCCGCCTGCCCACCCTCGCCAGCGACGCCGAAGGCAACTGGCCGGAGCCGGGGTGGCTGGTCGCCGACCTGTCCACCGCCGACACCGATGCCCTCGCCCGCCGCTTCGGCCAGGCGGGCGTGCTGCACTGGCGGGCTGGCGAGGCAGTCAGGCTGCGGATGTACCTCGCGCCGCCGGCGGAAGGACTGGAGGGCATCGACACGGGCTGCGTGAAGTGGGTCGTCCCAGCCCCGTAGGCGCCCTCCCTCCCACTACGAGGGAATCGGAGGAGAGGGCCGGTCCCCCGGCGCAGCCCACACCCCGGCATCCCGCCCCCTGGCCTTCCTCCGTGGGTAGAGGACCGGCGGCTTGCTACCGGACGCGCCATCTCCACGCAATGCGTGCGGGCAAGTGCCACGCCAGCGCCCGCGGCTACAATGCGCGGCGATGACCGATACCGCCCACGCCCCGCTGCTGGCCGCCCATGGCCTGGCGTTCGCCCGCAACGAGGAGCCGGTGTTCGGCCCGCTGGATTTCGCCGTCGATGCCGGCGAGGCGCTGCTGGTGCAAGGCGGCAACGGCGTGGGCAAGACCACCCTGCTGCGGGTGCTGGCCGGGCTGCTGCGCGCAGACGCCGGCCAGGTCCTGGTCCAGGGCAAGCCCGCCTCGCCCGAGCTGCGCGCCCGCGCCGTGGCCTACCTGGGCCACCTCCCGGCGCTGAAGGGCGAACTGACGGTGCTGGAGAACCTGCGCTTCCTGTGCGGCCTGCACGGCCGCCGCGAGGGCCAGCAGATCGAGGCGGCGCTGGAGATCACGGGCATGGCCGGCTACGAGGACGCCCCGGCCCGGCAGCTGTCGGCCGGGCAGAAGAAGCGCGTGACCCTGGCCCGGCTGTGGCTGTCGCCGGCGCCGCTGTGGCTGCTGGACGAGCCCTACGCCAACCTCGACCTGGACGGCATCAACCTGGTCAACCGCATGATTTCCGCGCACCTGCGCGATGGCGGGGCCGCCCTGGTCACCACCCACGGCGCCTATGCCGCGCCGCCGGTGCGCACCCGCATGCTGCTGCTGGGAGGCCAGGCATGAGCGCCGTACCCGGCCTGCGCCAGTCGGCCCGCGCCCTGCTGCTGCGCGACCTGCGCCTGGTCTGGCGCCGCCGCGGCGACGCCCTGCAGCCGGCCCTGTTCGCCCTGCTGGTGGTGGTGATGTTCGCCCTGGCCATGGGCGGCGGGCGCGAGATCCTGCGCGACCACGTCGCCCCCTATGCGATCTGGGTGGCGGTACTGCTGGCCGGCCTGCTGTCGCTGGACAGCCTGTTCCGCGGCGATGCCGAGGACGGCTCGCTGGAGCAGTGGCTGCTGGCGCCGTTACCGCTGCCCTGGCTGGTGGCGGTGCGCACCTTCGGCCACTGGCTGACCACCACCGTGCCGCTGCTGCTGGTGGTGCCGGTGCTGGGCGAGTTCCTGTACCTGCCGCGGGCGCAGCTGCCGGTGTTGATGCTGACCCTGCTGCTGGGCACGCCGATCCTGAGCCTGCTGGGCGCGGTGGTCGCCGCCCTGACCGTGGGGCTGAAGCGCTCAGGCATCCTGGTCGCCCTGCTGGCGCTGCCGCTGTACGTGCCGGTCCTGGTGTTCGGCGCCGGCAGCGTGGCCGCCGCCGCGCAGGGCCTGGACCCCACCGGCGCGCTGCTGTTGATGGGCGCCGGCCTGGTCGCCAGCGCGGTGCTGGCGCCACTGGCCGCGGCCGCGGCGATCCGCATCGCCCAGGGCTGAACCGGCGCATTGCGCCTGATCAAGGCAGAATGTCGCCACGGGCCGCAGCATGGTCCGCGTACCGAACCGCCCCGCAGCGCCGGATGCGCCCGTCGGGGTGGACATTTTGTCCATGCGTCCGGCTTGGCCCATGGGGGCCAGTCTGGAAAAATGCCCTGAACGAGCCCGTCCGGCAGGCTTCCGCCCGCCGGCGCCAACTGCGAGCGATGCGACCCCTTCCATGAACCCGGTGATCCGCTGGTTCCACCTCCTCGGCTCACCGCCGTACTTCGACCGCTTCGCGGCGCGCTGGGCCCCGTGGTGCTGGGGCGCGGCGCTGCTGACCCTGGCCGTGGGCGCCTGGCTGGCGCTGTTCCAGGTGCCGGCCGACTACCAGCAGGGCGACAGCGCCCGGATCCTCTACATCCACGTGCCCTCGGCCTGGATGAGCCTGTTCGTGTTCGCGCTGATGGCCCTCTATGCGGCCATCGGCCTGGTCTGGCGGATCAAGCTGTGCGAGGTGCTGGCCATGGCCTGCGCGCCGATCGGCGCCGGCTTCACCGTGATCACCCTGGCCACCGGCTCGATCTGGGGCAAGCCGATGTGGGGTACCTGGTGGGACTGGGATCCGCGCCTGACCACCGAGCTGATCCTGCTGTTCCTGTACCTGGGCGTGATCGGCCTGTACCACGCCGGCGACGACCGCCGTGCCTCGGCCCGCGCCGCCGGACTGCTGGCCATCGTCGGCGTCGCCCTGCTGCCGATCATCCGCTACTCGGTGGAGTGGTGGGATTCGCTGCACCAGGGCCAGACCATCCGCGTGTTCGGCCAGTCCAGCATGGATCCGAGCATGATGGCGCCGCTGTGGTGGATGGTGGCCGGCACCAAGTTCTGGTTCGCCGGCTCGCTGCTGGCGCGCGCGCGCGCCGACAACCTGCGGCGCGAGGCCGGCAAGGACTGGGTGCGCAAGCTGGCCGGAGGCGACGCATGAGCTACCTGCCCTACGTGGTCGGCGCGTACGCCGTGTTCGCCGCCGTGTTCCTGTGGGATTTCCTCGCGCCGCGGCTGCAGGTCCGGCGCCAGCTGCGCGCCGCGCGCCTGCGCGCGCGCCGCGACCGCAAGTCGTCCGCCCGCCCGGTGGACGTGGAGTTGACCCGATGAATCCGCAACGCCGCCGCCGGCTGCTGCTGGTGCTGGTCGTGGTGCTGGCCTCCGGCCTGGTCACCGCCCTGGTCGCCATGGCCCTCCAGCGCAATGTCGCCTACCTGTACACCCCGGCCGAAGTGCTGCGGGGCGAGGCCGGCGAACGCGCCCGCTTCCGGCTCGGCGGCATGGTCGAGAAGGGCTCGTTCCAGCGCGCCGCCGGCTCCATGGAAGCCAGCTTCCGCGTCACCGACGGCGATGCGCAGCTGCCGGTGCGCTATACCGGCATCCTTCCCGACCTGTTCCGCGAGGGCCAGGCGGTGGTGGCCACCGGGCGCATGGAAGACGGCGTGTTCGTGGCCGAGAACGTGCTGGCCAAGCACGACGAGACCTACATGCCCAAGGAAGTGGCCGACAAGATGGGCGTGGCGCACCAGAAGCACGAGGTGCAGGTGCCGGCACCCGGGACCGAACAGCAGTGATGGCCCTGGCCCGCGTCGGGACGTCCGCCCGGGGAACGCAAGCTTCCTGTCATGCCGCAGGAGGCAGCCATGCTGCCTGAACTGGGCCAGGTGCTGATGGCCCTGGCGCTGCTGGTGGCCGCGCTGCAGGCGCTGCTGCCGCTGGCCGGCGCCCACCGCGGCGAACCGCGGCTGATGGCCGTGGCCCGCCCGGCCAGCTACGCGATGCTGGCCCTGGTCGGCGGCGCCTTCGCCCTGCTGACCTGGGCCTTCGTGTCGCAGGACTTCTCGGTCCGCTACGTGGCCACCAATTCCAACTCGCTGCTGCCCATGGTCTACCGCTACACGGCGGTGTGGGGCTCGCACGAGGGCTCGCTGCTGCTGTGGGTGCTGGTGCTGTGCGTTTGGAACGCGCTGGTGGCGGCCTTCTCCCGCGCCCTGCCGCAGGCGGTGGTGGCGCGGGTGCTGGGGGTGCTGGGCATCGTCGCCTGCGGCTTCCTCGCCTTCCTGATCTTCACCTCCAACCCGTTCGAGCGCCTGCTGCCGGCGGCGGCCGAGGGCCGCGACCTCAACCCGCTGCTGCAGGACCCCGGGATGATCATCCACCCGCCGATGCAGTACGTCGGCTGGGCCGGGTTCTCGGTGCCGTTTGCCTTCGCCATCGCCGCCCTGCTCGATGGCCACATCGATGCGCGCTGGCTGCGCTGGGTGCGGCCGTGGACCAACGTCGCCTGGGCGTTCCTGACCGTGGGCATCGCCCTGGGCAGCTGGTGGGCGTACTACGAGCTGGGCTGGGGGGGCTGGTGGTTCTGGGACCCGGTGGAGAACGCCGCGTTCATGCCCTGGCTGGTGGGCGCCGCGCTGATCCACTCGCAGGCGGTGACCGAGAAGCGCGGCAGCTTCCCCGGCTGGACCCTGCTGCTGGCCATCGCCGCGTTCTCGCTGTCGCTGATGGGCACCTTCCTGGTGCGCTCGGGCGTGCTGACCAGCGTCCATGCCTTCGCCGCCGATCCATCCCGCGGCCTGTTCATCCTGGTGTTCCTGGGCCTGGTGATCGGCGGCTCGCTGCTGCTGTACGCGCTGCGCGCCGGGCGCCTGGACCCTGGCGCCGGCTTCCGCCCGGCCTCGCGCGAGACCCTGCTGCTGCTGAACAACCTGCTGCTGGCCAGCGCGTGCGCGATGATCCTGCTGGGCACGCTGTACCCGCTGCTGGCCGATGCGCTGGAGCTGGGCAAGATCTCGGTCGGCCCGCCTTACTTCGGCCTGCTGTTCTTCGTGCTGATGGCGCCGCTGCTGGCGCTGGTGCCGCTGGGCCCGCTGGTGCGCTGGCAGCGCGACCAGGCCTCCAAGGTCGCGGCGCTGCTGCTGCCGTGGCTGGGCCTGGCCCTGGTCGCCGGCGCGGTGGCGTACTTCGCCGCGCCGCAGGGCAGCTGGAAGACCGCGGCCGGCGTCGCCGGCGCGGCCTGGGTCGGGCTGGGCACGCTGCGCTTCGTCTGGGCGCGGCTGCGCAACAGCGGCCGCCTGACCGCCGAGATGTGGGGCATGGTCCTGGCCCATCTGGGCCTGGCCGTGTTCGTGGTCGGGGCCCTGCTGGTCGAGGCGCAGAACGTGCAGCGCGAAGTGGCGCTGAAGCCGGGCCAGGCCCTGGAGCTCGGCCGCTATGCCTTCCGCTTCGAGGGCGTGGACCGGCTGCGCGGCCCCAATTACCTGGCCGACCGCGGCCACGTGCAGGTGCTGCGCGATGGCCGCCCGCTGGCCCTGCTGCACCCGGAGAAGCGCGCCTATGCCAGCGGCGGCCAGGTGATGACCGAGGCCGGCATCCGCCCCGGGCTGGCCGCCGACGTCTACGTCGCCCTGGGCGAGTCGCTCGGCGACGGCGCCTGGGCGGTGCGCGTGCACGTCAAGCCGTTCGTACGCTGGATCTGGGGCGGTGCGGCGCTGATGGCGCTCGGCGGCCTGGTGGCCGCCGGCGACCGCCGCTTCCGCCGCGCCACCAAGGAGAAGACCGCATGAACACTCCGCACAAACCGCAGGGCCTGCCGGTGGTCGCCGTGGTGATCGGCGCCCTGTTCTTCCTTGGCCTGCTGGGACTGATGCTGCACGGGGTGATGCGCTCCGGCGACGCCGACCGCGACGTGCTGCCCTCGGCCCTGATCGGCAAGCCGGCGCCGGAATTCGTGCTGCCGGTGCTGCACGACCCCTCGGTGCAGATGGGCTCGGCCGAGCTGCGCGGCGCACCCTACGTGCTCAACGTCTGGGGCAGCTGGTGCGTGGCCTGCCGCGAGGAGCACCCGGTGCTGACCCGCTTCGCCGAGACCCGCCGCGTGCGCGTGGTCGGCTACAACTGGAAGGACGAGCCGGAGGACGCGCTGCGCTGGCTGGAACAGTTCGGCAACCCGTTCTTCGTGGTGCTGGCCGACTACGAGGGCCGCTACGTGCTGGACTGGGGCGTGGCCGGCGCGCCGGAGACCTTCCTGGTCGACGGCGCCGGCGTGGTGCGCTGGAAGCACACCGGCCCGCTGACCGAGCAGGTCGTGGCCGAACGCCTGCTGCCGGCGCTGGAGCAGGTGGAGCGCGGCCGGTGAGCGCCATGGCCGCCCGCGCGCCGTGCCTGCTGCTGGCCGCGGCGCTGGCCCTGGCGCAAGCGCCGGCCGCCTTCGCCCAGGCCGCCGGCGACCAGGCACCACCGGGCTTCCGCGACGCCGCCGAGGAAACCCGCTTCCACGCCCTGACCTCCGAGCTGCGCTGCGTGATGTGCCAGAACCAGTCGCTGGCCGACTCCAACGCGCAGATCGCCCAGGACATGCGCCGCGAGGTGCTGGCGCTGATGCGCCAGGGCCGCAGCGACGCCCAGATCAAGCAGCACCTGGTCGAACGCTACGGCGAGTTCGTGCTGTACCGGCCCAGGGTGGACCGCCATACCTGGCTGCTGTGGTTCGGTCCCGGCCTGGTGCTGCTGGGTGGCGCGGCGGTGGTGTGGAGCATCGTGCGCCGCCGTGCCCAGGCCGCGCCCGCGCGCGAAGACGACGATCCCCCGGAGCAGGAATGGTGAACACCTCCGTGCTGCTGTTCGCCCTGCTGGCCGTGGCCGTGGTCCTGGCCGTGGCGCTGTGGGTACTGCGGCCGCTGGGCCGGCCGCTGGCGGTCGCGGTCGGCGCGCTGGCCCTGTGCGCCGGCACCGGCGGGCTGTACCTGGCGGTAGGCACGCCGGCGGCGCTGCGCGCGCCGGTGGCCGCGGCGGACGCGCCGCAAAGCCTGGAGGACGCGGTGGCGCAGCTGGCCGCCGAACTGGAACGCAATCCGGCCCAGCCCGAGGGCTGGGTGCTGCTGGGCCGCTCCCAGGCCGCCCTGGGCAATGCCGCCGCCGCGCGCGACGCCTATGCCCGCGCCCTGGACTACGCGCCCGACGAACCCGACCTGCTGGTCGACGCCGCCGAGGCCCGCGCCCTGGCCCATCCGCAACGCCTGTTCGACGAACAGGCCGTGGCCTGGCTGCAGCGCGCGCGCCAGCTGGTGCCCGGGCATGCCCGCGCCGGCTGGTTCATCGGCGTGGCCCAGCGCCAGGCCGGCCAGGCCGCCGCGGCCGCGCGCACCTGGGAAGCGCTGCTGCCGGGCGTGGACGAGGCCACCGCGCGCAGCCTGCGGCTGCAGATCGACGCGGCGCGCGCCGATGCCGGCCTGCCGTCGCTGGATGCGCCGGCCGCGCCGGCGCCCGGCACCGGCCTGACGGTGAAGGTGGCGCTGGATCCGGATTACGCCGCACGCGCGCAGCCGGACGGCGAGGCGGTGGTGTTCGTGCTGGCGCGCGTGCCCGGCGGCCCGCCGATGCCGGTGGCGGTGGAGCGCCACCGCGTGCGCGACCTGCCGCTGGAGGTGGTGCTGGACGACCGCGACAGCCCGATGCCGACGCAGAAGCTGTCGGCGCTGCAGGAAGTCGAGGTGCTGGCGCGGATTTCCGCCGCCGGCAGCGCCAGCCGCGGCGAGGGCGACGTGGAATCGGCCCCGGTGCGGGTACGCCTGCCGGCCGGCGAGGCGGTCGAACTGGTCATCGGCGCGCCGGCACCCTGAGCGCCGCGCGGCCGCGCGGATCGTTTCAGCCGTCACCGGCGCCAGCGGCGCGCGGGCGATGCCGTTACACTGCGCCGCCTATGGCATCGGCGTCCGCATACGAGTTCATCCCGCCCGGCAGCCGCTTCCATGCGCTGCCCTCGCCCTTCCCGATGAAGCGCGGCGGCGTGCTGCACGGCGCACGCGTGGCCTACGAAACCTGGGGCACCCTGGCGCCCGGCCGCGACAACGCGGTGCTGATCCTCACCGGCCTGTCGCCGGACGCGCATGCCGCCTCCGGCCCGCACGATCCCGCGCCGGGCTGGTGGGAAGCCATGCTCGGCCCCGGCAAGCCGATCGATACCGGGCGCTGGTTCGTCATCTGCGTCAACGCGCTGGGCAGCTGCAAGGGCTCCACCGGCCCGGCCTCGCTGGATCCGGCCACCGGCCAGCCCTACCGGCTGGCGTTCCCGGAGCTGTCGATCGAGGACGTGGCCGATGCCGCCGCCGCGGTGGTGCGCGGCCTGGGCATCGCCCAGCTGGCCTGCGTGATCGGCAATTCGATGGGCGGCATGACCGCGCTCGGGCTGCTGCTGCGCCACCCGGGCATCGCCCGCAGCCACATCAACATCTCCGGCAGCGCGCGCGCCCTGCCCTTCTCCATCGCCGTGCGCTCGCTGCAGCGCGAGGCCATCCGCCTGGACCCGAACTGGAACGGCGGCAACTACGACCACGACACCTGGCCCGAGTCGGGCATGCGCATCGCCCGCAAGCTGGGCGTGATCACCTACCGCTCGGCGCTGGAATGGGACGGCCGCTTCGGCCGCGTGCGCCTGGACCAGAGCTCGCCGTTCGCCAACGGCAATGGCGAGGAAGACCCGTTCGGCCTGGAATTCCAGGTCGAAAGCTACCTGGAAGGCCATGCCCGGCGCTTCGTGCGCCGCTACGACCCCAATTGCTACCTGTACCTGAGCCGCTCGATGGACTGGTTCGACGTGGCCGAGTACGGCAACGGCGACGTGCTGGCCGGGCTGGCCACGGTCCGCATCGAGCGCGCGCTGGCGATCGGCGCCAGCACCGACATCCTGTTCCCGGTGCAGCAGCAGCAGGAAGTGGCCGAGGGCCTGGCCCGCGGCGGCGCCGATGCACAGTTCCTGGGCATGGACTCGCCGCAGGGCCACGATGCCTTCCTGGTGGATTTCGGGCGCTTCGGCCCGGCGGTCCGCGGCTTCCTCGATCGGCTATGATCGTTTCCTTCGAAACATACTTCTAACGTCCGCGCCGCTACCCTGCCGCCGCGTACGTTCCGGCAGGCGATGGGCGTGGATTTCCCGGGCAAGCACAAGATGGTGGCCGCGCTGGACGCGGCCGTGGCGCTGGGCGAATGCCAGGCGGTGACCGCGGCCCTGCGCCGCACCCTGGTCGCGCTGTTCGCCGACCGCGAGGTCGGCCTGCCGCCGCAGGTGCTGCAGCCGATCTGCGACCACTACGCCCGGCGCGAGCTCTACACCAGCCCGGACCTGGGCTACAGCGTGGTGGCGATGACCTGGGGGCCCGGCCAGGGCACCCATATCCACGACCACGACGGCGCCTGGTGCGTGGAGGGCGTGTGGCACGGGCGGCTGGCCATCACCCGCTACGAACCGGCCGAACGCGACGGCGAGCGCTGGCGCTTCGAGGCGGTGGACGACATCGAGGCCGCGCCCGGCTCGGCCGGTAGCCTGATCCCACCGCACGAATACCACGCCATCCGCAATCCGCAGGCCGACGCG
The DNA here is from genome assembly GCF_000510725.1 of Pseudoxanthomonas sp. J31. GTDB lineage: Bacteria > Pseudomonadota > Gammaproteobacteria > Xanthomonadales > Xanthomonadaceae > Pseudoxanthomonas. The sequence goes on from NZ_AZNZ01000007.1 coordinate 41,119, forward strand.
GTGGCCGTGTCGCTGCACGTCTACCAGCACCCGCTGCTGCGCTGCCACGTATTCGTGCCGGAGGACGGGGCCAGCGGCCCGGCCGGCTGGACCCGGCGCGAGGAGCGCCGGCTGTGTACCGATCCGGCCGCTTAGCCGCCCCGCGGTCCGCTATACTGCGCGCCCGCGCCGAAGTGGCGGAATGGTAGACGCAGCGGACTCAAAATCCGCCGGCCTTAAAACCGTGTGGGTTCGAGTCCCACCTTCGGCACCAGATACGCGACGCCCCGGTCCGACGGCCGGGGCGTCCTCGTTTCCGCGCGCGAACCATGTCGCGGCCCACTCCCGACCGGCACCACCGCCGCGCAGCCCCCGCCCCACCTTGCGCCACGCCAGGCCGGAACCCGGCCCGGCCGTGCCGTCAGGACCCTGCCCCCAACGAAAAGGGCCCGCTTGCGCGGGCCCTCCGGTTTCCCTGCCGCCGGGGGCGGCGGCCTTCGCGGGGCCGCCGCCCCCCCTGGCCGAGGTCAGGCCGCCTGGGCGGCCGCCTCGAAATGCCTTCCGGCCAGCCGTGCGACCAGGTCTTCGCACAGGCTCTCCAGCGCCATGATCCGCACCGTCCCGTAGCGGGCCAGGCGCACCATCCGCTCGACGTAGATCTCGCGTCCATGTTCGGCGGTCTCCAGCATGGACTTGGTGAAGCCGTTGGGCACGAAGCCCCGCTTCCCGTCCTTGCTTCCGCCCACGTAAAGCACTATCGACGACATGGCCTTTCCTCTTCTTCTTGTTCTTGTCCGACCAGGCCGGGGAGTGTGGACACCTGGGCGTTAGGAACACGTGCAACCAACGTAGCCAGACCGTGTTTCCACCCGGGGACACGGTGGTTGCAGGCAGGGGACAGTCAGCCGGCGTTTAGCGGCGCCACGGCCACCAGCCATGGCCATGCAGGGCGTAGTGGTCGGCGGCGCGCTCCAGCGGGTTGCGCACCGAAATCCCGCCGCAGAGGAAATAGACCGGCACGAACAGCGGCCCCAGCAGCATGTACTGGTAGACGTGGGCGCGTTCGTGGTCGCCAAGGCGCACCTGCCGCTGGCGGCAGCGGCCGGCGCGGTGCTCGTAGGTGGCGCAGCTGGCGTCGAGGTCGGGTCCGGTGGACAGGATGACGTTGCCCAGGGTCATCGCCCCGCCCGGTCCCCAGGGGTAGCCGGCAAACAGCAGCGCCCGTTCGCGTCGGGCAAGGCGGAGGCGCGCGCCCAGCGGCAGCCCCGCCAGCCCCGCCAGCAGTCCCAGCAGCGTCCAGGGCGAGGCCCACACCACGCCCAGCACCAGGGCAAGCCCACGCAGGACGCGGGCGGCGCGGCTCAATCGGACTCGTTCGGGATCAGCAGCCACAGGATCAGGTAGACCAGCACGCCCGGGAAGGCGGCGGATACGACCGAACCGACCACGTAGATGATCCGCAGCCAGGTCGAACTCCAGCCGAAACGGCGGGCAATGCCGCCCAGCACGCCGGCGATCATGCGGTCGTTGAGTGAGCGGGCCAGGCCGCTCGTGGACGTTGCACTCATGGCCGACTCCGATGGTACCTGGCCGGAGTCTAGCGCTGCCCCGCGTCGCCGCGCAGTCGTTGCAGGCGCTGCCGCAGCCACTCGCCCGCCGGGCGTTCAGGCTCGCCCGGGCAGGCCACCCGGTACGGGCGTCCGGTCAGGCTGCTACGGGTGCCGGCACGCTCGATGAACTCCTCGGCCGTACCCTCCAGGCCGCGGCGGCGGGCATGCTCGTACTTGCGCTGCAGGTGCTCGCGCGCGGCAGCGGCCTCGTGCCAGCGGCCGTTGCGCTGGAAGCGGCAGCCGGAGTCGCCCAGCGCCGCGATCAGGGCGCGGATTTCGGCATCGCTCCCGGCATTGGCCAGCGCGGCTGGCACCAGGGCCAGGGCCAGCAGGCAGGCGCTGGCCCGTGCCCGTCCGGGGGCACGGCGCGCGGCCCGCGGGAAGTGCTTGGTGAGGTCGGGATGGCCGGTGGCGCTCATGGTCGGCTTCCGGGGATGGCGCGAAGTCTGGCCGGGCGGCGCCGGGCGGCGGGACTCAGCCCTGCCGCGCCGCCAGCCAGCGCTGGATCGCCGCCGGCACCTCGCGCTGGGCACGGCTGGAGACGTACAGGCCGATGTGCCCGCCGCGGAAGCCCAGCTCGGTGTAGTCGTCGGTGCCGACCAGGCCGCCCAGCGCGCGCGAGGCCGAGGGCGGCACCAGGTGGTCCTGCTCGGCGTAGATGTTCAGCACCGGCATGTCGACGAAGCCCAGGTCCACCGGCTGCCCGCCGATGCGCGCGTTGCGGTTGATGAAGGCATTGCCCTGGTAGAACTGCTTGATGAACTCGCGGAAGGCCTCGCCGGCCTGGTCGGGCGAGTCGAAGATCCACTTCTCCATGCGCAGGAAGTCCTCGACCGCCTTCGGATCCTCCAGCGCGTCCACCAGGCCCACGTACTTCTGCAGGTTCAGGCGGAACGGCTTGAGCATCAGGTAGCTGGCGTTCATCAGGTCGGCGGGGATGTTGCCCAGCGCGTCCACGAACAGGTCCACGTCCAGCCCGCGCACCCAGCCGGAGAGCATGTTGTCCGGGGTCTGGAAATCCACCGGGGTGACCATGGTGACCAGGTTGCGCACCTTCTCCGGGTGCAGCGCCGCGTAGCACAGCGAGAACGCGCCACCCTGGCACACGCCCAACAGGTTGACCGGGCCGCCGATGGCTTCGACCAGGTGGTCCACCGCACCGTCGATGAAGCGGTTGATGTAGTCGTCGAGGGTGAGGTAGCGGTCGGAGCGGTCCGGGTAGCCCCAGTCCAGCACGTACACGTCCAGGCCCAGCTCCAGCAGCCCGCGCACCAGCGAGCGGTCGGCCTGCAGGTCGACCATGTACGGGCGGTTGACCAGGGCGTAGACGATCAGCAGCGCCGGCCCGCTGGGCTCGCGCTCGCCGACGAAGCGGTAGAGCACGGTCTTGCCGTCGCGCCAGACCTCCTCGCGCCGGGTGGCCCCGTAGTCCACTTCGCCCACCCGTGCCAGCACCTGCAGGCCTTGGGCCAGCCGGCGCTGGAACTGCATGGCTTCCTGCGCCAGCGCCAGCGGGTCGAACCGGAAGGGACCACCCTGCCCGCTCATCCGCCACGGCCTCCGCGGCTACCTCCCGCCTTGCCGGTGGCGAGGTTGCGGTTGACCCAGTCCTTGATCGAGACCACCTGCGCGCCGCCGGCCGGCTGCGCCTTGCGCGCGCGTGCCTGGGCCGGCCGGGGCGACGCGGCCGCGGGGGCCGGCGTCCGTGTCGCGGCGGCCTTGCGTGCGGCCGGTTTCTTCGGCGTCGCGACAGCCTTCTTCGCCGCGGCTTTCTTTGCCACGGCCGGCTTCGCCCTGGCGGAGGCTTTGGCCTTGGGCGCTGCAGCGGACCTGGCGGCAACAGCCTTCTTCGCCGCCGCCGGCCTGGCGGAGCGGGTTGCCTTGGCGGAGGCCTTGGCGGCTGCCTTGGGGGGCTGCGCGCTGCGCGCCCTGGCGTCGCCCCCGGCTTTGGCGCCGGTGGCTGTGGCCTTGCGCGCGGCTGGCCTGCCCGCGCCTGCCGGCGCCGCGGCGGCCTTTTCCTTGCGCGGCGCACGCGGCGTGGCGCCGGGCACCGCAGCGGCGTTGCGCGCCAGTCCCGCGGCGCGGCGCAGTTCGCGCACGCTGCGCTCCAGCTCGGCGACCTTGCGGTGCACCGCGTCCACCTCGCTGCGCCCGGGCAGGCCAAGCAGCGCGCCCAGGCGCTCGACTTCCTGCTGCAGGCCCTGGCGCACGCGCATCAGCGCATTGGTCAGCGCCGCGTACTGCTGCTGGTATTCCTCCGAGAGCGCAGCCTCGGCCCAGGCCTCCTCGGCGGCGTCGATCCACAGGTCGAACAGCGCCCGCGCGCTGGCCAGCTGCTGCTCGGCGTTCTCCTGCCGCTGCTCCAGCAGGCGCTCGAAGCGGGCGAAGGCGTCCTGGCCGATGCGCGACAGCAGCGCGGTGAACGCCTCGTTGCGCTCTTCCCACTCCTGCCAGGCCGCGGCCAGCGCCTGCAGGCGCTGCTGGTGCTCGCGCGCCGGGCCCAGGCCGGGACGGCCAAACCATTCGGAAGCCTGCTGCCGCAGCGGGCGCAGCACGGCCTCGACGAACGGGCGCACCTGGTCGGGCCAGCCGGCCACGGCCGCGCCCATGCCGCCGGGCAGGCCCTGGAATACGCCGGCGAAGGGACTGCCGTCCTGCCCGCCCAGCATCTGCCTCCAGGCCGCGGCGATCTCGGCGGCGCTGCCGCCGCCCTCGGCGAACTGCGCGGCCAGCTGCTGCATGCGCGCGTACCAGTCGAACGCGGCCGGCGCGGGCTCCTCCGTCGCTTCCGGCCGCAGGCCAACGCCGAGCAGTCCGCTCCAGGTATCCCAGTACTGGCGCGCCAGCGAATCGAGGTCGCCGGGCGAAGATGCGTTGGCCATGAGCCTCTCCGGTGTCGCCGCCGATTCTAGCAGCGGCGGCGCGCGCGGCCCTTACGGCTTGGGAATATGGATGGTCTTGCTGATCATGAGCGAGCCGGACAGGGCGAACAGCAGCACCAGCGGGTGCAGCTGCCACGGCCCCAGCTGCCACTGGCCCCACCACAGGTCGGCGCCGATCCGGCCCTGCCAGGCGGCCACCGCCAGCACCACCACCAGCACCAGGCTGGTCGGGATCGGCGTGCCCTCGAAGTACTTCACCTTGCCCTCCTCGCCGGCCAGCTGCTCGGCGGTGACGTTGTAGCGCGCCAGGCGGCTGACGCCGCAGCCGACGAAGTACGACAGCACCAGCCAGTCCCAGCCGCCCTGCATGCCGCAGGCGTAGGCCAGCGCCGCCGGGGCCAGGCCGAAGGAGATCACGTCGGCCAGCGAGTCAAGCTCCCGGCCCAGGGTCGAGGACGACTTGCGCCAGCGCGCCACGCGCCCGTCCAGGGCATCGAAGATGAAGGCCGCGGGGATCAGCGCCATGCCGGCCAGCAGGTCGCCCACCCGGCCGTCCTGGAGGAAGCGCATCGCCGCGAACACCGCGCCGGTACCGCAGAAGGCGTTGGCCAGGGTGAACCAGTCGGCGAGCTGGAAGTCGCGCAGCATCGAGAAGTGGCGGGACATGCGTAAGGCCTGCGTGGGAGGCGCACAGGATACGCCCGCGGCGGTCGAAGCCGGGTGCGCGGCGGGGCTTCCGCCGCCGCGGGCGCTTGCTAAAGTCGTGGCGAGCCACCGGAGACGCCCATGCGCAACATCCTCATCACCGGCGCGGCCAGCGGCATCGGCGCCGGCATCGCCCGCGAGCTGGCGGCCGCGGGCCACCACCTGGTCGTCAGCGACCTGTCGGCCGAGGCGGCCGCCGTGGTCGCCGCGGAGATCCGCGCCGCCGGCGGTTCGGCCGAGGCGGTGGCGCTGGATGTGACCTCCGACGCCAGCGTGGCCCAGGCCCTGGCCTCGATCTCCTGCCCGGTGGAGGTGCTGGTCAACAACGCCGGGCTGCAGCACGTCGCGCCGCTGGAAGAGTTCCCGCCGGAGAAGTGGGACTTCCTGGTGCAGGTGATGCTGGTCGGCGTGGCCCGCCTGACCCGCGCGGTGCTGCCGGGCATGCGCGAGCGCGGCTACGGCCGCATCGTCAACATCGGCAGCATCCACGCCCTGGTCGCCAGCCCGTTCAAGAGCGCCTACGTGGCGGCCAAGCACGGCCTGGTCGGCTTCTCCAAGGTCATCGCCCTGGAGACCGCGGACACCGACATCACCATCAACACCATCTGCCCCAGCTATGTGAAGACCCCGCTGGTGGACAGCCAGATCGCGGCGCAGGCGCGCACCCGCGGCATCTCCGAGGAGGAGGTGGTGTCGCAGGTGATGCTCAAGCCCATGCCCAAGGGCGTGTTCATCGGCATGGACGAACTGGCCGGCACCACCGCGTTCCTGATCTCGCCGGCCGCGCGCAACATCACGGGCCAGTGCCTGGTGCTGGACGGCGGCTGGACCGCGCAGTAGCCGCGCGCCGTCGCCCGTGAACCCGCCCTGCCCGCGCACCGTTTACGCTGCGCGGGCACGCAACCATGCGCGCCTGGCCGCACGCACCCCACCACGCCACATCGGTAAACCCGCCGCGCCTGCGCGCTTTACCGCGCGCCGCACGGATGCAGCGGTTGCCGCGCGTGATCGAACACATGCCCACCCACCGCCTGGCGATCCGTGGAACACCGGAACCATCGATCCGCACACCGCGGGACAGTGGCGAATTTTTCGCCAGGGATCTTGACGAGTCCGTCACACAAGGCGTCGCGGTGGTTATCCACATACTTGTCCGCGAACCATCCACAGGCGGTGTGGAAAACCGCGTCCCCGACCCCGCGGGGGCTGGCGAAAATTTCGCCACCCATCTTGACATGCTTGTGCCGCAAGCGCGCGGCGCGCTTATCCACACGCTTTTCCCGCTGCTTTCCACATCCGGTGTGGAAAACGGCGCGGGGCGTGGAACATCTCACATGCGCGACCAGTTCCAGGACTGCATGCGCCCGTCGCGGTACGGCATCACCCCGTGGAATGGCCGCGGGTCGCCGTCGAACACCAGCGGCAGGAAGTTGCGGTCGCCTTCCCACATCGGCAGCTCGTCCAGGCGTTCGATTTCCACCCACTCCAGCGTGCCCTCGGGATTGGACTGCAGTGGCGTGCCGGTCCAGCCGTCGATCACGAACACGAAGCCCAGCCAGTCCTCGCCGTGCTTGCCGAAGCCCGGCCAGCTGATGGTCCCGCGCAGCTGCATCGAGGTGCACTCGATGCCGGCCTCCTCGCGGATCTCGCGGCGCATGCCGGCAAGCACGTCCTCGTCGCGCTCGATCTTGCCGCCCAGGCCGTTGTACTTGCCCAGCTGGTGGTCGTCCGGGCGCGCGTTGCGGTGGATCATCAGGACCTTCGAGCGGTCCGGCGAAAGCACGTAGCCGAGCGTGGCCACGATCGGGGTGTACGGCATGCAGTTCGGCCCCTGGCGGAAAGCGGCATTCTAGCCAGCGGCCCGCGCCGGGCCGCCGGCCGTCGTGTCAGCGCAGCAGGTGCGCGCGCAGGGCCTCGTACTCCGGCGGCACCGGCTCGGCCTGGGCCGGGCGCGCCAGCAGCTCGGCCAGGGCCGGCGGCACCTCCACCGGATGCCCGACCAGCGGCTCGACCACCGATTCGAACTTGGCCGGGTGCGCGGTGGCGGCAACCGCCCAGTCGCCATCGGTGCCGTCGGCGCGCAGCTCCTGCAGCACGTGCACCGCGGTGGCGGTATGCGGGCAGAACACCTCGCCGTGCTTCTGGCTGCGGGCCTGGATGGTGGCGCGGATGGTGTCGTCGCCGACCGAGATCGCGGTGAAGCCCTCGCGCAGCGCGGCCTCGTCGCCGCCGTAAAGCCACAGCAGGCGCTCGAAGTTGCTGGGCGCGCCCACGTCCATGGCGTTGGCGAGGGTGGCCACGCTGGGCCGCGGGCTGTAGGCGTCGCCGGCGAAGAACTCCGGCAGGACCCGGTTGGCATTGGTCGCCAGCACGATCCGCCCCAGCGGCGCGCCCAGCGCGCGCGCCAGGATCCCGGCCAGGGCGTTGCCGAGGTTGCCGGTGGGCACCACGAAGTTGAGCTCGCGCCCGGTCGCCGCGTGGTGGCTGAGCGATGCGTGCGCGTAGTAGCTCATCTGCGGCAGCAGCCGGCCCAGGCTGATGCTGTTGGCCGAACTCAGCGGCACCTGCGCCTGCAGTTCGGCGTCATTGAGTGCGCGCTTGACCAGGGCCTGGCAGTCGTCGAACGAACCGGCCACCCGCAGCGCCGAGACGTTGCCGCCGAAGCAGCCGAGCTGGTGCGCCTGGCGCGGCGAGACCCGGCCGTCCGGGTACAGCACCACCACGCGCAGGCCCGGCTGGCCATGGAACGCGGCGGCCACCGCGGCGCCGGTGTCGCCGGAGGTGGCCACCAGGATGGTCAGCGGACGGTCCGCGCCGCGGCGGATGCGCGCCAGGCAGGCGGCGAGGAAGCGTGCGCCGACGTCCTTGAACGCGGCGGTGGGGCCATGGAACAGCTCCAGGACGTGGTCGCCCGGGGTGGCCAGCGGCACCAGCGGCACCGGGAAATCGAGCGCCTCGGCGCAGATCGCCGCCAGCTCCGGCTCCAGCGCGTCGCCGGCGAAAAACGGCGCCAGCAGCGCGGTGGTGGTCTCGGCCAGGCTGGCGCCGGGGCGCAGCTGGCGCGGCGCCGGCAGCGCCTGCGGCACGTACAGGCCGCCGTCGGGCGCGAGGCCGGCGGCAATGGCCTGGCTGAGGTTGACGGCGGGAGCGGCGTTGCGGGTGGAAACGAAGTTCATCATGGATCCGTCGGGGCCTGGGGCGACCGCGGCGCGGCCGGCGGTGGATGGGGGACGCGCGGCCGGCGTCGGCCGCGCATGGCGGTTACAGCAGGGTAGCGCCGGGGCTGTCCAGCGGCGCCACCCAGGCCTGGCTGTCCAGGCCGGCGGCGGCGAACGCCGCCTGCACCGCCGGGGCCGCGGCCTCGGCACTGGCGCGGCTTTCGAACCAGCCGAACACGCTGGGACCGGCGCCGGAAATGCTCGCACCCATCGCCCCGCCGTCCAGCATCGCCGCCTTGGCCGCGGCAAAGCCCGGGATCAGCGCGGCGCGGCGCGGCTCGACCAGCACGTCGCGCAGGCCGGCGCGCACCAGCGCGGCGTCGCCGGCATGGCAGCCGGCCAGCACCAGTGCCAGGTTCGCGCTCTGCGCCACGAACTCCGGCAGCGCATAGCTGCCGGCCAGGGCCTCGCGTGCCTTGCGCGTCTCCAGCACCGCTTCCGGGTGCACCAGCAGGCTGTGCCACGCCTCCGGCACCGGGATCCGCACCAGGCGGTCGGCGGTGGCCAGCACCAGCCCGCCCAGCAGCATCGGGCCGATGTTGTCGCCATGCCGGCCGCCGCTGGCCACCGCCTCGCCTTCCAGCGCGAACGGGTACAGCGCGTGCCGTGTCAGCGGCCGGTCCAGCAGTGCGTTGGCGGCCACCAGCGCGCCCACGCACGAGGCGGCCGAACCGCCCATGCCCGAGCCCAGGGCGATGCCCTTGTCGATCTCGACCTCGAAGCCGAACGGCAGCTGCAGCGCCCGGCGCATCGCCTCCAGGGCGACGCCGGCGGTGTTGCGCGAGGCTTCCAGCGGCAGCGGATGGGCGGCACCGCGGATCTGGCGGATGCGCACCTGCGGCTCGGCGATCCGGCGCACGGTGACCGTGTCGCCGGCGCCGGCCAGGGCGAAGCCGAGGATGTCGAAGCCCACCGCGGCGTTGCCGGCCGAGGCCGGGGCGAAGGCCGTGGCCTGGCGCTGCATCGCGTCGCCGCTCACAGGCGCGCCCCGCGGCCGGCGGCCACCCGCAGCAGGTCGGCGAACACGCCGGCGGCGGTCACCTCCGGGCCGGCGCCGGGGCCCTGCACCACCAGCGGGTTCTCGCAGTAGCGGCGGGTGGTGAACTGGACGATGTTGTCGGTCAGGCGCAGGTTGGCGAAGGCGTGGTCGCGCGGCACCTCGACCAGGCCGACCGAGGCCTTGCCCTGGGCATCCAGGCGCGCGACGTAGCGCAGCACGCTGTTGTTGGCCTGCGCCCGCGCCAGCCGCGCGGCGAAGCCGGCATCGACCTCGTGCAGGCGCGCCATGAAGTCGTCCACGCTGGACTCGCGCAGCGCGGCCGGGACCAGGCTCTCCACCTGCACGTCCTCGATGCTCAGCTCGCAGCCGGCCTCGCGCGCCAGGATCACCAGCTTGCGGCCGACGTCGGTGCCGGACAGGTCGTCGCGCGGGTCCGGCTCGGTGTAGCCCAGCGAACGCGCCTCGGCCACCAGCCTGGAGAACGGCACGCTGCCGTCGTAGCGGTTGAACAGCCAGGCCAGGGTGCCGGAGAAGATGCCCTCGATCGAGATGACCTTGTCGCCTGTGTCCAGCAGGTCGCGCAGGGTGGAGATCACCGGCAGGCCGGCGCCGACCGTGGCCTCGTAGCGGAAGCGCGCGCCGCTGGCCTGGGCGGCGGCGCGGATCTCGCGCCAGCGCTGCAGCGGGCCGGAGCCGGCCTGCTTGTTCGGGGTGACCACGTGGATGCCGGCGGCCAGCCACTGCGCGTAGCGGTCGGCCACCTGCGGGCTGCCGCTGCAGTCGACGATCACCATGTGCGGCAGGTGCGAATCCAGCAGGTGCGCGGTGAAGCGGTCCAGGTCCAGCGGCTCGCGAGCGGCGGCGTAGGCCTCGCGCCAGTCGCCCTCGATCCCGCGCGGATCCAGCAGCTGGCGGCTGCGCGAGGCGATCGCGCGCAGGCGCAGGTCCAGCCGCGCCCTATCCAGCAGCTTGCCGCGCGCGGCCATCAGCTGGTCCAGCAGGGCACCGCCGACGTTGCCCGGCCCGATCACGCCCACCGCGAAGGTCTGCGGCGACAGCCAGAACCCGGCATGCGCCGCGCGCAGGGCGCGGGTGGCCTGCTCGCTGTCGATCGCCACCGAGATGTTGCGCTCGGACGAGCCCTGGGCGATGGCGCGGATGTTGACCTGGGCGCGGCCCAGCGCGCCGAACAGGCGCGCGGCGATGCCCGGCTGCCCGGCCATGCCGTCGCCGACCGCGGCCAGCACGCTGATGCCCGGCACGTGCTGCACGCGCTGCACCTGGCCGATCGCCAGCTCGTGGGCGAAGGCGTTGAGCAGCGCCGCCTGGGCGCGCTCGGCGTCGTCCTGGCGGACCACGCAGCAGATCGAGTGCTCGGACGAGCCCTGCGAGATCATCACCACCGACACCCGCGCGTTGCGCAGCGCGGCGAACACGCGCTCGGCGGTGCCGGGCACGCCGATCAGGCCGGTGCCTTCGAGGTTCACCAGGGCCAGGTTCGGGCTCAGGGTCAGGCCCTTCACCGGCCGGGTCGGATCGCGCCCGGCGCTGATCCGGGTGCCCGGGTGCTCGGGCTGGAAGGTGTTGCGGATGACGATCGGCAGGCCGCGCTCGATCGCCGGGTACATGGTCTGCGGATGCACGACCTTGGCGCCGAAGTAGGCCAGCTCGCAGGCCTCGTCGTAGCTCAGCGACTCCAGCTGCACCGCCTCCGGCACCACCCGCGGGTCGGCCGAAAGCACGCCGTCCACGTCGGTCCAGATGTGCAGCTCGTCGGCCTCGAACAGGGCGGCGAAGATCGCGCCGGAGAAGTCGCTGCCGTTGCGGCCGAGTGTGGTGACGCGGCCGTTGCGGTCGCGCGCCACGAAGCCGGTGGCCACCACCCGCCGCTGCGGGTTGGCCTGGCGCCAACGCGCCAGTTTCTCCGCGCTGCGCGCCCAGTCCACGTCCACGCCCAGTTCGCCGTGGGTGACCACCAGCACCTCGCGCGCGTCCAGCACCGCGCAGTCCTCGCCCAGCGCGCGCAGGTGCATGCCCAGCAGCTGCGCCGAGTACACCTCGCCCAGGCCCTGCACCCGCTGCAGCACTTCCTCCGGCAGGCTGCCGAGCACGTGCACCGCCTCCAGCACCCGCGCCAGCTCGTCGAAGCGCTGGTCGATCCACTCCACCGCGTCGCCGGCGTGCTCGGCCAGCAGGGCCACGGCCGCGCTGCGGTGGCGCGCGCGCAGGTCGTGCCAGGCGTCGTGCCAGTCCGGCTCGCCCTCGCCCGCCGCCGCGGAGGCATGGGCCAGGGCGATCAGCGCGTCGGTGACGCCCTTCATCGCCGAGACCACGGTGACCTGGATGTCCTCGTCGCGCGCCAGCAGCAGCCGGGCGACGTGGCGGTAGCGCTCGGCATCGGCCACGGAAGTGCCGCCGAACTTGTGCACGACGGTGCGGACGGCGGACGGGCGCGGGAGGGATTCGGACGGACTTGCGACTGCGGCAGACGACATCGGAGACCTCGGTTGTGAGGCCCAGCGCGCGTATCGGTGCGGGTCGCCCCGCGCCTGATCCAGGTGCGGGGCCGTGGGTTTCGCAGTTACACGAACACGACGGGCCGCACCGGGCGGGTAATACCGGTGGCGGTGGTAATCGCGGTGGTAATGCCGGTGACCGGCGCGCACGCACGCATCCGCCGCGGCGGCGGAAGGAGGACGGCGGTGGCGTTGCGGTTCGACATGGCCGTCAAGAGGACACGATGCACAGGGGCCGTGTCAAGTGCTGCAACGCCACATCCGCGGAAAAATTTCCGTTGCCAAAGAAACAGTTAGCGCGCATGGCCGGGTACGGCACCAGCGTCGGCAACGCCTGCCAGGCGATTCACGGCTGCGCTTTCGCCACCGGATCCAGTACCACCACCAGCAACGTCGCCAGCGGCCCCAGCAGCAGCGACGCCAGCCACCATCCCAGGCCGCTGCGGCCCTTGGCCTGCGCCAGGCCCGCGTTGATCAGCGACAGGGTGCCCCACCCCACGAAGAACTCCGAGCTGGCCTGCATGCATCTTCCTCCTTGCGTTTGCCCCTGTTTCCGGGCGCATGCCGCACGCGCGGCGCGGCTGGCCCGCCTGCGCCGGCAGCGCCCCGCCCGGGACCGCTACCTGCGGTCCTCCTCGTACTGCTCGGCCCCGGGCACCGGTGCCAGCCACGGCTCGCGGCGCTTGACCCACAGCTCGTAGCCCGGCACCAGGCCGGACGGGGCCTGCGCCAGCACGCCGAGCTTGATCTCCGCTTCCTTCGCGTCGAGCGAGAACACCGGCGAGGCGCAGGCCTTGCAGGCGCGCTGCCCGCGGAATTCCGTGGTCTGCCCCGCGTGTTCGAAGCGCTCGGCCGGCCACACCCCGTACCAGGTGAACGCCGAACCGCTCTCCCGGCGGCAGTTGGCGCAGTGGCAGATGCCCACGCGCAACGGCTCCCCGCGCGCGAGCACGCGGACCTGGCCGCACAGGCAGGTGCCCTCGTAGGTCTTCATCGCATCGGCGCCGGCTGGAGGGAGACACAGCTTGCTACATGCGCTGCGCGGCGTGCCAGCCCGGCGGTGATGCAATGGCGGAGGCCGCGGGCGCAGCGGTGCGGGTTCCGCAGGCCAGGGCCCATGGCGCGGGCGGGAAGGATGGCAGCCCCGACACGATTCGAACGTGCGACCTTCCCCTTAGGAGGGGGACGCTCTATCCAGCTGAGCTACGGGGCCAGGACGGCGGATTGTCGCATGGCGCATGCGCGCGGCCAATCCACCCGGGCAGGGGCGCATTGCACGCCGCGGTGCACCAGGGTGCGCCTGCCGCCATTGCTAGAATCGGCCCACGCAATCCGGCCGGTGCGCGCCAGCGTGGCGCGCACCGGCCTGCATCCACCTTCCAGGAGATTCCATGTCCGCATCGCTGCTCCAGGCCCTGGGCCTTGGCGCCACCAATTCCGGCACCTACCTCGGCGACGGCCGCTGGTCCGACGCCACCGGCGCGGGCGTGCTGCGCCCGGCCAACCCGACCACCGGCGAGGTGATCGCCGAGGTCCACGCCACCACCGAGGCCGACTACGAGGCGGTGATCGCCCGCGCCCAGGAAGCCTTCAAGGCCTGGCGCACCACCCCGGCGCCGCGTCGCGGCGAGGCCATCCGCCTGTGCGGCGAGGCCCTGCGCCGGAACAAGGACGCGCTGGGCTCGCTGGTCGCGCTGGAGATGGGCAAGTCCAAGGCCGAAGGCGACGGCGAGGTGCAGGAGATGATCGACATCGCCGACTTCGCCGTGGGCCAGAGCCGCATGCTCTACGGCTACACCATGCATTCGGAGCGCCCCGGCCACCGCATGTACGAGCAGTACCACCCGCTGGGCCTGGTCGGCATCATCTCGGCCTTCAACTTCCCGGTCGCGGTGTGGAGCTGGAACGCGTTCCTGGCCGCGATCTGCGGCGACGTCTGCATCTGGAAGCCGTCCAACAAGACCCCGCTGACCGCCATCGCGGCGATGAAGATCTGCAACGAGGCGCTCAAGGCCGGCGGCTTCCCGGACATCTTCTTCCTGATCAACGACGCCGGCACCGCGCTGTCGGAGAAGCTGGTCGAGGACCGCCGCGTGCCGCTGATCAGCTTCACCGGCTCCACCCAGGTCGGCCGCATCGTCAACGAGAAGGTCGCCCGCCGCCTGGGCCGCTGCCTGCTGGAGCTGGGCGGCAACAACGCCATCATCCTGGACGAGAGCGCGGACCTGAAGCTGGCGATCCCGGGCATCGTGTTCGGCGCGGTCGGCACCGCCGGCCAGCGCTGCACCACCACCCGCCGCCTGATCGTGCACGAATCCATCTACGACACCGTGCTCGACACCCTGGTCAAGGCCTACAAGCAGGTCGAAGGCAAGATCGGCGATCCGCTGGATACCAACCACCTGATGGGCCCGCTCAACAGCGCCGAGGCCGTGCAGCAGTACCTGGCCACGATCGAGAAGGCCAAGGCCGCCGGCGGCACCGTGGTCACCGGCGGGCGCAAGCTGGACCGCCCCGGCCACTTCGTGCTGCCGACCATCATCACCGGCCTGGACAACAGCGATCCGGTGGTGCAGCACGAGACCTTCGCCCCGATCCTGTACGTGATGAAGTACGGCTCGCTGGAGGAGGCCATCGAGATGCAGAACGGCGTGCCCCAGGGCCTGTCCTCGGCGATCTTCACCCAGGACCTGAAGGCGGCGGAGAAGTTCCTGTCCGCGGCCGGCAGCGACTGCGGCATCGCCAACGTCAACATTGGCACCTCCGGCGCCGAGATCGGCGGCGCGTTCGGCGGCGAGAAGGACACCGGCGGCGGCCGCGAGTCCGGCTCGGATGCGTGGAAGGTCTACATGCGCCGGCAGACCAACACCATCAACTACTCCGACGCCCTGCCGCTGGCCCAGGGCATCAAGTTCGACCTGTAAGCGGCACCCGCGCCGGCGGCGGCCAAGCCGCCGCCGGTCGCACCGCGCGGCTCCGGCATTCCGGCCGGGCCGCGCCCCGCAACCGGCACGTGGCCGTTGCAGCCGGCATGGAGGTTCCAGTGGCGGAAGACCTCAGCCCCACCACCCGCTTCAGCGACCGCGTCGCCGACTACGTCCGCTACCGGCCTGGCTATCCGCCGGCGCTGCTGCAATGGCTGCGCGAGGAACACGGCGTGGACGCTGGCTGGCCGGTGGCCGACATCGGCGCCGGCACCGGCATTTCCGCGAAACTGTTCCTCGATGCAGGCCACCCGGTGGTCGCGGTGGAGCCCAACGCCGCCATGCGCCAGGCGGCGGTCGACTGGCTGGGCAAGCATCCGCGCTTCCGCGCGGTCGATGGCCGCGCCGAGGCCACCACCCTGGACGATGACAGCGTCGGCCTGGTCTCGGCGGCGCAGGCCTTCCACTGGTTCGACCAACAGGCGGTGAAGCCGGAATGGCGCCGCATCCTGCGCCCGGGCGGGCTGGTGGCGGTGTACTGGAACTCGCGCCGGCTGGCCGGCACGCCCTTCCTGGAAGGCTACGAGCGCCTGCTGCGCGAGTACGGGCTGGACTACACCAGCGTGTCCGAGCGCTACGGCGACGACGCGCACATGCGCCGCTGGTTCGGCCGCGGCCTGCGCGGCCTGGCCCGCTTCCCGCATTCGCAGCGGCTGGACCTGGAGGCGCTGCGCGGGCGCCTGCTGTCCTCCTCCTACGCCCCGCGCCCCGGCCATCCCCGGCACGCGCCGATGATGGCCGCGCTGGACGGGCTGTTTGCCGCCACCGCGGTGGACGGCCGCGTCGATTTCGATTACGACACGCGCATCTTCGTCGGCACCCCGGACTGAGATGCGCATCGCCGCCATTTCCGACATCCATGGCAACCTGCCCGCGCTGGAGGCGGTGCTGGCCGACATCGCCCGCCGCGGCTGCGACCTCACCGTGAACCTCGGCGACATCGTCTCCGGCCCGCTGTGGCCGCGCGAGACCCTGGAGCGGCTGGTCCCCCTGGACCTGCCCACCATCGCCGGCAACCACGAGCGCCAGCTGCTGGGCGACCCGGCCGGGCTGGCCCCCTCCGACGCCCACGCCCGCCAGGCGCTCACCGCCGCGCAGCTGGACTGGATCCGCGCCCTGCCCCCGCGCCTGCGCCTGGACGAGGTGCTGCTCTGCCATGGCACCCCGGGCAGCGACCTGCAGTACCTGCTGGACGACATCGCCCCACCGGTGCTGGTCGCGGCCAGCGCCCACGCCGTGGCTGCGCGCCTGGACCACCCCGACGCCGCCGGCGCGGCGGTGGTGCTGTGCGGGCATTCGCATACCCCGCGCCAGCTGCGCCTGGACGACGGCCGCCTGGCCTGCAATCCCGGCAGCGTCGGCCTGCCGGCATTCGATACGGAGTACCCGGTGCGCCACCAGTCCGGCACCGGCACCCCGCACGCCCGCTACGCCGTGCTGGAGCGGCGCGGGGGCGGCTGGCACGCCGACCTGGTGGCCGTGGAGTACGACCACCAGGCCGCTGCGCACCGGGCCGCGGAGCTGGGCCGCGCGGACTGGGCCCATGCCCTGCGCACCGGGCGCATGCCCTGAACCGCGGCGGCGCCGCGGGTTTCTGGAATAATCGCCCCTGCGCGCCGCCACGGCCGCCCCGAACCCCCCAGGAAACCGAATGAACCAGATCCCCAAGACCAGCCCCCTGGCCGTCACCAGCCTCGTCACTGGCCTGCTCGGCTGGACGCTGCTGCCGCTGCTGGGTTCGCTGGTGGCCATCGTCACCGGGCACATGGCCCGTTCCGAGATCCGCCGTTCCGGCGGCACCCTCGACGGCGACGGCATGGCCCTGGTCGGCCTGGCCCTGGGCTGGGCGCCGGTGGTGCTGGGCCTGCTCGGCCTGATGGTGGTGTTCCTGTTCCTGGGCGGCGTGGCCTGGCTGGCCTCGGTGGGCTGATGTCGATCTATTCCCTGGCCCGGCCCTTCCTGTTCGGCGCCGACGCCGAGCGCGCCCATGGCCTGGGCCTGAAGGCGCTGGAGCTGGCCCATGCCAGCGGCACCATCGCCTTGCTGGCACGCCGCAGCGCACCGCTGCCGACCCGCGTGCTGGGCCTGACCTTCCCCAATCCCGTCGGCCTGGCCGCCGGCCTGGACAAGAACGGCGCCCACATCGACGCGCTGCTGGCGCTGGGCTTCGGCTTCGTCGAGGTCGGCACCGTGACCCCGCGCCCGCAGCCCGGCAACCCGAAGCCGCGCATGTTCCGCCTGCCGGCGGCGCAGGCGGTGATCAACCGCCTGGGCTTCAACAACGACGGCGTGGACGTGCTGGTGCGCAACGTCGAGCGCGCGCAACGCAAGGGCGGCCTGCTGGGCATCAACATCGGCAAGAACAAGGACACCGCCAACGAGGACGCCGCCAGCGACTACCTGTACTGCCTGGAACGCGTCTACCCGCTGGCCGACTACGTCACCGTCAACATCTCCTCGCCCAACACCGCCGGCCTGCGCGAGCTGCAGGAGGAACAGGCGCTGCGGCGCCTGGTCGGCACCCTGCGCGAGGCGCAGGAGCGGCTGGCCGCGCAGCACGGCAAGCGCGTGCCGGTGCTGGTCAAGATCGCCCCGGACCTGAGCGACAACGACATCGACGCCGCCGCGCGGGTGCTCTCCGACCTGGCCGTGGACGGCGTGATCGCCACCAACACCACGGTCGACCGCGCCCGGGTCCAGGGCCTGCCGCATGCGCAGGAGGCCGGCGGCCTGTCCGGCGCGCCGCTGATGGACCAGGCCACCTTCGTGCTGCGCCGCCTGCGCGCGCGCCTGCCCGAGTCGATCCCGCTGGTGGGCGTGGGCGGCATCCTCTCCGGGGCCGACGCGGTGGCCAAGATGGCCGCCGGCGCGGTCCTGGTGCAGTGCTACACCGGGCTGGTCTACCGCGGCCCGGAGCTGGTGGCCGAATGCGTGGAGGCGATGCGCCGGCGCAAGGAAGCCCCCAGCCGCGGCACCGCCGACGCATGATCCCGCCGGCATGACTGCTCTCTACCAGCTGGTCCGCGACGCGGACCTCACCGCGCGCAACACCTTCCGCGTGCCCGCTCGCGCGCCCTGGCTGCTGCAGGTCAACGACAGCACCACCCTGCCCGAGGCGCTGGTCCTGGACCAGCTGCGCGGCCTGCCGCTGCTGCCGCTGGGCGGCGGCAGCAACCTGCTGTTCGCCGGCGACGCGCCTGGCGCGGTGCTGGTGATGGGCGGCCGCCGGGTGGAACTGCTGCACGACGACGGCGGGCGCGTGCGCGTGCGCGCCGAGGCCGGCGCGGAGTGGCACGGCCTGGTGATGTGGTCGGTGGAGCAAGGCCTGCGCGGCCTGGAGAACCTGGCCCTGATCCCCGGCAGCGTCGGCGCCGCGCCGATCCAGAACATCGGCGCCTATGGCGTGGAGGTCGGCGAGCACATCGCCGCGGTGGAGGCCTGGGACCTGCAGGCCGGTGGCTGGGTGCGGCTGGACCGCACCGCCTGCGCCTTCGGCTACCGCGACAGCGCGTTCAAGCGCCAGCCCGGGCGCTGGATCGTGGCCGCGGTGGAATTCGAGCTGTCGCGCACCGCCGCGCCGCGCCTGGACTACGCCGGACTGGCCGACGAGCTGGCCGCCATGGGCGCCTCCGCGCCCGGCCCGCGCGAGGTGGCCGAGGCGGTGATCCGCATCCGCCGGCGCAAGCTGCCGGACCCGGCACGGGTCGGCAACGCCGGCAGCTTCTTCAAGAACCCGATCGTGCCGCAGGCGCTGGCCGAGGCGCTGCGCGCCGCGCACCCGGCGCTGCCGGTATTCCCCGGCGACGCGGCCGGTACCCGCAAGCTGTCGGCCGGCTGGCTGATCGACGCCTGTGGCTGGAAGGGCTTCCGCGACGGCGACGCCGGGGTGTCCGCCGGCCACGCCCTGGTGCTGGTCAACCACGGCCGCGCCACCGGCCTGCAGCTGCTGGACCTGGCCCGGCGCATCGCCGCCTCGGTGCGGGAACGCTTCGGGGTGGCGCTGGAACCGGAGCCACGCCTGGTCGGCGCGGACTGGGGAAGCTGATGTCTTCCGCGCGCCGCCCGCTTCCGGTACCGCTGCGTGCCGCGCTGCTGATGCTGGGCAGCACCGCGCTGTTCGGACTGATGGTGGTGGCGATCCGGCTGGCCTCGGCCAGCCTGCACACCTTCGAGGTGGCGTTCTTCCGCAACTTCTTCGGCCTGCTGGCGGCGCTGCCGCTGCTGCTGCGCCACGGCCCCGGGCTGCTGCGCACGCAGCACTTCCCGCGCTACCTGTTCCGCTGCCTGGTCGGCATCTGCTCGATGCTGGCCGGCTTCTGGGCGATCGGCCACCTGCCGCTGGCGCAGGCGATCTCGCTGTCCTACTCCACCCCGCTGTTCGCCACCATCGCCGCGGCGGCGATGCTGGGCGAGCGCGTGCGCGCGCGGCGCTGGGCCGCGGTGGTGCTGGGCTTCATCGGCGTGCTGCTGATCGTGCGCCCCGGCACCACCGGCTTCAGCACCGGCACCCTGGTGGCGGTGATGGCGGCGCTGCTGTCGGCGATCGTCGCCATCCAGATCAAGCAGCTGTCGGCCACCGAGCCGGCCGACCGCATCGTGATCTGGACCACCCTGTTGTGGGTGCCGATGTCGCTGGTGCCGGCGCTGGGCGTGTGGACCTGGCCGCAGGGCACCGCCTGGCTGTGGGTGGTGGCCGCCGGCATGTTCGGCACCGGCGGGCACATGCTGTGGACGCGCGCACTGAAGCTGGGCGAGGTCTCGGCGCTGACCCCGATCGGCTTCATGCAGCTGCCGATCGTGGCGGTGTTCGGCTGGCTGCTGTTCGACGAGGCGATCGATGCCTGGACCCTGGCCGGCGCGCTGGTGATCCTGGCCGCCAACGCCTACATCGCGCACCGCGAGGCGGTGCTCGCGCGGCGCGCGGCGACCGGCGCCCCGACCACCGCGGCCAAGCCCGGCGAGTGAGGTGAAAAATTTTTCGGGAAATCCTTGCCCAGCCGCTTCGATATCCAGTATGATGCGCGCCCTGTCGGGGTGTAGCTCAGGCTGGTAGAGCGCTACGTTCGGGACGTAGAGGTCGCAGGTTCGAATCCTGTCTCCCCGACCAATCTTCAAGCGGTACGCAGACCGGCCTGGCGCCGGTTTTTGCTTTCCGGGATCCGGAAAAACCGCAGCCGCCGCGAGGCCATCGCATGCATGCATCCCCTTCCGCAGGCGCGGCCAGGACTTCCGGGCGCGCGCTGGTGCTGGCCGGCATCGTGCTGGCCGCGTTCAACCTGCGTACCGCGGTCACCTCGCTGACCCCGCTGCTGGACGTGCTGGGCCGCGAGTTCGGCTTCGGCCCGGCCTTCGCCGGCCTGCTGGGCATGGTCCCCACCGCCGCCTTCGCCGCCGCCGGCGTCGGCACCCCGCGCCTGGCGCACCGGCTGGGCCTGGAACGCACCGCGGCGCTGTCCATGGGCCTGGCCAGCGCCGGCCTGCTGTGGCGCGCCCTGGGCGGCTCCAGCGCCGCCCTGCTGGCCGCCTCGGCCGTGGCCCTGGCCGGCATGGGCATCGGCAACGTGATCCTGCCGCCACTGGTCAAGCGCTACTTCCCCGAGCGCGTGGGCACGCTCAGCTCGCTGTACATCACCGTGCTGCAGGTCGGCACCATCCTGCCGGCGCTGCTGGCGGTGCCGGTGGCCACCGCGGCCGGCTGGCGGGCGTCGCTGGGCCTGTGGACGCTGCTGGCGCTGGCCGCGCTGCTGCCGTGGCTGCTGGTGCTGCGCCGCGAACGCGAGCCCGGCAGCGAACTGGCGCGGGTGTACGAGGCGGCGGTGCGGCCCGGCGACGCGGCGCCGGAACTGCCGGCGGCCGCCCGCGGCCGGGTCTGGCGCACCGCCCTGGGCTGGGGCATGGCGCTGATGTTCGGCATGACCTCGCTGGTGACCTATGCACTGTTCACCTGGCTGCCGGGGCTGATGGTCGAGGCCGGCGCCAGCGCCGCGTTCGGCGGCACCATGCTGGCGCTGTTCTCGGCCCTGGGCCTGGCCAGCGCGCTGGTGATGCCGGCGCTGGCCGCGCGCCTGCGCAATCCCTACCCCATCGCCCTGCTGTGCGCGGGCTGCCACCTGGCCGGCTTCGCCGGGCTGTACTGGGCGCCGCTGGCCGCGCCGGTGCTGTGGGTGTCGCTGCTGGGCCTGGGCCCGGGCACCTTCCCGCTGGCGCTGACCCTGGTGAACCTGCGCACGCGCTCGCCGGCCGGCTCGGCGGCGCTGTCCGGCTTCACCCAGGGCGTGGGCTACGCGCTCAGCTGCCTGGGCCCGCTGCTGTTCGGCCTGCTGCACGCGCGCAGCCACGGCTGGGGCGCCTCGTTCGCGTTCCTGGCCGGGTGCGTGCTGCTGATGCTGTGCGGCGCCTGGGCGGCGTGCCGCCCGGGCCACCTCGAGGACCGCTGGTAAGGCCTACTCGTCCGCCTGCGCCAGCAGGTCCGGGTGCCGCACCTGGCCCTCGCCGCGGACCACGAAGCGCTCCACGGTCAGCGCCTCCAGGCCCATCGGGCCGTAGCTGTGCAGGCGCGTGGTGGAGATGCCGATCTCCGCGCCCAGGCCCAGCTCGCCGCCGTCGGAGAAGCGCGAGGAGGCGTTGACCATCACCACCGCCGAGCGCAGCGCCTGCACGAAGCGCTCGGCGTGGCTGGCGTCGGCGGTGACGATCACCTCGGTGTGGTCGGAGGTGTAGCGCTGGATGTGCTCGATGGCTTGCTCCAGGCCATCGACCACGCGCACCGCCAGGATCAGGTCCAGGTATTCGGCGGCGTAGTCGTCCTCGGTGGCCTCGACCATGTCCGGCACGATCGCGCGGCTGCGCTCGCAGCCGCGCAGCTCGACCCCGCGCCCGCGCAGTTCGCGCGCCGCGCGCGGCAGGAACGAGGCGGCCACGTCGGCGTGCACCAGCAGGGTTTCCAGCGAGTTGCACGCGGCCGGGCGCGAGACCTTGCCGTCGACCAGCAGTTCCAGGGCGATGCCCAGGTCGGCCGGCGCGTCCACGTACTGGTGGCACACGCCCTTGTAGTGCTTGATCACCGGCACCCGCGCGTGCTCGGCCACGAACCGGATCAGGCCCTCGCCGCCGCGCGGGATCACCAGGTCGACGATGTCGTTGAGCTGGATCAGCTCGAGGATGGTTTCCCGGCGCAGGTCCTCGACCAGGGTGACCACCGCCTCCGGCAGCCCGGCCTCGCGCAGGGCGCGCTTGAGCGCGGCGGCGATGGCGGTGTTGGAATGGATCGCCTCCGAGCCGCCGCGCAGGATCACCGCGTTGCCGGCCTTCAGGCACAGCGCGGCGGCGTCGGCGGTCACGTTGGGGCGGGCCTCGTAGATCATCGCGATCACGCCCAGCGGCACGCGCACGCGCTCGACGTGGATGCCGTTGGGGCGGTCGTAGGCGCGGGTCACCTGGGCCACCGGGTCCGGCAGTTCCGCCACCTCGCGCAGCGCGTTGGCCACGCCCTGCAGGCGCTTGTCGTCCAGGCGCAGGCGGTCCTGCATGGCAGCGCCCACGCCCTTGGCCACCGCCGCCTCGATGTCGCGCGCGTTGGCCTCCAGGATCGCGGCCGCGTCGGCCTCCAGCGCATCGGCCATCGCCCGCAGCAGCGCGTTCTTGCCTTCCGTGGACAGTTGGGCGATGGCCAGCGCGGCTTCGCGCGCCTGCAGTGCCTGGGTCTTGATGTCGCTCATGGTCGTTCCCTGCTCCTGGTTCGGTCCGGGCCATGCCGCGCCGGCCGGGGCTGGCGCCGGCTCAGGCCGGCAGCAGCACCAGGTCGTCGCGGTGGATCACGTTGCCGCCGTAGTTGTAGCCCAGGATCGACTCGATGTCGCGCGAGTGGCGGCCGGCGATGCGGGCCACGTCCACCGCCGAGTACTGGCTGATGCCGCGGGCCACGGCGCGCACGCCGCCGTCCCCGCGCACCACCACCTCGACCATGTCGCCGCGGCGGAACTCGCCCTCGGCCGCGACCACGCCGCCGGGCAGCAGCGAGGCGCCCTTGGCCGCCAGCGCGGCGGCGGCGCCGGCGTCGACCACGATCCGCGCCCCCCGCTCCACCGGCGCGTGCCGCAGCCAGTACTTGCGCGCGGCGATGCGGCTGCGCGCGGCGCGGATGCGGGTGCCATGCAGGCGGTCGTGGACCAGCTCGCGCACCACCTCCGGGCGGCGGCCGTTGAACAGCACCGTGTCGATGCCGGCCGCGCCGGCCTTGGCCGCGGCCTCCAGCTTGGTGCGCATGCCGCCGGTGCCCACGGCGCTGCCGCTGCCGCCGGCCATGGCCAGCACTTCCGCGGTCAGCTCGGCCACCTCGGGCACCAGCCGGGCCTGCGGGTTGCCGCGCGGATTGGCGTCGTACAGGCCGTCGATGTCGGTGGCGATGAACAGCACGTCGGCATCGATCAGGGCCGCGACGATCGCCGCCAGGTTGTCGTTGTCGCCCAGCTTGAGCTCGTCCACCGAGACGGTGTCGTTCTCGTTGACCACCGGCAGCGTGCCCAGCGCCAGCAGCTCCTTGAGGGTGGCGCGGGCGTTGAGGTAGCGGCGGCGGTTGCGCAGGTCGTCGTGGGTCAGCAGCACCTGCGCCACCGGGCGCTCGAAGAAGCGCTGCCACAGCTCGATCAGGCGTGCCTGGCCCAGCGCGGCCAGCGCCTGGCGCTGGGCGATGGCGGCGCCGGCCTCGGCCGCGCGCGGCAGGATGGCGCGGCCGGCGGCGACCGCGCCGGAGGACACGACCACCACCTCGCGCCCGGCCAGCACCGAGGAGGACACGAACTGTGCCAGGCCCAGGGCGAAGCGCGGCGACAGCCCGCCGCCATCGGCGGCCAGCAGGCTGCTGCCGACCTTCAGCACGGCACGGCGCCAGGCCGGCAGCGGTTGCAGGTGCAGGGACAGGGCCGCGTCGCTCATGCCAGGCCCTTGCCCCGCGCGGCCAGGGTCCACTCGCGCGCCTCCAGGCTGGAACTGCCGGTCAGCGCCAGCGGATCGGCGGCGGCGACGGCCTGGGCCTCGCCAAGGCTGGCGAGCCCGCGCAGCACGTAGGCGCCGCCGCTGCCGTCGGCGAACGGACCGGAAGCGGCCAGCAGGCCGCGCGCGTCCAGGTCGTCCAGGTACGCCAGGTGCGGCGCGACCACGGCCGGGTCGAAGCCCGGGCGGCGCATGGCGATGACGAGGTAGTGCTTCATGGTGCGTCCTTCCTGTCGGCAAACCGTCGTTGCACTTCCGCGGACGGCGCGCCGCCCGCGTCTACCACTGCGCCAGCCGGCCCCTTACAGGGCGGCCCAGCGCGCTTCCAGCTCGGCCAGGCGCAGGTCCGCGGCCGCGCCGGGCGAGGTGCGCGCGGCCAGGCTGCCTTCCGGCGTGCGCCCCTGCCCCGCGGTGTCGGCGCTGGCCGCGGCGGCCTTGTAGGCCTCGCGGAACGGCACGCCGGCGATCGCGGCCTCGACCGCCACGTCGGTGGCATACATGCCCGAGTCGATCGCCGCGCGCAGCTTGTCCCCGCGCCACTCCAGGTTGGCCAGCAGCGCCGGCAGCAGTTCCAGCGCGGCCAGGCCGCGGGCGAAGCCGTGCACGATCGCGCCCTTGGAGGACTGCAGGTCGCGCTGGTAGCCGGAGGGCAGCGACAGCAGCTGCTCGATCTCGGTGCGCGCGGCGGCCACGCTGGCGTGGGTGGCGCGCATCAGCTCGATCACGTCCGGGTTGCGCTTGTTGGGCATGATCGAGCTGCCGGTGGTGTACTGCGGCGGCAGCGCGACGAAGCCGAACTCGGCGGTGGTGTACAGCGACAGGTCCCAGGCCAGGCGGCGCAGGTCCAGGGTCGCGCTGCCGAGGGCCTCCAGCGCGGCCAGCTCGAACTTGCCGCGCGACAGCTGCGCGTACACCGGGCTGACCTGCATGCGCGCGAAGCCCAGCGCGGCGGTGGTGTGTTCGCGGTCCAGCCTGAGGTTGACGCCGTAGCCGGCGGCCGTGCCCAGCGGGTTGCAGTCCACCAGCTTCAGCGTGTCGGCGGCGCGGATGGCGTCGTCGATGAAGGCCTCGGCCCAGCCGGCCCACCACATGCCGGCCGAGGACACCACGGCGCGCTGGATGTGGGTGTAGCCCGGGATCGGCAGGTCCTTCTCGGCGGCGGCGCGGTCCAACGCCACCCGCGCGACCTCGCGCGACAGCTGCGCCACCCGCGCCAGCTTCTCCTTCAGCCACAGCCGGGTGGCGACCAGGATCTGGTCGTTGCGGCTGCGGCCGGTGTGGATCTTGCGACCTGCATCGCCCAGGCGCTCGGTCAGGCGCGACTCGATCGCCGAGTGGCAGTCCTCGTAGCGCTCGTCGAGCACGAAGGCGCCGCTGCGGAAGTCCTCGGCCAGGATCGCCAGTTCGCGCTTGAGCCCTTCCAGCTCTTCGGCCGAGAGGATGCCGATGCGCTGCAGTCCCTCGGCGTGCGCGGTGCTGGCGGCGATGTCGTGCAGGAAGAACTCGCGGTCCAGGACCACGTCGTCGCCGGCGAGGAAACGCTGGATCTGCGCGTCCACCGCCACGCCGGGCTTCTGCCACAGCAGCTCAGCCATGGGCACTCTCCTTGAAGGCCGGGATCGACGCCAGCTCGGGCAGTCCCAGCGCGATGTTGATGTTCTGCATGGCCTGGGTGGCCGCGCCCTTGAGCAGGTTGTCGAGGGTGGCCACCACCACCAGGCGCTTGCCGCCCGGGGCCACGGTGAAGCCGCCGATCTCCACGCCGTGGCGGCCGGCGATGCGGCTCACCCACGGCGCATGCTCCAGCACCTGCACCAGCGGCTCGCCGGCGTAGCGCTGCTCGTAGCGCGCGCGCACCCAGTCGGCCTTGAGCGGCTCGGCCAGCCACATGTTCACGGTCATGGTGATGCCGCGGAAGTGCGGGGCCACGTGCGGCATGAACTCCACCGGGACCCGCAGCTGCGCGGAGACCTCGCGCTCGTGGATGTGGTCGGCCAGCGCGTACGGCATCAGGTTGTCGCGCAGCAGCTCGGGGTTGTTGCGGTCCGAGGGCGTGGTGCCGGCGCCGGAGTAGCCGGACACGCCGAAGCACTGCGGCGGGCCGGCCAGGTACTCGAGCATCGGCCAGATCGCCAGCTGCATCGCGGTGGCGTAGCAGCCGGGATTGCTGATCCGCTTCTGGCCCTGGTAGCCGCCGCGGGTGATCTCCGGCAGGCCGTAGTACCAGGCCGGGTCGAAGCGGTGGTCGGCCGACAGGTCGACCACCAGGGTGTCCGGGGCCTGGGCATCGATGCCGGCGACGATCTCGCCGGACTTGCCGTTGGGCAGCGCCAGCACCACCACGTCCGCGCCCTTGGCCGCGACCTGTTCGTGGGCCAGGTTCTCGAAGCGCAGTTCGCCCTGGTAGGCGTCGTTGTGGTCGGCCACGCGCTGGCCGTCCAGCTCGCGCGAGGACACGAACGCCAGCTCCAGCTGCGGGTGGGCCGCCACCAGGCGGATCAGCTCGGCGCCGGTATGCCCGCGGGCGCCGACGATGCCGATGGAATACTTCCTGCTCATGCGTGCGAATCCAGTCGGAACCGGAGGTGGCTGCGCACCCCCGGCCATTCGGTGTCGATGATGGAGAACACGACGGAATCGCGCAGCGTTCCGTCGGCGTGGCGCTTGTGGTTGCGCAGGACGCCTTCCTGCTTCGCGCCCAGGCGCTCGATGGCCTGGCGCGAACGGTGGTTGAACCAGCTGGTCTCGAAGAACACCGCGGCGCAGCCCATCACCTCGAAGGCGTGCTGCAGCAGCATCAGCTTGCACTCGGTGTTGACCCCGGTGCGCTGCACCCGCGGCGCATACCAGGTGTAGCCGATGCCCAGCCGCGGTACCTGCGGGTCCAGGCCGTACAGGCGGGTGGTGCCGACCACCTCGCCGGCGGCGTCGCGCACGGCGAAGGCCAGCGCCTGGCCCGCCTCCTGCGCGGCCACGGCGGCGGCGACGTAGGCCTCGACCTGCTCCGGCGCCGGCACGCTGGTGTACCAGAGCCGGTGCAGGCCGCCTTCCTCTGCCGCCACGCGCAGGCCGTCGACATGGCCGGCGTGCAGCGGCTCGAGCACCGCGTGCCGCCCGGCCAGCACCGGGGCGTGGCGCCAGGCCTGGGGGGATGGCGCGGCCATGTCAGCCGACCAGGGTGGGCTGGCGCGTGCCGCAGTGGGCCACGCAACGCTCGATCCGGTCGAAGCCACCGATGCCGTACCAGAACACTTTCCACTTCTCCTGCTTGATGCAGCCGTCGGACTCGGCGTAGTAGAAGATGTTGACCTGGTTGTTGTGGCGCGAGCGCCAGAACAGCTCCGGCGTTTCCTCGCGCATCACGTTCCACACCGCCCGGCCCAGGCCCTCGCCCTGGGCGTCGTCCAGCACCGCGAACTTGTCCAGGTAGGTGCCGGCCTCGGTGCGCACCAGGACCACCGCCGCGCGGTAGTTCTCGCTGACGTAGGCGCGCAGCAGGTCGGTGCGCTCGAAGTAGTCCGGCACCAGCTCGCGGCCGAAGCTGGACTCGATCAGCGCCTTCATCCGCGCCCGGTCCAGGTCGCGCCACGACTCCACCCGCAGCACGCGCTCGCCGCGGCGCACCAGGGTGCCGGAGCCCTTGTGGGTGAACAGCTCCTTGGCCAGGTCGGCCGGGCGGGTGATCGACACCGAGGACTCCAGCGGCAGGCTGTCCAGCAGGTCCTTGATCTGCTCGATCTTGACCTTCATGCCGCCGTGGATCCACGGCTGCTGGATCAGGTGCTCGTATTCGGTGGACAGGTTGATCGAGTCGATCACCTTGCCCTTCTCGTCGAGCAGGCCGCCGGTGCCGGTGAGGAAGATGATCTTGTACGGCTGCAGTTCGCGCACCAGCTCGTTGGCGGCGAAGTCGGCGTTGATGTTGAGGATCTGGCCGCTGGGGGTCTCGCCCAGGCTGGTGATCACCGGGATCGAGCCGGCGTTGAGGCTGGCCTCGATCGGCGCCAGGTTGACCTTCCTCACCTCGCCCACCAGGCCGTAGGTGGCCTGGTCGAGGTAGTCGGCCTCGAACACGCCGCCGGTGATCGAGGTGGCGCGCACGCCGTTGCGCTGCAGCGCCTCGACCAGCTTGAGGTTGGAGGCCTGGAACACGCGGCGCACGATCGCCAGCGCTTCCGGCGAGGTCACGCGCAGGCCGTTGACGGTCTGCTTCTCGATCCCCGCCGCCGCCAGCTCGGCGTCCAGCTGCGGGCCGGCGCCGTGCAGCACGATCGGGGTCAGGCCGACCTCCTGCAGGAACGCCAGCGAGGAAGTCAGGTCCTCCAGCTCGTCGCGCAGCACCGCGCCGCCGACCTTCACCACCGCGAAGCGCTTGGCGTCGACCTGGGAGAAGCGCTTGAGGTACTGGCTGATCTCCTTGGCGCTGGCCATGCTCGACAGCAGGCGGACGATGGTCTGGCGGGTCTGGATCTGGGTCGGGGTGGCGGGAACGTTCACGGTCGGATGTCGGAGGGAAGGAAGGGCCGGCCCGGGGCCGGCGCGGAAAGGGGTTCGCTCAGCGCGGGCCGTTGATGATGCGGTGGACCGACTCGGCGTAGCCGCGCAGCTGGTCCAGGGTCACGAACTCGTCGGCGGTGTGCGCCTGGGCGATGTCGCCGGGGCCGTACACCAGCGCGGTGTAGCCGCCGGCCGAGAACAGCGAGGCCTCGGTCCAGAAGTCCACGGCGTTGCCGATCGGCAGGCCCAGGGCGTCGGCCACGTCGCGCGCGGCCAGGCGGCGCTCCTCGGCGCGGGCGATGTCGCCGGAGGGCAGGCTCGGGCCGCGGAAGGTCTCCTCGAAGTGCGCCGCGGCCGGCTCGGCGAAGCCGGCGAAAGTGGCCAGCAGCTGGTCCACGTCCATCGACGGCAGCGGACGGAAGCCGAAGCGCAGCTCGGCTTCCGGCGCGATCATGTTGGCCTTGATCCCGCCCTCGATGCGGCCGATGTTGAAGCGCAGGCCGGTGAGGCCGCCGAAGCGCGCGTGCGCCAGCGACTGCACGTGGTCCAGCGCGCGGCAGCCCCAGCGCACGGCCTGGTGCAATGCGCTGGCGGCCGCGTCCTGCTGGCCGGAGGCGTGTCCGGCGCGGCCCTTGAAGCGCACCAGCACCGACGAAATGCCACGGTGCGCCAGCACCGCCTGGCCCATGGTCGGCTCGGCCACCAGCACCGCCTCGTAGGGGATGCCGCGCCCGAGGAAGGCGGCGATGCAGCGCGGGTCGTTGGCTTCCTCGTCGGAGGAGAACAGGAACGCGGCGTCGCCGTCGCCGGCATTGGCCGCGGCCACCAGGGCGGCGGCGGCGCCCTTGATGTCGCACACGCCCAGGCCGACCACGCGGTCGTCCAGGCGGCGCATGAGGTGCGGGTCGGCGCTCCAGTGCGGCGAGTCCGGCACCGTGTCCAGGTGCACGTTGAACAGGTACTTCGGCCTGCCGCGCACCGCGTACAGGCTGACAGCGCCGGCGCCGTGGTCCACCACCTGCACCTGGAAGCCGGGCAGGTTCGCGCGCAGGTAGTCGAAGATGCCGCCCTCGGCGGCAATCGCGCGCGGCGGGTTGCGGGTGTCGAAGGACACCAGCTTTTCCAGGTGCGCGAGGGTGGATTGGAGCAGGTCGGTCATGGGGTCCGGTGTGTCAGGCGGAAGCGGCCGCGGACTGGTAGATGTCCGGGCGGAGGATTTCCATCAGGGTCTGCGGCCGCGCCAGCGCGGCGAAACCGAACTGCGCGTACAGGCCGTGCGCGTCGGAGGTGGCCAGCAGGAAGCGGCGCAGGCCCCGCAGCTGCGGATGCTCCATCACCGCGGCCACCAGCTGCTTGCCGTGGCCGCGCCCGCGGTGCCCGGGCAGCACGAACACGTCGGCCAGGTAGCCGAAGGTGGCGCCGTCGGTGACCACGCGGGCGAAGGCCACCTGGCCGGCGTCCCCGAGGTAGCCGCCGAAGCACAGCGAGCCGGCGATCGCCCGCTCCACCGTCTCCCGCGGGATGCCGCGGCTCCAGTACGCCTCCCGTGACAGGAAACGGTGGATCAGGTCGAGGTCCAGTTCGCTGCGGTCGTTGCTGATGCGCAGTCGGGTCATCGTCACAATCCCTTGCTGAACCCGATGAAGCCGTCCGCACGCGCCCAGCCTTCGCTGGCGTAAAGCGCCTGGGCGGTGGCGTTGTCGACCGTGGTCTGCAGCTCGAGCCGCACCGCCCCGCGCTTGCGCGCGTCCTCGGCGGCCCTGCGCAGCAGCGCCCGGCCCACGCCCCGCCCGCGCGCCTGCGGCGCGACGAACAGGTCGTTGAGCAGCTCGATCGGCGCGGTGCCGACCGAGGTGAACAGCGGATACAGCTGGGTGAAGCCCAGGGCGTTGCCTTGCGCGTCCACCGCCAGCAGCAGGTGCGAGTCGCCACGCTCCAGGCGCTGGCGCAGGAACGCCGCCGCGCGCGTCGGGTCCGACGGCTGCCCGTAGAACACGCGGTAGCCGTCGAACAGCGCCGCCAGCGCCGGCAGGTCGTCCATGCCGGCGCTGCGTACCAGGATGCGGGCGGCCGCTTCGCTCACGTCAGCGGTTGACCTCGGCCCACAGGGTGCTGCTCATGCCGAACAGCTTGATGAAGCCCTCGGCCTCCTCCACGCCCCAGTCGGCCGACTGGGCGTAGGTGGCGCCCTTGGCGTTGAGGATGTGCGGCGAGCGCACGGCCACCGCGTCGACGCGGCCGCCGCGGGTCTCCAGCACCACCTCGCCGTTGACCTTGGCCTGCGAGGACTTGAGGAAGGCCTCCAGGTCGGTCTTCAGCGGGTCGTGGTAGAAGCCCTCGTACACCAGCTCGATCCACTTGCGCGCCACTTCCGGCTTGAAGCGGTTCTGGTGCTTGGACAGCACCGTCTCCTCCAGCGCGCGGTGCGCGGCCAGCAGCGCGGTCAGGCCCGGGGCCTCGAACACGATGCGGCCCTTCAGGCCGATCACGGTGTCGCCGGTGTACATGCCGCGGCCGACGCCGTACTGGGCGAACATGGTGTTCAGCCGGGCCAGGATCTTCGCGCCCTCCAGCGGCTTGCCGTCCAGCTCCACCGCCTCGCCCTCGACGAACTTCAGGGTCACCCGCAGCGGCTCGGCCGGCCACGCGCTGCGCGGCGCGCACCAGGCGCGGGCGCCCTCGCCCGGGGCTTCCCACTTGTCGATCTCGCCGCCGGACATGGTCACGCCCAGCAGGTTCTCGTTGATGGTGTAGCTCTTCTGCTTGGCGCGCACCTCGAAGCCGCGCTCCTCCAGGTACTTCTGCTCGTAGGCGCGGGTCTGGGTGTGTTCCTTCTGGATCTCGCGGATCGGGGCGACGATGCGGTAGTCGCCCTGGGCCTTGACCGCCAGGTCGAAGCGGACCTGGTCGTTGCCCATGCCGGTGCAGCCGTGGGCGATGGCGTTGGTGCCCAGCTCGGCGGCGCGCCTGAGCGCGGCGTCGACGATCAGGTAGCGGTCGGAGACCAGCAGCGGGTACTGGCCCTGGTAGCCCTCGCCCGCCCACACGAACGGCTTGACGAAGCCGTTCCAGATCGCGGCCCCGCCGTCGACGGTGACATGGCTGGCCACGCCCAGCTCCGCGGCGCGCTGCTCGATGTAGGCGCGCTCCTCGGCATCCACGCCGCCGGTGTCGGCGAACACGGTGTGCACGTTCCAGCCCTGCTCCTTCAGGTAGGGCACGCAGAAGCTGGTATCCAGGCCGCCGGAGAAGGCCAGGACGATGTCGCGGCTGGCTGCCGCGGGATTCGGGATTCGGGATTCGGGATTGGTGGAAGCAGCTTGTGACATGGGGGCGTCTCTCTCAGAAATCAGTAGTAGGCAATGGAGGGGGGATCCGGTCCCGCTCTTTCGAATCACGAATCCCCAATCCCGAATCACCGGCCGCGCACCAGCGCGGCCATCACCGCCTTCTGCACGTGCAGGCGGTTCTCGGCCTCTTCGATGGCGATGCAGTTGGGCGAGTCCATGACCGCGTCGGTGGCCTTGACGTTGCGGCGCAGCGGCAGGCAGTGGCTGAACACGCCGTTGTTGGTCAGGGCCATCTTGGCCTCGTCGACGATGAAGTGCTTGTACTGGTCGCGGATCGGCTTTTCCGGCTCCCAGTTGCCGAAGTACGGCAGCGCCCCCCAGCTCTTGGCATAGACCACGTCGGCACCGCGGTAGGCGTCCTCGATGTCGTGGCTGATGCGGAAGGAGCCGCCGCTCTCGGCCACGTTCTGGTTGGCCCAGCCGATGTAGCGCTCGTCGAGGATGTACTCCGGGGTCGGGCACAGCAGGGTCACGTCCATGCCCAGGCGGGTGGCGATGGTCAGGGCGGAGTTGGCCACCGCGGTGTTCAGCGGCTTGGGGTGGTAGGTCCAGGTCAGGACGTACTTCTTGCCGCGCAGGTCGGTGGTGCCGAAGTGCTCCTGCAGGGCGAGGGCGTGGGCCAGCTCCTGGCACGGGTGGGTGATCGTCTCCATGTTGATCACCGGCACCGTCGAGTACTTCGCGAAGGCCTTGAGCACGCGGTCCTCGCGGTCGTAGCTCCAGTCCTTGAACTTGGGGAAGGCGCGCACGCCGATCAGGTCCACGTAGCGGGCCAGCACGCGCGCCACCTCGGCGATGTGCTCCTCGGTGTCGCCGTCCATCACCGTGCCCAGGTCGAACTCGATCGGCCACGCGTCCTTGCCCGGCTGCAGCACGATGGCGTGGCCGCCGAGCTGGAAGGCGCCCAGCTCGAAGCTGGTGCGGGTGCGCATGGACGGGTTGAAGAACACCAGCGCGATCGAGCGTCCCTTGAGCTCGCTGCCCAGCTTGTTGCGCTTGAACGCGGCGGCTTCGGCGAGCAGCGCATCCAGGTCCGGGCGGCTCCAGTCCTGGGTGTTGAGGAAGTGCTTGAGAGACATCGATCGATCCCTTGCGGTGGTGGCCGGCGGGCCGGCGTGGGGTGATGCTTTAGCTGGGAAAAGTCCTTTGCGCATGAAACCGTTGCCGTGCCAGAAACGAAAAAACCCAGCCTGGGGCTGGGTTCTCGAACGGACAGCACGACACTCCGGTCACCCAGCGGAAAAGTGGGATTCCGGTCGGCGCGCACGCGAGGTCATCCCGGAGGCCATCCGGGCGGCGCTCGCAGCGTGCGGCTGAAGGTCGGTATTCATGGGCCGGTGATGGTCGCACGCACCTGCGGCGCGTGCAAGTCCGCAGGCCGCCTCAGGGGGAATGCGCGGGCTCGCCCACCCAGGGGGTCACCGAGACCCGGATCCGCAGCCGGTTGCCGGGGTCCTCAGCCAGGCGCGAGCGGTACTTGGTGCCCTTGTAGACGTAGTCCACGTCGTAGGCGATCGGCCGCTGGAACTGGCGCTCGACCTGGACCAGGCGGCAGTTGGCGCCGCCGCGGGGCGTGGCCGAGACCGGGGCCGGGTCCGGCTTGGCCCGCGGCGTCTCCTCGCGGAACATGCCCTTGACCGACTCCACCATCCGCTCCAGCACCCCCGGGGATTCAGCGCCGGCCTTGCTCGCCCGCGAACGCACCTCCACCACCGGGACGTCGTCGCAGCGCTCCTCGGTGCGGGTGGCGCGCAGGGTCTGGTAGACCGGCTCCACCCGCAGCACCTGGGCGTAATCGAAGCGGACGTTCTCGGCGGGAACGACCCGGACCGGTGCTTCGGGCTGTTCGCCCTTGCGGCTGTCCGGCTCCTGGGCCCCCGCAGCCAGCCCGAACGAGCAGGCCAGGCACAGCACGGGGATTTGCAACGACAGTCGCATTGGTACCAGTGGGGGGCGAACGGAGGCTCCAGTGTAGGGATCGCGCCTTGAACGCCGCTGAACCGCCGCGCCCCCGCGGCGGCCGCGGGCCGGCCACCCGGTCCGCAGGCTAGAATGCGCGGCTCGTCCCCGGTATCCCGTGCCGATGTCCCTGCGCCTGTACAACAGCCTGACGCGCCAGGTCGAAGCCTTCCAGCCACTCGACCCCGCCTGCCCCACCATGTACGTGTGCGGGCCCACGGTCTACAACTACGTGCACATCGGCAACGCCCGCGGCCCGGTGGTGTTCGGGGTCCTGGCCGCGCTGCTGCGCCGGCGTCACGGCGCCCTGAAGTACGCGCGCAACATCACCGACGTGGACGACAAGATCAATGCCGCCGCGGCCGAACAGGGCGTGCCGATCTCGGCGATCACCGAGCGCTTCGCCGCCGCCTACCGCGAGGACATGGCCGCGCTGGGCGTGGCCGGCGACTTCGCCCCGGACATCGAGCCCACCGCCACCGGCCACATCGCGCACATGATCGCGATGATCCAGGGCCTGATCGAGGCCGGCCATGCCTACGCCGCCGAGGGCCACGTGCTGTTCTCGGTGGCCAGCTTCGCCGACTACGGCCGCCTCTCGCGCCGCGACACCGAGGAGATGCTGGCCGGCGCCCGGGTCGAGGTGGCCCCGTACAAGCGCGACCCGGGCGACTTCGTGCTGTGGAAGCCCTCCAGCGACGACCTGCCCGGCTGGGATTCGCCCTGGGGCCGCGGCCGCCCGGGCTGGCACATCGAGTGCTCGGCCATGGCCGAGGCCCACCTGGGCACGACCATCGACATCCACGCCGGCGGCATCGACCTGCAGTTCCCGCACCACGAGAACGAGATCGCGCAGAGCCAGTGCGCCCACGGCGGCGCGCCGTTCGCCCGCTTCTGGCTGCACAACGGCATGCTCAACTTCGGCGGCGCCAAGATGAGCAAGTCGCTGGGCAACATCGAGAAGGTCCACGACCTGGTGCGCGCGCACCCGCCGGAGGCACTGCGCTACGCGCTGATGTCGGCCCACTACCGGCAGCCGCTGGAGTGGTCCGACGCCCTGGTCGAGCAGTCGGTGCGCACCCTGGACCGGCTGTACGGCACCCTGCGCGACCTGGCCGGCGTGGACGCACAGCCGGCGATCCCCGCCGCGGTCGAGGCGGCGCTGGACGACGACCTCAACACCCCGCTGGCGCTGGCCGAGCTGGCCCGCATCGCCGGCGAGGCGCGCAAGGCGACCGACGCCGGCGAGCGTGCGCGGCTGAAGTCCGAGCTGCTGGGCGCCGGCCTGGCCCTGGGCCTGCTGCAGCAGGCGCCGGAAGCCTGGTTCAACCGCGGCGCCTCCGGCGAGGACGACGCCCGGATCCAGGCCCTGGTGGACGAGCGCAGCGCGGCCAAGAAGGCGCGCGACTTCGCCCGCGCCGACGCCATCCGCGACCAGCTGGCGGCCGAAGGCATCCTGCTGGAGGACACGCCCCAGGGGCCGCGCTGGAAGCGGGCCTGACCCGCTTCCTGGTGCCCGGGCAGGACTGCCCCGGGCTGGCGGCCGGAATCTCCCGGCCGCGCCAGGGACGGCCCGCCACAACCACAGAGAAACCCGTGACCACTTCCCCCTTCCCGCTCGAACCCACCGCCGCCGAGGCGCAGACCGCCATCCGCGACGAGTTCGCGTTCTTCGCCGACTGGGCCGAGCGCTACCAGTACCTGATCGACCTGGGCCGCAAGCTGCCGCCGTTCCCGGAGGAATGGAAGACCGAGGAACACCGCCTGCACGGCTGCCAGTCGATGGTCTGGATCGTGCCGCAGGGCAACCGCGATCGCCTGGAGTTCCATGCGATCAGCGACTCGGCCATCGTCTCCGGCCTGATCTACCTGGCCCTGCGGGTCTACTCCGGCCGTCCGGCGGAGGA
This sequence comes from Pseudoxanthomonas sp. J31, assembly GCF_000510725.1. Classification (GTDB taxonomy): domain Bacteria; phylum Pseudomonadota; class Gammaproteobacteria; order Xanthomonadales; family Xanthomonadaceae; genus Pseudoxanthomonas. The sequence goes on from NZ_AZNZ01000007.1 coordinate 76,717, forward strand.
AATCCTGGCCACCGAGCCGGACTACATCGCCGACATCGGCCTTGCCAGGCACCTGTCGCCGACCCGCAGCAACGGCCTGGCCTCGCTGCTGGCCTTCATCCGCGACACCGCGCGCAGCCAGGCCTGAGGTGGAGGCGGTCCCGGAAACCCCGCCCGGCTCGCCGCTGCGCGAAGGTGGTTTCCGGATCCTGCTCGGCTACCGCCTGTTCGCGATCCTGTCCTACCAGATCGTCGCGGTCACGGTCGGCTGGCACGTCTACGAGCTGACCCGCGACACCTTCGCCCTGGGCCTGGTCGGCCTGGCCGAGGTGCTGCCGTACATCGGCATGGCCCTGTTCGCCGGCTACCTGGTCGACCACCTGCCCAAGCGCCGGCTGGGTGCGCTGGCCACCGCCGGGCTGTGCGCCACCGCGGTGCTGCTGGTGCTGGTCGCGGCCGGGCGCATCGCCCCCGGCGCCACCTGGCCGATCTACGCGGCCATCGTGCTGACCGGCCTGGTCCGCGCCTTCCTCACCCCGGTGTACACCGCGCTGTTCGCGCGGGTGCTGCCGCGCGCCCAGTTCGCGCGCGGCGCCAGCATCGGCAGCGTGGTGTTCCAAGGCGGACTGGTGTGCGGCCCGGCGCTGGGCGGCGTGCTGGTCGGGCTGGCTGGCAAGACGGTGGCCTACGGCGTGGCCGCGGTGCTGGCAATGGCCGCCGGCGCGGTGCTGCTGGCGCTGCGGGTGGACGAGCCGCCGGCGGAAGGGCCGCGCGCGCCGGTGTTCGCCAGCATCGGCGAGGGCCTGCGCTTCGTGTTCGGCAACCAGGTGATGCTCGGCGCACAGGCGCTGGACCTGTTCGCGGTGCTGTTCGGCGGGGCGATCTCGCTGGCGCCGGCCTTCATCCGCGAGATCCTGCACTACGGCCCGGAAGGCCTGGGCATCCTGCGCGCGGCCCCGGCCCTGGGCGCGGTGGCGGTGGGCCTGGTGCTGGCGCGGCACGTGCCCGGGCGCAACGCCGGGCGCCTGTTGCTGTGGGCGGTAGCCGGGTTCGGGCTTTGCATCATCGGCTTCGGCCTGTCGCGGCACTTCTGGCTGTCGGCGTTCTTCCTGCTGCTGTCCGGCGCCTGCGATGGCGTGTCGGTGGTGCTGCGCTCGACCATCATGCAGCTGGTCACCCCCGACGGCATGCGCGGGCGGGTGGCCTCGATCAACGGCATTTTCATCGGCTCGTCCAACGAACTGGGCGCGTTCTACGCCGGCTCCATGGCGCGCCTGCTGGGCCTGGTCCCGGCGGTGGTACTGGGCGGCTGCGTCACCCTGGGCGTGGTCGCCACCACCGCGGTAAAGGCGCCGCGGCTGCGGCGACTGGATCTGCGCAAGCTCTGACCTACCCGCACCCCGCATGGCCCGACAGGACCGACGGCCTTGCCGGGCCGCCGTCAGGTGACGCGCGGCGGTGGCGGAGACGACCGCTGTGGGGTGCCGCGGACTCCGGACGGAGCCGCGCCGCACCGGGGCATGGCATCGCGCGACTCCGCGTCCGGCTCCAGGGCGGAGGTGAGGGTCGTGGTGCCAGCGGCGTTGGAGAAGCGCCGGCCCGCGTCCCCGGACGCGGGCGTCCGGCGGCATGGGCGCAGTGGCGCGCGCACATGCCGGCCCACCCCGTCGGCGAGGACTGGAAAAACAAAGCCCGCCGTGAGGCGGGCCTTGTCGCCATGCTTGCGGGAGCGGGCTTACTCGCCCTGCTGCTTCTGCAGGTGCTCCCAGCGCTCCTGGGCATCGATGGTGCGCTCGGCGGTCAGGCGCGCCTCCAGGCGCTCCAGGCCGATTTCCTCGCCGGTGTCGACGCAGTAGCCGTAGTCGCCGGCCTCCAGGCGCTTGAGCGTGCTGTCGATCTTGCCGATCAGCTTGCGGTAGCGGTCGCGGGTGCGCAGCTCCAGCGAGTTCTCGGTCTCGCGGGTGGCACGCTCGGCTTCGTCGCCGATGTCGCGCACTTCGTCCTTGAGGTTCTCGATGGTCTGCTTGGACTCCTCGACCAGGTCGGCGCGCCACTGCAGCAGCCGCTGCCGGAAGTACTCCAGCTGCAGCGGGTTCATGTACTCCTCGTCGGGCGAGGGCTTGTAGCCTTCCGGAAGGATGGGACGTCCGGTGGCTTCGTCGATCTTGTATTCCACGACCTTCCTGCGGGTGGGGGCCGGGCTCACATTCTCGGGCTTTTTGGACACCACGGCGACGGCGACCTTGCCCGGGGTACCCGGGGGAGTCGGGACCGGCTTGGCCGGAGCGTTGGAACTGGGGGATTTCGGTGCGGGCACTGGCTTGTCTTGCGGAGTTGCGGCGACCGGTGCCTGGTGGACCTTGCGGGTTTCCGGCTGGGCGGTCGCGGTAACGGGTGCGGTCGTCCTGGCGGACTTGGCGGCGGGGGTTTTGGTCTTGCTGGCCGGCTTGGGAGCAGCCGGGGTGGCGACCTTGCGGGGGGCCTGCTTGGCAGCCTTGGCCGGGGTCGCCTGCCGGGCGGTGGTCTTCGCCGCCGCGGCCTTGGTGGTGGGCTTGCTGGTCCGGGTTGCCGCCGCCTTCTTCGCGGGCGCGGCCTTGCTGGCAGCCACCTTCTTCGCCGGAGCCTTCTTCGCCGGCGCCGCGGCCTTCTTCACCGCAGCCACCTTGGCGGGCTTCTTCGCCGCCGGCTTGGCGGCCTTGGTCGCCTTGGCCACCGCCACCGCCACCGCCTTCTTGGCGGGCTTGGCGACCTTGCCGGCCGCCACCTTCTTGGCGGCAGGCTTGGCGGTCTTCCCTGTCGCCTTGGCAACGGGGGAAGGCTTCTTGGCCGGCTTGGCGGCCTTCTTCACGGGTTTCTTGGCAGCCACGTACGAAGGTTCCTCCGAAGTTTTCCCCGCCTCAGCGGGAAAGCGCGCCTTTATAGCCCACCCCATCCCGGGCGGCAACCTCACGGGGTGGCGGGTATCATGCGGCGGTGATCACACGCCTGCTCATCATGATGCTGCGCTTTTACAAGCGCTTCATCAGTCCCATGCTGGGGCCGCGTTGCCGGTTCGTGCCCAGCTGTTCTGAATACGCGATGCAGGCGATCGAGCGGCATGGCCCGCTGCGCGGCAGCTGGCTGGCCGCCCGCCGCATCGGCCGTTGCCACCCCCTCCATCCGGGCGGCTACGACCCCGTCCCTGACCGCCCGCACGATTCCTGCCAAGGACACCATTGATGCCCTCCATCCTCATCACCAATGCCCGCCTGGTCAACGAAGGCCGCCAGACCGAGGGCGACCTGCGCATCGAGGACGGCCGCATCGCGGCCATCGGCAGCGGCCTGCAGGCGCGCGCCGGCGAGCAGGTGGTGGACGCGGCCGGCCGCTGGCTGCTGCCGGGCATGATCGACGACCAGGTCCACTTCCGCGAGCCGGGCCTGACCCACAAGGGCGACATCGCCAGCGAGTCGGCCGCGGCCGTGGCCGGCGGCCTGACCAGCTTCATGGACATGCCCAACACCAACCCGCCGACCCTGGACGCGGCGGCGCTGGAAGCCAAGTACGCCGCGGCCGCCGGCCGCGCCTGGGGCAACCACGGCTTCTACCTGGGCGCCAGCAACGACAACCTCGAGGCGGTGCGCTCGCTGGACCCGAAGGCCGCGCCGGGCATCAAGGTGTTCATGGGCGCCTCCACCGGCAACATGCTGGTGGACGACCCGGAGACCCTGGACGGGATCTTCCGCGAGGCCCCGACCCCGATCATCACCCACTGCGAGGACACCCCGACCATCGACCGCACGATGGCCGAGTTCAAGGAAAAGTACGGCGCCGACGGCCTGACCGCCGCCATGCACCCGGACATCCGTTCGCGCGAGGCCTGCATCAAGTCCACCCGCCTGGCCATGGAGCTGGCGCGCCGGCACGGCACCCGCCTGCACGTGCTGCACATCTCCACCGCCGACGAGCTGGCCCTGTTCGAGCGCGGCCCGCTGCTGGGCGCCGACGGCAAGGTGCGCAAGAAGATCACCGCCGAAACCTGCATCCACTTCCTGCGCTTCGACCGCGCCGACTACGCGCGGCTGGGCAACTTCATCAAGTGCAATCCGGCGATCAAGGACGCCTCCGACCGCCAGGCCCTGGTCCAGGCCCTGGTGGACGACGTGATCGACGTGCTGGCCACCGACCACGCCCCGCACACCCTGGAGGAGAAGCAGAAGCCCTACCTGCAGGCGCCTTCCGGCCTGCCGCTGGTGCAGTACGCGCTGCTGGCGGCGATCGAGCTGGTGCACGAGGGCAGGCTGGACATCACCCGGGTAGTGGAGAAGGCCAGCCATGCCCCGGCGCGGCTGTTCGACGTCGCCGAGCGCGGCTTCCTGCGCGAGGGCTACTGGGCCGACCTGGTGCTGGTCGAGGACAGCCCGCTGACCGTGCGCCGCGAGGATGTGCTGTCCAAGTGCGGCTGGTCGCCGTTCGAGGGCACCACCTTCCGCTCGCGCATCGCCTCGACCTGGGTCAACGGCCAGCTGGCGTGGAACGGCCGCGAGCTGGTCGGCGCCCCCGCCGGCCGCCGCCTGGAGTTCGAGCGCTGATGCGGCCGGTCCTGGGTGCCGCACGGCGGGCGCTGCTGGCCGCGCTGCTCCTGCTTGCCCTGCCCGCCCCCGCCCGGGACGACACCCGGGTGGTGTTCCCGGCCAGCGTGCCGCAGGGCGCGATGGTGATCGGCAAGGTGCCGCCGGGCAGCCGGGTCGAGTACGCCGGACGGGTCCTGCGCACCACCGGCTACGGCACCGTGGTGTTTGGCATCGGCCGCGACGAGGCCGGGCCGGTCGAGGTCGCGGTGGTGCGCCCGGATGGCGTGCGCAGCGTCGAGCGGATCGCGGTCAGCCCGCGTGACTGGCCGGTGCAGCGGGTGGACGGAGTGCCACCGAAGACGGTCGAGCCGCCGCCGGAGATCGCCGCGCGCATCGCCCGCGAACAGGCCCAGGTCAGCGCCGCGCGCCAGCGCGACGACGACCGCACCGACTTCGCCCAGCGTTTCATCTGGCCGGTACAGGGCCGCATCAGCGGCCGCTTCGGCCACCAGCGCGTGTACAACGGCAAGCCCGGCTCGCCGCATTCGGGGATGGACATCGCCGCCCCCAACGGCACCCCGGTCAAGGCCCCGGCCGCCGGCGTGGTGACCTTCGCCGCCCCGGACCTGTACCTGACCGGCGGCACCGTGCTGCTGGACCACGGCTTTGGCATCAGCTCCAACTTCCTGCACCTGTCGCGGATCGACGTGAAGGTCGGCGACCGGGTCGAACAGGGCCAGGTGATCGGCGCGGTCGGCGCCACCGGGCGGGCGACGGGGCCGCATCTGCACTGGGGGATGAACTGGTTCGACGTGCGCATCGACCCCCTGCTTGTCCTTGAGCGGCCGTAACGCGGGTGGTTCACCCGCGTCGCGCGCGGCGGCGCGTTCGTCGGCATCGAAGCATCAGGCGCGCCGCGGCGCGACGTGCATCCGTGCCCGGGCGGATGCGCCAATCCGACTGACGGGGGCGACATGGCGGCGGATTCGACGTACGTTTCGCCTCCAAGACCATCGCTGGTGTCCGCGCCTTGGACCTGTTCCGCCGCCGTTTCGCCATGTGGTTCGCGTTTTCTGCCGCAATCGGCACCGGCAGCTGCGCGGCCTCCTCCCCGGCCACCGCCCCCACTCCGTCCGCCCCCGCAGGCGGTGCTCCACTTCCTGCGCATCGCCACCCGATACCGCCCCGTTCGTCCCCCGGCCAGCTGGTACCCAATACCGGGATGCGGGTGCCCCGTACAGCCACGGCCGGCGAGACCTTCACCGTCAGCGTCCCGGTCGGCGCGGTAGTCGAAGCCTTTGGCGAGCATGTGGAAGCCCAGGCCGGAGGGGAAATCAGTCTCCAGGCCCCGGAAGCACCGGGCGTCCATGTCATCCGTGTCAGGCAATCCGGTCGCGCAAGCACGGTGCTGTTCCGGATCACGATCACGCCGCGCTGAGCAGCCCTGATCCAGGCTCGCGTACCACCGGCGCGTCGCAGGAGCCCGTCTTCACACACGCATGCCTACGCGATGTGCGCCCGCCCCCGCGGCGATACCCCCGTGGCACTGCCGAACGATGGACCGCCAGTGTCGCCAGGCTGGATACCACGGCCGGCCAGGGCCGCGGCTCCGACACCATGGCCCCATCCTGCCCTCCGTGGGCTGCCACTCATACTTCATTCCCATTCCGGCGTCAGGGATACAAGTCCATTTTTTGTGATCAATTTCACAAAGAACAGATCCGTGTCATTGACTGAACCGGACCTGAAGCTAATTTCGCCTCGTGGCCGGTCACTGGCCAGGCGACTTCCACAGAGGCCTTAATGGACACGACGTTCTCCTCCCGCGGGCGCAGGGCCCGTGGACACTCGGCGCTGGCCCTTGCCATCGCCACTGGCCTCGCCTCCCTTGCCTCGGTTCCCGCCACTGCTGCCGGACCGGATACGCTGCAGCAGCAGGCCGCCAAGGCCGCGATCGCCAGCGCTTTCCGTGCCTCGAACCCGGCCGTGGCCGTGGCGCCCGCCCAGGCCCCGCTGCCGGGCGACGCCTTCAGCCGCCGCTGGACCGCGGTTGCGCCCTCCAACCCGTCCGACCCCGATGGCTGGGTCGACGATGAATTCGAGGCCGACTGGGGCTTGGCCGCCATCAACGCGCAGTACGCCTATGCGCGCGGCCTCAGCGGCGCCGGCGTGCGCCTGGGCCTGGTCGACTCCGGCACCGCGTTCCATCACTCCGAATTCGCCGGCAAGGACCATCGCGCCCTGGTGATGGCCGACCTGCTGGGCGACGGCACCCGTTGCGCGGAGGCCGTGGTGTGGAACAGCGCCGGCGCGTGCTTCTACTCGGAAGGCGACACGCCGGCGATCACGGGCACGTACTACGCCCCGGACCTGGCCCCCTACCTCAATCCGGGGTACGAGCATCTTGCGGGCAACACCCTGTTCGAGTTCGATACCCACGGCACGCACGTGGCCGGCACCATCGCCGCCAATCGTGACGGCAGCGGCATGCACGGCGTCGCCTTCGGCGCCGACCTCAGCGCCGCCCGCCTGTTCGGCGATACGCTGACCCAGCTCACCTATGCCTGCATCTTCGGCACCGATGAATGCTTCGAAGGCGGCACCTCGCCCAGCGCCAGCGCGATCGCCTACGCCTACGACCAGGCCATCGCCCAGGGCGTGCGCGCCATGAACAACAGCTGGGGCTACACCTACCATGTCTACACCCCGGGGGACGCCCTGCTTTACACCGAGCTGCTCATGCAGAGCGAGGAAGGCGAGTTCCTCCAGGCCATCGCGGATGCCTCGCTCCGTTCGGGCATGATCCAGGTGTTCTCAGCGGGCAACACCAGCTACACCGTCGCCGTCCCCGGCGTGGCCAGCCCGCACGCGACCGCGCCGGCCACCCTTCCGGCGATCCTCCCGGAGATCGAGCAGTACTGGGTCAGCGTGGTCAACCTCAATGACCAGCTCCAGCTGAGCAACCGCTCGATGAAGTGCGGCATCACCGCCGAGTGGTGCATCGCGGCCCCGGGCAGCGACATCTACTCGACCGTGCTGTCCGAGGGCGTGGACCCGAACAACAACGCCGACTCCCTGCCCGGCGACTGGGTGGTCGACTCCGACGGCAACCTGCGCTTCGAACTCGAGGACCGTACCGGCTACGAGGCGTACCAGTACAGTTCCGGCACCTCCATGGCCGCCCCGCACGTGACCGGCGCCCTGGGCCTGCTGCTGGAGCGCTTCCCGTACCTCACCGCCGCCCAGGTACGCGACGTCATGCTGACAACCGCCACCGACCTGGGCGCGCCTGGCGTGGACGAGGTCTATGGTTGGGGCCTGCTGGACCTGCGCAAGGCGATCGAAGGCTACGGCCAGCTGCGCGTGGACACCGAGGTGGTGATGAACGCCGCCGCCGGTGGCATCAAGACCTGGGAAGGCGGCGCATGGGATGACTGGACCAACGACATCGGCGGCCCGGGCCGGCTGACCAAGTCCGGCGCCGGCTGGCTGCACCTGTCCGGTGACAACAGCTTCGGCGGCGCCACCGTCACCTCGGGCATCCTCGAGTTCGACGGCGACAACCACCTCACCTCCAACGTGCGCGTCGAAGGCGGCACCCTGCTGCTCAACGGCAGCCTCAACGACAGCCCGCTGGACGTGGCCGGCGGCGAGGCCGTGGTGAACGGCACCATTTCCGGCGCCGCCGCGAACGTGCGGGTCGGAGCCGGCATGCTGCGAATCAACGGCAGCGGCAGGCTCGACGGCAGCCCGCTCGAGGTGGTCGGCGGCATGGCCGTGGTGAACGGCACCGTCTCCGGCGCCCCCACCTACGTCGGGCCCAACGGCACCCTGGGCGGCAGCGGCACCCTCGGCGACACCCGCGTGGCCGGCACCATCGCCCCGGGCAACTCGATCGGCACCCTGACCATCGACGGCAACTACGTGCACGAAGCCGGTGCGCGCTTCGTGGCCGAACTGCTGCCGCCGGACCAGGCCGACCTACTGCGCGTCACCGGCACCGCCACCCTCAACGGCGGCACCCTGGTGCTCAGCTCCGAGGCGGGCCAGCCCTTCGTGCTCGGCCAGCAGTACCAGCTGCTGACCGCCGATGGCGGCATCGTCGGCAACTTCGCCTCGGTCGACAACTCGAACCTGTCGCCGTTCCTGTCGGTCTCGCTGCTGCAGGGCGCGGGCACCTTTGGCGTGGACGTGATCCGCGGCGCGGCCTTGGCCACCGCCGCCGGCACCCCGAACCAGTCGGCCATCGCCGCCTCGCTCGACGTGCTGCCGGACAGCAGCAGCCTGCTGCGTGCCACCACCCAGCTGTCGGCCGCCGAGGCCCGTGGCGCGTTCGACGGCCTCTCCGGCGAAATCCACGCCAGCGCCCAGCAGGTCCTGCTGGAAGGCAGCCGCCTGGTCCGCGATGCGGCCCTGGGCCGGGCCGGCGGCAACGCGTTCGACGTGGAAGCCGGACGGGATACCGGCGCCTGGGTGGAGATCCAGCACCAGGGCGGCGAGATCGCCGCCGACGGCAACGCGGCGCGGGCCAGGTACAGCGGCAACGCCGTGCTGGTGGGCATCGACCACGCCTTTGACGCCGGCTGGCGCATCGGCGTGTTCGGCGGCACCGGCGACACCGACTTCAACGTGCGTGGCCGCGGCTCGCGCGGCGAGGCCAGCAGCACCCACGTCGGCGTCTATGCCGGCACCTCGTGGGGCAGCTTCGGCCTGTCGCTGGGCCATGCCCGCAGCCAGAACGAAGTCGAGATCAACCGCACGGTCGCCTTCCGGGGCTACTCCGACGCCCTGGCCAGCCGCTACGACGCCGACAGCAGCCAGACGTTCGTCGATGTCGGCTACCGCTTCGCCAGGGGCCGGCTGGAACTGGAGCCGTACGTCCAGTACGCCCATGTCGAAGTCGACACCGACGGCTTCAGCGAGCGTGGCGGCGCGGCGGCCCTGGCCGGCCGTGGCGCCGAGGCCCGTGCGGACCTGTCCACCGTCGGCCTGCGCCTGGCCACCCACCTGGCCGGCAGCGAGCAGTCCGATGCCTGGCTGAGCCTGCGCGCGAACCTGGGCTACCGCCATGCCAGCGGCGACCAGGTCCGGCACGCCCGGCTGGGCCTGGTCGACGGTGGCGAGGCGTTCGACGTGGCCAGCCCGGCCATCCGCGACGAGGCCCTGCTGCTCCAGATCGGCGCGGCCGCGCGCCTCTCGGCCAACAGCCAGCTGGACCTGGGCCTGAGCCATGTCGATGCCGACGTGGCCAACGACACCGGCATCAACGCCCGGTTTACGGTCAACTTCTGACCCGCTGGACGAAAAAGGGCGCGGCCTCGGCCGCGCCCTTTTTCTTTGCGTGCGGCCCTGACGCAGGCCGCGGCGTGCCGGCGAGGCTTACGCGGCCGGGCCGCTGCCGCTCACGCTGGCCACCGCGTCGTGCGGGTGCAGGCTCTCGAAGTGCGAGACCGTGGCTTCGTAGCGCTCGATCCGCGGGTCGGCGGACAGCACCGAGGCCACGCGCCGGGCGGCGTCCTCGCAGAACATCAGGTTGGCGGCGTTGAGCTCGGCGAAGGCCTGCTCGTCCTCGCGCTTGACCGCGGTCTGCACCGGGGTGCCCAGCGAGGCCTCCAGGGCGTCGATCAGGGCCACCAGCGGCAGTTCGTCGAACTGCGGGCGCAGCTCCACGCGGACCCTGGCCTCGCTGCGCTGCGCATGCGGGGTGGCCGCCATGCCGCGCTCGGACGACAGCCACTGCGCGATCTCCTCCACCCGCAGCGCCTCGGCATCGCCGAAGTCGGCACGCAGGCGCGCGGCATTGGCCTGGCGCGACAGCGCCGCCGAGCACGGGCAGGTGCTGGAGTACTCCAGGGAGAATCCGAGCACCAGCTTCAGGTGACCATCCTCCAGCAGCGCCTCGATCTCCACCGGGTAGCGCTTCCAGCCGGCGTTGTCGCTGCGCAGGGCGCGGCGCAGCAGCAGCGCCTCGTAGCGCAGGCGCAGGCGCGCGCGGGTGGCCAGGCCGGCCTGGGACTCGACGCTGTCCTGCAGGATGTGGCGCAGGCCGGCCGGGGTGACCTCGTGCCGGGCCAGCTCCTGCTGCAGGCGCAGGTACAGCCGCGACATGTGGATGCCGCGCTCGCCGGCGCGGTGCAGGTTCACCGACAGGTCGGCCTGGGCCGCGACCTGGACATGGCCGCCGGCGCCGTCGGGCACGCGCACCGGGATGGCGATGCCTTCCATGCCAACCCAGTCCAGCGGACGGGCCAGCGCGGCCGGCTGGTAGGCGACGTCCGGCAGCAGGTCGCCGGCGCGGGAGAGATCGGGAGCGGGAAGGGACATGGGAGGGCTGGGGAAGTTCGGGGAAGCATCCGGCCTGGCCGCGGCGGCAGCCGTCGAATGGCCGTGGAAGCGGGAAGGACCGGACTGTCGTTGCCGTGCATTGTAACGGCTGGGGCCGGCCGGCCCGGCCGCGGCGGCGGGACGGAGTGTGCCGGCCGGTACCGCCGGTTCAGCCGCGTGCGGCGCGCCAGGAATCCCAGAGGATGCGCAGCGGATGCGCCTGGGCGCGGCGCCCGGCTGCCTGCGGCCGCAGCCGGCCGCGGGCCAGCACCGCCCAGATCCGGCGCGGCGCGGCACCGGCCACCCGTGCCGGCCAGTCCTGCAGCAGGGCCGCGGCCCATTGCCGCTGGGCGCGCTCGGCCTCCGCCGTGCCCTCCCCGCCCAGCAGGCTCAGCGGCACCGCCGCCTGCCCGACCTCGGCCAGGCGCGAGGCCAGCACCTGCGCCGCCAGCTGCTGCGGACGCGCGGCCGGCCCGCCCAGCACCACCGCCTCCACTTCCGCCACCGCCGCGGCATAGCCCTGCAGCGCGGCCAGCGCGGCCTGCGGATCGGCGGCGCGGGCACGGGCGGCGACCAGGTCCGGCAGCGCCGCGGCCAGTCGCTCCCAGGGTGCCGGCAGCGGCTCCAGCATCCGCCCGAGCGGATGCCGCGAGCGGTGCCCGGCCCAGTCGGCCAGCTCGGTGGCCCACCAGCCCAGCTTGGCGTCGGCCGGCAGCGGGTCGCCGGCGATGTTGAGGATGTCGTCGAATTCCTGCAGCAGGGCGAACCAGGCCAGCACGCGCCCGCGCTCGGCCTGCGGCACGAACACCTCGGCCACGGCCCACTCCGGCCAGCGCTGCCGCCATTTGTCCAGGAAACTGTCGAGGGCCGAGGGTGTGCTCATGGAAACTCCGGCGGGCATGCCCGCGGGCCGGCGCCGGGCGCCGGCGGTGGGGTCAGCGGCGCGGCCAGGCGGCCGGCGCGACCAGTTCGTGCGGCAGTTCCGCCACGCGGTCGGCCTGCCAGGTGAGCGGGTCCTCGCCGTCCAGGCGGTAGCCCCACAGCACCGCGATCGAGGGCATGCCGGCGCCCTTGGCCGCCAGCACGTCGCGTTCATCGTCGCCGACGTAGACGCAGTCGGCCGGGTCCGCGCCCAGCGTGCGCGCGGCCTCCAGCAGCGGCAGCGGGTGCGGCTTGCGCTCGGCGTAGGTGTCGCCGCCGACCAGCACCGCGCAGCGCTCCTGCCAGCCCAGCCCGGCGACCACGTCGCGGGCCAGGTACTCGGCCTTGTTGGTGACGATGCCCCAGCGCGAACCGGCGGCTTCCAGCGCGGCCAGCATCTGCTCGATGCCGTCGAACAGGCGGCTGTGGCGGCCCAGCTCCTCGCGGTAGACCGCCAGGAACTCGGCCACCAGCGCATCGCGCGCCTCGCCCTCTGCATCCGGGAACAGCACCGAGACCATGGCCCGCGCCCCCTTGGACACGTGCTTGCGCAGCATCTCCGCATCCACCGGTCCCTGCCCGCGCGCTACCAGCATGCGGTTGGCGGTGGCGACCATGTCCGGGGCGCTGTCCAGCAGGGTGCCGTCCAGGTCGAACAGCGCCACCGGCGGGAACCCGCCGCCCTGCCCCACCGCAGCCGTCACGGCTTCACCGCGCAGGCCAGGTAGTTGACCGAGGTCTGCCGCGACAGCCGCGCGCGTTGGCGCAGCGGGTCGTAGAACAGGCCGCTGACGTCCTCCAGCTGCAGGCCGGCATCGCGCAGCCAGGCCGCCAGTTCGGAGGGCTTGATGAAGTCGGCATAGCGGTGGGTGCCCTTGGGCAGCAGCCGCGCCACGTACTCGGCGCCGACGATGGCCAGCGCGAACGCGGCCGGGGTGCGGTTGAGCGTGGACAGGAACAGGCGGCCACCGGGCCGCAGCAGCCTGGCGCAGGCGGCGATGATGGCACCCGGGTCCGGCACGTGCTCGAGCATCTCCATGCAGGTCACCGCGTCGAAGCTGCCCGGGCGTTCCCCGGCCAGCGCCTCCACCGACTGCACCAGGTATTCGACCTGCACGCCCGATTCCAGCGAGTGCAGGCGCGCGACCTTGACCAGCTCCGGGGCCAGGTCGGCGGCGGTCACGCGCGCGCCGGCGCGGGCCAGGGCTTCGCTGAGGATGCCGCCGCCGCAGCCCACGTCCAGCACCGTGCTGCCGGCCAGCGGCACGCGGCTGGCGACGTAGTCCAGGCGCACCGGGTTGAGCACGTGCAGGGCCCGCTGCGGGCCGTCAGGGTCCCACCAGCGGTTGGCCAGCGCGGCGAACTTGTCCAGTTCGGCCTGGTGGTAGTTGGCGCTGGTGGCGGCTTCGGCGTGGGTCGTCATCGTCATTCCTCCGCGAGGCGGCCATTGTAGGCCAGCCGGCCGCGACGGCCGCGCGAGGCGCGGCCGCGGTTTGCAGGATTCAGCGGCCGAGCGCGGCGATGCGCTGGCGCCACTGGCGGGCGTTGGCGATCAGGGCCGCGGTGTCGATGTCCACCAGCTCGCGCGCGTCCAGCTTGCGGCGGCCGGCGATCCACACGTCGCTCACCTGCTGGCGGCCGACCGCGTAGACCAGCTGCGACAGCAGGTGGTGCAGCGGCTGGGCCTCCAGCGCCGACAGGTCCACGCACACCAGGTCGGCCTCCTTGCCCGGTTCGATCGAGCCGATGCGCTCGCCGAAACCCAGCGCGCGGGCGCCGCCGAGGGTGGCGGCGCGCAGCGTGGTGGCTGCGTCCAGGGCGGTGGCGTCGTTGGCCACGGCCTTGGCCAGCAGGGCCGCGGTGCGCAGCTCGCCGAACATGTCCAGGTCGTTGTTGCTGGCGCAGCCGTCGGTGCCGATCGCCAGGTTCACGCCTGCGCGCTGCAGGGCGCAGGCCGGGCAGAAGCCGGAGGCCAGCTTGAGGTTGGACTCGGGGCAGTGGGCCACGTGCACGCCGCGCTCGGCGCACAGGTGGATCTCGGCCTCGGTCAGCTGGGTCATGTGCACCGCGATCAGGCGGTCGTTGACCAGGCCCAGGCGGTCCAGCCGCGCCAGCGGGCGCTGGCCGTATTCCTTCAGCGAGTCGGCGATTTCCTGCGCGGTCTCGTGGGTGTGCAGGTGGACCTGGGTGTCGAGCTGGTCGGACAGCATCCGCACCCGCTCGAAGTTGGCGTCGCTGACGGTGTACGGCGCGTGCGGGGCGAACGCGGTGGCGATCAGCGGATCGTCGCGCCACTGGTCGTGGACCTCGCCGGCCTTGTCGAAGTACTCGTCGTCGCTGCGCGCCCAGGCGGTGGGGAAATTGATCACCGGCAGGCCGACCAGGGCGCGGAAGCCGTGCTTCCTGTAGACCGCGGCCTGCACGTCCGGGAAGAAGTAGTTCTCGTTGGCGCAGGTGGTGCCGCCGCGCAGCATCTCGGCGATGGCCAGGGCCATGCCGTCGGCGACGAAGTCCGGCCCGATCACCGCGGCCTCCACCGGCCAGATGTGCTGCTGCAGCCAGGTCATCAGCGGCAGGTCGTCGGCGACGCCGCGCAGCAGGGTCATCGGGTTGTGGGTGTGGGCGTTGACCAGGCCCGGGATCAGCGCCGCGTCCGGGCGCTGCACCACCTCGGCCGCGGCGAAGCGCGCGCGCGCCTCGGCGGTCGGCAGCACGGCCACGATCCTGCCGCCGGATACGGCGACGGCGTGGTCTTCCAGGACCACGCCGTGCGGTTCGACCGGGACGACCCAGCCGGCTTCGATGAGAAGGTCGCAGGCCTGGGGGGAAATATCGGTCATGCGCTCCTGCTCACTCATTCCTGTTGCGGGTGGACATCATCCCAGCGCGGGCGGGATGCGTCACTACGTCGCTTCACGCTGGCGAAGGGCCCCACGGCAGCCGGACGGCTGTGAGACCCGGGCCCATTGGCTTTCAAAGGACTGGCGCCCGTCGGGCAGCTGCGCAGCCGATCCGCAAGCCACCGTCGGTGCCTGATTGCGCGCCTGGTGCCAGCCAGGACCACTGGCTCCGGCTTGCGCCGGGACGACGGGAACCTGGGGTTCCCGCGTCGCAGGGCCCCGGGAAGGCACGGGAATCCCGCTGCCTAAGCCATCCGCCTGCGGCGGCGCCGTTCGCGGGGAAGACGATCCGGGACCCGCGTCGCGGGCGCCTGGCGAGAGGCGCCGGATGCGGCCTTCGCCGGGATGACGATCCGGCAAGCCCGCGGCCGCCGGCGGCGGCCACGGGCCGGATCGTCACTTCACGCGGGAGACGTACTCGCCGGAGCGGGTGTCAACCTTGATCACCTCGTCCTGGCCGACGAACAGCGGCACGCGGACCACGGCGCCGGTCTCCAGGGTGGCCGGCTTGCCGCCGCCGCCGGAGGTATCGCCGCGCACGCCCGGGTCGGTCTCGACGATCTTCAGTTCGACGAAGTTCGGCGGGGTCACCTGGATCGGGGTGCCGTTCCACAGGGTCACCACGCACTGCTCCTCGCCCTTGAGCCACTTGGCGGCATCGCCCACGCCGTTCTTGTCGGCCTGGACCTGCTCGAAGGTCTCCGGCTGCATGAAGTGCCAGTACTCGCCGTCGTTGTACAGGTACTGCATGTCGGTATCGACGACGTCCGCGGCCTCGACCGAATCGGTCGACTTCATGGTGATTTCCTGCACGCGGCCGGTGCGGATCTGGCGGTACTTCACGCGGGTGAAGGCCTGGCCCTTGCCCGGCTTGACGTACTCGGTGTCGGTGATGATCGCGGGTTCGTTGTTGACCAGGATCTTCATCCCGTTCTTGACGTCGTTCATGCCGTAAGAGGCCATGGGAACTCCTTGGGTATGGCGAGGCCGCCACCTGGCGGCCGGCAGTTGGAAGCGGCGGTTAGAATGTAGGCGCCCGCCGTCGCCGGCGGGCCGTCCTCCAGACCGCACATGATACCCGCAGCCCCCACGCCCATGCAGCCGGACCCCGCGCCGGCGCCTGCCCCCGCCGCCGTTCCCGCCACCCCACGCTGGCAGCGCCTGTGGCGCGAGGCGGTGCGCGACCCGCGCGAGCTGCTGGCGATGCTCGGACTGGACGCGGTCGCGGCCGGGATTTCCGACGCCGCCGCGGCGCAGTTCGCCATGCGCGTGCCGCGCGGGTTCGCTGCCCGCATGCGCCCCGGTGACCTGCACGACCCGCTGCTGCGCCAGGTCCTGCCGGTGGTGGACGAGGAGCGGATCGTGCCCGGCTTCGCCCTGGACGCGGTCGGCGACGGCGCGGCCAAGAAGGCCGACGGCGTGATCCAGAAATACCGCGGCCGCGCCCTGCTGGTGGCCACCGGCAGCTGCGCGGTCAACTGCCGCTACTGCTTCCGCCGCCATTTCCCCTACGCCGACGAGACCGCCGCGCGCGACGGCTGGGCCGGCGCGGTGGCGGCGATCGCGGCCGATCCGGGCATCGACGAGGTGATCCTGTCCGGCGGCGACCCGCTGTCGCTGGCCACGCCCAAGCTGGCCGAACTGAGCGCGCAGCTGGCGGCAATCCCGCACATCCGCCGCCTGCGCATCCACAGCCGCCTGCCGGTGGTGCTGCCGGAGCGCGTCGACGAGGCCTTCGTGGAGTGGATGTCGGCCCTGCCCTGGCCGGTGGCGTTCGTGGTCCACGCCAACCACGCCAACGAGTTCGACGCCTCGGTGGACCAGGCCCTGGCGCGCCTGCGCCGCGCCGGCGCCCAGCTGCTCAACCAGGCGGTGCTGCTGCGCGGGGTGAACGATTCGGTCGACGCCCTGGCCGAGCTGTGCGAGCGCGGCTACGCCGCCGGGGTGCTGCCGTACTACCTGCACCAGCTGGACCGGATCCAGGGCGCGGCCCACTTCGAGGTCGACGACGAGCGCGCCCGCGCGCTGCACCGGCAGCTGGCGGCGCGCCTGTCCGGCTACCTGGTGCCGAAACTGGTGCGCGAGGTCCAGGGCGACCCGGGCAAGCGCCCGCTGTGACCCCGGCGCCACCTCAGTCCTTCAGGCCCCACAGCAGCATCGCGTCGCCGTAGGAGAAGAAGCGGTAGCGCCGTTCCACCGCGTGGCGGTAGGCGGCGAAGATCCGCTCCTTGCCGGCGAAGGCCGAGACCAGCATCAGCAGGGTGCTCTCCGGCAGGTGGAAGTTGGTCACCAGCGCGTCCACGCTGCGCACCTTGTAGCCTGGGAAGATGAAGATCCGGGTCTCGCCCGCGAACGGCTGCAGCTGCCCATCGCGCATGGCACTTTCCAGCGCGCGCACCACGGTCGTGCCCACCGCGATCACCCGGCCGCCGGCGGCGCGGGTGCGGCGCACCTGGGCCACCAGCTCGGCGCCGACGTTCAGCCACTCGCTGTGCATGGTGTGCTCGCGCACGTCCTCCACCCGCATCGGCTGGAAGGTGCCGGCGCCCACGTGCAGGGTGACGTGGCCGAACTCCACCCCGCGCTCGCGCAGGCGCTGCAGCAGGGCGTGGTCGAAGTGCAGGCCGGCGGTGGGCGCGGCCACGGCGCCGACCTCGCGCGCGAACACGGTCTGGTAGCGCTCGGCGTCGGCCGCGTCCGGCTCGCGCTGGATGTACGGCGGCAGCGGCAGGCGCCCGACCCGGGCCAGCCACTGCTCCAGCGGCTCGCCGACCTCGAAGCGCACGACGAAGAACGCGTCCTCGCGCCCCAGCACCTCGGCCTGGCCGCCGCCGTCCAGCACGATCCGCGAACCCGGCTTGGGCGACTTGCTGGCGCGCATCTGCACCCGCGCCTGCGCGTCCGGCAGCAGGCGCTCGATCAGGATCTCGACCCGGCCGCCGCTTTCCTTCTGTCCGAACAGGCGCGCCGGGATCACCCGGGTGTCGTTGAACACCAGCAGGTCGCCGGGCTGTAGCAGGTCCGGCAGGTCGCGCACGTGCAGGTCGGCGAAGTCGCCCTCGCCGGGCGGCACCACCAGCATCCGGCTGGCCGAGCGCTCGGCCAGGGGCGCCTGCGCGATCAGTTCCTCGGGCAGGTCGTAGTGGAAATCGGACTTCTTCAAGGCAGTGCCGGCGCTTGGGGGGCCGGTATTGTACGGCCGCGCGCCCGCCCGGCCGGCCTTCAGCGCTCGAACTTGGTCGACAGGATGATCGAGGACGAGGTGCGCTCCACGCCTTCCAGCGCGCCTATGCGGTCGGTCAGCTCGTCCATCGCGCCCACGTCGGCGGCCACGCCCAGCGCCACCAGGTCGTGGGCGCCGCTGACCGAATGCAGCGCGCGCACCTCGGGCATGTCGGCCAGGGCCTTGACCACCGCCGGCATGCGCTTGGGCGAGACGGTGATGAGGATGTGGGCGCGGATGCGGTCGCGCTCGTAGCCGTCGTCCAGCCGCACCGAATAGCCGCGGATGACCCCCTGCTTCTCCAGCCGCTCGATCCGGCTCTGCACCGTGGTCCGCGACAGCCCCAGCCGGCGCGCCAGCTCGGCGGTGGACTGGCGTGCGTTCTCGCGCAGCAGGGACAGCAGGCGCTCGTCGGCGGCAGATAGTTTCATGTCGACAGCATTTTTCGTCGGATCGACGAAATCCTACCGCTTATTCGCCTGATCAGCGCTGCCAAGTGACGATACGGCCCCCTTAAGATGGGGGTGAACGCGCCCCGCGCATCCTGCCGGGCGACCACCGCCCCGCCGGGGCCGGCTCCAGCGACAGCCTGTCGCCCTGCCGTCCCGGCCCGAACCGGAGGCCTGCCATGTCCGTTCTCGCCCCCCTTGCCCCGCTGCGCGCCCATGCCGGCGCCCGCCTGACCGCCGGCCTGGATGACGCCACCCTGGAACGCCTGGCCGCCGGGCATCCGGACCTGGTCGCGGCGATCGAGGCCGCCGGCGCCGCCTACGCCCGCCAGCGCCAGGACCTGGCCGACCTGCTGGACCTGGACGAGGAAGCGCAGATCGCCGCCCTGCAGGAAGGCTTCGTCAACTTCTACGCCGATGACTGCGTGACTCCGTACATCGCCCTGGCCGCGCGCGGCCCGTGGGTGGTGACCCTCAAGGGCGCGGTGCTGTACGACGCCGGTGGCTACGGCATGCTCGGCTTCGGCCACGCGCCGCCGGAGGTGCTGGAGGCGATGGGCCGGCCGCAGGTCATGGCCAACATCATGACCCCGAGCCCTTCGCAGCGCCGCTTCGTCCAGGCGCTGCGCGCCGAGATCGGGCACAGCCGCGGCGGCTGCCCGTTCGAGCGCTTCATGTGCCTCAACTCCGGCTCCGAGGCCGTGGGCCTGGCCTGCCGCATCGTCGACATCAACGCCAAGCTGCAGACCGATCCGGGCGCGCGCCACGCCGGCGCCACCATCAAGCGCCTGGTGGTCAAGGGCAGCTTCCACGGCCGCACCGACCGCCCGGCGCTGTATTCGGACTCCACCCGCCGCACCTACCGCCAGCACCTGGCCAGCTACCGCAACGAGGATTCGGTGCTGGTGGTGCCGCCATACGACATCGCCGCCCTGCGCAAGGCCTTTGCCGACGCCCAGGCCAACGGCTGGTTCATCGAGGCGGTGTTCCTGGAGCCGGTGATGGGCGAAGGCGACCCGGGCCGCGCGGTGCCGGTGGAGTTCTACAACGCCGCGCGCGAACTGACCCGCGCCCACGGCAGCCTGCTGCTGGTGGACTCGATCCAGGCCGGCCTGCGCGTGCACGGCGTGCTGTCCATCGTCGACTACCCCGGCTTCGAGGGCATCGACCCGCCGGACATGGAGACCTACTCCAAGGCGCTCAACGCCGCCCAGTTCCCGCTGTCGGTGCTGGCGGTGACCGCGCACGCGGCGTCGCTGTACCGCAAGGGCGTGTACGGCAACACCATGACCACCAACCCACGTGCGCTGGACGTGGCCTGCGCCACCCTGGGCCTGCTCACCCCGCAGGTGCGCCGGAACATCCGCGAGCGCGGCGCCCAGGCCGTGCAGAAGCTGGAGGCGCTGAAGGCCGAGCTGGGCGGGCTGATCACCAAGGTCCAGGGCACCGGCCTGCTGTTCTCCTGCGAGCTGTCGCCAGAGTTCAAGTGCTATGGCGCCGGTTCCACCGAGGAATGGCTGCGCATGCACGGGGTCAACGTGATCCACGGCGGCGAGAACTCGCTGCGCTTCACCCCGCACTTCGCCATGGACGAGGAAGAGCTGGACCTGCTGGTATCGATGGTCGGCCGGGCCCTGCGCGAAGGCCCGCGCCGCGAGCAGGCCTCGGCGGCCTGAGCCACGCTTCCCGGCCGGCGACGCCGGCCGGGTCGACGGGCTACCCGGCTACTTCGCCAGGTAGCGCGCCAGCGCTGCGGCGACGGTGGCACGGGCCTCGCCGGCATCGCCCCATCCGGCAAGCTCCACCGTGTCGGCGCCTGCGGGCAGCTGCTTGTAGACGCGGAAGAAGGCCTCGATCCGCTCTCGCTCCATCGGTGCGAGGTCGCCCAGGTCGCGGATCGGCGCGAAAGCGGGATCCACCGCGTCCACCGGCACGCCGACGATCTTGGCGTCCTCCTCGCCGCGATCACGCATGCGCAGCACCGCCACCGGGCGGAACCGCACCAGCGTGCCCGGATGCAACGGCTGGCGGGTCAGCACCAATGCGTCCAGCGGATCGCCGTCGCCGGCCAGGCTGCGCGGGATCGAGCCGTAGTTGGCCGGATAGGCCACCGGCATCGACAGGAAGCGGTCGACCTCGACCAGGCCCTCGTCGTTGATCTCGTACTTGGTCGCGCTGCCGGCGGGGATCTCCACCGCCAGCAGCACTTCCTCCGGCGCTTTTGCCGGCTGGTCCACGTGCAGCGGATGGCGGACCGCTGGCCCGCCTGCCACGGCCACCGGCGCCAGGCACGCGGCCAGAAGCAGCGCCAGCAGACCCGCCGATGCATGCCGGCCCGCCGGACTCATCGCGGGCACTCCGGCAGCGAGAGCGCCGCGGCGATATCGCGCCAGTCGAACGCGGCCACGGCCTGGTCCAGGTGCGAGGCGTACAGCACGCCCTGCGGGAAGCGCGCATCGCCGCGCTCGTCCAGCCAGATGCCATCGGTCAGGCCGGTGACCTCGCCCGCGAATGAGCCCGCGTGCGCCAGGCTGCGGCGGTCAAACAGGTGGAACACGGTGCGGTCGGCGAACTGGTCGCTGCCCACCCACCAGCCGCTGCCATCCGCACAGCGCAGCAGGGCGATACCCTCGGCCTGGGCCCGGTACTGGCTGGCGCCTACGTCGCGGCCGCGGTAGCGACCCTGCAGGTCGTACTCGCGCAGGCGGGTTCCGGTTGGCACGTCCTCTTCGGCCACCAGCAGGCGGTCGTGGGCCTCGTCGCCGAACAGCGACTCCGGCACCCGGATCGCGCCGGCGGCGCTGGTGTCGCCGAAGGTACCGGCGGCGCGCGCGCTCCAGCCGTTCGCAGCCTGGACCACCTCGTAGCGGCGGAAGCGCCGGTCCAGCTGGTCCAGCGGCGGCACGATGTCGTCGCCCTGCGCGTCCTCGCCGGCCATGTAGGCGTCGCTGACCAGTACCTCGTAGCCCTGGCCGCGGTGGCGCACCCATAGGCCGTAGGGCTGCTGCAGCCCGTCCTGGCCGAAGCTCAGCAGGGGAACGAAGTCCGGCAGGGAGAACATCTGCACCCGCCGGTTGTCGCGCTCGACCACGAACAGGTAGCGGTCGTCGATCGTGGCCACGCCGTTGGGCCTGCCCAGCTGGCCCGGGCCCGTGCCCGGACCACCGACGGTACGCAGGCGCCGGCCGTTGTCGCCGTCGTAGACCACCAGCCGGTCGGTGGCCTTGGCGCTGGCGACCAGCATCCGCTTGCCGTCCTGGATCCAGCTGGCCGGCGAATCGATGTTGTCCTCCGGCGTGGGCGGGGTCAGGAAGGCTTCCTTCACCACCACATGCGGTACCTGGTGGTCGCGCAGCAGGACGTCGTCGGCATCGTACTGGTCGGGTTCGCGGTCCGGCACGGCGGCGGTCGGCGTAGTCGAGCAGGCGGCCAGCGGCAGCATGGCAGCCAGCCAAAGGCAGGAAGACAGGCGCAACTTCATGGTTTCCCCAGCATGGTTCCAAGGCAGGTGCCGCATCGTATGAAACGATTGTGACAATCCTGAGAACCGACACGCCGCTGTCATCGCCCGCCCACGTGTCACACCGGCGCCATATCCGGCGGTGAAAGTTCCGTTCATTTACAACCCACGGAACTTCCTTTCGATGAAACGCAACACGCTCGCCATCTGCCTTTCGCGCGCCCTCGCCTGCGCGGTCCTGCTGCCCCCGTGCGCCGCGCTCGCCGCCCCGGCACCGGCACCGGGGCCGGACGCCGCCGCCGCGGGCGAGCCCAAGCAGCTGGACGCGGTCGTGGTCCAGGGCGAGATCGCCTACCGCAACCGCGCCGCCGACATCGAGCCGACCCTGGTCTACGACCTGGAATACTTCCAGCGCTTCGAGCCCAACACCGTCGGCGACATGCTCAAGCGGGTGCCCGGCGTGGGCTTCGTCGGCAGCGACATCATGGAGTACGACGGCGCCCAGCTGCGCGGCCTGGGCGGCGGCTACACCCAGGTGCTGATCAACGGCAAGAAGGTGCCCGGCGCCGGCGACGACCGCTCGTTCTACGTCGACCGCATCCCGGCGGAGATGGTCGACCACATCGAGATCAAGCGCAGCGCCAGCGCCAACCGCAGCGGCGACGCGATGGCCGGCGCGATCAACATCGTCCTGCGCGACGCCTACGTGTTCGACGGCAGCTACGTGCGGATCGGCGCCAACCGCTGGGACGACGGCGAGGTGAACCCGACCTTCGGCGCGGTGACCTCGTTCGAGGCGCTCGGCGGGCGGCTGCTGGCCGGGGTCAACGTCCAGGACCGCTACCGCTCCAAGTTCAAGCGCTCCTACCGCTTCACCGACGACACGATGGAGGAGAAGGTCAGCTGGGAGGACCAGACCGAGGTCAAGGACGGCCGCGACTACTCGGCCAACCTGAGCTACACCGCCGAGGTCGGCGAGACCGGCCGCTTCGGCGTCGACGCCTTCTACGTCAAGACCGACCGCGACGTGACCGAGGTGTCGTTCGAGGAGGAAGTGGACGACGACGAGGTCGAGAACAAGCGGGTGCCGGGCCTGAATCCCTACGACCAGAAGAACTACGGCATCGGCCTGGACTACCGCTTCGACATGGCTGGCGGCACCACCCGGCTGAGCCTGGACCACGCCCGTTTCGAGGATTACGAAGGCACCACCGAGGGCGAGCACGTCTACGTCGGCGATGCGGCCGGCTGGGACGAGACCTGGAGCATCGACGGCGCCGAGTGGGACGAGACCGTCTACGAGGCCGAGGCCATCGACGCCAAGGACAGCGAGACCGGCTTCACCCTGGCGCATACCCGTCCGCTCGGCCGGGCCGAGCTGCAGTTCGGCATCGACGTGCGCAACAAGAAGCGCGAAAGCCTGGTCACCAGCTACGAATGGGAGGCCGACGAGGAAGGCCAGGCCGCGCCGGCCTTCCCGGCCGACTACGCCCTGGACGGCAGCGTGGCCTCGGTGATCGAGGAGAAGCGCGTGGACCCGTACGTCATGCTCAGCGGCCGCGGCGAGGTCTTCGCCTGGGAAGCCGGCCTGCGCTACGAGACCACCCGGGGCCAGGTCGAGTACATCGAGGACGAGGAAAGCGAGGGCCGCATCGACAAGGACTACGACCAGTTGCTGCCCTCGGTGAACCTGCGCTGGGACGTGACCGATGCCGACCGCATCAGCCTGTCGCTGGCCAAGACGGTCAAGCGCCCGAACTTCAACGAGCTGATCCCGGCCCTGCTGGACGGCGAGTTCGGCGACAACGACTACATCGGCAACCCGGAACTGGAGCCGGAGACCGCCAATGGCATCGACCTGGGCTTCGAGCACCGCCTGGGCCGGCGCGGCGTGGTGGGCCTGAACTTCTTCTACCGCGACGTCAAGGACCTGATCGAGCTGGTCAACACCGGCGCGCCCAGCGAGGCGGCGGTCGAGGACTACGAGGACGACATCGCCGACATGGTCGACGACGGCGACTACGCCAGCGAGGCCGAAGCCATCGCCGCCAACCCGTTCGAGGCCGAGAGCTGGTTGTTCACCTCGGCCAATGTCGGCGACGGCAAGGTCTACGGCTTCGAGTTCGACCTCTCCACCCCGCTGTCCGCGTTCGGCATGGACGACACCGGCGTGTTCCTGAACTACTCATGGGTCGACTCCCGGGTCGATGACTTCATGGGCCGGCGGCGCTTCAACGACCAGGCCAAGAGCACCTTCAACATCGGCTTCATCCAGGACCTGCCGGCCCTGGCCGCCAGCTTCGGCCTGACCTACCGCAAGCAGGGCGACGCCTACGCCCGGTTCCTCGGCGAGGAAGCCATCATCCGGTACGGCGGGGAACTGGACGCCTTCGTCGAGAAGCGCTTCGGCCGGAACTTCTCGGTGCGGCTGTCGGCCAACAACCTGCTCGACGCGAGCAAGGACGAGTTCTTCGACAAGTTCAACACCCTCGAGGACCAGCTCGACCGCGACTACGACGAGTACGAGCTCGAGACCGAGGAAGCCGGGCCCAGCTACCAGCTGGTGATGCGCATGGCGTTCTGAGCCGCGCACCGGGTGGAGCCGGCGCAGCGCCGGCTTCGCCTTTCCGCATCGACGCGTTTGCTGCAGACTTTCCAGGCCCCCATACCTGCAGGCCCGCCATGAAAGCCGTCGAAGTCCACCATCCGCTGGTCCAGCACAAGATCGGACTGCTGCGCTCGGCCGAACTGAGTACCAAGGGCTTCCGCGAACTGGTCACCGAGCTGGCAACCCTGCTGGCATACGAGGCCACGGCGGACCTGGCCACCGAGGAGGCGACGCTCCAGGGCTGGGCCGGCCCGGTGCAGGTGCGACGCATCGCCGGCGCCAAGATCAGCCTGGTGCCGATCCTGCGGGCCGGGCTGGGCATGCTGCCTGGGGTTCTCGCCCTGATTCCTGCCGCGCGCGTGAGCGTGGTCGGGCTGCAGCGCGACGAGGAAACCCTGCAACCGGTCCCCTACTTCGAACGCCTGACCGGCCGGCTGGACGAGCGCGACGTGCTGATCCTGGACCCGATGCTGGCCACCGGCGGTTCGCTCATCGCCACCATCGACATGCTCAAGCGCGCCGGCGCGCGCCGGATCAAGGGCATCTTCCTGGTG
Organism: Pseudoxanthomonas sp. J31; assembly: GCF_000510725.1. Lineage (GTDB taxonomy): Bacteria > Pseudomonadota > Gammaproteobacteria > Xanthomonadales > Xanthomonadaceae > Pseudoxanthomonas. The sequence goes on from NZ_AZNZ01000007.1 coordinate 101,688, forward strand.
GCCGCGCCCGAGGGCCTGGCGGCGGTGGAAGCCGCGCACCCGGACGTGCAGATCTACACCGCCGCCATCGACGAGCGGCTCAACGACAAGGGCTACATCCTGCCCGGCCTGGGCGACGCCGGCGACCGCATCTTCGGCACCCGGGTCGACTGATCCGGCGTCCGGATCCGGCGGCTTCGCGCGCCACTCCCCGGCCCGTCGCGGGCCATGCAGCAAACCCGGGACGGCGGCCACCAGGCCGCCGTCCGCGCATCCGCCCTACTCTTCCACCGGCGTCAGCGCCTGCACCGCCGCGGCCACGTAGACCAGCGGCGCGTTCCAGTTGATCGCCACCTCGTTGCTGGCATAGCTGCACTCGTGGTCGAGCCACGACAGCGCCGGCAGCTTCGACGGATACGACACCGGGCAGTCGCGGCGGTCCTGCTGCGCCGGGTTCGGGCCGCCGGACAGCCAGCCCGGCACCGGCTCGCGCACGCCGTCGGCCACCGACAGGCGGTCATGCACGTGCATCGGCGTGCGCAGGCCGAAACCGGTGACGAAGGACACGCCCAGCGGGTTGCGCCCCAGCACCCAGTCCAGGTGGGACTGGGCGGCGTCCAGCAATTCGCGCCCGCCGCCCAGGCGGTAGCCCTGCAGCATCAGCAGCGCCTGGTTGAGCACCACCGCATTGCTGCCCCAGACGAAATCCTCGCCGCGCATGGCCAGCTTCCACGGCGACTGCGCCTCCCGCTCCTGCAGCCCGCGCGCGACCTGCAGCAGGCCCTCGCGCACCTGTCCGCGGGCAGCGTCGTCCGGCAGCCGCGGCAGGTGCTGGGCCAGCGAGATCCAGCCCAGCGCGCGCACGTCGGCCCAGCCGGGCACGCCCGGCACGCCGGCGCGTTGGTGGAATGCCTCCCAGTAGCCGGGCTCGCCGGTCAGCAGGTACAGCTCGGCCGCGGCCCAGGCGAACTCGTCCTCCAGGTAGGCATCGCCATAGGCGCCGGTACCGACGTCCGCCGGCTGCCGGTACTCGACCTGCGGATTGGCCAGGGCCCAGGCCCAGGCCTGCTGCGCGGCATCGGCCATGCGCCGCGCCAGGCCCGGGAACTGCGCTTCGTACGGCGCGTAGATGCGGCTGGCCATGGCCATCACCGCGGCGAAGTCCAGGGTCGCGGCGGTGCTCTTGGCCATCACGTAGCGCGGCGCGGTGTCCTGGTGCGGCATCACCATGGCGGAGAACTGCAGCGTGGTCAGCTTGTGGTACACGCCGCCGTCGGCCGGGTCCTGCATGGCCAGCATCCACTGCAGGTTCCACAGCGCTTCGTCGAGGATGTCCGGCACCGCATCGCCGCTTTCCGGGATGCCGGCGTCGCGGCCGCGGAAGAATTCCGGGTAGTGCTCCCACGCCGCCAGCAGGGTCCACAGGGTGATGCCGGAATTGACCACGTACTTGCCGTAGTCGCCGGCGTCGTACCAGCCGCGCGGGGCCGTGATGCGGCTGCCGGCCTTGCGCCCGGGCGAGGCCGCGGAGGCATGCACCAGCACCTTGTCGTCCGGATGCCCGGCCTTGCGCGCCCAGCGCCCGGCATGCCCGCGCGCCAGCGGCGTGCTGGCGCGGTGGAAATAGAACCCCTTCAGCGCGCCCATGGCCACGCCGGCATAGGCCCCGGCGTCGACCACGATCGGGTCGGACGGCGCCATGCCATCGACCAGCAGGCGGTAGCGGCCAGGCGTGGCGAGCGCGCTGAGGTCGGCCAGGGCCACGTCGCGCGCGGCCGGTTCCCAGTGCCCGGCCGGCTGCAGCTGCCCCTGCAGCAGCGGTTCGTCCCGGCCTTCGGCCACCACCCGGAACCGCGCCGGCGCGGAGGTTTCCACCACCACCAGCTTGCGGGCCGCCGGCGGATAGCCGAGCTGGTTGGCGCGCACCGGCGCCTGCGCCGCGCCCGGACCGGCCGCGTCGCAGCCGATCCCCAACGCCAGCAGTGTCGTGGCCAGCAAGGCCTGCATCCACTGCCGCGAAGCCGTTACCTCCATCGTTCCCCCTTTGCCTTGCGGCGTTTCTCCCGGGCGGAAAGGTAGCGGCGATGCGCGCGCGGCGGTAGACCGCCGGCGGATGCGGCGCGGCGGCTCAGGCTGCCAGGCTGTGCGCGCCCAGCGGCCGCGCGACCAGTTCGGCGACCTCGTGGATGGTGCGGTAGCGGCCCTTCTCGTCGCGCGCCACCTGGGCCAGGGCACAGCCCGGGTCGTGGGTAAAGAACAGGTGCACGTTGCGCGCCAGCTTGTCCTCGAGGAAGGCGCGCTTCTCGTCGATCAGCAGCTCGGCGTTGCGGTCGTAGCCCATGGTGATGGGCAGGTGCACCCAGGAACGCCCGGGGATCAGGTCGGCGCAGAACACCACGCCGCCGTGCGGCTGGCCGTCGACCAGTTCCGGGCCGAGGATCTCGGCCAGCATCAGGCCCGGGGTGTGGCCGTCGCTGAAGCTGAAGCGCACCGCCTGGCCCAGCGCCTGCGAGTGCGGCCCGTCGACGATCTCCAGGCGGCCGCTGGCCTCCAGCAGCGCCGGCAGTTCGGGGATGAAGCTGGCGCGGTCGCGCGGGTGCGGGTTGCGCGCGCGCTCCCAGTGCGCGGCGCCGACCAGGTAGGTGGCGTTGGGGAACAGCAGTTCCGGCGCCCTGCCCTCGGTCCACGGCGCCAGCAGGCCGCCGGCGTGGTCGAAGTGCAGGTGGCTGAGCACCACCGCGTCCACGTCCTCGTGCTCGAAACCGGCCGCGCGCAGCGATTCCACCAGCACGTGGCGGTCTTCCTGCACGCCGTAACGCTCGCGCAGCTTCGGCTCGAAGAACGCGCCGATGCCGGTCTCGAACAGCACCGTCTTGCCGTTCAGCGGGCTGGCCAGCAGCGCGCGGCAGGCCAGGTCGATGCGATTGTGCTCGTCGGGGCGGGCCCACTTCTCCCACATCGCCTTCGGCGCGTTGCCGAACATGGAGCCGCCGTCGAGTTTTTGCGAATTGCCGCGGATGGACCAGAGTTTCATGAACGAATGCTAGCGCTGCATCCGTTAAGAATCCGGAACTCGGCCGCGCCCGCTCAGGGCACGGCTTCGGCCGCGCGCACCAGGCGCACCTCGGCCTTGCCCACCGGGTTGCGCGGGTCGGTTCCGCCCTGCAGCGCGTTGCCGCGGCGATCCCACATCACCGTCTGCAGGTTGCCCCAGAAGTGGCTGGAGGCGCCGCTGGAGACCTCGCCGTCCGGCAGGTCCAGGGTGTGGCCCATGGCGCGCAGGCGCGCGGCCACCTCCGGGCTGAATGCGCCGGTCTCGGCCTCGACCACGTCCGGCTGCCACTGGTGGTGGTAGCGCGGCAGCGCCGCCACCGCCTGCGCGTCCAGGCCGTCGGCGTAGCCGAGCACGCCCAGCAGGACCATGGTGATGATGCGGCTGCCGCCCGGGGTGCCCAGCACCGCCACGCGGTCCGGCGAAACCATGAAAGTCGGGGTCATCGAGCTGAGCGGGCGCTTGCCCGGCTCCGGCGCGTTGGCCTCGTAGCCCATCACGCCGAAGGCGTTGGGCTGGCCCGGCAGCAGGGCGAAGTCGTCCATCTCGTTGTTCAGCAGCACGCCGGTGCCCGGCGGCACCAGGCCCGAGCCGAACAGCAGGTTCACCGTCTGCGTGACCGCGGCGCGGTTGCCCTCGGCGTCGATGATCGAGAAGTGGGTGGTCTCCTCGTCCTCCAGCGGCGTGGGCAGGCCGGAGAACACGTCGCTGGGGGTGGCCTTCTGCGGATTGATGGTGGAGCGCAGGCCGGCGGCGTAGTCGCGGCTGGCCAGCACTTCCACCGGCACGTGCACGAAGCCAGGATCGCCCAGGTAGAAGGTGCGGTCGCGGAAGGCGCGGCGCATCGACTCGATGGTCAGGTGGGCGCGCTGCGCCGGGTCCAGGCTGGACAGGTTCCAGCCGGCCAGCACCTGCAGCATCTGCGCCAGGGCCACGCCGCCGGAGGACGGCGGCGGCGCGGTCACGATCTCCCAGCCGCGGTACCAGAAGCGCAGCGGCTCGCGCTCGTGCACCTGGTAGCTGGCCAGCTCCTCGGCGGTCCACTGCCCGCCCTCGGCGCGCACGCCGGCCAGCAGCTTCTTCGCCACCGGGCCGCGGTAGAAACCGTCGAAGCCGCGCTCGGCCAGCGCCTCCAGGGTGCGCGCCAGGTCGGGCTGGCGCAGCAGCTGGCCCTCCACCGGCGGCTTGCCGCCGGCCAGGAACACGGCGCGGGTGCCAGGATAGCGCTCCATCACCTGGCGCCGCGCGGCGTATCCACGCTCCAGCCGCGCGTACACCGGGAAGCCCTCGCGCGCCAGGCGGATCGCCGGCGCCAGGCTGGTCTTCAGCGGCAGCCGGCCGTACTTCTCCGCCACGTGCACCAGGCCCGCCGGCAGGCCGGGGATGGCGGCCGACCACGGACCGTTCTGGGAACGGTCGCGGTCGAGCTTGCCGTTGGCGTCGCGGTAGCGCTCGGGGGTGGCCGCCGCCGGCGCGGTCTCGCGCGCGTCGACGAACACATCGCGGCCGCTGGCCGCGTCGTGCAGCAGGAAGAAGCCGCCGCCGCCGAGGCCGGAACTGATCGGCTCGACCACCGACAGCGCGGCCGAGACCGCGACCGCCGCGTCGAACGCGTTGCCACCCTGCTCCAGCACCTCGAAGCCGGCGGCGGTGGCCAGCTCGTGCGCGCTGGCGATGGCCGCGCCCGGCGGGCGCGCCGCCTGCGGCGCGTCGCCGCCATCGGCGGCCAGGAGCGCGGCCGGGGCCGCGGACAGGAACAGGAACGCCAGTGCCAGCAGGCGCGCGCTCAGCCTCATGGTGCAGCCTCCGGGGCATACAGTTCCGGATGCTCGCGCTGCAGGCGCCGCAGCTTCTCCAGCAGCGCCTCCTGGCTTTCCGGATGGTCGGGGTCTGGGTCGATGCACTCGACCGGGCATACCGCCACGCACTGCGGCTCGTCGAAATGGCCGACGCACTCGGTGCAGCGCGCCGGGTCGATCACGTAGATCGTCTCGCCCATCGAGATGGCCTGGTTGGGGCAGGCCGGCTCGCAGACATCGCAGTTGACGCAGAATTCGTTGATCTTCAGTGACATCGCACAGCGGTCCGGGGCATGGCCGGGGTACCTGGCGGCACCGGCCCCGCGTGGGCAGGGAGACCTTCCCGCCGGCGCCCGGCCGCGTGGCCGCGGCCGGGCTCGGGGAAATTACTTGGCCTCGACGAAGACGTAGTCGGCACCGGTCGGCGCGACCACGGCGTGCACGCGCGGGTTGTCCGAGGCGTCGCCGATGAACACGATGCGCACGCCCTTCAGCGAGTCCGGCTGCACGTCGGCGAACGCGGTCTCGATCAGGCCGGCCATGCGCGAGGACGCCGGCGAGCCGAAGGCCAGCAGGTTGCCCTTCTGCACGCCGCGCTTCATCGCGGTGGTGGCGGCCTCGACCTGGCGCTCGTACTTGGCCTCGAACTCCGGATCCGACTCCGGCGGCAGGTAGTACAGGAACGGGTTGTTGGTGATGGTGCCCATGTTCTCCTGCACCACCTGCGGCAGGTAGGCCTTCCAGCCGGCGTCGTCGTCGCGGGCCGGGGCGGCCAGCTTCTTCGCCTCGGTGGCCTCGTTGGCCACCGCCTCTTCCTTGTTGCCGCAGCCGGCCAGCAGCAGCGGGGACGCCACCAGGCTGGCGAGCAGGAGCGCGCGCATCGTCTTGTTCATCAGGAAATCCTCCCTTGGGTTCGTAAAGTCACTGGGAACCATCGCCCCGCCGTGCCGCCTTCAGCGCCGCGGCCACAGCCGGGGTCACGAAGCCCGAGACGTCTCCGCCCAGACGGGCGATCTCGCGCACCAGCGACGAGGAAATGAAGCTGTATTGCTCGGCCGGGGTCAGGAACAGGGTCTCGACCTCCGGGATCAGGTGGCGGTTCATGCTCGCCATCTGGAATTCGTACTCGAAGTCCGACACCGCGCGCAGGCCGCGCAGGAGCACGCCGGCGCCGACCTCGCGCACGAAGTGCGCCAGCAGGGTGTCGAAGCCGCGCACCTCCACGTTGGGGTGCCGCGCCAGCGCCTCGCGCGCCAGCCCCACCCGCAGCTCCAGCGGCAGGGTCGGGCCCTTGGCCTGGCTTTCGGCCACGCCGACGATGACTTTCTCGAACAGCGGCGCGGCTCGGTCGACCAGGTCGATGTGGCCGTTGGTGATCGGATCGAAGGTGCCGGGATAGACGGCAATGCGGCGATGGGCCACGGTTCGGGTCGTCTTCAGGGGGCCGGATTGGCGCCGCCGAGTGTATCAGCGCCCCCGGCGCCTCGGCCACGATACAGCGCCGCGCGGGCCTGCGAGGTGCGCAGCTCGCGGTGCAGGTGCCAGCCCGGCGGTGGCGCCGGTTCGCTGCCCGCGGGGCTTTCCACGTAGAGCCATGCATCCGGCGCCATCAGCGGGGGCAGCACGCGCAACACGGCGTCCCACAGGCCGGCCGAAAACGGCGGGTCGACGAACACGATGTCCACCGGGCCGGCGCCGGCCGCATCGGTGGACCCCAGCCACTGCAGGGCATCGGCCTCGACCACCCGTGCCTGCGCCCCAAGCCGCGCGACGTTCGCGCGCAGCGCGGCCGCGGCGCCGCGGTCGCGCTCCACCAGCACCGCGCTGGAGGCGCCACGCGAGAGCGCCTCCAGTCCCAGTGCGCCGCTGCCGGCGAACAGGTCCAGCACCCGCGCACCGGGCAGCGCCGGCATCAGCCAGTTGAACAGGGTCTCGCGGACGCGATCGGAGGTCGGACGCAGGCCGGCGACGTCGGCCACCGGCAGGCGCGTGCCGCGCCAGCGGCCGCCGATGATCCGCACCACCCCGGGAGCGGCGGCGGCACGGGTACCCGGACGCGGCGGCATGCGGCGGCTCATGGACGGGGCCGGCGGCGGCCGGTTTCAGAAGCTGTGACGGGGTGCGGTGCTAGCATGTGCACATTCTCCGACATCCCTGCGAAATGGTCAGTTTCTTCCGCCGAAAGAAGCCCGAAAGCGCCCCTGCCACGCCATCCGGAAGCCGCTTCAGCGCCGAAGAGCTCGCCGCCGCGTTCCCCCAGGCCCCGAACGCCGCCACTCCGGCAGCCCCCGCCGAGGTCCCGGCACCCGTGCCCGCCGCGCCGGAGGCGACCGGCGGCGATGCCGTCGACCCGGCGGCTGGCGCCACCCCGGTGGCCCCTGCAGTGGTGGAACAGGCGCCGGCCGGCGAGGCCGTCGTGGTGCCCGCCGAAGCCGGCACGCCGGTGGACGGCGGCGCCGCCGTGCAGCCGGCGGCCGCGCCCGGGCGCATGGGTTGGCGCGAGCGCCTGCGCAACAGCGCCTTTGCGCGCAGCATCGGCGGCCTGTTCTCGCGCAACCCGAAGCTCGACGACGACCTGCTGGACGAGATCGAGACCGCCCTGCTCACCGCCGACGTCGGCGTCACCGCCACCACCGCACTGGTGGAGGGGCTGCGCAAGCGCATGAAGGCGCGTGAGTTCGCCGACTCGGCCGCGCTGCTGGCGGCGCTGCGCGCCGAGCTGGTGGCGATGCTGAAGCCGGTGTCGGTGCCGCTGCAGATCGACCCGGCCACCCGCCCGTTCGTGCTGCTGACCGTGGGCGTCAATGGCGTGGGCAAGACCACCACCATCGGCAAGCTCGCCCGCCGCTTCAAGGACGAAGGCCGCAGCCTGATGCTGGCTGCCGGCGACACCTTCCGCGCCGCGGCCGTGGCCCAGCTGCAGGCCTGGGGCGAGCGCAACGGCGTGACCGTGATCGCGCAAGGCCAGAACGCCGATGCCGCCTCGGTGGCCTACGACGCACTGCAGGCGGCGAAGGCGCGCGGCACCCAGGTGCTGATCGCCGATACCGCCGGCCGCCTGCACACCCAGGTCGGACTGATGAACGAGCTGGGCAAGATCAAGCGCGTGCTGCAGAAGCTGGACCCGGCCGCGCCGCACGAGGTGCTGATGGTGATCGACGGCACCACCGGCCAGAACGCGCTCAACCAGCTGCGCCAGTTCAATGCCGCCGTCGGCGTGACCGGCCTGGTGGTGACCAAGCTCGACGGCACCGCCAAGGGCGGCGTGGTGTTCGCCCTGGCGCGCGAGTTCGGCATCCCGATCCGCTTCGCCGGCATCGGCGAGCGCCCGGAGGACCTGCGCGTGTTCGATCCGGACGCCTTCGTCGACGCGCTGCTGCCCGAGGCGCTGGGCGCCTGAGCCCGCGCATGCACGCTGCGACCGCGAGCGCGGGACGGGCGCCTGCCTGCCCCGCCGTGCGCGCCATCGCGCAGGAGCCGCGCCGTGGCCGCTGAGACGCCCGACCGCTTCGTCGCACCGCTGCTAGCCTGGTTCGACCGCCACGGCCGCCACGACCTGCCCTGGCAGCACCCGCGCACGCCCTACCGGGTGTGGCTGTCGGAAATCATGCTGCAGCAGACCCAGGTGGCCACGGTCATCCCGTACTTCCTGCGCTTCGTCGACAGCTTCCCCACCCTGCCCGACCTGGCCGCCGCCTCCACCGACCAGGTGATGGCGCACTGGGCCGGCCTGGGCTACTACGCCCGCGCCCGCAACCTGCACGCAGCCGCGCAGCGTTGCGTCGAACTGCATGGCGGCGACCTGCCGCGCGACTTCGAGGCCCTGCTGGCCCTGCCCGGGATCGGCCGCAGCACCGCCGGCGCGATCCTGGCCCAGGCCTGGGGCGATCCGTTCCCGATCCTGGACGGCAACGTCAAGCGCGTGCTGGCGCGCTGGCACGGCATCCACGGCTGGCCCGGCACGCCGGCGGTGGAGAAACGGATGTGGGCGCTGGCCGCCGACCACGTGCGCCACGTCCCGGCCGGACGCATGGCCGACTACACCCAGGCGCAGATGGATTTCGGCGCCACCCAGTGCACCCGCGCCGCGCCGGCCTGCCTGGCCTGTCCGCTGGCCGGCGGCTGCACCGCCCTGCGCGAAGGCCTGGTCGACGCCCTGCCCACCCCGCGCCCGGGCAAGACCCTGCCCGAACGCGAGGCAATCGCCCTGCTGCTGGAGGATGCCGAGGGCCGCCTGCTGCTGCAGCGGCGCCCGTCCACCGGGATCTGGGCCTCGCTGTGGACCCTGCCGCAGGCGGAAACCGAGGCCGAGCTGCGCGAATGGTTCGGGCGCGAGCTGGACGGCGACTTCGACGCCGCCGAAGCCCTGCCGGCCATCGTCCACACCTTCAGCCACTACCGCCTGCACCTGCAGCCGATGCGCCTGCGCAAGGTCGCCCCGCGCGCCCGCGTGGGCGACAATGAGGCCCAGCGCTGGGTGGCGCGGGCGGAACTGGCCGGACTCGGCCTGCCCGCGCCCATCCGCAAGCTGCTCGACTCACTCTGAAGCGACCAACGCCCATGTCCCGCACGATCTTCTGCCAGTACGAACAACGCGAGGCCGAGGGCCTGGATTTCATCCCCTGGCCTGGCGAGCTGGGCAAGCGCATCCACGCCCACATCGGCAAGAACGCCTGGAACGCCTGGCTGGCGCACCAGACCATGCTGATCAACGAGAACCGGCTGTCGCCGCGCGACCCGCAGCACCGCGCCTTCCTCGAGCAGCAGATGGAGAAGTTCCTGTTCGGTGGCGATGCCGAGAAGCCGGCCGGCTACGTGCCGCCTTCGGCAGGCTGAGCGCCCGCTCCGCGTCGCGCGGGGCCATGCGGCGACACAAACAAAAACCGCGCCCTGGCGGCGCGGATCCTGTTAATGCCCCGGCCCGGCGTCCTGCCGGTGGCCTGGTCCTTGCAGAGCGGTCATCCTGTCCTTCGCATGCCGTAACTGCCGGGGCACGCGCAGGATGCCAAATCCGGCAAAGCCTGTAAGTCGGGAAACCTTGCGTCGTGGGGTAGGAAAAAACCTACACGCGCGGCAACGCGCTCGGCATTCCAGGGTACCGGGCGGTACGGACGGGCGCCATCTGCAGCCCGCGGACCCGATGCTCGCGCGCAGCCCATGAAGAATGCGTCGGCAACCGCGGGCACATGCGTGGCCGTCGGTGGACAGTCCGCTTACCGGGATAGCGACGCGCGGAGCGATTCCTTTAACCGCGGCGCGAGGCGTGCGTGGCGGCCGGGCCATCGGCGCGGCCTGGCGGAAGCCGGAAACAGAAAACGGACCCGAAGGTCCGTTTGCGGCGAAGCCCATGCAGGCTTCCGAAGGATGGTGGCCGGGGAGGGAATCGAACCCCCGACACGGGGATTTTCAATCCCCTGCTCTACCAACTGAGCTACCCGGCCATCTGCGCTGCGGCTTGGCCGCTGCGAGGGGCGGCATCATAACGGGCCTTTCGCGATCCGACAAGCATCCCGTTCGATGAACGTGCATCGGCCCCGCCCTTGCCGCATCCGCGGCCTGCGTCATGATGGGGTTACGTCCACTTGCGGAGCTTGCAATGAAACGGAAACGGACATGCCTTGCGGCCCTGCTGGCCACGGCCCTGCTTTCCGCCTGCGCCGGCACCCCGCGCATGAGCGACGCCGAACGCCTGCAACTGCACCGTTCGCACGCGGGCGAGCCGGTGCCCGGCTTCCACCTGCCCGGCCAGCTCAACGGCTGGACCGCGCTGGGCGACGAGGCGCTGGTGGTCTGGACCCGGCCGCGCGAGGCCTGGCTGCTGGAGCTGGCCGGCCCGTGCAACGACCTGCGCCATGCCACCGCGTTGTCCCTCACCAGCACCGGCTCGCGCGTGCAGGCGCGCTTCGACAGTGTCCTGCCGCTGGGCCCGATGGTCGGTCAGGTGGGCCGGGTCCCGTGCCGGATCGAAACCATCCGCCCGCTGGACACCGCCGCGCTCCGGCAGGCCGGGGACGCCCTGCGCGAGGCCCGGATCGAGGCGCGGGACTAGCGCCACCAGGATGGCGGCGCGTGGCCGCTTTTCCTATACGCCGCCTCGCCGATCCCTGATTGCCAGGCCCACGGCGAGGCGGCAAAGTGCGCCGGTGCAGGGGACGGCAAGACCGCGGGGAGCGGAGGGGGCCCTGTCGCATGGACTGCAGACGACTGACCGTTCAGAAGGACCATAGGGGGTGCGTCCTGTTCGACGGCGACCACCCCATTACTTCCTTTCCATCCATCGGCAAGGCGCTGGAACTGGCGCGCACCCTCGCCGTGGCCCACCACCTGCGCGCCGGGCCTCCGCTGGTAGTGGAGGTCCGCCACTACGGCCGGCACCCGCGGCGGGTCCGCCTCGACTGAGGCCAGCGCATCCGCCCGGGAGGGCAGCGCGGCGCCCTGCGCCACGGCCTGCGCGCACCTGCCCGCGCAGGGCTTCGCCGACGCCGGCCCGGGCCGGCGTGCCCCCGGCAACCACCACGGCATGGGGACGTGCGCCCACGCGCCCGGCAGCGGCGCCGAATGCGCCGCGCGAGGCACCTCCGCGCGCGGCAGCGCAACAACGGCCTCTTGCGGCGTCGGTGCTAGCATCCGGCCCAGCCGCGCCCCAGGAGACCGCATGCGCTTCCTCGTCCTGACCACGCTGCTGCTGTGCGCCGGCCTGGTGCCCGCCCTGGCCCAGGAACGTCCACGGGTGGTGCCGGTCGAGACCCTGGACCTGACCCGCTACGCCGGCCACTGGCACGAGATCGCGCGCTTGCCGGTCTCGCACCAGCGCCGCTGTGCCAGCGACGCCACCGCGCACTACACCCTGCGCAGCGATGGCCGCATCGGCGTGCGCAACGCCTGCCGCACCCGGGAAGGCGAATACCTGGCGGCCGATGGCGTGGCGCGCCAGGTCGAGGGCCACCCGGCACGGCTGCAGGTGCGCTTCGCCCCGGACTGGCTGGGCTGGCTGCCGCTGGTCTGGGCCGACTACTGGGTGCTGGCGCTGGATCCGGACTACCAGTGGGCGATGGTCGGTGAGCCCGGGCGCAGGTACCTGTGGATCCTGGCGCGGGAGCCGTCGATGGACGCGATGCTGTTCGCGCGGCTGAAGGCGGCGGCCGAACGGATGGGCTACGACCTCTCCGAGCTGGTGGTGGCCGCGCCGCTGCATGGCGGCCAGGCCCCCGGGGACGGCGAAGACGATGCGCAAACCCCGTAATATCAGCCGCCCACACGATGGAGGCGGCATGAACTTCCCGCGACGGTTCCTTCCGGTCCTTGCCCTGGCCTTGGCCATGGCCCTGCTCGCCGGCTGCGGCGGCAAGGTCAAGCGCGTGTCCGCGCCGGCCGCCTCGATCCAGCAGCTGACGGTGGAGAGCGACGGCAGCTGGACCGTGGACCTGCGCCTGCACAACTACAGCAGCATGTCCATGCGCTTCGAGCGGGTTTCGCTGGCGGTCAGCGTGGACGAGCACGAGGCCGGCACCCTCGAGGCCACGCCCGCCATCTCCATCGGCCCCTCCGCCGCGGACACGGTGCGCGCCACCCTGCGCCCGCAACCGATGGCGCGCCTGGCGGTGGCCGATGCGCTGGCCGGGCGCCGCGCCCTGTCCTACCGCCTGCAGGGCAATGTCAGCGCCACGCCCGAGGAGGCCAGCAAGCCGCGCAGCTTCGAGCTGGATGCGCGCAGTTCGCTCAATCCCGCGCCCGGCCTGCAGGGCGTGCTGCGCTGAGGGCTTGACCCCGACCGTCATCTTTCGGGTATAAGCTGGAACCCGATGGAGACGGATACGGCGATGCTTGATCCGATCTTCGCCGGGACCCCGGTACCGGCGGACGCGTCCCCTTCGCTCCGAGGCCTGGCCAACGCGCCGCGCGTGCTCTCGCTGGACGCCCACGGCCGGGCCATGGACTGGATCCACTGGCAGGACGCGACCTGCCTCTACGCACGCGGCGCGGTCGCCTGGACCTTGGGCCAGCCGTGCATGCGCGTGCACGGCGGCGTCAACCGCGACACCGGCAGCCGCAGCGTGATCGAGCTGCACCCGATCATCGCCACCCGCGGCCACGCCCGGGCGCGGGCGCTGGATCCCACCCCGGCGCTGTCCAACGCCGCCCTGTTCGCGCGCGATTCCTACCTGTGCCTGTACTGCGGCCAGCAGTTCCCGCGGCCGCAGCTGACCCGCGACCACGTCATCCCCCTTTCGCGCGGCGGGCTGGACATCTGGGAGAACGTGGTCAGCGCCTGCTTCCAGTGCAACTCGCGCAAGGGCAACCGCACTCCGCACCAGGCCAACATGCCGCTGCTGGCCGTGCCCTACCGCCCGAGCTGGATCGAGCACCTGATCCTGTCCAACCGCAACATCCTGGCCGACCAGATGGCCTTCCTGCGCGCGCAGCTGCCGCGCCGTTCGCGGCGTCCGGTCTAGTCCCGCCCGGCCCACCACCGGGGGCCGCGGCGCAAGCCTTGCTTGCCCCGTCACGTCCCCGGGGAGGAAAATGGGCCACCGTACGGTTTTCCGGCCCCGATGATCGACTCCCAACGCTACCCGCGCCTCGCGCGCATCGACTCGCCCGCGGACCTGCGCCGCTTCGACGAGGCCGAGCTGCCGGCAGTCGCCCAGGAACTGCGCGCCTACCTGATCGAGTCGGTCGGCCGCAGCGGCGGCCACTTCGGCGCCGGCCTGGGCGTGGTCGAGCTGACCGTGGCCCTGCACTACCTGTACCAGACGCCGGTGGACCAGCTGGTGTGGGACGTGGGCCACCAGACCTACCCGCACAAGATCCTCACCGGCCGCCGCGACCGCATCCACACGGTCAAGCAGAAGGACGGCATCGCGCCGTTCCCCAAGCGCGAGGAAAGCGAGTACGACACCTTCGGCGTCGGCCATTCCTCCACCTCGATCTCCGCCGCCCTGGGCATGGCCATCGCCCTGCAACAGGCCGGCGACGACCGCAAGGTGGTGGCGGTGATCGGCGACGGCGCGATGACCGCCGGCATGGCCTACGAGGCCCTCAACCACGCCGGCGGCATGGACGAGGAGCCGAACCTGCTGGTGATCCTCAACGACAACCGCATGTCGATCTCCGAGGCGGTTGGCGGCCTGACCAAGATGCTGGGCCGGATGACCGGCAGCGCCACCTTCAACCGGATCCGCGAGGGCGGCAAGAAGCTGCTGGGCGACAAGAACAAGCCGCCGGCGCGCTTCGTCAAGCGCTGGGAAGAGCACTGGAAGGGCATGTTCGTGCCCTCCACCCTGTTCGAGGAAATGGGCTTCCACTACACCGGCCCGATCGACGGCCACGACCTGCCCACCCTGCTCGGCGCGCTGCGCACGCTCAAGACCCTCAAGGGCCCGCAGCTGCTGCACGTGATCACCACCAAGGGCAAGGGCTACGAGCTGGCCGAGGGCGACCAGATCGGCTACCACGCGGTCGGCCCGTTCGACCCGGCCAAGGGCCTGGTCGCCAAGCCCGGCGCGAAGAAGCCCACCTACACCGACGTCTTCAGCGACTGGCTGTGCGACATGGCCGCCGCCGAGCCGCGGCTGATGGGCATCACCCCGGCCATGCGCGAGGGCTCGGGCCTGGTGCGCTTCTCGAAGGAATACCCGCAGCGCTACTTCGACGTGGCCATCGCCGAGCAGCACGCGGTGACCCTGGCCGCCGGCATGGCCACCCAGGGCGCCAAGCCGGTGGTGGCGATCTACTCCACCTTCCTGCAGCGCGCCTACGACCAGCTGGTGCACGACGTGGCCACCCAGAACCTGGACGTGCTGTTCGCGATCGACCGGGGCGGCGTGGTCGGGCCCGACGGCGCCACCCACGCCGGCAACCTGGACCTCAGCTACCTGCGCTGCGTGCCGAACATGGTGGTCATGGCCCCGGCCGACGAGAACGAGTGCCGGCAGATGCTCACCACCGGCCTGCGCTACCCCGGCCCGGCCGCGGTGCGCTACCCGCGCGGCACCGGCCCCGGGGTGGCGGTGGAGCCGGCCCTGGAGACCCTGCCGATCGGCCGCGGCCAGCTGCGCCGCAAGGGCAAGAAGGTGGCCTTGCTGGCGTTCGGCGCCACCGTGCCGGCCGCCGAGGAGGTGGCCGCGGAGCTGGACCTGACCGTGGCCAACATGCGCTTCATCAAGCCGCTGGACCGCGACCTGGTGCTGGAACTGGCACGCAGCCACGACGGCCTGGTGACGATCGAGGACAACGTGGTCGCCGGCGGCGCCGGCTCGGCCGTGGCCGAGCTGCTCAACGCCGAAGGCATCGCCATGGCGGTGCTGCAGCTGGGCCTGCCGGACGCGTTCCAGCACCACGCCAGCCGCGAGGACCTGCTGGCCGAGGCCGGCATCGACGCCGCCGGCATCCACGCCTCGGTGCTGCGCCGTTGGCCGCAGCTGGCCGCGGGCGCGGGCATCCTGCCGCTGGCAGCGGGCGGCTGATCCCGGAAGGGGCCCCGCCCCCCCCTGGCCTTCCCGATGCCGGTCGGGTGCCGACGACGGCCGCGAAAGCGGCCGTTGCCGTATCAGCGGGTGGCCGCAGCCTCCGGCGCCTCTTCCGACGGCGATTCCCCGTCACCCTCCACCAGCTCGTCCGGCGCCTGGATGCGGTAGCCCTTCGCGGCAAGCGCTGCCAGATAGCCCTCGCGGTCGTACAGCAGGGTGTCGATGCTCATCGTGGCGAACGAGACCCTGTGCCCGGCCAGCGCCTTCTCCACCGCGGCCAGCCAGCGCTCGCGCATCCGGGCCTCGATGTCGGTGAAACCACGCTTGCGCGCGGCCTCGGCCTGCACCCAGGCATCCATGCAGTCGGCCAGCTGCCGGCGGTTGCGCGGCATCGCCCGCAGCGCGGCCACGTCACCCACCGCCCAGGCGTTGGCACGCGCCGCGATCCGCGGCAGGTCCTGCTCGATCACGTCGAGCGTGGCGGCAAAGCACTGCAGGTCCTGCGGCTTGAGCGCCTCGCCGCGGAAGTCGGCCAGGGCCTGGCGCGGGTCCTCGATCTTCAGCTCGAGCACGGTCGAGGTGGACTCCAGGCCGCGCGCCTTCAACTCCTTGGCCAGCACCGGGCCCACCACACCACCCTGGCGCAGCCGGCTGTGGTCCAGCGCGGCCTTGTAGAGCTCATATACGGCAATCAGCGGGCGCTTCTTCTCCACCCCGCGGTCGCGCCCCATGTACTGCTGCTTCAATGGCAACCAGCGCGCGTACAGCTCCGGCGGCAGCACCTTGTCGAGCGTGGCGCCGCCGGGATTGCGCATCGCCTTCATCGCCGATGGCACCAGGGTGAGGCCGCGGAAGAAACCGACATCGGCGTCGACCGACAGGCCCGGCGAGCCCAGCACCGCGCCGGCTTCGTCCAGTACCTCGCGCACCTCGCGCGCGTCCCAGTCGATGTCGCGCGGCAGCGGCGACTGCGTACCGAGGATGTAGAGCACATGGTCGTCCTTGCTGACCCGCCACAGCCCCGGACCGGGCTGGACACCGGCGACCAGCACCGGGGCCATGTCCACCACCTCCCCGTCGCCATCCAGCGGCACGGGTGGTTCGGCCTGCGCCATCGCCGCGCCGGGCACCGCCCCCAGCAGGAATGACATCCACCAGCCCAGCATGCGTCGCATCCGAATCCCTCCATGGTTGAACTTCGAAAACCCGCCCGGCCGCGGCCATGCGCCATGCCGGGATACCGTCCACGCCGCCCAGCAGCACTTGAGTCACGCACCGGCACCCACGCTCATGCGCGGTCGGCCCTCGCGGCGGCCGCCGCGGTCGGCGCCCAACCACCGACATGGAGGATCGATGCAGCAGTCCGTCGCGCAGCTGCCCGCACAGAACCGCCTGCCCAGGCGCTGCCTGGCCGCCACGACCGTGGTCGCCGTCGCCGTGGCGCTCACTGGCGCATCAGACCGCAAGGGCAAGGCCGAGTTCACCGGGATCACCGTGGAACGGATCAACATGGCCAACGCCGATGGGTCGCGTACCCTGGTGCCGGCCAACGGCGAGTGCCTGCCGGCCCCGGTAGCCACCGGAGGAAGCCTCCAGCAGGCTGCCACCCGGGCCGGAGCGCGACGCGCTGGCTGCAAAGTGGCGCCAGGCCGGCGGCCACCAGAGCCGACGGCTGTTCGTCGGCCGCACCCCGGGTGACTCTTCCCCGGTGGCCCTTGCCGACAAGCAGGGCCGCCCGCGGATCAGGATGCAACCCGGTCCCGACGCAGCGCCCTCGCTCGAGTTCCTGGACGAGGACGGCAAGGTGCCGCAGGGCTTCCCTGCCACCACAGGGACCGCCCGCGCTCCTGATCGCGCCTGGCCCCCGGCGCCTGCCGTGGCGCGGCGGGGGCCACGACGAAAAGCGGCTGCCGTTACCGGCAGCCGCTTTTCGGGTACCTGAATTTGGTCGGGGTAGCCGGATTCGAACCGACGACCACTTGTCCCCCAGACAAGTGCGCTACCAGGCTGCGCTATACCCCGGGAAAGCTTCCCGCCATGGCGGGCTGGCGATTATACCGGTTGCCCGGCGCAACCGCGAGTCCGCGTTCAGCGGCGCAGCAGCTGCAGCACTTCCTCCAGCTCCATGCGCACCTGGCGCACGATCTGGCTGCTCAGCGCCGACTCCTGCTTGGCGCCCTCGCCTTCCAGGCGCAGGCGCGCGCCGCCGATGGTGTAGCCGTGTTCGTACAGCAGGCTGCGGATCTGGCGGACCATCAGCACGTCGTGGCGCTGGTAGTAGCGGCGGTTGCCGCGGCGCTTGACCGGGCTGAGGCTGGGGAACTCGGTCTCCCAGTAGCGCAGCACGTGCGGCTTGACGTCGCACAGCTCGCTGACCTCGCCGATGGTGAAGTAACGCTTGGCGGGGATCGGCGGAAGCTCGCGGTTGCTGCCCGGATCAAGCATTCGGCGCCACTCCCGCGAAGGCTTCCACGCGCTCCTTGAGCTTCTGGCCGGGGCGGAAGGTGACCACGGTGCGCGCGGAGATCGGGATCTCCTCGCCGGTCTTGGGGTTGCGGCCCGGGCGCTGGTTCTTGCGGCGCAGGTCGAAGTTGCCGAAGCCGGACAGCTTCACCTGCCGCCCGCCCTGCAGCGCCTCGCGCAGCACGTCGAAGAACGCGTCGACGAATTCCTTCGCCTCGCGCTTGTTCAGGCCGACTTCGTCGAACAGACGCTCGGCCATCTCCGCCTTGGTCAGTGCCATGTCCCTTGTTCCCGTATCAGCCGCGGATCCTCGCGCCGTGGTTGTTGCCCAGTGCGGCGACCACGCGCGCGACCACGGCATCGGCGTCCTGGTCCGTGAGAGTGCGCGTGTTGTCCTGCAAAATCAAGCCCATAGCCAGACTCTTGAAGCCGGATTCCACGCCCGGGCCCTGGTAGCGGTCGAACAGCTGCAGGTCGCGCAGGACCTCGCCGGCGGCCTCGCGGACGCTGGCGGCCAGCTCCGCCCAGGCCACCTGTTCGGCGACCACGAAGGCCAGGTCGCGGCGCACGGCCGGGTAGCGGGACAGGGCCTGGGCGCGCGGCAGCGGGCGCTGCTGCAGGGGCTCCAGCTCCAGCTCGAAGCCGTAGGCGTCCACGTCCAGCTCCAGCGCCTTCGCCAGGCGCGGATGCAGCTGGCCGATCCAGCCCAGCAGGACCTCGCCGCCCTCCAGGTCGGTGCGGTACACATCGGCGCTGCGGCCCGGGTGGCCGAACGGCGCGCCCGAGGGCCGGAACGCCAGCTTCGCGCCGGCCAGGGCGGCCAGCGATTCCAGGTCGCCCTTCAGGTCGTGGAAATCGACCGGGCGCGCCTGCAGGCCCCACTGTTCAGCCACCGCTTCGCCGCAGGCCACGGCGGCGATGCGCCGCGTCTCGCGCGGCGCCGGCAGGGGCGCGCCGGGCTGGCGGTCGCCCGGATCGGCCTCGGCGAACACGCGGCCCAGCTCGAACAGGCGCACGCGGCCGGCCTGGCGCGCGGCGTTGCGCGCCAGCGCGTCGACCAGGCCCGGCAGCAGGCGCGGGCGCATCACCGCCAGCTCCGCGCTGAGCGGATTGGCCAGCGGCACGGTGCCGGACTCGCAGCCCCAGGCCTGCAGCAGTTTCTGGTCGACGAAGGCGAAGCACACCGCCTCCAGGTAGTCGCGCGCGACCAGGTGGCGGCGCAGGTCACCTTCCGGCAGCACGCCCTCGCTGGGCGCGGCCACCCGCGCCGGGCCGGCGGGAATGGTCGCCGGGATGCGGTCGTAGCCGTGGATGCGCGCCAGCTCCTCGACCAGGTCTTCCTCGATCGCGATGTCGAAGCGGCGGCTGGGCGCGGTGACCTGCCAGCCCTCACCGGTGGCGACCACCTGCATGCCCAGCGCGCGCAGGATGCGCTCGACCTCGGCGTCGGCGATGGTGGTGCCCAGCACCCGGGCGATGCGCGCGCGGCGCAGGGCGATCGGCTGCGGCGCGGCCAGCGCGCCGGGCACGGTGGCTTCGGTGACCGGACCGGGACGACCGCCGGCGATATCCAGGATCAGGCGCGTGGCGTACTCGATCGCCGTGCGCGGCAGTTCCGGGTCCACGCCGCGCTCGAAGCGATGGCCGGCGTCGGTGTGCAGGCCCAGGCGGCGGCTGCGGCCGATGATGGCCGAAGGCACCCAGTGCGCGGCCTCGAGGAACACACGCGTGGTACTGGCGCCGACCTTGGTGGCCTCGCCGCCCATGATGCCGCCCACCGCCACGGCGCGCGCGCCGCGGCCGCCGCGGCTGTCGGACACGACCAGGAACTCCCCGTCCAGGGTGGCCTCGCGGCCGTCCAGCAGCTGCAGGGTCTCGCCCTGGCGCGCCGGGCGCACGACCACCGGCGCCTCCAGCTTGTCCAGGTCGAAGGCGTGCATCGGCTGGCCCAGCTCCAGCATCACGTACTGGGTGACGTCGACCAGCAGGCTGATCGGGCGCACGCCGGAACGGCGCAGGCGCTCGGCCATCCACACCGGGGTCGGCGCCGCCGGGTCCACGCCCTCGATCACGCGGCCGACGAAGCGCGGCACGCGCTCGCCGGCCTCCAGCGCGACCTCGACGGTGGCGTCGGTCGCGGCCGGCACCGGCGCGTTGTCCATCGGCGCCACCTCGCTGCCCAGCGCGGCGGCCACGTCGTAGGCAATGCCGCGCACGCTGAAGCAGTCGGCGCGGTTGGGGGTCAGCTTGATCTCGATGCTGGCGTCCGGCAGGCCCAGGTACCCGGCCAGCGGCACGCCCACCGGCGCGTCGGCCGGCAGTTCCAGCAGGCCGGAAGCGTCGGCGTCCAGGCCCAGCTCCTTCGCCGAGCAGAGCATGCCGAACGACTCCACCCCGCGCAGCTTCGCCGGCTTGATCGACATGCCGCCGACGTTGGAACCGACCGTCGCCAGCGGCGCGGCCAGGCCGACGCGCGCGTTGGGCGCGCCGCACACGATCTGCAGCGGCTCGCCGTTGCCGATGTCGACCTTGCACACCTGCAGGCGGTCGGCCTCCGGATGGCGGACGGCTTCCACGATGCGGCCGACCACCACGCCGGCCAGGCCGTCGCCCAGTGCGGTGACTTCCTCGACCTCCAGGCCGATGGCGGTCAGCGTCGCCGCGAGCGCGTCGCGGTTGGCCAGGGTCGACACGTGGCTGCGCAGCCAGTTCTCGGAAAATTTCATGGGGTGCCGTGATTCGTGGTTCGTGATTCGTGATTGGAAGTGCCGCGACGGTGATGGCCCTGTTGCTGATCCTGCGTGGCCGGCTGGCCGTACACGCTCTTCCGGATCACCAGTTGCCAATCACCAGCCACGGCCCTCAGGCGAACTGCCTGAGGAACCGCACATCGTTCTCGAAGAAGGCGCGCAGGTCGTTGACGCCGTAGCGCAGCATCGCGAAGCGCTCCACGCCCAGGCCGAAGGCGAAGCCGGTGTAGCGCTCCGGATCGATGCCGCAGTTGCGCAGCACGTTCGGGTGGACCATGCCGCAACCGAGCACCTCCAGCCAGCGCACGCTGCCGTCCGGCTGTTGCCAGGCGATGTCGACCTCCGCGCCCGGCTCCACGAACGGGAAGTAGCTCGGGCGGAAGCGCATCTGGAAGTCGCGCTCGAAGAAGGCGCGCACGAACTCGGAGAGCGTGCCCTTGAGGTCGGCGAAGGTCGAGGTCTCGTCGACCAGCAGGCCCTCGACCTGGTGGAACATCGGCGAATGGGTCTGGTCGGAGTCGGAACGGTACACCTTGCCGGCGGCGATCATGCGCAACGGCGGGCGGTGGTCGCCCATGTAGCGCACCTGCACGCCCGAGGTATGGGTGCGCAGCAGGTGGCCGTCGCCGAAGTAGAAGGTGTCGTGCATGGCGCGCGCCGGGTGGTGCGGCGGGAAGTTCAGCGCCTCGAAGTTGTGCCAGTCGTCCTCGATCTCCGGACCGTCGGCCAGTTCGTAGCCGAGGTTGCCGAAGATGGTGGCGATCCGCTCCAGGGTGCGGGAGATCGGGTGGATCCCGCCGCGCTGGGCCAGCCGGCCCGGCAGGGTCACGTCCACCGCCTCGCCGGCCAGGCGCGCGTCGAGCGCGGCCTCCTCCAGCAGCGCGCGGCGCGCCGACAGCGCGGTCGAGACTTCGTCGCGTACGCGGTTGATCGCCTCGCCGGCGGCCTTGCGCTGCTCCGGCGGCAACGCGCCGAGCTGCTTGAGCTGGGCGGTGATGGCGCCCTGCTTGCCCAGCAGGCCCACGCGCAGCGCCTCCAGCGCCTCGGGAGTCTGCGCCGCGGCGATGTCGGCCAGCGCCTGCGCCGCCAGGGTTTGGATATCGCTCATGGAAAACGGGCCCTCGGAAAAACAAATGGGGAAGGACTTGCGCCCTTCCCCATGCATGCATGCGGTGACCGGCGCCAGGCCCGCGGACGGGCCCGGTGCGGTTCGCAACTTATGCCGCCAGAGCGCTCTTCGCCTTCTCCGCCAGCGCGGTAAACCCGGCCGCGTCGTGCACGGCGATGTCCGCCAGCACCTTGCGGTCCAGGGTGATGCCGGCCTTCAGCAGGCCGTTGATGAAGCGGCTGTAGCTCAGGCCGTTGGCGCGGGCAGCCGCGTTGATGCGGGTGATCCACAGCGAACGGAAGTTGCGCTTCTTCTGCTTGCGGCCGATGTAGGCGTACTGCTGCGCCTTGATGACCGCCTGCTTGGCGACGCGGAAGACCTTGCGGCGGGCGTTGTAGTAACCCTTGGCCTGGCTCAGGACCTTCTTGTGACGGCGGCGCGCCTGCACGCCACGCTTGACTCGTGCCATTGTTCAGTCCTCCTCAGAGATACGGCAGCATGCGGTCCAGGCGGCCGGCATCCTCGGCGCGGACGTGGTTCGTCTGCCGCAGGTTGCGCTTCCGCTTGGTGGCCTTCTTGGTGAGGATGTGGCTACGGTTGGCGTGGCCGGCCTTGTACTTGCCGGAGGCGGTCTTGCGGAAACGCTTGGCCGCCGCCCGGTTGGTCTTGATCTTGGGCATTGCGAATGTCCTTGATGGGAACTGTCACTGGCACGGGCGGCGGGTTGCCCCGCGCTTTCCATCCTTGCCCATACCGGTCGGTAAGTCGCTGAGTCCCCAGGGGAAACCGCGACGGGTCCTGTAGCTGTTGCCAGCCCTCCGGCAAACCGGAGCCGCGCATTATGCCCCGGCTGGCTTTCCTTTTGCAAATCAGCGGGTTTCGCCGGGCGGGCGCAAGAGCCGTGCGCAGGCCAACGGAAGGCCGGCGGCACCGCCCGGGCAGGCCGCCGGCTTGCTTCCGGCCGGCACCGGCCAGCACAGGCCCGGCCAACCGGAGCACGATGGGGCCGCCGGCGTGGCAACGCCAGGACCGGATACGGCGAAGGGCGCCATGGGGCGCCCTTCGCCGGGGTCGGCCACCGGGCCGCCCCCCTGCCGCGTCGCGGCTTACTTCTTCTTCGGCGCGATCATCATGACCATCTGCCGGCCTTCCAGGCGCGGCCGCGACTCGATCACGATGTCCTCGCCCAGGTCGGCCTCGATCCGGGCGGCCATCTGCCGGCCCAGCTCCTGGTGGCTCATCTCGCGCCCGCGGAAGCGGATGTTGACCTTGACCTTGTCGCCATCCTCCAGGAAGCGGCGCATGTTGCGCAGCTTGATCTGGTAGTCGCCCTCGTCGGTGACCGGGCGGAACTTCACTTCCTTGATCTCGACCTGCTTGGACTTCTTCTTGGCCTCGCTGGCCCGCTTCTGCTGTTCGAACTTGAACTTGCCGAAGTCCATGATCTTGCAGACCGGCGGATCCGCGTTGGGCTGGATCTCGACCAGGTCCAGGTCCTCCTCTTCGGCAAGGCGCAGGGCCTCGTCGCGCGAAAGGACGCCGATCATTTCGCCATCGGACCCGATCACGCGCACGCGCGGGACACGGATCTCGTGGTTCTTCCGGTTTTGCTTCTCGGGGGTGCTGATATTCCAGTCTCCGGGGGTGGTCTAGGCCACGTGCCGGCGCGGGGCCGGCACGCATCTGTTTTTACGCCAGCTGCTGCGAACGCAAGGTATCGGCAAAGGCGGACACGGACATTGTGCCCAAATCTTCGCCGGTACGCGTGCGCACCGCCACGGCGCCGTTCTCCTTCTCGCGGTCGCCGACCACCAGCAGGTACGGCACGCGCTGCAGCGTGTGCTCGCGGATCTTAAAGCCGATCTTTTCGTTCCGCAAATCAGCCTCGACCCGGAAGCCTTGATTTGTAAGGCTTTTCCTAACCTCGTTCACGTATTCAGCCTGGGCGTCGGTGATGTTCATCACCACCGCCTGGACCGGCGCCAGCCAGGCCGGGAAGGCGCCGGCATGGTGCTCGATCAGGATGCCGATGAAGCGCTCCATCGAGCCGACGATGGCGCGGTGGAGCATGACCGGGTGCCGGCGCTGGCTGTGCTCGTCCACGTACTCGGCGCCCAGGCGCACCGGCATCATGAAGTCCACCTGCACCGTGCCCAGCTGCCAGGTGCGGCCCAGGGCGTCCTTCAGGTGGTACTCGATCTTCGGGCCGTAGAACGCGCCCTCGCCCGGCAGCTCCTGCCACTCCACGCCGGAGGCGCGCAGGGCCGAGCGCAGGGCCTCCTCGGCCTTGTCCCAGGTGGCGTCGTCGCCCAGGCGGTTGTCCGGGCGCAGGGCGATCTTGACCTGGATGTCGTCGAAGCCGAAGTCGCCGTAGACCTTCAGCGCCTGCTGGTGGAAGGCGCGGACCTCGGACTCGATCTGCTCCTCGGTGCAGAAGATGTGGCCGTCGTCCTGGGTGAAGCCGCGCACGCGCAGGATGCCGTGCAGCGCGCCGGAGGGCTCGTTGCGGTGGCAGGAGCCGAACTCGCCGTAGCGGATCGGCAGGTCGCGGTAGCTGTGCAGGCCCTGGTTGAAGATCTGCACGTGGCCGGGGCAGTTCATCGGCTTCACCGCGTAGGTCCGCTTCTCGGACTCGGTGAAGAACATGTTGTCTTGGTAGTTGTCCCAGTGGCCGGACTTCTTCCACAGGGTCACGTCCAGGATCTGCGGGCAGCGCACCTCGCCGTAGCCGGTCTCGCGGTAGACGCGGCGCATGTACTGCTCGACCACCTGCCACACCGCCCAGCCCTTGGGGTGCCAGAACACCAGGCCCGGGGCCTCTTCCTGCAGGTGGAACAGGTCCTGCTGCTTGCCGATGCGGCGGTGGTCGCGCTTCTCGGCCTCCTCCATGCGCTGGATGTAGGCCTTCAGCTGCTTCTCGTCGGCCCAGGCGGTGCCGTAGATGCGCTGCAGCTGCTCGTTCTTCGAGTCGCCGCGCCAGTACGCGCCGGAGATGCGGGTCAGCTTGAAGGCCTTCAGGAAGCGGGTGTTGGGCACGTGCGGGCCGCGGCACATGTCCACGTATTCCTGGTGGTAGTACAGGCCCATGTGGGTCACTTCCGGGCCCATGTCCTCGATCAGGCGCAGCTTGTAGTCCTCGCCGCGGGCCTTGAACACCTCGATGACCTCCTCGCGCGGGGTCATCTTCTTGATGACGTCGTAGTCCTGGGCGATCAGCTCGCGCATGCGCTGCTCGATCGCGGCCAGGTCCTCGGGGGTGAACGGGCGCTCGGAATAGATGTCGTAGTAGAACCCTTCCGCGATCACCGGGCCGATCACCATCTTCACGTCCGGGTACAGCTGCTTGACCGCGTGGCCGACCAGGTGGGCGCAGGAGTGGCGGATGATCTCCACGCCCTCCTCGTCCTTGGGGGTGATGATGCGCAGGGTGGCGTCGTGGTCGATGACGTCGCAGGCGTCGACCAGCTTGCCGTCGACCTGGCCGGCGACCGTGGCCTTGGCCAGGCCGGCGCCGATCGACTGCGCGACCTGCATGACGGTGACGGGACCTTCGAACTGGCGCTGGCTGCCGTCGGGGAGGGTGATGGTGATCATTGGGGAAGAAGCCGTGATTGGTGATTGGTGATTCGTGATTGGGATGGCATCGGGACCGGGGCCAGGGCGGCCGCTTCGAATCCCCAACTACGAATCACCAATCACGAACCGCAAAAAAAGCGCCACCAGGCGCCTGCAGACGTGGCAGCCTGGGGGGCGGTCAGCGGTAGGCGGTGGTAGTGCTCATGTCGCACGCTCGGCCGGCGTCTTCCGCGGGCCACCTTGTCCTGGGGCGCGCCGGCACCGTGCCGGCGGCGAGGCCCCCGATTCTAGCGCAGCCGGGCGGACGGACGTAGTGGCGGGCCCCGTGGCATCATGTCCCGCCGTTGCAGCACCGTTCCGGGCTCGGAGGAGCCGGTTTCGCATGACCATCCGGGGCAAGGCCACGTCCCTCGACATCGCCCACCTGGCCGGGGTATCCCAGCCGACCGTCTCGCGCGCCCTGCGCGGGCACCCGTCGGTCAACCCCGAGACCCGGCGCCGGATCCTGGCCATTGCCCGCGAGCTCAACTACAAGGTCGACAAGAACGCCTCCAACCTGCGCGCCCAGCAGTCCGGGACCCTGGCCCTGCTGTTCTTCGAGGACCCGACCCCGGACGACTCGCTGATCAACCCGTTCTTCCACTCCATGCTCGGGTCGATCACCCGGGCCTGCGCGCGGTGCGGCTACGACCTGCTGGTCTCCTTCCAGCAGCTGTCGACCAACTGGCACGCGGACTTCGCCGACAGCCACAAGGCCGACGGCATCATCCTGCTGGGCTACGGCGACTACCTGGAATCGCAGTCGCGACTGCAGCAGCTGGTCGAACAGGGCACCCACTTCGTGCGCTGGGGCGCGGCCCTGCCCGGGGAGCCGGGGGTGTCGATCGGCTGCGACAACTTCCAGGGCGGGCACGACATCACCGCCCACCTGCTGGAACGCGGCTGCCGCCGGATCGCCTTCCTCGGCCACGCCTCCGAGCACTACCCCGAGTTCCGCGAGCGCTGGCGCGGGTACCAGGCTGCGCTACGCGAGGCCGGGATCGAGCCGGAACCGGAGCTGCAGGCCGATGCCATCACCACCGAGCAGTCCGGCTACCAGGCCGCGCGCGCCCTGCTGGACGCCGGCCAGTCCTTCGACGGCGTGTTCGGGGCCAGCGACCTGATCGCCCTGGGCGCGATGAAGGCCCTGCGCGAGGACGGACTGGCCATGCCCGAGGACGTGGCGGTGGTCGGCTTCGACGACATCGCCATGGCCAGCTTCGCCCAGCCGCCGCTGTCGACCGTGCAGCAGGACACCAAGCAGGCCGGCGAAGTACTGGTGGACAGCCTGATCCGGCTGATCCAGCGCGAACCGGTGGAGAGCCAGCGGCTGCCGGTGCGGCTGGTGCTGCGCGAGTCCAGCCGGCGGCCCGGCTGAGCACCGCCGCAGGGCGCCCGGCAACCGGCGCCCCTGCCCTGCTTACTGCCGCGGCGTGGCCTTCAGCGCGGCCTGGCGCAGGTCGGCGCGGGTCACCGGGCCGTCGTACAGGAACACGCGCACGCCGTGCGCCGGCACCTCGACCCGGAGCTTGCGCCCGACACTGACCTCCTGGCCGCTGAAGCCGTCGCGCCAGCGCCCGGGCTGGAGCATGCGGGTGACCGTCGCCGTGCGCGGACGGTCGCCCTTGTTGAGCAGGACCAGGGCGGTCTGGGCCTGGCCGGCGTCCTCGTAGACCCGGTAGAACACCGCGCTGTCGCCCTGCAGTTCGACGTTCAGCTGCACCCCGCGCTGCAGCGCCGGCGAGGCCTTGCGCAGGTTGGCGATGCGCCGCAGGCTGGCGTGGATCGGGTGCGCGGGGGCGGCCTGGATGTTCTCCACGCCGTAGTAGGCGCGGTTGCCGCCGTGCTCGCCCTGGCCGCGCATGAACCCGGTCTCCGAGCCGTAGTAGACCACCGGGATGCCGCGTGCGGTGAACAGCCAGTTGTGCGCGTCGATGAAGCCCTCGTCGCTGGCGTCCATGCGCGGCATGTCGTGGTTGTCGTAGAAGGTGGCCAGCTCGTACGGGTTGGCGTACGGGCCGTCCTCCAGGTACAGCGCTTCGGCCAGGCGTTCGAACCCGGCGCTGGCCTGGCGCGAGAACACCTCGTCCATGGCCTTCTTCATCGGGAAGTCGAGCACGCTCACCCCGCCGTTCTCCGGGCGGGTGAACTGGGCGATGTTGGCCGCCTCGTAGTCGAACGATTCGCCGAACATGAACATGCCCGGGTGGCGCTCGCGGATGCGGTCGGTGAAGGCCTTCCAGAACGCCAGCGGCTGGTGGCGGATGGTGTCGATGCGCAGCGCGTCCACGCCTTGGCCGATCCACTGCAGGTAGGCGCCAACCAGGTAGTCCATCACCGCCGGGTTGTCGGCATTGAGGTCGGCCAGCTGGGCCAGGTCGGGCTTGTCGTTGTAGAAGGCGTGCAGCGGGTTGCCGGCCGGGTCCAGCCGTTCCGGCGGCAGGTTCTGGTGGTCGGCCACCAGCCGCCCCTCGGCGTCGAAGATCTGGCCGTACTGCGGCTGCGCCACCGGCATGGTCCAGCCCGGCGAACCGTGGTTGGCGACGACGTCCAGCACGGTCTTCAGGCCATGGCCGCGCAGGCCGGCGGTCAGGCCGGCGAAGTCCAGGCCCTCGCTGGGCAGGTGCTCGTCCAGGCGGTAGAAATTGACGCCCCAGTAGCCGTGGAAGCCGGTCTTGCCCTGGTCGGTGAGGAAGCCGTCGCAGGTGATCGGGTCGCCACCGGTGAAGGCCTGGTCCGGGTTGTCCACGATCGGCGTGATCCACACCGCGGTGAAGCCCATGTCGGCGATGTAGCCGGCGTTGTCGAGCAGGCCGCGGAAGTCGCCGCCCAGGTAGCCGACGTTGCCGACCACGCCGTCGCAGGGCTCCAGCGGCCGGTCGAAGGTGTGGTGCTCGCCGCCCTGGTCGCGGTGGTCGTTGGCCGGATCGCCGTTGACGAAGCGATCGGTCATCACGAAGTACACCGCCTCGCTGGCGAACGGTTCGCGGGTGCCGTAGATGGACTGGGCGAAGGCCGGTGCGGCGGCGACCGCCAGCGCCGTGCCCAGCAGGGCCTTGTGCAGGAAGCGATTCATGCGCGCGCCTCCGCGGTGCGCGGCACCGCCAGCACGCAGGCCGCGGCCAGCACCAGGCTGGCGCCACCCAGGGCCAGGGCCCACAGCGGCTGGCCGCCGAACAGCGCACGCAGCAGGAAGCCCAGCAGGCTGGCCGCGACCAGCTGCGGGATCACGATGAAGAAATTGAAGATGCCCATGTAAACGCCCATCTTGGCCGCCGGCAGGCTGTCGGACAGCATCGCGTACGGCAGGGAAAGGATCGAGGCCCAGGCGAAGCCCACGCCGACCATCGACAGCAGCAGCCACTGCGGATCGCGCACCCACAGGAAGGACAGCAGGCCCAGCGCGCCCAGGCACAGGTTGAGCACGTGGGTGCCGCGCAGGCCGATGCGTGCGGCCAGCCATGGGATGGCGATGGCCGCCACCGCGGCGAAGCCGTTGTAGGCGGCGAACAGCACGCCGACCCAGTTGGCGCCTTCGTTGTAGGCGGCCGAGGTCGGGTCGTTGCTGCCGAAGTGGGTGCCGGCCACCGCCGCGGTGGTGTAGATCCACATCGCGAACAGGGCGAACCAGGAGAAGAACTGGACCACGGCCAGGCGGCGCATGGTGCGCGGCATGGCGCGCAGGTCGGCGGCGATGGCCGGCAGCATGCTCCCGGCCGGCAGCACCCGCGCCACCAGCAGCAGCACGCCGTAGGCCGCGGCCATGCCGGCCAGCACGTAGAGCATGCGGTCCCAGCCGTTGGCCGCGATCAGCGCCGCCAGGCCCAGGCCGGCCACCAGCCAGGCCAGCGCCGGCAGCGGGCCGGGCACGGAGGCCATGACAGGGGCCGGCTCCGGCGACTCGGCCTGTTCGAAGCGGGCCAGGTCCTCCGGCGGGTACTCGCGGGTGCGCAGCACGGTCCAGCCGATCGCGCCCAGCAGCACCACGCCGCCGACGTAGAACGCGTAGCGCACGGTGTCCGGCACTTCGCCCGGGCCGGCGGTGTTTGCCACGCCTGCCTTGGCCAGCAGCCACGGCAGCAGGCTGGCCACGATCGCGCCCACGCCGATGAAGAAGCTCTGCATGGCGTAGCCGCTGGCACGCTGCTCCTGTGGCAGCTGGTCGCCGACGAAGGCGCGGAACGGCTCCATCGAGATGTTGATCGAGGCATCGAGGATCCACAGCATGCCGGCGGCGATCCACAGCGCCGGGGAGTGCGGCATGAAGAACAGGGCCAGGGTCGCCAGCACCGCGCCGGCGAGGAAGTACGGGCGGCGCCGGCCCAGCGGGGTCCAGGTGCGGTCGGAGAGATAGCCCACCACCGGCTGCACCAGCAGGCCGGTCAGCGGTGCGGCGATCCACAGCCCCGGCACCTGCTCCATGTCCGCGCCCAGGGTCTGGAAGATGCGGCTGACGTTGGCGTTCTGCAGGGCAAACCCGAACTGGATGCCCAGGAAGCCGAAGCACATGTTCCAGATCTGCCAGAACGACAGGCGTGGTTTGCGTTCAATCACGCTGTATCCCCCCTCCGGGAACCGTTGCGTCGCGATCCGCCGGCCGGCGGTACCGGGGCATGGTAGGCGGCGGCCGTACGCGGCGGACAGCGCATGCATACGTATTCATCGGCATGTGCGCCCATGCTGCACTGCACCCGTGGGATAGTGCGGCCCCTCGCGCCGCGGCCGGCTGCCGTGGACGCGGAGCGTTCTGGGAGGGGCGATGCTACGAAGCCTGCGGCGGCGCACCGTGCGCGCCATGTTCCATGCCTTTGGCGCGGCCGGCGGCTGTGCCCTGCTGCTTGCCGCCCTGCCCGCGCATGCGGCGGTGCTGCCCATCGCAGCCTGCGACGCCGGCGAGGCCGTGGTCCTCGCCGCCGAGGCCGGCACCGTTCCCGACGCACGCGCGATCTGGCTGGACCGGCGCACCCTGCGCTGGCCCGGCGCCCCGGACCCTGGCCGTTACCGCCTCTACCACGGCAAGGTGCTGCCGCAGGCCATCCCCGGCCAGCGCGTGCGCGGCGCCGAGGGCCAGGTAGCGCTGGCCGGCGCCACCGTGGCGGAAACGGTCGCACGGCGCTTCCGCCATGTCGCCCCCGGCGCCACCCTGGCCCTGGACCTGGACGACCAGGCCCTGCGCGCGCTTTACCGCCAGGCCCTGCTGCTGGTGCGCGAGGACCCGCGCGGCCGCGTGCTGGACGCCACCCGGATCCAGCTGCCCGGCGCACTGGACGACCTGTATGCCGCCGCGGTCGATGCGCCGATGCCCGGCGCGCACCCCGCGCCGGACGGCACCCGCTTCAGCGTATGGGCACCGACCGCGCGCGAGGTCTCGCTGTGCCTGTACCCCGGCGACCATGCCGCGGCCACCCGCCGCGTGGCCGTCGCGGCCGATCCGGCCACCGGCATGTGGACCGCGCGCCTGCCGCAGGACCTGCGCGGCGCTTATTACACCTGGCTGGTGGACGTGTACGTGCCGGGCACCGGCCTGGTGCGCAACCGCGTCACCGATCCGTACTCGGCCAGCCTCGGCACCGATTCGCGCCGCAGCTACGTGGCCGACCTGGACGACCCGGCGCTCAAGCCCGACGGCTGGGACCAGGCCCCGCGCCCGCCCGCGCTGCAGGCGCAGGTGGACATGTCGGTGTACGAACTGCACGTGCGCGACTTCTCCATCGGTGATGCCACCGTGCCGGAACCGCTGCGCGGCCGCTACCTGGCGTTCACCGCCGCCGGCAGCGCCGGCATGGCCCACCTGCGCGCCCTCGCCCGGGCCGGCCTGACCGACGTGCACCTGCTGCCGGTGTACGACTTCGCCTCCGTGCCCGAAGCCGGCTGCACCACCCCGCAGGTGCCCGATGCACCGGCGGACAGCCCGCTGCAGCAGGCCGCGGTGATGGCCGAAGCCGCGCGCGACTGCTTCAACTGGGGCTACGACCCGTTCCACTTCAATGCGCCCGAGGGCAGCTACGCCACCGATCCGTCCGACGGCGCGGTGCGCATCCGCGAGTTCCGGGCCATGGTCATGGCCCTGCACGCCCTGGGCCTGCGCGTGGGCATGGACGTGGTCTACAACCACACCTATGCCGCCGGCCAGGACCCCGGCTCGGTGCTGGACCGCATCGTGCCCGGCTACTACCACCGCCTCGACGCCAGCGGCACGGTGGAGACCAGTACCTGCTGCAGCAACACCGCCACCGAGCACGCGATGATGGCGCGGCTGATGATCGACTCGGCCGGGCTGTGGGTGCGGCACTACCGGATCGACTCGTTCCGCTTCGACCTGATGGGCCACCAGCCGCGCGCGGCGATGGAAGCCCTGCAGCGCCGGGTCGACGCCGTCGCCGGCCGCCACGTGCCGCTGATCGGCGAGGGCTGGAACTTCGGCGAGGTGGCCGATGGCGCCCGCTTCGTCCAGGCCTCGCAGCTGTCCCTGGGCGGCAGCGGCATCGGCACCTTCAGCGACCGCGCGCGCGATGCCCTGCGCGGCGGCGGCCCGGGCGACAGCGGCCGCGACAAGCTGGCGCGCCAGGGCTGGCTCAACGGCCTCGGCTACGCGCCGAACGAGGCCACTGCCGGCGACGACCCGGTGGCCAGCCGCGCCGCCTTGCTGCGCGCAGCCGACCTGGTCCGTGCCGGCCTGGCCGGCACCCTGCGTGACTACGTGCTGGATACCGTCGACGGCCCCCGCCCGCTGCACGAGGTGGACTACAACGGCCAGCCGGCCGGCTATGCCCCCGCACCGGGCGAGGTGGTCAACTACGTCGAGAACCACGACAACGAGACCCTCTACGACCTCAACGCCTACCGCCTGCCCGCCGGCACGCCGGCCAGCGAGCGGGCGCGGGTGCAGGTGCTGGGCATGGCCACCACCGCGCTCAGCCAGGGCGTGGCCTACTTCCACGCCGGCATCGACCTGCTGCGCTCCAAGTCCATGGACCGCAACAGCTATGACTCCGGCGACTGGTTCAACCGCATCGACTGGAGCGGCGGGGACAATTTCTTCGGCAGCGGCCTGCCGCCGGCCAGCGGCAACGAAGCCGACTGGCCGTGGATCGCGCCGCGCCTGGCCGATCCCTCCATCCGCCCGGCCCCGGAAGACATCGCCTTCGCCCGCGCCGCCCTGCGCGAGCTGCTGGCAATCCGCGCCAGCTCCAGCCTGTTCCGGCTGCGCACCGCCGAAGAGGTCGCGCGCCGGCTCAGCTTCCCCAATAGCGGCCCTGGCCAGAACCCGCTGGTGGTCGCCGGCCTGCTCGACGGCCGCGGCCATCCGGGCGCCGGCTTCGCCGGCATCCTCTACCTGCTCAATGCCTCGCCGCAGGCGCAGGTACTGGAACTGCCGGAGCTGCGCGGCCAGCGCTGGCGCCTGCATCCGCTGCAGCGCGGCCCGCACGCCGCCGATCCACGCGTGCGCGAAGCAGGCCACGAACCCGCGCGCGGCCGCTTCACCGTGCCGCCGCGCACCGTCCTCGTCTACGTCCTGGAGTAAGCCCCCATGCCCGCACGACGTCTCCCGCGCCGCCCCCGCGCCCTGCTCGCCCTGCTGCTCCTTGCAGCAGCCGCCCTGCCCCTCCACGCCCGCGACCTGGCACGGATCGAGTCCCCCGGCCAGGTGCTGGCGGTGACCATCGAAGCCCAGCACGAGGACCGCCTGGCCTACCGCGTCGAACGCCGTGGCAAGCCCGTGATCGCCTCCTCGCGCCTGGGCTTCCTGCTTGGCGACGGCCGCCTGGAGCGCAACCTGGAGCTGATCGACCACTCCAGCCGCAGCTTCGACGAGACCTGGGAGCAGCCCTGGGGCGAGCGCCGCCTGACCCGCAACCGCTACAACGAGCTGCGCGCGCGCTTCGCCGAGCGTCCGGCCGAGCCGGGCCAGCCGCCACGGCGGATCGACGTGGTGTTCCGCGTCTACGACGACGGCGTCGGTTTCCGCTACGAGTTCCCGGCCGAGCCGGGACCGCGCCAGGTGCGCATCCGCCAGGAGCTGACCGAGTTCGCCCTGGCCGATGCGGACAACACCACCGCCTGGTGGATCCCCGCGTTCGAATGGAACCGCGAGGAATACCTGTACTCGCGCACCCCGCTGCGCGAGATCGGCACCGCGCAGACGCCGCTGACCCTGCGCACCGGCGACGGGCTGCACGTCTCCATCCACGAGGCGGCGCTGGTCGACTACGCCGGCATGAACCTGGCCCGTGGCGACGGCAACGTGCTGCGCGCCGCGCTGACCCCGTCCAGCGAGGGCGGCGCGGTGAACCGCACCACCCCGTTCGCCACCCCGTGGCGCACGATCCAGATCGGCGAGCGTGCCGGTGACCTGGTCGAGTCCAGCCTGATCCTCAACCTCAACGAGCCCAACGCCATCGGCGACGTCAGCTGGTTCAAGCCGGCCAAGTACGTGGGCGTGTGGTGGTCGCTGCACCTGGAGAAGGAGACCTGGGGCACCGGCCCCAGGCACGGCGCGACCACCGCCAATACCCGCCGCTACATCGACTTCGCCGCGAAGAACGGCTTCCGCGGCGTGCTGGTGGAAGGCTGGAACCCGGGCTGGGACGGCAACTGGTTCGCCAACGGCTGGGGCTTCGACTTCACCCGCTCCACCCCGGACTTCGACCTGCCGAAACTGGCCAAGTACGCCGCCGGCAAGGGCGTGCACCTGATCGGCCACCACGAAACCGCCTGCGCGGTCAGCCATTACGAACGCCAGCTGGAGGCGGCCTTCGACCTGTACGCGCGCAACGGCGTGGACGTGGTCAAGACCGGCTACGTCTGCGACGCCGGTGACATCCAGCGCCAGGACCAGCCTGGCGGCCCGGTGGTGCGCGAGTGGCACGAGGGCCAGTGGATGAGCAACCACCACCTGCGCGTGGTCCAGGCCGCGGCGGAGCGGAAGATCGCGGTCAACGCCCACGAGCCGATCAAGGACACCGGCCTGCGCCGCACGTACCCGAACTGGGTCTCGCGCGAGGGTGCGCGCGGCATGGAATTCGCCGCCTGGGCCGATCCGCCGAACCCGCCGGAGCACGAGGCCACCCTGGTGTTCACCCGCATGCTGGCCGGGCCGATGGACTTCACCCCGGGCATCGTCAGCCTGGTCGGCCGCAACGGCCAGAAGCTGCGCAGCACCCTGGCCAAGCAGCTGGCGCTGTACGTGGTCCTGTACAGCCCGATCCAGATGGTCGCCGACCTGCCCGAGCACTACGCCAGGCAGCCGCAGGCGCTGAAGTTCATCCGCGACGTGGCGGTGGACTGGGAGGAAAGCCGCATGGTCGACGGTTCGGTCGGCGAGTACGCGGTGCTGGCACGCAAGGCGCGCGGCGGCGGGGAGTGGTTCCTCGGCGCGGTCGGCGACGACACCCCGCGCGTGCTGCAGGCGCCACTGTCCTTCCTCGATGCCGGCCGCCGCTATCGCGCCGAGATCTATCGCGACGGCGACGGCGCGGACTGGGAGCACAAGCCCTTCGCCTTCGTCCACGAAACCCGCGAAGTCGGCGCCGGCGACGTGCTGGAGCTGCGCCTGGGCCGCGGCGGTGGCCAGGCCGTGCGGTTCGTGCCGCTGTAAGGCGCTCCCGATGAATACGTATGCGCCCCCGCTCGGCCGCGAGGGGGCGCCACTACCATAGCCGCGGCCAATGGAAGCGCGCCGGGCAAGCCCTGCCGCGACCGGAACCGCCGGTGGCCCGGGCAAGGGATTGCCCACCCCGGCCCTCCATCCCCGCCGCGCCCGTCGGTGCGGCTTCCCATCCGTAATGGTTCCCGTATGTCCGATACCCAGTGGTGGCGCGGCGCCGTCATCTACCAGATCTACCCCCGCAGCTTCCTCGACACCAACGGCGACGGCATCGGCGACCTCCCGGGCATCACCGAGCGGCTGGACTACGTGGCCTCGCTGGGCGTGGACGCGATCTGGATCTCGCCGTTCTTCAAGTCGCCGATGGCCGACTACGGCTACGACATCGCCGACTACCGCGACGTCGACCCGCTGTTCGGCACCCTGGACGACTTCGACCGCCTGCTGGCCAAGGCCCACCGCCTGGGCCTGAAGGTGATGATCGACCAGGTGCTGAGCCATACCTCCGACCAGCACCCCTGGTTCCTGGAAAGCCGGCAGAGCCGCGACAACCCCAAGTCCGACTGGTACGTGTGGGCCGATGCCAGGGAAGACGGCACCCCGCCCAACAACTGGATGTCGATCTTCGGCGGCGTGGCCTGGCGCTGGGAGCCGCGCCGCTGCCAGTACTACCTGCACAACTTCCTGTCCTCGCAGCCGGACCTGAACTTCCACAACCCGGAAGTTCGCCAGGCCACGCTGGACAACGTGCGCTTCTGGCTGGACCGCGGCGTCGACGGCTTCCGCCTGGACGCGATCAACTTCTGCTTCCACGACGCGCAGCTGCGCGACAACCCGCCCAAGCCGGCGGACAAGCGCGTGGGCCGCGGCTTCAGCCCGGACAACCCGTACGCGTTCCAGTACCACTACTACAACAACACCCGCCCGGAGAACATCGGCTTCCTCGAGGACCTGCGCCGGCTGATGGACCAGTACCCCGGCGTGGTGACCCTGGGCGAGATCTCCTCGGAGGACTCGCTGGCCACCACCGCCGAGTACACCTCCGGCAAGCGCCTGGACATGGGCTACAGCTTCGAGCTGCTGGTGGACGACTTCAGCGCCGGCTACATCCGCGGCACGGTCGAGCGCCTGGAAGCGGCAATGACCGAGGGCTGGCCGTGCTGGGCCGTGTCCAACCACGACGTGCGCCGCGCGGTCACCCGCTGGGGCGGCGCCGAAGCCCCGCCGCAGCTAGCGCGCATGCTGGCGGCGATGGTCTGCTCGCTGCGCGGCTCGGTCTGCATCTACCAGGGCGAGGAACTGGGCCTGCCCGAGGCCGACGTCCCGTTCGAGGCGCTGCGCGACCCCTACGGCATCACCTTCTGGCCGACCTTCAAGGGCCGCGACGGCTGCCGCACGCCGATGCCGTGGAAGGACGCGCCCGACGCCGGTTTCAGCCCGGTGCAGCCATGGCTGCCGGTGCCGGACGAGCACCGCGCCCTGGCGGTGGAGCGCCAGGAAGCCGACCCGGATTCGGTGCTGCACGCGTTCCGCGCCTTCATGCGCTGGCGCAAGCAGCAGCCGGCCCTGGTGCGCGGCTCGATCCGCTTCCTGGACACCGCCGAGCCGGTGCTGGCGTTCGTGCGCGAGCACGAGGGCCAGCGCATGCTGGCGGCGTTCAACCTTTCCGCCAACGCCGCCACGCTGTCGCTGCCGGACGGCCAGTGGCAGCCGCAGGCCATCCCCGGCTACGCCGCGGTCGGCATCGATGGCGGCCAGGCCACGCTGCCGGCATGGGGCGTGTTGTTCGCACTCGCTGGCTGATCCCTCCCTCAGCCGCGGTCGGGCCGGGGCATCAACGATGCCCCGGCTTTTTTGTGCCCGTGGTCCAGCGCCGGAAACGGACACAGGCACGCTTCACGACCCCGCGCACGCGCCGTGGCAGCGGGGCGGCGATCCTTCGCGCCCGTTTCACCGCGAAGGCCGCAGCTTGCCTGCGTCCTTCCGCGGAGAGCCAGCGGCATGCCTTCCCCCACGAACCGGTGCCGTCGCGCGGTGGTCACGGTGTGCGCGGGCGGGCAGCCGCGCAGCGACCACGAACGCGCCTCGCAGGCCTGGGTGGCGCGGCGCCTGGCCGAACTGGCCGGCTGGGAGTACGCCGGCGAGTACGACCCCGCGCATCCGCCGGCGCTGCGCCCCTACTTCGTGCCCGACGACACCCTTACCGCCGCCCAGGCGGCTCGGCTGGGCATCGCTGGCGAGGACGACCTGTTCGGCGGGGTGGTCCCGCACGCCTTCATCGCCAGCAAGGTGATCACCCACGGCCTGCCGCGCGAGTGCGCCTCGGCCCCCGAGGGCTGGCGCGCGGAGCTGGGTGAGCGCCTGCGCCCGGTGGTACTGGACGGCTTCAGCGCCTTCTGCCCGCACTCGGCCGGCAGCGCCGGGCGCGAGCTGCTGGCGCGCGGCGGCGCGATCCGGCTGAAGCCGGCCCAGGCCCGCGGCGGCCAGGGGCAGCAGCGGGTCGAGCACCCCGACCACCTGGAACAGGCGGTGGCCGCGCTCGACCTGCTGCAGCTGCAGCAGCACGGCATGGTGCTGGAGCAGGACCTGGTCGAGGCGACCACCTGCAGCGTGGGCCAGGTCCGCATCGCCGGCCTGGTCCTGTCCTACCTGGGCACCCAGCAGCAGGCCCCGGACCGCGAGGGCCTTGAGGTCTACACCGGCTCGCGCCTGCAGGTGGTCACCGGCGGCTACGAGGCGCTGGAGGCCGTGGCCGGCGACGCACTCCAGCGCGAGGCCCTGGACTGCGCGCGCCGCTACGACGCCGCGGTGGCGGAGGTGCACCCGGGCTTCTACGCCTCGCGCCGCAACTACGACGTCATCGCCGGGCGCGACGCCCGCGGCCGCTGGCGCTGCGGCGTGCTGGAGCAGTCCTGGCGCCTGGGCGGGGCCTCGCCGGCGGAAGTCGTGGCGCTGGACGCGTTCCTGTCCGGGCGCGTGCCGCGCGGCGCGCTCACCGCCTCCTGCCACGAGAGCCACGACCTGGCCCACCGCCCGCCGCCGCATGCGCAGGTCCACTTCCACGATCCGTTCGCAAGACGTGGACCGGTGCTGAAGTACGCTGTGGTCCATGGAAATCCGCCTTGACCCGGTCGACATCAGGGTCGACGACGAGGTCGTCCGCGGCACCGTGCTGTCGCCGCCGCCCGCGCTTCCCGGCGTGCTGTTCGTGCACGGCTGGGGCGGCAGCCAGGACCACGACCTCGGCCGCGCCCGCCGCATCGCCGGCATC
This sequence comes from Pseudoxanthomonas sp. J31, assembly GCF_000510725.1. Taxonomy (GTDB): domain Bacteria; phylum Pseudomonadota; class Gammaproteobacteria; order Xanthomonadales; family Xanthomonadaceae; genus Pseudoxanthomonas. Next base: position 139,801 of record NZ_AZNZ01000007.1, read on the forward strand.
GGCTGCGTCTGCCTGACCTTCGACCTGCGCGGCCACGAGGAAACCGCGGCGCAGTGGGAAACGGTCAGCCGCCCGCAGAACCTGGCCGACCTGGTCGCCGCCTACGACTGGTTCGCCGCGCGCCCGGACGTGGACGCGTCGGCCATCGCCGTGGTCGGCATCAGCTACGGCGGCTACCTGTCGACCCTGCTGACCGGGCTGCGCCCGGTGCGCTGGCTGGCCCTGCGCTCGCCGGCGATCTACAAGGACGAGGGCTGGGAACTGCCCAAGCGCCAGCTGCACGCCGACCCCGACCTGCCCGCGTTCCGCCGCCGCCGCGTACCCTGGCAGGAAAACCGCGCCCTGCGCGCCTGCCACGACTTCCAGGGCGACGTGCTGCTGGTGGAGGCCGAGCACGACCAGACCGTGCCGCACATGGTCGGTGAGAACTACGCCGCCGCGTTCTCCAGCGCCCGCTCCCTGACCAAGCGCCGCATCGCCGGCGCGGACCACGCCTTTTCCGGCAAGCCCGAGCAGCAGGCCTATACCGAGGTCCTGGCCGGCTGGCTGGGGGAAATGGTGCGTGCGGCGCGCGAGCGCGAGGCCGGGCAGAAGGTCGCCGAGCGCAAGCAGGCCCGCCGCGCGGGGGCGCCGGCCGGGGGCTGACCCGCCCCGGGGCGCTCCGTCCGTCCGCCAGGCGGCATTTTTTGCCGCTTTTCCGCGCTTTTCCTCTTGGCGACGCCCCGCGCATCGCCTACATTCGCCGTGCCGATGCTCTCGGCCCACCATCCAATACGTACGGAACAGGAAATTTATGGCGAAGACCACCAAGAAGCCGGCCGCCAAGAAGGCCGCGACCAAAGCGGCGAAGACGACCGCAGTGAAGAAGGCTGCTGCTCCGAAGAAGGCTGCCGCTGCTCCGAAGAAGGCCGCCCCGCTGAAGGAAGTCCTGGGCAAGTCCGCCCTGATCAAGCACCTGTCCGAAACCAGCGGCGTCGTCGCCAAGGACGTCAAGGCCGTGCTGGCCGCCGTCGAGGATGCGGTCTCCGGCGCGATCAGCAAGAAGGGCGTCGGCAGCTTCACCCTGCCGGGCCTGTTCAAGGTCACCGCCGTCAAGGTCCCGGCCAAGCCGCGCCGCAAGGGCATCAATCCGTTCACCAAGGAAGAGCAGTGGTTCGCCGCCAAGCCGGCTTCGGTCAAGGTCAAGGTGCGCCCGCTGAAGAAGCTCAAGGACGCTGCCGCCTGATCGGCGCGACGGGCTTACCAGCTTCTTCCGACGGGGTGGCCGCAAGGCCGCCCCGTTTTCGTTGGCGCCGGCCTTGCCATTGCGGGCACGCGCGCCGGGCCATGCTCGGCGCATGGGATCGCACCGCCCCACCCGCGCCCGGCGCCTGGCCGGCCTTGCCTGGACCCTGCTCTGGCTGGCCGTGCTGGGCCTGGCGCTGGCCTGGGCCTGGCAGCACCCGGCGGTGCAGCGCGCGCGGCTGGCCCTTGAACTGGCGCGCGAACCGGCGCCACAGGCGCTGCCGGTCCCGGTGCAGGGCGTGGCCGCCGGCAGCATCGCTCCGACCTGGGGCGCGCCGCGCGGCACCGGCCGCCGCCACGAAGGCGCGGACATCTTCGCCCCGCGCGGCACGCCGGTGGCCAGCACCACCCGCGGCATCGTCACCGCGGTGCGCGAGCGCGGCCTTGGCGGGCGCCAGGTCTGGGTGCGCGGGCCCGGCAACGAATCCCACTACTACGCCCACCTCGAGGACTGGGCGCCGGGCCTGGCACCCGGCGACCTGGTCGAGGCCGGCACCGTGCTGGGCAGCGTCGGCGACAGCGGCAACGCGCGCGGCACCCCGCCGCACCTGCACTACGGGATCTACGGCCGCGGCGGGGCGGTCGACCCGCTGCCGCGGCTGCGCGCGGGGCAAGCGCCGCGCTGAGGCGGTGGAACGGTCCATCGTGGCCAGGGGCCTCGTTCCCGGGTGGCGGCAGGCCTATCGTGGCCACACCCCCTTCAGGACCCCGCAACAATGGCTTCATCCCCACAGCGCTACCGCATCACCGTGACCCCGGTGGAGAACGGCGGACTGCCGTGCCAGGGGCGCTGCGCGATCGAGTTCGAGCAGCCCTGCTGCGACGACTGGATGCGCGTGATCGAGTCCAACCAGCGCCTCCCCGGCCTCAGCGCCGACGAACGCACCGCCCTGGTGATCGGCGCCCGCCTGCTCGACGGCATCGTCCGCCGCCACCCGGCGGTGGCCGATGGCCTGCTCGACGGCCTGCCCGCGCCGCTGTCGCGCCTGCTGGCGCGACTGGATCCGCGCGAGGAGAGCTGAGCGTCGCGCCGGCGGTGCGCTGCTAACGACCGGTTCACCGCGCCGCGCCAGGATGGTGCTTCCGATCCGCGAGGAATCCGCGATGCGCCTGTCCCGCCCTCTTCTCGTCCTGCTGGCCGCGCTGCTGGCCTTGCCGCCGGCGCTGGCCGCGCCCCGTTTCGAGGGCCGCCAGGTCAGCGTGCAGGCGGCCGACGCCCAGGCCTTCCTCCAGGGCCGGTTCCCGCAACGGCACAGCGCCCTCGGCGGCCTGCTCGAACTGACCGTGTCCAACCCGCGCCTGGAACTGCCGCCGGGCACGCGCATGCGCCTGGGCCTGGACCTGGCCGCGGCCACTGCCGGCGGCACCCCCACGCCGGTCGGCCGGGTGCAGCTGAGCAGCGCGTTGCGCTACGACCCGGCGCGCAAGGCGTTCTTCCTGGAGCAGCCAGCGATCGAGGACTTCCGCCCCGCGCAGGCCGGCCTGGCCCTGGACGAGGGCACCCGCGGCCTGCTCAACGCCTGGCTGGCCGACTACGCGCGCAGCGAGCCGGTGTACCGCATCGAGCCGCCGCTGGCGGCCCTGCTGGGCGGGGTGCAGGTGGAAGCGGCCGGCGTGCGCGACGGCCAGCTCTACGTGCTGCTGGACCGCGACCCGGCGCTGCCGGCGTCGGAGTGACCCCGCCTCAGCGCTTGGGCTGGAGCATGGTCCCGGTGCACTTGGGCGAGCCGCAGCGGCAGGCCCAGATCTTCTTCAGCCGCGGCGTATGCCGCTCGGCCAGGGTGATGCCGTAGTTGTAGGTCAGCTCCTCGCCGGGGCGGATGTCGCGGATCGCCTCGATGAAGATGCGGTCCTTGCTGCGGTCGTCGCCCTCGTGCTCGACCACCACGGCCTCGCAGTTCGGGTCGCAGCTGTGGTTGATCCAGCGCGCGTCGTTGCCTTTGTGGTTGGCGTCGATCACGTAGTCGTCGTTGAGCGTGAACAGGAAGGTGTGCCCGCTCTCGACGTCGCCGGCGCTGTCGGCGTCGACCTCGGCGTGGGTCCGGCGCAGGCCCTTGTACTCGATGATGCGCTCGCCCTTGCGGATGGGCTCCACCGCGAACACGCCATTGCCGTGGATGGGGGACTTGCGGGCGACGATCTTGCGGGGCATGGACGTTCCGGGGCGGCGACTGGAACGCGATTCTCGCCCATGCCGCCGCGCATCCCAAGCCCGCCCACCTGCATACCCGTCCGATGATGCCGGACATCGCCGTGCGCGCCATGGACGGGCAGGACCGCCGCGCGATCTACCGCTACCTCCGCAGCCCCGGCGCGGCCGGCTTGCCGGCCCCCGATGCACTGCCGCCGGGGAAGGCGCCGCCCCCGCCCTACCTGGGACCGGGCCTGCGCCAGGCGCCGACAACCCGCGCTGAAGCGTTCCACCCGTGCCGGCTTGGCCTCGGGGCGGGCGAAAGCGTACAATTTCGGTACGTTTTCACCCGGCCCTCTGCCATGCTCCGTGTCACCAAGCTGACTGATTACGCCACGGTCGTCCTGACCGTCATGGCCTCCCGTCCCGGCGAGGTGCTCAGTGCAGCCGAGCTGGCCGAGCACTCCGGCCTGGAACAACCCACCGTCAGCAAGCTGCTCAAGCCGCTGGCCCAGGCCGGACTGGTCGAGGGCCTGCGCGGCGTTCGCGGCGGCTACCGCCTCGCCCGCGACGCCGACCGCATCACCCTGATCGAGATCGTCGAGGCGATGGAAGGCCCGCTGGCGATGACCGAGTGCAGCCAGGCCGGCAGCAACCAGTGCGGCATCGCCCACCAGTGCGGCGTGCGCTCCAACTGGCGCCTGATCAACGACGTGGTCGCCGATGCCCTGCGCGGCGTGACCCTGGCGCAGATGCTGCGCCCGCTTCCTCCCCCCTCCACCGCCACCCGCCGGCAGATCGCCGTGCAGGTAGCCAGCTGAATTCCCCAGGCAGCCCCATGGCCACCGACATGCAGACCCCCACCGCCGAAGCCGCGCCGCAGAACGCCGAGATCCTCGAGCGCCTGGGCCGTCGCTACGACGCCGGCTTCGTCACCCCGATCGAGTCCGATTCCCTGCCCCCGGGCCTGGACGAGGACGTCATCCGCCAGCTCTCGGCCAAGAAGGAGGAGCCGGACTGGATGACCGAATGGCGCCTTGAGGCCTACCGCCGCTGGCTGCAGATGCCCATGCCCAACTGGGCCAAGCTGCAGATCGCGCCGATCGACTTCCAGTCCATCAGCTACTACTCCGCGCCCAAGGGCCCGAAGTACAAGTCGCTGGACGAGGTGCCGCCGGAGCTGATCGAGACCTACGACAAGCTCGGCGTGCCGCTGCACGAGCGCGCCAAGCTGGCCGGCGTGGCCGTGGACGCGGTGTTCGACTCGGTCTCCGTGGGCACCACCTTCCGCAAGGAGCTGGCCGAGAAGGGCATCATCTTCTGCTCGATGTCCGAGGCCATCCGCGAGCATCCGGACCTGGTGCGCAAGTACCTGGGCAGCGTGGTGCCGCACGGCGACAACTACTTCGCCGCGCTCAACTCGGCGGTGTTCTCCGACGGCAGCTTCGTGTTCATCCCGAAGGGCGTGCGCTGCCCGATGGAGCTGTCCACCTACTTCCGGATCAACGCCGGCCACACCGGCCAGTTCGAGCGCACCCTGATCGTGGCCGAGGAAGGCGCCTACGTCTCCTACCTGGAGGGCTGCACCGCGCCGATGCGCGACGAAAACCAGCTGCACGCGGCGGTGGTCGAGCTGGTCGCGCTGGACGACGCGGAGATCAAGTACTCGACCGTGCAGAACTGGTACCCGGGCGACGAGGAAGGCCGCGGCGGCATCTACAACTTCGTGACCAAGCGCGCCGAATGCCGCGGCGCGCGCAGCAAGGTGACCTGGACCCAGGTGGAGACCGGCTCGGCCATCACCTGGAAGTACCCGTCCTGCGTGCTGCTGGGCGACGACTCGGTGGGCGAGTTCCACTCCGTGGCCCTGACCCACCACCGCCAGCAGGCCGACACCGGCACCAAGATGGTCCACGTCGGCAAGCGCACCAAGTCCAAGATCGTGTCCAAGGGCATCAGCGCCGGCCGCGGCCAGAACACCTACCGCGGCCTGGTGAAGGTCGACCGCAACGCCGACGGCGCGCGCAACTACACCCAGTGCGACAGCCTGCTGATCGGCAAGCAGTGCGGTGCCCACACCTTCCCCTACATCGAGGTGAGGAATCCCGGCGCCACGGTCGAGCACGAGGCCACCACCTCCAAGATCAGCGAGGACCAGCTGTTCTACTGCCGCAGCCGCGGCATCTCCGAGGAGGACGCGGTCTCGCTGATCGTCGACGGCTTCTGCAAGCAGGTCTTCCGCGAGCTGCCCATGGAGTTCGCGGTGGAGGCCAAGAAGCTGCTGGAAGTCTCGCTCGAAGGCAGCGTCGGCTGAGGCCGCCGCTTCCGGGGGTCGATCCGGGGAGCCGGGGACCGCGCGAGTGTCCCCTTCCTCCGGCCCCCGGCGCCTTCCGGATCCAATCCCGAATACCGAATCCCCAATCCCGAATCCCCAATCCCATGCTCAAGATCGAAAACCTCCACGCCAGCGTCGCCGGCAAGGAAATCCTCAAGGGCCTCTCGCTGGAGGTGAAGCCGGGCCAGGTGCACGCCATCATGGGCCCCAACGGCGCCGGCAAGTCGACGCTCGGCAACATCCTCGCCGGCCGCGACGGCTACGAGGTCACCGCCGGCTCGGTCGAGTTCGACGGCCAGGCCCTGCTGGAACTGGAGCCGGAGGAGCGCGCCGCCGCCGGCCTGTTCCTCGCCTTCCAGTACCCGGTGGAGATCCCGGGCGTGAACAACACCTACTTCCTGCGCAGCGCGCTCAACGCCCAGCGCAAGGTGCGCGGCCAGGACGAGCTGGACTCGATGCAGTTCCTCAAGCTGGTGCGCGAGAAGCTGGCCGTGCTGCACCTGAAGGACGAACTGCTGCACCGCGGCGTCAACGAGGGCTTTTCCGGCGGCGAGAAGAAGCGCAACGAGATCTTCCAGTTGGCCGTGCTCGAGCCGAAGCTGGCGATCCTCGACGAGACCGACTCGGGCCTGGACATCGACGCGCTCAAGACCGTGGCCGACGGCGTCAACGCCCTGCGCACCGCCGAGCGCTCGTTCCTGGTGATCACCCACTACCAGCGCCTGCTGGACTACATCAAGCCGGACGTGGTCCACGTGCTGGCCGACGGCCGCATCGTCCAGACCGGCGGCCCGGAACTGGCGCTGGAACTGGAGAAGCACGGCTACGCCTGGCTCAAGGACCGGGTCGCCCCGGAACGGGTGGCGTAATGGCCGCGCTGCTGGAATCGTTCCGCCAGGGCTTCGATGCCCTGCGCGCGCCGGAGGCGCAGGAACTGGGCCCGGGCCGCCGCGCCGCGCTGGAGGCGCTGCTGGCCGACGGCCTGCCCGGCCCGCGCGAGGAAGCCTGGAAGTACACCCCGCTGCGCGCGCTGGAGCGCCGCAGCTTCGCCCCGGCGGATACCACCCCGCCGGCGTTCGACCCGGCACTGGTCGAAGGTATTCCCGCCCCGCGCCTGGTGTTCGCCAACGGACGCTTCGACGCCGCCCGCAGCGACCTGTCCGGCCTGCCGGACGGCGCCAGCGTGGAGGCGCTGTCGCAGGTACTGGAGCGCGGGCAGCCGCGCGACGCCAACTTCCTGCTGCGCCGCTACGAGCGCCGCGACGAGGTCTTCGCCCGCGCCAACGCCGCCCTGGCCGAGGACGGCGCGGTGGTGCGGCTGGACGCCGGGGTGCGCCTGCCCGCGCCGCTGCACCTGGTGTTCGTGGGCGTGCCGCAGGACGGCGACCGCGCCTGGCACCTGCGCCACTTCATCGACTTGCGCGACGACGCGGCGCTGGACATCGTCGAGCACCAGCTCGGCGCCGGCGACCACGCCCACCTGGCCAACGACGTGCTGCACCTGCATGCCGGCAAGCGCGTGCTGGTCCGCCACGTCCGGGTCCAGGCCGACGCCGCCCGGGCCACCCGCTTCGCCCGCACCGACGCGGTGCTTGCGCGCGATGCGCAGTACCGCCGCTTCGACCTGGAGCTGGGCGCCGGGCTCAGCCGCAACGAACTCAACGTGCGCCTGGAGGGCGACGGCGCCCGCCTGACCGCCAACGGCGTGCTGCTGGGCAGCGGCCGCCGCCATGTCGACACCCGCCTGGGCATCGAGCACATCGCCCGCGACACCGCCTGCGACCTGCTCTGGCGCGGCATCGCCGACGGCCGCAGCCGGGTGGTGTTCCACGGCGGGATCAACATCCGCCCCGGCGCCGACGGCACCGACGCCAGCCTGTCCAACAAGAACCTGCTGCTGTCGGCCGACGCCGAGATCGACATCCAGCCGGTGCTGGTGATCGACGCCGACGAGGTCAAGGCCGCGCACGGCGCCACCGTCGGCCAGCTCGACGCCAACGCGGTGTTCTACCTGCGCTCGCGCGGCGTACCGCTGGCCGAGGCGCAGCGCCTGCTGACCGTGGCTTTCTGCCGCGAGCCGCTGGGCGCGCTGGAGGACGAGGGCCTGCGCCAGCTGCTGCTGGACCGCCTCGACGCGGCGCTGGCCACTGCCCTGGGCGGCGGGGTGGCGGCATGAACGGGATCCCCGCCGTGCACGACGCTGCCCTGCCCGGCCACCCCGGCGCGGTGGACTGGGAGCGGGTGCGGGCCGACTTCCCGCTGCTGATGCGCGAGGTCCACGGCCACCCGCTGGTGTACCTGGACAATGCCAACACCTCGCAGAAGCCGCTGCCGGTGGTTGCCTCGCAGGACGAGTTCTACCGCCGCCACAACGCCAACGTCAGCCGCGCCGTGCACGCCCTTGGCACCGAGGCCACCGAGGCGTACGAGGCCTCGCGCGCGCGCCTGGCGCGCTTCCTCAACGTGCGCGCCGACGAGGTCGTGCTGTGCAGCGGCACCACCTTCGCCATCAACCTGGTGGCGTACTCGTGGGCGCTGCCGCGGCTGAAGGAAGGCGACACCATCCTGGTGTCGCGCATGGAGCACCACGCCAACATCGTCCCCTGGCAGCTGGTGGCGCAGCGCACCGGGGCGAAGATCAAGGTCGCCGAGATCCTGCCCGACGGCAGCCTCGACCTGGACGGCCTCCACCGCGCGATGACCCCGGACGTGAAGCTGCTGGCCGTGGCCCACGTATCCAACGTGCTGGGCACGGTCAACCCGGTGCGCGAGATCTGCCGCGAGGCGCGCCGCCGCGGCATCGTCACCGTGGTCGACGGCTCCCAGGCCGCGCCGCACCTGAAGCTGGACGTGGCCGCCATCGGCTGCGACTTCTACGCCGTCACCGGCCACAAGATGTGCGGCCCCACCGGCACCGGCGCGCTGTGGGCGCGGCGCGAGCACCTGGAGTCGATGCCGCCGTTCATCGGCGGCGGCGAGATGATCAAGGAGGTCAGCTTCGACGGCACGGTGTTCAACGACCCGCCGCACAAGTTCGAGGCCGGCACCCCCAACATCGCCGGCTTCGTCGGCCTGGGCGTGGCCATCGACTACCTCGACGCGATCGGCATGGACGCGATCGCCGCGCGCGAGGCCGAACTGCTGGCGCACGCCACCGAGGCGCTGCAGGCCATCCCGGGCCTGCGCATCTTCGGCACCGCGCCGGGCAAGGCCGCGGTGATCTCGTTCCTCGTGGAGGGCGCGCACGCGCACGACCTGGCCACCCTGCTGGACCTGGAAGGCGTGGCCGTGCGCTCGGGCCAGCACTGTGCCCATCCGCTGCTGCAGTACTACGGCGTGGCCGCGACCCTGCGCGCCTCGCTGGCGTTTTACAACACGCACGAGGAGATCGACCGTTTCGTCGCCGCGCTGGAAAAGACCCGCCGCCTGCTCGCCTGAGCGGCGGCGCCCGGCCCGTTGCTCCGTCCGCCGGGCCGCCGCGCACGGCCGCCCGCGGGCTGCCGGCCGGCACGCCCCGGCCTAGAATGCGCGGATGGACGCACTGACCTTCCGCCACGCCACCCACGCCGACATCCCCGCCATCGTCGAACTGGTCACCTCCGCCTACCGCGGCGAGAGCAGCCGCAAAGGCTGGACCACCGAGGCCGACCTGCTGGACGGCCCGCGCATCGATCCGGACGTCCTCGCCACCGACCTCGCCCGCCCGCGCAGCATCGTGCTGCTGGCCGAGCGCGGCGGCGCGCTGCTGGCCTGCGCGCACGTGGCCGAGGAGGACGGCGCCGGCTACTTCGGCATGTTCGCGGTGCGCCCGGAGCTGCAGGGCGGCGGCCTGGGCAAGGCGGTGCTGGCCGAGGCCGAGCGCATCGCCCGCGAGGACTGGGACCTGCCGGTGATGCGCATGACCGTGATCGACGTGCGCGACAGCCTGATCGCCTACTACGGGCGCCGCGGCTACCGCCGCACCGGCATCCACAAGCCCTTCCCCTACGGCGACGAGCGCTTCGGCATCCCGCTGCGCGACGACCTGCGCTTCGAGGTGCTGGAGAAGCCGCTGCACGCCGGGGTGGCGGCATGAGCGAGACCTGGACCTTCGTCTGCGCACCGGGCGAGCTGCTGCCGGGCGAGATGCGCACCGTGTTCGACGAAGTCACCGATACCCCGATCCTGGTGGTCAACCTCGACGGCCAGCTGTACGCGCTGGAGGACCGCTGCAGCCACGAGGACTACGAGCTGTCCGCCGGCTCGGTGGATCCGGCCGAGGGCAGCATCGAGTGCGTGCTGCACGGCGCCCGCTTCGACCTGCGCGACGGCCGCGCGCTGTGCGCCCCGGCCTACTCCCCGGTCCCCAAGTTCCCGGTGAAGCTGGACGCCACCGGCATCTGGACCCGCGACGACCGCTGACGAATCGCGCCTATTCACCTTGTGAATGGGAATTAATCTCATTAAGATGGCGGGACAACCTTCCCGGTCCCGCCCTCTTGCGCCGCATCCAGTCCCATTGCCGCCCCCTGCGCACGCTGGCCCGCGCCGGCGTGCTGGCCGCCATCCTCATGGCCGCGGCTGCCGCGAGCGCGGGCCAGGCGCAGGCCCATGCCCTGGCGCTGCTCGTGCGCGCCTGCATGCACGCCCCCGCGCACGGCGGGGATCCGGGCCTGCTGCCGCCACTCCCGGTTGCCATGGTGGCGGACCCGGCCGGCGCTGAGCCGGCCGCCCTGCCTCAGCCTTCCGCCTCCCCCACGCCCCCGGCCAGGGCCGTACCGGCGGCCGCGGCCCGGTTCCCGGCCGCCAGCCGGCCGTGGTACCGGCCACCGCGTGGCGGCGCGCCACCCCAGCAGGCCTGAGCCTGCACTGCCCGCGCCCGCACCGCCGGTCGCCCCGCGGCAGGCGCCATCCGCTTCCCTCCCCGATTCCGGCAGCCGCCGCCAGCCGGTGCGTACCGCCCCGTTCCGCGTACCGCCGCCGCCATGCGCGTCCTGCCACCCCCTGTCCCCAAGGATCCATCGGTGTCCTACATCAAGTCCCGCAAGCACCCGGTCCCACGTTCCACCTCCGCCCTGCCCGGCGCCTCGGTCCTGGCCGGCGCCTCGCTGGCCATGCTCGCCGTGCCGGCGCAGGCCGCCACCCCGGCCGATGCCAACCCGGAACCGGCCGCGACCGACCTGGACCGCGTCGACGTGCGCGGCAGCTGGTTCAACCCGTCCTCGTCCAAGTTCACCGCCGACCTGGTGGACACGCCCAAGTCGGTCTCGATCATTCCCCAGGGCCTGCTGGAGCAGACCGGCGCCACCAGCCTGCAGGACGCCCTGCGCCTGGTGCCGGGCATCACCTTCGGCGCCGGCGAAGGCGGCAACCCGACCGGCGACCGCCCCTTCATCCGCGGCTTCGACGCGCAGAGCAACACCTTCATCGACGGCCTGCGCGACGTGGGCTCGCAGACCCGCGAGGTGTTCAACCTCGAGCAGGTCGAGGTGGTGAAGGGCCCCAGCTCGGCCTACGGCGGCCGCGACTCCGGCGGCGGCAGCATCAACCTGGTCAGCAAGACCCCCAGGCTCAAGGACGAAACCAGCATCGGCCTGGGCGTGGGCAGCGACGGCTACCGCCGCGGCACGGTCGACGCCAACGTGCAGATCGGCGAAGGCAGCGCCGCGCGCCTGAACCTGATGCGCCACGATGCCGACATCCCCGGCCGCGACGCGGCCAACGTCTCGCGCTGGGGCGTGGCCCCCTCGTTCGCCTTCGGCCTCAACGGCGATGCCCAGCTGATCCTGTCGCACTACCACCTGGAAACCGACGACCTGCCCGACGCCGGCGGCTTCCCGTACTCCAACCCGCTGTCCGGCGCCAACGCCGTGCTCAACGGCGACGGCCGCCCGCTGGTCCCGGACCGCAGCAACTACTACGGCCTGAAGGACCGCGACTTCCAGCGCACCCGCGCCGACATCACCACGGTCGACGCCAGCTTCGCCCTGGGCGAGCACAAGCTGCGCCAGGTCCTGCGCTACGGCGAGACCCGCAACGACTACCTGTGGACCCAGCCGGACGACAGCAAGGGCAACCCGCTGCTGTACGGCACCCTGTGGCGCCGCACCAACAGCCGCGACACCACCACCCGCACCCTGGCCGACCAGCTGAGCCTGACCGGCAGCTTCCGCACCGGCGCGCTGGTCCACAGCTACAGCGCCGGCATCGAGTACAGCGACGAGAAGACGCGCCGCGGCAACTACATCCTGGCGCCGGGCACCAACAACTTCCTGACCGGCGACACCAGCTGCCCGACCACGGGCGCGGCCACCGGCTACAACTGCACCGACTTCCGCCATCCCAACCCGGACGACCCCTGGTCGGCCGGGCAGACGGTGACCCGCAGCAACCGCGCGCTGGACGTGCGCCAGGACACCGAGACTACCTCGCTCTACCTGTTCGACACCATCGAGCTTTCGCCGTCCTGGCTGCTCAACCTGGGCCTGCGCTACGACGACTTCCGGACCGTGCAGGTCACCCCGTCGGCCAACGCCGCGCCGACCGTGCTGCGGCACGGATCCGACTACCTGAACTACCAGGCCGGCGTGGTGTTCAAGCCGACCCGCAACGGCAGCATCTACCTGTCCTGGGGCACTTCGTCCACGCCCCCGGGCATGGACGGCGGCGACGGCTCCGACGGCCTCAGCGCCGCGATCCAGGACCTCGAGCCCCAGGAAAGCGAGAACATCGAGCTGGGCCTGAAGTGGAACCTGCTCGACGACCGCCTGTCGCTTACCGCGGCCGCGTTCCACACGGTGATGGACAACGCGCGCATCACCGTCGCCAACGGCACCACGCAGAACGCCGGCAAGAAGCAAGTCGACGGCGTGGAGCTGGGCTTCAACGGCAGGCTGACCGACAACTGGAACGTGTCCGGTGGCTACACCTGGATGGACGCCGAACTGGTGGAGAACGGCTACGTCTGCGCCGTGCCTGGCCGCACCTGTCCCGGCGGGGTCTACGTGCCCTCGCCGTACAACGGCAACGTGTTCCCGAACGTGGCCGAGCACAGTGCCAACCTGTGGACCACCTACAGCTTCGCCTCCGGCCTGACCATCGGCGGCGGCGCCACCTACTCCAGCAAGCAGTACGGCGACGTGGCCAACAGCAAGTGGATCCCCGGCTACACCCGCTGGGACGCCATGGCCAGCTATGCCTTCGGCCAGCGCTACACCCTGCAGCTGAACCTGCAGAACCTGACCGACGAGCTGTACTTCACCCGCGCCTACGCCTCGCACTACGCCAGCATCGCGCCGGGCCGCGCGGCGACCCTGACCTTCAACGTGAAGTTCTGATGCCCGCGGGGCGGCAGGCCACTTGCCGCCCCCCGTCCGATGGACACGCCTCCCGCCAGCGCCACACCGCCCGCCTTCGACGCCCAGGCCCTGGCCGGGCTGCTGAAGGACGCCCCGGAACAGGCCTTTGCCGAGGTCGCCCGCCTGGCCAGGGCCGGCACGGTGGCGGCGCAGACCCTGCTGGCGCAGATGCTGGTGGAAGGCCGCGGCACCGCGCGCGACCCGGAGGCGGCCGTGCTCTGGTACCAGGTGGCCGCCAACAACGGCGACGCCCTGGCGATGAACATGCTCGGCCGCTGCCACGAGCTGGGCGAAGGCACGCCCGCCAACCCGGCCCTGGCCGCGGTCTGGTACCGGCGCGCGGCCGGGCTGGGCCTGGACTGGGGCATGTACAACCTGGCCAACCTGATGGCCACCGGCCGCGGCCTGCCCCGCGACGAAGCCGGCGCCTACGCCCTGTACGCGCGCGCCGCCGCGCTGGGCCATGCCAAGTCGATGAACCTGGTGGCCCGCTACCTCGAGGAAGGCCGCGTGGTGCCGGCGGACCCGCAGGCCGCGCTGGACTGGTACCGCCGCGCCGCAGAGGCCGGCGATTTCCGCGGCCAGGCCAACCTGGCCTCGATCCTGCTGCATCAGGGCGAGGTCGCCGCCGCGGTGGCCCTGCTGCGCCAGGCCCTGGCCCATGGCAGCCCGGCGTTCCTGGAACGCATCCGGCCGGAGCTGGCCACCTCGCCCCATCCCGAAATCCGCACACTGGTCGCGGCCCATGCACCGGAGTAAGCCATGCTGCTGCATATCCCCGAAGTCCTGACCAGGGACCAGGTCGCCGGATTCCGGCGCAAGCTGGAACAGGCCGACTGGACCGACGGCCGCGAGACCGTCGGCCACCTCGGCGCCCAGGTGAAGCGCAACGAGCAGCTGCCCGAGTTCTCGCCGCTGCGACGCGAGCTGGGCGAGGCCATCCTCACCGCCCTGGCGAAGCATCCGCTGTTCTTCAGCGCCGCGCTGCCGCTCAAGTACCTGCCGCCGCGCTTCAACCGCTACGCCGGCGGCGGCACCTACGGCTTCCACGTCGACGGCGCGGTGATGGACCTGGGCCAGGGCGAGCAGCTGCGCAGCGACGTGTCCTGCACCCTGTTCCTCAGCGACCCGGAGGAATACGACGGCGGCGAGCTGTTGGTCAGCGATACCTATGGCGAGCACGAGGTGAAGCTGCCGGCCGGCGACCTGATCCTGTACCCGTCCACCAGCCTGCACCAGGTCAACCCGGTGACCCGTGGCGCGCGCCTGGCCTCGTTCTTCTGGATCCAGAGCATGGTCCGCGACGACGGCCGCCGCCGCCTGCTGTTCGAGCTGGACAGCTCGATCCAGGCCCTGCGCCGCAGCGGCGCCGACCAGGCCGCGGTACTGCAGCTGACCGGCGTGTACCACAACCTGCTGCGGCAATGGGCCGAAACCTGAGCCAGACGGGACCCGTTTTCCGTTGCATTTGAGAACCATTCCCGTTTAAGATGCCACGGTCGGCTCAGGGCCGCGCATCGGGGAAATGTGTGAACAGGCTCCAGCACTCCGTCCAGGCCCGCCCGTCCGTGGCGGCTCCGCCGCATCCGCGCAGCGGATCGGCGGCCGTGGCGGTGCTGACCGCGCTGCTGGCCATGCTGGTGCTGGCCACCGGCCTCCTTCTCCGCCCGGGCAACGCCAGCCTTCCCCCGCACCACGCCCCTTCGGTACACGCTGTCGATGCCGCCCCGGACGTCCCGGACACCCGGGGCGAGCACCGCCGCGCCCCGGCCAGGAAGCCGCGCCCGACCGGCTCCGCGCAAACCGTCTCCGGCGACGCTGCCGCCCTGCCGTGGCCAGGCCTGGCCGTCGCGCGTGCGCGCACCGCCGGCCCCTGCCCCGCCGCCGCCCGCACGGCCGGACCCGCGCACCCGGATCCCGCGCTGGCCCTGCACCCCGGCCAGGCCCCGCCCACGGCCTGATGCCCCGGCGCCACCCGTCCCGGGCGGCCGCCTCCCCCATTTCCTGCAGACCCACGCGCCACCGGGCCGTCCCGGCCGCGCCCAGGCATGCGCCCACCCAGGCACATACCAGACCACCCTTATGCCGAAACGACTGCTCCCGTCCCGTCCCGCCACCCTGCCCCTGGCCATGGCCGCGATCCTGGCCGCTCCCGCGGCGCTGGCCGATCCGGCCCCCGCGCCGGCGGCCAAGGACCTCGACGCCGTCGTGGTGACCGCCACCGGCTTCGAGCAGAAGATCGTCGACGCTCCGGCCAGCATCAGCGTCATCACCCGCGAGGACCTGGCCCGCCGCCCCTACATCACCCTGCTGGACGCGGTCCGCGACCTGGAAGGCGTGGATATCGGCGAGACCCGCGACAAGACCGGCCAGGGCACGATCTCCATGCGCGGCATGGGCCCGGACTACACCCTGGTCCTCATCAACGGCCGCCGCCAGAACAACCACGGCGACATCTACCCCAACAACTTTGGCGGCAACCAGTTCAACCACATCCCGCCGCTGGACGCGATCGAGCGGATCGAGGTGATCCGCGGCCCGATGTCGACCCTCTACGGCGCCGACGCCATGGGCGGGGTGATCAACATCATCACCCGCAAGGGCCTGGACACCTGGGCTGGCTCGCTGACCCTGGGCCGCACCTTCGAGACCGACCACGCCTACGGCGACGACTCCACCGCCGACTTCCACCTCACCGGCCCGCTGCTGCCCGGCAAACTGGACCTGTCCGTGCGCGGGAGCTGGTACAGGCGCGACGCCTCCAACCCGGTTTACGGCGACGTGACCGATCCGTCCGGCGAGCGCCACAGCCGCGCCCTCGGCTTCGGCGGCGGCGGCAAGACGGTGGACAACACCAACAAGGCCGGCGGCATCAGCCTGGCCTGGGCCCCGACCGACAGCCAGGGCCTCACCCTGGACGTGGACACCTCGCGCCAGGAATACGACAACGCCATCCGCACCAACGACGAGGGCGTGGAGGAATACCCTGTCGGCACCGTGGACAACCACGGGGCGATGCTGCGCATCGGCAACAACGGCCGCATCGAACCGCGCGCCGGATACGCCCCGACCCAGGAATTCACCCGCGACAGCTGGGCCCTGACCCACGAGGGCAGCTGGTCCTTCGGCAACAGCCTGGTCTCGCTGGCCTACGTGGAGACCGACAACAGGGGCCGCACCCTGCCCTTCACCGTGGCCGAGCGCCGGCAGCTGCAGCAGCTGTGGAACGCCGCCTGCACCAACCTGGGCGGCAGCGTCGGCGCCGGCGGCTACTGCGCCCCGGGTGCGGCGATCGGCTTCCGCAACGCCAATGCCTGGAACAACCAGTCCGAAGCGCAGAAGCTGGCGATCATGCAGGCCAACCTTTCGCCGGAGCAGTACCGGCAGCTGCTGGCCTACCTGCCGCGCCCGCCGCGCACCCTGGAAAGCAGCCAGTACACCCTCGACGCCAGGCTCGACATCCCGTTCCAGGCCGCTGGCGAACACGTGGCCGTGGTCGGCACCCAGGTCGTGCGCGGCGAGCTGACCGACGGCGTTTTCGGCATGGAGGCCGGACGCCCGGGCGGCAGGCAGGAACACAACATGCACTCACTGTTCGCCGAGGACACCTGGAAGCCGGTCGAGCGGCTTTCGCTGACCGGTGGCATCCGCTACGACGACCACGAGGTGTTCGGCAGCCACGTCAGCCCGCGCCTGTACGCGGTGTACACGGTGAGCCCGGCCTGGACGCTGAAGGGCGGGGCCAGCACCGGCTTCAAGACGCCCAAGACCACCCAGCTGTACGACGGCGTGGTCGGCTTCGGCGGCCAGGGCACCTCGCCGATGTTCGGCAACCCGGCGCTGCAGCCGGAAACCAGCACCAGCTACGAGCTGGCCGCCTACTGGCAGCACCCGGACGGCCACGACTTCAACGCCACCGTCTTCCGCAACACCTTCGACGACAAGATCTCCTCGCAGCCCTGCGGCAACGGCCTGGCCCTGGCCTGCTCGGACACCGGCGAATACGCCGGCCTGGGCTACGCCAACAGCACCCGCACGGTGAACATCGACAAGGTGGTGATCCAGGGCGCCGAGCTGGCCGGCCGCTGGCAGGTCGGCGAGGCCTTCGCCCTGCGCGGCAACTACACCTGGACCGACAGCGAACAGCGCAGCGGCGCCCAGGCCGGGCTGCCGCTGGGCGAGAGCGCCAGGCACATGGCCAACGCCACCTTCGACTGGCAGGTCAGCGATGCGCTCAGCCTGTTCCTGGCGGCCGAATCGCGCGGCAAGCGCTACCGCGGCCTCCACGCCATCACCCAGGAGCCGCTGTACTACCGCGACTACACCGTGCTGCACCTGGGCGGCGCATGGCGGATCAGCGAGGCGGTGACGCTCAATGCCCGCATCAACAACCTGCTGGACCGCGACTTCACCACCTACGCCACCGAGTTCCGCGACCTCGATGGCGACGGCGTGTACGAGGACGGCACCAACGAGGTGCTGTACCTGGACGACTACAACAACAAGGACAAGGCCCGCAGCGTCTGGATGAGCCTCAACGTGCAGTTCTGAGCGGGCGGGGCCTGGGTCAACCATCCGGCCCCGCGAGCGTTAACCGATGAGAATCGTTCTCGACCGCTATACTCCCCTGCCTTCCCCGACCCCCTGCAGACGTGCCCGCAACTCCGACCCGCAACGACCCCGTGACCGCCCAGCGCAGGCGCGGCTTCTGGTTGCGCACGCTGCACCAGTGGCACTGGATCAGCTCGGCGGTGTGCCTGGTGGGCATGCTGCTGTTCACCGCCACCGGCATCACCCTCAACCACGCCGCGCGCATCGAGGCCGCGCCGCAGGTCGACAACCGCAGCGCACGCCTGCCGGAACCGCTGCTGCAGGCGCTGGCAGACGCGCCGGAAGAAGGCAACGCGCCGCTGCCTCCGGCGGTGGCCGCGTGGCTGGCCGAGGAACTGTCGGTCGGCGCGGGGCGGCGGCCGGCGGAGTGGTCGCAGGACGAGGCCTACCTGTCCATGCCCTCGCCCGGTGCCGATGCCTGGCTGAGCATCGACCGCACCACCGGCGAGGTCGAGTTCGAGCGCACCGAGCGCGGCCTGGTCTCGTTCCTCAACGACCTGCACAAGGGCCGCAACGCCGGGCCGGCCTGGGGCTGGTTCATCGACGTGTTCGCCATCGCCTGCCTGGTGTTCTGCGTCACCGGCCTGTTCCTGCTGCACCTGCATGCGCGGCAGCGGCGCATGACCTGGCCGCTGGTCGGCCTGGGCCTGGTGGTGCCGCTGCTGCTGATCCTGATCTTCATCCATTGACGAGGTACGACCGATGCGCGCCAAGCTGCTGTTCGCGGTGACCGGGCTGCTGACCCTGCCGGCCTACGCCGCGGAGCTGGAAGTCTCGGTGGAGATTCCCAAGCTCAACGTGGCCGAGTACCACCGCCCCTACGTGGCGGTGTGGATCGAGGGCGCCGACGGCAAGGCCGCGGCCGATCTGGCCGTGTGGTACCAGCTGAAGGACACCGCCGAGGGCCACGGCACCAAGTGGCTGCCGGACCTGCGCCAGTGGTGGCGCAAGTCGGGGCGCAACCTCGACCTGCCGGTGGACGGCGTCACCGGCCCGACCCGCCCGGTCGGCAGGCACACGATCAGGGTCGACGCCAACGCGCCGCAGCTGAAGAAGCTGTCCGCCGGCGAATACACCCTGGTGGTGGAGGCGGTGCGCGAAGTCGGCGGCCGCGAGCTGCTGAAGATCCCCTTTACCTGGCCGGCCCGCGGCGCCCAGTCCGGCAAGGCCCAGGGCAGCAGCGAGCTCGGCGCGGTCAGCCTGGCGATCAAGTGAATCCAAGGAGCCCAACGATGAAGAAACATGCGTTCGTCCTCGCCCTGGCGCTGGCGTTGCCCTTCTCCGCCGCCGCGCACAAGCAGTGGCTCGTGCCCTCGCAGGCCACGGTCGCCGGCCAGGACGTGTGGGTGACCTTCGACGCCGCCGTCTCCAACCAGCTGTTCTTCCCCGACCACGTGCCGATGCGCCTGGACAACGTGGTCGCCACCGCCCCGGACGGCAGCCAGGTGCCGCTGCAGAACGCCAGCACCGGCAAGTACCGCAGCACCTTCGACCTGCACCTGCAGCAGGAAGGCACGTACCGCATCGCCAACGTCAACCGCGGCGTGTCGGCCAGCTGGGATACCGCCGAGAGCCTGGCGGCCAAGGCGAAGGCCAGGGCCGAGGGCAAGCCGGTGACCGGCCCGGGCGCGCCGCGCGGCGGCTTCCTGCGCAACGCCAGGCCCGAGGAGCTGGCGGCGAAGATCCCGGCCGACGCGCAGAACGTGCAGGTCACCGAGACCCTCGGCCGGGTGGAGACCTTCGTCACCAACGGCCGCACCACCGACATCAGGCCGCTGGGCGAGGGCCTGGAGCTGGTGCCGGTGACCCATCCGAACGACCTGTTCGCCGGCGAGGAGGCGAAGTTCGTCCTGCACGTCGACGGCAAGCCGGCCGCCGGCCTGGAGGTCGAGGTGGTGCGCGGCGACACCCGCTACCGCAACGCCCAGGAAGAGATCCGCGCGACCAGCGGCCAGGACGGCAGCATCGCCATCACCTTCCCGCAGCCGGGCCGCTACTGGCTGGAAGCGTCGACCGAGGACGGCAACACCCGCGTGCCGAAGGCCAGCAAGCGCCGCCTGGTGTACGTGGCGACCCTGGAAGTCCTGCCGCAGTAAGCGCCGGTCCATGGGCACCACGCAGCCGGCTGCCGCCGCGGGCCTGGCCAGCCTCGGCGGGCAGACCATGGGCACGTCCTGGAGCGCGCGCGTGGCCGTGCGCGCCTCCACCGACCTGCACGCCCTGCACGCCATCGTGCAGGGCGCGCTGGACGAGGTGGTGGCGCAGATGAGCACCTGGGAAGCGGATTCGGACATCAGCCGCTACCGCCGCGCCGCGGCCGGCAGCTGGCAGGCGCTGCCGGAAGCCTTCGCCCGGGTGCTGGAGGCGGCCCTGGACGTGGCCCGGGCCAGCGGCGGCGCGTTCGATCCCACCGTCGCCCCGCTGGTGGAACTGTGGGGCTTCGGCGCCGGCGGGCGGCCGCCGCGGGTGCCACCGCCGCAGCTGCTGGCCGAAACCCGTGCGCGCACCGGCTGGCAGCGGCTGCAACGCCGCGCCGGCGGCCGCGAGCTGCTGCAGCCTGGCGGCCTGGCCCTGGACTTCTCCGCCATCGCCAAGGGCTTCGGTGCCGACCTGGCGGCCGAGCGCCTGCGTGCCGGCGGCGTGGCCGCGGCCCTGGTGGAAGTCGGCGGCGAGATCCGCGCCTACGGCCGCAAGCCCGACGGCAACGCCTGGCAGGTGCTGGTGGAAGCCGAACCCGACCTGGAGACCCCGGTGGCGCAGCTGCCGCCGCGGGTGCTGGCGCTGGAGGACGCGGCAGTGGCCACCTCCGGCGATCGCTGGCACCACTTCGAGCACGCCGGCCAGCGCTATTCCCACACCTTCGACCCGCGCAGCGGCGCGCCGGTGCACCAGGCCGCGGCCGCGGTCACCGTGGTGGCCGCCGACGCCATGTACGCCGATGCCTGGGCCACCGCGCTGACCGTGATGGGCGCCGAGGCCGGACTGCACTTCGCCGGGGAGCATGGCCTGGCCGCGCGCTTCGTCAGCCGCACCCCCACCGGCCCGGTGGAAACGATGACCCCGGCATTCCGCCGCCACCTGGCCGCATGAATCCCGCCTCCGGCTCCAGCCGCACCGCGCTGTTCGGCCAGCTGGCGCTGCTGGCCCTGTTGCTGCTCGGCGCGTGCCTGCTGCTGCCGCTGCATGGCGACGACTGGTGGCCGGCCGCGCCGTCCGCGCACCGCCGCTGGCTGGCGGCCGCCATCGCCGCCGCCTGGCTGCTGGCCACCGCGCTTTGCCTGCGCAACGGCAGGTCCGCGGCGCCGGCGAGCGCGGCCTCCACCGGCGGCGATGCGGTGCTGGTGGCCTGGGCCAGCCAGACGGGTTTTGCCTCCGCGCTGGCCGAGCGCAGCGCCGCGATGCTGCGCGCGGGCGGTCGCGAAGTGGTGGTGCTGCCCCTGGACCAGGTCGACGCCACGCGACTGGCCGCGACCCGCCGTGCCCTGTTCGTGGCCAGCACCACCGGCGAGGGCGATCCGCCCGACCATGCCCTGGGTTTCCTGCGGCGGATGGACGACCGCGACCTGGCCCACCTGGAATACGCGCTGCTGGCCCTGGGCGACCGCAACTACGCCGCGTTCTGCGGCTTCGGCCGCCAGCTGGACGCGTGGCTGCGCGACCGCGGCGCGCGCCCGCTGTTCGACCGGGTGGAGGTGGACAACGCCGACGAGGCCGCGCTGCGCCGCTGGCAGTACGAGGTGGCGCGCATCGGCGGCGATGCCGCGGCCGCGGACTGGAGCGCACCGGCCTACCACCCGTGGCGCCTGGCCGCGCGCCAGCTGCTCAACCCCGGCAGCCAGGGCGGCCCGGTGCATGCGCTGTCGCTGCAGCCGGCCTCCGGCGCGCTGCCGGCCTGGCAGCCCGGCGACATCGCCGAGATCGGCCCCGGCCATCCGCCACAGCAGGTTGCCGCGTGGCTGGCGGCCACGGGCCTGGATGGCACCGCGCAGGTGGACGCCGGCGATGGTCCGCAGCCGCTTGCCGGCCTGCTTGCGCGCAGCGTGCTGCCCGATCCGGACGGCGTGCGCGGGCTGGCCCCGCAGGCCCTGGCCGCGCGCCTGCAGCGCCTCCCGCACCGCGAATACTCGATCGCCTCGATCCCGGCCGAGGGCCGGCTGCAGCTGCTGGTGCGCGAGATGTACCGCCAGGACGGGACGCCCGGCCTGGGCAGCGGCTGGCTGTGCCGCCACGTCCCCGTGGGCGGGACCGTGGACCTGCGCTTGCGCAGCAACCCCGGCTTCCACCCGCCGGCCGCGGACCGCCCGCTGGTGCTGGTCGGCAATGGCACCGGCATCGCCGGCCTGCGTGCGCACCTGGCCGCGCGCATCGCCGCCGGCGCGCGCCGCAACTGGCTGCTGTTCGGCGAACGCAACGCGGCCTGCGACCTGTTCTTCGGCGACGAGCTGCGCCGCTGGCAGGAGGCGGGCTGGCTGGAACGGATGGACCTGGCCTTCTCCCGCGAGGGCGACCGCGCCTATGTGCAGGACCGCCTGCGCGCCGCAGCCGCCGAACTGGCCGCCTGGGTGGACGCGGGCGCGACCATCCTGGTCTGCGGCAGTGCCGGCACCATGGCCCCCGCCGTGGACACGGCCCTGGCCACGATCCTGGGCGCGGAACGGCGCGACGCCCTGCGCGAGCAGGGACGCTACCGCCGCGACGTCTACTGAGCCGCCGCCGCGGCCCCGGCCCGGCGCACGCGCAGCAGCAAGGCCTCGCCAGCCCCGTCCAGCAGGAAGCGCTGCCGCGCGGGCGCGGCCAGCCAGGCGCTGTCGCCGGTTTCCAGGTCGAACTCCACGCCGTCCGCGCCCACCCGCGCCCGCCCGCCCAGCAGGTACACGGCCCAGGCGGTGGCGGCATCGCAGAAGCAGAACATGCCGCCCACCAGCGGCCGGTGCAGCAGGTCCACCTCCAGCACGTCCGGGCGCCACATCGCGTTGAAGGCGCGCACGGGTGGGCCATCCAGCGGGATCCCGGTGACGGCCCGGTCGCCGGCAAAGCGCAACCGCTGGTGCGGCGGCAGCAGGGTCGCCTGCCCGCCATCGGCGAATTCCAGGCGCAGCCCGTCGCCGGACAGCAGCACCTGCTCGCGCTCCACGCCCGGCAGGGACGAATACGCCGCTGCCTCCTCGATATCGGCAATCGACAGGCTCAGGTCCCAGTTGCCCTCCGCCGGCAGGCGCAGGATGCGGCGGGTCCAGCCGGCGCCGTTGTGCCAGCGCTCGCGGACGTACTCGTGGGCCGGCAGGTGCCTGGCGGGACCGAAATCGGGCATGCGCCGATTGTGCCGCAGCACCGGCTGCGCATGGCAGCGGATCGCAGCCCGGCGGTGCTTCCCCACCGGACAAGGCAAGCGAAAAGATGCCGCCCGGCCGCACCTCCCTGTGCGGCGCGGACGGCCAACTGCACTGACGCCTTGCCTGGCGTGCAGTTTCCGGACGGCGCCTCCCTGCGACGCCCGGACATCGGACACCTGCGCCGCGCCACGGCGCAGGCGTGCTCAGCGTCGCGCCACCGCCGGGTTCGCCGGCGCCTGCTCCGGTGCCTTGCCTGCAGCCGGGGCCGCGGCGGGCCTGGCCGGAGCGGTGGCCGCCTTCGCCGGCGCGCCGACGGTGATCAGGTCGCGGTTGCGCTCGATCGTCTTCAGGCCAATGCCCTTGACCAGGGCCAGCTCGTCCACGCTCTTGAACGGACCATTGGCCTTGCGATGGGCGACGATGGCCTCGGCCTTGGACGGGCCGATGCCGACCAGCACGGCCTCCAGCTGCGCGGCCGAGGCGGTGTTGATGTCGACCTTGTCGGCGGCCGAGGCGGTGAACACCGCGGCCACCATCAGCAGCAGCGTCAGCAGCAGCGGACGCGGATGGGAAAGGAACTTCATGGCGACACTCCCTTGTAGCGGTTGGATGGCACCCGGGGGCTGGCGTCCTGCCGGCCGGTTCCCGGTAGCCGCAGTCTGGACCGGGCCGTGGGCGGCCGCCATCGCCGCGCAGCGCATTGCGTTGACCGGGAATGCTGCATTCATCTGTAGGAAATCCCCGCCCCACGCCGGGGCGTAGAATGGCGCCATCCAATTTTTCCCGGAGTTTCCATGGACATCGCACGCCTCGACCCCGCCGCCGCAGCGCGTTTCATCGGCGCCAAGTGGGACGACGACATCGTCCCGCAGCTGGTCGAGTACATCCGCATCCCCAACAAGTCGCCGATGTTCGACAAGGACTGGAAGGCCAACGGCCACATGGACGCGGCGGTGAAGCTGATGGAGTCCTGGGCGCGCGCCCAGCCGATCCCCGGCCTGCAGGTGGAAGTGGTCGAGCTGGAAGGCCGCACCCCGCTGATCTACGTGGAAGTGCCGGCCACCGGCCCCGAGTCGGGCGACGACACCGTGCTGCTGTACGGCCACCTGGACAAGCAGCCGGAGATGACCGGCTGGGATCCGGACCTGGGTCCGTGGAAGCCGGTGCTGCGCGGCGACAAGCTCTACGGCCGCGGCGGCGCCGACGACGGCTACGCGATCTTCGGCTCGCTGGCGGCGATCCTGGCCCTGCGCGAGCAGAACATCCCGCACGCGCGCTGCGTGCTGCTGATCGAGGCCTGCGAGGAGTCCGGCAGCTACGACCTGCCGGCCTACGTCGACCACCTGGCCGCGCGCATCGGCAAGCCCTCGCTGGTGGTGTGCCTGGATTCGGGCTGCGGCAACTACGAGCAGCTGTGGTGCACCACCTCGCTGCGCGGCCTGGCCGGCGGCAACCTGACGGTCAAGGTGCTCAGCGAAGGCGTGCACTCCGGCGACGCCTCCGGCGTGGTGCCCTCCAGCTTCCGCCTGCTGCGCCAGCTGCTGTCGCGGATCGAGGACGAGGACACCGGCCGCATCATCCTCGAGGGCCTGCACGTGGAGGTCCCGGCCGAGCGCGTGGAGCAGGCGCGCAAGGTCGCCGAGACCCTGCGCGACGAGGTCTTCAGCAAGTTCCCCTTCCTCAAGGGCATGAGCGCCATGTCCGACGACCCGGCGGAGCTGGTGCTCAACCGCACCTGGCGCCCGGCGCTGTCGGTCACCGGCGTGGACGGCATGCCGCCGCTGGCCTCGGCCGGCAACGTGCTGCGCCCGTACACCGCGGTGAAACTGTCGCTGCGCCTGCCGCCGACCCTGGACGGCAAGAAGGCCGGCGAGCTGCTCAAGGAGGTGCTGCTGAAGGATCCGCCGAACGGCGCCCACGTCGAGCTGGAGCTGGAGAAGGCCTCCACCGGCTGGAACGCCCCGGCGCAGTCGCCGTGGCTGACCGAGGCGATCGAATCGGCCTCGCAGGCCGCGTTCGGCAAGCCGGCCATGTACATGGGCGAAGGCGGCTCGATCCCGTTCATGGGCATGCTCGGCGAGAAGTTCCCCGGCGCGCAGTTCATGATCACTGGCGTGCTGGGCCCGCACTCCAACGCCCACGGCCCGAACGAGTTCCTGCACATCCCCATGGGCAAGCGCGTGACCCAGTGCGTGTCGCACGTGATCGCCGAGCACTACCGCGCCAGCCTGCGCGGCCAGACCACCGGCGTCGGCGCGGTGGCCGGCGGCGAGTAGCACGGCGGCCACGGCTGCTGCTGATCCGAAGGCAAGCTGCATGACGCGAAGCGCCGGGCAATCCCCGGCGCTTCGCGTTTGCGGCGCCGGCGCCTCGCCGCGGACGCGCGCGGCGATTACCCTGTGCCGATCCCCGCCGACACCCACGCATGAACCCGCAAACCGCTTCCCAACGCGAGCTGCAGCGCCTGGCCTGGGCGCGCGCCGCCCTCGGCGATCCGGCCGCCACCCTCGAGCGTGCCTCCACCGACGCCGGCTTCCGCAGCTACTGGCGCAGCCACGGCGCCGGTGCTTCGCGGATCGTGATGGACTCGCCGCCGGGGCTGGAGGACGTGCGTCCATGGCTGGCCATGCGCGACCTGCTGGAAGCCGGCGGCGTGCGCGTGCCGCAGGTGCTGGCGCGCGACGTCGAGCAGGGCTTCCTGCTGCTGGAGGACCTGGGCGGCCCGACCCTGGCCCAGGTCATCGACGACGGCAACGCCGATGCCTGGTTCGACGCCGCCGTCGGCCAGCTGCTGAAGCTGCAGGCGATCGCCCCGCCGCCGGCGATGGGCGTGTTCGGCGAGGCCCTGCTGCAGCGCGACGCGGGCCTGTTCGAGGACTGGTTCCTGCGCACCCACCTGGGCATCGAGCTGGATTGCGGCGAGGCCGAGGAGCTGCAGCTGGTGCAGCGCCGGTTGATGGACAACGCCCTGGCCCAGGCGCGGGTTGTCGTGCACCGCGACTTCATGCCGCGCAACCTCATGCCGGTCGAGCCCGGCCCGGCGGTGCTGGATTTCCAGGACTGCGTGGTCGGCCCGATCGCCTACGACCCGGTGAGCCTGTTCAAGGACGCCTTCCTGTCCTGGCCGCTGGAACGGGTCGATGGCTGGCTGGCGCGCTACCACGGGCGCGCCGCCGCGGCCGGGCTGCCGGTGCCGCCGCTGCCGGTGTTCCTGCGCGACGCCGACTGGCTGGGCGTGCAGCGGCACCTGAAGATCCTCGGCATCTTCGCCCGCCTGCACCACCGCGACGGCAAGACCAGGTACCTGGTCGACGCGCCGCGCTTCATCGCCTACCTGGACGAGGTGCTGCCGCGGCACCCGCAGCTGCAGCCACTGCAGCGCCTGCTCGATGCCCGCATCCGCCCGGCGATGGCAGAGGTGGCCGCATGAAGGCGCTGGTCTTCGCGGCGGGCCTGGGCGAACGCATGCGCCCGCTGACCCTGCACACGCCCAAGCCGCTGCTGGAGGCCGGCGGCAAGCCGCTGCTGGCCTGGCACCTGGAGAAGCTGGCCGCGCTGGGCGTGGACGAGGTGGTGGTCAACACCTCCTGGCTGGCCGAGCGGTTCCCCGGGATGCTCGGCGACGGCAGCCGCTGGGGCCTGCGCCTGCATTACAGCTACGAGGGCCCGGAACCGCTGGAAACCGGCGGCGGCATGCTGCATGCCCTGCCGCTGCTTGGCGACGGCCCGTTCATCGCGGTCAACGGCGACATCTGGACCGACTACGACTTCGCCCGGCTGCCGCGCCAGCCGCGCGGCGACGCCCACCTGGTGCTGGTCGACAACCCCCGGCACCACCCCGGCGGCGACTTCGTGCTGGACGACGACGGCCGCGTGCATGCCGATGGCGGCGCCAGGCTGACCTTCTCCGGCATCGGCGTCTACCGCCCTTCGCTGCTGGCCGGCTGGCGCGCGACCGTGGACGGCGATCCCGGCAACCCGCCGCGCTTCAGGCTGGCGCCGCTGCTGCGCCGGGCCATGGCCGCCGGGCGCGCCAGCGGCGAGCACCACCTCGGCCGCTGGACCGATGTCGGCACTCCGGAGCGGCTGGCAGCACTGGACCAGGCCCTGCGCGCGGACTGAGCGCGGCCGCAGGACCCCGGACACCCGGATACGGGGACGGCGCCGGCTCAGCCGGCGTCGAGCAGGCCGCGCAGGAACGGCACCGTCACCCGCCGCTGCGCCGCCAGCGAGGCCCGGTCGATGCGCTCCAGCAGGCCCAGCAAGTGGCCCATGTCGCGCCCGGTGCGGGTCAGCAGCCAATCGATCGCCGCTTCCTCCAGCACCAGCCCGCGTCGGCGGGCGCGGTCGCGCAGCACCGCGCGGCGGCCCTCGTCGTCCAGCGTATGCAGGGCGATGCGGGTGCACTGGCCCAGGCGCGAGCGCAGGTCCGGCAGCACCAGCGGCAGCGCCTGCGGCGCGGCGGTGGCCAGGTACAGCACGGAAGTACCGGCGGCGCGCATGCGGTTGTGGAAATCGAACAGCGCGACCTCGTCCTCGCGGTCGCCGGCGATGGCCTCCAGCCCGTCCAGCGCGACCACGTCGGCCTCCTGCGCCTCCAGCGCCTCGCGCAGGCGGCCGCGCGCGGCGCGCAGCGGCAGGTAGGCCGCGCGCCGGCCGGCACCCTCGGCCTCGGCGCACACGCCCAGGCCCAGGTGGGTCTTGCCGGCGCCGCTGGCGCCCTCCAGGTAGATCCAGTCCGCGCCGGGCAGCCGCGCCAGGTCGCGCAGCTGTTCCAGCGCGCCGGCCGGGGCGCCGATGTAGCTCTCCAGGCGCTGCTCGGGCGGGTAACGCAGCGCCAGCGGCAGTTGCGGGGTGCCGGCCTTGCCGGGGGGAACGCTCACGCCTCCGGGCCCTGGCCGCGCGCGGGCGGCTGTTGCGGCGGTTCCGGCGCGCGTTCCGGGAAGGGACCGAGCACGATCGAGGGCGAGCCCTGGCCGCCCATGTACAGCCCGCTCTGGCGGTAGCGCTCGGCGGCGAAGCGCAGCAGCACGTTGATCACCGCCGCCGCCGGCAGCGCGATCAGCATGCCGAGGAACCCGAACAGCTGGCCGCCGGCCATCACCGCGAAGATCACCGCCACCGGATGCAGGCCGATCTTGTCGCCGACGATGCGCGGGGTCAGCACATAGCTCTCCAGCAGCTGGCCGACGGTGAACACCACGCCCACCAGCACCAACAGCCGGGTATCCAGGCCCTGGGCCTGGACCAGCGCCGCCACCACCGCCAGGACGATGCCGGTGGTCGCGCCCAGGTAAGGAATGAAGCTGATCAGGCCGGCGACCATGCCAATCAGCAAGCCCAGCTTGAGCCCGGACAGCTGCAGGCCGATCGCGTAGATCGCCCCCAGCGCCAGCATCACCACGAACTGCCCGCGCAGGAACGCGGCGAGCACGTCGTTGGACTCGCGCGCCAGGCGGGTGACCGTATCCAGGTGGTCGCGCGGGACCAGGGCCGCGACCCGCTCCACCAGCAGGTCCCAGTCGCGCAGGAAGTAGTAGGTCAGGATCGGCAGCAGCACCAGGTTCACCACCCAGGCCACCATCGCGAAGCCGGAGCGGGAGATGTAGCCGAACACCGCGGTGGCGAAGCCACCGGCCTGCTGCCAGTGCTCGCGCACCCATTGGACCAGCCGCTCCGGATCCAGCCACACCATCAGTTCCAGCCCGGTGCGCGCCTCCAGCCACGGCACCGCGGTCTGCACGAACCAGTCGCGGTAGGCCGGCAGCGACTCCACCAGGGTGCGCACCTGGCGTTCGAGCATCGGCACCAGGATCAGCAGGGCCAGCACCAGCAGCAGGGTCATCAGCCCGAACACCAGGGCCACGGCCACGTTGCGCGAGCGCCCGGCGCGCTCGAGGCGGTCGACCAGCGGGTCGCCCATCCACCCCAGCAGCGCGCCGAACACGAACGGGGTCAGGATCGGCGCCAGCAGCCAGACGACCCACAGGCCGACCAGCCCCAGCACGATCCACTTGAGCTGCTGCAGGAAGCGCGCGATCTCCGCTTGCCCGTCCATCGGCCGGCTCATCGGATGCGGTACTCCCCGGGCACGCCCTCCACCGGCTCCACCGGCGCGTTCTGGCCGAGCATGCGGTCGAACCCGGACAGGCCGGTGAGCAGGTCGAGGTCGAACTCCACGCGGTCGCCGCTGGCGCGCACCGGCGCGATCCGGCGCACCACCGGCAGCCGCTGCAGCAAGGCCGAGACCTGCAGGTAGTCCTCGGCCCCGTGCAGCCCGGTGACCACGACCCGGTAGGTGCCGGCCGGCTCGGACACCGGGACCTTGGCGTAGCGCTGGATCAGCGCGTCGGCGGCCACGTCGGCGCCGCTGGACAGCGCGCGCCGCGGGTCGGATTCGTTGACCGTGCGGGTGGCCAGCACCCGCCCGGCGTCGACGAAGGTCCAGTCGGTGGCCCAGCCGTTACCGCTGCGGTGCATCTTGCCGATCAGCTGCATCGGCGGGCTGTAGCGGGCCGAGGCGCGGGCCACGGCGGCGGTGTCGCCGCGCCAGATCGCGCCGACCACCGCCTGCTCGGCGGCGCCGCCGGACGGCAGGCCGAGGCGGTAGCCACGCTCGACCGCGCGCTCCAGCAGCGGACGCGCGGCATTGACCTGGCCGGTGCCCAGCAGGCGCGGGCCGCTGCCGTCGTCGATCGCCAGCCACACCACCGGCTTGGGCCGCGGCTGCGCCCACACCGGCAGGCCCAGCGCCGAGACCAGGCCGTCGACCAGTTCCGGGTGGAAGCGCACCACCAGCATGGTGCGGAAGGTGGGCGCGCCGCCGGGCGAGGTGCTCTGGTCCTGGCGGTAGTCGTAGCTCTCCACGTAGGCGTCGGCGTTGCGCAGCTCCTGCGCCACGCCGGGGCGGTTGGCCACCGCAGGGTCGCCGGAGAGCTTGGACAGCACCTGGGCCAGGGCACGGGCGAAACCGGCCGCGCGCGCCGAATCGGCCTGGCTGCCGACCTGCACCTCGGCCGCGTACAGGCCCTGCGCGGCCGCCACCTCGCCTTCGGTACGCAGCCCGTCCTGGGCCGCTGCCGGCGCGAAGGGCAGGCACAGCAGCAGCGCCAGGAACAGGGTCAGGCCGCGGCGGACGGGCATGGGGATCCTCGATGGACGGGGAATACCGGGGAATTGTTGCCCGAACCGCATGCCCGCGCCAATCGACGCAGCGCGAAGGCGGGACGCCGGGCGTCCCCGGCCGCGGCGCGGCTGCTAGAATCGCGGCCCTTCCCCGCAGCTGCCGCAGGCCCTGACGTGAGCCAGACTCCTACGCCCACTCCCCTGACCTACCGCGACGCGGGCGTGGACATCGACGCCGGCAACGAGGTCGTGGAGCGGATCAAACCGCTGGTGCGGCGCAGCTTCCGCCCAGAGGTGATGGGCGGCCTGGGCGGGTTCGGCGCCCTGTTCGACCTGTCCGGCAAGTACCGCGAGCCGGTGCTGGTCTCCGGCACCGACGGCGTCGGCACCAAGCTCAAGCTGGCCCAGCAGCTGGGCCGCCACGACACCATCGGCATCGACCTGGTCGCGATGTGCGTCAACGACATCCTGGTCCAGGGCGCCGAGCCGCTGTTCTTCCTGGACTACTTCGCCACCGGCAAGCTCGACGTGGACACCACGGTCGCGGTGGTCGGCGGCATCGCCCGCGGCTGCGAGGAGTCCGGCTGCGCCCTGATCGGCGGCGAG
Organism: Pseudoxanthomonas sp. J31; assembly: GCF_000510725.1. Taxonomy (GTDB): domain Bacteria; phylum Pseudomonadota; class Gammaproteobacteria; order Xanthomonadales; family Xanthomonadaceae; genus Pseudoxanthomonas. Next base: position 170,563 of record NZ_AZNZ01000007.1, read on the forward strand.
ACCGCCGAGATGCCGGACATGTACCCGCCGGGCGAGTACGACCTGGCCGGCTTCGCCGTGGGCGCGGTGGAGAAGTCGCAGCTGCTGGACGGCTCCCGCGTGCGCGAGGGCGACGTGCTGCTGGGCATCGCCTCCTCCGGCCCGCACTCCAACGGCTATTCGCTGATCCGCCGCATCTACGACCGCGCCGGCCGCCCGGCCGAGCTGGTCCTGGAGGACGGCAGCAAGCTGGTCGACGCGCTGATGGCCCCGACCCGGCTGTACGTGAAGCCGGTGCTGGCCCTGCTGCGCGAACACGGCGAGGCGATCCACGCCATGGCCCACATCACCGGCGGCGGCCTGACCGAGAACATCATTCGCGTCATCCCCGAGGGCCTGGGCCTGGACATCGAGGCGCAGGCCATCGTCCTGCCGCCGGTGTTCGCCTGGCTGCAGCGCGAAGGCGCGGTGGCCGACGAGGAAATGTGGCGCACCTTCAACTGCGGCATCGGCTTCGTGCTGGTGGTGCCGCAGGACGCGCTGGCCGCGATCGGCGCCGCGCTCGACGCCCAGGGCCTGGCGCACCGCGCCATCGGCCGGGTGGTCGCGCGCGCCGGCGGCGACGGGCGCGTGCGCATCGCCTGAGGCACCCATGGCCCCTACCGGCGGGCGCCAGCCGCGGCTGGCGGTACTGGTCTCCGGCCGCGGCAGCAACCTGCAGGCGGTGCTGGACGCGATCGACGAAGGCCGCCTCGACGCCGAGGTGGTCGGGGTGTTCTCCGACCGCCCGGAGGCGCCGGCGCTGGCCAAGGTCGCGCCGGAGCTGCGCTGGAGCCGCAAGGCCCGCGCCTATCCCGACCGCGCCGCGTTCGACGCCGACCTGGCCGAGGCGGTGGCCGCCTGCCGCCCGGACTGGATCTTCTGCGCCGGCTACATGCGCATCCTCGGCGATGCCTTCGTGCGCCGCTTCGAAGGCCGCCTGCTCAACGTCCACCCCTCGCTGCTGCCGCTGTACAAGGGCCTGCACACCCATGCGCGGGCGCTGGAGGCCGGCGACGCCGAACACGGCGCCAGCGTGCACTTCGTGGTCCCGGAACTGGACGCCGGCGCGGTGGTGGCCCAGGTGCGCATCCTGGTGATGCCCGGCGACACACCCGACACCCTGGCCGCGCGCCTGCTGCCGCACGAACACCGGCTGGTCACCGCGGTGCTCGGGCTGGCGGTGGCCGGACGCCTGGCTGAACGCGATGCACGGGTCTGGGTCGACGGTCAGTGCCTGTTTAAACCGCTGCAACTAGATTCCGCGGGCACCCTGAAGCCGGAATCACGCGCCTGACACCGGCGCGCGGGCATGCTTCCCCGTCGTCCCCCTGCCCGAGCCGCATGCGCCCCATCCTCGCCTCCCTCCTGCTGCTGACCGCCAGCGCCCTCCAGGCGCAACCCGCCCGTGCGCAGGAAGCGGCGCCGCCCGGCCTGCCCGCGCTGCCGCCGGCGCCACGCGTGCTGGAACCGTTCCAGGCCACCTACGAGGCTTGGTACCGCGGCCGCCCCGCCGGCAGCGCCACCATGCGCCTGGTGCGCCAGGACCCGCGGCACTGGACGATCGAGCTGGACCTGCGCGCCGAGCGCGGCGTGGCCAGCCTGGCGCGGCTGAACATCCACCAGAGCACACTGTTCGACGAGCACGACGGCCACTACCGCCCCCTGGGCCAGAACACCGAGCGGCGCGCGGTGCTGTTCGGCAAGCAGGTCAGCGGCAGCTACGACTGGGGCGCGATGCAGGCGCGCTGGAGCGGCGACATCAGCCGCGAGCGCCGGCGCCCGGTGCCGCTGCAGCCGGGGGACATGAGCGCCCTGCTGATCAACCTGGCGCTGATGCGCGACGCCCGCCCCGGCGCGGTGCTGGAATACCGCTTCGTCGACGGCGGCCGCGTGCGCGGGCACGTCTATCATGTCGGGCAGACGCCGGAGACGCTGGCCGTGGGCGACATGAGCTACGAGGCCTTGCGGGTCGAACGCCGCGACCGCGACGGCGACCAGACCCTGGTCTGGGTCGCCGACGGCGTGCCCACCCCGATCCGCATCCTGCAACGCGAGGACGGCGAGGACGAGGTCGACCTGCGCCTGATCGAGTACCGAGGAGCCTGAGATGAACCGGACCCGCCCCCTGATCCGCCTCCCGCTGCTGCTGGGCCTGCTCGCCGCCGCCGTGCCGGCGCTGGCGATGGAGCCGTTCACCGCCGACTACACCGCCAGCTACATGGGCATGCGCGCCGATGGCACCATGACCCTGGTGCGCGAGTCCGGCGACCGCTGGAAGTACAGCCTGCGCATCCGCAACCAGGTCGCCGACCTGAGCCAGGTCACCGTGTTCGACGAGCACCAGGGCACCCTGCGTCCGCTGAGCAGCAGCGACAGCTCGGTGGCGCTGATCAAGCGCAAGTCGGTGCAGGCCAACTACGACTGGAAGGCCGGCCAGGCCACCTGGAGCGGCGACGTCAAGCCCGAGCGCCGCGGCCCGGTGAAGCTGCAGCCCGGCGACATGGACGCGCTGCTGATCAACCTGGCCGTGGCCCGCGATCTGGCCGCGGGCAAGCCGCTGTCCTACCGCCTGGTCGACGAGGGCCGGGCCAAGCCGCTGCGCTACGAGGTGGCCGGCAAGGAGCAGATCACCGTCGCCGGCAAGCCGCGCCAGGCCACCAAGGTGGTGCGCCGCGACGACAAGCGCGAGACGATCGCCTGGATCGTGGCGGAAATGCCGGTGCCGGCGCGCATCCTGCAGCGCGAGAACGGCCAGGACACCATCGACCTGACCCTCAAGGCGCTGCGCTGAGCGCGGCGCCCTGGCCGGTTCACTCCTCGGCCTTGAACACCGTCTGGCACTGCACCCGGATCACCTCGCCGCTGCGGAACCAGCGGAAGGTGGTGCATTCGCGGTTACCCTCGCTGCTGCGTTCGGCGGTCACCGCGTAGAACGACTGCAGGATCTCGCCGCGGTCGACCACGCCATCGCCGTTCCAGTCCATGTCGGAGGTCTCGACCCCGCGGGTGGCGGCCATGCCCAGCCAGCCGGCCACGCCGATCAGCACCAGCATCGCCGCCAGCAGGCCCAGCAGGACCTTGCGGCGGGTGGTCATGCGTCCTCGCAGCAGCATTCAGCCCTCCCCTTGCCGCGCGTCGATGCGGCGGATGCTGGCGCCCAGCGCGCCGAGCTTGGCCTCGATGTTCTCGTAGCCGCGGTCCAGGTGGTAGATGCGGTCGATGGTGGTTTCGCCCTGCGCCACCAGGCCGGCCAGCACCAGGCAGGCCGAGGCGCGCAGGTCGGTGGCCATCACCGGAGCGCCGCTGAGGCGCGGCACGCCGCGCACCACCGCGGTATGCCCGTCGATCTGGATGTCCGCGCCCAGCCGCAGCAGTTCGTTGACGTGCATGAAGCGGTTCTCGAAGATCGTCTCGCTGATCACGCCCACGCCCTCGGCCACGCAGTTGAGCGCCATGAATTGCGCCTGCATGTCGGTCGGGAACGCCGGGTACGGCGCGGTGGTCAGGCTGACCGCGCGCGGGCGCCGGCCCTCCATGTCCACGGTGATGCTGTCCGCGGTGGTGGCGACCGTGGCGCCGGCCTCGCGGAGCTTGTCCAGCACCGCTTCCAGGGTATCCGGCCGCGCGTTGCGCGCGGTCACCCGGCCGCCGGTCATGGCTGCGGCCACCAGGAAGGTGCCGGTCTCGATCCGGTCGGGCAGCACCACGTGGCGGCCGCCGCCCAGGCGCTCCACGCCGTGGATGGTGATCCGCGCGGTGCCCGCGCCCTCGATCCGCGCGCCGAGCGCGTTGAGGCAATCGGCCAGGTCGACCACCTCCGGCTCCATCGCCGCGTTCTCCAGCACCGTGGTGCCCTCGGCCAGGGTGGCGGCGGCCATCACGTTCTCGGTGCCGGTGACGGTGACCATCTCGAACACGAAGCGCGCGCCCTTCAGGCGCCCGGCGCGGGCCTTGATGTAGCCGTTCTCGACGCTGATTTCCGCGCCCAGTGCCTGCAGCCCGCGGATGTGCTGGTCCACCGGGCGCGAGCCGATCGCGCAACCGCCCGGCAGCGCCACCTCGGCCGCGCCATGGCGCGCCAGCAGCGGGCCCAGCACCAGGATCGAGGCGCGCATGGTCTTGACCAGGTCGTAGGGGGCCACGTGGTTGCGCACCGTGCGCGGGTCGACCACCAAGCTGCGCGCCAGCTCGCCCTGCTTGTAGTCCACGCTCGCGCCCAGCTCGCCCAGCAGCTTGAGCGTGGTCATCACGTCGTGCAGGTGGGGGACGTTGGCAATCGCCACCGGAGCGTCGGCCAGCAGGGTCGCGCACAGGATGGGCAGGACGGCGTTCTTGGCGCCGGAGATGGCGACTTCGCCGCGGAGCGGCGCGCCGCCGCTGACTACGATCTTCTGCATGGGAACCCGGGTACGGGGGAAACGGTGGGAAACGGCGCCATGCGGCGCGCCTCAGGCGGCCTCGTCGGGGGTCACGGTCCGGAGCGACAGGGCGTGGATCGCCCCGCCCATCAGGTCGCCCAGGGTCGCGTAGACCATCCGGTGGCGGGCCAGCGGCAGTTTGCCGCGGAAGGCCTCGCAGACCACGGTCGCCTCGAAGTGCACGCCATCGTCGCCCTGCACGTGGGCTTTGGCACCGGGCAGGCCTTGCTCGATCAGGCGGGCGATGGTGTCGGCGTCCATGAAGCTGTTGGCCTAGAATGAAGCACCCTAGTCTAGCGAATCCGGGCCGCTCCCGGGCCGATACATGAGCGCAGCCGCCGAGTCATCCGCCGAACCCGCGCAGCTGGCCGCCGCCGGCAGGCGCGTGTTCCAGGTCGAAGCCCAGGCCCTGGAAGCGGTCGGGCAGCGGGTCGGCGAGGACTTCGCCCGCGCCTGCCGGCTGATCCTGGCCTCGCGCGGGCGCCTGGTCTGCACCGGCATGGGCAAGTCCGGGCACGTGGCGCGCAAGATCGCCGCCACCCTCGCCTCCACCGGCACCCCGGCGTTCTTCGTCCACCCCGGCGAGGCCGGGCATGGCGATCTGGGCATGATCACCGACGCGGACATCGTGCTGGCGCTGTCCTATTCCGGCGAGTCGGACGAGGTGCTGATGCTGCTGCCGGCCCTGCGCCGCCAGGGCAACAAGGTGATCGCGATGACCGGTCGCCCGCAGTCCACCCTGGCGCGCGAGGCCGACATCCACCTGGACGTGGGCGTGCCGGCCGAGGCCTGCCCGCTGCACCTGGCCCCGACGTCCTCCACCACCGCCTCGCTGGCCATGGGCGACGCCCTGGCGGTGGCGCTGCTGGAGGCGCGCGGCTTCACCGCCGACGACTTCGCCCGTTCGCACCCGGCCGGCAGCCTCGGCCGGCGCCTGCTGCTGCACGTCACCGACGTGATGCACGGCGGCGAGGAACTGCCCTGCGTCGGCGAGGACGCCAGCGTGGCCGAGGCGCTGGTGGAGATGAGCCGCAAGCGCCTGGGCATGACCGCGATCGCCGCCGCCGACGGACGCCTGGCCGGGATCTTCACCGACGGCGACCTGCGCCGCGCCCTGGACCGCGGCATCGACGTCCGCCAGGCGCGGATCGCCGAGGTCATGACCCGCAACCCGCGCACGATCGACGCCGGGCAGATGGCCACCGAGGCCGCGCACCTGATGGAGCGCCACCGCATCAACGGCCTGATCGTGGTCGACGCCGAGCAGCGCCCGGTGGGCGCGCTCAATGTTCACGACCTGTTGCGAGCACGCGTGGTTTAACCGCCCCATGTCCCCGGAACCGATCGTGGCCTACGACCCGCTGTCCCTCGTCCCCCCGGAAATCGCCGAGCGCGCGCGCCAGGTCCGGCTGGTGTGTCTGGACGTGGACGGCACCCTCACCGACGGCCGCCTGTACTTCGACGCCGCCGGCAACGAGATGAAGTCCTTCAGCGTGCTCGACGGCCAGGGCCTGGTGCAGCTGCGCCGCTTCGGTTTCCACGTCGCGCTGATCACCGCCCGCCCCAGCCTGGTGGCGCAGAAGCGCGGCGCCGACCTCGGCCTGGAAACCCACATCGGCGTGGCCGACAAGCTCGCCTGCATGGACGAACTGCTGGCCCGCCACGGCCTGGCGCGCGAACAGGCCTGCTTCGTCGGCGACGACCTGCCGGACCTGGACTGCCTGTGCGTGGCCGGCCTCTCCGTGGCGCCGGCCAACGCCCATCCGTGGATCGCCGAACGGGTCCACTGGCGCACCCGCGGCCGCGCCGGGGAAGGCGCGGTGCGCGAGGTCTGCGACGTGCTGCTGGCGGCGCACGGCCACGTGCCGGCGATCCTCGCCGGGCACGGCTCGCGCGACGGACGCCGGGCATGAACTGGCGCCTGCTCCTGGGCCTGGTGCTGCTGGCGGCCGCCGCGGCCACCGGCTGGTCGGCCTGGCAGATGCGCGGGCGCGAGGCGCCGGCGGCCGCCAGCGGCGAGCGCTCGGACTACGTGCTGCGCGACTTCGAACTGGTGATCCTCGGCAAGGACGGGCTGGAGTCGGTGCGGGTGCAGTCGCCGGAGCTGCAGCGCCGCGAGGACGAGAGCATGGACCTGGAGCAGCCGCTGTTCCTGGCCCCCGCCGAGCCCGGGCCGTGGCGGCTGTCGGCCGAGCGTGGCTGGATCAGCGCCGACGGCGAGCTGCTGCGCCTGGAGGGCAACGTCGCCGGCGACAGCGACCCGGCCAGCCCCGCCCCGAGCAGCTTCCGCACCGACGTGCTGGAATTCCTCCCGGCGCAGGACCTGGCGCGCACCGACCGCCCGGTGCGCGTCACCCGCCCCGGCCTGCTGCAGACCGGCAACGGCATGGAAGCCAACCTCAAGACCCGCCAGTACCGCCTCCTTTCCCAGGTCAGGACTCGCTATGAACCTTCCGCGCGCCCTTAAGTCCCGGACCGCCGCCCTCGCCGTGCTGGCGCTGGCCACGCTGTCCTCCACCGCCCTGGGCAAGAGCTCGGACCGCAACCAGCCGATGACGCTGGACTCGGACAACTCCGACTGCAGCCAGGCCAGCGCAGACTCGCGCTGCGTCTTCACCGGCAACGTCGAGATCGTGCAGGGCACCCTGCACATCACCGCCGCGCGCGCCGAGATCGTGCAGCGCGGCGGCGAGATCGAGCAGGTGGTGCTGACCGGCAAGCAGGCCACGATGCGCCAGGAGATGGACGACGGCGCGACCATGAACGCCCGCGCCGACCGCATCGTCTACGAGCCGAAGAAGGAGCTGCTGACGCTCACCGGCAACTACACGGTCGAATCCCCGCGCGGCAGCAACAGCGGCCAGCGCATGGTCTACAACATGGCCAGCGGCCAGATGCAGAGCGGCGGCGACGGCACCCGCGTGCGCACCGTGATCCAGCCGCGCGCCCAGCAGAACAAGGAAGGCAACTGATGCTCGTCGCCGAAGGCCTGCGCAAGAAGTACAAGCAGCGCGAGGTGGTGCGCGAGTTCGGCCTCTCGCTCGACGCCGGCGAGGTGGTGGGCCTGCTCGGCCCCAACGGCGCCGGCAAGACCACCTGCTTCTACATGATCGTCGGCCTGGTCGCCGCCGACGCCGGGCGCATCGTGCTCGATGGCCGCGACATCACCGCCGAGCCGATGTACACCCGCGCCCGCCTGGGCGTGGGCTACCTGCCGCAGGAACCCTCGGTGTTCCGCAAGCTCACCGTGGCCGACAACATCCGCCTGGTGCTGGAGCTGCGCGAGGACCTCAAGGACGGCGACGCGCTGGAAGCCGAGCTGTCCTCGCTGCTGGACGAGCTGCAGATCGGCCACGTCGCCGACCAGCTCGGCGCCAGCCTGTCCGGCGGCGAGCGCCGGCGCTGCGAGATCGCCCGCGCCCTGGCCGCCAGGCCGCGGCTGATGCTGCTGGACGAGCCGTTCGCCGGCGTCGACCCGATCTCGGTCGGCGAGATCCAGCGCATCGTCACCCACCTCAAGAACCGCGGCATCGGCGTGCTGATCACCGACCACAACGTGCGCGAGACCTTGGGAATCTGCGACCGTGCGTATATCCTCGCCGAGGGACGCGTTCTGGCGCAGGGGGCCCCGGACGCACTGCTGGCCAACCCGGACGTGCGCCGGGTCTACCTCGGGGACACCTTCCGCCTCTGACCCCCTGGCCCGGCAGCCCCAGGCTTCCTTTCTGGCAGGGACATGAAGGCACGGCTGCAGACATCGCTGGGACAGAGCCTGGTCATGACGCCGCAGCTGCGCCAGGCCATCCGCCTGTTGCAGATGTCCACGGTGGAGCTGCAGGCCGAGGTCGCCGAGGCGATCGAGACCAATCCCCTGCTGGAGTGGGCCGACGAGGCCTACCAGGAGCCGGTCGCCGCGGGCGACGGCGACGGCGCGGCTGCCGCGCCCTCGGACGATGTCCCGCCCGAGGGCGAGGACTGGGCGCCGGACGAGCCCGCCTGGCAGGCATCCGGCAGCGGCTACGACGAGGACGGCGACGACGCGGCCGAGCGCATGGCCGGGACCGAGACCCTGGCCGACCACCTGCTGTGGCAGCTGCACCTGTCGCCGCTGTCGGCGCGCGACCGCCGCATCGGCGCCATGCTGATCGACGCCCTGGACGAGGACGGCTACCTGCGCGAACCGCTGGCGTCCATCGCCGAGGCGCTGCTGCCGGAAACCCGCGCCAGCGAGGAGGAGATCCTCACCGTGCTGCACCAGCTGCAGCGCTTCGATCCGCCCGGAGTGGGCGCGCGCGACCTTGGCGAGTGCCTGCGCCTGCAGCTGGAAGTCCTGCCCGAATGCACCCCCGGCCGCGCCCTGGCCCTGCGCATCGTCGCCGCGCCGCTGGAGCGGCTGCCGAAGATCGGCACCGAGGGCCTGGCCCAGGAACTGCGCGCGCCGCCGTGCGACGTGGAGCAGGCGGTGCAGCTGGTGCGCTCGCTGGACCCGCGTCCGGGCAAGCGCATGGCCGAACTGGAACACGACAGCTACGTCGTGCCCGACTGCATCATCTGGCGCCAGCGCGGGGTGTGGAAGGCGGCGCTGTCGCGGCAGGCGCAGCCGAAGGTCGCCATCCACCGCGGCTACGAACAGCTGATCCGGCGCTGCGGCGACAGCGACGCCGGCTACCTGCGCGGCCAGCTGCAGGAAGCGCGCTGGCTGCTCAAGAGCCTGGAGGCGCGCGGCGAGACCCTGCTGAAGGTCGTGCGCTGCCTGCTGCGCCAGCAGGCCGGGTTCCTGGAGTTCGGCGAACAGGCGCTGCGTCCGCTGACCCTGCGCGAGGTCGCCGCCGAGCTCGGCCTGCACGAATCCACCGTCTCCCGCGCCATCGCCCGCAAGTACGTGCGCACCCCGCGCGGCACCCTGCCGCTGAAGGCGTTCTTCGCCTCCGGCATCGACACCGACGGCGGCGGCGAGGCCTCCAGCACCGCGATCCAGGCCATGATCCGCCGCCTGATCGACGACGAGAACCCGCGCAAGCCGCTTTCCGACGCCAAGCTGGCCGACCTGCTCAAGCAGTCGGGCGTGCCGGTGGCGCGGCGCACGGTGGCGAAGTATCGTGAGCTCATGAACATTCCGGCGTCGCACGAGCGGGTCCGCATCGGCTAGGCGCGTGACCGGCATCGTGCGGGGCCGCCCACAGCGGCAACCACAAAGGAGGTTCACGATGCGCATCGAAACGTACGGCCAGCAGCTGGAGATCACCCCGGCCCTGCGCGATTACGTGGAGGAGAAGCTGCGTCGGCTCGACCGGCATTTCGACCAGCCGATCGCCGCCCGCGTGCAGCTCGGCCTGCGCAAGCCCTCCCACCGCGCGGCCGCGGACCTCTCCGTCCCGGGCCGTACCCTGCACGCCGAGGCCGAGGCCCAGACCATGTACGCGGCCATCGACCTGCTGGCGGACAAGCTGGACCGCCAGATCCTCAAGCACAAGGAAAAGAACCAGGACTACCAGGCGCCCCGCGTCCTCCCGGACGTCGGCTGACCCGCCCCCGCCGCCCGGCCGGCACCCGCCCGGCCGGGACGCGCGAGCCCGTTTGGGCGACAATCACGCGACCCCTGCCAGAAGGACCCGGGCCGCATGAGGAATGCCAGCATCACCGCACGCGAACTGTTCGAGCAGCAGCAGGACAAGTTGTCGCTGCGCTGGCTGGCCGGCCAGAAGGGCGGGTCCCGCGAGATCGACTCCGGCGACACCAATTCCCGCCGCCCCTCGCTGGCCGGCTACCTCAATGCCATCTACCCCAACAAGGTGCAGATCCTCGGCAGCGAGGAACTGGCCTGGCTCGACTCGCTGGACTCGCGCCAGCGCTGGGAAACCATCGAGAAGATCATCCAGGCCCGGCCGCTGGCGCTGGTGATCAGCAAGAACCAGTCCTGCCCCGAGGACCTGCGCGCGGCCGCCGAGGAGACCGATACCCCGCTGTGGGTCTCGCCGCGGCGCGGCCACGAGCTGCTCAACCACCTCTCCTACCACCTGGCCCGTACCCTCGCCCCGCGCGTGACCCTGCACGGGGTGTTCATGGAGATCTATTCCATCGGCGTGCTGATCACCGGCGAGGCCGGCTCGGGCAAGAGCGAGCTGGCGCTGGAACTGCTCAGCCGCGGCCACCGCCTGGTCGCCGACGACGCCCCCGAATTCACCCAGATCGCCCCGGACGTGCTCGACGGCACCTGCCCGGAGCTGTTGCAGGACCTGCTGGAGGTGCGCGGCCTGGGCGTGCTCAACGTGCGCGAGATGTTCGGCGACACCGCGGTCAAGAAGAACAAGTACCTGCGCCTGATCGTGCACCTGACCCGGCCGATGACCGAGCCCTCGCCGCACGGCTACGAGCGCCTGACCGGCGACTCCGGCACCCGCCACGTGCTGGACCTGGACGTGCCGCTGATCACCCTGCCGGTGATGCCCGGCCGCAACCTGGCCGTGCTCACCGAGGCGGCGACCCGCCTGCACATCCTGCGCACCAAGGGCATCGACCCGGCGGCGATGTTCATCGCCCGGCACAGCAACCTGCTGGAGCGCCGCGGCTCATGACCACCACCACCCGCCCCACCCTGGTGATCGTCAGCGGCCTGTCCGGCTCGGGCAAGTCGGTGGCGCTGAAGACCTTCGAGGACCTGGACTACTACTGCGTCGACAACCTGCCGCTGGAGCTGCTGCCGGCCTTCGTCGGCTCGCTGGTGCGCGAGGACGGCCTGCCCGAGCGCATGGCCGTGGGCATCGACGTGCGCAGCCGCAAGGACGACCTCGGCCGCCTGGCCGAGTGGCGCGCCGCGGCCGGGTCGCTGGGCGTGGACGCGCGCCTGCTGTTCTTCGAGGCCGAGGACCACATCCTGCTGCGGCGCTACGCCGACACCCGCCGCCGCCACCCGCTCAGCCGCCTGGGCCTGTCGCTGCCGGAGGCGATCGCGCGCGAGCGCCAGATCATCGCCCCGCTGCGGCGCGAGGCCGACGCGGTGATCGACACCAGCCACCTCAACGTGCACCAGCTGCGGCGCCAGGTCATCACCGGCTTCGCCCTGGAGCACAGCCCGGGCCTGTCCCTGCTGTTCGAGTCCTTCGCCTACAAGCGCGGGGTGCCGGAGGAGGCGGACTTCGTGTTCGATGCCCGGGTCCTGCCCAACCCGCACTGGGAGCCGGCGCTGCGCCCGCTGACCGGCCGCGACCAGCGCGTGCGCGACTACCTGGATGCCCAGCCGGAGGTGGACGCCTACGCCCGCCAGGTGGCGGAGTTCCTGGACACCTGGCTGCCGCGCCTGCGCAACGACACCCGCGCCTACGTGACCGTGGCCTTCGGCTGCACCGGCGGCAAGCACCGCTCGGTGTACCTGGCCGAGCGCCTGGCCGCCCACGCCCGCGAACAGGGCTGGAACGAGGTCGCCACCTACCACCGCGAGCAGGACTGAGCCCCCGCCGCTGCCGCCGGCGGCACCGCCGCGCGGAAAGGCGCGACGGCGGTCGGGGTGCTCTGTTAACTTCCCGCCATGGCATGTGGCATCCTCCTGATCACCCATCCCGGCGTCGGTAGCGCCCTCCTGGCCGTGGCCACGGCCCTGCTGCGCAAGCTGCCGTTGAAGGCGGAAGCCTTCGAGGTCCCGTTCGACGCCGACCCCGACCAGCTCCTGCCGGCCGCCTCCGCGGCGCTGCGGCGGGTCGACGGGGGCGACGGCGTGCTGGTCCTGACCGACCTGTACGGCGCCAGCCCCAGCAACCTCGCCGCCCAGGTGGCAAGGCTCGGCACGCCGGTCCGTCGGGTCTCGGCGCTGAGCCTGCCAATGCTGCTGCGGGTCATGAACTATCCGGAACAGGGACTGGACGAACTGCCCGCCACCGCGGCGGCGGGCGCGCGCAATGGAGCGATCATCGACGATGCTTGAACGTGAACTCACCGTGTCCAACCGCCTGGGCCTGCATGCCCGGGCCACCGCCAAGCTGGTCCAGGCGCTGGCACCCTTCCGCTGCGCCGTGACCCTGCAGGCGAAGGGACGCGAGGTCAACGCCAAGAGCATCATGGGGGTGATGCTGCTGGCCGCCGGCCAGGGCACCCCGGTCACCGTGCGCACCGACGGGGTCGACGAGGCCGAGGCGATGCAGGCCGTGGTCGATCTGTTCGAGAACCGGTTCGACGAGGACGCCTGAGCCATGCGCGGGCCGGGCCGCCAGCACGCGTCGCCGCGCCCGTCCAGGGGGACGCCCGGATGAGGCTGGCCTTCGCCGGGCATGGCGCTTCCCGCGGCCTGGCCCTGGGCCGGGCCCGGGTCCGCCTCCCGCACGCGCTGGAGGTGACCGAGCAGCGGCTGCCGGCCTCGCGGGTCAAGGAGGAGGCCGCGCGCCTGCACGGGGCCTTGGAGGCCACCCGTGCCGAGATGCGCACCCTGCGCGAGAAGCTGCAGGGCGCGCTGTCGAAGGAAGCCATCGAATTCATCGACCTGCACGCGCTGCTGCTGGACGACCCGGAGCTGGTGCAGGCGCTGGAGGCCCTGATCCAGCAGGAACGCTATTCGGCCGGCTACGCCCTGCGCGTGCAGCGCGACCGCCTGGCCGCGGTGTTCCAGTCCATGGACGACCCCTACCTGCGGGCCCGCCTGGACGACCTGGACCACATCATCGGCCGGGTCAACGCCCACCTGCACAAGCACGACCCGCTGCCGCGCGGCACCGCCGGCGAGGTCCTGGTGTGCGAGAACGTGGCCCCGTCCGAGCTGGCCCAGCTGCAGGCCCAGGGCGTGGTGGCGATCGTCTCCGCCGGCGGCAGCCCGCTGTCGCACACCGCCATCCTCGCCCGCAGCCTGCACATGCCGCTGGTGGTCGGCGCGGCCGAGGCGCTGTCGCGGATCAACGATGGCGACGTGCTGATGGTCGACGGCGAGAGCGGCCAGCTGGTGCTGGACCCGGACGCCGCCGACCTGCGCCGCTACCGCGAGCTGCAGCAGCGCGAACAGCGCGAGCGGCGCGACCTGGAGCGGCTGCGCAGCAAGCCCACCCGCACCCGCGACGGGGTCGACATCGCCCTGTACGCCAATGCCGAGTCGCGCGAGGACGTGGCCCGCGCCCACGCGCTCGGCGCGGCCGGCGTGGGCCTGTACCGCACCGAGTTCCTGTTCCTGCAGGACCGCGAGTCGCCGGGCGAGGAAGAGCAGTACCTGGCCTACCGCGACGCGGTCCTGGCCATGGGGGGGCGCCCGGTCACCTTCCGCACGCTGGACCTGGGCGCGGACAAGGCCGACCGCGCCGGCCTGGCCCTGGCCAACGAGGCCAACCCGGCGCTGGGCGTGCGCGGCGTGCGCCTGTCGCTGCTGTACGACGCGGTGTTCGACACCCAGCTGCGCGCCATCGTCCGCGCCTCGGCCTACGGCCCGGTGCGGGTGCTGGTGCCGATGGTCTCCTGCCGCGAGGAAATGCTGATCGTGCGCCGCCGCCTGCGCCGCGCGGTGGCCGCGGTGCGCCGCCGCGGCATCGCCGCGGAGGTGCCGCCGCTGGGGGCGATGATCGAGGTGCCGGCCGCGGCGATCGGCGTGCACGGCCTGGCCGACGCGGTCGACTTCCTCTCGGTGGGCACCAACGACCTGGTGCAGTACCTGCTGGCGGTGGACCGCAACAACGACGCCCTCGGCGACCTGTACTCGCCGCTGCACCCGGGCGTGCTGCGCCTGCTTGCGCACGTGCTGCGCGCCGGCGCCGAGCACCGCATGCCGGTGGCCGTGTGCGGCGAGATGGCCGGCGACCCGCGCCTGGCACCGCTGCTGCTGGCCCTGGGCCTGCGCGAGTTCAGCCTGCATCCGGCCGGCCTGCTGGAACTGCGCCGCACCATCCGCGAATGCGACCTGGCACGGCTGCAGGAACGCGCCCCGCGCCTGCTGCAGGCGCGCGACCGGCGCGGCATCGAGCGCTGGCTGGAATCGGCCTGACCCTATCCAAACGCGACGGGCGCGGGGGATAATGCCTGCCATGAACGCCTGACCTGCCGCGCGCCTCCCGTTGCGGCATCGCCCCCAACCCGGAGCCGCGCATGGCCGAAGCCGTCCGCCACGACAAGACCGCGCGCCAGCTGCGCCTGCTGTCCGACGCGCTGGACAGCGGCCGGCTCGGCCCGGTGCGGCGGCTGGTCAACACCCTCTCCCCCGCCGAGATCGGCAACCTGCTGGAATCGCTGCCGCCGGGCAAGCGCGAGGTGGTGTGGGGCCTGGTCGACGCCGAGGACGACGGCGAGGTGCTGCTGCACGTCGGCGACGAGGTGCGCGAGAGCCTGATCGCCGACATGGACCCGGACGAGCTGGTCGCGGCGGTCGAGGACCTGGACATCGACGACCTGGCCGACCTGGTCGAGGACCTGCCGGACACGGTGATCGACGAGGTCCTCAAGTCGATGGACCGCGAGAACCGGGAACGGCTGGAGCAGGTGCTGTCCTACCCGGAGGACACCGCCGGCCGCCTGATGAACCCGGATGTGGTCACCGTGCGCGCCGACGTCAACGTCGACGTGGTCCTGCGCTACCTGCGCCTGCGCGGCGAGCTGCCCGACCACACCGACCACCTGTACGTGGTCAGCCGCCGCCACCAGTACCTGGGCCGGGTTTCGCTGGCCGCGCTGGTGACCCACGAGGACTCCACCCCGATCAACCGCCTGATCGACGACGAGCAGCCGGCGATCGACGTGGGCGAGAGCGCCCAGGAAGTGGCGCGCCGCTTCTCCGACCACGACTGGGTTTCGGCCCCGGTGGTGGACGAGAACAACATCCTGCTCGGCCGCATCACCATCGACGACGTGGTCGACATCATCCGCGAGCAGGCCGAGCACCAGGCGCTGGGCGCCGCCGGCCTGGACGAGGACGAGGACCTGTTCTCGCCGGTCAAGCGCGCCGTGCGCGGCCGCGTGGTGTGGCTGGGCATCAACCTGTTCACCGCCTTCATGGCCGCCGGCGTGATCGGCCAGTTCGAGGCCACCCTGGAGAAGGTGGTGGCACTGGCGGTGCTGATGCCGATCGTGGCCGGCATCGGCGGCAACGCCGCGGTGCAGGTGCTGACCCTGATGGTGCGCGGCCTGGCCCTGGGCCAGGTGGGCTCGAGCAACGCCGGCATCCTGATGTGGAAGGAGATCCGCGTCGCCCTGATCAACGGCGTGCTGATCGGCGGCATCGTCGGCCTGATCGCGCTGCTGTGGTTCGGCGACCCGGTGCTGTCGCTGGTGATCGCCCTGGCCCTGGTGATCAACTTCTGCGCCGCCGCCAGTGCCGGCGTGCTGCTGCCGCTGCTGCTGCGGCGGATGAACATCGACCCGGCGGTAGCCGGCACCGTGGTGGTCACCGCGGTCACCGACGTGATGGGCTTCTTCTGCTTCCTCGGCCTGGCCACGGCGATCCTGCTGCACTGAACGCCCCGGCCAGGCCGGCGCCAGCCACGAAGCCACGGTTGCCCGGGTACCGGTCGGGCCCGGCTCTGCATTCCTTCCCCGCTTCGTGCCGCCTGCGGCAGCGCGCCCCGGCCGCAGCCGCGTTCCCGCCCGGCCAACACCGCCTGCGCCACCCCACGGCACGCCGCGCGGACCGTTTGCCGCCCGCCCAGCCGCGCGGTGCGTGCCGACAGCACGCCACAAGGCTTTCCTACAGCCGGCGCCGGCAGCGCCCGATTACGCGCGCCCGCGCAACGCGGGAAGCTGCGGTCCCCGCGGACCACCGCCCTGCCCATGCGCCTGCTGCTGCTCGCCCTGCTCTGCCTGCTGCCTGCCGCCACGTTGCCGGCGGCCCCGGCCACGCCCGCGCCGATGCTGGCCTCGACCTGGCGCGGCGACCAGCCGGTGCACGCCTTCCTGGTCAGCGAGAAGCTGGACGGCGTGCGTGCGCGCTGGGACGGGCGCCGGCTATGGACCCGCGGTGGCGCGCCAGTCCCCGCGCCCGCGGGGTTCACCCGCGGCTGGCCGGCCGAGCCCATGGATGGCGAACTGTGGCTGGGCCGCGGCCGCTTCGACGAGCTCAGCGCCCTGGTCCGCCGCGTCGGCGGCACCGCCGCGGACTGGCAGGGCGTGCGCTTCATGCTGTTCGACCTGCCCGCGCACCCCGGGCCGTTCGCGCAACGGCTGCAGCGCATGCGCGAGCTGGTGGCCGCCGCGCGCAGCCCGACCCTGGCCCTGGTTGAACAGCGCCGGTTCGATTCGGCCGCGGCGCTGGACGCGGAACTGGCGCGGGTGGTCGCCGCCGGCGGCGAAGGCCTGGTCCTGCATCGGGCCGACGGCCTGTACCGATCCGGACGCAGCGACACCCTGTTCAAGTACAAGCCACACGAAGACGCCGAGGCCCAGGTCCTCGCCCACCTCCCCGGCAAGGGCCGCCACCACGGCCGCATGGGCGCGCTGCTGGTGCGCACCGCCGACGGCCGCCAGTTCCGCATCGGCAGTGGCTTCAGCGACGCCCAGCGCGAGGCCCCGCCTCCGGTGGGCAGCTGGGTCACCTACCGCTACAGCGGCCTGACCGGCAACGGCCTGCCTCGCTTCCCCCGCTTCCTGCGCATCCGCCACGAACTGCCGCCGCCGGAGCCGGGCCGGCCAGCCGCCGCCACGCGCTGATCGTCCTTGCCCGCTGGCCGCGCCACCCGGAGCGGCGGCGCCCCCCTGCGCCCCGGCCGTCCGGTCGTGCCCTGGCAGTCCCCCCTTGGCACCTGGCCAGGCGCGTTGGCGCTCCTGGCTCTTCCCCGCCGCGCCCTCGGGCCGCCCCCTTGCTGCTGGCGCCGCCTGCGCTCCCTCCCCCGGGCTCCCTTCTGCCGGGCTCCCCTCCGCCTTGCGTGCCAACCCCGGCAGCCCCTGCACCTGCCGCACCGCATCCGGTCGCTGTCACGGGCGGTGGCGCCCCGCAGACGCCCACGGCGAGGCGCCCGGAGCGCCCCGCACCAATGTGGCCGTTGTCCCATTTCACGCAATCGACAGAAACCTGAATACGGAATTGTGCACTGCGTCCTCCAGAGCCGCCGGTCCGCGCCGACCAAGCGGTGCAGCCCGCAATCCCCCCGTCCGCGCGGCTGCACTGTCGCCGCCGCCCGCTCGCGCAAGCAGCAGCTCCTCCCCCGGCCGGCGGCGACAGGCCGGAACCGCAAGCGTGAGGTAGCAAGTGTCCAAGCTGCAGCGTGCCCCGCTCACCGTGGCCCTGGCCCTGGCCCTGTCGGCCTGCGGTGGCGGCGGTGGAACCAAGTCCAACCCGCCGGCTGCCCCCGAGCCGGCACGACCCGCCCCGTCGCAGCCGTCCCAGCCCAGCCAGCCGGCCACGCCGGCGCAGCCGGACCCGCTGCCGGGCACCGACTGCAGCAGCGCGGGCTCGGCCCAGTCCTGCCACTACCGCTACAAGGGCGTGCAGGACAACCTGCTGGTGCCCACCGGCGCGCTCGCCGCGCACGAGGCCGGCCTGACCGGCAAGGGCGTCAAGGTCGGCCTGCTCGACGGCCAGCACGAAGTGGCCTACGCCCCCCTCGACGGCCGCGTGGCCTGGTACCGCGACTACACCGGCAAGAGCGAATACGACAGCTACGGCCACGGCGCGGTCGTGGCCGCGGCCCTCGCCGGCCGCGCGGTCAGCGGCTTCGGCGGCGGCGTCGCCCCGGAAGCGGAGCTGTACTGGGGCGTCACCTGCTACAACAACTGGTGCACCGCGGACATGGCGCGCGACGCCATCGCCGACATGGGCAGCCGCGGCGTGCGCCTGTACAACTGGTCGGTGGGCACCACCGCCACCGACGAGGACAACCTGCGCCGCCAGGCCGAGGGCTACGCGCAGTGGCTGCGCGGCGTGATCGACGTGGACGGCCTGCTGGTCGCGGCGGCCGGCAACGACTCCAGCCCCGAGCCGTCCACCACTTCGCTGATGCCGCGCTTCATGCAGGAATGGAACAGGCACCTGCTGGTGGTGGCAGCGGTGGACCTCGACAAGAGCGGCAAGGCCACCGGCCTGGCCGACTACAGCAACGCCTGCGGCAGCGCCGCCTCCTGGTGCCTGGTGGCCCCGGGCCTGGTCGCGGTGCCGGGCGTGGACGGCACCCAGTTCAAGGGCCGCGCCTCGGGCACCTCGCTGGCCGCCCCGGCGGTCACCGGCACGACGGCGATGGTGTGGCAGGCGTTCCCGTGGATGAGCGCCAGCAACGTGCAGCAGACCATCCTGACCACGGCCACCGACCTGGGCCAGCCGGGCGTCGACGCGGTGTACGGCTGGGGCCTGCTCAACGCCAACAAGGCCGTGCGCGGCCCCGGCGCGTTCACCGACACCTTCACCGCCCACGTCCCCTCCGGCAGCTACGCCTTCGCCAACGACATCGGCGGCAGCGGCGGCCTGACCAAGACCGGCGCCGGCAGCCTGTGGCTGACCGGCCAGAACAGCTACACCGGCCTGACCCACGTCCAGGGCGGCCATCTGGGCATGCCCCGCGGCACCGCCGGCAGCGTGCGCGTCGGCAACGGCGCGGTGTTCCAGGGCGCCGGACGGATCGGCGGCGACTTCACCGCCAGCCCCCAGGCCACCACCGCCATCGCCATCGGCGAGCCGCTGCAAGTGCAGGGCCAGGCCAACCTCGCCGGCACCCTGCACCTGCTGGCGCCGGCCCCGGGCTACCCGGTGGGCAGCAGCGAGCGCCTGATGGGTTACCGCTCGCATACCGGCGTGTTCTCCGCAGTCACCTACGGCAGCGGCTTCTTCTACACCGCCCAGCTGGACTACGGCAGCAACAGCCTGGACGCGAGGCTGGAGCGCACCAGCGCCGCCAGCACCGCCAGCGCGCTGGGCGCGCCGCAGGCAGTGGTAGACGGCGCGCGCATGGCCGACGGCCTGCTCGACCACACCGCCGGCCTGCAGCCGGGTGGCGGCAACGACGCCCTGATCGACCTGGTCGGCAAGCTGGCCAGCGTGCCCACGCCCGCCGAGGCCGAGGCCTCGCTGGCCAGCCTGGCCGCCGAGGTGCACGGCACCGCGCGCGCGGTGGCGGTGCAGCAGGCCGTGGCCGCCACCCAGCGCCTGGCCGACCGCGTGGCCCTGCTGGAACCGGAAGCCGCCGGCTTCTGGGGCAGCGCCACTGCCCAGGCGGGCGCATTCGAGCGGCCCGGCTTTGCCGATGCCGACTGGCACGCCACCGGCTTCACCGCCGGCGTGGACCACGCCTTCGGCCCGCTGCTGGCCGGCGCCGCGCTCAACAGCGGGCGCAGCCGTGCCGACCTGGACGCGATCGGCGGCGGCTTCGATGCCGATTCCGCCGGCCTGGACCTGTACGCGCGCCTGGCCACCGAAAGCGGCTACCTGTCCGCCAGCCTGGGCTACGAGCGCGCCTCGGTGAATACCCACCGCACGGTACTCGTCGGCGACCAGGCCATGGCCGTGTCCGGCGGCCACACCGATACCACCCTCAGCGCGCGCCTGGAGGCCGGGCGCGAGGTCTATGCCGGCGTGACCCCGTTCGTCGCTGCCGGCTGGATCCGCCACCGCCAGGGCGCGCTGCACGAGGCCGGCGGACAGGGCCTGGAACTGCGCGCCGACGCGGATGCCAGCGAAGTCCGCTACGGCGAGCTGGGCCTGCGCCTGCGCCTGGTCCGCGACCGCCTGTCGCTGCACGGGCTGGCCGCCGGGCGCTGGCTGTCCGGCGACACCGATGCCGGCTTCCCGGCCTGGTTCGCCGAAGCCCCCGGGGTGCTGGTCCCGGTCAGCGGGCAGCAGGTGCCGGAACACGGCGCGCGCGCGGCCGCCGGACTGGACTACGCCCGCTCGGCGCGCTCGCACTGGAGCCTGGACGTGGGCGCCGACCACGGTGCCGGCCACGCCGACGACGTGTACATCAGCGCCGGCTACCGCCGCGCCTTCTGAGCCCGGTCCCGACGCCGC
This sequence comes from Pseudoxanthomonas sp. J31, assembly GCF_000510725.1. Taxonomy (GTDB): domain Bacteria; phylum Pseudomonadota; class Gammaproteobacteria; order Xanthomonadales; family Xanthomonadaceae; genus Pseudoxanthomonas. The sequence continues at coordinate 190,885 of NZ_AZNZ01000007.1, forward strand.
CGGCACGGCCCCGCTCCGGTGGGGCCGTGCCGTTTCCGGGAGTGCAGGCGTCGCAGCGCTCACTGCGGCTTGCTCCGCCGGCGTCCACAATGGATGCCCGCCGCGGAGGAGCACCGATGCATCCGTACCGTTTACTCTGGCTGCTTGTCCTGCTTGCCTGCCTGCCCGTGAGTGCCTGCCAGACCCCGCCATCGCTGCCGGACACCGGCGGCTTCGTCCAGCGCGAGCTGGAGTTCGAGGGACGCGTCCACCGCTACGCGGTGTTCGTGCCGGCCGCGGCACGCCGCGGCGGACCGCTGCCGGTGGTGCTGTTCCTGCACGGTTCCGGCGAGCGCGGCGAGGACGGCCAGGCCCAGACCACGGCCGGCCTGGGCCCGTACCTGCGCCGCCATGCCGGCACCTTCCCGGCCCTGGTGGTGATGCCGCAGGTGCGCCGGGGCGAGGAATGGACCGGGGCCAACGCGCGCATGGCGCTGGCGGCGCTGGACGCGGCCAGCGCCGAGTTCGGCGGCGACCCGGCGCGCACCTACGCCACCGGCATGTCGATGGGCGGCTATGGCACCTGGGAAGTCGCCCTGCTGGCACCTGACCGCTTCGCCGCGCTGGTGCCGGTGTGCGCCGGCGTGCTCGCGCCGCGCGCAGTGCGCCCTACCCTTTACGTCACGCCCGTGGCCGGCGAGCCCGACCCGCATGCGGCACTGGTGCAGCGCCTGCGCCACCTGCCGGTATGGATGTTCCATGGCGCGCGCGACGACGTGGTGCTGCCGCACGACACCCGTCGCGTGTACCAGCTCGCGCGCCAGGCCGGCGCGGATTTCCGCTATACCGAATACCCCGAAGGCAACCACAATGCCTGGGACGCGACCTATGCCGATCCCGCGATGTGGGACTGGCTGTTCGCCCAGCGCCTGCCCCCCAACCGGACTCCACCGTGACCCTGCTGATCGACGACTACTTCCAGCCCGGCTGGCGCGAGCGCGCGGTCGTCTGCGCCGCCTGCGAATGGGAGGGCGACAGCCGCGCCATGGTGCTGGAGCCGCACGAGGACCTCAGTGAGTACCTGTGCCCGCGCTGCGAGGACATCGTGCTGGTGGTGCGGCATCCGGACCTGGAGCAGGTGCGGGCGGCGGCCGCCGCCGGGCACCCGGAGGCGCTGGAGCAGCTGGCGCTGCTGCAGGAATACCTGGCGCAGCAGCGGGACTGAAGCCGGCCGCCTCCCGGTGCCGGCCACGCCCGGGGCTACATGGACGAAGGGCGCCCGCCTCGCGGCGGACGCCCCTCGCGTACCGGCAGCCCTGGCTGCCGCGCCGGCTCAGCCGCGCAGGCGCGCGATCAGCGCCGCGGTCACCGGGTCGGAGGCCTGGCTCTCGCCGCGCAGCGCCGGCAGCAGGGTATTGGCCACCTGCTTGCCCAGCTCCACGCCGAACTGGTCGAAGGCGTTGATGCCCCAGGCCACCGACTGCACGTACACGCTGTGCTCGTACATGGCCAGCAGCGCGCCCAGCGAACGCGGGGTCAGCGACTCCAGCAGGATGGTGGTGCTGGGGCGGTTGCCCGGGTAGGCGCGGTGCGGATCCTCGCTGGACTGGCCGTTGGCCAGGGCCTCGGTCTGCGCCAGCAGGTTGGACAGCAGCGCCTCGTGGTTCTGCGCGTACGGGTCGTCGTTGCGCACGGTGCCGATGAAATCGGCCGGGACGATGCCGGTGCCCTGGTGCAGGGCCTGGAAGAAGCTGTGCTGCACGTCGGTGCCGGCGCCGCCCCACCACACCGGAACGGTGTCGCCATCGACCGGGCTGCCGTCGACCTTGACCCGCTTGCCCAGCGATTCCATCACCAGCTGCTGCAGGTAGGCCGGCAGCAGGGCCAGGCGCTGGTCGTAGGTCAGCACCGCGTGCGAGGCCAGGCCCAGCGCATTGCGGTTCCACACCGCGGTCAGGCCGTGGCGCACGGCGAGGTTGGCTTCCAGCGGCGCTTCCAGCACGTGGCGGTCGAACTCGGCCGCGCCGGCCAGCAGCTGGTCGAAGGCTTCGGTGCCGATCGCCAGCGCGATCGGGAAGCCGACCGCCGACCACAGCGAGTAGCGGCCACCGACCCAGTCCCACATCGGCAGCACCCGCTCGGCGGCGATGTCGAACGCCTTGGCGGCGCGCTCGGGGTTGGCGCTGACCGCGTAGATGCGCCCGCTGCCGTCCAGCCAGTCGCGCACGATGGCGCCGTTGAGCAGGGTTTCCTGGGTGCCGAAGGTCTTGGAGATGAACACCGCCGCGGTGCGCCTCGGGTCCAGCGGTGCCAGCACGCGCTGCGCGGCGGCGCCGTCGACGTTGGAGATGAAGTGCACGCGGAAGCGGCCCGGCAGCGGGCCGCGCAGGGCGTCGGCCACCAGGCGCGGCCCCAGGTCCGAGCCGCCGATGCCGACGCTGACGATGTCGGTGACCTCGCTGGCCTCCAGCTCGCGCACCAGCGCGTACATGCGCTGGCGCACCGCGGCCGCCGTCTCGTACGCCTCGCGCGCCACCGGCGCCTGCGACAGGTCGCCGCGCAGCGCGGTGTGCAGCACCGAGCGGCCCTCGGTCAGGTTGATCTTCTCGCCGTCGAACAGGCGCCGGAACGCGACCGGCAGCTCGAGCTGGCGACCCAGCTGCAGCAGCGCGTCCCAGGCCGCGGCGTCGTAGCGCTGGCGGGCGAAGGTCGCGTACAGCGGCCCGACCTGCAGCGCGTGGGCCTCCACCCGCCCCGGTTCGTCTTTCAGCAGCCCGGCGATGCTGGCGCCGGAAAGGCGCGCGGCGTGGGACTGGAGGGTGTCGAGACCGGGGGCGGATGTCGTCATCAGGCAGCCTGCTTGGGGATGGAGTGGTTGGTATGGGTGATGCGGTTCTGGCCGTCCACGTACACCAGCTTCGGCTGGAACGCGTCGGCCTCGGCGGCGTCCATCGACGCGAACGCGGCGATGATCACCAGGTCGCCCACCTGCACGTGGCGCGCGGCGCCGCCGTTGAGCGAGATGATGCCGCTGCCCTCGTCGGCGCGGATGGCGTAGGTGGTGAAGCGCGCGCCGTTGGTCACGTCCCACACGTGCACCTGCTCGAACTCGCGGATGCCGGTGGCGTCCAGCAGCAGGCCGTCGATCGCCACCGAGCCCTCGTAGTTGAGCTCGGAGTGGGTGACGGTCGCGCGGTGGATCTTGGCTTTGAGCAGGGTCAGGTGCATGGGGGGACTCCGGGTCTTGGATGGTAGCAATGCCCGCGGCGGCGGTGCGACCACGGGCAAGCGGCGCATGCGGGACAGGCCGTTGCATGCGAAACGTAGGTTGGCCGCGGGCCGGGCGCCCCGCCGGCTCAGAACTCGAGGTTGTCGATCAGGCGGGTGCTGCCCAGGCGCGCGGCGACCAGCGCCACCCGTGGGCCTGCCTCGCCCTCGGCCGGTTCGGACAGGTCCGGCCGGCGCAGCACGGCGTAGTCGACCTCGAACCCGGCCTGCACCAGGGCGGCGCGGCCATCGGCCTCCACCCGGGCACGCGGGGTGCCGGCCAGGTGGGCGTCGCGCATCGCGCACAGCACGCGGTGGATGGTGGCCGCGCGCGGCCGCTCCTCCGGCCCCAGGTACTGGTTGCGCGAGCTCATCGCCAGGCCGTCGGCCTCGCGCACGATCGGGCCGCCGACGATCTCGATCGGGAACTGCAGGTCGGCCACCAGCTGCCGGATCACCGCCAGCTGCTGGTAGTCCTTGCGCCCGAACGCGGCCACGTCCGGCTGCACCTGGTTGAACAGGCGGCTGACCACGGTGCACACGCCGTCGAAGTGCCCGGGGCGGCACTCGCCCTCCAGCACCTGGCTCACGCCCGGCACGTGCACCTTCGAGGCCAGCTCCACGCCGAACGGATACATCGACTCGACCGTCGGCAGCCACAGCACGTCGCAGCCGGCGGCCTCCAGGCCTTCGGTGTCGGCGTCGGGCGTGCGCGGGTAGCGGGTGAAGTCCTCGTTGGGCCCGAACTGGGTCGGATTGACGAACACGCTGGAGACCACGCGGTCCACGTACTGGCGGACCAGCCGCACCAGCGAGAAGTGGCCGGCGTGCAGGTTGCCCATGGTGGGCACGAAGCCCACGCGCAGGCCCTCGCGCTTCCAGCCGCGCACGCGTTCGCGCAGCGCGTCCAGTTCGGTAATGGTTTCGATCATCGGTACTGCCAGGAAGAGGGGGAAAGGCTCAGGCGTAGGCGTGCGCGGCGTCGGGGAAGCTGCCGTCGCGCACGGCCTCGGCGTAGGCGCGCACGGCGCCGGCCACCGAGCCGCCTTCGGCCAGGAAATCCTTGACGAAGCGCGGGCGGCGGTGGCCGCTGTCCAGCCCGAGGAAGTCGTGCAGCACCAGCACCTGGCCGTCGCAGTGCGGGCCGGCGCCGATGCCGATGGTGGGGATGTCGAGCGAAGCGGTGATCTGCTGCGCCAGCGGGGTCGGCACGCATTCGAGCACCAGCAGCGAGGCGCCGGCCTCCTGCACCGCCAGGGCGTCAGCGCGCAGCCGCGCCGCGGCCTGCTCCTCGCGACCCTGCACCTTGAAGCCGCCGAGCTTGAGCACCGACTGCGGGGTCAGGCCCAGGTGCGCGCACACCGGGATGTCGCGCCCGGCGAGGAAGCGGATCACCTCCAGCTTGGGCCCGGCGCCTTCCAGCTTGACCATCTGCGCGCCGGCCTGCAGCAGCGCCACCGCGGCGTCCAGCGCCCGCTCCGGGGTCGCATCGGACTGGAACGGCAGGTCGCTCAGCAGCAGCGCCTGCTTCAGCGCGCGGGCCACGGCCGCGGTGTGGTAGGCCATGTCGGCCACCGTCACCGGCAGGGTCGAGTCGTGGCCCTGCACCACCATGCCCAGCGAATCGCCGACCAGCACCAGGTCGATCCCGTTCTGGTCCATGACCCGGGCGAAGCCGGCGTCGTACGCGGTCAGCATCGCCAGGCGACGCCCCTGGCGCTTGGCCTCGGCCAGCGCGGGGACGGTCCAGGGCTTTTGCTCGGCATGTACGCTCATTTCGGTATCCGGTTCGGCAAGCCGCGCATTATCGCGCAAAACCCCGCCCTGCCCCGGCTGCCATCGGTCACGCAGCGTCCCGCGGGCGTGGCTTCAGCCCGGCGCCAGCAGTTCCACCCCGCCGGCATCGACCGTGCGCAGGGCCGCGGCGACCGTGCCGTGCCCGGGAATCGGCGCCTCCGGGGCGATCTCCGCCAGCGGCACCAGCACGAAGGCACGCTGGTGCAGGTACGGGTGCGGCACCTGCAGGCCGGGCAGGTCCAATACCTGGTCGCCATACAGCAGCAGGTCCAGGTCGAGCATGCGCGGGCCCCAGCGGGTGGCTTCGCCGCCGCGCACGCGGCCGGCGCGGCGCTCGATGTCCAGCAACCCGGCCAGCAGCTCCGGCGCCGGCAGCGTGGTCTCGAGCACGGCCGCGGCGTTGATGAAGTCCGGCTGGTCGGTGCGCCCCCAGGCGGGGGTGCGGTACAGCCGCGAGGCCGCCAGCAGGCGGGTACCGGGCAAGGCGTCCAGCGCCGGGAAGGCCGCGCGCACGCTGGCGGCGGCCTCGCCCAGGTTCGCGCCCAGGCCGATGCAGGCGCGGACCGGCGTGTTCATTCGGAGGCGGCGGCAGTCCCGCGGCGACGCCGGCGGCGGCGCCGGCGCGGCGCGCCTTCCAGGTCGCCCTCCTCGCCGCCGCCGGCCTCGAGGCTGGCGGCCAGGGCGTCGCCGGAGCTGCGCTGGGCCTCGCGCCAGAACTCCACGTCGGCGGCGTGGTTCTCCGAGGCGGCCAGGCGCAGCACCAGGAAGTCGTAGGCAGCGCGGAAGCGCGGGTGCGCCAGCAGCCGGAACACGCGCTTGCGCTGGCGGGTGGAGAAGCGCGACTGCAGCAGCCAGATTTCCTGCATCGGCAGGGAGAAGCGCTTGGGCAGGGCGATGGTCTGCACCTGGTGCAGGGTCACCCGGTCGGCGGCGCGGCGCTGCGCCTCCTCGGCCGGCATGCCCTGCGCCTGCAGCCCGGCCAGGGCGCGGCAGTACGCCGGCCACAGCAGCAGCGCGAACAGGAACGCCGGCGAGACCGGCTCGTCCGCGGCCACGCGGGCGTCGGTACCGGCCAGCCCCTGCAGGACCATCCGCCGCAATGCGCCGCTGCGGTTGGAACGCAGCGCGGCCGCGGTCTCCGGCATCAGCGCCGGCAACAGGCCGTGGCGCTCCAGGCCCTCGAAGCTGGCCACCGCATGCCCGGACAGGAACAACTTGAGCATCTCCTCGAACAAGCGCGCCGGGGCGGCCTCGGCCAGCAGCCCGGCCAGGCGCGGGATCGGCTCGGCGGTGGGCGGGTCGATGCTGAAGCCCAGCTTGGCCGCCAGGCGCACCGCGCGCAGCATGCGCACCGGGTCCTCGCGGTAGCGGGTTTCCGGATCGCCGATCAGGCGCATGCGCCGCGCCAGCACGTCCTCGAAGCCGCCGGTGTAGTCGCGCACCGAGAAATCCTCGATCGCGTAGTACAGGGCGTTGCAGGTGAAGTCGCGGCGGACCGCGTCCTCCTCGATGGTGCCGTAGACGTTGTCGCGGACCAGGCGCCCGTCCTCGATCTCGCGGTCGCCGCTGCCGTCGTCGCTGTTGGCGCGGAAGGTGGCCACCTCGATGATCTCGCGCCCGTACACCACGTGGGCCAGGCGGAAGCGGCGGCCGATCAGGCGGCAGTTGCGGAACAGCTGCTTGACCTGCTCGGGCGTGGCGTCGGTGGCCACGTCGAAGTCCTTGGGGTGCATGCCCAGCAGCAGGTCGCGGACCGCGCCGCCGACCAGGAACGCGCCAAAGCCGGCCTCGCGCAGCCGGTAGAGCACGCGCAGGGCGTTGGGGCTTATGTCCTTGCGTGAGATCGGGTGCTGGTCGCGCGGAACGCTGCGCAGGACAGGTTGCGGGATGGCTTGCGGATCGATGGGAGTGCTTCCGTGGACTTGGCTGGAAAAATTTTTCGCCGGGGGCATTGCCGTCCGGCTGGCGGGTGAATATACTAGCGCGCCTTCGCTGGGAACACCCGCACAACGCTCCCTTCGTCTAGCGGTTAGGACGTGGCCCTCTCAAGGCTAAAACAGGGGTTCGAGTCCCCTAGGGAGCGCCAGCGGTGCCACAGCGAAGCAGACGAAAGACCCCGCCCCGGCGGGGTTTTTTGTTGCCCGCGCACCGTGGCCGGCGCAAGAGGAAGCCCCGCGTTGCGGCGCTTCGTCGTTTCCGGCCGGGGCCCGTGGCTGGGCCGGGATGCCCGGATGGTGCCACTCCATCCGGGCAAGCAACGCTCATCCCTGCATCTGCTCCAGTTCGCGGCCTCGGGTCTCGCGCACGAACCGCAGCACGAAGAACACCGACAGGAACGCCGCCGCCGCGTACAACCCGTAGGCCGCCGCCAGGCCGATGCCCGCCAGNAGCATCGGGAACGTCCAGGTGATCACGAAGTTCGCCACCCATTGCGCCAGGCCCGCCACCGCCAGGCCCGAGCCGCGGATCTGGTTGGGGAACATCTCGCCCAGCATCACCCACATCACCGGGCCCCACGAGGCGTTGAAGAACACCACGTAGGCGTTGGCCGCCACCAGCGCCACCACGCCCATCTGCCCCG
>NZ_AZNZ01000008.1 GCF_000510725.1 Pseudoxanthomonas sp. J31
CCGCGCCCCTGCGCCGTTGAAGTGCGACGACGTCGGGGCCGTCGCCACGGCCCAGCAGTCTGGACGTGCGAGGCTTTTAGACCTCTAACGAGGCCAGATCGCCCTTCGTCTCCAGCCACGCCTTGCGATCGCTTGCCCGTTTCTTGGCCAGCAGCATGTCCATCAGCGCGCGGGTCTGTTCGCCGTCGTCGACGGTCAGCTGCACCAGGCGGCGGGTGTCGGGGTGGATGGTGGACTCGCGCAGCTGCTGCGGGTTCATCTCGCCCAGGCCCTTGAAGCGGGTCACGCTGACCTGGCCCTTGATCTTCTCGCGGGCGATCTTCTCCAGCAGCAGGCGCTTCTCTTCCTCGTCCAGGGCGTAGAACACCTGCTTGCCCACGTCCACGCGGAACAGTGGCGGCATGGCCACGAACACGTGGCCGGCGGCGACCAGGGCCGGGAAGTGGCGCAGGAACAGCGCCGACAGCAGGGTAGCGATGTGCAGGCCGTCGGAGTCGGCGTCGGCCAGGATCACGATCTTGCCGTAGCGCAGGCCCGACAGGTCGTCCTTGCCCGGATCGCAGCCGATGGCCACGGCCAGGTCGTGCACTTCCTGCGAGGCCAGCACGCTGCCGGAGGCCACTTCCCAGGTGTTGAGGATCTTGCCGCGCAGCGGGAGGATGGCCTGGAAGTCCTTGTCGCGCGCCTGCTTGGCACTGCCGCCGGCCGAGTCGCCTTCCACCAGGAACAGCTCGGTGCGCGACAGGTCCTGGCTGATGCAATCGGCCAGCTTGCCGGGCAGGGCCGGGCCCTGGGTGACCTTCTTGCGGACGACCTGCTTCTCGGTCTTCAGGCGCGCGCTGGCGCGCTCGATCGCGATCTGGGCGATGCGCTCGCCCATGTCCACGTTCTGGTTCAGCCACAGGCTGAAGGCGTCGTGCACGGCGCTCTCGATGAAGCCGGCGGCCTGGCGCGAGGACAGGCGCTCCTTGGTCTGGCCGCTGAACTGCGGGTCGCTCATCTTCAGCGACAGCACGAAGGCGACGCGGTCCCACACGTCCTCCGGCGCCAGCTTGACCCCGCGCGGCAGCAGGTTGCGGAAGTCGCAGAACTCGCGCAGCGCGTCGGTCAGGCCCGAGCGCAGGCCGTTGACGTGGGTGCCGTGCTGGGCGGTGGGGATCAGGTTGACGTAGCTCTCCTGGACCAGCTCGCCCTCCGGGACCCAGGCCACGGCCCAGTCCACCACCTCGGTCTCCTTCTTCAGCGAGCCGGTGAACAGCTCCGGCGGCAGCAGCTCGCGGCCGGCCAGTTCGCCCTTGAGGTAGTCGCGCAGGCCGTCCTCGTAGTGCCAGGTGTCGCGCTCGCCGGAGGCCTCGTCGAACAGGGTCACGGTCAGGCCGGGGCACAGCACGGCCTTGGCGCGCAGCAGGTGGCGCAGGGCGCGGACGTTGATCTTCGGGCTGTCGAAGTACTTCGGGTCCGGCCAGAAGCGCACGCGGGTGCCGGTGTTCTTCTTGCCGACGGTGCCGACCACCTCCAGCGGGGTGGCGCGGTTGCCGTCGCGGAAGGTGATGCGGTGCTCGGCGCCGTCGCGCTTGATGTGCACCTCGACCAGGGTGGACAGGGCGTTGACCACGCTCACGCCCACGCCGTGCAGGCCGCCGGAGAAGGTGTAGTTCTTGTTGCTGAACTTGCCGCCCGCGTGCAGGCGGGTGAGGATCAGCTCCACGCCCGGGATCTTCTCCTCGGGGTGGATGTCCACCGGCATGCCGCGGCCGTCGTCGGCCACCTCGCAGCTGCCGTCGCGGTACAGGGTGACCTCGACCGAGCGCGCATGCCCGGCCAGCGCCTCGTCCACCGCGTTGTCGATCACCTCCTGCGCCAGGTGGTTGGGGCGCGAGGTGTCGGTATACATGCCGGGCCGGCGCTTGACCGGGTCCAGGCCGGACAGGACTTCGATGTCGGCGGCGTTGTAACGGCTGCTCATGGAACCTTCGGGGACGCGGTAAAGACGCGCAAGTGTGCGGCCTGTCTGCCGTTTTTGCACGCCCGCCAGCCCGTTCAGGCCGGCGCAGGGCGCGCGGACGTATAACCGGGGCCGCGGCACGAGCCGCGGCCGGCCGCCCCCCGTGGCCGGCGCAATGCCCCCCCCCCAAGCGGAGGAACGCCATGAACCGACGCCTGATCTGGAGCGCAGTGGCCGCCGCGGTGGCGGTCGCGGCCATCGCCGTCCCGGCGCTGGCCCAGGAGCGCAAGGCCGAGGGCCGCCAGGGTGCGCTGGCCGAGCACAAGGCCCAGGAGGCCAGGGACAATGCCGAGGCCGACGAACGCGCCCGCCGCCGCGAGGCGGCCCGGTCCGGCCAGGACCCGCGCAACAAGTCGCGCCCGCAGCGCGAAGAGGAAGAAGAGCAGCGCGAACGGCGCTGAAGGCGCCCGTTCAGGACCTGTTCCAGGCCCTCCGGCCCTTGTCCGGCGGGCTTTTTCGTCGGCTCCGGGCGCGCCGGCGGGTAGCCGCCGGCTTGGGCTCGGGCGGTCGAGCCGGTAAACTACGGCTTTCCGGAGCCCCGCCAAATGACTCCCCTGATCTTCGTTACCGGCGGCGTGGTGTCCTCGCTAGGCAAGGGCATCGCCGCCGCTTCGCTCGCGTCCATCCTCGAGGCCCGTGGCCTGCGGGTCACGATGATGAAGCTGGACCCCTACATCAACGTGGACCCGGGCACCATGAGCCCGTTCCAGCACGGCGAGGTCTACGTCACCGACGACGGCGCCGAGACCGACCTGGACCTGGGCCACTACGAGCGCTTCGTGCGCACCCGCCTGAGCCGCAAGAATTCGGTCACCACCGGCCGGATCTACGCCGAGGTGATCCGCAAGGAGCGCCGCGGCGACTACCTCGGCGCCACCGTGCAGGTGATCCCGCACATCACCGACGAGATCCGCCGCTGCATCGACGAGGCCACCGAGGGCTACGACGTGGCCCTGGTCGAGATCGGCGGCACGGTGGGCGACATCGAGTCGCTGCCGTTCCTGGAGGCGATCCGCCAGATCCGTGCCGAGCGCGGCCCGGAGAAGGCGCTGTTCATGCACCTGACCCTGGTGCCGTGGATCGCCGCCGCCGGCGAGCTGAAGACCAAGCCGACCCAGCACTCGGTCAAGGAACTGCGCTCGATCGGCATCCAGCCGGACGTGCTGCTGTGCCGTTCCGAGCAGCCGCTGCCGGACGGCGAGCGCCGCAAGATCGCGCTGTTCACCAACGTCCCCGAGCGCGCCGTCATCTCGGTGCAGGACGTGGACGTGCTGTACAAGCTGCCGCTGGAGCTGCACGCCCAGGGCCTGGACGCGCTGGTGGTCGACCGCCTGCGCCTGCAGCCGCCGCGCCCGGCCGACCTGCACGAGTGGGAGGCCGCGGTCGACGCCACGGTCAACCCGGTGGACGAGGTCACCATCGCCGTGGTCGGCAAGTACGTGGACCACAAGGACGCGTACAAGTCGGTGGGCGAGGCGCTCAAGCACGGCGGCCTGCGCCAGCGCACCCGGGTCAACCTGAAGTGGCTGGAGTCGCAGGACATGGAGACCGCAGGCGCCGAGGCGCTGCTGGCCGACGTGGACGGCATCCTGGTCCCGGGCGGCTTCGGCGACCGCGGCTTCGAGGGCAAGGTCCTGACCTCGAAGTTCGCGCGCGAGCACGGCATCCCGTACTTCGGCATCTGCTACGGCATGCAGGCGGCGGTGGTGGACTTCGCCCGCCACCGCGCCGGGCTGGAAGGCGCCAACAGCACCGAGAACGACAAGCAGTGCCCGCACCCGGTGATCGGCCTGATCACCGAGTGGCGCACCAGCACCGGCGAGGTGGAGAAGCGCGACGAGAAGTCCGACCTGGGCGGCACCATGCGCCTGGGCCTGCAGGAGCAGCGGCTCAAGCCGGGCACCCTGGCGCGCGAGCTGTACGGCAAGGACGTGGTCGCCGAGCGCCACCGCCACCGCTACGAGTTCAACAACCGCTACCGTACCCAGCTGGAGGACGCCGGCCTGGTCATCTCGGCCAAGTCGATGGACGACACCCTGGTGGAGATGGTGGAGCTGCCGCGCAACGAGCATCCGTGGTTCCTGGCCTGCCAGGCCCACCCGGAGTTCCTGTCCACCCCGCGCGAGGGCCATCCGCTGTTCGTCGGCTTCATCCGCGCCGCGCGCGAGAAGAAGGCCGGCGGCAAGCTGCTGAAGGAGGCGCGGGCCTGAGGCCCGCCGCCCGGTTGGCGCGCCCTTCGCGCCGGCCGGGGTGAACCGATCGTCCAGTCGCCGGCGCCGCGCGCCGGCCGCCGTCCCCGGAAGAGGAAGAAGCAATGAAACTGTGTGGATTCGAAGTCGGCCTGGACCAGCCGCTGTTCCTGATCGCCGGCCCCTGCGTGATCGAATCGATGCAGCTGCAGCTGGACGTGGCCGGCAGGCTCAAGGAGATCACCGGCAAGCTGGGCATCAACTTCATCTTCAAGTCCAGCTTCGACAAGGCCAACCGTACCTCCGGCAGCAGCTTCCGCGGCCCGGGCCTGGAGGAGGGCCTGAAGGTGCTGGCCGAGGTCAAGCGCCAGATCGGCGTGCCGGTGCTGACCGACGTGCACGAATACACCCCGCTGCACGAGGTGGCCGCGGTGGTGGACGTGCTGCAGACCCCGGCGTTCCTGGTGCGGCAGACCGACTTCATCCGCAACGTGTGCTCGGCCGGCAAGCCGGTGAACATCAAGAAGGGCCAGTTCCTTTCGCCGTGGGACATGAAGCCGGTGGTGGAGAAGGCCAGGTCCACCGGCAACGAGCAGATCCTGGTGTGCGAGCGCGGCGCCAGCTTCGGCTACAACAACCTGGTCAGCGACATGCGCTCGCTGAGCGTGATGCGGCAGACCGGCTGCCCGGTGGTGTTCGACGCCACCCATTCGGTGCAGCTGCCGGGCGGCCAGGGCACCAGCTCCGGCGGCCAGCGCGAGTTCGTGCCGGTGCTGGCGCGCGCGGCGGTGGCCGTGGGCGTGGCCGGCCTGTTCGCCGAGACCCACCCGGATCCGGCCAAGGCCCTGTCCGACGGCCCCAATGCCTGGCCGCTGGGCAAGATGGAGGCGCTGCTGGAAACCCTGCTGGCGCTGGACTCGATCACCAAGAAGCACGGCTTCATCGAACAGACCCTCTGAAACCGCCCCGTGGGGGTGGCCAGGGCACGACCAGGCGGGCGCCCCAGGGCGCCCGTCCTGCGTTCCGGGGCGGCCGTTTCCGCGGCAACGAAGGCGGGCCGCCGCAAGTGGCGGAAAAGCCCGGGAAAAGCCGCCAAAGCCGGGCCCGGCTCCGTTAAACTTCCGGACGACTCCACCCACCGGACGCTAGCCATCCCAATGACCAGCATCGCCAAGATCCACGCCCGCGAAATCCTCGACAGCCGCGGCAACCCCACCCTCGAAGCCGAGGTCACCCTGGCCGATGGTTCCTTCGGCCGTGCCGCGGTGCCGTCCGGCGCCTCCACCGGCACCAAGGAGGCGGTGGAGCTGCGCGACGGCGACAAGACCCGCTACCTGGGCAAGGGCGTGAAGAACGCGGTGGCCAACGTCAACGGCGCCATCGCCGAGGCCCTGGCCGGCTTCGACGCCGCCGACCAGCAGGGCCTGGACCGCCGCCTGATCGACCTGGACGGCACCGAGAACAAGGGCCGCCTGGGCGCCAACGCGCTGCTGGGCGTGTCGCTGGCCGCCGCCCATGCCGTGGCCGCCTCGAAGAAGCAGCCGCTGTGGCAGTACATCGCCTCGATCACCGAGTCGAACGTGTCGCTGCCGGTGCCGATGATGAACATCATCAACGGCGGCGCCCACGCCGACAACAACGTCGACTTCCAGGAGTTCATGATCCTGCCGGTCGGCGCCTCCTCGTTCTCCGAGGCCCTGCGCGCCGGCACCGAGGTGTTCCACTCGCTCAAGTCCGTGCTCAAGGGCCACGGCCTGAGCACCGCGGTGGGCGACGAGGGCGGCTTCGCCCCGGACTTCCGCAGCAACGTCGAGGCCCTGGACACCATCCTGGAGGCCATTGGCAAGGCCGGCTACAAGGCCGGCGAGGACGTGCTGCTGGGCCTGGACGTGGCCTCCAGCGAGTTCTACGACAACGGCAAGTACCACCTGGTGGGCGAGAACAAGCGCCTGTCCTCCGAGCAGTTCGTCGACTTCCTGGCCGACTGGGTCGCCCAGTACCCGATCATCACCATCGAGGACGGCCTGGCCGAGGACGACTGGGCCGGCTGGAAGCAGCTGACCGAGCGCCTGGGCAGCAAGGTGCAGCTGGTCGGCGACGACCTGTTCGTGACCAACCCGAAGATCCTCAAGCAGGGCATCGACTCGGGCACCGCCAACGCGATCCTGATCAAGGTCAACCAGATCGGTACCCTGAGCGAGACCCTGGACGCCATCGCCATGGCGCACAAGGCCGGCTACGCCTCGATCGTCTCGCACCGCTCGGGCGAGACCGAGGACACCACGATCTCGGACATCGCCGTGGCCACCACAGCGACCCAGATCAAGACCGGCTCGCTGTGCCGCAGCGACCGCGTGGCCAAGTACAACCAGCTGCTGCGCATCGAGGAAGCGCTGGGCGGCTCGGCCCGCTACGCCGGCCGCGACGCCTTCGTCTCGCTGAAGCGCTGAGGGAGGATCGCCCGTGTTGCGATGGGTGCTCCTGGGGCTGGTCCTGCTGCTGGGATGGCTGCAGTACCGGCTCTGGTTCGGCATCGGCAACGCGGGCGAGGTCACCGCGCTGGCGGCGCAGGTCGAGGCCCAGCGCCGCGAGAACGCGGGCCTGGAGGAACGCAACGCCGCGCTCGCGGCCGAGGTGCGCGACCTCAAGGAGGGCGTGGCCGCGGTCGAGGAGCGCGCGCGCAGCGAGCTGGGCATGATCAAGCCGGGCGAGGTGTTCTATCGCGTGGTCGAGGACACCCCGCCGCGCCCGCTGCCGCCCCCGCCGGCGGCGGAGGAGGACTGATGGGCGGCATCTGGGCGGTGGTGCCCGCGGCGGGCCGCGGCACCCGTTTCGGCGGCGAGGTCCCCAAGCAATACCTGGAAGTGGCCGGCAAGCCGTTGCTGGTGCACACCCTCGACGCGCTGCTGGCGCACCCGGCGGTGGCCGGGGTGGTGGTGGCGCTGTCCGGCGACGACCCGCGCTGGCCTGGCTGGCACGAGTACCGCGGCAAGCCGCTGCTGGCCTGCACCGGCGGCGACAGCCGCGCCGCCTCGGTGCTGGCCGCGCTGCAGGCGCTGCCCGAATCGGTGCGCCCGGACGATTTCGTGCTGGTCCACGATGCCGCCCGTCCCAACCTGGCGCTGGAGGACCTGGACCGGTTGCTGGAGCGCGGCCGGCTCGATCCGGTCGGCGCGATCCTGGCCGCGCCGGTGCGCGACACCCTCAAGCGCGCCGGCGACGACGGCGGCATCGACCGCACCGAGCCGCGCGAGCGGCTGTGGCGCGCGCTGACCCCGCAGCTGTTCCGGCGCCTGCAGCTGACCCGCGCCCTGGAGGCCGCCGCGGCCGCAGGGGTGGAGGTCACCGACGAGGCCATGGCGTTCGAACTGCAGGGCCAGCGCCCGCTGCTGGTGGAAGGCCGCGAGGACAACTTCAAGGTCACCACGCCCGCCGACCTGGCACGGTTCGAGTTCGAGCTTTCGCGCCGCTGAGCGGTGCCGGCACGACAGGGAGGTCGTGATGGCGAAGGTGGGAAGGTTCTTCCGCGACGCGTTGCTGGCTGACCCGGATGGCCGCCTGTTGTGGCGGTCGTTCCTGGCCTTCCTGGTCTCCCTCGCCGGTGCCCTGGCCTGCGTCGCGCTCGGGCTTGCCGTGCTGGAGCTTGCAGGCCTTCCGAGGGACGGAATGGACCAGGTCGACGCCGGTACCGGATGGCGCGCCTTCATCGGGGGCGTCCTGTTCGCGCCGGTGGTGGAGACCCTGCTGCTGGGCGGGATGCTGGCGCTGATGCCAGGGCGCTGGAGCATCCCGTCCAGGGCCTTGCTCGCAGGCTTGCTCTGGGGGCTGCTGCATGGCCTGGTCGCGCCGATCTGGTTCATCGGCACCTGGTTCCCGTTCTTCGTCTTCAGCTGTTGCTGGATGACCTGGCGCCGGCGCTCCTTCCGCCACGCCTTCGCCGCCGCGGCGCTGCCGCATGCGCTGCAGAACCTGGTGGCGTTCTGGCCCGACATCCTCGCTGGCTGAGGGGATACGCCCGGTCCTGCCACCCGGAGGGCACAATAGGCACGACGTGCCGGACCGTCCGGCAACGACCGGAACCTGCGACATGGCAATCGACATCCCTCCCTTCCGCATCGGCCAGGGCTACGACGTCCACGTGTTCGGCGAGGGCGACCACGTGATGCTTGGCGGCGTGCGCGTGCCGCACGAGCGCGGCGTGGTCGCGCACAGCGACGGCGACGTGGCCCTGCATGCGCTGTGCGACGCCATCCTCGGCGCGCTGGCGCTGGGCGACATCGGCGTGCACTTCCCGCCCAGCGACGAGCGCTGGCGCGGCGCCGACAGCCTGGTGCTGCTGCGCCACTGCGTCGGCCTGGTGGCCGGCTGCGGCTGGAAGCTGGGCAACGCCGACATCACCATCGTCTGCGAGCGGCCCAAGGTCGGCCCGCACGCGGCGCAGATGCGCCAGCGCATCGCCGAGGCCTGCGGCGTGGACCTGGACGCGATCAGCGTCAAGGCCACCACCAGCGAGAAGCTGGGCTTCACCGGCCGCGGCGAGGGCATCGCCGCGCAGGCGGTGGCGCTGCTGGTGCGCGCGTGAACGCGCCGATGCAGGCCTTCGGCGCGCCGGTGCTGGCGGCGCGGATCCGCTCCGTCCCGGAGGATTTCCGGGTCGAGGAACTGGACGGTTTCGAGGCCAGCGGCGACGGCGAGCACCTGCTGCTGACCATCGAGAAGCGCGGCATGAACACCGGCTTCGTCGCCGGGGAGATCGCGCGCTGGGCCGGGGTGCCGGAGGTGGCGGTCGGCTATGCCGGGCTCAAGGACCGCCACGCGGTCACCGTGCAGCGCTTCAGCGTGCAGCTGCCCGGGCGCGAGCCGCCACCGCTGGATGCGCTGGAGCGCGAGGGCCTGCGCGTGCTGGCCCAGGCCCGCCACAGGCGCAAGCTGCCGCGCGGGGCGCTGGCCGGCAACCGCTTCGTGCTGGTGCTGCGCGGGGTGCAGGGCGAACACGCGGCGATCGAGGAGCGGTTGCGGCAGGTCGCCGCCCGCGGCGTGCCCAATGCCTTCGGCGACCAGCGCTTCGGCCATGGCGGCGGCAACATCGCCAAGGCGCTGGCGATGTTCGCCGGCAAGCGGGTGGGGCGCGAGCAGCGTTCGATGCTGCTGTCGGCGGCGCGCTCGGCGCTGTTCAACCAGGTGCTGGCCGCGCGCGTGGCCGACGGCAGCTGGGACCGCGGCCTGGACGGCGAGGTCTGGGCCCTGGAGGGCAGCCGCAGCGTGTTCGGACCAGAGCCGATGACGGAAGACATCGCCAGGCGCCTGGCCGCGTTCGACATCCATCCCAGCGGTCCGCTGTGGGGTCGCGGCGGGCCGCGCAGCGAAGGCGCCTGCCAGGCGCTGGAGCTGGCGGCGATGGACGACCCGACCTCGCTGAAGCTGCGCGAGGGCCTGGAACGCGCCGGCCTGGAGCAGGAGCGGCGCGCGCTGCGCCTGCGCCCGCAGGGACTGGCCTGGCGCTGGCTCGCCGATGACGTGCTGGAACTGGCGTTCGCGTTGCCGGCCGGCTGCTACGCGACCGCGGTGCTGGACCAGCTGGGCCGGATCGAGGATGCCGCGGCACGCCCACCGGCCGCGGGCGGGGAAGGCGGCCCGGCGCCCGCGTAGCCCGGATCGGCGAAGCGCGTCCGGTACTTGGCGGGCGTGTCCTCCCGGATGCGGCCTGCGGCCCTGTCCGGGCTACGCCACCGGTCCCGGCCTGCGGCGGCCGGATCGGGCCGCCGGAAACACGAAGGGCGCCGCAAGGCGCCCTTCGTGCCTGTGCCTGCTGGCGCTGGCGTCAGAAGCCGCCGCCGAAGGTGAACTGCAGGCGCTCCAGCTCGTCGCCTTCCTTCTTGCGGAACGGGAACGCGTAGCTGATCGAGATCGGGCCCACCGGGGCGCGCCACAGCAGGGCCACGCCGGCGGAGGCGCGCAGCTCGCCGCTGTCGAAGTCGTCGATGCCGTTGTACACGTTGCCGAAGTCGACGAAGGCCGAGACGCGCGCGGCATTGCTGTCGAACAGCTTGGGGAACACCATCTCGATCTGGCCGACGGTCTTCAGCGAGCCGCCCATCGGCTGGCCGCGGTAGCCGGCGATGACCTCCGAGCGCGGACCCAGGGTGTTGTCGCGGAAGCCGCGCACCGAGCGGGTGCCGCCGGCGTAGAAGTTCTCGAAGAACGGCAGCCCGGAAGCGGTGACGGTCTTGCGGTAGCCGGCCGCGTCCGGCGTGCAGGGATCGGCGGTGGTGCCGTCGACCGGGACGCACAGGTGGCGGGTGGTCTCGCTGCCGTAGCTGTCGCCGTAGCCCAGGTCCAGGCCGGTGCGCAGCACGAACGCCGGGCTCAGGCGCCAGTAGCGCGAGAACTCGTAGCTGAGCTTGTAGTACTCGGCGGTCGAGCCGGGCAGGGTGGTTTCCAGGCCCACGCGCTGGTAGGTGCCGCGGGTGGGCATGAAGAAGTCGTTGCGGGTGTCGCGCGCCCAGCCCAGCTCGGTGCGCCAGGCGTGGAAGGTGCGCTGGCCGACCGCGTCGAGGTAGTCGACGATCGCCTGCGGGGTGTAGCCGCCCCAGGCCTGGATCTGGTTGCTGTCGATGCCGAACAGCAGCGAGACCGAGCTGTGCTCGGTGATCGGCAGGCCCAGCACGGTCTGCACCGCGGCGTTGGTGCTGTTGTACTGGGCGGTGTTGAAGTCCGAGTAGTCCAGCTCGCGCCACCAGACGTTGTAGCCCAGCGACACGCCCTCGTCGGTGAAGAACGGGTTGATGTAGGAGAACGCGTAGCGCTGCAGGTAGTCGCTGCGCTGCGCCTCCACCGACACGCGGTTGCCGCCGCCGAGGAAGTTGCTCTGCGACAGCTGCACCGAGGCGGTCATGCCGGCCAGCTGCGAGTAGCCGAGGCCGAACACGAAGCTGCCGGAGGTGGTCTCCTTGACGTTGAACACCACGTCCACCTGGTCGCCGCTGCCGGGCACCTGCGGGGTCTCGACCTCGACGGTCTCGAAGTAGCCCAGGCGGCGCAGGCGCACGGTGGAGCGGTCGATCGCCGCCTGCGAATACCAGGCGTTCTCGAACTGGCGCATCTCGCGGCGCAGGACCTCGTCGGAGGTGCGGGTGTTGCCCTTGAACACGATCCGGCGCACGTTCACGCGCGGGCCGGGGATCACCTGCAGGTTGATCGCCACGGTGCGGTCGGCGCGGTCCGGGGTCGGGATCGGGTTGACCCGGGCGAAGGCGTAGCCGATGTTGCTGAGGGTGTTGGTGATGGCGTCGGCGCTGGCTTCAAGCAGCACGCGCGAGAAGGTGTCGCCGGCCTTGGGGATCACCATGCGCTCGACCACGTCCTGCGGCAGGATGGTGTCGCCGGTGACCTTGATTTCGGAGATCTTGTAGACCTCGCCCTCGGTGATCGAGGTGCTCAGGTACATCTCGCGCTTGTCGGGGCTGATCGACACCTGGGTGGAGTCGATGCTGAAGTCCACGTAGCCGCGGTCCAGGTACCAGGAGTTGAGCTTCTCCATGTCACCGGAGAGCTTTTCCTTGGAGTACTGGTCGTCGCGGCGGTACCAGGACATCCACGAGCTTTCCTTGGACTCCCAGGTATCCAGGATCTCCTCGGTGTCGAAGGACTCGGCGCCCACCAGGTTGACGTGGCGGATCTTGGCCGCCTTGCCTTCCTTGATGTCGATGGTCACGTCCACGCGGTTGCGGTCCAGCTGGCTGACCGTGGGCGTGATCTGGACGTTGTACTTGCCGCGGTTGTTGTACTGGCGGGTCAGCTCCTGGGTGACGCGGTCCAGTGCCAGGCGGTCGAAGGTCTCGCCCTCGGCCAGGCCGATGTCCTGCAGGCCGCGCAGCAGGTCCTCGCTCTTGATGTCCTTGTTGCCGTTGAGCGTGAGCTTGTTGATCGCCGGGCGCTCGGTGACGGTGATCACCAGGATGTCGCCCTGGCGGTCCAGGCGCACGTCCTCGAAGAAGCCGGTGCGGTACAGGGCGCGCACGGTGTCGCCGGCCTTGGACGCGTCCAGGGTCTCGCCGCGCTCCACCGGCAGGTAGGTGAAGACCGTGCCGGCCGCGATGCGCTGCAGCCCGTCGATGCGGATGTCCGCGACGGTGAACGGCTCGGCCGTCTGCGCCATCGCCGACAGGCTCAGGGACGAGGCGAGGGCGAGGGCGAGCAGGCGGCGAACGGGGAATCGCGTCATGTCACATCCGGTGGAAAACGGGTATCGGGGCAGGAATCGCCGGCGCCGCGCGCCGGTGGTCGTCAGGGTCATCGCGGGAGCAGGTCGAGCAGGTCGTTGTAGAAGGCCAGGCCCATCAGGCCGGCAAGCAGGGCCAGGCCGACGTACTGGCCGGTGGCCATCGCCCGCTCGCTCAACGGACTGCCCTTGATCAACTCGATCGAATAATACAGGAGGTGGCCGCCGTCCAAGACCGGGATCGGCAGCAGGTTGATGATGGCCAGGCTCAGCGACAGCAGGGCCAGGAAGTACAGGAACCAGTCGGCGCCACGCTTGGCCGAGGCGTTGGCGGCACGGGCGATGGTGACCGGGCCGGAGAGGTTCTTCACCGAGGCCTCGCCGGTGACCATGCGCCGCATCATGCCCAGCGAGTCGGAGGCCAGGCGGCCGGTCTCGCGCAGCGCCACCGGCAGGGCCGCCAGCGGGCCGTAGCGCTGCACCGCGTCATAGGCCGGGGCCTGCGGCGGGGCCAGGACGATGCCCAGCTCCCACGCGCCGGCGCGGGCCGGATCGGTGCTGCGCCGCGGCTCCAGCTCGATCGCCAGGCGCTCGCCCTCGCGCTCGACCTCGATCATGCCCGGGCCGCCACGCTCGCCCAGGGCGCGCACCAGCGGCGCGACCTCGTCGGCGGCGTTCACCGCCTGGCCGTCGATCGCCAGGATCACGTCGCCCGGCAGCAGGGCGCCGGCGGCGGCGCCGTCCGCGCGGACCTGGTCGACCCGGGCCGGGGCCAGCATGAACTGCCAGGCCAGGCCGGCGTGCTCGGCCAGGCGGCGCTCGTCCAGCTGGTCCGGCAGGCGCGACAGGCGCAGGGTGCGGGTGGCGACACGGCCGGCGGGATCCTCGACCGTGACCTCGATGTCGCGGCGGTCCAGCGCCGGGGCGGCAAGGGCCAGGCTGGCATCGGTCCAGGTCGCGACCTGGCGGCCGTCGACCACGACCAGGCGGTCACCGCGCTGCAGACCGGCCTCGGCGGCCACGCCCCCGACCCGACCCAGCACCGGGGCGTAGTCCTGGCGGCCGACCATGAACATCACCCACAGCAGGGCCACGCACAGCAGCAGGTTGGCGAGCGGGCCGGCGGCCACGATCGCGATCCGCCGCCACACGTTCTGGCGGTTGAACGCATGCGCCTGGCGGGTGACCGGGACATCGCCCTCGCGCTCGTCCAGCATCTTCACGTAGCCGCCCAGCGGGATGGCGGCGATGGCGAACTCGGTGCCGGCGCGGTTGCGGCGCGACCACAGCGGCTTGCCGAAGCCGACGGAGAAGCGCAGCACGTCCACGCCGCAGCGGCGGGCCACCCAGTAGTGGCCGAACTCATGGAAGGTCACCAGCAGCCCGAGGCTGACGATGAGCCACCAGACGGAGCCGAGGAACTCACCCATGGCGGGCATCCTGGAGCGGGGTGGCTGGGGCACCGCCGGGGGAACGGTGGTCGATCATCTGGCGGGTCACTCGGCGCGCGTCCGCGTCGGCCTGCAGCAGCGCCTCCAGGGAACTGGCGGGCGCGGCCGGCAATGCGGCGAGGGCATCCTCGACCAGCGCGGGAATGGCTAGGAAACCCACGCGCCCCTGAAGAAAGGCTGAAACCGCCTCCTCGTTGGCGGCGTTGAGCACCGCCGGGGCGGTGCCGCCGGCATCCATCGCCCCGCGCGCCAGGCGCAGGCAGGGGAAGGCGTCCATGTCCGGCGGCTCGAACTCCAGCCGGCCCTGGGCCAGCAGGTCCAGCCCGGCCACGCCGGACTCGATCCGCTCCGGCCAGCCCAGGCCCACCGCCAGGGCGGTGCGCATGTCCGGCAGGCCCAGCTGGGCCAGGGTGGAGCCGTCCACGTACTCGACCAGGGCGTGGACCAGGCTCTGCGGGTGCACCAGCACGTCGATCCGCGAGCCGGGCAGGCCGAACAGGTGGTGGGCCTCGATCACCTCCAGGCCCTTGTTCATCAGGGTGGCCGAGTCGACCGAGATCTTCGGGCCCATCGACCACTTGGGATGGGCCACGGCCTGGGCCGGGGTGACCTCGGCCAACGAGGCCCGGCTGCGGCCGCGGAACGGGCCGCCGGAGGCGGTCAGCACGATCCGGCGCACGTCCTGGCCGCGGCAGGCGCGCAGGCACTGGAACACCGCGCTGTGCTCGCTGTCGATCGGCACGATGGTGGCGCCGGCGTCGCGCGCGGCGGCCATCACCAGCTCGCCGGCCAGCACCAGCGATTCCTTGTTGGCCAGCAGCAGGCGCTTGCCGGCGCGGGCCGCGGCCAGGGTGGAGCCGAGGCCGGCGGCGCCGACGATGGCGGCGACCACGGTGTCGCAATCGGGGCCGGCGGCCAGCGCCTCCAGGGCCTCGCTGCCGGCGTGGGCGCGGGTGGCCAGGCCGGCAGCGCGCAGCCCGTCGCGCAGGCGCGGGAACAGTGCCGGGTCGGCGATCACCGCGTGCTCGGGGCGGTGGGCGATGCACAGCTGGACCAGGGCATCGACCCGGTCGCCGGCGGCCAGCACGGTGGCGCGCATGCGCCGGGGATGGCGGGCGATGACATCGAGGGCCGAGGTCCCGATGGAGCCGGTGGCTCCGAGGACGGCGACCCGGCGGATGTCGGCGGGGGAAGACATGGGGAAGGCCTCGCTCAGAACCCGGCGATTTCCTTGCCGATGGCGAAGACCGGCAGGGCGGCGAGGACGCCGTCGATGCGGTCCAGTACGCCGCCGTGGCCCGGGATCAGGTCGCCGGAATCCTTCACCCCGGCCTGGCGCTTGAGCAGGCTCTCGACCAGGTCGCCGACGATCGAGGCCAGGGCCGCGACCAGCGCGACCAGCGCCAGGCCCGGCCACTGCGCCACGCCGGCGCCGGCCAGGGCGCCGAAGGCCAGGGCCACCAGCACCGCGCCGGCAATGCCGCCCAGCGCGCCCTCGACCGTCTTGTTGGGGCTGATGGTCGGCGCCAGCTTGCGCCGGCCCAGGTGGCGGCCGGCGAAGTAGGCACCGGTGTCGGCCGCCCAGACCAGGGCCAGCGCGGCCAGCAGCCAGCGGTGGGCCATCGGCTCGCCCGGACCGCCGAGGGCGGCGAAGCTGTCCGAGTGCACCAGGCACAGGGCGCACCACGCCGGGACCACGGCCAGGGTGCCGGCGGCCAGCTTGAGCGCGCGGTTGGCGGGGCGGTCGGCGGCGCCGAAGCCCGGGCGCCACAGCCACAGCAGGGACAGCACCCAGCCGGCGGCGCCGGCCAGGGTCGCCAGCTGGAACAGCACCGGCGAGAAGCCGGCCTCGCTGCGCGAGGCCCAGACCAGCAGGACCATCAGCAGCAGGTTCAGGCCCACCAGCACGGTGCGCGGCAGGCTGTCGTCGACCCCGGCCAGCTTCAGCCATTCCCACAGGCCGGTCAGCATGGCCAGGGCGGCCACGGCGGCCAGCCACGGGGTGGGCAGCAGCAGGATGGCGGCGATGGCCGTTGGGGCCATCACCAGGGCAGCAATCACGCGGGTGCGGGTCATGCGGAGGTCTCCGCTGCGGCGATCTGCGCGCTGGTCAGGCCGAACCGGCGCTCGCGCCGGCCGAAGTCGTCCAGGGCACGCTGCAGCACGCTGGCGTCCACGTCGGGCCAGAGCGTGTCGGTGAACCACAGCTCGGTGTAGGCCAGCTGCCAGAGCAGGAAGTTGCTGATCCGGTGGTCGCCACCGGTGCGGATGAACAGGTCCGGCGGGGGCAGGTCGGCCAGGGCGACGTGGGCGGCCATGGCCGCCTCGTCGATCCGCTCCGGGTCCAGGCGCCCGGCGGCCACCTCGCGCGCCAGGGCGCGGGCGGCGAAGGCGATGTCCTGGCGCCCGCCGTAGCTGGCGGCAACGGCCAGCTCGAGGCGGCCGTTGCCGGCGGTCTGCGCCTCGGCGGCGGCCATGCGCTCGCGGATCGCCGGGGAAAAGCGCTCGCGGTCGCCGATGAAGCGCAGGCGCACGCCGCGCTTGTCCAGCGCCCCGACCTCGCGTTCCAGCGCGCCCAGGAACAGCTTCATCAGGGCGTTGACTTCCTCCTCGGGCCGGCCCCAGTTTTCGCTGGAGAAGGCGAACAGGGTCAGCGCCCCGATGCCCCGGTCCAGGCAGAAGTCGATGGTGCGCTCGGCCGCGCGCGCGCCGGCGCGGTGGCCGACCACGCGCGGGCGGCGGCGGCGCTGCGCCCAGCGGCCGTTGCCGTCCATGATGACGGCAAGGTGGCGGGGGACCGGGGTGCGTTCTGGGGCGGACATGAGGGTCATGCGGATGGCAGACCGCTCAGACCGCCATCAGTTCCTGTTCCTTGGCCTTGACCACCTCGTCGACGTCCTTGATCGCCTTGTCGGTGATCTTCTGGATCTCGTCCTCGGCGCGGCGCACGTCGTCCTCGCTGATCTGCTTTTCCTTCAGCAGGTCCTTGACCTTCTGGTTGGCGTCGCGGCGGATGTTGCGGATGGCGACCTTGGCGTCCTCGCCCTCGCCGGCCACGACCTTGGCCAGCTCACGGCGGCGCTCCTCGGTCAGCGGCGGCAGGTTCAGGCGGATGGTGGTGCCGGCGGTGTTGGGGGTCAGGCCCAGGTCCGAGCCGAGGATGGCCTTCTCGATCGGGCCGACCATGCCCTTGTCCCAGGGCTGGATGACCAGGGAGCGGGCGTCGGACACGGAGACGGCGGCCACCTGCGACAGCGGGACCTCGCTGCCGTACGCGCTGACCCTGATCGAGTCGACCAGGCCGGTGGAGGCGCGCCCGGTGCGGACCTTGACGAGGTTGTGGCGCAGGGCCTCGATGCTCTTGGCCATGCGTGCCTGCGCGTCTTGCTTGATTTCGTTGATCATCGCCGTGTTTCCTGGTGGAGCCGAATCGGCCGATTATACGGGTAATGCCATCCCTGGCCCCGGGCGCGGCGGCAAGGCACGAAAAAGGGCCGCGCGTGCGCGGCCCTTCGCGGGGTCGGGGTGCGGCGGCCGCGGTCAGCGGCGGGCGCGGACCAGGGTGCCGATCGGCTCGCCGCGCAGGATGCCCATCAGGTTGCCCGGCACCGACAGGTCGTAGACCCGCAGCGGGATGCCGTGGTCGCGGCACAGGGCGAAGGCGGCGGTGTCCATCACCTGCAGGTCGCGGGCGATGACCTCGTTGTGGTCCAGTTCCTCGAAGCGCACCGCGTCGGGGTGCTTCTTCGGGTCCTTGTCGTACACGCCGTCGACCTTGGTGGCCTTCAGCAGCAGGTCGGCGTTGATCTCGATCGCGCGCAGGGCGGCGGCCGAGTCGGTGGTGAAGAACGGGTTGCCGGTGCCGGCGGCGAAGATCGCGATGCGGCCCTTCTCCAGGTGGCGCACGGCGCGGCGGCGGATGTAGTCCTCGCACACGTCGTTGATCTTGATCGCGCTCATCACCCGGACCTTGCCGCCGAGCTTCTCCAGCGCGTCCTGCATGGCCAGGGCGTTGATCACCGTGGCCAGCATGCCCATCTGGTCGCCGGTCACCCGGTCCATGCCGCCGGCGGCCAGGCCGGCGCCACGGAAGATGTTGCCGCCGCCGATCACCAGGGCGATCTCGGCACCGGCCTCGCGGGCCTCCATCACCTCGCCGGCGATGCGCCGGATCACCACCGGGTCGATGCCGTAGTCCTCCGACCCCATCAGCGCCTCTCCCGAAAGTTTCAGCAGCACGCGACGGTGGACGAGATCGGACATGGGGGGCCTCGGGAGTGGGGTGGACAAACGCGGGGATTCTAGCGGAAACCCCGGCGCCTGCGCCCGCACATCCTCACTGCCCGTGCTGGCCCACCTGGTTGCGGCCGCGGCGCTTGGCCAGGTACAGGGCCTGGTCGGCGGCCTGGAGCATGGCGCGGGCGTCGGCGAACGGGCTGTCGTGGCCGTCGCGGCTGGCGACGCCGGCGGAGAAGGTCACGTACAGCGGGTGGCCATCGACCACCGCCATCGGGGTGCGCGCGGTCTCCTCGAGGATCCGCCGCAGCACCCGTGCCGCGGCGGCCTCGTTGGAATGGGCCAGCACCACCAGGAACTCCTCGCCGCCGTAGCGCGCGACCAGGTCGGTGCTGCGCAGCAGGCGCTGCAGGGTCTGGGCGAACTGGCGCAGGACCTGGTCGCCGACCAGGTGGCCGTGGCGGTCGTTGATCTGCTTGAAGCCGTCCAGGTCGACGAAGGCGATCGACAGCGGCTGGCCGGCGGCGCTGGCGGCGGCGAACTCGCGCTCCAGCGCCTCCTCCAGCTGCATGCGGTTGTAGACCCCGGTCAGCGGGTCGCGCCGGGCCTGTTCGGTCAGGTGGCGGATGTGCTCGCGCGAGGCGTCGGCCTCGCGGCGGGCGCGGGCGGCCTCCTGGATCTCGCGCAGGTTGCGCAGCACCAGCAGCTCGCGCGCCTGCTCGATGATCGCCTGCAGGTGCGCCGGCTGCACGATGCGCATGTCGAACAGGGCGCCGAAGCCCTGCGCCGCCGAGGCCATCTGCGCCAGCAGGCTGTCCAGGGTGCCGGGGCCGCCGATGCCGCCGGCCTCGATCCGGGCCTCGGCCGCGGTGCGCAGGGCACCGTCGGGGTCGTCGTCGGCCAGCCACAGGGTGGCCACCGCGCCGGAGGCGAACACGCACGCCTGGAAGGCGTTGGCCGGGGCCGGGCAGCCCTCGCTGGCGGCGATCGCGTCGCACAGGTGGTCGGGCAGCTGCCACTGCCGGGCCAGCCAGGCGCCGGCCGCGGCATGGTCGTCGCCGAGCACCTCGCGCTCGCGCTCCAGCGGTGCCGGGACGCGGCCGCCGTCCTGCAGGGCCAGCCAGGCATCGGGGCGGGCCTGCAGCAGGGCCAGGGCGCCGA
Organism: Pseudoxanthomonas sp. J31; assembly: GCF_000510725.1. Classification (GTDB taxonomy): domain Bacteria; phylum Pseudomonadota; class Gammaproteobacteria; order Xanthomonadales; family Xanthomonadaceae; genus Pseudoxanthomonas. The sequence goes on from NZ_AZNZ01000008.1 coordinate 19,264, forward strand.
TGTCCTGCAGCAGGCCGGCCAGCATCAGGTCCTCCAGCCGTTCCAGCCCGGCGTGCTCGCCCAGCAGGCGTGCGGCCAGGGCCGACAGCACGCTGCGCTTCCACAGCCGTTCCTGCTCGGCGGCGGCGCCGTCGGTGGCGCGCAGGCCGCGGGCCAGGGAGAAGCCCAGGGCCAGGCTCAGGGTGGCGTTGAGGCCCAGCATGGTGGTCGCCTGGGCCAGGGTCTCGACCCGGCGGCGCCCTGCGTACAGCGGGGAATTGGCCACCCGCAGCAGGCGCGCGCTGAGCGCGGGGTCCATGGCGATCACCCGCGCGGCGGTGGCCAGGTCCGCGTCGGGGTCCTGGGCCAGTTCGATGATCTGCAGGGCGATCGCCGGCGGCGACGGCAGGTTGCGGCAGTGCAGGAGGCTGGCTTCGAGGTCCGGGTGCATCGTCTGTGGCTGTCAGGGGGAAACCTGCCGCCGTGGCGTGGGTCCACGGTCCCAACGTGGCGGTCCATGCGCTGGCGCATGGCTGCCTCCGCTACCGGTATCGGCTGGCTCGCCGGGGCCTTTAATGCGGAAAAGCCGCGGCGGGGCCGCGGCTTTTCCTCGGGGACTGCGCCAGGAGGCTGATCAGGCCAGGCCGGCCTGCTTCATGACCTCGGCGGCGAAGTCGTCTTCCTTCTTCTCGATGCCTTCGCCCACGGCCAGGCGCTCGAAGCGGACCACCTCGGCGCCGGCGGCCTTCAGCACCTGCTCGACGCTCTGGTTGGTGTCCAGCACGTACGGCTGGCCGTACAGGGTCACCTCGTTGACGATCTTGTTGATCTTGCCGGAGATGATCTTCTCCAGGATCTCGGCCGGCTTGGCCTTGTCCTTCTCGGACATCTTGGCCAGCTCGATCTCCTTCTCCTTGGCGATGAACTCGGCCGGGACGTCGGAGGCCTTGATGTGCGGCGGGTTCATGGCCGCCACGTGCATGGCGATGCCACGGGCCAGCTCGGCGTCGCCGCCCTTGACCTCGACCAGCACGCCGATGCGGCCGCCGTGGACGTAGGCGGCGACGTTGTTGGCGCTGTCGATGAGGGCCAGGCGGCGGACCTGCACGTTCTCGCCGACCTTGGCGATGACCGCGGCGCGGGCTTCCTCGACGGTCTCGCCGGAGGCCAGCTTGGCGGCCTTCAGGGCCTCGACGTCGTCGGCGCCGGAGGCCAGCGCGGCCTGGGCGACGGCCTCGGCGAAGGCCAGGAAGTTGGTGTCCTTGGCCACGAAGTCGGTCTCGGAGTTGATCTCCACCAGCACGGCCTTGCCGCCGTCCTGGGCGACCGCGATGCGGCCGTCGGCGGCCACGCGGCCGGCCTTCTTGTCGGCCTTGGCCAGGCCGGCCTTGCGCAGCCACTCGGCGGCGGCGTCGATGTTGCCGTTGTTCTCGGTCAGGGCCTTCTTGCACTCCATCATGCCGGCGCCGGTGCGCTCGCGCAGTTCCTTGACCAGGGAAGCAGTGATTTCCACGGGAATTCCTCTCTAACGGGATGAAGGTGGCTCCGCGCCGGGGCGGAGCGGGCGGAGGGCCGTCGCGCATGCCTGCGCGGGGCGGCCCGCCCGCAAGCGGGCCTGCCTGGGGCGGGCCCGCGGGGGATGGCGGCCGCGCGGGGCGGCCGCCGGGTGCGGCTTACTCGGCCGCGGCGGCCTCGCCTTCCTCGGCCTTGCCCTTGCGCGGGCCCTTCTTGGCCGGGGCGCGGCGGGCGCCCTTGGCCTCGTCGGCCTCGATGAAGTCGCTCTCGGTCACGGTGGCGGCGTGCGGGGCGGCGGCCTTGCCCTCCAGCACCGCGTCGGCGGCGGCGCGGGCGTACAGCTGCACGGCGCGGATGGCGTCGTCGTTGCCCGGGATCGCGTAGTCGACCAGGTTGGGGTCGTAGTTGGTGTCGACCACGGCCACCACCGGGATGCCCAGCTTCTTGGCTTCCTTGATGGCGATGTCCTCGTGGCCGATGTCGATCACGAACAGGGCGTCGGGCAGGCGGTTCATGTCCTTGATGCCGCCCAGCGAGGCTTCCAGCTTGTCGCGCTCGCGGCGCAGGCCCAGGACCTCGTGCTTGACCAGCTTTTCGAAGGTGCCGTCGGTCTCGGCGGCCTCCAGCTCCTTCAGGCGGGCGACCGACTGCTTGACGGTGCGGAAGTTGGTCAGGGTGCCGCCCAGCCAGCGCTGGGTCATGTACGGCATGCCGCAGCGCTCGGCCTCTTCCTTCATGGCGTCGCGCGCGCTGCGCTTGGTGCCGATGAACAGGATGGTGCCGCGCTTCTGCGCGATGCCCGAGATGAAGTTCATCGCGTCCTGGAACAGCGGGACGGTCTTCTCGAGGTTGATGATGTGGATCTTGCCGCGCGCACCGAAGATGTACGGGGCCATCTTCGGGTTCCAGTAACGGGTCTGGTGGCCGAAGTGGACGCCGGCTTCCAGCATCTGGCGCATGGTGATCTGGGGCATTGCAGAACTCCTGGCAGTGGAACCGCCCCGCGGCCTGTCTGGGCAATGTGCGGGCGCCCGGGCGTGGCGCCGCGGGCATGGGTTCCGGGGTTGGGCCTCCCTGGCGCTTCCGTGGCCGAACCTGTCTGGCAGGCACCCCGGCACGGGCATTGGCGTCAGGTGTGTATTCGCCGGCCGGGACGGAGCCCGGTACCCTGCGCCCGGCGTGGGCGTCCCCCTGGCGGGGGCAAACAGAGACGCGGAAGTATACCTGCCGGGGCGGGGGCGGGGCAAACGACCCGGGGTGCGGGGGCGTGGCAGGCCGCGTGCGGGCGCGGAAGGGCCGCCGGAGGGGCGCGAATAGGCGATAATCCCCGCCATGACCCTGCACCTCAAGACCCCCGAAGAAATCGAGAAGATGCGCGTCGCCGGCCGCCTGGCCGCCGAGGTGCTGGAAATGATCACCCCGCACGTGAAGCCGGGGGTGAGCACCGAGGAACTGGACCGCATCTGCCACGACTACATCGTCAACGTGCAGGGCGCGATCCCGGCCAACGTCGGCTACCGGGGCTACCCCAAGGCCACCTGCATCTCCGTCAACAACGTCATCTGCCACGGCATCCCGAGCGCCACCAAGGTCCTCAAGGACGGCGACATCGTCAACATCGACGTCACCGTGATCAAGGACGGCTGGCACGGCGACACCAGCCGCATGTACTACGCCGGCACCCCGTCGGTGATGGCCCGGCGCCTGGTCGAGACCACGTTCGAGGCGATGTGGCGCGGCATCCGCGCGGTGAAGCCGGGTGCCACCCTGGGCGACGTCGGCCACGCCATCCAGAGCTACGCCGAATCCGAGCGCTTCTCGGTGGTGCGCGAGTACTGCGGCCACGGCATCGGCAAGGTCTACCACGACGAGCCGCAGGTGCTGCACTACGGCCGCCCGGGCGAGGGCCTGGTGCTCAAGCCGGGCATGACCTTCACCATCGAGCCGATGATCAACGAGGGCACCCGCTACACCCGCGTGCTGCCCGACGGCTGGACCGTGGTCACCAAGGACCGCAAGCTCTCCGCGCAGTGGGAGCACATGGTCGCCGTCACCGAGGACGGGGTGGACGTGCTGACGCTGGCGCCGGGCCAGCAGCCGCCGGCGTGAGCGGTCCCGGCCCGGTGGACGTGGCTGGCGTCGCCGCGACCAGCGACGCCGACTGGGCCGCCACCGCCCGCGCCCAGCTGGCCGCCGCCGACGCGCGGCTGGCCCGCCGCTACGGCCCCGAGGCCGACATCGACCGCCTGCTGGCGCTGCGCGCGCGCGCGGTGGACCTGGTCCTGCGCCAGGCCTGGGCGCGCTGCCTGGGCGAGGCTCCCGGGCTGGCCCTGTTCGCGGTGGGTGGCTACGGCCGCGGCGAACTGTTCCCGCGCTCGGACATCGACCTGCTGGTGCTGGCCGAGGCCGGCGCGCAGCAGGCGCACGAGGCCGCGCTTTCCCGCTTCTTCGCCCTGGCGTGGGACGCCGGCCTGCCGGTCGGCCACGCCGTGCGCTCGCCCGCCGAGTGCACCGCCGCGGCCGCCGACCAGACGGTGATGACCGCGCTGCTGGAGGCGCGCCCGCTGGTGGCCGACGCCGCCGCGCAGGCGGCCCTGGCCGACGCCATCTCCCCGCAGCGGGTATGGCCGCCGCGCGAGTTCTTCCTGGCCAAGCGCGAGGAGCTGCAGGCGCGCCACCAGCGCTTCGGCGACACATCCGACAACCTCGAGCCCAACATCAAGGACGGCCCCGGCGGCCTGCGCGACCTGCACACCCTGGGCTGGATGGCGCTGCGCGCGTTCGGCGTCAGCGACCTGCACGCGGTGGTGGAGCTGGGCCACCTGGGCCAGGACGAGGCCGCGGCGCTGGCGCGCGAGCGCCGCGCCCTGGGCCGCCTGCGCTTCGGCCTGCACCTGGTGGCCGGGCGCCCCGAGGAGCGGCTGGGCTTCGACTACCAGAAGCTGCTGGCGCGGCGCCTGGGGCTTGAGGACGACGCCCACAGCCTGGCGGTCGAAAAGATGATGCAGGGCTTCTACCGCAGCGCCGCGATCGTGCGCCGGATCAGCGACCGGCTGCTGCAGCGCTTCGAGGAGACCTTCGACGGCGAGGCCGAGGCGGTGCCGCTGAACCCGGACTTCGGGCTCAAGCGCGGCTACCTCGCGGCCGCCGCGCCGTACTGGCCGGAGCGCGACCTGCGCGAGGTGCTGGGGCTGTTCTCGACCTGGGCCGCGCATCCGGAGATCCGCGGCCTGCACTCGCGCACCGCGCGCGCGCTGGCCGAGGCGCTGCCGCGGCTGCCGCCCTATACCGAGGCCGGCCCGGCGGCGCGCGCCCGCTTCATGGCCCTGCTGCGCGGGCCGCGCCCGGTCGAGACCCTGACCCGGCTGGCGCGGCTGGGCGTGCTCGGCCAGTACCTGCCGGCCTTCGCCCGGGTCTCCGGGCGCATGCAGTTCGACCTGTTCCACGCCTACACCGTGGACCAGCACACCCTGATGGTGCTGCGGAACATGGCGGGTTTCGCCAGCGGCCAGCCGGACGAGCGCTTCTCCATCGCCCACGAGGTCTGGCCGCGCCTGCGCAAACCCGAGCTGCTGCTGCTGGCCGGCCTGTTCCACGACATCGCCAAGGGCCGCGGCGGCGACCATTCCGAGCTAGGCGCGGTGGACGCGCGCGAGTTCTGCGCCGCGCACGGGCTCAGCGAGTCCGACACCGGGCTCGTGGCCTGGCTGGTGGAGCAGCACCTGCGCATGTCGGTGACCGCGCAGAAGCAGGACATCGCCGACCCGGAGGTGGTGCGCCGCTTCGCCATCCTGATGGGCGAGCGCGAGCGCCTGGACTACCTGTACCTGCTGACCTGCGCCGACATCGCCGGCACCAGCCCCAAGGTCTGGAACGCATGGAAGGACCGCCTGCTGGCCGACCTCTACCTGGCCACCCGGCGCATGCTGCGCGAGGGCCTGGAGGCGCCGCTGGACGTGGAGGCGCGGGTGGCCGAGGCGCGCGAGGAGACCCGTGCCCTGGTGCGCGCGGCCGGCTTCGACGACGCCACCATCGACCGCCAGTTCGCGCAGATGCCGGACGAGGCCTTCCTGCGCTTCCGACCCGAGCAGCTGGCCTGGCAGACCATGCTGCTGGTGGACGTGCGCATGGGCGACACCCGGGTCGCGGTGCGGCGCATCGCCGGCACCGCGCTGGAGGTGTTCGTGCATTCGCCCGACCGCGACGGCCTGTTCGCCGCGATCGTGGCCACCCTGGACCGGCACGGCTACGGCATCCACCAGGCGCGCGTGCTGATGGGCCCCAACGGCACCGTGTTCGACACCTTCGAGGTGCTGCCGGCCGACAGCTTCGCCAGCGGCGACCCGGTGCAGCTGGAGGCGGCCTTGGCCCAGGCCCTGTCCGGCGAGCTGGACCAGGTGCGCGCCACCCGGCGCGCCGCGCCGCGGCAGTTGCGCCATTTCCGTTTCCCGCCGACGGTGGAGTTCAACACCACCGCCGACGGCCGCCGCAGCCTGCTGTCGCTGGTCTGCCCGGACCGCCCGGGCCTGCTGGCGGAGGTGGCGCTGGCGCTGCGCGCCTGCCGGCTGCGCGTGCACGACGCGCGCATCGCCACCTTCGGCGAGCGCGCCGAGGACCTTTTCCAGATCACCGACGAGCATGACCGGCCGCTGGACGGCGCCGCGCAGGAGGCCCTGCGCGCCGAGCTCCGCACGCGGCTGGATCCCGACAGCACAGGAGCCGCACGCTGATGGCAACGACGCCGAAGAAGACCCCCGCCACCCGCAAGCCCGCCGCGCCGCGCAAGCGCGCCGTCGCCGCCGCCGAGAAGCCCGGCCTGGCCGAGCTGCGCTTCTCGATCGAGGACGCGTTCGAACGCCGCGCCAGCCTGACCCTGGACGAGATCGACGGCTCCACCCGGCCGCTGGTCGAGCGCGTGATCGGCGGCCTGGAGAGCGGCGAGTTCCGCGTGGCCGAGCCGGACGGCAACGGCGGCTGGCAGGTCAACGAATGGCTCAAGAAGGCCGTGCTGCTGTACTTCCGGGTCAACGACATGGTGGTGATGGAAGGCGCGCCCGGCCCGTACTGGGACAAGGTGCCGCTGCGCTTCCAGGGCTGGGGCGAGGCCGAGTTCCGCAAGCTTGGCGTGCGCGTGGTGCCGGGCACCGTCGCCCGCCGCGGCACCTACTTCGGCAAGGACGTGGTGCTGATGCCCAGCTTCGTCAACATCGGCGCGCACGTGGGCGAGGGCACCATGGTCGACACCTGGGCCACGGTCGGTTCCTGCGCGCAGGTCGGCAAGCACTGCCACATCTCCGGCGGCGCCGGCATCGGCGGCGTGCTCGAGCCGCTGCAGGCCAGCCCGACCATCATCGAGGACCACTGCTTCATCGGCGCGCGCTCGGAGGTGGTGGAGGGCGTGGTCGTCGGCCACCACAGCGTGATCGGCATGGGCGTGTTCCTCGGCCAGTCGACCCGCATCTACAACCGCGCCACCGGCGAGATCAGCTATGGCTACGTGCCGCCGTACAGCGTGGTGGTGTCCGGCTCGCTGCCGGCTGCCGACGGAAGCCATTCGCTGTACTGTGCGGTGGTCGTCAAGCAGGTCGACGCCAGGACCCGCGCCAAGACCAGCATCAACGAGCTGCTGCGCGGCTGAGGATCCAGATCGTCCACTCCCGGGGGGTGAATGCCCATGAAGGCGGAACGCAGGAAGGGGAAGCGGGTTGGCTGGCTGGCGGCGGTGCTGGCGGCGGTGGTGCCGCTGGCATGCGCCGGGGAGCTGTCCCGCTACAGCGAGGACGGCCTGCGCGCCGAGCTGGCGGAGATCGCCGAGGCCGAGACCGCGGTGCTGGTGCCGATGCGCGACGGCGTCGGCCTGTCCACCAACGTCTGGCGGCCGAAGGGCGCCACCGGCAAGCTGCCGACGGTGCTGTGGAAGACCCCGTACAACGAGCACAACCCGCGCGGGCGCTCGGCGCAGCTGGCGATCGAGGCCGTGCGCCGCGGCTACGCCTTCGTGGTGCAGAACGAGCGCGGCCGCTACTTCAGCCAGGGCGACTACGAGATCCTCGGCCATCCGCAGACCGACGGCTGGGACACCCTGGACTGGATCGCGGCCCAGCCCTGGTCCAACGGCAAGGTCGGCACCCTGGGCTGCTCGTCCTCGGCCGAATGGCAGCTGGCGCTGGCGGCGCTGGACCACCCGGCGCACGCGGCGATGGTGCCGATGGCCGCCGGCGCCGGCATCGGCAAGGTCGGACGCTTCCGCGAGCAGGGCAACTTCTACACCGGCGGCGTGCCGCGCATCCTGTTTGCGGTGTGGATGTACGGGGTGGACAACCCGCTGCGCGCGCAGCTGCCGCAGGACCTCGACGGCCCGCTGCGCGCGCGCGTGGCCCAGTACAACGACCTGCACGCGACCAAGCCCAAGGTCGACTGGGCCAGGCACATCTGGCACCTGCCGTACAGCGAACTGCTGTCCTCGCTGGGCGAGCCGCCGGCGACCTTCGAGGCGCTGATCCGCCGCAACGGCCCGGCCGACCCGGCCTGGGAACAGGGTGGCCTGTACCACGACTCCATGGGCTGGGGCGTGCCGGCGCTGTGGTTCAACAGCTGGTACGACGTGTCCATCGGCCCGAACCTGGAGCTGTTCAACCACGCACGCAACGCCGGCACCGACGCCGAGGCCAGCGCCAACCAGTACGTGGTGGTCGGCCCCAACCCGCACTGCCAGTTCTGGCAGCTGGGCCCCGACTACACGGTCGGCGCGCGCAAGGTCGGCGACGCCAGCTTCCCGGTCAGCGAGCAGATCTGGGCGTTCTTCGACCGCTGGCTGAAGGGCGAGAAGAAGGCCTTCCCGTCCAGCACGCCGAAGGTGCGCTACTTCACCATCGGCCTGGACAAGTGGCAGGCCGACGAGCAGTGGCCGCCGAAGGCGGCCAGGCCGCTGCGCCTGTACCTGCATTCGGACGGCCGCGCCAACTCGCTGCACGGCGACGGCCGGCTGTCGCCCGGACCGCCGCCCGCCGGCGCGCCGGCCGACCGCTTCGTCTACGACCCGGCCAACCCGGTGCAGACCATCGGCGGCGGCGACTGCTGCAACGGCGGCCTGGTGACGCCCGGCGCCTTCGACCAGCGCCAGGTGGAGGCCCGCCACGATGTTCTGGTCTACACCAGCGAGCCGCTGGAGCAGCCGCTGGAAGTGACCGGCTTCGTCGACGCGGTGCTCAAGGTCTCCTCCAGCGCGCCGGACACCGACTTTGCGGTGAAGCTGGTGGACGTGGCCCCGGACGGCACCGCGTGGATCGTCGGCGACACCATGCTGCGCGCGCGCTACCGCGACGGCTACGAGTCGCCGCGGCTGATGCAGCCGGGCCAGGTCTACGAGCTGCGGCCGACCCCGATCGCCACCTCGATCCAGTTCGGCAAGGGCCACCGCATCCGCGTGGAAGTGACCAGTTCCAACTTCCCCAAGTTCGCCCGCAACCTCAACACCGGCGGCGCGAACGAGACCGAGTCCGAGCCGGTGGTGGCGGAGAACGCCGTGCACCACTCGGCAGACGCCGCCAGCTACATCGAACTGCCCGTGGTCGCGCGCTGAGCGCGGCCGCGCCCCGGAGACTGCATGAGCAACACGATCTACGGCCTGAAGAACTGCGATACCTGCAAGAAGGCGACCAAGTGGCTGGACCGCTTCGGCGTGCCGTACACCTTCGTCGACTACCGCGACAACAAGCCCTCGCCGGAGACCCTGGTGGAGTGGGCGGGCAAGGCCGGCGGCTTCGATGCCCTGGTCAACAAGTCCTCCACCACCTGGCGCCAGCTGCCGGAGAACCGCAAGTCGCCGGGCAGCGAGGCGGAGTGGAAGCTGTTGCTGCGCGAGCATCCGCAGCTGGTGCGCCGCCCGGTGGTGGTCCGGGAGGACGGCAGCTTCAGCCAGGGCTTCTCCGACAACGGCTTCAAGAAGCTGTTCGGCGTCGGCTGAGGCCATACCGCGGCGGCCGGCCGCAACCCGGATAGGGATCGAGAGCATGAGCGAAGTCCTGGACCTGGCCTGCGAACTGATCGCGCGTCCCTCGGTGACGCCGGACGACGCCGGCTGCCAGGCGTTGCTGGCCGCGCGCCTGCGGCGCGCCGGCTTCGCCTGCGAATCGCTGCGCTACGGCCAGGTCGACAACCTGTGGGCCACGCATGGCAGCGGCGAGGGCCCGGTGCTGGTGCTGCTGGGACATACCGACGTGGTCCCGCCCGGCCCGCGCGAGGCCTGGGCCAGCGATCCATTCCAGCCGCAGGTGCGCGACGGCGTGCTGTACGGCCGCGGCGCGGCCGACATGAAGGGCAGCGTGGCCGCGTTCGTGGTCGCGGCCGAGCGCTTCGTCGCCGCGCATCCCGGCCATCCCGGCACGCTGGCGCTGCTGCTGACCTCGGACGAGGAGGGCGATGCCATCGACGGCGTGCGCCGCGTGGCCGAGACCTTCCGCCAGCGCGGGCAACGGATCGACTGGTGCATCACCGGCGAGCCGTCCTCGACCGCCAGGCTGGGCGACCTGCTGCGGGTGGGGCGCCGCGGCAGCCTGTCGGCCACGCTCACGGTGAAGGGCGTGCAGGGACACGTCGCCTATCCGCACAAGGCGCGCAACCCGATCCACCAGGCCGCGCCGGCGCTGGCCGAACTGGTGGCGCGGGTCTGGGACGAAGGCTACGAGAGCTTCCCGCCGACCAGCCTGCAGGTCAGCAACATCCACGCCGGCACCGGCGCCAACAACGTGATCCCCGGCGAGCTGCAGGTGCTGTTCAACCTGCGCTACAACCCGCACTGGGACGCGCCGCGGCTGGAGGCGGAGATCGCCGCACTGCTGGACCGCCATGGGCTCGGTTACGAGCTGCGCTGGCACCGCAGCGGCGAGCCGTTCTACACGCCCGAAGGCCCGCTGCGCCGCGCCGCGCGCGAGGTGCTGGCGGAAGTGGCGGGCGCGCCGCCGGAGGAAAGCACCGGCGGGGGCACCTCCGACGCGCGCTTCATCGCGCCGCTGGGCGCGCAGTGCATCGAGGTCGGGCCGGTGAACGCGTCCATCCACCAGGTCGACGAGCACGTGTCGGTGGCCGAGCTGGAGGCGCTGCCTGGCCTGTACCAGTGCCTGCTCGAGCGGCTGTTGCTGCAGCCCGGCGCGCGCTGAGCCTCAGGTCGGGCCGCTGCGTTCGGCCGGTTTGGCGCGGCGGTCGAAGATCAGCGCGCTGAGCGCAATGGCGATGCCCAGCCCGGCGCCGACCAGGAACAGCAGCACCGCCAGCACCGGGTAGCCGAACAGGGTCGTCTTGGTCTCGATCCTCATCAGCATCGCCGAGGACAGCAGCAGCGCCGCGGTCACCACCGCGGCGGCGATGCGGTTGGCGATCTTCTGCAGGTTCTCCATGATCCTGGAGTGGTCCAGGCCGTCCAGGCGGACCTGCATCTTGTTCTCGGCCAGCAGCGACAGGGTGTCGGAGATCTTGCGCGGCGCGTCGCGCAGCAGCGCCTGCACCTCAAGCGCCTCGCTGGCCATGTTGGCGCTGGAGAACGAGCGCCTCAGCTGCTTGCGCATGATCGACTGCAGGTGTTCCTCCACCAGCTCGCGCACGTCCATTTCCGGGTCCAGCGCGTCGGCCACCCGCTCGAGGTTGAGCAGGGTCTTGCCGAGCAGGCTGATCTCCGGCGGCACCCGCAGGCCGCGTTCGGCCGCGCAGGCCACCAGGTCCAGCAGCAGCCGGCCCTCCGAGGTGCGGCGGCCGCCGGTGGCGTAGCGCGCCACCAGCTGCCCGGTGTCGCGGCTGAAGGCGGCATCGTCGAATTGCTCCAGGCGCGTGCCGATCGCCACCAGCTCGCGCGCCACGTCCTCGCCGCGCGCGTCGACCGCGGCGAACAGCAGCTTGAGCAGGCGCTCGCGCATGCGCGGCGCCACCTGCGCGACCATGCCCAGGTCGATCAGCGCCAGGCGTCCGTCGCGGCATAGCAGCACGTTGCCCGGGTGCGGGTCGGCATGGATGTCGCCGTTGACGAACACCTGGTCCAGGTAGGCGCGCATCAGTTCCGAAGCCGGCGTGCGCAGGTCCAGCTCGGTGCGCTGCAGGCCGGTGACCGAGGTGACCTTCTCGCCGTGCACAAGTTCCATGGTCAGCACCTTGCAGGTGCTCAGGCCCCAGACCGGCGCCGGCACGAACAGGTGCGGGTATTCGGAAAGGCGCTCGCGGAAGCGCTCCAGGTTCTCGGCCTCGCGCCGGTAGTCCAGCTCCAGCAGCAGGATCTTGCGGAACTCGGCGATCCAGTCGGCGAAGCGCAGGCGGCGCCCGGCCTGGGTCAGCGCATCGGCGGTGCCGGCCAGTCCGGCCAGCACTTCCAGGTCCAGGCGGATGGCGGCTTCCATGCCCGGGCGCTGCACCTTCACCGCCACTTCGCGGCCGTCGCGCAGGGTCGCGCGGTGCACCTGGGCCAGCGAGGCGGCGGCCAGCGGCACCGGGTCGAAGCTGGCGAAGATGCGGCCGACCTTGGCGCCCAGCTCCTCCTCGATGGTCTTCTCGATCACCGCGGTCGGCACCGGCGCGACCTCGTCCTGGATCCGGTCCAGTGCGTCGATGTAGGCCGCGGGCACCAGGTCCGGGCGGGTGGACAGGGATTGCCCCAGCTTGATGAAGGCCGGGCCCAGCGCCTCCAGGTCGGCGGCGAAGGCCTTGGCCTCGGCGACCTCCGATACGTGGGCCACGGTCGGTTCCACCGGCGGCGCCTGGCTCCAGTCCATCCCGGTCAGGATGCGGCGATGGCGCGCCAGGCGGGTAACGACCTGGGTGGTGCGGGTCAGGCGGCGACTGGTTTCAGGCAAGGCGGTGTCTCCCCGGGCGGTGCGGCGGCCGGCGCCGGATGCGCCGTGGGCGGAGTATTGGGGCCGCCGCGTGAGCGAGGCGTCAGTTGCCAAGGCAACGGTTGCGGCGGGCCCGGCGCGGGGTTAACGTGCGGCCCATGCCTTCGATCAGCCGCGCCAATCCGGCCAATGCCAACCGCAACAATATTGCGGCGAATAACCGTACGCGGCCGATGCGGGGGCGCCACCGGGCATAAGCAGGAACTGCCCGGGGAACGAGAAAACCCGCATCGGCCGATGCGGGTTTTTTTGTGCCCGCCACCGGAGTGCGACCACCACCACGCGCCAACATCCAGGAGTCCCTTCCCATGTGTTCGATCTTCGGCATCTTCGGCCTGCAACCGGGCGATGACCTGCAGCAGCTGCGCCGGCAGTCGCTGGACCTGTCGCAGCGCCAGCGCCACCGCGGCCCCGACTGGAGCGGCGTGTACGTGGACGAAGGGGCGATCCTGGTGCACGAGCGCCTGGCCATCGTCGACCCGGCCGGCGGCTCGCAGCCGCTGCTGTCGGAGGATGGCGAACTGGCGCTGGCGGTGAACGGCGAGATCTACAACCACGCCCTGCTGAAGGACGAACTGCGCCAGCCGTACGCGTTCCGGACCGCCTCCGACTGCGAGGTGATCAACGCGCTGTACCGCGAGGACGCGCCGGCTTCGTTCCTCAACCGGCTCAATGGCATCTTCGCCTTCGCCCTGTGGGACAAGGCCAGGGGGCGCGCCATCATCGCGCGCGACCCGATCGGCGTGGTGCCGCTGTACTGGGGCCACGACCGCGAGGGCCGCCTGCGCGTGGCCTCGGAGATGAAGGCGCTGGTGGACGAATGCGCGGACGTGGCCCAGTTCCCGCCGGGGCACTGGTACGACACCGCCACCGGCGAGCTCACGAAGTACTACCAGCGGCCGTGGCGCGACTACGCCGCGGTGGAGGGCGTGTCGGTGCCGCTGCAGGAGCTGCGCGAGGCGTTCGAGGCGGCGGTGCACCGCCAGCTGATGACCGACGTGCCCTACGGCGTGCTGCTGTCCGGGGGGCTGGATTCCTCGCTGGTGGCGGCGGTGGCCGCGCGTTACGCGCGCCACCGGGTCGAGGATGGCGGCCGCAGCGAGGCCTGGTGGCCGCGCCTGCATTCCTTCGCCATCGGCCTGAAGGGTTCGCCGGACCTGGCCGCGGCCAAGGTCGCCGCCGACGCCCTGGGCACCGTGCACCACGGCTTCGAGTACACCTTCGAGGAAGGCCTGGACGCGCTGCCGGAAGTGATCCGCCACATCGAGACCTACGACGTCACCACCATCCGTGCGTCCACGCCGATGTTCCTGCTGGCGCGGCGGATCAAGGCCATGGGCGTGAAGATGGTGCTGTCCGGCGAGGGCAGCGACGAGGTGTTCGGCGGCTACCTGTACTTCCACAAGGCGCCCAACGCGCGCGAGTTCCACGAGGAGCTGGTGCGCAAGCTCGATGCGCTCAACTACTACGACTGCCTGCGCGCGAACAAGTCGATGATGGCCTGGGGCGTGGAGCCGCGGGTGCCGTTCCTGGACCGCGAGTTCCTCGACGTGGCCATGCGCATGGACGCCGCGCACAAGATGGTGCGCAAGGGCGATGCCGGCCCGCAGCGGATGGAGAAGGGCATCCTGCGTGCCGCCTTCGACGGCTACCTGCCGCCGGAGATCCTGTGGCGGCAGAAGGAGCAGTTCAGCGACGGCGTTGGCTACGGCTGGATCGACGGGCTCAAGGCGCACGCCGAGGCGCAGGTCTCCGACCGCGAACTGGCCGCGGCCGACAAGCGCTTCCCGGTCAACCCGCCGCAGACCAAGGAGGCGTATTTCTACCGCACGATCTTCGAGCGCTACTTCCCCGGCCAGGCCGCGGCGGAGACGGTGCCCGGCGGCAAGTCGATCGCCTGCTCCTCGCCGGCGGCGATCGCCTGGGACGCGAGCTTCGCGAAGATGGCAGACCCCTCCGGCCGCGCGGTGGCCGGCGTGCACAACGAGGCACTGGCGGGGTGACGCACCGCTGTCCCTCCTCTCTCCCCGGGAGAGAGGAGGGGTGAGGGCCGGTGTGCCGGCCATGTGGAAGTCCCGGCCTCTCAACCCACCCTGGCGCCCCGCCAACCCGGCGGGGGCTTCAGGGCCGCAGCAATAGCTCAGCCAGCAATGGCAGCCCCACGGCCGCATTGAGTGGCAGCCGGTGGATACGGCGCGCACCCGGCGCGCCCGGCTGCGGATTGACTTCGACCACCACCGCATCACGCGGCGCCAGCCCGACCAGCCCGGCGGCCGGCTGGACCACGCCGGAGGTGCCGACCACCAGCAACAGGTCGCAGCCGGCGATGCGTTCCTGCGCCTGCCGCAAGACGGTGTCGTCGAGCATTTCCCCGAACCAGGCCACGCCCGGACGCACTTCACCGCCGCAGTGCGCGCAGCGCGGCGGCTCCAGCCGCCGCTGCGCCGCGCCCGGAGGTGAAGGCAGCGGGTGCGGAGCCGCGCAGTCGAAGCAGCGTGGCGCGAACAGGCTGCCATGCAGGTGCAGGACGTCGGCCACGCCGGCGCGCTCGTGCAGGTCGTCCACGTTCTGGGTGACCACCTGTGCGCCCAGGGCCTGCTGCATCCGCGCCACGGCCAGGTGGCCCGGATTGGGCGCGGCCTGCATCACCAGCCCGCGCCGCCATTCGTACCAGCCCCAGACCAGGGCGCTGTCGCGGCGCCAGGCCTGCGGGGTGGCCAGCTGCTGCGGATCGAACTCGTGCCACAGGCCATTGCTGCCGGAGCGGAAGGTGGGGATGCCGCTGTCGGCGGACATGCCGGCGCCGCTGAACACCACGATGCGTTCGAAGCGGCGCGACAGCCCCTGTCGCAGGGCAGGATCGAGGGTGGAATCCGGCATGGGTGGTGTGCTTGCGGTGGTTTCATTCCCGCGCGGCGACCGGCCGCAGGGTGAGCGTGTATCTTGCCGGCCCCGGGAGGAACGGGGTGGGCCGGCCGTGGACCCAGTCGTCGTGGCCGGCGCCGCGGAATGGCGACAGCGGATGCCCGCCCTGGCCGCCGGGCATGTGCGCCAGGCCGTCCTGCTCGCGGCCGGGCGCCACCACCATGCGCTGCGAGGCGCCGAACGCGGGCGCGGCGACGCGCGGCACGATGCGGTCGCCGCGCAGTTCGTCGGCCGGCATGCACAGGCGCCGGGCCAGCAGCGCGGGCACGGCCGCGGACAGCGGATGGCAGATGCGAGCAGTGTTTTCCTCGCCCCAGCGGCGTGCGGCCAGGGGCCCGGCCGCGGCCAGCGCGTCGCGCACCTCGGCGGCGGCATCCTCCAGCAGCGCTTCCCAGCTGTCGAAGCCTGCCGGAAGCAGGTGCGGCGGGCGCTGCCGCAGCAGCGGCCAGGCCACGCCTTCCAGCTGCGGCAACGCAGGCAGCTCGAACTCCGGCCCCAGCCGTGCCAGCGCGGGCGCGGCCAGGCCGCGGGCAATGCGCGCGTGCACTGCCAGGCGCCAGGCGCGGACCAGGCGGTAGGCCACCGACTCCGGCGCGGCATGGCCGTTCCAGTCTCCGCCGGCATCGGCCAGGGCGCGCAGCGCCGAGCCCGCGGGAGCGCGCCGGGCTTCGCCCAGCAGCAGGTCGTGCCACGGCTCCAGCAGCAGGGCGCGGTCGTCCAGCTGCATGGCCAGCAGCGCCTGCTCGTCGAAACGGTCCGCCGCGTGCAGGCGCTCGCGGATCTGCCAGGCGCGGATGCCCAGCGCATAGCCGCCATCACCCACGCGCGCCAGCGCCTCGCCGTCGAGGGTGCGGGCGTTGGCGGTCCACAGGCGCTGCCCGGGCGGGTCGCGCAGGACCGGCACGCTGGCGCTGGCGAGCGGCCACGGCGTGCAGGTAGCGGTGCTTCCGTCGGGCCGCAGGCCGGTGCAGCCGGGTGCGCGGGCGGGCAAGGGGCCGAGGATGCGCCAGGCGATGGCGCCGTGGCGGTCGGCGATGACCAGGTTCTGCGCCGGGATCGCGGCCTGGTCGGCGATCGCCAGGGCCTGGTCGAGGTCGGCCGCGTACGCGAAGCCGGCCAGGCCCAGGTTGAGCGCGCCGGGCAGGTGCGCCACCCAGCGCAGGGCCAGGGCCTGGCCATCGATGTCGGCGTGGACCAGCGGACCGGCCGCGGTCTCGCGGATCTCCAGCTGCACGTCGTCGCCGCCGGCCACGCGGATGGTTTCCACGTGCCGCGCCACCGGATCGCAGTCCTGGGCCTGGCCTTCGCCACAGGGGCGCACCGGGAACCAGTCCGCCGTGTCGGCATAGGCGTTGGTGAAGCCCCAGGCCACGTGGCCATTGCTGCCCACGACCACCGCCGGCAGGCCGGGCAGGGAGAAGCCGCTGACGTCGACCCGGCCGCCGGGCGCGGCCGGGTCCGGATAGCGCAGCCGCACCCGGAACCAGAGGTTGGGGGCACGCAGGCCCAGGTGCATGTCGTCGGCGACGATGGCGCGGCCGTCGGTGGTCAACGCGGCGCCCACCGCCCAGTTGTTGCTGCCGGGGCTGGCAGGCTCGTGCAGCGGCTGGCCGGCGGCGGGCGGAGCTGGCAGCCGGCGCAGGTCGACCGCCGCCGCGTCCGGCAGCGCGGCGTCGCCACGCGGCTGGGCCAGCAGCGGCGCGTCCCACTGGCTGCCGTCGTGCAGCAGCAGCTCGCGCAGCGGTGCCGGCAGGCGCCGGCCCAGCCGCCACAGCGCCAGCTCGCGGCGGTTCTCCGCGTCCTGCAGGTCGAAGTACATGGCGTAGCCGGCCAGGGCCGTGTCGGCTGGTTGCCACGGCCGGGGCGGCTGGCGCAGCAGCAGGTAGGGCCAGGGTCGCACCGGCAGTGCCTCCAGCCCGGCATTGACGCCTTCGGTGTAGGCCTGCAGCTGCGGCATCCGCGTGCCGGCGAAGGCATCCAGGCGCGCTTCCACGCGGGCGCGCAGCCGGTGGATGCGGCGCCTGCGGTCGGTGTCCAGCGCCCGCGGGCCGAACAGTCCGGCCAGTTCGCCGGCGGCGGCGCGGCGCAGCAGGTCCATCTCGAAGAAGCGCTCCTGCGCGTGCACGTAGCCAAGGGCGCGGGCGGCGTCCCCGGCGCTGGCGGCGTCGATGGTGACGATGCCCAGGGCATCGCGCTGCACCGTGGCCGGCGCCGCCAGGCCCGGCAGCGCCATGCTGCCCTCCAGGCGCGGCAGGCTGCCGCGCAGCAGCAGCCAGGCGGCCGCGGCCAGGGCCAGCAGGACCAGCGGCAGCGCGCAGGCCGCGCGCAATAGCCATCGACGCATGCGGGGCTCCCGGTGGGCGGCGGGTGCGAAGGCAGTGCAACTGCGACTGATTCCGATTGAAACATGGCCGCGGCGCTTGCGGCACACTGCGCCCCTGCGTTCCACCGGAGCACCCCCATGAAAGGCGACCCCGAAGTCATCGAATGCCTCAAGGAACTGCTGCGCGGCGAGCTGGCCGCGCGCGACCAGTACTTCCTGCATTCGCGCAGGTACGAGGACCTGGGCCTGAAGGCGCTGTACGAACGCATCAACCACGAGATGCAGGAAGAGACCGAGCACGCGGACGCGATCCTGCGCCGGATCCTGTTCCTGGAAGGCGAGCCGGACATGCGCCCGCACGGGTTCAAGCCCGGCACCACCGTGGTGGAGATGCTGGAGGCCGACCTGCGGGTGGAGTACGAGGTGCGTGCCAACCTCGCCGCGGCGATGAAGCTGTGCGAGGAAAGGCAGGACTACGTCAGCCGCGACATCCTGCTGGCCCAGCTCAAGGACACCGAGGAGGACCACGCCTGGTGGCTGGAGCAGCAGCTGCGCCTGATCCGCATGATCGGGCTGGAGAACTACCAGCTGTCCAAGCTCGAGGGCGACGGCGCCCCGGCCCACGGCTGAGCGTGGCGTGGTGCCGCGGCCCCCGCTGGCGGGCCGGGGCTAGCGGCGCCGCAGGCGGTAGACCGCGGTCGCCAGCGCGGTGACGCCATCGGCGACGAAGCGCGGCTCCTGGGCGAGGATGTCGCGCCGCTCCAGCAGCTCCATCTCCCAGTCCGCGGCGAACAGCCCGCGGACCTCGGTTTCCGCCACCGAAAACGGCGGGCCCTGCATCTGCTCCTGCGGATATTCCAGGGTGATCAGCAGGCCGCGGCAGCCGCGCGGCAGGCGGCCGTAGACCTGGCTGGCATAGCGGCGCCGCAGGGCGGTCGGCAGGGCGATCAGCGCGGCGCGGTCGTAGACCGCCTGCATCCGCGCCAGGGTGGCGTCGGCCAGCGCGAACACGTCGCCCTCGACCAGGTCGATGCGGCCGGCGCGATGGTGCAGCCCGTCCGCGTCCCGTTCCTGTTCCGGGGCCAGGCCGGCCTCGGCGAAGAACGCCTCCACCGCCAGCGGCGACAGCTCGCAACCCAGCACCCCATGCCCGCGCGCGGCCAGCCAGTGCATGTCCAGGGTCTTGCCGGCCAGCGGCACGAATACCGGCGCGCCGTCGGCCGCTCCCAGCCTGGGCCAGTGCTTTTCCAGCAGCGGCATCACCGCGTCGCGATGGAAGCCGGTGCGGCCCTCGCGCCAGCGCTGCAGCCAGAATTCCGGTTCCATCGTGCGACTCCTGTGGGGTGGCGCGGGACTGCACGGGATGCCTGCGACGGCGCCTGCCGCGCCGCCGCAAACTGCGGGTGCCAGGCTACGACGTGCTACTCGACGTCAAGGCCATCCACCTTCTGCCACCCCCGCGGCAGCAATCCACCCCGCGTCGCCCGCGCACCCAGATACGCATCCAGGTCCTTGAACGACAGGGTCATGGTGCGCTGGCCGCTGTAGACCTGCAGCTTCTGCGCCGGGCCGACCGCGGCCACCGCCACCACCCGCTCGGTGCCGAGCTTGGCGCGCGGGATGTCGATCAGCTTGTTGCCCTTGCCCTTGTCCAGCTCCGGCAGTTCGGCGGCCGGGATCGCCAGCAGGTGGCCGGCGCTGGTCACCGCGACGATGCGGTCGGTCCCGAGGTTGCCGACCAAAGCCGGCTGCAGCACGGTCGCGCCGGGCGCCAGGTTGATCAGCGCCTTGCCGGCCTTGTTGCGGCCGGTGAGGTTCTCGAAGCGGGTCACGAAGCCGTAGCCATGCGAGGACGCCAGCACGAAGCGGGTCTCGTCCTCGCCGCTGGCCAGGGCCAGGAAGGAGGCGCCGCTGGCGGGCGAGAAGCGGCCGGTCAGCGGCTCGCCGTTGCCGCGCGCCGAGGGCAGGGTGTGCGCCGGGGTCGAGTAGCTGCGGCCCTGGGAGTCGATGAAGGCCACCTGCCAGGTGCTGCGCGCGCGCACCGCCGCCAGCAGGGCGTCGCCCTCGCGGTAGGACAGGCCGGCGGCATCGACGTCGTGGCCCTTGGCCGCGCGCACCCAGCCCTTCTGCGACAACACCACGGTGACCGGCTCGCTGGGCACCAGCTCGGTCTCGTCGATGGCGTGCGCGGCCTCGCGCTGCACCAGCGGCGAGCGGCGGGCGTCGCCGAACTTCTTGGCGTCGGCCAGCAGCTCGTCCTTGACCAGCTTCTTGAGCTTGGCCTTGCTGTCCAGGGTGGCGAGGATGCGTTCCAGCTCCTTCGCCAGCTCCTCCTGCTCGCCGCGGATCTTCATCTCCTCCAGCCGGGCCAGCTGGCGCAGCCTGGTCTCGAGGATGTAGTCGGCCTGTTCCTCGGTCAGCCCGAAGCGGGCCATCAGCACCGGCCTGGGCTCGTCCTCGGTGCGGATGATGCGGATCACCTCGTCGAGGTTGAGGAAGGCGACCAGCAGGCCTTCCAGCAGGTGCAGGCGGCGCTCGACCTTCTCCTGGCGATGCTTGAGCCGGCGCACCACGGTGTCGGTGCGGAAGGTCAGCCACTCCTCCAGCAGGGTGCGCAGGTTCTTGACCGCCGGCTTGCCGTCCAGGCCGATGACGTTGAGGTTGACCCGGTAGCTCTTCTCCAGGTCGGTGGTGGCGAACAGGTGGCCCATCAGCTGCTCGGCGTCCACGCGGTTGGAGCGCGGCACCAGCACCACCCGCACCGGGTTGGCGTGGTCGGACTCGTCGCGGATGTCCTCCAGCCACGGCAGCTTCTTGGCGCGCATCTGCGCGGCGATCTGTTCGATCACCTTGGACGGGGAGACCTGGTAGGGCAGGGCGGTGACGACGAAGTTGCCGTTCTCCTTCTGCCAGGTGGCGCGGGCGCGGACGCTGCCGCTGCCGCTCTCGTACGTGGCGCGCAGCTCGGCCGGCGGGGTGATGATCTCCGCCTCGGTCGGGTAGTCCGGGCCGCGCACGTGCTCGCACAGGTCGGCGACGCTGGCGTCCGGGTCGTCGAGCAGGCGCACGCAGGCGCTGACGATCTCGTTGAGGTTGTGCGGCGGCACGTCGGTGGCCATGCCCACGGCGATGCCGGTGGTGCCGTTGAGCAGCAGGTGCGGCAGGCGCGCCGGCAGCCAGCTCGGCTCCTCCAGGGTGCCGTCGAAGTTCGGCGTCCAGTCCACCGTGCCCTGGCCCAGCTCGCCCAGCAGCACCTCGGCGATCGGGGTCAGCTTGGCCTCGGTGTAGCGCATGGCCGCGAACGACTTGGGGTCGTCGGGCGAGCCGAAGTTGCCCTGGCCCTCGATCAGCGGGTAGCGGTACGAGAACGGCTGGGCCATCAGCACCAGGGCCTCGTAGCAGGCCGAGTCGCCGTGCGGGTGGTACTTGCCGATGACGTCGCCGACGGTGCGCGCCGACTTCTTCGGCTTGGCCGCGGCGTTGAGCCCCAGCTCGCTCATCGAATAGATGATGCGCCGCTGCACCGGCTTGAGCCCGTCGCCGAGGAACGGCAGGGCGCGGTCCAGGACCACGTACATCGAATAGTCCAGGTAGGCGCGCTCGGCGTACTCGCGCAGCGGGATCTGTTCGAAGCCGTGGAAGGCGGGGCGGATGGTTTCGGTCATTGCGGGCACAGCTGCGGGACAGGAGCGCGATTCTACCCGCGTGCCGCCGCCCGGCGCCCGCCGCTCAGGGCAGGGAAGGCAGCAGCGGGCCGCCGAGCCACAGGGCGCGGGCCATCCAGGCCGAGGCCAGGCCGATCAGCAGGGTCAGCGGCACCCCCACCTTCAGGAAGTCGCCGAAGGTGTAGCGGCCCGGGTTGAGGATCAGCAGGTTGCCGTGGTGGCCGATCGGGGTCAGGAACGAGGCCACCGCGCCCATCGCGGTGCAGACCACGAACGGGGCAGGGGGCAGGCCCAGGGCCTCGGCCACCGCCAGCGCGATCGGCGCCAGCAGCACGGTGGTGGCGGCGTCGGACAGGATCTGGGTGAGCAGGGCGGCGGTCCAGAACATCACCAGCAGCAGCCCGAACACCGGCCACTGGGCGGCGTGGGCCATCAGCAGGTCGGCCACGGCCTGGGCGGTGCCGGTCCGCTCCATGGCGATGCCCAGCGGGATCACCCCGGCGATCATCACGTAGATGCGCACGTCGACCTGCCGGTAGGCCTCCTCCACCGGCACGCAGCGGCACAGGACCATGGCCACCGCGCCGGCGAGGAAGGCGACCTGCGGGGCCAGCAGCCCGGTGGCCGCGGCGGCCACGGTGGCGGCCATGATCGCCAGCGCCACCGGCGCGCGGCGGCGGGCCTGGCCGCGGCCCTGGAACGGCATCAGCATCATGAAGCCATGGTGGGAGGACAGCGGGCGGATGTCGGCCTCGCGGCCCCACAGCACCAGCAGGTCGCCTTCTTCCAGGCGCATCTCCGACAGTTCGCCGTGCAGCCAGCCCTCGCGCCGCCACAGGCCGACCACGACCACGCCCAGGGTGCGCAGGAAGTCGATGTCGGCCACGCTGCGGCCGATGAACTCCGAGTGCGGCGCGACCACCGCCTGCACCAGCTGCTCGTCGCCCAGCAGCTCGGCCTGGCCGCCCTGGCGCGGGCTGTCGCCGTACTTGGCCACCGCGTGCAGGGCCAGGCCCGGCTCGTCCTTGATCGAGGCGATCTCGTCCGGCGAGGCACGCACCAGCAGCACGTCGCCGGCCGCGAGCGGGCTGTCGCCGGACTGCCGGCGCCGGCGCATGCCGTAGCGCAGCCAGTCCACCACCTGCAGGCGCTCGCTGAAGGCCTCGTCGAACTCGCGCCGGGTGCGTCCGACCCAGGGCGAGCCTTCCTCGACCAGCAGCTCGGTGTAGTAGCGCTCCAGGCGCATGTAGTCGCCCTGCGGGGCCTCGCCCTGGCGGCGCGGCACCAGCCAGCGCGCCAGCAGCATGTAGACCGTGCCCAGCACCACCAGCACCGCGCCGATCGGGGTCACGGCGAGGATGTCCAGGCCCTCGCCGCCGGCGCGTTGCAGCAGGTCGCTGGCCAGCAGGAAGGCCGGCGCGCTGAACAGGGTCAGGGTGGTGCCCAGCGAGGCGGCCAGCGACATCGGCATCAGCAGGCGCGAGGCCGCCAGCTGCCGTTCCCGCGCCAGCCGCATCAGGATCGGCAGCATCATCGCGGTGACCATGACGTGGTGCGAGAACGCGGCCAGGGCGGCGGTCGCCGGCATCACCACCGCGATCGTGCGCCACTCGCTGCCGCCGGCCGCGCGCCCGATCGCCGCGCCGATGCGGTCGGTGATGCCGGTCGCGGAGAGGCCGGCGGAAAGCACGAAGACCGAGACCACGATGATCGCCGGCTCGCTGGAGAACCCGGCCAGGACCTGGCGCGCGTCGAGGACGCCGGTGAAGGCCAGCGCGAGCAGGGCCAGCATCGCCACCAGGTCCACGCGCATGCGCCCGCTGACGAACAGTGCCAGCGCGGCGCCGAGGATGGCGAGGAAGACGATCTGTTGTGGGTCCATGCCTATGCATCCCCCTGCGCGGACCCGGATCGTGCCAGAAGGACGCCGGGGGCCTGGTGATGCCCACGTTCGCGGGCCCTGATACGAAAAAACCTCGCCGGGGCGAGGTTCATCGATGGCCGTCTGGCCGCTGCGCCGTTGGTGCCCAGGAGAGGACTCGAACCTCCACGGTTTTACCCGCTAGTACCTGAAACTAGTGCGTCTACCAATTCCGCCACCTGGGCGGCGCAGGGCGGCAATTCTGCGGGAGGCGGTTGCACCTGTCAACAGTCCCCGCGCGGCGCGGGGCGGAACGCCGGATGCAAAAAAACCCCGCCGTTGGCGGGGTTCTTCGTAGGCCCGAAAGCCGGTGTCTTGGTGCCCAGGAGAGGACTCGAACCTCCACGGTTTTACCCGCTAGTACCTGAAACTAGTGCGTCTACCAATTCCGCCACCTGGGCAGGTGAGGCGGCGCATTCTGGAGGCGCGCGAAGGCAATGTCAACGGTCCGTGCACGGCGGTCGCGGCGGACCCCGGGTCCGGTACAGCAGCCGGGGTGTAGGATCGGCCCATGAAGAAGACTGGAAGTCGCGGCGGCAGCCGCAAGGGAGCCGGCGGCGCCGGCGCAGGCAAGGGAAGCAGGACGGCGGGCGGCAAGGCCGGCGCAGGGCGCCAGGCAGGCAACAAGCTGCCACCGTGGATGCCGGAGCCGGCGCCCGCGGCGCGGCCGGGCAAGGCCGGGGCGGCGGTGCGCGCGCCACGGCGGGTGATCGCGGCGGTGCCCGATCCCTTCGCCGAGCGCGAGGCCCAGCGCTACGACAATCCGATCCCCAGCCGCGAGGCGATCCTCGCCACCCTGGAGGAGGCGGATGGCCCGCAGACCCATGCGCAGCTGGCGGCCCTGCTCGGGCTGGACGGCGATCCGGAACGGTTCGAGGCCCTCGGCAAGCGCCTGGGCGCGATGGTGCGGGATGGCCAGCTGGTGCAGAACCGGCGCGGCGGCTTCGCCCCGCTCGAGCAGACCAACCTGATCCCCGGCACCGTGATCGCCAACCCGGAAGGGTTCGGCTTCCTGCGCCCGGACGGCGGCGGCGACGACCTGTTCCTGGCCCCGTACGAGATGCGCAAGGTCATGCACGGCGACCGCGCGCTGGCCAACGTCACCGGCATCGACCGCCGCGGCCGCCGCGAGGGCAGCATCGCCCGCGTGCTCGAGCGCGGCGTGCACCGGCTGATCGGCCGCTTCGGCAGCGAGGCGGGCATCAGCTTCGTGGTCCCCGACGACGCGCGCATGCAGCGCAACCTGCACATCCCGCCGGACGCCACCGGCGGCGCGCGCGAAGGCCAGCTGGTGGTGTGCGAGCTGGTGGCCCCGCCGGACACCCGGCGCCCGCCGATCGGCAAGGTGGTGGCGGTGCTGGGCGACAGCCTGACCCCGTCGCTGGTGGTGGAGACCGCGATCCACGGCCACAACCTGCCGCACGAGTTCCCGCCGGAGGTGCTGGACGAGGCCACCGCGATCCCGCTGCAGGTCGAGCCGTCGATGATCGGCGACCGCGTGGACCTGCGCGACCTGCCGCTGGTGACCATCGACGGCGAGGACGCCAAGGACTTCGACGACGCGGTGTACTGCGAGCCCAACCGCCAGGGCTTCCGCCTGGTGGTGGCGATCGCCGACGTCTCCCACTACGTGCGCCCGGGCACGCCGCTGGACGAGGAGGCGCAGAAGCGCGCCACCTCGGTGTACTTCCCCGGCTTCGTGGTGCCGATGCTGCCGGAGACGCTCTCCAACGGCATCTGCTCGCTGAACCCGAAGGTCGACCGCATGTGCTTCGTGTGCGACATGCAGGTCGACCACGAGGGCGAGGTGGTGCGCTCGAAGTTCTACGAGGCGGTGATGAACTCGCACGCGCGCCTGACCTACACCCAGGTGTGGAAGGCGGTGGGCGAGGACGACCCGGAGGCGAAGGCGCAGGTCGGCGCGCTGATGCCGCAGGTCGAGCGCCTGTACCAGCTCTACCAGGTGCTGGCCGCCGCCCGCGCCCGGCGCGGGGCGATCGAGTTCGAGACCACCGAGGTGCGCTTCGTGCTCGACAACCGCGGCGAGGTCACCCAGGCCGGCATGCTGCCGCGCAACGACGCGCACAAGCTGATCGAGGAATGCATGATCGCGGCCAACGTCGAGGCCGCGCGCTACCTGCTGAAGACCCGGATCCCGGCGCCGTTCCGCATCCACGAGAAGCCGCCGGAATCCAAGTACGCGGACCTGCTGGAGTTCCTCAAGGAGTTCAGGCTGAGCCTGCCGCCGTGGAGCAAGGTCACGCCCGGCGACTTCACCCGCCTGCTGAAGAAGGTGCGCGACCGCGCCGATGCCACCCTGCTGGAGTCGGTGCTGCTGCGCAGCCAGAGCCTGGCGGTGTACTCGCCGGACAACGTCGGCCACTTCGGCCTGGCGCTGGAGGCCTACGCCCACTTCACCTCGCCCATCCGCCGCTACCCGGACCTGCTGGTGCACCGTGCGATCAAGCACGCGCTCAAGCGCGGCAAGCCCGACGGCTACCTGTACTCGGCCCGCGACATGGCCGGCCTGGCGCTGCAGTGCTCCGAGCGCGAGCGCCGCGCCGACGAAGCCGAGCGCGAAGTCGACGAGCGCTACCGCGCGGCGTGGATGGAGAAGCACGTCGGCGGCCAGTTCGACGGCGTGGTCAGCGGCGTGACCAGCTTCGGCCTGTTCGTGGAGCTGGAGCAGTCCAAGGTCACCGGCCTGGTGCACGTGACCCAGCTGCCGCACGACTACTACCAGTTCGACCCGATGCGGAAGATGCTCACCGGCGAGCGCCGCGGGCTGGAGTTCCGCCTCGGCGACCGGGTGCGGATCGTGGTGCTCAAGGCCAGCATGGAGGACCGCAAGATCGACTTCCGCCTGGTCCCGGACGACGCCGACGGCGGCCTGCCGCCGCTGCCACCGCGCGGCCAGCCGGCGAAGCGGCCCAAGCGCAAGTACTGAGGACGGGGCCGTGGGCGGCCATGGCGCAAGCCCGGACGATGGCGGCGGCTGCCACTGCGGTGCGGTCCGCTTCCGCGCCACCGGTACCCCGGGTGCCGCCTCGACCTGCCACTGCCGGATCTGCCGGAAGGCCTTCGGCGGTTAGTTCGCCCCGCTGCTGGAGCGGAGCCGCGGCGCCGGCCTGGTGGCCCGCGCACGGCTGAAGGCCCGCGCCGGCGGCGATCGCGGCGGGATGCGATAATGCCGGCCTTCCTTACGTGGCCGTGCAGTCGATGAGCAAGCAGAACCAGTGGGTGGTGGGCGTCAACGCCGTGGCCTCCGCCATCGAGAACGATGCGGAGCACGTGCGCGAGGTCCTGGTCGACTCCGGTGCGCGCAATCCGCGCCTGGTCGAGATCGAGGAGCAGGCCCGCCGCTACGGGATCGAGGTGCGCAAGGTCGCCACCCAGGCGCTGGACGGCATCGGCGGCAACGTCCGCCACCAGGGCGTCGCCGCGCGCTACGCCGCCGCCAGGACCTGGGACGAAAGCGAGCTGCCCGGCCTGGTCGAGGCCGCCGGAGGCAAGGCCCTGCTGCTGGTGCTCGATGGCGTGCAGGACCCGCACAACCTCGGCGCCTGCCTGCGCAGCGCGCTGGCCGCCGGCGCCACCGCGGTGGTCATCCCCAAGGACAAGTCGGCACCGGTGAACGCCACCGTGCGCAAGACCTCGGCCGGCGCCGCCGACCGCCTGCCGGTGGTGCAGGTCACCAACCTCGCACGCACCCTGCGCGAGCTGCAGAAGCTGGGCGTGTGGGCCTACGGCCTGGCCGGCGAGGTCGACGACACCCTTTACGGCGTGGACCTCAAGGGCAACGTCGCCCTGGTGCTGGGCGGCGAGGCCGATGGCCTGCGCCGGCTGACCCGAGAGACCTGCGACGGCCTGGTCCGCATCCCCATGCCCGGCGACGTGGAAAGCCTCAACGTGTCGGTGGCCGCCGGCATCTGCCTGTTCGAGGCGGTCCGCCAGCGCGGCGGCTGAGGGGGCGGCGGGGACAGGGGGCGTGATGCGGCCGCGCGGATCCCGGTGGACCACCCGCGGATGCCGGTTGCGCATCGCGCAGGCCCTGCTGCTGTGCCTGCTGGCGTGGCTGCCGGCGGCGGTGCTGGCCGCGCCGCCGGGTCCACCGCCGCTGCGCGACTACGCGATCGACGCCTGGAGCACGCGCAACGGCCTGCTGCACAACTCCGTGCGCGACATGGCCCAGACCGCCGAGGGCTACCTCTGGTTCGCGACCTGGGAGGGCGTGGTCCGCTACAACGGCGTCGAGTTCACCCCGTTCCACCGCGGCACCCGGCCGGGCCTGCGCGACAACGGCGTCGGCGCGCTGTACCTGGACCCGCAGCGGCGGCTGTGGCTTAGCGACTCGCGGGGCAACCTCGGCCGCCTGGGCGCGGATGGCGCCTGGGAATACCTGGAACGCCCGCCGGAGTGGCCCCGCGCCCTGGTCCACGACATGGTGATGGACGGCGGCGGCCGGTTGTGGCTGCTGTTCGAGAACCATGGCCTGGGCTGCGTGCAGCCGGACGGGCGCCTGGAGTACATCGCGCCGCCGCCGGGGATCCCGCTGCCGGCCAGCTTCCCGCGCATGGCCGTGGATGCGTCCGGCAACCTGTGGATCGGCACCCTGGAAGGCCTGGTCGTGCGCGCGGTGGATGGCCAGTGGCGGCGCTTCGGTCCCGCCGATGGCCTGCCCGCGGGCCTGGTCTGGCCCTACATCGCCCCCGACGGCACGCTGTGGCTGGCGGCCGGCGAACGCGTGTTCCGCCGCCGCGGGGACGGCCGCTTCGCCGCGGTGCACGTGTTGCCCGGCGCCGGCTACTTCACCTCGATGCTGCAGGACCGCGAGGGCTACCTGTGGCTGGGCACCGAGAACCGCGGCGTCGCCCGGATCGGCCCGCACGGGCAGGAATGGCTGCCGCCGGAGCGGCTGACCAACGGCCGCATCGCCAGCCTGCTGGAGGATGCCGAGGGCGGCATCTGGATCGGCGCCAACGGCGGCCTGTTCCGCCTGCGCGAGGCGCTGTTCACCGGCTGGACCCGGCGCGACGGCCTCGGCGGCGAATACGTGCGCGCGCTGCTGGAGGACTCGGCCGGCACGCTGTGGGTGGGCGGCGGCGGCGGCCTGGACCGGCTCGGCGCCGACGGCCGCTTCCACCCGGTGCCGCTGCCGGGCGGCAACGCGCCGGTGCCCTCGATCCTGAGCCTGGCCGAGGGCCGCGAGGGCGACCTGTGGGTCGGTACCTTCGCCGATGGCGTGTTCCGCCTGCGCCAGGGCCGGCTGCTGCAGCACTACGGCCAGGCCGAGGGCGTGCCCAGCGGCCACGTGCGCGCGATCGCGGTGGACGGCGACGGCCGGGCCTGGGTCGGCACCCGCCGCGGGGTGGTGGTGGTCGACGACGCCGGCGTGCTTCCGCCGCCGCCGGTGCCCGGGATGCCGCAGGGCCTGGTGACCGCGCTGGCGGCGATCGACGGCGAGCTGTGGATCGGTTCGGTCGAGGGTGCCAGCGTGCTGCGCGCCGATGGCACGGTGGAAAAGCTGCCGCTGGAGCGCGCCGGCGGCGACCCGCGCACCGTGTTCGGCTTCCACAAGGTCGGCGGGGCGGTATGGGTGGCCAGCGACCGCGGCCTGTTCCGCATCCGCGATGGCCGTCCGGCGCGGGTCGGGCTGGAGCAGGGCCTGCCGGTGGACGCGGTGTTCTCGCTGCTGGCCGACACCGCCGGCGATGCCTGGATCACCAGCAACCGCGGCGTGCTGCGGGTGCCGCTGGCGGCGCTGGAGGCCGCCGCCGACGGGGCCGGCAGCGGCCGCCTGCCGCTGCAGCACTACACCGAGATCGACGGCCTGCCCAGCTCGCAGGGTAATGGCAGCTCCTCGCCGGCGGCGATCCGGCGGCGCGACGGCAGCATCTGGCTCGCCACCGCCGCCGGCGCCGCCAGCGTCGACCCGGAGCGGCTGGCGCGCTACGCCGACCGGCCGGCGCCGCCGCCGGTGATCGAGGCGGTGAGCGTGGACGGGCAGGCGCTGGACTGGCGCGCGACCACCGCACTGCCGGGCGGCAGCCGCCTGGCGGTGACCTATGCCGGCCTCAGCTACCTGCTGCCGGAGCGGATCCGCTACCGCACCCGCTTGCACGGCCTGGACGGCGGCTGGGTCGAGCGCGGCACCCGCCGCGACGTGGAATTCATCGGCCTGCCGCCGGGGCAGTACACCCTGGAGGTGCAGGCCGCGCACCCGGGCGGGGCGTGGAGCCCGCAGGCGGCGCGCTGGTCGTTCCAGGTGCGGCCGCTGTGGTGGCAGCGCAGCGACGTGCGCATCGGCGGCGCGCTGCTGGCGCTGCTGCTGCTGTACGGCCTGTACCGCTACCGCGTGCACAGCTACCAGGCCAGCAACCGGCGCCTGGCGCAGCTGGTGGACGCGCGCACCGCCGACCTGAAGGCGCAGGCGCAGCGGCTGCAGGAAATCGACCGCGAGCGTGCCGGCCTGCTGGAGCAGCTGCGCGAGCAGGCCGAGGGCTATGCCCGCCAGGCCCGCGAGGACGCCCTGACCGGCCTGCCCAACCGGCGCCAGTTCGAGGAAACCCTGGCCCGCGACCTGGCCCTGGCCCGGCGTGGCGCGCATCCGCTGTGCCTGGCGCTGCTGGACATCGACCACTTCAAGCGGATCAACGACACCCGCTCGCACAGCGTGGGCGACCAGGTGCTGCGCGAGTTCGGCCAGCTGCTGCACGGCCAGCGCCGCGGCTCGGACCTGGTGGCGCGGCTGGGCGGCGAGGAGTTCGCGCTGCTGATGCCCGATACCCGGCTGGAGGAAGCACTGCCTGCCTGCGAGCGGCTGCAGGCGCGGACCCGGGCACACCGGCCCTGGGCCGGCCTGGAGGACCTGGAGGTGAGCTTCAGCCTGGGCCTGGTGGAACTGCGCCCGGGCGAGGACGCCGAGGACCTGTACCGGCGCGCCGACGCGGCCCTGTACCGGGCCAAGCGCGAGGGCCGCGACCGCCTGCAGCTGGGCTGAACGGCGGCGCTCAGCCCGGCAGCGGCGAGGGCCAGGCGTTGGCGATGCGGCAGAACAGGCGCGCGGTCTGCTCGGCGTCGTACACCGCCGAATGCGCTTCCTTGGCGTCCCATTCGAACCCGGCCGCCTGCATCGCCCGCGCCAGCACGGTCTGGCCGTAGGCCACGCCGGCCAGGGTCACCGTGTCGAACACGCTGAACGGGTGGAACGGGTTGCGCTTGTGCCCGCTGCGCGCCACCGCGGCATTGACGAAGTTCAGGTCGAAGTGGGCGTTGTGGCCGACCAGGATCGCGCGCTGGCAACCGTGCCGGCGCACCGCGGCGCGGACCTGGTTGAACACGTGGCCCAGTGCGTCGCGCTCGGGCTTGGCCAGGCGGAACGGGTGGTCCAGGTCGATGCCGGTCACTTCCAGCGACTTGGGATCGATCTCGGTGCCGGGCGCGGGGATGAAGTGCGCGCTGGCGGTCTTGCCGGGCACCAGCAGGCCCTGCTCGTCCATCTCGATCGGGACCGCCGCCATCTCCAGCAGGGCATGGCGGTTCCAGTCGAAGCCGCCGGTTTCCACGTCCACCACCACCGGCAGGAAGCCGCGGAAGCGGCGCGCCATCGCGCCGGGAGGCGCGGCCGGGGTCTCGTCCTTGTGCAGGTCGTCCAGATCGCTTTCGGTCATGCCCGCAAGGGTACTTCACGGCGGCCCCGGCGGGGGCACCGCCGGCCCGCGGGACCGCGCGCCGGTTCAGGGCGGGGCCGCCGCCGCGGTCCCGTCGCGCTTGTCGCGCGGCTCGGGGGGCGGTTCCCCGTGCAGCAGGAACCAGGCGTTCTCGGCGATGTTGGTGGCATGGTCGCCGATCCGCTCCAGGTTCTTGGCCATGAACAGCAGGTGCGTGCATGGGGTGATGGTGCGCGGGTCCTCCATCATGTAGGTGAGCAGCTCGCGGAACAGGGCGGTGTATTGCTGGTCCAGGCGCGCGTCGTTGTCTCGCACCTGCAGGGCCAGTTCGCCATCGCCCTCGCGGTAGGCGCGCAGGGCCTGGCGGACCTGGCCGGCGGCCAGCATGCCCAGCGCCCGCAGGCCAGCGGTATGCGGCAGCGGGGGCGCGGTGTTGAGGGCGATCGAGCGCTTGGCCACGTTGGCGGCGTAGTCGCCGATGCGCTCGATGTCCGCGGGGATGCGCACCCCGACCAGGATCTCGCGCAGGTCGCGCGCAAG
Source organism: Pseudoxanthomonas sp. J31 (assembly GCF_000510725.1). Classification (GTDB taxonomy): domain Bacteria; phylum Pseudomonadota; class Gammaproteobacteria; order Xanthomonadales; family Xanthomonadaceae; genus Pseudoxanthomonas. The sequence continues at coordinate 50,676 of NZ_AZNZ01000008.1, forward strand.
CGGTCCGCGCAGGGCCAGCAGCATCACCTCGTGGCTGATCCGCCGCTCGGCATCGTCGATGGCCTCGTCGTTGGCGACCACCCGCCGCGCTGCGGAGTCGTCGCGGCGCTCGACCACGTCCAGCGCCGCCTCCAGCTGCGCCACCGCGACATGCCCCATGTCGATGATCTGTTCGACCAGCTGTCGCTGTTCCTCGTCGTAGCTCCTGACGATATGCATTCAGCACCTCCGGTGCTTGGTTCGGGATTAGGCATTCGGGACTAGGGGTTCAGGTGGCAGCGTTGGTTTGCTCTTGCGAATCACCAATCACGAATCCCCAATCCCGCACCGGCAGGTTCGGCGTCAGCCGAACCTGCCGGTGATGTAGTCCTCGGTCTGCCGCTTCGAGGGACTGGAGAAGATCGTCTCGGTGCGGTCGTGTTCCACCAGCTCGCCCAGGTACATGAACGCGGTGTAGTCGGATACGCGCGCGGCCTGCTGCATGTTGTGGGTGACGATGACGATCGTGTAGTCGCGCTTGAGCTCCTCCACCAGCTGCTCGATGCGGCTGGTGGAGATCGGGTCCAGGGCGGAGGTCGGCTCATCCAGCAGCAGCACGTCGGGGCGCAGGGCCACGGCGCGGGCGATGCACAGGCGCTGCTGCTGGCCGCCGGACAGGCCCAGCGCGGACTGCCGCAGCTTGTCCTTGACCTCGTCCCACAGCGCGGCCTGGCGCAGGGCCTGCTCCACGCGCCCGGCCAGCTCGGCCTTCGACAGCCGCTCGTGGTGGCGGATGGCGTAGGCCACGTTCTCGAAGATCGTCATCGGGAACGGCACCGGCTTCTGGAACACCATGCCCACGCGCGAGCGAAGCCGGTTTATCGGGTACTTCGGCGAGAGGATGTCCTCGCCGTCCAGCAGCACCTGGCCGCGCGCCTCCAGCTTCGGGTACAGGGCGTAGATCCGGTTGAACACCCGCAGCAGGGTGGACTTGCCGCAGCCGGAGGGGCCGATCAGCGCGGTGACGCGCTTCTCCGGGATCTCCAGGTCGATGCCCTTCAGCGCATGGAACCGGTCGTAGTAGAAGTCCAGCCCGCGTGCCGCGAGCTTGACCGGCGCCGCGGCGGCCTCCGGACGGGCGACGGCGGCCAGCGACAGCGGCTTGGCGGAGGTGGTCTCGGGGAGGTTCATGGCCAGGTCCAGGGCGGGGTCAGTCATGGGAGATCCGGTTGCGCAGCAGCAGGGCGCGTGCGGCCAGGCTCACCAGCAGCACGAAGACGGTCAGTACCAGGGCGCCGGCCCAGGCCAGCACCTGCCAGGACTCGTACGGGCTGGCGGCGAACTGGTTCATCACCACCGGCACCGAGGCCATGGGCTGGAAGACATGAGTGCTCCAGTACTGGTTGCCGAACGCGGTGAACAGCAGCGGCGCGGTCTCGCCGGAGATGCGGGCCAGGGCCAGCAGCACGCCGGTGACGATGCCGGCGCTGGCGCTGCGGTAGAGCACCTGCACGATCACCTTCCACTGCGGGATGCCCAGCGACAGCGCGGCCTCGCGCATCTGCACCGGCACCAGGCGCAGCATCTCGTCGGTGGTGCGCACCACCACCGGCAGCACGATGAAGGCCAGCGACAGCGCGCCGGCGAAGGCGGAGAAGTTGCCGCCGGTCTGCATCACGTACAGCGTGTACACGAACAGGCCCAGCACGATCGATGGCGCCGACAGCAGGATGTCGTTGACGAAGCGCACCACGGTGCCGGCCTTGCGCGCGTTGCCGTACTCGGCCAGCCAGGTGCCGGCGGCGATGCCCAGCGGGGTGCCGATGGCGATCGCCATCACGCACATCACCGCGCTGCCGAAGAACGCGTTGGCCAGGCCGCCTTCCTGCATCGGCGGCGGGGTCATGCGGGTGAACAGGTTCCAGTCGATGCCGGCCATGCCCTTGGCCACCAGCGTCCACAGGATCCAGCCCAGGAAGAACAGGCCGAACAGCGCGGTGGCGCAGGACAGCACCAGGGCGACGACGTTGACGACGCGGCGGCGCAGGTACAGCGCGGTGGTGGCGGACATCAGTTGCCCTCCCGGCGGGCCAGGCGCAGCAGCATCAGGCGGGCGATGGCGAGCACCACGAAGGTGACGATGAACAGCACGAAGCCCAGCAGCACCAGCGCGGAACGGTAGGTCTCGGTGGCCTCGCCGAAGTCGTTGGCGATCAGCGCGGCGATGGTCGTGCCCGGCTCCAGCAGCGAGGGCGACAGGCGCACCGCGTTGCCGACCACGAAGGCCACCGCCATGGTCTCGCCCAGGGCCCGGCCCAGGCCCAGGAAGATGCCGCCGATCACCGCCGAGCGGGTGTAGGGCAGGACGATGTCCCAGCTGACTTCCCAGCGGGTGGAGCCCAGCGCGTAGGCCGATTCCTTGAGCCGCGTCGGCACGGTCAGGAACACCTCGCGCATGACCGAGGACACGAACGGGATCACCATGATCGCCAGCACGAACCCGGCGGTCAGCAGGCCGATCCCCAGTGGCGGCCCCTGGAAAAGCGGGCCGATCAGCGGCGCGGTGCCGAGGGTGTCGTTAAGCCAGGGAGTGACGTATTCGGTCATCACCGGGACCAGCACGAACAGGCCCCACATGCCGTAGATGATCGAGGGGATGCCGGCCAGCAGCTCGATGGCCGTGCCGACCGGCCCGCGCAGCCAGCGCGGCGCCACCTCGGTGAGGAAGAAGGCGATGCCGAAGCTCACCGGCACCGCGATCAGCATCGCGATCAGCGCGGTGACCAGGGTGCCGTAGATCGGCACCAGGGCGCCGAAGCGGTTCTCGACCGGGTTCCATTCGGCCGAGTAGAAGAAGCTCAGGCCCTGGGTCTGCAGCGCGTCCCGCCCGCCCCATAGCATCGACAGCGCCGCCCCGGCCAGGGCGACCAGCACGAAGGCCACGCAGGCGGTCAGGGCGTAGCGGAACATCCGGTCGGCGCGGGCGTCGCTGCGCTCGCGCGCGTCGGCCTGGCTGGCGTGCAGGGTGATGGTGTTCATCGGCTCGCTGGGAATAGGTGCGCGCGGGGCGGCGGTCCGGGGAGGGTCGGACCGCCGCCCGGCGGCGCAGGGGACGCGGTGTGGCGCGGGCGTGCCGGCTTACTTGAACTCGCTGGCCCAGTAGGTCTCGATCTGCTGCACCAGCTCCGGCGGCAGCGGCACGTAGTGCAGCGCGTGGGCCTGCTCGCGGCCGTGCTCGAAGGCCCAGCGGAAAAACTCCAGGGTGGCCTGGCTGCGGGCCGGGTCCCTGGCCTGCTTGGGCATCAGCATGAAGTTGGTCGCGGTGATCGGCCAGGCGGCCTCGCCCGGGGCATTGGTGATCACCAGGTTGAAATCCTGTGCGTTGGCCCAGTCGGCGCTGGCTGCGGCGGCGGCGAAGCTGTCGGCGCTGGGCTGGACCCACTGGCCGGCGGCGTTCTGCAAAGATGCGTAAGGCATGCCGTTCTGCAGCGCGTAGGCCAGCTCGACGTAGCCGATGCTGCCGTTGATCTGCTGCACGTAGGCGGCCACGCCCTCGTTGCCCTTGCCACCCACGCCGCTCGGCCACTGCAGCGAGGTGCCTTCGCCGATGCTGTCCTTCCACTGCGGGCTGACCTTGGACAGGTAGTTGGAGAAGTTGAAGGTCGTGCCCGAGCCGTCGGAGCGGTGCACCACGGTGATCTTCTCGGCTGGCAGCGCCAGGCCCGGGTTGGCGGCGACCAGCTGCGGGTCGTCCCAGCGGGTGATGCGGCCCATGAAGATGTCCGCCAGCAGGGGGCCGGTCAGGCGCAGCTGGCCGGGCTCGATGCCGGCCACGTTGAACACCGGCACCACGCCGCCGATGGCCGAGGGGAACTGGCCCAGGCCGGCCTCGGCCAGCTCTTCCGGCGGCAGCGGCTTGTCGGAGGAGCCGAAGTCGACGGTGCCGGCCTTGATCTGGGCGATCCCGCCGCCGGAGCCGATCGACTGGTAGTTGACCTTGTGGCCGGTGGCGGCGTTGTAGTCGGCCGACCAGCGCGACACCAGCGGGTAGATGAACGAGGCGCCGGCACCGGAGATCTGCGCGGTCACCGCTTCGCTGCTGCCGGCCGCGGGCTCACCGGCGGTGCCGTTGGTGTCGGCCGGAGCATTGCCATCGCCGCAGGCGGACAGCGACAGCGCCGCGGCCAGGGACAGGATGAGGAGGCGGGTAGGGAAGCGCGTCATTGGGCGGGACCTGTGTTCGTGCCGGCTGGCCGGCGGATGCGCACATCAAATGATGTTTTCGTGACACCCGTATGACAGCGGCCGTCGCGCCTTTCAGGAACCTGTAAAGAACGGAGCGCGGCCGTGGCCGCGCTCCGGGTGTTGCGTCGGGGAGAGAGACCCGGCGCGAACCTGGTCAGTACTTCATGTTCTGCGCCCAGTAGCCCTCGATCTGGCGCACCAGCGCGTCGGGCAGCGGCACGTAGTCCAGCTCGCGCGCCTGGGCGTCGCCGTTGGCATAAACCCAGCGGAAGAATTCCTTGGCGTTGCGCGCGCCGGCGAGGTTCTTCGGCTGCCTGTGCATGAGGATGAAGTTGGTGGCGGTGATCGGCCAGGAGGCCTCGCCGGGCGCGTTGGTCATCACCAGGTGGAAGTCGCGGGTCGCGCCCCAGTCGGCGCTGGCCGCGGCCGCGGCGAAACTCTCCTCCGATGGCTGCACGAAGCGGCCGGCGGCGTTCTTCAGCGCCACGTGCGCCAGCCGGTTCTGCAGCGCGTAGGACAGCTCCACGTAGCCGATGCTGCCCTTGACCTGCTTCACGTACGCGGCCACGCCCTCGTTGCCCTTGCCGCCGATGCCGGCCGGCCACTGCAACGAGGTGCCTTCGCCCACCTTCTGCTTCCACTCCGGGCTGACCTTGGACAGGTAGTTGGCGAAGTTGAAGGTGGTGCCCGAGCCATCGGAGCGGTGGACCACGGTGATGCGCGCCTCCGGCAGGGACAGGCCCGGGTTGAGCGCGGCGATTGCCGGATCGTTCCAGCGCGTGACATTGCCCAGGAAGACCGCGGCCAGGGTGGGGCCGTCCAGCCTCAGCGCGCCGGGCGCGATGCCTTGCACGTTGACGATCGGCACCACGCCGCCGATCACCGATGGGAACTGGGCCAGCCCGTGCCGGGCCAGCTCCTCCGGCTCCAGCGGCTTGTCGGAGGAACCGAAGTCCACGGTGCCGGCCTTGATCTGGGCGATGCCGCCGCCGGAGCCGATCGACTGGTAATTGACCTGCTTGCCGGTGGCCGCCTTGTAGTCGGCCGACCAGCGGGTCATCACCGGATAGATGAAGGACGCGCCGGCGCCGGTGGCGTCGTTGGCCAGCGCAGGGGAAAGGGTCGAGGCAGCCGCGACCAGGGCGGCGGCCACGCGGGTCTTGAACGAGGGTTTCACCAGGGATGACTCCATAGCGGGTGGAAGACGCGGGTGCCTGCCGGGCACCCGTCGCGGCGCATTGCAGCGCCGGGGCATGACAGCGCCGGGTCAGGGCGGTGACGCGGCGATGACAGCCCTGGCGGCCGGCACGCGCGCCGTCATCGTCCGGTCATGCGGGTGTCGCATGGCTGTCAGGTGGCGCGCGCAAGCTGCCCGGCGCCCGACCGGTGCCGCCCGCCGCGGCGCCGATTCCCATTCCCGCAAAGAGAGCCTTCCATGCGTCATATCCATCTTGCCGTTGCGCTCGCCGCGGCCCTTGGCATGAGTGTTTCCAGCAGCGCCTCCGCCGCCGATCCCGCCGAACTGGCCCGGCTGAAGGAGCAGCTGGCCGCGCTGCAGGCCAGGGTCGCCGAGCTGGAGACCCGCACCGATGCGCAGTCGGACATCAATGTCGAGACCCGGCAGGACCTGGAGGCGATCACCACCACCACGCCCAGGGCCGAAACCAGGGGAGGCATCAAGCTCACCTCGGCGGACAGGAAGTTCGAAGCCTCGCTGGGCGGCCGCGTCCACTTCGACGCCTACGCCTTCGACCGCGACCTGGCCGCCACCACGGGCACCAGCGAATTCCGGCGCGCGCGCCTGACCCTGTCGGGCAAGGCCCTGGGCTGGGACTACAAGCTGGAGCAGGACTTCGCCGCCGGCAGCAACCTCGACGGCCTGCGCGACGCCTGGATCGCCACCAGCCTGGGCGGCGGCAAGCTGACCATCGGCCACTTCAAGCCCTACCGCTCGATGGAGGAACTCACCAGCTCCAACGAGATCCTGATGATGGAGCGCCCGTTCGCCTCCGCCACCGGCCTGTTCGGCGGCCGCCAGTTCCAGCAGGGCGTGGGCTACCTGCGCGCCGGCGACCGCTACACCGCCGGTTTCAGCGTGTTCAACCTGCGTGGCGCCGCGGGGCCGCGCAACGAAGGCATGGGCGCCGCCGGCCGCGTGACCTTCGCGCCGGTCAACACCGCCGAAAGCACCTTGCATTTCGGCGCCTGGGCCAGCCGCGAGGATGCCAACAAGGGTTCGGCCGACCTCGTCGCCACGGCCAACTACGCCGGCCGCCGCGGACCCTCGCTTGCCATCGCCACCACCCCCGGCGCGAGCGGCGACAGCGTCACCGCCTACGGCCTGGAAGTCGCCGGCGCGTTCGGCCCGCTGTTCTTCCAGGGCGAGTACGCCAACGCCCGCTTCGGCCAGCCGCTGGGCGGCGACCAGGACGTGGCGGCCTGGTACCTGCAGGGCAGCTGGCTGCTCAACGGCGGGCACAAGGTCTACAAGAGTGGCACCGGCGTGTTCGGCTCGCCCAGGGTGGATCGCGGGCTGTGGGAACTGACCGCGCGCTACGACACCATCGAGAACGAGGACGTGGCGGACCGGAAGGCGAGCAGCGCGATCGTGGGCCTGAACTACTACGTCAACCCGAACCTGCGCTTCATGTTCAACTACACCCGCGGCGACAACGAGCTCACCGGCGACGAGACCGGCCAGTACGCGGTGCGCACCCAGTTCAGCTGGTAACCCGGCAGTCCGTCCCGACGCGACGCCCCGCAATGCGGGGCGTCCGTCGTTCCTGAGGCCGGAAAACCGGCGGCGATCAGGGGGCTTGCATGCCCCTGCCTAACACTGTTAGCTTCTTGGCCTAACGGTGTTAGGCGAGCCTGCCATGGCCCTGCAGCGCGACAAGATCATCGAAACCGCGTTCCGCCTCCTGGACGAGGAAGGCCTGGACGGCATGACCCTGCGCAAGCTGGCCTGCGCGGTCGGGGTGCGCGCGCCATCGCTGTACTGGCACTTCCGCGACAAGCGCGACCTGCTGGACGCGATGTCCGAGGCACTGCTGGAAGGCGTGGCCCGGGACATTCCCACCGGTGCCCACTGGCGCGAAACCGTGCACCGGATCGGCGCCGAGCTGCGCCAGGCCTTCAAGTCGCGGCGCGACGGCGCACGCGTGTACGCCGGCACCTTCGCCGTGAGCAGGAACGTGCTGCGCACGACCGAGGCCCTGGTCCAGGCCTTCCGCGACGCCGGCGCGGAGCCGGAGTTCGCGGCCACCGCTGGCCTGCACGTCATGCACTACGTGCTTGGCTTCGTGATCGAGGAGCAGGCCTTGCCTACCGATCCGGACCAGGTCGCGCTGCTGAAACAGGCGTTCACCGATGCGGTCGAGGACGGCTGTCCCTGCCTGCGCGATGCGCGCGATGCGCTGCTGGAGCCAGACTTCGACGCGCGTTTCAGGGAAGGCCTGGAGCTGCTGCTGGACGGTGTCGAGCGGCGCGTGGCGGCCGGCCGGGGGAGGAAGCGGTGATGCCTGCCATCGTGCAATGGCGTCCGCCCGACCTGGCGGCGCGCGCCTCCCGCTCCTGAAGTCGTTCCCACCCCAACCCGAGCCGTACCCGTGTCCAGGGCGCGGTCTGCGATCGTGACTGGAGTTCCCATGAAAGCAAGGATCCTGCGCCAGCCCGTGCTGGCGATGGCGCTGCTGGCAGTGCTGGCCGGCTGCGGCGGCGAGGCAACGGAGGAGGCCGCGCAACCGCCTGCGGTGACGGCGGAGGCGCCGCGCCTGCAGCAGGTCGCGCGCAGCCTGCGCGTCTCCGGTCCGGTGGCCGCCTACGAGGAGATGCAGCTGGGCGTCGAGCTCAACGGACTGCGCGTCACCGCGCTCAACGTGGACGTGGGGCAGCAGGTGCGTGCCGGCCAGGTGCTGTTGACCCTGGACCACCGCACCCTGGACAGCGAACTGGCCCAGGCGCGTGCGTCGATGCAGGAGGCCGAGGCCGCGCTCGCCCTGGCGCGCGCCAACTACAGTCGTGCCGAGACCCTCGCCGCGCGACAGCTCATCAGTGCCAGCCAGCTCGACGAGCTGCGCGCGCTGCGCATCCAGGCCGAGGCGCAGCTGGCCACCGCCCGTGCGCGGCGCGACGCGGCGCAGCTGCAACGCGACTTCGCCGAGCTGCGTGCGCCGGCCGACGGCATCGTCTCCAGGCGGATGGTGCAGCCGGGCCAGGTGGTCGCCGCCGGCACCGAGCTGCTGCGCCTGATCCGCGACGGCCGGCTCGAATGGCGCGCGGAACTGCCCGAACGGCAGCTGGCCCTGGTCGAGGTCGGCAACCCGGTGGAGCTGGCCTACCAGGGCAGCACCATCAGCGGCCGCGTGCGCGCGGTCAGTCCCGGCGTGGACGCGGAGTCACGCACTGGCACGCTTTACGTCGACCTGCCCGAGCCCGGTCCGTTGAAGGCCGGCGTCTACCTGGAAGGGCGCATCGTCACCGGCTCAGGCCAGGCGCTCATGCTGCCCAGCGAGGCGGTGGTCCAGCGCGACGGCCACGCCTACGTGTTCGTGCTCGACGATGGCCAGGTGGTGCAGCGGCGGCGCGTGCGCACCGGCCTGGCCGAGGCGGGGCGGATCGAGATCGTCGAAGGACTCGAGCCTGGCCGCCAGGTGGTGGTGAAGGGCGCCGGTTTCCTTGGCGAGGGCGACCGCGTGCGCGTGGTCGCGGACACGGACACGGAGGCCGGCGCGCCATGAACATCTCCGCCTGGGCCATCCGCCGGCCGCTGCCGGCGGTGATGGTGTTCTTCGTGCTGTGCGTGGCCGGCCTGTGGGGCTTCCACAGGCTGCCGGTGGCGCGCTTTCCCGACATCGCCTTTCCGATGACCACGGTCACCGTGGTGCTGCCCGGGGCCTCCCCGACCCAGCTGGAGGCCGAGGTCACCCGCAGGATCGAGGACTCGGTGGCCACGATCCCCAACGTCAAGCGGATCATGTCCTCGGTCAACGAGGGCGTGAGCACCACCATGGTCGAGTTCCAGCTCGAGGTGGACCTGGCCACCGCGCTGGACGACGTCCGTGACGCGGTCACCCGCGTCCGCACCGACCTGCCCCAGGACATCCAGGAACCGGTGGTCTCCAAGGTGGACATCGGCGGCGCGCTGATGACCTATGCGCTGGTCGCGCCGCGGATGAGCCAGGACGAGGCCAGCTGGTTCGTCGACCGCGAGGTCACCCGCGCCATGTACGGCGTGCCCGGCGTGGCCGAGGTCACGCGCGTGGGTGGCGTGGAGCGCCAGGTGCGCGTGGACCTGGATCCCGATGCGCTGCAGGCCTTCGGCGTCACCGCCGGCGATGTGTCCTCGCAGCTGGCGAAGATCCAGGTCGAGCGCGCGGGCGGCCGCGCCCTGCAGGCCGGCGGCGAGCAGGTGATCCGCACCATCGGCACGGTGGCCGATGCGCGCGAGCTGGAGGACTACAGCATCAGCCTGCCCGACGGGCGCGCGGTGCGGCTGTCGGCGCTGGCGCGGGTCAGCGACGCCGCCGCCGATCCGGCCGAGGCCGCCCTGCTGGACGGCAAGCCGGTGGTCGCCTTCTCCATGTCCCGGACCCGTGGCTCCAGCGAGGTCGAGGTGGAGGCCGGGGTGCAGGCGGCGCTGGAGCAGCTCAAGGCCAACCATCCCGGCATCGACTTCCGCCTGGTCGCCACCGCCATCGACGAGACCCACCGCTCATACGACTCGTCGATGACGATGCTGTGGGAAGGCGCGCTGCTGGCGCTGGTGGTGGTGTGGCTGTTCCTGCGCGACTGGCGCGCGACCTGGGTCTCGGCGGTGGCGCTGCCGCTGTCGATCGTGCCGACCTTCGCGGTGATGCACTGGCTGGGCTTCAGCCTCAACATGATCACCCTGCTGGCGCTGGCGGTGGTGGTCGGCATCCTGGTGGACGATGCGATCGTGGAGATCGAGAACATCGTCCGCCACCTGCGCATGGGCAAGACCCCGCTCGAGGCCGCCCGCGAGGCCGCCGGGGAGATCGGCAATGCGGTGATCGCCACCTCCCTGACCCTGGCGGCGGTGTTCGTGCCGGTCGCGTTCATGCCCGGCGTCGCCGGCAAGTTCTTCCGCGAATTCGGCTGGACCGCGGCGACCGCGGTGCTGTTCTCGCTGCTGGTGGCGCGCCTGCTCACGCCGATGATGGCCGCCTGCCTGCTCAAGCCGCACGGCAGGGAGGAGCGGGATTCGCGGTTGATGCGCTGGTACCTGGGCTGGGTGGACGCGGCCCTGCGCCACCGCGCACGCACGCTGTGGATCGCGACCGGCCTGTTCGTCGCCTCGCTGGCCCTGGTGCCGCTGATCCCCGCGACCTTCATCCCGGTCTCGGACCTCGGGCGCAGCAACCTGAGCCTGGAACTGCCGCCGGGCACGCGGCTGGAGCAGACCGTGGCGGTGGCGGAGCGTGCCCGCCACATGCTGGCCGACATGCCCGAGCTCAAGCAGGTCTACACCACGGTGGGCAGCGTCCTGGACCTGGGCGACCCTTCGGCGCCGCCGGTGGGCGAGGCGCGCAAGGCCACCCTGGTGCTGGACTGGGGCAAGGCGGAGGAGCGCGGGCGCGACCAGACCGCGCTGGAGCGCGAGGTGCGCCGGCGCCTGTCGGTCCTGCCGGGCGTGCGCGTGAGCTACATCAGCTCCGAACCGGGCAACGTGATGCAGCTGGTGCTGGCGGGCGACGATCCGCGCCAGCTCAACGAGACCGCGCTGGCGCTGGAGCGCGAGCTGCGCGGCATCCCCGGCCTGGGCAGCATCACATCCTCGGCCTCGCTGCTGCGCCCGGAGATCCGGATCGAACCCGACCCGGCGCGCGCCGCCGACCTGGGCGTGTCCACCGCCGACATCGCCGAGGCCGCCCGCATCGCCACCTCGGGCGACTACGTCCAGCGCATGGCCAAGCTCAACCTGCCGGACCGCCAGATCCCGATCCGGGTGGGCTTCGCCGAGTCGGCGCTGGACAATCCTTCGCTGCTCGGACAGCTGCGGGTGAACGGGCGCAATGGCCCGGTGCCGCTGGCCGCGGTGGCCGAGATCGGCATGGGCAGCGGCCCGACCCAGGTCTCGCGCTACCAGCGCCAGCGCAACATCACCCTGACCGCGGAACTGAGCGGGCGGCCGCTGGGCGAGGTGATGGAAGAGGTGCAGTCGCTGCCAAGCGTGCGCAACCTGCCGCCGGGCGTGGAGTTCCTCAACGCCGGCGACGCGGAGGTGTTCGTCGAGCTGTTCGTCGGCTTCCTGCTGGCGATGGTCGCCGGCATCGCCTGCATCTACATGGTCCTGCTGCTGCTGTTCAACCATGCGCTGATGCCGCTGACCATCCTCGTGGCGGTGCCGCTGTGCGCCGGCGGCGCGTTCGGTGCGCTGCTGCTGACCCAGAACATGCTGTCGCTGCCGGCGCTCATCGGGCTGCTGATGCTGATCGGCATCGCCACCAAGAACTCGATCCTGCTGGTGGACTACGCGGTGATCGCCGAGGACGAGCAGGGCATGAGCCAGCACGACGCGCTGGTCGACGCCTGCCGCAAGCGCGCCCGGCCGATCATCATGACCACCCTGGCGATGGGCGCGGGCATGATGCCGATCGCGCTGGGCCTGTCGGGCGATTCCAGCTTCCGCGCGCCGATGGCCATCGCGGTGATCGGCGGCCTGATCACCTCGACCCTGCTGAGCCTGGTGGTGATCCCGGCCGCGTATACCGTGGTGGACGACCTGGGCGGATGGTTCGCGCGGCGCTTCGGCCGCGGTTCCGCGCATCCGCCGCAGCCGGCGCGCGCCGTGGATGCGGCCGGCTGAGGCCCGGTAGTGCACTGCCCGCCGCGGCCGCGGCGGGCATGTGCCGGAAGTCAGGCGCGTCGCGGGCTCCCTTGCGCTTAGGATAGGGGTTCGGCCGCGCCGGTTTCGCGCGTAGCGCGAAACCGGCGCGGCCTTTTCCGTGACCGATTCCACGCCGGGCCGCGTGCGCCGGAGGGTCGGTGGTTGTGTTCCTGACAGGGGAGTAAGACGAAGTGGCGGGCATGCTGCGTAGCATGGTGTTGGCGGGACTGGTGGCGGCGTCGGGCGTGTCCGGCGCGCACGCAGGGGAGCCGGTGGACCTGGACATGGTGGCCAGGATCCGGCAGGAAGCATTCGCAAGGTCGCAGGCGCCGGCCAACCTCAAGGAGCTGACCGAGACCGTCGGTCCGCGCCTGACCAATTCGCCCGCCTATGCGCGGTCGACCGAATGGGCCAAGGCCAAGCTGCAGGGCTATGGCCTGGCCAACGTGCACGAGGAGGTCTACGACCCGGCGTTCGGCCGCGGCTGGGAATACCGCGCCTCGCGCGTGGAGATGTTGTCGCCGCGGCAGATGCCGATCCACGCGGCGCCCAAGGCGTGGACGCCGGGCACCCAGGGCCAGGTCGAGGGCGAGGTGGTCAAGGCCGCGCTCAAGACCCGCGAGGACCTGGAGAAGCACAAGGGCCAGCTGCGCGGCAAGATCGTGCTGCTGGACGACGCGCGCAAGTACAAGCCGAACGACAAGCCCGACTTCCGCCGCCACAGCCACGACGACCTGGGCGAGCTGCAGACCTTCCCGGTGCCGGAGGATGCCGAGGAAGGCGCGCAGCAGAAGCGCCTGGCCGAGTACCGCAAGCGCCAGGAATTCTCGCGCGAGCTCAACGCCTTCCTGGCCGAGGAGGGCGTGCTGGCGACGCTGTCGATCAGCTCCTGGGACAACGGCATCCTGCGCGTCACCGGCGGCGGCTCGCGCAAGGCCGGCGAGGCGGCGGGCGTGACCGAACTGGTGGTCGCCGCCGAGCACTACAACCAGCTGGTGCGCGCGGTCGAGCGCAAGCAGGACGTGCGCCTGCGCCTTGACATCGATGCCGGCTTCACCAGCGAGGAAGACCTGCCGGCGAGCAACGTGTTCGCCGACCTGCCGGGCGGCAGCAAGGCCGACGAGGTGGTGGTCATCGGCGCGCACCTGGACTCCTGGCACACCGGCACCGGCGCCAGCGACAACGGCGCCGGCGTGGTGGTGATGATGGAGGCCATGCGCATCCTCAAGGCGGTCGGCGCCAAGCCGAAGCGCACCATCCGCCTGGCGCTGTGGGGCGGCGAGGAGCAGGGCCTGCACGGCTCGGCCGGCTACGTCGCCAAGTACCTGGCCGACTGGCCGGAACCCACCGATCCGGAGCAGAAGGCACTGCCGCGCGCGTTCCAGCGCGGTACCGGCCCGCTGCAGCGCAAGCGCGGCTACGACCGCTTCGCCGGCTACTTCAACTTCGACAACGGCACCGGCCGCATCCGCGGCATCTACGCCCAGGAGAACCACGCCGTGGTGCCGATCTTCAAGGCCTGGCTGGAGCCGTTCCACGACCTGGGCGCGGAGATCGTGACCACCCGCAACACCGGCAGCACCGACCACGTCTCGTTCGACCGCGTCGGCCTGCCCGGCTTCCAGTTCGTGCAGGACCCGGCGGACTACTTCACCCGCGTCCACCACACCCACCTGGACACCTACGACCACGTCGTGCCGGAGGACCTGAAGCAGGCCGCGGCGATCATTGCCTCGTTCGCCTGGCATGCGGCCAACCGCGACGAGCGCCTGCCGCGCAAGCCGTTCCGCGACCGCGACGAGTAAGCGGGAGCGTCGCCAGCCAATGCCGGCTTCCCGCGCGGGAGGCCGGCCATCCCGGAGGCCGCGTTGCGGCCTCCGGCCTTTTCAGCCCTCGGCGCTGCCCGGGGTCTTGTCCGGGAAGCGGCAGAGGTCGCGGATCACGCAGCGCGGGCAGTCCGGCTTGCGCGCCTTGCACACGTAGCGGCCGTGCAGGATCAGCCAGTGGTGCGCGTCCTGCATGAACTCCGCCGGCACCGTGCGCAGCAGCGCGTCCTCCACCGCGCGCACGTCCTTGCCCGGGGCCAGCCCGGTGCGGTTGGAGACGCGGAAGATGTGCGTGTCCACCGCGATGGTGGGCTCGCCGAAGGCGGTGTTGAGCACCACGTTGGCGGTCTTGCGGCCCACCCCGGGCAGGGCCTCCAGCGCCTCGCGCTGGCGCGGCACCTCGCCGCCGTGCCGTTCCAGCAGGATCCGGCAGGTGGCGATGATGTTGGCCGCCTTGGCGTTGTACAGGCCGATGGAGTTGATGTAGCGCTTCAGCCCGTCCTCGCCCAGGGCCAGGATCGCCTGCGGCGTGTTGGCCACCGGGAACAGGCGGCGGGTGGCCTTGTTCACGCCCACGTCGGTGGCCTGCGCCGACAGCGCCACCGCCACCAGCAGCTCGAACGGCGTGCTGTATTCCAGCTCGGTGGTCGGATGCGGGTTGAGCTCGCGCAGGCGCGAGAACAGCTCGCGTACTTCCGCCGGCGCCAACCGCCCGGCGCGGGCGCGGATGCGCGGCTTGGCCGCGGCCTCGCGCGCCTTCGCGGCCGTGCCGGCTTTGTTCGCGGCCGCGGGCCGGGCGGCCGGTCCCGGGACGGCGGCGCCGGGACCCGAGGCGCGCTTGCGTACCACCTTGCTCATGGCTTGCGCCCCGCCGCCGCGCGCGCCCGCGCGCGGGCCAGGGCCGCCGCCGCCGCGGGCGGCAGGGCCGGGTTGGACGCGGGCGCGTCGGCCGGAACGGCCGCGGCGCGGCGCCGGGCCTCGCGCTCGGCGGCAATCCGCTCCAGCCGCGCGGCGCGCGCGCGGTGCCGCTCGCGCGCGGCCCAGGCCGTGCGCAGGCGCTGTTGCGCCGCAAGCAGCGGCGCGTCCTCCGCCGCGGCGGGCGAGGCGGGGTAGTCCATCAGCCCGGCCTGCAGCGCGGCGTCGAGGTCGCCATCGGCCAGCAGCGCGAGCAGGCGCGCGCGCTGCGCCTGGCGGGCCGGGTCCTGCATCGTCGCCATCGCCCGGTCAGCGGTTGCGGAACTGCGGGGTGCGCTTGCCGAGGAAGGCGGAGGTGCCCTCGCGCATGTCCTCGGTGGCGAACAGCAGGGCGAACTGCGCGGTCTCGAACTGCAGGCCTTCCTCGATCGCGCACTCGCCGCCGACCACCACCGCGTCCAGGACCGCGCGCAGCGCCAGCGGCGCGGCCGTGGCCAGGCTGCCGGCGAGGGTGGCGACCTCGGACTCGAGTTCCGCGGCCGGGACCACACGGTTCACCAGGCCCAGCTGAAGGGCGCGGGCGGCATCGATGGGCTTGCCGAGCAGGCACAGCTCCAGCGCCGCGGCGCGGCCGCACAGGCGCAGCAGGCGCTGGGTGCCGCCGAAGCCCGGGACCAGGCCCAGGTTGATTTCCGGCTGGCCCAGGCGCGCGCTGTCGGCGGCGATGCGCAGGTGGCAGGCCATGGCCAGTTCCAGGCCGCCGCCCAGGGCGTAGCCGTTGACCGCGGCGATCACCGGCTTGGGCATGCGCTCGATCCGGCGCATCAGGCGCTGGCCCAGCAGGGAGAACTCGCGTGCCTCGATCGGGCCGAGCTGGTTCATCTCGGCGATGTCGGCGCCGGCCACGAAGGCCTTGGGGCCGGCGCCGGTGAGTACCACCACGCGCACGGCGGTATCGGCCGACGCCGCGGCAAAGGCCGCGTCCAGCGCCTCCAGGGTCTGCCGGTCCAGGGCGTTGAGCCGCTCGGGACGGTCGATGGTGATGGTGCGGACGCCATCGGCGTCGCGGACGGTGACGGGACTGGACGCCATGGGGCTCCTTGTCGGTACGGTTCGGGAATGTGAAGGAAGCGGCGGAACTTCGCGGGTCCGCCACGGTCACAGGCCTGTCCCGCGCGCTCTGGCGCGGGCAACCAAGCGGCGGCTATCCTAGCGCGTCGAACACCCGGGGCCGACCGTCCCCCTTCCGGAGAAGAACTTGATGAAGTTGCGTCCGATCGCTGTCGCCCTTGCCGCCATGGCCGTGGCCGGCAGTGCCCTCGCCCAGGACACCACGTCCGAGAAGGGCAAGCTGAGCTACTACTTCGGCTATGACTACGGCAACAACCTTGCCGAACTGCAGGCCCGCGGCGAGCAGCTCGACGTCAATTCGGTGGTCAAGGGCCTGCAGGACGCCCTGGCCAAGAAGGAGCCGGCGATCACCGCCGAGCAGCTGCGCCCGGCCCTGGAAGCCTTCCAGAAGCGCGAGCAGGCCCGCATGCAGGAGGCCAAGGCCCAGTACGACAAGGCCGCCGCGGAGAACAAGACCCGCTCCGACCAGTTCATCGCCAGCTACAAGGGCCAGGCGGGCGTGAAGACCCTGCCCAGCGGCGTGGCCTACAAGGTGGTCGAGGCCGGCAACGGTGCCAAGCCGACCCAGGCCAGCACCGTGCAGCTGGAGGTTGCCGGTCCGTACCCCTACGGCCAGCGCCCGGAGCAGGCGCGCCCGGCACAGCAGATCCCGTCGATCAAGGTCAGCGAGGTCGAGATGGCGGCCATGCGCGAGGTCCTGCTGCAGATGCCGGCCGGCTCCAAGTGGGAAGTCGCCCTGCCGCCGGACAAGGCCTACGGCGCCGACCCGCGCACCGGCTTCCCGCCGAACGTGGCGGTGGTGTTCGAGATCAAGCTGGTGTCGGTCAAGTAATACGCGGCGGCCACCGCCGTCCGTGTTGCTGCGCCGGCTTCGTGCCGGCGCAGTCGTTTCCGGCCCTGCAGGATCCCGTGACGTGAGCGTTTCCCCAGACCTGGCTACCGTTTCCAGCCCGTGCATCGGGCTGTGCCGCCTGGACCGCGACGGTCTGTGCGAAGGTTGCCTGCGCAGCGGCGAGGAAATCGGTGCCTGGAGCCGGATGGACGAGGGCCAGCGCCGGCGCCTGATGGAGGAGGTCTTGCAGCAGCGCCAGCGGCAACGCCAGGTCTTCGTGCAGCGCCTGCGCGAGCGGGACGGCCTGCAGCGGGTGCTGCACCCGTTGCGCCAGCCGCCGCGCGAGCCGGGCTGGAACCGCGACGAACTGGCCGACCTGCTCGGCCCGCATGCCCCGGCCGAGGCCGCGGTGCTGGTTGGCCTGGTCCCGCGCGTGGAGGGCACGCGGGTGCTGCTGACCCTGCGCACCGATGGCCTGCGCCACCATGGCGGCCAGGTCAGCTTCCCCGGCGGAAGGGTGGAGTCGGCGGACCGCGGCGTGCTGGCGGCGGCGCTGCGCGAGAGCCACGAGGAAATCGCGCTGCCCGTGGGCCAGGTCGCGCCGCTGGGCTACCTCGATCCGCTGCTGACCATCAGCGGCTTCCGCATCACCCCGGTGGTGGCGGCGGTCGACCCGGACTTCGTGCCGCGCCCGGAGCCTGGCGAGGTGGCGCAGGTGTTCGAGGTGCCGCTGGACTACCTGATGGAGCCGGCGCGCCTGCGCCGGATCGACATGGACTACCGCGGACGCACCCGCACCGTGCTGGAGTACGACTGGCCGGAACAGCGCATCTGGGGCGCGACCGCGGCGATCCTGTACAACCTGAGGAGACGCCTGGAGGAGGGGAGATGAGCGGCATGCACTGGACCACCCTGGTGGACGTGCCCGCGCTGGCGGCGCGGCTGGACGACCCCGGCCTGCGCCTGCTCGACGCGCGCGCGGTGCTGGCCGATCCGCAGGCCGGCGCCGCCGCGTTCGCGGCCTCGCACCTGCCGCGCGCGCGCCACGCCGACCTGGACCGCGACCTGTCCGACCACGACGTGCAGGGCGAAGGCCGGCATCCGCTGCCGCGCGCGGAGGATTTCGCCCGGCGCGTGGGCGCCTGGGGCATCGGCCCGGAGCACCAGGTGGTGGTCTACGACGCCGGCGACGGCAGCATGGCCGCGGCACGCGCCTGGTGGCTGCTGCGCCTGCTGGGCCATGCCCGGGTGGCGGTGCTGGACGGCGGCCTGGCCGCCTGGCGCGCTGCCGGCCTGCCCGAATCCGGCGATGGCGCCGGAGCGCCGGCGCCGCTGCCGCCGTATCCCTCGCCCGGTTACGACCAGGCCCGCATCGCCACCGCGGCGGACGTGCTGCAGCGGTTGGGCGAGCCGGCCGGCTGGCTGCTGGACGCGCGCGGTGCCGAGCGCTTCCGCGGCGAGGTCGAACCGATCGATCCGGTCGCCGGCCACGTGCCCGGCGCGGTCAACCGTCCCTTCACCCTGAACCTGCGCGATGGCCGCTTCCGCCCCGCGCAGGAACTGCGCGCCGAGCTGGAGCCGCTGCTGCATGGCTGGGCGCCGCCGGATGCGGTGCTGATGTGCGGCTCCGGCGTCACCGCCTGCCACTTGCTGCTGGCGATGGAGCACGCCGGGCTGTCCGGCGCGCGGGTCTACGCCGGGTCCTGGAGCGGCTGGATCGCCGATCCCTCGCGCCCGGTGGCGCGCAGCGCCCAGTAGGCCACCCGGCGGGCCGCAGCCCGCCGGGGCGGCATCCGGGCTCAGAGCAGCATGCCGCCGGAGGCCTCGATGCGCTGGCCGTTGATCCAGGCCGTGCCCGGGCCCAGCAGCGCGGCCACCGCGCCGCCGATGTCGTCCGGCTGGCCGACGCGTCCCAGCGGGGTCTGCGAGGCGACCCAGGCATTGAGCTGGCGGTCGTCGCGCAGGCGGCCGCCGCCGAAGTCGGTCTCGATCGCGCCCGGGGCCAGGGTGTTGACGCTGATCCGGCGCTCGCCAAGTTCGCGTGCCAGGTAGCGGGTCAGCACCTCCACCGCGCCCTTCATCGAGCCGTAGGCCGAAGTGCCGGGCATGCTGAAGCGGGCCAGGCCGCTGGAGATGTTGAGGATGCGGCCGCCGTCGGCAAGCAGCGGCAGCAGGGCCTGGGTCAGCAGGTACGGGCCCTTGAAGTGGATCCGGTACATCTCGTCCAGCTGCGCCTCGGTGGTCTCGGCGAAGGGCACGTGCAGGCCTGTGCCGGCGTTGTTGACCAGGTGCTCGAACCGCTGCCGGCCCCAGCCGGCCAGCACCTCGCGCACGCGTCCGGCGAAGGCCGCGAAGCTGCCGCTGTCGGCCACGTCCAGCGGCAGCACCGCGACCCGGCGCCCGAGCGCCTGCAGCTCGGCGGCGACGGCTTCGGCCTCGGCGGCCTTGCTGCGGTAGGTGAGGATCAGGTCGTGGCCGGCGCGGGCCAGGTGGATGGCGGCGTTGCGGCCGAGGCCGCGGCTGCCGCCGGTGATCAGGGTGACGGGGGAGGCGGGGGTATCCATGGCGAGGCTCCGTGCGTGGGGAGGAATGGGACACGCACAGGCTATTGGTGCCAGATTGGCTGATAAACTCGGCTAATCCGATTTCTTTGTTCGCCTGTGGTGAACAGTCCATGGACCAGCTCGAGCATTACCGCATCTTCCTCCGCGTCGCCGAACTTGGCGGCTTCACCCGCGCCGCCGACAGCCTGGGCCTGCCCAAGGCCAGCGTGTCCACGGCGGTGCGCCGGCTGGAGGCGGAGCTGGGCACCCAGCTGTTCCACCGCACCACGCGGCGGGTACAGCTGACCGGCGACGGCGCGCTGTTCCTGGAGCGCTGCCGCGACTTCCTCGGCGAGGCCGAGGAGCTGCAAAGCATGTTCCGGCGCGAGCCGCAGCAGCTCAGCGGCCGGGTGCGGATCGGCATGTCCGGCGGCATGGCCCGGCAGCTGGTGCTGCCGCGGCTGGGGGCGTTCCTGGAGGCGCACCCGGGGCTGCAGATCGAGCTGGGCGCCGGCGAGCGCCGGGTCGACGTGGTGCGCGAGGGCTATGACTGCGTGGTGCGTACCGGTGACGTCGTCGATCCGAGCCTGGTCGCGCGGCGCCTGGGCCTGGCGCCGGTGGTCACCTGCGCCAGTCCGGCCTACCTGGAGCGCCACGGCATGCCGCGCACGCTGGAGGACCTGGCCTCCCACCGCCTGGTGCAGTTCGCGGTGGCCTTCGGCCAGAAGCCGGAAGGGTTCGAGTACCCGCTGCCCGGCGGCGGCCATGCCAGCCTGGAGCTGCCGGGTGCGGTCATCGTGGACAACGGCGAGGCCTATGTCGGCGCGGCCCTGGCCGGGCTGGGCCTGATCCAGCTGCCGCGCTTCGGCGTG
Organism: Pseudoxanthomonas sp. J31; assembly: GCF_000510725.1. Lineage (GTDB taxonomy): Bacteria > Pseudomonadota > Gammaproteobacteria > Xanthomonadales > Xanthomonadaceae > Pseudoxanthomonas. The sequence goes on from NZ_AZNZ01000008.1 coordinate 70,868, forward strand.
CGCGAGGCGCTGGCCGACGGCCGCCTGGTCGAGGTGCTGCCGCAGCTGCCGGCCGCGCCGATGCCGGTCAGCCTGCTGTATCCGCTGCAGCGGCACATGCCGCGCCGGGTGCGCGAGGTGATGGACTGGCTGGCCCAGGTGCTGGCCGAGCACCTGGAGCCGTGGCCGGGCTGAGCGCTCAGGCCTTGCCGAGCTTCGCCAGCAGGGCGCGCAGGCCGGCCTGGGTGTCCGGCTCGTACCAGCCGTCGACGAAGCGGTCCAGGTGCAGGTGGTCCGGGTCCAGCGCGCGCACCAGGTCGGCGCGGGCCAGGGCGCGGGTCTGCAGCATCGGCGCGCGCGGCAGGCGCAGCAGCGGCTCCAGCCAGGCCAGGGCGCGCGGCACCACTTCCTCCACCGCGACCAGCTCGTCGACCAGGCCGATGCGCAGCGCTTCCTGGTCCGGAACCATGGCCCCGGCGACCAGCAGGCGCTCGGCGCGGTGGTGGCCGACCACCCGCCGCATCAGCTGCTGCGCGCCATCGGGCACGGCCAGGCCGACCTGGGTCTCGTTCATGCCGATGGCGAACGGTCTGGCTGGATCCGGCGAGCGCGCCATGATCCGGTAGTCGCAGCACAGCGACAGCACGCAGCCGCCGGCCGGTGCATGTCCGGTGACCGCCGCCACCACCGGGATGCGCAACCCGGCCAGCGCGCGCGCCGCGCCGAAAAACGCGCCCCAGGCCGCCTGCAGGGCGTGGCGGTCCTCGCCCAGCGACATCAGGTAGGGCACGTCCAGGCCGGCGGAGAACATGCCCGGCGCGCCGGACACCACCACCGCGTCCATGTCCTCGGCCACCGCGGTCTCCAGGCCGGCGATCAGCGCCCGGCACAACGCCGGATCCAGCGCGTTGACCGGCGGGCGCGCCAGGCGCAGTTCGCGGATGCGGCCGTGGTCGATGGTCTGCACGAAGGCGTTCATGGGCGGTCCGGTGGCATGCGTATGGGGCGGCTATGATAGGGGCCATGGACATCCGACGACTGCTCCCGATCGCCATCGCGGCCGCCCTGGCCGCGCTCCCCGCCGCCACCCGCGCCGCCACGCCCGCATCGGACGATGCGAAGGCCGCTTGCGTGGTGATGGAGGACGGCTGGATCCGGCTGTCGCCGGTGCCGCAGCCGCGCATGCTGGCCGGCTTCGGCCGCATCGCCAACCACTGCGGCGAGGCGGTGGCGGTGGTCGGCGCACGCAGCCCGGCGTTCGCCGAGGTCAGCGTGCACGAGACCACCCAGGTCGACGGCCTCAGCCGCATGCGCGAGCTGGAGCGGCTGCCGCTGCCGGTGCACGGCGAGGCGGTGCTGCAGCCGGGCGGCCTGCACCTGATGCTGATGCAGCCGGGCAAGGCCCTGGCCGAGGGCGAGCGCGTGCCGCTGGTGCTGCTGCTGGCCGACGGCCGCGAGGTGCCGGTGGAGCTGGCCGTGCGCCGCGCCGCGCCCGGGCCGGCCGCGGCCGACCCGCACGCGCACCACCATCACTGAGCCGCCCCGCGCGGGGCGTGCCACATGGCTCCAGGCCCAAGCCGCGGCCTGAAGGGAGGGGAGGCATGAGCGAATCGAAGGGCTGGCCACGTTCGATCCTGCTGGCCAGCGACCTGGACGCGCGCAGCGACCGCGCGCTGGACCGCGCGCTGCAGCTGGCCCGGGCCTGGGACGCGCGCCTGGTGGTGGCCAACGTGGTCGACGCCAACGCGGTCGAGGCCCACGCCATGCTGGTCCGCGATCCGCCGGACTGGTACCGCGGCAGCGACCCGGTGCACGCGGCGGAGAAGCAGCTGCGCGACGACGCGGCCGCGCGCGGCGTCGACGTTACCTTGCGGGTCGAGCAGGGCGGCCGGGTCGCCGAGCGCCTGCTGGAAGTGGCGCACGAGGAAGGCTGCGGCCTGGTGGTCACCGGCGTCGCCCGGCAGGAGCCGCTGGGCCGGCTGGTGCTGGGTTCGACCGTGGACCAGCTGGCGCGGCGCTCGCCCTTGCCGGTGCTGGTGGTGCGCCGGCGCACGCACGGGCCGTACCGGCGCATGGCCGTGGCCAGCGACTGGTCGGCGGCCTCGGCGCATGCGTTCCGCACCGCGGCGGCGCTGTTCCCGGATGCCGCGGTCAGCGTGCTGCACGGCTACGAGGCGCCGCTGGCCGGGCTGGCCGACGCCGCCCGCGACCAACTGCGGGCCGCCGCGCGCAGCCGCGCCGAAGCCGAGGGCCGGGCCTTCATCGCCGCGTGCGAGCCGCCCGGCGGCGCCAGCGCGGTCAGCCTGGTGGCCGAGCGCGGCGACCCGTCCCTGCTGCTGCGGCTGTACGCCGCGCAGTTCCCGGTCGACCTGGCGGTGGTCGCCTCGCGCGGGCGCAGCGCGATGGCCGACGTGCTGCTGGGCAGCGTGGCCCAGCGCCTGCTCGAGACCTCGCCGGTGGACATGCTGGTGGTGCGCGACCCGGGCGCGCGCTGAGGCCCGCCGCGCCCGGCAGGCGCGGCGTTCCCGGAAAACGAAGGCGGAGCCGGCGCCCGGCCGGTGCCGGACAGGCGGTCAGGCCGCGGCGGCGCGGATCGCGTCCGGCAGCGGCGCGCTGCGGCCGGTCTGGGTGTCCATCCAGACCACCACCACGTTGCCGTCCGAGTACAGGATGCGCTCGTCCTTCTGGTCGAGGATGCGGTGGCCGATGGTGACGCTGCTGTTGCCCAGGCGCTCGACGAACAGCTCCACGACGATGTCGTTGGGCCACACGATCGGCGCGCGGTAGTTGACGTTGGTGGCGGCCACGACCGGGGCGATGCGGTCGCTCATGGACACGCCCGGCACGCCCTGCATCCAGCGCACGCGCGCTTCTTCCAGGTAGGACACGTACTTGGCGTTGTTGACGTGGCCCATGGCGTCCATGTCGCGCCAGCGCACGCTGATCGGCACGCGCGCCAGCAGGCGCGGCTGCGGGGTGGGGGAGGTTGCGGTCATGCGGTCCTGCTCTTGGTTTTCCTTGCCGGGGCCTTCTTCGCCGCGCTCTTGCGCGGCGGCAGCACCGGATCCTTCGCCACGGCGGCGGGCTTGCTGCCGCGCGGCGTCTTCGTTTCCGGCAGCAGCTTGGCCAGGAAGCGGCCGGTGTGCGAGACCGGGTTGGCGGCGATCTCCTCCGGCGTGCCGGTGGCGATGATCTGGCCGCCGCGGTGGCCGCCCTCCGGACCGAGGTCCACGATCCAGTCGGCGGTCTTGATCACGTCCAGGTTGTGCTCGATCACCACCACGGTGTTGCCCTCGTCGCGCAGCCGGTGCAGCACGCCCAGCAGGTGCTCGATGTCGTGGAAGTGCAGGCCGGTGGTCGGCTCGTCGAGGATGTACAGGGTGCGGCCGGTATCGCGCCGCGACAGCTCCTTGGACAGCTTCACGCGCTGCGCCTCGCCGCCGGACAGGGTGGTCGCGCTCTGGCCGAGCTTGACGTAGCTCAGGCCCACGTCGACCAGGGTCTCCAGCTTGCGGGCGATGGGCGGGACGTTCTCGAACAGCCGCAGCGCGTCCTCGACCGTCATCTCCAGCACGTCGTGGATGCTGTGGCCCTTGTACAGGATGTCCAGGGTCTCGCGGTTGTAGCGCTTGCCGCCGCACACGTCGCAGGGCACGTACACGTCCGGCAGGAAGTGCATCTCGACCTTGATCAGGCCGTCGCCCTGGCAGGCCTCGCAGCGGCCGCCGCGCACGTTGAAGCTGAAGCGGCCCGGCGAGTAGCCGCGCGCGCGCGCCTCCGGCACCTGCGCGAACAGCTCGCGCAGCGGGGTGAACAGGCCGGTGTAGGTGGCCGGGTTGGAGCGCGGGGTGCGGCCGATCGGGGACTGGTCGATGTCGACGATCTTGTCGAACAGGTCCAGGCCCTCGACCTCGCGGTACGGCGCCACCGGGTGCGAGGCGCCGTTGATCTCGTTGGCCGCCAGCGCGAACAGGGTGTCGTTGATCAGGGTCGACTTGCCCGAGCCGGACACGCCGGTGACGCAGGTGAACAGCCCGGCCGGGATCTCCAGGTCGACGTCCTTGAGGTTGTTGCCGCTGGCGCCGTACAGGCGCAGGGTCATCTTCGGGTTCGGCTTGTGGCGCCTGGCCGGCACCTCGATCCTGCGCTTTCCGGACAGGTACTGGCCGGTCAGCGAGCGCGGCGAGCGCACCAGGTCCTCCAAGGTGCCCTGGCCGACCACCTCGCCGCCGTGCACGCCGGCGCCGGGGCCGATGTCCAGCACGTGGTCGGCGGCGCGGATCGCATCCTCGTCGTGCTCGACCACGATCACCGTGTTGCCCAGGTCGCGCAGGCGGGTGAGGGTGCCCAGCAGGCGCTCGTTGTCGCGCTGGTGCAGGCCGATGGAGGGCTCGTCGAGCACGTACATCACGCCCACCAGGCCGGCGCCGATCTGGCTGGCCAGGCGGATGCGCTGGGCCTCGCCGCCGGACAGGGTGTCTGCCTTGCGCTCCAGGGTCAGGTAGTCCAGGCCGACGTCGACCAGGAAGCCCAGCCGCTCGTTGATCTCCTTGACGATCTTGGCCGCGATCTCGCCGCGCCAGCCCGGCAGCTTCAGGTCGCGGAAGAAGGCCAGGGCCTCGTCGATCGGCATCACCACCAGCTCGGGCAGGGCGCGGTCGGCGACGAACACGTTGCGCGCGGCCCGGTTGAGCCGGGCGCCGCCGCACTCGGGACAGGCGCGCTCGGAGATGTACTTGCCCAGCTCCTCCTGCACCGCCGCCGACTCGGTCTCGCGGTAGCGGCGCTCGAGGTTGTTGATGATGCCCTCGAAGCGGTGCTTGCGCTGGGTGCGGCCGCCGGCCTCGGTGAGGTAGGTGAAGGTGATCACCTCGTCGCCGCTGCCGTACAGGATCGCCTGCTGCACGTGCTCGGGCAGCTGGTTCCACGGGGTGTCCGGGTCGAAGCGGTAGTGCCTGGCCAGCGAGTTGATCAGCTGGAAGTAGTAGGCGTTGCGGCGGTCCCAGCCGCGCACCGCGCCGGCGGCCAGCGACAGCTCCGGGTGCGCGACCACCCGTGCCGGGTCGAAGAACTCGGCCATGCCCAGGCCGTCGCAGGATGGGCAGGCGCCCATCGGCGCGTTGAATGAGAACAGGCGCGGCTCCAGGTCCGGCAGCGAGTAGTCGCACACCGGGCAGGAGTACTTGGACGAGAACAGCTGCGGCGGCGCGTCCGGGTTGTCCAGCGACATGACCATGGCCATGCCGTCGCCCAGCTTGAGCGCGGTCTCGAACGACTCGGCCAGGCGCTGCTTGATGTCCTCGCGCGGGCGGAAGCGGTCGATCACCGCCTCGATGGTGTGCTTCTGGCGCAGGGCCAGGGCCGGCACCGCGTCGATCTCGTGCAGGGTGCCGTCGACCCGCACCCGGACGAAGCCCTGGGCGCGCAGCTGCTCGAATACCTGCACGTGCTCGCCCTTGCGCTCGCGCACCACCGGGGCCAGCAGCATCCAGCGCTGCTCCGGGTCCAGGGCCAGCACCTGGTCGACCATCTGGCCCACGGTCTGGGCCTCCAGCGGGTAGCCGTGGTCCGGGCAGCGCGGGATGCCCACCCGCGCGTACAGCAGGCGCAGGTAGTCGTAGATCTCGGTGATGGTGCCGACGGTCGAGCGCGGGTTGTGCGAGGTCGACTTCTGCTCGATCGAGATGGCCGGGGACAGGCCCTCGATGTGGTCGACGTCCGGCTTCTCCATCACGCTGAGGAACTGCCGGGCGTAGGCCGAGAGCGACTCCACGTAGCGCCGCTGGCCCTCGGCGTAGATGGTGTCGAACGCCAGCGACGACTTGCCGGACCCGGACAGGCCGGTGATCACGATCAGCTTGTCGCGCGGCAGGTCGACGTCGATGTTCTTGAGGTTGTGGGTCCGCGCGCCGCGGATCTTGATGGCATCCATCAGTGGGGGCTCTGCGGAGGCAATGCGCCAGCGTAAGGGAACGCCCGATTTGGGGGCAACGGGCCGCGCCCGCAACCCGCCCGGCGGCGGGCCGGGGCCGCCGTTCAGGTCCATGGGGGTGGCTTGACCCGGGCCTGGCCGGACCCCTACAATTCCGCTTCTGTCCGCCCATCCGCGGGCAGGGTTGACCACAATAACAACAGAGGAATGCCTGGTCATGTACGCAGTTCTGGTAACCGGCGGTAAGCAGTACCGCGTGGCGCAGGGCGAGAAGCTCCGCGTCGAGAAGCTCGAGGCCGAGGCCGGCTCCGAGATCAAGTTCGACAACATCCTGCTGCTGGGCGACAGCGACGGGATCAAGGTCGGTGACGCCCTCAAGGGCGCGAGCGTGACCGCGAAGGTCGTCGGCCACGGCCGCGCCGACAAGGTCAAGATCATCAAGTTCCGCCGCCGCAAGCACCACATGAAGCGGCAGGGCCACCGCCAGCACTACACCGAAATCGAAATCACCGGCATCGCCGGCTAATCAGTAGGGAGATCCCGTCATGGCACACAAAAAGGGCGTAGGCTCCTCGCGCAACGGCCGCGATTCCAATCCGAAGTACCTGGGCGTGAAGGTGTTCGGCGGCCAGGCCGTCGAGGCCGGCAACATCATCGTCCGCCAGCGCGGCACCCAGTTCCACCCGGGCGCCGGCGTCGGCCTGGGCCGCGACCACACGCTGTTCGCGCTGGTCGACGGCAAGGTCCAGTTCACGACCAAGGGTCCGGCCAAGCGCCGCACCGTCAGCGTCGTCGCTGAAGCCTGATTGCTGGCCGCGCCTGGCGCGGCCGGACCGCACGGCAGGCCCCGCTTAGGCGGGGCTTTCCGTTTCTGGGGCACCCGCGGCCCGCGCCATCCGCGCCGGGCCGGGCCGGCTAGACTGTGCCCCGTCGCATTCCCCCTCCCGAGTCCTGCTGCCCCATGAAACTGGTCGACGAAGCTGAAATCGAGGTGATCGCCGGCAATGGCGGCAACGGATGCGTCGGCTTCCGCCGCGAGAAGTTCATCCCGCTGGGCGGTCCGGACGGCGGCGACGGCGGCGATGGCGGCAGCGTCTGGCTGGTCGCCGACGAGAACCTCAACACCCTGGTCGACTTCCGCCACGAGCGCCGCTTCCGCGCCCAGCGCGGGCAGAACGGCATGGGCCGGCAGATGTACGGCAAGGGCGGCGAGGACCTGTTCATCACCGTCCCGGTTGGCACCGTGGTGACCAACGTCGAGACCGACGAGGTCATCGGCGACCTGACCGCGCACGGCCAGCGCCTGCTGGTGGCCCGCGGCGGCAAGGGCGGCCTGGGCAACATGCACTTCAAGAGCTCGACCAACCGCGCCCCGCGCCAGGCGACCCCGGGCGAGCCGGGCGAGCAGCGCACGCTGAAGCTGGAGCTGAAGCTGCTGGCCGACGTCGGCCTGCTGGGCTTCCCCAATGCCGGCAAGAGCACCTTCGTGCGCGCGGTCTCCGCCGCCACCCCGAAGGTGGCGGATTATCCGTTCACCACCCTCTATCCGAACCTGGGCGTGGTCAGCGTCGAGCCGCACCGCAGCTTCGTGATCGCCGACATCCCGGGCCTGATCGAGGGCGCCGCCGACGGCGCCGGCCTCGGCGCGCAGTTCCTGCGCCACCTGCAGCGCACCCGCCTGCTGCTGCACCTGGTCGACATCGCGCCGATGGACGGCTACGAGGGCGTGGAGGTCATGTCACCGGTGGAGCAGGTGCGCGCGATCGAGCGCGAACTGGAGCGGCACGATCCCGGGCTGCTGGCCAAGCCGCGCTGGCTGGTGCTGAACAAGGCCGACCTGATGTTCGAGGACGAGGCCCGCGAGCGTGCGCAGGCCATCGTCGCCGAGCTGGGCTGGACCCAGCCCTGGTTCCTGGTCTCGGCCCTGGGCCGCGAGGGCACCTGGCCGATCATGCAGCAGGTGATGGGTTTCCTGGACCGGCAGCGCCACGCTGAAGCCGAGGCCGATGAAGATGCATCGGCCTGAGTCTGGATTCCGCGCAACGAAAAACCCGGCCGAAGCCGGGTTTTTCGTATGCCTGGCTGGCGCGGAAGGGCCGGCGCGCGCTGCGCGGCCCGCCCTCCGCCAGGGATCAGGCGGCGGCCTTGATGGCCTTGATGCGCGCGGTCAGGCGGCTCTTGTGACGGGCGGCCTTGTTCTTGTGGATCAGGCCGCGGGCGCTGAAGCGGTCCAGCAGCGGCTGGGCGATGGCGAAGGCGGCCTCGGCGCCGGCGGCGTCGTTGGCGTCCAGGGCCTTGAGGACCTTCTTGACGGCGGTGCGGAGCTGCGAGCGCTGGGCGGTGTTGCGCGCGTTGCGCACGACCGTCTGCTTGGCGCGCTTCTTGGCGGACTTGATGTTGGCCACGGCGGTGGATTCCTGAAAAACGGGTACGAAAACGGTATGGTGGAGTACAGCGAACGCGAAATTATGGTTTATTCAAGGGCTTGGGTCAACCGTTGTGGTCGGCCCGCCGTAGACGGCCCGGAGGCCGGTCGATGAGCGGCTCCCGCCTGTTGCGTTCCGCGTCACTGTTCAGCTCCCTGACCTTCGTCTCCCGGGTATCGGGCCTGGTCCGCGACCAGGTGTATGCCATCGTCTTCGGCGCCAGCCCGGCGATGGACGCCTTCATCGCCGCGTTCCGCATCCCCAACTTCATGCGCCGGCTCTCGGCCGAGGGCTCGTTCTCGATGGCCTTCGTGCCGGTGCTGGCCGAGTACAAGGAGAAGTACGGCGCCGACGCGGTCCGTGCCCTGGTCGACCGCGTGACCGGTGCCCTGCTGGCCGCCCTGCTGGTGCTGGTGGCCGCGGTCCTGCTGTTCGCGCCCTGGGTGGGGCGGCTGCTGGTCCCGGGATTCGTCGAGGAGCCGGAGACCTATGCGCTGTTCGTGGAGATGCTGCGCATCACCTTCCCGTACGCGCTGTTCATCTCCCTGGCCTCGCTGGCCGGCGGCATCCTCAACACCTGGCAGCGCTTCGGCGTGCCGGCCCTGTCGCCGGTGCTGCTGAACCTGGCGCTGATCGCCGCCGCGGTGGTCGGCGGGCACTGGCTGGGTGGTTCGGTGAAGGTGCTGGCCTGGGGCGTGCTGGTGGCCGGCATCCTGCAGCTGGCCTTCCACCTGCCGGCGCTGGCGCAGCTGGGGCTGCTGCCGCGGCCGCGCCTGGACCTGGCCCATGCCGGCGTGCGCCGGGTGATGACGCTGATGGTGCCGACCCTGTTCGGTTCCTCGGTGGTGCAGTTCAACCTGCTGATCAATACCCAGCTGGCCTCGCTGCTGGTCGGCGGCAGCATGACCTGGCTGTACTACAGCGACCGCCTGCTGGAGTTCCCGCTGGGCATGTTCGGGGTGGCGATCGGCACCGTGATCCTGCCGCACCTGTCCTCGCGCCACGCCAGCGCCGACCCGGACGGGTTCTCGCGCGGCCTGGACTGGGGCTTCCGCCTGTGCGTGCTGATCGGCGTGCCGGCCACCCTGGGCCTGGTGCTGTGCGCCCGGCCGCTGGTGGCCACCCTGTTCCAGTACGGCGAGTTCGGCGCGGAAGACGCGCGCATGAGCGCGCTGAGCCTGGTCGCGCAATCGCTGGCGGTGCCGGCCTTCCTGCTGGTGAAGGTGCTGGCCCCGGCGTTCTACTCGCGCCAGGACACCCGCTCGCCGGTGCGCGCGGCGGTGTTCGCGGTGCTGGTCAACGTCGCCAGCACCCTGCTGTTCTTCGCCCTCCTGCTGTACGCCACCGACACCGGCCGCCAGGCGCTGGCCGCCGCCGGCGGCAGCGCGGTGGCGGCCCTGGGCACGGTGCGCGGCGCCCATGCGCTGCTGGCGCTGGCGGTGGCGGTGGCCGGCTGGACCAATGCCCTGCAGCTGGCCTGGATGCTGCGCCGCGCCGGGGTCTACCGGCGCCAGCCCGGCTGGGGCCGCCTGCTGCTGCAGGTCGGCGCCGGTGCGCTGGCCCTGGCCGTGGTGGTGCTGGGACTGGGCTGGCTGTGGCCGGACTGGTCGGCCTGGGCCTGGTGGGAGCGCGCGTGGCGGCTGGCGGTGATGGTCGGCGCCGGCGCGGCGGCCTATGGCGCGCTGCTGCTGGCCCTGGGCCTGCGCCCGCGCGAGTTGCGCGGCTGAGGCGGGCCGGCGCGGGCCTTTGTCCCGCGCCGGCCGCTATACTTGCAGGCTCGGCCCCGGGCCGGCGCCGGCTGGCGCCGCGGGGCGTCCCAGGTCATACCCAAGCAGATGAGCAGGCTGTTCCGTGACGTCGATGGCGGGTCGCTGTGCCCGCGCGGCAGCGTGGTCTGCATCGGCGCCTTCGACGGCCTCCACCTCGGCCATCGGGCGCTGGTGCGGCATGCCGTGGCGCGCGCACGCGCGCTGGACGTGGCGGCGGTCGCGCTGAGCTTCGAACCGCTGCCGCGCGAGTTCTTCGGCCGCGGCAGCCCGCCGCCGCGCCTGACCCTGCCGCGCGACCGCATCCGCCTGCTGCTGGACCAGGGCCTGGACCACCTGGGCCTGTTGCGCTTCAACGCCGCGCTGGCTGCGATGCCGGCCGAGGACTTCGTGCGCCGCGTGCTGGCCGGCCGGCTGGGCGCGCGCGAGGTGTGGATCGGCCCCGACTTCCGCTTCGGCCACCGCCGCGGCGGCGACCTGGCCCTGCTGCAGGCCATGGGCGCGGAACTGGGCTTCCACGCCGGCGAGATCGAGCCGGTGCAGGCCCAGGGCGAGCGCGTCTCCAGCACCCGCATCCGCGAGGCCCTGGTCGCCGGCGACTTCGCCCGCGTGCATTCCTTGCTGGGCCGGCCCTACGCGATCGGCGGGCGCGTGGTGCGCGGCCGCCAGCTCGGCCGCACCCTCGGTTTCCCGACCGCGAACCTGCGGTTCCCCAAGGCGCCGGCGCTGTCCGGCATCTACGCGACCTGGGTGCACGGCGTGGCCGCGCAGCCGTGGCCGTCGGTGTCCAGCTTCGGTACCCGGCCCACGGTCGAGGGCGTGGAGCCGCTGCTGGAAGCCCACCTGTTCGACTTCGCCGGCGACCTCTACGGGTGCCACATCGAGGTCGAGTTCGTCGCCAAGTTGCGCGACGAGGAGAAATTCCCCGACCTGCCGGCCCTGACCGCGCAGATGCAGCGCGATGCCGAGCAGGCGCGCGCCATCCTTTCCGAATCCGAACGACTGCGAGCCACGGCGTGAGCCAGGACTACAAAGCCACCCTACACCTGCCCGCCACCGACTTCCCCATGCGCGGCGACCTGCCGCGGCGCGAGCCCGAGATCCTCGCGCGCTGGGAGTCCGAGCGCCTCTACGAGAAGCTGCGCGCCCATGCCAAGGGCCGCCCGCTGTTCGTCCTGCACGACGGCCCGCCGTATGCCAACGGCGCGATCCACCTCGGGCATGCGGTCAACAAGATCCTCAAGGACATCATCGTCAAGTCGCGCCACCTGGCCGGCTTCGACGCGCCGTACGTGCCGGGCTGGGACTGCCACGGCCTGCCGATCGAGATCGCGATCGAGAAGAAGTACGGCAAGGTCGGGGTCAAGCTCGACGCGACCGAGTTCCGGCAGAAGTGCCGCGAATACGCGCAGTCGCAGATCGAGAACCAGCGCAAGGACTTCAAGCGCCTGGGCGTGATCGGCGACTGGGACAACCCGTACCGCAGCCTGGACTTCCGCTTCGAAGCCAACGAGATCCGGGCCCTGGCCAGGATCGTCGACAACGGCCACCTGACCCGCGGCGTGAAGCCGGTGCACTGGTGCTTCGACTGCGGCTCGGCCCTGGCCGAGGCCGAGATCGAGTACCAGGACAAGGTCTCCCCGGCGATCGACGTGGCCTACCTGGCGCGCGACCCGCAGGCGGTGGCGCGCGCCTTCGGCGTCGAGCTGCCGGAAGGCGTCGAGGTCGCGGTGCCGATCTGGACCACCACCCCGTGGACCCTGCCTGCCTCGCTGGCGGTGTCGCTGGGCCCGGACCTGGAATACGCCCTGGTCGATGGGCCGGGGCAGGGCGGTCGCCGCCGCTGGCTGGTGCTGGCCGATGCCCTGGCCGAGCGCGCGCTGCAGCGCTACGGCGTGGCCGGCGTGACCGTGCACGGCCGCGCCGCCGGCGCGGCGCTGGAGCACCAGGTGCTGGCGCATCCGTTCTACGCCGACCGCGCCATCCCGGTGATCCTCGGCGGCCACGTGTCGGCCGAGGACGGTACCGGCGCGGTCCACACCGCGCCCGGGCACGGCCAGGAGGACTACGTGGTCGGCAAGGCCTACGGCCTGATCGAGAAGTACACGGCAGCCCAGCTCAATCCGGTCGACGGCCGCGGCGTGTACCTGCCGTCGACCCCGGCCGCGCGCGGCGTGGAGCTGGCCGGCCAGCACATCTGGAAGGCCAACGACGTCATCGTCGAGGTGCTGCGCGAGGCCGGCGTGCTGCTGGCCGCGAGCAGGCTCGAGCACAGCTATCCGCACTGCTGGCGGCACAAGACCCCGATCGCGTTCCGCGCCACGCCGCAGTGGTTCATCTCGATGGACCAGTCCAACCTGCGTGCCGATGCCCTGGCCGCGATCGACACGGTCAAGTGGTACCCGGAGTGGGGCAAGGCCCGCATCTCCGCCATGGTCGAGGGCCGCCCGGACTGGACCATCTCGCGCCAGCGCACCTGGGGCGTGCCGATCGCGCTGTTCGTGCACCGCGAGACCGGCGAGCCGCACCCGCGCAGCAGCGAGCTGATGCGCCAGGTGGCCGACCGGGTGGAGCAGGGCGGCATCGACGTGTGGTATTCGCTGGACCCGGCCGAGCTGCTGGGCGACGAGGCCGGCCAGTACGAGAAGATCACCGACATCCTCGACGTCTGGTTCGACTCCGGCGTGACCCACGAGGCGGTCCTGCTGGAGCGCGGCCTGGGCAAGCCGGCCGACCTGTACCTGGAAGGCTCGGACCAGCACCGCGGCTGGTTCCAGTCCTCGCTGCTGACCGGCGTGGCGATCGACAAGGCCGCGCCGTACCGGCAGTGCCTGACCCACGGCTTCACCGTGGACGAGCACGGCCGCAAGATGTCCAAGTCGCTGGGCAACGGCATCGAGCCGCAGGACATCATGAAGACCCTGGGCGCGGACATCCTGCGCCTGTGGATCGCCTCGGCCGACTACTCCAACGAGATGTCGCTGTCGCAGGAGATCCTCAAGCGCAACGCCGACGCCTACCGCCGCATCCGCAACACCGCGCGCTTCCTGCTGGCCAACCTGCATGGCTTCGAGCCGGCGCGGCACCTGCGCCCGCTGGACGACATGGTCGCGCTGGACCGCTGGATCGTGCACCGCGCCTGGGAAGTGCAGGAGAGGATCAAGGCCGCCTACGAGCGCTACGACTTCGCCGGCATCGTGCAGGCGCTGCTGAACTTCTGCTCGGTGGACCTGGGCTCGCTGTACCTGGACGTGACCAAGGACCGCCTGTACACGATGGGCGAGGACTCGCGCGGCCGCCGCAGCGCGCAGAGCGCGATGTACCGCATCGCCGAGGCCTTCGTGCGCTGGATCGCGCCGATCCTCAGCTTCACCGCCGACGAGCTGTGGGGCTACCTGCCCAAGGACACCGGCGACGGCCAGCGCGAGGAGAACGTGTTGTTCGCCACCTGGTACGAGGGCCTGGCGCCCATGCCGGAGGACGCGGAGCTGGGCGCGGCCGACTTCGAGCGCCTGCTGGCGCTGCGCGAGCAGGTGGCCAAGGTGCTGGAGCCGATGCGCGCCAACGGCCAGATCGGCGCCGCGCTGGAGGCCGAGATCACCGTGACCGCCGGCGCCGAGACCGCCGCCCACCTGCAGCCGCTGGCCGAGGAACTGCGCTTCCTGTTCATCAGCGGCGACGTGACCGTGGTGCCGGCGCAGACCGACGGCATCTTCGTCACCGCCCAGCCCACCAGCAAGCCCAAGTGCGTGCGCTGCTGGCACTACCGCGCCGACGTCGGCACGCATCCGGGACACCCGGAGGCCTGCGGCCGCTGCGTGTCCAACATCGAGGGCCCGGGCGAAGCGCGGAGGTGGTTCTGAGCCCGCGTCTCGCCCCGCGCCCGAACGCGCTGCCGTGGCTGCTGCTGTCGGCGGCGGTGATCGTGCTGGACCAGTGGAGCAAGGCCTGGGTGCTGTCCAGCCTGCCCGAGTTCACCGCCGTGCCGGTGATCGAGGGCTTCTGGAACTGGTACCGCACCTACAACACCGGCGCGGCGTTCAGCTTCCTGGCCAACGCTGGCGGCTGGCAGATCGTGTTCTTCAGCGTGTTGGCCTTCGCCATCAGCGGGCTGATGGGCTGGTGGCTGTGGCGCACCCCGCGCGGCGACTGGCGCCAGGCCCTGCCGTACGCGCTGGTGATCGGCGGCGCCCTGGGCAACGTGATCGACCGCCTGGTCCACGGCCACGTGGTCGATTTCATCCAGTGGCACTGGCGCGACTATTACTGGCCGGCGTTCAACATCGCCGACTGCGCGGTGGTCGGCGGCGCGATCGGCATCGCCCTGTTCGGCCTGGCCGGCGCCCGCCGCAAGCCGGCTTCCTGAACCCCGCCGGCGCCGCGGCCGGCCGCCGCGGCCCGGATATCGGATAATCCCGCCCATGGACGTCATCCTCGCCAACCCCCGCGGCTTCTGCGCCGGCGTCGACCGCGCGATCGAGATCGTCAAGCGCGCGATCGAGACCCTCGGCGCGCCGATCTACGTGCGCCACGAGGTGGTGCACAACCGCTTCGTGGTCGACGACCTGCGCGCCCGCGGCGCGATTTTCGTCGAGGAGCTGGACGAGGTCCCCGACGGCAACACCGTGATCTTCAGCGCCCACGGCGTGTCCAAGGACGTGCGCAACGAGGCCGCGCGCCGCGGGCTGAAGGTGTTCGACGCCACCTGCCCGCTGGTGACCAAGGTGCACCTGGAGGTGGCGCGCCACTGCCGCGCCGGGCGCGACGTGGTCCTGATCGGCCACGCCGGCCACCCGGAGGTCGAGGGCACGATGGGCCAGTGGGACGCCCAGTGCGGCGGCGGCAGCATCTACCTGGTGGAAGGCGTGGAGGACGTGGCCAGGCTGGAGGTGCGCCAGCCGGAGAACCTGTTCTACACCACCCAGACCACGCTCTCGGTGGACGATACCCGGGGCATCATCGAGGCCCTGCAGCGCCGCTTCCCGGCGATCCAGGGGCCGAAGAACGACGACATCTGCTACGCCACCCAGAACCGCCAGGATGCGGTGCGCGAACTGGCGCGCCGCTGCGACCTGGTGCTGGTGGTCGGCTCGCCCAACAGCTCCAACTCCAACCGCCTGGCCGAGCTGGCCCGGCGCGAGGGCGTGGAGTCGTACCTGATCGACGGCGCCCACGAGATCGATCCGGCCTGGATCGCCGGCAAGCAGCGGGTCGGCCTGACCGCCGGCGCCTCCGCGCCGCAGGTGCTGGTGGACGGGGTGATCGAGCGCCTGCGCGAGCTGGGCGCCGGCGGCGTCACCGAGCTGGAGGGCGAGCCGGAGAACATGGTCTTCGCCCTGCCGAAGGAACTGCGCCTGCGCCTGGTCGACTGAGCGCGGCGCGCCGGCTCAGCCCGGCGGCATCTCCTGCGCGCGCAGCCGGCGCAGGATCTCGAACAGCAGCGCGCTGCGCGTGGCCGAGGCCTGGCGCGGCGAGGGCACGTAGCCGCTGGCGCTGAACACGATGCGGTCGTTGGTGATGTTGTCGATCGCCACCGAGGGCGCGGGCGTTTCCAGGATCGCCGGGTGTTCGCGGAACACTTCCAGCAGCAGGTCGCGCACCCGGTCCGGGTCGGTCGACAGCGGCATCGGCAGCTGGATCTTCACCAGGCCCTCGGCGTTGGCGTAGGTGCGGTTGCGCACCGCCTTGGTGATCAGCTCGGAGTTGGGCACCAGCACCGTGGTGCGGTCGCCGGTCTGGATCTCGGTGGCGCGCACGTTGATCCGGCGGATGTCGCCCTCGGCGTCGCCCACCACCACCCAGTCGCCGACCTTGACCGGGCGCTCGGCCAGCAGGATCAGGCCGGAGATGAAGTTCTGCACGATCGCCTGCAGGCCGAAGCCGATGCCCACCGACAGCGCGCTGGCGATCCACGCGATCCGCTCCAGGCCAACCCCGATCGCCGCCAGCGCCATCGCGATCGCCAGCACCATGCCGGCGTAGCCGACCAGGGTCGCGACCGAGGCACGCATGCCCTCGTCCATGCGCGTGGTCGGCAGCAGGCGGCGTTCCAGCCAGCGCCGGAACAGGTGCAGCAGCAGGCTGGCGCCGGCGAACACCAGCAGGGCGCGGACGATGTTGCGCGGGCTCAGGACCAGCTCGCCAATGGTGATGCCGCGCAGCAGCTGCATGCTGCGGTCGACCAGGTCGGTGCCGCCGGCGCCCCAGGGCATGGCCAGCGCGATCAGCGCCGCCAGCGCGACCACCGCGCGCAAGGCCACCGACAGCAGCACCGCGGCGCGGTCCACCAGGCGCGGCTCGATCCCGAAGCGGGTGTTGATGCGCCTGCCGGCGGCGCCGCGCGAGGCCAGGACCGTGCACACCAGGTCGTCGACGAAGCGCATCGCCAGCCAGGCCGTGGCGGCCACCATCACCGCCCAGATCACCTGCATGCCGACGAAGGCCGACAGCGCCACGTAGCCGGCCACCAGGCCCAGGAACGCGACCGCGTTGCCGATCCAGCCCAGGCTGACGGCCACGTTCATCCACGGCCGGAAGTGGACCTGCGGCGCGTCGCCCGCGTCGGCCAGCGGCTGCAGGCGCTGGATCCGCAGCAGCACCACCAGCACCAGCGCCACGCACAGCGCCGCCGACAGGCCGGTGATGGCCACCGCCAGGTCCAGGCTGGTCGCGGCCAGCCGGACCACCTCCTGGCCCAGGCTGGCCAGGGCGATCACCAGCGCCGCCGGCAGCGGGAACACGCGCAGCGCCCTGGCGCCGGCGTCGGAGATCGCCGGCAGGCGCCACGAGGGCCGGTCCACCGACAGCAGCGCGCTGCCCAGGGCGGTGGCCACCGCCACGAACACCGCCAGCGCCAGCGCATGCCCGGCCAGCGCCGCCACCGCGGCCGGCGGCGCATCCGGCAGCAGCGCGCCGCGTACCAGCTGCGCCACGCACAGCGCTGCGACCAGTGCCAGCAGCACCCGCAGCGTCGGCGGGGCCGAGCGCCGCAGGCGGCCCGGCGGCACGTGCCGGGTGGCCAGCTCCGGGATCCGGCGGCCCAGCCACCAGGCTCCGGCCGCCAGCAGCACGGCCAGGCCCAGGCTCACCAGCGGCTGCAGGCCGGCCGCCTTCCAGTGTTCGCGGCTGGCCTCGACGACGGCGTGCCACAGCTTGCGCACCCGGCCCAGGTCGCGCGGGGCGCTGGCGGCGAGCTGGCGCCAGAACGCCGGCCGCCACGGCGGCGTGGTCCGCTCCGAGAGCATCCCGAAGAAGCGCTGCTGGCGCAGCGTGGCGATGCGCTCCAGCAGCTGCGTGCCTTCCACGACCGCCAGCCGTGCCTGGCGCAGTTCCGCATCCACCGCCGCACGCTGGTCCTGCAGGACGCGGCGCTCGCGGGCCACGTCGCCGGGTTCGTCCTGGCCTTCCGGCACCTCGCCCAGTTCGGCCAGGCGCGCGTCCAGGCTCTGCAGCTCCGGGGTGCGGCCGTCGATCAGCGCCTGCGCCGCGGCCTGGATCTCCAGCACCGCCTCGCGCGCCTTGGCGAGCTCGGCATCGTGCTCGTAGCGCTCCAGGCGGGTGGCGATCGTCTCCAGCTGGCGCCGGCCCGCGTCCACGTCGGGCTCGTCGGCCAGGGCCGGCGCGCCGAGGACGAGGCAGAGCAGCAGGAGCGGGCGCAGCAGGAAGGCGGTCCGGTGCATGGACGGTCGGGTCGCGGATGGGGCGGTTACGTTAGCACCGGGCGCGCGGCGCACGGGCGACCGTGCTTTCACCGGGCGGGGACCATGCTGGCGGCCGGATCCCTGGCGGCGGACGACATGGCGCAACGGCAGCACGACAGGCAGGACCCGGCGGCGCCGACCATCTGGACCGTCGGCCATTCCACCCTGGAGTGGGAGGCGTTCCTGGAGCTGCTGCGCGCGCACGGCATCGGCGCGATCGCCGACGTGCGCCGCTACCCGGGCTCGCGGCGCTACCCATGGTTCGCCAGCGACGCCCTGGCCCGCGCGCTGCCGCAGGCCGGGATCGGCTACCGCTGGCTGCCGCAGCTGGGCGGGCGCCGCGCACCGCGGCCGGATTCGCCCAACGCCGCCTGGCGCAATGCCGGCTTCCGCGGCTACGCCGACCACATGGCCAGCACCGAATTCGGCGAGGGCCTGGCCGCGGCACTGGAACTGGCAGCCACGCAACGCACCGCGCTGATGTGCGCCGAGGCGGTGTGGTGGCGCTGCCACCGCCGCCTGCTCTCCGACCTGCTGCAGCACCGCGGCTGGCTGGTCCTGCACATCCTCGACGCCGGCCCGGCGCAGCCGCACCCCGGCAACCCCGATGCGCGCCCGGCCGGCGATGGCCTCGTCTATCCGGCGCTGCAGGGCGGGCTGTTCCCGGAAGGATGACCGGCTGGCCGGTCCGGGCGGGAAGAGGAGGAGCCTCCAGGTGCCCTCTGTTGGCGCGCCGGCTGCAATCAGCGGCTGCCCGGGCCTGGAGTGCCGTCGCTTGATGGCTGGATCCGGGCCGCTGGCGATGACGCCGCCGGGAGCGGAGGTGGAAGGCTAGGGCGGCCGGAAGGACGAACGCCCGGCACGGGGCCGGGCGTTCGGGATTGGTGCCGGAAATAGGATTCGAACCTACGACCTACGCATTACGAATGCGCCGCTCTACCAACTGAGCTATTCCGGCAGGCCGGGCGCCGCAGCGGCCGGGGGCGCGATTCTAACCGGACAGGCGCCGCGCAGGCCAGCGGGGCCGGGGACGGGGCATCGGCGGTGCGCGCGGCGGCGGGCCGCCTGCCTTGGCCTGCCCGGCCGGGCGCGTGCGTCTCAGCCGGCGCGAACCGCGGCGGGTATGCTGCCGCCCTCGTTGGATGAAAGGCATCGATGGCATGGCGAAACCGGGCAAGGCGCGCACCGCCTACGTGTGCGGCGAATGCGGCGCCGAGTACAGCAAGTGGCAAGGGCAGTGCGGCGAGTGCAGTGCCTGGAACTCGCTCTCGCAGGTGGTGCTGGAGCCGGCCTCCGCCGCGGGCACGGCGACGCCGGCGGCGCGTCGCAGCGGCTGGGCCGGCAAGGTCGACCCGCCGAAGGTCACCGCGCTGAAGGACGTCACCCAGGCCGCCGAGGTGCGCGTGTCCACCGGCATCGGCGAGCTGGACCGGGTCCTGGGCGGCGGCCTGGTCGAGGGCGCGGTGGTGCTGGTCGGCGGCGACCCGGGCATCGGCAAGTCCACCCTGCTGCTGCAGGCGGTGGCGAAGATGGCCGCGCAGCTGCCGGCGCTGTACGTCACCGGCGAGGAATCGCTGGCCCAGGTGGCCGGGCGCGCGATGCGCCTGGACCTGCCGCTGGACAACCTGCAGGCGCTGGCCGAAACCGGGGTCGAATCGATCCTGCGGCACGCGGCGGAGGCCAAGCCGCGGCTGATCGTGGCCGATTCGGTGCAGACCCTGTGGACCGAGACCCTGACCGCCGCGCCGGGCTCGGTCAGCCAGGTGCGCGAGAGCGCCGCGCGCCTGGTGCGCTACGCCAAGGAGACCGGCACCGCGGTGTTCCTGGTCGGCCACGTCACCAAGGAGGGCGGCATCGCCGGCCCGCGCGTGCTCGAGCACATGGTCGACGCGGTGCTGTACTTCGAGGGCGAGAGCGGCAGCCGCTTCCGCGTGCTGCGCGCGTTCAAGAACCGCTTCGGCGCGGTCAACGAGCTGGGCGTGTTCGCGATGGGCGAGAAGGGCCTGAAGGAAGTGCCCAACCCTTCGGCGATCTTCCTCTCCGGCAGCGCGCGCCAGCCCGGCAGCTGCGTGATGGTGACCCGCGAGGGCACCCGTCCGCTGCTGGTGGAGGTGCAGGCGCTGGTGGATTCCTCGCCGCTGTCCAACCCGCGCCGGGTCGCGGTGGGCCTGGAGCAGAACCGCCTGGCCATGCTGCTGGCGGTGCTGCACCGGCATGGCGGCGTGGCCGTCGGCGACCAGGACGTGTTCGTCAACGTGGTCGGCGGCATCCGCGTGCAGGAGACCGCGGCCGACCTGCCGGTGCTGCTGGCGGTGCTGTCCTCGCTGCGCGACCAGCCGCTGCCGGACAAGACCATCGCCTTCGGCGAGGTCGGCCTGTCCGGCGAGATCCGCCCGGTGCCCAATGGCGAGGAGCGCCTGCGCGAGGCGGCCACGCATGGTTTCAGGCGGGCGATCGTGCCCAGGGCCAACGCGCCGCGTGGCGGCACGAAGTACAAGGACCTGGAAGTGATCGCGGTCGAGCGCCTGGCCGACGCGCTGGAACACGCCTGAGCGCGGCGGCGCCTCAGGGACGGCCGGGTGCGGAGGCCTGCGGCGCCGCCGGGGCGGCGCCGGCGGGAACGGCCACCAGCAGCACCCGACCGTCGCGCACGGCCACGCCGCGCGCCTGCGGCGTGGTGCCCGTGGCCACCGCGCTGGAAACCAGGGCGGCGCTGCCGGCATCCGACAGCACCAGGTCCCCGCCATCCTCCTGCAGGCCGCCCTCGTCGACCAGCGCCTGCACCTGCTCCGGCTGCAGGCCGATGCGCAGGTGCCCGCCGGCACCCGCATCCAGGGTCAGCAGGCCGCGGCCGGGCGCGGCGCCTGCGCCGGCCGGCGGTTCGGCATCTTCCGCTTGCGGATCGGCGACCCGCAGGGGCAGCGGCGGATTGCCTGCGCCCGGTGCCATCGGCAGCAGCCCTTCCGGAGCGGCCTGGTCGAAGCGGCCGTCGCTGGCCATGAATTCGCTGTCGGCGATGTCCAGGCCGGTGCTCACCAGCCGGCCCACGTCCACCTGCGTGCCGGGCGCGAACAGCACGCCGGCGGCGTTGACCAGGTAGACGTGGCCGTTGCCGGAAAGCCGGCCGGCGATGCGCGAAGGCTGCCCGCCCAGCACCCGGTTGAGCACCACCGCCGAGGCATCGGGCTGGACGAAGTGCACGGCGGCATCGGCGCCGATGTCGAAGCTGCGCCATTCCAGGATCGCGCGCTGGCTGTGCTGGGTGATGGTGAGGCTGCGCTCGTGGCGGGCCAGGTCGGCCTTGCCGGCGACCACGCGCCCGTCCTGCGGCAGGGCATCGCGCTCTTGCGCGCCGGCGCCGGCCGCAAGCGCCAGGGTGGCGGCCGTGGCCAGGCACAGGACATGGATGCGGGTCGGGCGCATGGCGGTGTACTCGCTGGGGCCGGAGCGGTGGGTCATGGCGAAAAGCGCTGGCGCAGGTTGAACCATAGCTGCGGCCCGCGGCGGGTGCCATCCTGGTTGGCGCCGTCCAGGCCGCCCGGGTTGTCGCCCAGCGGTGCGGCGAGCGCCAGGCCCAGGGTGGTGCCGCGGCGGTACCAGCGCAGGCCCAGCCCGGCCGCGGCCAGGCCGTAGCGGTTGACCAGCGCCGGGTCCCAGGGATCCTGGCGCGCGCGGATGCGGCCGCCGTCGGCGAACAGGAAGGCGTCGACCTCGCTGCTGCCCGGCGCCGGGAACACACGGTGCAGTTCCAGCTGGGCCAGCGCGCCGCTGTCGCCGGGCGCCTCGTTGACCGGATAGCCGCGCACGCCCGAGGGGCCGCCGAGCACGAACTGCTGCGAGGAATCGAGGTTGCCGTCGGCCCACTGGCCGTTGACGCGCGCGCGCAGGTACCAGTCCCGGCCAAGCCAGCGGTCGTGGCGCAGCTCCAGCCGGGCGAGGGAGAAATCGCCGTGCACGCCGGCGCTGTCGAACTCCAGCTCGACCGGAAGGCCCAGGCGCACGCGGCCATGGGCCAGGTCCAGGATCCAGGCGGTATGGCCGCTGCCGGCGTGCACGGCATCGCCGAACAGGCTCAGGGTCAGGTCGTGCAGGCGGCGCCGGCGCAGCTCCTCGCCGAGGCTGGCGTCTTCCTGCAGGCGCCGGGCCCAGGCCAGCTCCATCTCGAGGTTGGCCGCCTCGCTGCGCAGCAGGGGATAGCTCACGCCGGCGCGGTACAGGCGCGAGGCGCCGCGCGCCTCCAGCTCCTCGAACTCCTTGCCCAGGCGGTAATGCAGGTCGGTATAGCCGAGGCTGCCGCGCAGGCCGCTGGCGCCCAGCGGCAGGGTGTAGCTGGCGCCGGCGTACTCCAGCTCCTCGCCGCGCATCACGGTGGCGCCGAGCTGGTCGCCGTAGCCACTGGGGTTGTCCACGGTCAGCCGGCCGATCGCCTGCGCGCGCCCGGTGTAGCGGCTGCCGTCGTTGCCGACCGCGAGGCTGCCGCCGAACAGCGGGCCGTCCTCGACCTGCAGCACCAGGTCGCTGGTGCCCGGTTCCTGGCCGGGTTGCAGCACACCGTCGACGTACACGCCCGGCAGGTCGTTGGCCAGCAGCAGGCCGCGCTCCAGCCGCCACATGGGATAGGGCTCGCCGGCACGCAGGCCGCGGCCGGCCATGGCGGCCACGAAGTCGCCGCGCGCGCGGCTGCCTGCGTCCAGCACGCCGATCCGGCCAAGGCGGCCTTCCAGCACCTGCACGACGACCGTGCCGTCGGTGATGTCCTGTTCCGGCAGTTCGGCGCGGGCGAACCAGCCGTGGGCGCGGTAGAGCGCCACGATCCGGCGCAGGGCCGCCTGCAGGTCGGAGAAGCGCAGCGGGCGGTCGCGCCAGGGCGCCAGCGCTTCCTGCAGGGTCGCCTCCGGCAGCAGGGTGGCGCCTTCCAGGCGGAAGCGGCGGACCTCGAACCGTGGCCCGGCTTCGTCGGCCGCGGGCTGTTCGCGCGTCGCGGGCGCGGGTGGCGCCACCGGCGCCATGCCAAGCGCGCGCTCGGCCTGGCGCTGCACCTGGCCGGCATCCGGCGGCGTGGCCAGCGCCGATGCCGGGGGCAGCAGCGCGGCGAGGGCCGCGGCCAGGACCGCCGCCCCGCGGGGAGCGGGCCGGCTACGGGTGGGCCGGTGCGGGCGCCGTGCGGTCGAGCGCATGGCGGTTCAGGGCCTGCCCAGCACCAGTTCCAGCACGAACTTGCTGCCGAAGAAGGCCAGCAGCAGGAGCACCATCGCGGTCAGGGTCCAGCGCACCGCGCGCACGCCGCGCCAGCCGTAGCGCCAGCGGCCCAGCAGCAGGCCGCCGAACACCAGCCACGACAGCATGCTCAGCACGCTCTTGTGCACCAGGTGCTGGGACAGGAAGTCCTCGACGAAAAGTACGCCGGTCAGCAGGGTCAGGCTCAGCAGGGCGAAGCCGGCGCCGATCGTGCGGAACAGCAGCGACTCCAGTTCGGTCAGCGGCGGCAGCGAGCGCAGCCAGGTGCTGAAGGTGCGCCGGCGCAACGCGCGCTCCTGGATGCGCAGCATCACCGCCAGCATCGCGGCGATGGCCAGGGTGGCGTAGGCCAGCAGCGCCAGCCAGGCATGCAGCTGCAGGCGCCAGCCCAGCACCGTCGAGGTGGTGTGCCCGTGCAGGTGGTAGGCGACCAGCAGCGCCGCCGCCAGCGGGAAGGCGAACACGCCCAGCGCGGCCATGCGTCCGCGCGCGCCCACCAGCATGGTCATGCCGGCCATGCCCATGCCCACCAGCGACAGGGCGGAGAAGAAGTGCATGTCCGGGCCGCCGGGCGTGCGCCAGGCGACGAGGAGGTGGTAGGCGGCGTGCAGCAGGACCGCCGGTGCCGCCGCGGCCAGCCAGGCGCGTCCCGGCTGCGGCCGGCCCTGGCCCATGGCGCGGAACAGCAGGCCCGCGGCGGTCAGGTAGGCAAGTGCGGCAATGAGAACGATTGTCATCGCGTGAGTGTCGCATAGCGCCGCGGCCAACCGGAATGCCATGGGTTGCCTTGACCGCCACGGCGGGCGCCAAGGCAGCGTCGCGGCGTCACCGCTGGCGGCGGCGCGGGAGGGATGGGCCGGCCATCATGCCAGCCTGGCGCGGTGCCCGGGGCGGCACTGTGTGTGGCCGTGCTGCGCGCCCGCCGCGGCGGCGGGCGCGCTCAGTGGTCGCCGCCCACCGGCCGCGGCCCCTTGGCCGTGAACGGCGGCCGCGCGAACCACACCAGCACGATCACCGCCAGGAAGATGATGCCAAGCAGGTGGAAGATCTCGTTGAAGCCGATCTGCGCGGCCTGCTGGCCGATCTCCTGGTTGAGCATCAGCGCCCCGCGGGTGAGGTCGCCCTGGCCCAGCTGGATCGCCAGCTGGCGCACGCCTTCGTCGCTGGCGGGCAGGTGCTCGGTCAGGCGCGCATGGTGAATGGTGGTGCGCTGGTTCCAGGCCCAGGTGGTCAGCGAGGCGGCGAAGCTGCCGCCCAGGGTGCGCACGAAGGTGGCCAGGCCGGACCCGGCGGCGATCTCGTGCGGCTCCAGGTCCGACAGCAGGATGGTCAGCACCGGCATGAAGAACAGGGCCACGCCGATGCCCTGCACCAGCTGGATCATCGCCACGCGCTGGAAGTCCACGTCCAGGTTGAAGCCGGCGCGCATGAAGCTGGTGGTGGCCATCGCCACGAAGGCGAGGCTGGCCAGCATGCGCAGGTCGAAGCGGGTGGCGTACTTGCCCACGAACGGGGTCAGCAGCACCGGCAGGATGCCGATCGGCGCGGTGGCGAAGCCGGCCCAGATCGCGGTGTAGCCCATGTTCCGCTGCAGCCACAGCGGCACCATCAGGCCGATGGCGAAGAACGCGGCGTAGGCCGTGACCATCGCCACCGTGCCGGCGGCGAAGTTGCGGTGGCGGAACAGGCGCAGGTTGACGATCGGATCCTTCTCGGTGAGCTCCCAGATCACGAACACCGCCAGTGCGACCACCGCGACGATGGTCAGCACCACGATCTCGGTGGACTGGAACCAGTCCTTCTCGTTGCCCAGGTCGAGCATGATCTGCAGCGCGCCCACGCCCAGCACCAGGCTGGCCAGGCCGATGTAGTCCATCTTCGGCTTCTCGGTGCGCTCGGGCCGGCCCTTCATCTGCGAGCTCACCACCCAGGCCGCGAACAGGCCGATCGGCACGTTGATGAAGAAGATCCACTCCCAGCTGTAGTTGTCGGTGATCCAGCCGCCGAGGATGGGGCCGGCGATCGGCGCGACCACGGTGACCATCGCCAGCAGGGCGATGGCCTGGCCGCGCTTGGCCGGTGGATAGATCGACAGCAGCAGGGCCTGGGTCACCGGGTACATCGGGCCGCAGACGAAGCCCTGCAGGGCGCGCGATGCCACCAGCATGCCCATGCTCTGCGAGATGCCGCACAGCAGGGAGGCGACGACGAAGGCCAGGGTCGCCCACTGGAACAGGCGCACCTCGCCGAAGCGGCGGCTGAGGAAGCCGGTCAGCGGCAGGGCGATGGCGTTGCTGACCGCGAACGAGGTGATCACCCAGGTCGCCTGGTTGGCACTGGCGCCGAGGTTGCCGGAGATGGTCGGCAGCGAGACGTTGGCGATCGTGGTGTCCAGCACCTGCATGAACGAGGCGAGCGCCAGGCCCAGGGTGGCCAGGGCCACGCTGGGCGGACGGAATGGCTGGGCCGCGGCGGCCGCGCGTGGCGCGGCGCCGGATCCGGGGGCGGTGGCGGCGGTGGAGGACATGGGGGAGGGCGTCCGTCAGCCGTGCGCGCGCGGCAGGTTCTGCTCGATGATCCGGGTGATCAGCGCGTTGGCCTCGTCCAGCTGCCTGCGGTAGACGGCGGTGGAGAAGCGCGGCTCGCCTTCGCCGCGCGACTGCGCCAGCACCTGGCCGCTGTCATCGCGCACGTCCACGTCGACATGCATGCTCAGGCCCAGGCGCAGCGGATGGGTGGCCAGCTGCTCCGGGTCCAGCTCGATCCGCACCGGCACGCGCTGCACGATCTTGATCCAGTTGCCCGAGGCGTTTTGCGCCGGCAGCAGGGAGAACGCGCTGCCGGTGCCCAGGCCGAGGCTGGCGACCTTGCCCTGGTAGCGGACGCTGCCGCCGTACAGGTCGGCCCTGACCTCGACCGGCTGGCCGATGCGCATGCGCGCCAGCTGGGTTTCCTTGAAGTTGGCCTCCACCCACATCTGCTCCAGCGGCACCACGGTCATCAGCGTGGCGCCGGGCTGCACGCGCTGGCCCAGCTGCACCTGGCGCCTGGCCACGTAGCCGGACACCGGGGCGACGATCGCGGTGCGCTGCAGTCCCAGGTAGGCCTGGCGCAGCTGCGAGGCGGCGGCCTGCACCTGCGGCTGCTCCTGCACGGTGGTGGCATCGACCAGGGCGCGGCTGCGCTGCAGGTTGCCCCGGGCGGTGCCCAGCGCGGCCTCGGCGGCGGCGAGCACGTCGCGGGCGTGGGCCAGTTCCTCGCGCGAGATCGCGCCGCTGGCGACCAGGCCCTCGCGGCGCTTCACGTCGGCGCGTGCCTGCTCGACCGCGACCTGGCGCGCGCGCAGTTCGGCCTGGGCAGCGTCGGCGCTGCCGAAGTAACCGCGCACCTGGCGCACGGTCGCGGCCAGGTTGGCCACGGCCTGGTCGTAGGCGACCTGGGCGTCGTTCGGGTCCAGCTGCACCAGCACCTGGCCGGCCTCGACCCGGTCGCCGTCGTCGGCCTGGATGCCGACCACGGTGCCGGCGGTCTGCGGCACCACGCTCACCACGTTGCCCTGGGCGTAGGCGTCGTCGGTGTCCTCGTGCCAGCGGGCGTACAGCAGGTACCAGGCCAGCCAGGCGGCGCCGGCCAGGACCACGACCAGCAGCAGGATCTTCAGGGCGCGCTGGCGCTTGCCATTGCTGGCGGGCGCGGCCGGCGCAGTCACTTGCGGATTGGTTTCGGTGGTCATGGGCGTGGGGGGCTCAGGAGTTCGGTTCGGAGGCGGTGGATGCGGTAGCGGGCGCGTCGAAGGACAGGCCGCCGCCAAGCGCGCGGTCGAGGTCGACCGCGGCCAGGTAGCGCTGCGCGCGCAGCGCCGCCAGCTGCTGCTCGACCTGCAGCAGCGGACGCTGCGCGGACAGCACCTCGAGCTGGCTGCCGATGCCGGCGTGGTAGCGGGCCTCGGCCAGCTGCAGCGCGGCCTCGGCGGAGGCGCGCGCCTCCTGCAGCGAGCGTTCCTGCGCGTCCAGCGAGCGGATCGCCTGGACTGCGTCGGTCACCTCGTGCAGGGCATCGACCACGCCCTGGTTGTAGCGGGCCACGGCCAGGTCGTAGTCGGCATTGCGCGCATCCAGCCGGTTGCGGCGCGCGCCGGCGTCGAAGATCGGCAGGCTGATTGCCGGGCCGCCGAAGCCGAGCACGGCGTCGCCGTCGAACAGGTCGGCGAAGTCGGTGGCGGCCAGGCCGACCAGGCCGCTGAGGTCGATGCTGGGCCTGAAGGTGGCCTTGGCCGACTTGATGCCCTGCGCCGCGGCCTCGACCCGCCAGCGCGCGGCGACCACATCGGGGCGGTGGCCCAGCAGTTCGCTCGGCAGCACCCCCGGCAGCGCCGGCGCGGGAGCCTGCAGCAGGCGTGGGCGGGCGATGTCCAGGCCGCGGTCCGGGCCCTGGCCCAGCAGCGCGGCCAGGGCAGTGCGCAGGGCGTCGATCTGCTGCTGCGCCGCCTCCACCTGGGCCTTGGCCGTGGCGATGGCGGTCTCGGCGTTGCGCAGCGACAGCGCGCCGTCGATGCCGGCGTCCACGCGCTGGCGGCCCAGCTGCAGCAGGCGCTCGCTGCGCTGCTGCTCGCGCAGGGCGATGTCGTGCGCCTCGTGGGCCTGGGCCAGGGCGATGTAGCTGCGCGCCACGTTCGCGGCCAGGGACAGGCGTGCGGCCTGGGCCTCGATCTGGCTGGCGCGGGCCTCGCCCAGCGCGGCCTCGTAGTCGGCGCGCCTGCCGCCCCACACGTCCAGCGGCCACTCGAAGTTGAGCATCAGCACCGCGTTGTGCATCAGCTGGCCGCCCAGCTCCTCGCCGGCCAGGCCCTCGGGCAGCTGGGCCACCGCGTACTGCGCGCTGCCGGCCACGGTCGGCTTGCGCGCGGCGGAAGCGAGGCCGGCCTGGGCGCGGGCCTTGCGCAGGCGGGCGTCGGCGGCCACCAGCGAGGGACTGCCGTCGAGGGCCTCGGCGACCAGCGTGTCCAGCTGCGGGTCGCCGAAGGCGCGCCACCAGTCCTGGCGCGGGAACGCGGCCGGGCTGGTGGGCGCGCCGTCCAGGCTGCGCGCGGCGGCATGGGTGTCGGCATCGCGCAACTGCGCGGCCGGCTCCAGCCCGCCGGTGCTGGCGCAGCCGGCCAGCGCGAGCGCAAGGGACAGGGTACCGATGGCCGCCAGGCGGCGGCCGGGGTGGGGGAGGGCAGGCATCGGTCAGGTTTCCGGAATGGAAAGGTTGTCGCGGACCTGCTCCAGCAGGCGCACGAACTGCGCGCGCTGGGCTTCGTCCAGGCCGGCGAAGGCGGCCTCGCTGACCCGCTCGCCGCACTGGGCGATGTCGCGCGCGATCTGCTTGCCGCCTTCGGTCAGGCGGATGTTGAGCGCGCGGCGGTCGCCCGGATCGGCGCCGCGCACGATCAGGCCGCGGGCCTCGAGCCTGTCCAGCAGGCGGGTCATGGCGCCCGGGGTCAGTTCGGCGATGCGCGCCAGCTCGGTGGCGTTGGCCACGCCCTCGGACAGCTTCTTGATGATCAGGAACTGGCTGAAGGTGAGGTCGTGGCCGACCTTGACCAGCTCGTGCTGCCAGCGCGCGCGCATGGCGTCGCGGACCTGGCGCACGAGCAGGCCGAGGCTGGAGCCGGAGCAGACGGGGGGCGAAGACATGGGGACGGGAGGATACTCGCCCTGGCAATATTTGCAAGCGCAAATATTGCCTGTTCAACCTGTGCCCGGGGCCGGAACCGGCCGGGCACAGTGCGCAGGCGCAACGGACGGGGGCACTGCCCCGCGCCCGCTATAATCGCCGGCCGTTTTCCGCCTTCCGGTCCGCCTGCATGTTCGAATCCCTGACCCAGCGCCTGTCCGGCACCCTCGAGCGGCTGCGCGGCCGCGGCCGGCTGACCGAGTCCAACATCAGCGAGGCCGTGCGCGAGGTGCGCATCGCCCTGCTGGAGGCCGACGTCGCCCTGCCGGTGGTCCAGGCCCTGATCCAGCGCATCAAGGTGCGCGCGGTTGGCCAGGAGGTGCTCAAGTCGCTGACCCCGGGCCAGGCCCTGATCAAGGTGGTGCGCGACGAGCTGACCGCGGTGATGGGCTCGGCCGCGACCGACCTGAATCTCAACGTCCCGGCCCCGGCGGTGTTCCTGATGGCCGGCCTGCAGGGCGCCGGCAAGACCACCACCGTCGGCAAGCTGGCCAGGCACCTGAAGGAAAGGCGCAAGAAGAAGGTGATGGTGGTCAGCGCCGACGTCTACCGTCCGGCCGCGATCGAGCAGCTGAAGACCCTGGCCGAACAGACCGGCGTGCTGTTCTTCCCGTCCGACGCCGGGCAGAAGCCGGAGGACATCGTCCGCGCCGCGATCGCGGACGCGAAGAAATCCTTCGTCGACGTGCTGATCGTCGATACCGCCGGCCGCCTCGCCATCGACGAGGCGATGATGGCCGAGATCAAGGCCCTGCACGCCGCGGTCAACCCGGCCGAGACCCTGTTCGTGGTCGACGCCATGACCGGCCAGGACGCGGCCAACACCGCCAAGGCGTTCTCCGACGCCCTGCCGCTGACCGGCGTGGTCCTGACCAAGACCGACGGCGATGCCCGCGGCGGCGCGGCGCTCTCCGTGCGCTACATCACCGGCAAGCCGATCAAGTTCGTCGGCACCGGCGAGAAGGTCGACGGCCTGGACGTGTTCCACCCCGACCGCGTCGCCGCGCGCATCCTCGACATGGGCGACGTGCTGTCGCTGGTGGAGCAGGTCGAGCAGACCGTCGACCAGGAGAAGGCCGCCAAACTGGCCGCCAAGGTCGCCAAGGGCAAGAAGTTCGACCTCAACGACATGCGCGACCAGCTGGAGCAGATGCAGAACATGGGCGGCATCGCCGGCCTGATCGACAAGCTGCCCGGCCTCGGCCAGGTGCCCGAGCACCTCAAGCAGCAGGTGGCGCAGAGCCGCGAGGTGCCGCGCATGATCGCCATCATCGGCTCGATGACCCCCAAGGAGCGGCGCAACCCGGGCCTGCTCAACGGCTCGCGCCGTGCCCGCATCGCCCGCGGTTCGGGTACCACCCCGGCCGACGTCAACAAGCTGCTGAAGCAGTACCAGCAGATGGAGAAGATGATGGCGAAGATGGGCCGCGGCGGCATGAAGGGGATGATGCGCGGCCTGCAGGGCATGATGGGCGGCATGGGCCGCATGCCGTTCCGCTGATCCACGCGCGGGCTGGCCACGCGGCCCCGGCGCCGGCCGGCTGGCCCGGTCGAGGACGATGGAGGACGCGATGACGCAGCCGCCTTCGGGCAGCTTCCTGCTCAACGGCCGCCCGGCCGCCTCCGATCCCGAGGGCCTGCGCGCGCTGGCGCAGGTGAACTACGGCCACTTCACCGCGTTGCAGGTGCGTGGTGGCCGCGCCCAAGGCATGGAGCTGCACCTGGCGCGGCTGGGCCAGGGCAACGCCGAGCTGTTCGACGCTGCGCTTGATGAGGCCCAGGTCCGGGCCTGGATGGCCCAGGCCGCGGCGGAACAAGGCGGCGACTGCTCCCTGCGCGTGGCCGTGTTCGCGCGCGGTTTCGACCACCGCCAGCCGCTGCGCGCGCTGCAGGCGGACGTGCTGGTCTCCGCCACCGCGCCGGCACGGCCATCGGGCAAGGCGATCCGGGTGCGCAGCGTCGCCTTCGTGCGTCCGTTCCCGCACCTCAAGCACGTGGCCACCTTCCCGCTGTTCCAGCACCGGCGCCTGGCCATGCGGGACGGCTATGACGATGCGCTGTTCGTGGACGGCACGGGCGCGGACGCACGGGTGGTGGAAGGCACGGTCTGGAACATCGGCTTCTGGGACGGGCGGGGCATCACCTGGCCGGCGGGCCCGGCCCTGCGCGGCACCGCCGAGCAGCTGCTGCAGGCCGGGCTTGGGACCCTGGGTTGCATGCAGCAGGTGCGGCCGGTCGCGCTGGGCGAGGTCGGCGACTTCGCCGCCGCGTTCGCGGCCAACGCCAGCGGCGTGCAGCGCATCGCCGCCATCGACACGGTGGAATTCGCGCCGTCGCCGGAGCTGGACGCCTTGCTGGCATCCGCCGCCGCCCATGCCCCCTGGGAGCCGTTGGCGTGACGGGGATTGGTGGTTGGTGATTCGGGATTGGTGATTGGTGATTGGTGACTGGTGATTGGTGACTGGTGATTCGTAGGCGGCTGCGTCGCCAGGAATCCATGGTGGCCTTGCAGACCACGACCAATCCGAATCCGGATCCCACTCCCGGAGACGCGGCCGCGCAGGGTTGGGCCTGCAATCGCACCTGGATCCCGGATGCGCTTGGGTTATCCGGGCGACGACCCTTCCGCCAGCCCGGCCGGTACCAGCAAGCGCTCCTGCCAATCCCGAATCCCGAATCACGGATCCCGAATCACGAATCCCGAACCACCAATCCCGTCCTTCCCGCCATCCGCTCGCGCAGCCGGTCCAGGGCCAGGAACACCGCCGGGGTGGTGTAGAGCGTCAGCACCTGGCTGACCAGCAGGCCGCCGACGATGGCGATGCCCAGCGGGCGGCGCATTTCCCAGCCCTCGCCGGTGGCCAGCATCAGCGGCAGCATGCCCAGCAGCGCGGCCACGCTGGTCATCAGGATCGGGCGGAAGCGCAGCTTCGCCGCCTCCAGGATCGCCGCCTGCGCCGGCTGGCCCTCGCGCTGCGCCGCCAGCGCGAAGTCCACCATCAGGATGGTGTTCTTCATCACCACGCCCACCAGCAGGAACAGGCCCAGCAGCGAGATCAGGTTGAGCTCGCCGTCGAACAGCAGCAGCGCGACCAGCGCGCCGATCCCGGCCGAAGGCAGGATCGACAGGATCGCCAGCGGCTGCACCAAGCTCTCGTACAGCACGCCCAGCACCAGGTATACCGCCAGCACCGCGCCCAGGATCAGCCACGCCTGGCG
The DNA here is from genome assembly GCF_000510725.1 of Pseudoxanthomonas sp. J31. Taxonomy (GTDB): domain Bacteria; phylum Pseudomonadota; class Gammaproteobacteria; order Xanthomonadales; family Xanthomonadaceae; genus Pseudoxanthomonas. The sequence continues at coordinate 102,846 of NZ_AZNZ01000008.1, forward strand.
GTTGCGCAGGTCCTGCAGGCTGCCGGCCTCGTCGCCGAGCCGGGCCTGGACCTCGGTGGGCAGCATGATCTTCGCCATCGCGTGCTCGATCGCCGCGGTGGCCTCGCCCAGGGTGACGCCCGGGGCGAGGGCGAAGCTGATCCGGGTGGAGACGAACTGCGAATGGTGCTGGATCCGGTCCGGGGCCATGCCGTAGCCCCAGCTGGCGATCGCCGAAAGCGGCACGCGGTGGCCGCCGGCGGCGATCACGTACACCTGGTCCAGCGTCTCCGGCGAGGTGGTGTAGCGCGGATCCAGCTCCATCACCACCCGGTACTGGTTGAGGCTGTCGTAAAGCGTGGCCACCTGGCGCTGGCTGAAGGAGTTGTTGAGCACGGTGCCGACCGTGCGCATGTCCACGCCCAGCCGCGCCGCCGCCTCGCGGTCGATCTCCAGGCGCACCTGGCGCATGCCCTCGTCGCCGCTGGAGTCCACGTCCACCAGCTGCGGCAGCGCCGCCAGCGCCTCCTGCACCTTCGGCGTCCACTCGCGCAGCGGCCCGATGTCGCCGGCCAGCAGCTGCAGGTCCAGGTTGCCGTCGTCGTTGCCGCCGCCGATGCGGATGTCCTGGTCCACCCAGAACCACAGGTTGCCGCCGGGCACCTTGGGCAGGTTCCGGCGCAGGCGGTCGATCACCTCGCGGCTGGAGACCTTGCGCTCGGCCAGCGGCTTCATCTGCATCATCACGAAGCCGTTGTTCACCCCGGTGCCGCCGCCGATGTAGCCGGCGATGTCGGCGATCGCCGGGTCCTGCAGCAGGAACTCGCGGTAGGCCTGGATCTTCGGCTGCATCACCTGGAACGAGAGGCCGTCGTCGCCGCGGATGAAGCCGCGCAGCTGGCCGGTGTCCTGCTGCGGCACCGTGCCCTTGGGCACCTTGGCGAACAGGTAGGCATTGAGCGCCACCGTGCCCAGCAGCAGGCAAAGCATCAGCGGCAGGCGGGCGAGGCTGCGGTCCAGCGAACGCAGGTACAGCCGGCGCAGGCCGCCGAACAGCAGCTCGCCCAGCCGCTCCCACGGCGGCACCACCCGGTCCGGGCCGGCGCTGCGCAGCAGGCGCGAGCACAGCGCCGGGGTGAAGCTCAGCGAGACCGCCACCGACACCGCCATCGCCGCCACCAGGGTCAGCGAGAACTCGCGGAACAGTTTCTCGACGAAGTCGTCCAGGAACAGGATCGAGACGAACACCACGCCCAGGGCGATGTTCATCGACAGCAGGGTGGCGCCGACCTCGCCGGCGCCGCGCATCGCCGCCGCCACCGGCGACAGGCCGGCGGCCAGGTGCCGGGAGATGTTCTCCAGCACCACGATGGCGTCGTCCACCACCAGCACCGCGGCCACGATCAGCGCCATCAGCGACAGCGTGTTGAGCGAGAACCCGGCCAGCCAGATGATCGCCAGCGCGCCGAACAGCGAGACCGGGATCGCCAGCGAGGGCACCAGCGCCGCGCGCCAGCTGCCCAGGAACGCCAGCACCACCAGCACCACCAGGCCGATCGCCAGCACCAGGGTGGCCTCGGCCTCGCGCAGGGTGGCGCGGATCACCGGCGAGCGGTCCATCACCACCTTCATGTCCACGCCTGCCGGCAGCAGCGCCCGCAGCGTGTCCATCTGCCCGTGGATCGCGTCCACGGTGCGGATGATGTTCGCGTTCGGCTGGCGGTTGACCATCATCAGCACCGCCGCGCGGCGGTTGTGGAAGCCGGAGGCGTAGCGGTTCTCGGTGCCTTCGCCGACCTGGGCCACGTCGCGCAGGTGCACCGCGCGGCCGTCGCGCCAGGCCACCACCAGGTCGCGGTATTCCTCCGCTGTGCGCAGCTGCAGCCCGGCCTCGACCTGCCACTGGCGGTCGTCGCGGGCCACCGTGCCCAGCGGGCGCAGCGCGTTGGCGTTGCGGATCGCCGCGGCCACGTCCTCCAGGGCGATGCCGTACTGGTTCAGCGCGCCGGGGTTGAGCGAGACCCGCACCGCCGGCAGCGAGCCGCCGCCGACGCCGACCTCGCCCACGCCCGGCACCTGCGCGATCTTCTGCGCCAGCACGGTCGAGGCCACGTCGAACACCTGCGCCGGGGTGAGCGTGTCCGAGCTCAGCGCGATGGTCATGATCGGCGCCTGCGACGGATTGATCTTGCGGTACTGCGGCATGCCCGGCATGCCCGAGGGCAGCTGCGCGCGCGCGGCGTTGAGCGCGGCCTGGACCTCGCGCGCGGCCTCGTCGATGTCGCGGTCCAGCGAGAACTGCAGGTCGACGCGGGTGCTGCCCTGGTTGCTGCTGGAGGTGATGCGGGTGATCCCGGGGATGCTGCCCAGCGCCCGCTCCAGCGGGGTGGCCACGGTGGCCGCCATCGACTCGGGGCTGGCGCCGGGCATGCTGGCGCTGACCTGGATCGCGGGGTAGTCGACCTGCGGCAGCGGCGCCACCGGCAGCTGGCGCAGGGCCAGCAGGCCGCACAGCATCACCGCCACCGCCAGCAGCACGGTGGCGACCGGGCGCTCGATGAACACCCGCGACAGGTTGGGCGAGGCGCCTTCGTGCATGTCAGGCCGCCGCGCCGGCGCCTTCGGCCGCCGCCTCGCGGCGGCGCGAGAGGCGGTCGAAGAACAGGTACACCACCGGGGTGGTGAACAGGGTCAGCACCTGGCTCACCAGCAGGCCGCCGACCATCACCAGGCCCAGCGGCTGGCGCAGCTCGGCGCCGGAGCCGGAGGCGAACACCATCGGGATGGCCGCGAACAGTGCCGCCAGGGTGGTCATCAGGATCGGGCGGAAGCGCAGCAGGGCGGCGCGGTGGATCGCCTCGCGCGGCGCCAGTCCCTGCTCGCGCTCGGCCTCCAGGGCGAAGTCGATCATCATGATCGCGTTCTTCTTCACCAGGCCGATCAGCAGGATGATGCCGATCACCGCGATCAGGTCCAGGCTGCGCCCGGACAGCAGCAGCGCCGCCAGCGCGCCCACCGTGGCCGAGGGCAGGGTGGAGAGGATGGTCACCGGGTGGATGAAGCTCTCGTAGAGCACGCCCAGCACGATGTACATCACCAGCACCGCGGCCAGGATCAGCCACAGGGTGCTGGAGAGCGAGTTGCGGAACGCCTGCGCCGCGCCCTGCAGGCGCAGCTCGACGCTGGCCGGCATGCCGATGTCGGCACGCGCCTGCTCGATCGCCGCCACCGCCTCGCCCAGCGAGGCGCCCGGCGCCAGGTTGAAGGAGAAGGTCACCGCCGGGAACTGGCCCAGGTGGCTGACCTGCAGCGGGGTCGGGCGGGTCTCCACGCGCGCCAGGCCCGACAGCGGCGTCTGCCGGCCGTCGGCGGTGGCCACGTGGATGCGGCCGATCGCCTCCGGTCCCAGCTGGAAGCGCGGATCGGCCTCCAGCACCACCCGGTACTGGTTGGCGTGGGTGAAGATGGTCGAGACCTGGCGCTGGCCGAAGGCGTCGTACAGCGCGTCGGCGATCGCCGAGACCGACACGCCCAGGCGCGCGGCCGCGTCGCGGTCGATGTCCAGCCAGGCCTGCAGGCCCTGGTCCTGCAGGTCGCTGGCCACGTCGGCCAGGGCCGGGTGCTTGCGCAGCGCCTGCAGCATCGCGCCGGTCCAGCGCGACAGCTCGTCCAGGTCCGGGGTGGTCAGGGCGAACTGGTACTGGGTGCGGCTGACCCGGTCCTCGATGCTCAGCTCCTGCACCGGCTGCAGGTACAGGTCGATGCCCGGCACCGCGGCGGCGCGGCGCTTGATCCGCTCGATGATCTCCAGCGCGCCGGCGCTGCGCTCGGCGTGCGGCTTGAGTTCGATCAGGAAGCGGCCGCTGTTGAGCGTGGCGTTGCTGCCGTCCACGCCGATGAAGGAGGACAGGGTGGCCACGTCCGGATCGGCGAGGATGGCGTCGGCCAGCGCCTGCTGGCGGCGCGCCATGGCCTCGAACGAGACCGACTGCGGCGCCTCGCTGATGCCCTGGATCAGGCCGGCGTCCTGCACCGGGAAGAAGCCCTTGGGCACGGCGATGTACAGCGCGACGGTCAGGGCCAGGGTGGCCGCGGTGGCGCCCAGCATCAGCGGCTGCCGCGCCAGCACCCAGTGCAGGCCGCGGTCGTACAGCGCCACCACGCGGTCGAACATGTCGCCCTGGGCGCCGTCGGCGCCGGCCTCGCCATGGCCGTGCCCGGCCTTGAGGAAGCGCGCGCACAGCATCGGAGTCAGGGTCAGCGAGACCACCAGCGAGATGCCGATGGCCACCGCCAGGGTGATCGCGAACTCGTGGAACAGCTTGCCGACCACGTCGCCCATGAACAGCAGCGGGATCAGCACGGCGACCAGCGACACCGTCAGCGAGACCAGGGTGAAGCCGATCTGGCGCGCGCCGTTGAGCGCGGCCTCCATCGGGCCTTCGCCGTCCTCCATGCGCCGGGCGATGTTCTCCAGCATCACGATCGCGTCGTCGACCACGAAGCCGGTGGCGATGGTCAGCGCCATCAGGGTCAGGTTGTTGAGCGAGAACCCGGCCAGCAGCATCACCCCGAAGGTGGCCACCAGCGACAGCGGCACCGCGATCGAGGGAATGATCGTGGCCGGCACCGTGCGAAGGAACACGAAGGTCACCAGCACCACCAGGCCGATCGCCAGCAGCAGCTCGTGCTGCACGCCCTTGATCGAGGCGCGGATCGACTCGGTGCGGTCGCTGAGCACGGCCACGTCCACCGCCGCCGGCATCGAGGCGCGCAGCTGCGGCAGCAGGGCGTGGATCCGGTCCACCACCTCGATCACGTTGGCGCCGGGCTGGCGCTGGATGTTGACCAGGATCGCCGGGGCCTTGCCCGACCAGGCGGCGAGCTGGCTGTTCTCCGGCCCCTTCTCCACGGTGGCGACGTCGCCCAGGCGCAGCGGCGCGCCGTCGTTCCAGGCCAGCACCAGCTGCCGGTACTCCTCGGCCGAACGCATCTGGTCGTTGGCGTCGAGCATGGTGGCGCGGGTGGGGCCATCGAAGCTGCCCTTGGGCATGTTCACGTTGGCCGCGCCGATCGCGCGGCGGATGTCGCCCATGCCCAGGCCCGCGGCGGCCAGCGCCTGCGGGTTGACCTGGATGCGCACGGCAGGGCGCTGCCCGCCGGCCAGGCTCACCAGGCCCACGCCCGGCAGCTGCGACAGGCGCTGGGCCATGCGTGTGTCGACCAGGTCGTAGACCTCGGGCAGGGCCATCGAAGGCGAGGTCACCGCCAGGGTCAGGATCGGGGTGTCGGCCGGGTTGACCTTGCGGTACACCGGCGGCATCGGCAGGTCGTTGGGCAGGAAGTTGGAGGCGGCATTGATCGCGGCCTGCACCTCCTGCTCGGCCACCCCCAGGTCCACCTCCAGCGAGAACTGCAGGGTGATCACCGAGGCCCCGCCGGAGCTGGTCGAGGTCATCTGGTTCAGGCCCGGGATCTGGCCCAGGCGCCGCTCCAGCGGCGCGGTCACCGCGCTGGTGGTCACCGCCGGGCTGGCGCCCGGGTACAGGGTGAGCACCTGGATGATCGGGTAATCGACCTGGGGCAGCGCCGAGACCGGCAGCAGGCGGTAGGCGAACAGGCCCGACAGCAGCAGCGCCAGCATCAGCAGCGAGGTCGCCACCGGGCGCAGGATGAACGGGCGGGACAGGTTCATCGCGCGGCGGCCGCCTTGCTGCCACCAGCCGCGGCGTCGACGGGCCTGCCGGCGTCGGCCGCGACCGGCACGCCGTCGGCGTCGACCACCTGCACCTTGCCGCCCTCGCGCAGGCGGTCCAGGCCCTCGAGCACCACGCGCTCGCCGTCCGCCAGGCCCTCGAGCACGGCCACCCGGCCCTCGTGGCTGGCGCCCAGCTTCACCTCGCGCACGCTGGCGGTGTCGTCCTCGCCCACCACGTACACATAGGTGCCGCGGTTGCCGAACTGCACCGCCGCATCGGGGATCGAGACCACGTCCGCGCTGCCCAGGCGCAGGCGCACGTTGACCGACTGGTTGGGGAACAGCGACTCGTCCGTGTTCTCGAACAGGGCGCGCAGGCGCAGGGTGCCGGTCTGCACGTCGATGCGGTTGTCCAGGCTGGACAGGGTGCCGCTGGCCAGCGGCTGGCGCTCGTCGCGGTCCCAGGCCTGCACCGCCAGCGCCTGGCCCCCGCGCACCGCCGCCTGCACCGAGGGCAGCACGCCTTCGGGCAGGGCGAACACCACGCTGATCGGACGGGTCTGGGTGATGGTGGCGATCCCGCCCTCGTCGCCGGCGCGCACCAGGTTGCCCACGTCCACCGTGCGCAGGCCGATGCGGCCGTCGATCGGCGCGGTGATGCGGGTGTACTGCAGCTGCAGGCGGGCCTCGTCCACCGCGGCCTGGTCGCTCTCGCGGCGGCCCTCGAACTGGCGCACGCGCGCCTGCAGGTCGGCCACTTCCTGGGCGGAGACGTAGTTGGCGCCGGCCAGGTCGCGGAAGCGCTGCAACTGGATGCGGGTGTTCTCCAGCTCGGCCAGGTTCTGTTTCTGCGCGCCCTCGGCCTGGGCCAGGCGCACCTGGAACGGGGCCGGGTCGATCTCGGCCAGCAGCTGGCCGGCGCGGACCTGCTGGCCCTCGTCGAAGGCGATGCGCAGCAGCTCGCCCTCGACCCGCGGGCGCACGGTCACCGTGCGCAGCGGGGTGACGGTGCCCAGCGCCTTGATCTCCAGGTCCAGCGGGCCGCGCTCGGCGGTGGCCACGCGCACCGGGGTCGGCGGGCGCTCGCCCCAGCCGCCGCGACCGCCGTCCGGAGGCGCGTCCTCCTTCCCGGAGCAGCCCCGCCACAGCAGGACCAGGGCCAGCACCAGGCCGAGGACCAGGAGCGCTTTGAGGAGGCGGGGCAGCTTTTTCATCGGTAGTCCATCAGGGCGGCGGGCGCAGGGCCCACCGTGGGGGAGGTGTACGGGGCAAGGCCTGGGGTCGCGGCGCCGCTTTCCCTGGCCGGGCTGTGCGCCCGGCGCGACGCCTGCCCGGTGATGGTACGGGAGCGGTTTGCCGCGGTTGCATGACTTTGGTCATGCTGCGCGTAATTCACCAGGGATCGCGCGCCCGCGAAGCGGGGGCAGGAGCCCGCAGCGGTGCGAGTCGCGGCCGGGCGGGGTGGCCGGCAAGGCGGCCGGGCGGGGCGGGGTGGTTTCCCTGGCGGCGGTGTTCGGCTAGAATCGCCGGCTTACCTCGTCATCCTGGCGACTGGGCAACACGAAAAACACATGGTCAAGATCCGTCTCACCCGCGGCGGCGCCAAGAAGCGCCCGTTCTACCACATCGTCGTCACCGACTCGCGCAGCGCCCGCGACGGCCGCAACATCGAGCGCGTCGGCTACTACAACCCCGTTGCCCAGGGCAACGAGCAGCGCGTTGTGCTGGACATCGCCCGCGTCGACTACTGGGTGGGCAACGGCGCGCAGCTGACGGACAAGGTCCGCAGCCTGTACAAGGAAGTGGTCAAGGCCCAGAGCCAGGCCCAGGCCGCCTGATGGCGACGGCCGCCCCTGGCGGCGGCCGGTACCTGACATGAACGACGCAGGGCGTCCCACTCCAGCACCGCGGAAGCTGATTCTGCTGGGCCGGGTGACGGGCGCCTTCGGCGTGCGCGGCGACGTCAGGCTCGAGTCCTGGACCGAGCCGCGCGCGCAGATCTTCCGCTACCAGCCCTGGATCCTGCGTTCGGCCAACGGCGCCGAGCGCGAGCTGCGCGGGGCCAGGGGGCGCGACACCGGCAAGCACGTAGTGGCGACCCTGCCCGGCTGCGACGACCGCGATGCCGCCGAGGCCCTGCGCGGCACCGAGATCCTGGTCCCGCGCGAGGCGCTGCCGCCGCCGGCACCCGGCGAGTACTACTGGGTCGACCTGGAAGGGCTGAAGGTGGTCACCGTCGACGGCGTGGCCCTGGGCGAGGTTTCGCACCTGCTGTCCACCGGCGCCAACGACGTGCTGGTGGTGCGCGGCGAACGCGAGCGCATGATCCCCTTCGTCCGGCCCGACTACGTCACCTCGGTGGATTTCGACACCGCCACCATCACGGTCGACTGGGATCCCGATTTCTAGGGGCCGTGATTGGTAATTGGTGATTTGAAAGAGCGATAAGCTCGGATTGCCAGCCGAACTGGGTTGCCAGCGCCTCCCGCTTTTCCGAATCACGAATCCCGAATCACCAATCACCGCTCCATGCGCATTGACGTCGTCAGCCTGTTCCCCGAAGAGGTCGACCGCTGCACGGCGTTCGGCGTGACCGGGCGCGCGCGCGAGCGCGGGCTGCTGCAGTTGCACGGCTGGAACCCGCGCGAGTACGCCGACGGCAACTACCGCAAGACCGACGACCGCACCTTCGGCGGCGGGCCGGGCATGGTCATGCTGGTGGAGCCGCTGCGGCGCTGCCTGGCGGCGGTGCGGCAGGCCGACCCGACCCCGGTGCACGTGGTCTACCTGAGCCCGCAGGGCCGGCGCCTGGAGCAGAAGCGGGTGCGCGAGCTGGCGGCGATGCCGCGCCTGGTGCTGCTGTGCGGCCGCTACGAGGGCATCGACGAGCGCCTGGTCCAGGCCGAGGTGGACGAGGAGCTGTCGATTGGCGACTACGTGCTGTCCGGTGGCGAGCTGGCCGCGGCGGTGGTGGTCGACGCGGTGGCCCGGCTGCAGGACGGCGCGCTCAACGACGCCGGCTCGGCTGCCCAGGACAGCTTCGAGGACGGGTTGCTGGACTGCCCGCACTACAGCCACCCGGTCGAGCACGCGTACGGCACCGTCCCGGAGGTGCTGCGATCGGGCAACCATGCTGCGATCGCGCGCTGGCGCCGGCAGCAGGCCCTGGTGCGGACCTGGCTGCGGCGCCCGGACCTGCTGCAGGGGCGGGAACTGTCCAAGGTCGACCGCAAGCTGCTGGAGGAGGGCCTGCGCGCGCTGGAACAGGACCCGGCGGGGCAGGAGGCACCGCCGGCCTGACCCTGCCCGGTTCCGGTCCATGGGGTGACTAGCCACGGACCTTGCGGACCGGCTACAATGCCGGATTCCTGCAAGAGGCAGGCCCCGAGGGGCGCCGGAGCAGGCATCCACAACAACAAACGCGCAGCGCAATCCGGCGACTGCGTTAGCCCGAGTTGTCATCCAGACACGCCCACCCGAACAAAGAGTCGGTCACCATGAGCAAGCTGAACAAGTCCATCATCGCGGAGTTCGAGTCCGCCCAGATCAACCGCGAACTGCCGAAGTTCAGCCAGGGCGACACCGTCGTGGTGAACGTCAAGGTCAAGGAAGGCAACCGCGAGCGCGTGCAGGCCTACGAAGGCGTGGTCATCGCCACCAAGAACGCCGGCCTGAACTCGTCCTTCACCGTGCGCAAGATCTCGCACGGCTACGGCGTCGAGCGCGTGTTCCAGACCTTCAGCCCGATGATCGAGTCGGTCGAGGTCAAGCGCCGCGGCAAGGTCCGCGCCGGCAAGCTGTACTACCTGCGTGGCCTGGAAGGCAAGGCGGCCCGCATCAAGGAAGACCTGGCTGCCGTGGCCAAGGCCAAGGCCGAGAAGAACGCCGGCTGATCCGCCGCGTCTTCGCTGTCCGCGACGGCCGCCCCAGGGCGGCCGTTTGCGTGGTGGCCTCCGCGCGCTGGCGTCCCCGCGCCGACGGGCGCACACTGCGGACGTACCGCGGCCTGCCGGCAGCCGCCATCCGCACCGGCCGTACACGCAATCGATGCCGAACACCCGTACCTGCAACCTGGCCTGCATGATCCCGCCCCACGCGGGCGCCGCTGGTGCCTCCCATGGCTGAGACGGAAGCCGGCGCGCACGTGCGCCTGGACGTCTGGCTGTGGGCGGCGCGCTTCTTCCGCACCCGCAGCCTGGCCCGCCAGGCGGTGGACACCGGCAAGGTCGAGGTCGGCGGACAGCGCGCCAAGCCTTCGCGTGCGATCCGGGTCGGCGATGCCCTGCGCGTGACCCGCGGCGAGGAAACCTTCGAGGTCCAGGTACTGGGCCTGAGCGACACCCGCGGCCCGGCCCCGGTGGCGCAGGCGTTGTACGCCGAGAGCGCCGAATCGGCGAAGCGGCGCGAGGAGCAGCGGCTGCAGCGCGCCGCCATGCGCGATGGCTACCGCCCGCCGGAGCACAAGCCGGACAAGCGCGCCCGCCGCCTGATCCAGGCCCTGGGCGACATCGACGCGTTCTGATCCACCCCTGACTTCCGGCCTGTCGCGCGGGCACCCGTGCCGGTGTAGAACGGGCGTGTTCCCGCCGACCGGAGTTGCCGAATGCTTCGCAGGATGTCCGCCCTTGCCGTGCTGTCGCTGGGCCTGGCCGGTTGCGCCAGTGTCCAGGACGATCCACTCGCCCCGATGGCCGCCGATTGCCTGGTGGGCGGCGACAAGGGGCCGGCGCTGCCGGGCCAGCCGGGTACCAGCCGCGACCGCCGCTGCAAGCCGGCGGAGGAAGCGGTGATCTGGTCCAGCGAGCGCGACAGCCGGATCAAGCTCGACCTGCGCGCGCGCGACCAATAAGCACCAACGAAAAGCCCCGCCCGGAACCCGGGCGGGGCATGCTGCGTGCCGCGTGTGGGCTCAGGCGCGCAGGTCGAAGCGGTCCAGGTTCATCACCTTGGTCCAGGCGGCGACGAAGTCGCGGGCGAACTTCTCCGCGCCGTCGTCGGACGCGTACACCTCCGACAGGGCGCGCAGCACCGAGTTGGAGCCGAACACCAGGTCGACCCGGGTCGCGGTCCACTTCACCGCGCCGCCGTTGCGCTCGCGCACTTCGTACAGCTGGCGCTCCGCGTCCACCGGCGTCCACTCGTAGGCCATGTCCAGCAGGTTGGTGAAGTAGTCGGTGCTGAGCACGCCCGGGCGCTCGGTGAACACGCCATGGCGGCTGCCGTCCCAGCTGGCGTCCAGTGCCCGCAGGCCACCGACCAGCGCGGTCATCTCCGGCGGGGTCAGGGTGAGCAGCTGGGCCTTGTCCACCAGCAGGTGCTCGGCCGGCACTTCGGACGGGGCCTTGAGGTAGTTGCGGAAGCCATCGGCGAACGGCTCCATGTGGCGGAAAGCCTCGACGTCGGTCTGCTCCTGCGAGGCATCCACGCGGCCGGGCGCGAACGGCACCTCGACGTAGACGCCGGCCGCCTTGGCCGCCTGCTCGATCGCCACGCCGCCGGCCAGCACGATCAGGTCGGCCAGCGACAGCCGCACCTGCGGCTGCAGCTCCTCCAGCTTCTCCAGCGCCTTGATCGCGCGCTGGTTGACCTGCCAGCCGCGCTGCGGCTCCAGGCGGATGCGCGCACCGTTGGCGCCGCCGCGCTTGTCGCCGCCGCGGAAGGTGGAGGCCGAAGCCCAGGCCAGGGTGACCAGGTCGCCGGCCGGCAGGCCCAGCGCCTCGATCTTCGCCTTGGCATCGGCGATGTCGGCCGCCTCGGGGGCGTGCACCGGCCTGGGCAGCGGGTCCTGCCAGATCAGGTCCTCGGCCGGCACTTCCGGGCCCAGGTAGCGGGCCTTGGGGCCCATGTCGCGGTGGGTCAGCTTGAACCAGGCGCGGGCGAAGGCATTGGCGAAGGCCTGCGGGTCATCGCGGAAGCGGCGGGAGATGGGGCCGTAGACCGGGTCGAAGCGCAGCGCCAGGTCGGTGGTGAGCATGGTCGGCTTGCGCCTGGGCGAGTCCGGGGTGGGGCCGGGGATGAAGGGCTCGACGTCCTTGGCCACCCACTGGTGCGCACCGGCCGGCGACCTGGTGAGCTCCCACTCGAAGTCGAACAGGAACTTGAAGAAGTCGTTGTTCCACTGCGCCGGGGTGCTGGTCCAGGTCACCTCCAGGCCGGAGGTGATGGTGTCGGCGCCCTTGCCGGTGCCGAACCTGTTGGCCCAGCCCAGGCCCTGCATCTCCAGGTCGGCCGCTTCCGGATCCGGGCCGACATTGTCGGCCGGGCCGGCGCCGTGGGTCTTGCCCAGGGTGTGGCCACCGGCGATCAGGGCCACGGTTTCCTCGTCGTCCATGCCCATGCGGCCGAAGGTCACGCGGATGTCGTGCGCGGCCAGCAGCGGATCGGGGTTGCCGTCCGGGCCTTCCGGGTTCACGTAGATCAGGCCCATCTGCACCGCGGCCAGCGGGTTCTCGAGGTTGCGGCTGTGGATCTTGCCGTCGGCGTCGTCCTCGGACACCAGCACGCTGTCGCCCTCGGGCTTGGGCACGCCTTCCGAGCCGCGGGCGTAGCGCTCGTCGCCGCCCAGCCAGGTCTTCTCGCGACCCCAGTACACGTCCAGGTCCGGTTCCCAGGTGTCCTCGCGGCCGGCGCCGAAGCCGAAGGTGCGGAAGCCGGCGTGCTCGAGGGCGACGTTGCCGGCCAGGATCATCAGGTCGGCCCAGGAGATCTTCTGTCCGTATTTCTTCTTGACCGGCCACAGCAGGCGGCGGGCCTTGTCGAGGCTGACGTTGTCCGGCCAGGAGTTGAGCGGGGCGAAGCGCTGCTGGCCGCGGCCACCGCCGCCGCGGCCGTCGCCGACGCGGTAGGTGCCGGCGCTGTGCCAGGCCATGCGGATCATCAGGCCCACGTAGCTGCCGAAGTCGGCCGGCCACCAGTCCTGCGAACTGGTCATCAGGTCCAGCAGGTCCTTCTTCAGCGCCGCGTAGTCGAGCTTGCTGAACTCCTCGCGGTAGTTGAAGTCCTTGCCCAGCGGATTGGAGCGCTCCGAGTGCTGGGTCAGCAGGTCCAGGCGCAGCTGGTTCGGCCACCAGTCGCGGTTGGTGGTGCCTGTGCCGGCGACGCCGGCGTGGAACGGACACTTCTTCTCGGTCGTCATTGGGATTGCCCCTCTGCTTCGTGCCCACGGGGGAGCGGGCGGTGGATGCGATGCGGCGCGGGCCGCGCGCCGCCTGTGGCGAAGGGACTGCTGCTGCAAGCCCGTAGCCGGTGTGAATCGAACGGCCACAGGCTAGTTGGCAGGGGCTATCAAGAGAAATTGTTAGTTGCGAATTTCCCGATAGCACCTGCCTATGGAACAGGCGGCGCCCCGCAGGGCGCCGGACCGGAAGAACGGGGCGGCGCGTGGCCGCCCGGCCCGCCAAGCATCACTCCGGACGCGGCGTGGTGGAAGTGCTCGGCGGCAGCAGCGGCGTGGTCACCTGCGGCTGGCGCCCGGTGAGGGTCTTCAGGAAGCGGGCGATGGCCTCGACCTCGGCCGCGTCCAGTTCGTGGCCCAGCTGGCTGCTGCCCATGATCGCCACCGCCTGGTGCAGGTCCCAGACCTGGCCGCTGTGGAAGTAGGGCGCGGTCAGTTCCACGTTGCGCAGCGGTGCGGCGCGGAACACGTACTCGTCGCTGGCGGTCTGGGTCACGGCGAAGCGGCCCTTGTCGCCGGCCGGCAGCACGTCGGCGCCGGGGCGCGCGACCACGCCGAACGGGAAGTAGGCCTGGCCACCCACGTTGGGACCGGAATGGCAGGACGCGCAGCCCTTGTCGATGAACAGCGACAGGCCGCGCAGCTCGGTGGCGTCGAGGCTGTCCTTGCCGGCGAGGAACTGGTCGAAGCGCGAGTCCGGCGTCACCAGGGTGGTCTCGAAGGCTTCCAGCGCGCGTGCCATGTTCTCGAAGGTCACCGGCTCGCGCTCGCCCGGGAAGGCCTTGCGGAACGCTTCCACGTAGGCCGGGATGCTGCGCAGGGTGGCTTCCACGCGCTCGGGCGTGTTGTTCATCTCCACACTGGCCTGGACCGGGCCCTTGGCCTGCTCCTTCAGGTCCTCGGCGCGGCCGTCCCAGAACTGGGCGATGTTGAGCACCGCGTTGAGCACGGTGGGCGAGTTGCGCGGGCCCTTCTGCCAGCCGTGGCCGATCGAGGTGGGCACGTTGTCGGCGCCGCCGGTGGCGACGTTGTGGCAGGTGTTGCAGCTGATCACGTGGCTGCGCGACAGGCGCGGCTCGAACCACAGCGACTTGCCCAGTTCCACCTGGGCGGCGGTGACCTGCTGGCCGCGCACCTGTTCGATCCTGTGCGGGACCGGGCCGAACAGGGCGTTGGCGGTCTCGCGCAGCGCGGCCGCGTCCGGCTGGTCGGCGGCTTGCGTCGACTGGGCCTGCAGGCCGGTGCAGGCCAGGGCGAGGGCGGCGGCAAGGACGGTGCTGCGGTGGCGCATGGACTTCTCCGGTGGGGCTGTGGCGCAGTTATCGGATGCGCCCGCGACCGTGGCATTGACTGCGATCAACCGCGCCGCCGCGGCTATGCTTGGCATCCCGTCGCCAGGCCTGCCGTAGGGATGACCCAGCGCGCCACCCGTCTGCTACGGATGCTCGAGGAACTGCGCCAGCGCCGTGGTGCGGTGCGCGGCGCGCAACTGGCCGAATGCCTGGGCGTGAGCCTGCGCACCGTGTACCGCGACATCGAGGCGCTGCGCTCGCAGGGCGCGCAGATCGACGGCGATGCCGGCGTCGGTTACCGCCTGCGCCCCGGGTTCGTGATGCCGCCGCTGATGTTCCCGGCCGAGGAGCTGGAGGCGCTGGTGCTGGGCGCGCGCTGGGTGGCCTCGCATTGCGACCCTGAGCTGGCGGCCGCCGCCAACCGCGCGCTGTCGCGCATCGCCGGCGTGCTGCCCGGCGAGCGGCGCCTGGAGATCGAGACCAGCGGCCTGTTCGCACCGTACTGGCAACAGCGCGCACCCGAGCCATGGGTGCCGGCGCTGCGCCGCGCGATCCGCGACGGCCATGCCGTGCGCCTGCGCTACCGCGACGCCGAGGGGCGCGAGAGCGAGCGCGTCGTTTGGCCCTTCGCCATGGCCTTCCTCGACGACATGCGCCTGATCGCCGCCTGGTGCGAGCAACGCGGCGACTTCCGCCATTTCCGCGCCGACCGCGTGCTGGACCTGGAGGACACCGGCCGCCGCTATCCCCAGACCCGCCACCAGCTGCTGCGCCGCTGGGAACAGCTGCGCCTGCGCCGCAGCGAGGGCTGAGCAGGCCCTCGCACGCTGCTGACAGCAGCTGTCAGCAGGCCCGTCCCAGACTTGGATTCCCTTCCAGTGACGGAGACGACCATGGGCAAGACGCTGACCTTCTACACCAACCCCCTGTCCCGGGCGCGCATCACCCGCTGGATGCTGGAGGAGACCGGCCTGCCGTACGAAGAGGTCGTGCTCGACTTCGGCACCACGATGAAGTCGCCCGAGTACCTGGCGGTCAACCCGATGGGCAAGGTGCCGGCGATCCGCCACGGCGACCTGGTGGTGACCGAGAACGCCGCCATCTGCGCCTACCTGGCCGACCTGGTCCCGGAGAAGGGGCTGGCGCCGCCGCCGGGTGCGCCCGAGCGCGGCAGCTACTACCGCTGGCTGTTCTTCCTCGCCGGGCCGGTGGAGTCGCTGCTCACCGCCAAGGAAGCCGGCGCGCTGGCCAGGCCGCTGTCGGCCGGCTACGGCACCGAGGCCGACCTGCTGCGCACTCTGGAGCAGGCGGTGGCCGGGCGCCAGCACCTGGTCGGGGACCGCTTCACCACCGCCGACCTGCTGATGGCAGCCTTCCTCGGCTACTACATGATGGTCGGCATGCTGGAGAAGAAGCCGGCGTTCGTCGCTTTCGCCCAGCTGCACGCCGCGCGCCCGGCGGCGGTGGCGGCCAACGCGCGCGACAACGCGCTGGCGGTGCAGCACCCGGTGCCGGCCGGGATGCAGGAGGCCTGAGCGATGGAGAAGGCCTACCACGGCAGCTGCCACTGCGGCGCGGTGCGCTACCAGGCGGTGATCGACCTGGCGGCCGGCACCGGCCGCTGCAACTGCACCTTCTGCACCAAGACCCGCTCCTGGGGCGCGCAGGCGAAGGATTTCGAGCTGCTGCAGGGTGAGTCGGCCCTGGGCGACTACGGCCGCGACTGGGGCGAAGGCAACATCCACCACCGCTTCTGCACGCGCTGCGGAACCCATGTGTACGGGCACGGCTACATCGCCGAGACCGGCGGCGACTACCTGGCGGTGCGGGTCAACACCCTGGGCGATGCCAGCATCGACGAGCTGGTCGGCGGCGGCATCCGCTACGCCGACGGCCGCCACGACAACTGGATGAACCCGCCGGCCGACTTCCGCGCGCTGTAGCGCGGGCAGGCGAGGCGCACGCGCCGCCACCCTTGTCGCCGGTCGTCCCCTGGCGTGGCGGATCCGCGGATGCGGCCCTTGGCCTTGTCCGGGCTACGCCGGTGAAGCCGTGGCCCGGTGGGCGAAGTGCTCCCGGGCCTTCGGGCGGCAGGGCGAAGGCGCCCCCGCCCTACAGCAGCGACTTCAGCCGGTACAGCGCCTCCAGCGCCTGCTTCGGGGTCAGCTCGTCCGGATCCAGCGCGGCCAGTGCCTCCTGCGCGGCCGAGGGCGCCGGCGCGAACAGGCCGAACTGCTGCGGGGCGTCCAGTGCCTGCGGCGCCATTTCCGAGGCGTGGGTCTCGCGGCCGCGCTGCTCCAGTTCGGCCAGGCGCCGCCGCGCCTGCGCCAGGGTCGCCTTGGGCAGGCCGGCCAGGGCTGCCACCTGCAGGCCGAAGCTGCGGTCGGCCGCGCCCTCGCGCACGGCGTGCATGAACACCAGCGAGTCCCCGTGCTCGACCGCGTCCAGGTGCACGTTGGCGATGCCGCTCTCCGGCGTGGCCAGCGCGGTCAGTTCGAAGTAGTGGGTGGCGAACAGGGTCCAGCAGCGGTTGACCGTGGCCAGGTGGCGCGCGACCGCGTCGGCCAGGGCCAGGCCGTCGTAGGTCGAGGTGCCGCGGCCGATCTCGTCCATCAGCACCAGCGACTGCTCGGTGGCGTGGTGCAGGATGTAGGCGGTCTCGGCCATCTCCACCATGAAGGTGGACTGGCCGCGCGCCAGGTCGTCGCCGGCGCCGATGCGGGTGAGGATGCGGTCGATCGGGCCGATCACCGCGCGGCTGGCCGGCACGAAGCTGCCGATGTGCGCCAGCAGCACGATCAGCGCGTTCTGGCGCATGTAGGTGCTCTTGCCGCCCATGTTCGGGCCGGTGATCACCAGCATCCGCCGCGCCTGGCCGTCGCGGTCGCCGTACAGCTCCAGGTCGTTGGGTTCGAACGGTTCCTCGCGCACCGCCTCCACCACCGGGTGGCGGCCGCGCTCGATGCACAGGCAGGGCGCGTCGGTCAGCTCCGGCTGCGACCAGTCCAGCGCCTGCGCGCGCTCGGCGAAGCAGGCCAGCACGTCCAGCTCGCTGAGCGCCGCGGCGCAGCGCTTGAGCGGTTCCAGCACCTCGTTGAGCGCGTCCAGCAGCGCGTCGTACAGGAACTTCTCGCGCGCCAGCGCGCGCTCGCGCGCCGACAGCACCTTGTCCTCGAATGCCTTCAGCTCCTCGGTGATGTAGCGCTCGGCCCCGGTCAGGGTCTGGCGCCGGGTGTAGTGCACCGGGGCCTTGTCGGCCTGGCCCTTGCTGATCTCGATGTAGTAGCCATGGACGCGGTTGTAGCCGACCCTCAGGGTGGGGATGCCGGTGGCCGCACGCTCGCGCGCCTCCAGGTCGACCAGGAACTGGTCGGCGTTGGTGGACAGCCGTCGCAGCTCGTCCAGCTCGGCATCGTAGCCCTCGGCGATCACCCCGCCGTCGGCCAGCTTCAGCGGCGGCTGCGGGGCGATCGCCGTGGCCAGCAGGTGCGCGATCTCGTCGTGCTGCCCCAGCTCGGCCGCCAGCGCCTGAAGCCGCGGCGAATCCAGCTGCGCCAGCGCCTGGCGGATGCCGGGCAGCAGGCCCAGCGCGTCGCGCAGGGTGGACAGGTCGCGCGGCCGCGCCGAGCGCAGGGCCACGCGGGTGAGGATGCGTTCGACGTCGCCCAGGCCGCGGAAGCCGTCGCGCAGGTCGGCGTCGGCGCGCTGCTCGACCAGGGTGGCCACTGCGTGGTGGCGGGCGCCGAGCACGCCGCGGTCGCGCAGCGGACGGTGCAGCCAGCGCCGCAGCAGGCGTCCGCCCATGGGGGTGATGGTCGAATCCAGCACGCCCAGCAGGGTGTGGCGGGTCTGGCCGTCGACCCGCGAATCCAGCTCCAGGTGGCGGCGGGTGGCCGCGTTCATCGCGATCGCCTCGCCGGAGGTCTCCAGTGCGATCGAGGTCAGGTGCGGCAGGCGCTGCTTCTGGGTTTCCTCGACGTAGCCCAGCAGCGCGCCGGCGGCGGCGATCGCCAGCGGCTTGTCGTCGATGCCGAAGCCGGTGAGGTCGTGCAGGCCGAAGAAACGCAGCAGCTGGCGGCGGCCGCTGTCCGGGTCGAACAGCCACGGCGGGCGGCGGCGGATGGCACCGGCCGACAGCCGCGGCCAGCCTTCCTCGTCCGGCACCAGCAGTTCGGCCGGTTCGAGGCGGGCGAGCTCGGCCTCCAGCTGGTCGGCGTTCTCCACCTCGCTGACCAGGAAGCGGCCGGCGGACAGGTCGGCCCAGGCCAGACCGTAGCCGCTGCGCCCGTGCGCCACCGCCATCAGCAGGGTGTCGCGGCGCTCGTCCAGCAGCGCCTCGTCGGTGACCGTGCCGGGGGTGACGATGCGCACCACCTTGCGCTCGACCAGGCCCTTGGAAGTGGCCGGGTCCCCGATCTGCTCGCAGATGGCCACCGACTCCCCCAATGCCACCAGCCGCGCCAGGTAGCCTTCGTAGGCGTGCACCGGCACGCCGGCCATCGGGATCGGCGCGCCGCCGGAGCTGCCACGCTGGGTCAGGGTGATGTCGAGCAGGCGCGCGGCCTTGCGCGCGTCGTCGTAGAACAGCTCGTAGAAATCGCCCATCCGGAAGAACAGCAGCAGGTCCGGATACTCCGCCTTGGCGGCGAAGTACTGCTTCATCAGCGGGGTGTGTTCGGGCGCTGCGGACTTGTCTGCGGTCTTGGCCATCGGCTTGCGGGTTCTGCGGGGCTGCCGATTGTAGCGGCCGCGGCCGCGCTCAGCCCCGCAAGGCGCGCTGTCCCGGCGGGTCTGGCAGGCCGCCGTCGGCCACCACCACCTGGTCGCGGCCGCCGCGCTTGGCCTGGTACATGGCCGCGTCGGCGCGGGCCAGCACGCGCTCGTAATCCGGGTGCCCGTCCTGCAGGGCCACGCCGATGCTGGCGGTCAGCGGCAGGCGCACGCCGCCCTGCAGCAGCACCGGCGATTCGGCGATCGCGCGCCGCAGCGCGTGGGCGATGGCCACCGCCTCGGTACGGCTGACCGAGCCCAGCACCACCACGAACTCCTCGCCGCCGTAGCGGAACAGGTAGTCGCTGCCGCGGGTGTTCTCCACCAGGATCGCGGCCACGTGCTGCAGGGCGCGGTCGCCGGCCTCGTGCCCGTACTGGTCGTTGATCGCCTTGAAGTGGTCCAGGTCCAGCATCAGCACCGCGAACTGGCGGCCGGTGTTGGCCTGCAGCGCCACCTCGCGGCGCAGGATGGTCGGCAGGAAGCGGCGGTTGAGCAGGCGGGTGAGGGCGTCGCGGCCGGACTCCAGGTCGCCGATGCCTTCGAACAGCACCCCGACCAGGTTGCGGATCTCCGCGGCCCAGCCGCGGATCTCGTCCAGCAGGGCGCGGCGTTCGGCGGCGCTGCCGGATCCCGGCAGGCGCTCGCGCAGGGCCGCGTCGATGCGCTCGGCCAGCTCGCCGACCTGGCGGGTCTCGCTGGTCTCGCCGAAGCTGGCCATGCCCTTGTGCAGGAACCACAGGCCGAACTCGGAGCGGGAGACCAGCAGGTTCTCCACCGGGCCGGGCTGGTCCGCGGTGAGGGCGTAGAGCAGGGCGTTCTCCCAGGCCAGCAGCAGGGCGCGCTGGCGCTCGCGCTCGGTGCCCACGTTCTGGATCAGCGAGAACAGGCGGAAGGAGCCGTCCAGCTCGCTGGCGGCCTCGCGCGAGCGGGCGTAGGCGCGGGTCATCGACTCCAGCGCCAGGTCCATCAGGCCGTCCAGGTGCAGGCTGGCGCGCAGCGCCAGCGTGGCGTCGGCGGTGGCGCCGATCACCTGGTGCATGTGCTCCTTGAGAATGCGCGTGCCGCGGCCGACCAGGTCGACCGGGATGCCGATGCGGGCGTGCACCTGGCCGACGTGCTCGTGCAGGCGGTGCAGCGATTCGACATCGCCGGCGCGGGCACTGGCCAGCTGCCGCAGCCAGCGCTGCAGCGAGGGTTTGAGCCGGCCCTGGACCTGGTCCGGGTCGAGGAAGCGGTTGGCGCGCGGGTCCTTGAGCAGGCCGCCGTAGAAGCACTCCGCAAGCGCGGGAGCGTTGGCGGCCACCAGGTCCTCGACCAGCCGTGCGACCTCGTCGCCGGCGCTCTGCAGCCGGCAGGTCCAGTCGGCGATCAGCTGGGGGTCGGGAGGCGGGTGTGCGGGGGCGTGTGGGGCAGGGGAAGTCGACATGTCGGGGGAACCATCCATGCCCAATTATCGCCCGTCGCGGAGGGCCTGCGTGACGACGCGGCGCGCAGGCCGGCCGGCGATCCGTGCGGGGGGCGGGACAGGTGGCCAAGGGGGCGGGGCGGTATTCCGTGCCGGATAAAACGCCGGCTGGAGTAATTCATTCGCAAGCATGATGGGCGCCATTTTGGTGATGGTGCGAATCAAAACGGTGCTGGCGAATGAATCGCACCTGTTCGGTGCATATAAGGAAATGCCATGTAATCAATCGCTTGCTGGTTAATTCCGCTTGCATACGTGGATTATCGAAAATCACCCGTGATTGATTTTTCGGTTTGCCAACGCGCGCCTGTTTGGATGTAATGCTGCAGCGCACCAACCGAATGTCGGTGCCGGATGGGGAGCCCAACGAAAACCACCAGTTAATCCGGAGGCGCAGCATGAAACCGCTCCATAGCAGGCGCGTGATGTTCCCGAGTGCCCGGTTGGCGATTGCCGTCCAGGCTGTCATGGCCACGGCCCTGGCCGTGGCGAGTCCCCCGGTACTGGCGCAGGCCGTGGCACCCGACGGGGCCGGGACTTCGCCGGAGGCCGCGGCCCCGCAGGGCAGTGCCACCAACCTGGATACCGTGTCGGTGCTGGGCAACCGCAGCCAGCCACGCTCGGTGTCCTCATCGGCGGTGCCGATCGACATCCTCGGCGGCGACGAATTCCGCAACCAGGCCGCCACCGATGCCCTCGACCAGCTGCGGGTGCTGGTGCCCTCGTTCAACGTCAGCACCATCCCGATCGACGATGCAGCCAGCCTGGTGCGCCCGGCCAACCTGCGTGGCCTGCCACCGGACAACACCCTGGTCCTGGTCAACGGCAAGCGCTTCCACCGCTCGGCGGTGATCACCTTCCTCGGCCACGGCCTGTCCGACGGCGCGCAGGGTCCGGACCTGTCGGTGTTCCCCTCGCTGGCGCTGGAGCAGGTGGAGGTCCTGCGCGACGGTGCCGCCGCGCAATACGGCTCCGACGCGATCGCCGGGGTGATCAACTTCGGCCTGAAGAAGGCCAACGAGGGCGGCGCCTTCGAGGCCTTCGCCGGCCAGTATTACGAGGGCGACGGCTTCACCACCCAGTATTCGGCGCAGGTGGGCCTGCCGCTCACCGCGCGCGGCTTCGCCACCCTGACCCTGGAGTGGCGCGAGGCGGACGACACCTCGCGCAGCGTGCAGCGCGACGATGCAGCCGCCGCGATCGCCGCCGGCTACCCCGGCGTGCCCGCGCCGGCGCAGGTCTGGGGCTCGCCCAAGGTCGAGGACGACCTCAGGTTCGTCGCCAACCTCGGCATCTCCGGCGACACGGTGGACTTCTACCTGTTCGGCAACTACGCCAGCCGCGAGGTGGACGGCGGCTTCTACTTCCGCGACCCGACCGCGCGCTCGGGCGTGTACTCCAACGACGACGGCCAGACCCTGCTGGTCGGCGACCTCACCGGCGCCGGCGGCTGCCCGGTGATCCCCCTGCGCGATGCCGACGGCAACCTGTTCCCGTACAGCACGGTCAGCGCCCAGGTCGCGGCGCTGCCGGGCAACTGCTTCACCTTCCTGCAGACGTTGCCGGGCGGCTTCACCCCGCGCTTCGGTGGCGAGCTGGAGGACTACTCGGTGGTGGCCGGGGCCAAGGGTGCATGGGGCGCCTGGCACTGGGACCTCAGCGCCAGCTACGGCCGCAACGACATCGAGTTCCTGATCTACAACACGGTCAACGCCTCGCTTGGCCCGGACCAGCCGGCCAACCTGCGCTTCCGCCCCGGCGGCAATACCCAGACCGAAAAGGGCATCAACGTCGACCTCGGCCGCGATTTCGACGTGGGCTTCAGCCAGGGGCCGCTGCGCCTGGCGCTGGGCGCCGAATGGCGCGAGGAGAGCTTCAAGGTCAGCGAGGGCGACGCTGCCTCCACCGGCATCGGCCCGCTCACCGAACAGGGCTTCGCCCTGGGCTCCAACGGCTTCAACGGCTTCAGCCCGCGCACCGCCGGCACCTTCGACCGCAGCAACTGGGCGGTATACGTGGACGTGGAAGCCCAGTCCACCGAGCGGTTCCTGCTGGCGGCGGCGGTGCGCCACGAGGACTTCGAGGACTTCGGCGGCACCACCAATGGCAAGCTCACCGCGCGCTACGACGCCAGCGACAGCTTCGCCCTGCGCGGTGCGCTGAGCACCGGCTTCCGCGCGCCGACCCCTGGCCAGGCCAACATCAGCCAGATCAGCACCGTGTTCGGCGGCACCTCGCTGCAGGACATCGCCACCCTGCCGCCGACCAACCCGATCGCCGAGCTCAAGGGCGCGCGGCCGCTGGGCCCGGAGGAGTCGCGCAACCTGTCGCTGGGCCTGGTCTGGGACAGCGGTGACTGGCTGGTGACCGTGGACGCCTACCGCATCGAGGTGGACGACCGCATCGCCCTGAGCACCAGCTTCGACCTCAGCGACGCCGAGCGCGCCGCGCTGGTGGCCGGCGGCAACCCGGAAGCGGCGTCGATCTCCTCGGTGACCTACTTCGGCAACGCCTTCGACACCACCACCACCGGCGTGGACCTGGTGGCCAGCGTGGAGACCGCGCACTTCGGCGGGCGCACCACCTATTCACTTGCGCTGAACTGGAACCGCACCGAGGTCGATGCCTGGGACCCGGACTTCATCGACGAGGCGCGGGTGTACAAGCTGGAGGAGTCGCTGCCCAGGACCAAGGGTTACTTCAGCATCAACCACCAGCGCGAGGTGTTCCATGCCAACCTGCGCCTGGGCTATTACGGCTCCTGGTACGAGGACCACCTGGACAGCGGGGTGGTCCGGGCCGAGGACGGCGGGCTTCCGATCCACGAGGGCAGCAAGCTGATCGTGGATGCGGAGGTCGGCTGGGAGCTGGCCTCCGGCCTGTACTTCAACATCGGCGCGCAGAACCTGTTCGACGAGACGCCGGCCGACAACCCCTGGGGTGCATCGGTGGCCGGTGCGGCCTATCCGGTGCATTCGCCCTACGGCTTCAACGGCGGCTTCTACTACGCACGCGTGGGCTGGAAGTTCTGACTGGCGGCGCCGGTGCCCCGGTGCCGGGGCACCGGCCTGCGCCGCGGCAACCGCCCGCGGACTTGTAATAGTCTCCGCCGGAGGCTTTGCCGATAGTGCGGCCCATGGCACACCAACATCATCCGCAGACGGCGCGGACCGGCGCCGATCCAGGCCTAGGCGCAGGCGGGTGCGTGCATGCGCCCGCCGGTGCCGGCCATGACGCGCGCGAACACGGGCAACATGGCCACGACGCCCATGGCTCCGGCCGCCACGACCATGCTCCGTCCGGCGCGCACGCCGCGGGCGGCCACGACGGGCACGAGCATGGCCACGGCGGGCACCACCACCACGGCCCGGGCGGGCATAGCCACGTGCCCGCGGAGATCCGCCACGAGCGCCCACTGTGGTGGGCGCTGGGCCTGACCGCCACGGTGTTGGCGGCCGAGGCGGTCGGCGCCTGGCTGACCAACAGCCTCGCCCTGCTGTCCGATGCGGCGCACATGGCCACCGACACCCTTGCCCTGGGCATCGCGCTGGTTGCGGTGCGGCTGGCGCGGCGCCCACCGGATGCGCGCCGCACCTACGGTTACGCCCGCTTCGAGGCGCTGGGCGCGCTGGCCAATGGCGGCCTGCTGTTCGTGCTGGCCGGCTACATCCTGTGGGAAGCGTGGCAGCGCTTCCGCGCGCCGCTGCCGGTGGCCAGCCTGGGCATGCTGGGCGTGGCCTGCGTCGGCCTGGCCTGCAACCTGGCGGCGATGAAGCTGCTGCATGCCGGCGCGGGGCAGAGCCTGAACCTCAAGGGCGCGTACCTGGAGGTGTGGAGCGACATGCTCGGCTCGCTGGCGGTGATCCTGGCCGCCGGCATCATCCATTTCACCGGCTGGACCTGGGTGGATCCGCTGCTGGCGGTGCTGATCGGGCTGTGGGTGCTGCCGCGTACCTGGATCCTGGTGCGCGAGGCGCTCAACGTGCTGATGGAAGGCGTGCCGAACGGCGTGGACCTGCAGGCGCTGCGCCGCGACCTGGAGGCCCAGGCCGGCGTGGCCGGGGTGCACGACCTGCACGTCTGGGCGCTGGCCTCGCGCACGCCGGCGCTGAGCGCGCACGTGGTGGTGGGCGAGGACGCCGATGCCGACGCCGTGCGCCGCGCGCTGGCGGGGATGATCGCCGAGCGCCACGGCATCGCCCACGTCACCCTGCAGATGGAGGCCGGCGGCGGCGAACCCTGCCATGGCTGCGGGCACGCCTGAGCGGCGCCCGCGGGCCGGCGCATTGCGCCGGCGCACGACAGCGGGCGTGGTTCTGCGGTAGAACGGTGCGGTTCCTTCCCACGGACCATGCCGATGCTTCCACCCACCGATGCCCAATTGCGCGAGCAGGCGCAGGCCCTCGGCGACCGCCTCGCCGCCGCGCGCGAGCACTTGGTCACCGCCGAGAGCTGCACCGGCGGCTGGATCGCCAAGTGCCTGACCGACATCGCCGGCTCCTCGGCCTGGTTCGACTGCGGCATGGTCGTGTACAGCTACGAGGCCAAGCAGGCGCTGCTGGGCGTGCGCCCGCAGACCCTGGAGGAACACGGCGCGGTCAGCCGCGAGACCGCGATCGAGATGGTCTCCGGGGCGCTGGTGCACTCCGGCGCCAGCCTCGCAGTGGCGGTCACCGGCATCGCCGGGCCCGGCGGCGGCAGCGAGGACAAGCCGGTGGGCACGGTATGGATTGCCTGGAAGCGCCGCGGCGGCTATGCCAGCGCCTCGGTGTTCCGCTTCGAGGGCGACCGCGAGGCGGTACGGCGGCAGACCGTGGGCAAGGCGCTGGAAGGCGTGGCCGCGCTGCTGGGCTGACGGCGCGCCGCGGTTCGGCCGGATCAGTCCTCCGGCCGGTACTCGAGCAGGTCGCCGGGCTGGCACTGCAGGACCCGGCAGATCGCCTCCAGGGTGGCGAAGCGCACGCCCTTGACGTGGCCCTGCTTGAGCAGCGACAGGTTGGTCTCGCTGATGCCCACCGCGTCGGCCAGTTCCCTGGACTTCATCTTGCGGCGGGCGAGCATCACGTCGAGGTTGACCACGATCGGCATCAAACGATGCTCCGCGCGTCTTCGGCCGCCCGCACCGCCAGGCGCAGCAGGTGCGCCACGCTGTACAGGCACAGGCAGGCCAGCAGGAAGTAGTACGGGTTGGTGTCCACGGTGATGTGCAGTACCCAGTCGCCCTGCTGGCTGCGCACCACCGCGGCGATCACGCCGGCGGCCACGACCAGCGCCGCCGAGAGCGGCAGCGAGTGGGCCAGGCGCATGAACGCGGTGGCCACCGCCGGCGACAGCGCATCGCAGGCATACAGCGCCTTGCCCAGCCGCCGTACTGCGGCCAGCGGCCCGACGTAGGCGGCGGTGGCGACCAGGATCGAAAGGGCCAGCAGGCCGCGGTCACCGGGCGGCAGGCGGCTGGCTTCGTCCCAGGGCAGGCCGAATACCATCCAGGCCCCGAACAGGCTTCCGTGCCCGGACAGCAGCCACAGGGCGGAACCCATTCCGAGGGTGACACTGACGACGGTGCCGAGCGAGGCCAGCGACATCAGGCGGTAGCCGTGCCGGCGGATCTTCATTTCCGGGGTCATGGCGCTCCTCCTTGAGCGGGTTGTTTACGCAAAACATAAAGAAATTTATGCCCGGGTCAAGACTGTGTGGCCGGGTTGCGCCGAGCGTCGGTTAGCAGTATTACTGCTAACCATGGACCTGACCGACACCCAGCAGGCGATCCTGCGGCTGATCGCCGAGCGCATCGAGGCCGAGGGCATGCCGCCTTCGCAGGCCGAAATCGCCCGCGCCTTCGGCTTCAAGGGCGTGCGCGCCGCGCAATACCACCTGGAGGCCCTGGAGGCCGCCGGCGCGATCGAACGCGTCCCGGGCCGGGCCCGTGGCATCCGTCTCCGCCAGCTGCCGCCGGCCCTGCAGCCGGAACTGGCGCTGCCGCCGGCCAACGACGACGCCCTGCGCCTGCCGGTGCTGGGGCGGGTGGCCGCGGGCATGCCGATCGGCGCCGACGTCCCCACCGATCTGGCCGAGAGCTTCCTGGTCCTGGACCGGGTGCTGTTCTCGCCGTCGCCGGACTACCTGCTTCGGGTGCAGGGCGATTCCATGCGCGACGAGGGCATCTTCGACGGCGACCTGATCGGGGTGCACCGCACCCGCGAAGCGCGCTCGGGCCAGATCGTGGTGGCGCGGGTGGACGACGAGATCACGGTCAAGCTGCTGAAGATCGGCAAGGACCGCATCCGCCTGCTGCCGCGCAATCCCGACTACGCCCCGATCGAGGTCCTGCCGGACCAGGACTTCGCGATCGAGGGGCTTTACTGCGGCCTGGTCCGCCCCAACCGGTGAGCCGGCCGCGAACGCGGCGTCTTCCGACGCCATGCCGGGCACTCCGGCGATGGGCGCGCCCGGCCCGGCCCGCTAGCCTGGTGCCACGCCGCTCCGTGCGTCGCAGCTTTTGCGACCGCCCCCGGCCACACTACGCACACACTCACTGACACCGAGGACACACCCAGATGGACGAGAACAAGAAGCGCGCCCTCGCGGCGGCCCTGAGCCAGATCGAGAAGCAGTTCGGCAAGGGCTCGGTGATGCGCATGGGCGACCGCGTGGTCGAACCGGTGGAGGTCGTGCCGACCGGCTCGCTGATGCTGGACATCGCCCTGGGCATCGGCGGCCTGCCCAAGGGCCGCGTGGTCGAGATCTACGGCCCGGAGTCCTCGGGCAAGACCACCCTGACCCTGCAGGCCATCGCCGAGTGCCAGAAGCAGGGCGGCACCGCCGCCTTCATCGACGCCGAGCACGCGCTGGATCCGATCTACGCCGCCAAGCTGGGCGTGAACGTCGACGACCTGCTGCTGTCGCAGCCGGATACCGGCGAACAGGCGCTGGAAATCGCCGACATGCTGGTGCGCTCCGGCTCGGTCGACATCCTGGTGGTGGATTCGGTCGCCGCGCTGACCCCGAAGGCGGAAATCGAGGGCGAGATGGGCGACCAGCTGCCCGGCCTGCAGGCCCGCCTGATGAGCCAGGCGCTGCGCAAGCTGACCGGCAACATCAAGCGCTCCAACACCCTGGTGATCTTCATCAACCAGCTGCGCATGAAGATCGGCGTGATGATGCCGGGCCAGAGCCCGGAAACCACCACCGGCGGCAATGCGCTGAAGTTCTACGCCTCGGTGCGCCTGGACATCCGCCGCATCGGCTCGATCAAGAAGGGCGACGAGATCATCGGCAACCAGACCCGGGTCAAGGTGGTCAAGAACAAGCTGGCGCCCCCGTTCAAGCAGATCGTCACCGAGATCCTGTACGGCGAGGGCATCAGCCGCGAGGGCGAGCTGATCGACATGGGCGTGGAAGCCAAGCTCGTGGAGAAGTCCGGCGCCTGGTACAGCTACGGCTCCGAGCGCATCGGCCAGGGCAAGGACAACGCGCGCCAGTACCTGCGCGAGAACCCCGAGGTCGCGGCCAAGCTCGAAGCCGAGCTGCGCGAGAAGTTCCAGCCGGCCGAGGCCGCCCGCGACGAGGACGCCGCGGACTGAGTCCACCCGTCTCTCCGTTCCCTGCCGGCGTGCTGTCAGTGACGCGCCGGCGGGGAACGGTTCCCCATCCAGGAGGTCCGGTGCCAGGGATGGCGCAACCTGGGCGGCGCGACGGGACGCAGGCCGGCCGGAAAGGAGGAGGCGATGGCCACCGATCCGCAGTTCCTTCAATACGTGCTGGAACAGGCCGGACTGGGCGCCGCGCTGGCCGCGCGCCGCATGTTTGGCGAGTACGGGTTCTACCTGGACGGCCGCTTCGTCGCCGTCGCCGCCGACAACCAGCTGCTCCTCAAGCCCACCGCCGAGGCACGCGCGCTGCTGCCGGACGCCAGCGAGGCCCCGCCGTACCCCGGCGCCAGGCCCTGGCTGCGGCTGGATGGGCCCTGGAGGAGCCGGAGCTGCTGCGGCGCCTGCTGCGGGCGACCGCCGCCGCGTTGCCGCTGCCCGCACCCCAGCCTGCCCGCGGCACGGCGAAGTTCGCTGCCTCGCGCAGGCCATCCGCGCGACCGCCCGACCGCCCCTGAGCCCCGTCCCGGCGCCATCCACTGCCAGCTCCGATGACCGAAGACTCCCCCTCCCGCCGCAAGCCGCGCACCCCGCAGACCCCGGTGCAGCGCGCCCTGGGCCTGCTGGTGCGGCGCGAGCACTCGCGCCGGGAGCTGACCCGCAAGCTGACCGCCCGCGGAGTGGACGCCGAGGAGGCCTCGGCCGCGGTGGAGCGCCTGGCCGGGGGGGGCTGGCAGGACGATGCCCGGTTCGCCGAATTCCTGGTCCGCAGCCGCGCCAATGCCGGCTACGGGCCGCTGTACATCCGCGCCGAACTGGGCACCCATGGCCTGCCCGGCGAGGTGGTCGCCGCCGCCATGGACGGCTTCGAGGGCGACTGGACCGAGCTGGCCCGCGACCTGGTCCGGCGCCGCTTCGGGCCCGCCGGCCCGGCCGACCTGGCCCAGCGACGCAAGGCGGCCGACCTGCTGGCCCGCCGCGGATTCGACGGCGAGGCCATCCGCGCCGCCACCCGCTGGGATCCGGACGACTGAGGCCAGGCCGGCGCTCGCGGGCCGCGTCGGGGCCTGGCGGACAGGGGAGGGCCCCGCGTTCCGCCGGCCGGAGGCCGCGCTCTGATACCCTTTACCGGTTGATTTCCCGTCCGTCCGGGCGCGCCAGGCGCGTCCCGGCCCGGACCCGTCCGCCAGCCGAAGCCAGATGACCCCCACCACCCCGTATACCACCGCGCGCATCCGCAGCGATTTCCTCGAGTTCTTCAAGGGCAAGGGCCACACCATCGTGCCGTCCGCGCCGCTGGTGCCGGGCAACGACCCGACCCTGCTGTTCACCAACTCGGGCATGGTCCAGTTCAAGGACGTGTTCCTGGGCGCGGAAAAGCGCAGCTACGTGCGCGCGGCCGACGTCCAGCGCTGCCTGCGTGCCGGCGGCAAGCACAACGACCTCGATTCGGTCGGCTACACCGCCCGCCACCACACCTTCTTCGAGATGCTGGGCAACTGGTCCTTCGGCGACTACTTCAAGAAGGAAGCGATCGCCTGGGCCTGGGAACTGCTGACCGGCGTGTGGAAGCTGCCGGCCGAGCGCCTGCTGGTCACGGTCTACCACACCGACGACGAGGCCTACGCGATCTGGCGCGACCAGGTCGGCCTGCCCGAGGACCGCATCATCCGCATCGGCGACAACAAGGGCGCGCCGTACGCCTCGGACAACTTCTGGCAGATGGCCGACACCGGCCCCTGCGGCCCGTGCACCGAGATCTTCTACGACCACGGCGAGCACATCGCCGGCGGCCCCCCGGGCTCGCCGGACGAGGACGGCGACCGCTTCATCGAGATCTGGAACCTGGTGTTCATGCAGTTCGACCGCCAGCCCGACGGCACCTTGGTGCCGCTGCCGGCGCCGTGCGTGGACACCGGCATGGGCCTGGAGCGCCTGGCGGCGGTGCTGCAGCACGTGCACAGCAACTACGAGATCGACCTGTTCCAGGCGCTGATCCGCCGCACCGCGGAGCTGACCGGCACCTCCGACCTGGAGAACAAGTCGCTGCGCGTGATCGCCGACCACATCCGCGCCAGCGCGTTCCTGATCGTGGACGGCGTGCTGCCCTCCAACGAGGGCCGCGGCTACGTGCTGCGCCGGATCATCCGTCGCGCGCTGCGCCACGGCTGGATGCTGGGCGTGCGCCAGCCGTTCTTCCACAAGCTGGTGGACGCGGTGGTCGAGCAGATGGGCCAGGCCTATCCCGAGCTGCCGGCCGCGCGCGACACCGTCGAGCGCGCTCTCAGGGCCGAGGAGGAGCGCTTCGCCGAGACCCTCGACGCCGGCATGAAGATCTTCGAGGAAGTCGCGTCGCAGGCCAGCGGCGTGATCCCGGGCGTGGACGCGTTCCGCCTGTACGACACCTATGGCTTCCCGCTGGACCTGACCCAGGACATCGCGCGCGAGCGCGGCCTGACCGTGGACGTGGACGGGTTCGAGGCGGCGATGGAGCAGCAGCGCGAGACCGCGCGCGCGGCCGGCAAGTTCGGCGGCGGCGTGCAGCTGCCGGCCGAGCTGGTCGCCACCCTGGAGCCGACCGTGTTCCTGGGCTACGACGCGCTCGAGGCCGAGGGCATGAAGATCGTCGCCCTGCTGCACGACGGCCGTCCGGTTGAGGCCATCGCCGCCGGCGAGGAGGCGATCGTGCTGCTGGACCGCACCCCGTTCTACGCCGAGTCCGGTGGCCAGGTCGGCGACACCGGCGTGCTGGAGGGCGAGGGCGCGAAGCTGCAGGTCACCGACACCCAGAAGTTCGCCGGCCAGTTCCACGGCCACTTCGTGCGCGTGCTCGAGGGCGGGCTGAAGCTTGGCCAGGTGCTGCGCGGCGCGGTCGATGCCGAACGCCGCCGCGCGATCGTGCTCAACCACTCCGCCACCCACTTGCTGCACGGCGCCCTGCGCGGGCTGCTGGGCACCCACGTGCAGCAGAAGGGCTCGCTGGTGGCGCCGGACCGCCTGCGCTTCGACTTCTCGCACTTCCAGCCGGTGTCGGCCGAGGAGCTGGCGCGGATCGAGCGCATGGTCAACGCCGAGGTGCGCGCCAACCATCCGGTGGTGATCCAGCAGATGGGCATCCAGGACGCGCTGGACATGGGCGCGATGGCGCTGTTCGGCGAGAAGTACGGCGAGCGTGTGCGCGTGGTGAAGATGGGCGACTCGGTGGAGCTGTGCGGCGGCACCCATGTCGCGCGCACCGGCGACATCGGCCTGTTCAAGATCGTCAGCGAAGGCGGCGTGTCCGCCGGCGTGCGCCGCGTCGAGGCGCTCACCGGCCAGGCCGCGCTGGACCACGTGGCCGGCGAGGGCCGCGCGCTGGACGAGGCGGCCTCGCTGCTGGGCGGCAGCCGCGGCGACGTGGTCGATCGCGCGCGCGCGATGGCCGAGCGCATCCGCAAGCTGGAGCGCGAGCTGGAATCGATCAAGGCCAAGGCCGCCAGCAGCGCCGCCGCCGACCTGGCCGGTTCGGCGGTGGACGTGTCCGGCATCAAGGTGCTGGCCGCGCGCCTGGAAGGCATCGACGCCAAGGGCCTGCGCGAGGCGGTGGACCGCCTCAAGCAGCAGCTTGGCGACACGGTGGTGCTGCTGGCCGGCGCGCAGGGGGGCAAGGTCGCCCTGGTCGCCGGCGTGAACGGCAGCGCAACGGGGCGGATCAAGGCCGGCGAACTTCTTTCGCATGTCGCCGGTCGTATTGGAGGCAAGGGCGGTGGCCGCCCGGACCTCGCCCAGGGTGGTGGCGAGGACGGGCCCGCCCTTGCGCCTGCCCTTGCCGACGTGCCTGCGTGGGTTGCCGAGCGTATTGCCTGAGTCAGCTGACAGTCGGCCACGCGCTTGCCGCACCGTAGGGCGGGCAGTACGATCCACCGACCCCGACGCTGCACACCGGATGCGCGCGGCTTCACCCGAAGCCCTGCGTCGGCACCGAGAGGCCGCCGACGCCATGGAGAACGAAAATGTTGATTCTGACCCGCCGTGTAGGCGAGACCTTGATGATCGGTGATTCGATCACCGTTACCGTGCTCGGGGTCAAGGGAAACCAGGTGCGGATTGGCATCACCGCGCCGAAGGACGTCGCCGTGCACCGCGAGGAGATCTACCAGCGCATCCAGCGCGGTGAATCGCCCGCCGACGCCCAGGACGATGGCGCTTCCGGCGAATGACGCAGGAAGTGTTTGCCGGGCACGTGCGCAGGCTGTATCCTTGCGCGGCCCGCAGCGCTGGTGCAGCGCGGCGGGCTCCAACGGAGTGATGCCCGAGAGGCCGAAGGGGCTCCCCTGCTAAGGGAGTATAGGGTCAAAAGCTCTATCGAGGGTTCGAATCCCTCTCACTCCGCCAGATCCCGAAAGCCCGCGACCTGCTCGCGGGCTTTTTCTTTTCCCGAATGCCTCATGGCGCCTGGTTGCGGCTCGGATGCATCCATCCTGCGCGTCGCGGCCAGCCGCGACGGCTGGTGCACACCGGCCAGCAAGGAGCAGCCGGCGTGCGGACATGGCCGCAGTGACGGATGGCGCGACGCACGGCGGTGATGGCAGGGCGTGAGCCCTCCCGGCCGTGCCGGCGCGCCTGCCCACGTTGTCACGCCTTTGTGCCGTCACTCCACCGCGCCACGAGGTTCTGGTGTGCTGCGTGCGCCTGCCGTCCATGGGCCGGCTGGTGGCTGGAAGGGGCGGCGCCGGGCGGGGGGTGCAGGTGCAGGGCGCGAGGGTGGCGAGGCATGGAGGTGGCGTGCTGCCGTTGCC
The DNA here is from genome assembly GCF_000510725.1 of Pseudoxanthomonas sp. J31. Classification (GTDB taxonomy): domain Bacteria; phylum Pseudomonadota; class Gammaproteobacteria; order Xanthomonadales; family Xanthomonadaceae; genus Pseudoxanthomonas. Next base: position 135,594 of record NZ_AZNZ01000008.1, read on the forward strand.
GCTGCGCTGGCATCGCGTGGCGGGCGGTGCCCTGGACCGGTCCGCATGTCCGCGGGTTCGCGCAAGGACCGCAGCGGTGCCAGTTGATGGACTGGCCAATGGCTGGTCGGGGGTCGCCGGCGCGGCCGCTTCGTGCGCCTGTTGTCCTGTGGCTGCGGGATTCCCGATGGCCTCGTGCCGGTCCGTGGGGCACGCGACGCCTGTCCGCCGCGCCGGCCGCATGCCCGGCATCGAGCCGCGGGTGGCATGTTGCGGCCAGAGCCGTGCTCCGCAGACGCTTCCTTGTGCAGTCATGGTCGCCAGTGCGCGCTGCGGCGATGGTGGACCTGGCGCGTACGTGTGCGGGCGGCCGCACATGGGGATTGCCTGCTTGCAGCAGGCTGTCGTCGCTCCGGAGGCTGCGCCACTGGTGTTGCTTCCGTGCCAGGCCTGCGGGCTTTGTCGCGTGCCGCGGATATCGACGGGCGCCTGCGCGGAAGTGGCTGGCGTGTGGCCCGTGTGCGCGTGCCGCGTCGACCAGGCCTCGCGCGGGTCCGTGGCTTGCATGCGGTGCGCGGGGCAAAAAAAAGACCGTCGACGGTAAAGTCGACGGTCCTTGAAAAATGGCGCGCCCGGAGAGATTCGAACTCCCGACCGCCTGGTTCGTAGCCAGGTACTCTATCCAGCTGAGCTACGGGCGCGCTGCTGAGGCGCGAAATTATGCGTGGGTGGGGCAGGGTCGTCAACACCTTTTTTGCGTCTGGTCGAAAATTTTTTCCGCGAGGGTTGAGGCCACCGTCCCGGGGCTGCGCATCCAGCTGAAATGGTCGGCGCGGACCTGCAGCTGTTGCTGGTCGAGCACGACGATTCCGGCCTGCGCGCGCGGCAGGTGCGCCAGCAGTCCGTGCAGCGACGAGGCCGGACCCAGCCAGTCGTCGGCCAGCACCACCGCCTGCACAGGGAGCTGCAGTGCAGCCATGCCGGCTTCCAGGTCCAGCGTGGTGCCGGCGGCGGCGTAGCGTCCGCTGCGGCCCACCGCGGCCCAGTCGGCGATCAGGCCTCGCGCCTCGGTGCCGCCGAAGCCCAGGCGGCGTCCGTGCAGCACGCCCTGGCGTCGCGCCAGCCACGGTAGCAGGCGGTAGGCCAGTGGCAGCAGCCAGCGCCGCGGCGCGGGGAAGCTGCGCCAGTACGGCGTGCCGCTGGCGACCAGGGCCAGGCCGGCAATGCGCTGCGGATGCAGCCCGGCCAGGCAGCAGGCCAGCTGGCCGCCGAGGCTGTGGCCGCCAAGCCATAGCGGCGCGTCGCCGGGCACCGCGTCCAGGCTTGCCGGCAGGTCGCGGCTCAGCAGCTCGGCGTAGCCCCAGTCCCGTTCGCGCGAGGGCCGCAGCGAACTGCTGCCGTTGCCGCGCCATTCGTGCAGGTGCACGGCGATGCCGTGCGCGGCCAGCGCCGCGGCCAATGGCAGGTAGTGGCGCGCGGCCACGCCCAGCGCCGGCAGCCACAGCAGCCGCGCGCGCGGCTGCGGCGGGGCGACGCGGGCCAGCGTCCAGCGGTGGCCGTCGGCGGCGGCGAGGACCTGTTCGACCGTGGTCGGTTCGCTCATCGGCCGGGAAGGACGGCGAAGTGGTCCAGCACCAGCACGTCGCCGCGGCCGGGACGCGAGCCGGCGCGCAGCGCGGCGTGCACGTAGTCGGTGGCCTGGCGGCAGGCCTCGCGCAGCGGCAGGCCGCGGGCCAGGTTCGCGGCCACCGCCGAGGCCAGGGTGCAGCCGGTACCGTGCGCCTCGCCCTGCAGGCGCGGGTGCGCCGTGCGCTGTTCGCCCTGGGCGTCGACCAGGATGTCCACCACGTCGCCGCTGCCGGGCAGGTGGCCGCCCTTGAGCAGCACCGCCGCGGCGCCAAGCGCGCGCAGCGCGGTGGCGGCCCCGGCCATGGCGTCGAGGTCGGCGATCCTGCGGCCCAGCAGCAGCTCGGCCTCGGGCAGGTTGGGCGTGATCACCGTGGCCAGTGGCAGCAGGCGCGTGCGCAGCGCGTGCAGCGCGTCCTCCTCCAGCAGGCGCGCGCCGCTGGTGGCGACCATCACCGGATCGACCACCAGGTGTGGCGGGCGGTGGCGCTCGAGCGCGTCGGCCACCGCCTCGATCACGGCGGCGTTGGCCAGCATGCCCAGCTTGACCACGCGGATGTCGAAGTCGTCGAAGCAGGCATCGATCTGGGCCTGCAGGAATTCCAGCGGTGGCACGTGCACCGCGGTCACGCCGCGGGTGTGCTGCGCGGTCAGCGCGGCCAGCGCCGACAGGCCGTGCACGCCGTGCGCGGCGAACGCCTTCAGGTCGGCCTGGATGCCGGCGCCGCCGCCGGAGTCGGAGCCGGCGATGGTCAGGGCGGAGATCACGGATGGGGTCTGCATGCGCCCATTGTGCCGTGCCCGGCGCGCGGCGTGGGCTCAGCCGCGCGCAGCCACCAGGGACTGCGCCAGCTTCAGCGCGCGGTCGAAGTTGGAGGCCAGGTGCAGGCCGCCGGCACCGCCGTCCAGGCCCATCTGCGCGACCACCCGGTTGGGCTGGTCGCGCAGGCCGGAGAGGATCAGCACGATGCCCTCGCGCTGGCAGCGCTCGGCCAGCTTGCGCAGCGCGTGCACGCCGCTGGCGTCGATCACCGGCACCAGGCGCATGCGCAGGACCAGCACCTTCGGCTTCTCGAAGAACTGGTCGAGCAGGCTGTCCAGGCGGTTGGCCGCGCCGAAGAACAGCGGGCCGCCGATCTGGTAGGCCTCCACGCCGCGCGGCAGGCGCAGGCGCTGCTGTTCGTCGCGGGCGCGGGCGGCGGCCTCGTCCAGGTCGTCGTCGGTCATGCGCACCCCGGAGCTGATCTCGACCGATTCGGACATGCGGTACATGAACACCAGCGCCGCCACCACCACGCCGGCCTCGATCGCCACGGTCAGGTCGAAGAACACGGTCAGCAGGAAGGTCAGCAGCAGCACCACGCGGTCGCCCCACGGCGCCGACAGGGTGGTGCGGAAGTGCTCGTACTCGCTCATGTTCCAGGCCACCACCAGCAGCACCGCGGCCAGCGCGGCCAGCGGCACGTAGCGCATCAGCGGCGCCAGCAGCAGCATGAACAGCAGCAGGTAGCCGGCATGCAGCATGCCCGACACCGGCGAGCGCGCGCCGGCGCGGATGTTGGTGGCGGTGCGCGCCAGCGCGCCGGTGGCCGGCAGGCCGCCGAACAGCGCCGAGGCTGCGTTGGCCACGCCCTGCGCGACCAGCTCGCCGTTGGAGCGGTGGCGGCCGCCGGTCATGCCATCGGCCACCACCGCCGACAGCAGCGACTCGACGCCGGCCAGGAAGGCGATGGTGAAGGCGCTGGGCAGCAGCTCGAAGGTGCGCTCGAAGGGGATGCGCGGGAAGTCGAACGCGGGCAGGGCCGTGGGCAGTTCGCCGAAGCGGCTGCCGATGGTATCGGTGGGCAGGGCGAACAGCGTGGTCGCCGCCGTGCACACCAGCAGCGCGACCAGGAAACCCGGCCACTTCGGCTTCCAGTAACGCAGGCCGACGATCACCACCAGGCCGAGCACGGTCATGGCCACGGTGGCCGGCTGGGTGGTGGCGAAGTGTCGGGCGTAGGCGCTCCAGCGCTCGACGAATTCCGCCGGTACCTCCTCCATCTGCAGGCCCAGCGCATCCTTGACCTGCGAGGAGAAGATGCTCACCGCGATGCCGGCCGTGAAGCCGGTGATCACCGGCTGCGGCATGTATTTCATCAGCGTGCCCAGGCGCAGCAGCCCGGCGGCGATGAGCATCAGTCCGGCCAGAAGGGTGCACAGGATCAGCCCGCCGTAGCCGAATTTCTGGATGACCACGAATACCACCGGGATGAAGGCCGCGGTCGGTCCGCCGATCTGCACCCGCGAGCCGCCGAGGGCCGAGATCAGGAAGCCGGCGATGATCGCCGTATGCAGGCCTTTCTCCGGCGTGGTGCCGGAAGCGATCGCCAGGGCCATGGCCAGCGGCAGGGCGACGATGGCCACGGTCAGGCCGGCAAGCGCGTCCGCGCGCAGGTGCTGGAGGGTGTAACCCTCGCGCAGGGTGGTCCACAGCTTGGGTTCGAACTGCTGCAGGTAGGTGCGCAGCCGGGTGGCGTCCATTACCCCTCCCGTCGATGTTCCCGTTCCGGGGCGCCGCTGTCGTCGGGCGTGCTGCCCGGCTGGCGCAGCAGGCGCAGTGCATGGTTGCGGTAGATCACGTAGCCGATGCCGGTTGCGCCGGTCAGCGCGGCCGGGATCGCCAGGGCGTGGTAGCCGAACGCGCGGAAGCCCCAGGTGCCGAGGATACCGCCGCACAGGAAGCCGCTGATGATCAGGCCGCTCAGCGTCAGCCGGCGCATCGGCAGCGGCAGGCCGCGCAGCAGGTGGCCCAGGCCGATGCCCAGGTCGGTGAACATGCCCGACAGGTGGGTGGTGCGCACCACCGCGCCGCTGTAGGTGGTCACCATCGCGTTCTGCAGGCCACAGGCCATCGCCGCCAGCAGCGCGCCGTTGAGCTGCTGGCGCAGGAACAGCGGGATCGCCGCCAGCAGCAGCGCCGCCTCCAGGGCCAAGGCCACGCCGTAGCGCCGGCCCAGGCGCAGGGTGCTGTCCTGGATGATCAGGCCGCTGAGCATGGCGCCCAGGCTGAAGGCGATCAGCACCGCCCACAGGTGGCGCACGCCGCGCCAGTTGCCGTCCGCCAGCGCCGTGCCCAGCTGGGTGGTGGTGCCGGTGACGTGGCTGACGGCCAGGTGCTCGAAACCGAGGAAGCCGACCGCATTCACCATGCCGGCAATCCCGGCGAGGGTGATCGCGCCGACCCAGACCCAGCGTGGCAGCCGCGTGTTCATGCCGCTCGGCGGGGCTCCCGGGGCATCAGGCCGGCTCCCTGAGGCGCACGCCACGCCCCCGGCCCGTGCTGGGCTGGTCCTCGCCGATCAGTTCGACGCCGGCCGCGTTGAGCGCGCTGACCACCTTGGTCAGGGTACCGACCACTCCGCGCACGGTGCCTTCGCTGGCTTCCATGCGCTGGATCGTGGGCAGGGACACGCCGGCCAGCGCGGCCAGCTGGCGCTGGTCGATGCCGAGCAGGGCGCGGGCGGCCCGCATCTGGGCAGCGGTGATCATGGATGCAATGGTCCCCCTCCAGCCATGCCTATGCAAGCCTGGGGCTTGCCAGGTGATGTCCCATGCATCACCTGGTCGCTGCCCGGAGCTGGCCGGAAAGGCGTTGCCGGGCGCCCGGCTCCCCCGTCCCCGCTCCCCGGGGAGAGGGGGGGCTCAGAGCACCTCGGAGGCGAAATCGGCCAGGCGCGAGCGCTCGCCGCGGCGCAGGGTGATGTGGGCGCTGTGCGGCCAGGCCTTGAAGCGGTCCACGGCGTAGGTCAGGCCGGAGGTGGTCTCGGTCAGGTACGGGGTGTCGATCTGCTCGACGTTGCCCAGGCAGACGATCTTGGTGCCGGGGCCGGCACGGGTGATCAGGGTCTTCATCTGCTTGGGCGTGAGGTTCTGCGCCTCGTCCAGGATCAGGTAGCGCGAGAGGAAGGTGCGGCCGCGCATGAAGTTCATCGAGCGGATCTTGATCCGCGAGGCGAGCAGGTCGTTGGTCGCGGCGCGGCCCCAGGCGCCGCCTTCCTGGTTGTGGGTCAGCACTTCCAGGTTGTCGGTCAGCGCGCCCATCCACGGGGTCATCTTTTCCTCCTCGGTGCCGGGCAGGAAGCCGATGTCCTCGCCGACGCTGACCGTGGCGCGGGTCATGATGATCTCGCGGTAGCGCTGCTGGTCCATGGTCTGGGCCAGGCCGGCGGCGAGCGCCAGCAGGGTCTTGCCGGTCCCGGCGGTGCCGAGCAGGGTGACGAAGTCGATCTCGGGGTCCATCAGCGCGTTGAGCGCGAAGTTCTGCTCGCGGTTGCGCGCGGTGATGCCCCACACCGCGTGCTGGCCGTGGCGGTAGTCGTCCACCAGGGCCAGCACCGCGCGGCCGCCTTCGACACTGGCCACGCGCAGTTCGACCTCGTCCTCGCCGGGCAGGTACAGGAACTGGTTGGGGTACCAGTCCTCGTCCTCGCGCAGCTCCACCTCGTAGCAGGTGCGGCCGCGGTCGGACCAGGAGCGCAGGTCGGCCGAGTGGCGCTTCCAGAAGTCCGCCGGCAGCTCGGTGGCGCCGGTGAACAGCAGGCTGAAGTCGTCCAGGGCGCGGTCGTTCTCGTAGTCCTCCGACACGATGCCCGCGATCGCCGCCTTGATCCGCAGGTTGATGTCCTTGGACACGAACACCACCGGGATCTCCGGCGGAGTGACCTCCTTCAGCGCCAGGATCGCGCCGAGGATGGCGTTGTCCGGGATCACCGCGCCGAAGCTCTTGCCGGCCTCGAAGTGGCTGGTCTGGAAGCGCAGCAAGCCGGCGGCATGGCGCCCGCGCAGCTGCAGGCCGTTGGGCTGGCTCAGCGGCACCCCGCCATCCAGGCGCTGCATGCCGGCGCTTTCCACCAGGTCGTTGAGGAAGCGGCTGACCTGGCGCGCGTTGCGGCTGGCCTCGGAGGTGCCCTTCTTGGCGTTGTCCAGCTCCTCGATGACCTGCATCGGCAGGTAGATGTCGTGCTCCTCGAACTTGAACAGCGCGGTGGGATCGTGCATCAGCACGTTGGTGTCCAGCACGTAGATGCGCTTGCCTCGGGTCATCGTGGGTTCCTGGTGGCTGGTGCGGAACGGGCGAGGGTGGCGGACCGGCCGGGGCCGGACGCCGGACAGGGGCGAGCCGTCGCGGCCTGCGGGGCAGGGCGACGGTCGGCATGGAAGGATGGGCGGGTCACTTGCCGGTTTCGGCCTTCAGTGCGTCCAGCACCGCCTGGGCGTGGCCGGGGACCTTGACCCCGCGCCATTCCCGCGCGATGCGGTGGTCGGGCGAGATCAGGAAGGTGCTGCGCACCACGCCCATGACCTTGCGCCCGTACATGTTCTTCTCGTGGATCACGTCGAAGGCGCGGCACAGCGCCTCGTCGCCGTCGCTGACCAGCGGGAACCGGAAGCCCTGCTTCGCGCAGAAGTTGTCGTGCGACTTCACCGAGTCGCGCGACACGCCCAGCACGTCCGCCCCCAGCTCCCGGAACTGCGGCAGCAGGGCGTTGAAGTCCAGGCCCTCGGTGGTGCAGCCGGGGGTGCTGTCCTTCGGGTAGAAGTACAGCACCAGCCAGCGGCCGGCGTAGTCGGCGAGGGTGGCGCTGCCGCCGCCGGACAGGGCCAGCGGCAGCTTGAGGGTGGCGCGGTCGAGCTTGGCGGGTTTCATCGTGCCGTTCGTGCCCCTCAGAACTTCATCGGATCCATGATCGCGTCGAGGTTCAGGTGGTCGCAGAACTCGAGGAAGTCGTCGCGCAGCGCGGCGATGTGCATGTTCGCCGGCACGCCGATGGTGACTTGCGCCGAGAACATCTCCGCGCCGGTCTGCATGGCGCGGTAGCGGGTGCTCTGCAGGTTCTCGATGGTGATGCCCTGGCGGTCGAAGAAGTCCGCCAGCTGGAACAGGATGCCCGGCTTGTCGGCGGCCACCACTTCCACGATGTAGGGCAGCAGGTTGGACTGCACCTGCTTGGCAGCGGTGCGGTACCAGTTGAGCTTGAGCCCTTCCTCCCGCTCCAGCCGGCCGAGCATCGCCTCCAGCTTCGCCACCGCGTCCCACGAGCCCACCGCCAGCGCGGTCATCGACACGTCGCGGCCGACGGTGGCCAGGCGGGCATCGACCAGGTTGCAGCCGCTGTCGGCGATCCGGCGGGTCACCGGCAGCAGCGGGGACTCCGGATGCGTCGTGTAGGCGTTGATCAGGAGGTGGTTTTCGTTCGGCGAAGGCCGCTGTGGGGTGTCGGTCAAGGAGGCTTCCGCGGGTGTTTTCACATGCTGGAAGGCGCGCCGACAGGGGGCGCGCCGCCGGGCCAGCATACTTGCCCGTGCTTTGAGGCCGCAAGTATGATCGGGCCTCCTTCAGGCGGCCCCGCGACATGCGCTTGCGCCGCAGAATCCAGAGCGAAACCGGCTTGCACCCCACCGGCCTGATCACCGCGCTTGCCACCCCCTTCGACGGCAACGGCGCCATCGATTTCGACGCCTGGCGCCGGCTGCTGCAGTGGCAGCTGGCCGCGGGCGCGCAGGGCCTGGTCGTGGCCGGCTCCACCGGCGAGGCGGCGATGCTCGACGACGCCGAGTACGACGCCCTGCTGCAGGTGGCCGTGGAAACCGTGGCCGGGCGCGTGCCGGTCATCGCCGGCACCGGCCAGTCCGGCACCGCCGCGACCATCGCCCGCACCCGCCGCGCCGCGGCGGCCGGGGTGGATGCGGCCCTGGTGGTGACGCCCCCCTACGTGCGCGCCACCCAGGCCGGGCTGCTCGCGCATTACCGTGCGGTGGCCGGGCAGGGCGGGCTGCCGCTGGTCCTGTACAACGTGCCCGCGCGCACTGCCTGCGACCTGCTGGCGGAAACGGTGGCCGAACTGGCCGGGCACGAGAACATCGTGGCGATCAAGGAAGCGGTGGCCGATCCGGCCCGCATCCAGGCCCTGGTCGCGCTGTCCGGCGCGCACTTCACCGTGCTCAGCGGCGACGACGGCAGCGCCGCGCGGGCCATGCTGTCCGGCGCGCATGGCCTGGTCTCGGTCGGTTCCAACATTGCCCCGGCCGCCTACCGTCGCCTGTGCGACCTGGCCCGGGCCGGCGACCCTGGCGCGGCCGCCGACTGGGATGCGCGGCTGGCGCCGCTGCATGCCTTCTGCGGGATCGAGCCCAACCCGATCCCGGTCAAGGCCCTGCTGCGCGCCGCCGGCTACGGGCAGGGCCTGCGCCTGCCGCTGCTGCCGCTGTCTGAACGGCACCACGACGAGGCCGCGCGCATGGCCGCACTGGCCGCCGAACTCGAAGCACACTGCCGCTGCACTACGCTGGCGGCCTGACCAAGACCCATCCGGAGAGCATTGCCGATGTCCCGTTCCTCACGTTTCGTGCGCATTTCCGCGGCTCTGCTGCTGGGCGTCACCGTGGTTGCCTCGCTGGGCGGCTGCAAGGTCTTCCGCAAGGGGCCGCGCGGCGACTACGCGCTCAACGCCGAGCAGCGCCCGCTGGAAGTGCCGCCGGACCTGGACCTGCCGGATACCTCCGGCGCCATGGCGGTGCCGTCGCCGGGCGGCAGCCCGGCGCAGCTGCCGGCCGCGCCGGCCGATTCGCAGAGCGGCTTCACCGTCGCCGGCGGCCAGCGCGACCAGGTGTTCGAACGCGTCGGTGCCGCCCTGGAAGCGATCGAGGGCCTGAGCATCAGCAACCGCGCCCAGCTGCTGGGCAGCTACGACGTCAGCTACCAGGGCGAGAGCTTCCTGGTGCGCGTGGCCGCGGTACGCGGCGGCGCGTACGTGTCGGCGGTCGATCCGCGCGGCGTGGCCGCCACCAGCCCGGCGGCGGTCCAGGTGATCGCCTCGCTGCAGGCCACGCTGGCCCGCTGATTGCCGTATCACGTGGCCCGCGCCGGTCGCGGCGCGGGCCACGGCGTTTCCGCGCCGCGCGGGAAGCCTCTGGCCCCCGGGCCTGCGTCGCGGCGACGCCAGGGCGCGCGCCGGCAAAGCGGGCGCATGGCGTTTCCGGCGCGGATGCCGCCCTCTGCACGGGGGCGGACGTTTCTTCCTGCAGGAAGCCCTGGCGGCCGGCGTGGTGCATGGCCGGCGGCATCGCGATGTCGTGGGCCGCGCCGCCGGCGCGGCCGGCAAGCGCCTCAGCGCTCCAGCAGCTTGAGCTTGTCCGGCTTGCCGTCCCACTCGGCGGCATCCGGCAGCGGTTCCTTGCGCACGGTGATCACCGGCCAGGCCTTGGACAGTTCGGCATTGAGCGCGACGAAGCCTTCCTGGCCGGCCGGCACGTCATCCTCGGGGAAGATCGCGTTGGCGGGGCATTCCGGCTCGCACAGGGTGCAGTCGATGCACTCGTCCGGGTCGATCACCAGGAAGTTCGGGCCTTCGTGGAAACAGTCCACCGGGCACACCTCCACGCAGTCGGTGTACTTGCACTTGATGCAGTTCTCGGTGACGACGAAAGGCATGGGTGGACCAATGGAAGCTTCAGGAAACGCGCCATTCTAATCCAGCGGGGGTGGGCGCGTCGCGCCGGGGCTCAGCCGAAGCGCGCGCGGGCCAGGCGGTAAAGGCCCAGCGCGGCCAGGTCCTCGCGGTGGCGCTGCACGGTGCGGCCGTGCGCGGACAGGGCGCGGGCGTAGCGTTCCAGCAGCGCATCGCTGCCGACCAGGTGCGCCGGGCCGTCCGCGGCGCCGGCCAGGGCCGGCTGCAGTTCGTGGCCGACCAGTAGCCCGGAGAGGTAAGAGGGCAGGGCCTCGGCCTCGAAGCGCGCGAACAGGGCCGCGGTGCGCACGCCGAACAGGTCGTGCAGCAGGCCGCCGCCGGCGCGCGCCGCGGCCAGGCCGGCGTCGAACGCGGCCGGGTCCAGCGGCGGTTCGGTCGCCGGCATGCTGCGCGCGAGGATGCTGTGCCGGCGCAGCAGGCCGTAAAGCTCGCCGGTCAGCGCGGTGGAAATGCCGGTGATGGCGCCGTCCTCGACCCGCACCCACTTGCTGTGGGTGCCGGGCAGGCAGACGTCGTGGCGGCCGGGGCCCAGCTGCGCGAGCAGGCCGGCGACCTGGGTTTCCTCGCCGCGCATCACGTCGGCGGCGGCGCCGCGATGGTCGGCCATGCCTGGCACGCACCACAGCCGGCGGCCGCGCAAGGCGTCGCCGGCGTGAGTGCCCAGCTCGACCATGCCCGCGGCCAGGGTCGCGATGCCGGCGGGGCAGGGCACGTAGGGCACCTCGATCCAGCCGCCGCGCGCGCCGACCATGCCGCACAGCAGGACCAGCGGATCGTCCCAGTCGCCGATCACGCCGGCCAGGGTCTGCGCGTGCTGGCCGTCGCAGGCCAGTGCGCCGACCTCGCCGCGGCGCTGCCCCAGCACCCGGCCATGGTCGTCGAGGCGATACGCGCGCAGGTTGCTCCCGCCCCAGTCGACCGCGATCAAGCAGGCAGCTCCACCCGGCTTTCCGGCAGGCCGAGCGGGCGGCCGAGCTCCAGGGCGTACAGGCCGCCGGAGCCGGGCGCCTGCGCCAGCGCGGCGGGGTCCAGGCCCTCGGGCGAGGTAATCACGTACAGCGTGTCCAGCCCGGGGCCGCCAAACGCGCAGCACGAGGGCTGCGGCACCGGCAGCCGGATCTCGCGTTCGATCCCGCCGCCGGGGGCGAAGCGGACCACGCGGGCGCCGCCCCAGCGCGCGTTCCAGATCCGGCCCTCGGCGTCGATGCAGGAGCCGTCCGGCGAGCCGGCGGCGGCGCCGGCGGCAACCACCGGCGAGGGCGCGCCCACCTGCGCGGTGTCGGGGTCGTACCCGGCCTGGAGGATGCTGCCGGCCTGCGTATCGCACCAGTACAGGGTGCGGCCGTCGTGCGCGAAGCAGATCGAGTTGGGGATGCCGATGCCGCCCAGCGGCAACCGGCGCAGGCCGTGGGCCGCCGAGTACTGGTACATGGCGCCGGTGGGCGCGTGCCCAGGGTTCTCGTTCATCGTGCCGAACACGAAGTTGCCGTGGCGGTCGGCGCGGCCGTCGTTGCTGCGGTGGCCGGGCAGGGCCGGCTCGATGTCGGTCAGGTGCCGCAGCTGCAGCGGCCCGGGGGCGTCGGCGTCCACTTCAGCGCGGTACAGCGCGCTGGCCAGCACCAGCAGCACGGAGTTGCCCTGGCCCAGGCCGATGCAGCCGGGGCGGTCGGGCAGGTCCCAGTGGCGGGTCAGCCCGTCGCCGGGACGGTGCAGCCACAGGCGCCGGCCATGGATGTCGACCCACAGCACGGCCTGGCGCTGGGCGCACCAGAGCACGCCTTCGCCATGCGAACACTTCGAATCGACGACCAGCCGAGGGCTCTGTTCCATGGGCTCCCTACCATTCGGCAATGCTGGAATCGGCGTGCCGCCATACCGGGTTGCGCCAGTCCGGCGGGTTGGCGTGCGCGTGGCGCAGCCGTTCCTCGTCGACCTCGACGCCCAGGCCCGGTCCGGGCAGCGCGCGGATGTGGCCATTGTCGCAGCGGAAATCGTCCTTGTTGAGCACGTAGTCGAGCAGGTCGGCGCCCTGGTTGTAGTGGATGCCGATGCTCTGCTCCTGCAGCACCGCGTTGTGGGCGACGAAGTCCAGCTGCAGGCAGGCCGCCAACGCCACCGGACCGAGCGGGCAATGCGGTGCCAGGGCGACGTCGTAGGCCTCGGCCATGGCGGCGATCTTCAGGCACTCGGTGATGCCGCCGGCGTGCGACAGGTCCGGCTGCAGGATCGCCAGCCCACCTGTTTCCAGCACGCGCTTGAACTCGAAGCGCGAATACATGCGCTCGCCGGCCGCCAGCGGGATCGGGGTCGACGCGGCCAGGCGCGGGTAGTACTCGGCCTGCTCCGGCAGCACCGGTTCCTCGACGAACAGCGGCCGGAACGGCTCCAGTTCGCGCAGCAGCGCCCTGGCCATCGGTGCGCCGACCCGGCCGTGGAAGTCCACGCCGAAGTCCACGCTGTCGCCGAAGGCCTCGCGCACGGCGGCGACCCTGGCCACGGCCTGGTCCACCGCGCGCGGGCTGTCGAGCAGCTTCATCTCCTCGGTGCCATTGAACTTGAAGGTGTCGAAGCCCAGCCCGCGGTAGCCGCGGATCTGCTCGACCAGGTCGGCGGGGCGGTCGCCGCCGACCCAGCGGTAGGTCTTCATGCGCTCGCGCACCAGCCCGCCGAGCAGCTGGTACACCGGCACGCCCAGGGCCTTGCCCTTGATGTCCCACAGCGCCTGGTCGATGCCGGCGATGGCGCTCATCAGCACCGGGCCGCCGCGGTAGAAGCCACCGCGGTAGAGCGTCTGCCACAGGTCGTTGATGCGCGAGGGGTCCTTGCCGACCACGTATTCGCCCAGCTCGTGCACCGCCGCCTCGACGGTGCGCGCGCGGCCCTCGACCACGGGTTCGCCCCAGCCGGTGATGCCCGCGTCGGTCTCGACCTTCAGGAACAGCCAGCGCGGCGCGGCGTGGTAGGTGGTCAGGCGGGTGATCTTCATGCGGCGTGGTCCATGTAGGCCTGGCGGAAGGCACGGGCGTTGCGGCGCGTGGTTTCCGGCGCCTGGCCGGGGCGGTAGAGCTCGCCGCCGATGCCGGCGCCGGTGCATCCGGCAGCCAGCCAGGCGGGCAGGGAATCGGGGGTGATGCCGCCGACCGCGAACAGCGGCACCCCGGCCGGCAACACCGCGCGCAGCGCGCGCAGGTGGCCGGGCCCGTAGGTCGCGGCCGGGAACAGCTTGAGCATGCTGGCGCCGGCCTCCAGCGCGGCGAACGCCTCGCTGGCGGTGGCGAAGCCCGCCAGCACCTGCAGCCCGCCCGCGGCGGCGTGGCGGATAAGGTCGGGGTTGGTGTTGGGGGTGACGATGAAGCGCGCGCCCAGCCCGTGCAGGATGTCCACTTCCTGCCGGCGCAGCACGGTGCCGCCGCCGATCCAGGCGCGCTTGCCGTGCGCGCGCACGGCTTCGCCGATGCTGGTGGCCCAGTCCGGGGAATTGAGCGGTACTTCGATCGCGTCGTAGCCCTCTTCCAGCAGCGCCGCGAAGTGGGCGGGCGCCTGCCCCGGGGGAAGCCCGCGGAGGATGGCCACCAGCGGCAGCCGGAACGGCGATGGGGCAGGGGTCATGGGCAGGCTCCGCGGTGGCGTGGCGCGATCCTACGCACGATCGCCTGCGCCGGCGCTATGGGGTGCAAAGTGTCCTCCATTGGGCGGCGGCGCATTGCGGGGGAGGGGCCGGAACATGCGCGCCGCATGCGTAAGGCTCGCTTTTCTGGGATATGTTTGGAAATGAAATTTCCGATCCGAACTATTCCCGGGACATATAGGATCGTCCAATGAACCGCACGCCCTCGGCCTCGCATTGGGCCAATCCCGCCCGGTTGAAGACCCGCCACCTGATGTTGCTGCTGCACCTGGAGGAGCAGGGGTCGGTGCTGCGCGCGGCGGAGGCGGCACGCATGACCCAGCCTGCCGCGTCCAAGCTGCTGGCCGAGATCGAGGGCCTGCTGGGCGTGCCGCTGTTCGAGCGCCACGCCCGCGGCGTGCAGCCGACCTGGTATGGCCAGGTGCTGATCCGGCGCGCGCGCAGCGCGTTGCTGGAGATCGGCCGCGCCCAGGAGGAGATTGCCGCGCTGCGCGACGGACGCATGGGCAGCGCTTCGATCGGCACCGTGGTCAACCCCGGGACCAACCTGGTGCCGGCGGCGGTGGCCGCGATCAAGCGCGAGCACCCGGACATTCTGGTGCGGATCGAGATGGACTACAGCCGGCCGCTGCTGGCGCGGCTGCTGGACGGCCAGCTGGACCTGGTGGTCGGCCGGATCATGGAGCCGGCCGGGGGCGCCGACCTGGAATTCGAACCGTTGGCCGACGAGCCGCATTCGGTGATCGTGCGGGCCGAGCATCCGCTGGCGGGGCGCACCCGGCTCACGCATGCGGACCTTGCGCCCTATGGCTGGATCCTGCCGCCGCCGGACTCGGTGCTGCGCACGCGGCTGGAGACCATGTTCCTGGAGCACGGCCTGGCGACCCCGGGCAACGTGGTGGAGACCTCGTCCCTGCCGGTGACGGTGAACCTGCTGAGGGCCAGCGACCTGCTCACCGCCCTGCCGGTGGAGGCGGTGGCCCCGTACCTGACCGCGCGCCAGCTGGCGGTGCTGCCGCTGGACCTGGGGGTGGGGATGGAGTCGTTCGGGATCATCCGCCGCCGCGGCCACCTGCTGTCGCCGGCCGCGCAACGCGTGCTCGAGGCCCTGCGCACGGCGGCGGCCGCGGTCTACCCCGGGGCCCGCAACAGGCTTGGATTGCCCTCAAGGGGAGCCTGAAGTCACAACTGCAACAGCGTTCCATACGATGCTTGACCGGCGTCACGTGGTACCGTTAACGTCGGCTTCACGTACTCCCGCCGGACCGCGGGGGACGTTCTTGCAAGCCCCTGAAAACCGAAAGAAATCCTTACTCTCTGGGAGGGGAACTGGATGTCGAACCACATGAACCGTGCTGCGGGCCGCGGCGCCAAGTCGCGCCTGTATCCGCAGCCCTGCGCCCTGGCTCTGGGCGTGGCCATCGTCCTGGCGGGCGCCGGCGCCAACGCGCAGGACAGCAACGCCAACGCGGGCTCCGATCCGGCGGTCGAGCTGGAGACGGTGCAGGTCACCGGCCTGCGCGGCAGCCTGATGCGGGCGCAGGACCTGAAGCAGGACGCCGAGCAGATCATCGACTCGGTCACCGCCCAGGACATCGGCGCCCTGCCGGACCGCAGCGTGACCGAGACCCTGAAGCGCGTCTCCGGCGTCACCGTCACCGGCTTCGCGGCGCGTGACGATACCGACCACTTCTCGGCCGAGGGCAGCGGCGTGATGATCCGCGGCCTGACCTTCGTCCGCGGCGAGCTCAACGGCCGCGACGTGTTCAGCGCCAACGGTGGCCGCGGCCTGAGCTTCGAGGAGATCCCGGCGGAGCTGATGGCCGGCGTCGACGTCTACAAGAACCCCTCGGCCGAGATCATCGAGGGCGGGCTGGGCGGCACGGTCAACCTGCGCACCCGCAAGCCGTTCGACGAGCCGGGCCGCAAGATCGCCGGCAGCGTGGACTACAACTACGGCGACAAGGCCAAGGACGCGCGTCCGTCGGCCTCGTTCCTGTTCTCCGACCGCTGGCAGACCGGCATCGGCGAGGTGGGCTTCCTGGCCAACCTCTCGTACTCCGAGCTGGCCACCCAGTCCGACGGCATCCAGATCCAGCCGTATTCCCGCCGCGGCCGCACCCCGGCCGAGCAGCCGGAAGGCCTGCCGAACGGCGAGGGCTGGGTGTACGACTGGGAGCAGGAGACCTGGGTGCCGTCCGACAGCCAGCGCGACCTGCTGCTGGAAGGCACCGACCGCGACCACGTGTTCGTGCCGGGCGGCGTGAACTGGCGCCGCACCGACTTCGACCGCAAGCGCCAGGGCGGCGCGCTCGTGTTCCAGTGGCGTCCCAGCGACGACACCGAGATCACCACCCAGGTCATCACGTCCAAGTACGACATGGCCTGGCGCGAGCACTACATGGAGTACGCCGGCGCCGGCGAGGCCAACGACACCTCCAACTGGACCGGCGACCCGAACCACTACGGCAACGCCTACGACGGTGGCGACGGCCTGGCCGACCGCACCAACCGCCTGATCCCGATGCCGGGCACCCGCTTCCTGTACGACGCCAACGGCCGCTTCCTCAAGGGCGCGATCCGCCTCGGTGGCTGGCGCGGCACGCCGGACGACGAGACCCCGTCGATGTACAAGGGCCCGGGCATCCAGTTCGTGGCCGGCAACCGCTACAACGTGCAGTCCTCGCAGACCACCGACTGGTCGACCAGCCTGCGCCACTACATGACCGACAAGCTGGTCATGCGCGCCGACTTCCAGTACGTGAAGGCCGAGAGCGACAACGTCGACTTCGCGGTCCATACCTCCAGCCTGCTGGAGGGCATCACCCTGGACCTGACCGGCAAGTACCCGTCGGTCACCCTGGACGACCCGAACTTCGCGCTGCAGCAGGAGAACTACTTCTGGCGCTCGGCCATGGACCACCTGGCCGACAACGAGGGTCGCGAGCGCGCCGGCCGCCTGGACTTCGAGTACAGCTTCGACAGCGACTGGTGGCGCATGGCCCGCTTCGGCGTGCGCGTGGCCGACCGCAGCTACACCAGCTTCTACACCACCTGGAACTGGGGCGTGATCAGCGACGACTGGAACAAGATCGAGGGCAACCCCGATCCGAGCCGCCCGCCGGTGGCGTGGCTGGACCAGTACTACAGCGGCAACTCGCAGCTGTACACGCTGAAGGACTTCTTCGGCGGCAAGGTCAACCTGCCGACCCAGTTCTGGACGGCCGGGGACGACTTCGTCAACATCGCCAAGGTCCGCGACACGCTGGGCGCCATCCCGGGCGCGCAGTGGCGTCCGATCGCCTACTCGCCGTCGGCGATCAACGAGCAGCATGAGCGCACCCAGGCGGCGTACGGCGCGCTGTACTTCGAGAACTACGACCGCTTCGGCGTGCCGGTGGACGGCAATCTGGGCGTGCGCGTGGTCAAGACCAGCGTGACGAGCAAGGGCGGCGGCCTGATGCCGGACATGACCACCGGCTACCTCGAACAGGTCGACCCGGCCGTGCGCGAGGCGTTCTACGGCCAGCCGTTCGAGAGCGAGAACAGCACCTCGTACACCGACGTGCTGCCGAGCCTGAACGTGCGCGTGCGCTTCGACCATGGCCTGCAGTGGCGCTTCGCCGCGTCCAAGGCCATCGCCCGTCCCGAGTTCCGCCTGATGCAGAACTGGATCACGCTGGGCGCCAGCGCCGCCGGCTGCGCCAACGCCATGCGCGACGGCCTGCGCGACGAAGCCGACCTGTGCACCTTCGACGACCTGAGCTACTTCGGCAGCGGCGGCAACCCCGAGCTGAAGCCGATGCGCGCCAACCAGTTCGACACGGCGCTGGAGTGGTACTTCGGTCCGGCCAACAGCGCGTACATCACGCTGTTCACCAAGGACGTGAAGGACTACTTCGCCTCCGGCATCAGCACCGAGATCATCGACGGGCGCGAGTACGTGATGACCCGTACCCGCAACCTCGACGAGGGCAAGATCCGCGGCTTCGAAGTCGGTTACTCGCAGTTCTTCGACTTCCTGCCGGGCTTCGGCATCCAGGCCAACTACACCTTCGTGGACAGCAAGGGCGGCACCAACGTCGACGTCGGCATCCCCGACGGCAACGCGCCGACCGAGGTCCCGGTGGACCTGCCGCTGGAAGGCCTGTCGCGCCGCAGCTACAACGTGATGGGCATCTTCGAGCGTGGCCCGATCTCGATGCGCCTGGCGTACAACTGGCGTTCGCGTTACCTGCTGACCTCCAGCGACGTGATGCCGGCGATGCGCCAGCCGGTGTGGAACGACGACTACGGCCAGCTGGACGGTTCGATCTTCTTCAACATCAACTCGAACATCCAGCTGGGCCTGCAGGCCAACAACCTCACCAACAGCACCACCAAGCTGCTGATGGGTCCGCGTGGCTACCGTCGTGACGGCTTCATCGACGAGACGCTGTACAACCGCGCCTGGTTCGAGAACGACCGCCGCTACTCGCTGGTGCTGCGCGCCAGCTGGTAACGGCCGCGGCAGGCGATCCGGGCACGGCCCGCGCGGGCAACCGCGCGGGCCGTTTCCGTTGGCGCGAAGTATTCCTCCAAAACATAGCTCAATCGAAATAATTCATTGGTGTGGAATGGTCGCTGCTGACATGCTCCGGGCATCACTCCGCGGGGGCGGCAGCCGGCCGCGGGGCGAGAGGATCCGGCCGCGAGGGAGGCCGGGCCGACCACAACTCGACCGGAACGGATGGCCTCCGTTCCCGCTTGAACCGCACGTCCTGGGAGGGAACGCAATGTCCAAGCACCACCAACGCCGCCCGCGTGACCGGGCGTCCGTGCAAGCTGCCCGTGCATCCGGCTTCCGTCGCAGCGCCCTGGCGTTGAGCGTGGCCCTGCTGCTGTCCGCGCAGGCCCATGCGCAGCAGGCTGGGCAGGACGCCGACCCGCTGACCGAGCTGGACACGGTCCAGGTCACCGGCGCCCGCGGCAGCCTGACCAAGGCGCAGATCATCAAGGAAACCACCGACCAGATCGTCGACTCGATCGTGGCCGAGGACATCGGCAAGCTGCCGGACAACAACGTCGCCGAGGCGCTGCAGCGCATCACCGGCGTGCAGATCACCCGCAACAAGGGCGAGGGCAGCAGCATCATGGTGCGCGGCCTGACCCAGGTGCGCAGCGAGCTCAACGGCCGCGACATCTTCACCGCCAACAGCGGTCGCGCGCTGAGCTGGGAAGACGTGCCGGCCGAGCTGCTGGGCGGCGTGGACGTGTACAAGAACCCGAACGCCGAGCTGATCGAGGGCGGCCTGGGCGGCCTGGTGAACCTGCGCACGCGCATGCCGTTCGACCAGGAAGGCATGCGCCTGTCCGGCAGCTTCACCGTCAACCAGTGGGACCTGCGCGACTCGACCCAGCCGTCGGCCTCGTTCCTGTTCTCCAACCGCTTCCAGACCGGCGCCGGCGAGTTCGGCATCCTGCTCAACGTCGCCCACCAGGAAGGCCAGTACCGCGAGGACCGGATCAACTTCGGCTCCTACCTGGTCTACGACGACGTGCCCGGCTACGAGGGCCGGGAAGTCGTCATCCCCAGCGAGATCGGCATGTACAGCCACTTCGGCGACCGCGAGCGCGACGGCCAGTACGTGGCCCTGCAGTGGAAGCCGAACGACGACCTGGAGCTGTACGCCCAGGCGCTGCGCTCGGACTACAAGTTCCGCAACCGCGAGTACAGCGTCCGTACCGGCAACCTGAACAACAACGCCGACGACATGGTCAACTGGAGCGGCAACGGCTGGGGCTTCGTGTCGCCGGACATCCCCGGCTACGAGGGCTTCACCGACCCGTTCGGCTTCGACGCCAACGGCGAGTTCCAGTACGGCACCTTCAACAACGCCCTGGTCACCACCACCGCGCGCATGGACTGGCGCAACTCGGTCACCAGCGACTACAGCTTCGGCGCCAAGTGGCAGGCCAGCGACCGCCTGCACCTGTCCACCGACTTCCAGTACATCGACGCCACCACCGAGGGCGTGAACTACTGGGTCGACCTGCTCGCAGGCCAGGTGGACGCCGACGACTGGCGCGGCTGGGCGGGCCTGTACGGCGTACCGCCGCTGCGCGTGGACGCGACCGGCAAGTACCCCACGGTCACCGTGTACGACCAGGCCACCGGCCAGCCGATCCCCGGCTACATGAGCGATATCGCCAACTACGGCGGCTGGTACTCGCACCTGGACAAGCGCGACGACAACGACGCCGAGCAGTTCTCCTGGCGCGCCGACCTGCGCTGGGATTTCCTGGAGGACGGCTTCCTGCGCGATCTGCGCGCGGGCGTGCGCTACACCGATCGAGACGCGATCACCCGCAGTTCCGGCTGGAACTGGCAGAAGATTCCGCCGGCCGGCAATCCGGACGGTGCCTGGTCCTCGTTCCGCCCGGCGCCGTTCTCCGACTATCCAGACGCCTGCTACCGCCTGTTCCCGTTCGGCGATCACTTCCGCGGCGCCAGCGGCCTGCCCACCGGCTACGTGGCCTGCGACGAGATGGTGGCCGACTACGAGAACACAGTGCGCATGTTCGGCCACGATCCGGTTCCGTTCAACGATGTCACTGACATCCGCCAGTACACGGAGAAGACCTATGCGGCCTACGCCATGCTGCGCTTCGGCAGCGACAGCGCGCGCTTCCCGTGGGACGCCAATGCCGGTGTGCGTGTAGTCCGCACCGAGACCACGGTCGACGGCTACGAGCTGGTTCCCGACTCGGCCACCGGCGAGGTGTCCGAGGTCGCGGTGCAGCACACCTACACCGACGTGCTGCCGAGCCTGAACTTCCGCATGTTCCTCACCCCGCAGCTGCAGTGGCGTGTGGCCGCCTCGCGGGCGATGTCGCGTCCCAACTTCGATCTGCTCGACCCGTACGTCTACCTCAACAACACCTTCTTCGACTTCAACACCGGTGGCGTGTCCTACGCCAGCCGCGGCAACCCGTACCTGGAACCGATGTACGCCAACCAGTTCGACACCTCGCTGGAGTGGTACTTCGGCCAGGGCTCGATGCTGTACGGCACCCTGTTCTACAAGAAGGTCGAGGGCTTCTACTACTACGACACGGTCACCGCCAACTACTACGACGCGGCCTTCACCGTGCCGCTGGAGGGCGGCAACGCCGGCGAGACGCGCCCGTGCGTGGGCCAGGAGTGCGTGCGCCCGTTCCAGCTGCAGACCCGTTCCAACGGCGAGGACGGCAAGATCAAGGGCGCGGAGGTCGGCTTCCGCCAGTTCTTCACCTTCCTGCCCGGTCCGTTCGACGGCCTGGGCCTGGAGGCGAACTACACCTACGTCGACAGCAGCGCGCCCTCGCCGGACGCCACCACCACCGACGGCATCGAGATCGCCTACCTGCCGCTGGAGGGCCTGTCCAAGCACAGCTACAACGTGGTGCTGATGTACGAGAAGTCGCGGGTGTCGTTCCGCGCCGCGTACAACTGGCGTGACACCTGGCTGGTCACCACCCGCCCGCCGAACGCCGGCCACGTGCCGCAGTACCACGACGAGACCGGCCAGCTGGACGCCTCGCTGCGCTTCAACCTCAACGATGTCTGGTCCATCACCCTGGACGGCACCAACCTGCTGGACGAGACCCGCTTCGACTACTACGGCAGTCCCAGCCGGCCCAACGGCTGGTACATCAACGACCGCCGCTATGGGCTGTCGATCCGCGCCAACCTGGACCTGTGAGCGAGCGGCCACGGCCGCCCGCGCGGCCCCGTCCCGGTCCGATGCCGGGGCGGGACGATGCGGCGGAGCCCGGGCATCGGCCGGGGCCGCCGCTGGGCCGCCGGACGCCAGGGTCGTGAACGTGGGAGCGTTCCCTTGAGCAGTATCCGAACCCGCGCGCGGGCCCTCCGCGCGCTTCTGCTGGCGGCGGCCGCGTTCGCCGCCTGCGCCCATGCCGCCGGCAGCGAAGCCTACCGCTGGCGCAACGTCGCCATCGGCGGCGGCGGCTTCGTCACCGGCATCGAGTTCCACCCGTCCGAGCCCGGCCTGGCCTATGCCCGCACCGACGTCGGCGGCGCCTACCGCTGGGATGCCGTGGCGCTGCGCTGGATCCCGCTGACCGACTGGATCGGGCACGCCGACGCCAACCTGATGGGCATCGAGAGCGTGGCGCTGGACCCGTCCGACCCGGACCGCGTGTACCTGGCCGCCGGCACCTACACCCACGAGCGCGCGGGCAACGGCGCCATCCTGCGCTCGGCCGACCGCGGCGCCAGCTTCGAGCGCAGCGAGCTGCCGTTCAAGCTGGGCGGTAACGAGCTGGGCCGCGGCAACGGCGAACGCCTGGCGGTGGACCCGAACGACGGGCGCGTGCTGTTCCTCGGCTCGCGCGCTCACGGGCTGTGGCGCAGCGCCGATCGCGGCGTCCGCTGGATGCGCGTGGACGGTTTCCCCGCATTGGCCACCTCCGAATCGGCCAGCGCCAGCAACCGCTGGCGCAAGCAGGCCATCGGCATCGTCTTCGTGGTGTTCGACCCGGCCAGCGGCAGCCCCGGGGCGCCCACGCCGGTGCTCTACGCTGGCGTTTCCAGCCGTGAGGGCGGACTGTTCCGTTCGCGCGACGCCGGCCGCAGCTGGGAGGCCGTGCCGGGCCAGCCCACCGGCCTGCGTCCGAACCACATGGTGCGCGACGCACGCGGCGATTTCCTGATCAGCTACGGCGACGAGCCCGGCCCGGACACGATGAACGCCGGCGCGCTCTGGCGCTGGTCGCCGGCCAGCGGGCGCTGGACCGAGATCAGCCCGGCGCCGCAGTCCAGCGACCTGGAGGGCGACGGCTTCGGCTGGGGCGCGGTGGCGGTGGACGCGCGCGATCCCGACGTCATCGTCGCCGCCACCTTCAACCGCTGGCGGCCGCACGACGACATCTACCGCAGCACAGACGGCGGCCGCAGCTGGAAGGCGGTGTTCCCGGCCTCGGACTTCGACCACTCCGCCTCCCCGTGGACGGCCCAGGCAAGGCCGCACTGGATGGCCGACGTCGAGATCGACCCGCACGATCCGGACCGGGTGCTGTTCGTCACCGGCTACGGTATCTGGGCCTCGCGCGACATGACTGCGCTGGACCGCGGCGGCCGCGTGCGCTGGTGGTTCGAGGACGCCGGCCTGGACGAGACCGTGCCGCTGGACCTGGTCAGTCCGCCGCAGGGCGCGCCGCTGGTCAGCGGGCTGGGCGACATCGACGGCTTCCGCCACGACGACCTGGCGCGCACCACCGTGCAGTTCGCGATGCCGCCGCGCTACAGCAACACCGAGAGCCTGGACTACGCTGGCCGGGTGCCGGGGCTGCTGGTGCGCAGTGGCCACCTGCACGGCGAGCGCCGCGACGTGATCCGCGCAGCCTACTCGCGCGACGGCGGCAGCACCTGGACGGCGTTCGCCGGCGAGCCGCCGGACGGGGAGGGCGCGGGCGAGATCGCCATCGCCGCCGACGGCGCGCGCGTCATCTGGCGCACCCGCAACGGCAGCCACTGGCTGACCGACGACTTCGGCGGCCGCTGGCAGAAGGTCCGCGGTCTGCCTGCCACCGCCACGGTCGCGGCCGACCGTTTCGAGGCCGGGCTCTGGTATGCGCTGGACCCGGCCAGCGGGCAACTATTCGTCAGCGGCGACGGCGGCGTGTCCTTCGCTGCCGCCGCGGCGGGCATCGGCGCGCTGGGCGACTGGTTCCGCGGCGAACTGCTGCCTTCGACCGAACGCGGCGGCGTGGTCTATTTCGCCGCGGCCTGGCGCGGCCTGATGCGCTGGAGCGCCGGCCGCCTGGAACGGCTGCCGGGCGTGGAGAACGCCTTCGCCGCCGGGCTGGGCGCGCCCAAGCCCGGCCGCGCCAACCCCGCGCTGTTCGTGTTCGGGCAGGTGGACGGGGCGGTGGGGTTGTATCGTTCGGACGACGAGGGCCGCCGCTGGGTGCGGATCGACGATCCGCGGCACCGCTTCGGCCACGTGCGCATGCTCACCGGCGACGCGCGCGTGCACGGCCGCGTCTACCTGGCCACGGGGGGGCGTGGCGTGATCTACGGGGAACCGGAATGAGCCGACGCATCCTTCTCGCACTCCTGGCCTGGCTGCTGCCGCTGGCGGCGCTGGCCGCCGACGCCGCGCTGGAACTGCCGCTGCTGTTTTCGGATGGCGCGGTGCTGCAGCGCGACCGGCCGTTGCCGGTGTGGGGCCGGGCGGCACCCGGCAGCCAGGTGGAAGTGGAGTTCGACGGCGCCCGCGCCGCGGCCACGGCCGGCGCCGACGGCCGCTGGTCGCTGCGCCTGCCGGCGCACGCGGCCGGCGGCCCGTACGAGCTGGTGGTGCGCGCCGGCGGCCGGGAACGCCGCGTGCGCGACGTGCTGGTGGGCGAGGTCTGGCTCGCGTCCGGCCAGTCCAACATGGAATGGCCGGTGCAGGAGACCCTGCACGCCGCGGAGGACATCGCCGCGGCCGGCGACCGCCGGCTGCGCCACTTCAAGATCCCCAAGTCCTGGGCCGAGCGGCCGCAGGCCGACCTGGCCGGCGGGCAGTGGCAGGCGGCCTCGCCCGACACTGTCGGCGCCTTCTCCGCGGTGGCCTATGCCTTCGCGCGGGAGCTGCGCGCGGCCACCGGCGTGCCGGTGGGCATCATCGACAGCACCTGGGGCGGCAGCTCGATCGAAGCCTGGATGGACGCGGCGATGCTCGGCCTGGACGCCGACGCGCTGGAGGCGCGGATGCGGCAGGCGCGCGCGGCCGACGAAGCCGTGCGCGCCCGCACCCGCGAGCGCCTGGCCGCCTGGCCGCCGGTGGATGCCGCGTCCGAGGCCTTCGCCGCGGCGCTGCTGGACGAACGCGACTGGGCCACCATCCAGGTGCCGGCCCTCTGGGAGGCGGCCGGCTACCCGGGCGTGGACGGCGTGGCCTGGTACCGCACCGCGTTCGAGTTGGATGCGCGCGAAGCGGCGGCCGGCGTCACCCTGGGCCTGGGCCGCATCGACGACAGCGACACCGTCTGGGTCAACGGCCGGCGCGTGGGCGCCACCCGCAACGGCTGGAACACGCCGCGCGCGTACGCGGTGCCGCCCTCGGCCCTGCGCGCCGGGCGCAACACCGTGGCCGTGCGCGTGGAGGACAGCGGCGGCGGTGGCGGCATCGCCGGCCGGGCGGACGAGCTGTACCTCGCGACGGCCGGCGGCGCGCGGCGCGCGCTTGCCGGCCCGTGGCGCTTCCGCACCGCGGCGGTCGACGTGGCGATGGACGAGGGCAAGAACCAGGTGGACACCGCGCTCTACAACGCCATGGTCCACCCGCTGCAGCCGTATCCGCTGGCCGGGGTGATCTGGTACCAGGGCGAGACCAACGCCACGCCACAGGGCGCCCATGCCTACCGCGACCGCTTCGGCGCGCTGATCCGCGGTTGGCGCGCCGCCTGGCAGGCGCCGGAACTGCCGTTCCTGTGGGCGCAGCTGGCCGCGTTCGGTTCCGGCGGCGACCGCGTGGACGCCGCCGGCACCGTCATCGACAGTCCCTGGGCGACGTTGCGCGAATCGCAGTCGGCCGTGCTGGCGCTGCCGGCCACCGCGCAGGCGGTGACCATCGACGTGGGCGACGCGCACGACATCCATCCGCGCGACAAGCGCACCGTCGGCCACCGGCTGGCGCTGGCAGCGCGCCGCGTGGCCTACGGCCAGGACGTGGTGCATGCCGGCCCGGCGTACCGCGGCGCCGAGGCGCGCGAGGGCACGCTGGTGCTGCGCTTCGACGCGCCGGCCGGGCTGGCCGTGCGCGGCGGCGGCCAGGCGCCGCGGGGCTTCGAGCTGGCCGGCGCCGACGGCCGCTTCCATCCGGCGCAGGCGCGCATCGAGGGCGACGCAGTGGTGCTGCGCAGCGGCGCGGTGCCGCAGCCGCGGCTGGCGCGCTATGCCTGGAGCGACAACCCCGCCGCGGCGGACCTGGTGGGGGGCGACGGGCTGCCGGCCTCGCCGTTCCGCACCGGCGAATGGTGAGCAGACGATGCGGACAGGAGGGGAACCGACCGGAATGGGTACGAACGAGGCGATGAAGCGGGCAGGGCGCGGGATCGTGGCGGCATGGCTGGCGGCGCTGCTGCTGGCCGCCTGCGGCGGTGCCGGGCCGGACGCGGCCCCGGCCGCAGCCGCGCAGGGCGGCGAACCCGCCGCGGCGGCGCCGGCGCGTGCGCGGCCCGCGGGGGAGGCGCCGATCCCGAAGGTGGTGACCGAGCAGGGTCGCCACGCCCTGCTGGTGGACGGCAAGCCGTTCCTGGTGCTCGGCGCGCAGGTCAACAACTCCAGCAACTGGCCGGCCGCCCTGGAGCACGTCTGGCCGGCCATCGAGGTGCTCAAGCCCAACACGGTGATGGTGCCGGTAGCCTGGGAACAGGTCGAGCCGGAGGAAGGGCACTTCGACTTCTCCTTCGTCGATACCCTGCTGGCGCAGGCGCGCGAGCGCGACGTGCGGCTGATCCTGCTGTGGTTCGCCACCTGGAAGAACAACGGCCCCAACTACGCGCCGGCCTGGGTGAAGCTGGACAACGCGCGTTTCCCGCGGGTGGTCACCGCCGACGGCCGCACGCTCAACTCGCTCTCGCCGCACGGGCAGGCCACGCTGGAGGCCGACCGCAAGGCTTTCGTCCGGCTGATGCGCCACCTGCGCCAGGCCGATCCGCAGCGCACCGTCATCATGGTGCAGCTGCAGAACGAGCCGGGCACCTACGGCAGCGTCCGCGACTTCTCGCCGCTGGCGCAGCGCGAGTTCGAGCGTCCGGTGCCGGAAACGCTGCTGCGCAGGCTGGGCAGGCAGCCGGGCACCTGGCGCGAAGTGTTCGGCGCGGACGCGGACGAGTTCTTCCACGCCTGGCACATCGCCCGCTACATCGACCAGGTGGCCGAGGCCGGCAAGGCCGAGTACCCGCTGCCGATGTACATCAACGCCGCGCTGCGCGGGCCGTTCAACCCCGGCCAGCCGGGCCAGTACGCCAGCGGCGGGCCCACCGACAACGTGCTGGACGTGTACAAGGCCGCCGCGCCGCACATCGACCTGCTGGCGCCGGACATCTACATGCCCGAGTACCTGCACTACACCACGGTGCTGGACCGCTACTCGCGCCCGGACAACCCGCTGTTCGTGGCCGAGACCGGCAACCGCGGGGAATACGCGCGCTATTTCTTCTCCGCGCTGGGGCACCAGGCCATCGGCTGGTCGCCGTTCGGCATCGACTACACGCGCTATTCCAACTGGCCGCTGGGCGCCAAGGCGATGAACCCGGAGACGCTGGAGCCGTTCGCGCTCAACTACCGGCTGGTGGCGCCGGCCGCGCGCGTCATCGCCCAGGCCAGCTTCGAGGGCCGCGTGCACGGCACCGCCGAACAGCCGGGCGAACCGGTGCAGCGCTTCCCGCTGGACGGCCGCTGGAACGCGGTGGTGACCTACGGCGTGCCGCAGTTCTGGTTCCAGGGGCAGCCGCCGGGCAACCCCGAGCCGGTGGGCGCGGCGCTGATCGTGCAGCTGGGGCCGGACGAGTTCCTGGTCACCGGCATCCACGCGCGCGTGGAGATCGTGGCCGCCGACCCGGCCGTGGCCGCGCGCCAGATCTACGCATACGTGGACGAGGGCACCTACGACGCCGACGGCCGGTGGCGGTTCCACCGCCGCTGGAACGGCGACCAGACCGACTACGGCCTCAATTTTTCCGACGCCACCCAGCTGCTGCGGGTAAAGCTGGCGACCTACTGAGTGCAATGCAATGCCGGCGCCGTCCCCGGGTGCCGCAAAGGGAGAGGAACGAAGATGATGCAGAACAACAGGTCCATGCATGCCCGGCGTGCGCTGCTGGCCATGTCCGTGGTGGCCGCGCTTGTGCCGATGCAGGCGCTGGCGCAGAGCGTGGAGCGCCAGGCTGACGGCGTGATCGTGCGTCCGGCCGATACGCAGGCCGCCGACGTGCGCCTGCAGCTGGTGTCCGACCGCATCGTGCGCGTCAGCGCCGACGTGGACGGCGATTTCCAGCGCAGTCCCAGCCTGATGCGCGCCGAAGCGCCCTCGGCGCCGCCGGCGTTCGAGGTCGAGCAGGAAGAGGGCAGGGTACGGGTCAAGGCGTCCGGCATTGCCGCCGAGGTTTCCCTGGGCGATGGCAGCGTCAGCTTCTTCGATGCCAACGGCAAGCCGCTGCTGGCCGAGCGCCCCGGCGCGCGCGAGTTCCAGCCGGCCACGTTCGACGGCCGCGACTACTACAGCGTGCGCCAGCGCTTCCTGTCGCCGCAGGACGAAGCGCTGTACGGCACTGGCCTGCACCAGCAGGGCTGGATGAACCTCAAGGGCCGCGACGTCGAGCTGCTCCAGCACAACATCGACAAGGCCATCCCTTACCTGGTCTCCACCCGCAACTACGGCATCCTCTGGGACAACAACTCCATCACCCGCTACGGCGATCCGAAGGGCCTGCGCCCGCTGCAGGAGTCGCTGCGGGTGTACGACGCCAAGGGCCGGCCGGGCGGCTTCACCGCGACCTACTCGATCGACGGCAAGGTCCGGGTGCAGCGCCGAGAGGCGGAGATCAACTACCAGTACATCAAGGACCTGGCCGCGTTCCCGGAGCAGGCGAAGAACAAGGCCGAGGGCGGCCGCACCCTGGTGACCTGGGAGGGCGCGATCGAGGCGTCCAGCGGTGGGCGCCACACCTTCTCCATGTACAACAGCGAGTACGTGAAGGTGTACGTGGACGGCAAGCTGGTGGTCGACCGCTGGCGCCAGAACTGGAACCCGTGGCACCACGAGTTCGCCCTGGAGCTGGAGCCGGGGCGCCGCTATCCGGTGCGGGTCGAGTGGGACACCATCGACCCGGCCTACATCGCCCTGCTGCACCGCGACCCGCGGCCGGCCGGGGAGGCCTCCGACCTGTCGATCTGGTCCGAGGCCGGGCAGATGATCGACTACTACGTGGTCGCGGGCAGCAACGCCGACGAGCTGATCGCAGGCTACCGCTGGCTGACCGGCAAGGCGGTGATCCTGCCGAAGTGGGCCTACGGCTTCTGGCAGAGCCGCGAGCGCTACAAGACCCAGGCCGAGCTGACCGGCGTGCTGGACGAGTACCGCCGCCGCGGGCTGCCGATCGACGCCATCGTGCTCGACTGGTCGTACTGGCCGGAGGACGCCTGGGGTTCGCACGACTTCGACCCGGCCAACTTCCCCGACCCGGAAGGCATGGTCCGCCACGTCCACGACCAGCACGCGCAGATCATGATCTCGGTGTGGCCGAAGTTCTACCCGACCACCGAGCACTACAAGGAGCTGGACGCGGCCGGCTTCATGTACCGCCGCAACGTCGAGGTCGGCGAACTGGACTGGATCGGCAAGGGCTACCTCAACTCGTTCTACGACCCCTTCTCCAGGCAGGCGCAGGGCATCTTCTGGCGCCAGGTCAATGCCAAGCTCAACAGCAAGGGCTTCGACGCCTGGTGGCTGGACGCCACCGAGCCGGACCTGCACAGCAACATCGACGTCGGCGAGCGCAAGGCGCGCACCATGCCCAATGCCCTGGGCTCGTCGACCGAGTACTTCAACGCCTATCCGCTGCCGCACTCGGAGGGCGTGTACCGCGGTTCGCGCCAGGTCGATCCCGACAGGCGCGTGTTCATCCTCTCGCGCGCGTTCTTCGCCGGCCAGCAGCGCGCCGCCGCCGCCTTCTGGAGCGGCGACATCGTCCCGCGCTGGGACGACCTGCGCGAGCAGATCTCCGGCCTGGTCAACGCATCCATGGCCGGCGCGCCCAACGTGTCGATGGACATCGGCGGGTTCTCGCCCGAGCGCCGCTACGAGCGCAAGGACCCGGCGCACCTGGACGAGTGGCGCGAGCAGAACCTGCGCTGGTTCCAGTTCGGCGCCTTCGTGCCGGTGTTCCGCCTGCACGGCCAGTTCCCGTACCGCGAGATCTGGGAGCTCGCGCCGGAAGGCACGCCGCACTACGACAGCTTCGTGCACTACCTGAAGCTGCGCTACACCCTGCTGCCGTACATCTACACGCTGGCGGCGGATACCTGGCACCGCGACGGCACCATCCTCCGGGCACTGGCCATGGACTTCCCGCACGACCCGGAGGTGCGCGACATCGCCGACCAGTACCTGTTCGGCCCGGCCTTCCTGGTCGCCCCGGTCACCCGCTACAAGGCACGCGAGCGCCAGGTGTACCTGCCCGCGGGAACCAGCTGGATCGACTTCCACACCGGCCAGCGCCATGCCGGCGGGCAGCAGGTCGCCGCCGCGGCGCCGCTGGAGCGCAGCCCGCTGTTCGTGCGCGCCGGCTCGATCGTGCCGCGCACCGTGGTCCAGCAGTACGTGGACGAGAAGCCCGGCGCGCCGCTGCTCATCGAGGTCTACACCGGCGCCGACGGCAGCTTCTCGCTGTACGAGGACGACGGCCGCGACTATGGCTACGAGCGCGGCGAGTTCGCGCGCATCCCGCTGCGCTGGGACGAGGCGAAGGGCGAGCTGCTGATTGGCGCGCGCCAGGGCGGCTACCCGGGCATGGTCGCCGCGCGCGAGATCCGGGTGCGCTGGATCGACGGCCCGCGCACCGATGCCGGCGCGCTGGAACCGGAGGCGGACGCCAGCGTGCACTACACCGGCAAGCCGATCACGCTGCGTCGTCCGCGCAGCTGAAGCGCTGCCGCGCGCCGGCCGGCCCGGCACGCGGCAGCATCGCCGGACCAGCAGGGGAGCAGCGAACCGATGAGCCTGACCCGCCGCGAACTGATCAAGGCCACCGCGGCCGCGCTGGCGGCCGGTGCCGCGCCGGCGGCACTGGCGGCGCCGGGCGGCGGCACGGCCCCGGCATCGCGCGGCGCGGGGGCGGCGGATGCGGGCAGCTTGCCGGCGCCGGAGCGTCCGCTGCGCCTGTGGTACCCGCGGCCGGCCACGCGCTGGGTCGAGGCCCTGCCGCTGGGCAATGGCCGCCTCGGGGCAATGGTGTGGGGCGGGGGGCGCTCGGAGCGGCTGCAGCTCAACGAGGACACGCTCTACGCCGGCCAGCCCTATGACCCGGTGCCGGAGAGCGCGCTGCAGGCATTGCCGGAAGTGCGGCGCCTGCTGTTTGCCGGCCGCTACGCCGAGGCCGAGGCCCTGGCCGACGCGACCATGATGGGCCGGCCGCGCAAGCAGATGCCGTACCAGCCGCTGGGCGACCTGCGCCTGGATTTCCCCGAGATCTCCGACCTGGACGACTACCGGCGCGAGCTGGACCTGGACCGCGCCCTGGCCACCACCACCTTCGGTTCCGGCTGGCAGCTGCAGCACACCCGCCAGGCCTTCGTTTCCGCGGCGGACCAATGCCTGGCCGTGCGCCTGGCCACCAGCCAGCCGGGTCGGGTGCGGGTGCGCATCGGCCTGGACAGCGACCACGCCGAGGCCGAAGCGGTGCATGACGGCGGCGACGGCCTGCTGCTGCGCGGGCGCAATGGCGACGCCTTCGGCATCGAGGGTGGCCTGCGCTTCGCTGCGCGGCTGAAGGTGCTGGCCAGCGGCGGCAGGTTGCGCCGGCGTGGCGAGCGCATCGAGGTCGACGGGGCCGACGAGGTGGTGCTGTTGCTGGCGGCCGCCACCAGCTTCCGCCGCTACGACGACATTGGTGGCGACCCGGAGGCGATCACCCGCGCGCAGCTCGATGCGGCGGCGCGCAAGCCGTGGGATGCATTGCTGGCCGCGCACGAGGCCGGGCACCAGCGCCTGTTCCGGCGCGTGGCCATAGACCTGGGGCGCAGCGCAGGGGAGCTGGCGGCACTGCCCACCGACGAGCGCGTGGCCCGCTTCGCCGAGGACAACGACCCGGAACTGGCGGCGCTGTACCACCAGTTCGGCCGCTACCTGCTGATCTGCAGCTCGCGCCCGGGCACCCAGCCGGCCAACCTGCAGGGCATCTGGAACGACCTGCTCGCCCCGCCGTGGGAGAGCAAGTACACGATCAACATCAACACGCAGATGAACTACTGGCCGGCCGAGGCCAACGCGCTGCCGGAATGCGTGGAGCCGCTGCAGCGCATGGTCGCCGAGCTGGCGCAGACCGGCGCGGACGTGGCCCGGCGCATGTACGGCGCGCCGGGCTGGGTGGCGCACCACAACACCGACCTGTGGCGCCAGGCCGCACCGATCGACGGCGCGCAGTGGGGGCTGTGGCCGTTGGGCGGGGCCTGGCTGCTGCAGCACCTGTGGGACCGCTGGGACTACGGCCGCGAGCCGGGCTACCTGGAGCAGGTATGGCCGCTGTTCCGCGGCGCGGCCGAGTTCTTCGCCGCGACCCTGGTGGAGGACCCGCGGACCGGAGCGATGGTCACCGCGCCCTCGCTGTCGCCGGAGAATCCGCATCCGCATGGCGCCAGCCTGTGCGCCGGCCCGTCCATGGACGCGCAGATCCTGCGCGACCTGTTCGACCGCTGCATCGCCATCGCCGGGATGCTGGGCGTGGACGCCGACCTGGCCGCGCGCCTGGCGCACCTGCGCGAACGCCTGCCGCCGCACCGCATCGGCAAGGCGGGGCAGCTGCAGGAATGGCAGGAGGACTGGGACATGGAAGCGCCGGAGCCGGACCACCGCCACGTCTCCCACCTCTACGCCCTGCATCCGTCCAGCCAGGTCAACGTGCGCGATACCCCGGCGCTGGCGGCCGCGGCGCGGCGTTCGCTGGAGCTGCGCGGCGACGAGGCCACCGGCTGGGGCATCGGCTGGCGCCTGAACCTTTGGGCGCGGCTGCGCGACGCCGAGCGCGCGTACAAGGTGCTGGGCATGCTGCTCAGTCCCGCGCGCACCTATCCCAACCTGTTCGACGCGCACCCGCCGTTCCAGATCGACGGCAACTTCGGCGGCACGGCCGGCATCACCGAGATGCTGCTGCAGAGCTGGGGCGGGACGGTTTTCCTGCTACCGGCGCTGCCACGGGCCTGGCCACGCGGTAGAGTGTCCGGCCTGCGCGTCCGCGGCGCGGCCGAGGTCGCGCTGGAATGGGACGCGGGCCGGTTGCGCAAGGCCAGGCTCCAGGCCCATCGTGGCGGCCGCTTCCGGCTCGAATACCGGGGGCAGCCGCTGGAACTGGAGTTGCAGCCGGGTGAGGCGGCGGAGGTGGGGCCCGGGGGCGCACGGCTGGTGAGCCTGGGCTGAGCCTCGCGACAAACGACACGCCGGGCCCCGCCCGGCGCCCAGCACTTACTGGAGGGACCGCGGATGGCGGGCATTGGCAACACGGCACCTGGCGCGGCGCAAGCCGAGGCCGGCAACGAGAACACCTTCTTCATCATCCTGATCAGCCTGGTGGCCACCATCGGTGGCTTCCTGTTCGGCTACGACAGCGGCGTGATCAACGGCACGGTCGACGGCCTGNNNGCGGCNTTCNAGTCCGACGCGGCGGTGACCGGCTTCAACGTGGCCTCGATGCTGCTGGGCTGCGCGGTGGGCGCCTGGTTCGCCGGCACCCTGGCCGACCGCTACGGCCGGCGCACCATGCAGCTGTGGGCGGCGGTGTTCTTCATCGTCTCGGCCTGGGGCTCGGGCATCGCCACCTCCTCGGCCGAGTTCGTGGTCTACC
>NZ_AZNZ01000009.1 GCF_000510725.1 Pseudoxanthomonas sp. J31
TTGCCCTGCAGCGAGGCCAGGGTGTCGAGGTTGCCGGCGTAGGTCAGCGCGTCCAGGTTGACCACCCGCACCCCGCGGGCCACGGCCTCCAGGACGAAATTGCCGCCGATGAAACCGGCACCGCCGGTGACGAGCCAAGTGGCCAAGCCGATTCTCCTGTTCATTGGCGCTTTTCGCGCCCGAGCCGGCAAGCATACCGATGCCCCTTGAATCGGAGCTGTTCAGGTGGATCGGAGCGGGCCGCCCGGCCACCATACGTGATCGCATGGTGGCCCCGGGCCCGGTAGAATCGGTGACTCCGCCCCGGATTGGCCGCCGCGAACCGGGCCGTTCCCGTTCCAGCTCAAGGATTCCGCAAACGATGAAGATCCTCGTCGCCTACAAGCGCGTGGTGGACTACAACGTCCGCATCCAGGTCAAGCCGGACGGCTCCGGCGTGGTGACCGAGGGCGTCAAGCTCTCGCCCAACCCGTTCGACGAGATCGCGCTCGAGGAGGCCCTGCGCCTGCGCGACAAGGGCATCGCCACCGAGGTGGTGGTGGCCACGATCGCTCCGGCCGACGCCCAGGCGCACCTGCGCAACGGCCTGGCGATGGGCGCCAACCGCGCCATCCACGTGGTCACCGACCAGCCGGTGCAGCCGCTGGCGGCCGCCCGCACCCTGCTGAAGCTGGTGGAGAAGGAGCAGCCGGACCTGGTGATCCTGGGCAAGCAGGCGATCGACGACGACGCCAACCAGACCGGCCAGATGCTGGCCACCCTGTGGGGCCGCCCGCAGGCCACCTTCGCCAGCAAGCTGGAAGTGGCCGATGGCAAGGCCACGGTGACCCGCGAGGTCGACGCCGGCCTGGAGACCCTGGAAGTGGACCTGCCGGCGGTGGTGACCACCGACCTGCGCCTGAACGAACCGCGCTTCATCAAGCTGCCGGACATCATGAAGGCCAAGAGCAAGCCGCTGGAGACCCTGCAGCTGGCCGACCTCGGCGTGGACGCCGGCCCGGAGCTGAAGACCACCGCCTACGCCCCGCCGCCCAAGCGCAGCCGCGGCGTGATGGTCAAGGACGCGGCCGAACTGGTCGCCACGCTCAAGGCCAAGGGCCTGCTCTGATCCTCCCGGCCGCGCCGGGCGCCCCGCGCCGTGCGGCCCCCTGATTCCGGAGAACGCTCCAATGTCCAAGATCCTCGTCGTCGCCGAACACCTGGACGGCAAGCTCAACCCCGCCACCGCGCGCACCGTCAGCGCCGCACAGGCGCTGAACCCGGAGGCCATCGACGTGCTCGTGCTGGCCGCCGACCCTGCGGCGGTCGCGGCCGAGGCCGCGCAGATCGCCGGCGTGACCCGCGTGCTCGCCGTGGCCAACCCGGCCAATGCCCAGGCCATCGCCCAGGTGCTGGGCCCGCAGGTGGCGAAGCTGGCCGCCGGCTACAGCCACGTGTTCGGCCCCTCGACCACCTTCGGCAAGGACCTGATGCCGGTGGTCGCCGCCCTGCTGGGCGTCAACCAGGTCTCCGACCTGATGGCGGTGGAGGGCGAGTACACCTTCAAGCGCCCGATCTACGCCGGCAACGCCATCGTCACCGTCGAGGCCCCGGCCGGGCAGGTCGTGGTCGCCACCGTACGCACCGCCTCCTGGCCGCAGGCCGCCGGCGGCAACAGCGCCCCGGTGGAGGCGGTGCAGGTCGAGGCCGCCCTGCCCTCGCATACCCGCTACGTGGGCCTGGCCGCCGGTGCTTCCGACCGCCCGGACCTGCAGTCCGCGCGCCGGGTCGTCTCCGGCGGCCGCGGCGTCGGCTCGGAGGAGAACTTCCGCCACATCTACTCGCTGGCCGACAAGCTCGGCGCGGCGGTGGGCGCCTCGCGCGCGGCGGTGGACGCCGGCTACTGCCCGAACGAGATGCAGGTCGGCCAGACCGGCAAGATCATCGCCCCGGAGCTGTACGTGGCCATCGGCATTTCCGGCGCGATCCAGCACCTGACCGGCATCAAGGACGCCGGCACCATCGTGGCCATCAACAAGGACCCGGAAGCGCCGATCTTCGAGATCGCCGACATCGGCCTGGTGGGTGACCTCTTCACCATCCTGCCGGAGCTGGAAGCGGCCCTCTGAGGGCCGCACCCGGGCCTACGGGCTGCACGGTTCGGTGGCCAGGGTGCGCCGGGCAAGCAGGCGGCCGCCGGCGGTCCGCAGGGTCACTGTGTAGCCGTCGTGCGCCCAGGCCCCGGCCTCGGCGCGGCCGCGCGGGCCCTCCAGCACCCACAGCTTGGGCGGCTTGCCGAGGTTGTTGACCTCCAGCCGCACGCCTCCCTCGCCGGCCTTGCCGGCGTCCCACTCCACCGCGGTGGCCGCCGGCGTGGTGCAGGCGCCGACCCGGCCGGGCTCCAGCACCAGCCGCGCGCTGCCATGGTCGACGTTGAGCCAGGCCGCGGCCGCCGTCGCAGCGGCCAGCAACGCCCCGCCGATGCAGCCACGCAGGCGCGCGCTCATCGCAGGAACTCCTCGAACCGGCCCTGCATGCGCGCCACCGCCGCGGCCTCCACGCCGCGGCGCAGTTCATCCGCCTCCGGCGAATCGGGCGGCAGCGCGGCCAACCTGCGCCCAGCCACCCGCACCAGGTCGAAGTACGGGTCCCCGGCCAGCCCGGCCACTTCCAGCGCTTCGGCCGCCAGCTCCCAGGAGTGCAACGGCCGCGCCCCGGCCCGGCGCCCGCCGTCGCCCACGACCAGCCACGGCACCATCTGCTCCTCCGCCTGGCCGCCGTCGGCGAACTGCAAGGTGTTGTAGACCTCCGGCAGGGCCGGCAGGTGGTCGCCGAAGAACACCACCACGAACGGACGCCCGCGCTGCTCCATCCGCCGTAGCAGGCGCTCCAGTTCGCGGTCGGCGTTGCCCAGGTGGTAGAGGTAGTTGCGCAGGCTGCCGGCAGCGCGCGCCGGCAGGACGTCGGGCACCGGCACCGCCTCCTTGGCGGCGGCATCGCGAACCGGGGCCTCGCTTTCGTAAGGGCCGTGGTTCTCGATGCTGATGGCCGCCACGAACAGCGGCGCGTCGGCCGCCTCAAGCTCCTGCAGCACCAGGTCGGTCATCGAGGCGTCGGAGTACCAGACGCCGTCGCGCACGCCCTGCCCGCGGAATGCCTTCTCGGTCAGGAAGCGCTGGATGCCCATGGCGCGGAAGGTATCGGTGCGGTTCCAGAACGCGCCGGAATTGCCGTGCACCGCCACCGTGGCGTAGCCGAGGTCGCGCAGCAATGCAGGCAGTCCGGGCATCCGCGGCCTGGCCATGTCCACGTAGGGATACATCACCGAGGGGAAGGCGCTGACCGGCATCCCGGTCAGCACCTCGAACTCGGTGCGCACGGTGCCGCCACCGTAGGTCGGCACCCGCATCGGCCCGCCCGCGCCCCGCTCCAGCAGCGCGCGGGTGGCGGGAATCGGGTCGGCGACCTGGTCCATGCCGGCCAGGATCCGCGGATCCATGAACGACTCGCTGAGGATCACCACGATGTCCGGCAATGCCTCCGCGCCGGCCTGCGCCGGCACGATGCCCGCGCGCTCCTCAGCGGTGGCCTCCAGCAGCGCGCGCAAAGCCGCCTCGTCCACCGCATGCACGGCGTTGGAAAGGTCCAGGTGCTTGAACACCAGGCTGCTCATCAGCCCGGCGTGGAGTGCGCCCGGCCCCGGCCCCAGCGGCGAGGGCCGCACGGCGTCCCGGGTATAGAACGCGGTCCATGGCCAGGCTGCCAGGTACAGCGCGGCCACCAGCGCCGCGCCGGCGCCGAAGACCACCACCCTGGCCAGGCGGGCGCGGCCCATCCACGGCCGCTCGGCCCAGAAGGCCAGGGCCAGCAGCAAGGCCCCGCCGCCGGTCCAGGCCCAGACGGCCGCGGCATCCTCGAGGTAGGAGCCGAGCAGCTCCAGGCTGGCGCGGTTGAAGCTGGTCAGGAAATAGAAGTCCTGCAGCGCCAGCGGCGCGCCCAGCACCTGCAGCTTCACCGCCGACACCTTGTACAACAGCACCTGCAGCAGCAGGACCAGCAGCAGCGAGGACAGCAGGCGCCGGCTCAGGCTCCACAGCACCAGCACGAACGGCACCGCGACCGCGGCGTTGAGCAGCATCGCCGCCGGGGTGCGATAGGCGCTGGCCGCCACGCCCAGGACCCAGCGGTCCATGCCCCACAGCAGCGGCACGTACAGCACTAACCCGAGGCACGCGCACAGCCAGTGCCGGGGTACCCGCCCCTGCCACGCGTCGCTTGCCGGGACCGCAACAGGCAACGCCTGCCTCATGCCACCGGGCCATCCGGCTGGCGCCGGACCGCGATTTCCGATGTCGGGAATCTTTCCACTTGCCCCTCCCGGACCCGTCGGCGAGGGCCGACGGATCCAGCTACCGCCCCCCCGGGGCTGACAACTGGCAGGGGGCAGTCTAGCACCCGGCGCCGGCGCTGCCGGGAAAGGGCCGGGAACGGCCAATCCCGGCAAAACCCGGGCGCCGGAGCCGCCACGGCACGGACCGGGGCGGCGGGAGGTCCACTGCGCCGGGCTAGTGGCCGCGCAACCTGCGCCCCAGGCGGCCGCTCAGTACCTTGCGCGGCACGGAGGCGATGTCATAGGCCAGGAATGCCAGCAGCAGCTGCAGGCCGACCAGCAGCGGGAGGGCGGCCAGCATCACGGTGCCGGTACTGGCGGGCGCGCCGGTCGAGACCGACAGCCCCCAGTGGTAGAGGCCGAACACGGCGCCGAACAGCACCAGCGCGCAGCCGGCCAGCAGCTCCAGCGACGCCAGCGACATGTCGCGCAGGAAGTAGCTGTAGAACACCCGCTTGAAGAAGTTGCGGCCGTGCTTGAGCAGGAACTCGGTGAGCACCTTGCCGATCCTGAGGTTGCTCACCTCGTCGCCGTAGCGGGCGTCCATCGGGATGTCGACCACGACCGCGCGGAAGGTCCCGAGCCGGAACAGCAGGTCGGTCTCGAAGAAATAGCGGCGGCTGATCCGCTCGAACGGCAGCAGCGCCGCGACCCGGGCGGAAATGGCAGTGTAGCCGTTGGTCGGGTCGAACAGGTCCCAGTAGCCGGTGGAGACCTTGGCCATGAACGACAGCACCGCGTTGCCGAACAGCCGGATCGCGGGCATCCGGCCGATGTTGCGCAGGTCGTAGAAGCGGTTGCCCTTGGTGTAGTCGGCCTCCAGCGCGGCGATCGGGGCGACGAAGTTGGGCAGCAGCGCCGGATCCATCTGCCCGTCGCCGTCGATCTTGACGATGATGTCCGCGCCCAGCTCCAGCGCGCGCTGGTAGCCGGTCAGGACCGCGCCGCCCACGCCCTGGTTCTGCGCGTGGTAGACCACGCACACCCGCGGGTCGCTGCAGCCAGATTCCACCAGCTTGCCGGACCCCTCCGGGCAGGCATCGTCGACGACGATGATGTGGTCGACGTCGTTGTCGATCGCGGCGATGACCTGCAGGATATGGCGCGTCACCTTGTAGCTGGGGATCACCACCGCCACGCTGGGCGGCGAGGAATCGGTCGGTTTCATCGGTTGTTCCTCTGGAGGATCCGCCTGGCCTGGTCGCGTACTGCGCCGAGGCGGCATTCGCCCTGGCGGTTGCCGGGCAGCGACCACAGTTCGACCCCGCGCTCCCGGTCGACCGGGACGTAGCCCAGTGCCTGCATCGCCGCGCGCTGGCCGGGACTGGCCTCGGCCGGCACCACGATGCCGGAGGTGCCGGTGGCCCTGAGCACTTCGCGCCAGCGTTCGCCACTGGGGTCCTCGTCGGCCCACTCCTTGGCCAGCTTCAGGCGCTGGTCGTACCAGGCCATCGAGTGCGCGCGCCCCTTGCCGCCGGCGACGAACGGCGCGCTGGTGTCGGAATTGAGCACGCAGGTATCCGGATCCCGCGCCAAGTAGCGCTCGATCAGCGCGCGCTGCGGGATCATCTCCGCGACCAGCTGCGTCCTGGCGCCCCTGCCCTCGAGCAGCAGCGCCTGCCACGGGTTCTCCTTGAAGATCCAGATCGTGGTGGGCACCAGCGCCAGGTTGGCCGCGGCCAGCAGCGGGATGCCGGCCGCGAAGCCGGCCCGGCGGAGGCAGCCGGCGGCGCCCACCACGCCGACCGTGCCCAGCAGGGCCAGCGCCGGGAAGACGTAGCGCAGGTACTGCAGCTGGGCGAACAGCAGCAGGCCGGAGGCCAGCGCCCACAGGCCCACGGCGCAGGCGGCACGCGAGCAGGACATGGCGTAGATGCAACCCGGCAGCAGCACCAGGAACGCCAGTCCGGCCGCACCGGGGGCGTGCTCGCCGAAGCGCGGGCTGTGGAAGGTCAGGTCCCACAGGAGCGAGGCGTCGATGCCCGCGCGCCAGCGCGCATCGAGGAAGTCGACCGGCGGCATGTACGGCGACTGGAAGATCGAGTTGAACAGCGGGAACACCGGGTTGCCGGTGACGAGCAAAGCGTAGAAATAGCTGCTCCCGCCCACCACGCTGGCGGCGACCACCAGCCTGGCCAGCCCCCACCACTGCCGGTGCCGCAGCGCCTGCCAGCCGATCCAGGCCAGCGCCGGCAGGGCATAGACCACGTTCGACGCCTTCAGCCCGGCCAGCAGGCCGAACAGCGCGCCGATCGCCAGCGCGCCGCGCGACAGGTCGCACCTGCCGGCGAGCAGCGCCGCCAGGTGCAGCACCACCGCGGCCACGCAGCCGTCGACCTGCATGGTCGAGCCGAAATAAACCGTCAGCGGGTGCGAGGCGAATACCGCCGCCGCGGCCAGCGCGACCTCGCGGCGCCCGTCCAGCGCCAGGGCCAGGCGGTAGGCGCCGGAGATGCCGAGCAACAGCCACAGCAGGCCCATCGAGGCCCGCGACTCCTGGCCCGCCAGCAGGGCGGCGAGGGAATGCAGGACGTTGTTGGCCCAGGGCGCGACCGCCCAGACCTGGCTGGAGACGTCCAGCCGGTAATAGCCGCCCTCCAGCAGCTGGCCGACCATGCCCAGGTGGGCGGCGTTGTCGTCGTAGTTGAGGCTCGGCAACCACAGCGCGATCGAGGCGAAGCCGGCGACGCCCGCCAGCAGCGAGCTCCACCACGGGTGCTGGCGGCGCAGCTGGCCGAACCCGGCAGCCACCGCACGGGCCTGCTCGAGGACCGCTTCCCGGCGCCAGGCGACCAGCAGCACCGCCGCGGCCAGGTGGATGCGGCCGTCGTGCACCTGGAACGGCAGCAGCCAGCCGACCACCGCCGCGACCACCGCGAGGCCGACCAGGCTGGTCAGCCAGGGATCGGACCCGGAGCCGGTGTGGAACAGGCTGCCGACGCCCCAGGACACGGCCAGCAGCAGGGCCGCCGCGGCAAGCGCGGAAAGCCCGCAGTAGTAGGCCACGCCCAGCACCGCGAGGAAGCCGAGCACCAGCGCTGCCCCGCCCGGGCGCCCGGAACGGGCGGCCACGAGGTTGACGAGCAGTGCCCCGGCCGCGGCGGCGAGCGCCGCCTGCAGGTAGCCACCGAGGTAGCCATTGGCGCTGGCCGGGAACAGGCCCTTCCGCCATGCGGCATAGCCGACGACCACGAAGAACAGCACGAGGAGGAACTCCGCCCCCCCGCGCAGGCCGGACCGCAACACCTGCTGGTTCATTCCATTGCTCCGTCAGTCGGTCCGAGGCAGGCCAGGCCCGCGACCTCGAAGGCGGCGAGGTCCCGGCGGCTGTCGGCATCGACCAGATGGAAGCGCGTGCCCCCGGCGACCCACTGCCCGGTTTCCGCCTCGCCCTGCGCCGCGCCTGAGGCGAACACCTTGCGCCCGCCATCGTCGCCGCGCACCTGGACCAGGACCGACTGCACCGCCGGATCCTTCACCTTCCACGCGATCCGCGCCGCGACCCGCTGGCCCTCGCAGGCGCCGACGGCGCCGGGCTCGACGCTGAGCACGGCATCCTCGTTCTCCACCGAGGTCGGATGGGGGGGCACGCCGTCCTGCACCGGCTCGATCCGCCCGCAGGCGGACAGGAGCGGGAGGGCCAGCACCGCCAGGGTGCCAACGATGGCAGTTCGCATCATGTGTTACCGGACTCGCCTTTCAGGAAAAGACCCGCGGGATTCCCGCAGGCAATTCGAACCTCGTTACTCCACCGGCACTGTCGGCGGATCCATGGATGGCAAGCCGCTTTGCGTCGCGCGGTCCGCCGGGCCCGTGCCTGGCGACGACCGGCCGCATCGGGCGCCGATGATCCGGGCATTGCCCATGCACTTCAAGCTTTCACGCCAGCGGCGCGCGCGAACCGTGACGGCCGGCCGCCGGAGCGGCCTCCCCGGCGCCGGCCACCAGCGTCCTGGCAACCTCGTCCAGGCTGGCGACCGCGATCCCCGCCGCACGCTCGCCCGGCTCCGCCCCGGGGCCGCACAGCAGGAACCGGCGGACGACCCCCGCAGCCGCGGCCGCCTCCATGTCCTTGGGCGTGTCGCCGACCATCACCGACCCGGCCGGATCCAGCCCGTGCCGGCCAATGGCCTCCAGCAGCATCCCCGGCTCCGGCTTGCGGCAGGCGCAGGCCACCTTGTACGCGCCCTGCCCCGCCTCCGGGTGGTGCGGGCAGTAATAGGTCGCCAGCAGCGGCGCGCCCTCCTCGGCGAAGCGCGCGTGCACCCAGCGCGTGTAGGCGCGGAACTGCTCCTCGTCGTAGTAGCCGCGGGCGATGCCGGCCTGGTTGGTGGCCACCACGAGCACGTAGCCGGCCGCGCGCGCGGCGCGCGCCAGCTCGAAGATCCCGGGGACCCACTCGGTGCGCCCGGGGGTATGCACGTAGCCGTGGTCGACGTTGACCACGCCGTCGCGGTCCAGGAACAGCGCCCGGTGCGGCCCGCCACCGACCAGCCCCGCCGCTTCCGGCGGCACCGTCACCACGGGCTCGCGGACCCCGCTCACGCCGCGCCTTCCCGGAACAGGTGCTGGGCGCGGACGTAGTCCTCCGGCACGCCGATGTCGATGAAATCCGCGGTGCGCTCGAACGCGGCCACCTGGCCGGACTCGCTCCATGGCCGCAGCACCAGCTCCTCGAACGACCAGGCGCCCTGCGGCGCGGGCAGCCGCGCGAACGCGGCCGCGTCCAGGAAATAGCTGCCGGCGTTGATCAGGCCAGGCCCGGCGCCACCCTTCTCGCGGAAGCCGACCACGCGCCCGCCGGCCACTTCGACCGCGCCGTAGCGCCCTACGTCGTCCACCGCCGCCAGGGCGATGCCCAGCGCGCAGCCGTGCCCGCGGGTGGCCGCTTCCAGCGCGGCCGGGTCGTAGCGCAGGAAGGTGTCGCCATTGGCCAGGTGCACGCCGTCGCCCTGGGCCAGGGCCAGCGCTTGGCGGATGGCGCCGCCGGTGCCCAGCGGCGCGTCCTCCACCGAATAGGCGATCTCCATGCCCTGCCAGCGGCGCCCGACCGCGTCCTCGACCTGCGCGGCGCGATAGCCCGTGGCGAGGATCACCCGGCGCAGCCCGGCCGCCGCATAGGCGTCCAGCAGCCAGGCCAGGAACGGGCGGCCGGCCACCGGGGCCAGCGGCTTGGGCACGTCGCTGACCACCGCACGCAGGCGCGTGCCGAGGCCGCCGACCAGGACGATCGCTTCCTCAGCGGCCATCTTTGGGGAAGATCTCCGACTCGATCAGGGCGCACAGCAGGTGGCCGATGAACTCGTGGCCTTCCTGGA
This sequence comes from Pseudoxanthomonas sp. J31, assembly GCF_000510725.1. Lineage (GTDB taxonomy): Bacteria > Pseudomonadota > Gammaproteobacteria > Xanthomonadales > Xanthomonadaceae > Pseudoxanthomonas. The sequence goes on from NZ_AZNZ01000009.1 coordinate 9,688, forward strand.
TGCGCGGGGTCTCGTTCGATGGGACCTGGAAGCAGACGTCGCAACGGCCGGCCATGTCGCCGCCGCCCGCGCCAGTGAAGCCGATCACCTTCACGCCCTTGGCCTCGGCCGCGTCGAGCGCGCGCAGGATGTTCTTCGAGCGCCCGGAGGTGGAGATGGCGATGAACACGTCGCCCTCCTGGCCCAGCGCCTCGACCTGGCGGGCGAAGGTGTAGTCGTAGCCGTAGTCGTTGCCGATCGCGGTGAGGATCGAGGTGTCGGTGGTCAGCGCGATCGCCGGCAGGCCCGGGCGGTCGTAGTAGAAGCGGCTGACCAGTTCGCCGGCCCAGTGCTGGGCGTCGGCGGCGCTGCCGCCGTTGCCGGCGAACAGCAGCTTCCTGCCTGCGCGCAGGGCGTCGACGCACAGCCGCACCGCCTGCGCGATCTGCTCGCGCAGCCGCGCGTCGGCGGCCATCGCGTTGAAGTTGGCCAGGGTCTTGTCGAACTCCGCCTGGACGAAGGTATTCAACCGATTTTCCATGAGGACGCTCCGTGCGGAGTGAAGTGGGTGTCGTAGACGGTGCCGCCGGCGCCGGACAGCGCGCGCACCAGGCGCACGCGTTCGGCCGGGTCGCACACGAACATCATGAAGCCGCCGCCGCCGGCGCCGGAGACCTTGGTGGCGAGGGCGCCGTTGGCGAAGGCCAGCGCCTCCAGTTCGTCGATCATCGGGTTGGTGATGCTGGATGCGCTCTGCTTCTTGGCTTCCCAGCCGGACTGCATGACCTGGGCGAAGCGCGCCAGGTCGCCGCGCAGCAGCGCCTCCTTCATCTGCACCGCCTCCTGCTTGAGCCGGTGCATCGCCTCCAGCGAATCGGTGCGGCCCTCCCGGATGTTGCGCGACTGCTCGTCGATGATCTTGGCCGAGGCCCGCGACACGCCGGTGAAGTACAGCACCAGGCTGGCCTCCAGCTCGTTCCAGATCCATTCCTTGATCCGCAGCGGGTTCACGATGACCCGGTCGCCGGCGTAGAACTCCATGAAGTTGAAGCCACCGAACGCCGCCGCGTACTGGTCCTGCTTGCCGCCGGCCAGGGCCAGGTCCTTGCGCTCGATGTCATAGGCGATCTGCGCGATCTCGTACTCGCCCAGGGCCAGGCTGAAATACTCGTTGAACGCGGTGACCAGGGCCACGACCATGGTCGAGGACGAGCCCAGGCCGGATCCGGGCGGGGCGTCCGAATGCGCGCGGATGCGCAGCGCCGGGCGGCGCCCGCCGAGCAGGCGGTCGGCCACGTGCAGGTACACGCCGCGCATCAGCTGCTGCGGGCCCGGCGAGCGGTCCACCTCCTCCGGGTCGAGCACCTGCACCGAACCGGCGTCGAGCGCATGCAGTTCGAGCTTGCCGGTCGGGGAACGGTCGAGGGTGGCGTACGCGAACTTGTCGATGGTGACGTTCATGACGAAACCACCGTGCTGCTCGCTGTACGGCGAGACGTCGGTGCCACCGCCGGCCAGGCCCAGGCGCAGCGGCGCGCGGGAACGGATGATCATGCCCGGTTTTCCTTGTCGCGATTGGTCGAAAGCGCGTCCAGCAGCTGCGCGGTCAGCGCCTGGCGCGAGAACAGCGAACGGGCCAGGCGCGCGCCCTCGCGCGAGCGCCGGCGCCACAGGCCGTCGTCGGCCAGCAGGCGGGCGATGGCCTCGGCCAGTTCCACGGCGTCGTCGGCCACGGCGGCCACCTGTTCCAGGCCCGGCAGGCCCTGGGCACCCACGGAGGTCGTCGCCAGCGGCAATCCGTTCTGCAGCGCCTCCACCACCTTGCCCTTCACCCCGGCGCCGTAGCGCAGCGGCACCACCGCCACCCGCGCCTGGCGGTAGCGGCGGCAAAGTTCGGCGTCGCTCACGTAGCCGGTGACCTCGACCTGGCGCCCGGCCAGGCCCTTGACCACGTCGGTGGGATTGGAGCCGACCAGCGACAGCGTCAGCTGCGGATGTTCGCGCCACAGCCGCGGCATCACTTCCTGGACCAGCCACAGCGCGGCGTCGACGTTGGGCGAATGCGCGAAGCCGGCGACGAACACCAGCCCCGAACGCCCGTCCGGCTCGGCGTCGTCGACGAAGTGGTCGAAGGCATACGGCGAGATGGCGCGGACCGGGGTTCCGGGCGCCAGCGCCGCGACCTCGTCGGCCTCCTCCTGCGACGGGTAGAGGACGATGTCCGCCCCCTGCCACAGTTGCCGTTCCAGCGCCTCGATGCGGCGCGCCTCGTGGCGCAGGTCATCGCGCCCGGCCACGTCCGCCTCGCGCGCCAGGCGGCGGAAATGCAGGTCGTGCCCGTAATAGGCCACCGGCACCCCCGGCGCCTGCTTGCGCAGCGCCTGCAGGTAGGGCAGCGAGATGTGCGGCCGCGACAGCAGCACCGCGTCCAGCCCGGCCCCGCACTCGCGCAGGTAGTCGGCGAAGCCGCCCATGCGCCGGCTGCCGTAGATCACCTCCACCCCGCGCCGCTGCAGCGGCGGCGTATACACCGGATCCTGGTGCAGGTTGTCCGGCCAGAACTTGACCACCCAGCCGGCGGCCAGCAGGGAATCGATGAAGGCCACCATCGTGCGCGAGCCGGCGTCGCGGTCCGGCTGCGGCACGTAGTGGTCGACGATCAGCACGACCTTGCGGCCCCAGGCGCGGTCGCGCGCCCGCATCACCTGCTCGCCGTTGGGGTAGTGCGCCGCCAGTTCCGCCTCCCAGCGCCGGCGCAGCTTCTCCTGGTTGGCGACCTGGTAGGCCTTCACGCCACCGGAGGTGTCGGTGCCGTGGGAGATGCCCTCGAAGTGCACCACGGTGGAGAACGGGGTGTAGTAGACCTCGCGCCCGGACTGCCGCACCTTGAACGCCAGGTCCGAGTCCTCGCAGTACGCCGGGCAATAGTGCTCGTCGAACCCGCCCAGCTCGCGGAACAGGGCCAGCGGCAACAGGATGCTCGCGCCGGAGCAGTAGTCGGCCGGGCGCACATAGTTGAACTCGTGCTCGCCCGGGTCGCGCAGGCGGCCGTAGTTCCAGGCCGAGCCGTCGCGCCAGACGATGCCGCCGGCCTCCTGCAGGCGGCCATCGGGGTACACCAGGCGCGAGCCGGCCATGCCGGCGTCCGGATGGTCGGCGAACACGTCCAGCAGGCCGTCCAGCCAGCCGGGCATCACCTGGGTGTCGTTGTTGAGGAAGCACACGTACTCGCCGCGCGCCAGTTCGGCCGCGGCGTTGCAGGAACGGATGAAACCGAGGTTCTGCGGATGCTCGTGGTAGCGCAGCCCCGGCACCCCGGCCAGGCGTCCGATCTCGGTGTCGCCGGAGGCGTCCTCGGCGACGATGATCTCGTAGGGCACGCGCGGCGCCGACTCGACGATCGAGCGCACCGCCGCGGCGGTGTAGCCCAGGTTGCCGTAGGCCGGGATCACCACCGAGACCCTGGGCGCCTCGAACTGCGGCACCACCAGGCCGTCGAGCAGGCGCTCCACGTCCTTGACGGCGGGAACCACGAAGGCGGAGGCGCGCTGGCGCTCGAGCCTGGCCTGCAGCCAGCGGCGGGCGGGAGCGGCCAGCGGCGCCAGCAGCGGATGCGAAGCCAGGCCGCGGCCGCGCAGGGAGGCAGCCACGGAGTCCCAGTCGCCATGCAGCAAGCGCCCGGCCAGGCGCAGCGGCCTGGTGATGCGCCAGGAGCGCGAGCGGGTGATCACCGCCAGCTGCTGCTCCAGCTCGCGCACGCGCTGCAGGTGCTGTTCGGCATCGCAGCTGCGCGCCTGCAGTTCCGCGGCACGCGCCTGCAGCTCGGCGGCACGCACCTGCGCCTCGTCCAGCCGCGCCTGCAGCTTGGTGGTCCGCGCTTGCAGCTCGCGGTTGCCGGCCTCCAGCTCTTCCGCGTGGTGCCGCAGTTCCCCGCTGCCCTGGAGCTCGCGCTCCCTGTCGGCCAGCGCTTTGTCCAGCGAGTGCGCCCAGGCTGCGACCTTCTCGTGGTCGGCTTCCAGCTGGGCATAGACGCAGCGCAGGTGTTCCAGGTCGGCGCCCTGGGCAAGGGCGCGTTCGACCGCGGCGCCGGCGGCGCCCTCCACCGTCGCGAACGGCGCGCGGTGCAACCGCGCCGCCTCCAGTTCCGCGCGCGTGGTGCCCTCGCGGCCGGCCACGGCGCGCTGGAAGCCGGACTCCAGCTCCAGGTAGGCCTGCAGCCGCTGCGCGGAAAGTTCGAAGCCCGCGCCGGCGGTGGCCATCAACCGGGTGATGAAGGCCAGGAACGAAAGCTCGCCCTCGTCGTGCGGCCGCGCCACCGGCGGGCAGGCGGACAGGGTCTCGAACAGGCCACGGAACACGAGGTAGCCGAGCGGCACCCCACCCTCGCGCGCCCATTCATGGTCGATGAAGCGCGCCGTGCCGTCGCCGGCCAGGATCAGGTTGTGCGGGAGCAGGTCGATGCTGCTGCCGGGCAGCACCAGGTCGGCATTCCAGTGCGCGGCGCTGCTGCCGGCCACGCCGGCGGATGCGCATACCTGCTCCATCCAGCCTTGCAGCCAGTCGCCGCAGTCCGCCGCGCGCCAACCGTCGCGCCGCAGCCGCCGGTAGAGCGAAGAGCTCCACGCTTCGCCGGCCACGTACGGCTCGCTGGCCGGGTGGAAGCGCAACGGCGCGCCGTCCTCACCGGCGTCCGGGGCCAGCGCGCGGCGCACCACCATCGGGCCTTCCGCTGCGCGGACGAAGGCCGCCTCCTTGCAGTAGGCCGGGCGGCGGTCGACCGAATAGTGGTACGCGGATCGGTCGGCGTTGTCGTCGCCGTACACATGCCCCTGGGCGTCGACCCGGGCCACCACGAGGAACGAATTGGCCATGTCCACCAGCAGGCCGTTCTCGGCCAGCACCCGCCAGGTGCGGTCGAGCGGGAACAGGGGCAGGCCCTCCAGGCTGGCGTCGCGCGCGACCGATGCCTCGGCCAGCGCCGCGCCGCCGTCGAACCCGGGCATGGCGTCGTCGCCCTCGGACAGCAACACCGAGCTGGGCAGCTTGTAGTCCGGCAGCGGCACGGCGAAGCCGGTGCGCGCGAAACCGGCCTGGTGCAGCATCGCCTCCAGTTCGGCGCGGCCCCAGGTGCGCGGGCCATGGGCCTCGTACAGGTCGCCGATGCCGAGCATGGGCCGGCCCAGGTGGTCCTCGGGCGCACCGGCGAAGTACTTCAGGCCCAGCTTGTTCTCGATGGCCAGCAGCAGCGCGCCGCCCGGGCGCAGCATGCCCCTGGCCAGCCGCAGCCAGTGCAGCGCCGCGTCCGGGCGCTCGCAGAAGCGGTGGGCGTACTCGAGCACGCCAATGAGGGTGATCGCGTCGAAGGTCTCGCCGGTCCGGGCGAACGATTCCAGCTCGTCCACCACCACCTTCACCGACGCCAGCCCGCGGCAGCGCGCCGCGGCCACCCGTGCGCGCTGCGCCGAGGGCTCCAGCGCCACGACCTCGGCCGCGGTCTCGCCCAGGTAGCGGGTGACCGCGCCGCAGCCGGCGCCGATCTCCAGCACCCGTCCGCGCAGCAGGCCGGCGAATGGGCGCAGCAGGTTGGCGCGGCGCGGGCTGAAGTAGTACATCGTCGGCCAGTCGTGGATCCTGCGGGCCAGCTCGGGCGACAGCGCCGAGCGGTCCGTGCAGGCTTCCACTGCCTGCAAAAGCGCCTGCTCCACCTGGTCTCCGTCGCTGTAACCCCAGGAGACGGGCGTTCCCTCGCGCATCCACAGCCCGCTCGCCTCGTCGCGCGCGTAGGACGGAGGGACCGGATTCTCGTGATTCATCATAGGACCTGGAGTTCGGCCTTCAGATCGGTGATACCCAGGAACGCGTCGGACGACTCGACGCACAGGTGGACCGAGTCATAGCGGCGGTCGTGCGGCACCACCTCGCCATTGCCGTCGCGGCTGGCGATGCCGAAGGAAAGGAAGTAGTCGCCCGGCGCGCAGTTGAGTTCGAAGCTGCACGCGACCACGCCGTCGCCGGCCGCCAGCGCGTCGCCCATCCCGGCCATCTCGCTGTTGGTGCCGTACACCGTCAGCCCCTCCTTGGTCTTGAGGGTGATGCCGAAGATCGGCCGCACCACCGGCGCGTGCAGGCGGTAGCGCACGTAGCAGTCGACCCGGGTGCGGGCGCGCACCTGCTGCGGGTAGGTCTCGCCCGCGGCGAACACGGCGAAGTCGGTGATCTCGGCGCGGCGGTCACCCCAACGGTGCTCGTACGGGTTGTACAGCGGGCGGGTGGCGAACAGCGGATCGGCGCGGGTGGCGAATTCCGGGTCCAGCGCCTGCAGCTGCTCCGGCAGGCCCGCCTCGCGTCCGGTGCCGGCCGCCGGGGCGGCCTCCGCCGCGCCGCCGGCGGCAGCGGCGGGCTTGCGCCCGTAGAGCAGGTCCAGGTAGCGGTTGACGATCGGCCGCGGCTCGCCTTCGTCCAGCTTGTGGCCGCGGTCGAGCAGCACCGCGCGGTCGCAATGGGTGACCACCTGCTCGGTGGAATGGGTCACCAGCAGGATCGAGGTGCCGCGCTCGCGTAGCGCCTTCAGGCGCGCGAAGCACTTGGCCTGGAAGCGGGCGTCGCCCACGGCCAGCGCCTCGTCCACGATCAGCACGTCCGGGTCGATCTGCGCCTGCACCGCGAAGGCCAGGCGCACGACCATGCCGCTGGAGTAGGTCTTCACCGGCTGGCGCACGAACTCGCCGATGTCGGCGAAGGCGAGGATGTCGTCGAGCTTGGCGTCGACCTCCTCGCGGCGCATGCCCAGCAGCGAGGCGTTGAGGTAGACGTTCTCCAGGCCGGTGAACTCCGGGTTGAAGCCCGAGCCCAGCTCCAGCAGCGCGGCCACCCGCCCGTCCACCGCGATCCGCCCCGAGGTCGGGGCCAGGGTGCCGGTGATGATCTGCAGGAGGGTGGACTTGCCGGAGCCGTTGCGCCCGATCAGGGCCACGCACTCGCCCTTGCGCACCTGCAGCGAGACGTCGCGCAGCGCCCAGAACTCGCTGTAGTAGCGACGCGGGCTGCCGCGGGTCAGGCGCGCCATGCCCGAGGCCAGCATCTGCCGCAGGCGGTCGGCCGGACGGTCGTAGATGGCGTAGCACTTGGACACGCCATCGGCCCGGATGGAAAGGTTCGCGTCAGATGACATCGGCGAAACCCTTCCTGGTGAGCTGGAACGCCAGCCAGCCCAGCCACGCCGTGGCCAGCGCCACGACCAGGTAGGCCAGCGCCAGCCTCCAGTCGGGCAGCCGCCCCCACAGCAGCAGGTTGTGCGCCGTTTCCACGATGTAGCTCAGCGGATTGAGCAGCAGCACCCAGCGGTATTCCTCCGGGAGCATGGTGCGCGGGTAGAAGATCGGCGCCAGGAACACCAGCGCGGTGGACAGCACGGTGACGAACTGCAGCAGGTCGCGGAAGTAAACGCCCATGGCCGCGAGGAACCAGGTCAGGCCGGCCACCATCGGCACGAACAGCACGAACACCAGCGGCAGCAGCAGCGCGGTGGCCGGCAGGTGGGTGCCGGTGGCCACCATCGCCAGCAGCAGCACCGCCACGCCGACGCAGGCGTGGAACAGCGAGGTGCCAACCGCCACCCAGGCCAGCACGTCCAGCGGGAACACCACCTTCTTGACGTAGTTGGGGTTGGACACCACCAAGGCCGGCGCGCGGTTGAGGCACTCGGTGAAGAAGTTGGCGAAGATCAGGCCAACGAACAGCACGATCGGGAAGGCGACGTTCCCGGTCTGCGCCGCGGTCCAGCGCGCCTGGAAGATGTAGCCAAAAACGAACGAGTAGACCGCCAGCATCAGCAGCGGGGTGAGGAAGGCCCACAACTTGCCGCCCATGGCGCCGCGGTAGCGCCCGGCCACGTCGCGCCGCACCAGGTCCAGGATCAGCCGGCCGTGGGCGGCGAAACCGAGGTAGGGCGCGAGCGGGTTGAGGAGACGCGCCGTCGGGAGCCGGGCCCCGACGGCATGCCAGGGGCTCATCGGAGCGCCTCCTCCAGGTCGCGCCGCAGGTCGCCGACGTCCTCGATGCCCACGCTCAGGCGCACCAGCGAATCGCTGATGCCCAGGCGCGCGCGGCGCTCCGGCGGGACCGAGGCGTGGGTCATCACCGCCGGGTGGTTGAGCAGGCTTTCCACCCCGCCCAGCGATTCGGCCAGGGTGAACAGCCGGGTACGCGAGCAGAAGCGGCTGGCGGCCTCGAAGCCGCCCTTGAGCACCACCGAGACGATGCCGCCAAAGCCGGACATCTGCCGCGCCGCCAGGGCGTGCTGCGGGTGCGATTCCAGGCCCGGGTAAATGACCTTTTCCACCTTCGGGTGCGACTGCAGCCACTGCGCCAGCGCCAGGGCGTTTTCGCAGTGCGCGCGCATGCGCAGCGGCAGGGTCTTGGCGCCGCGCAGGGCCAGGAAGCTGTCGAACGGCCCCTGCACCGCGCCGACCGAGTTCTGCAGGAAGGCCATGCGCTCGCCCAGCTCGTCGCTGGCGGCAACCACCACGCCGCCGACCATGTCCGAATGGCCGTTGAGGTACTTGGTGGCCGAGTGCAGGACCAGGTCCGCACCCAGCTGCAGCGGACGCTGCAGCGCCGGCGAGGCGAAGGTGTTGTCGACCACCACCAGCAGGCCGTGGCGATGGGCGATCTCCGCCACCGCGGCGATGTCCACCAGCTTGAGCATCGGGTTGGTCGGGGTCTCGATCCAGACCATGCGCGTGCGCGGGGTGATCGCCGCGGCGAACGCGTCCAGGTCGGCCAGGTCGACGAAGCTGAAGTCCAGCGCCGCGCTGCGCCGGCGCACGCGCTCGAACAGGCGGTAGCTGCCGCCGTAGAGGTCGTCCATGGCGACCACGTGGTCGCCGCTGTCCAGCAGTTCCAGCACGGTGGAGCTGGCGGCCATGCCGGAGGCGAAGGCGAAGCCGCGGCTGCCACCCTCCAGCGCGGCCACGCAGCGCTCCCAGGCGAACCGGGTGGGGTTGTGGGTGCGCGAGTACTCGAAGCCCTGGTGCTCGCCCGGCGCGGACTGCGCGTAGGTCGAGGTGGCGTAGATTGGCGGCATCACCGCCCCGGTGGACGGATCGGGCGCCTGGCCACCGTGGATGGCCAGGGTGGCGAACGCGTGAACGTCCGGGGACAGGCCGTCGCGGGTGGTGTGGTCGGGCATGGCGGCTCTCTCGAGGTAGCCGCGGATTCTAGCAACCGCCCCTTAACCAAACCTTGGCGCCGGTCCCGTCCCGGCCAGGAACCGGCGCCCGGCCCTCACTGCGCCCGCCGGCGCAGGTAGTTGAGCAGGTCGATGCGGGTGACCAGGCCCAGGAAGCGGTCGCCGTCGATGACGATCGCCACCTGGCCGCGGTCGAACACCGGCAGCAGGGCCTCGATCGGCGACTTCACGTCCAGCTTCTCCAGCTTGGTGACCATGGCCACCGAGACCGGGTCGCGGAAGCGCGCCTCGTCGCCGTACACGTGCAGCAGCACGTCGCTCTCGTCGATGATGCCGGCCAGGCGGTCGCCTTCCATCACCGGCAGCTGCGACACGTCGTACAGCTTCATCCGCTGGTAGGCGGTGGTCAGCAGGTCGGTCGGGGCGACCACCACGGTGTCGCGCTGCGCGTACGGGCGCATGATCAGGTCGCGCAGGTCGCCGTGGTGCGGGCGCTCCAGGAAGCCGTTGTCCAGCATCCAGTAGTCGTTGTACATCTTCGACAGGTACTTGTTGCCGGTGTCCGGCACCAGCACCACGACCTTCTTCGGCCGGCTCTGCTCGCGGCAGTAGCGCAGCGCGGCGGCCAGCAGGGTGCCGGTGGACGAGCCGCCGAGGATGCCCTCCTTCTCCAGCAGTTCGCGCGCGGTGTGGAAGCTCTCCGCGTCGGGGATGGCATAGGCCTTCTTCACCCGGCTGAAGTCGGAGATCGAGGGCAGGAAGTCCTCGCCGATGCCCTCCACCAGCCAGCTGCCGGACTTGTCGCTGAGCACGCCCTCGTTGATGTACTGGGCCAGGATCGAGCCGACCGGGTCGGCCAGCACCATCTCCACGTGCGGGGCGTGCTTCTCGAAGCAGCGCGACAGGCCGGTCATGGTGCCGGAGCTGCCGCAGCCGAACACGATCGCGTCTAAGCCACCGGCCGCGGCCATCTGCTCGATGATCTCCGGGCCGGTGCCGAACTCGTGCGCGGCCGGGTTGTCAGGGTTGCCGAACTGGTTGATGAAGTACGCCCCCGGGGTCTCGGCGGCGATCCGCGCGGCCAGGTCCTGGTAGTACTCCGGGTGGCCCTTGCCCACGTCCGAGCGGGTCAGCACCACCTCCGCGCCCATGGCCTTGAGGTTGAAGATCTTCTCCCGGCTCATCTTGTCCGGGACCACCAGGATCAGCTTGTAACCCTTCTGCTGGGCCACCAGCGCCAGGCCCAGGCCGGTGTTGCCGGCGGTGCCCTCGACCAAGGTGGCGCCTGGCTTGAGGTCGCCGCGGCGCTCGGCCGCCTCGATCATCGACAGGCCGATGCGGTCCTTGATCGAGCCTCCGGGGTTGAAGTTCTCGAGCTTGAGGTAGAGCTCGCACGGGCCGGTGTCCAGGCGGCGCGCCTTGACGATCGGGGTGCGGCCGATGAGTTCGAGCACGGAAGCGTGCAGGGCCATTCTCGGGTCCGTTTCCTGGGCGCCGCGTCGCGGCGGAGCCCGGATTATCGGCCGGATCGCCGGCGCCGGTAAGGGCGCCGGCGGGCATCGCGGCGGCACCGGCGCCGGAAAGAATTGCGCGGGCGGCAGTGGCCGACGAGGAGGCCACCACCGCCCGCGGCGGTGAAACGCGGGAGATCGCGGTCAGTGCGACCGTTCGTAGATGCGCAACAGGCGCTCCTTGGCGGCAAGCTTCTCGCGCTTCATCTGCCCCAGGGTCATGTCGTCGATGGGGAGCACCCCGAGTTCGGCCTGCATGCACTTCTTGTCCAGCAGCCGGTGTCGCTGGTAGAGCTGCTTGAATTCGGGGTTGCTCTTGATCAGCGCGTCGATTTCGGCCTGCGATTGCCCTTCGAACATCTGTGCACCTCCTGGGTCGTTACGTCCCTGACGGCGTACTGCCGGCGGTCCTGGCCGGCGCCGGAAAAACAAACGCCCCGGGCCGGGAGCCCAGGGCGCAGGATTGCCGGAATGGCAGATGCGGGATTTTCCGCTCCCCAAGCCGCCGCCGCGGCGGATGCCCGGCTTCGACAGGGACGGGAGCGGCGGAATGCAGCATCGGCGCGTACTCCGGATCTGAGCGGCGGCACGGGGGTGTGCTGCCGGCTCGATTCCGACCCTACTCCCAAGCCCGGGGGCCTTCAAGGGGCCGCGGCGTGAAGGCGCCGGAAGTGTTAACCGCGCCACCCGGCGTCCCGCACCAGGGCGAGACGCCGGCTGCAAGCCATTGATTTTACAAACCTAAATGAAGTCAGAGGGCCACGGTGACCTCGGCCGCGCGCTTGCTGGTGGCCGGATCCTTGACGCCGTCGGCCTTGATCCTGCCCTTGTCCACCCCGGCCGCCACCAGGGCGTCGCGCAGGGCCGAGGCGCGGGCCATCGCCACCTTCGGGTCGCTGTCCCAGGCACGGATGCGCACCGAGCGCCGGGCACCGATCTGCAGGTACGCGGCCAGCGCTTCCGCCGCGTCCTTGCCGGCGGCGGTGAGGCTGGACTTGCCGCTGGCGAAGACCGCGCCGGGCAGCACGAAGACCTCGCCCTGGCTGCCGAAGGTCGAGGCCGGCAGCTTCTTTCCGGACACCAGCTCCGCCTCCTGGCGGGCCAGCTCGGCTTCCTTGCGCCGCGCCGCGCTCACCTGCGCGCTCTGCCGGCCGGCGGCCTTGCCCAGCGCCGCCTCGGCCTCGCTGCGCGCCAGCGCCTCGGCCTCGGCGGCCAGGCGCAGGCGCTCGGCCTCCTCGGCCTGGATCTGGGCCTGGATGCGCAGCTGCTCGGCCTCGCGGCGGGCCCTCTCGACCTCGCGCCGACTGGCTTCCACCAGCAGTTCGCTGCGCTGCAACTCCAGCCGCGCCAGCTCGCCGCGGGCGGCCGCGGCGCGGCCCATGGTCTCGGCGATCTCGACCCGGCGCTCGGCCAGGTACAGGGCCTCGGGGCGGTCGCTGCGGCGGGCCTGCTCCAGGGCGGCAATCGCCTGCTGGGCCTGCAGCAGCTCCAGGCCGGCGCCCCGCGCCAGCGACGGATCGGCCTGCAGCGCCTCCAGCCGCGCGCGCAGGCGCGCCGCGTCGGCGTCCTCGGCGGCCAGCGCGGGGGCGGCCAGGGCCAGCAGCAGGCAGGCGGCCAGTGGACCGGACAGGCGGCGCGCGCTCATTCGGCGCCCTCCAGCCGGGCCAGGCCCAGCTGCCGGCGCAGGCCATCGACCTCCTGCCGGCGCTGCAACACGTCCGCCTCGGCCCTGGCCAGCTCGCTGCGGGCCCGGGCCAGGTCGGCATCGGCCGCCACCCGGCGGGCGCGGGCCTCGGCGTTGCGCTGGTCACTGCGCGAGCGCGAGGCGGCCAGCGCCTGGGCCTCGATCAGCCCCTGGCGGGCGGCCTCGATCAGGTCCGGGGCGTAATGGTCGGCGTCGGCCTGCTGGGCCTCCAGTACCGCGCGCTCGGCCTGCTGCACGGCCGGCAGGGCGGTCTGCGCCTGGGCCGTGACAACCAGCCCGAAAGTGCATACCAGCGCGTACAGGGTCCTGCGGAAGTATGCGAAGCTAGGATCGTTCATCGGGGAAAGTCGCGTCCCTTGGGGTCGCGGCCATTGTCGGAAGCCGGAGGCGTCCATGCAAATGGATGCCCGGGCACCTTGCTATTGGGGAACGTCACTTAATGGATATCGGCTACTTCCTGAAGCTGATGACCGAGAAGAATGCCTCGGACATGTTCCTGACCACCGGGGCGCCGGTCTACATCAAGATCGAAGGGAAGCTCTACCCGCTCGGCAACACCGGGCTGCCGCCGGGCATGGTCAAGAAGATCGCCTATTCCCTGATGGACGAGGGCCAGGTGCCGCAGTTCGAGCGCGACCTGGAGCTGAACATGGCCATCGCCGTGGCCGACGCCGGCCGCTTCCGCGTCAACGTGTTCAAGCAGCGCGGCGAGGTGGGCATGGTGATCCGCGCGATCCGCAGCGTGATCCCGTCCATCGAGGAACTGAACCTGCCGGAGGTGCTGAAGGACATCATCATGACCCCGCGCGGGCTGGTGCTGATCGTCGGCTCCACCGGCTCGGGCAAGTCGACCTCGCTGGCGTCGATGATCGACTACCGCAACAGCAACATGACCGGACACATCCTCACCATCGAGGACCCGATCGAGTACCTGCACAAGCACAAGAAGTCGATCGTCAACCAGCGCGAGGTGGGCCTGGACACCCACGCCTTCCACAACGCGCTGAAGAACGCCATGCGCGAGGCGCCGGACGTGATCCTGATCGGCGAGATCCTCGACGCGGAGACCATGGAGGCAGCGATCGCGTTCGCCGAGACCGGCCACCTGTGCCTGGCCACCCTGCACTCCAACAACGCCGACCAGACCATCGAGCGCATCCTCAACTTCTTCCCCGAGAGCGCGCACAAGAACGTGCTGATGAACCTGGCCCTGAACCTGCGCGCGGTTGTTTCGCTGCGCCTGGTCAAGGGCGTGGACGGGCGCCGCCTGCCGGCCACCGAGGTGCTGCTGAACACGCCGATGATCCGCGACCTGCTGCGCCGCGGCCAGGTGCACGAGATCAAGGCGGCGATGGAGGCCTCGCTGGAGGAAGGCATGCAGACCTTCGACCAGTGCCTGTTCCGGCTGGTCAAGCAGGGCCGGATCGACCAGGAGGAAGCGCTGCGCGCGGCCGACTCGCGCGACGGCCTGGCGCTGAAGTTCCGCCTGTCCGAGGGCGCCGAGGGCGAGCACGATCCCTACGCCGACCTCAACCAGCCCAGCGCCGGCATCAGCCACGGCTTCGTCTGAAGCCTGGCCGCGGTGGACCCGGGGGCCGCGCACTGCGCGGCCCCTTGCCTTTGCAGGCTCAGGAACGCGGCGCGTCCGGCTGCGCCTCCGGCGCCGCCGCGGCGAACGCCGGCAGCGCGGCGCAGGCGGCCCCGATCCGGGCGATCGCCGGCCACGCCGCCAGGTCCAGGCCAAAGCGGCGGGCGTTGTACAGCTGCGGCACCAGCACGCAGTCGGCCATGCCGGGCGCATCGCCGTGGCAGAAGCGGCCGGTGGCCGGATCGCCGGCCAGCAGCCGTTCCAGCGCGTCCAGGCCCAGCCCGATCCAGTGCCGGACCCAGGCCTCGCGCGCCGGCTGGGCCTGTTCCAGCCCGTGCTCCAGGTACTGCAGCACGCGCAGGTTGTTGAGCGGATGCACGTCGCAGGCGATCGCCTGGGCCAGCGCGCGCACCCGCGCGCGGCCGGCGGCGTCGGCCGGCAGCAATGCCGGCTCGGGCCAGGTCTCGTCGAGGTACTCGAGGATGGCCAGCGACTGCCGCAGCACCAGATCGCCGTGCCTGAGCACAGGCACCAGCTCCTGCGGGTTGAGCGCGGCGAACGCGGGCGCGTGCTGCTGGCCGCCATCCCGGACCAGGTGCACCGGCTCGCTGGCGTAGTCCAGGCCCTTGAGCGCCAGGCCGATGCGCACGCGGTAGGCGGCGCTGGAACGCCAGTAGGTGTAAAGCGTCAGTTGCGCGGACATCCTGCCTCCCGGTGCGGCGCGCCTGCGTGGGCCGGCCTCAGGCCGCCGGCGGCTGCGGTTCGATGCGCTGCTCGATCGCGCCGAAGATGCTGTTGCCCTGGCGGTCGAACATCTCGATGCGGATGCGGTCGCCGAACTTCATGAACGGCGTGGACGGCTTGCCGTCGCGCAGGGCCTCGACCGTGCGCCGCTCGGCGAAGCACGAGGCCCCCCGGGACACGTCCTGGTTGGCGATGGTGCCGGAGCCGACGATGGTGCCGGCCGCCAGCGGCCGGGTCCTGGCCGCGTGCGCGACCAGCTGGGCGAAATCGAACTGCATGTCCTCGCCCGCCTCCGGGGCGCCGAACCACTCGCCGTTGTAGTGGGTGACCAGCGGCAGGTGCAGCTTGTTGCCGCGCCAGGCATCGCCCAGCTCGTCGGGGGTCACGAACACCGGGCCCAGCGCCGAGCGCGGCTTGGACTGCAGGAAGCCGAAGCCCTTGGCCAGCTCGGCCGGGATCAGGTTGCGCAGGGACACGTCGTTGACCAGGCCGACGAGCTGGATATGGCCGGCGGCCTGCTCCGGCGTCACCGCCATCGGCACGTCGTCGGTGACCACCACGATCTCGGCCTCCAGGTCGATGCCGTAGTCCTCGCTGACCACGCGCACCGGGTCACGCGGGCCGAGGAAGCCGGCGCTGGTAGCCTGGTACATCAGCGGGTCGGTGTAGAAGCTCTCCGGCACCTCGGCGCCGCGGGCGCGGCGCACCCGCTCCACGTGCGGCAGGTAGGCGCTGCCGTCGACGAATTCGTAGGCGCGCGGCAGCGGCGCGGCCAGGGTGGCGTGGTCCAGCTCGAACGCGTCCGCGGCCTGGCCCTGCTCCAGCGCCTCGGCCAGCGCCACCAGGCGCGGCGCGGCACGCTGCCAGTCGTCCAGGGCCTGCTGCAGGGTGGCGGCGATGCCGGTGGCGCGCACGGCGCGGGACAGGTCGCGGGAGACCACGACCAGGGTGCCGTCGCGGCCGCCTTCCTTGAGGGTTCCGAGCTTCATTGCGCGCTCCTGCTGGCTGTGGATGGCGGATTGTAGCGGCTCGGCACGGACGGTTTCACCCGAAATCATCGCCGCGGGACGCGCCTGAATGCTTCCCGCGGCCGCGCCGGACGCCGCCGGCGCTCTTGCCGTAGAATGCGCGCACCGATTGCCAGCGGCCGTCCGTTTCCCCCAGGGACCGGCAGCGCCGGAACAGCTCCGGCGTCCCGCTCCATCCCCGACGCCTTCCGCCTGGCATTCGCGCCGGACCTTTCCGGCCCATCCCTTCTCGCAGCGCGGATTCACGGGAACGCTCCGAGTCATCGGCCTTGACGGCCACCCGGCGGCAGCCGCCGCGGGTCATCCATGGAGTGTTCCCCGATGTCGTTCGAATCCCTGGGCCTTGCGCCCTTCCTGCTGCGCGCGCTTGCCGAGCAGGGCTACGAAACCCCTACCCCGATCCAGCAGCAGGCCATCCCGCTGGCGCTGGCCGGCCACGACCTGCTGGCCGGCGCCCAGACCGGCACCGGCAAGACCGCCGCCTTCGGCCTGCCGCTGCTGCAGCACCTGGGCACCGCGCCGCAGAAGGTCAGCGGGCCGCGCAAGCCGCGCGCCCTGGTCCTGGCGCCCACCCGCGAGCTGGCCACCCAGGTGCACGACAGCCTGCGCGGCTACAGCAAGTACCTGCGCATCCCCAGCGCCGTGGTCTACGGCGGCGTGGGCATGGGCAACCAGCTGGATGCGCTGCGCCGCGGCGTGGACCTGGTGATCGCCTGCCCGGGCCGCCTGATCGACCATATCGAACGCCGCAGCATCGACCTGTCCGGGATCGAGATCCTGGTCCTGGACGAGGCCGACCGCATGCTCGACATGGGCTTCCTGCCCTCGATCAAGCGCATCCTGGCCAAGCTGCCGAAGCAGAACCGCCAGACCCTGCTGTTCTCGGCCACCTTCCCCGAGTCGATCAAGCAGCTGGCGATGGAGTTCATGCGCAACCCGCGCGAGGTCCAGGTCACCCCGCAGAACACCGTGGCCGAGACCATCGCCCACCGCGTGCACCCAGTCGACGCGGCGCGCAAGCGCGAGCTGCTGCTGCACCTGCTGGGCCAGGACACCCGGGTGCAGACCCTGGTGTTCGCCAAGACCAAGCACGGCAGCGACAAGCTGGCCACGCACCTGGAGAAGGCCGGCATCCGCGCCGCGGCGATCCACGGCAACAAGAGCCAGAGCCAGCGCCTGCGCGCGCTGGGCGACTTCAAGTCCGGCAAGGTCAACGTGCTGGTGGCCACCGACATCGCCGCGCGCGGCATCGACATCGACCAGCTGCCGCGGGTGATCAACTACGACCTGCCGATGGTCGCCGAGGACTACGTGCACCGGATCGGCCGCACCGGCCGCAACGGCGCCAACGGCGAGGCGCTGTCGCTGGTCTCGCAGGACGACGCCAAGCTGCTGCGCCAGATCGTGCGCCTGCTCGGCCGCGACATGGAGATCCGCGACCTGCCCGGGTTCGAGCCGCAGGTGCCGATCCGCTGGGGCAACAGCGCCCCGGGCAAGGCCGAGCAGCCGGGCGGCCAGCGCCCGCCGCGCAAGCCCGGCGGCGGCCGCGGCCGGCGTCCGCATGGCGGCGGCGAAGGCCAGGCCCACGCCCATGCCGGCAATCGCGCCGGCAACCGCGGCGGCAATGGTCGCGGCAACCGCGCGCCGGCGGCCGCCACCCATGCCCAGCAGCGCAACCAGCAGCGCAATGGCGGCGGCCCGCGCCGCGACGCCAACCGCTGATATCCACGGATAACGCGCAGGATGGAACGGCAGCCACGGCTGCCGTTCCCGTCCCGGGGCCCGCAACGGGCCCAGCCCGTGGCATTGCCCGCCCGCCCGGCCACGAACGACAATCCACGCCATGGAAATCTTCAAGGTCTTCACCCTCGAGGCGGCGCACCGCCTGCCCAACGTGCCCGAGGGCCACAAATGCGCGCGCCTGCACGGGCACTCGTTCCGGGTGGAACTGCACGCGGAAGGGCCGGTCGACCCGCAGGCCGGCTGGGTGATGGACTTCGCCGACCTCAAGGCGGCGTTCAAGCCGCTGTACGAGCAGCTGGACCACCACTACCTCAACGAGATCCCAGGCCTGGAAAACCCGACCAGCGAGAACCTGGCCGCCTGGATCTGGGCCCGGCTCAAGCCCTCGGTGCCGCTGCTGAGCGAGGTCGTGGTCCACGAGACCTGCACCTCCGGTTGCCGCTACCGCGGCTGAGCCGGCGACCTGCCGGGCCGCCCCTGCCCTCCTTCCGCGCCGCCGGCCCGTGCCGGCGGCGTTTTCGTGCGCGCCTTCACAAAGCAGAACAACGGTTGCGGGCGATGTTGCATCGCACAAAAGGACGGGGTATGCTGCATCGCACCATAGAGGTGATCCGTACTGGAGCCAGCCATGTCCTACCAGTTCAACGAGCAGCTCAGCGCCTATACCCACCAGTTTGCGGCCGTGGCCGCGCGGGTGAACCGCCTGGCCCTCGAGAACGCCGAGTCGCTGTTCGGCGTGCAGCTGCGCACCCTGGAGAAGAACGTCGAGGCGACCACCAGCTACCTGGGCGAACTCGCCGAGGCGCGCGACCTGGATGCTTACCGCACCCTGCTGCCGAAGGGCCTGCAGGTGGCCCGCGACAACGCCGAGCGCGTTGCCGCCGCCGGCCAGGAAGTCATCGGCCTGACCCTCAAGACCGGCGAGGCGCTGGGCGAACTGGCCAAGAGCCAGTTCGAGAGCGCCACCAGCCAGGTGCAGGCGACCGTCGCCAAGGCCGCGCGCAAGCGCTGAGCCATCCCGGGCCGCGGCCCGGACCACGATTCAAGTCTTTGCGCGGTTCCCTCCCCCGCGCAAACCCGGGCCCGGCAGCATCCCCTCCCGCTGCCGGGCCTTTTTTTTCCCCCGGTTGGCGCCGCCGCCCAGGGCGGCCGGCCCCGGCAACCGGGGTGCGCGAGGCATGCGCGACGTCCCAGGCCCTCGGCGGTGGGATCGCCGGCGCCATCACCGTGCGCACGCCCGGCGGGCACTTCCATGGCAACGGGAGAAGCGCGAAATTGCGCTCCCCCGACAGCGTGGAGCACGCCATGAAAGCGATCGGTACCGCACAACCCCTGCCTGTTTCCGACCCGCGCTCGCTGCTGGACCTGGAAATGCCCGATCCGGAGTACGCGGCGCACGACCTGCTGGTCGAAGTGCAGGCGATCTCGGTCAACCCGGTGGACGTGAAGGTGCGTCTCTCGGCGCGGCCCGAGCCGGGCGAGCACCGCATCCTGGGCTGGGATGCCGTGGGCCGGGTGCGCGCGGTGGGCAGCCAGGTGCAGGGATTCCAGCCCGGCGACCGCGTGTTCTACGCCGGCCAGATCGACCGTCCCGGCAGCAATGCCCAGCTGCAGGCGGTGGACGCGCGGATCGCCGCGCATGCGCCGCAGACCCTGGGCGACGAGGACGCCGCGGCGCTGCCGCTGACCTCGCTGACCGCCTGGGAAACCCTGTTCGACCGCCTGCGCGTGGACGACCCGGTGCCGGGCGCGGCCAATGCCCTGCTGGTGATCGGCGGCGCCGGCGGCGTCGGCTCGATCACCGTGCAGCTGGCGCGGGCCCTGACCGGGCTGACCGTGATCGCCACCGCCTCGCGCCCGGAAACGGTGGAGTGGATGAAGAAGATGGGCGCCCACCACGTGCTCGACCACCGCCAGCCGCTGGCGCCGCAGGTCGCGGCGCTGGGCCTCGGCGCGCCGGCGTTCGTGTTCTCCACCACCCATACCGACCGCTACCTGGCCGATGTCGTGGAGCTGATCGCGCCACAGGGCCGGATCGCGTTGATCGACGACCCGGCCGCGCTGGACGTGATGCCGCTCAAGCGCAAGAGCCTGTCGCTGCACTGGGAGCTGATGTTCACCCGCCCGCTGTTCGGCACCGCCGACCTGCAGCGCCAGCAGGAGATCCTGCGCGAGGTGGCGCGCCTGGCGGACGCCGGGACCATCGCCACCACCCGCACCGGCTCGCTGGGCACGATCAACGCAGCCAACCTGCGCAAGGCGCACGCGCTGCTGGAGAGCGGCACGGCGATCGGCAAGACCACCCTGGCCGGCTTCGACTGATGCTGCCCCTGGCGCTGGCCCGGCGGGTTCAGCCGGCCAGCGCCAATCCTGCCGCCATGCGTTCTGGATCGGGCGCCGGCACGTACGGCAGCCGTCCCAGGCAGGGCGCGTCCAGGCGCGCGGACAGCAGCTCCAGGTTGTCCTCGCGGCAGGCCATGTCCGGATCGACCTCGCTGGCGATCCAGCCGGCCAGGCGCAGGCCGTCGGCGGCGATGGCGCGCGCGGTCAGCCGCGCATGGTTGAGGCAGCCCAGGCGCATCCCGACCACCAGCACCACCGGCGCGCGCAGCGCACGCACCAGGTCGGCCTGGTCCAGGTCGCCGGCCAACGGCGCGGTCCAGCCGCCCACGCCTTCGACCACGACCACGTCGGCCTGCGCGCGCAGGCGGGCGAAGGCCTCCAGCAGCGGTGGCAGCGCGACCTCGATGCCCGCGGCGCGCGCGGCCAGTTCCGGCGCCAGCGGTTGCGGCAACGCGAACGGGTTGAGGTCGGCGTAGGCCGGGCGCGGCGCGCTGGCCGCCTGCAGCGCCAGCGCATCCTCGTTGCGCCAGGCGCCATCCACCAGCGCGCAACCGCTGGCCACCGGCTTCATCCCCACCGCGCGCCGCCCGGTCCGGCGCAGCGCATGCAGCAGGCTGCAGCTGGCGACGGTCTTGCCGGCGCCGGTATCGGTGCCGGTGACGTAGAGGCGGTCGAGGCTGCGCAGGTCCATGTCCAACTCCAGGCGGCCGCACGATGCGGCCGGCGGATCATACGCGCCACGCAGCATCCCGCGATCCGGGCGATGCCCGGCCAGCGCTGCGGGTAACATGCGCGCATGTCCTTCTCCGCCATCCCGCTTACCGGCAGCAAGCCGGAACAGTACGAACAGCTCCTGGCCCAGGTGCGCGGCCTGCTGCACGGCGAGCGCGACCGCGTCGCCAACGCCGCCAACCTGTCCTCGCTGGTCTACCACGCCCTGCCCGCGCTCAACTGGGTCGGCTTCTACTTCTACGACGGCAAGGAACTTGTCGTGGGTCCGTTCCAGGGCCTGCCGGCCTGCGTGCGCATCCCGCTGGACAAGGGCGTGTGCGGCGCGGCCGCGCGTACCCGCCAGACCCAGCGCGTGGCCGACGTGCATGCCTTCCCGGGCCATATCGCCTGCGATTCGGCCTCGCGCTCGGAGCTGGTGGTGCCGCTGGTCGATGGCGACACCCTGGTCGGCGTGTTCGACCTGGACAGCCCCGAGCCTGGCCGCTTCGATGCCGAGGACCAGGCCGGCCTGGAAGCCATCGCCGCCGCCTTCGTGCAGTCGCTGCGCTGAGCCGCTCCCGCCGGCCGGGCCTCCTTTGCCCCGCCGCCGCGATGGCATAGACTGCGCGCACTTTCAGGTGACCGCGGCATGGGCCGCGGTTGAAACGGGAAGCCGGTGAACCCCGCGTGGCCCAAGGCCACGCGGACATTCCGGCGCTGCCCCCGCAACGGTAAGCAGGAAACCCTGGGCAAACGCCACTGTGCACTGCACGGGAAGGCGCCCGACGGGGCAGGCATCGCGCCTGCGCCTGCAAGCCCGGAGACCGGCCTGGGAGACGACTGGTTGCGATGCGGAGGGCGTCGTGGCGGTAGCGCGCCGTGCACGCACGTCCCTTCCGTCGCTTCCCTCTCCTGACCGCAGCCCCCACCGCTTTGTCCGCGCGGGCGTGCGTGGACGCCAGGAGACACCATGAAGTCCAATCTGCATCCCCTTCCGCTGGCACTGGGCGTGGCCCTGGCCGCGGCCCCGTTCGCCGCGGCCGCCACCGGTGCGGCGACCGACCTGGACCAGGTCGTGGTCACCGCGACCCGCACCGAGGTCTCGCTGCGAGACAGCCTGGTCCCGATCCAGGTCATCGACCGCGCGGCCATCGAGCGCAGCCAGGCTACTTCGCTGCAGGACCTGCTGCGCGGCCGTGCCGGCATCAACCTGACCAACCAGGGTGGCCTGGGCAAGCTCAGCTCGCTGTTCGTGCGCGGCACCGCCTCCAACCAGGTGCTGGTGCTGGTGGACGGGGTGCGCATCGGCTCAGCCACCTCCGGCATGCCGACCTTCCAGGACCTGCCGGTCGAGCAGATCGAGCGCATCGAGATCGTGCGCGGCCCGCACTCGAGCCTGTACGGCTCGGAGGCGATCGGCGGCGTTATCCAGGTGTTCACCCGCTCGGCGCCCGAGGGCCTCCACCACGACGCCATGTCCGGCATCGGCAGCAATGGCTACCGCCAGGTCGCCGGCAGCATCAGCCAGCGCGGCGAGCGCGGCTGGGTGTCCCTGCGCGCCGCGCGCCAGCGCACCGACGGCATCAATGCCTGCCGCGGCACCGCCGCCGGCTGGGGCGCCGGCTGCTTCGCCGACGAGCCGGACCGCGACGGCTACCGCAACACCTCCTACAACCTCCGCGGCGGCGTGGCCTTGGGCGACTCGGCCAAGCTCGAAGCGCACGCGCTGGACGTGGACAGCTTCAACGAATACGACGGCAGCATCTTCGGCGGCAACGAGGCCGAGAACCGCCAGCAGGTGTACGGCGCGCGCCTGGACTGGGACGCTGGCAACCGCGTGAAGCTGACGACCCAGGCCGCCCGTACCCGCGACCGCTCGGAGAACTTCTTCGCCAGCGAAGGCAGCCGCACGTTCGCCAGCGAGTTCGACACCCGCCGGGATACGGCCAGCATCCAGGCCGACCTGGCCCTGGCGCAGGGCCAGCAGCTGACCGGCGGGGCCGACTGGCAGGACGACCGCGTCAACAGCAGCACGCCGTTCGACGTGGACTCGCGCGACAACCTGGGCGTGTTCGTCGAGTACCAGGGCCGCTTTGGCGCACACGCGCTGCAGGCCAGTGCCCGCAACGACGACAACGAGCAGTTCGGCAACCACACCACCGGCAGCCTCGCCTACGGCGTGGGGCTGGGCCACGGCCTGCGCCTGACCGCCGGCGCCGGCACCGGCTTCAAGGCGCCGACCTTCAACGACCTCTATTACCCGGGCTTCAGCAACCCGGCCCTGGAGCCTGAGACCTCCAGGAGCGTGAACCTGGGCCTGGCCCAGGAGGGCGCGGGCTGGGACTGGACGGTGAACCTGTTCCAGACCCGGATCGAGGACATGATCGGCTACGACAGCGGCTTCAACCTGGTGAACATCGACAAGGCCCGCATCCGCGGCGTGGAGTTCACCGGCTACGCGTCGCTGGCCGGGTTCGACCTCAACCTCGAGCTGACCCACCTGGACCCGCGCAACGACGGCGACACCAGCGCCCATGGCAACCTGCTGCCACGGCGCGCGCGCAACAGCGGCCGGCTGGACGTGGACCGCGCCTTCGGTGCGCTGAAGCTGGGGCTGACCGCCAATGGCACCGGCTACCGTTACGACAACGCGGCCAACAGCACCCGGCTGGCCGGTTACGGCACCGTCGACCTGCGCCTGGAATGGAACGTCTCGCCGGCCTGGTCGCTGCAGGCCAGGGCCGCCAACGTGTTCGACCGCCAGTACGAGACGGTCTCCTGGTACAACCAGCCCGGCCGCGAGTACCAGGTGTCGGTGCGCTACCGCAGCCTGTGACGGCAACCGGCGCAAGCCCCCTGCGGGGTTTCCGCCCCACGGATACCGGCGGCCACGGTCGCCGCCGGTATCTCGCCCGGCCTCAGCCGCCGGGCGTGGCCGCTTCCGGCCTGCGTCCACCCTCGGCGATGAAGCCGCGGATCTCCCGCTCCAGGGTGCCCAGCGGTACCGCGCCCAGGCCCAGCACGCGGTCGTGGAAGGCCTTCTGGTCGAACCCTGCGCCCAGTTCGCGCTCGGCCTCGCGGCGCAGGTCCAGCAGGGTGCGGTAGCCGACGTAGTAGGACAGCGCCTGCCCCGGCCACGAGATGTAGCGGTCGACCTCGTTGACGATGTCGATGTGCGCCAGCGCGGTGTGGCTGGCGAGGTAGTCGATCGCCTGCTGCCGGCTCCAGCCGTACTCGTGCAGGCCGGTGTCGATCACCAGGCGCGCGGCGCGCCACATCTCGAAAGTCAGGCGGCCGAACTCCTCGTACGGGGTCTCGTAGATCCCCATCTGGGTGCCGAGCCATTCGGTGTACAGGCCCCAGCCCTCGCCGTAGCCGGAGAAGTACACCTGCTGGCGGAACTCGGGGCGCGCCGGCGCCTCCAGCGCCAGCGCGGCCTGCAGGCTGTGGCCGGGGGCGCACTCGTGCAGCACCAGCGCCGGCAGGTTGTACAGCGGCCGCGACGGCAGGTCCCAGGTATTGAACAGGCACGACTCCAGGCCGCCGCGGCCGGAGGTGTAGTTGGGCGCGATGTCGTCCGGCACCGGGCGGATGGTGAAGCGGTAGCGCGGCAGGGTGCCGATCACGTGGTTGAGCTCGCCGTCGATGCGCTTGGCGTGGTACGAGGCCGCCGCCAGCAGCTCGCGCGGGGTCCTGGCGTAGAACCGCGGATCGGTGCGCAGGAACTGCAGGAACTCGGCGAAGCTGCCCTGGAAGCCTGCGCGCGCCATCACCTGGCGCATTTCCGCCGAGATCCGCTCGACCTCGGCCAGGCCCAGCTGGTGGACCTGCTCCGGGGTCATGTCCAAGGTCACGTATTCGCGGATCTGGCTGCGGTAGAACTCCGCGCCGCCGGGCAGGTCGCGCGCCGAGACCGTGGTACGGGTGCGCGGCAGGTACTGGTTGCGGAAGTAGTCCAGCAGCCCGGCGTAGGCCGGCACCACCTGTTCCAGCACCACCTTGCGGCCTTCCTCGCGCAGGGCGCGGCGCACCTCCTCCGGGACCGAGGCGGGGATCGCGTCGAACACGTCCAGCGCCGGGTTGCCGGCGCCGGTGCGGGTGTACGGCTCGATGGTGCGGTCACGGCCGTCCAGCGAGGCGCGCGGCACGCTCCAGCCGCGGGCCAGGCCGGCTTCCATGTTGGCGCGCTGGTCGGCGAAGTAGCGCGGCACGTCGCGCAGGCGCGCGATGAAGCGGCGCCACTCGGCCTCGCTGCGGTACGGCGTCCAGGGCACGATCTCGGCCCAGAAGAAGCTGTCGCTGTTGAACGGCGCCTCCCAGGTGCGCCAGCGGGCGTTGTTGAGGTCGGCCTCCACCATCGCCCGGAACACCTCGGCGTTGATCCGCTCCTCCGGCGGCAGCGCCGCGGCCGGGATCGCGTCGAGCCTGCGCAGCACCTGCTCCCAGTAGGCCACGCGCCGCTCCCAGTCGCGCGGGGCGACCGCGGGCAGGCGGCTGCCCGGCTGCCAGCGACCCTCGACGTACTCGTAGCCGTACTCGCGCTGGCGCCATTCCCACTCGGCCGTGTACAGCTCGCGCAGGGCCTGCGCGGCGGCGCTGGCTTCGGCGGCCGGGCGGTTGGCAGCGGCGGCCGGGCTGGCGGCGGCCAGGCCCGGGGCCAGCAGCAGGGACAGGGCGAGGACGGAGGCGCGGGACAGCTGGGACATGAAGGCTCCGGATTGGCGGCTGGGCGGCGCCGTCCACGGCCGATGTTCGCGCAAGGCCGCGGCGACGCCGATCGCGCCGGCAGGCGCGGATGGCGGATGGTAGCCGGCGGTCCACACCCCCGCCCCTGCCAAAGGGGCTAGCGCGCCGGCGCGTCCGCGGGCACGGCCAGCTCGCCGAACAGGTCGCCCTGCGGCGCCACTTCCTCGGCGTCGCGGAAGCCGGACAGGCCCACGCCTACCAGCCGGTAGCGGGTGTCGGCCGGCAGCGCCACCCGCGCGCGCAGGGCGCAGGCCAGCTCGCCCAGTTCGGCGGCCGAGGCCGGCGGCCGCTCCAGGGTCAGGCTGCGGGTAAGGATGCGGAACTGCGCGGTCTTGAGCTTGAGCACCACGGTGTGCCCGGCGCGGCCGGCGCGGCGGGAGGCGTTCCAGGTCTTTTCCGCCAGCTGCCGGATCGCCGGCTCCAGCGCTTCCAGCGGCAGGTCCTGGGCGAAGGTGTCCTCGGAGGAAACCGAGCGCACCGGCTGCTCCGGTTCCACCGGGCGCTCGTCGATGCCGCGCGCGCGCCGGTACAGGGCCGCGCCGAAGCTGCCGAAGCGCCGCTGCAGTTCCTCCAGCGGGCGCTGGCGCAGGTCGCCGACGGTGGCGATGCCCAACTGCGCCAGCTTGCCCTGCATCACCCTGCCCACCCCGGGGATGCGTTCCACCGGCAGCGGGGTCAGGAACCGCTCCACGTGCTGCGGGCGGATCACGAACAGGCCGTCGGGCTTGTTCCAGTCCGAGGCGATCTTGGCCAGGAACTTGTTCGGCGCCACCCCGGCCGAGGCGGTCAGCCCGGTCTCGGCGCGGATCCTGGCGCGGATCGCCTCGGCCACCGCGGTGGCGCTGGGCAGGCCGGTCTTGTTCACGGTCACGTCCAGGTAGGCCTCGTCCAGCGACAACGGCTCCACCAGGTCGGTGTGCTCGAGCATGATCTGCCGCACCTGGCGGGAGACCGCGCGGTAGCGCGGGAAGTCCGGCGGCACGAACACCGCGTCCGGGCACAGGCGCTCGGCGCGCAGGGCCGGCATGGCCGAGCGCACCCCGCACCTGCGCGCCTCGTAGGAGGCCGCGCACACCACCGAGCGCGCCCCGCGCCAGGCCACCACCACCGGGCGGCCGCGCAGGGAGGGATCGTCGCGCTGCTCGACCGACGCGTAGAACGCGTCCATGTCCACGTGGATGATCTTGCGCTGGGCGGGAACGGGCGGGGACTGCATCGCCCGCCATTGTGGACCGCCGCGGCGCACCCGGCGCGACCCGGCGCCCGCGGCCCGCCAGGCAGCCCGCCGCGCGCGGATGGATGGGCCGGCGGCGGGTGGTCGCCGGGCGCGCCGGTGTCAAACATTTGATTGAAACGCCGCCCTCGGGCACGCTTTTAGTGCTTTCTCCACCGGATTCCGCATGAACCGCGCTTCTTCGTTCACCCGCGAGCAGCTGGAAGCCAGCGCCCGTGGTGAGCTGTTCGCCACCGGCGACGCCCGCCTGCCCGCCGACCCGATGCTGATGTTCGACCGCATCGTCGAGATCAACGAGGACGGCGGCAAGTACGGCAAGGGCTTCATCCGCGCCGAGCTCGACATCCGCCCGGACCTCTGGTTCTTCCAGTGCCATTTCATCGGCGATCCGGTGATGCCCGGCTGCCTGGGCCTTGACGCCATGTGGCAGCTGGTCGGCTTCTACCTGACCTGGCTGGGCGCCCCGGGCCGCGGCCGCGCCCTGGGCTGCGGCGAGGTCAAGTTCTTCGGCCAAGTGCTGCCGACCGCCAGGCTGGTCACCTACGAGATCGACATCAGCCGCGTGATCAACCGCAAGCTGGTGATGGCCCAGGCCGATGCGCGCATGCTGGTGGACGGTCGCGAGATCTACACCGCCAAGGACCTGCGCGTGGGCCTGTTCACCTCGACGGAGGATTTCTGACCATGCGTCGCGTCGCCATTACCGGCATGGGCATCGCTTCCTGCCTGGGCAACGACCTGGACACCGTCTCGGCCGCGCTGCGCGAAGGACGCGCCGGAATCCGCCACCTGCCCGACGCCGCCGAGCACGGCCTGCGCAGCCAGGTCGGCGGTGCGGTGGACCTGGACCTGGACGCGGTGATCGACCGCAAGCTCAAGCGCTTCATGAGCGACGCGGCGGCCTACAGCTACGTCTCCCTGCGCGACGCCATCGCCGACGCCGGCCTGGACGAGG
This sequence comes from Pseudoxanthomonas sp. J31, assembly GCF_000510725.1. Taxonomy (GTDB): domain Bacteria; phylum Pseudomonadota; class Gammaproteobacteria; order Xanthomonadales; family Xanthomonadaceae; genus Pseudoxanthomonas. The sequence continues at coordinate 37,165 of NZ_AZNZ01000009.1, forward strand.
CCCTGGTGAGCCATCCGCGCACCGGCCTGGTCGCCGGTTCCGGCGGCGGTTCCAGCCACTGGCAGGTGGAGACCGCCGACCTGCTGCGCGCCAAGGGCGTGCGCAAGGTCGGCCCGTACATGGTCCCGCGCACGATGTGCTCGACGGTGTCCGCCAACCTGGCGACCGCGTTCAAGATCAAGGGCGTCAGCTATTCGATCAGCGCCGCCTGCGCGACCTCGGCGCACTGCATCGGCGCGGCCGCGGACCTGATCCGCCACGGCGCGCAGGACATCGTGTTCGCCGGTGGCGGCGAGGACCTGGACTGGACCATGAGCGTGATGTTCGACGCCATGGGCGCGCTGTCGTCCTCGTACAACGAGACCCCGGAGAAGGCCTCGCGCCCGTACGATGCCGGCCGCGACGGCTTCGTCATCGCCGGCGGCGGCGGCATGCTGGTACTGGAGGACTGGGACCACGCGGTGGCCCGCGGCGCGCGCATCCACGCCGAGCTGGTGGGCTACGGCGTGACCTCCGACGGCGCCGACATGGTGGCCCCGTCCGGCGAAGGCGCGGTGCGTTGCATGCGCATGGCGCTGGAAGGCCTGGGCGGGCGCAAGATCGACTACCTCAACACCCACGGCACCTCGACCCCGCTGGGCGACATCGTCGAGCTCAACGCGGTGCGCGAGGTGTTCGGCGAGGACATGCCGCCGATCTCCTCGACCAAGGCGCTGTCCGGCCACTCGCTCGGTGCGGCCAGCGTGCACGAGGCGATCTACAGCCTGCTGATGATGCGCGACGGCTTCATCGCCGGCTCGGCCAACATCGAGACCCTGGACCCGAAGGCCGAGGGCTTCCCGATCGCGCGCGAGAGTCGCGATGCGCAGCTGGACGTGGTGATGTCCAACAGCTTCGGCTTCGGCGGTACCAACGCCACCCTGGTGTTCGCGCGGGTGTAAGCGACGCGCTGACGAACACAAAAAAGCCCGGCTTTCGCCGGGCTTTTTTGTGTTCGGGATTCGTGATTCGGGATTCGGGATTCGTGATTGGTGGGACAGGGTCGCCGCCCGATTGGGTGGCCAGGCAAGGGACCGGCACCAACCCAGTGCGGAGGCGGCCTCCGGCCTTGCCGGGCCACGCGCAAAAGCCAAGCGAAGCCACACACCAAAACGTGCCCGAAGCCCGCCCTCACACCCGTCCCCTCTCCCGTCCGGAAAGAGGGAGAGGAGCTCTCACGCCGCCATGCCGTTGTGGCGCAACAGGGCGTCGATGCTCGGCTCGCGGCCGCGGAAGGCCTTGAAGTTCTCCAGCGCGCTGCGGCTGCCGCCGCGGGAGAGGATCTCGCGCAGGAAGCGCGCGCCGGTCTCGGCAAGCTGGCCAGGCGCTTCCTCGAACGCGGCATAGGCGTCGGCGCTGAGCACCTCGGCCCACTTGTAGCTGTAGTACCCGGCCGCGTAACCACCGGCGAAGATGTGGCTGAACTGGTGCGGGAAGCGGTGCCAGGCCGGGGCGCGGTTGACCGCGACCTCGTCGCGGATCCGCTCCAGCAGCTGCAGCACGCTGTCCTGCGCCGGATCGAAGCGGCTGTGCAGCTCCATGTCGAACAGGCCGAACTCCAGCTGGCGCACGGTGAACATGCCGGCCTGGAAGTTCTTCGCCGCCAGCATCCGCTCGAACAGCGCGCGCGGCAGCGGCGCGCCACTGTCCACGTGCGCGGTCATCGCCTGCACCCGCTCCCACTCCCAGCAGAAGTTCTCCATGAACTGGCTGGGCAGCTCCACCGCGTCCCATTCCACGCCATTGATGCCGGCCACCGGCAACTCGCCGATCGCGGTCAGCAGCTGGTGCAGGCCATGGCCCATCTCGTGGAACAGGGTGGTGACCTCGTTGAAGCCCAGGGTGGCCGGCTTGCCGTCCACGCCCTTGCCGAAGTTGCACACCAGGTACACCAGCGGCGTCTGCACGCCGTCGGCGCGCATGCGGCGGTTGCGGCAGTCGTCCATCCACGCGCCGCCGCGCTTGCCCTCGCGCGCGTACGGATCAAGGTAGAACTGGCCGAGCAGGCGGCCGTGCGCGTCCTCCACCCGGTAGAAGCGCACGTCCTCGTGCCACACCGGCGCGCTGTCCGGCTTCACCTTCACCCCGTACAGCGACTCGATCACGGCGAACAGGCCGCCCAGCACCTTCGGCTCGGTGAAGTACTGCTTCACCTCCTGCTCGGAGTAACTGTAGCGGGCCTGCTTGAGCTTCTCGCTGGCCCAGGCGATGTCCCAGGGCTGCAGCTCATCCAGGCCCAGCTCGTCGCGGGCGAAGGCCTCCAGCTCGGCGCGGTCGCGGCGCGCGTACGGCAGCGCGCGCGCGGCCAGGTCGCGCAGGAAGGCCAGCACCTCGTCCGGGCTCTGCGCCATCTTGGTCGCCAGGGAATACTCGGCGTAGCTGGAAAAGCCCAGCAGGGCCGCCAGCTCGCCGCGCAGGGCGACGATCCGGTCGATGTTGCCGCTGTTGTCCCACTCGGCCGGGCCGGCCTCGGAGGCACGCAGGCCGTGGGCGCGGTACAGCGCCTCGCGCAGGCCGCGGTCCTCGGCGTAGGTCTGCACCGGCAGGTAGCACGGCATCTGCAGGGTCAGCTTCCAGCCTGGCTTGCCGTCCTTCTCCGCGGCGGCGCGCGCGGCGGCGACCACCTCGGCCGGCAGCCCGGCCAGGCGCGACTCGTCCTCCACGTACAGGGCGAAGGCGTCGGTGGCATCCAGCACGTTCTGCGCGAACTTCGCCGACAGCGCGGCCAGTTCCTCCTGGATGGCGGCAAAGCGCTGCTTGGCCGCCTCGTCCAGCTCGGCGCCCCCCAGGCGGAAGTCACGCAGCGCGTTCTCCACCACCTTGCGCCGCACCGGGTCGTAGCCGGCGTACTCGGGCGAGGCGGCCAGGGCCTTGTACTGCGAGTACAGCGCCAGGTTCTGGCCCAGCGCCGCGCCAAAGCGGGTCACCTTGGGCAGGTTGGCGTTGTAGGCCTCGCGCAGCTCCGGCGTGTTCACCACCGCCTGCAGGTGCTGGACCTGGCCCCAGGCCCGCCACAGGCGCTCGGTGGCGTCCTCCAGCGGGGCGACGAAGCCGTCCCAGGTCACCGGGCTGACGGTCTCGGCGTGCTTCACCGCGGCCTCGGCCTGCGCCAGCAGGGCATCGATGGCCGGGCCGATGTGCCCGGGCCGGATCTGGTCGAAGCGGGGCAGGCCGGAGAAGTCGAGCAGCGGATTGTCCATGGGACCTCGGGGGGCGATGCGGCGGCGCCGCGCATGTCATGACAGATGGCCCCGGCGGCGCGGAATTCAACCCGCGCCGGGGCGGTTCACAGCTCGCCGCAGGCCTCCAGCGGCAGCGGTTCCCCGGCCACCGCGGCGGCGATGGCGCGGTCCGCCTGCTCCACCTCGATGCCGTGGCGGCGGTACCAGTCCGGGTTGTAGTAGCTGTGCGCGTAGCGGTCGCCGCTGTCGCACAGGATGGTGACGATCGAGCCGCCCTGCCCCGCCTCGTGCATCGCCTGGGCCGCGCGCAGCACGCCGACGAAGTTGGTGCCGGTGGAGCCGCCGACGCGGCGCCCCAGCACCGCGCTGACGTGGCGCATGGCCGCCAGGCTCAGGGCGTCGGGCACCTTGACCATCGCGTCCACGCAGGAGGGGATGAAGCTGGCCTCCACCCGCGGCCGGCCGATGCCCTCGATGCGCGAGCCGCGCGGCAGCGACAGGCCCGGGTCGCCGCGGCCCTCGCGCGCGCCGCGGTAGTAGTCGAAGAACACCGAGTCCTCCGGGTCGGCGCACAGCACCCGGGTGGCGTGGCGGCGGTAGCGCACGTAGCGGCCGAGGGTGGCACTGGTGCCGCCGGTGCCCGGGCCGCACACGATCCAGGCCGGCACCGGGTGCGGCTCCTGCGCCATCTGCTTGAAGATGGCCTCGGCGATGTTGTTGTTCGCGCGCCAGTCGGTGGCCCGCTCGGCGTAGGTGAACTGGTCCATGAAGTGCCCGCCGGTCTCGCGCGCGACCCGCTCGGACTCGGCATTGAGCGAGCAGGCGCTCTCGACCAGGTGGCAGCGGCCGCCCTGGAACTCGATCGCGGCGATCTTCTCCGGCGAGGTCGAGGCCGGGATCACGGCGATGAACGGCAGGCCCAGCAGGCGGGCGAAATAGGCCTCCGACACCGCGGTCGAACCGCTGGAGGCCTCCACCACGGTGCTGCCCTCGTGCAGCCAGCCGTTGGCCAGCGCGTACAGGAACAGCGAGCGCGCCAGACGGTGCTTGAGGCTGCCGGTCGGGTGGCTGGATTCGTCCTTGAGGTAGACGTCGATGCCCGGGTAGCCGGGCAGCGGCATCGGGATCAGGTGGGTATCGGCCGAACGGTTGAAGTCGGCCTCGATCTTGCGGATGGCGGCGGCCACCCACTCGCGCTGCGACATGGCGGTGCACGGGAACGGAAAGACCCGATTATCCCCCTCGGCCCCGGGGACCGGAACCGGGCCGGGCCGCCGCGCGGCGGCCCGCCAGCGCGTTCAGTGGCGGGTCTGCCCCGCCGGTGCCGGCCAGGCGTGCCGGAACTGCGGCTCGCCACGCAGGCCGCGCAACACCTGCACCAGTTCGCGGTAGCCCTCGGCCAGCTGGCCGAACAGGGCGCCATAGGCGGCGCGGCTGGCCTCGGCCACCCCGCGGTAGGCGCCGCGGCCCAGTTCCACGAAGTAGTCCACGCTCACCCGACGGCGCGCGGCCAGGCCCGGGAACAGCCCGGCCACCAGCAGGCAGCGGTCGCCCACGTCGCGCAGGGCATCGGCGCGCAGCCGCCCCACCTGCTCCTGGGCGCGGAACCAGTCCAAGGCATGGGTGTGCGCCAGCAGCTGCGCGTCGCCCTGGTAGCGCAGCAGCACGAACACCAGGTAGGCCTCGCGCGATTCGTCCAGCGGGTGGCCGGCGCGCCCGGCTGCTTCCCGCACCAGCGCCTGCCACAGCTCGGCCGGCGCGCCCTGCTTCATCTCGAACATGTCTTCCTCCTGCCATGAAGACAGCTTCGAGACTAGTACGGTCCGGCGCGCCGTGCTGGCAGCCGCCGGGGACGAGTGCCAGCCAGGCAGGCGTTCCGTCCAGCGACCTGGTCAGGCCGTGGCGCCGGTCTCCCGCGCCAGCCGCTCCAGTTCCTCGGCCAGCAGCTCCGGGTGCAGGTCGAACTGGTCGGACAGCAGCAGCTCGCGCGCCGCCTCCTTCACCTCCACCCGCTCGGCCTGGAGCAGGTCGCCGTCGCGGAACAGCTCGATATAGCTGTCCAGCACGCCCGACAGCGTGCCCTGCGCGGTGTCCGGCGCCGCCAGCACCAGCTGCAGCCCCAGCGAGCGCAGGTAGTTGGTGGTGGCGCGCGCGTTCTGGGCGTCGATCTTGTCGCCGAACTCATCCAGCAGGATCACGCCCATGCCGCCCGGGTGCGCCTCGCTCTTGCCGTAGGCCGCGGCCAGTGCGGCGCCGGCGATCACGTACAGCGGCGCGCGGTGCTCGCCGCCGGAGCCCGAGCGCATGCGCTCGCTGAGGGTGCCGACCACGCGGTCGTCCTGGCGGATCTCCACGCCGAAGTGGAAGAAGCGGCGGTAGTCGTCCAGCGGCGAGGCAGCCAGCTTCGCGCTGGCGCTGTCCTCGATCAGCTGGCGGAACGCCTCCGGCACCTCGCCGGCAGTGCCGAACAGGGTGTCCTCGGCGCCGACGTCAGCCACCTTCTGGATGAAGCGGTGCAGGTCTCTGTACTCGGCCACCACCTCGTAGTGGAAGCGGTAGCGCTCGTTGTTGGAGAACGCCGGGCTGTTGCGCAAGGTGCGGTTGAGCGCGTCGATCTGCGCCTTCAACCGCACGAAGTTGTCGTGCAGGGTGTTGGCGACGTTGGAGCGGAAGGTCTCCACCGCGGTCTCGTAGGCGCGCTCGGCCTCGGCGCGGTAGTTGACCAGCTCGGTCTCGCGCAGCTGCACCAGCTCGCGCTGCATCAGCGCGCGCGCCGGCTTCCAGGCGTCGGCGGCGAAGTCCAGGTCCAGGCCGTGGGCGCCGGCATAGCGCTGCAGCTGGCTCCAGGCCTCCGGCAGCAGCGCGGCCAGCTGGCGGTCGTTGTCCTGGGCACGCCGCTCGCACAGGTTGCGCGCCTCCTCCAGGCCGGTGCCCTTGGCCTCCAGCTCCTCGCGCAGCTGTTCGACCCGGTTGGGATCGACGTGCGGGTCGCGGAAGGCCTCCACCGCGTTGCGGGCGACGATCTCCTCCTGCGCCTGCAGCGCGCGCAGCAGCGCCTGGCGGCGCTCCAGCTCGCCCTGGGCCAGGGCCTCGGCGCGCACCAGGGCCTCGATGGTGGCCTCGGCCTTCTGCACCTGCGCCTTCAGCGCGGTGGCGCGCTCGCCCAGGCGCAGCAGGTCCGGGTCGACCGCCTCGGCCTGGCTGCGCTCCAGCGCCTGGTAGCGCGCCAGCACCTGGCGGTACTGCAGCAGCAGCTCGTGCAGGCCGCGGGCCACGTCCTCGCCCTCCAGCCGCGCCAGCTTCTGGCGCAGGCCCTCGGCCCGGCGCGCCTCCGGCTCGCACTGGCGCAGCTCGCGCTCGGCGTTCTCCAGCTCGGCGCGCAGCAGGCGCAGGCGCTCGCCGTCCTGGGCCACGCCGATCTTCAGCTCGCCGCTGGACGGCAGGCGCCGGCGCTCGATGCCGCCGCCTTTGGCCACCAGGCCGTCGCGGGTCAGGCCCTGGCGGCTGCGCACCACCTCCGCCTCGGTCTCCACGCAGCGCAGGTCGCCGAGCTGGCGGCGCAGGTAAGCCACCGCGTCGGCGTCCTCGCCCTCGACCAGGGCGGCGACGCTGTCCTCGGCCAGGCGGTCCTGGCGGTGGGCGCGGGCCTGGCTGGGCAGGGCCAGCTTGACCCCGTACACCGCGCGCGCGCCCTGCAGCGAGCGGTACACCCGCACCGCGTCCTCCTCCTGCCCGGCCGGGACCAGCAGGGCCTCGACATGGCTGCGCAGGTAGGCCTCGATCGCCGGCTGCCAGCGCTTGTCGGTCACCCGCACCAGGTCGCATACCGGGCGCGCCTCGATCCCGGCCTCGCGCAGGTGGTTGAGCAGGCGCATGACCTCGTCGCGCAGGTTGGCCTGGCCGGCGCCCAGGCGCTGCTGGTTGCCGCGCAGGGCGTCGCGACGCGCGCGCGCCAGCTGCCAGGCCTCGTGCGACTGCCGTGCCCAGGCGGCGACCGTGGCCTGCACCGGCGCGGCCGCGGCCAGCGCCTGCTTCAGGCGCGCATGGAACGCGTCCGGCGCGGGGCCTTCGCCATCGCCCCCGGGCGCGGCGGCGACTTCGGCATGCAGCTCCTCCAGCGGCGCCAGCGCCTTGCCCAGGCCGGCCTCGTCGACGCCCGGCAGGCGCAGCGCGACCAGTTCCTGCAGCGGCTCGCGCAGCTGTTCGAGGCGACGCTGCAGGTCGGTCTGCAGGCGCTGCAGCTGTTCGCGGTCGCGCCCGGCCAGTTCGCGGAACGAGGCCTGTTCGCCATAGCCGGCGCTGCCCTGCAGCTGCTCGCGGACGCGTTCGTATTCCTCCTGCAGGCTGCGCCGCTCGGCGCGCGCCTGCTCCAGCGCCAGGCCGGCGGCGGCCAGCTCCTCGCGGCCGGCATCGCAGTCCGACTGCGCCTGCTCGACCTGCTCGCCGAGCAGGTCGCGGGCGTATTCGGCCGCCAGCGCGCGGTAGGAGGCGGCACGCTGGGCCTGCGCGGCGACCTTGCCGTACTGCGCGTCCACCGCCTCGGCCTCGGCGATCCGCCGCTCCAGCTGCTCGATCCGCTCCTTGATCTGGCGGAAGCTGTCCAGCAGCGCCTTGAAGCGGGCGATGTCGGTGGGCCGGTCCTCGGCCACCAGGGTGCGCACGAACAGGTCCACGTCCTCGACCCGCTGCAGGTTCAGCGCGTTCTGGAAGGCCTTGCGGTAGGCGTTGAAGTCCACGCCCCCGCCGGGGTTGGCGCGCAGGCGGTGCAGCAGGTCCTTGACGAAGCGCTCGCCGCTGGCGTGGAACTCCGGGGTGGTGCCGGCCTTGCGGCAGCGCTTTGCGGCCAGCTCGCGGAACCGGCTCCACTCCAGCGGCAGTTCGCGGCCGTCGACCTTCTCCAGGTGCTCGTCCAGCTCCAGGGCCACGCCCGGCAGCAGGTACAGGCCGTGCTGGCGGTGCTCGGGCTCGTCGGCCGAGGCGCCCAGCGAGATGCCGGCCGTCAGCGGGGCGCCGGTCTCCTCGTCGCGGAACACCAGGCTGATGTAGGTGGTGGCGGTGCGCCGCTTGCGGCCGTCCTCGCCGCTGCGGTACACGCCCAGGCAGTAGTCGCGGATGCTGCGCGCGCGCGCCTTGCCGCCGGCCTGGGCGTTGAAGTGGATGTGGCGGCGGTCGCCGCCCAGCAGGACCAGCTGCAGCGCGTCCAGCAGCGCGCTCTTGCCCGCGCCGTTGGGCGCGATGATGGCGCTGGTGCGGTCCAGCTGCAGGGTCTTGGCCTCGAACAGGAAGTACTGCACCAGGTGCATGCGCTCAAGCAGCTGCATGGTCGTCCTCCGTGTCCCCGGCGTCGTCGCCGGCATCGGCTTCCGCGTCGGCGCCGCCCAGGTTGTGCTGGTCCAGCCGGTGCAGCCACTGCTCGCCGACGATGTCCACGATCGCCGGGCGCACCACCAGATGGAACGGCTGCAGGTCGTCCGGCTCGCCCTCGACCAGGCGGCACACGCCCCAGCGGCGGGCGGTGGCGGCCAGCGCGCGCAGCGCGCCGACCTCAGGCATCGGCCGCCCGGTCAGTGCCGGCCAGGCCTCCTGCAGCTCGGGCAGCTCCACCACCACCTCGCCCAGCTCCTCGACCAGGCCTTGCTTCATGCCCTCGTCGTAGCGCTGGCGCAGGACCAGCAGGAACAGGGTCTCGTCCAGGCGCACCGGGGTGCCCTCGCCGTGCTTGGGCAGGGCCACGACGTAGCGGTGGTGGGCGTTGCGCTCCAGGCGGATGCCCAGCGGGTCCAGCGCCGCGGCGAAGTCCTCCAGGTAGGCCTCCACCAGGTGGTAGGCGCTGCGCGAGCGGGCATCGCTGGCATACAGCACCTGCTCGGTGACCAGGCGGTAGGCGGCGCGTTCGAAGTCGGCCACGGCATACATGCCGTTGGACTGCTGGCTGAGGGTGTTCCAGGAACGTTTCATGCGGGATCGGGCTCGGCCTGCGCGCTGGCGCGCGCGGCATTGGAAGCGGAGGGACCGCGGCCTGCGGCGTGGTGGACGACGAAGCGCGGGGCGCGCAGCCAGCCGTTGTCGCCCGGTTCGCCGCGGTCGACCAGTTCGACCCGGAAGCCGCGCAACAAGCGGCCCAGCGGGTCGTCGCGACGCAGGCCGCCGGGGCGGCTGCCACGCAGGGCCAGGGTCAGCAGGGTCTGGTAGGCGCGCAGGTCCTGGATGCTGGAGATCTCCAGCGCGCCGGAATCCACGCTGCCGCCGGGCGGCAGCTGGCGGCCGACGTAGGAGGCCATGTCCTCGGCGGTGACCAGGCGCACCCGCTTCATCCGCCGCAGCAGGCTCAGCCGCGCGATCTGCTCGGCGCTGGGCTGGGCATTGCTGTTTGCGCTGCGCGGGATCGGCTGCGGACGGCGGCGCGGCGCACGCAGCTGGGTCTCGTCCATCAGCCCACCCGGACCGACCGGCATGCGCAGCGCGTTCTCGTCGGCGGCCAGCGCACCCCTGGCGGCGCGGTGCAGCAGCACGTCCAGGCGGTCCGGCGCGCGCAGGCGGTAGTCGAGGAAGGCCAGCGCGCGGCGGTTGGCCTGGCGCATGTCCTCGTCCAGGCGTGCGAGGTACTCATCGATGCGCTCCAGCTCGCGCAGGCGCATCAGGCTGCGCTGCAGCAGCTGGCGGGCACGGGCATCGTCGCCCTCGGCCACGTGCTCGCGGTACCAGGCGGCGATGTCCTCGCGCAGCGGGCCGTTCTCGATCTCCTGCACCATCAGCAGGATCTGCGCGCGCCGCGCCAGCGGGTGGTCGGCGCGGTGCAGGTCGGCGTAGTCGCGGATGAAGAACTGGGCCACGTAGCGCTCGAACCACTGCCGCGCGAACTGGGCGGTGGTCTCCGAGCGCACCAGCTCGGGCATCAGGTCGCGCACCTGCAGGCTCATCGAGGCCAGCGAGGACAGCAGCCGGCGCGCCTGCTCGGCGGCCTCGTCCAGCGCCTCGCCGCCGGCGCGGCCGTCGGCCACCTGCTGCAGCTGCAGCTCGATCGAACGGATCTTGGCCGAAACGAAAGTGGGACCGCGGTCGGCGAACTCCACCAGGGTGCCCAGCAGCTGGGCCAGGGCCGGCGGCATCAGCACCATCTCGCGCGCGCCGAGCTTGTCCTGGCGCAGCCAGCCGGCTTGGCGCAGGCGCTCGTACACCGCCGCCGCGCGCGCGGCCAGGCCGCCCTGGAGCGGGGTCTCGCCCTCGTCCTCCCAGGTTTCCTCGGCTAGCAGGTAGCGCTCCAGCGCGGCGACGATCTCGCGCCGGGCGAAGCCGTGGCTGGGCGGCAGCGGCGCGTCCGGGCCGAAGTACTCGTCGAACAGCCGGCACAGCAGGCGCCAGTAGCGCTCGCGGTTGGGCGAGGCCAGCGGCCCGAAGGCGCCGGCCGGCACGTGCGCGAACAGGGACGGGAACGCGGTACTGCTCAAGCGGGAATCCTGCCGGGCGCCAGGCCCGGATCGGCCGCCATTTTCCCAGATCGGCGCCATGCCCGCGCAGGCGGCGGCGGTTGACCGGTCGCCGGTGGACCGGCTACCTTCTCCGCGCCGGAGGTTTCATCGCTTCATCCAGATGTAGCGATGAATTAAAAGGGAAGTCCGGTGCGTCCTGCCCTGCAGGACAATTCCGGCGCTGCCCCGCAGCGGTAATTGGAAACGAACCCCGCCATCGCACTGGCCCACCGGCCGGGAAGCGGCGGACAGTAGGCACGCGGCCCCGGCCGCCCGTCCATGAGCCCGAAGACCTGCCCCGGCCGGAAGACGCGTCCGTCTTCCGCCTGACCTGGAGCCTCCGCGGGGAGGTGGCCGGAGGCATCGCGTGGCCGTGGCCACGCAGTGTTCCCGCGCCCGTCCCCCTGGCTGCTCCGGCTCGCCCGCGGGGGCGAAGGTCGCCATGGCGGCGTGCGCGGTGTCCAGCCGCGCACGCCGCCGGTCCTTCGTTCCTCATCGTCCACGCATGAGGAATCACATCGATGACACTGACCACCAACCTCGGCTTTCCCCGCATCGGGCCACGCCGCGAACTGAAGCAGGCCCTGGAAGCCCACTGGCGCGGCGAGCTGCCCGCCACGCAACTGCTCGACACCGCGCGGGAGCTGCGCGCCCGCCACTGGCGGCTGCAACGGGAGGCCGGCATCGACCTGCCGCCCTCCAACGACTTCTCGCTGTACGACCAGGTCCTGGACACGGCGTTGCTGTTCGACGCGATCCCCCGGCGCTACCGCGCCGTGGTCGAGGCGGCACCGCTGGCCGGCTACTTCGCCATGGCGCGCGGACTGCAGCGCCCGGGCATCGACCTGCACGCGCTGGAGATGACCAAGTGGTTCGACACCAACTACCACTACCTCGTGCCCGAGCTGGAGGCCGGCCAGGACTTCGCCCTGCGCGGCGACACGCCGGTGGCGCAGTACCTGGAGGCGCGCAGGCTCGGCATCGAGACCCGGCCGGTCCTGATCGGGCCGGTCACCTTCCTGTGGCTGTCCAAGACGGTCGACGGCAGCGACCGCTTCGCGCTGCTGGACCGGCTGGTCCCGGCCTATGTGCAGCTGCTGGAGAAACTGCACGCGGCGGGCGCGGGCTGGGTCCAGGTCGACGAGCCGGCCCTGGTGCTGGACCTGCCGGAGCCGGTTCGCGACGCCTGCCGCCGGGCCTATGCGGCTCTGGCAGCCGGCCCCCGGCCGAAACTGATGCTCGCCTCCTACTTCGGCGCGCTCGGCGACAACCTGCAGCTGGCCGCATCGCTGCCGGTGGACGGCCTGCACCTGGACCTGGTCCGCGCCCCCGAGCAGCTGGAAGCGGCGCTGGATGCGCTGCCGCCCGGGCGCATGCTGTCGCTGGGCCTGGTGGACGGGCGCAACGTATGGCGCACGCGCCTGGACAACGCGCTGCTGCTGGCGCGGTACGCGCGCACCCGGCTCGGCGCGGACAACGTGTGCCTGGCGCCGTCGTGTTCGCTGCTGCACGTGCCGGTGGACCTGGACGCCGAGAACGGCCTGGATCCGGAACTGCGCTCCTGGCTGTCCTTCGCCAAGCAGAAGCTCGGCGAGATCCGGGTGCTGGCCGATGCCCTGGATGGCCACCCCGGTGCCGAGGCCGCGCTGGAGGACGCACGCCTGCGCCACGCCTCGCGCCGCGCCTCCACGCGCGTGCACCGGCCGGAGGTGGCGCAGCGCCTGGCCACGATCAGCCCGGCCCTGGCACAACGTGGCTCGCCCTACCCGGCGCGCCGCCAGGCCCAGCAGGCGGCCCTGGCATTGCCGCCGTACCCGACCACGACCATCGGCTCCTTCCCGCAGACCCGCCAGGTGCGCGAGGCGCGGGCGAAGTTCAAGTCGGGCAAGCTGGAGGGGGCGGCCTATGAGGCGTTCCTGGAGGCGCAGACCGAACAGTGCGTGCGCTTCCAGGAGCAGGTCGGGATCGACGTCCTGGTCCACGGCGAGTTCGAGCGCAACGACATGGTCGAGTATTTCGGCGAACAGCTGGACGGCTTCGCGTTCACCAGGCGGGGCTGGGTGCAGAGCTACGGCAGCCGTTGCGTGAAACCCCCGGTGATCTTCGGTGACGTGGCGCGGCCGGCGCCGATGACGGTGCGCTGGGCGCGGTACGCCCAGTCGCTGACCTCGCGCCCGGTCAAGGGCATGCTCACCGGCCCGGTGACCCTGATGCAGTGGTCGTTCGTGCGCGACGACCAGCCGCGCGCGGACACCTGCAGGCAGATCGCACTGGCCCTGCGCGACGAAGTCCTGGACCTGGAGGCGGCCGGCATCCGGGTGATCCAGATCGACGAACCGGCCCTGCGCGAGGGGCTGCCACTGCGGCGCGCGCACTGGGACGCCTACCTGGAATGGGCGGTCGAATGCTTCCGCCTGTGCGCGTCCGGGGTGGACGATGCCACCCAGATCCACACCCACATGTGCTACGCCGAATTCAACGACATCATCCAGGCGGTGGCGGCGATGGACGCGGACGTGATCTCGATCGAGACCTCGCGCTCGCGGATGGAGCTGCTGGATGCCTTCGCCAGGTTCCGCTACCCCAACCAGATCGGCCCGGGCGTGTACGACATCCACTCCCCGCGCATCCCCACCACCGCCGAGATGGTGGAACTGCTCGGCAAGGCGCGGGAGGTGCTGGCGCCGGACCAGCTGTGGGTGAACCCGGACTGCGGGCTGAAGACACGCGGCTGGGAGGAAACGGACCTGGCGCTGCGCAGGATGGTCGAGGCGGCCATGGTCATGCGCGAATCGGCCGCCCGGTGACGCGGCGGGGTGGCGTCACCGCGCCACCCTGCCGCGGGCCGCGCCGGGGGCCATGGCGCCCGGCGCGGTGCAGCGCACCCGCGCCGCCCCGGCCGATGCCGGCTACTCGACCGTGACCGACTTGGCCAGGTTGCGCGGCTTGTCCACGTCGGTGCCGCGGGCCAGGGCGGTGTGGTAGGCCAGCAGCTGCACCGGGATGGTGTGGATCACCGGGCTCAGCACGCCGGCATGGCGCGGGGTGCGGATCACGTGCACGCCCTCGGAGGCGGTGAAGTTGCTGTCCTGGTCGGCGAACACGAACAGCTCGCCGCCGCGGGCGCGCACTTCCTGCATGTTGGACTTGACCTTTTCCAGCAGGCGGTCGTTCGGGGCGATCACCACCACCGGCATGGCCGCGTCCACCAGCGCCAGCGGGCCGTGCTTGAGCTCGCCGGCCGGATAGGCCTCGGCGTGGATGTAGGAGATTTCCTTGAGCTTGAGCGCGCCTTCCAGGGCGATCGGGTAGTGCAGGCCGCGGCCCAGGAACAGGGCGTTCTGCTTGGCGGCGAAGCGCTCGGCCCAGACCTGGATCTGCGGCTCCAGGTTCAGCGCGTGCTGCACGCTGCCCGGCAGCATGCGCAGTTGCTCCAGGTAGCCGGCCTCCTGTTCGGCGGTGACCCGGCCGTGCAGCTTGCCCAGCACCACGGTCAGCTGGAACAGCGCCGCCAGCTGGGTGGTGAAGGCCTTGGTCGAGGCCACGCCGATCTCGGCGCCGGCGCGGGTGTAGCAGACCAGCTCGCTGGCGCGCGGGATCGCGCTCTCGGGCACGTTGCAGATCGACAGCGTGTGGCGGTGGCCCAGCGACTTGGCGTACTTGAGCGCCTCCATCGTGTCCAGGGTCTCGCCGGACTGGGAGATGGTGACCACCAGGTAGTCCGGGTCGGCGTAGGCGTCGCGGTAGCGGTACTCGCTGGCGATCTCCACGTTGCAGGGCAGGCCGGCGATGGCCTCGATCCAGTAGCGCGCGGTCAGGCCGGCGTAGTAGCTGGTGCCGCAGGCCAGGATCTGCACGCCCTTGACCTTGCGCAGCACCTGTTCGGCATTGGCGCCGAACAGGGTCGGCTGGAAGCTGCCGGCGTCGATCACCGCCTCGACGGTGTCGGCGATGGCGCGCGGCTGCTCGTGGATCTCCTTCTGCATGAAGTGCCGGTACGGCCCCAGTTCCAGCGAGGCCAGCGAGACGTCGGACACGTGCACCTCGCGGGCCACCTCGCGGTCGGCCGCGTCGAACACGCGCACGCCCTCGCGGCGGATCTCGGCGGTGTCGCCCTCCTCCAGGAAGACCACCCGGCGGGTCGCCTGGACGATGGCCGACACGTCCGAGGCCAGGAAGTTCTCGCCCTCGCCCAGGCCGACCAGCAGCGGGCAGCCCATGCGCGCGCCGACCAGGCGGTCCGGCTCGCGGCGGCTGAGCACGGCCAGGGCGTAGGCACCGGTGAGCTCCTTCACCGCGGCCTGCAGCGCGCCCAGCAGGTCGCGGCCCTGGGCCATGTGGTGGTGGATCAGGTGGGCGATGACCTCGGTATCGGTCTGCGACTCGAACTGGTAGCCCAGCGCCTTGAGCCGCTCGCGCTGTTCCTCGTGGTTCTCGATGATGCCGTTGTGGACCAGCGCCAGCTCGCCGTGGCTGATGTGCGGGTGGGCATTGGCCTCGGTCACCCCGCCGTGGGTGGCCCAGCGGGTGTGGCCGATGCCGAGCACGCCGTGGAAGCCCTCGGCGAGGGCCGCCTGCTCCATCTCCGCCACGCGGCCGGTGCGACGCACCCGGCGCACGCTGTCCGGATCGGCGACGGCGATGCCGGAAGAGTCATAGCCGCGGTACTCCAGGCGCTTGAGGCCCTCGACCAGGACCGGAACCACATCGCGATCCGCGATCGCGCCAACGATGCCGCACATGCCGTTCTTCCAAGCAGAAACAGGCCCGCGATTCTACCGGAGCGTACGGTCCGGCCGGCGCTGGCCCCGTCCGCCGCGCACGGGCGCAGTCAGGCGGCGGTAAGGCGCACGGCTGCCGCTGGCGCGCCGGCCCTGCGCCCGCAGTGCGCGCCGTGGCGGCGGTCGCATCCGCGCGGGGCCGACCGCGGCAGCCCGGGCCCGGCCCTGGATCCCGCGCGTGCCGCTCCGGCCGCGGCGCGCGTCCGGGTGTCCGCGCTCCGGGAGCAGTGTCCGGACAGCTGTCCGGCGGACACAGCGGACACCCGCGCCAGCGAAGACACGCTTACGGATCAATGGGTTGCGATTGGCACGCGTCCTGCTTTGGTAGCGCGTACCCAACACATCCGCCACCACACGATGATCCGCGACACCTCTGCCCAGGACCGTCCCCTCTCCCACACCGGCCGCGCCGCGGCCCTGCGCCGCTGGCTGCCGGCGGGCGCCGGCGCCCTGGTCCTGCTCGCGCTCGGCGGCTGGGTGGTTTCCGGCTGGAGCGCCGGCTCCCGTTCCTATGATGCCTCGCGCATCCGCATCGCCGAGGTCAAGCGCGGCGACCTGGTCCGCGACCTGTCGGCCGACGGCAAAGTGATCACCGCCAACAGCCCGGTGCTGTACGCGGTGGCCGGCGGCACCGTGTCGCTGAAGGTGGTGGCCGGCGACGTGGTCGAGAAGGGCCAGGTGCTGGCGGTGATCGACAGCCCCGAGCTGCGCAGCCGCCTGGCCCAGGAGGAATCCACCCTGGCCGGCATGGAGGCCGAGGCCAGCCGCGCCCAGCTGGACGCGCGCATCGCCAGCCTCAACGCGAGCAAGGCGCGCGACCAGGCGCAGATCGACCATGTCGCCGCCCAGCGCGACCTGGAGCGCTACGAGCGCGCCCATGCCGGCGGTGCGGTGTCCAACAACGAGCTGGCCCGCGCGCAGGACGAGCTGGAAAAGGCGCGCATCGGCCTGGAGGCGGCGCGCAGCGACGCCCGCCTGCAGGAACAGGCCGCGGCCCTGGACGCACGCAACAAGCGCCTGCTGGCCGACCGCCAGAAGGCGGTGGTGGCCGAGCTGCAGCGCCAGGTCGAGCTGCTGACCGTGCGCGCCCCGTTCGACGGCCAGGTCGGCCAGGTGCAGGTCGCGCAGGGCACCAACGTGGCGATCAACGCGCCGATCCTGAGCGTGGTGGACCTGAGCGAGTTCGAGGTCGAGATCCGGGTGCCGGAGAGCTTCGCCCGCGACCTGGGCATCGGCGTGCCGGCGCAGGTCACCAGCCAGGGCAAGCCGTGGCCGGCCAAGGTTTCGGCGGTGTCGCCGGAGGTGGTCAACGGCGAGGTCACCGCGCGCCTGCGCTTCGACGAGGGCCAGCAGCCGCCGGGCCTGCGCCAGAACCAGCGCCTGTCGGTGCGGATCGTGCTGGACACCCGCGAGGACGTGCTGATGGTCGAGCGCGGCCCGTTCCTGGAGCAGGGCGGCGGCGGCTACGCCTGGGTGGTCAACGGCCGCAGCGCCGAACGCCGCCCGGTGCAGACCGGCGTCAGCAGCCTGGGCTACGTGGAGATCGTCTCCGGCGCCAGGGAAGGCGACCGCATCGTGGTCTCCGGCGCCGACCAGTTCGGCGATGCCGAGAAAGTAGCCATCCGTTGATGGCCGGTGATCCGTCATTGGTGACGGGTGATTCGAAGGGGCGCAGGCAATGGCGCAACCCGGTCACCAGCCAACCCGGGCCACCAATCGAATCACCAGTCGAACCACCAATCACCAATCACCAATCACCAATCACCAGTCACGAGGACAACGCCATGCTGGAAATGCGCCAGGTCTCCAAGGTCTACCGCACCGCGATGGTCGAAACCCATGCCCTGCGCTCGCTCGACCTGCACGTGCGCGAGGGCGAGTTCGTCGCGGTCACCGGCCCCTCCGGATCCGGAAAGACCACCTTCCTCAACATCGCCGGGCTGCTGGAGACCTTCGACTCCGGCGACTACCTGCTGGACGGCGAGAACGTCCGCGGCCTGTCCGACGACGCCCGCAGCCGCCTGCGCAACCGCAAGATCGGCTTCATCTTCCAGGGCTTCAACCTGATCCCGGACCTCAACCTGTTCGACAACGTCGACGTGCCGCTGCGCTACCGCGGGCTGCCGGCGGCCGAGCGCAGGCAGCGGATCGAGAAGGCGCTGTCGCAGGTGGGCCTGGCCTCGCGCATGCACCACTACCCCTCGGAGCTGTCCGGCGGCCAGCAGCAGCGCGTGGCCATCGCCCGCGCCCTGGCCGGCGAGCCGCGCCTGCTGCTGGCCGACGAGCCGACCGGCAACCTGGACTCGCAGATGGCGCGCGGGGTGATGGAGCTGCTGGAGCAGATCAACGCCGAAGGCACCACCATCGTGATGGTGACCCACGACCCGGAGCTGGCCGCGCGCGCCCAGCGCAACGTGCACATCGTCGACGGCGTGGCCACCGACCTGTCGCTGGAACCCGCCCAGGGCCGGCTGCACCGCGCCGCGGTCGCCTGAGGAGACCGCCATGTTCGCCTACTACTTCAACCTGGCCCTGCGCAGCTTCCGCCGCGACCGGGCGCTGACCGCGCTGATGGTGCTGGCGGTCGCCCTGGGCATCGGCGCGTGCATGACCACCCTGACCGTGTTCCGGGTGCTGTCCGGCGACCCGATCCCGTCCAAGAGCGACCGGCTGTTCTACGTGCAGCTGGACGCGGCCAGCCGCGACGGCTACACCCCCGGCGAGGAGCCCAACGACCAGCTGACCCGCTACGACGCCGAAGCCCTGCTGCGGGAGAAGCGCGCGCCGCGCCAGGCGCTGACCACCGGCGGCTTCGTCAAGATCACGCCCGAGCGCAGCGGCCAGGCGCCGTTCACCAGCGCCGCGCGCTTCGCCAGCGCCGACTTCTTCCCGATGTTCGAGGTGCCGATGCTGTACGGCAGCGGCTGGAGCAGCGGCGACGACGACGCCCGCGCGCGCGTGGTGGTGCTGGGCAAGGAGACCAACGAGCGCCTGTTCGGCGGCGGCAACAGCGTCGGCCAGCGGGTGCTGCTGGACCGCACCGAGTTCACCGTGGTCGGCGTGGTCGACCAGTGGCGCCCGACCCCGCGCTTCTACGACCTGACCAACGACCGCTTCGCCGAGACCGAGGGCGTGTTCCTGCCCTTCTCCACCTCGCGCGACCTCAACCTGGACCGCCAGGGCAACATCGACTGCTGGGGCGACACCGGCGGCGACTCCACCGGCCCCAACGCCCCCTGCGCCTGGATGCAGTACTGGGTGGAGCTGGAGTCCCCGGCGCAGGCCGCCGCCTACCGCGACTACCTGGTCAATTACTCCGACCAGCAGCGCGCGGCCGGGCGCTTCGAGCGGCCGACCAACGTGCGCCTGCGCAACGTGATGGAGCTGCTGGAGTACAACCGGGTCGTGCCGCAGGACGTGGTGATGCAGCTGTGGCTGGGCTTCGGCTTCCTGCTGGTGTGCCTGGTCAACACCATCGGCCTGCTCCTGGCCAAGTTCCTGCGGCGCGGCAGCGAGATCGGCGTGCGCCGCGCCCTGGGCGCCTCGCGCGGGGCGATCTTCGCCCAGTGCCTGGTCGAGGCCGGCACCGTGGGCCTGTTCGGCGGCGTGCTGGGCCTGGGCCTGGCCATGCTTGGGCTGTGGGGCGTGCGCCAGCAGCCGGCCAGCTACGCCAACCTCGCCCACCTGGACGGCTGGATGCTGCTGCTCACCTTCGTGCTGGCGGTCGCCTCCAGCGTGCTGGCCGGCGTGGTGCCCGCCTGGCGCGCGATGCAGGTCGCCCCGGCGATCCAGCTCAAGTCCCAGTAACCCCCACTTCCACGACGGAAGGCCGCGCGGCCTCCCCGGAGACAGACCATGGAAATCCGTCCCATCCTGTCCACCCTGCGCCGGCACAAGACCGCCGCCGCGCTGATCGTGGTGGAGATCGCCCTGACCTGCGCGATCATCTGCAACTCGCTGTTCATGATCAACGACCGCATCCGCCAGGTGTTCGAGGTCAGCGGCCTGGCCGAGGACGAGCTGGTGCGGCTGCAGATCGTCAGCATCGGCGACGACCCCTCCCAGCAGGCCCGCACCCGCACCGACCTGGCCGCGCTGCGCGCCATCCCCGGGGTCAAGGACGCCACGGTGATCAACCAGGTGCCCTACGGCTGGTCGTCCTGGAACAGCGGCGTGCGCCTGAAGCGGGAAGACCAGCGGCCGATGCTCAACGCCACCACCTACCTGGCCGAGGACCAGTTCATGGAGACCCTGGGCCTGAAGCTCGTGGCCGGCCGCGACTTCAACGCCGACGAGTACCGCGAGGCGGTGGACCTGCTGGACCGCGGCGCCGTCGACGACACCGTCCCGGTCGCGATCATCACCCGCGCCCTGGCCGAGCGCCTGTTCCCGGGCCAGGACCCGATCGGCAAGGAGTTCTATTCCTGGTCCGAATCCCCGACCCGCGTGATCGGCGTGCTCGAGCACCTGGTGCGGCCCAACACCATGGGCGGCCCCACCGGCCGCGAGTACTCGATCGTCTTCCCGCTGCGCCCGCACTACAACCTCGCCGGCAACTACCTGGTGCGCACCTCGCCCGAGCGCCGCGCCGAGGTGCTGGAGGCGGCCAAGAAGGTCCTGCGCGACGGCGGCAACGACCGCATCCTGCTGGAGGAGAACAGCCGCACCCTGGAGGAGATGCGCCGCGACTTCCACAGCGGCCCGCGCTCGATGGCCTGGCTGCTGGGCACGGTGTGCGTGGCCCTGCTGCTGATCACCGCGCTGGGCATCATCGGCCTGGCCAGCTTCTGGGTGCAGCAGCGCACCAAGCAGATCGGCATCCGCCGCGCGCTTGGCGCCACCCGCGGCCAGGTGCTGCGCTACTTCCAGACCGAGAACTTCCTGCTGGCCAGCATCGGCATCGCCCTGGGCATGCTGCTGGCGTTCGCGATCAACCAGGTGCTGATGGGTAAGTACGACCTGGCGCGGCTGCCGCTGTACTACCTGCCGGTGGGCGCGCTGCTGCTTTGGGGCCTGGGCCAGCTGGCGGTGTACGCGCCGGCGAAGCGCGCGGCCTCGATCCCGCCGGCCACCGCCACCCGCAGCGTCTGATTCCCGACCGGCGGCCCTCCACCGGGGCCTCCGGCGGGCGCTACGATCGGCGCTTTCCCTCCCGCCCTCCTCCATGTCCGCCATCCTGGTCATCGACGACAACCCCGCGGTCGCCACCGCGCTGGAAGTGCTGTTCTCCCTGCACGACATCGCCACCGTGCACGCCATCGGCCCGGAGGAGGGACTGGCGCTGCTGGAGCGCGAGCCGGTGGACCTGGTGATCCAGGACATGAACTTCACCGCAGATACCACCTCCGGCGACGAGGGCCGGGCGCTGTTCGCGGCCATCCGCGAGCGGCACCCGGACCTGCCGGTGATCCTGCTGACCGCCTGGACCCACCTGGAGAGCGCGGTGGAGCTGGTCAAGGCCGGTGCCGCCGACTACCTGGCCAAACCCTGGCAGGACGCCAAGCTGCTGGCCACGGTCAACAACCTGCTGGAACTGTCCGAGGCCCGCCGCGAGCTGGACCAGCGCCGCCGCGGCGAGCGCCGCCGGCGCGAGGACCTGGCCCGCCGCTACGACCTGCGCGGGGCGGTGTTCGCCGACCCGGCCAGCGAGCGCGTGGTGGCCCTGGCCTGCCAGGTGGCGCGCTCGGACCTGCCGGTGCTGATCACCGGCCCCAACGGCAGCGGCAAGGAGAAGATCGCCGAGATCATCCAGGCCAACTCCGCGGTGCGCGACGGCCCGTTCTTGACCGTCAACTGCGGTGCGCTGCCGGCCGACCTGATCGAGGCCGAGCTGTTCGGCGCCGAGGCCGGGGCCTACACCGGCGCCAACAAGGCGCGCGAGGGCAAGTTCGAGGCCGCCGACGGCGGCACCCTGTTCCTGGACGAGATCGGGAACCTGCCGCCGGCCGGGCAGATGAAGCTGCTGCGGGTGCTGGAGACCGGCCGCTTCGCCCGGCTCGGCTCCAACCGCGAACGCCAGGTGCGGGTACGCGTGGTCAGCGCGACCAATGCCGACCTGCCGGCGATGATCCGCGAGGGCGGGTTCCGCGAGGACCTGTACTACCGGCTCAACACCATCGAGCTGTCGATGCCGCCGCTGGGCGAGCGTCCCGGCGACGTGCTGCCGCTGGCCGAGCACTTCGGCGCCGGCGGCAAGCCGCTGTCGCCGGCGGCGGTCGCGGCGCTGCAGCGCCATTCCTGGCCGGGCAACGTGCGCGAGCTGCGCAACGTGATCCAGCGCGCGCAGCTGCTGGCCACCGGCCCGCGGATCGAGCCGGACGACCTGGCCCTGCCACGCGCGCAGGCCGCGCGCCCGGCGCCGGCGCGGGAGCCGGAACGCGAGCAGATCGAGGCCGCCCTGCAGCGTGCCGGCGGGGTGATCGCCCAGGCCGCCGCGGAACTGGGCATGAGCCGCCAGGCGCTGTACCGGCGCATGGAGCGCCATGGACTAAAGAGTTCCTGATCCGGATGGTCCGCCGCACCCTCACCCTGCACCTGTTCCTGCGCCTGCTGCCGGTGCTGGCGCTGGCCGCCGCCCTGCCCTGGACCGCGGCCTACTGGATCGACCACGGCTGGGTCCTGGCCAGCGTGTCGGTGGTCGTGCTGCTGGGGCTGATGTGGCTGAGCCTTTACCGCGCCCTGTCCCCGCTGCGGGCGCTGTTCCGCGCCCTGTCCGGCAGCGTCAACACCTACCGCGACGGCGAGTTCAACTTCGGCGTGCACTGGAGCAGCCGCGACGAGGTCGGCAACCTGGTGCGTGCCCACCGCGAGCTGGGCGAGGTCCTGCGCCGCCAGCGCCAGGACCTGGTGCAGCGCGAACTGCTGCTGGACACCATGGTCCAGAACACCCCGGTGGCGATGCTGCTGTGGGCCGACGGCGGCGACGGCGTGGCCCGGGTGGTCTACGCCAACCTGGCCGCGCGCAAGCTGCTCAACGACGGCCGCAAGCTGGAAGGACAGCGCCTGGAGAGCGTGCTCGAGGGGCTGCCGGCGGAGCTGCGCGAGGCGGTGGCGCGCGGCGGCGACAGCCTGTTCGGGGTCAGCCCGGAAGGCGCGGAGGACGACGCCGGGGAAGAGGTCTACCACCTCTCGCGCCGCCGCTTCACCCTCAATGGCCGCCACCACGAACTGCTGCTGCTGCGCCTGCTCACCCCCGAACTGCGCCGCCAGGAGGTGCAGACCTGGAAGAAGGTGATCCGGGTGATCAGCCACGAGCTCAACAACTCGCTGGCGCCGATCGCCTCGTTGGCCCACTCCGGCGCCGAGCTGGTGCGGCGCGGCCGCCACGAGCGCCTGGCCGAGGTGTTCTCCACCATCGAGGACCGTGCCCGCCACCTGGAGGGCTTCATCCGTGGCTACGCGCGCTTCGCCAAGCTGCCGCAGCCGCAGCTGCAGGCGGTGGACTGGGAGGACTTCCTGGCGCGGCTGCAGCGCCAGATCGGTTTCGAGCTGGACGGCATGGCCGCCGACCTGCGCGCGCGGGTGGATCCGGCGCAGATGGAGCAGGCCCTGCTCAACCTGCTGAAGAACGCGCACGAGGCCGGCGAGGAAGCCGGCAACACCCAGGTCCAGGTGCGCCTGCGCCGGTTGCCGGGCTGGACCCGGCTGGAAGTGCTGGACCGCGGCCCGGGCATGAACGAGGCGGTGCTGCAGAACGCGCTGCTGCCGTTCTACTCGACCAAGCGCAACGGCACCGGCCTGGGCCTGGCCCTGACCCGCGAGATCGTCGAGGCCCACGGCGGCCGCCTGTCGCTGCAGAACCGCGCCGACGGCGGCCTGTGCGTGGCGGTGATGCTGCCGGAGCAGTGAGGGCGCGGCCCCGGATGCGGCTTCCGGCCGTGCCGCCGCGCCCCTGGACCGTGGCGAGGCCCGGGCCGTCGCCACGGCCCGGCCACCTTGAAGCGCGATCCTCTACGCCTTCGGCTTCTTCACCGGGCGCTTCCAGCCTTCGACCGTGGTCTGGCGCGCGCGCGAGACGGTCAGGGCGTCGGCCGGGGCGTTGCGGGTGATCACCGAACCGGCGCCGATCGTCGCGCCGGCGCCGATCTCCACCGGCGCCACCAGGGCCGAATTGGAGCCGATGAAGGCGCCGTCGCCGATCACCGTGGCCGACTTGTTCACCCCGTCGTAGTTGCAGGTGATGGTGCCGGCGCCGATGTTCACCCCCGCGCCCACCGTGGTGTCGCCCAGGTAGGTGAGGTGGTTGGCCTTGCTGCCCACGCCCAGCACCACCTTCTTGGTCTCCACGAAGTTGCCGATGCGCACGCCGTCGGCCAGCACCGTGCCCGGGCGCAGGCGCGCGAACGGGCCGATGTGCACGGCGCCCTCGGTGACCACGCCTTCCAGGTCGCAGTGCGCCAGCACCTCGGTGCCCGGGCCCAGGCGCACGTCCTTCAGGCGCACGAACGGACCGATGCGCACGCCGTCGCCCAGCTCGACCTCGCCCTCCAGCACCACGTCGACGTCGATCTCCACGTCGCGCCCCACCTTCACCGTGCCGCGCTGCTCGACCCGCGCCGGGTCCAGCAGGCGCGCGCCGGCCAGGCAAAGTTCGCGCGCGCGCCGCAGCTGGTAGGCGCGCTCCAGCTGCGCCAGCTGCCAGGGGTCGTTGGCGCCCTCGGCCTCGATCGGATCCTCGACCAGCACGATCTCCGCCGGGTTGTACTCGGCCGCGGCCATGGCGAACACGTCGGTGAGGTAGTACTCGCCCTGCGCGTTCTCGTTGGACAGCCGCGCCAGCCAGCGCTTCAGCGCGTCGGACTCGGCGGCGATGATGCCGGTGTTGACGATGCCGATGCGGCGCTCCTCGTCGCTGGCGTCGCGGTGCTCGACGATCTTCGCCACCCGCCCCTGCGGGTCGCGCACGATGCGGCCGTAGCCGGTCGGGTCGGCCGGCTCGGCCACCAGCACGCGCAGCAGGCCGTCGGCCTGCAGCAGGCGGCGCAGGGTGTCGGCCGAGGTCAGCGGCACGTCGCCGTACAGCACCAGCACGTCGGCCAGCTCGGGGATGCCGGGCATGGCCTGCTGCACGGCGTGGCCCGTGCCCAGCTGGCGGGCCTGCTCGGCCCAGGCCAGGTCGTCCTGGCCGGCGAAGGCCGCGCGCACCGCGTCGCCGCCGTGCCCGTAGACCACGTGGATGCCGGCCGGCTGCAGCCGGCGCGCGGTGTCGATCACGTGCGCCAGCATCGGCCGCCCGCCTACCGGCTGCAGCACCTTGGGCAGGGCCGATTTCATGCGCTTGCCCTCGCCGGCGGCGAGGATCACCACGTGCAGGGGCTGGGTCATGGAGCGGCGTCTACTGTGCGGAAAGGGCCATGATTCTATCCCTCGCGGCGCGGCGACCCCACGGTTCACGATCCGCGCAGGGCGCCGGTTTAGACTTCGCCCCGTCTCCAGCCTCCGGATCCGCCGTGCGAACGCTCCTCCTGCGCCAGGGCAGCCAGTACATCGCCTTCGGACTGCTGCAACTGGTGGTCGACTGGGCGGTGTTCGTGGCCGCCACCGCGCTGGGCCTGCATGCGGTGCCGGCCAACCTGCTGGGCCGCACCACCGGCGCCATGCTCGGCTTCTGGCTCAACGGCCGCTACACCTTCGCCGGCGGCGACGGCGCGCGCCTGGGCTGGCGCCGCTTCGGCCGCTTCGGCCTGCTGTGGATCACCATGACCATCGCCAGCACTCTGCTGGTCAACACGGTCGAGCAGCAGCTGGGCCTGCGCTGGGCGTGGATGGCCAAGCCGGTGGTCGAGGGCGGCCTGGCGGTGGTGACCTTCTTCCTGCTGCGCCGGGTGGTGTACCGCTGAGGCGCCTCTAGCGCTGGAGGAAGTTGCGCAGCAGGGCGTGGCCGTGCTGGGTCAGGATCGACTCGGGGTGGAACTGCACGCCCTCCACCGGATGCTCGCGGTGGCGCAGGCCCATGATCTCCTCCATCGAACCGTCCGGGTTCTCGGTCCAGGCGGTGATCTCCAGGCAGTCCGGCAGCGAATCCTTCTCCACCACCAGCGAGTGGTAGCGGGTGGCCTCGTAGCCGTCCGGCAGGCCGGCGAACACGCCCTTGCCCTGGTGCCGGATCGGCGAGGTCTTGCCGTGCATGATGTTGCCGGCGCGCACCACCTTGCCGCCGTAGGCCTGGCCGATGCTCTGGTGGCCCAGGCACACGCCCAGGATCGGGGTGGTCGCGCCCAGCTCTTCGATCACCTCCAGCGACACGCCCGCCTCGTTGGGCGTGCACGGACCGGGCGAGATCACGATGCGCTCCGGCGCCAGCTTCCGGATCTGGTCGACGCTCATGGCGTCGTTGCGCACCACCTTCACCTCCGCCCCCAGCGCCTGCAGGTACTGCACGAGGTTGAAGGTGAAGCTGTCGTAGTTGTCGATCATCAACAGCATGGTGGATTCCTCAGAGTCCCTGCGCCGCCTGCGCCACGGCGCGGAACAGCGCGCGGCCCTTGTTCATGGTCTCGTCCCACTCCTTCTGCGGGTCGGAGTCGTAGACGATGCCCGCGCCGGCCTGCACGTGCAGGCGGCCGTCCTTGATCACGGCGGTGCGGATGGCGATGGCGGTGTCGGCGTCGCCGTGCCAGCCGATGTAGCCGATGCTGCCGGCGTAGACGTTGCGCTTGATCGGCTCCAGCTCGCGGATCACTTCCAGGGCGCGGATCTTGGGCGCGCCGCTGACGGTGCCGGCCGGGAAGGTGGCGCGCAGCACGTCGGCGTAGCTCAGGCCCGGCAGCAGCCGGCCAGTGACCTCGCTGACGATGTGCATGACGTGGCTGTAGCGCTCGATCACGAAGCGCTCGCCGACCTCGACGCTGCCCGGCTCCGACACCCGGCCGACGTCGTTGCGGCCCAGGTCGATCAGCATCACGTGCTCGGCGCGCTCCTTGGGATCGGCCAGCAGCTCCTGTTCCAGGGCCAGGTCCTCCTCCGGCGTGCGCCCGCGCGGGCGGGTACCGGCGATCGGGCGCACGGTGACCTGCCCGCCCTGCAACCGCACCAGGATCTCCGGCGAGGAGCCGACCACCTGCACCTCGCCGGTATCGAGGAAATACATGTACGGCGACGGGTTGAGCGCGCGCAGGGCGCGGTACACGTCCACCGGACGGGCGTTGAACGGCACGCTCAGGCGCTGGCTCAGCACCACCTGGAACACGTCGCCGGCGCGGATGTATTCCTTGGACTTCTCCACCGCCTCGATGAAGCCTTCGCGGGTGAAGCCGGAGACGAAGTGGCTCTCGTCCAGCACGTCGCGGCTGATCGGGGCCGGGTACTGGCCGGGTTGGCGCAGCTTGGCCACCAGCGCATCCAGCCGCTCCTGCGCGGCATCCCAGGAACCGGGCTGGCGCGGATCGGCATGCACGATCAGGTACAGGCGCCCCTTGAGGTTGTCGAACACCGCCAGTTCCTCGGACAGCATCAGGTAGATGTCCGGGGTGCCGATCTCGTCGCGCGCGGTGTTGCCAGCCAGGCGCGGCTCGATATAGCCGATGCATTCGAAACCGAACCAGCCGACCAGGCCGCCGGTGAAACCGGGCAGGCCTTCCAGCTGCGGCACCGAGTAGGAGTTGCGCAGGGCCTCGACCTCGGCGAACGGGTCCTCGACCTGGCGGCTGTCCACCACCTTCCCGTCCTCGCGCACTTCCATGGCGTGCCCGCGGAAGCTGACGGTGCGGCGCGCCGGCAGGCCGATGATCGAATAGCGGCCGAAGCGTTCGCCGCCCTCGACCGATTCGAAGAGATAGGTATGCGGCGCGTCGGCCAGCTTCAGGTAGACAGAAAGCGGGGTATCGAGGTCGGACAGGACCTCGCGGACGACGGGAACGCGGGTGTAGCGGGCTTCAGCGGCGTGGCGCTGGAACTGTTCGGACGTGATCAAGGCAGGCTTCCTTCCGGCAATACGGGGCATGGCAAACGACGGCATGGGGCCGCCATCGCCAAGCCTGGCGCGCGGAGGAGCGGTGGAGCCTGATCGTCTGGCCGAACATGCCGCCCACTTTACCCGCATCGGCGCGCGCGCGCAGCGCCTGCGCGTGGCTCAGGAAGGTTGCGAGAGCAACGGGCTGCCGGGCGGCAGGCGCATGCGCAGGCGCCCGGGCACGCATTCGACGCGGAAGCGGCGCGCCTGCAGCGGTTCGCCGTCGAGGTTGAGGGTGAACGGCCCGGCCAGCCCTTCCAGCTCCACCCAGGGCAGGCGCGTGCGCACCGCGATCCGTTCCAGCGCGGCACGCTGGCCGTCCCTGACCAGGGTGCCGAGGGTGGAGGCCAGCTCGCCGGACAGCTCGGGGATCACGGTCAGCTCCAGCAGGCCGTCGTCGATCCGCGCCTCCGGGCACAGCTCGCGCCCGCCGCCGGCCTGGCGGCCATTGCCCAGCCCCAGCGCGATCAGCCCGCCCTCCCAGGCGAACCGCGGGCCGCGCACGCGTACTTCCACCGGTTCGATCCGGCCCAGCTTCGCGATCCCGGTCACCAGGTAGGCCAGTCCGCCGAGCAGGCTCTTGAGGCCCTCGTCGGTTTCCACCGTCACCTCGGTGCCGAAGCCGCCGCTGGCCAGGTTGGCGCACCAGTGGCGGCGGCCATCGGCCTCGATCCGGAGCAGGTCCACGTTCGCCGCCGGTGCCTGCAGGGCCAGGTCAAGCGCGGCATCGGCCTCAGCGGGGATGCCGGCTGCGCTGGCGAAGTCGTTGGCCGTGCCCAGCGGCAGCAGCGCCAGCGCCGGCAGGGCATCGGCACCGGCGTCCTGTTCGGCCAGGGCCTGGGCGACCTCGCTGAGGGTGCCGTCGCCGCCGCCGGCGACGAGGGTGGCGGCGCCGGCCTCCAGCGCCTCGGCCACGTAGCGGGCGGCGTCGCCGTCCTCCCAGGTCACCCGCACGGCAACCGCGTGCCCCTGCCCGCGCAGCGCGGCCACGGCCTCGCGCACGGCGTCCTCGCCGGCGGCCTTGCCGTTGAGGACCAGCCACAACGCGGGGGGATGCGGATCGGCTGCAGGCATGCGGACACCCGTGGGAGAGGTGCGCACGCTAGCAACACCGCGCGCCGCCGGGCGTGAAGCCGCGGCCGTCATGCCCCGGTCATGCGTGCAGGGCACGCTCGGCCGTGCAGGAGGCCAGGCGGGGATGGCCCCCCAACCGGGCCGGCGGCGCCGGCAGGGCGTGGCCGGCTGCCTGGCTCAGCCGCGCGCGGACTCCACCGCGGCCTTCATCCGCCCGATCACCTCGGCGTAGTGCGCGCGGGTACGCGGCTCGGCGAAGATCGCCGAGCCGGCGACGAAGGTATCGGCGCCGGCGGCGGCGATCTGGCCGATGTTGTCGGCCTTGACCCCGCCGTCGATCTCCAGCCGGATCGGCTTGCCGGTCTTGTCGATCATCGCCCGCACCGCGCGCAGCTTGTCCAGGCTGGAGGGAATGAAGGCCTGGCCGCCGAAGCCCGGGTTGACCGACATCAGCATCACCAGGTCCAGGTCCTCCAGCACCCAGTCCAGCACCTCCACCGGGGTGGCGGGGTTGAGCACCAGGCCGGCCTGGCAGCCGTGCGACCTGATCAGCTGGATGGTGCGGTGGACGTGGCGACTGGCCTCGGGGTGGAAGCTGATGAGGTTGGCGCCGGCGGCGGCGAAGTCCGGGACGATGCGGTCCACCGGCTCGACCATCAGGTGCACGTCGATGAAGGCCTGCACCCCGTGCTTGCGCAGCGCCTGGCAGACCATCGGACCGATCGTCAGGTTGGGCACGTAATGGTTGTCCATCACGTCGAAGTGCACCCAGTCGGCGCCGGCGGCCAGGACGTTGTCGACCTCCTCGCCCAGGCGGGCGAAATCGGCCGAGAGGATGGACGGGGCGATGACGGTGGGCTGCATGGTCGGCTCGCGGATGAAGGCGGACGGGGCCCCGGGCGCTCAGCGGCGCTTGCGCAGGGCGCGGATGCGGTCGTAGGCGGCGTTGATGGCGCGGGCGCGCTCCTCGGCCTGGGCGCGCAGCTCCGGCGCGGCCCCGGCAACGCGGTCGGGGTGGTACTGGGACATCAGCCGGCGGTAGGCCTGGTCGACCTCGGCGTCGCTGGCATCCGGCTCCAGCCCCAGCTCGGCGTAGGGGTTGCCGTGCCGGCGAAGGGCAAACCAGTCGGTATCGAAGGCATGGCCGACCAGCAGGCCGATGACCGCGCCGAACAGCGGATTGGGCCGGAACAGCAGGGCCCCGGCCACCAGCCCCAGCAGTTTTCCGTACCAGCGATTCATGCGGCGGCGCGCCCCGGAGGGGTCCACGTTGGGGAGCATGCGATTGTACGGCACAGCCGCCCCGGCTCGCCGTACACTGTGCGACCCGCCGCCGGCCGGGTACCGTTCGCGGCGGCCCCTGTCAACCTGAGCACTGCCCGGAGACTGCGTTGTCCACGACCCTGCTCCAGTCCGACCTCCCCGGCCTGCCGCTGCGCCACCGCGGCAAGGTGCGCGACGTGTTCGACCTGCCCCGCGAACGCATTCCCGACGCAGCCCTGGCTGCCGCCGGTCCCGGCGCCGTCTCGCCCGACGGCTACCTGCTGATGGTGGCGACCGACCGCCTGTCGGCGTTCGACGTGGTCCTGCCCGACCCGATCCCGGGCAAGGGCGAGATGCTTTGCCAGATCTCCAACTTCTGGTTCGCCAAGACCGCCCACCTGATGCCCAACCACCTCACCGGCATCGACGTGGCCGCGGTCCTGCCCGAGGGCGTGGACCCGGCGCTGTACGCCCGGCGCGCGGTGGTGACCCGCAAGCTCAAGCCGGTGCCGGTGGAGGCCATCGCCCGCGGCTACCTGATCGGCAGCGGCTGGAAGGACTACCAGCGCACCGGCAAAGTCAGCGGCATCGCCCTGCCCCCGGGCCTGCGCCAGGCCGAGCAGCTGCCCGAGCCGATCTTCACCCCCTCGACCAAGGCCGCCGTCGGCGACCACGACGAGAACATCGACTTCGATGCCATGGTGCGCGCGGTCGGCGCCGACCTGGCCGAGCGCGTGCGCGACGCCACCCTGCGCATCTACAAGTTCGCCGCCGCCTACGCGGCCGAGCGCGGCATCCTGCTGGCCGACACCAAGTTCGAGTTCGGCACCGACGCCGACGGCCGGCTGTACATCATGGACGAGATGCTGACCCCGGATTCCTCGCGCTACTGGCCGGCGGACGAGTACCAGGTCGGCATCAGCCCGCCCAGCTACGACAAGCAGATCGTGCGCGACCACCTGGAGACCCTGGACTGGGACAAGACCCCGCCGGGCCCGAAGCTGCCGGCCGAGGTGATCGAGCGCACCCGCGCCCGCTACGCCGAGGCGCTGCAGAAGCTGGCCGGCATCAGCGTGGACTGAAGCCAGCACCGCGCCCGCGAGGCCCGCAACCGCGGGCCTCGTGCTTTCCGGGCCCGGGGCGGGTGCGTACATGCGGCCGCCTGCCAACGGATGCAGGCGCCGCCGGCCCGGACGCAGCGCCGCGGCGCCGGGCCGGACTCTACCGGCGGTGTCGCGACGCGGCGGGAGGCGCGGCACATAAATGGCTATGCTCGCGGGCCAGCCACGCCCACCGCAGGTGAGCCCATGAGCCAAGCCCCGCATTCCGGGCCGACGCGGGCGATCGACCGCTACTTCGCCAGCTACTCGGCCGACCACCGCCACCCGCTCAACCAGCGCATCCACGTGGTCGCGGTGCCGGCCATCCTGTGGTCGGTGGTCGCCCTGGTCTGGTGCGTGCCGGTGTTCGGCACCTGGACCCGCACCGGGATCTGGGCGGCGCTGGCGATGTTCGCCGCCTGGTCTTTCTACAACCGCCTGTCGCGGCGGCTGGGCCTGGGCATGCTGGCGCTGTTCTTCTTCTGCGGTTGCGTGTGCCGGCTGATCGAGATGCGCCTGGGCCCGGGCGTGCTGCTGGCCGCCGCCGCGGCGGTATTCGTGTTCGCCTGGGTCGCGCAGTTCGTCGGCCACCACTACGAGGGCCGGCGTCCCAGCTTCCTCACCGACCTGGTCTACCTGCTGATCGGCCCGGCCTGGGTCATGGCCAAGTGCTACCGCCGGCTGGGCTGGCGTTACTAGGCGCTGCCGCGGCGCAGCACGCGGAGAGCACGCCGCCCGCTGCTAAACTCCCGGGTTCACCACGACGGCCCCCACGACCGCACGGATGATCCCGTTCCTGGAAGTCCTCCTCGCCCTGCCCTTCCTGGCAGCGGCGCTGCTGGCCCTGCTGCGCCACCGTTCGCGGGCCGCCGCCGCGTGGGTGGCCGGCGCGGCCCCGCTGCTGGGCCTGGCGGTGCTGGGCTGGCTGACTCCTTCGGTGCTGCAGGGCTGGATCGTCCGCGGCGAACACGCCTGGATCCCGCACATCGGCCTGGACTTCGACCTGCGCCTGGACGGGCTGGCCTGGATGTTCGCCGGGCTGGTACTGGCGATCGGCGCGCTGGTGGTGCTGTACGCGCACTACTACCTCTCCGCGCGCGACAGCGCGGTGCGCTTCTTCAGCTACCTGCTGCTGTTCATGGGCTCGATGCTGGGCGTGGTGCTGGCCGGCAACCTGCTCCTGCTGCTGGTGTTCTGGGAACTGACCAGCATCAGCTCGTTCCTGCTGATCGGCTTCTGGACCCACCGCCAGGACGCGCGCGAAGGCGCGCGCATGGCCCTGGCCATCACCGGCGGCGGCGGCCTGGCCCTGCTTGGCGGCGTGCTGCTGATCGGCCGCATCGTCGGCAGCTACGACCTGGACGCGGTGCTGGCTTCCGGCGAGCTGATCCGCAACAGCGCGCTCTACCCCTGGGCGCTGGGCCTGGTCCTGGCCGGCGTGTTCACCAAGAGCGCGCAGTTCCCGCTGCACTTCTGGCTGCCGCACGCGATGGCCGCGCCCACCCCGGTGTCGGCCTACCTGCACTCGGCGACCATGGTGAAGGCCGGCGTGTTCCTGCTGGCGCGGCTGCATCCGGCGCTTGCCGGCAGCGACCTGTTCTTCTACGTGGTCAGCGGCATCGGAGCCGCGACCCTGCTGCTGGGTGCCTGGTTCGCGATCTTCCAGCACGACCTCAAGGGCCTGCTGGCCTACTCGACCATTTCCCACCTGGGCCTGATCACCCTGCTGTTCGGCCTGTCCACGCCGATGGCGGTGGTCGCCGGCGTGTTCCACATCCTCAACCACGCCACCTTCAAGGCCTCGCTGTTCATGGCCGCCGGCATCATCGACCACGAGACCGGCACCCGCGACATCCGCCGCCTGGGCAACCTGAGGAAGGCGATGCCGATGACCAGCGCGCTGGCGGTGATCGCCTCGCTGGCGATGGCCGGCATCCCGCTGCTCAACGGCTTCCTGTCCAAGGAGATGTTCTTCACCGAGGCGCTGGAGATCCGCGGCCACGCCTACATGCGCCTGGCCATCGCCGTCGCCGCCCTGCTGTACGGCATCTTCGGCGTGGCCTACAGCCTGCGCTTCGTCTACGAGACCTTCTTCGGCAAGGGTCCGCGCAACCTGGACCGCGAGCCGCACGAGCCGCCGCGCTGGATGAAGATCCCGGTCGAGGTGCTGGTGGTGCTGTGCATCGCGGTGGGCGTGTTCCCGGCCTGGACCATCGCCCCGGTGCTGCATGCCGGCGCCGGCGCCATCCTCGGCGCGGACATGCCCGACTACAGCCTGGCGGTGTGGCACGGGCTCAACGTGCCGCTGCTGATGAGCCTGTGCGGCATCGTCGGCGGCATCGCCCTGTACTTCGGCCTGCGCCGCCTGTTCGACCTGCACGCCATCGTGCGCGGCTCGCTCGGCCGCAACGTGTTCCGCTGGAACATGGAAGCGCTGTACGCGCTGGCCAACCGCTTCACCACCCGGATCGCCAACGGCAGCGTCCAGCGCAGCATGCTGCTGCTGGTGCTGGCGGCCCTGTTCGCCGGCGCCGCCCCGTTCGTGGATTCGCTGGGCGGTGGCGACCTGCCGGCGCTGCGCGCGCCGTCGTCGATGCCGCTGCTGGGCTGGTTCCTGTGGTTCGTGATGGTGGCCTGCACCGCCTGGACCATCCGCCTGTACCGCCAGCGCCTGCTGGCCCTGCTGGTGGTCGGCGGCATCGGCCTGATGGTCAGCATGGCCTTCGTGTTCCTGTCCGCCCCGGACCTGGCCCTGACCCAGCTGCTGGTGGAGATGGTCAGCCTGGCCCTGCTGCTGCTGGGCCTGCACTACCTGCCGCCGCGCTCGCCGCCGGAACGCCGCCCCGCGCGCCGCTACCGGGACATCGGCATCGCCGCCGCGGCCGGCCTCGGCATTGCGCTGCTGGCGTACGCGATGATGACCCGCGACCCGAGCCCCGACGCGGCCAGCGTGGAGATGCTGGCGCGCTCCCTGCCGGAGGCCTACGGCCGCAACGTGGTCAACGTGATCCTGGTCGACTTCCGCGGCTTCGATACCTTCGGCGAGATCACCGTGTTCGGCGTGGCCGCGCTGATCGTGCACGCCCTGCTGCGGCGCGCGCGGATGGCACCGGAAAAGGTCATGTCCGGCGGCCCGGTGAAGCTGCCGGTCCCGGCCGACCTGGCCCAGCTGCTGTTCCCGCTGACCCTGACGGTGTCGGTGTTCCTGTTCCTTCGCGGCCACAACGCGCCCGGCGGTGGCTTCATCGCCGGCCTGGTGCTGGCGGTGCCGCTGCTGATCCAGTACGTGATCCAGGGCGCGGCCTCGGTCGAGTCGCGCTTCGGCTTCGACTACATCCGCTGCATCGGCGTGGGCCTGATCGTGGCCGCGGTCAGCGGTGCGGCCTCGCTGACGTTCGGCGTGCCGTTCCTCACCAGCGGCCACCTGGAGCTGGAGCTGCCGCTGGTCGGCACGTTGGAACTGGCCAGCGCCATGGGCTTCGACACCGGCGTGTACCTGGTGGTGTTCGGCGGCGCCATGCTGATCCTGTCGATGCTCGGCACCATCCGGCCCTCGCGCACCACCGTGGCGCGGCTGGGCGTGATCGAGCCGGGCCAGCGTTCGACCCGTACCGGAGAACTGGGCTGATGGAACTGGCGATGGCGAGCGCGATCGGCATCCTCACCGCCGCGGGCGTGTACCTGCTGCTGCGGGCGCGCAGCTTCGACGTGATCCTGGGGCTGACCCTGCTGTCCTACGCCACCAACCTGTTGATCTTCTCCAGCGGGCGCCTGGTGACGGACAAGCCGCCGGTGCTGCGCGAGGGCATGCCCGCCGAGCCGGCGTACTACACCGATCCCCTGCCCCAGGCCCTGGTGCTGACCGCGATCGTGATCGCCTTCGCCATGACCGCGGTGATCATCGTGCTGGCCATCCGCAGCCGCGCCGACAACCACAGCGACCACGTGGACGGCAGCCGCGCCGAGGCGGAATTCCAGCGCCGCGAGCAGTTGCGCCACGACGAGGCACGCCTGGCCGCGCACGCGGCCGAGCTGGTGGCGGGCAATGAATCGGTGCCCGCCCAGGGCGCGGTGGCCTCGCCCGACCGCGAGGGCCGCGCATGATCGCGCACCTGCCGCTGCTGCCGATCCTGGTGCCGCTGGTGGCCGCCGCCCTGGCACTGATGTTCGAGCACCGCCGCTTCGGCATGGCGCCGCAGCGGATCGTGGCCTGGACCTCGATGGGCCTGATGCTGGTGCTCGCCGTGCTGCTGGTGCGGGGTGCAGCCGGCGGCGAGGTCGGCGTATACCTGGTCGGCGACTGGCCGGCGCGGCTGGGCATCGCCCTGATGGTGGACCGGCTGGCGGCACTGATGCTGCTGGTGGCGGCGCTGCTCGGCATCGGCTGCCTGCTGCACGCCTGCGCCGGCTGGGACCGCCGCGCGCCGCATTTCCATGCCTTCTTCCAGTTCCAGATGATGGGCATCAACGGCGCCTTCCTCACCGGCGACGTGTTCAACCTGTTCGTGTTCTTCGAGATCCTGCTGATCGCCTCCTACGGCCTGATGCTCAGCGGCGGCCGCGGCGAGCGCATGCGCGCCGGCCTGCACTACGTGTCCTTCAACATCGCCGCCTCGACCCTGTTCCTGATCGCCCTGGGCCTGGTGTACGGCCTGCTCGGCACCCTCAACATGGCCGAGCTTGCGGTGCGCGTGGCCGAGGTGGCGCCGCAGGACCGCGCCCTGGTCCAGGCCGCCGGCGGCCTGCTGCTGGTGGTGTTCTGCGCCAAGGCAGCGCTGCTGCCGATGTACCTGTGGCTGCCCGAGACCTATACCCACGCGCCGGCGGCGGTGGCGGCGCTGTTCGCGGTGATGACCAAGGTCGGCCTGTACGCGGTGCTGCGCGTCGGCAGCCTGGTGTTCGGCCTGGCCGGGCCGCTGGCCGGTTTCGCCTGGCCGGCGATGCTGGTGCTGGGCGCGATCACCCTGGTACTGGCGGCACTGGGCGTACTGGCCGCGCGCCGGCTGCGCTCGCTGGCCGCCTACCTGGTGCTGTCCTCGGCGGCGACCCTGTTCATCGCCTTCGCCCTGGACACCGCCGGCACGGTGGGCGCCGGCCTCTACTACCTGGTGCACAGCACCTTCGCCGGCGCGGCCCTGTTCCTGCTGGCCGACCTGGTGCGCCGCCGCCGCGGCGCGGCCAGCGACCGCAAGGACGTGGTCGCCGCCCTGCCCGGCTCCACCGTGCCGGCCGCCCTGTACCTGGTGGCCGCGGTATCGCTGGCCGGCCTGCCGCCGCTGTCGGGCTTCATCGGCAAGCTGGTGATGCTGGAGGCGGTACCCGATGGCCCGCGTACCTTCTGGGTGTGGCTGCTGGTGCTGGGCAGCAGCTTCATGATGCTGGTGGGACTGGCGCGCGCCGGCACCCGCCTGTTCTGGCGCCAGGAGCCGTGGCCCGACGCTTCGCCCGAACAGGTCGCCCGATACGTGCCGCGCGAGCAGATGCGCGAGGCGCCGAGCCGCCCGCTGGAGACGGCCGCCACGGTCCTCCTCCTCGCCTACGGCGTGGCCATGGTCCTGGGCGCATCGCCGATGCTGGAATACACCCGCGCCACCGGCACCCAGCTGCAGGCACCGGAAGCCTACGTCGAACAGGTGCGGGCGACGCTGCCGCAAGGGAGGATCCCGTGAGCACCCGGGAGCGCAAGCCGCTGCTGCGCCGCATCGTCCCGTCGCTGCCGCTGGCGGTGACGGTGTTCGTGTTCTGGCTGCTGATGAACTCGGAAGTCAGCGTCGGCCATGCGCTGATGGGGCTGCTGCTGGCGCTGGCCATCCCGCCGTTCGCCGCGCGCCTGGACCGCGAGTTCGCCCGCATCGGCCGGATCAGCGGCATCCCGCGGATGCTGTGCGTGCTGGCGCTGGACGTGGTCCGCTCCAACATCACCGTGGCCCGCCAGGTGCTGGGGCCGGAGGAGGAGATCACCCCCGGCTTCATCTGGGTGCCGCTGGACATCGGCAACATCCACGGCATCGCCGCGCTGACCAGCATGATCACCCTGACCCCCGGCACGGTGTCGGCCGCGCTGTCGGACGACCGCCGCTACCTGCTGGTGCACGTGCTCAACCTCAAGGACGCGGACGCCGTGATCCATGAGATCAAGACCCGCTACGAGGCCCCGCTGATGGAGATCTTCCCGTGACCCCGCAGGCACTGGTCGGCTGGGCCATCGTCGGCACCATGCACGTGACCGCCTTCGCCATGCTGCTGGCGCTGTACCGCCTGCTGCGCGGCCCCTCGGTGCCCGACCGCATCCTGGCCCTGGACACCCTCTCGGTGGCCGCGATCGCCCAGCTGATCCTGCTGGGCATGCACCTCAATACCGCGATCTACTTCGAGGCCGCGCTGATCATCGCCATGCTCGGCTTCGTCAGCACCGTGGTGCTGAGCAAGTACGTGCTGCGCAGGGACATCGTCGAATGAGCTGGGTCATCGCCATCCTGCTGGTCCTCCTGCTGGCGGCCGGCGCCTTCTTCATCCTGGTCGGCTCGATCGGCCTGGTGAAGTTCTCGGAATTCTTCAAGCGCCTGCACGCGCCGACCAAGGCCAGCACCCTGGGCGTGGGCTGCGTGCTGGCCGCCTCGATCGGCTACCACTGGCTGGGCGAGACCGACCCGCAGCCGCGCGAACTGCTGATCACCGCGTTCCTGTTCATCACCGCGCCGATCGGCGCGCACCTGATGGCCAAGGCGGCGCTGTCGCTGCATATGGCCGAACGCCCGGCGCAACCGGGCAGCGAACCGGTGGGCGAAGGTCGCGGGCCCGGCGAGGACGCCTGAGCGCGGTTCAGAGCAGCGCCAGCTCCAGCACGATCCAGGCAGCGAACACCGCCACCAGGACGCCGCCCTCGCCGCGCGACAGCCGGCGGTCGCCGCGCAGCATCGGCCAGGCCAGGGCGGCCAGGACCAGCAGCGCCGGCAGCTCCAGGCGCACGAACGAGGCCGGCAGGGCCAGCGGCTGCACCGCCGCGGTGCCGCCGACGACCAGCAGCAGGTTGCACAGGCTGGAGCCAAACACATGCCCGGCGACCATGTCGCCCTGGCCGCGCCGCGCGGCGGCGATGGCCGCGGCGATCTCCGGCAAGGTGCTGCCGATGGCCACCGGCAGCAGGCCCGCCAGCAGCGGAGTCAGGCCCCAGGCCCAGCCCAGGTCCAGGCCGGCGGACACCACCCAGCGCGCGCCGAACCACAGCAGCGGGATGGCGATGGCCAGGCGCAGCAGGTTGAGCCACGGCACGGTGCGGGTGGCGGCGTAGCCGGCGATGCCCTGTTGCACCTCCGGCGCCTCGCGGGCGGCGCGGCGCAGGACATGGGCCAGCGCCACGATGAAGGCGGCCACCAGCACCAGGCCGTCGATGCGGCCGACGTAGCCGTCCAGGCCCAGCAGCACCAGCACCAGCACCGCCGCCACCAGCAGCACCAGCTGCGGCAGCAGCAGGCGCGCGTGCAGCAGCAGCGGCGCCGCCAGCGCGGCCAGGCCCAGGGTCAGGCCGAGGTTGGCCAGGGTACTGCCGACTGCATTGCCCAGCGCCAGGTGGCCCTGCCCGATCGCGACCGCACGCAGGTTGACCGCCAGTTCCGGGATCGAGGTGGCGAACGCCAGCAGCAGCACCCCGGCCACGAACGGGCGCAGGCCCAGTCGTTGCCCCAGCCCGGACACGCCCTTGACCGCAGAGTCGCCGCCCAGCGCCAGCAGCAGCAGGCCCAGCGCGAATCCCCCCAGTGTCGCCACCATCGCAGTCCCCCCCGCATCGGGCCGGTTCCATGCGCGCGGGCCTGCACGCGCCGGGCGCGGCGACGCTCAGCCGCAGCCCTCGACGTAGTCCACCTGCGGTGGCAGGCCCACGCGCCAGGACCGTACCTGGCCGTCGGCATCCACCTCGAACACCAGCACCGCCGGGCTGCCGTCGGCCACCACCCGCAGGTAGCGCCCGCCCTCGACGTACTTGTGCGGGGTTTCCTCCACCTGCCCCGGGTACAGGGCATGGATCTGTTCCGCGTCCATGCCGATGCGGCCACCACCGGGGGCCACCGCGCCGGCCTGGTCCACGTCCACCCGCACGAAGCGGCCGCGCTCGATCATGAAGGCCGTGCCATGGCCGTGCTGCGGGCGTGGCCGCGGGAACAGGTAGTAGCAGGCCTGCGGATCGGCATCGCCCTCCAGCCCGCCCTTCCAGAGTTCGCGCAGGGACTCGGCGCCCTCGCCAAAGCGCACTGGGCCGAAGCCCTCGAAGCTTGTGGCCAGCGTCGCCAGCGCGGAGGCTGCATGCGGCACGGTGGCCGGCGGCACGTCGGCGCCCTCGGGACCGTCGTGGCCCTCGTCCTGCGCGGACCGGGCCATCGGCTCCCAGTCCGGCTCCTCCGCCTGCGCCGCCGTGTCCGGCGGACGCGTGCACGAGGCCAGGGCCAGCGCCAGCATCAGCAGGCAGGCATCGATCTTCCTGGTCGACGACGACATGGTTCCCCCGGGACGCGTCCGCATGGCCGGAGGCTGCGCCAGCGCCCGTCAAGGCCGGGCGAAAGCGCCGGTAGACGGGCCCGGGTCCGGGCCCCGGCTCAGGCCGGGGCGCGGAAATGCTTGCGCAGCCCGGCCCAGCACTGCAGGTACTCGCGCTGGCGGTGCGGCGCGTCCATGGCCTGCGCGGTCGGACGCAGCACGGCGCGGGTCTCGAACATGAAGGCCATGGTTCCGGTGATCACGTCCGGCTTCGACAGGTCGGCGGCCGAGGCCTTCTCGAAGGTGGCCGCGTCCGGACCATGCCCGCTCATGCAGTTGTGCAGCGAACAGCCGCCCGGCACGAACCCTTCCGCCTTGGCGTCGTAGGCGCCGTGCACCAGGCCCATGAACTCGCTGGCCACGTTGCGGTGGAACCAGGGCGGGCGGAAGGTGTGCTGCGCCACCAGCCAGCGCGGCGGGAAGATCACGAAGTCGACGTTGGCCGTGCCGGGCGTGTCGCTGGGCGAGGTCAGCACGGTGAAGATCGACGGATCGGGGTGGTCGAAGCTGATCGAGCCGATGGTGTTGAAGCGGCGCAGGTCGTAGCGCCACGGCACGTGGTTGCCGTGCCAGGCGACCACGTCCAGCGGGCTGTGGTCGATCGGCGCGCGCCACAGGTGGCCCTGGAACTTGGCCACCAGCTCGAAATCGCCCTCGAGGTCCTCGTACGCGGCCACCGGCGCCTGGAAGTCGCGCGGGCTGGCCAGGCCGTTGGAACCGATCGGTCCCAGGTCCGGCAGGCGCAGCGGGGCGCCGAAGTTCTCCAGCACGTAGCCGCGCGAGGCGCCGTCCGGCAGCTCCACCCGGAAGCGGATGCCGCGCGGCACCAGTGCCACCTGCTGCGGCTCGACCTCGACCACGCCCAGCTCGGTGGCGATGCGCAGCCGGCCCTGCTGCGGCACCAGCAGCAGCTCGCCGTCGGCGTCGTAGAAGTAGCGCCCGGCCATGTCGCGGTCGGCGGCGTACAGGTGCACGCCCACGCCCGCCTGCGCCGCCGGCGAGCCGTTGCCGGCCACGGTGTACAGGCCTTCGATGAAGTCGGTGGGCTGCGCCGGCAGCGGCAGCGGGTCCCAGCGCAGCTGTTCCGGGGTCACCGGGCCGCTGCCGAAGTCGTTGTGGAAGCGCGGTTGCGCGAACGGGGCGAAGCTGCCGTGCATCGACGCCGGGCGGATCCGGTACAGCCAGCTGCGCCGGTTGTGCGCGCGCGGCGTGGTGAACGCGGTGCCGGAGATCTGCTCGGCATAGAGCCCGTGCGCCACCCGCTGCGGCGAGTTCTGCCCTTCCGGCAGGGTCCCGGGAATGGCTTCGCTGGCGAACTCGTTGCCGAAGCCGGTCATGTACTGCAGTTCAGTCACAGCGTTCATCCTCGTTCGCCCTTGCGAGCCCCTCCCCGTCCCGGGGAGGGGCTTCCCTGTCACGCTGTCAGAGGACCCCGCGGCGCATCTGGTCGCGCTCGATGCTCTCGAACAGGGCCTTGAAGTTGCCCTCGCCGAAGCCCTCGTTGCCCTTGCGCTGGATGATCTCGAAGAAGATCGGGCCGATCGCGTTCTGGGTGAAGATCTGCAGCAGCTTGCGCTTGCCGGTCTCCGGATCGGCGTCGATCAGGATGCGGTTGCGGCGCAGCCGCTCCACGTCCTCGCCGTGGTCCGGGATGCGCTGGTCGATCACCTCGAAGTAGGTGTCCGGGGTGTCGAGGAACTCGATCCCGGCCTCGCGCATCTTCTCCACCGTGGCGTAGATGTCCTCGGTGAAGCAGGCAATGTGCTGGATGCCTTCGCCGTGGTACGCCTCCAGGAACTCGTTGATCTGCGACTTGGGGTCGGCAGATTCGTTGAGCGGGATGCGCACCATGCCGTCCGGCGCGGTCATCGCCTTGGAGAACAGGCCGGTCTTGGCGCCCTTGATGTCGAAGTAGCGGATCTCGCGGAAGTTGAACAGCCGCTCGTAGTAGTCCGCCCACTTGGCCATGTTGCCCGGGTAGAGGTTGTGGGTCAGGTGGTCGATGAAGGTCAGGCCGAAGCCGGCCGGCTTCAGCTCCACGCCGGCTTCGTACTCGTAGTCCGGGTCGTGGATCGTGCCCTTGGCGTCGTAGCGGTCGACCAGGTACAGCATGCAGTCGCCGATGCCCTTGATCACCGGCGCGGCCACCGCCTTGCTCAGCTCGTCCTCGGCGGCGAACGCCTCGGCGCCGTTCTTCAGTGCCTGGGTGCGCACCCAGTCGGCCAGCTTCTTCACCCGGATGGCGAAGCCGCAGGCGCTGGGGCCGTGCTTCTCGGCGAAGCGCGCGGCGAAGGAATCCGGGTCTTCGTTCACCAGGAAGGTGCAGTCGCCCTGGCGGTAGGTGGTGATCGGGCGGGTGCGGTGGCGGGCCACGCGCACGAAGCCCAGCTTGCGGAAATAGTCGTGGAGATGTCCGGCCTGGCCGGCGGGCGCGGCGAACTCGACGAATTCGAAGCCGTCGATGCCCATCGGGTTCTCGAAGGTCGTTACCGACATGCCCACGGCGGGACCGGTGGCGGACGAAAGGACTTGCGGTTGCACGCTCATGATGGCTTCCTGATCGCTCCCCGCCGGGGAACGGGGGTCTGGGATTAGACCCTTTATAGTTACGTGTGCAACCACATGCAAGGTACCCTGCCGCAATGACTGCTACTGCCAGCCAAGACGCCACCGGGTCCGTTCCCGCCAAGGACGCATCCGGCCACGCCCAGCTCGAACTCGAGCGTTTCCTGCCCTACCGCCTCAGCGTGCTGTCCAACCGGGTCAGCCAGACGATCGCCGACATGTACCAGAAGCGTTTCGGACTGGCGATCACCGAATGGCGCGTGATGGCCGTGCTCGGGCGCTTCCCCGACCTGTCGGCCAACGAGGTCGCCGAACGCACGGCGATGGACAAGGTCGCGGTCAGCCGCGCGGTCGCGCGCCTGCTCGAGCGCAGCCTGATCAAGCGCGACATCCACAGCGACGACCGCCGCCGCTCGGTGCTGTCGCTGTCGGAGGTGGGGTACACGGTCTACGACGAGATCGCGCCGATGGCGCTGGCAGCCGAGGCGCGCCTGGTGGCCACGCTGGACGAGAACGAACGGCAGATGCTCGACCGCCTGCTGACCAAGCTCGCCGGCCCGGGCCTGACCGCCCTGCGCGAAGGGCACTGAACGCCGCCGCGGGGGAACGCGGAACAGGCGGCAGGGGACTGGAATCGGGGAAGGAGCCGGCCAGGGGCCGGATCAGGGCGCCGGGGGCGCCCAGGTCTCGAGGAATTCCCGGATGCGCGCCACGTCGGCGCGGGCGTCGTCACG
The DNA here is from genome assembly GCF_000510725.1 of Pseudoxanthomonas sp. J31. Classification (GTDB taxonomy): domain Bacteria; phylum Pseudomonadota; class Gammaproteobacteria; order Xanthomonadales; family Xanthomonadaceae; genus Pseudoxanthomonas. Next base: position 79,854 of record NZ_AZNZ01000009.1, read on the forward strand.
CAGCAACGCGGCGCCCGGGCCGGCATGCAGGACCTGTGCGTCGGCGTCCAGTACCACCAGGTACGGCGCCGGCGCGTCGGCCGCTTCCGGGTAGGCCGCGACAAAGCCGGCATTGCCCGGCGCGCGGCGGTCCACCCGCACCCACACGAACGCCGAATTGCGGCGCGAACGCAGCGCCGCGTCGCCTTCGATCCCGGCGGCCAGCGCCTCGCAGGGCGCGCAGTCCGGCTCGCCGAACTCCAGCACGATGCGGCGGTTGCCGCGGCGCGCCTCGACCTGGGCGGTTTCCAGGTCGTCGGCGGGGTTGCGGGCCGGGTCGAACGCGGCCCGCAACCCGGCCAGGGCGGCGACGTCCGCCGCCGCCGGGGTGTTGCCGGAGGCCACCGGCTCGGTGGCGTCCGGCGCCGGCGCCTGCTGCGGCGTGGTGTCGACCGGCTGTGGCGGCCCGGCCGGGTGCCGGGAATCAACCCCGCATCCGCACAGGGCCAGGGCCGAAGCCAGCAACGCGCCGCGGCCGCCGTTCATCTCACTTCACTCCGTGCATCAGCTTCTGGATCAGCGGCGCGACCAGGAACAGCAGCACGCCGGCACCCAGCAGCGCCCAGAAGCCAAAGGTATACCCGGCCAGCGCGGAGGCGGTGGTCATGCCGCCTTCACCGCTGACGCTGGAGGCGAAGATGCCCGACAGGTTGTTGCCGATGGCGATCGACAGGAACCAGCCACCCATGGCCAGGCCGGTCAGCTTGGCCGGGGCCAGCTTGGTGGTCATCGACAGGCCGATCGGCGACAGGCACAGCTCGCCCACCGACTGGATGACGTAGACCATGAACAGGGTCCAGAACGGGATCTTCAGGGTTTCCGGATCGACCAGGCTGGACAGGGCGAACATCAGCAGCAGGAAGGCCAGGCCGTTGAAGATCAGGCCCAGGCCGAACTTGCGCGGGATCGACGGATTGGCGCGCCCCATCGCCACCCACAGCCAGGCCAGCACCGGGGCCAGGGTGATGATGGCGATCGAGTTGACCGACTGGAACCAGCCGACCGGGAAGATCCAGCCGCCGAAGTCGCGGTTGACGATGTTCTGGGCCAGGAAGTTGAACGAGCTGCCGGCCTGTTCGAAGAACATCCAGAACAGCACGTTGAAGCCGAAGATGATCAGCATCGCGATGACCATGTCGCGCTGCACCTTGCCCTCGCGGATGCCCTCGACCAGCAGCATGATCGCCGGGGCGATGAACAGCGCGATCAGGATCCAGTTGAGCAGGCCGGCGTCGATGGTCAGCAGCGAGTAGAACACCGGGATCGCGACCACCGCGCCGGCAACCACCATGGCCACGCGGCCGAGGCCGGGCGCTTCGGCCGGGGCGGCGCCGATGCCCTTGAGCTGGGCGCGGCCCAGCCAGAACCAGAACAGGCTGAACAGCATGCCGATGCCCGAGGCGATGAACACCACCTTGTACGCCGGCAGTTCCGGGCTGCCGCCGAACATGCGCTCGGCCAGCCAGCCGGTCAGGATCGGCGCGATGAAGGCGCCGAGGTTGATGCCCATGTAGAAGATGGTGAAGCCCGAGTCGCGGCGCTGGTCCTCGGGGGCGTAGAGCTTGCCGACCAGGGTCGAGATGATCGGCTTGAACAGGCCGTTGCCGACGATCACCGTGGCCAGGCCCAGCTTCAGCATCGGCTGGCTCGGCACCATGATCATGAACAGGCCGGCGGACATGAAGGCCGCGCCGACCAGGATCGAGCGCTGGTAGCCGATCAGCCGGTCGGCGACATAGCCGCCGAAGATCGCCGCGGCGTACACCAGGGCCAGGTAGGCGCCATACAGCTCGCTGGCCGGGGCCTCGCCGGCGGGGTTGCCCTTGTAGAACTCGGCGACGATGTACAGCGCCAGTGCCCAGCGCATGCCGTAGAAGGCGAAGCGCTCCCAGAACTCGGTCATGAACAGCATCCACAGGGGACGCGGATGGCCCAGGGTCTGGGGGAACTGGGGCAGGGACGGCGTGTGCGGCGGGGCCGCGACCTTGGGCTCGACGAGGTCGGCGCTCATGGATTTCCTTGCAAAGAACGGACGGGACTGCACGGCGCACGGGCGCCGGAACCGGGCGAGAATCACCGACCGGGCCTTGCCCGTCAATGCGCAACCGCGGTCAAACCCCGCCGAGCCGCAAGAAAAATCCCTTCCTGTTCAAGGTGTTGCATTGGAAACGGCCGCCCTGGCCGAAACCGGCTGGACGGCCGCTGAAGCCCACGCAGCGGTCCGGTGGGCGGACCGGAACCGTTCAGGTTCCGATGCTGGTGCGGACCTCGAACAGCTCCGGGAAGAAGGTCAGGTCCAGCGCCTCGCGCAGGAAGCCCACGCCACTGGAGCCGCCGGTGCCGCGCTTGAAGCCGATGATGCGCATGACCGTGCGCATGTGGCGGAAGCGCCAGGTCTGGAACTGGGTTTCCAGGTCCACCAGGTCCTCGCTGAGCGAGTACTCGCGCCAGTAGCGGTCGGTGTCCTCGTAGATGCGCTCGAACACCGGGCGCAGCGCCGGGTCGCTGACGTGCGGCTGGGTCCAGTCGCGTCCCGGGCGCAGGTACTCGCCCGGCACCGCGTGGCCGAAGCGCGCCAGGTACAGCAGGAACTCCTCGTACAGGCTGGGCCGCTCCAGCTCGGCGCGCAGCGCCGCCTGGCCTTCCGGGTCGTGGGCGAACACCTTCACCATCTCGGCGTTCTTGTTGCCCAGCAGGAACTCGATCGCGCGGTACTGCAGCGACTGGAAGCCGGAGGACGGGCCCAGCAGGTCGCGGAAGCCCATGTACTCCGACGGCGTCATCGTCTCCAGCACCGACCACTGCTCCACCAGCTGGCGCAGCACCTGCTTGCCGCGCGCCATCACCTTGCGGCACTGCCACACCTGGTCCTGCTGCATGAACGCGCGCGCGGCCTGCAGCTCGTGCATCAGCAGCTTCAGCCACAGTTCCGAGACCTGGTGCTGGATGATGAACAGCATCTCGTCGTGGTGCGCCGGCTCGGACAGCGGCCGCTGCGCGGACAGCAGGCGGTCCAGCTGCAGGTAGCCCGCATAGGTCATGCGGCCCTGCAGGTCGGTGTGGATGCCAGGTTCGAGCGGGCGCTGGTTCTTGTTCAGGGTCATCGGTCGCGGCTGGCGCGCGCGGGAGTGCGCGCAAGGGGGCAAAGCGTACCGCAGCGCAGCAGGGATAACGCGGCCGAGCCTGTCACCATTCAGGGGAACTCGACGACCGCGTCCAAGTCCATGTACTGCAAGCGTTGTTGCGCTGCACGGCGGGTTTTCTCGACCGAGTCCGTACCATGTGCAACTTTCCTGTCCGCAATCGCGCGCAAGGGTGACTCCCCCGATGACACTCGCCGCCAGCTTTGAAGTCCATTACCTGCAGTACCTCGACGCCGACGGGCGCCAGGTCCGCGACTTCCCGCAGGACCTGCGCGACCCCGCCGTGCTGCTGCCGCTGTTCAAGCGCATGCTGTTCGTGCGCGCCTTCGACAGCAAGGCCATCGCCCTGCAGCGCACCGGCAAGCTGGGCACCTATGCGCCCAGCCTGGGCCACGAGGCCACCCATGTCGGCATCGGCGCGTCGATGCGCCGCGGCGACGTGTTCGCGCCGTCGTACCGCGAGATCGGCACCATGTTCGAGCGCGGCGTGCGCCCGCGCGACATCCTGATGTACTGGGGCGGCGACGAGCGCGGCAGCGACTTCCCGCGCGACAGCGACGCGGTGGCCGACTTCCCGATCTGCGTGCCGATCTCCACCCAGTGCCTGCACGCGGCCGGCGCCGCGCTGGCGTTCAAGCTGCGCGGGCAGCCGCACGTGGCCGTGGCCACCTGCGGCGACGGCGGCACCTCCAAGACCGACTTCTACGCCGCGCTCAACTCCGCCGGCGCCTACCAGCTGCCGCTGGTGCTGGGGGTGATCAACAACGGCTGGGCGATCTCGGTGCCGCGCAAGGCCCAGACCGGCGCCCAGACCCTGGCGCAGAAGGGCATCGCCGGCGGCCTGCACGTGCTGCAGGTCGACGGCAACGACCTGGTCGCCGTGCTCGACGCGATGCGCCAGGCCATGGACCGCGCGCGCGCCGGCGAGGGCGGCTCGGTGATCGAGTTCCTCACCTACCGCCTGTCCGACCACACCACCGCCGACGACGCGCGCCGCTACCGCGACGACGCCGAGGTCAAGGCCGCCTGGCAGCGCGAGCCGATCGCGCGCCTGCGCACCTGGCTCACCGCGCAGGGCGCCTGGAGCGAGGCCGAGGAGGCCGAGTGGAAGGCCGAGTGCGAGCGCCAGGTCAACGCCGAGGTCGACGCCTACCTGGCCACCACCGCGCAGCCGGTGGAAGCGATGTTCGACTACCTCTACGCCGATCCGCCGCCGGACCTGCTCGCGCAGCGCGCCGCGGCCATTGCCCTGGAGCAGCGCCATGGATGACATCCGCAGCCAGCGCGCCGAAAGCAACAGCCTGGCCGGCGCCCACGCCGCCGCCGGCGTGGGCGATTCGGCGCCCGTCCACGCCAGTCGTGGTGGAGAACAGCCCATGAGCCAGACCCCGACCGCGACGCCGATCACCCTGATCGAGGCGATCACCCGCGCCCTGGCATGGGAACTGGAGCACGATCCGTCGGTGCTGGTGCTGGGCGAGGACGTGGGCGTCAACGGCGGCGTGTTCCGCGCCACCGCCGGCCTGCAGCAGAAGTTCGGCCCGCAGCGCGTGCTCGACACCCCGCTGGACGAGACCACCATCGCCGGCCTGTCGGTGGGCCTGGCCGCGCAGGGCATGAAGCCGGTGGCCGAGGCCCAGTTCGACGGCTTCGTCTATCCGATGCTGGACCACCTGGTCTGCCACGCCGCGCGCCTGCGCAACCGCACCCGCGGCCGCCTGCACTGCCCGATGGTGCTGCGCGTGCCGTGGGGCGGCGGCATCCGCGCGCCGGAGCACCACAGCGAGGCCAACGAGGCGATGTTCACCAACGTCCCCGGCCTGCGCGTGGTGATGCCGTCCTCGCCGCAACGCGCCTACGGCCTGCTGCTGGCCGCGATCCGCGATCCGGATCCGGTGATCTACATGGAGCCCAAGCGCATCTACCGCCAGTACAAGGAACTGGTGGCCGACGACGGCGAGGCGCTGCCGCTTGACGTGTGCTTCGTCCTGCGCGACGGCACCGACGTGACCCTGGTCGCCTGGGGCGCGCAGGTGAAGGAGGCGCTGGAGGCGGCCGAGGCGCTGGCGGCCGAAGGCATCAGCGCCGAGGTGATCGACGTGGCCACCCTGCGTCCGCTGGACTTCGCCACCATCGCCGAGTCGGTGTCGCGCACCGGCCGTTGCGTGATCGTGCAGGAGGCCCCGCGCACCGCCGGCTTCGGCGCGGAGATCGCCGCGCGCCTGGCCGAGGAGTCCATGTACGACCTGGTTGCCCCGGTGCAGCGCGTGACCGGCTGGGATACCCACATCCCGCTGTTCCGCCTGGAGATGAAGTACCTGCCCAGCGTGGAGCGGATCGTCGCCGCCGCGCGCGCCGCGATGGCCCACGGCTGAACCGTGCCGCGCGCGACCCCGTCGCGCGCGGTCCGTTACCTTGATGCCCCGGGACGGCATGCCGCGGCCGCGTGCCGCGGCCCGCTCCCGCCCGTCGATCCGCGCGATCGACCGACCGATTGAGAGAGCGACACGATGAGCCAGACCAAGACCTTCCACCTGCCCGACCTGGGCGAGGGCCTGCCGGACGCGACCATCGTCGAGTGGTTCGTCAAGGAAGGCGACACCATCCGCCTGGACGAACCGCTGGTGTCGATGGAGACCGCCAAGGCGGTGGTGGAAGTGCCCTCGCCGGTGTCCGGCAAGGTCCTGCGCCTGGCCGGCAAGGCCGGCGACGTGATCGCCACCGGCGCGATGCTGGCCGAGTTCGAGCCCGATCCCGCCCTGCCGCAGCGCGCCGAGGGCCAGGACACCGGCCACCACCACGGCGCACCGGCGAAGCCGGCCAAGGCCAGCGCCAGCGACGACGGCGGCGAGCTGCCGGTGCAGCCGGCGCCGTCGGAGGCGCGCGGTGGCGACGCCGGCACCGTGGTCGGCGCGATGCAGAGCTCCGACGCCGTGCATGCCGAGCGTGCGATCGCGGTCGGCGGGGTCAAGGCGATGCCGGCAGTGCGCGCGCTGGCGCGCAAGCTGGGCGTGGACCTGGCCCGCGTTGCGCCCACCGGGCCCGAGGGCACCGTGACCCTGGCCGACGTGAAGCAGGCCGCGGCCGATCCATCCCGTCTCCTCCCCTCCCGCGCGGGAGGCACCGGGGTGGCACAGCCCACCGCAGCGGCTGCCGCCTCCGCGCCCGCTCCTGCCGTGCACCAGCGCACCCCCGTCTCCGCCTCCGGCCGTCCCATGCGCACCCGCCCGCCGGGCGCCGACGCCGGCGTGGCCGCCAGCGGCCAGCCCGAGCAGCTCAAGGGCGTGCGCCGCAACATGGCGCGGGTGATGGCCGACGCGCACAGCAAGGTCGTGCCGACCACACTGGTCGACGACGCCGACCTGCATGCCTGGATCGGCAAGCAGGACATCACCGCGCGCCTGGTCCGCGCGATCGTCGCCGCGTGCAAGGCGGTACCGGCGCTCAATGCCTGGTTCGACGGCGAGGCGCTCAGCGTCACCCGCCATCCGCACGTGGACGTGGGCATCGCCGTGGACACCGACGACGGCCTGTTCGTGCCGGCCCTGCGCAATGCCGACATGCTCGACGCGCGCGGCATCCGCGCCGGCATCGACCGCCTGCGCGCGCAGGTGGAGGACCGCAGCATCCCGGCCAGCGAGCTGTCCGGCTACACCATCTCGCTGTCCAACTTCGGCATGTTCGCCGGCCGCTACGCCACCCCGGTGGTGGTGCCACCGTGCGTGGCCATCGTCGGCGCCGGCCGCCTGTCGCACGACGTGGTCGCGGTGATGGGCGGGATCGAGGTGCACCGCCGCCTGCCGATCTCGCTGACCTTCGACCACCGCGCCGCCACCGGCGGCGAGGCCGCGCGCTTCCTGCGCGCGCTGCTGGACGACATGGCCCTGCCGAACTGAGGCCGGCCGCCCGGGCTCCCCCGCCCCATGCGCGGGGGCCGGGCGTGGCGCGTGGCCGGGGGCAGGAGGCGGCGGGCGCTTCCGCCGCTTCATCCGCACCAGCCCCGCGCGGCGCTATCGTCGGGCTCCATGCCCGCCGGAGAGAGCCGCCATGCCGCACCACAGCCGCCTCAGCACCCTGGTGATCGACTGCAACGTCGATGACCTGCGCCCCGCGCTGGAGTTCTGGAGCGCGGCGCTGGGCAAGCCCATCGCCGACCCGGACGAGGACGGCGACGGCCGCTACGGCGTGCTGGCCACCGAGGAGGACGAGCCGCTCATCCTGCTGCAGAAGGTGGCGCACGAATCGCGCGTGCACCTGGACATCGAGAGCGACGACGTCGACGCCGAGGCCGACCGCCTCGAGCGCCTGGGCGCGCGCAAGATCGCCTTCGTCAAGCGCTGGTGGGTGATGGAGGCGCCCACCGGGCACCGCTTCTGCGTGGTGCGGCCGCAGCGCGAGCGCTTCGGCCGGCACCTCAATGCCTGGGATTGACCCCGCCGCTCAGCCACGCCGGCGGCTGCGGTCCAGCCACACTTCCAGGCCCTGGGCGTTGAGCTCGATGTCCATGCCCAGCAGGTCCAGCACCCCGGCCTCGTCCAGCGGCACGCCGTGGGCCTGGGCGCGCTCCAGGTAGTACTCCGACAGCGCCGCCACCAGCGCGCGGTGGCGGTCCGGGCCGCCGTCGCAGGCCTGGGCCAGCGAGACCATGGCGTCGATCTGCTCGTGCAGGTCCGCGGCCAGGCGGCGCACCTCGCCCACCGGGCCGTAGTGGGTCAGGTACATGCGCTCCGGCGCGCTTTCCAGCATGCGCCGGATCGAGGCCTGCATCGCCTCCGGCTCGAACTGCACCGGCGAGGAGGTGGGCAGGACGAAGGCGCGGCCGTCGCTGTCCAGCTGCCGGTAGGACAGGCCGAAGGTGTCGCCGGTGAACCAGCCGCGGCTGCGCTCGTCCCAGATGCACATGTGGTGGCGCGCGTGGCCGGGGGTATCCAGGCAGCGCAGGATGCGCCCGGCCAGGTCGATGGCATGGCCGTCGGCGGCCACCACCACGCGCGATTCCGGCACCGGCTCCAGGCTGCCGTAGTGGCGCGCGAACTGCTCCTCGCCGTACACCGCCATGGCCCCGGCCACCAGCCGCTGCGGATCGACCATGTGCGGCGCCGCGCGCGGATGCGCGACCAGGCGTGCGTTCGGCAGCTGGCGCATCAGCAGGCCCGCGCCGCCGGCGTGGTCGAGGTGGGCATGGGTCAGCACCACCCAGTCCACCGCCTCGGCGCCGAGCCCGGCGTCGGCCAGCGCCTGCATCAGCACCGGCACGCTGTGGTTGGTGCCGCAGTCGACGAACGCCGCCCGGCCCCGCTCGACCACCAGGTACGCGGCGTCGAAGGCAGGCCGGACGTAGCCGGTGTCGAGGGTATGGATGCCGTGCGCGGCCGCCAGCTGCTGTTGCTGCATCGGGGAGCGGGGATGTGGGGGCGATGCAGGGGAGCCTAGTCAGCCCCCCTTGCCCGCACGATCCGGCTTTGGTCGTAGACGGCCGCCGGCGGCAGGCCACCGTTCACCTTGGTCGCGGCTCAGCCCTGCGCCGCCCAGCGCGCGGACAGGCGCATGCGCAGCGGGATCGCCAGTGCCAGCACCGCCAGGAACGCGCCGTAGGCGTAAAGCACGGCCAGCACCTGGCGCCAGATCGGGCCGGCGCCGCTGTAGGCCATCCCCTCGTGGTAGCCCCAGTGCATGCCGCCGATGCTCAGCACCAGCGCCAGGACCAGCACGATGGCGTCGAACGCACGCCGCGCGCGCGGGCGCGGCGTGCGCGGGAAGAACCAGTAAAGACCGCCCAGCACGGCGAACCAGGGCAGGAACAGCAGCAGCGAGAGCCAGGCCATCAGCCGGCCTCCGCCTCGGCCAGCTGGCGCAGGGCCTCGACCACCGCGTCCACCCCGGCCACGTCGGCGCCCAGGGTGCCCACGCGCTCGCCCATCAGCCCGACCGCGCCCTGCTCCAGCGCGTGCAGGGCATTGATGCCCTCGCGGCGCAGCCGGGCGATGCGCTCGCCGGCCTCGCGCGGGGACTCGGAGCCATCACCCTGCAGCAGCACGCGGCCGTCGGCGTCGACCAGCTTGAAGTGGAAGCGGCCGTCGGCCTCGCGGTATTGCTTGAACTGCGGCAGGCGCGCCGCCGGCTTCTTCTTCGGCTTGCCGGAGCCGGCGGCGGCCGCCGCCTGGAAGCCGCCCAGGCCGACCGCGCGCTGCAGGCCGTCGAGCAGCGGCACGGTGGTCTCGCGCGCCTTGCGCGCGCCCTCCTGCAGGATCTCCTCCAGCTGCGCCGGCCTGGCGATCAGCTGCGCGTACTGCTCGCGCAGCGGCGCCACCGCTTCCTCGATGCGCAGCACCAGGCGCTGCTTGGCGTCGCCCCAGCCGATGCCCTCGGCGAAGGCGTGGCGCATCTCCTCGGCCTGTTCCGGGGTGGAGAAGGCCTGGTACAGCTGGAACAGGGCCGAGCCCTCGGTGTCCTTGGGCTCGCCAGGCGCGCGCGAGTCGGTGACGATCGACATCACCAGGCGCTTGAGTTCGGCCGGCGGTGCGAACAGCGGGATGGTGTTGTCGTAGCTCTTGGACATCTTGCGGCCATCCAGGCCCGGCAGGGTGGCCACGTTCTCGTCGATCTGCACCTCCGGCAGCACCAGCGGCTCGCCGGACTGGCCGGTGGCCTGGCGCCAGGCCTCGCCGTAGAGGTGGTTGAAGCGCTGGCCGATGTCGCGCGCCATTTCGATGTGCTGGATCTGGTCGCGGCCCACCGGCACGCGGTGCGCGCCGAAGGCGAGGATGTCGGCCGCCATCAGCACCGGGTACATGTACAGGCCGGCGGTGACGCCGGCATCCGGGTCCTCGCCCGCCTCGTTGTTCTTGTCCACCGCCGCCTTGTAGGCATGGGCGCGGTTGAGCAGGCCCTTGGCAGTGACGCAGGTCAGCAGCCAGGTCAGCTGCGGGATCTCGGGGATGTCCGACTGCCGGTAGAACACGACCTTCTGCGGATCCAGGCCGCAGGCCAGCCAGGTCGCGGCGATCTCCAGGCGCGAGCGTGCCACCCGCTGCGGATCGTCGGCCTTGATCAGGGCGTGGTAGTCGGCCAGGAAGAAGAAGCTCTCCGTGCCCGGTGCGCGCGAGGCGGCGATGGCGGGACGGATGGCCCCGGCGTAGTTGCCCAGGTGCGGGGTGCCGGTGGTGGTGATGCCGGTGAGGACGCGGACGGTCATGGTGCAGGCAAGGGGAAGAAACACGCCGATTCTACCCCCCTGCCCCGGTTGCGGCGGGCGGACACGGAAAGGCCCGGGGCGGCGGATCGCCGCGCCCGGGCCCAAGGCACCGGCCTTAGTGGCGGTAGCGCTGGTCCAGGGTGGTCTCGAAGTCGCGGACCTCGCGCTCGGCGCGGTCCTTCTCCCAGCCATAGCGCTCCTGCAACTTGCCGGCCAGGTACTCGGCATTGCCCTCGGCCACGTCGAACACGTCGTCGGTGAGGTCGCCCCACTTGGCCTTCATCTGGCCCTTCAGCTGCTTCCAGTTGCCGGCGATGATGTCGCGGTTCATGCGTGCTCCTTGTTTGGGGGTCGGGACCCGGCGGTCGCCGGGTTGGGGCCAGCATCGCCGGTTGCGCGTTTCCCGGCGGTCCAGCCGCCGTGAGTGCGCGGTTACGCGGCGCCACGCGCGGCGGAGCATTCAGGCAGACAAAAAGGCGGGGCCTTGCGGCCCCGCCTGCAACTCCATCTGCGCACGTCCTGTGCCGGGCGCGTCCTGCGCTCACCGCATCCGTTCGAGCTTCCCGCTCAGCACTTGCCGTCCTTGCAGTCCTGGGCCTTGTCCTCGAGCTTTTCCCCGCCCCGCTGGATGTCCTTGCCCGCGCCGGCCATGGTGTTGCACGCGGTCAGCGCGGAAATCGAGAACAGGCTCAGCAGGGTCAGGGCAACGATGCGCTTCATGGTGGGCTCCCTTTTCGGTCCCGCGCGCCACGCACGGGATGGGCCCCACTTTTCCGGGAACGCCGTCGAACCGGCGTGAAACCGCGCGGCGACGGACGCGACTGGTGCTCAGTCGCGCATCAGCGTGGACTTGCCGAACAGGCTCTCGACCAGGTCCACCGCCAGCTCGGCGGTGGCGTTGCGGTTGTCCAGCACCGGGTTGAGCTCGACGATGTCCAGCGAACCCATGCGCCCGGTGTCGGCGATCATTTCCATCACCAGCTGCGCCTCGCGGTAGTTCACCCCGCCGGGCACGGTGGTGCCCACGCCCGGGGCGATGCCCGGGTCGAGGAAGTCCACGTCGAAGCTCACGTGCAGGTGGGTGTCCGCGTCCACGCCTTCCAGCGCCTGCTGCATCACCGCCTTCATCCCGACCTCGTCGATGTAGCGCATGTCGTAGATGTCCAGGCCATGCTGCTTGACCAGGCGCTTTTCCTCCGGATCCACCGAGCGGATGCCGATCTGCCGCACCTGCGCCGGGGTGATGGCCGGGCCCTCGCCACCGAGGCGGGTGAGCGCGTCCGGGCCGATGCCGCACAGGCAGGCCACCGGCATGCCGTGCACGTTGCCCGAAGGGGTGACCTCGCTGGTGTTGAAGTCCGCGTGCGCGTCCAGCCACAGCACCCGCAGCTTCTTCCCGGCCTGGCGGCAGTGCTGGGCGACCGCGGCGATCGAGCCGATCGCCAGGCAGTGGTCGCCGCCGAGCATCACCGGCATGCGTCCGCGCCGCAGCTCGGCCAGGGTGGCCTGCATCAGCGCGCGGTTCCATTCCACCACCTGCTCCAGGTGGCGGTAGCCGCCCACCGGTGGCTGCCAGGGGTTGGGCGGGCCGGCGAGGTTGCCGGTGTCGAGCACGTCCACGCCGCGCGCGGCCAAGGCCTGGCCGATACCGGCGATGCGCAGCGCATCCGGGCCAAGCGACGCGCCGCGGTGCCCGGCGCCGATGTCGGTGGGAACGCCGATGAGGGAAACAGGGGGATAACTGCGGGCCATGACGGTATCCGTTGAAACCTTTCCCGAGTCTAGCCGGGTGACCGTACGGACACGCGCCGCGCTGCAGCAGACGCCGGATTCACGCCCACGGTGCTATTGAAGGGACATGCCGACCACCCTGACGCCTCCCGTCGCTCCTTCGTCCCCACCCCTGCCGGCCAGTTTCCTGCCGGCCATGGCCACCGCGGACGAACCGCCGCCGTTCAACGTGCCCCTGACCGTACTGGCCGAAGCCAACGGCCGCAGCGAGATCTTCCACGGGTTCCACGACGGCGAGGCCTGGTATGCCTACGACCTGCCAGCCAGCGGGCAGTGGCAGGTGGTGGCCTGGCAGGCCGGCTACCGGCCATGGCCGCCGGGCTTGCCGGATGGCGTGCGGTTGCCGGTCCCGGCGCCGTTGCACCGGACCTGCGGGCTGGTGCCCTGAGCGTCGTCCCGGCAGCGGCCGGGAGCGGAAAGTGGTGCCGCTTGTCCGGATCGAACGGACGACCTACCGCTTACAAGGCGGTTGCTCTACCAGCTGAGCTAAAGCGGCGCGGCCGGCGATTCTAGCGCAGGCGTCCGCCCATCGTCCGCCAGGCCGGGGATGCGGCTGCAATCGATCTGGCGCGCTTCGCCCGCCTGGGCGCGCACTTCCTCCGGCCGTGCGGTGGCCAGCAGCAGCCACCAGCGCGGAGGCGTAGCCCGGCCGGCAGTGCGCAGCTCGGCCGGAAAGCCAAGCTGGCGCATGGCCGCGACCCGGCGCTCGGCCATGTCGCGGTTGCGGAAGGTGCCCAGCGCCACCGCGTTGGCCTCGCCGCCCTGGTGCAGCACCAGCACGTCGTCGAAGCCGGCACCCCGCAGGCGGCGCACCGTGGCTTCGGCCTCCTCGCGGCTGGGGACCGGGGGCAACAGCACCCGGTACATCTCCGCATCGCCCGGTTCCTCCTCGACCTGCAGGCCCAGCAACAGCGGCTGCAGCCGCGCGCTGATGCCGTTGGCCGCGGCGCGGCTGCGGAACGGGCCGGCGCGCAGGCAGGTGTGTGCGGGCGCGGCCGGCTGCAGCGCAGGCGCCGCGGCCGCGGCGACATCGAGGGTGCGCACGATTTCCAGCGGGGCGATGCCCGGCGGCGTGGCCGGCGCCGAGGCCGGCGCTGGTTCGGGGCGCAGCAGCCACCAGGCGGCCACGCCGAGGTTGAGGACGGCCAGGACGACGATGAGGGCGCGGGCGATCATGCCCCGATTCTAGGGGAGCACCGCAGCGCGGTGGCCGCCGGCGGTCAGGAGGATGCCGCCGCGTCCAGCTGCGCTCGCGCCCAGATCGCCAGGCCTTCGATCACCAGCGCCGGCCGCAGCCGTGCCTGCGGCAGCAGCGGCGCCAGCGCCCCGGCACCGCCGCCATGCAGCAGCAGCGCCGGCTCGCGCCCCAGGCGCAGGCGCGCCTGCTCCAGCGAGCGCAGCACCAGGGCCACCGCGGCGCCGTCGCAGCCGGAGGCCAGCGCGTCGGCGGTATCGTCGGCGAACTCGGCATAGGCACCGCCGCTGGCCGGAAGCTGCGCCGCGCGCGCGTGCAGCATCTCGCGCATCAGGGTCGGCGAGGGCGCGATGCGGCCACCGTGGTGGCGCCCGCCGGCGTCAAGCAGATCGATGGTCAGCGCGGTGCCGACCCCGGCCAGCAGCACGTCGCCGCCGTCCCGGTGCGCGGCCAGCAGCGCCAGGAAACGGTCCACGCCAAACCGCTCCGGGTTCGGATAGGCCACCCGCACCCCGGCGCATTCGGCCTGGGTGCGGGCCAGGTGCACCTCGTCGAAGGCCGCGTGCAGGCGTTCCAGCACCGCCGCGGTCATGGCCGGACCGGCGACGCTGGCCACCCAGGCCCGGCGTCCGCGCGGGACCGGGGCGCGGTGCAGGTCCTCGCCATGCGGCCAGGCCTGGGCCTCGCCCGGCGCGCCGCCGTCCCAGGGGGCGGCCTTGAAGCGCGTGTTGCCCAGGTCGAACAGCCAGTCGCTCATTGCCTTCTCACGCTGACCTCGCCGGCGTGCACGCGGCGCTCGCCGGCGCTGGTGGCCACCCGCAGGGCCCCATCCGCGGCCAGGCCCAGGGCCTGGCCCTCGAAGTCGCCGCGGCTGTCCAGCACCCGCACCGGATGCCCGGCCAGCACGTCCAGCGCGGCGTAGCGGTCCAGGAACGGCGCCAGGCCCTCCTCGTCGAACAGTTCCAGCGCCGGCAGCAACGCGTCCAGCACGGCGATGGCCACCGCATTGCGCGACGGTACCCTGCCGCCAAGCCGGGCCAGGTCGGTCCACGGCTGGTCAATGCCGTCGGCCGGCCCGAGGTCGACGTTGATGCCGATCCCGACCACCGCGTGCACCGGACCGCCGTGCTCGCCGCCGCCCTCGACCAGCAGGCCGCCCAGCTTGCGGCCGTCGGCCACCAGGTCGTTGGGCCACTTCAGTCCGACCTCGGCATGGCCGCAGCCACGCAGGGCCTCGGCCACCGCCACCCCGGCCACCAGGCTCAGCCCGCCGAGGCGGGCCAGGCCGCCCTGGAAGCCACGCCGCACCGACATGCAGACCTGCCCACCCAGCGGCGACACCCAGCGCCGGCCCAGCCGGCCGCGGCCGGCGTTCTGGCGCTCGGCCAGCAGCACCTCCACCCCGGGACGCGGCGGCCGCCGCAGCAGTTCGGTATTGGTCGAATCCAGGCTCCAGGCCACGTCCAGTGCGTGCAGCGAAGCGGCGGCCCGCGGCGCCAGCCCGGCGCGCAGGCGCGCCGCATCCAGCAGCTCCAGCGGGCTGTCGAGCACGTAACCGCGCCCGGGCCGGGCCTCGATCCGCGCCCCGGCCGCCCGCAGGCCTTCGATGCGCTTCCACACCGCCGCGCGGGTGATGCCGGCGTCGCGTGCCAGCACGTCGCCCGAACTTCCGCCGGCGGCCAGCCGCCGCAGCAGCTCCCGATCGTCCACACCCTGCTCCGTGAATACTGCGTAGCGGGCGATTATCCGGCATCGGCCGCCCCCGCGTCCGGCGCACGGTCCCGATCCGCGCTATATTCGGGATCTTGCCCGGCCAACCGGACCGACCCATGCGCCGATTCGCCCCGCTCCTGCTGCTGACCATCCCGAGCCTGTGCTGGGCCAGCCCCGAGCTGCCGGGGCCGGAACAGAAGCACGGTGCCTGCGTCTATGCCCGTCCGGACACCACCGCGGCCGCAACCGCCGGGGACGAGGCGCCGCAGGCGCGGCCAACGGTGCCTGCGGCGGCACGCACCACCCCGCGCGCCAGCACTGGTGGCGGCGGCGGCGATTCGGACGCGGTCATGCCGCGCGCCCGCGGCGGCCGCTGGCACAGCTTCCTCCCGGGAATGTTCCGCTGATCCGCAGGCTTTCGCGCTGGCTGCGCCTGGGCGCGGCACCCATCGACGAGGACCTCTGGCAGCACGCCTGCCAGGCCCTGCCGTGGGCGCGCGGGCTGGACCCGCAGCGCCGCGAATGCCTGCGCGCGCTGGCGACCCGCTTCCTGCACGAGAAGACCATCACCCCGCTGGGCGGGCTGGAGCTGGCGCCCGCCGAACGGGTGCTGCTGGCGGCGCTGTGCTGCCTGCCGCTGCTGGAGTTCGGCGCCGGCGGGCTGCGTGGCTGGTCGCAACTGCTGGTCTACCCGGATGCGTTCCGGGTGCGCCGCAGCCATGTCGACGCGGCCGGCGTACTGCACGAATGGGACGACGAACTGGCCGGCGAGGCCTGGGACCATGGCCCGCTGGTGCTGTCCTGGGCCGACGTGCAGGCCGATCTGGAGGAGCCTGACACCGGCTACTGCGTGGCCGTGCACGAGATGGCGCACAAGCTGGACGTGCTGGACGGCGAGCTGGACGGCACCCCGCCCCTGCCCGCCGCCTGGCACCGGCAATGGGCGCGCGATTTCCAGCGCGCGTACGACGGCTTCTGCGCCGAGGTCGACGCCGGCGCGGAGACCGCGATCGACCCGTACGCGGCCGAGGCACCGGAGGAATTCTTCGCGGTGGCCACCGAGTACCACTTCTCCGCACCAGCAGTGCTGGAGCAGGAGATGCCGGAAGTGGCCGCGCACCTGGCCCGCTTCTACGGCCCCTCGCCCCTGCGCACCGCGTAGCCCGGACAAGCGAAGCGCATCGGGCTACGCCCTTGCGAATCCCGAATCACCAATCCCGAATCCCGGCTCTCAAAGCCCCGGCGGCAAGGTGACCTCGAAGCGCGCCCCGCCCAGCTCCTGGGAACGGGTGACCTGCAGTTCGCCGCGGTAGTCGCGCACCAGGTCCTGCACGATCGACAGGCCGATGCCGTGGCCCTGCACGCGCTCGTCGCCGCGCACGCCGCGCTGCAGCACCTTGGCCACGTCCTCCGGGGCGATGCCGGGGCCGTCGTCGTCCACCGCCAGCAGCAGGCCGGCGCGGCGGTTGGGCGCGGTCGGGCCCGGGCGCGCGGTCAGCACCACGCGGCGGTTGGCCCACTTGAACGCGTTCTCCAGCAAGTTGCCGAGCAGTTCCTGCAGGTCGCCGGCCTCGCCGTAGAAACGCGCGTCCGGGGCGATGTCGAACTCGCACAGCACGCCCTTGCGCGCGTAGACCTTCTCCAGGCCGCGCACGATCTCCTCGGCGGTGGACTCGATCGGCACCGGCGCGGAGAACAGCTTGTGGCCGCTGGAGGCGGCGCGCGCCAGCTGGTAGGAGACCAGGTCGTTCATGCGCCGCAGCTGCACGTCCAGTTCCTGGCGCAGGGTCTCCTCCGGGCCGCCGGAATCCAGCTGGGTGCGCAGCACCGCCAGCGGCGTCTTCAGGCTGTGCGCCAGGTCGGCCAGGGTGTTGCGCTGGCGCTCCAGGTTCTCGCGCTCGGAGTCGATCAGCGCGTTGATGCTCTCGGTCAGCGGCTCCAGCTCGCGCGGGTGGTGCTCGCTCATGCGCTGCAGCTGGCCGCGCTGGACCTTGGTCAGCTCGGCGATCACCCGCTGCAGCGGGCGCAGGCTCCACTGCAGGATCAGCGCCTGCAGCAGCAGCAGGATCAGGCCGGCGCTGCCGAGGTTCATCCACAGCGCGCCGCGGAACACGCGCACCTGGGCATCCAGGGTCTGCGTGTCCTCCATGACGTAGATGGTGTACGGGAACTCGGCCTCGGGCCCGCGCTCGCCCCAGACCAGGCCGATGCCGTAGCGGTAGACCTCGCCGGCGGTGCCGTCGATCTGGGTCACCTGCAGCGGGCCGTCGAAGCGCTCCTCGCGCGGCTCGAGGATGTCGCCCGGGTCCGGCAGCAGCGGACCTTCGGCCGACATCGAGGCCCAGCGCCCGTCGGGCAGCACCACTTCGGCGTACAGGCCGCTGCCGGGACGGTGGAAGCGCGGATCGGGTCCGACCTCGGGCGTGTACAGCGAACCGTCGCGGCCGAAGTCGATGTTGTCCGCGTACGCCATGGCGTAGCTCTTCAGCCGCTGGCGCAGGTTGTTCTGGGCGGTCTCGGCGAAGGATCGGTCCAGGGCCACGCCGGCCAGCATCAGGAAGGCGACCAGGCCGATGCTGGCCGCCATGAGCTGGCGGGCCTTGAGCGAACGCGGCCGCCAGGGGCGGAACCGGGGCCTGGTGCTCCCTTCCACGAGACCCGGCTACCGCGGCTCAGCCTTCGTTGCGCGGGATCGCGAAACGGTAGCCGCGGCCGCGCACGGTCTCGATCGGCTTCAGCTCGCCTTCCGGGTCGAGCTTCTTGCGCAGGCGGCCGATGAAGACTTCCAGCACGTTGGAGTCGCGGTCGAAGTCCTGCTGGTAGATGTGCTCGGTGAGGTCGGCCTTCGAGACCAGCTCCCCGGCGTGCATCATCAGGTACTCCAGCACCTTGTACTCGTAGCTGGTGAGGTCGACGTTGCTGCCGTGCACGGTGACCGTCTGCGCGGCCAGGTCCAGCGCCACCGGGCCGCACTCCAGCACCGGCTTGCTCCAGCCGGCGGCGCGGCGCACCAGCGCGTTGAGGCGCGCCAGCAGCTCCTCGACGTGGAACGGCTTGACCAGGTAGTCATCGGCGCCCTGCTTGAGGCCCTCGACCTTGTCCTGCCAGCTCGAGCGCGCGGTCAGGATCAGCACCGGGAAGTTCTTGCCCTCGTCGCGCAGCGCCTTGATCAGTTCCATGCCCGACATCTTGGGCAGGCCCAGGTCAATGATGGCCACGTCGAACGGGACCTCGCGCCCCATGTACAGGCCTTCCTCGCCGTCCTGCGCGGCATCCACCGCGAAGCCCTCGCGCTTGAGGCGCGCGGCCAGGGTCTCCCGCAGCGGGGCCTCGTCTTCGACCAGAAGGATTCGCATGCACTCTCCCTGAGTTGCAGTGTGGGACCGGCCTTTGGCCGGGGCCCCATCGTCTAGCGGGTTTCGTGATCGTCGCGTCGCGATGCGCGGCGGCCCCGCTCGCCGGGGCCCGGGTCATCCATATAGCGGACCCGGCCGCGATCGTCCATGTACTTCACGCGGGTGATGTTGCGCCCCTCGTAGGGCACCAGCTCGGCGCCCAGGATCTGGCCGCCGGTGGAGCGCTGCACGAAGCGTACTGCCTCCGAGAGCGAGCGGCGCGATGCCCGCAGCTCGGCGGCGCCGGCTTCCTGCGCGTCCCGCTGCGGGCGCTCGGCACGGGGCGGCCCGCCGGCGCGCGCGCCGGCCTCCGGCCCGACCACGGGCGGCCGGGCCGCCGCCACGAGGGGCAGGCCGGCCAGCAGCAGGGCGGTGACGAGGCGGCGCGGAGCGAACATCGTTGCAATCCTAACTAACGGCGTGGGTCTTTGATACGGCTTCCACGCACGAAAACATGCGTGGAGGCCAGACCCTTGGCTGGAAAGGCATGTTCGTGAGAATGCAGTGAATCCGGTCTGAACTTATCCACATGCCACCGGCGGCCGTTCAGCGCAACAAGCCGCCATTTTCCCGGCGGTTCGCGCGGGATCCGCTCAGGCCACCGCGGTCGCGCCGGCGGTGGCATCCAGCGCCTGCTCCACCAGCTCCCAGCCTGCACCAGGACGGTGCGCGCCCTCGCTGAGGACCTGGCGGAACAGGCGGCCGCCGGGCTGGCCATGGAACAGGCCAAGGACATGCCGCACCACGTGCTTGAGCGGCAGGCCCGAGGCCAGCTGCCGCTCCACGTAGGGGCGCAGGCGGCGCAGCAGGGTGGCGCGTCCGGCCAGCTCGCCGCCGTACAGGGCCACGTCCAGCCGGTGCAGCAGGTAGGGATCGTGGTAGGCGGCGCGGCCCAGCATCACCCCGTCCACGTGCGCCAGCTGCTCCTGGACCTGTGGCTCGGAGGCGATGCCGCCGTTGACCAGCACCTCCAGGTCCGGACGCTCGCGCTTGAGCCGCCAGGCCCATTCGTAGCGCAGCGGCGGCACCTCGCGGTTCTCCCTGGGCGACAGCCCCTGCAGCCAGGCATTGCGCGCATGCACCACGAAGGTGCGGCAACCGGCCGCGGCCACCGCTTCGACGAAGGCCGCGAAGCGCTCGTACTCGTGGTCCTCGTCCACGCCCAGCCGGCACTTCACCGTTACCGGCACCTCGCGGCCGTCGGCGCGGGCACCCTCGATCATGGCCGCCACGCACTCGGCCACCAGCCCCGGCTCGCGCATCAGGCAGGCACCGAAGCGGCCGGCCTGGACCCGGTCGGAGGGGCAGCCGCAGTTGAGGTTGACCTCGTCGTAGCCCCACTCCACGCCGATCCGGGTGGCCTGCGCCAGTACCTCCGGCTCGCTGCCGCCCAGCTGCAGCGCCACCGGGTGCTCGGCCGGGTCGAAGCCCAGCAGTCGCCCGCGGTCGCCGAGCACCACCGCGTTGGCGTGCACCATCTCGGTGTACAGCCGCGCATGCGGCGCCAGCAGGCGGTGGAACACCCGGCAGTGGCGGTCGGTCCAGTCCATCATCGGGGCGACGGAGAGGCGGGCGGAAGCGGCGTAGGAAGCGGGAACGGCAGGCATGGCGGGGACCGGTGGGGAGCGGGAATTGTCCCCGATCGCCCGCGGCAGTTCTAACCGCCCGGCTGAACGGCGGGTCGCCGCCGCACCCGGCCGCCCCACGGAACCGCCGGCCGGGTGCGGGGCGCCGCGCACCCGCCGCTACCAGCGGTACTCCACGCTGGCCGAATAGAACCCGCCGTCGCCGGACACCGGGCCGTTGACCGGGTACGCGTAGTACTGGCCCGGCTGGACCAGGGCCTGCGGCAGTTTTTCCGGCAGGCGGTTGAACAGGTTGTTGGCGGTCAGCGACAGGCGCAGGCGTTCGCTGGCCTGGAAGCCCAGGTCCAGGTCGGTCAGCCAGATCGGGTCGATGGTGTACGCCACCTCCTCCGAGGCCGGGCGCCCGACCGGGACGCCGTAGCGCTCCAGCGAGCCGTAGCGGGTCAGGCGCAGCAGCGCGCTCCAGCGTCCCAGGCGCCAGTCGGCGCTGAGCACCTGCTTGCTCTTCGGCGACAGCAGCAGCAGGAGGTTGGCGTTGCTGCGGCTGAACACCGGCACGCCGTAGTCGGCCAGCACGTCCGGGGTGGGCGCCACGCCGCGCAGCTCGCCGCGGGTCCAGTTGCCCGCCGCGGTCCAGCGCACGCTGCCGAAGCGGCCGAAGTCGCTGGCGGCCTCGAACGTGGCTTCCACGCCCTCGTTGCGGGTATGCGCGGCGTTGAGCAGGTAGGACACCGCGTCGGCCGGGCCGTAGCCGAGCGACTGCAGCAACGGCAGCGCGCCCGGGTAGCTGTCGCCGGAGATCGAGGTGGAGGTGGCGATGCGGTTGTCCACGTCGATGCGGTAGACGTCCACCGCCGCGGTGGCGCCGTCCCAGGGCTGGAACACGATGCCCAGGCTGTAGTTCTCCGATTCCTCCGGCCGCAGCGGGCGCGCGCCCAGGGCCTGCGCCTGCGGCGAACCGACCTGCAGGGTGTAGGTCACGCCGGCCGGCGAGTTCTGGGTGAACTTGTGCGCCTGTGCGGCCAGCGCCGGCGCCTGGAACCCGGTGCTGGCGGTGCCGCGCACGGCCCAGCGCCGGCCCAGCTCCACGCGCGAGGAAACGCGCCAGGTGGAGGCGGTGCCGAAGTCCTCGTAGTCCTCGTGGCGCGCGGCCAGGTCCACGGTCCAGCGCCGCACCGGGTTGAGCGACAGGCCGGCGTACACCGCCCAGTTGTCGCGCTCGACCTGCACCGCGTCTTCCGGGCTGAACCCGGCCAGCGCCTGCGAGTAGCCCACCGCGCGGCTGAAGGGCTTGCCGGCGTTGGGGCCGTCCAGGATCACCGCGCCGCCATGGGTGTAGGACTGCGGATCGCCGGCCCACTTGCGGTAGGACTCCCGGCGCGCCTCGGCGCCCAGCGACAGTTCCAGCGGCCCGGCCAGGCCCACCTCGAAGCCGCGGCGCAGGTCCAGGTTCCAGGTGGTGGCCTCGTAGCGCACCTTGCCCAGGTAGAAGCTGGTCTGGCTGTCCAGGCCGAAGGTCGGGTTGATCGAGTCGTGGATGTAGGCGCGGATCGCGTCGTGGCCGTTGGTGACGCTGGCTTCCCATTCCCAGTCCGCGGCCAGCGTGCCGCGCAGGCCGAGGGTGGCGCCCACGCTCTGCTCCCTGATCTCCTCCTTCGGCTGGAAGCCGTCCGGATGGATCGCGCGCACCACTTCGTCGCGCCACACCGGCCGGTAGAACTGCGGTGCCCAGGCCTGGCGGCCGGCATGGCTGAGGAAGGCGAACAGTTCCAGCGACTCGCCCAGCGGGGTGCCGGCACTGGCGGTGAAGCCGCGCAGCCGGGACTTGCGGCGGCCATTGATCGGCCAGCGCCATTTGCCGCGGTCGACCTCGTACTCGCGCGGGTCGAGGCTGGCGCCTGCGGGGATCTGCGGCCGCCACACCGAGCCGCCGGGCACGACCGGGTTGCCGTCGGCGTCGCGCAGGAAGAACAGCGGATAGTCCAGCGGCACCGGACTGCTGGTGATGGTCGGGTCCTGGTCGTCGTACTGGAGGGCGAAGTTGATGTAGCCCTCCCGGCCCAGGCCGAACCCGGCCCTGGCGGTGAGGGTGTGCAGCCCGCCCTCGCCGCCGTCGTTGACCCCGTAGCGGTAGGCCACCTCGCCGCCCTCGGCCTGGCGGCTGGTGATGATGTTGACCACGCCGGCGATGGCGTCCGAGCCGTACAGCGCCGAGGCACCGTCGCGCAGGACCTCGATCCGCTGGATCGCGCCGGTCGGGAAGGTGGCCAGGTCCACCGGCGCCTGCCCGGTCAGGCCGCCGGCGCCGAACAGGGCGGTGGTGTGCCAGCGCTTGCCGTTGACCAGCACCAGGGTGTGGTTGGGGCTGAGGCCGCGCAGCTGGCCGACGCGGACCATGCTGCCCAGGTCGGTGGCGTTGGCGCGCACCGGCGTGTTCCAGGCCGGCAGGGTGGCGTTGAGCGCCTCGAACAGGTCGGTGCGGGTGGTGCTCTCCAGTTCCTGCGCGCTGATCACGTCGATCGGCGCGGGGCTGTTGCCGATGGTGCGGCCGGCGGCACGGGCGCCAGTGACGGTCACCCGGTCCAGGGTGGTGGCGGCGCCGCTGCCGCCGGGCGCCGGTTCGCCGCCCCCGGCCGCGTGCAGGTCGGGGATGGCGAGGAGCAGGCTGATGGAAAGGGCCAGCACGCTGGCCCGCGGGGAATTGCTCATGCGGGGGAATTCCTCGGCAGGGGGCGGCGCCGCGCGGGCCGCGGCGGCCGCCCGGGAAGGGGATCAGCCCTGGCGGCGGCCGGCTTCGGCGGCACGCACCACCCGCAGGAAGTTGCCGCCCCAAATCGCGGCGACCTGCTCGCGCGTGTAGCCGCGGCGCAGCAGCTCGGCGGTGACGTTGGCCGCGTCGGCCTCGCTGTCGAAGCCGGTGACGCCGGCGCCGTGGTCGAAGTCGCTGCCGATCCCGACGTGCTCCACGCCGATGCGCCTGGCGATGTAGTCCAGGTGGTCGACCAGGTCGGAGAGGGTGGCCGGCTGCTCGTTCTGCTTGAGCGCGTCGTGGAAGCGCTCGCGGGTCGGCGCATCCAGCGCGTCGCTGCCCTCGTTGGCCACCGCGAACTGCTCCGGCAGGCCGAACTCCGCGCGCAGGCGGGCGATCTTCGCGCGCCAGGCGTCGTCCGGCGCGCGCAGGTAGGGCTTGAACGGGGTCACCAGGACCACGCCGCTCTTGGCCTTGATCAGGTCCAGTTCCCCGTCGCTGAGGTTGCGGCTGTTGTCGACCAGGGCGCGGGCGTTGGAATGGGTGGCCACTACCGGCACCCGGCTCAGCTCCACGGTCTGCTTCAGCGCCGCCGGGGTCAGCTGGGATACGTCGATCAGCACGCCCAGGTCGTTGAAGCGCGCCACCGCCCGGCGGCCCAGCTCGCTGAGCCCGCCGTGGCGCTCGGCCACGCCGTCCTGCGGCCGCGAGGAGT
Organism: Pseudoxanthomonas sp. J31; assembly: GCF_000510725.1. Lineage (GTDB taxonomy): Bacteria > Pseudomonadota > Gammaproteobacteria > Xanthomonadales > Xanthomonadaceae > Pseudoxanthomonas. Next base: position 103,375 of record NZ_AZNZ01000009.1, read on the forward strand.
CGGCAAACGCGTTGTGCCCGGCGTGGGCGAGCCCGGCCACGCGCACGCCGGCCTGGTGGAAGCGGTCGAACGCGGCCAGGTCGGTGCCGAGGATGCGTGCGTTCTGGAAGCCGAGCAGCACCGCCACCTTGCCCTCGCGGTGCAGGCGCTCGATGTCGTCGGCGCTACGCGCCAGTTCCGCCTGGCCGCCGCTGCCGGCGATCCATTCCTGCACCGCCGCCAGCTTGGCCTCGGCGTCCTGGCGGGCCTTGGCCAGGCCCTGCGCGTCCTCCGGGCCCGGGCCGACCGCGATCGAGAACACGATCGCGTCCACCCCGCCTTGGCGCACCCGCTCGAAACTGGTGCGCTTGCCGCCGTCCGGCAGCCAGTAGCGCTTCGGCGTGTCGGGCAGCAGCACGTCGGCGTGCCCGTCCAGCACCAGGATCTCCTGGTGGACGGCGGCCGGGTCGGCGGCGGGCTCCGGCGCGGGAGCGGCGGCAGTACCGGCCCCGGCGGCGGCATCGCGGCCGCCGCAGGCGGCAAGCGCCAGCGCCAGGGCCAGGGCGGCGATGGGACGGGGAAGCGGGAGCGTGGAGCGCGGATGCAATGCGGACATGGACATTCCTGTGGGGTTTCATCAGGCAAGGCGGGGCCATGGCCGCCGCGAACGGCAGCCCTGGCGGGACCGGGGTGGCGCCGGGTCAGGCCGCGCGCGCGGCGCGGCTACATCGCGCGGGGCGGCAGGGCGGCGGCGGGCAGCGGCTCATCACTGCCCCGCGGTGGCCGCGTAGGGATCCGGCTCGGCCAGCAGCTCGTCCATCAACGCGTTGAAGCGGGCCACGTACTCCTCGTAGTAGCCGCCGGTGACCGGGCCGGTGAAGCCGGTATAGATCTCGCGCACCTCGCCGCGGCGGTCGATCACGATGGTGGTCGGGAACGCGGCCATGTAGTTCAGGCCCTGCAGCTTCTCGGTGGCCAGCTTCTTGTCGGCCACGCCGCCGTGGACGATGTCGTAGCGGATGTCGAAAAAGTCGCGGAACTTGCGCAGGCGCTGCTGGAAGTACTCGAAGCTGTCCTCCTGCTCGAAGGCCACGGCGATGGCCTCCACCCCGCGCTGCCGGTTCTCGCGGAACCAGGGCGCGAGGAACCGGGTCTGGTCGGTGCAGTTGGGGCACCAGGTGCCGATCACCTCGACGATCACCACCTTGCCGCGGTACTTGTCATCCCGCAGCGACACCGGCCGCCCCTCCAGGTCGGGGAAGCTGAAGTCGATGCTGCGGCGGCCATCCTTGAGGTAGGTGAGGCGGTAAGGATCAGGCAGTTCCACCTCGTCGCTGCGGTGGCCCTCGAACCTGGCCACGTTGTAGATGCCGAAGCTGATCGCACCCTGGATCTGGCCGTCCTCGATGGTGCCGCGGACCAGCACCGGGCTGGGCCCGCTGAAGTGCGACAGCCAGAAGCGGTCGCCCTGGACCACGCCTTCCAGCTCGCGGGTATCGCCCACGACGGTCATGAACACCCCGGTCAGGCGCGTGCCTTCCTGCCGCAGCAGCGCGACCTGGTTGGGCCCGGCGCTGCGGTCGCGGTTGAGGATGGCCCACTTGCCGTCGAGGTTGGCGGCGCTGCCGGCATCCCGCTCCGGCGGCACGAAGCGCCAGGCCTGGCCATGCTCGGCGGTGAACGGCAGGTCGTTGGCGCCGTTGCGCTTCGGGACCAGGTCGCGGTAGTGCCCGACCAGGCGCTTGCCGCCGGAACCCTCCTCCACCGTGGCCTCGAGCGCGGCGTCGTAGGTGTTCATCACCGCGCGGATGCCGCCACCGGCCAGCTTCTCGACCTCGAACTCGTCGCGGCGGCTGCCGTTGAGCAGCACCAGGCGCGGTTGCGCGCCTTCCAGCCCGGCCAACTCGAAGTTGAACGGCAGCGCCTCGCCGTTGACGGTGAACTCGCCGCGCCACAGGCCCTCGGCGGGCGCGACCGTGCCGGCCAGCGCATGCGCGGCGCACAGCGCCAGCAGCAGGGCCAGTCCGTGGCGGAGGATGGAGCGGTATGCATGCCTCATGTCGGTTCCCGTGGCGGAGGAAGGTTCCGCCGGCTTGCATCCGTCGATGCGCTGCGCTGGCGGCTCATGGACTGTAGGCAGCGCCCGCCGGCGCAATCCAGAGGCCAACACCCCGGAACTGATGACGATTGCTCCAAAGGAAATGAGCGGCGGCCTCCGCTGCATGGCCACGGCCGACCCGGCCAGCAGGTCGTGGCCGAATGGACGACCGCGTCCCTCACGCGACACGCGCAGCCTCACAGCCCCAGTCATGCGACGCGTCGACCAGTCAGTTGGACTTGCGCGAACACCCTGCGCAACCTGGCCTGACATCAGCGCGCGTGATGCAAGTGGTTTTGGCATTGAATCGCCTCACCGCAAATGCAAACCTCGCCATGCAATCCGGGCAGCCGCACGATCGTCGTCGCTCTCTAGCGGGGGCAATGCGGGAGATGGCGCGCAACTGCGTGGCGAGCTCCCGGGACGGGAACCGGACGCGGAATCCCCGCTCCCGCGCGAGGTGTGGGCCTTCATGCATCCGCCAGGGTGATCTGGCCCCAAACGCAGGGGCACTGCGTCCACTAAGGAAGGTTGATATGCGCGAACTGAGCACTAACGAAGTTGCGGTTGCGTCCGGCGGCGTTATCGACACCGGCGGCGAACTTGCCGCCGGCCTGATCATGGCGGGTGCCGCGGGAATGGTTGGCGCCCTCCTTGGCGCTGCGGGCGGTCCGGTTGGCAGCGCCATGCTCGGGGTGACGTTCGCCCGCGCCGGCTTCAAGTACGTCGAGTACATCACCAAGTGAGGACACGCAAATGCGCGAACTGACCTGTCGTGAGCTCCATGACGTGAATGGCGGTGCTTCCGTGCTCGGCACCATCTGGCAGGTAAGCCTGCCGGCACGGGCGGTGGCCGGCTCGGCCGCACTCGGCTGGGCGATAGGCTCTGCCATCTACCGGACCTATGACGATGAGATCCAGGCCGGATTGGATTGGCTGCTGAACTGAGCCACTGGCCCCGCGCGCGCAAGCGCGCGGGGCATCGAGACCGATGACTGCACACGGCCAACCAGCCCCAGGTACCCGCAGGAGCATTGCGGATCTCCTCGTCGTTTCCTCGGCCGCCTTGGTGCTGGCGCTCGCGCTGCACTCCCCCGCAGCCCGTCTCGCCCTGGCCACCGCCATGGACGGGTTCGACAACGTCTTCCTATGCGTCCTGTTCGCAGGCCTGGGCTTGCTCGATCTGGCCGGGCGCCTGCCTGCCGTCTTCCGCAAGGATGCCCGCCGCATCCGGCTGGTACTGTGGCTTGGCTTTGCCGGCGCGGTCCTGCTGTTCGGCGGTTATGCGCTTCCGGGCATACTGCTGGCCGAGCTGGCCTTCGACCTGGTGTACGCCGTTGCCGGCATGCGCGGCGGTGTGGCTCCCGGCCGTCGCATTGCCCCGTCAGGCCCCAGGAGGGACCGCCAATGAAAAGCGTCGTGATCCGCATCCTCGCCGCGATGCTGTCCCTCGCCGGCGTCGTGGTCCTGGTCTCCCGGCTCATCCAGCTGGTGCAGGGCGATGCACAGGCCTCGGCACTGGAATACGCGGTGCTGGCCGGCGCCGCCTGCGGCACCTGGATGTTCGGGCGTTTCGCGCTCAACGGCGAGCGCGATCCGCTGATGCGCAGGCTGTCGGCACGCAAGCCCGGGCAGCCGGACAGCCGCTAGGCGCCAGTCCGCCAACGCACCGCCGGCTAGCGCCCTTCGCCGGCCGCCCGCTGGCGTTGCTGCAGGGCGCGGCGCAGGGCGGCGTCCGGTTGCAGGGAGCGATCCCAGCGGCGGTAGCTGTCGGCCAGGGCCAGGCGCAGCGCGGGATATGGATCCGGCTTGTCCTCGCCGCGCAGCGCGGAGGTCGCCTGGGCCCAGCTGCCGGCGCGGCCCAGGCGCGCGCGGGCGCGCACCACGCTGCGGCAGTCGGTGTCCAGCGCGCGCGCCAGGAAGCAGGCATACCAGGCGTCGCCGGGATTCCAGCCCGGCTGCGCCAGCAGTCCGCGCACATAGGCGCGCGAGGCGCCGGCATAGCGCTCGACCTCGGCGGCGAAGCTCTCCGGATAGGCGCGGGCGTAGCGGTCGATGTCGGCCAGGCGGCCGTCGATCCAGGCATCGCCCGTGTCGTAACGGGGTCCGGGCTCCGGCGTTGCGGTGGCCGTGGCGCGGGCCTGCGCCGCCAGCGGCAGCGGGATGCCCGCACCGCAGGCGGCCAGGCACAGGGTTACGAACAGGATCCGGCGGTACGTCGCGTGCGGGAAGCGGAAGCGGGCCATGGCGGCATTGTGCCGCGGCCGCGGGCGCGGCGCGCGCAGCTCCCGCCGGCGGGCCGTGTGCGGGATCAGGCGGCGGTGCCGGCGGCGATCCGGGTGATGGCTTCCGGCAGCTCCGCCGCGCTGGCCACGGTGCGCACCCGCGGATGCGCCTCGGCCAGGCCATGGTCGGCCTCGTGGGCCCAGGTGAGCGCGTAGGGGATGTGCACGCCCCAGCCGCCCAGCCGCACCACCGGCTCGATGTCCGAGCGCAACGAGTTGCCAACCATCACGAACTGCTCCGGCGCGATGCCGAACTCGGCCAGCACCCGCGCATAGGTCGGCGGGTCCTTCTCGGACACGATCTCGATGCGCGGGAACAGGTCGGCCAGGCCGGAACGGGCGATCTTGTCCTCCTGGTGGAACAGGTCGCCCTTGGTCACCAGTACCACCTGCCAGCGCGCGGCCACCGCCTCCACCGCGTCGCGGATGCCGTCCAGCAGCTCCACCGGGTGGGCCAGGGTGTCGCGGCCGATGTCGACCACCTGCTGCAGGTCGCGGGCGCTGATGCGCGCTTCGGTCAGTTCGATCGCCGCCTCGATCATCGACAGGGTCATGCCCTTGACGCCGTAGCCGAACACCTTGAGGTTGCGGCGCTCCACCTCCAGCAGGTGGCGCAGGGTGCCGGCGTCGTGCAGGTCGATGTAGCGGCCGATGATTTCCTCGTAGCGCTTCTCCGCGGCGCGGTAGTAGTCCTCGCTGCGCCACAGGGTGTCGTCGCCATCGAAGCCGACCAGGCGGATGTCGTGCATGGGGGTATCCGGAACGCGGGCGCCATCACGGCGGACGTGCAGGATAGCAGCGGGGACGGCCCCGGGGAGAAAGGAAGCGGGCCGGGGCCCGCTTCCGTCATGCATGGGGTGCCGCGTTACTCCTGCGGCGCGCCGCCCTGCTGCTGGTTGTGGATGAAGGTGCGGTACTCCTCGGGGGTCAGTTCGCCATCGCCGTCGGCGTCGGCCGTGGCGAACACGCTGGACAGCGCGGAGTGGGCCTGGGCCTCGCTGCGGCTGATGCTGCCGTTGCCGTCGGTGTCCAGGTCGGCCCAGCTCTGGCCCTGGCCGCTGGCGCCGGCCTGCGACTGCTGTGCCGCGCCGGCCTGGGCCTGGGCCTGGGTCGGGGTCTGCTGCTCGGTGGGCGTGGTGCTCTGCGCGAACGCCAGCGGCGCGGCGGCAATCATGCCCAGGAACAGCAGGCCGGTCGGGGTGCGGGTGTGGTGCTTGTTCATTGGCGTACTCCGTCGGGTGGAAGGACGTGACTGCTTGCTTTGCAGAACACGGGTCGCACCTTGCAACGTCGCGGATGAACCGGATTTGGGCCGCGGCCGCGCCGCGAACGCGGCGTTAACCACAGCGTCCGCGCTGCGTTGTAGCCGCTGGTTAGCGGCGCGTGGACGCCAGGTTAGGGGCGTCTTCAAGGACGCCATGTAACCGCTTTAGCGGGCCTCGTCGGGCCCGGTGGAGTTCCCGCCGGGGGCACGCCGGTGGCTGAACAGCCACCAGCCCAGCACGCTGCCGGAGGTGGCGCCGATCACTTCCAGCAGGACCCGGGTGCCCAGGTTGTCGGCGTCGTGGATGCCGGCCAGGGCCAGGCGCGCGTACAGCGGCGACTCCAGCTTCACCATGCCGATGTAGAACAGGTTCCAGGCATCCAGCCCCGCGGCGATGGCGGTGGCGATGACCGCGCCCCAGCCAACCACGTGCCCGATCTGCATGCCGGTGCGTCGCCCGAGCCAGGCCCATCCGGCGTACACCAGCACGCCGACGAGGAAGGCGATCAGTCCGGCTTCGAGGCAGCCAAGCAGGCCGGTGTGCAGCGGAAGGTTCATCGGGCGGGCGGGACCTGGGCAAACGGGCCGACAAGTCTAGCCGGGCCGGTCGCCTCAGTCCTCGCCCTCGCGGCGGGCGGCCAGCGCCACCTGGCCGTCCGCGTCCACCGTCACGTCCAGCAGGATCGGCTGGCAGCAGACCTGGCAGTCCTCCACGTACTGCTGGTTGCCGCCACTGGGATCCACCGGGGTCTCGAAGCTCTCCCCGCACCAGGGGCATTGCACGGTCAGCCACTCTTCCATCAGCGCACCTCCGTCAGCGCACCGGGACGTCGTAGGCGAGGGTCGGATCCGGTTCCGGGTCCAGGGTGTAATGCCACCACTCCCGCGTGTAGTTGCGGAAGCCGCCGGCCACCATCGCCGCGCGCAGGCGCTGGCGGTTGGCCTGCTGCGCCGGCGCCACCGGGGCGTCGGTGTGCGCGGACGGGTCGAAGAAGTCGAACGGGGTGCCCATGTCCAGCGGCTCGCAGCGGCCGTCGCCGTCGCAGCGCACCAGGGTCAGGTCGACGGTGGCGCCGCGGCTGTGGCCGGAACTGTCGGCGATGTACTCCGGCACCAGCGCGTCCTTGTCCACCCGCGGGTACCAACGTGCCTTCTGTCCCGGGTCGTCGTCGGCGCGCGCCCAGTGCATGAAGGCCTGCACCGCACGCACCGGGCGGTAGCAGTCGTAGACCAGCAGGCCCAGGCCCTCGGCCTGCAGGTCCTGCTGCACCCGGGCCAGGGCCTCGGCCACCGGCCGCAGCAGCAGGCAGGCGTTGCCTTCGTAGCCGGGTACCGGCGCACCGGTGAAGTTGTCCGGTCCGGCATAGCGCGCCTCCACGCGGATGCCGGGGGCCAGGGTGCGGACCTCGACCAGGCCGGCCGCGGCGGCGTCGCGTGCCGGCGACACCCGCACCGGTTCGCCGCCGGCCACCGCCGGCGCCAGCAGCAGCGCCGCCAGCAGCGCGCACAGGCGCTCAGGGGCAGTCGCGCTCGCGCACGAAACGGAGGTCCTGGTAGTCATAGCTGAAGTCCGCTTCCGGATCGACCTTGGACAGGCGCAGGGTACCCCCGCCCGCCTCCGGCGGGTGCAGCCAGGCCTCCGCGTCGATGCCGTCGTCGTCCCAGTCCAGCAGCCAGCGCTCGCCCACCCGCATCAGCCGCCCGCGCATGCGTGGCGAGCGCACCGAGGCGAAGCCGATGCCGTCGGCGCGCGGGCACAGCGCCACCTCGCCGAACCACGGATCGCGCCAGATCCCGAGCAACGCCGCGGCCTCGCGGCGCGTGGCCGGGCGCCGCGCGCGGGTGTCCGGCGCCGGCTCGGCCTGGCGGCGCAGGGCGTGTTCGCGCTCCAGCAGGGCGGCGTAGTGGGCCACGTCCAGGGCCGGATCCGGGCGGGTGTAGCGCTTGGCCAGCACCTGGCCCAGCACCGTGCGCGCGTCCTCGGCCTCGCCGTTGATGAGGATGACGATGCCGGTGCGCAGGTCCGGCAGCAGGATCACCGAGGAATACATGCCCGACAGGGTGCCGGTGTGGGCCACCTTCCAATGCCCGTCCATGTCGGACAGGCGCCAGCCGTAGCCGTAGGCATGGAAGTGGCTGTTGTCCCACTCGCGCATGCGCCGGCCCACCGGCATCGGCATGTGCCCGGTCCACGCCTGCTGGCGCTGCTCCGCCGACAGCCACGGCTGCGCCGGATCCAGCCAGGCGCCCACCCAGCGCAGCATGTCCTCCAGGCTGCAGCGGATGCCGCCGGCGGCCATCGAGGTGATGTCCGGGACCACGCCCCGCTCCGGCGGCGCCGGCAGGTTGCGCCCGTCCACGCGCCGGTGCGGGCGCGCGATCGGGCCGGCTTCGCCGGCGTTCCAGCTGCCCACGCGGCAGCCGTCCATGCCCAGCGGCGCGAACACCTCCTCGCGCACCAGCTGCGCGTAGGGCTTGCCGCCGGCCGCGGCCGCGACCTCGCCGGCGACCACGTACAACAGGTTGTCGTAGGCGTAGCCGGAGCGGAAGCTGGTCACCGGCTCCAGGTGCGCCAGCCCGGCGATGATGTCGGCGCGGGTGAAATCGTTCGGTTCCGGCCACAGCATCAGGTCGCCCGCGCCCAGGCCCAGGCCGCTGTTGTGCACCAGCAGGTCGCGCACCTGCATGTTGGCGGTGACCCAGGGGTCGTGCATGCGGAACTGCGGCAGGTGCTTCACCACCGGGTCGTCCCAGCGCAACCGGCCCTGGTCGACCAGCCGCGCCAGCACCGCCGCGGTCATGGCCTTGCTGTTGGAGGCGATCTTGAACAGCGCCTCCGGCGTCACCGGCTCGCCGCTGCCGGCGGCAAGCTCGCCGCGCGCCACCACCGCGGCGACCTTGCCGTCCTCGATCACGCCGACCGCGATGCCGGGCAGGTCGTAGCGGGCGACCGCCTCGTCCACCGCGCGCTCGACGAACGCCTGCGCGGGGCCGGGAAGCGTTGCGCCGGCCACGGCCGACGCGGCAAAAAAAGCGGCCGCAAGGGCGGCCGCAGGAGGGAGGAAACGCAGCATCACCTGCTCCTCGATGCGGGCCTGTCGTCCATGATCGGGCCCGCGTCGTCCGGTTGTCAGTACTCCAGCGCCAGCACCAGCTGGCCGTAGCGCGGCGACTGCAGGAAGCGCTCGCGGCCGAAGAACTCGTCGCGGGTGCCGATGCTCGACTCCAGGTCCTGGTAGACCCAGACCGGGCGCTGGCGGTTGAAGATGTTGTACGCCGACAGCTTGGCCGAGAACCTGGCCGGGCCGAACTGGCGCTCGTAGCCCACGCTCAGGCCGACGTCGATGTACCACGGCATGCGCCCGGCGCCGCCGCGCGCGGAATGCTCGTACACCCGGTCCGAGGTGCTCCAGGTGTCGCCTTCCTGCGGATTGGCGAAGGCCTCCTCCGGGGTGCACTTGTCCACGCACACGAAGTAGCTGTGGTAGAGCTTCCAGTTGTACGGGTTGCCGACGCCGAAGCCGGTGATCGGGCCGCCGGAGCGGGCGTCCACGGTCGCGCCCAGGCTCCAGTTCCCGGTCAGGGCGTAGGTGCCGCGCAGCTTGACCTGGTGGCGGTGGTCGTTGGCCAGCGGGCCATGGCCGCGGTAGTTCACGAACGGGTCGTCGAAGTTCTCGGTGCGGCCGGTATCACCGAAGTTGGTGTCGGTGTTGACCGGGCCCTCGGCGTTGCCCTCGCTCCAGGACAGGGTGTAGGAGGCGTTGAACGCCCACTTGCCATCCCAGGCGCGGTCCAGCTGCAGCTCCAACGCCTTGTAGGTGCGCTTGGGCTTGCTCCAGCCGCGCTGGCCGGTCGGGGTCGAGCCCACGTACTCCCACTCGCCGTCGATGTACTCGTAATCGTCCGACTCGGTCCAGTAGCCACCCTTCGAGGTATCGACGGTGATGTAGCCGTCGTTGCTGCCGTCGCAGTCGGTGTCGCCCCAGATGGTGACGTCCTTGCCCGGGTTGCCCATCACCCACACGCTGGGCACGCGGCCGCAGTGGGTGGCGGTGATGTTGATGTCGTCGATGGCGTTGTGCAGCTTGCGGTAGATGCCGCGCGCGCCCCACGACCACTTCTCGCCCAGCACCTGCTGGAAGCCCAGGATCAGCTCGTCCTGGTAGACCGGGTCCATGTCGGCGTCGACCTCGGCGCGCAGGTCGCCGACGGTGCCGTCGCCCTGGTCGTCGTCGAAGCCCATGTACTGGCCCAGCACCGGCACCGCGTACTGGACGCCGTCGCGCTCGCGGATCTCCCAGCCGTCGAGGCCGTAGTAGGTGCGCGCGTCGAGCAGGGCGCCGCCCTGCTTGATGTTGATGACGTTGGCCACCGGCAGGAAGTAGCGGCCGATGTTGCCGAACACCTTCATCGTGCCCTGGCCGACCGGGTCCCAGGAGAAGCCCAGGCGCGGCGCCCACATGTCGTCCATCTTGATGTAGGTGCGGCCCTCGGCGTCCTTGTTGTCGAACTCCTCGTAGCGCAGGCCCAGGTTGAGCACCAGGTTGTCGGTGATCGACCAGTTGTCCTCGACGTAGTAGGCGCGGTTGGTCGACTCGAACTCGCCGAAGATCGCGTACTGGCGGGCGCGCACGCAGGCGGTGTAGCCGGCCGGGACCAGGAAGCCGCCGCAGTTGGAGTTGTTGGTCAGCGGGGTGGCGGTATAGACGTTGTACTGCACGCCGCCGGGACCGGAGTAGACCTGGTCGAGGTCGGAGGTGTTGCGCTCGTCGTCGATGCCGAAGCGCAGCAGGTGGTCGCCCAGGCCCCACTCGAAGTCGATCCGGCTCTGCTTGCGCTCGTCGTTGCGGTCGTAGACGGTGGCGTTGTTGGTGCAGCCCAGCGGCACGCCCGGGTCCGGCACGCCGGAGGCGCGGGTGACGTAGTTGCAGTCCACGTCGTTGGGCGAGCCGGTGACGCTGTTGCGCTCGTTGCGGCCGTGCATCACCTTCATCGACAGGTTGTCGGTCAGGTACGAGCTCCAGGTCAGCGCCCAGTTGGTGCCGCCGGTCTCCGAGTAGGAGTCGCTGAGCTTCTGCCCGACCTTGCCGCTGTCGAAGTCGTAGGCGTAGGTGGTGGTGTCGGTGCGGTTCTCGTTGGAGAACGCCATCAGGCTCAGCAGGTTGCGGTCGGTGACCTGCCAGTCCAGGGTGGTGCCCCAGAAGCCGTCGTCCGAGTCGCCGCGGTTGAACGAGGTGCCGGCGTCGTTGGTGTTCTCCGGCTCGACCTTGCGGCCCTCGTACATGGCGAAGAAGAACAGCCGGTCCTTCACGATCGGGCCGGAGGCCCACACGTTAAGGCGCGTGGAGTCGGTCTTGTCCTTGCTGCGGGTCAGGTAGCGCTCGCCGTCCAGGTAGCTGTCGCGCGCCGAGGACTCCCAGTCCTTCGGGCCCCACACCAGCTTGGAGCCGTAGTGGAATTCGTTGGTGCCGGAGCGGGCCACGGCGTTGACCACGCCGCCGGTGGTGCGGCCGAACTCCACCGAGTAGCCGCCGGTCTTGACCTGGAAGTCCTCGTAGAAGTCGAACGGCGCCTCGGAGAAGCCGACGCGGTTGTAGAAGTCGGTGACGTTGAGGCCGTTGACGTAGAACGCGTTCTCGGCCACCGACGAGCCGCCGAAGGAGATGCCGCCGAAGGAGGCGCTGCCGGAAGCCACGCCCGGGGCCAGCAGCGCCACCGAGGTGACGTTGCGGTCCACCGGCAGGCGCGCCAGCTCCTCGGCGTTGATGTTCATCGCCGACTCGGTGGAGGTCACGTCCACCGGGGTGACGAAGCGGGTGCCGACCACTTCGATGCTCTGCAGGGTCGCCGGCTCGGCCGCCAGGTTGACCGAGGCGGTGGCACCGAGGGTGACGGTCACGGTGGCCTGCTGCCCGCCCTCGGCCTGCACCGTGTAGGTGCCCGGCGGCAGCAACGGCAGGCGGTAGCTGCCGTCCTCGCCGGCGGTGACGGTGCGGGTGAAGCCGGTGGCCGGGTTGGTGATCGTCACCCTGGCCCCGGCCTCGGCGCGGCCCGCCACCGCGCCGGTGGCGCTCTGCCCCATCGCCATCGGTGCCATCGTGCCCAGGCACGCGCCGAGCGCCATCGCCAGCGCCGCCTTCCTCAGGATCCTGCTGTTCATCCCCGTGTCTCTCCCACAGTGGTGTTGAGGTCAATCCCCGCCCGTCCGCCCGCCTTCGGGCGGCAGCATCCGCCATTGGAACCGGTAGTCCCACTGGTCGAAGTACAGGTTGCCGCCACCCCATTCGGCCTCGCCCCGCTGCGAGTCCACGGTCTCGGAGCGGAAATGGGTCTTGGCGGGCACGAAGTCGCGCGCGTAGTCGTCGTTGAAGGCGATGCGGTAGGCGTCCAGGCCGCCCAGGTAGAACCAGCGCAGCGCCGGGTCGTCGCTGTCGAGCTGGCCGGTGGTCACGTCCATCGGCAGCCAGCCGTACGGGGCCAGGTACAGCCAGCCCCAGTCGTGCATGTTGTCGTAGCCGACGTCCTCGTCGGAGTAGGTCCAGCCGGACTGCCAGCGCGCGGGGATGCCGTTGAGCCGCAGCAGGCTGATCAGCAGCAGGGTCTGCTGGCCGCAGTCGGCATGGCCGGCGTTGAGCGCGTAGTCGCTGATGTTGGAGATGGTCGAGTACTCGCGCGCGCCGGCCCAGGGGATGCGGTCGACCGCGGCGAACAGCTTCTGCGCGATGCGGTACGGATTGGTCTCCCCGCCCACCACCTGGCGCGAGAACGCGCGCAGCTGCGGGGTGAACACCACGTGCGGCGGGCGCTCGGCCAGGTACGGCGCCAGCTCCGGGTCGGTGCGGTCCACCGGCGCCACCTTGTCCGGGTCCACCGCGAAGTGCCGGGCGTACACGGTCAGTTCGTAGGTGATGGAGAACTCGGTCGGCTTGCCGGCTTCGGCGCGGCCTTCCAGGTACACGGTGCGCATCGGCGCGTCTTCCGGCGCGACCTGGCCGCCGGCCGGCGAAGTCCGCACCAGGCGGATGTTTTCCTGCTGCCCCGGGATCGCGCGCGGGTACGGGATCCAGGCGCGCACGGTCTCCCCCGCCGGCACCGCGTCGGCGTCCACGACCAGCGACTGGGTCACTTCCAGCCGCCGCGGGGCCACGCTGGTGGCGCCGCCGGCGGCCGCGGCCAGCACCTCGGCGTGGTGCGGATGCAGGCGCTCGAACGGGCCTTCGGAGAACGGCCGCACCGGCGGCGCGCGGCGTGCCGCGGCCTCGGGGCTGAGCCGGAACAGGTTGGACACCGAGCGCTTGAACCAGCGGCGCTCGCCGTCGATGTCCATGTGCTCGACCAGGCCGGCCGCGTCCCAGGCGTCGAATTCGGACTCGCGCAGGTCCGGGATCTGCCGGCGCAGCTGTGCCAGCACCGCCGCGCGGTCGAGGCTGAAGTCCAGGCGGATGCGGCGCATGCGCTCGCGCTCGAACTCCAGCGCCCGCCGCTGCGCGGCATCGCCCTGCGACAGCAGCGCCGCGATCCGGGCCTCGGCCTCGGCGAAGCGGCCGGCGTCCACCGCTGCCACGATCTCCGGCAGCGGATCGCCCGCGCGGGCCTGCACGCTCCCCAGCGCGAGGCACAGCAGCAGGCCGGCGGCCAGGCGGGATGCGCGCCCGCCGCGGACCGGGGTCCGCGCGTTGGCGTGTGCCGCTGGTTGGCGAGGAGAGGCTTCCACGACGACACTTCCCGGTGCGGTGGTAATGCCGATGTAACACGCACCGGGGGCGCGGTCAATAATTTATTCTTGACGTACTGAATAGCTGGAATAACTATTCTTTCGGAACACCCGCCCAAGGGGAGGCCGTCACCATGAAAGCGCTATCCGCGCGGAACACCCCGGTTCGCAAGCGCGTGGCCCGGCTGGCGGCTCCGCTGCTGGCCAGCCTGCTGCTGGCTGCAGCGCCGGCCTGGTCGCTGTCCCCGGACGCGGACGGGCACACCGCCGTGGTCGGCGTGCGCCTGTCCGACCTCGACCCGGCCAGCTGGATCGCCAGGCTGGAACAGCCACACCAGCTGCTCCTGGACCGCGAGGGCATCGCCGCGCTCAACGCGCGCATGCGCGCCGAGGATCCCTCGATCCAGGACATCGCCGCCCTGCCCGATCCGCTGCCGCGCCAGTTCGTGCGCGCGCAGGTGGAAAAGCTGTCCTCGCCGCCGGCGCGCACCCTTTACGACGAACGCGGCCAGCCGGTGCCGGCGCGCACCCTGGCGGCACTGCAGCGCGAGCTGGCGCTGGACGCGATCCCCGCCAGCCGCCCGCTGCGCTACGGCCTGGTGGTGCACCGCGCCGCGCTGCGCGCGTTCCCGACCTCGCTGCGGGTGTTCTCCTCGCCCGGCGACACCGACATCGACCGCTTCCAGGAATCGGCGCTGTTCCCCGGCGACGCGGTGGCGGTGCTGCACGAAAGCCGCGGCCGGCAATGGCTGTTCGTGGCCTCCGAGCGCTACTCCGCGTGGATCGAGGCCCGGCACGTGGCCATCGGGACGCGCGAGGAAGTACTGGGCTATGCCAGCCGCACGCCGTACATCGTGGTCACCGGCGCCACCGTCCGCACCACCTACACCCCGGAGGAGCCGCGGGTGTCGGCGCTGCAGCTGGACATGGGCCTGCGCCTGCCGCTGCGCACCGGGCTGGACCCGTCGCGCACGGTCAACGGCCAGCATCCCTACGCCTCGCACGTGGTCGACCTGCCGGCGCGCCGCGCCGACGGCAGCCTGGAGTTCGTGCCGGCCCTCGTCCCGCGCTCGGCCGACGTCGCCGCCGACTACCTGCCGCTGACCCCGGCCAACCTCATCGCCCAGGCGTTCAAGTTCCTCGGCGAACGCTACGGCTGGGGCCATTCCTACGACGCCCGGGACTGCAGCGGCTTCGTGTCCGAGGTCTACCGCAGCTTCGGCATCCTCATGCCGCGCAACACCCGCGACCAGGCGGTGAGCCCGGCGCTGGACCGGATCGGCTTCGAGCCCGGCGACGACCCGGCGCGCCGCCAGGCCGCGGTGCGCGGGCTGCAGGTCGGCGACCTCGTCTACATCCCCGGCCACGTGATGATGGCCATCGGCCATCGCGACGGCATGGCCTACGTCATCCACGACACCAACGGCGGCGGCTGGCGCGGCCCGGACGGCGGCCGCGTGTCCGCCGGCCTCAACGGCGTGTCGCTCACCCCGCTTGACCCGCTGTTGTTCAACGACGAGCAGACCTACGTGGACCGCATGACCAGCATCCAGCGCGTCCGCCCGCGCCCTTCCCGCTGAGAAAGCCCAAGTGAAGATCACCGACATCGAACTGCGCATGCTGCGCGTGCCGCTGAAGACCCCGTTCAAGACCGCGCTGCGCACGGTCGACACGGTCGAGGACATCGTGGTGCTGGTGCGCACCGACACCGGCCATACCGGCCACGGCGAGGCGCCGGCCACCGCGGTGATCACCGGCGACACCCACGGCTCGATCGCCGAGGCGATCGAGCGCTTCATCAAGCCGCGCCTGATCGGCCAGGAGATCGCCAACCTCAACCGCATCTGCGGCCTGATCCAGGGCGCGCTGGAGCGCAACACCAGCGCCAAGGCGGCGGTGGAGATCGCGGTCTACGACCTGTGGGCGCAGCTGTACGACGCGCCGCTGTACAAGATGCTCGGCGGCGGCGACCCGGTGATCACCACCGACATCACCATTTCGGTGGACCACATCGACAAGATGGTGGCCGACTCGATCTCGGCGGTGGAGCGCGGCTTCGACTCGCTGAAGATCAAGGTGGGCAAGGACATCGGCCTGGACATCGAGCGGGTCAAGGCGATCCACGCCGCGGTCGAGGGCCGCGCCCTGCTGCGCCTGGACGCCAACCAGGGCTGGACCCCGAAGCAGGCGGTCTACGCCATGCACGCGCTGGAGGACGCCGGCGTGCTGCTGGAGCTGCTGGAGCAGCCGGTCAAGGCCGCCGACATCGAGGGCCTGAAGTACGTCACCGAGCGCGTGCACACCCCGGTGATGGCCGACGAGAGCGTGTTCGGCCCGGACCAGGTGTTCGACCTGATCCAGCGCCGCGCCGCGGACATCATCAACATCAAGCTGATGAAGACCGGCGGCCTGTCCAACGCCATCCGCATCGCCGACATCGCCTCCATCTACGGCGTGCAGTGCATGATCGGCTGCATGATCGAGTCGGCCATCTCGGTGGCCGCGGCGGTGCACCTAGCGGTGGCCAAGGCCGACGCGATCAGCAAGGTCGACCTGGACGGCCCCTCGCTGGGCCAGTTCAACCCGGTCGAGGGCGGGGTCATCTTCAACGAGTCGGAGATCAGCATCACCGAGGCGCCGGGCCTGGGCATCCGCCAGATCCGCGGCCTGGAGCCGCTGGCGCGCTGAGCGCCGGTTGCCACGTGCCGGCACTCCGGATGAAGATCGCCGCCATGCCGCCCCTGGTAAAGATCCGTTCCGAACGCGACCAGATGTCGGCGATCGAGCGCCGCATCGCGGACTTCATCCTCGACAACGCCCACCTGCTGCGTGACTACTCCTCGCAGCAGCTGGCCAGCGCCCTGGGCGTGAGCCAGTCCTCGGTGGTCAAGTTCAGCCAGAAGCTCGGCTTCCGCGGCTACCCGGACCTGAAGTTCAGCATCGGCCAGGCGCTGGCGCGCAACGGTGGCGACGCCCCGGCCGGGGTCCCGGAGGAGCCCGGCGATGCCTACGCGCGGCTGGAGGAAACCCTGCGCCGCTCCAAGGCCGCGGCCGAGGAGGAGACCCGCCTGATCAACCCGCGCGAGCGGATCGAGGCCATCGTCGGCATGCTCGACGGCGCCGGCAAGGTGTTCGTCTGTGGCCTCGGCGACGACGGCCTGTTCGCCCGCGAGTTCGCCATGCGCCTGTCGCTGCTGGGGGTGCTGGTGGTGCACCACGCCGACCCGATCCTGATGATGGCCAACATCTCCGCGGCCCGCCCCGGCGACGTGCTGCTGCTGTTCTCCGAGTTCGGCCAGCTGGCGCCGCTGCACCAGCTCAGCCGCCAGTTCCAGGCCTGCGAGGGCAAGGTGGTGTCGATCACCCGGCACACCGCCAACCCGCTGCGCGCCCAGGCCGACGCCGCCCTGGTGGTGTCCGCGCACGACCCGGCGCCGCACGTGGCCCAGCTGCTGTACCGCTCCTCGCTGCAGTACCTGCTCGACTTCCTGTTCGTGCTGCTGTGCCAGGCCAACCCGGACCGGCACCGCCAGCTCAACATCAACCTCGAACGCATCCAGCACCTGATCGAGAGCTGAGCCATGGCCCCGCATCCCGGCACCCACCGCCTGCCCCCGTCGCTGCGCCTGCTGGCGGCCCTGGCCCTGCTGCTGGTGGCCGCGACCGTGCTGGCGGCGCTGCCCGGCGCCGGCGAGCCCGCGCCGCGCCAGCTGGTGGTGGTGACCACCGCCGGCTGGGACGCCGCCACCGGCACCCTGCGCTACTACGAACGCGAAGGCGCGCAATCGCCCTGGCGCGAGGCCGGCCACTTCGCGGTGGCCATCGGCCGCAATGGCGCGGCCTGGGGCCAAGGCCTGCACCCGGCCGCCGACCAGGGCCAAGGCCCGGCCAAACGCGAGGGCGACGGCCGCAGCCCGGCCGGCGTGTTCGCGCTGGGAAGCGCGTTCGGCTACCTGCCGGCCGGCGAGGTCGCCACCGCCCTGCCCTACCGGCAGATGGATGCCAGCCACTGGTGCATGGACGTGCCGGAGTCGCCGCACTACAACCGCATCGTCGACGCCCGCGAGGTCGGCGAGGCCGCGGTGGCCGGCTCCAGCGAGCCGATGCGCCTGGACCTGCACCACGACGGCGACCCGCGCTACCGCCTGGGCCTGGTGATCGCGCACAACCCGGACAACGCACCCGGTGCCGGCAGCTGCATCTTCGCCCACCTCTGGCGCCAGCCCGGCGAAGCCACCGCCGGCTGCACCGCGATGGCCGAGGCCGACATGCGCCGCCTGCTGGCCTGGCTGGATCCGGCGGCGCAGCCGCGCTTGGTGCTGCTGCCGCGCGCCGAGTACGCGCGCCTGGCGCCGCGCTGGGGCCTGCCGGCCGCGGGGTCGGCGCGATGAGGTGGCCGGGCGCCACCGCGCGGGTGCTGCTGGCGCTGGCCGCCGGCGCCATCGCCGGCCTGGTCCTTGCCGCGACCAGCGCGGCGGCGGCCGCCACCGCCGCCGCCATCGCCCAGCCGATCGGCCGGCTGTGGCTCAGCGCCCTGCAGATGACCGTGGTGCCGCTGGTGCTGTCGCTGGTGATCCTGGGCGTGGCCAACGCCGCCAACGCCGCCGCCTCCGGGCGCGTGGCGCGGCGCGCGATGGTGGTGTTCATCGTCCTGCTGTCGCTGTTCTCCGGCTACGCCGCGCTGGCCGCGCCGGCGGTGCTGGCCTGGGTCGCGCCCGACCCGCAGCTGGCCGCCACCCTGCAGGGCAGCGCCGCCGCGGTCGAGGCCGGCACCGCGCCCACGCTGGCGCAGTGGATCGGCAACGTGATCCCGTCCAACGCGATCATGGCCGCGGCCCAGGGCGCGATGCTGCCGCTGGTGGTGTTCGCGCTGTTCTTCGGCTTCGCCCTCACCCGCATCGCCGCCGAGCGCCGCGCCCAGGTGACCGGCCTGTGCCAGGCCATCGCCGACACCATGATCGTGATCGTGCACTGGGTGCTGCTGGCCGCGCCGCTGGGCGTGTTCGCGCTGATGCTGGCGGTGTGCGCGCAGGCGGGCCTGGGCGTGGTCGGCGCGCTGGCCGGCTACATCGGCCTGCAGTGCGGGCTGTACCTCGGCGCGACCGCGATCTGCTACCTGCTGGTGGCACTGTTCGCCGGCCGCTCGCCGCTGGCCTTCGCCAGGGCCGCGCTGCCGGTACAGGTGGTGGCCGCCAGCACCCAGTCCTCGCTGGCGACGCTGCCGGCGATGCTGGAAAGCGCGCGCGAGCGCCTGCACATCCCGCGCGCGGTCGCCGGCCTGGTGTTGCCGATGGCGGTGACCCTGTTCCGCATCACCAGCCCCATCCAGTACGTCACCGCGGCGTGCTTCGTGGCCTGGGCCTACGGCATCGAGCTGACCCCGCTGCAGCTGGCCGCCGGCGCCGCGCTGGCGGTGGTGATAAGCCTGGGCTCGGTCGGCCTGCCCGGCCAGGCCAGCTTCATGGCCACGGTGTTGCCGGTGACCCAGTCCATGGGCCTGCCGGTGGAACCGCTGGGCCTGCTGCTGGCGGTGGACACCATCCCCGACGTGTTCGCCACCACCGGCAACGTCACCGGAGACCTGGCCGCGGCGGGCATCGTCTCGCGGCACAGCCCGGACGCCGCCGACGCCGACGCGGAGCCGCAGGACGCCGCCTGAACGCGCGCGGCGCCCGCTCACGCAGGTGTCACCGCGCGCGCTCCACATTCCCCTGCATCCGAAGCAGGAGGACACCGCGATGAAGCAGCGGCGCATCTACACCACCCCCGACCTGGCCACGGCGCAGGCCGCGCTGGGCGCCGCCCACGACGCCGGGATCGAGCGCGACTGCCTGTCGCTGATCGCGCGCGCGGACATCGAGATGGATTCGGTGCCGGACGACCTGCGCGAGGCGCACACCGACATGGTTCCCGCGGCGCTGCGCGGTGCCGCCGGCGGCGGCGCGATCGGGCTGGTCGCGGGCCTGGTCGCGGTGGCGGTGCCGCCGCTGGGCATCACCCTGGCCGGCGCGGCGCTGATGACCGGCGTCGGCGCCGCGGTCGGCAGCTGGTCGTCGGCGCTGATGGGCGCGACCGTGCAGGATCCGGTGCGGCGCAAGTTCGAGGAGGCGATCGAGGACGGGCAGGTGCTGCTGGTGGTCGACGGCGACGAGCAGGAGCTGGCGGTGGCCGACGCGGCCATCGTGCGCACCGGCGCCATCCTGCTGCCGTACGAGGCCAGCAGCGCGGCCAGCTGAATGCCTAACACCGTGCTCACCCGCCGGATCGGCCTGTTTAACGCCGCCCCCGATAGCGTGGCGTTCCACCCACCGCAGAGGAGACGCCGATGAGCACGCCCGGCTACCAGGTGCCCGGCCGCACGGCCACCGAGCAGTTCCCCGACTCCGGTTACTGGAACCAGCAGTACCGCAGCGAGCCCTATTACATGGAAGGCGATACCTACGACGACTACGCCGCCGCGTACGAGACCGGCTATGCCTTCCGCCAGCGCGACCCGGCCGCCGAGTTCGCCGCCGCCGAGGAGCAGCTGCGGCGCGAATGGGAAACCCGCAAGGGCAAGTCGCGGCTGGACTGGACCCGCGCGCGCCAGGCGGTGCTGCGTGCCTGGGAACGCGGCGCCGATCCGCACGGCATGTAGTCTTCGCGGCGCCTGCCCGATACCTCGTCCAGGGACGCCACGCCGGCCACCGGCGTGGCGTCCGCGCGTCAGCCCTGCGGCGGCAGCAGTTCGAACGCGGCAGGTTCGCCGGCCACCGCCGAAGGCGCGATCCAGGCGTCGAACCAGCCCGGCTCGGCACCCTGCGTGCCGTCGGCGCGGGTGAATGCCAGGTCCGCGCGCGACAGCCGGAATTCCACCTCGCGTGCTTCGCCCGGCTGCAGCGCCAGCTTCGCGAAACCCTTCAGTTCCCGCACCGGGCGCACGCGGCTGGCGACGCGGTCGTGCACGTACAGCTGCACCACCTCCTCGACCCCGCGCGTGCCGCTGTTGCGCACCGTCGCGCGCAACACCGCCTCGCCGTCCCAGGCCACCGCGGGGGATTCCACCGTGGTCGGCCCGTACTCGACCTGGCCGTAGGTCAGGCCATGGCCGAAGGGATAAAGCGCCTGGTGCGGGTGCTCGCGCCAGCGCGCCTTGAACTCCTTCATGTCCGGCAGTTCCGGACGGCCGGTGCGCGGGTGGTTGTAGAAGTACGGCTGCTGCCCCGAATCGTGCGGGAAACTCACCGGCAGGCGCCCGGAAGGGCCGTAGTCGCCGAACAGCACGTCGGCCACCGCGTGCCCGGTCTGGCTGCCCAGGAACCAGGTGACCAGGATCGCCTGCGCGTCGCGCACCGCGCCCTGCAGCGCCAGCGCGCGGCCGTTGCGCAGCAGCACCACCACCGGCGTGCCGGTGGCCGCCACCGCCTCGGCCAGCGCCTGCTGCGCCGGCGGCAGCACGATCTGGGTGCGCGACTGCGCCTCGCCGCTGTAGCGCTGCGGCTCGCCCACCGCCAGCACGACCACGTCGGCCTCGCGCGCGGCCGCGACCGCGGCCTCGATGCCGCCCTGCAGTGGCGCCTCCAGCCCGCAGCCATCCACCACCCGCAGGCGCGCGCCGCCGTCCGGCAGCGCCGCGCGCAGGCCGGCTTCCAGGCTGACGTAGCGGCTGCGGTCGCCGAACAGGGTCCAGCAGCCTTCGATGTTGTCCAGGTCGCGCGCGAACGGGCCGATGAGGGCGATGCGCGCGTCGCGGCGCAACGGCAGCAGCCCGCCCTCGTTCTTCAGCAGCACCATCGAGCGGCGCGCGGCGTCGCGCGCCAGCGCCTCGTGCGCCTCGCGCCAGGAGGCATCGGCCTCGCGCGCCGGGTCCAGCGAACGGTAGGGGTCGTCGAACAGGCCGATTGCCGCCTTCAGCGACAGCACCCGGCGCACCGCCGCGTCCAGCTTCTCCATCGGGATGCGGCCCGATTCCACCAGCGCCGGCAGGTGCGCGGCGTAGAAGCCGCTCTGCATGCTCAGGTCCATGCCGGCGGAGAACGCCAGCTCGGTGGCGTGGCGCTCGTCGGCGGCATAGCCGTGCGCGATCAGCTCCATGTCGGCGGTGTAGTCGGACACGACCACGCCGGCGAACGCCCATTCCCCGCGCAGCACTCCGGTCAGCAGCGCGTGGTTGGCGCTGGCCGGGATGCCGTTGATGTCGTTGAAGGCGGTCATCACCGCCAGCGCGCCGGCGTCGACCGCTGCCTTGAACGGCGGCAGGTGGACGTCGCGCAGGGTGCCTTCGGCGATCTCGACGAAGTTGTAGTCCAGGCCCGCGCTCACCGCACCGTAGGCCACGAAGTGCTTGGCCGTGGCCAGCAACGAATCGTGCGCGCGCAGGTCCGGGCCCTGGAAACCGCGCACGCGCGCGGCGGCGAAGCGGCAGCCCAGGTACACGTCCTCGCCGGCGCCCTCGGCGCCTCGGCCCCAGCGCTGGTCGCGGGCGATGTCCACCGCCGGCGCGTAGGTCCAGTGGATGCCGGCGGCGGTGGCCTCGATGGCGGTGGCGCGGGCGGTACGCTCGGCCAGGTCCGGCTCGAAGCTGGCGGCCTCGCCCAGCGGGATCGGGAACACGGTGCGCATGCCGTGGATCACGTCCGCGGCCAGCAGCACCGGAATACCCAGCCGGCTCTCCTCCACCGCCACGCGCTGGATCTCGCGCCCGGCCTCGGCGCCGACGCCGTTGAACAGGGTGCCGACGCGGCCGGCGCGCACCTGCTCCAGCACTTCGGTGGCATTGCGCACGTTGGTCTCGGGATTCACGTCCGGCGCGAAGGGGCGGACCATGTCGGCGAACACGCCGAGCTGGCCTGCCTTTTCCTCCAGCGTCATGCGCGGGATCAGGGATTCGACCCGCGGGTCGGCGGGAAGGGTGGTCGGCATCGGTGCGGGCAGTGCGGGGGTGCGGCGATTCTAGCGGAGCGGCCACCGTGGCCCCTTGACGCCCGCTGTCCGCGGCACGCGTCGTGCCGCGGACAAAAGAAGGGCGCGGGGCCGTGGCCCCGCGCCGCGGCGGCAACCCGTGACGGGTGCCGCAAAAAAACAGCAGGCCGATCAGCGCGAGGCCTGGGCGTCGACCTTCAGGCGGCTGGTGTCGACCTTGGCCACGCCGTCGATCTCGCCGGCGATGCGCTTGGCCTCGTCGGCCTGGGCCTGGCTGCCGACGGTGCCGGTCAGGTAGACCACGCCGTCGACGGTGTCGACCTCGATCTTGGTGCCGGACACGTCGCTGTCGGCCAGCAGGCTGGACTTGACCTTGGTGGTGATCCAGGTGTCGGACACCGGCTGGCTGGAATCGGCGTCGGCGGCCTTCTTCTTCTGCGGATCGTTGTCGCCGGCCATGGCGGCACCGGAGAACAGCAGGGCGGCAAAGGTGGCGGCGAGCACGGTGGCGTTCTTGCGCATGGGTCTGGCTCCTTGGCGAATGGGCGGCCAGTCTCCGCCAGGGCAGCGTCCAGCACGGGTGAACCGCGCGCGATGGATTCGTGATTGGTTCAAGCGCCTGAACCGGTTGCGATGGCGGCCATGCGCACGTCTAATCGGCGCATTGCCGCTGGAATCGCTTCCATGAGCCCGGATGTCCTGAACGTCGCCCTGGTCGGCTACGGACTGGCTGGCCGCGTGTTCCACGCGCCGCTGGTCGCGGCCACGCCCGGATTGCGCCTGCACAGCGTAGTGTCCAGCCGCACCGCGGAGATTGCCGCCGACCATCCGCAGGCGCGCGTCTGCGCGCAGGTGGCCGAAGTGCTGGAGGACCAGGCCGTGGACTTGGTGGTGGTGGCCACGCCCAACGACAGCCACGCGCCGATCGCGCGCACCGCACTGCAGGCGGGCAAGCATGTGGTGGTGGACAAGCCGTTCGCCCTGCACCTGGACGAGGCCCGCGCGGTGGCGGAAGCGGCACGCCAGGCCGGCAAGGTGCTGTCGGTGTTCCACAACCGGCGCTGGGACGCGGACTTCCTCACCCTGCGCGCCCTGCTCGACGCCGGCGCGCTGGGCGAGGTGGCCGAGCTGCACTCGCACTTCGACCGCTTCCGCCCGCAGGTGCCGGACCGCTGGCGCGACCGCGCCGGCCCCGGCGCCGGGCTGTGGTACGACCTCGGCCCGCACCTGGCCGACCAGGCGCTGCAGCTGTTCGGCCCGCCGCTGGCGGTGACCGCCGACCTGGGCATGCAGCGCCACGGCGCCACCGCGGTGGACTACTTCCACGTACAGCTGCGCTATCCACGCCTGCGGGTGCTGCTGCATGGCGGCTCGCTGGTGCCCGGCCACGGCCTGCGCTTCGCCGTGCACGGCAGCGCCGGCAGCTGGATCAAGCACGGCCTGGATCCGCAGGAGGACGCATTGCGCGCCGGCCTGCGTCCCGGCCACGGCGGGTGGGGACGCGACCCACGCCCGGGCAGCCTGCTGCGGGTGGGCGCCGACGGCTCGGTCGCCGAGGACGCGGCCGCGCCGGCGCTGCCCGGCAACTGGCCGGCGTACTACGCCGGCGTGCGCGACGCCATCCTGCACGGCGGCCTGCCGCCGGTGACCGCCGAAAGCGCGCTGCTGGCGATGGCGCTGATCGAGGCGGCGCAACGCAGCGATGCCGGCCGCCGCGAGGTGGCCTTCGAATACTCCGGCTGAGCGCGGCTCAGCCCGGGCGGATGCCGTGCCCGCCGAAGCCCTGGCGCAACGCCGCCAGCAGCTTGTCGGCGTAGGAATCGTTCTCGCGCGAGCGCAGCCGCTCCAGCAGCGACAGGGTGATCACCGGCGCCGACACGTCCAGGTCGATCGCCTCGGCCACGGTCCAGCGCCCTTCGCCCGAATCGGACACGTAAGGGGCGATGCCCTCCAGGGTCGGGTTGCGCTCCAGCGCATCGGTCGCCAGGTCCAGCAGCCAGGAACGCACCACGCTGCCGTGCTGCCAGATCCTGGCGACCTGGGCCAGGTCCAGCGCCATCGATTCCTTGCGCTGCATGATGGCGAAGCCTTCGGCGTAGGCCTGCATCATCCCGTACTCGATGCCGTTGTGGACCATCTTGGTGAAGTGTCCCGCGCCGCTGGGCCCGACGTGGCCCCAGCCGCGGTCCGGCGCCGGCGCCAGGGTCTCCAGCACCGGCCGCAGCAGCGCCACCGCCTCGGCCTCGCCCCCGACCATCAGGCTGTAGCCTTCCTGCAGGCCCCACACGCCGCCGCTGGTGCCGCAGTCCAGGAAATGCACGCCGGCGTCGCGGCAGCGCGCGGCACGGCGCTCGCTGTCGCGGTAGTTGGAGTTGCCGCCGTCGACCACCACGTCGCCCGGCTGCAGCAGCGGCAGCAGGCGGTCGAGCGTGGAGTCGACCGGGGCGCCGGCCGGCACCATCAGCCACACCGCGCGCGGGGCCGGCAGCGCCTCGACCAGGGCCTGCAGCGATTCGACGGTTTCCAGTTCCGGCGCCGCGCCGCGGGCGGTGGCGCCGGGGTCGTAGCCGACCACCCGGTGGCCGCCACGGGCCAGGCGCAGGGCCATGTTGCCGCCCATCCTGCCAAGTCCGACCATGCCGATATCCATGGGTTCTCCTGTCGTGGGTAGGGGCGTCAAGCCTCGCACAACCGGCGCCAGCGCCCGTGGAAAGGTCCGTCCCGGGCTAAACCCCGGCCGCCGGCGGCCGCTAACGAGGCGTTCCTCCAGCCAGGTTCCGCGCCCGAGAGCCATGCGCATGTCCCTCCGAGACCGCGGAGCCGCCAGCGGCCAGTCCGCAGTGCGCTCCGTCCCCAGCGACGGCGTCGTCCCCGACGCCGGCAACGTGCTGCCCGTGTTCGCGTGCGGCATGGCCACGCTGCCGGGCGAGCTGGGCGACCTCGGCCGGCGCCTGGCCTCGGCTACCGATGCCGCCGACTGGGCCACCGCCGCGCGCGTGCTGCGCCAGTTCCTGGACAAGTACCTGCGCGACTTCGCCGCCGCCCTGGATGCGCCGGCCGCGGCCGAGGCCGAGCAGCTGCGGGACCTGCTGCGGCAGGCGGTGGGCGTGGCCCTGGCCTCGCTGCTGCGGCCGCTGCCGGCCCTGGCCGACGAGTCGACGGCCCTGGCCGGCGACCTCAAGCGCTGGTCGCCCGGCGCGGACCTGTCGCCGCTGGCGACCCGGGTGCGCGAGCTGTGCCACCAGGTCGGCGTGCACGCCGGCGAGGCCGCCGAACAGCAGCGCCTGCTGCTGGAACTGTTCGATCTGCTGCTGGAAAACCTGTTCGAACTGCTGGACGACGGCAGCTGGTTGCGCGGCCAGGTCGCCGCGGTGCGCCGCCTGCTGGGCCAGGACCCGGACCTGCAGACCCTGGAAGCCACCCGCCAGGGCCTGCGCGAGCTGGCCTACCAGCAGGGCCTGCTGCGCCAGGGCATCGAACAGTCCAAGGACGCGATGCGGGTGATGATGGTGTCCTTCGTCGAGAGCCTGGACGGCATGGCCGCCCACGCCGGCGAGTACCAGGACCGGTTGCAGGCGCACCTGGCGGCGATCCGCGAGGCGCGCACCATCGCCGACCTCGGCCACCGCCTGGAGGACGTGCTCGACGACACCCGCCGCCTGCAGGAACAGGCGCTGCGCTCGCACGAGCAGTTGCAGGCCGCGCGCGCGGACGTGGAGGCGGCCGAGGCGCGCGTGCGCGAGCTGGAAGCGCAGCTGCGCGACATCGGCGAACTGGCCAGCCGCGACCCGCTGACCGGCGCGCTCAACCGCCGCGGCCTGGAGGAGCAGTACCCGCAGCTGCTGGCGCGGGCCGAGCGCGAGGGTTGGCCGCTGGCGGTGGCGGTGCTGGACCTGGACGAGTTCCGCCGGCTCAACGGCAGCTTCGGCCATGCCGGCGGCGATGCCGCCCTGCGCCACGTGGTGCAGGTGCTGGGCGAAGGCCTGCGCAAGGACGACCTGCTGGCCCGCTACGGCGGCGAGGAATTCGTGGTCGTGCTGCCGCGCACCACCCTCGAGGAGGCCGCCGCGCTGCTGCAGCGCCTGCAGCGCACCCTGGCGGCGCGCCCGCTGCTGCACGAGGGCCGGCGCATCGAGGTGCGCTTCAGCGCCGGCGTGGCCGTGCGCCAGCTGGGCGAGGACCGCGAGCACCTGCTCAACCGCGCCGACCGCGCCATGTACCGGGCCAAGCAGGACGGCCGCAACCGCGTGGTCGCGGTGCACTGACGGCTCAGCGCGGGCGTCCGGCCGGGCGCTCCTTGCCGGCGCCGGTGTACGCCGGCGGCGCGTAGAAGTTCACCGTGCGCAACGGGGTGCGGCCGGTATTGCGGATCTCGTGCTCCTCGCCGCGCTCAACCAGCAGCAGGCTGCCGGGCGCCAGCCGCTGCCGGCGCCCGGCGACGATCGCCACGCCATTGCCTGAAACCACGTAAAGCCACTGGTCGGCGCCGCGGTGGCGATTGCCCTCCCCGCCCTCGCTGGCGCCCGGCGCCAGCACCATCTGCGCCGCCTGCACCCGACGGTGTTCGAACAGCACGCGGAAACCGCGGCCGAAGCGTAGTCGCTGGTGGCGCATGGGAACTCCTGGCGAAGATCCGGCGACCTTGGCGCGGCGGGCGTGAAGCGGCCGTCACCCGCGCCGCTTCACGCGCCCTTGCGCGCGCGCCCGGCCCAATGGCACCACTTCCCCCTCGGGCCGCCCCGATGCCATTCCGGCTGGGTTTCCGCATCGCCTACCGCTTCGCCCAGTCCACCCCCATGGTGGCGATGCTCGACGTGGCCGACAGCGAGGCCCACCGCCTGCTGTCCGGGCCGACGGCATGGACTTCGCCGCAGGTGCCGCTGCACCGCTACCGCGACCGCTTCGGCAATACCTGCACCCGGCTGCTGGCGCCGGCCGGGCTGCTGGTGCTGCGCGGCGAGGCGTTGGTGCGCGACGGCAGCTTCCGCCCGGCGGTGGCGCCGGCGCCGGAGGACCTGGGGCCGTTCCTGCAGCCCAGCCGCCACTGCGAGGTACGCCCGTTGCTGCACCATGCCCAGGCCCGCTTCGGCGACCTGCCCTCGGACCGGGTGCGGGTGCAGGCGATCTGCGCGCACGTGGCGCGCTCGATCGAGTACGTCCCGGAGACCGCCGACTGCACCCGCGGCGCGCTGCGCGCCCTGCAGGACGGCCAGGGCCTGTGCCGCGACTTCGCCCACGTGGCCATCGCCCTGTGCCGCGGCGTGGGCGTGCCGGCGCGCTACTGCACCGGCTATCCGCCGCCTGGCACCACCCCGGAACCGCGCTTTCCCGCCTGGATCGAGGCCTGGTTCGACGGCCGCTGGCATGCGTTCGATCCGCGCACCGGCGGCGCCTGCCCGGCACGGGTGCCGGTGGCGCGTGGCCGCGATGCCGCCGACGTGGCCACCAGCTGCACCTTCGGCCTGTGCGAGCCGGAAAGCGTGGAGGTCTGGGCGCTGGAAGAGGCCGCGGCCGCGGCGGCAGCGGCCGGCATCGACGTGGCCGCCCTGGCGCTGGCGTCCTGAGGCCGGCCTTCACGTTTCCTCGCCCCCGTCTTTACGCCCGGCGTGCGCAGATGGCGGTCCGGCCATGCCGCCCACGCCGCGAGGAACAGCCATGAAAACCCGTTTGCCCGCCATCCTGGCCCTGGCCGGCGTGCTCGGCTGCGGCCCTGCCCTGGCCCAGGACCAAGACGTCGACCCGCCCGCCACCACGGCGCCGCAGGATGCGCACGCCGGCCACCCGGGGCAGGCCGATGCCCTGCCCGGCACCGACGTCGATGGCGACGGCCGCCTGTCGCTGGCCGAGTTCACCGCCGGCAGCCAGCGCACCGCCGAGGACTTCGCCGCCCAAGATGCCGATGGCGACGGCTACGTCACCGCGCAGGAACTGCAGGCCGCGCGCCACCAGCACCTGACCCCCGGCAGCGCGCACGAACACGATGGCAAGCCGCGCCCGGCCGCCGAGCCGCAGCCCGACGCCGCGGCCAGCCCGCGCAAGTAGCCCAGGAGATCCGGATGACCCGTCCCTCTGCCCCGCCCGAAACCCACAGCACCCGCGACAAGCGCCCGGCCGCCGACCAGGACAAGCCGAACACCCCGGACCGCTACGCCAACGAAAAGGGCCGGCACAAGGGCCCGGAGATGCCCGACACCGATCCGGAGCGCAACCACGCGGTGCCGGAGGACTACGAGCGCATGTCCCCGGACCGTCCGCGCCGCTGAACCGCTGCACCGATCCGCCGGAGCCCGACATGGAGACGATGGAGCTTCACCGTGGCCGCCTGGTCGACCACCTGCAGCGGGTGGTGCGCGACCTGCCCGCCAGCCAGCGTTTCTACACCGCGGTGGCCGGGGCGCTCGGCATTCCCCTCGGCGGCAGCAGCGAAGGCTGGTTCTGGATCGACGAGCTGTTCGTCTCGGCGATCGACAGCGAGGCCGCCGCCGGCGAGCTGACCGGGCGCGTGCACCTGGCCTTCCAGGCCGCCGACCGTGGCGCGGTCGACGCCTTCCATGCCGCGGCGCTGGCGGCCGGCGGCCGCGACAACGGCGCCCCGGGGCTGCGTCCCTACCACCCGGGCTACTACGCGGCCTTCGTGCTTGATCCGGACGGCAACAACATCGAGGCCGTGCATCACGGCCCCGCCGAACGCAGCGCCGCCTCGGTCCGCGTCCGGTTCCGGGAATGAGCGACGCGGCCACCGCCGCACACGCATCAGGGAGGAGTGCAATGAAAGCGCAAACCGCATTGCCGCAGGCGCTGTACCGCACCAACCTGCAACTGCAGGCACGCCTGGCCGCACTGCTGCAGGACACCGCGCGGCAATGGCTGGATTTCTGGCAACGCCTGGTCGAGGAAGGCGTGCTGGAAAGCGATGCCGGACTGCAGGCGCTGGGCAGGCACGACTGGCAGGCGCTGGCCGCGCTGCCGGCCGACGCGTTCTGGCGCCAGGTGCAACAGCGCTTCGGCGACCAGCAGGCCGCGGCCCAAGTCGCGGTGGCGGTGCAGGCCGCGTTCGCCCGCGGCCTGCAGGACGCGATGCGCGACTGGCGCCGCGATACCGCCGCGGCGCTGGACGAGGCCGGGCTCGGCTTCCCGGCCAACAACCCGATGTGGGGCGCGCTGTTCCAGGGCTGGGACGCGATCCCGCCGGGCCTGGTTGCCAGCGCCGCGACTGCCGAGGCCAGCAAGCCCTCCGCGCCCCGGGCACGCGCGCCCAAGCCCGCACCGCGCCCGCGGCCTGCTTCGCCCCGCGGCGCCAAGCCCAGGCGCGCGGGCAAGCCGCGCGCACCGGAAGCGGCGCCGCGACCCTAGCGCCGCGCCAGCACCACGGCCGCGGCAAGCAGCGGCGCCAGCAGCACCCCGGCCATGAACCAGGCCGGCCAGCCGCCGGACTGCCACAGCCCCGCTACCAGCACCGCGAGCAGCACGCCGAGGAAGGCCAGCGCATGGCTGCGCGGCGCCGCCGGCGCCAGCCAGGCAGCGGCCACGCCGGCCGCAACGCAGGCCAGCGCCAGCCAGGCCAGGTCCCAGGCCAGGCGCGGCGTGCCGCCGGGCGGCAGCCCGGCCAGCGGCGCCAGCGCGCCGCCGGCCAGGTTGAGCGCGACCAGCACCGCGCTGGCCGCGCAGAACGCCAGCACCGAACGCAGCAGCAGGATCACCGCCACGGCGGCCGACGCCGGTCCCGGCACTGCCTCAGCGCCCGGCCTTGCGGCCGCCGCGCGCGGCTTCCTGCTGCTGGCGCACCCACTGCATCTGCTCGCGGAAGGTGGCGGTCCAGTACTTGTCCCTGTTCGCGGCCAGGAACGCCAGCAACTCCTCGTGCGCTTCCCTGGACACCGACAGGTAGTCGCCGCCGACGCCGTGGAAGGTGAAGCCGACCATGGTGCCCTTGCGCCCGGCTTCCTCCACCAGCGCGATCAGCTGCTTGCCGGTGACGTCGCTGGGCACCGCGGCCGGCACCGCCGCCGGGTCCAGCGCGAACATGTCCGGGACCACGTCGCCGCCGACCAGCTTGATGCCGAGGAAGCGGTCGGCCACGGCGGCGATGTAGTCGCCGTCGGCCACCTTGCGGTCGCCACAGGGCGCGGTGTAGGTGCGCGGACCGGTGTAGCCGTCCAGCGCCTGCAGGAACACGTCCGCGACCTCGACCTGCTCCTTGATCTGCGCCAGGCTCATGCGGTCCAGGTCCTGGTGCGCCGGCACCCACTCGCGGCCGGGACCATGCGCCGAGCACGGATGGGTGATGCTGTGGTTGCCCAGCTCGTGGCCCATGCGCGCCACCTCGCGCCACTCCTCCATCCGCGCCCGCACCGGCTCGCGCGCCGGCACGATGTAGAAGCTGCCCTTGAGCCCGTACTTCTGCAGCTGCGGCACCGCGTTGTCCAGCTGCGAATCCAGCGCGTCGTCGTAGGCCAGGCTGACCGCGGCCTTGCGCCCCTCCGGCCAGCTGAACTTCTGCTTCGCCATGGCCGGCAGCGCCAGCGCGGCCAGGCAAAGCGCCAGGCAGATCCTGCTTGCTTGCATGCGTTCCCCTCGTCTGGCGACGGCCCTCCCGCGCCTTCGACCGAAGTCTAGCCTTGCCCCGCGGCACGCGGCAGCCGGCCGCTACCCGTACCAGGGCGAAGGGTGCAGCGGCCGGGCTAGCCGGCGGTCGCCGCGCTGCCCTCGCCTGTCGTGGCCGCCGGCGCCGGGCGCGTGGCCAGCAGCACGATGCAACGCGGTGGCAGGTGCCAGGCCCCGTCCTCCGGCTGCGGCGGCTCCTCGGCCGTGGACAGCAGCAGGCGCGGCGCCTGCAGGTGTTGCGGCACGCGGAATTCCTGGGGCGCGTCGCCGGCATTGAACAGGAACACCAGGCTGTCCTCGCGCTCGGGCTGGTGCAGGCCGCTGGTCGGCGCCTGCCCGTCCAGGCAGGCCATCAGCACCCTGCGCTCGCCGTCGTGCCAGTCGCCCTCTTCCATCGCGCTGCCGTCGGGGCGGAACCAGGCGATGTCGTGCAGGCCATGGGCGCGGTCATACTCGCCCATGAAGAAGCGGCGGCGGCGCAGCTGCGGATAGTGCCTGCGCAGGCGCAGCAGCCGGCGCACGAACGCGGCCTGGCGCTGCGGCCCCGGCGCCGCGGCCGCTTCCCAGTCCAGCCAGGCCAGTTCGTTGTCCTGGCAGTAGGCGTTGTTGTTGCCCTGCTGGCTGTGGCCGAACTCGTCGCCGGACAGCAGCATCGGCGTGCCCTGCGACAGCAGCAGGGTGGCCAGCAGGTTGCGCATCTGCCGCGCGCGCAGGGCGTTGATCTCCGGGTCGTCGGTCTCGCCCTCGGCGCCGTGGTTCCAGGAAATGTTGTTGTCGCTGCCGTCGCGGCCGTCCTCGCCGTTGGCCAGGTTGTGCTTGTCGTTGTAGCTGACCAGGTCGCGCAGGGTGAAGCCGTCGTGCGCGGTGACGAAGTTCACCGAGGAATGCGGCTTGCGGCCGTGGTGGTCGAACAGGTCGGCCGAGCCGGTGAAGCGCGTGGCGAACTCCGCCAGCTGGCCCGGGTCGCCGCGCCACAGCGCGCGCACGTTGTCGCGGAACTTGTCGTTCCACTCCGCCCAGCCCGGGGCGAAGTTGCCCAGCTGGTAGCCGCCCGGGCCGATGTCCCAGGGCTCGGCGATCAGCTTCACGTGGGCCAGCATCGGGTCCTGGCGCACCGCGTCGAGGAAGCTGCAGGAGGCATCGAACCCGGTGCGCTCGCGGCCGAGGATGGTGGCCAGGTCGAAGCGGAAGCCGTCCACCCGCATCTCGCGCACCCAGTAGCGCAGCGAGTCCATCACCATGCGCAGGGCACCGGCGTTGGTCAGGTCGAAGGTGTTGCCGGTGCCGGTGTCGTTGATGTAGTAGCGGCGGTCGTCGGCCAGGCGGTAGTAGCCGGTGTTGTCGATGCCCTTGAACGACAGCGTCGGGCCCAGCTCGTTGCCCTCGGCGGTGTGGTTGTAGACCACGTCCAGGATCACCTCCAGCCCGGCGTCGTGCATGCGCGCCACCATCTGCTTGAACTCGGTGACGCTGGTGCCGGACAGGTAGCGCGGGTGCGGGGCGAAGAAGCCGATGGAGTTGTAGCCCCAGTAGTTGCGCAGGCCCTTGTCCAGCAGGTACTGGTCGTCGACGAAGGCGTGCACCGGCAGCAGCTCGATCGCGGTCACGCCCAGGTACTTCAGGTGCGAGATCACCGCGTCGTGGCGCAGGCCGGCGAAGGTGCCGCGCAGCCCTTCCGGGATCGCGCCATTGCGCATGGTCAGGCCGCGCACGTGGGCCTCGTAGACCACGGTGCGGTCCCAGGGCGTGGCCGGGGCGCGCTCGCGCCCCCAGGTGAACGCCGGATCGATCACCACGCACTTGGGCATGTACGGGGCACTGTCGCGGCGGTCGAAGCTCAGGTCCAAGTCGCGGTGGCCCAGGGTGTAGCAGAACAGGTGCGGCGCCCACTTCAGCTCGCCGGCGACCTGCTTGGCGTACGGATCCAGCAGCAGCTTGTGGGGATTGAAACGGTGGCCGGCGTCGGGTTCGTACGGGCCGTGCACGCGGTAGCCATAGCGTTGCCCGGGGCGTGCGTCGGGCAGGTAACCGTGCCAGATCTCGTCGGTGTACTCGGGCAGGACGATGCGCTCCTGCTCGCGCCCGCGCTCGTCGAACAGGCACAGTTCCACCTTGGTGGCGTGGCGCGAGTACAGGGCGAAGTTGACGCCCAGCCCGTCCCAGGTCGCGCCCAGCGGATACGGCGTGCCCTCCTCCAGCCGCGACTGGCGGCTCCATTTACGCGTCGGCACGGTCGTCCTCCTCTCCCGCGGTTCCTTCGTTGGCCGGCTGCTCCAGCGCGCGTGCGGCGATCTCGGCCTCCACCAGGCGCTCGGCCATGCCCCAGTGGCGCAGCTCCTGGCCGTCGGGGCGGCCCTCGGTCTCCCAGATCTGGCGCGCGAGCTCGCGCGTGCGGCGCTGGCGTTCGGCCGGGTCCATGGCGTCATTCCTCATGCAGTGGTCCACACTGCCACGGGCGAACGTGCAAACAGCGTCGACAGCGGCACGTTGCCTGGCGAATCCAGTCCAAGCCGCGCGCCGCCCAGCACCTCGCGCCAGTGCCCGACAGGCAGGCGCAGGCTGCGG
This sequence comes from Pseudoxanthomonas sp. J31, assembly GCF_000510725.1. Lineage (GTDB taxonomy): Bacteria > Pseudomonadota > Gammaproteobacteria > Xanthomonadales > Xanthomonadaceae > Pseudoxanthomonas. The sequence goes on from NZ_AZNZ01000009.1 coordinate 136,785, forward strand.
GCTTCCCAGTGCGCTTCGGGCAGCAGCAGGCCCTCGCCCTGCACGGCAGCGGCATCGCCCACCAGCGCGCCGGCCCACAGCCGCTGGTGGCCGCTGCCGCGCAGGAAGGCCACCACGTCGGTGCCCGCCGGCTGCGGCGTGTAGCGGCCCTGGAACAGGCGCGGGTGCGCGGCACGCAGTTCCAGCATGGTGGCCAGTAGGCGTGCCTTGAGCGCACCGTCCTGCCATTGCCGCAGCAGTGCGGGCCAGTCGCGCGGGTCATCCAGCCAGGCGCGCCTGGCGGCGTAGTCCACGGGGCGACGGTTGTCCGGATCGACCAGGCTCAGGTCCCAGCCCTCGCTGCCCTGGTAGGTATCCGGCACCCCGGGCGTGGCCAGCCGCAGCAGCAGCTGGGCCAGGCCCAGGCGCGCACCAGGCACGCCCAGCGCCGCGGCCGCGGCGGCCAGGGCCTGGTGCAAGGCGTTGTCCTCCAGCGCGTGGCGCACCAGGGCATCGACCGCGCCTTCCACGCCCGCGTCCGGCTCGGTCCAGCTGCTGTACTGCTTGCCCTCGCGCAGGGCCTTGGTGGCCCAGGCGACCACCCGTCCGGCGTAGTCCGTGCGCGCCCGGCGGCCTGGCAGCTGCAGCGGCCAGGCCGCGACCAGGGTCTGCCACAGCATCAGCCGGAAGGTCGCCGGCACCGCCTCGCGCAGCCGCGCAGGCACGGCCTCCTCGAACCGCTCCAGCTGGCCGCACCACCACGGCGCGCGGTGCGAGAGCGCGGCCAGGCGCGCGCGGGTGTCCTCGCCGCGCTTGTGGTCGTGGGTGGCCGTGGCCAGCAGCGCCAGCGGATGGCGCCGGCCGCGTTCGCGGCAGGCGTGGTGGAAGCCGTCGATGCCAGGCGGGGCATGCAGCGGATGGCTGCCGACCTCGTTGCGCGACAGCAGCACGCCGTGGCGGTAGAAGGCCGTGTCCTCCACCGCCTTGGCATTGAGCGGGGCGGTCAGCTGCTCGAAGCTGGCACGCAGGCGCTGCAGCAGTAGCGCGGGCACGCCGCGGGCGTCGCCATCGCCGCGCAGCCAGCCGGCGAGCGTGGCCAGGGCCTGCTGCTCCGCCGGGCCGAGGTCGCCGGCCGCGGCCGTGGCGGCGGCGTCCAGCCAGGCCAGGCCCTGCGCATCCAGGCCGTCGCGGCCGGCGTAGGTGCGGTACACCGGGAAGCGCAGGCACAGCGCTTGCAGCGCGCGCCCACATCTGCGCGCTGAAGTCGGCCAGCGCCGGCAGCTGCGCCGCCACCGCCAGCAGCCGCAGCAGGCAGCGGTTGAACTCGGCCTGCAGCGGGCCACGCAGGACCAGCAGGCGCGCCTGCCGCTCGATCGCGGCGAAATCGCCCTCGCCGCCGGCCTGTTCCCAGCGTCCGCGCAGCGTCTCCAGCCCGGCGGCGGCGTGCAGCACCGCGCCGGCCTGGTCCATGAAGTCGTAACCGGTCGTGCCCTGGCAGGGCCAGGCGGCCGGCAGCTGTTCGCCGGGCGCGAGGATCTTCTCCACGTACAGCAGCGCCTCGCCCGGCGCCAGGCCGCGGCGCGCGCCGGCACGGTCCAGCGCCGCGCGCAGTGCCTGCACGTAGCCGGTGGGATCGGCCAGGCCGTCGACGTGGTCCACGCGCACGCCGTCGATCACGCCTTGCGCCAGCAGCCGCAACGGCAGTGCGTGCACGGCGTCGAACACCTCGCGGCGCTCCACGCGCAGCGCCGCCAGCGAGCTGATGTCGAAGAAGCGGCGGTAGTTGATGCGGTCGTTGCCGGCGCGCCACCACAGCAGCCGGTAGGCCTGGCGCTCGAGGATGGCGGCCAGGGTGCCCTCGCCGCGGCGGGCGCCGGAGTTGGTGCGCTCCAGCCAGGCCCGCGCCCGCGCACCGGCCGGCGCCGGCACCGTGCCCGGGGCCAGCGGCCAGGCCTGGTCGTGGTGCCGCACCTGCCAGCCATCGCCCTGCCGTTCCAGCCGCAGCAGGCCTTCGGCCAGCGCCGCATGCAGCGGCCGGTCCAGCACCGGCAGCAGCAGGCGGCCGCCCGCGCCGGGCGCCTCCCAGTCCACGTCGAACCACTCGGCATGGCGGCTGCGGCGCCCGTGCTGCAGCAGGTCCATCCACCACGCATTGGAGGCGTGGGTGGCCATGTGGTTGGGCACGATGTCCAGCAGCAGGCCCATGCCATGCTCGCGCGCGGCCTGCGCCAGGCGCTGCAATGCCGGCTCGCCGCCCAGATCCGGGTTGACCCGGGTGGGATCGGTGTTGTCGTAGCCATGGTTGGAGCCGGGCACGGCGGTGCCGATGGGTGCCAAGTACAGGTGGCTTGCGCCGAGGCGGGCGAAGTAGTCGACCTGCGCCGCGGCATCGTCCAGGGTGAAGCCGGCATGCAGCTGCAGGCGCACGGTGGCCCGCGGCCGGAGGCGGGCCGGGCTCATGGCGCCACCTCCCGGCGCGCCTGCGCGAACGCCTGCAGGGAGGCATCGAGCACGGCTTCCGGCAGCGGATCGGGCAGGCGCCGGCGCCAGTTGGGATGGCTGTCGGTGGTGCCGGGCAGGTTGGGCTGCTCGCGCAGGCCCAGTGCGTCTTCGGCCGGCAGCAGGGCCAGCACGGCCGGGGAGCGGGCGGTAAAGCGCAATGCATCCATGCGCAGGTCTCCGCTGTCGATGCCTTCGCCACGGAAGGCCCGGCGCAGGCGCGCGGCGTCGGCCTGCCGTTCCCTCCATTGCGGAGTGGCCTGCAACGCTCCGGGCGGCGCGTCGTGCAGGCCCAGGCGCCAGGCGATGTCGCGGCCCTCGGCCCAGCCGGCGCTGCTGGGCAGGTCGTGGGTGGTGGTGGTGGCGACCGCATGGCGGCGCCAGCGCCGGGGCGGCATGAACGCGCCACGGCGGTCGCGGGTGAACGGCAGCACGTCGATGCCCAGAACCCCGCGCCGCGCCAGCTTCGCGCGGATCCCGGGCGGCACCACGCCCAGGTCCTCGCCGACCACCACGCAGCGGTGGCGCCAGGATTCCAGCGCCAGCAGGTCCAGCAGCGCGTCCAGTTCGCAGGAAAGATACACGCCATCGCGGGCACTGGCCCCACGCGGCACCACCCACAGCCGTTGCAGGCCGAGGATATGGTCGATGCGCACGCCGCCACGGTCGCGCATCACCGCGCGCAACAGTTCGATGAACGGCGCGAAGCCCGACTGGCGCAACCCGGTCGGCGCATAACCGCTGATGCCCCAGGCCTGGCCGTCGGCATTGAACGCATCCGGTGGCGCGCCCAGCTCCAGCCCGCGCAGCACCGCCGCCGGCGAGGCCGCGGCCTCGGCGCCGGAAGGATCGAAGCCCACCGCCAGGTCGGCGACCAGTCCGATGCCCAGTCCCGCCGCGCGCGCCTGGTCCTGGCAGCGAGCCCAGGCCCGGCGCGCCAGCCACTGGCCGAACAGGTGCAGCTGCGCCACCTCCGCGTCATTGCCCGCGGCGAAGGCGACATAGGCCGCCACCTCCGCCGGTGGCGCAGCAGCGAAAGCGGCAAAGTCCGCCTGCAGGTCCGCACGCAGGACCAGGCCGCGCCCATGCAGCTGCCGCAGCCAGGCCCACTTCGCCGGCCGCGCGGCGCTCCAGTCGATGGAATCCGCAGCCTCCAGGGCATGCAGCCGTCCGCGCAGCTGCGGATCGCCGTCCAGCACCTGCGCCGCCACGTCGCCGAAGACCTGCGCCGGCGATGCATGCAGCGGGTCCAGGCAGCGCCGGTCGCTGGGTGCGTAGGGACTGTAGTAGCCGGCGCCCTCCAGCGCGGCGTGCACCGGGCTCAGCGCCAGCGCATCGCCGCCCGCCGCGGCGACCCTGCGCAGCCAGTCCGCACAGGCGGCGGTATCGCCGATGCCGCCGTCGCCCGGGGCGCGCGCCGAGTACACCTGCAGCGCCACGCCCCAGGCGCGCGCGTCCGCAACCGCGTCCTCCACGCCGAAGCAGCGGTCCGGCGCCACCGCGACCCTGCAGGGGGCGCCGCCGTGCAGGGTCCAGTAGCCGGGAGCGAGCGGCACCCGCACGCAGCCGCGCGCGTCGATCCGCGCATCCTCGTGGCGGCCGTCGTCGGCCACCCACTGCCGCGGGCCGGCGTCGCCGCCGGCCGCGATGCGCGCGCCGGCACGCGCCGTCAGCAATGGCGGCCGTGCCTGCACGGCCTCGATCCGGCGCAGGCTCTCGCGGCGCTGCGCCGGCGTGGCCGCGGGCAGGTCCAGAGCGTCGAGCACCGCGCGCAGGGTGGCGTCGGCCACCACCTGGGGGCGTCCGGCCACGTCGGTCCACTCGCGGCACAGCCCGGCGGCCGCGGCCAGCGCGTGCAGGGAGACATCGGCCGTGCTCATGGGCCGACCCTGCGCACGCGCAGCCGGTCCGGCGGCAGCTGGCCCTCCTCCATCGGTCCGGTGCACAACAGGTCCTGCCCCGGCGGCAACGCGCTGGGCAGGCCCTGCCGGCCCAGGTTGAGCTCCAGCCACCATTGCCGTCCGCCCAGCTGCCAGCCCGCGGCCACCGCGGCTTCGCCAATGACGCGGCCGCCCAGCGGCCGCGCCTGCTCCAGGTGCGGCACCAGTTCGCGCGCGCGCAGGTCCAGCAGCCCGCCGAACCAGGCCAGCCAGGCCTGGGCCGCGGCATCGTCCGGCGCCGGCCAGGGCGCGCGCGAGGCCTCGAAGGTGGAGACGGCATTGGGATCGGGAATGCGGCTGCGCGCCTGGGCACTGGCGAAGGCGGCGAAGTGCGCGAACTCGCGGCGCCGGCCCTCGCGCACGGCCTGGTCCAGCGGCGCCTCGAAATCGGTGAAGAACAGGAACGGCTCGCGTGCGGCCCAGGGCTCGCCCATGAAGAACAGCGGGACCATCGGCACCAGCGCGGTCAGCGCCACCGCCACCCTGAGCCGTGGCTCCGGCACCAGCACCGACAGCCGCTCGCCGCAGGCGCGGTTGCCGATCTGGTCGTGGTTCTGGGCGAAGGCGACGAAGCGTACCGGCGGCACATCCGCACTCGGCTCGCCACGGACGCGCCCCCGCGGGGTGGTCTGGCCCTGCCACGCGAAGCCCTCGCCCAGCACCCGCGCCAGGTGGGCGGTGGCCTGCGGCGCGTAATCGCCGTAGTAGCCCTCGTCCTCGCCGGTCAGCAGCACGTGCAGGGCGTTGTGGAAGTCGTCGTTCCACTGCGCGGTGAAGCCTTCGCGCAGCAGGCTGGCCTGGTTGTGCTCGTTCTCCAGCACCAGGTGCACGTGACGCTCGGCCGGCAGCGCGGCATGCACCGCCTGCCGCAGCTGGTGCAGGAAGGCGGTGGGCTCGATCGCGTGCACCGCGTCCAGGCGCAGCCCGTCGAAGCGGTACTCGTCCAGCCACATCAGGCCGTTGGCGATGAAGTAGCGCTGCACGGCAGGCTGGTCGAAGTCGATCGCCTCGCCCCAGGGCGTGTGCGAGCCGGCGCGGAAGAACGGCGAGGCATAGCCGCCCAGGTAGTTCCCGTCCGGGCCGAAGTGGTTGTAGACCACGTCCAGCAGCACCATCAGGCCCAGGCCATGGGCCTCGTCCACCAGCGCCTTCAGCTCGTCCGGGGTGCCGTAGGCCTGCGCCGGCGCGAACGGCAGCACGCCGTCGTAGCCCCAGTTGCGGCGGCCCGGGAACTGCGCCAGCGGCATCAGCTCGATCGCGGTGATGCCCAGTGCCGCCAGCCGCGGCAGCAGCGCGCGCACCCCGGCATAGCCGCCGCAGGCGCCGGCGTGCAGTTCGTAGACCACGGCCTCGTGCCAGGGACGGCCGCGCCATCCGTCGTGGCGCCATGCGTAGTCGCCGCGATACAGGGCGCTGGCACCATGCACGCCATCGGGCTGCCAGCGCGAGGCCGGATCCGGCACGTCGTAGCCGGCATCGATCCGGTAACGGTAGCCGGTGCCCTTGGGCGCGGCGGCCTCCGCCTCGAACCAGCCGTCGCCGGCGGCCGGCATCGGCAGCACCTGGTCCCCCAGCACCAGTTCCACCCGGCGCGCGTCCGGCGCCCACAGGCGGAAGCGCCAGTGCTCCCCGACCGGCCAGGCGCCCGGGGGTTCGAGTGCCGCCACCGCGTTCATGCCTCGGCCTGGAGGTAGAGCGTGGCCAGCGGCGGCAGCGTCAGCAGCAGCGACTGGGCATGTCCATGCATCGGCCGCGGCACGGTCTGCAGCAGGCCGCCGTAGTGGGCGCTGTCGGTATTGAGCAGCTCGCGCCAGGCGCCGGCGCTGGGCACGCCGACCGCGTAGCCGTGGTGCACCGTCGGGGTCAGGTTGGTCACCGCCAGCAGCGAGGGTGCGCCGCCTTCCGGGTCGTGGCGCAGGAAGGCGACCACGTTGTTGCGCGAGTCGTCGGCCACGCTCCAGTCGAAGCTGCGTTCGTCCTGCTCGGCCGCGTGCAGCGCCGGCTGCGCGCGCAACATGCGGTTGAGGTCGCCGACCAGACGCGCCAGGCCGTCGTTGGGCGGGCGCCTGGCCTCCTCCCAGTCCAGCTGGGCATCGTGGTTCCATTCGGCCAGCTGGCCGAATTCGCCGCCCATGAACAGCAGCTTCGCGCCCGGGTGCGCCCACATCAGCGCCAGGTAGGCGCGCAGGTTGGCGAAGCGCTGCCATTCGTCGCCGGGCATGCGCCGCAACAGGGAACCCTTGCCGTGCACCACCTCGTCGTGCGACAGCGGCAGCACGAAGCGCTCGGCGAACGCATAGACCAGGCCGAAGGTCATCTCGCTGTGGTGCCAGCCGCGGTGGACCGGGTCGCGGCCCATGTGCTGCAGGGTGTCGTGCATCCAGCCCATGTTCCACTTGTGGGTGAAGCCCAGCCCGCCGTGCTCGGCCGGGGCGGTCACTCCCGGCCAGGCGGTCGACTCCTCGGCCATCAGCATCACGTCCGGGAAGCGCCGGCGGATCTCGGCGTTCATCCGCCGCAGGAACGCGATCGCCTGCAGGTTCTCGCGGCCGCCGTGCTCGTTGGGCACCCACTCGCCCTCGGGCCGGCTGTAGTCGCGGTAGAGCATCGAGGCCACCGCGTCCACGCGCAGCCCATCGATGTGGAAGCGCTCGATCCACTCCAGCGCCGAGCCCACCAGGAACGCGGAGACCTCGTTGCGGCCGTAGTTGTAGATCAGGGTGTGCCAGTCGCGGTGGAAGCCCTCGCGCGGATCCTCGTGCTCGTACAGCGCGGTGCCGTCGAAGCGCTGCAGGCCGTGCACGTCGGTCGGGAAATGGGCGCTGACCCAGTCCACGATCACGCCGATGCCGGCGCCATGGCAGCGGTCGACGAAGCGCGCGAAGGCGGCCGGATCGCCGTGCCGCGCGGTGGGCGCGTAGATGCCCAGCGGCTGGTAGCCCCAGGAACCACCGAACGGGTGCTCACTGACCGGCAGCAGCTCGATGTGGGTGAAGCCCAGCGCCTGCACGTGCGGGACCAGCTGGTCGCCCAGCGCGTCCCAGTCCAGGGACAGGCCCTGGGCGTCGCGCCGCCAGGAACCGGCGTGCACCTCGTAGATCGACAGCGGCTTGCGCTCCCAGCCGCCGCGCGCGGCCATCCAGGCCTGGTCGTGCCAGGTGAACGGGTGCGCATCGGCCACCCGCGAGGCGGTGGACGGCGGCAGCTCGCACTGGCGCGCGCAGGGATCGGCCTTGTGCGGCAGGCGTGCACCGTCCGGGCCGGTGATCTCGTACTTGTAAAGGGCGCCGGCGGCGACCCGCGGGATGAAGATTTCCCACACCCCGGCGGCGTGGCGCAGCCGCATCGGATGGCGGCACCCGTCCCAGCCGTTGAAGTCGCCCACCACCGCCAGCCGGCGGGCATTGGGCGCCCATACCGCGAAGCGAACGCCGTCCACCCCACCCAGGCGCATGGGACGGGCGCCAAGCGCCTCGCGGCAGGCCTCGCCGTCGCCGGCGGACAACCGCCCGAGCAAGGCCTCGTCCAGCAGCGGGCCGTAGCCGTAGGCATCCTCCAGTTCCTCGACGTGGTCGCCCCAGTCCACCCGCAGCAGGTGCACGCCGCCGCGCCCGACCCGGCCTTCGAACACGCCGAACGCGGGGGGCGGCTGCAGTGCGGCCCACTCTCCGGCGCCGGTGCTGCAGCTGACCGCGCGCGCGCCGGGGAACAGCACCCGCAGGCAGCAGCCACCGTCGGGCAGCGCGTGCGCGCCCAGCCAGGCGAAGGCATCGACCGGGGCGCCGGCCGCCAGCGCGGCCAGCGCGGCGTCGCGCTCCGGATCCTCGTGGCCGCCGTGGACGGCCGTCTCGCAGTCCTGCGGCATCGCTGCCACGCCTTCGCTCATGCGGTCAGCCCCCGGGTCGCGGCGATCCCCGCCGCCTGGCGGTAAAGCGCGTGGTACTGCTGGGCGGCCGGGGTCCAGCCGCCGGGCCGCAGCATCGCCGCGCGGCGCATGGCGCCCATCAGCAGCGGGCTGCGGAAGGTGCGGATGGCGCGCTGCAGGCAGCGGCGCAGGCCGTCGGCGCTGGCGCCCTCGAACAGGAAACCGGTGACGCCGTCGTCGACGGTGTCGATCAGGCCGCCGGTGGCATGCGCGATCGGCAGGCAGCCGAAGCGCTGCGCGTACATCTGGCTCAGTCCGCAGGGCTCGAAGCGCGAGGGCATCAACAGGAAGTCGGCGCCGGCGAACATGCGCCGCGCCAGCCCCTCCTCGAAGCCGATGAAGGCGCCGACCGCGCCGGGGAAGCGGCGCACCAGGGCGGCCACCTGGGCCTCCACCTGCGGCTCGCCGCCGCCGATGATCACGATCTGGCCGCCGGCGGCCACGATCTGCGGCGCGACCTCGCAGGTGATGTCCAGGCCCTTCTGGTGGACCAGGCGCGAAACCACCGCGAACAGCGGGCCGCCGTTGTCCGGCAGGCCGAACGCGGCGCGCACGTGGCGCGCGTTGAGGTGGCGGTCGCGGCAGTTGGCGGCGGAGAAGCGCGCCGGCAGCGAGCGGTCGCGGACCGGGTCCCAGCTGTCGTCGATGCCGTTGACGATCCCGCTGAGGTGCCCCTGCGCCGCACGCCGCGCCAGCAGCTCGTGCATGCCGCAGCCTTCCTCCGGCCGCACGATCTGCGCCGCGTAGCTGACGCTGACCGTGTTGATCCGGGTGGCGTTGACGATGCCGGCCCCCAGGAACGACAGCCGGCCGTGGAATTCCATGTCCGCCAGGTGCGCCGGCGGCACGCCGATGGCCTTCGCCACGCTGCGCGGGAACACGCCCTGGTAGGCCAGGTTGTGGATGGTCAGCACGCTGGGGGTGTCGCCGCCGGTCCAGCGCACGTAGGCGGCGGCCAGGGCCGAGGGCCAGTCGTTGAGGTGCAGCAGGGCCGGCTTCCACTGCAGGCCGCACTCGCCGGCGCCGATGCGCGCGGCGGCGTGGGCGAAGGTGGCGAAGCGCACCGCGTTGTCTTCCCACTCCGCGCCGGCGCCGTCCACGTAGGGCGAGCCGCTGCGCTCGAACAGCTCCGGGCACAGCAGCACGTAGACCGGCAGGCCGTCGGGCTGATGGGTGAGGCCGATCCGGCATTCCGGCAGCCCGGCGTGCGCGGCGACCTGGCCGACGATGTTCATGCAGCGGATCCGCTGCAGCACCTCCGGGTAACCAGGGATCAGCACGCGCGCGTCGCAGGCCGGGCGCAGCGCGCGCGGCAACGCCGCGGCCACGTCGCCCAGGCCGCCGGCCTTGATGTAGTCGGCCATCTCCGAGACCACGAACAGCACCGGGATGCTGTGGTGGCCCGGTTGCGGCATCACCGCGGCCGCCTGCCGCCGCATGAAGCGGCCCCTCGCATCCCGTGGCGGAAGCCGGAGCGGCTTCGGTTCCCTGAGGGCAACACCGGCGGAAACGGGGACGGCAGGTATCGCGGAGGCTCGTTTTATCGGGTTGACGGTGCCCGCGCCGCCTCCGGGACGGGGGCAGCGTGGGTTCGGGAAGGAAGTCAACGCAGATCGTGGGGGATATGCGCGAGCTACGGCTGCAATCTACCCCGCACCGCAATAAATGCGCTGTGAATTCCGCGCACCGTGCAGGTGCATTTTGCGAACTTGCTCATCCGCGGCGTAACCGGTTCATCGAGGCGCCGGCGCACGCACCCGGCCATGCACCAAGATCGGGCAAAAGCGTTCAGCCCTGGGGCACGCCGGCCATGTCCGGCAGGCGGTGGGCGATGCCCTTGTGGCAGTCAATGCAGGTCTTCTGCCCGGTGCCCAGCCACAACCGGTGAACCTCGGCGGCGCGCGCGCTTTGCCGGGTCAGGTCCATGGAATCGAAGTCATGGCAGTTGCGGCATTCCAGCGAGTCGTTGGCCTTGAGCCGGGACCATTCGTGGCCGGCCAGCACCAGGCGCTCGTCGAGGAACTTCTGGCGGGTATTGATGGTTCCGAAGACCTTGCCCCAGACCTCCTTGGAGGCCTGCATCTTGCGCGCGATCTTGTCGGTCCAGTTGTGCGGCACGTGGCAGTCCGGGCAGGTGGCGCGCACGCCGGAGCGGTTGCTGTAGTGGATCGTGGCCTTCAGCTCCTCGAACACGTTGTCGCGCATCTCGTGGCAGCTGGTGCAGAACTTCTCCGTGTTGGTCGCCTCCAGCGCGGTGTTGAACCCGCCCCAGAACAGCACCCCGGCGACGAACCCGGCCACGGTCAGGAAGCCGAGGCTGTAATAGCGGCTGGGCGAGCGCAGGGTCATCCACAGCAGGCCCAGCTGGCGGCGGAGGCGGCGGAACATTCAGCGCACCTCCGCCGCGGGCGCGGCTTCCGGGGCCGCCAGCAGGCTGTCGACGTCGCGGAACTGGTTGGCCACCAGCACCGGGGCATCGGTCTGCACCACGTGGCATTGCAGGCAGAAGTAGCGCCGCGGCGAGATCGAGGCCAGGAACTGGTCGTCGCGGTCCATGTAGTGGGTGACGCTGACCGGCGGGGCCTGGAAGGTGGCGGCGTTGGCGCGGGCGTGGCACAGCATGCAGCGGTTGCTGTTGCGGTCCACCTGGTAGCCGTCGATCGCGTGCGGGATGGTTGGCGGCTGCATGGGGTAGGCGCGCACGCGCTTCAGGTCGGCGTTCTCCACCCGCGCCATCGGCGGCGGATGGCCTTCCTGGTCCACCGGCACGCCGCGGCGCACCGCGTCGATCTGGCCGGCGCCAGGCACGAACACCGCGCGCACGTCCACCGGCGCCGCGGCCGCCGGCGGCGGAGGCTCCGGCGCGTGGCCGCGGCGGGCCAGGCCCCTGCCGATCAGCACGCCCAGGAAGAACAGGACCACCCCCAGCAGCAGGGCCAGGGGGATGGCGACCAGCAGGTTGCGGTTGCGCATGGCGCGTCTCCTAGGCGGGCAGGACCTTCACCGCGCACTTCTTGTAGTCGGTCTGCTTGGAGATGGGATCGGTGGCGTCCAGGGTGACCTTGTTGATCAGCTGGCCGGCGTCGAACCAGGGCACGAACACCACCCCGCGGGGCATGCGGTTGCGGCCGCGGGTCTCCACCCGGGTGCGCATCTCGCCGCGGCGCGAGGCCACCCGCACCTCGTCGCCGCGCTTGAGCCCGCGCGCGCGGGCGTCGTCGGGGTTCATGAAGCACACCGCCGCCGGGAACGCCCGGTACAGCTCGGGGATGCGCATGGTCATCGAGCCGGAATGCCAGTGCTCCAGCACCCGGCCGGTGACCAGCCACAGGTCGTACTCGGCGTCGGGCGCCTCGGCCGGCGGCTCGTAGGGCAGCGCCCAGATCACCGCCTTGCCGTCCTTGTTGCCGTAGAACTGGAAGCCGGCCCCGGGCTTGACGTAGGGATCGCTGCCTTCGCGGTAGCGCCAGCGGGTTTCCTTGCCGTCCACCACCGGCCAGCGCAGGCCGCGCGCCTGGTGGTACGCGTCGAACGGCGCCAGGTCGTGGCCGTGCCCGCGTCCGAACTCGGCGTACTCCTCGAACAGGCCCTTCTGCACGTAGAAGCCGAAGTGCCGGGACTCCTGGTTGGCGTAGCCCTGTTCGATGTCCGACAGCGGGAACGCGTCGACCTTGCCGTTGGCGAACAGCACCTCGAACAGGGTCTTGCCGCGGTAGGCCGGATTGGCGTCGAGGATCTCCTTCGGCCAGCACTCGTCGGTGGTGAAGCGCCTGGAGAACTCCATCAGCTGCCACAGGTCCGAACGCGCCTCGCCTGGGGCCTGCACCAGCTGGTGCCAGAACTGGGTGCGGCGCTCGGCATTGCCGTAGGCGCCCTCCTTCTCCACCCACATCGCCGCCGGCAGGATCAGGTCGGCGGCCTGCGCGGTGACCGTGGGATAGGCGTCGGAGACGACGATGAAGTTCTCCGGGTTGCGGTAGCCGGGCCAGGTTTCCTGCAGCAGGTTGGCCCCGGCCTGCATGTTGTTGTTGACCTGCACCCAGTAGGCATTGAGCAGGCCGTCCTTCAGCGCGCGGTTCTGCTCCACCGCGTGGTAGCCGGGCTTCGGATTCAGCAGGCCGCGCGGAAGCTTCCAGATCTCCTCGGCGTGCTGCCGGTGCTCCGGGTTGGCCACCAGCATGTCAGCCGGCAGGCGGTGGCTGAAGGTGCCCACCTCGCGCGCGGTGCCGCAGGCCGAGGGCTGGCCGGTCAGCGAGAACGGGCTGTTGCCCGGGGTGGAGATCTTCCCGGTCAGCAGGTGGATGTTGTAGACCATGTTGTTGGCCCACACCCCGCGGGTGTGCTGGTTGAAACCCATGGTCCAGAACGACATCACCTTGACCTTCGGGTCGGCGTAGAGCTCGGCCAGCTGCTCCAGCCAGCCGGCCTCGACCCCGGTCATCTCCACCGCGTGCTGCAGGGTATAGGGCGCGACCAGGCGGGCGAAGTCGTCGAAGCTGCACGGCTCGCCGGCGCCGGGGTCGGCCGCGCCGCTGGCGGCCACCTCCAGCGGATGCTCCGGGCGCAGGCCGTAGCCGATGTCGGTCGCGCCGCGCTTGAAGGTGGCGTGCTTCTCCACGAACTGCCGGTCCACCCGCCCGGTGCGGATGATGTGGTTGGCGATGTAGTTGAGGATCACCAGGTCGGTCTGCGGCTTGAACACCACCGGGATGTCGGCCAGCTCGAAGCTGCGGTGCTCGAAGGTGGACAGCACCGCCACCTTCACGTGCGGGTGGGACAGGCGGCGGTCGGTGACCCGGGTCCACAGGATCGGGTGCATCTCGGCCATGTTCGAGCCCCACAGCACGAACGCGTCGGCCGCCTCGATGTCGTCGTAGCAGCCCATCGGCTCATCCATGCCGAAGGTGCGCATGAAGCCGTAGGCGGCCGAGGCCATGCAGTGGCGCGCGTTCGGGTCCAGGTGGTTGCTGCGGAAGCCGGCGCGCATCAGCTTGGTCGCCGCGTAGCCCTCCCATATCGTCCACTGGCCGGAGCCGAACATGCCGATGCCCTCGCCGCCCTTGGCCCTGAGCACGCGCTTGAACTGCTCGGCCATCACGTCGAAGGCCTCGTCCCAGGACACCGGGGTGAAGTCCCCGTCCTTGGCGTAGGCGCCGTTCTTCTTGCGCAGCAGCGGCGTGGTGAGGCGGTCGGCGCCGTACAGCACCTTGGACAGGAAGTAGCCCTTGACGCAGTTGATGCCGCGGTTGACCTCGGCATGCACGTCGCCATGGGTGGCGACCACGCGGCCATCGCGCACGGCGACGTTGACCCCGCAGCCGGTGCCGCAGTAGCGGCACGGCGCCTTGGACCACTTGAGCTGGACCTGGTCGCCCTCGGTGACAACGTTGGTGCCGCCGCCGGGCAGCGGCAGGCCGGCGGCGGCCGCGGCGGTGGCGATGGCGCTGGTACGGATGAAGTCGCGGCGCGTGGTGCTCATGCGGAAGCTCCACTGGCATGGGGCGGGGGAACGGGCTCGTCCAGGGCGGCGGACGGCTCGGCGTGGTGGTAGACCAGCAGCACGTTCAGCACGCCTGGCACCTCGCGCAGGCGTTCGACCAGGTCCATCACCCGGTAGCGGTCGGCGGTCTCGCACAGCACCACGCTGCGGGTGTCGCCGGCGATGGCCAGTTCCAGCGCGGGCTCGGCGGCCACCGCCGCGCGCAGTGCCGGCAAGGCATCGGCGCGGTGCTGGAGCACGAACGAAGCGATGTTGACCTCGTCCTGCGGGTTCATGCGCAGGCCTCCTCTTCAGCCGCGGCCAGCGCGATCGCGCCGGCCGGGCATACGCCGGTGCAGGCGCCGCAGCCGGTGCAGCGCGCGGCCTCGACCATGGCCATGCCGCGGCCGCCGGGCGGTACCCGGATCGCCTGTTCGGGACAGACCTCGCGGCAGCTGGCGCAGACGATGCCGGCGCCGGACAGGCAGGCATCGGCCACCATCGCGCGCAGGTTCCAGGGACGCGCCTGCGTGTGCAGCAGCGCGCCGGTGGGGCAGGCCTGGGCGCAGGCGCCGCAGAAGCTGCACTCGCCGCGGCCCGCGGCCGGATCGAACCGCGGCAGACCATCGGGTGCGCGCCGCAGCACGCGTTCCGGGCAGGCGCGGATGCACGCCTCGCAACCGGTGCAGCGCGCGGCGAAGGCCTGTCCGGGGATCGACCAGGGCGGGCGCGGACCGCAGGCATCCTCGCTGCCGAAGAGCAGTGCTCGCCGGGAGAGCGCGCCGCCTGGCATCGTCACGGCCCCGTCGGCGGGCCGGCGAACAGCAACTGCCACATCCAGACCATGAAGCCGTAGCCGGCCACGACCAGCACCGCCAGCAGCGGGAACACCACCGCAGTCACCAGCAGGAACGCGATGCGCTCCTGCCTGCGGGTCACCTCCATCTTCGGGCCCGGTGCCTGCTCCACGTGCCAGCCTGCCTTTCCAGGTGGGTCCAGTGCAGTACGCGGCGGAGGCTAGCACGGAAAACCGGACCGGGCGTGACGCACCGCGGGATGCGTGGCACCGGGCCACGCAAGCGTGACCGGGCGCACGCGCGGCACGCGTTCCTAGCTGCGGCGCGGCATGCGCCTGCGCGGCGGCTGCGGTTCGCGCTCGGCCATCTGCCGCACGCGCGCGCCGGCCTCGCGCACCAGCGCCGGCAGCAGGCGCGTTTCCGGCAGCAGGTGCCAGTACTTCTGCGGCATCTCCTGGCGCATCATCCGGGTATTGAGCCGCGCCGGATTGAAGATGCTGGCGTAGTAGG
The DNA here is from genome assembly GCF_000510725.1 of Pseudoxanthomonas sp. J31. Lineage (GTDB taxonomy): Bacteria > Pseudomonadota > Gammaproteobacteria > Xanthomonadales > Xanthomonadaceae > Pseudoxanthomonas. The sequence continues at coordinate 151,914 of NZ_AZNZ01000009.1, forward strand.
TGCGCCACAGGCCGTCCTGGGCGTCGTCGGCCGGCACGTCGGCGCGCAGCCCACCCGGGCCGGCCCACAACTGCCCGTCGTCCCAGCGCACGCTGCGGTACGGGGTGACGATGGTCCAGCGCATGCCGGCGAAGCGGCGTGCGAAGAACGGCGCGACCCGGTCCAGGATCCAGTGTTCCGGCTCGAACCAGGCGATGTAGGCCTCCTCCTCGCCCGGCACCGCGCGGAAGCGCACGAAGGCCTTCATCTTGTGGCTGTCGCGGCGCACCGCCTGCTCCAGCGCGCGGGCGCTGGCCACGTCGGCATCGGTGCTGCGTTCCAGCAGCCGCCGCTCGCCATGGCCGATGCGCCACAGCATCCGGTACAGCAGCGCATGCCGCCCCGGATCGCGATGGCACAGCACGCGCGCGGCCAGCTCCAGGAATGCCGGCGCCACCGCCAGTGCCGGCACTCCGGCAGCCAGCGGCGCCCGCGCCAGTTCAGGCCACGGCAGCAGGCCGCCCTGGGCATCGCCGCTCCAGTCCACCTGCTCCGGTGCCAGGCCGGCGGCAAACGCCCGGCGCGCCGCATCGCGCCAGGCACCCAGGTCCCACGGCGGATCCAGCTGCGCGCGGTAGCCGCTCATGCGAACAGCTCGCCTTGGCGCGGCTGCGGCGCCAGCTGTGCACGCAGGCGGGCCGGATCGTCCAGGCGTGCACGTGGATGATGGTCCAGCACGCTCACGAACGGCAGCAGCTTCTTCAGCGGGGCGCGCAACCGGGCCAGGTCGTCCAGCCGCAGGCGGCCGTGGCGGCGCGCGCCGACGATGCGGTCCACGTTGCGCGCGCCCAGCCCGGGCACGCGCAGCAGCAGCTCGCGCGGGGCGCTGTTGAGGTCCACCGGGAAGCGCTCGGGGTGGCGCAGGGCCCAGGCCAGCTTGGGATCGATGTCCAGGTCGAGCATGCCGGCGCCCTCGGGCACGATTTCCTCCACCCCGAAGCCGTAGAAGCGCAGCAGCCAGTCGGCCTGGTACAGGCGGTGCTCGCGCTGCAACGGCGGCGCGCGCGGCGGCAAAGCCGCCGAAGCATCCGGGATCGGGCTGAAGGCCGAGTAGTACACCCGCCTCATGCGGAAGTCGCCGTACAGCGCGTTGCTGGTGCGCAGGATCACCGCGTCGTCGGCGCCATCCGCGCCCACGATCATCTGCGTGCTTTGCCCGGCCGGGGCGAACCGCGGCGGCCGCCGCCGTGGCGTGGCCTTCGCGGCGCGGCGCGCCTCGGTGTTCTCGTCGATGCGCCAGCGCAGCTCGCCCATGGCATCGCGGATGCCGTCGGCGCGCTTTTCCGGCGCCAGTCTCGCCAGGCCTTCGGCGGTGGGCAGCTCGACATTGATGCTCAGCCGGTCGGCGTAACGCCCGGCCTTCTCCAGCAGTTCCGGCGAGGCCTCGGGGATGGTCTTGAGGTGGATGTAGCCGGCGAAGTGGTGGTCCTCACGTAGGCTGCGCGCCACTTCCACCATCTGCTCCATGGTGTAGTCACCGTTGCGGATGATGCCGCTGGAGAGGAACAGCCCCTCGATGTAGTTGCGCTTGTAGAAGTCCAGCGTCAGCTTCACCACCTCGGCGGCGGTGAAGCGCGCGCGGCGCACGTTGCTGCTGGCGCGGTTGACGCAGTAGGCGCAGTCGTAGATGCAGAAGTTGGTCAGCAGGATCTTCAGCAGCGACACGCAGCGCCCGTCGGGCGTGTAGGAGTGGCAGATGCCCATGCCCTCGGTGCTGCCCACGCCCTTGCCGCCGCGCGAGTCGCGCCGGCCCGCGCCGGAAGAGGCGCAGGAAGCGTCGTACTTGGCCGCGTCGGCAAGGATCGCGAGCTTGTCGGTCAGCTCCATGCCGGCACGGTGGCCGGCCTGCGTCTCAGCCGGTGAGACGCCGCCCGGCGCTGGGTGAACCGTTCAAGCCGCGTGCCTTCAGGGCACGGCGCGGCGCACGTAGACCGGCTCGCCCGGCACGTCGGTGCGCACCGTGGTCGCCGCCGGGGCGACCGGTGGCGTGGTCAGCAGGTCGTTGGTACGGCGCTGCTCGGCGATCAGCTGGCGCAGCAGCGACTTGATCCCGAACACCGCGAACGGCACCAGGATCCACAGCACGGTCAGGATCAGGGCGAAGATCGCCGCCGCGATCATCAGCGCGTTCATGCCGGTGGCGGCGGCGTCGTTGGTAAAGGTCGACAGCATGGTTCGCTCCTCGGACCGGACACCGCGCCCGGCGTGGCGACATGCTTGGGCAAGCCCCGTCCACGGCGGGTGAACCGGGCGCACGCGCCGTTGCAGGCGCGCCTTGCGCACACGGCCACGCGCGCCGCATGCGGGCCGGGACGGAGGAAACCGGGGAACGCGCCCGCGGGCGCGCGGACTCAGCGGCTGCGCTCGCGCCGCAGGGCGAAGGTCGCAAGACCGACGACGGCGGCCAGGCCGATGGCGAGGAACACGAACACAGGTGTCAACGACATGGAAGCTCCCTCAGTGCTGGACGGGCCCGGGCCGGGCCGCGGGCTGGTAACGACGGGATGCTGCGCGCGACCCTCCCCCACGGCGGTCGCGTGGCCGGCTGTGTCGCCCCGGCCGGGTTCCCTTATACCTGCCCGTCCTGCGCCGGCCACGCTGCACTGCACCGTGGCCGCCCCGCGCTCAGGGCGACAGGCGCAGGTGGTCGTCCAGTTCCGGGCCGCCGCCGCGGTCGGCGCTGCCGGCCGCCACGTGCACCGCGCCGCCCAGCAGGGTGGCCTGGGTGCCATGGCGTCCGCGCGGCAGCGGCGCCAGGCTGCGCCAGCGCCCGCTGCCCGGGTCGTAGGCCTCGACCTCGGCGTGCGCCGGCACCTGGCGCGCGCTTTCCCCGCCCAGCACCAGCAGCGCGCCGCCTGCCGCCACCGCCCCGGCGCCGGCGCGCGGGGTGGGCAGCGGCGCCTCCAGCGTGCTCCAGCGCCCGCGGGCGAAGTCGTACACGTCCACCGCGGCAATGGTCATCGACAAGGTGTCGCCGGTATCGTGCGAGGTGCGGCGGCCGCCGGCGGCGTAGAGTCTTCCGTCCAGCACCGCGGCGTGGAAGTGGTCGCGTGCATGCGGCGCGTCAGGCAGCTCCTCCCAGTGCCCGCTGGCCGGATCGAAGGCATCCAGCCACGGCACGTAGCCGCTCATGTGGCCGCGGGTATTGCCGCCGACCAGGTAGATCCTGCCCCCGTGCGAGACCACCCCGGCCGCGCCGCGGCGCCGGTGCGGGGGGATCTCCGCACCCTGGCTCCAGCGGTCGGCGCGGGGGTCGTAGACCAGCACGTGGGTGAGCGGCTGCTCCTCCGGGAAGTCGCCGGTGAACGCGCCCAGCACGTACAGCCGGCCCTCGTGCGCCAGCGCCTGGAAGTGGTGGATCTCCAGCGGCGGCGGCGCGCCCTGGCTCCAGCGCCCGCTGGCCGGATCGTAGATGTCCAGCGGCCGCTGCCCGCGCCCGCCCAGCAGGTACAGCCGCTCGCCCAGGGCGACGAAGGCGTTCTCGTGGCGCGCATGCAGCGCGCCCTCGCCGGGCGGCACCGGCTCCCACGCCGGCGGTTGCCGTGCCCCGGCGCCGAAGGTGAAGGCGGACAGGATCAGGACGGCGAGCGCTGGCAGGCGCAGAGGGCGGGAAGCAGGCTTGGCCATGGCGGGTCCCGGGATCGAGGCCCGGCCAAGGTGGCCGTTGCGCGGGCGGCCGTCAATCGCGCACCTGCGTGCGCGCGTGTCCGTGCTGCCGCGCATGGATGCGCGGGGCCGTATTCAGCGGTGGCGCAGGGGCGGATACGGGCCCCAGCCGGGGCCATGCGGTCCGTAGAAACCGGGACCGTCGGAGCTGTCCACGTGCAGCTGCACGTTGATGATGCGCGAACCGCCGTCGTCGGTCGCCTGCTCCTTGCAGTAGTTGACCGTCGCGCCCTGCCAGTTGCTGTTGCCGCCATGCCGCGAATACCCCACGCCGGCCTCGACGCTGCCGGTGATGTCGGTTTCCTTGCCGTCCGGCGCGGTCGGGCAGCGGTAGCGGTAGGTGACCTGCCTGCGCTGGCGGGTGGTCGCCACCCCGGAGGTGTCGCCGTACCAGGTGCCGGGCGGGTCGTTGCGGTAGCCGGCGCGCGCGGACTGCGGCAGGCCCAGGTCCAGGCCGGCCCCCTCCCCGCCGGCGGCGTCCGGTTCCTGGGCGAGGGCCGGCATCGCGGCGGCCAGCAGGACCAGGCAGGCAGGAAGCAGGAAGGTGCGCATGGCGTCGGTTCCAGTCGCCGCGTGCAGGCGGCTTCCCGCACACCGTAGCAGCGCCAGGTTAAACCGCGGATGGCTCGGCCTTGCGCATGCGACGACGGGCGGCCACGGGCCGCCCGTCGCGCCGGTCCGTCGCGGCCGCCGCTTCAGCGCCGCAGGAAGTCCAGCAGGTCCTGGTTGAGCCGGTCCTTGTGGGTGTCGGTGATGCCGTGCGGGCCGCCGGGGTAGACGATCAGCTGCGCGCCCTTCACCAGCGCGGCCGAGGCGCGGCCGGAGGCGTCGATCGGCACGATCTGGTCGTCGTCGCCGTGGATCACCAGGGTCGGCACGTCGAACTTCTTCAGGTCTTCGCGGAAGTCGGTGGCCGAGAACGCAGCGATCGAGTCGTAGGTGTTCTTGTGCCCGCCCTGCATGCCCTGCGCCCAGAACGACTGGATCAGGCCCTGGTTGGGCTTGGCACCCGGACGGTTGAAGCCGAAGAACGGGCCGGAAGCGATGTCCAGGTACAGCTGCGAGCGGTTCTCGATCGAGCCCTTGCGCAGGCCGTCGAATACCTCGATCGGCAGGCCGCCCGGGTTGTCCTCGGTCTTGAGCATCAGCGGCGGCACCGACGAGACCAGCACCGCGGCCTTGACCCGCGAGGTGCCGTGGCGGCCGATGTAGCGCGCCACCTCGCCGCCGCCGGTGGAGAAGCCGACCAGGGTGGCGTCGCGCAGGTCCAGGGCCTCGATCACCGCGGCCAGGTCGTCGGCGTAGTGGTCCATGTCGTTGCCGTCCCACGGCTGGCTGGAACGGCCGTGGCCGCGGCGGTCATGGGCGACGACGCGGAAGCCGTGGTCGGC
>NZ_AZNZ01000010.1 GCF_000510725.1 Pseudoxanthomonas sp. J31
ATGTCCAAGGGTAAGTTCGAGCGCACCAAGCCGCACGTGAACGTCGGCACCATCGGCCACGTTGACCATGGCAAGACCACGCTGACGGCCGCGCTGACGAAGGTCGGTGCCGAGCGTTTCGGCGGCGAGTTCCACGCGTACGACGCGATCGACAAGGCGCCGGAAGAGAAGGCCCGCGGNATCACGATCTCGACCTCGCACGTCGAGTACGAATCGCCGACCCGCCACTACGCGCACGTGGACTGCCCGGGCCACGCCGACTACGTGAAGAACATGATCACCGGTGCGGCGCAGATGGACGGCGCGATCCTGGTGGTGTCGGCGGCTGACGGCCCGATGCCGCAGACCCGCGAGCACATCCTGCTGGCCCGCCAGGTGGGCGTGCCGTACATCGTGGTCTTCCTGAACAAGGCGGACATGGTGGACGACGCCGAGCTGCTGGAGCTGGTGGAGATGGAAGTCCGCGAGCTGCTGAGCAAGTACGACTTCCCGGGCGACGACACCCCGATCATCAAGGGTTCGGCGCTGAAGGCGCTGGAAGGCGACCAGTCGGAGATCGGCGTTCCGGCGATCATCCAGCTGGTGGACGCGCTGGACAGCTACATCCCGACCCCGGAGCGCGACGTTGACAAGCCGTTCCTGATGCCGGTCGAGGACGTGTTCTCGATCTCGGGCCGCGGCACCGTGGTGACCGGCCGCATCGAGCGCGGCGTGATCAAGGTGGGCGACGAAGTGGAAATCGTCGGCATCCGTCCGACCCAGAAGACCACCGTCACCGGCGTGGAGATGTTCCGCAAGCTGCTGGACCAGGGCCAGGCGGGCGACAACGCGGGCCTGCTGCTGCGCGGCACCAAGCGTGACGAGGTCGAGCGTGGCCAGGTGCTGGCCAAGCCGGGCACGATCACCCCGCACACCGACTTCGAGGCCGAGGTGTACGTGCTGTCGAAGGACGAGGGCGGCCGCCACACCCCGTTCTTCAAGGGCTACCGTCCGCAGTTCTACTTCCGCACCACCGACATCACTGGCGCCGTCCAGCTGCCGGAGGGCGTGGAGATGGTGATGCCGGGCGACAACGTGAAGATGTCGGTGTCGCTGATCAACCCGGTGGCCATGGACGAGGGCCTGCGCTTCGCGATCCGCGAGGGTGGCCGTACCGTCGGCGCCGGCGTGGTCGCCAAGATCCTGAAGTAATTCAGGTTCACTGACCCCCTGTCCGCCTGGGCGGGCAGGGGGCTTACCGCGAAAAGAGGTGCAGGAAGCGCCTCGTGTTCGCCAGACAGGGAAAAGTCGCGTGACGCAGAGCGCGGGACAGCCATGTGCTGTTGACGCGCCGTTTTACGCGTTCTATACTTTTCCGTCTGGGCAGGCCGGCTCGCTGGTCTGCCCGCACTTTTGGGGGTCGCCCGGTGCGGCCTCCTGTCCGGCGCGGGACCGGCCGGGCGAACGAACCATACCGGGGCAGGCATCCCAGAGGCCGCGCCCGTCGCTCTTTTAACGAAGGAACTCCGTCATGGCGGACCAAAAGATCCGGATTCGGCTCAAGGCGTTCGATCACCGTCTGATCGATCGTTCGGCCAGCGAGATCGTCGAAACGGCCAAGAGGACCGGCGCGCAGGTGCGTGGCCCGATCCCGCTGCCGACCAAGATCGAACGTTACACCATCCTCGTCTCCCCGCATGCCGACAAGGATGCGCGTGACCAGTACGAGACCCGCACGCACAAGCGCGTGCTCGACATCGTCGACCCCAACGACAAGACCGTGGACGCGCTGATGAAGCTCGAGCTCGCGGCTGGCGTCGACGTCCAGATCAAGCTCGCCTGAGGACTGCCGACATGACGAAGAAGTATTCGTTGGGTCTGGTCGGCCGCAAGGCCGGCATGAGCCGCGTCTTCACCGAGGATGGCCGTTCCATTCCGGTGACCCTGATCGAGGCCACCCCGAACCGCATCACCCAGATCAAGACCGTCGAGGTCGACGGCTACAGCGCTGTCCAGGTGACCACCGGCGCCCGCCGTGCGTCGCTGGTGAACAAGCCGCTGGCCGGCCACTACGCCAAGGCCAAGGTCGAAGCCGGCCGCGGCCTGTGGGAGTTCCGCGTCGCCGACGACAAGATCGGTGATTTCGCCATCGGTGGCGAGATCAAGGCCGACATCTTCGAGGTGGGCCAGAAGGTCGACGTCCAGGGCGTGACCAAGGGCAAGGGCTTCCAGGGCACCATCAAGCGCCACAACTTCACCATGGGCGACGCGACCCACGGTAACTCGCTGTCGCACCGCGCCCCGGGTTCGATCGGCCAGCGCCAGACCCCCGGCCGCGTGTTCCCCGGCAAGAAGATGGCCGGCCACATGGGCGCCGAGACCCAGAGCACGCAGAACCTGGAAGTGGTTCGCGTCGATGCCGAGCGCGGCCTGATCGCCGTTCGCGGCGCCGTCCCGGGTGCCCCGGGTGGCGACGTGATCGTGCGCCCGGCGAGCAAGGCGTAAGGAGAAGCACGATGGAACTCACCATTACGGGTAGCGCCAACAAGCTGTCGGTTTCCGACGCCGTGTTCGGCCGCGAATTCAGCGAGGACCTGGTCCACCAGGTCGTGGTGGCCTACCAGGCCGCCGGCCGTGCCGGCACCAAGGCGCAGAAGACCCGCGCCGAGGTCAACGGCACCACCAAGAAGTCCAAGCGGCAGAAGGGCGGCGGCGCGCGTCACGGCGCCCTGACGGCCCCGATCTTCGTCGGCGGCGGCCGGGCCTTCGCGGCCAAGCCGCGCAGCTACGACCAGAAGGTCAACCGCAAGATGTACCGCGCCGCGATTGCCGCGATCCTGTCCGAGCTGAACCGCCAGGGCCGCCTGAAGGTCGTCGAGTCGTTCGACGTCGACGCCCCGAAGACCAAGGGCCTGGTCGAGAAGCTGGCCGGTTTCGAGCTGGGCAAGCGCCCGCTGATCGTCACCGAGGACGCCTCCGAGAACCTGTTCCTGTCGGCCCGCAACCTGCCGTACGTGCAGGTCCGCGACGTCCAGGGCCTGGATCCGGTCGCCCTGGTCGGCGCCGATTCCGTGCTGATCACCGCCGATGCGGTCAAGAAGGTCGAGGAGTGGCTGGCATGAGCACCAACGAGAAGATTTTCAGCGTACTGCTCGCGCCGCGCGTGTCCGAGAAGACCGCTCGCCTGCAGGAAGTGAGCAACCAGTACGTGTTCGAGGTTTCGAACGACGCCACCAAGGCCGACGTCAAGGCCGCGGTGGAACAGCTGTTCGACGTCAAGGTCGAGTCGGTCAACGTCGTCAACGTGAAGGGCAAGAACAAGTCCTTCCGCTTCCGTTCCGGTCGCCGCGGCGACTGGCGTAAGGCGTACGTGCGCCTGGCCGAGGGCCAGAGCATCGACGTGTCCGCGAAGGCCTGAGGGTGATCCCATGCCATTGATGAAGTTCAAGCCCACCTCTGCCGGCCGCCGCTCCGCGGTCCGCGTGGTCACCCCCGACCTCCACAAGGGTGCCCCGCACGCCGCGCTCGTCGAGAAGCAGAGCAAGTCCGGCGGCCGCAACCACCACGGCCGCATCACCACCCGCCACATCGGTGGTGGCCACAAGCACCACTACCGCCTGATCGACTTCAAGCGCAACAAGGAAGGCATCGCGGCGCGCGTGGAGCGGATCGAATACGATCCGAACCGCACCGCCCACATCGCCCTGCTGTGCTACGTCGACGGCGAGCGCCGCTACATCATCGCCCCGAAGGGCCTGAAGGCCGGCGACCAGGTGATCGCGGGTTCCGACGCCCCGATCAAGGCCGGCAACACCCTGCCGCTGCGCAACATCCCGGTCGGCACCACGGTGCACTGCATCGAGCTGAAGCCGGGCAAGGGCGCGCAGATCGCCCGCGCCGCCGGCGCCGGCGTGCAGCTGGTCGCCCGCGAGGGCGCCTACGCGCTGCTCCGCCTGCGTTCGGGCGAGATGCGCAAGGTGCCGGCCGAGTGCCGCGCCACCATCGGCGAGGTCGGCAACGACGAGCACAACCTGGAGAAGCTGGGCAAGGCCGGCGCCAAGCGTTGGCGCGGCGTGCGCCCGACCGTCCGCGGTGCGGCGATGAACCCGGTTGACCACCCGCACGGCGGTGGTGAGGCCAAGGCCGGCCAGGGTAACCCGCATCCGGTCACCCCGTGGGGTGTCCCGACCAAGGGTTACAAGACGCGCAGCAACAAGCGCACCCAGAAGTTCATCGTCCGCGATCGTAGGGGCTAATCGACCATGCCACGTTCCCTCAAGAAAGGCCCGTTCGTCGATCACCACCTCCTCAAGAAGGTGGAGGCCGCGGGCGGCACCAAGAAGCCGATCAAGACCTGGTCGCGCCGTTCCATGATCCTGCCGGAAATGGTGGGGTTCACCATCGCCGTCCATAACGGCAAGAACCATGTTCCGGTTCTCATCAACGAGAACATGGTCGGCCACAAGCTCGGCGAGTTCGCTGTCACCCGGACCTTCAAGGGTCACGGCGGCGACAAGAAGTCGAAGTAAGGAGATGACCATGGAAGCGAAAGCCATCCTGCGCACCGCGCGCATCTCCCCGCAGAAGGCCCGCCTGGTCGCCGACCAGGTGCGCGGCCTGCCGGCCGAGCGTGCCGTCAACCTGCTGAAGTTCTCCGACAAGAAGGCCGCCGCCCTGATCAAGAAGGTCGTCGAGTCCGCCATTGCCAACGCCGAGAACAACAACGGCGCCGACGTGGACGCCCTCAAGGTCAAGACCATCATGGTCGACGAGGGCCCGACCCTGAAGCGCTTCATGGCGCGAGCCAAGGGCCGCGGCACCCGCATCCTCAAGCGGACCAGCCACATCACCGTCGTCGTGGGAGAGGGCAAGTAATATGGGTCACAAAGTTCATCCCACCGGCATCCGCCTGGGCATCGCCAAGGACTGGAACTCGAAGTGGTACGCGGGCAAGGGCGAGTACGCCGACTACCTGGCGGCCGACCTGAAGGTCCGCAAGATGCTGCGCAAGAAGCTGGCCCAGGCCGGCATCAGCCGCATCCTGATCGAGCGCCCGGCCAAGACCGCCCGCGTCACCATCCACACCGCCCGCCCGGGCGTGGTGATCGGCAAGCGCGGTGAGGACATCGAGAAGCTGCGCCGCGAGGTCAGCGAGCTGATGGGCGTCCCGGCGCACATCAACGTCAGCGAGGTGCGCAAGCCCGAGCTCGACGCCCAGCTGGTCGCCGAGTCCATCGCCCAGCAGCTGGAGCGCCGCATCATGTTCCGCCGCGCCATGAAGCGCGCGGTCGGCAACGCGATGCGCCTCGGCGCCCTGGGCATCAAGGTCAACGTCGCCGGCCGCCTGAACGGCGCCGAGATCGCCCGTTCGGAGTGGTACCGCGAAGGCCGCGTGCCGCTGCATACCCTGCGCGCGGACATCGACTACGGCTTTGCCGAGGCTCACACCACCTACGGCGTGATCGGCATCAAGGTATGGGTCTACAAGGGCGAGATCTTCGACTTCGCCCAGGTTGGACAGGAGAAGCAGGAAGAAGCCAGCAGCCCGCGCGGCGAGCGTGGCGACCGCGAGCGTCCCTCCCGTCCGGCACGTGAAGCGAGGTAACGGCGATGTTGCAACCCAAGCGAACCAAGTACCGCAAGCAGCACAAGGGCCGTAACGAGGGCCTGAGCTGGAGCGCCAACGCCGTGTCCTTCGGCGAGTACGGCCTGAAGGCCACCGCCCACGGTCGCCTGACCGCGCGCCAGATCGAGGCGGCCCGCCGCACGATCAGCCGCTACGTCAAGCGCGGCGGCAAGATGTGGATCCGCGTGTTCCCGGACAAGCCGATCACCCAGAAGCCCATCGAGGTCCGCATGGGCTCCGGTAAGGGTAACGTCGAATACTGGGTGGCCCAGATCCAGCCGGGCCGCATGATCTATGAAATCGAGGGCGTGTCGGAGGAGCAGGCGCGCGAGGCGTTCCGCCTGGCGGCCGCCAAGCTCTCGGTCACCACCACCTTCGTGACCCGCACGGTGCGCTAATGGCTACGATCAACGAACTCCGTGAAAAGTCGGCCGACGAACTGAAGGCTCACCTGCTGGACCTGCGCAAGGAGCAGTTCTCCCTGCGCATGCAGCGGGCGACCGGCCAGCTGACGAAGACCCACGAAACCCGCCGGGTGCGCCGCGAGATCGCTCGCGTTAAGACCCTGCTCGGCAGCAACAAGTAAGGGATCGCAGCGATGAGCGAGAACAACAACAAGCCGCTGCGCACGGTCGAAGGCCGGGTGATCAGCAACAAGATGGACAAGACGGTGACTGTCCTGGTCGAGCGCCAGGTCAAGCACCCGCTGTACGGCAAGTACATCAAGCGGTCGACCAAGCTGCACGCCCACGACGCCGACAACGCCTGCAAGGAAGGCGACGTGGTGCGCGTGACCGAGGTCGCGCCGATTTCCAAGACCAAGAACTGGCGCGTGGTTGAAGTCGTCACCCGCGCGGCCGAATAAGGGAGATCTGAATCATGATCCAGATGCAGAGCTACCTTGACGCCGCCGACAACTCCGGCGCCAAGGAACTGATGTGCATCAAGGTGCTGGGCGGCTCCAAGCGCCGTTACGCCGGCATCGGTGACATCATCAAGGTGACCGTCAAGGACGCGATCCCGCGCGGCAAGGTCAAGAAGGGCGAGGTCTACGACGCCGTCGTGGTCCGTACCCGCAAGGGCGTCCGCCGTGCCGACGGTTCGCTGATCCGCTTCGACGGCAACGCCGCCGTCCTGCTGAACAACAAGCAGGAGCCGATCGGTACCCGTATCTTCGGACCGGTGACCCGTGAGCTGCGTTCCGAGAAGTTCATGAAGATCGTCTCGCTCGCGCCTGAAGTGCTCTGAGCGGAGGAAGCAGACATGGCAAACCGTATCAAGAAGGGTGACCAGGTCGTGGTCATCGCCGGCAAGGACAAGGGCAAGCAGGGCGAGGTGATCAAGGTGGACGGCGACCGCGTGGTCGTCTCCAACGTGAACCTCGTCAAGCGGCACACCAAGCCGAACCCGCAGGCGGGCATCGCCGGCGGCGTGGTCGAGCGCGAGGCCTCGATCCACATTTCCAACGTGATGCCGCTCAATCCGGCTACCGGCAAGGGCGAGCGCATCGGTTACAAGGTCCTGGAGGATGGACGCAAACTGCGTGTGTTCCGCTCCAGTGGTGAGGCGCTCGACGCCTGAGGAATGAAGCAATGACCACGCGGCTCGAAAAGATCTACAAGGAACAGGTTGTGCCGGCTCTCATGGAGAAGTTCGGCTACACCAATCCGATGGAAGTGCCCAGGCTCGTCAAGATCACCGTGAACATGGGTGTGGGCGAGGCGGCGACCAACAAGAAGGTGCTGGAGAACGCCGTTGCCGACCTGGCCAAGATCACCGGCCAGAAGCCGGTGACCACCAAGGCCCGCGTCTCGGTGGCCTCGTTCAAGATCCGCGACGGCTGGCCGATCGGCTGCAAGGTCACGCTGCGCCGGAACCAGATGTTCGAGTTCCTGGACCGCCTGATCAGCGTTGCGCTGCCGCGCGTGCGCGACTTCCGCGGCGTGTCCGGCCGTTCGTTCGACGGCCGCGGCAACTACAACATGGGCGTGAAGGAACAGATCATCTTCCCGGAAATCGACTTCGACGCCGTCGACGCGATCCGCGGCATGGATATCGCCATCACCACGACCGCCAAGACCGACGCCGAGGCCAAGGCGCTGCTCGAGGCGTTCAAGTTCCCGTTCCGCAACTAAGGGTTAGACACATGGCAAAGACCTCGATGGTCAACCGCGACGCGAAGCGGGAGAAGCTGGCCAAGAAGTACGCCGCCAAGCGCGAGGCCCTGAAGAAGGTGATCTCGAGCCAGACCGCCTCCTACGAGGAGAAGCTCGAGGCGGCGACCAAGCTGCAGAAGCTGCCGCGCGACTCGTCCCCGAGCCGCCAGCGCAACCGTTGCGAGCTGTCCGGCCGTCCGCGCGGCGTGTACCGCAAGTTCGGCCTCGGCCGCAACATGCTGCGCGAAGCCACCATGCGTGGCGACGTGCCCGGCCTGCGCAAGGCCAGCTGGTAAGGAAGGCGAGGGCGGCGCCGGCCGCCCCCGCGGGGAAACCGGCCCCACGGGCCGGTTTTCCTGCTATTATTTTCTGCTTGCCCGGCCCAGCCGCGGCGTGGCAAGGGCCCCGGCCCCTCCCGGGACAATCCAGATTTCGCGAAAGCGGATATCGGTGCACTCAAGGAACCACTCATGAGCATGACTGATCCCATCGCCGACATGCTGGTCCGCATCAAGAATGCGGCCGCTGTGGGCAAGCCGACGGTGAAGCTGCCGTCCTCCAAGATCAAGGTTGCCATCGCCAACGTCCTGAAGGACGAGGGCTACATCTCCGACCTGCGCGTCATCCAGGGCGAGAACAACAAGGCCGAACTCGAGATCGTGCTGAAGTACTTCGAGGGCCGTCCGGTCATCGAGCAGCTCAAGCGCGCCTCGCGCTCGGGCCTGCGCATGTACCGCGGCAAGAACGAGCTGCCGAAGGTCCTTGGCGGCCTCGGCGTGGCCATCATCTCCACCTCCCAGGGCATCATGACCGACAAGCAGGCGCGCAACGCCGGCATCGGCGGCGAAGTCCTGTGCTACGTGGCCTAATCGAAGGAGTACGACGACCATGTCCCGCGTAGCCAAGAAGCCGATCGCCCTGCCGAAGGGCGTGGAACTGAACATCCAGGACACCAGCGTCACCGCCAAGGGTCCGAAGGGCACCCTGTCGCTGGCCAAGCCGGCCGGCGTGAAGATCGCCATCGAGGACGGCCAGGCCGTGCTGTCGGCCGCCGAGCCGTCGCTGATCGCCATGACCGGCACCGTGCGCGCCATCCTGGCCAACATGGTCAAGGGCGTGTCCGAGGGCTTCGAGCGCAAGCTCGAGCTGGTCGGCGTGGGTTACCGCGCCGCGATGCAGGGCAAGGACCTGAACCTGTCGCTGGGCTTCTCCCACCCGGTCGTGTTCCAGGCGCCGGAAGGGATCACCCTGTCCACCCCGAGCCAGACCGAGATCCTGGTCCAGGGCGCCGACAAGCAGCGCGTCGGCGAGATCGCGGCCAAGATCCGCGCAGTGCGTCCGCCGGAGCCCTACAAGGGCAAGGGCGTGAAGTATTCCGACGAAGTCATCATTCGCAAGGAAGCCAAGAAGGCGTAATGCGGCTTCCCCGCGCGCCGGCCCGGCCGGCGCCACGGGGGATCCGCCCAAGCCGATCCGCTTCCGAGGACAGAAACCATGAGCATCAAGAACGACGCCCGCCTGCGCCGCGCCAAGTCCACCCGCGCCCACATCCGCAAGCTCGGCGTGCCGCGCCTGTCGGTCCTGCGTACCGGCCAGCACCTGTACGCCCAGCTGTTCACCGCCGACGGCTCCAAGGTGATCGCCGCCGCCAACACCCTGCAGGCCGACGTCAAGGAAGGCCTGAAGAACGGCAAGAACATCGAGGCCGCGGCCAAGGTCGGCAAGATCATCGCCGAGCGCGCCAAGGCCGCCGGCATCGAGAAGGTCGCCTTCGACCGCTCGGGCTACCGGTACCACGGCCGCATCAAGGCCCTGGCCGACGCCGCCCGCGAGGGTGGCCTGCAGTTCTGATCCCGCGGGCCCGCTTCCGCGGGCCCGTCCTGCCGGCGCGGGTCGCGCCGGGCGCCGCCCTCCTTCTGCGGGGGCGTGACGCTCCACCGCTGTAGACCACAACGACAAGCGGCCCACGAGCCGTACAGACCCAATCCACAAGGAAACAGAAATGGCAGAAGAGCGTCAGCCGCGGGGTCGCGATCGCGACCGCAACCGCGAAGAGAAAATCGACGACGGCATGATCGAGAAGCTGATCGCGGTCAACCGCGTCAGCAAGACCGTCAAGGGCGGCCGCCAGTTCACCTTCACCGCGCTGACCGTGGTCGGCGACGGCGAAGGCCGCGTCGGCTTCGGCTACGGCAAGGCCCGCGAGGTGCCGGTGGCCATCCAGAAGTCGATGGAATACGCGCGCAAGGGCATGCTCACCGTCGAGCTGAACAACGGCACCCTGTGGCACCCGGTCAAGGCCGGCCACGGTGCGGCCCGCGTGTTCATGCAGCCGGCTTCCGAGGGTACCGGCGTCATCGCCGGCGGTGCCATGCGCGCCGTCCTGGAAGCGGTGGGCGTGAAGAACGTGCTGGCCAAGGCCGTCGGTTCGCGCAACCCGATCAACCTGGTCCGCGCCACCCTGAAGGGCCTGGAAGCCATGCAGTCCCCGACCCGCATCGCGGCCAAGCGCGGCAAGAAGGCGGAGGAACTCCTCAATGGCTAACGAGTCCAACAAGACCGTCAAGGTGCGCCTGGTGCGCGGCCTGCGCGGCACCCAGGCCCGTCACCGTCTGTCGGTCCGTGCCCTGGGCCTGAACAAGCTCAACGACGTCCGCGAGCTGAAGGACAGCCCGCAGGTCCGCGGCCTCATCAACCAGCTGCACTACCTGGTGCGGGTCGAGGAGTAAGGAGAATCCCATGCGTCTGAATACTCTCAAGCCCGCCGAGGGCGCCCGCAAGGAGCGCACCCGCGTCGGTCGCGGCATCGGCTCCGGCCTGGGCAAGACCGCCGGCCGCGGCCACAAGGGCTCGTTCGCCCGCGCTGGCAAGGGCAAGATCAAGGCCGGCTTCGAAGGCGGCCAGACCCCGATGCAGCGCCGCCTGCCGAAGATCGGTTTCCGCTCGCTGACCGCGAAGGACACCGCCGAGGTGCTGCTGTACAAGCTCGAGCTGGTCCAGGGCGACGTGGTCGACTTCGCGGCGCTGAAGGCCGCCAAGCTGGTCCCGTCCACCGCCAAGCGCGCGAAGATCGTCAAGAAGGGCGAGCTGTCGCGCAAGCTGGTCATCAAGGGCATCGCCCTGACCGCCGGCGCCAAGGCCGCGGTCGAGGCTGCCGGCGGCAGCATCGAGGAGTAAGTCGCACATGGCGCAAGCTGGCATCGGCAATCTCGGCAGTGGCCTGGGCAAGTTCACCGAACTGCGCCAGCGCCTGCTGTTCGTGCTTGGAGCGTTGGTCGTCTACCGCATCGGCTGTTTCGTGCCGGTGCCCGGCGTCAACCCCGATGCCATGCTTGCCATGATGCAGGCGCAGGGCGGCGGCATCGTGGACATGTTCAACATGTTCTCGGGCGGCGCCCTGCACCGTTTCAGCGTGTTCGCGCTGAACGTGATGCCGTACATCTCCGCGTCGATCGTGATGCAGCTGGCGGTGCACATCTTCCCGGCGCTGAAGTCGATGCAGAAGGAAGGCGAGTCCGGCCGCCGCAAGATCACCCAGTACTCGCGCATCGGCGCGGTGTTCCTGGCGATCGTGCAGGGCGGCAGCATCGCGCTGGCGCTGCAGAACCAGACCGCCCCGGGCGGCATGCCGGTGGTGTACAGCCCGGGCATGGGCTTCGTCCTGACCGCGGTGGTCGCGCTGACCGCCGGCACCATCTTCCTGATGTGGCTGGGCGAGCAGGTCACCGAGCGCGGCATCGGCAACGGCGTCTCGCTGATCATCTTCGCGGGCATCGTGGCCGGCCTGCCGGGCGCGGTCATCCAGACCTTCCAGGCCTTCCGCGACGGCAGCATGAACTTCCTGAGCCTGGTGATCATCGCCGCCGTGGTGGCCGGCTTCACCTGGTTCGTGGTGTTCGTCGAGCGGGGCCAGCGCCGGATCACGGTCAACTACGCGCGGCGCCAGGGCGGCCGCAACGCGTACATGAACCAGACCTCGTTCCTGCCGCTGAAGCTCAACATGTCGGGCGTGATCCCCGCGATCTTCGCCTCGTCGATCCTGGCGTTCCCGGCGACCCTGAGCATGTGGTCGGGCCAGGCCACCTCGGCCACCTGGCTGCAGCGCGTGTCCAACGCGCTGGCCCCCGGCGAGCCGCTGCACATGATCGCGCTGGCGGCGCTGATCACCGGCTTCGCGTTCTTCTACACGGCGCTGGTGTTCAACTCGCAGGAAACCGCCGATAATCTCAAGAAGTCGGGTGCCCTGATCCCGGGCATCCGCCCCGGCAAGGCCACCGCCGAGTACATCGACGGCGTGCTGACCCGGCTGACCGCCGCGGGCGCGGCCTACCTGGTGATCGTCTGCCTCCTGCCGGAGCTGATGCGTACCCAGCTGGGCACCTCGTTCTACTTCGGCGGCACCTCGCTGCTGATCGTCGTGGTCGTGGTCATGGACTTCATTGCGCAGGTCCAGGCCCACCTGATGTCGCACCAGTACGAGAGCCTGCTGAAGAAGGCCAACCTCAAGGGTGGCACGCGCGGCCTGCCGCGCGGCTGAGCGGCAAGATTTCCAAGTCCGGCGGACCCATTCCGCCGGCAGGCCGGCCCCACGGGCCGGACCTTCCAGAAATGGGCGGCCCGTGCGACGTCTCGCGCGCGGGTGAGACCTTGCGGTGCCGCGCTGGAGTAGCGCGGCCGGTCCCGGGAAACCGGGGCCAGCGGGGTCCGGCGCCGGAGCATGGGCACACTCCCCATGCCGGGTTCAGGGTCGCAAGGCCTTGGACTTCCAAGCAATCCGGGACATTGATAGAATTCGCTGTTCACTTTTGAACCATTCCTGTCGGGCGTGCCCCTGGGCGACCCCGACCCATCAAGTTTGGAGATCGCGTCATGGCGCGTATTGCAGGCGTCAACCTGCCGACCCACAAGCACGTCTGGGTGGGGTTGCAGAGCATCTATGGCATCGGCCGCACCCGGTCGAAGAAGGTTTGCGAGGCCGCCAACGTGGCCCCGACGACCAAGATCCGTGACCTGTCCGAGCCGGAAGTCGAGCGCCTGCGCGCCGAAGTCGGCAAGTACATCGTCGAAGGCGACCTGCGCCGCGAAGTCGGCATCGCCATCAAGCGACTGATGGACCTGGGCTGCTACCGCGGCCTGCGTCACCGCCGCGGCCTGCCGCTGCGTGGCCAGCGCACCCGTACCAACGCCCGCACCCGCAAGGGTCCGCGCAAGGCGATCCGGAAGTAAGGGACTAGACAACCATGGCCAAGCCAGCTGCTGCCAAGACCAAGAAGAAGATCAAGCGCGTCGTCACCGACGGCATCGCCCACGTCCACGCTTCTTTCAACAACACCATCGTCACCATCACCGATCGCCAGGGCAACGCGCTGTCGTGGGCGACTTCGGGCGGCGCGGGTTTCCGCGGTTCGCGCAAGTCGACCCCGTTCGCCGCGCAGGTCGCCGCCGAGAAGGCCGGCAAGGCCGCGCTCGACTACGGCGTGAAGTCGCTGGAAGTCCGCATCAAGGGCCCGGGCCCGGGCCGCGAGTCCGCCGTGCGCTCGCTGAACAACGTGGGCTACAAGATCACCAACATCATCGACGTGACGCCGATCCCGCACAACGGGTGCCGTCCGCCGAAGAAGCGTCGCGTCTAAGGGGGCGATAAGAAATGGCTCGTTATATCGGTCCTACCTGCAAGCTCGCGCGCCGCGAAGGCGCCGACCTGTCCCTCAAGAGCCCGGCCCGTGCGCTGGACTCCAAGTGCAAGCTGGAGCAAAAGCCCGGCCAGCACGGCGCCGCGCGCAAGGGCAAGCTGTCCGACTACGCCACCCAGCTGCGCGAGAAGCAGAAGGTCAAGCGCATCTACGGCCTGCTGGAGCGCCAGTTCCGCAACTACTACAAGAAGGCCTCGACCAAGAAGGGCAACACCGGCGAGAACCTCCTGCAGCTGCTGGAAACCCGCCTGGACAACGTCGTCTACCGCATGGGCTTCGCGGTGACCCGTCCCTCGGCCCGCCAGCTGGTCTCGCACCGCGGCGTGCTGGTCAACGGCAAGCCGGTGAACCTGCCGTCGTACCAGGTCAAGGCCGGCGACTCGATCGCCCTGTCCGAGAAGGCGCAGAAGCAGCTGCGCGTCCAGGAGGCCCTGGCCATCGCCGAGCAGCACGACCTGACCCCGTCGTGGATCGAGGTCGACGCCAAGAAGTTCTCCGGCGTGTTCAAGGCCGTGCCTGACCGGGCCGACCTGCCGGCCGACATCAACGAAGCGCTGATCGTCGAGCTGTACTCGAAGTAACAAGTAGTGGCAGGCAGCCGCGCCCTCCGGGGCGCGGCGCCGCATCCCACCACCGGCCGGATCGCGTCGCCCCGCCTTCCGGCCGTCCCCGGATAAGGGGCCACACACCAGGGCCGGCGCCTCCGGATCGTCGGTCCATTGCAGGAGAATCCGCAACATGACGGTTACCGCCAACCAGGTCCTGCGTCCGCGCGGACCGCAGATCGAACGCCTCAATGGCAATCGCGCCAAGATCGTGATCGAGCCGCTGGAGCGCGGCTACGGGCACACGCTGGGCAACGCCCTGCGCCGCGTGCTGCTGTCCTCGATCCCGGGCTTCGCGATTACCGAGGTCGAGATCGACGGCGTGCTGCACGAGTACACCACGGTCGAGGGCCTGCAGGAGGACGTGCTGGAAGTCCTGCTGAACCTGAAGGATGTCGCCATCCGCATGCATAGCGGCGAGAGCACCACCCTGACCCTGAACAAGCAGGGCCCGGGCGTGGTCACCGCCGGCGACATCAAGACCGACCACAGCGTCGAGATCATCAACCCCGACCACGTCATCTGCCACCTGACCAAGGACACCGCGCTGAACATGCGGCTGAAGGTGGAGCGCGGCCTGGGCTACCAGCCGGCCACCTCGCGCCGCCGCCCGGACGAGGAGAGCCGCGCGATCGGCCGCCTGGTCCTGGACGCCTCGTTCTCGCCGGTCCGTCGCGTCGCCTACTCGGTCGAAGCCGCGCGCGTCGAGCAGCGCACCGACCTGGACAAGCTGGTCATCGACATCGAGACCAACGGCACCATCGACGCCGAGGAAGCCGTGCGCACCGCCGCCGACATCCTGAGCGACCAGCTGTCGGTGTTCGGCGACTTCACCCACCGCGACCGCGGTGCGGCCAAGCCGGCCCAGACCGGCATCGACCCGGTGCTGCTGCGCCCGATCGACGACCTGGAGCTGACCGTGCGTTCGGCCAACTGCCTGAAGGCCGAGAGCATCTACTACATCGGCGACCTGATCCAGAAGACCGAGGTCGAGCTGCTCAAGACCCCGAACCTGGGCAAGAAGTCGCTCACCGAGATCAAGGAAGTGCTTGCCCAGCGCGGCCTTTCGCTCGGCATGAAGCTGGAGAACTGGCCGCCGGCCGGCGTCGCCGCCCACGGCATGCTCGGCTGACGAGCCTGGCGACGGCTGGCGTCCCTATGGGCGCCGGCCGTTGCCGCAGCAATACCCGCAGTACCGCAAGACGGCCCCGGCGACGGGGCAACAGCGCCGACGGACCCTTAAGGTCCGCGGCGACTTTCCGGCCAGGGAGGCCGGTAGGGCCAGCGCAGTCCGATGTTCCAGCGCCAGGGATGGCGACAGCGAAGTACAAAGACCCAACATTCATCGATAAGGACAAACCGCCATGCGCCACCAGAAAGCCGGCCGCAAGTTCAACCGCACCAGCTCGCACCGCGAAGCCATGTTCCGCAACATGGCCGCCTCGCTGTTCAAGCACGAGCTGATCAAGACCACCCTGCCCAAGGCCAAGGAACTGCGCCGCGTCGCCGAGCCGCTGATCACCCTGGCCAAGGTCGACTCGGTCGCCAACCGCCGCCTGGCCTTCGCCCGCCTGCGCGACAAGGAAGCGGTCGGCAACCTGTTCACCAAGTTCGGCCCGCGCTACCAGAGCCGTCCGGGTGGCTACCTGCGCATCCTCAAGTGCGGCTTCCGCGCCGGCGACAACGCCCCGATGGCGTACGTCGAACTGGTCGACCGTCCCGAGGCTGCCGCCGAGTAATCCCGGCGTAGCGAGCGAACCGAGAACCCCGGCCCCGGCCGGGGTTTTCCGTTTCAGCTGTCACCCTTTTTCCTGTTCGCGGCCGCGATGCGGAATAATCGGCCCAATCTTTCCTGGCCGTGCCCGATGAATCCGTTCGACTGGAGCTTTCGCGCCCGTTTCCTCGCAGGCTTCCTGGCCTGCGCCGCGCTGCTGGCCTACGCGATCTACACCCAGCTCTACCAGGGGCTGGAGCCGTGCCCGCTGTGCATCTTCCAGCGCCTGGCCTTCGCCGCGCTGGCCCTGGTGTTCCTGGTCGGCGGCCTGCACGCGCCCAAGGGCATCGGTGCCCGCCGCGTGTACGGCGTGCTGCTGCTGGCGGTCGGCGCGGTCGGCGCCGGCATCGCCGGGCGCCACGTATGGCTGCAGAACCTACCGCCGGAACTAGCCCCGTCCTGCGGGCCGCCGCTGTCCTTCCTGCAGGAGACCATGGGGCCGCTGCAGCTGGTGCGCCGGGTGCTGACCGGCACCGGCAACTGCGGCGACGTGGACTGGACCTTCCTCGGCCTGGGCATGCCGGCGTGGAGCCTGGCCTGCTTCGTGCTGCTGACCGCCTGGGGCCTGCTGGCGGCGCTGCGCCGACCGCGCGGCCGCAGCCGCTACTGAAACCCGGCCCTTTCCCTTCCTTCCGGTAACCCGCCATGAGCACCCCCGAACGCAACCTGCATCCCGTCGACCTGTCCGGTGGCTGGACCCCGGACAGCTGGCGCACCCGGCCGGCGCTGCAGATGCCGACCTACCCGGACCAGGCGGCGCTGGAGCGGGCGCTGGCCGAACTGCGCCACCTGCCGCCGCTGGTGACCTCCTGGGAGATCCTGGCGCTCAAGCGCCAACTGGCCGAGGCCCAGGAGGGCAAGCGCTTCCTGCTGCAGGGCGGCGACTGCGCCGAGAACTTCGCCGACTGCGAGTCCGGCACCATTTCCAACCGGCTCAAGGTGCTGCTGCAGATGAGCCTGGTGCTGGTGCACGGCCTGCGCCTGCCGGTGGTGCGCGTCGGCCGCTTCGCGGGCCAGTACGCCAAGCCGCGCTCTGCGGACATGGAGACCCGCGGCGAGGTCAGCCTGCCCAGCTACCGCGGCGACGTGGTCAACGGCCCGGAGTTCACCGCGCAGGCGCGCGTGCCCGACCCGCAGCGCATGCTGACCGCGCACGCGCGCTCGGCGATGACCATGAACTTCGTGCGCGCCCTGATCGACGGCGGCTTCGCCGACCTGCACCACCCGGAGTACTGGAACCTCAGCTGGGTGCGCTGCTCGCCGCTGGCCGAGGACTACCAGAAGATGGTCAACTCCATCGGCGACGCGGTGCGCTTCATGGAGACCCTGGCCGGGGCCGAGGTGCACAACCTCAACCGCATCGACTTCTACACCTCGCACGAGGCGCTGCTGCTGCCGTACGAGGAGGCGCTGACCCGCCAGGTGCCGCGGCAGCACGGCTGGTTCAACCTGTCCACCCACTTCCCGTGGATCGGCATGCGCACCGCCGCGCTGGACGGCGCGCACGTGGAGTACTTCCGCGGCATCCGCAACCCGATCGCGATCAAGGTCGGCCCCTCGGTGCAGCCGGACCAGCTGCTGCGCCTGATCGACGTGCTCAACCCCGAGGACGAGCCGGGCCGGCTGACCTTCATCCACCGCATGGGCGCGGCCCAGATCGCCGGGAAACTGCCGCCGCTGCTGGAGGCGGTCAGGCGCGACGGCCGCCGCGTGCTGTGGGTGTGCGACGCCATGCACGGCAACACCGAGAGCACCAGCAACGGCTACAAGACCCGGCGCTTCGCCAACATCCTCAGCGAGGTGGAGCAGAGCTTCGACCTGCACGCCGCGGCCGGTACCCGTCTGGGCGGCGTGCACCTGGAGCTGACCGGCGAGGACGTCACCGAGTGCACCGGCGGGGCGCGCGAACTCAAGGACGCCGACCTGGAGCGCGCCTACCGCTCCACCGTCGACCCGCGCCTGAACTACGAGCAGTCGCTGGAGATCGCCATGGCGATCGTGCGCAAGCAGGGCCAGCAGCGCGCCGCCGAAGCGCGCGGCTGACGCCGCGGCTCGGGCAGGGCCGCGTGGGGCGCGCTTGCGCGCTCCTCACGCCGGCATCGGCAGCATGGGGCATCGACCGGTGCGCCATGCCACGGAACACCGCACGGCATGGCTGCCACTCACGGCAACGCGAGGAGCAGACAGATGCCCGATCCGCACTTCCTGATCGCCGGCGTGCCGGTGCCCGACTGGCGCCTGGCCGCCGCTTACGCCATCCCGATCGGCGCGGCCCTGCTGCTGGGCCTGCTGGTGCACTACGTGCTGCGCCGCTACGCGCGGCGCATCGCGCTGAAGGACTCCAGCCGCGCACGGGTGGCGCACGCGGTGATCCTGCCGCTGGCCTTCGCCCTGCCGCTGATCTTCCTCGGCCAGGCCCTGCGCGCGGTGCCGATGCCGGAGGAGCACCTGGCCAACTGGCTGCACCTGTTGCGCCTGGCCGTGTTCGGCTGCTTCACCTGGCTGCTGGTGCGCATCGTCGGCGCGGTCGAGGCCTCGATCCTGCGCCACAACCCGATGGAAGTCGCAGACAACCTGCACGCGCGCCGGATCCAGACCCAGACCCGGGTGCTGAGCCGGGTGGTGCAGGGCGGGATCATCCTGCTCGGTGCCGCACTGGCGCTGATGACCTTCCCGGCGGTGCGCCAGGTCGGGGCCACCCTGTTGGCCTCGGCGGGCATCGCCGGCCTGGTCGCCGGCATCGCCGCGCGCCCGGTGTTCGGCAACCTGATCGCCGGCCTGCAGATCGCCCTGGCCCAGCCCATCCGCCTGGACGACGTGGTGATCGTGGAAGGGGAATGGGGCCGGATCGAGGAGATCACCAGCACCTACGTGGTGGTGCGCATCTGGGACGAGCGGCGCATGGTGGTGCCGCTGTCGTGGTTCATCGAGAACCCGTTCCAGAACTGGACCCGGCGCACCGCGCAGATGCTCGGCACCGCCTTCCTGTGGCTGGACTACCGCACGCCGATGGAGGAGGTGCGCACCGAGCTGCAGCGCATCTGCAACGAGGACCCGCGCTGGGACGGGCGGGTGTGCATCGCCCAGGTCACCGAGACCGGCGAGCACGTGATGCAGGTGCGCCTGCTGGTGAGCGCCCGCGATTCCGGCGAGGCCTTCGACCTGCGCTGCGCGGTGCGCGAGCGGATGATCGACTTCCTCGTCCGCCACCATCCCTACGCGTTGCCGCGGCTGCGCGCGCAGATCGACCGCGACGAAGCGCCGCAGCGCGGCCGCTACCAGGCCCCGCCGGACGTGCCCGATTCGCCGCGCGCCGAGGACGGCGAGGCGGTGGTCGAGCCGCCGGCGCCGGCCTGATCAGCGCGCCGCGGCTGCGTCCTGCAGTTTGGGGGCGCGGCGCGCCCGCAGCAGGGATTCGAAGGCGTGGCCGATGCGCAGCAGGCGCGCCTCGCTCCAGGCCGGGCCGTAGAAGCCCAGGCCCAGCGGCAGTCCGCCGGCCTCGCCCATGGGCACGGTGAGCGAGGGATAGCCGGCCACCGCGGCGGCGCTGTAGCTGGCCGCCACGTCCGGATCGCCGCCGGCCTCGATCTTCCAGGCCGCGTCGGTGACCGGCGCGACCAGCACGTCGAGCTGGTGCGCGCGCAGGGTCGCATCGATGCCTTCGGGCCCGGCCAGGCGGCGGGCTCGCTCGCGCGCGGCCAGGTAGCCCGGGTCGTCCAGGCCGCCGGTGGCGGCCGCCTGCTCGAACAGCTCCTGGCCGAACAGTGGCATCACCGCGTCGGCGTGCTCGCGGTTGAACGCCATCAGCGCCTCCAGGGTCTGCAGCGGCGCGTCGTGTTCGCGCAGGTAGCGCTCCAGGCCGGCATGGAACTCGTGCAGCAGGACCTGGAACTCGTCCTTCTTCCACTGGCCCTCGGTCGGCAGGTCGACCTCGACCACGGTGGCGCCGGCCGCGCGCAGCACTTCCATGGCCGCGGTGGTGGCCGCCGCGGCCGCGGGCGAGACATCCTCCACGTGCTTGCGCAGCAGGCCGATGCGCAGGCCGCGCACGACCCCGGTGCCGTCCAGCTGCGCGGCGTAGTCGGAGCCGGAGCCGGCGATCGCGGCGCTGGCCGGGTCGGCCGGGTCGGCGCCGGCGATGGCCGCCAGCACCAGGGCCGCGTCCTCGACCGTGCGCGCCATCGGGCCGGCGGTGTCCTGGCTGTGCGCGATCGGCACGATGCCGTCGCGGCTGACCAGGCCGACGGTGGGCTTGAGCCCGACGATGCCGGTGACCGCCGCCGGGCAGAGGATGCTGCCGTCGGTTTCGGTGCCGATGCCGACCACCGCGAGGTTGGCGGCCACCGCCACCGCGGTGCCGGAGCTGGAGCCGCAGGGCGAGCGGTCCGGCGCATAGGGATTGCGCGCCTGGCCGCCGGCCGAGCTCCAGCCGGAAATGGAGCGGGTGGAACGGAAGTTGGCCCACTCGCTGAGGTTGGCCTTGCCCAGGATCACCGCGCCGGCCTGGCGCAGGCGCTGGACCAGGAAGGCGTCGCGCCGCGGGCGCAGGTCCCGCAACGCCAGGCTGCCGGCGGTGGTGGCCATCGGCGTGGCGTCGATGTTGTCCTTGAGCACCACCGGGATGCCGTGCAGCGGCCCGCGCACGCGCCCGGCGCGGCGCTCGGCGTCCAGCGCCGCGGCCTCGGCCAGCGCGTCCGGGTTGAGCGCGATGTAGGCGTTGAGCCGCGGCCCGTTGCGGTCCAGCGCCTCGATCCGCGCCTGGTAGGCCCGCACCAGTTCCTGGCTGCTGGTGCGGCCGCTGGCCATGGCCTCCTGCAGCTGCCGGATCCCGGCCTCGGCATGGGCGAACTCCGCTTCCGGCCGGGCCGCGTCGGCGGCGCAGCCGGCTCCCAGCGCGGCCAGCATGGCCGCCATCACGATCCGCAGTGCAGGCATCGGCAATTCCCCCGGTTTGGCCCCGCGCAGCCTAGCGGCGCGCGCGCCGGCCCGCAAACGCGAAACGCCGGCGAGGGGCCGGCGTTTCGCAATCCATACGGGGCGCGGCGGGCACGCCCCGGGGCAGGACCTCAGGCCGAGCGCGAGGCGCGCTTGCGGTCGCTCTCGGTCAGCAGCTTCTTGCGCAGGCGGATGGCCTTGGGCGTGACCTCGACCAGCTCGTCCTCCTCGATGAACTCCAGCGCCTGCTCCAGCGACATGCGGATCGGCGGGGTCAGCGAGATGGCGTCGTCCTTGCCGGCGGCGCGGATGTTGGTCAGCTGCTTCTCGCGCAGGGCGTTGACGGTCAGGTCGTTGTCCTTGGCGTGGATGCCGACCAGCATGCCCTCGTAGATGTCCTCGCCGGCGTCGATCAGCAGGCGGCCACGCTCCTGCAGGCCCATCAGCGCGTAGCCCGGGGCCTTGCCCTGGCCGTTGGAGATCATCACGCCGTTGGGGCGCTTGGCGATCGCGCCTTCCTGCTTCGGGCCGTAGTGGTCGAAGATGTGGAACATCAGGCCCGAGCCGGAGGTCAGGGTCTTGAACTCGCTCTGGAAGCCGATCAGGCCGCGCGCCGGGATCATGTAGTCCAGGCGCACGCGGCCCTTGCCGTCCAGCTCCATGTTGCGCAGCTGGCCCTTGCGGATGCCCAGCTTCTCCATCACGCCGCCCTGGTGCTCCTCCTCCACGTCGACCACCAGCTGCTCGTACGGCTCCATCATCTGGCCGTCGATCTCCTTGATGATCACCTCCGGGCGCGACACGCCCAGCTCGTAGCCCTCGCGGCGCATGGTCTCGATCAGCACCGACAGGTGCAGCTCGCCGCGGCCGGAGACCTTGAAGCGGTCCGGGTCCTCGGTGTCCTCCACGCGCAGGGCGACGTTGTGCAGGGTCTCGCGGACCAGGCGCTCGCGGATCTGGCGGCTGGTGAGGAACTTGCCGCCGGAGAAATCCTTGTTGCCGGCGAACGGCGAGTTGTTGACCTGGAAGGTCATCGAGATGGTTGGCTCGTCCACGCTCAGCGCCGGCAGCGCCTCCGGCGCGGACGGGTCGGTGATGGTGTCGGAGATTCCCAGGCCCTCGATGCCGGAGATGGCGACGATGTCACCGGCCTGCGCCTCGGCCACCTCGTGCCGCTCCAGGCCCAGGAAGCCCAGCACCTGCAGCACCTTGCCCTGGCGCTTCTTGCCCTCGCGGTCGACGATCGCCACCGGCATGTTCGGGCGCACGCGGCCGCGCTGGATGCGGCCGATGCCGATCAGGCCGACGTAGCTGTTGTAGTCCAGCTGGCTGATGCGCATCTGGAACGGGCCTTCCAGGTCGACCTGCGGCGGGTTGACGTGCTCCATGATCGCCTCGTACAGCGGGGTCATGTCGCCGCTGCGGGCCTCCGGGTCGAGGCTGGCGTAGCCATTGAGCGCCGAGGCATAGACGATCGGGAAGTCCATCTGCTCCTCGGTCGCGCCGAGGCGGTCGAACAGGTCCCACACCTGCTCGACGACCCAGTCGGGGCGCGCACCGGGGCGGTCGATCTTGTTGACCACCACGATCGGCTTGAAGCCCATCGCGAAGGCCTTCTGGGTCACGAAGCGGGTCTGCGGCATCGGGCCGTCCATCGCGTCCACCAGCAGCAGCACCGAGTCCACCATCGACAGCACCCGCTCCACCTCGCCGCCGAAGTCCGCGTGCCCGGGGGTATCGACGATGTTGATGCGGTTGCCGTTCCAGTTGATGGCGGTGTTCTTGGCCAGGATGGTGATGCCGCGTTCCTTTTCCTGGTCGTTGCTGTCCATCACGCGCTCGCCCAGCTGGGTGCGTTCGCTGAAGGTGCCGGACTGCTTCAGCAGCTGGTCGACGAGGGTGGTCTTGCCATGGTCGACGTGGGCGACGATGGCGATATTGCGCAGGTTTTCGATGGACATGTTTTCTGGGATCGGGAAAGCCGCACCCGGCTGCCAGGAGCTGGACAGGGCGCGGAAGGATGGGGCGGACGAACGGGCTATTATACCCGGTCAATGGCCCGATCCGGGCGCCTGGAGATGAACCAATGACCGTGACTGCCGTCTTCGACACCGCCAAGGGCGTGATCAAGGTGGACCTGCTGGCCGACAAGGCCCCCCTCACCGTGGCCAATTTCGTCAACCTCGCCCGGCGCGGTTTCTACGACGGCCTGAATTTCCACCGCGTGATCGCCGATTTCATGATCCAGGGCGGCTGCCCCGAGGGCACCGGCCGCGGCGGCCCGGGCTACCGCTTCGAGGACGAGACCAGCAACGGCGTGCCGCACGAGCGCGGCGTGCTGTCCATGGCCAATGCCGGCCCCAACACCAACGGCAGCCAGTTCTTCATCACCCATGTGAAGACCGACTGGCTGGACGGCCGCCACACCGTGTTCGGCAAGGTGACCGAGGGCATGGAAGTGGTGGACGCCATCGCCCAGGGCGACACGATCAACTCGGTGAAGATCGAGGGCGACGCCGAGGCGGTGCTGGCCGCCAAGGCCGACCGCGTGGCCGAGTGGAACCGCTACCTGAGCGCCTGATCCACCCGCGGGGCCGCGCGGCGGCCCCTTCGCGCCCCGCCGCACGAGAGTTTGCGCCAATGGTTGCGATTGGCAGCGTCCGGGGCCGGCCCGGGGCCGCGTGGTAAAATCCGCGGTCCCTGAGCGACGGATTCCCATGCGCATCCTCGGCTTACTGTTGGTCATCGGCCTGGCCGGCGGCCTGTACGCCTGGTGGTCGAAAGCCCCGGCGGAGCTGCATCCGGACGATCCGCGGCGGCTGACCGGCGAGGCCGGCATCGTGATGCTGGCCGCCGACTGGTGCGGCTACTGCCGCCGCCAGCGCAGCGAATTCGAGCGTGCCGGCGTGCCCTACCGCGTGCTGGACGTCGACCGGGAAGAGGGCGGGCTGGCCATGCGCGCGCTGGGCGCGCGCGGCGTCCCGGTCACCGTGGTCGGCCAGGCCGTGGTCCACGGCTACGACCCCGCCGCCTTGGACCAAAGGCTTACCCCGCTGGGCGACGACGTCTATTAACCTGCGCGGCGCCGCACGGTCACGCCGGCGACGCCTTTCCATTACCCGCAACACACACCGAAGGACCTCCACCGATGAAGACCCCCGTTCGAGTTGCCGTGACCGGTGCCGCCGGCCAGATTGGCTATGCCCTGCTGTTCCGCATCGCTTCCGGCGAGATGCTGGGCAAGGACCAGCCCGTGATCCTGCAGCTGCTGGAGCTGCCGATGGAGAAGGCCCAGGCCGCGCTGAAGGGCGTGATCATGGAGCTGGAGGACTGCGCGTTCCCGCTGCTGGCCGGCATCATCGGCACCGACGATCCGGAAGTGGCGTTCAAGGACGCCGACGTGGCCCTGCTGGTCGGCGCGCGTCCGCGCGGCCCGGGCATGGAGCGCAAGGACCTGCTGCTGGAGAACGCCAAGATCTTCACCGCCCAGGGTGCCGCGCTGAACAAGGTCGCCAAGCGCGACGTCAAGGTGCTGGTGGTCGGCAACCCGGCCAACACCAACGCCTACATCGCCATGAAGTCCGCCCCCGACCTGCCGAAGGAGAACTTCACCGCGATGCTGCGCCTGGACCACAACCGCGCGCTGAGCCAGCTGGCCGCCAAGGCCAACGTCGCCGTCGGCGACATCGAGAAGCTGGTGGTGTGGGGCAACCACAGCCCGACCATGTACCCGGACTACCGCTTCGCCACGGTCAAGGGCGAGTCGCTGAAGGACAAGATCAACGACGCCGACTGGAACGCCAACGAGTTCATCCCGAAGGTCGGCAAGCGCGGCGCCGCCATCATCGAGGCCCGCGGCCTGTCCTCGGCCGCCTCGGCCGCCAACGCCGCCATCGACCACATCCGCGACTGGGTGCTGGGCAGCAACGGCAAGTGGGTGACCATGGGCATCCCGTCCGACGGCTCCTACGGCATCCCGGAGGGCGTGATCTTCGGCTTCCCGGTGACCACCGAGAACGGCAAGTACACCATCGTCAAGGACCTGCCGATCGACGAGTTCAGCCAGAAGGCCATCGACAAGACCCTGGCCGAGCTGGAAGAAGAGCGCGCCGGCGTCGCCCACCTGCTGGGCTGATCCGCCGCCGCCGGGCCCGGGCGTGCCGTGCGCGTCCGGGAGCCGGCGCGGAAGCGTGGAAGGGAAAAGCGCCGGACATCGTCCGGCGCTTTTTTTCATCCAGCGGCCGCGTTCCGGCGAGGCCCGCCTTATCCGCCCAGGCCGAGCACGGCGACGTAGTCCGGCAGCTCGAGCAGGCCGTGGGCCTTGCGGTGCCTGGCCGCATGGTCGCCGCCGCCCGGCGCGAAGTGGCCGGCGGCCAGCCTGCGGTTACGGTGTTCCAGCTCCTCCCGGGTGCGCGGCAGCAGGATCGGTTCGCCATCGGTCGCCAGCGCCTGGTTGGCCTCGACGTAGGGCCGGAGCGCGCGTTCATAGGCCGCGAAGGCCGCTTCCGCGTCGGGCTGGGACGCCAGCTCCCCGGCGAGGACGTAGGCTCCGACCAGGGCGAGGCTGGTGCCCTGTCCCGACAGGAACGAGGGCGCGTAGGCGGCGTCGCCGACCAGCGCCACGCGCCCGGAGGACCAGCGTGGCATGCGGATCTGGCTGACGGTGTCGAAGAACAGGTCGTTCGCCTTCTGCATCGCCTCGACCAGGCGCGGCACCTCCCAGCCGTCGTTCGCGAACACCTCGGCCGTGCGCTTGCGTTGCATGTCCACGTCGCCATGCGAGCGGAACGGCGGCTTGTCGCTGGCGAAGGTGAGGAACGCATGCAGGACCGCGTTGTCGCCGGTCGCGTAGATCCCGGCCATCCGGCCCGGGGCGGCGTAGCTGACGCTCTCGTGGGCGTACCCGGCGTGGTTGGGCATCGAGAACAGGTTGAAGCAGCGCCCGAGGTAGTGATTGAACTTCTCCTCCGGGCCGAACACCAGGGCGCGGGTCCGGGAGTGCAGGCCGTCGGCGCCGATGACGGCATCGAAGCGTTCCCGGGCGCCGCTGTGGAACCACACGTCGATGCCCTTGCCGTCGTCCATCAGGACGTCGATCGCATCGTTGAAGCGGTAGCGGATGCCTTTTTCCCGGGTTGCCTGGTGGAGCAGCGCCGTCAGCGCTCCGCGCGGCAGCTCCAGGTCGCGGCCGGGCACGCTGCCCGTCACCGCCCCGGGCGCCAGGGTGGCGATGGCGGTCCCGTCGCCGTCGACGAAGGTGAGCTTGCGCACTTCCACCTGGGCGGCGCGCAGCCGCGGGAGCAGCCCCATGCGCTCGACCACGTCGACCGCCGTGCCCCTCACGTCGATGGGATACCCCCCGGCGCGGAACCCCTTGGCGCGCTCGACGACCGAAACCTCGAAGCCGTACCGGTGCAGCCAGTACGCCAGCGCCGGGCCGGCGATGCTCGCGCCGGAGACCAGGATCTTCCTGCGGGGAACCTTGGTGCCAGACATCGGAGTACCTTCTAGTTAAGATGCATGCATGCATCGTATTGACGATGGATCGGGTGCGTCAACAAGATGCGTCCATGTATCTTGTGTGGCAGAGTAGGGGCATGACGACCAATTCCCGCAGGCGCGGCGCGGCGCTGGACGAGGCGATCCTCGAGGCTGCCTGGGCCGAACTGATCGACAACGGCTACGCGGGTTTCACCCTGGAAGGGGTGGCCCGGCGTGCCGGCACCAGCCGCCCGGTCCTGTCCCGTCGCTGGGCGGGCAGCGCGGACCTGGCGGTCGCGGCCATGCGCCATTACATCGCGCAGAACCCGATCCGGGTGCCGGACCTGGGCAACGTCCGCGCGGAACTGGTGCGGTTCCTGCGCGAGGTATCCGATCGCCGCGCGATCACCATCGCCCGCGTGCTGTTCGGCATGAGGGACTACTTCATCGAGACGAGTTCCAGCGTGGCCGACCTGCGCAAGGCGCTGCACGAGCAGCTGGGGACCCGCCCGGTGATCGACGACATCCTCGAGCGGGGCATCCGCCGCGGCGAGATCGATCCGCGCAAGCTGACCGCCCGCCGCATCGCGCTGCCCCTGGAGCTGGTGAGCCACGAAGCGCTCATGACGCTCAAGCCAGTGCCCGC
Source organism: Pseudoxanthomonas sp. J31 (assembly GCF_000510725.1). Lineage (GTDB taxonomy): Bacteria > Pseudomonadota > Gammaproteobacteria > Xanthomonadales > Xanthomonadaceae > Pseudoxanthomonas. The sequence goes on from NZ_AZNZ01000010.1 coordinate 26,896, forward strand.
GGCGGTCATCGCCGAGATCCTCGACACGATCTTCCTGCCGCTCGTCGCGGCGGACCGGAAAGCCGCCGCGGCGTGGTGAGCGGGCGCCTGCTGGCGATGGCGCCCGGTGCCTTGCTGCGTTCGCCGGCATGGGCGTGGCTCCTCAGGTGCCCTGGACGATGAAGGCGCGGTACCGCGCTCCCCGGAAGCGGTGGCGGGCGATCGCCTGGTAGGCGTCGCCGTGATACCAGGCACGGGCCGCATCCATGTCGGGGAACTCGAGGATGACGGCCCCTTCGATGGGCGCTCCTTCCAGCATTTCGAATTCGCCGTAGCCCACCCGCACGGTGACGGGGTGGCCGGTGAGCTTGTCCGGTGCCTGGGCGTAGGTCGCCAGTGCTTGCGGATCCAGGGTTTGTTCGCGGGTGAATACGACGTAGGCGGCCATGGGGGACTCCGGTCTGGTCGTGGGGCAGGGTGTGGTGGAGCGTGCCGCGCAGCGGAGGAGGGGGAGGGGCGCTGCGGGCGGGGTGCTCAGGGGGAGCCGGGGGCGCGGGGCACGGCGTCCGGGAGATCGACGCGGAGCACCTCGAACGGCGGCTGCATGGTTGAGGTGCCGTCGTTGAACGGCGCGGCGCCGTCGATCTGCGCGGCCGGCAGGTAGATGTGTCCCTTGCCGTCCAGGAACGGTGCATCGGCCCAGCGCAGGCGCCGGTCGCGCACGACCGGCGCGGTCGTGCCGTCCGGACGCCGCACCACCAGCGTGTTGTCCGCCAACCGCGTGTAGTACAGGCTGCCGTCCGCCGCCATGGCCGTCCCGCCCACCGGCGGGATCCCGAACCACGGACGCACCAGGCGTGCCAGCGCTTCGTCGTCGATGTCGTCGTCGTCCAGGTAGCGCGTCTGGATCTGTGACAGCGGGCCGGACAGCGGGCCGAAATACAGCACCTGGCCGTCCGGGCTCAGTTCCAGCGGATCCGCGTTGACCTGCAGCGGCTTGCCGTCGCCGCCGCGCAGGACCTTGCCGGCGACCTCGATCGTGTCGCCCGCGCGGGCGCGGACGAACGGCTGGCCGTCGAAGCGGCGGCGGACGCGGCCGTCCTCCAGGTCCAGCACCAGGACCGCGCCTTCGCCCGCGTCGGTCAGGTACGCATGCCTGCCGTGGATGCGTATGTCGTCGACGTAGCTGTGTGCCCGGATCGCCTCGTCCGGGATCAGGTAGGTGCGGACCACCGTGTCGGTGCGGGGATCGACGTGGACCACCTTGGGGCCGTGCCGCACCGGTTCGCCGCCGAACTCCGGGGCGCCGCTGTCGACGATCCACAGGCCGCCTTGCGCGTCCTGGTGGATGGCATTGACGCTGACCAGCACGCCGGCCGCTTCCCTGCCCGGTGCCCAGCTGTTCCAGGCCGCGTCCGGGTAGGGGACCAGGGTGCCGTCTTCGCGGGCGATGGCCACGGCCGGGCGCGTGTCGCCGTTGGCCGTCCATCGCGGCGAGCCGACGATGAAACGGCCATTGCCGTCGACGACGACCGCGTTCCAGGGCATGCGGTCGTTCTGGCGCACGACGACCGGCGGCTGTGCCGCGGCGCGCGGCGCGACGGTGGCCGCGGACCCGGCATCCGGCGCGGCGCGGAGCGGCGATGCCGCGGTCATCAGCGCTGCCAGCGCCAGGGCGGCAGCGAACGGGGCGCGGGTGTTGTCCATGTGCGTCCTCCCTCAGAAGCCGGCCAGCACCACCTTGCCCTGCGCCTTGCCGCTCTCGATCAGCGCATGCGCGCGGCGCAGGTTCCCGGCGTTGATGGTGCCCAGCCGGTGGTTGACCGTGCTGCGGATCCGGCCGGCGTCCACCAGCGCGGCCACTTCGGCAAGCAGCCGGCCCTGCTCGTCCATGTCGGGCGTTTCGAACAGCGGCCGGGTGAACATCAGCTCCCAGTGCAGCGAGATCGACTTCAGCTTCAGCTGCATGACGTCCAGCGGCTCGTCGTCGATCACCGCCATGGCGCCCTGCGGCTTGAGGCTCTCGACGATTTCCGCGAAGTGCTCGCCGGTGCGGGTCAGGGCGGCGACGGCGTCGACCTGGTGGATGCCGGCGGCCCTGAGCGCGGTGGACAGCGGCTGGCGATGGTCGATCACCGCATGCGCGCCCAGCTCCAGGCACCACTGCCGGGTTTCCGGCCGCGAGGCGGTGGCGACGATCCGCAGCTGCGTGAGCTGGCGGGCCAGCTGGATCAGGATCGAGCCGACGCCGCCGGCACCGCCGACGACCAGCAGTGTCTGGCCGGCGCCGCCGCCTCTGGGAACGCGCAGGCGGTCGAACAGCAGTTCGTAGGCGGTGATCGCGGTCAGCGGCAGGGCCGCCGCGGCGGCATCGTCGAGCGAGCGCGGCGCGCGGGCGACGATGCGTTCGTCCACCGCGTGCAGTTCGGCGTTGGTGCCCGGGCGGTTGATCGCGCCTGCGTAATAGACCCGGTCGCCTGGCGCAAACAGGGTGACCCCGCTGCCCACGGCTTCGACCACGCCCACCGCGTCCCAGCCCAGGACCTCGACCTGGCCGTCGGCCGGCTTGCGGCCCTGGCGGATCTTGGTATCGACCGGATTGACGGAGATGGCCTTGACCCGCACCAGGAGATCGCGTGGGCCGTAGGCCGGGGTGGGCAGTTCGACGTCCTCCAGGGCGCGGGCGTCGGTAATGGGCAGGTTGTGGCGATAACCAACGGCTTTCATGGCGGTGCGTCCTCGGCGTGGTGCGGGTGGAGGACTGCACTCTAGGAATTCAAGCTAGAATTGATAAGCCAACATGATTGAATTCATATTCAAATGTTGATTGAAAATCTTGGCGACCTGCGGGTGCTCGTGCAGACCGCGCGTACCGGCAGCCTGACCGGCGCCGCACGCGCGCTGGGGATCACGCCGGCGGCCGCCAGTGCGACGCTGAAGCGCCTGGAAGCCCAGCTCGGGGTGCGCCTGTTCGAACGTTCCACGCGGGCGATGCGGCTGACCCCGCAGGGCCAGATCCTGCTGGATTACGCCAGCCGCGCGTTCGAGCTGGTGGAGGAAGGCGAGGCGCAGGCCACGGTCGACCGCGCCGGCCTGGTGGGCCTGATCCGCCTGGCTGCGCCCTCGGACCTGGCGCGCGCGACCCTGCTGCCCTGGCTGGACGAATTCATGGCCGCCCACCCCGGCGTGCGCCTCGCGCTGTCGGTCGGCGACCGCCCGCTGGACGTGGTGCGCGACGAGGTCGACCTGGCGATCCGCTATGGCCACCTCGTTGATTCGCGGCTGGTGGCGCGCAGGCTGATGGATACCGCGCCGGTGGTCGTCGCCTCGCCGGCGTACCTGGCGCGGCACCCGGCACCGCAGACGCCGATGGAACTGCTGGGCCACAACTGCCTGGCCTACGACCGCGGCGGCCGCCCGCACCGCACCTGGCGCTTCACCCGCGATGGGCAGTCGGTGGAAGTGCAGGTCGATGGCGACCGCAGCGTGGACGATGCCTCGCTGGCGCGGCAATGGGCGCTCGCCGGCGCCGGCATCCTGATCAAGACCCCGGTCGAACAGCGCCAGGACCTGGCCGAGGGACGCCTGGTGCGGCTGCTGCCGGACTGGCGGACCGAACGCTATCCGCTGAACGCGATCCTGCCCAGCGGACGCTTCGTCCCGGTGCGCGTGCGCGCGCTGGTGGATTTCCTCGCCGCGCGGTTCGAGCGCGTCTCCGCATCGCTGGCCGGATTGCTGGGCTGAACCCGCCGCCGCGAAATACGCTGGCCCCGCGGCCAGGCCCGTCGGGCACGGCGCATTGATCGCATCGATCAACCTGTGGCTTGCAGGAACGCCCGGGAAACCCGGGGTTCCGCGCATTCAGCCCGGTCTTTTCGACCAAGGTCTGACGCGCGGGTCCCATCGACGGGGACTATGCTCGGCCCATTCCCTGCAGGGGAAGTGGGAGAGGGCCATGGGTTACGAAGACTTTTACCGGCGTTCGGTGGAGCAGCCGGAGGAATTCTGGGCCGAAGCGGCCCGCGCCATCGACTGGAAGCAGCCACCGCAGCGCATCCTCGACTACGACAACCCGCCGTTCCGGCGCTGGTTCGTCGGCGGCACCACCAACCTGTGCCACAACGCCGTTGACCGGCACCTGGCCGAACGCGGCGACCAGCTGGCCCTGGTCGGCTGGTCCACCGAGACCGGCCAGGTGCGCGAACTCACCTTCCGCCAGCTGCACCGCGAGGTGAACGCCTTCGCCGCCGTGCTGCAGTCGCTGGGCGCGCGCAAGGGCGAGCGGGTGGTGATCTACATGCCGCACACCGTCGAGGCGGCGGTCGCGATGCTGGCCTGCGCCCGCATCGGTGCGATCCACTCGGTGGTGTTCGGCGGCTTCGCCGCGCACAACCTGGCCGTGCGCATCGACGACGCCAGGCCCGCGGTGCTGGTCTGCGCCGACGCCGGCATGCGCGGCGGCAAGGTGATCCCGTTCAAGCCGCTGGTGGACGAGGCACTGGCGCGCGCGCAGCACCCGCCTGCGCACGTGCTGGTGGTCAACCGCGGCCTGGCCGCCGAGCTGCCGATGCAGGAGGGGCGCGACCTCGAGTACGGCCCGCTGGCCGCGCAACACGCGGACGCCGAAGTGCCGGTGGAATGGCTCGAATCCAACGAACCCAGCTACATCCTCTACACCTCCGGCACCACCGGCAAGCCGAAGGGCGTGCAGCGCGACGTCGGCGGCTATGCCGTGGCCCTGGCCCTGTCGATGTGGTCGATCTACGACGTGCGCGCCGGCCAGGCGATGTTCTCCACCTCCGACATCGGCTGGGTGGTGGGCCACTCCTACAACGTCTACGGCCCGCTGATCGCCGGCGCCACCTCGATCCTGTACGAAGGCCTGCCGACCTGCCCGGACCCGGGCATCTGGTGGCGCATCTGCGAGAAGTACGGCGTGCGCACCATGTTCTCCTCGCCCACCGCGGTGCGCGTGCTGAAGAAGCAGGATCCCAAGTGGCTGCGCAGCGCCGACCTGTCGCAGCTGCAGTACCTGTTCCTGGCCGGCGAGCCGCTGGACGAACCCACCGCCGACTGGATCACCAGCGCCCTGGGCAAGACGGTGATCGACAACTACTGGCAGACCGAGACCGGCTGGCCGGTGCTGACCCTGATGCCGGGCGTGGAACTGAAGCCGGTCAAGCTCGGCTCGCCGGGCCTGCCAGCGCCGGGTTACCGCCTGCGCGTGATCGACGAGAACACCGGCCAGGACGTGGGGCCGGGGCAGAAGGGCGTGCTGGCGATCCAGCCGCCGCTGCCGCCCGGCTGCCTGAGCACGGTGTGGGGCGATGACAACCGCTTCATCGCCAGCTACTTCAGCCACTTCAGGGAGCAGCTGTACAGCTCGCTGGACTGGGCGATCCGCGACGAGGACGGCTACACCTTCATCCTTGGCCGCACCGACGACGTGATCAACGTCGCCGGCCACCGCCTGGGCACGCGCGAGATCGAGGAATCGGTGGCCAGCCACCCGGACGTGGCCGAGGCCGCGGTGGTCGGCGTGCACGACGAGGTCAAGGGCCAGGTGCCGGTGGTGTTCGCCACCCTCAAGCGGCCCGACGCCGATCCGGCCGATGCCGCCTGCGCCATGCTGCAGACCGTCACCCGCCAGCTTGGCGCGGTGGCGCGGCCGCAGCGCGTGTACGTGGTCAGCGCCCTGCCCAAGACCCGCTCAGGCAAGCTGCTGCGCCGCTCGCTGCAGGCCCTGGCCGAGCACCGCGACCCGGGCGACCTGTCCACCCTCGACGATCCCAATGCGCTGGAGGAAGTGAAGCGCGCGCTGGAGCGCGGCGCCGACGCCGGCTGCTGAGTGACGGCATGGCGCAAGCGTCCCCCTTCCTGTAGCCGGGCGCATCCGACTCCCCCCGGATCGCCTGCCGGACGATGGAGGCCGGCAGGCGATGGATGCGTCCGGCCACGGGAACCTCCGGCTTGCCATGGAATACGCGGAACCATGGTCCCGGGTCCGGGCCTTGTTTCCACGAGGGTGCGGGTTGGCGATGATGCCGGGACTGCTGCGCAGGAGCAGTCGCGCGCGCCGCCAGGGCCAGGCATGCACGCAGCGGCCGCACGCTGCAGGAGCGGGACAGGCAGCATCCATGGCGCAAGGGGGAAACCATGAAAGAGGACGACTACGCCCGGCTCGAAGCGCTCTGCGCCGGTTTCCAACGGCAGTGGATCGCGGACCTGCGCGACACGCTCCGGGCGCATGGCATCGCCGACGAGGTGGCCAAGTCCGTCTGCGGCGATTTCAGCTTCGCGCTCTCGATGCTGCTGGACCAGGGCGAGATCGCGTACCAGGGCCGCATGTACCGGCCGTTCGTCGCCTTCGAGGCGGAGTCCGGGGACGAGGAGCCGGGGGAAATGATCGTCGAGCCGCTGGGACCGGAGTTCCACGAGTACGCCTACGGAACCACGGAAGAAGCCTGGGAGGACACCGGCCGGCCCGATGGCGGCCCCCCGCGCAGCCCGTTCCCGCGCAGACGCCGGCGCACGCTGGACGAAGGACCGGCGCCCGGCCTGGGCGTCCATCCGGCGTCCGCCACCCACGCGCTCACCGCGGCGGTGGAACGGAAACGCCTTCCTCGGTCTGCATCACCGGCTTGAGGGTGCCGTCATCGTTGTACTGCAGGTACTCGACGGTGACCGCGCGGCGGCCGAGGGCGCCTTCCTGGTCGCCGATGGTCAGGGCGGCGTTGTGCAGGAAGATGTACCACTGGCCCTTGAACTCGGCGATGCCCGGGTGGATGGTGAAGCTGTTCTTGCCCGAGCCGGTCAGTTCGCCGCGGTAGGTCCACGGGCCCTGGATCGAGGACGCGGTGGCGTAGGAGATGCGCTCGTCGGTGTGGGTGCTGCGGTCCAGCGAGGCGTAGGTGAGGTAATAGGTGTCGCCGCGCTTGTGCAGCCACGGGCCCTCTTCGAAATGCGGCGGGGTTATCTCGGTGATCGGGCCGTCAAGCTCGATCATGTTCGGCTTGAGCCGGGCGATGTAGCAGTGGCGGTTGCCCCAGGCGATCCAGGTGCTGCCGTCGTCGTCGGTGAACACCGTCGGGTCGATGTCTTCCCAGCTGTGCTCGCCCTTGGGCGTCATCTGGTTGGTGACCAGGGCCGAGCCCCGGGCGTCGACGAACGGGCCGGTGGGCGAATCGGACACGGCCACGCCGATGGCCTTGCCCGGGTGGGTGTCGTCGTGCTCGACCGCGGTGTAGAACCAGTAGCGGCCATCCTTCCCGATGACCTGGGAAGCCCAGGCATCGCCCTTGGCCCACTTGAAGTCGGTGGCCTGCATGACCGGGCCGTGGTAGGTCCAATGCTTCATGTCGCCGGTCGAGTACGCCAGCCACTGGCGCATGTTGAACATTTCCCCGTCCCGCGCCTCGTCGTGGCCGACGTAGAGGTACAGGCGGTCGCCGACCACCAGCGGCGCGGGATCGGCGGTGAAGCGGTCGCGGAACAGCGGATTGGAGCCCGGCGCAGGCCCGGGTGGATGCGCGGCGTGCGGATCCGTGCCGGCCGCGGCAGGCAAGACGGTGCTGCACAGCAGGAGCGCGAGGGCGGCGTGGCGGAGGCAGGAGAAGGTGCGGGACTTCGCAGGCATCGGTGGGCTCCGGGATCTCGGTGGTCCGCGCGGGCGGCCGGGCGAGTGTAGGCGCCGTCCGTCGCCCCACCGATTCGATCTGCGCCCGCCGGGATAACCGTCGGTATATGCCAATGCGCAGGCGCGCACGCCTGCTCGCGCAGGAAGCGTTGCGCCGCCTGTCCGGCGCGGTGCAGGATCCGTGCCGCGGTATTTCACGCCCGTTTCACGTCGCTTTCCCGCTAATCCGCGCGCCGACGCGGAAGCCCGGTTTCCGTTAGGCTCGTCCAACAATGTGGCTGGGGGGGATCCGCTGGCATGCCGGGGGTCGTCCGGCTGCGCCCATTACAGGATCCCTGCATGGCCGCTCTCGACCCGCGTACGCTCACCCTCATCCAGTCCCGCCAGGACGCCATCCTCGACGCCTGGGCCGCCGGCTTCGCCCGGGCCGCGCAGGACGGGCGTGCTTCGCCGCTCGAGCTCGACGCGCAGGTGCGCGGGTTCTGGCAGGCCTTCGCCGCCGCGCTCGGCCGCGCCGACGTTTCCAGCCTGCAGGGGGCCGAGTGGGACGACACCCGCCACTTCCTCGAGGACCTGTCGCGCGACCGCGTGCTCAAGGGCTTCAGCGCCGCGGAGACGGCGACCTTCATCTTCTCGCTCAAGCGCCCGCTGTTCGACGCGGTCGAGCAGGGCCTGGCCGCCGATCCGCAGGCCATGGCCGCGCAGTTGCGCGTGGTCTCGGACCTGCTGGACCAGCTGGGCCTGCACACCGTCAAGGTGTTCCAGAAGAACCGCGAGGATGTGATCAAGCGCCAGCAGGAGGAAATGCTGGAGCTGTCCACCCCGGTGGTGAAGCTGTGGGAGGGCGTGCTGGCGCTGCCGATGATCGGCACCCTGGATTCGCAGCGCACCCAGGTGGTGATGGAATCGCTGCTGCAGCGGATCGTGGAGACCGGTTCGGAGATCGCGATCATCGACATCACCGGCGTGCCCACGGTGGACACCCTGGTCGCCCAGCACCTGCTCAAGACCGTCACCGCGATCCGCCTGATGGGCGCCGACGCCATCATCAGCGGCGTGCGCCCGCAGATCGCGCAGACCATCGTCCACCTCGGCCTGGACCTGCAGGGCATCGTCACCAAGGCCAACCTCGCCGACGCCCTGGCGCTGGCGCTCAAGCGCACCGGCGTCACCGTGGCGAAGGCGGCCTGATGGAGCGCATCCCGATCCTGCAAATGGGCGACGTCCTGCTGGTCACCATCCAGGTGGACATGCACGACCAGCTTGCGCTGACGCTCCAGGACGACCTGGCCGAACGCATCCGCGCCACTTCCGCGCGCGGCGTGCTGATCGAGATCTCGGCACTGGACATCGTCGACTCCTTCATCGGCCGCATGATCGCCACCATCTCGGCGCTGGCCGCGGTGATGGACGCACGCACCGTGGTGGTGGGCATGCAGCCTGCGGTGGCGATCACCCTGGTGGAGCTGGGCCTGAACCTGACCGGCGTGAGCACCGCGCTCGACGTGGAGCGGGGCATGCGCCTGCTGCGGCAGGCAGGCGCCGGCGTCGAATGAGCAGCGCAGGGGAGTTGCCGATCCGCACCGAGCAGGACGTGGTGCTCGCCCGCCAGGCCGCCCGCCAGGCGGCGGTGGCCTGCGGCCTGCGCCTGGTCGACCAGACCAAGCTGGTCACCGCCGCCAGCGAGCTGGCGCGCAACGCCGTGGTCTACGGCGGCGGCGGGGCGATGCACTGGCGCGTGGTCGAGGACGGAATGCGCCGCGGCCTGCGCCTGGAGTTCGTCGACCAGGGCCCGGGCATCGCCGACATCGAGCAGGCGTTGACCGACGGCTGGACCTCGGGTGCCGGCATGGGCCTGGGCCTGTCCGGTTCGCGCCGGCTGGTGGACGCGTTCGAGCTGGACAGTGCGCCGGGGCGGGGCACGCGGGTGGCGATCACCAAATGGGCATAGGGTTCGTCGGCCATCCCACGCGCTCCATCGTGGTCGAGGAGTCCTCCCAGGTCGGCCAGGTGCGGCGCGAAGCGCAGTCGCTGGCGCAACTGGCCGGATTCGCCGAACTGGATGCCGGGCGCGTGACGCTGGCGGCGGTGGAAATCGCCACCAACGTGCTGCGCCATGGCCGCGGCGGGCGGGTGCTGTTGTCGCTGCTGCAGGGCCGCGATGGCCGCGGCGTGGAGGTGTGCGGGATCGACCGCGGCCCGGGCTTCTCGCTGCCGCAGTGCCTGCCGGACGGCTATACCACCGGGGTTGGCAGCCCGGGCCAGGGCCTGGGCGCGATCCGGCGCCAGGCCCAGATGTTCGACGTGTGGTCGGACGGGCGCGGCGCGGTGGTGCTGGCGCGCATCTATCCCGAGCGCAGCCGCGGGCAGGACCTCGGCTACGGCGCGCTGCGCCTGCCCATGCGCCAGGAAAGCGCCTGCGGCGATGCCTGGTTCCTGGGCGGCGACGGCAGCCGCGTGCTGGGCGTGCTGGTCGATGGCCTGGGCCACGGCCTGCTGGCGGCCGAGGCGGCCGATGCCGGCATCGCCGCGGCGGCCACAGCCGCGGACCTGCGCGCGGAGGAGGTGCTGGCGCGCATGCACGCACGCATGTCCTCCACCCGCGGCGCCGCCGCCGCGGTGTTCGAGCACGATCCGCAGGCCGGCGTGGTGCGCTTCGCCGGGGTGGGCAACATCGCCGCGGCGATCCACCTGCCCGGCGCGCCTGCACGCGGCCTGGCCTCGCATCCGGGCATCGTCGGCGCGCAGTACCGGCGCGCACCGGCGTTCGTGCTGCCAGCCGAACCGGGCGCGCTGCTGCTGCTGCACAGCGACGGCCTGCAATCGCGCTGGAGCCTGGGCGCGTACGAGGGCCTGGCCCACCGCCACCCGGCGCTGGTGCTGGCGGTCCTGCTGCGCGACTTCGACCGCGGGCGCGACGACACCGGCGCGCTCGCCATCCGCCTTGGAGGCCGGACGTGAATACCCCCGTTGCCACGGACACCGAACTGCAGCGCCTGCACGCGGAGAACGCCGCGCTGCGCGCCGAGCTGGAGGAGACCAACCAGGGGGTGCTGGCCCTGTACGCCGAGCTGGACCAGCAGGCCGAGCAGCTCAAGGAGGTCTCCGAGCTCAAGAGCCGGTTCCTGTCCTACATGAGCCACGAGTTCCGCACCCCGCTGGGCTCGATCCTGAGCATCACCCGGCTGCTGGAGGAGGGCATGGACGGCCCGCTCAACGACGAGCAGCTCAAGCAGGTGCGCTTCGTCAGCACCGCGGCGGTGGAGCTGCGCGACATGGTCGACGACCTGCTGGACCTGGCCAAGATCGAAGCCGGGCGGATCTCGATCTCCCCGGCCTGGTTCGACCTGATGGACCTGTTCTCGGCGCTGCGCGGCATGTTCCGGCCGCTGGTGGAGGGCGCCAACCACGTCGAGCTGGTGTTCGAGGAGCCGCCGGCGCTGCCGATGCTCTACACCGACGACAAGAAGCTGGCGCAGATCCTGCGCAACTTCATCTCCAACGCGCTCAAGTTCACCCCGCAGGGACGGGTGTCGGTATCGGCGCGGCCCGAAGGCGCGGCGCACATCCGCTTCAGCGTGCGCGACACCGGCATCGGCATCCCCGGGCACATGCTCGGCGCCCTGTTCGAGGACTTCGTCCAGGTCGACTCGCCGATCCAGAAGCGCCTGCGCGGTACCGGCCTGGGCCTGGCCCTGTGCCGCCGCTTCGCCGAACTGCTCGGCGGCAGCGTCGGCGTGCACAGCGTGGTCGGGCAGGGATCGGAATTCCACGTGATCGTGCCCATCGCACTACCGGAGAAGAACGATGACGGGAGCTAGCCGGATCCTGGTGGTCGACGACAACGCCGCCACCCGCTACTCGGTGCGGCGCGTGCTCGAGCGCCAGGGCTTCAGCGTGGCCGAGGCCGGCACGGGCAACGAGGGCCTGGCGCAGCTGGCCGCGGCCGCGTTCGACGCGCTGGTGCTGGACGTGAACCTGCCGGACATGAGCGGCTTCGACCTGGTGCGTACCTTGCGCGCCGACCTGGCCACCAGCCTGCTGCCGGTGATCCACGTCTCCGCCGCCTCGATCGCCCGTGGCGACGTGATCGCCGGCCTCGACGCCGGCGCCGACGCCTACCTGGTGCATCCGGTTGACCACGACGTACTGCTGGCCACGCTGCGCACCCTGCTGCGGGTGCGCAGGGTCGAGGACGCGCTGCACGCCAGCGAGGCGCGCTTCCGCGGGATCTTCGAGAACGTGGGCGCGCCGATCGCGGTGGTGTCCGGCGAGCTGGAGGTGCGCGATTCCAACCACGCCTTCAAGCGCCTGCTGGACGAGGCGGGGGCGCCGGACCTGTCCGCGCTGTTCGGCGATCAGCCGGTGGACGCGCTGTGCGAGGCCTTGCGCAGCGGCGGCAGCTGGAAGGGTACCTACTGCCTGCATACCCCGCGCGGCCGCCGCGTGACCGAGTGGCGGGTTAGCCCGTACAAGGGCCCGGGCGCGGGCCTGCTGTACGTGGAGGACCAGACCGAGCAGCACGCGCGCGAGCAGGAGCACCGCCAGCAGCTGCATTCGGCCACCAGCGAGCTGGCGGTGCAGATCGCCGAGCGCGAGCGCACCGAAGCCGAGCTGCAGCAGGCGATGAAGATGGACGCGCTGGGCAAGCTCACCGGTGGCATCGCCCACGACTTCAACAACCTGCTGACCGGCATCATCGGCGCGCTGGACATGATCAACGCCGCGGTGGAGAACGGCCGCCTGGAGCGCATCCCGCGCTTCGCCGGGGTCGCCACCACCTCGGCGTTCCGCGCCGCGGCGCTGACCCAGCGCATGCTGGCGTTCGCGCGCAAGCAGTCGCTGGATGCCACCGCGTTCGACATCGGCGCGCGCGTGTCCAGCCTGGCCGAGCTGCTCACCCGCTCCATCGGCGAGAACATCGACCTGGCGTTCGACCTGCCGGCGGAAGGCCTGGTCGTGGTGGCCGACGCCAACCAGCTGGAGAGCGTGGTCCTGAACCTGGTGATCAACGCGCGCGACGCGCTGAAGGGTGCCGGGCGCATCACCATCTCCGCGCGCCCGGCCACCCAGGTGCCGTCCGACCTGCCACCGGGCGAGTACGTGAGCCTGGAGGTGACCGACGACGGCCCCGGCATCCCCGCCGACATCATCGACAAGGTGTTCGAGCCGTTCTTCACCACCAAGCCGATCGGGCAGGGCACCGGCCTGGGCCTGTCGATGACCTACGGCTTCGCCCGCCAGAGCGGCGGCACCGCGCGCGTGCACAGCGTCGAAGGCCAGGGCACCACCATCGAGCTGCTGCTGCCGCGCGGGCGCCAGGCCGCGCCGGAGGCGCCGGTGGAGGAGCCGGAGGTACGCGGCGGCGCCGAGAGCATCCTGCTGGTGGACGACAACGAGCTGGTGCGCGGCATGGCGCTGGAAGTGCTGGTGGACGCAGGCTACGAAGTGGTGGCCTGCACCGACGCGGCCGAGGCGCTGCAGGCGGCCGCCCAGCGCGGCTTCGACCTGCTGCTGACCGACGTCGGCCTGCCCGGGATCAGCGGCCGCGAGCTGGCCGACCGCGTGCGCGAGCGGCACCCGGGCACCGCGGTGCTGTTCGTCACCGGCTACGCGGAGAACGCCCAGGACCGCCAGGCCTTCCTCGGCGAGCGCATGGACCTGCTGCTCAAGCCGTTCAACCTCAACGAGCTGCTGCGCGCGGTGCGGCAGAAGCTGGGCTGAGGCACGCGGCTCAGGCGCGCGGCGCGCTGTCTTCGCCGCTTTCCGGCGGCAGCCCGGTGTAGCTGGCGCGCGGCCGGATCAGCCGGCCCAGTGCCTGCTGCTCGAGCACGTGCGCCAGCCAGCCGGCCAGGCGCCCGGCGGCGAAGATCGACAGCGCCGGCGCGGCGGGCAGGCCGTACACGTAGCAGATCGCGGCCAGCATGAAGTCCACGTTGGGGCGGCGCTCGGACACGCCCTCGGCGGCGGCGACTACTTCCTCCACCAGCTGCATCGGTGCCTCCGCCACCGGCTGGGTGCGCAGCATGGCCAGCAGTTCGGTGGCGCGCGGGTCGCCGTCCGGATAAAGCGCGTGGCCGAAGCCGGGCAGGTCCTCGCCCTGGCGCCAGCGCGCGGCGATCAGGCGCTTGACGTCGCGGGTCTGGCGCGCGTCCTCCAGCAGCGCGTAAACCCGCGCGGTGGCGCCGCCATGGCGCGGGCCGGCCAGCGCCGACAGGCCGGCGCACACGGTCGCGTGCAGGTGCGCGCCGGTGGAGGCGACCACGCGCGCGGCGAAGGCGGAGACGTTGAGCTCGTGGTCGGCGCACAGCACCAGCGCGGCGCGCACCAGTTCGGCGAAGCCTTCGTCGCCGGGGCACCAGGTGCCGGCCAGCAGGCGGTGCACCGGGCCGGACGGGCGCCGCGCCACCAGCAGGCCGGCGTTCTGCCGCAGCAGGGTCGCCGCCAGGGCGCGGCGGGTGGCCTGGTCGGCCTGGAACGAATGCGGCACCTGCAGCGCCAGCAGCGGGATCACCGCCATCGCCCGCGCCAGCGGCGGCAGCTCCTGGTCGGTGGCCAGCGCCACCACCCGCGCCGGCCAGTCGCCGGGCGGATCGGCGAACGGATCCTGGCTGCCGCAGTCCCACAGCAGGCGTGCGGTGTCCTCCAGGGTGGCGCCGGCGCGGGCCATGGCGACGGCTGAACGTCCGCGGTAGTAGGGTCCGTCCGGACGGATCAGCGAAATGCGCGTTTCCAGCACCGGCAGGCCGCGGTCCAGGCTCTGCGCGGCGCCGCGCGCCGGGCCGCGGCCGAGGCGCTTGCGCTGCGCCAGCCGCTCCACGTCCTGGCGGCGGTACACCCGGCTGCGGTGGTCGCGGCCGGGGCGGGATTCCAGCAGTCCCCGGCTGACATAGGCGTACAGCGTGGCCGGGCTGATGCCCAGCAGGCGGCAGGCCTCGGTAGCGGGAATCAGGTCGCGGTCCAGGGACATATTGATTTGAAGGATCAAGATTGATCAACCGGTAACAGGGTGACACATTGCCCGCGCCACGTGAACCACGTGCCCAGGAGTCCGCCATGTCCAATGCTTCCGCCGGTGCGCGCTTCCGCGCCGCCCTCGCCGCCGAGTCGCCGCTGCAGGTGATCGGCGCGATCAACGCCAACCACGCCCTGCTGGCCAAGCGCGCCGGCTTCCGCGCCATCTACCTGTCCGGCGGCGGGGTCGCGGCCGGCTCCCTGGGCCTGCCGGACCTGGGCATCAACACCCTCGAGGACGTGCTGATCGATACCCGCCGCATCACCGACGTGTGCGACCTGCCGCTGATGGTCGACATCGACACCGGCTTCGGCCCGTCCGCGTTCAACATCGAGCGCACGATCAAGAGCCTGATCAAGGCCGGCGCCGCCGCCTGCCACATCGAGGACCAGGTCGGCGCCAAGCGCTGCGGCCACCGTCCGGGCAAGGAGATCGTCAGCCAGGGCGAGATGGTCGACCGGATCAAGGCCGCGGCCGACGCCAAGACCGACCCGGACTTCTTCCTGGTCGCGCGCACCGACGCCATCCAGGTCGAGGGCGTGGACGCGGCGATCGAGCGCGCCATCGCCTGCGTCGAGGCCGGCGCCGACGGCATCTTCGCCGAGGCCGCCTACGACCTGGACACCTACCGCCGCTTCGTCGAGGCGGTGAAGGTGCCGGTGCTGGCCAACATCACCGAGTTCGGCAAGACCCCGCTGTTCTCGCGCGAGGAGCTGGCCTCGGCAGGCGTGGCCATCCAGCTGTTCCCGCTGTCGGCCTTCCGCGCCGCCAACAAGGCCGCCGAGAACGTGTACCAGGCCGTGCGCCGCGATGGCCACCAGCGCAACGTGGTCGACGCCATGCAGACCCGCGAGGAACTGTACGACCGCATCGGCTACCACGCCTTCGAGCAGAAGCTCGACGCGCTGTTCGCCGCGAAGAAGTAAGCGCATCCGGCCCGGCCCGGGCGGCCGGCCCCCCCCGAACACAGGAGCACGAAGATGAGCGACACCACCGCCACCGCCACGTTCAAGCCGAAGAAGTCCGTGGCCCTGTCCGGTACCGCCGCCGGCAACACCGCGCTGTGCACCGTCGGCCGCAGCGGCAACGACCTGCACTACCGCGGCTACGACATCCTCGACATCGCCAACGCCTGCGAGTTCGAGGAGATCGCCTACCTGCTGGTGCACGGCAAGCTGCCCAACCGCGCCGAACTGGCCGGCTACAAGGCCAAGCTCAAGGCGCTGCGCGGCGTCCCGGCGGCGGTCAAGTCCGCGCTGGAACAGCTGCCGCCGTCGGCCCATCCGATGGACGTGATGCGCACCGGCGTGTCGGTGCTCGGCTGCATCAGCCCGGAGAAGGACGACCACAACCACCCGGGCGCGCGCGACATCGCCGACAAGCTGATGGCCTCGCTCGGTTCGATGCTGCTGTACTGGTACCACTACAGCCACAACGGCAAGCGCATCGAGGTCGAGACCGACGACGACTCCATCGGCGGCCACTTCCTGCACCTGCTGCACGGGGAGAAGCCGCGCGAGAGCTGGGTGCGCGCCATGCACACCTCGCTGATCCTGTACGCGGAGCACGAGTTCAACGCCTCGACCTTCACCGCGCGCGTGATCGCCGGCACCGGCTCGGACATGTACAGCTGCGTCGCTGGCGCGATCGGCGCGCTGCGCGGGCCGAAGCACGGCGGCGCCAACGAGGTCGCGTTCGAGGTGCAGAAGCGCTACGACACCCCGGACGAGGCCGAGGCCGACATCCGCGCCCGGGTCGAGCGCAAGGAAGTGGTCATCGGCTTCGGCCACCCGGTCTATACCGTGGCCGACCCGCGCAACCAGGTGATCAAGGAAGTGGCGCGGCAGCTGTCGGCCGAGCAGGGCAACATGAAGATGTTCGACATCGCCGCGCGTCTGGAGGCGGTGATGTGGGAGATCAAGAAGATGTTCCCCAACCTCGACTGGTTCAGCGCGGTCAGCTACCACATGATGGGCGTGCCCACGGCCATGTTCACCCCGCTGTTCGTGCTGGCCCGCACCGCCGGCTGGAGCGCCCACGTGATCGAGCAGCGCCAGGACGGCAAGATCATCCGCCCCAGCGCCAACTACACCGGCCCGGAGAACCTCCCGTTCGTCCCTCTGGACCAGCGCCCCTGAAGTGCTATCGTGATCCCCGCGTATTCCTGGGGGGGAACCGATGCGCGAGGGGATTTACCGGAAGACCGAGGCGGGTCGCGACGAGATCCGCGACCGCGCCCGCAAGCTGCCGCCGCAACTGCGGACGGTCCTGCTGATGGTGGACGGCCAGCGCACGCTGGCCGAATTGCGCCAGGTGGCCGCCGGGGTCAAGGCCCCGGAGGACGCCCTGGAGCGGCTGCTGGCCGAGGGCCTGATCGAACCGGTGAGCAACGGCTTCGATGCCGCCGGGCTGGCCCAGGCCGCCCGCGGCGGCGGGCCGGGCGCACCGGTGCCGGCCGTGGCCGAAGAGGAGCCGCCGCCGGCACGCACGGCCGACGAGGCCAACGAATACGTGCGCCTGTACGAGGCCATGAGCGAGGCAGTCCGCGCCCACCTGGGCCTGCGCGGCTATTTCATGCAGCTGAAGATCGAGCGCTGCACCGACGCCGCCGGGCTGCGCGAGGTCCTGCCGGAGCTGCGCCAGGCCCTGGCCAAGGCCCGCGGCGAGGAGTTCGCCACGTTCTGGGAGCGCCAGCTCCAGGGCTGAGGGCCGCCGGGGTACTGGCGGCGCGGCGCCGTGGTCGGGCTCAGGCCAGGCCTTCGTCCCGGAGCGCGCGCTGCACGCCCGGGTCGGCGTCCATGCGCCCGCGGAAGGCGGCCAGCGCGTCCAGCCCGGACAGGTCCACGCCGATACGCGTGGCCCAGCGCAGCGCCATATAGAAGTAGGGGTCGGCAAAGCTGCGGAACCCGGCCAGCCAGTCGCGGCTGGCCAGGACCTTGTCCGCGCCCTCCAGCAGGGTGCGGATCCGGGCGCGGGCATTGCTGCGCAGCGCCTCGTGCTGCATCGGGTCGGCCACGAACGCGGCCGGCGCGAACATCGGCTTGAACGCCGGATGCAGGTCGGAATTGACGAAGGCCAGCCAGCGGGTGGCCTCGGCGCGCTGGCGGGCGCTGCCGTCGCCAGCCAGGCCGGACTCGGGGAAGCGGTCGGCCAGGTAGCCGGCGATGGCCACGTTCTGGGTCAGCACGAAGTCGCCGTCCACCAGCACCGGCACCGAGCCGGCCGGGTTCAGCGCCCGGAACTCCGGCGACTTCAGCCCGTCGGCGTCCAGGATCTGCAGCTCGAAGGGCTGGCCGGTCCAGCACAGGTCGATGTGGATCGCGGTGGAGCAGGCGCCGGGCTTGGTGTACAGCTTCATGCAGGTCGGGATGCGGGCTGGGGACGCCGGGAGAGGCGGCGCCGGGGACGGTGGGTCAGGTGCGCGGCTTGAGCCGCTGCACCCGGTAGAAGGTGTGGTCGCCGATGGTCGCCACCTGGTAGGCGTTGGACCAGCTGGGATTGGCGATGGAATGGGCGGCGAAATGGCTGGCGCCAGGCACGATTTCCTTGCGCTGCCCCGCCGGCAGCGCCCAGTTGCGCTCGGCGTCCAGGGCCACGGCCACCGAGCGGTGCCAGGCGTCCAGGTTGCGCAGGCGCGTGTCCGGCGAGACCAGGGTGGGGGCGAACTGCTTGCGCGCGGTGACCACGGCGCACATCGAGTCGCCCCACAGGCCGCTGTCCTTGCGGCGCAGCGCCACCTCGGCAACCGCGTGCTGGCCCTGCAGGCTCTGGTTGCGGGCTTCCAGGTACACGGTGGTGCTAAGGCACAGCGAGTCGGCGGCCGGCTGCGGCAGGAACTGCGACAGCCAGAGGATCCAGGCCAGCTTCATATGTATCTCCTTGCTCCGTCTTCGCGGTCGCAGGCCCGCCGGCAGGGCCGGGGGCAGGCGACGACGCGGGGCGTCATGGGGAGGCGGCCATCTCTCCACGGGCCGCCCGGGTGCCGGCGGAAGTGGTGCCGGCAGGACCCGCCAGTTGCTGGGGGCGGGTCGAAGTGGCGCGCACGATAGGTGCGATTTCCCTAACCGAAACTGAATATGCCAGGTTGACAACGGTCACACTCGGTGGCCTGTGGAAAGCCTCCCGAGGGCTTGTTCGAGGCCGCGTGAAGGGCCGAGCGGCGGTTTTCCCGGGGCTTGGCGGAGGTGTGTCACCCGCGCCGGGAGGCCGGAGCAGGCGGCTGAACCGCCCCGCGCGAACCTGAACAGGCAGGCCGGCTCCGGACCGGATCGGCGTCCACCGAAGGCGCGAATGCGCGGCTCAGAACCCGGCGGCCAGCCGGCTGCCCTGGGCGATGGCACGCTTGGCATCCAGTTCGGCGGCCACGTCGGCACCGCCAATCAGGTGCACCGGCGCGGCGACCCCTGCCTGTTGCAGCTGCGCGTACAGGTCGCGGCGCGGCTCCTGGCCCGCGCATACGACCACCGTATCCACCGGCAGGACCTGCTCGGCGCCCTCGATCCGCACCCGCAGGCCGCCGGCTTCCATGCCCAGGTACTCGACCCCGCCGTGCATGCGCACCTGCTTGGCCTTGAGCGTGGCGCGGTGGATCCAGCCGGTGGTCTTGCCCAGCCGCGCCCCCGGCCGCCCCGGGCTGCGCTGCAGCAGCCACACCTCGCGCGCCGGCGGCTCGGGCCGGGCCGGCACCAGGCCGCCGCGGCCGGAGCCAGCCAGGTCCACACCCCATTCGGCGTGCCAGCGGCCCGGGTCGAGGGTGGGCGATGGGCCCTTCTGGACCAGGAACTCGGCCACGTCGAAGCCGATGCCGCCGGCGCCGATCACCGCCACCCGCGGCCCGGCCTGGACCCGGCCCTCGAGGATGTCCAGGTAGCCGACCACCCGCGGGTCGTCGGCGCCGGGGAAATCCACCCTGCGCGGCACGATGCCGGTGGCCAGCACGATCTCGTCGTAGCCGGCCAGCTCGTCCGGGCCCGCCAGGGTGCCCAGGCGCAGTTCCACCCCGGTCTCGCCGATGCGGTGGCCGAAGTAGCGCAGGGTCTCGACGAACTCCTCCTTGCCCGGGATCCGCGCGGCCAGGTTGAACTGGCCGCCGATCCGCGGCGCGGCCTCGAACAGGGTCACGCGATGGCCGCGCTGCGCCGCCACCGTGGCGCAGGCCAGGCCGGCCGGGCCTGCGCCGACCACCGCGATCCGGCGCGGGGTGGCCGCCGGCACGTAGCGCAGCTCGGTCTCGTGGCCGGCGCGCGGGTTGACCAGGCAGCTGGCGACCTTGCCCACGAAGATGTGGTCCAGGCAGGCCTGGTTGCAGGCGATGCAGGTATTGATGGCGTGGGTGCGCCCGGCGCGGGCCTTGTTCGGCCATTCCGGGTCGGCCAGCAACGGGCGCGCCAGCGAGACCAGGTCGGCCTGGCCGGAGGCGAGGATGCGCTCGGCCACCTCCGGCATGTTGATGCGGTTGACCGCCACCACCGGCACCGAGACATGCGGGCGCAGGCGCGCTGTGATCCCGGCGAAGGCCGCGCGCGGGACCGAGGTGGCGATGGTCGGCACCCGCGCCTCGTGCCAGCCGATGCCCGAGTTGATGATGGTGGCGCCGGCCGCCTCCACCGCGCGCGCCTGCTCGAGGATCTCGTCCCAGGCGTTGCCGTCCTCGACCAGGTCCAGGAGGGAAAGGCGATAGATAAGTATGAAGTCCGGGCCGCAGGCCTCGCGCACCCGGCGCACGATCTCCACCGCGAAGCGCATGCGCCGCTGCGCGTCGCCGCCCCAGGCGTCCTGGCGGCGGTTGGTGCGCGGGGCGGTGAACTGGTTGATCAGGTAGCCCTCCGAGCCCATCACCTCCACGCCGTCGTAGCCGGCGTCGCGGGCGCGGGCGGCGGCACTGGCGAAGGCGCGGATCTGGCGCTCGATGCCGCGTGCGGAAAGCTCGCGCGGGGTGAACGGGTTGATCGGCGCCTTCACTTTCGAAGGCGCCACCTGCAGCGGGTGGTAGCCGTAGCGGCCAGCGTGCAGCAGCTGCAGGCACAGCCTGGCGCCGTGCTCGTGCACGGCGCGGGTGAGCTGGCGGTGCGGGCGCGTTTCCCAGGGCCAGGACAGCTTGCCGCCGAACGGCTTGAGCCAGCCCTCCACGTTCGGGGCGAAGCCGCCGGTGACGATCAGCCCGGCGCCGCCGGCGGCGCGTTCGGCCAGGTAGGCGGCCAGCTTCGGGAAATCCCGGGCGCGGTCCTCCAGGCCGGTGTGCATCGATCCCATCAGCACCCGGTTGCGCAGGGTGGTGAAGCCGAGGTCGAGCGGGGCGAACAGGTGCGGGTAGGGCGTGGCGCTGGCGGTAGGCGTCATGGCGGATACGCTTGCGTACGGAAGGCCGCCATCGTCGATGAAAGCCCGGCGCCGGGCAAGCTGCGCCGCGGGGTCAGTCCCAGCCGGCCAGGGCCAGCTTGCCGATGGTGCGACCGGACTCCAGCCGGCGGTGGGCCTCGCGCAGGTTGGCGGCGTTGATCGGGCCCAGCACCTCGGCCAGGGTGGTCTTCAGCTCGCCGGCCTCGACCAGGCTGCCGACGCGGTTGAGGATGCGGTGCTGGCAGATCATGTCCGCGGTGCGGAAGCGCGGCCGGGTGAACATCGTTTCCCAATGGATACCGATGGCCTTGGCCTTGTAGTCGCCGCCGATGTGCAGCGGGCCCTTCGGCTCCACGATCAGGCCCAGGTGGCCCTGCGGCGCCAGCAGCCGGCCCAGTTCCTCCCAGTAGCGGTCGGTGTCGGCCAGGTTCACCGCGGCCTCCACTTCGGCGATGCCCAGCGCCTGCAGCTGCGGACCGAGCGGCTGGCGGTGGTCGACCACCTCGTGAGCGCCCATGCGCCGGCACCACTCGGCGCTCTCCGGGCGGGAGGCGGTGGCGACCACGGTGAAGCCGGCGTGCCGGGCCAGCTGGATGGCCATCGAACCGACCCCGCCGGCGCCGCCGACCACCAGCAGCCGGCGCCCGGCGTTGTCGCCGTCGAAGTCGTAGCGCATGCGCTCGAACAGCAGTTCCCAGGCGGTGAGCGTGGTCAGCGGCAGTGCCGCGGCCTCGGCGAAGTCCAGGGTGATCGGGCGATCGCCGGCGATGTGCTCGTCGACCAGCTGGTAGCGGGCATTGCTGCCGGGACGGGTGATGTCGCCGGCGTAGTACACCTCGTCGCCGGGCTGGAACAGGGCCACCGCGCTGCCGACCGCTTCCACCACCCCGGCCGCGTCGAAACCCAGCACCCGCGGCTGCGCTTCGCTGCCCTCGCGCGGGGCGCGCAGCTTGGTATCGATCGGATTGACCGAGACCGCCTCCACCCGCACCAGCAGGTCGTGCGGCCCGGGGGCGGGCGTGGGCAGTTCCACGTCCAGCAGCGCTTCGGGGTCGTCGATCGGCAGGTAGCGGGTCAGTCCGACGGCTTTCATGCGCAGGCTCCACCTTCGTGGTTGCGGGACCGTCCCATCATACGCAGCGCCCGCGGCCGGACCGGCGCAGGCTCCGGGCGCCGGCCTCTGCTGGAACCTGAACGGCGGTTTTCTTCAATTCACTTGTTACGGGACTGTTAACACCGCCTTCACATTAACGCGCCTAACCTGCGCCCCGACGTCGTGATTACGGCCGTCAGGGATATGCCGCTACCAGCGCATGTCTGCGTGAATCCTGAGGCAAGTGTTTCCACTTACTCCCCCGGATCATCCCCCCGAATCATCAAGGAGCTTGAGATGAACAAGAAACTTCTGACCGCTGCGCTGCTGGGCGGCCTGGCTGTGGCCCAGTCGGCTTCCGCGCAGGAGTTTGACGACCGCTGGTACCTGACCGGCTCGGTTGGCTTCAATTTCCAGGACAGCGGCCGCGGCACCGAGGATGCTCCCTTCGGCACGATCGGCCTGGGCAAGTTCATCAGCCCGGTGTGGTCGGTTGACGGCGAACTGAACTACCAGAACCCGTCGTTCGACGACAACAACGACCTGAACTGGAGCCAGTACGGCGCCTCGCTGGACTTCCGTCGCCACTTCATCCAGGAAGGCCGCGGTTTCAACCCGTACCTGCTGTTCGGCATCGGCTACCAGTACTCCGAGGAGGAGTACACCGTCCCGTCGCCGAACTCCCCGGCCCAGCGCGCCGAAGGTAACGTCGCCGCCAAGGTCGGCGCCGGCCTGCAGAGCACCTTCGACAACCGCGTCGCCGTGCGCGCCGAAATCGCCTACCGCGCCGATTTCGACGACCAGGCCGTCAACCCGGCCCGTGCTGGCCGCGACGACGACTGGTACGGCGACCTGCTGGCCTCGGTCGGCGTCGTGATCCCGCTGGGCCCGGCCGCCGCTCCGCCGCCGCCGCCGGCTCCGGCCCCGGTCGCGCCGAGCTGCGCCGACCTGGACGACGACGGCGACGGCGTCAACAACTGCGACGACAAGTGCCCGAACTCGCAGGCTGGCCAGGCCATCGGCCCGGACGGCTGCCCGGTCCCGGTCTCGATCGACCTGAAGGGCGTGAACTTCGACTTCGACAAGGCGACCCTGCGTCCTGACGCGGTGGCCATCCTGTCGGAGGCCGTCGAGATCCTGAAGCGTTACCCCGACCTGCGCGTCGAGGTGGCGGGCCACACCGACTCGAAGGGCACCGACGCGTACAACCAGAAGCTGTCCGAGCGTCGCGCCCAGGCCGTGTACGACTACCTGACCAGCAACGGCATCGACGCCTCGCGCCTGGTTGGCCCGGTCGGCTACGGCGAGAGCCGCCCGATTGCCCCGAACACCAACGCGGATGGTTCGGACAATCCGGAAGGCCGTGCGAAGAACCGTCGCACCGAGCTGAACGTCCAGAACTAAGCTTCCGGACGGACGCAGTCCAGGAGGGCCCGGCGCAAGCCGGGCCCTTTCTTTTTGCATGGCTGCCGGGCCCGCGGGCGCGGGATCACGACGCCGGTCGCGGCATTTCTGCAGAGGCGTTAGCGATTTGCCAAGGTTCCGTAAGATTCTTCTTGAATCGGCCTGCACGCCGTGCCTACACTCGCCCCGTCTTCCAGGGGGAGTTCCACCATGCGTAAGTTGATTGCGGCAGGGCTGTTCGGCCTCACCCTCGTGTCCGCGGCGGCCATGGCTGCCGACGGTTGCGCCAACGCCCAGCAGTCCGGGGAGAAGGGCTGCGAGGCGGCCGCCAACGCCAGTGATCCGGCTGCGTACAAGCCGCAGACCGAATACGACAACACGCCCTGGCGCTTCGACATGAGCCAGAACGGCAAGCGCATGACCGCCGACGAGTTCGACGCGTGGATGAAGGCGCGCGGGGTGCGCGTGGCCAAGGGCGCCCCGGCTCCGGCCGCGACCGCCTCGGCGCCGGCCACCGAATCGGCGGCGGCACCGACCAAGGATTGAGGCACGGGATGGGCGCGCCTCCACGGTCGCGCCGCCCGAACCCCGCCGCGCCCGGGGCTCCCCGGGCCGGCGTCCGCCATGGTCTGGCCCGGGTCCTGTCCAAGGCCGGGCTGTGCTCGCGCACCGAGGCCGCGCGCTGGATCCAGGCCGGCCGCGTGCAGGTCGACGGCCGCGTCGTGCGCGATCCCGAATACCCCATGCGCGACGGCCTGCGCGGGGTGCTGATCGATGGCCGCGCCCCTGCCGGCCCGGAACGCATCTACCTTGCCCTCAACAAGCCGCGCGGCCTGGTGACCACCGCCCGCGACGAGCAGGGCCGCGACACCGTCTACCGCTGCCTCGACGGCAGCGGGCTGCCGTGGCTGGCCCCGGTCGGCCGCCTCGACCGCGCCAGCGAAGGCCTGCTGCTGTTCAGCAACGATCCCGCCTGGGCCGCGCGCGTGCTGGATCCGGACAGCGGCCCGGACAAGACCTACCACGTCCAGGTCGACGCCATTCCCGACCAGGCCCTGCTGCAGGCGCTGTGTGCCGGGGTCGAGGCCGACGGCGAGCACCTGCGCGCGGCCTCGGCGCGGCTGCTGCGCGCCGGCACCCGCAACGCCTGGCTGGAAATCGTGCTGGACGAGGGCCGCAACCGGCAGATCCGGCGGCTGCTGGCTGCGTTCGACCTGGCCGTGCTGCGCCTGGTGCGGGTGGCGATCGGGCCGCTGCAGCTGGGCACGCTGGACAAGGGACAGTGGCGCTTGCTGGAGCCGGCCGAGCGTGATGCACTGGCGCCGGCCACCGCCGCAGGGACGACGGCGGGGTAAGCGGTCACCGCCATCACCGGATGCGGGACCGCGGCATGCCATCCTCCCCCGGTCCCCTCCAGGAGTTGCCATGAAGGTCCTGCGAGTTTGCCTGGTGCTGTCCCTTCCCGTGCTTTGCGCCTGCGCCGGCCGCCAGGCGCGCGATGCCGCAGCCGCGTTGCCGGAGCCGCCGCCGAAGCCGGACGAGGTCATCATCGTCCGCAGCGACGACCCGCTCGATTACCGCTTCCACATGGAGCAGGAAGGGCGGCGGATGAATGCCGACGAGTTCGATGCGTGGATGAAGTCGCGCGGCGTGCGCATCGCCACCGGCAAGCCGGGGCAGGCGCCGGTGCCGGCCGGCGGCAACTGAGGCGCGCCCGGCGCGGTTTCCTGCGCCGGGCCCATCCGTGCTGCGGCGCCGGCCGGGCCGATGCCGGTGGCGGCGTGGCTCAGGCCTTGGCCACGCCCAGCTCGCGGCCGATGCGGGTGAAGGCGTCGATCGCGCGGTCCAGGTGCTCGCGGGTGTGGGCCGCGCTCATCTGCGTGCGGATCCGCGCCTGGCCCTGCGGCACCACCGGGTAGAAGAAGCCGATGGCGTAGATGCCTTCCTCCAGCAGGCGCTGCGCGAAGCGCTGAGCCAGCGGCGCGTCGTACAGCATCACCGGGCAGATCGGGTGCACGCCGGGCTTGAGGTCGAAGCCGGCAGCGGTCATGCGCTGGCGGAAGTAGGCGGTGTTCTCCTGCAGGCGGGTGCGCAGCTCGCCGGCCGACGAAAGCATGTCGAAGGCCTTGGTGCCGGCGGCGACCACGTGCGGCGGCAGCGAGTTGGAGAACAGGTAGGGGCGCGAGCGCTGGCGCAGCAGTTCGATGATCTCGCGGCGCGCGGTGGTGAAGCCGCCCAGTGCGCCGCCCATGGCCTTGCCCAGGGTGCCGGTGAAGATGTCGATCTTCCCGAGCACGCCCTTGACCTCGGCCGAGCCGCGGCCGGTGGCGCCGAGGAAGCCGGTGGCATGGCACTCGTCGATATGGACCAGGGCGTCGTACTTCCTGGCCAGCGCGGTGATTTCGTCCAGCGGGGCGATGAAGCCGTCCATCGAGAACACGCCGTCGGTGGTGATCATGATGGTGCGCGCGCCGTCGGCCCGGGCCTGCTGCAGCTGCTTCTCCAGGTCGGCCATGTCGCAGTTGGCGTAGCGGTAGCGCCTGGCCTTGCACAGGCGCACGCCGTCGATGATCGAGGCATGGTTGAGCGCGTCGGAGATGATCGCGTCGTTCTCGTCCAGCAGCGGGTCGAACAGGCCGCCGTTGGCATCGAAGCAGGCGGCGTAGAGGATCGTGTCCTCGGTGCCGAAGAATTGCGCGATCTTCGCCTCCAGCTGCTTGTGCAGGTCCTGGGTGCCGCAGATGAAGCGCACCGAGGCCATGCCGAAGCCGTGGCTGTCCAGGGCCCCGCGTGCGGCGGCGATGATGTCCGGATGGTCGGCCAGGCCCAGGTAGTTGTTGGCGCAGAAGTTCAGCACCTTGCGTCCGTCGGCCAGCTCGATCTCGGCCGATTGCGGGCTGGTGATCACGCGCTCGGACTTGAACAGGCCCTTGGCGCGCAGGTCTTCCAGCTGGGCGGCGTAGCGGGCGATGGCGGCTTCGGACATGGGCAAGGCCTTCAGTTGCAAGGAAAACCGTCATTCTACCGGGGCTGCCGGCGGCGGCGCCCGCTTCATGCGCATCCGCTATAAGGGGCGGCCCCTAAGTCATTTCCGGTCTTCAAACTGAATAGGGAGTATTTGCGCACGGCCGATGTCCGGCTCCCACGACGGAACTCCCATGCCCAAGCACATCCCCCACCGCCGCTCGCGTCTGCTGGTCCGTTCCTGGCTTGCCGGGGCCATCGCCCTGGCGCTGGCCGCGCCGGCCTTCGCACAGTCGCAGCCCACGGTCGAGGAGCTGGCCCGCCGCCTGCAGGCGCTGGAAGCCCGCTATGGCGGCACCAGCGTCGATGGCCAGGACAGCCTCGACCTGCAGGCGCTGGACCAGCGCCTGCGCGCCCTGGAGCGCAACCTCGAGTTGCAGGAAGAGGCGCGCGCGGCGAAGGAGAAGGCCGCGCCGGCGGTGGCGGTCAACGACCGCGGCGCCTCGTTCCGCTCCGGCGACGGTGCCTACGAGGTGAAGATCCGCGGCCTGCTGCAGGGCGACGGCCGCTTCTTCAACAGCGGCGCGCCCGGCGCCAACGACAGCTTCCTGCTGCGCACCGCGCGCCCGACCATCGAGGGCACCCTGGGCAAGTGGGTGGGTTTCCGCTTTACCCCGGAGTTCGCCGGCGACAGCGCCAGCATCGTCGACGCCTACGCCGACCTGCAGTTCTCGCCGGCGGCGACGCTGCGGGTGGGCAAGTTTACCTCGCCGGTGGGCCTGGAGCGGCTGCAGTCCTCGGCCTCGCTGCCGGAAATCGAGCGCGCCCTGGCCAGCGAGCTGCTGCCCAACCGCGACCTGGGCGTGCAGCTGCAGGGCGAGCTGGCCGGCGGCAAGGTGTCCTACGCCATCGGCGTGTTCAACGGCGCGGTCGACGGCCGCGACGCCACCACCACCAACCCGGACGACGAGTTCGAGTACGCCGGCCGCCTGTTCTTCGAGCCGCTCAAGGGCAGCGACAGCTTCTGGGCCGGCCTGGGTTTCGGCATCGGCGCCAGCATCGGCGACGTGGAAGGGGCCGGCAACAACTTCCTGCCGCGCTACCGCACCCCGGGCCAGCAGCAGTTCTTCGCCTACCGCGGCACCGTGGCAGCCGCCGGCCAGCGCAAGCGCTGGTCGCCGCAGGGCTATTTCTACCGCGGGCCGTTCGGGCTGCTGGCCGAATACGCGTCCTCCAGCCAGGAGCTGGGCGCCGGCGGCACCACCGCGGACCTGGAAACCACCGCATGGCAGGCCACCGCCAGCTGGGTGCTCACCGGCGAGGACGCCAGCTACCGCGGGGTCAAGCCCGCGCGCGCCTTCGCCCCGGGCAAGGGCGGCTGGGGCGCCTGGGAACTGGTGGCCCGCTACGGCCGCCTGGAGGTGGACGAGGCGGCGTTCCCGGTGTTCGCCGACCCGGCCGTGTCGGCGCGCGAGGCCAGCGCCTGGGTCGCCGGCGTGAACTGGTACCTCAACAACAACCTCAAACTGGTGTTGAACTACCTGCAGACCGGCTTCGAGGGCGGGGCCGCCGGCGGCGCCGACCGCGAGGACGAGAAGGCGGTGTTCACCCGCCTGCAGGTCGCATTCTGACAAAGCCCCATCCAACCGGAGGTTCGTCCCATGAATACCATCCGCCGTTCCCTCCTGGTGCTGGCCGCGAGCTTCGGCCTGACCCTCGCGGTGGGGGCCCTTGCCAAGGACGCAAGGCTGCTCAACGTGTCCTACGACCCCACCCGCGAGCTTTACCGCGAGTTCAACGCCGCCTTTGCCCGCCACTGGCAGGAGACCCGCGGGCAGAAGGTCGAGATCGAGAATTCGCATGGCGGCTCGGGCAAGCAGGCGCGCGCGGTGATCGACGGACTGGAGGCCGACGTGGTCACCCTGGCCCTGGCCTACGACATCGATTCCATCGCCGAGCGCAAGCTGATCGCGCCGGACTGGCAGAAGCGCCTGCCGCAGAACAGCTCGCCGTACACCTCGACCATCGTGTTCCTGGTGCGCAAGGGCAACCCGAAGAACATCAAGGACTGGCCGGACCTGCTGCGCTCCAACGTCTCGGTGGTCACGCCCAACCCGAAGACCTCCGGCGGCGCGCGCTGGAACTACCTGGCGGCCTGGGCCTTCGCCGAGAAGATCTTCAAGGGTGACGAGGCCAAGGTCCGCAACTTCATGACCGCGCTGTTCCGCAACGTGCCGGTGCTGGACACCGGCGCCCGCGGCTCCACCACCACCTTCGTCCGGCGTGGCATCGGCGACGTGCTGCTGGCCTGGGAGAACGAGGCCTTCCTGTCGATCGAGGAGCTGGGCCCGGACAAGTTCGACATCGTGGTGCCCTCGCTGTCGATCCTGGCCGAGCCGCCGGTGGCGATCGTCGACCGCAACGTCGACAAGAAAGGCACCCGCGAGCTGGCCCAGGCCTACCTGGAGTTCCTGTACTCGCCGGAGGGCCAGCGCATCGCCGCCAAGAACTACTACCGCCCGCGCCATCCCGAGCACGCCGCGCCGGAGGACGTGGCCCGCTTCCCCAAGGTACAGCTGGTGACCATCGACGGCGCCTTCGGTTCCTGGGCGCAGGCGCAGAAGCGGCACTTCAGCGACGGCGGCGAGTTCGACCAGATCCTCGCCGCGGCCAAGGCCCGCTGAGCCGTGGGCCCGGGGCGCAGGCCCCGGGCCTTCCCGCCGCCCCGGCAGCGGGGTCGCAGACCCGAACCCGACGAAGCGAAGCCAAGCGATGTCCAGCGTCCCCAATCCCCTGACGCCGCCGGTGGGCGGCGCGCGCGCGTCCGGCCGGCAGCGCCGGGTGCTGCCCGGCTTCGGGCTGAGCCTGGGCTACACCCTCGCCTGGCTGGGCCTGATCGTGCTGATTCCGCTGGCCGGGGTGTTCGTGTACGCCTCCGGCCTGGGCTGGGACGGGCTGTGGCGGATCTGGACCGAGCCGCGGGTGCTGGCGGCGCTGAAGATCAGCTTCGGCACCGCGCTGGCGGCGGCCGCCTTCAACGCGGTGATGGGCACCCTGGTGGCCTGGGTGCTGGTGCGCTACCGCTTCCCCGGCCGGCGCCTGTTCGACGCCATGATCGACCTGCCGTTCGCCCTGCCCACCGCGGTGGCCGGCATTGCCCTGACCGCGCTGTACGGCGGCAACGGCTGGATCGGCCGCTGGCTGGAGGCGGCCGGGTTCAAGGTGGCCTACACCCCGGTGGGCATCACCGTGGCCCTGGTGTTCATCGGCCTGCCATTCGTCGTGCGGGTGGTGCAGCCGGTGCTGGCCGAGACCGAGGGTGAACTGGAGGAGGCCGCGGCCACCCTCGGCGCGGGGCGCTGGAACACGGTGTGGAAGGTGGTGCTGCCGACGGTGTGGCCGGCGGTGCTGGCCGGCTTCGCCCTGGCCTTCGCGCGCGGGGTGGGGGAGTACGGTTCGGTGATCTTCATCGCCGGCAACATCCCGATGGTTTCGGAGATCGCGCCGCTGCTGATCACCATCAAGCTGGAGGAATTCGACTACGCCGGCGCGACCGCGATCGCGGTGGCCATGCTGCTGCTGTCCTTCGCCCTGCTGCTGGTGATCAACACGCTGCAGGCGCGCCTGGCCCGGCGCCGGGGAGGGGCTTGAGATGGCGCCACAGACGGGTGGTAACGTGCAGGGCGTCATCGCCCTGGATCCGCCGCAACTGACCATGGCCCCGAGCGCGCCCACCGTCGGTGCCCGCCCGGCCTCGCCGACCAGCGAGCCGCGCTGGGTGCAGTGGCTGCTGATCGCCGCCGCGATCGGCTTCCTGCTGGCGTTCCTGCTGCTGCCGCTGCTGCTGGTGTTCGCCGAGGCGCTACGCGGCGGGATCGGCGCGTTCCTGGCCGCGATCCGCGAGCCGGACGCGCTGGCGG
Source organism: Pseudoxanthomonas sp. J31 (assembly GCF_000510725.1). Lineage (GTDB taxonomy): Bacteria > Pseudomonadota > Gammaproteobacteria > Xanthomonadales > Xanthomonadaceae > Pseudoxanthomonas. Next base: position 57,246 of record NZ_AZNZ01000010.1, read on the forward strand.
CGATAAGGCTGACCCTGCTGGTCACCGCCATCACCGTGCCGCTGAACCTGGTGTTCGGCGTGGCCGCGGCCTGGCTGGTGGCCAAGCACGAGTTCCGCGGCAAGCGCATCCTGGTGAGCCTGATCGACCTGCCGTTCGCGGTCTCGCCGGTGGTGGCCGGCCTGGTGTTCATCCTGATCTTCGGCGCCCATGGCTGGGCCTGGCCGCTGATCGACGAGGGCGTGCAGCTGTCGCTGCCGCTGCTGGGCCAGGTGCACCTGCAGCTGCCGAAGATCGTGTTCGCGCTGCCGGGCATCGTGCTGGCCACGGTGTTCGTGACCTTTCCGTTCATCGCCCGCGAGCTGATGCCGCTGATGGAGCAGCAGGGCAGCGACGAGGAGCTGGCCGCGCTGAGCCTGGGCGCCAGCGGCTGGCAGGCGTTCTGGCGGGTGACCCTGCCCAACATCCGCTGGGGCCTGCTGTACGGCGTGCTGCTGTGCGGCGCCCGCGCCATGGGCGAGTTCGGCGCGGTCTCGGTGGTGTCCGGCCACATCCGCGGGCGCACCAACACCCTGCCGCTGCACGTGGAGATCCTCTACAACGAATACGCCTACAGCGCCGCCTTCGCGGTGGCCACGCTGCTGGCGCTCAGCGCACTGGTGACCCTGGTGCTCAAGACCTGGCTGGAGTGGCGCCACGGCGAATCGCTGGCCGCCACGCACCGGCACTGAGGACGCACGATGAAGATCGAGATCCAGAACCTGCACAAGTGCTTCGGCGCGTTCGCCGCGCTGGACGACATCAACCTGGAGATCCGCGACGGCGAGCTGCTGGCGTTGCTGGGCCCGTCCGGCTCGGGCAAGACCACCCTGCTGCGGGTGATCGCCGGGCTGGAGCATGCCGACGGCGGGCGCATCCTGTTCGGCGGCGAGGACGCTTCGCGGCTGACGGTGCAGGAGCGGCGGGTCGGCTTCGTGTTCCAGCACTATGCGCTGTTCCGGCACATGACCGTGGCCGAGAACATCGCCTTCGGGCTGAAGGTGCGCCGCGGCCGCGAGCGCTGGCCGGCGGCCCGGATCGCCGCGCGGGTGGAGCAGCTGCTGTCGCTGGTGCAGCTGCAGGACCTGGGCGGGCGCTACCCGGCGCAGCTGTCCGGCGGCCAGCGCCAGCGCGTGGCCCTGGCGCGTGCGCTGGCGATCGAACCGCGGGTGCTGCTGCTGGACGAGCCGTTCGGCGCGCTCGACGCCCAGGTGCGGCGCGACCTGCGCGGCTGGCTGCGGCAGCTGCACGTGCAGACCGGCCTGACCACGGTGTTCGTGACCCATGACCAGGAGGAGGCGCTGGAGCTGGCCGACCGGGTGGCGATCCTCAACCGCGGCCGGATCGAGCAGCTGGCCACCCCGGCCGAGGCCTACGACCGCCCGGCCAGCCCGTTCGTGTATTCCTTCGTCGGCGCGGTGAACCGCCTGCGCGGGCGACGCCAGGGCGACCGCATCGAGGTTGGCGGCCTGGTGCTGCCGCCGCCGTGCGGGCCGTTGCCGGGCGGGGACTCGGCGGAACTGGACGTGTACGTGCGCCCGGAGGACCTGCGCCTGGGCGAGGGCGGCTGGGAGGCGGTGGTGGTCGATGCCCAGCGTAGCGGCCCGCGCCTGCGGGTGCGGGCACGCCTGCAGGGCGGGCAGGGTCAGGAAGTGGAGGTGGAGCTGCCGGTGGACGCGCAGCAGGCGCATCCGCCGGGGAGCCGGGTCGGGCTGGTGCCGGTGCGCTACGGGGCGTTCGCCGGGGCCTGAGCAGCGGGCGGGGCACCGGGAGCTGGTTGACGCTGCAATTGTTGCGTCGCAATATCCGCTGGGTTAAGTATTTGTGAACCGTGACGGCTCCCGTCCGCCCGCGTGCTCCACCCCACCAGAGGAGATCCAAGGATGAAGTCCTTCAAGCTCGCTGCTTCGCTCGCCGTCCTGCTGTCCGCCGTCCCGTTCGTCGCGTCCGCGCAGGAGGAGTCGCCGTTCTCCTGGGAAGTGACCGCCGTTTCCGATTACGTCTGGCGTGGCGTCTCGCAGTCCGACGAGGATCCCACCCTGCAGGCCGGCTTCACCTACACCTCGGCTTCCGGTTTCTACGCCGGCGTCTGGGGTTCGGGCGTGGACTTCGGCCCGGGCGACCCGAACACCGAGGTCGACGGCTTCATCGGCTACAACGTCGACCTGAGCGACGCGGTCAACTTCGACGTGATGATCAACCGCTACACCTACCCGGGTGCCAGCGACCTCAACTTCAACGAGCTGATCACCACCACCACCTTCGCCGAGAACTACTCGCTGACCGTCGCCTACAGCAACGACTTCGGCGGCAGCGACACCAAGGCCTGGTACGTGGCCGGCGGCGCCAGCATCGGCCTGCCGAACGACTTCAGCCTCGACCTGGGCGTCGGCCGCAGCATGTTCGACGACGACTACAGCGACGACTACACCGACTGGAGCGTCGGCCTGAGCCGCAGCTGGGGCCTGTTCAGCGCCTCGCTGGCCTACGTCGGCACCGACGGCAGCGGCCGCGACATCTTCGGCGACCTGGCCGACGACCGCGTGGTGCTGACCCTCAGCATCGGCCAGTAACGGCCCCCGCGGCAAAGGAAAAGGCGCCATGCGGCGCCTTTTTCCGTTCCAGGGCCGGCCGCGTGCTCAGGTCCAGCTGAGCACGACCTTGCCGGCGCGGCCCTGCTCCATCAGGTCGAAGCCCTGCTGGAACTCGTCGATCGGCAGCTGGTGGGTCAGCACCTTGCCCAGCGGGAAGCCGGACAGCACCAGCTGGGTCATCTTGTACCAGGTCTCGTACATCTTGCGGCCGTAGATGCCCTGCACGGTCAGGCCCTTGAAGATGATCCGTTCCCAGTCGCAGCCGGCGCCCTTGGGCATGATCCCGAGCATGGCGATCCTGCCGCCCGGGTACATGCATTCGAGCATGTCGTTGAACGCGCGCGGGTTGCCGCTCATCTCCAGGCCCACGTCGAAGCCTTCCATGTGCAGGTCCGACATCACGTCGCGCAGCGACTGGTTGGCGACGTTGACCACGCGGGTGGCGCCCATGTCGGCGGCCAGCTTCAGGCGGTAGTCGTTGACATCGGTGACCACCACGTTGCGCGCGCCGATGTGCTTGCAGATGCCGGCGGCGATGATGCCGATCGGGCCGGCGCCGGTGATCAGCACGTCCTCGCCGACCACGTCGAACTCCAGCGCGCAGTGCGCGGCGTTGCCGTAGGGGTCGAAGAACGCCGCCAGCTCCGACGGCACCGGATCCGGCACCGGCCACAGGTTGGACGCCGGCATCACGATGTACTCGGCGAAGGCGCCGTCGCGGTTCACGCCGATGCCCACGGTGTGCGGGCACAGGTGCGGGCGGCCGCCGCGGCAGTTGCGGCAGTGGCCGCAGACGATGTGGCCCTCGGCCGACACCCGCTGGCCGACCTTGTAGCCGGACACGCCCGGGCCCAGCTCGGCGATGCGGCCGACGAACTCGTGGCCGATCACCAGGCCAGGCCGGATCGTGCGCTGGCTCCACTCGTCCCACAGGTAGATGTGCAGGTCGGTACCGCAGATGGCGGTCTTCTCGACCTTGATCAGCACCTCGTTGGGGCCGGGCTGCGGCACCGGGACCTGCTCCATCCAGATGCCCCTGGCGGCTTCGCGCTTGACCAGCGCCTTCATGGTTCGGGACATCGGCGGGACCTCGGTGGCAGGGAGGGGAAGGCGCGCATTATAGGTTGCCAAAGAAACCATGGCGTCGGCGGCGCCCGTGCCGGGGGTGGCCATCCCCGGGTTGTCCGGGGAACCTGCCAAAAGTCATGGGCTCTCCCGGGGCGGGCGGGGGCTAGAATCCCGGTTCCTTTCGGTTGGAACCAAATGCCCATGCGCCTGCGCACCCTTTCCCTGTCCGTATTTGCCGCCTTGCTGGGCGCGCCGCTTGCCCATGCCGTGGAAGGCATGTGGGTCCCGCAGCAGCTGCCGGAGATCGCCGGTCCGCTGAAGCAGGCCGGGCTGGAGCTGTCGCCGGAGCAGCTGGCGGACCTGACCGGCGACCCGATGGGCGCGGTGGTCGCGCTGGGCGGCTGCACCGCCAGCTTCGTCTCGCCGCAGGGCCTGGTGGTGACCAACCACCACTGCGCCTACGGCGCCATCCAGCTCAACTCCACCGCCGAGAAGAACCTGATCAAGGAAGGCTTCAACGCCGCCACCCCGGCCGAGGAACTCAGCGCCGGTCCCAACGCGCGCGTGTTCGTGCTGGACGAGATCACCGACGTCACCGCCGAGGCGAAGGCCGCGATCGCCGCCGCGCCCAACGCGCTGGCCCGCACCCGCGCCCTGGAGGCGTTCGAGAAGAAGCTGGTCGCCGAGTGCGAGTCCGAGCCGGGCTACCGCTGCCGCCTTTACAGCTTCTTCGGCGGCAACACCTACCGCCTGTTCAAGAACCTGGAGATCCGGGACGTGCGCCTGGCCTACGCGCCCCCGGGCAGCGTGGGCAAGTATGGTGGCGACATCGACAACTGGATGTGGCCGCGCCACACCGGCGACTTCGCGTTCTACCGCGCCTACGTCGGCAAGGACGGCAAGCCGGCGCCGTTCTCCCCGGACAACGTGCCGTACCAGCCAAAGCACTGGCTGAAGATCGCCGACAAGCCGCTGGGCGCCGGCGACTTCGTGATGGTCGCCGGCTACCCGGGCTCGACCAACCGCTACGCGCTGGCCGCCGAGTTCGACCACACCGCGCAGACGGTGTACCCGGAGACCATCCGCCACTACCGCAACCTGATCGGCATGATCGAGGAGGCCGGGCGCAAGGATCCGGACATCCAGGTCAAGTACGCCAGCAACATGGCCGGCTGGAACAACTACGCCAAGAACTACGAGGGCCAGCTGGAGGGCTTCAAGCGCATCGACGCGGCCGCGCAGAAGCACGCCGAGGAAGCGGCGGTGCTGGCCTGGCTCAAGGGCCAGGGCAGGAAGGGCCGCGAGGCGCTGCAGGCGCACGCGAAGCTGGTGCAGCTGCTGGAGCAGTCCAAGGCGACCCGCAGCCGCGACTACACCCTGGCCATGTTCAACAACACCGGCGTGGTCGGCGCGGCCACCCAGCTGTACCGCCTGTCGCTGGAGAAGGCCAAGCCGGACGCCGAGCGCGAGCCGGGCTTCCAGCAGCGCGACCTGCCGACCATCGAGGGCGCGATGAAGCAGCTTGAGCGCCGCTACGTGCCGGCCATGGACCGCCAGCTGCAGGCCTACTGGCTCAACGAGTACATCAAGCTGCCCGCGGCCCAGCGCGTGCCGGCGGTGGACCAGTGGCTGGGCGGCAACGACGCCGTGGCCGTGGAGCGCGCCCTGGACCGCCTGGCCGCGACGAAGCTGGGCAGCACCGAGGAGCGCCTGAAGTGGCTGTCGGCCGACCGCGCCGCGTTCGAGGCCAGCGACGACCCGGCGATCCAGTACGCGGTGGCGGTGCTGCCGACCCTGCTGAAGCTTGAGCAGGAGCGCAAGGTCCGCGCCGGCGAGAACCTGGCCGCGCGCCCGGTGTTCCTGCAGGCGGTGGCCGACTACAAGAAGAGCCAGGGCAAGGCGGTCTATCCGGACGCCAACCTGTCGCTGCGCATCACCTTCGGCAACGTCACCGGCTACGAGCCGAAGGACGGCATGGCGTACACCCCGTTCACCACGCTGGAGGGCATCGTCGCCAAGGACACCGGCGAGGAGCCGTTCGACTCCCCGAAGGCGCTGCTGGACGCGGTCAAGGCCAAGCGCTACGGCGGGCTGGAGGATCCGCGCATCGGCTCGGTGCCGGTGAACTTCCTGTCCGACCTGGACATCACCGGCGGCAACTCCGGCTCGCCGGTGCTGGACGCCCAGGGCAAGCTGGTCGGCCTGGCCTTCGACGGCAACTGGGAGTCGGTCAGCTCCAACTGGGTGTTCGACCCGAAGATGACCCGCATGATCGCGGTCGACGCCCGCTACATGCGCTGGATCATGCAGGAGGTCTACCCGGCCCCGCAGCTGCTGCAGGAAATGGGTATTACCCGCTGAAACCGTCCGGGCCACGGGCCCGGCGGTCGGGTATCATGCGGCCCCCGTCGCGCGCAGGCGCGGCGGGGGTTTTTTCCCAGAGGGGACTCCATGCGCATCCTGCTTGCACGCCACGGCGAGACGCCGTGGAACGCCGAAGGCCGCTACCAGGGCCAGATCGACATCCCGCTCTCGCCGGTGGGCGAGGCCCAGGCCCGCGCGCTGGGCGAGCGCCTGCGCGACGTGCCGGTCACCCGCGCGGTGGCCTCGCCGCTGTCGCGCGCGCGGCGCACCGCCGAGCTGGCGCTGGGCGAGGACCGCGCCGGGATGCTGCAGCTGGATCCGGACGTGCAGGAGATCGCCCACGGCGAGTGGGAAGGCCTGCTGGCCAGCGAGATCAACGAGAAGGACCCGGCCCGCCTGCGGGCCTGGCGCGAGGAGCCGGACACGGTGCTGATGCCCGGCGGCGAATCGCTGCGCCAGGTGCTGGACCGTTCCTGGCGCGGCCTGGTGCGCGCCACCGAGGGCCTGGGCGCGGACGACATCCTGCTGCTGGTCGCCCACGACGCGGTCAACCGCGTACTGCTGTGCAGGATCCTGGGCCTGCCGATCAGCAAGCTGTGGACCTTCCGCCAGGCGCCGACCACGCTGAACCTGCTCGAAGGCCCGGACGTGGAGCACCTGGAAGTGGTGCGCCTGAACGACTGCTCGCACCACACCCCGTTCTTCGGCGAAGCCAAGCACCGGGCGCTGTAAAGCCCGGCGGCGGCCGGGACGCCTGGCCGCGCGCCCGCGCCGTGACCGGTGCCGAGGCGCCCGCCCGGGCGAGCTGCCATCCTGTTCCCGCGGCGCCGGCCGATGCGGCCGCACGCCGCGCCGTGGCCGCGGCACGCCCGCGGCGCGCCACTACCCTGGACCCGCATGAGCTCCACGTCCCGCACCCTGGCCGAATGGCTGGCCTACATCGAGACCCGGCATCCGCGCAGCATCGAGCTGGGCCTGGAGCGCGTGCGCGAGGTTGCCGCGCGCCTGGGGCTGCAGCGGCCGGCGGCGCAGGTGGTCACCGTGGCCGGCACCAACGGCAAGGGCTCGACCGTGGCCTTCATCGAGGCCATCGCCCGCGCCGACGGCTGGAAGGTCGGCGCCTACAGCTCGCCGCACCTGCTGCGCTACAACGAGCGGGTGCGGATCGATGGCGCCGAGGCCGCGGACGATGAGCTGGCCGCGGCCTTCGCCGCGGTCGAGGCCGCCCGCGGCGACACCCCGCTGACCTATTTCGAGTACGGCACCCTGGCGGCGCTGTGGCTGTTCCAGCAGGCGGGGCTGGACCTGGCGGTGCTGGAGGTCGGCCTGGGCGGCCGCCTGGACGCGGTGAACATCGTCGATCCGGACGTGGCGGTGATCACCACCGTCGACGTGGACCACGTCGACTGGCTGGGCAGCGACCGCGAGGCCATCGGCCAGGAGAAGGCCGGCATCGCCCGGGCCTGGAAGCCGCTGGTCCTGGGCGAGATCGACCCGCCTTCCAGCGTGCTGCGCCATGCCTACGCCATTGGCGCCAACGCGATCCGCGCCGGCAGCGACTACTTCCACGAGCCGGCCGGCGAGGGCCAGTGGCAGTGGCGCGAGATCGGCACCGAGCTGCTGCTGCCCGATCCGCAGCTGGCCGCCCCGGTGCAGCGCGCCAATGCCGCCGCCGCGATCGCGGCCCTGCGCGCGCTGCCGCGCTCGCCGGCGGAACCGGCGTGCGCGGCCGGCGTGGCCGCCGCGCGCATCCCGGGCCGGCTGGAGCGCTTCGAGCACGACGGCGTGGAGGTGGTGGTCGACGTGGCCCACAACCCGCAGGCCGCGCGCGAACTGGCTGCCTGGGCGAAGGCGCGGCCGGCGTCCGGCGCCACCGCCATGGTCCTGGCGGTGCTGGCCGACAAGGACGCGGCGGCAATCGTGCAGGCGCTGGAAGGCTGCGTGGACCGCTGGCACCTGGCGGGTCTGGAGGGCATCGCGCGCGGGGAAGCGGTCGATGCGTTGGCCGCGCGCCTGGCCGGTACCGTGGCCGCCACCGGCAGCCGCGATGCCAGCGTGGAGGCGGCGCTGGCGCGCGCCCTGGCGCAGTCGGCGCCGGGCGACCGGGTGGTGGTGGCCGGCTCGTTCCACACCGCCGCCGCCGCGCTGGCGATGCTGCGTTCAGGGCAATGACGGTTGGCCCGGCCGGGCTCCCCCTATAATTGCCGCCACTTCCCGCCAGGCCCCCAGCTCCCGTGGATACCACGCTGAAACAACGCCTGATCGGCGCGGCCGTGCTGGTCGCGCTCGCGGTCATCTTCCTGCCGATGCTGGTGCAGGGCCCGGCCCCCGACAGTGGCGTGGCCGACGTCTCCACCCGCGTCCCCGATGCGCCGGCCAGCGGCTACGAGACCCGCGAGCTGCCCCTGCTCGGTGCGCCCGCCGAGGTGGATGCCCCGGCGCCCGCCCCCGAGGCCGAAGCCGCCGCGACCGACGGCGAGGCGGCCGAGGCCGCGCCCGACCCGGCCACCGCGGCGGGACGCTGGGCGGTGACCTTCGGTGCCTATGCCAGCGAGAAGGATGCCGAGGCGGTGATCAACCGCCTGCGCCAGGCCGGCCTGGAGGGCTTCAGCGAGCGCACCACGGTGGGCGACCGCCCGGCTTGGCGCGTGCGTGTGGGACCGTTCGCCGACCGCGCCCTGGCCGAAGCCGGGCGCCTGCGCGCGGTGCGCATCCGCAACGACGTCAACGCCCAGGTGGTCGCGCTGGACGCAGGCGCCGGGGAAGCCGCGCCGGCCGCCGCCGCGGCGACCGCGCCGGATACCGCGGCCGCTGCCGCTCCTGCTGCGACTACCGCGTCGCCCGCAACGACGGCGACGACGCCGCAGCCCGCCGCGGCGCAGCCCGCGCCGGCGCGCGATGCCCCGCGCCCGGCCGCGACCACGCCGGCGCCGGCGAAGACCACCGCGACCCCGGCCAAGTCGGCCACCGCCAGCACCTCCGCGGCCACCCCGTCCACCAGCGTGCCGGCGCCTTCGCCCACGCCGGCGGCCAGCAACGTGGGCTTCGCGGTGCAGATGGGCGCGTTCTCCAGCCAGGCCGACGCCAATGCGCTGCGCGACCGCCTGCGCGCGGCCGGCTTCAGCGCCATCGTGCAGCCGGTGCGCACCGACAAGGGCACCCTGCACCGGGTGCGGGTCGGGCCGGTGGCCACGCGCGCCGAGGCCGAGCAGCTGCGCGGGCGCCTGGCCGCCCACGGCGGCGGCATGGTGGTGCCGCACCCGTGAGCAGGACCGGCGCCGGCGCGCCGGCCGCGAAGCCATGAACGCGATCGACCTGGTCCTGCTGCTGGTGATTGCCGCTTCGGCCCTGCTGGGCCTGTTGCGCGGCTTCGTCGGCGTGGTCGCCTCGCTGCTGGCCTGGATCGCGGCCAGCTGGTGCGCGTTCCACTACGGCGGGCAGCTGGCCTTCCTGATCAGCGAGGATGGACAGCCCGGCACCTCCGGGCTGCTGGCTGGCTACGCGCTGGCGTTCTTCGGCGTGCTGGTGGCGGTGAGCCTGGTCGGCTGGATCATGCGCAAGCTGCTGCACTCGGTGGGCCTGTCGGGCGTGGACCGTGTGCTGGGCCTGGCCGTGGGCGTGCTGCGCGGCGCGCTGGTGGCCTGCGTGATCGTGCTGCTGATGGCTTTCAGCACCTTGCCGCAGCAACCGGCCTGGGCGCAGTCGCGCGCGCTGCCGCTGCTGCTGCCGGGCGCGCAGTGGCTGGCGCGCTGGCTGCCGGAGTGGGCGGCCGGCGAACTGGACTTTGGCAACGGTCGGGCCGGCGGCGATAATGGCGCCCTTCACCGCGCCGGCGCCATCGTCGAATCCCTTACCGGGGCCCTTCCCGTTCCCGATGACGCGGCGCCGCCGCCACCCGGCGGGGAGCCTCCTTCCTCTTCCAGTCCCAACCCCGGTCAGTAGACCGTCGGAGATTTGCATCATGTGCGGCATCGTCGGAATCGTCGGCAACGACAACGTCGCGGGCCAGTTGTATGACGGCCTGACCGTGCTCCAGCACCGCGGCCAGGACGCGGCGGGCATCGCCACCGCCGACGGTACCCGCCTGCGCCTGCACAAGGACAACGGCCTGGTGCGCGACGTGTTCAACGCCAAGGCGATGAGCGTGCTGGAGGGGCGGGTGGGCATCGCCCATTGCCGCTATCCGACCGCCGGCTCGGAGGGCATGGACGAGGCGCAGCCGTTCTACGTCAACTCGCCCTACGGCATCGCCCTGGCGCACAACGGCAACCTGATCAACACCGAGGCCCTGCGCCAGCAGGTGTTCGCCCAGGACCGCCGCAACATCAACACCGACTCCGACAGCGAAGTACTGCTGAACGTGTTCGCGCACGAGCTGGACGTGCAGGGCGAGCTGACCCCGCAGGCCGCGATCCGCGCGGTCGCCGGGGTGCACCGCCGGGTCAAGGGCGGCTACGCGGTGGTCAGCGTGGTGCTGGGCCTGGGCCTGGTCGCGTTCCGCGACCCGCACGGCATCCGCCCGCTGGTGCTGGGCAAGCGCGAGGGCGCGGCCGGTGCCGAGTACATCGTGGCCTCCGAGTCGGCGGTGCTGGACATCCTCGGCTTCGCCCGCGTGCGCGACGTGCAGCCGGGCGAGGCGCTGGTCGTCACCCCGCGCGGCGAGGTGTTCGCCGAGGTCTGCGCCGAAGCGGTCGAGCAGGCGCCGTGCATCTTCGAGTACGTGTACTTCGCGCGCCCGGACTCGATGATCGACAACGTCTCGGTGCACAAGGCGCGCATGCGCATGGGCGTCAAGCTGGGCGAGAAGATCCTGCGCCTGCGCCCGGACCACGACATCGACACCATCATCCCGATCCCGGACACCTCGCGCGACGCGGCGCTGGAGATCTCCAACGTGCTGGGCGTGAAGTACCGCGAGGGCTTCATCAAGAACCGCTACGTCGGCCGCACCTTCATCATGCCGGGGCAGGGCGAGCGGGTTAAGTCGGTGCGGCGCAAGCTCAATCCGATCCACCTGGAGTTCCGCAACCGCGTGGTGCTGCTGGTGGACGACTCGATCGTGCGCGGCACCACCAGCCAGCAGATCGTGCAGATGGCGCGCGACGCCGGCGCGCGCAAGGTGTACCTGGCCAGCGCCGCGCCGCCGGTGCGCTACCCCAACATCTACGGCATCGACATGCCCTCCACCGACGAGCTGATCGCGCACGGCCGCAGCGTCGAGGAGGTGGAGAAGCTGCTGGGTTGCGACTGGCTGATCTACCAGGACCTGGAGGACCTGGAGGCCGCGGTGCGCGAGGGCAACCCGCAGCTCACCCGCTTCGATTCCTCCTGCTTCAACGGCCAGTACGTGACCGGGATCGAGCCGGGCTACTTCGAACGCCTGCAGCAGCTGCGCTCGGACGAGGCCAAGCGCCGCCGCCGCGCCTGCTGAGGAGGCGGCGATGGAGCTGTACCAGGCCGCGCGCGCCTGCCTGGACGAGGCCGATCCGGCCCGCAAGGTCGCGCTGACCCACGAATACGCCGCAGCCTTCGCCCGCGGTGACATCGTCCTGCCCGGGGAAGCGCCGCCGCCGGAGCCGATCCGCATGCCGGGGCGGCCGCCGCGGCCGAAGCTGGTGCATCCGCGCCACCTGCCGCGCCGCGGGCTGGGCAGCGAGGAAGGGCGGGCGGCGTTCCTGCACGCGATCGCCCACATCGAGCTCAATGCCATCGACCTGGCCTGGGACGCGGCCTACCGCTTCCGCGGCCTGCCCGAGCGGTTCTACCGCGACTGGGTGCAGGTGGCCGACGACGAGGCGCGCCACTTCACCTTGCTGCGCGACCGCCTGCGCCGGATGGGCCGCGACTACGGCGACTTCGACGCCCACAACGGCCTGTGGGAGATGTGCGAGAAGACCGCGCACGACGGCATGGCGCGCATGGCCCTGGTGCCGCGCGTGCTGGAGGCGCGGGGGCTGGACGTCACCCCGGGCATGATCGCGCGCCTGCGCGACATGGGCGACCTGGACACGGTGGCGATCCTGGAGGTCATCCTGCGCGAGGAGGTGGCGCACGTGGCCGCCGGCTCGCGCTGGTACCGCTGGTACTGCGAGCGCGCCGGGGTCGAGCCGCGCGCCCGCTTCCGCGAACTGTTGCGCGAGTACGCCAGCGGCTACCTGCACGGCCCGTTCAACGTCGAGGCGCGGCTGCTGGCCGGATTCGACGAGGACGAGCTGGAATCGCTGCGCTACGTGGAAGCGGAGCAGGCCGGCGGCTGAGCCGGCCTGCCGCTCAGCCCGGCGCCAGCGCCTGCAGCTGCGCGCCGCCGGCGTCCACCCGCAGCACCGAGCCCTGTTCGTACCAGTCGCCGAGCACGATGCGCCGGCAGTCGCGCGTGCCCACTCGCAGCGCGTGCACCGCCGGGCGGTGGGTGTGGCCGTGGACCAGCAGGTCCACGCCGAAGCGGGCGAGGGTGGCCTCGACCGTGGCCGGGGTGACGTCGGTGACGGTCTCGAAGGTGCCGCGGTCGCCCTGCAGCATTTCCTGCTGCCGCGCCATGCTGGCCTGGCGGGCCTGCGCCGCGAACGCCAGCCGCGCCTGCAGCGGCTGGGCGAGGAACTGCTGTTGCCAGCGCGGGTCGCGGGTCTGGGCGCGGAAGGCCTGGTAGGCGGTGTCGCCGCTGCACAGCAGGTCGCCGTGCATCAGCAGCGCCGGGCGGCCGTACAGCGATACCACCGACGGATCCGGCAGGATGCGCATGCCGGCGCGGCGGGCGTAGTCCTGGCCGACCAGGAAGTCGCGGTTGCCGTGCATGAAGTACACCGGCACCCCGGCGTCGGCCAGGGCGTGCAGCGCGGCGGCCACTTCCGCCCCGGCCTCGGACGGGTCGTCGTCGCCGACCCAGGCCTCGAACAGGTCGCCGAGGATGTACAGCGCGTCGGCGCCCGCAGCCTCGCCGCGCAGGAAGCGCAGGAACAGGGCGGTGATTTCCGGCCGGGCCGGATCCAGGTGCAGGTCGGAGACGAACAGGGTGGCCATCGCCGGATTGTAGGCCGGACCGCGCCCTCCCGCCCGTGCCCGGCGCCAGGCGGCAGGCGGCCGCGCCGGTGGTCGGGGGGTGCATGGGTCACACAGTGCAGGCGGGAATGGCCTTTGGTAACGTCCCTGCAATTCCAGGCGGTCGTGCACGCGCCGCCTGTCCACAGGGATGGTAGAGGGCACATGACCGCGGCCGGTGTAGACGTTTCTCCGACTCCGACGTCCCACTCCGGGCAACGCAAGCACGTCGCACTGGCCCTGCTGGCGGGCGTGGCCCTGACCCTCGGCGCGATCGCCGGCTACGACCTCATCCCGCCGGTGCGCTTCGACGTGACCCGGGTGCCGAAGGACGCAACCGTGCTGTCCTCCACCCCGGTGCCGGGCCGCGCCGAGGCCGGCGAGTGGCTGGACGAGGGCAAGCGCCGCCTGCGCTGCCACTACCCGCCGGGCACCAACGAGCCCCTGTACTACTGTGCGGTCAACTACTTCATCGGCTCCGGCCCCGACCGCGGCCTGGACCTGTCGAAGTACACCCACGTGGAGGTCAAGGTCGTCTACAAGGGCGACGTGCCCAAGCTGCGGCTGTTCGCGCGGCACTTCGACCCGCGCTACTCCACCGTCGGCGACACCAACAGCACCAAGTACAATGCGGTGTTCCTGCCGACCCAGGACCTGCGCGCGCCCCTGTCGCTGGGCACGGACGAGTTCACCGTCGCCGAGTGGTGGCGGCTGTACTACAAGCTGCCGCGCGAGCTGGCGCACGCCGAACTCAGCAACGTGGTCACGGTGGGGCTGGATTTCTCCTACCCCATGACCGAGGGCGTGCACGACCTGGAGGTGCAGGAGATCACCTTCGTGCGCCCGGCCCTGTCGCGCGAGACCTGGTACCTGGGGATCCTGGGCGTATGGCTCACCGGCATCGTGCTCTACGCGCTGCTGCAGCTGCGCACCTACCGCACCGAGCGCCGCCTGCTGCAGAACGAGGCCGAGAAGTACCGCGCCCGCGCCACCACCGACCCGCTGACCCTGGCGCTGAACCGCCACGGTTTCGAGCAGCGCTGGGCGCGGCTGCCGGCCGGCCCGGTCGCGCCCGGCCACGCGCGGGCCCTGCTGGTGCTGGACATCGACCACTTCAAGCGCATCAACGACAGCTGCGGCCACGACGCCGGCGACCGCGTGCTGCGCGAGCTGGCCGTGCTGCTGCGGCGCCAGCTGCGCTCCAGCGACTGGCTGGTGCGCTGGGGCGGCGAGGAGTTCGTGGTCCTGCTGCCGGGCGTGCGCAGCGACCAGGTGCCGGCGCTGGCGGAGAACCTGCGCGCGGCGGTCGAGGCCCATGCCTTCGAGCCGGGCGTGCCGGTCCCGGTGACGGTCAGCGTGGGCGTGGCCCTGCAGGGGCCGGACGAGGGCTTCGACGCGCTGTTCAAGCGCGCCGACGCGGCCCTGTACGAGGCCAAGCGCGGCGGGCGCAACCGCGTGGTCATCGCCCCCGGTCCCTAGCCGGCAGGCCGGCGCGGGCGCGGTGGACCAGGCGCTGCAGGGCCAGGGGGACGGTCCGTGGCCCGTCCTGCACCGCCGCGGCCGGCCGGGCGCCACCGGCCCGGGCCATGGGCGCTGCGCAGGCGGGGTAAAATGTCCCATTCCGTCCACGTCTTCCTCCCCATGACCTGCCGCACCCGCTTCGCCCCCAGTCCCACCGGCTACCTGCACATCGGCGGTGCCCGCACCGCGCTCTACTGCTGGCTGGAGGCGCGCCACCGCGGCGGCAAGTTCGTGCTGCGGATCGAGGACACCGACCGCGAGCGCAGCACCCAGGCGGCGATCGACGCCATCCTCGAGGCCATGGACTGGCTGGGCCTGGACTACGACGAGGGCCCGGTCTACCAGACCCAGCGCGTCGACCGCTACCGCGAGGTGGCCGAGCAGCTGATCGCCGAGGGCAAGGCCTACTACGCCTACGAGAGCAAGGAAGAGCTGGACGCCATGCGCGAGGCGGCCATGGCCCGTGGCGAGAAGCCACGCTACAACGGCGCCGCGCGCGACCTGAACCTGCCGTACCGCGACGACCCCAACCGCGTCATCCGCTTCAAGAACCCGACCGAGGGCGTGGTCGCGTTCGACGACCTGATCAAGGGCCGGATCGAGATCGCCAACAGCGAGCTGGACGACATGGTGATCTTCCGTCCGGACGGCTACCCGACCTACAACTTCGCGGTCGTGGTCGACGACTGGGACATGGGCATCACCGACGTGATCCGCGGTGACGACCACATCAACAACACCCCGCGCCAGATCAACCTGTACCAGGCCATCGGCGCCCCGGTGCCGAAGTTCGGCCACATGCCGATGATCCTGGACGAGGCCGGCGCCAAGCTGTCCAAGCGCACCGGCGCGGCCGACGTGATGCAGTACAAGGACATGGGCTACCTGCCCGACGCGCTGCTGAGCTACCTGGCGCGCCTGGGCTGGTCGCACGGCGACCAGGAGATCTTCAGCCGCCAGGAGCTGGTCGAGCTGTTCGACGTGCGCAACTGCAACTCCAAGGCCGCGCGCCTGGACATGGCCAAGCTGGGCTGGGTCAACCAGCACTTCCTCAAGACCACCGATCCGGCCGCGGTCGCGCCGCACCTGGTCTACCAGCTGGAGAAGCTGGGCCTGGACCTGGGCAAGGGCCCGAAGCCGGAGGAAGTGGTCGTGGCCCTGCGCGAGCGCGCGCAGACGCTGAAGGAAATGGCCGAGAAGGCCGTGGTCTGGTACACCCCGCTGGAGCACTACGACGAGGCCGCGGTGGCCAAGCACCTCAAGCCCGGCGCCGACGCCGCCCTGGCCAAGGCCCGGGAGCTGCTGGCCGCGCTGCCGGAGTGGACGGTGGAGGCGGTCGGCCAGGCCCTGCACGACACCGCCGCGGCGCTGGAACTGGGCATGGGCAAGATCGCCCAGCCGCTGCGCGTGGCCATCACCGGCACCCAGGTCAGCCCGGACATTTCCTGGACGGTCTACCTGGCCGGCCGCGACGAGGCCTTGAAGCGCATCGACGCCGCCATCACCAAGGTTCCAAAGGGCTGACCACGGAGGCGCCATGCCGCATGCCTGCACCGACCCCCATCACCATGTCCACAGCGCCGAAGCGTTCGTGCGGGCGGTGGAGCGGGCCTGCAGCGAGCGTGGCCTGCGCCTGACCCCGATCCGTGCCAACGTGCTGCGGCTGATCGCCGATGCCGGCAAGCCGGTGAAGGCCTACGACCTGCTGGAGAAGGTACGCGAGACCAAGGGCGCCGGCGCCGACGCGCCGCCGACCGTGTACCGCGCGCTGGATTTCCTGATGGCCAACGGCTTCGTGCACAAGCTGGCTTCGGTCAACGCCTTCGTCGCCTGCCACCATCCCAACAGCGCGCAGCACTCCGTGCCGTTCCTGATCTGCGACCGCTGCCATAGCGCGGTGGAGCTGGAGGACCGCGAGGTCGTGGCCCAGCTCGACGCGCGCGCCAAGGCGCTGGGCTTCCAGCCCCAGGCGCAGACCCTGGAAGTGCACGGCCTGTGCGCGCGCTGTGCCGGCTGAGCCGGCGCGCCCGGACGTGGCTTGCGGCGGTCAGGCCGCCGCGGGTGCCAGCTTCCGCTCCCTGATCGGTGCATTGGCCACTGCGGCCACCAGCGCCAGGGCCATGTCCGCGTACCACATCCACTGGTAGCTGCCGGTGCCCTCCAATGCGACGCCACCCAGCCAGGCGCCGAAGAAGCCGCCGACCTGGTGCGAGAGCAGGGTCAGGCCGAACAGCGTGCCCAGGTAACGCGGGCCGAACAGCTTGCCGACCAGGCCGGCGGTCGGCGGCACCGTCGCCAGCCAGGTGAAGCCGAGGCCGGCGGCGAACAGGTAGAAGGTCCAGGCGCTGGGCGGGGCCAGCAGGAACAGCGCGATCAGCAGCGCGCGGCTGGCGTACATCGCCGCCAGGATCCACTTCATGCGGAAGCGCTCGCCCAGCTTGCCCGCGGCCAGGCTGCCGGCGATGTTGAACAGGCCGATCAGGGCGATGGAGACCGCCGAGACGCTGGCCGGCAGGCCGCACAGCGCCACCTCGCCGGGCAGGTGGGTGACCAGGAAGGCCACGTGCACGCCGCAGGTGAAGAAGCCCAGGTGCAGCAGCCAGTAGCTGCGGTCGCGTGCGGCCACGCCCAGCTGGTGGCGCAGGCCGCGGTCCTCGAAGCCCTCGTGCGCCGGCGGCGCCTCGCCCTCGCGGCGGCGGAAGCAGCGCGCCAGCGGCAGGGTCAGCAGCGAGGTCGCGGCCATGCCCAGCATCGCCACGGTCCAGCCGGCCGCGCCGATCACCAGCTGCAGCACCGGCGCGAACACGAACTGGCCCAGCGAGCCGCCGGCATTGATGAAACCGGCCGCCGACGAGCGCCGCTGCGGCGGCAGCCGCCCGGCGGTGGCACCGATCAGGATGGAGAAGCTGCCGGCGCCCGCGCCGGCGGCGGTCAGCACCCCCAGGCTCAGCATCAGCCCCGGACCGGAAGGCAGGAACGGGACCAGCGCCAGGCCCGCGGCCAGCAGCAGGCCGCCGCCGACCAGCACCGGTTCGGAGCCATGGCGGTCGGCCAGCGCGCCGAACACCGGCTGCACCGCGCCCCACACGAACTGGCCGATCGCCAGCGCCAGGCTGATGGTGGCGATGCCGACGCCGGTATCCAGGTGGATCGGCGCCACGAACAGGCCGGTGGTCTGGCGCGCACCCATGGTCAGCATCAGGATCACCGCGGCGGCCACCACCAGGGCGGGGGTGCCGGGCGTGCGGGCAGTGTCCGCGCTCATTCCTCTGTCTCCTTGGCCAGTGCGCCGTCCAGTGCGTCCAGCGCGGCGTGCAGCTGGCCCAGCGGGCCGCTGCCGAGCAGGGCGTCGATGCGCCGCTGCGCGCGCTGCCACAGCGGGCGTGCACGGGCCAGGCGCTGGCGGCCGGCCGCGGTCAGTGCCAGCACGCGCCGGCGCGGATCCTCATCGCGGACTTCGGCAACCAGTCCGTCGCGCAGCAGTGGCTGCAGGTTGCGGCTGAGGGTGGTGCGGTCCATGCCCAGGCTCGCGGCCAGCGTGCCCAGGCTTTGCGGCGTGCGCGCGTGGCGCAGCAGCGAATACTGGTTGACGTTGAGCCCGGCGCCGGCCAGGGCGTGGTCGTAGATCTGCGACACCAGGCGTGCGGCGCGGCGCAGCCGGAAGCAGGTGCAAGGCGAGTGCGGGGCGGGCATGCGGGCGGCCTGCGTGGGGCGGGCCGCCACTATACGTGCATATGCACGTATTCATGGAAGCGCGCCGCCGCCGAAGCGTGGCGGCGCGCGCATCGTGCGAGGTCAGAACCAGGCGCGTACGCCGAACGCCACCGCGCGTCCCGGCAGCGGCGCGTATTCGCGCAGCAGGGAGGTGTGCGGACGCGCCTCGGTGTCGCCCAGGTTGCTGCCATCCAGGAACAGCTCCCAGCGGCCGCCGTGCGGCTGTTCCCAGCCGTAGGACAGGTGCGCGTCGACCAGGGTGTAGCCGGGGCTTGGTTCCTCGTTGCCTGCCACCCGGTCCTGCGCGCGGTAGCGCACCGCGCCCAGCGAGGCGCGCCAGCCGCCCAGGTCCCAGGCAAGGCTTGCACCCAAGCGCCCGGGCGCGATGCGCGGCAGCGGACCGCGGTTGTCCAGTTCCACGACGTAGGCGTGGGCATGGTCGCCGTGCGGCACCTCGAACGCCGCCGTGCGCGTGCCGCTGCCGTCCAGTTCGCCGCGCACGTGGTCGGCAAACAGGCGCAGGTCCCAGCGGCCGCTGGCGTTGTCGGCCAGGTGCAGTACGGCCTCGGCCTCGGCGCCGGTGAACACCGCGTCGGCCTGGGTCCACAGCCGCGCCGGCACCTCGTGCTCGGACACGCCGGTATCGGCCAGGTGGATGAACTCGTCGAAGCGGCTGCGGTACACCGACAGCTCCAGGTCGAAGCGCTCGTGGTGCGCGTGCAGGCCGATCTCGCCGCGCAGGGCGGACTCGGTGTCCAGGCCGGCGTCGCCCACCTCCAGCGAGGCGGTGGCCACGTGCAGGCCGCCGGCGTAGAGCTCTTCCTGGGTGGGCGCGCGCTCGGAGCGGTCCACGCCCAGGCGCAGGTCCAGGGACGGGGCCAGCTTCCAGATCGCCGAGGCCGAGAGGCTGGTGGCGCCGAAGCTGCGCCGCGGCTTGCCGCCTTCCGGTTCCAGCTCGACCCGGTCGTGGCGCGCGCCGAATTCCATCTTCAGCGGGCCGGCGCTCTTTTCCTGCAGCACGAACAGGCCGTGGCTGCGGGTCAGCGTGGCCGGCACGAAGGCTTCGGCGCCCACCGCGCCGAAATCGACCCGCCCGGATTGCAAACCGAAGGCGCCGCGCCAGCCGCCCAGTTCCTTCTGCACCGCCTGCACGCGGGCGTCGTAGCCGCTGCTGGTGAAGCGGGTGCCGACCTCGCCGCCTTCCAGTTCCACGTGTTCGTAATCGCTCCAGGCGCCGTGGAAGTCGATCCGCTCCAGGAACGCGGCCGGTGCGTAGATCCCGCCCTTCAGCTCCAGGCGGTCCTGGCGCAGGTCGATGCGCACGTCGTGGGCGTGGTCTTCCTGGCCGTGCGCGTCCCCGTCGCCGTGTTCCTCTTCCCCGTGCCCATGGTCGCCGGCGTGCACGTGCGCGCCCGGCGGAATGCCGTACTCGCTGCGGTAGGTGCTGGCGGCCACGCCCAGGTAGCCGGCATCGCCCAGCCAGGTCAATCCGAGGCCGCCGGCGCGGGTCTGCATCGCGCTGTTGCCCAGGCGGCCCGGCGCGGCCTCGTGGCCTTCCTCCTCCGCGTCGTGGTCGTGCGCGGCGTGGGCCTGGCCGGGGATGTCGTAGTCGCCGGTATCACGCAGCAGGCCGTCCACGTGCAGCACGAGGTTGTCGCCGCTGGTGCCGTCGAGCCGGAACATGCCGCTGCGCTCGTTGTTGACCGTGTTGCCGCGCAGCTCGGCGCGGCCGGACAGCGGTGCGCCGGGCAGCTCGCGGGCGATGCGGCCGTCGACCACGTTGACCGCGCCGCCGATGGCCCCGCTGCCGAACAGCAGGGTCGCCGGGCCCTTGAGCACCTCGATCTGGTCGGCCAGGAACGGCTCCACGCTGGCGGCATGGTCGGCGCTGACGGTGGACGCGTCCTGGCTGCCCAGCCCGCTTGCCAGCACCTGCACGCGCGGGCCGTCCATGCCGCGCAGGATCGGACGGCCCACGCCCGGGCCGAAATAGCTGGTCTGCACGCCGGGCAGCCGGGCCACGGTCTCGCCCAGGGTCGCGGCGCGCGCGTCATCGAGGGCCTGGCCCTGCAGCACTTCCACCGGGCGTGCCAGGGTCTCCGCATCGCCGGCCAGCGGCGAGGCGGTGACCTGCAGCGCCGGCAGTTCGGTGGGGTCGTCGTGGGCCAGCGCCAGGGCTGGCAGGCCCGCGCAGGCCAGCGCGATGGAGGCTGCCAGCGGCGCACGGACGAGGACGCGGGAAGCGGGGGAACGCATCGGATCGGGCATGCGTAGGTCCTTGGGGGTGACGTGGGAGGGCGGATGTTATAATGTATCGCTCATTCCGGTGCCAGCCCCCGCCCATGCCCCATCACCACCACCACCACCGCCTCGTCGATCGCCTGGCCGCCACCGGCTCGCTGCTGTGCGCGATCCATTGCGCGCTGACGCCGCTGCTGCTGGCGGCGGTGCCGGCGCTGGGCATGTCGCTGTGGTTCGACGACGGGGTGGAATGGACCCTGGTGGCCTTCGTCAGCCTGCTGGGCGTGTTCAGCCTGGGCTGGAGCTACCGCCGCCACCGTGCGCTGCGCGCGCTGGGCCTGCTCGTGCCGGGCTTGCTGGCACTGTGGGCCGGGCTGCTGTACGCGCCGCTGCACGAGGCGGCGGTGCCGCATGCGGTGGCGATGACCTTCGGCGGCACCCTGGTCGGCGTGGCCCACGTGCTGAACCTGCGGCTCAACCATGGCCATGTTCATGACGCCAGCTGCGCCCATTGAGCGCGCATGCTAGGCTTGCCGCCCTGTCGCGCGCCGCGCGCCGTCCAAGTTATTCGAAATCAAGGAGTTAAATGAATGGGCAAGGGTGACCGCAAGACCGCCAAGGGCAAGCGCTACAACTCCAGCTACGGCAACGCGCGCCGCCATGGTGGCACCCGTGCCGCGGCGGGTGCGGCCGCGCCGGCGGCCAAGAAGACCGTCGTGAAGAAGGCCGTGGCCAAGAAGACGGTGGCCAAGGCCGGCTGATCGCCTCCTCGCAGCAGTACTCCCGGAACGCGGCGCCTGGCGCCGCGTTCTGCGTTTCGGGGCAGGGTTTCCCGCGCCTCAGTACAGCTGGCGGCCGCCGCTCCAGGCCGAGGCCGCCAGGTTGCCGCCCAGCCAGTAGCAAAGTTCGGCCGGCGCCTTCGCGTTCCACAGCACGAAGTCCGCGCGCAGGCCCGCGGCCAGGCGGCCGCGATCATGCAGCCCGAGCGCACGCGCGGCGTGCACCGTGGTCCCGCGCAGGGCTTCCTCCGGGGTGAGCCGGAAGTGGGTGCAGGCCAGGGACATGGCCAGGCGCAGCGACTGCAGCGGCGAGGTGCCGGGATTGCAGTCGGTGGCCACCGCCATCGCCACGCCCCGGGCACGGAATGCATCCAGCGGCGGCAACCGCGTCTCGCGCAGCACGTGGAAGGCGCCGGGCAGCAGCACGGCCACCGTGCCGGCGCGTGCCATCGCCGCCACGCCTTCGGGCGAGGTGTGCTCGACATGGTCGGCCGAGAGCCCGCCGAATTCCGCCACCAGGGCCGCGCCGGCGCCGTCGCTGAGCTGGTCGGCGTGCAGCTTCACCGGCAGGCCGAGCGCGCGCGCGGCCTCGAACACCCGGCGGGTCTGCGCCGCATCGAAGCCGATGCGCTCGCAGAACGCATCCACCGCGTCGACCAGGCCTTCGGCGTGCAGCCGCGGCAACCATTCGCAGACCGCGGCGATGTAGTCGTCGGCGCGGCCGGAGTACTCCGGCGGCAGCGCGTGCGCGCCGAGGAAGGTGGTGCGCACCTCGATGCCCAGGCTGGCGCCGACCTGGCGCGCGACCTGCAACATGCGCCGTTCGCTGTCGAAGTCCAGGCCATAGCCGGACTTGATCTCCACGGTGGTGGCGCCGTCGGCCACCAGCGCGCGGGCGCGCGGCAGCGACTGCGCCAGCAGGCTGGCCGGATCGGCGGCACGGGTGGCGCGCACGGTGGAGACGATGCCGCCGCCGGCGCGGGCGATCTCCTCGTAGCTGGCGCCGGCCAGGCGCTGCTCGAACTCGCCGGCGCGGTTGCCACCGAACACCAGGTGGGTGTGGCAGTCGACCAGGCCCGGCGTCACCAGGCGACCGCCGGCCTGCAGCACCTGCGCGGCCAGTGGACCATCGCCGGCCGGCAATGCCCCGCGTGGGCCGACCCAGGCGATGCGGCCGTCCTTCCACGCCAGCGCGCCGTCCTCCACCAGGCCGTAGCCGGGGCCGTCGAGGGTGGCCAGGCGCGCATCCAGCAGCAGGCCGTCCCACAGCGGCGGGCGGGTCATCGGAAGCCCTCGCGGGCCATCGGGATCGCGTCGGTCATGGCCGGGATTCTCGCACGCACATGCCGGCCCGCGGTCCGCCGGGCACAATGCGTCCATGCCCGATCACCACTCCTTCGCCCTGGCCGGCATCGCCAACCTGCATTCGCACGCCTTCCAGCGGGCGATGGCCGGGCTGGCCGAGCACCGCACCCATCCGCAGGACAGCTTCTGGACCTGGCGCGAGCTGATGTACCGCTTCGCCGCGCGCATGGATCCGGACAGCACCTACGCCGTGGCCGCGCAGCTGTACGCGGAGATGCTGGAGGCCGGCTACACCACGGTGTGCGAGTTCCACTACGTGCACCACCAGCCCGACGGCACGCCCTACGCCGATCCGGCGGCGATGTCGCGCGCGCTCGTCGCCGCTGCGCGCGATGCCGGCATCCGCCTGACCCTGCTGCCGGTGCTGTACATGAGCGGCGGCTTCGCCGGCGAGCCACTGTCGCCGCGGCAACGGCGCTTCGCCCACGACGTGGACGGCTTCCTGCGCCTGCTGGAGGCGCTGCGCCCGCTGCAGGACGACATGCTGCGCGTCGGCTGCGCCTTCCACAGCCTGCGCGCGGTGCCGGAGGACGCCATGCGCGCGGTGCTGGCGGCGCTGCCGGCGGACACGCGCATCCACCTGCACATCGCCGAGCAGGTGCCCGAAGTCGAGGCCAGCCTGGCGGTGCGCGGCGAGCGTCCGGTGGAATGGCTGCTGCGCCGCTTCCCGGTGGACCGGCGCTGGACCCTGGTCCACGCCACCCACCTGGACGCCGGGGAGGTGCAGGGCATCGCCGCCAGCGGCGCCACCGTGGCGATCTGCCCGACCACCGAGGCCAACCTCGGCGACGGGCTGTTCCCGCTGCGCGAATACCTGGATGCCGGCGGCCGCTGGGGCATCGGCTCGGATTCGCACGTGTCGGTGTCGCCGGTGGAGGAGCTGCGCTGGCTGGAATACGGCCAGCGGCTCTGCGCGCGGCGCCGCAACATCGTCGCCAGCGTGGACCACCCGCGCGTCGGCGCCAGCCTGCTGGCCGGGGTGGCCGCCAGCGCGGCCGATGCCACCGGCTTCGCGGATACCTCCGGCGACCTCGTCCTGCTCGATGCCGGCGCCGCGCAGCTGGCCGGGGCCACGCCGGACGACCTGGCCGACCGCTGGCTGTTCGCCGGCAACCGCCCGCTGGTGGCCGAGACCCGGGTGGCGGGCCAGGTGCGCGTGCGCGCCGGCCGCCACGTGGACGCGGATGCGATCGCCGCGCGCTACCGCAAGGCGCTGGCGGGCCTGCTGGCCGGCTGAGCGCCCGCGCCGCGCAGGCGGGCATTCGTCGCGCCTGCGGCCGCGTCCGTCGCAGGCGTGCACGGGCCCGGCCTGGACGCCGATCATGGCGGCACCCAGGACAGCAGGGAATGCCTGCATGGACACCCTTGCCGCATCGGCCCGGCCATGTCCCGTGCGCACCTGGCGGAACGGGGCATGCGCTGGCGCCACGCCGCGCATGCTGTCCCGCCGGCGGCCGCACGCGGATGGACGTGGCCCGGCGCCTGGCGCCGCCGCGGGCCATGCCGGCGGCGCTGCTGTGCAATGCCGGCGACCGTCGAGGAAAGCCACGGGATGAAAACCGACGCGGACTATCCGCTGCAGCAGGTCCTGCCGCCGGAGGTGCTGGTGGGCAGCCACGCGGCCTGGGGCCACTACCGCCAGTACCCGGTGTTCAGCCGGCCCTGGCTGCTCGGGCGCGCCTGGCTGTTCTGCGGGATGAGTGCGCTGCTTGCCACGCTGACCGGGACCGTGACCGGGCTGAGCACGCGCGATGGCTGGTTCGGGCTGTATTACGCCGCGGTCCAGTTCGCCTTCTTCTGCCTGTTCACCATGCTGGCACCGGTAATGGCCACCTGGGTGCGCCATCGTGGCTGGCCGGCGCGGCGCGAACGCCGGGCGGTGGTGGCGGCGGTCCTCCTTGGCATCGCGCTTGGCGTCGCAGTGGACATCGTGGTTTCGGCCCACATCAGGGAACTGGTCCACGCGCATGGCCTGCAGCGGACCCCACCGCCGGACCTGGGGCCGGTGCTCAACGCGGCCCGCAGCTTCCTCGAGCTGATCGGGCTGGCCATCCTGCATGCCCTGTTGGGTGGTGGCCTGGCGCTGCCGGCGTATTTCAGCGAGCGCCGGCGCTGGGAAGAGCACCGCCACGCGCGCGAGCTGGAGGCGATGGCCGCGCGCGTGCGCGAGGCCGACCTGCGCCTGGGCGTGCTGCAGGCCCAGGTCGAGCCGCACTTCCTGTTCAACACCCTGGCCTCGGTGCGCGCGCTGGTGCGCCAGGATCCGGCCCAGGCCGAGGCCGCCCTGGACGCGCTGGTCGCGTTCCTGCGCACGGCCATCCCGCGCCTGCGCGACGACCACCGGCTGCTTTCGACCCTCGGCCAGCAGCTGGACATCTGCACCAGCTACCTGGCGGTGATGCAGGTGCGCACGGGCGGCCGCCTTTCATGGACGGTGCGCGTGGAGGAGGCGCTGCGCGGCCTGCCGTTCCCGCCGGCGCTGCTGATCACCCTGGTGGAGAACGCGGTCAAGCACGGCATCGAGCCCAGGCCAGGGCCGGGACGGGTGGAGATCGACGCTTCGGCCGAGGGCGGGGACCTGGTGGTCCGCGTCCTCGACGACGGCGCCGGCCTCAAGCCCGGCCTTGGCAGCGGCATGGGCCTGGCCAATGTGCGCGAACAACTGGCACACCGTTTCGGCCGCCGGGCATCGCTGCGGTTGCAGCCGCGCGAGGGCGGCGGCGTGGTCGCCATGATCGCGCTGGAGCGTTCGGCACTGGAGGAGGCAGGGACGTGAGCACGGGAAAGGTGGTTGGCCTGGTGGCCGAGGACGAGGCGCCGCAGCGGCGCGCGCTGGTCGAACAGTTGCGCCTGGCCTGGCCGGAACTGGAGCTGGCGGCGGTGTGCGAGGACGGCGAGGCGGCGCTGGACGCGGTGGCCGCGCACCGGCCGCAGGTCGCGTTCCTGGACATCCGCATGCCCGGCGCCAGCGGCATGGACGTGGCGCGTGCGGTGGCCGGCCATGGCGGCCTGGTGGTGTTCACCACCGCCTACGACGATTACGCGGTGCGCGCGTTCGAGGCCGGCGCCGCCCACTACCTGCTCAAGCCGCTGCAGCCGCAACGCCTGGAACAGGCGGTGGCGCGCCTGCGGCAGCGGCTGCAGGAGCGCGCCGCGGGCGGCGGCCCCGACCTGCAGGCGCTGCTGGACGGACTGGAGGCGCGCCTGCGCCCGCGCGGCGGGCAGCTGATCCGCTGGATCACCGCCAGCGTCGGCGACAGCGTGCGCATGATCGGCATCGACGAGGTGCTGTTCTTCCAGGCGCAGGACAAGTACGTGCGCGTGGCTACCGCCGGCGGCAACGCGCTGATCCGCACGCCGCTGAAGGAACTGCTGATGGGGCTGGACCCGGACGTCTTCTGGCAGGTGCACCGCGGCGTGGTGGTCCGGGTCGCGGCGATCGACCGCCTGCTGCGCAACGAACTGGGGCGCCACGGCCTGCGGCTGAAGGGCCATCCCGAGGTGCTGCCGGTCAGCGGCGCGTTCCTGCACCGCTTCCGCGGGATGTGAGGCGGCCGGCGCGGCGGCGGTGCCGCGCCGGCGGCATGGATCAGAACAGCAGCGAGGCCATCCTGCGGCGGTACTGGCTGACCAGGTCTTCGTCCTCGACCACGCGGAAGGCATCGATCAGCGCCTTCTTCGCCAGGCCGTCCTGGTAGTCGCGGCCGCGGCGCAGCAGCTCCAGCAGGTTCTCCAGGCCGGCGGCCGAATCGCCGCCGACCAGCTGGTGCACGGCCAGCAGGTGGCGGGCGGCGTGGTCGTCCGGGTCGGCGGCCACGGCCCGTTCCAGGGCGGCCTGCGCCGGCGCGTCCTTGAGCAGGGCGGCGAAACCCAGGCGCGCGCGGGCGCGCACCGCACGGTCGTCGGCGGCCAGGTTGGCCGGCAGCGCGTCCAGCAGCTTGCCGGCCTCGTCCGCCGCGCCGGTGCGCAGCAGGGCCAGGGCCAGGTCGAGCTTCAGCTCTTCCTTGTCCGGTTCGGCCTGCACCGCCTGGCGCAGGCGCAGCACTTCCTCGTGCGGATCCAGCGGCGCGGCGTCGGCTTCGGCGGCCTCGGCGCCGGCCAGCGGCTGGATGCCGTGCTGCTGCAGGAACTGGCGCAGCTGGCCTTCCGGCAGCGCCCCCTGGAACGCGTCCGCCGGCTGCCCGCCGACCAGCAGGAACACGGTCGGCACCGAGCGGATCTGGAACGCGGCGGCGATCTGCTGCTGCTGGTCCACGTCGACCTTGGCCAGCACGAAGGCGCCACCGTACTCGCCGGCCAGCTTTTCCAGGATTGGGCCCAGCGACTTGCACGGCCCGCACCAGGTCGCCCAGAAATCAACCAGCACCGGCACCTGCAGCGATTTCTGCAGCACCTCGGTCTCGAAGTTGTCGGTGGTGACGTCGACGACGTGGGGGAGATTGGACATTGCGGGCATCCGGATCGGGAAAGTGGACAGATGGGGCCGCGGCCGTGGCTTGCAAGGGCGCGGCGCACGCCGGGGTTGCAGTCTAGCGGCCTGGCGGCGGAGCATGGCCGGCCCGCCACGGCCCCGCGCAAGCCCCATGTCACGTTTCCTCCCGTTGCCGTCCGCGTTTCCCGCACGCGCCGGGGACGCCGCGTGAGCGCGCCTTCGGCGCGGATGCGCATCGCGGCCGCGGTCGCAGCGGCCCTGGCCTGCGTGGTGGCGGCAGTGCTCGCCGCGGCGCGCCTGGACGGTTATTCGCACCTGCTCCACCCGCTTGGCCTGCTGGGCGCGCGCCAGCTCGGCGGCGCCGGCCTGGCGTTCGGGCTGGCCGCCTACGTGGCACCGGGCCTGGCCCAGGCCTGGCAGGTGCTGCGCCTGCGCGCCGGCCTGCCGCCCGGATCGAGGCTGCTGGCCGGGATCGGCCTGCAGCTGCTGCTGGTCGGTGCGCTGGCGTTCGCCGCCCAGGGACTGTTGCGGCTGGACCTGGAGGCGCTGGATGCGGGTGCCAGCCGCTGGCACGCGCTCGCCTGGCTGGCCTGGGTACTGGGCTTCGTACTGGGTGGCGGCGCGCTTGCCCTGGGGCTGCGCGGGGTCCGCGGTGCCGGCCGCCTGGCCCCGATTTCCCTGGGCGCGGCGGTGCTGGTACTGGCCGGCGCCTTCCTGCTGGGCGACTGGATCGGTCCGGCCCTGGCCCAGCGCCTGGCCATCCTCGGCTGGTTGGGCTGGGGCGTGGCCGCGGCGGCCCAGCCGCGGCTCAGCCGTGCCGCAGCTTCAGCGCCAGGATCAGCAGCGCCAGCACCAGGGTGACCACGTTCGACAGGATCATCGGCCACGAGCCGAGCACGATCCCGTAGGCCAGCCAGAAGCACAGGCCCACGGTGAACACCACGTACATGCCCAGGGAAATGCCGCGGGTGTCGCGGCTGCGCAGGGTCTTCAGCGCCTGCGGCACGAAGGCCACCGTGGTCAGGGTCGCGGCCACGAAGCCCAGCCAGTGCCCGCTCACGCCCGCTCTCCGGCACGCGGGAGCGGGGGGCGCGCGCCCGCGCCGGAAACCCTGAATACGGGAGCTGTGCGGCGGGGGCGGGAGGGCGGGAACCGGGTCGGCATGTCCGGGCCTTGGTGGTGGCTGGACGATGGTAGCCGGCGCTGCCGGGAAGGGGCTTCCGCGCCCGGGGCGGCAGGCGTTCCGGGTGGAGCCGGATGCTGCACTGCGGTACCCTTGCGGACTTTGCCGCAGCCGCCGCGAACTGCAAATGTCCGCCGTCCCCGAAAACGTCTCCGCCTACGATCCCAAGCCGGTCGAATCCGCCGCCCAGGCGTTCTGGGAAGCGACCCGCGCCTTTGAGGTGGACGAGTCCTCCGACAAGCCCAAGTACTACTGCCTGTCGATGCTGCCGTACCCGTCCGGTGCGCTGCACATGGGCCACGTGCGCAACTACACCATCGGCGACGTGATCAGCCGCTACAAGCGCATGACCGGCCACAACGTGCTGCAGCCGATGGGCTGGGACGCGTTCGGCCTGCCGGCGGAAAACGCGGCGATCAAGAACAAGGTCGCCCCGGCTAAATGGACCTACAAGAACATCGAGCACATGCGCGCCCAGCTGAAGTCGCTGGGTTACGCCATCGACTGGTCGCGCGAGTTCGCCACCTGCACGCCCGAGTACTACGTGCACGAGCAGCGCATGTTCGTGCGCCTGATGCGCAAGGGCCTGGCCTACCGCAAGAACGCGGTGGTCAACTGGGACCCGGTGGACCAGACCGTGCTGGCCAACGAGCAGGTGATCGACGGCCGCGGCTGGCGCTCCGGCGCGCTGGTGGAGAAGCGCGAGATCCCGCAGTGGTTCCTGCGCATCACCGACTACGCCCAGGAGCTGCTGGACGGCCTGGACGAGCTGCCGGGCTGGCCGGAGGCGGTCAAGACCATGCAGCGCAACTGGATCGGCCGCTCCGAGGGCCTGGAGATCCAGTTCGAGGTGGTCGACGCGGCCGGCGCGGCGCTGGAGCCGATCCGGGTATTCACCACCCGCCCGGACACGCTGATGGGCGTGACCTTCGTTTCCATCGCCGGCGAGCATCCGCTGGCGGTCAAGGCCGCCGCCGCCAATCCGGCGCTGGCGGCGTTCCTGGATGAGCTCAAGCGCGGCAGCGTCTCCGAGGTCGACATCGAGACCCAGGAAAAGCGCGGCATGGACACCGGCCTGAAGGCGGTGCACCCGGTCACCGGCGAGCAGGTGCCGATCTGGGTCGCCAACTTCGTGCTGATGGGCTACGGCACCGGCGCGGTGATGGCCGTGCCCGGCCACGACCAGCGCGACTTCGAGTTCGCCAGCAAGTACGGCCTGCCCAAGGTGCAGGTGATCCGCCTCAAGTCGCCGCGCAACGAGGACGAGGCGACCTGGGATGCGCAGGTCTGGCGCGACTGGTACGGCGACAAGACCCGGGAGGACCTGGAGCTGGTCAATTCCGGCGAGTTCGACGGCCTGGACTACCGCGGCGCGTTCGAGGCCCTGGCCGAGCGCTTCGAGCGCCAGGGCCGCGGCCAGCGCCGGGTCAACTACCGCCTGCGCGACTGGGGCGTGAGCCGCCAGCGCTACTGGGGCTGCCCGATCCCGGTGATCTACTGCGACAAGTGCGGCGCGGTGCCGGTGCCGGAGGACCAGCTGCCGGTGCTGCTGCCGGAGGACGTGGAGTTCACCGGCGTCGGCTCGCCGATCAAGGCCGATCCCGAATGGCGCAAGTGCAAGTGCCCGGAGTGCGGCGCCGACGCCGAGCGCGAGACCGACACCTTCGACACCTTCATGGAGTCGAGCTGGTACTACGCACGCTACACCTCGCCCAAGGCGCGGGAGATGGTCGACAAGCGCGGCAACTACTGGCTGCCGGTCGACCAGTACATCGGCGGCATCGAGCACGCGATCCTGCACCTGATGTACTTCCGTTTCTTCCACAAGCTGCTGCGCGATGCGCGCCTGGTGGACAGCGACGAGCCAGCGACCAACCTGCTGACCCAGGGCATGGTCATCGCCGACACCTACTACCGGCAGAACCCGGACGGTTCGAAGGACTGGATCAACCCGGCCGACGTCGACGTGCAGCGCGACGAGCGCGGGCGCGTCACCGGCGCGGTGCTGCGCGCCGACGGCCAGCCGGTGCTGGTCGGGGGCACCGAGAAGATGTCCAAGTCCAAGAACAACGGCGTGGACCCGCAGGCTATGGTCGACAAGTACGGCGCCGACACCGTGCGCCTGTTCTCGATGTTCGCCGCGCCGCCGGAGCAGTCGCTGGAGTGGAACGAGGCCGGCGTGGACGGCATGGCGCGCTTCCTGCGCCGGCTGTGGTCGCAGGTGCAGAAGCACGCCGCCGACGGCCCCGCGCCGGCGCTGGACGTGTCCGCGCTGGATGCCGGGCAGAAGGCGCTGCGGCGCAAGACCCACGAGACCATCGAGAAGGTGGGCCACGACTACGAGGTGCGCCACGCCTTCAACACCGCCATCGCCGCGGTGATGGAGCTGCTCAACGCGGTCTCGAAGTTCGACGACGCCAGCCCGCAGGGCCGCGCCGTGCGCCAGGAGGCGCTGGAGGCGGCGGTGCTGCTGCTCAACCCGATCACCCCGCACGCCAGCCACGCGCTGTGGCAGGTGCTGGGCCACCCGGAGACGCTGCTGGAGGACGTGCCGTTCCCGAAGGCCGACCCGGCGGCGCTGGTGCGCGCCGCGGTGACCCTGGCGGTGCAGGTCAACGGCAAGCTGCGCGGCACCATCGAGGTCGCCGCCGACGCCCCGCGCGACCAGATCGAGGCCCTGGCCAAGGCCGAGCCGAACGCGGCCAAGTACCTGGAAGGCCTGGCCATCCGCAAGGTGATCGTGGTGCCGGGCAAGATCGTGAACATCGTCGCCGCGTAGCGGCGCCGATGTTCACGGCGGGTGCGGCCTGCGGCCGCTTGCCCAAGGTTCCTTGCGGAACCTTGGGCCCCGCCGCTGCCATGCCTCCATCCCCCGTGCGCGCTGCGTGCGGACAGCACCCAACCTGGGGGGGGGAGGTAGCGTCGGTTGTTCCCGCCTGGCGCTGTCGGTGCGGAGGAGCCTTGGCACCCACGCCTTGAACGTCCATCCCCCGATCCGCGCTGCGCGTATTGCATCCGGGTGGTGCCGGCGCGGGTGCTCTCAAGCGGCGTTCACGGGGAATCGGTCAGGCTTCGCGCCTGTTGCCGCCCGTCGCGGCCTCGTCCAGACTTCTCCACATGATTGCGACCGCGTCCCCGCCCGCCCGGGCGCTGCTCTTCCTCGCCACCCTGGCCCTGGCCGGATGCGGCTTCCACCTGCGCGACCGCATCGCCCTGCCCAGCGATGCGCCGCCGGTGCAGGTGTACTCGAGCACCCCGTACAGCTCGCTGGTGACCCTGCTGGAGCGCAACCTGCGCAACGCCGGCGCCAAGGTGGCCGACGAGGGCACCGCCGGGGGCGAGGTGCTGCGCCTGGAAGTGCTGTCCGAGCGCTGGGGCGACCTGCCGATCGCGATCGACGAGCAGGGCCGCGCCCAGGAATTCTCGCTGCGCTACGCCACCGTGTTCACCGCGGTGCTGGGCGACGGCACCGTGCTGGTGCCGCGGCAGTCGGTGGAACTGGCACGCGACTACGTGTCGCCGCCGGAGGACGCCACCGGCACCAGCAGCGAGCGCGAGATCCTGGCCGACGAGCTGCGCCGCGAGATGGCCGCCTCGATCCTGCGCCGGCTCGACAGCGTGGTCCGCGCCGATCCCTCGCGCGCGCGCCCGGTGCGTGCGCCGGAGGCCGCGCCCGCGCCGGGCGAAGCCGGGGCGGCGGAAGAGGGGCCCGCCTCCCTCGACGCCCCGGTGCGGTGAATCCGATGCAGCCAGGCCCGGCCCGATGGAGCTGAAGCCCGAACAGCTGGTCGCGCATGTGGGCAAGCAGCCGCTGCAGCCGGCCTATCTGGTCGCAGGCCCGGAAACCCTGCACGTGCTGGAAGCCGCCGACGCGGTGCGCGCGCGCGCGCGCGCCGAGGGCGCCGAGCGCGAGGTGTTCGAGGCCGAGGGCCGCGAGCCGGACTGGGATGCGCTATCGGCCAGCTTCGACGCGCCCGGCCTGTTCGCCTCGCGCCGCCTGCTGGAACTGCGCCTGCCCAATGGCAAGCCGGGCAAGACCGGTTCGGAAGTCATCATGGCCTTCTGCGCCAACCCGCCGCCGGACGTAACCCTGCTGATCGTGGCCAACGAATGGAGCAAGGCGCACCAGGGCAAGTGGTACGAAGCGGTCGCCAGGCACGGCGTGGTCTCCATCGCCTGGGCGCTCAAGCCGCACGAGTTGCCGGGCTGGATCGAGCGCCGGCTGCGCGACCGCGGCCTGCGCGCCAGCCCCGAGGCGGTCCAGGGCCTGGCCGAGCGGGTGGAGGGCAACCTGCTGGCTGCCGCGCAGGAGATCGACAAGCTGGCGCTGCTGGCACCGGGCGCGACCCTTGACCTGGACACGATGGAATCGCTGGTGGCCGACGCCGCCCGCTACGACGTGTTCCGCCTGGTCGAGACCGCGCTGTCCGGCCAGGCGGCGCAGGTGCGGCGCATGCTGGCCGGCTTGCGCGCCGAGGGCGAGCAGGTGGCCGGGCTGATGCCGGTGGTGATCCGCGAGCTGCTGCGCGCCGCCGCGCTGGCCCGTGCCCAGGCGCGTGGCGCCAACCTCGCCGCGGAAATGAAGTCGCAAGGCCTGTGGGAGGCACGCCAGGCGCCGTTCAAGCGTGCCCTGCAGCGGCACGCCGCGCCGCTGCGCTGGAACCGGTTCGCCGCCTACGCCTCGCGCGTGGACCGCGCGGCCAAGGGCCGCGCCGCCGGCGATCCGTGGCTGCTGCTGGAGCGGCTGCTGCTGGCAATCGCCGATACCCCCGCCACCCGGCTGCTCGCGACCGCCGGGTGAGTCCGCCGGCCATGCTCAGGCTCTGGTACGGCGGCACCTTCGATCCGGTCCATTGCGGCCACCTGGCCATCGCCCGCGCAGCCGCCGACGCGTTCGGCGTGCCGGTGACCCTGGCCCCGGCCGCCGATCCGCCGCACCGCGCCGTGCCCGGCGCCAGCGCCCACCATCGTGCGCGCATGCTCGATGTGGCCGCGGCCGGCGATCGGCGCTTGCGCGTGGACCGGCGCGAGCTGGAGCGCAGTGGCCCGTCCTGGACCATCGACACCCTGCGCGAACTGCGCGTGCTGCACGGCGGAGACGCGCCGCTGGCGCTGCTGCTGGGCGCCGACAGCTTCCGCTCGCTGCCGCAGTGGCACCAGTGGCGGGAGATCCTCTCGCTGGCGCACCTGGTGGTGGCCAGTCGCGGCGACGAGCCGGTCGACCGCGGGCTGCCACCGGAGCTGGCGGCAGCCACCGAAGGGCGCTGGTGCGACTCGCCGGCGGCGCTGGCCGCGGCCGCCGGCGGCCGGATCCTGCCGCTGCGGCAGCCGCTGCATCCGCAGTCGGCCAGCGCGGTGCGAGCCGCGATCGCCGCCGGCGATCCGGGCTGGCAGGGCATGGTGCCGCCGGCAGTGGCCGGCTACATCCTCCGCCACGGCCTGTACGGTGCCGGGCAGGGTGCGCACGGCGTGACGGGTACGTGACGCCGCCGCCGGTATAATCCGCACCCCTGTCGGCCAAGTGCCGGCCATTCCCCAGCTACCTCGAGTCTTCCTTGAACAACCAGGCCCACGTCATCAAGCCCCGGCTGCCCGAGCCGCCCCCTTCCGCCGACAAGCTGCTTGCCGCCGTGCGCGCCGCGGTGGAGGAGATCAAGGCCAAGGACGTCGTGGAGATCGACGTGCGCGGCAAGACCAGCGTGGCCGACCACCTGGTGATCGCCTCGGGTACATCCACCCGCCACGTGAAGTCCATCGCCGACGAGGTGGTGAAGTTCGCCAAGAAGCTCGGCGCGCAGCCGCTTGGCGTGGAAGGCGAGCGCGAGGCCGAGTGGGTGCTGGTGGACCTGGGCGACGTGATCGTCCACGTCATGCTGCCGCGGGTGCGCGAGTTCTACGCGCTGGAGCGGCTGTGGAGCGTCGGCGACCAGCAGCCGCGCTCGGCCGCGGACGTCGACGACGCCGGCTGATCCAGCGCCCGCGCATGCGGGCGGCACCGCACGAAGCAAGGGCCGCGCCTGGGCGCGGCCTTTGCGTTCCTGCGCCGGTGGGCGTCGCGCTCCTGCGTGCAGAAGGCGTGCCCGCGCGTGCGTGGCGCGCCGATGCGCCTGCTGCCTGGTGCGACTGCGGCCCCGCAACCGCCTCGCTGCCGGGGTTGTGCCGGGTTGATCGCCGCCGCTCCTGACGCCCGCCGGCCGCGGGAAGGCGGTGTGACGCAATCGGGCGTGCCGGCCCGCCGCGGCCTCCGCTGCCCCGGCCAGCCGCTCGTTCCCGCCCGCGTGACTGGCGCGCGGATCCGGTGGCAGCCAGGGAGCGGGCAGGAGAGGCCGTGCATTGCGCAGGCAGGCGCGGTGCGGCCTGGCTGCGGCCTGGTGGTGCGTATCATGTGCCGATGAAGGCACGTCTGATCGCAACCGGCGAACGCGCTCCCTCCTGGGTGGCCGAGGGTTTCGCCGAGTACCGCAAGCGGCTCTCGCACTGGATGCCGCTGGAACTGGTGGAAGTGGAGCCGGGCCTGCGCGGCAAGGGCCGCGATCCGCTGCGGGCGATCGAGGACGAAGGCCGGCGCGTGCTGGCGGCGCTGCCGAAGAACGCACACGTGGTCGCGCTGGACGTGCCCGGCAAGCCGTGGTCGTCCGAACAGCTGGCCGCGCGCATGGAGCACTGGCGGCAGCAGGGTCGCGACCTGGCGTTCCTGATTGGCGGCCCGGAAGGGCACGCCCCCGAGGTCAGGGCCATGGCCCACGAATCCTGGTCCCTGGGCCCGCTGACCCTGCCGCACATGCTGGTGCGCCTGGTGGTGGCCGAGCAGCTGTACCGCGCCGCGGCCATGCTGGCCAACCACCCCTACCACCGCGCCTGAATACGACCCGGTCCCAGCGCCCACCATACGGGGCGTTTCATTAGTTCGTTCTATGTTTGGGACGATCTGTTTCTGGGATGCGCTTGCTAATTCCCCTTTGGCTATGAATGCACCTGAATGGGGATTGGACCGGAATTGCTCGCCAAAGGCGCTACAGCGGGCTTTTTGTAGATCCAAACGGGGGCGCATAGCGCACCTTTGTGGTGCTTACAAGACTTCCTTTGCGAGTCAGTAACGTAACTTTAATTTTTATTTGAAATGGTATAGGTTGGGACCGCTGGCGAGGCTTAGCTTCGCGGCCACTGTCCCATAAGCATTTGAATCGAGAGGACTAATGTCTTTTGCAACTAAGGGCGGTGACAGCCGCCGCCGTAACTATATGAAGGTGAGCCTGCTGGCACTGGCGCTGTCCGGTGCTGTGGCCACCATGATCCCGGCCGAACAGGCCTACGCCCAGAGCACCTCGGGCGACATCATCGGTACGCTCGACGCGTCCGCCGGCAAGGTCCAGGTGCGCAACCTGGGTTCGGGCCAGGTCCGCGAGTTCGCCGTTGGTGCCGACGGTCGCTTCCGTGCCCCGGCCCTGCCGGCCGGCCAGTACGAAGTGACCACTTCCGATGGCCGCACCACCGTCGTCACCGTGGTTGCCGGCAAGGCCGTGACCGCTTCGTTCGGCGCCGCCGACGCGACCTCGCTGGACGTCGTCCAGGTCCGCGGCATGGGCTCGGTCAACGGCATCGACCTCACCAGCATCGAGACCCGCACCACCTTCACCGCCGACCAGCTGAACTCGCTGCCGGTGGCCCGCAACGTCACCGCCGTTTCGCTGCTGACCCCGGGCACTGCCGCCAGCAGTGACTACTTCGGCAACGCCTCGTTCGGCGGCGCCTCGGCGGCCGAGAACAGCTACTACGTCAACGGCTTCAACGTCACCAACCTGTACGACAACCTGTCGTTCTCCGAGGTTCCGTACCAGGCGATCGACCAGCTGGACGTGCAGACCGGCGGCTACGGCGCCCGCTACGGCTTCTCCACCGGCGGCGTGACCAGCGTCAACATCAAGCGCGGCACCAACGAGCTGAAGGGCGGCTTCAGCTACACCGTCGTGCCGGATTCGCTGCGCGAGCAGCCCGATCCGGTGATGCTGAGCGACGGCACCATCTTCCGCAGCTACGGCAACAACAAGTCGTCCTCGGACAACCTGAGCTTCTGGGCGAGCGGTCCGCTGATCAAGGATCGCCTGTTCTTCTTCGCCCTGGGTTCGTTCAGCAACCAGGACGTGACCAGCTACGCTGCCCGTGGTAACGGCTACTCGACCTCGCCGACTGCGCCGTACACCACGAACCGCAACACCACCATGTACGACTACAAGTCGCGTCAGCCGTACTGGGTGGCCAAGCTGGACTGGTACGTCAACGACAACAACCACGTCGAGTACACCGGCTTCGACAATACCCGCAAGGGCACCTACAACCGCTACACCGCGACCTACTCCAGCCTGGACGCCGACGCCAGCGTCAGCAAGGGCACCTACCAGGGCAAGGAGATCCTCGAGAACGGTGGCACCACCCACATCCTGAAGTGGACCTCCTACCTCAGCGATGCCCTGACCATGTCGCTGCAGTATGGTCAGATGGACAACACCAACTCTGACTACACGGTCAACGCCGACGGCATCGAGAACAAGTACAACGGCGACATCAACTCCTCGCCGACCTGCCCGTACGTCCTCGACTACCGTCCGGACAGCTCGAACTTCGGCCAGAACATCGGCTGCGCCACCGTGAGCTCGGTGGACATCTACGGTGGTTCGAACAAGCGCGACGCCGGCCGCATCGACTTCGAGTACCTGGTGGGCGACCACAAGATCTCGTTCGGTTACAGCGACGAGCGCTGGAAGTCGTTCCAGGGCGCCGCCCAGGACGTGTACTACATCACCACGTCCGATTACTTCCTGGGCACCGACGAGTCGGTCGACATCTACAACCAGATCCGCTACTTCAACGGCGGCAGCGTGCAGGTCAACCAGAAGTCCTGGTACATCGAGGACAACTGGAACATCACCGACAACTTCATGCTGTACGCGGGTCTGCGTAACGACTCGTTCGAGAACAAGAACACGAACGGCATCACCTTCGTGAAGCAGGACAACATCTGGCAGCCGCGCGTCGGCTTCACCTGGGATGTCCTGGGCAACGGTGATTCCAAGGTGTTCGGCTCGGTCGGCCGTTACTCCCTGCCGATCGCCGCCAACGTCGCCCTGCGCGCCGCTTCGGCCTCGTACTACACCGACTTCTACTACACCTACACCGGTGGCCTGGATCCGGTGACCAAGGTGCCGGTGAACACCACCGGCAGCTACGCCGACGGTGCGTACAACCTGGTGCACAACGGCGAGGACGGCAGCGTGCCGAATCCGGAAGCCGTGGCCGCCCGCGGCCTGAAGCCCTACACCCAGGACGAGCTGATCCTGGGCTACCAGCAGCGCCTGGATTCGGCCAACGACTTCCTGGACGGCTGGACCCTGGGCATCAAGGGCACCTACCGCCGCGTCGACAACGCCATCGACGACACCTGCGATGCGCGTGCGCTGTACAACGCGGGCGTGGACGCCGGCTACGACCTGTCCAACTGGGACGACGAGTGGACCGTTCCGGGTGGCATCCCGGGCTGCTACATCTACAACCCGGGTCGCGACATGACCCTGACCACCGACCTGAACGTCGACGGCAACGTCGTCACCGTCACCGTTCCGGGCGCTGCCCTGGGTCCGAAGGCCAAGCGTGACTACAAGGCCATCACCCTGAGCGCGGACAAGGCGACCGAGCGCTGGAACGTCAGCGCCTCGTACACCTGGTCCAAGCTGACCGGTAACCTGGAAGGCCTGGTCAAGAGCACCAACGGTCAGGACGACACCGGCACGACCTCGGACTTCGACTTCGCCGAGATCATGATCGGTGCCGACGGCTACCTGTTCAACGACCACCGCCACAGCCTGAAGGTGTTCGGTTCGTACTCCTTCACTCCGGAGTGGCAGCTGGGCTTCAACCTGATGGCGCAGTCGGGTTCGCCGATCTCCTGCCTGGGCGGCGGCTACGGCAGCTTCGGCACCGAGTACGGCTACACCGGCGTGTTCCACGTGTGCGATACCGGTGCCAACAACACCGGCGCCAACATGGATCGCGCCGCGGACGACGTGGTCAGCCCGGTGGGTTCCGCCGGCCGCACCCCGTGGGTCGTTACCTTCAGCCCGAGCATCGTGTACAAGCCGCGTTGGGCCGAGGGTCTGCGCCTGAATGTTGACGTGCTGAACCTGTTCAACAACATCAAGCCGGTCCAGGTCTACGAGACCAAGTTCGCTTACAGCGGCGTGGCCTCGTACCGCAACTACTACAACTACGGTGCTGCCAAGTTCTTCAACGATCCGCGCTACGTGCGGTTCCAGGTGCAGTACGACTTCTAATCCGTTCCGGATCTAGAAGGTGCTTCAAGGCCGCCCCCGGAAACGGGGGCGGTTTTTTTTGCCCTGGTTGCGGCGGCAAGCACAGGGGCCCTGCTGTACCGACACCGGATTTGCTTGTGTGTGGGGCGTGCCAGTGGGCTACCGGCCCCCCCCCGTGGCGACCCCTGGTGGATCACGTGGCGGGCCAAAACGCGCACGCACGTGCGCGACCGGGTCGCACTACGCCGCCCACGGCAAATCCTTGCGGCTCGCGACCCGGGACGGCTCCGGGTCGGATACCGGCGACGACAAGGCAGTCCCCCAGGACCGCCACGGGCCCGGTGGCGTGATGTCGCCGCCGACCGCCGGGAACGCGCCGGAATGCGTAGTGCACCTGCATGCGGACAGCGCGGCATTCCACGTGCATTCGTGGCCGGCACGCTGCGCTCCACAGGCGTGGCGCGGATGGCGGCTCCGGGGGCGGAGCTGATCGGTGATCGCTTTGCTGGTTTGCGAGGGCGCCACTCTGGCGCGGCGCCTGGCCAGCAGCGGTGGCGGGCGGCCCTTGCCGCACCTGGATGGTGCGGCGAGCGATTGCATCACGTTGCAGCCGGATGCGCGTGGCGCGCTAGCCAATATTCCTTGCGCCCCCCCCGATATCGCCACTGGCGATGACGGGCGCCCCGGTTTTTTGCGCAAGCAAGGAGGCCCGCCAAGGCGCGGGCCGGGCGAGCTGAACATCCGCGTACGGTGATGGGCTGCTCGTTGCCCAAGATTCCCGATCGTTGCGCCGGCGCCAACGAAAGACATGTGCCCGAAGTCAGGGAATCTATTCAATTTTCTCCATTTCTGAGGCTTTTCGATTCCTTGAAAATATATTATGACGCCTTTCCCGAGACATTCATGTTTTCAGGTTTTGCCGTAGTGCGCAAAGAAAAACAAGTACTTAACAGTGCGCAATTATCGAATGCCCAATTCAGTTTCGTCAGCAAATAAATTTATTTTATTTTGAGATGAACAGCTGAATCCAATTGCTTTCATTTCACATGATTCTTCTGCGGGAGAAACGTCGTTATATTCCGGTTAACCCTGCATTTCATTCAGGTTCCAGCCATGGATGTATGCCGGGCGTGTAGTCCACGTGGTCCACCCCCTTCAAACATTTTTTGAGAGGTCGGCGCTGTGACGAATACGAAAAGCTCCCGTTGTGTGAAGAACATCAAGCGAAGCATGCTCAGCCTCGCGCTGGGCATGTGCATTGCCGGCGCCGCCTGGGCCGCCGATCCCGGCAGCTTGCGTATCAGCATCACCGGTGCTGACGGGCAACCGGTTGCCGGTGCAACCGTGCGGGTCAGTTCTCCTGACAGTCTCGTCAGCAAGAGCGGCGTCACCGGCGATGACGGCACCGTGCGCCTGCAGGGCCTCGACCCGGCGACCAACTACACCGTGGTGATTTCCGCGGCCGGCTACGAGGACTACACCGCGTCCAACGTGGCGGTGGTTTCCGGCCGCAACCTCAGCCTGGGTTACAGTCTGGGCGGCGGCGGCCGCACCGCCGGCGATGCCACCACCCTCGACGCGATCGTCGTTACCGGCGCCTCGCTGGCGGCCATCGACACCACCTCGGCCACCGTGGGCACCACGCTGACCCTGCAGATGGTGGAATCGCTGCCCACCGGCCGCAGCTACCAGAGCTACCTGCAGCTGGTCCCGGGCGTGAAGCCCAGCCCCGGCGGCAACCCTTCGTCCAAGTCCGGCGTCAACTACAGCGACATCGGCGGCGCCAGCGGCAGCTCCTCCGACAACGTCTACCTGATCGACGGCGTCGACGTCACCGACAACAACACCGGCACCTTCGGTTCGAACTTCAACTCCGAGATCATCCAGGAGCAGCAGGTCATCACCGGCGGCGTGCCCGCCGAGTACGCCGGCGGCTCGGGCCTGATCTCCAAGGTGATCACCAAGTCCGGTAGCGACGAGTGGCACGGCTCGGTCAACTACTACCTGCAGAACGACAACCTGGTCGCCAAGGACAAACACGGCGAGTCCAGCGGCTTCTCCACCTACGACACCGCCTTCACCCTGGGCGGCCCGATCGTCAAGGAGAAGCTGTGGTTCTTCGCCTCGTACCAGAAGAAGTACCGCGAAGACGACGTGCTTGACCCGACCACGCGCACCGCGATGCGCACGGTGGAGAGCGACGCGCGCTACGCGTTCTTCAAGACCACCTGGCAGATCACCGAGAACGACCGCCTGGTCGCCACCTTCTTCAACGACCCGACCGATATCAGCGGTTCGCGCAACGCGACCACCCTCAACAACCGCGACGTGGCCCGCGAGCAGGGCGGCGACAACTACAAGCTGGAGTACAGCCGCGACTGGGGCAACCTGCTGCTGAACGTCTACGGCTTCACCCACGAGGGCGAGCTGTCCGACATCCCGGCGGTGCAGGACCAGTCGCGCAACGACGTCGCCTACTTCAACTCGCCGGCCAGCCTGGCCGAGCGCCAGCAGGGCGGCGGCGGCACCGCGCTGATCACCGAGCGCAACCGCGACGAGTTCGGCCTGAGCCTGGAGTACTTCCTGGACACCGCCTTCGGTACCCACACCATCAAGGGCGGCGTGTCCTACTCGGAGAACGAGTACTTCGAGGACTCGATCATCACCGGCCCGGACCGCGCGCGCTACGCCTCCATCGCCGCGGCCAACGCCGGCGTGAGCTTCGCCGACTTCATCGGCCCGGGCTGGTCGGGCACCCGCTCGATCTCCAGCAGCGATGTTTCCCGCCTGCTGTCCGACACCGGCCGCGTCGGCAACTCCACCGCCGCCGACCGCGCGTACTTCATCAGCGCCCTGGACACCAACGGCGACGGCGAGGTGTCGCAGGCCGAGCTGTACGCGTACCAGTTCACCAGCACCGCGGGCAACCCGACCGGCCAGGTGAACAACTACCGCATCATCGAGGCCGCCGCCGCGCCGTACACGGTGAAGAGCAAGGGCAAGACCTTCTACCTGCAGGACACCTGGACCAAGGACCAGTGGACGGTCAACGCCGGCGTGCGCGCCGAGGAGTGGACCCACTACGACTCCAAGGGCGGCGAGTCCGCGAAGTTCGACTGGGAGTTCGCCCCGCGCCTGAGCGTGGTGTACGACATCTTCGGCGACGCCCGTTCCAAGCTGTTCGGCTTCTACGGCCGGTACTACGACCCGATCCGCACCAACATGGCCGACTTCGCCGGCAACCTGACCGGCCCGGAGCTGCACGAGCAGATCTACATCGGCGACCGCTGGCTGACCTATCGCGTGCGTGG
The DNA here is from genome assembly GCF_000510725.1 of Pseudoxanthomonas sp. J31. Classification (GTDB taxonomy): domain Bacteria; phylum Pseudomonadota; class Gammaproteobacteria; order Xanthomonadales; family Xanthomonadaceae; genus Pseudoxanthomonas. The sequence goes on from NZ_AZNZ01000010.1 coordinate 99,175, forward strand.
TGGCGAGAAGACCCCGGACGCGCTGTTCGCGCCGTCGACCAAGACGCCGTATACCGATGAGTTCATGGTGGGCGTGTCGCACACGATCGGCACCGACATGAGCCTGTCGGTGACCTTCACCCGGCGCACCACCAAGGACATCCTCGAGGACTACGACCTGGCGCTGTACTCCGACCCGACGGTCGAGCGCGGCGACCACGGCGTGGCCGGCCCGGGTTCGCCGACGTTCTACCTGCCGTACTCGTACTTCGGCTACGACGGCGCCCCGAACTCGAACTACGTGATCGCCACGCTGGCCGGCGGCAAGCGCGAGTACCAGGGCCTGGAGATCACCCTGCAGAAGTTCAAGAGCAACAACTGGCAGGGCATGCTGTCGTACACCTACAACGACGCCCACGGCAACACCAACTCCGACTCCAACGCGGACTTCCAGGGCGACTGGCTGGCCATCGACCCGCGCGCCCCCAACATGTGGGGCCGGCAGCCGGGCAACATCGAGCACCAGTTCAAGGCCTTCGGCTCGTACGAGTTCGATTTCGGCCTGGAGCTGAGCGCGGTGTTCAACTGGAACAGCGGCCTGATCTACAGCCGCTCGCAGCTGATCTCCGGCCGCTACCTGCCGGTGATGGGCGACGAGTACGAGTACGACGGCGTGTTCGACACCTGGGTGCTGCCCGGCAGCATCGGCGCCGAGACCGGCCCGTCGTACTACACGCTCGACGTGCGCGCCAAGTACGTCAAGCCGCTGCAGGTCGGACAGCTGGAGTTCTTCGTCGACGTCTTCAACATCCTCAACAAGCAGTCGGCCACCAGCCACATGGCCCTGGTCGACGGCAACGGCGTGTACAACTTCGGCCAGGCCAACGACTGGGTCGAGCCGCGCCGTGCCTATCTGGGCGTGCGCTACTCGTTCTGATCCACACCGATCGTGCGTGACCGGAACCGGCGCCTTCGGGCGCCGGTTCTTTTTTGTGTGCGGGGCGGATGCGCTGGACGCGACGGAAAGCCGATGCCGGATCGCGCCACGCTGCCCTGCGACATGCGGCGGCACGGCTTGCGGAGGGCATGCCAGGGTGCACCCGGGGCAGGGCACGCGGGAACGGGGAGGTGGCCGGTGTCGCGCGTCGAGGGAAGCCTCCGGATCTGCCCGGGGGATGCGCGAGTGCGTCGCCGGCGCTGCGAGCGGACGATGGCCACGCATATATATGCGTATGCGCGGGTTACGTCGGGACGCCAAGGCAGCTGCAGGCGCCCACGGGCCAGTGCTTCAGGTTTGTATGCGGCGAATCAAATGGTGACGCCAGACGTGCGCGCGCGTGACGGGCTTCGCGACTTCACGATCCGATGACTTTGTTGAATGCGCGAGTGCGAATCGATTTATCCGAACGGTTCCGCAAAGTGAGAACCAGGTCGTTTCATCTGACTTGATTCCTTGCGCAAAAACACCGTTACATCGCGGTTAACCGGGCGTTTTCCGTCCGGTAAGAAAGCCTTCGGGCGCAAGTCCAGTTTCCATCCATCAAGAGGCTGCAGCTGTGACTGAATCCAATCGCTTCCATTGCTCCAGGGGAATAAGGCGGACCGCGCTCAGTATCGCGCTTGGCCTGTGTTTCGCAGGCACCGTCCACGCGCAGTCCAATACCGCCGGCTCGGTCTTCGGCCAGGCGGAAAGCGGCGACACGGTCCAGATCGTCAACACCCAGACCGGCTTTACCCGGCAGATCACCGTGGGTGGCGACGGCAGCTTCCGCCTGTCGGCCATCCCCGCGGGCGAGTACCGGGTGATCCGCACCTCGCCGTCCGGGGAAGTGAACGAGCGCGTGGTGCGGGTCAGCAGCGGTAGCGGCTCCAACGTCTCCTTCGTCGCCGCGGCCAGTTCCTCGGCGACGGCGCTGGACGCGGTGGAGGTGCGCGGCTTCGCCGGCGCGGTCAACCCGATCGACGTGTCCTCGGTGGAGTCGGTGACGATCCTGACCGAGGCCCAGCTGGACCGCCTGCCGGTGCGCCGCAACGCCACCGACGTGGCCCTGCTGGCGCCGGGCACGGTGCGCGGCGACAACCGCTTCGGCAACCTGGCCTCGTTCGGCGGTTCCTCCGTGGCCGAGAACGTGTACTACGTCAACGGCTTCAACGTGACCAACATCGTCACCGGCACCGCCTTCAACCAGGTGCCGTTCGAGGCGGTGCAGGAACAGCAGATGAAGACCGGCGGCTACGGCGCCGAGTTCGGCCGTTCCCTCGGTGGCGTCATCAACGTCACCACCAAGCAGGGCACCAACGAGTGGAAGGGCGGCGTGAGTCTGTTCTGGAGCCCGGACTCGCTGGCCAAGGGCACGCCCTTCGCCTACGACCCGACCCGCTCGGGCACCTACCGCATCGTCGACACCGGCTCCAAGACCGATTCCTTCGTCTACAACCTCTACGGCGGCGGTCCGCTGATCAAGGACCGGCTGTTCTTCTTCGGCCTGTTCCAGGGCAAGGACGACACCGAGGTCCTGAACTACGAGAACGGCAGCGACCGCTCCAAGGAAGACTCGCCGCAGGGCCTGGTCAAGCTGGACTGGTACATCAACGACAGCCACCGCCTCGAGCTGACCGCCTTCAGCGACAAGAACAAGATCAAGGGCACCACCTACCAGCGCGAGCCGGGCGACCTGACCATCGGCGGCGGCACCCCGATCGGTACCTTCCGCGCCGAGGAGGGCGGCGAGAACTACATCGGCAAGTGGACCGGCTACCTCACCGACACCTTCACCCTGTCGGCGCTGTACGGCCGCGGCGAGTACTCGCGCTTCAATACCAACACCAACGCCGAGGGCTGCCCGGTGGTGGTCGACGTGCGTTCCTCCGGCACCGCGCCGGTGGGCGTGGCCGGCTGCTGGATCGACACCTTCCGCGGCGTGCCGGACGCCGGCGACGTGCGCAAGGCCTGGCGCGTGGACGGCGAGTGGGTGCTGGGCGACCACACCCTGCGCTTCGGCCTGGACCGCGAGGAATTCGAGACGGTCGACGGCAGCGAGTACTCCGGCGGCGCGTCCTGGCGCTACGTCAACGGAACGCCCGGCTCCACCGCCGCGCCCGGGGTGATCGTGCCGCCCGGCGTCACCGAACTGGTCCGCTTCCGCTACATCGGCAACGGCGGCACCTACCTGACCAAGAACAATGCCTGGTACGTCGAGGACACCTGGCAGGTCACCGACAACTTCATGGCCTACCTGGGCATCCGCAACGAGGGCTTCGAGAACCTCAACTCCGAGGGCGGCACCTTCATCGACATCGAGGACACCTGGGCGCCGCGCCTGGGCTTCTCCTGGGACGTGAACGGCGACTCCGGCCTGAAGGTGTTCGGTAACGCCGGCCGCTACTACATCCCGGTGTACGCCAACACCAACGTGCGCCTGGCCGGCCCGGAGCTGGACTACACCGAGTGGTACACCTTCACCGGCATCGACCCGGCGACCGGCATCCCGGTGCTGGGCGAGCAGGTGGGCCCGCGCAACTACACGTCCACCGGCGAGATCCCGGACCCGCGGACCGTGGTCGACAACAACCTCGACCCGATGTACCAGGACGAGTACATCATCGGCACCCAGTTCACCTTCGCCCCGAACTGGACCGCCGGCTTCCGCGCCATCCGCCGCGAACTGCAGTCGGGCATGGACGACATCTGCACCGGCGATGGCGCCGCCAACTGGGCGCTGGCCAACGGCTATTCGGAAGAACAGGCCGAGGCCATCTACGGGGCCCTGGAGCACTGCTTCCTGACCAACCCCGGCAAGGCCCTGTCGGCCAACGTCGACCTGGACGGCACCGGCACCCTGACCCGGGTGGACATCCCGGCCGAGGCCATCGGCCTGCCGGAGGCCCGCCGCACCTACACCGCCCTGGAGCTGATGCTGGACCGCGCCTGGGACGGCAAGTGGTTCCTGTCGGCCTCGTACACCTATGCCAAGAGCAAGGGCAACACCGAGGGCTACGTGAAGTCGGACAACGGCCAGGACGATGCCGGCATCACCCAGGACTTCGACTACCCCGGCCTGATGGACGGCTCGTTCGGCTACCTGCCCAACGACCGCCGGCACAGCTTCAAGCTGTTCGGCGCCTACCAGCTGACCGACGAGCTGCGCCTGGGCGCCAGCCTGCTGGCGCAGAGCGGCCGCCCGATCAACTGCTTCGGCGTGTACCCGGGCGATGGCCCGGACCCGGTTGCCCCGCTGTACGGCGTGGCCTCGTTCTACTGCGGCGAGGGCACCAGCGTCCCGGTCTCGTACGAGGACGGCCTGCATCCGCGCGGTACGTCCGGCCGCGTGCCGTGGGTGAAGATCGTGGACCTGCGCCTGGACTACGAGCCGCGCTGGGCGGAGGGCCTGTCGTTCGGCCTGGTCGCCAACAACGTGTTCAACCGCGAGGACTACTACCGGGTCCGCGATGACTGGGACACCGGCGCCGGCGACCGGGTCTACAGCTACAAGTTCCCGACCGGGTTCGTGGCCCCGCGCACGGTGACCTTCTCGGTCCAGTACGAGTTCTGACCGCCCCGGGACAGTGGCGGGAGGGCGCCCCCAGGGGCGCCCTTTTTTTATGGCGCGGTGGCCGCCGGACTCAGCGGCCCAGCTCGAACACCACGTCCAGCGACACCGAGACGCTGCTCTCGCCCGGGGCCACCGGGGTGCTGTCGAACGCCTCGGCCTTCATCGCCCCCATCCGCGGCATCGGCACCGGCATGCCGGCGCCGCCCTCGCCGATGCTGACGATCCGGCGCACGCGCAGGCCCAGCGCCTTGGCATAGGTTTCCGCGCGCGCCTGGGCCAGCTTCAGTGCCTCGATCCGCGCCCGGTCGTACAGCGGCTCGGGCTTGTCGATGCCGAAGCTGGGGCCGTTGATCTGGTTGGCGCCGTTGGCCACCAGTGCGTCCAGCACCTTGCCGATCCTGGCCACGTCGCGCAGCTTCACGCCCACCGTGTTGCTGGCCTGGTAGCCGGTGATCACCGGTGCCTGGTTCTCCACGTAGCGGTACTGCGGGTGCAGGTTCACGCCGCTGGTCTGGATGTCGCGTTCGGCCACGCCGGCGGCCTTGAGCGCGGCCAGCACCCGGTTCATCTGCTCGGCGTTCTGGCGCATGGCGGCGTTGCCGTCGGCGGCCTGGGTGACCACGCCGGCGGACACGCTGGCGATGTCCGGGGCCTGGCTGGCCTGGGCCTGGGCCTGGACCGAGAGCAGGGTGGCGTCGGCCGGCAACGGCGGGACCGTCCCCTGCTGGGCCGCCGCCGGGGCGGCGATGGCCAGGGCCAGCGGGAGGGCGAGCAGGGAGGCGAAAAGGTTGCGCATGCGATGGGTCTCCTTGGATGGGGCCGCGCCGGCCGCGTGAAGAACGGCGGCAGGGTCGGGTTGTACGCATGAACGCGCGGTGAGCCGCTCCGGGGTCGCGGGGCGCCGGTGCCGATCGGACACCGTTCAGCGGGCAGGCGCGGGTTATCCTTTCCGAATGCTCTATCTGGCTTCCAAGTCCCCGCGCCGGGCCGAACTGCTCGAGCGCCTCGGCCTCTCCTACCGCCTGCTCGACGTCGACGTGCCCGAAGTGCGCACCCCCGGCGAGCCGGCGGCCGATTACGTGCGCCGCGTGGCCCGCGACAAGGCCGCCGCCGGCTGGGCCCTGGTATGCGCCGAGCCGGGCGCGCGGGTGCTGGGCGCCGATACCGAGGTGGTGCTGGACGGGGAGGTGTTCGGCAAGCCGGCCGACGCCGACGACGCGGCGGCCATGCTGCGGCGCCTGTCCGGCCGCACCCACCAGGTGCTGTCGGCGGTGGTGGTGCACGACGCCGCCGGTGCGCGCGAGGTGCTGTCGACCACCCAGGTGCGCTTCGCGGCGCTGGACGAGGCGGCCATCGCCGCCTACGTCGCCACCGGCGAGCCGCTGGGCAAGGCCGGGGCCTATGCCATCCAGGGCCGCGCCGAGGCCTTCGTCGAGCACCTGGCCGGCAGCCATTCCGGGGTGATGGGCCTGCCCCTGCACGAAACCGCGCGGCTGCTGGCCGCCGGCCCCGCAACCACGGCCGGCGCCCGCGCCGCGATGGCAGGATAGGAGCGCATGTCCGAGGAGATCCTGGTCAACGTCACGCCGCGCGAGACCCGGGTGGCCGTGGTCGAGAACGGCATGCTGCAGGAACTGCACATCGAGCGCGGCTGGCGCCGCGGCGTGGTCGGCAACATCTACAAGGGGCGGGTGCAGCGGGTGATGCCCGGCATGCAGGCGGCCTTCGTCGAGGTCGGCCTGGAGCGGGCCGCGTTCCTGCACGCCAACGACGTGGTGCGGCCGGCCCCGGTCGACGCCGGGGTGTCCGACGACGCCCCGCCGCAGCCGCTGGCGCCGCCGTCGATCGTGGAGCTGCTGCGCGATGGCCAGGAGATCGTGGTCCAGGTGGTCAAGGACCCGATCGGCACCAAGGGCGCGCGCCTGACCACCCAGATCAGCATCCCCAGCCGCTACCTGGTGCTGCTGCCGCAGTCGCGCACGGTGGGCGTGTCGGCGCGGATCGAGGACGAGGCCGAGCGCCAGCGCCTGAAGACCATTGTTTCCGACCTGGCCACCAGCCACGGCGGCCATGGCTACATCATCCGCACCAACGCCGAGGGCCAGCCGGCCGAGGCCCTGGCCGAGGACATCGCCTACCTGTCGCGGGTATGGAACGTGGTCGAGCGCCGCGGCCGCGAGGCCCCGGCCGGCTCGATCATCTACGAGGACCTGAGCCTGCCGCTGCGCTCGGTGCGCGACCTGATCCGCAAGGACGTGGAAAAGGTGCGGGTCGACTCGCGCGACACCTACGACCGGTTGCAGGCCTTCGTCGCCAAGTACATGCCGGTGCTGGCCGAGAAGCTGGAGCTGTATTCCGGCGACCGCCCGATCTTCGACCTGTACGGGGTCGAGGACGAGATCGGACGCGCCCTGGACAAGCAGGTGCCGCTGAAGTCCGGCGGCTACCTGGTCATCGACCAGACCGAGGCGATGACCACCATCGACGTCAACACCGGCTCGTTCCTCGGCCAGCGCAACCTCGAGGAGACGGTGTACCGCACCAACCTGGAGGCCGCGCAGGCGGTGGCCCGCCAGCTGCGCCTGCGCAACCTGGGCGGGATCATCATCATCGACTTCATCGACATGACCGACCCGGAGCACCGCCGCCAGGTGCTGCGCACGCTGGAGAAGTCGCTGGCGCGCGACCACGCCAAGACCACGGTGTACGACTTCTCGCCGCTGGGCCTGGTCGAGATGACCCGCAAGCGCACGGTCGAGAGCCTGGAGCGGCAGCTGTCGGAGACCTGTCCGCAGTGCGGCGGGCGCGGCACGGTGAAGACCGCCGAGACGGTGACCTACGAGATCTTCCGCGAGATCACCCGCGCCGTGCGCCAGTTCGAGGCCGCGCGCCTGCTGGTGATCGCCTCGCCCAAGGTGGTGGCGCGGATCACCGAGGAGGAATCGGCGGCGGTGGCCGAGCTGGAGGAATTCCTCGGCAAGAGCATCCGCTTCCAGGCGGACGAGCAGTACCTGCAGGAGCAGTTCGATGTGGTCCTGCTCTGAGGCGCGGACCCCAGGGACGATAACGGCCAGGACGGGCAGCGACGGGACGGGGGCGGCGCTGGCCGTTGCCGCGGCGCGCTTGCGCGCCCGCCGGACCCGCGGACGGTGACCACCGTGCTGTCGCGCCACCGCCTGCGCCGGGTGCGCCGCTGGGCCGGATACCTGGCGGCCGTGCTGCTGATCGCGGTGGCGCTGGCGGTCGGCACCACCAGCCAGCTGCTGCCGCTGGCCGAGCGCCATCCGGACAAGGTGGCGGCCTGGCTCAGCGAGAAGGCCGGCCGCCCGGTGCAGTTCGACCAGGTGCGCACGCGCTGGACCCGGCGCGGCCCGCTGCTGCACCTGGATGGCCTGCGCATCGGCGGCGGCGCCGACGGCGGCGGCGTGCAGGTCGGCCAGGCCGAGGTGCTGGTCTCGCTGTACGCCGGCCTGCTCCCGGGCCGTTCCTTCACCGAGCTGCGCCTGCGCGGCCCGGCCCTGGCCCTGCGCCGCGAAGACGATGGCCGCTGGGCGATCCGCGGCCTGCCGCTGGCCGACGGCGCGCCCCAGGCCGATCCGCTGCAGTACCTGGAAGGGCTGGGCGAGCTGCAGGTGATTGGCGGCCGCCTCGACGTCGAGGCGCCGCAGCTGGGCCTGCAGCTGCGCATCCCGCGCATCGACCTGCGCCTGCGCGTCGACGGCGCGCGGGTCCGCGCCGGTGCCCGCAGCTGGATCGATCCGCAGGCCGAGCCGCTGGCCCTGGCCCTGGAGTTCGAGCGCAGCCGCGGCGATGGCCGCGCCTGGGCGCAGCTGGACGCGGCCGACCTGGCCGCCTGGGCGCCGTTGCTGGGCCAGGCCGGGATCACCCCGCAGGCCGGCAGCGGCAAGGTCCAGGCCTGGGCCGAACTGCGCGGCCGCCGCGTGGTGCTGGCGACCAGCCAGTTCGAGCTGCGCGGCGTGGAGCTGGCCGGAGCCCCGCTGGAAGGCCTCGGCCGTCCGCTGCAGCAGCTGGCCGGGCTGTCCGGACAGCTGACCTGGCGGCTGGTGGCCGGCGGCTGGCGCCTGGACGCGCCGCACCTGCACCTGGAGATGCCCGGCGGCGCGCAGCGGCTGGACGGGCTGGTGCTGGCCGGCGGCCAGCAGTACGCGCTGCGGGTGGACGAGGTCGAGCTGGGGCCGCTGCTGGCGCTGGCCGCGTTGTCCGACCGCCTGCCACCGGAACGCCGCGCCTGGCTGCTGGAAGCGGCGCCGCATGCGCGCCTGGCCGCGCTGGAGCTGGCCGGCGAGCGCGGCGGCGCGCTGCGCCTGCAGGGCCGGCTGGAAGGCCTGGGCTTCGCCCCGGTCGGCCGCGCCCCCGGCCTGGAAGGCCTGTCCGGCAGCTTCGAGGGCGATGCCCAGGCCATCCACCTGGCGCTGGACCCCGCCACCCCGCTGCGCCTGGACTGGCCGGGCGGCTTCGGCGTGGCCCACGAGGTGCGCCTGGACGGCCACCTGCTGGCCTGGCGCGAAGGCCCGGGCTGGCAGGTCGCCACCCCGGACCTGGCGATCCGCGCCAGCGACTACGGCGCGCGCCTGCGCGGCGGCCTGCACTTCCAGGGCGATGGCACCCGGCCGTGGATGGACGTGGCCGCCGAACTGGACGATGCCGCGGTGCCGGCGGCCAAGAAGTTCTGGCTGCGCCAGTCGATGCCGCCGGCGGCGGTGCAGTGGCTGGACATGGCCCTGGAGGACGGCGTGGTGCGCGATGGCCGCGCGCTGGTGGCCGGCGACCTGGATGACTGGCCGTTCGTGCACGACAACGGCCTGTTCGACGCGCGCGGGCGGATCGAGGGCGGCCGTTTCCGCTTCCAGGCCGAATGGCCGGCGCTGGAATCGACCCAGGCCGAGGTTGCCTTTGTCGGCAACGGCTTCCAGGTGCGCGGCAGCGGCGAACTAGGCGGGGTGCCGGTGGAGCGCTTCGAGGCGGGGATCGCCGACTACGGCGACGCGCCGTTGCTGGTGCGCGCCAGCGCCCGCGCCGACGCCGGCCGCTTCGTCGAGCTGCTGCGCGCCAGCCCGCTGTACGAGGCCCAGGCCGAGACCCTGGACAACCTGCAGGCCTCCGGCCCGGCGCGGGCCAGCTTCGCGCTCAACCTGCCGCTGAAGCACGACCAGCCCGGGCGCCTGTCCGGCAGCGTCGAACTGGCCGGCACCCGGCTGGTGGAGAAGCGCTGGAACCTGGCCTTCGACGGCGTGCGCGGCGAGGTCCGCTACGACGGCAACGGCTTTACCGCCGGGGACCTTGCGGTCGCCTACGAAGGCCAGCCCGGGCGCCTGTCGCTGCGCGCCGGCCGCGGCCACGTGCAGGACCCGGCGCAGGCCTTCGAGGCCGAGCTGGCCGCGCCGATGGATGCCAGCCGCCTGCTGGCGCGCGCCCCGGAGCTGGACTGGATGCGCCCCTACGTGCACGGCCGCTCCGCCTGGATCCTGGGCCTGGCGGTGCCGGCCAATGCCCCGGCCGGCACCCCGGCGGCACGGTTGCGGCTGGATTCGGACCTGGCCGGAACCACCCTGGACTTCCCCGCGCCACTGGCCAAGCCGGCGCCGGCCACCCTGCCGACCCGGGTGCAGCTGGGCCTGCCGTTCGGCAGCGGCCCGATCGATCTGGCCTTCGGCCAGCGCCTGGCCCTGCGCGCGCGCCAGCACAATGGCGCCACCGGGGTGATGGTGACCCTGGGCAGCGCCGTGGTCGCCGGCGAGCCGCCGGCCAGCGGCATGGCCATCGGCGGCCACACCGCCGAGCTGGATGCGCTGGAATGGATTGGCCTGGCGCGCGGCGGTGGCGGCGACGGGCTGCCGCTGCGCCGGGTCGACGTGCTGGCCCAGCAGCTGTACCTGCTGGGCGGGCAGTTCGCGCAGACCCGGCTGCAGCTGGAACCGCGGGCCGGGATGCTGGCGGTGGAGGTGGACGGCCCGGCCCTGGCCGGCCACCTGCAGGTGCCGGATGCGGCGGGCGAGCCGGTGCAGGGCCGCTTCGCGCGGCTGCACTGGCAGCCGGTGGCGCGCGCGCAGGCGGAAGCGCCGGCCGCCGCGGCAGCGCAGACCACGCCCGCGGCCGACCCTGGTCCGACCGCCGCCGGGGCCGCCACGCCGGCTGCGGCGTCCGTGGCCGCTGCCGGCAACCCTGCCGCGGACCTGCCCGCGGCGCCGGAGCCAACGGCGCCGGAAAGCTTCGACCCGGCCGCGGTACCGCCGCTGGCGATCGAGGTCGAGGACCTGCGCTACCGCGGCGCGCGCCTGGGCCGCGCCAGCCTGCGCACCACACCGGTGGCCGACGGCATGCGCCTGGAGCGGCTGCAGCTGCGCGCCGACTGGCAGCAGGCCGACATCAGCGGCGAATGGACCGGCCGCGGCGCCGACGCACGCACCCGGCTGCAGGTGGACGTGCGCAGCGAGGACATGGGCCGGCTGGTCTCGGCCCTGGGTTATGCCGACTTCCTCGCCCGCGGCGAGGGCACCCTGCGCCTGCAGGCCGGCTGGCCCGGGCCGCCGGACGGTTTCAGCCTGGGCGCGCTGGAGGGCAACCTGCGCATCGACGTGCGCAATGGCCAGCTGCTGGAGGTCGAGCCCGGCGCCGGCCGCGTGCTGGGCCTGCTGAGCGTGGCCCAGCTGCCGCGGCGGCTGATGCTGGACTTCCGCGACTTCTTCTTCCGCGGCCTGGCGTTCAACCGCCTGGAAGGCCAGGTGCAGGTGGGCGGCGGCCATGCCGCCACCCCGGACATGCTGATCGACGGCCCGGCCGCCGAGATCCGCATCCGCGGCCGCACCGACCTGGTGGCGCAGCAGTTCGACCAGACCATCGACGTCCAGCCCAAGTCCGGCAACCTGCTGACCGTGGTCGGCGCGGTCGCCGGCGGACCGATGGGCGCGGCGGTCGGCGCCGCGGCCAATGCCGTGCTGGGCCGGCCGCTGGGCGGCATCGCCGCGCGCACCTACCACGTCAGCGGGCCCTGGAAGGAGCCCCGGGTCGAGGTGGTGGAGCGCGAGCCGGCGGCGGGCGCGCCGGCCGGTGGCGCGCCGACGCCCCCCGAACCCGCCGCGCCAGGCACGGCGGGTCCCGACCTGGCCCGCTGAGCGCCGGCGCCAGGCCGGATCCGGCCGCCCCCGTCCGCGGCGGCCACCTGCCTGGGTGGCCGCCGGACATCGGCGGTGCAGGGCCCAGGTGTCATCATGCACACCCCTGGCTTGCCCTGGCCGGCGACCGTCCCCATCCAGCCACCATGACCGAATCCTCCCTGACCCTCGCCCAGTCCCGCCTGCTGCAGCCCGGCGGGCTGGATCCCGCCGCCCTCGACCGCGCCTTCGGCACCCTGCTGGGGCCGGGCATCGACTTCGGCGACCTGTACTTCCAGCACAGCCGCCGCGAGAGCTGGACGGTGGAGGACGGCATCGTCAAGGACGGTGCCCACTCGATCGAGCAGGGCGTTGGCGTGCGCGCGATCTCCGGCGAGAAGACCGGCTTCGCCTATTCGGACGACATCAACGCCGAGGCCCTGCGCCTGGCCGCCGGTTCGGCCCGGGCGATCGCCCGCGACGGCCGCGCCCACGCCCCGCGCCAGCTGGTGCGCAGCGGCGGCCACGCCCTGTACCCGGCGCTGGACCCGGTGGACGGCATGCGCAACGAGGACAAGGTCGAGCTGCTGCGCGCGCTGGACCGCCTGCTGCGCGCCGCCGACCCGCGCGTGCAGCAGGTCACCGCCAGCCTGTCCGGCGGCGTGGACACCGTGCTGGTGGCGCGCAGCGACGGCGTGCTGGCCGCGGACGTGCGCCCGCTGGTGCGGCTCAACGTGCAGGTGATCGTCGAGCACAATGGCCGCCGCGAGTCCGGCTACGCCGGCGGCGGCGGGCGCTATTCCTACGAGGAGCTGTTCGCCGGCGGGCGCCCCGAGCGGCTGGCGCGCGAGGCCCTGCGCCAGGCCCTGGTGAACCTGGAGGCGGTGGACGCCCCGGCCGGCACCATGCCGGTGGTGCTGGGCGCCGGCTGGCCGGGCGTGCTGCTGCACGAGGCGGTCGGCCACGGCCTGGAGGGCGACTTCAACCGCAAGGGCACCTCGACCTACGCCGGCCGCATCGGCCAGCGCGTGGCCGCCCCGGGCGTGACCATTGTCGACGACGGCACCCTGGAAGGCCGCCGCGGCTCGCTCAACATCGACGACGAGGGCGAGCCCACCCGCTGCACCACCCTGATCGAGGACGGCGTGCTGGTCGGCTACATGCAGGACAGCCTCAATGCCCGGCTGATGGGCATGGCCCCGACCGGCAACGGCCGCCGCGAGTCGTTCGCGCACCTGGTGATGCCGCGCATGACCAATACCTACATGCTCGCCGGCCGGCACGATCCGCAGGAAATGATCGCCTCGGTGAAGCGCGGCCTGTACGCGGTCAATTTCGGCGGCGGCCAGGTCGACATCACCAGCGGCAAGTACGTGTTCTCGGCGACCGAGGCCTACCTGATCGAGGACGGCAAGGTCACCGCGCCGGTCAAGGGCGCGACCCTGATCGGCAACGGCCCGGAGACCATGCAGAAGGTGCGCATGGTCGGCCACGACCTGGCCCTGGACGAGGGCGTGGGCATCTGTGGCAAGGACGGGCAGAGCGTGCCGGTCGGCGTCGGCCAGCCCTCGCTGCTGATCGACGGCCTGACCGTCGGCGGGACGCGGGCGTGATGGCCCGCGCGTGAGGCCGGCGATGCAGGACGCAGGCGCGTGGCGGCGCGGTCAGTCGTCCTGGCCGGGCTCGAAGCCGGCGTCGTCGAACTCGAGCTCGTCGTCGACGGAGGTCGCGGCGTCCGCGCCGTACCCGGCCGCCTCGCCGGCGGCCGCGCCGCCCAGCAGCGCCTTCAGTTCGCGGAACAGCTCGCGGAACGCGCGCGGCGGCTTGTTGCGCTTGCGCTCCTCCAGCGTGTTGCGCACCAGGGTGCGCAGGTGCTGGCGGTCGGCGTGCGGATGCTCGTCCAGCAGCTGGCCGAGGGCGGCGTCGCCTTCCTCCAGCAGCCGCTCGCGCCAGCCTTCCACCCGGTGCATCAGCGCCACCTCGCGGCGCGCGGCCACGCCGTCCTCGTCCAGCGCGTCGCGGATCGCGTCCAGCGCGGCCTCGTCCTCGCGCCGCATCTGCTTGGCCAGGAACGCCAGCTGGCGCTTGCGCGCGATGTGTGCGGTGATCTTCCGGGTCTGCTCGATGTGCGGCAGCAGGTCCTCGGGGATGGGCAGCTTCGACAGCTGGGTGGGGGTCAGGCCGGCCAGCTTCTCGGCCAGCTCCAGCACGCCCAGCGCTTCGCGGCGCTTCTGGCTGCGGCTGGGGGAAAGGTATTCGCCGGTTTCTTCGTCGCGTCCGCGCATGGGGTGGGGGCTCGTTCGGATGGGCGCGATTCTACCCGCATGGCCACCGGCGCCATGCATCGCCGGCGCCGGGTGCGGCCCGGCACACTATCGGATTGCCTGTTGAGGATGGGAACGTGAACGACATCGTGCGCAACGACGACAGCCAGCAGCGGCTGGACCGCCTGGCCGAGATCTCGCAGCGGCTGCTGGCCCGCGCTCGCGCGCTGGGCGCCAGCCAGGCCGAGGTCAGCTGCAGCGAGGAGCGCGGGCTCAACGTGTCCGTGCGCATGGGCGAGGTGGAGACGGTGGAGTCGTCCAACGACCGCGGCATCGCCGTGACCGTGTACTTCGGCAAGCGCAAGGGCAGTGCCAGCACCGCCGACCTGCACGAATCCAGCCTGGAGGCCACGGTCGAGCAGGCCTGCGCGATCGCCCGCCACACCGAGGACGACGAGGCCGCCGGCCTGGCCGACCCGGAGCTGATGGCGCGCGAATTCCCCGACCTGGACACCTGGCACCCGTGGCGGCTGGACGCGGACGAGGCGGTGGAACTGGCCTTGGCCTGCGAGGCCGCCGGGCGCGAGGCCGACCCGCGCGTGGCCAATTCCGATGGCGCCTCCTTCGGCAGCGGCGAGAGCCTGGCGGTGTACGCCAACAGCCACGGCTTCGTCGGCCGCGAGCGCGAGACCCAGCATTCGCTGGGCCTGGCCCTGATCGCCGGGCACGGCGAGGCGATGCAGCGCGACGGCTGGTACAGCATCGGCCTGGCGCGCCAGGACCTGGAAAGCCCGGCAGCGATCGGCCGCCGCGCCGCCGAGCGCGCGGTCTCGCGCCTGGATCCGCGCAGCGTGGCCACCGGCGAATACCCGGTGCTGTTCTCCGCCGAGGTCGCCCGCTCGCTGGTCGGCCACCTGCTGGGCGCGGTCTCCGGCGGCGCGCTGTACCGCAAGGCGAGCTTCCTGCTGGACAGCGTCGGCACCCGCCTGTTCCCGGAATGGCTGTCGATCCATGAGCGTCCGTTGCTGCCGCACGGCCTGCGCTCGGCCGCGTTCGACGCCGACGGCGTGGCCACCCGCGACAACCCGCTGGTGGTCGACGGCGTGCTCCGCCGCTACGTGCTGGGCAGCTACTCGGCGCGCAAGCTGGGCCTGCAGACCACCGGCAACGCAGGCGGCGTGCACAACCTGGAGGTCTCGGCCAACGCCGGCACCCTGCAGGACATGCTGCGCGGCATGGGCCGCGGCCTGCTGGTCACCGAGCTGATGGGGCAGGGCGTCAACCCGGTGACCGGCGACTATTCGCGCGGCGCGGCCGGGTTCTGGGTGGAGGACGGGCAGATCGCGTTCCCGGTGGACGAGCTGACCATCGCCGGCAACCTGCGGACGATGTTCGCCGCGGTCGAGGCAGTGGGCAGCGAGGTCGACCCGCGCTCGCACATCCGCACCGGCCCGATCCTGGTCGGGAAGATGACCGTGGCCGGCGGGGACTGAGCCGCGCGCGGCGCGGCGGGAGGATGGGCGCGGCCGGCCCGGATTGCTATCCTTCGGCCGCTTCACCCATTGCACCGTGCGGTGCCTTTCCGACTACTTACAGGGGAAAAACGAATGAACGACTACAACAGCACCGCGGTGAGCGCCGACGAGCGCCTGTGGGGCCTGTTCGCCCACCTGTCCACCTTCATCGGCCTGGTCATCCCGCTGGGCTCGCTGCTGGGTCCGCTGGTGGTGTGGCTGATCAAGAAGGACACCATGCCCTTCGTCAACGACCAGGGCAAGGAAGCGCTGAACTTCAACATCACCGTGCTGATCGCCGCGGTCGTCTCGGGCGTGCTGACCCTGGTGCTGATCGGCTTCCTGCTGCTGATGGTCGTGGCCCTGGGCTGGATCGTGCTGTCGATCATCGCCGCCATGGCCGCCAACCGCGGCGAGGCCTACCGCTATCCGTTCACCCTGCGCCTGGTGAAGTAAGCGCCGGCGCGCGAGCGCCAATGCAAAGGGCCCGGCAACGCCGGGCCCTTTGCTTTTTCCGGCCTGCGATGGCGCGGCCTTCAGTGGTTGCGGCGCACCGCCAGCTCGCCGAGCGCCTGCAGCAGGTCGCTGCCGCCGCCCAGCCCGGCCAGCGCGGCCTGCATCTGCAGCGCCAGCTGCTCCAGCTTGGCGCGCGCGCCGTCCACGCCCAGCAGGGCGGGGTAGGTGGACTTGGCCTGGGCCACGTCCTTGCCCGCGGTCTTGCCCAGGGTCTCGCTGCTGGCCTCGATGTCCAGCAAGTCGTCGCGCACCTGGAAGGCCAGGCCCAGCGCGTCGGCGTAGCGGTCCAGCTGCTGCAGGGTCGGCTCGTCGGCGCCGGCGCCCAGCGCGCCCATGCGCACCGCGGCGCGGATCAGCGCCCCGGTCTTGAGCGAATGCATGCGCTGCAGCGCCTCCAGCGGCAGCTGGCTGCCGGTGGCGTCGATGTCCAGGGCCTGGCCGCCGCACATGCCGCGCGCGCCGGAGGCGCGCGCCAGTGCCTGCATCCAGGCCGCGCGCAGCGCGGCCGGCGCCTGTGCCTCGGCCAGCGCCTCGAAGGCCAGGGTCTGCAGCGCGTCGCCGGCCAGGATCGCGGTGGCCTCGTCGAAGGCCACGTGCACGGTGGGACGGCCGCGGCGCATGTCGTCGTCGTCCATCGCCGGCAGGTCGTCGTGCACCAGCGAATAGGCGTGGACCAGTTCCACCGCCGCGGCCGGGGCGTCCAGCAGCGTTTCGTCCGCGCCCAGCGCGGTGCCGGCGGCGTACACCAGCAGCGGGCGCATGCGCTTGCCGCCGCCGAGGGTGGCGTGGCGCATGGCCGCGTGCAGGCGCCGCGGCTCGGCGGCATCGTCCGGGAGCAAGCGTTCGAGGGTGGCTTCGGTGCGCGCGGCCCAGCGCCTGAAAACCTCAGGCGCCATCGTCGGCGCCGAACGGCTGGGCGTCCTCGGGACGGTCGGGGTCGGAGAGCAGGCGCACGCGCAGCTCGGCCTGCTCCAGCGCGCCCTGGCAGCGGCGGTACAGGCCGACCCCGCGCTCGTAGGCGGCCAGCGAATCCTCAAGGCTCATTTCGCCCTGTTCCATCTTCTCGACCAGCTGCTCCAGCTCGTCCAGCGATTGCTCGAACCGGGCGACGGGGGAGGCGTCGAGGGCATCGTTCTTCGGCATGCGGCAAGTGTGCGCGGTGGGGCGGAAGGGGTCAACGCGGCGCGCGCGGCGGCTGCCAGCGCAGGACCAGGGCGTGCGCTTCCAGCCACTGCTCCAGCGGGGCGGCCAGGACGATGTCGGCGGCCGCCAGCACGCTGCCGCCGGCATCGCACAGCAGCGGCAGCTGCGTGCGCCGCCACGGCGGCACGCCACGTTCCTGCAGCAGGTGCTTGAGCGCGTGCGAATGCGCGCGGCCGCGCAGGCGGATGCGCTCGCCGCCGCGGCGCGCGCGCGCCAGCAACGGCGCCGCGAACGCGGCCTGCGCCGGCTGCCCGGTGGCATCGGCCAGCCACAGGCGGCCCCCGTCCGGCAGTTCCAGTGGCGCGCGGCCGTCCCACCCGGCCTGCCAGTGGGCGGGCAGCGGCGCGCGCTCCACATCGGCATGCAGTAGCCCGCGCCAGCGCAGCACGCGCGCGCCCGACCAGGCGAAGCGTGCCCCGGCGTCGGGCCGTGCCGGCAGCAGCTCGCGCTCGATCCGTTCCACCCCGCGCGCCGGCAGCGGCGGCAGGCCCAGACCGCGGATCCACGCCCGCAGCAGGCGCGCGCGGCGCGCGGCGGGCAGGGCCTGCAGCGGTTCCACCGGCAGCACCTGGCCGTCGTCGCCGGCAAGCTGGTCCAGCAGGGCCGCGTCGTCGGCCCGGAGCAGGGCGTCGGCCTGGGCGCTCAGCGTGGCGCTGCGGGCCAGGGCCGCGGCCGCGTGCGGCCAGCGCCGGCGCAGCAGCGGCAACACTTCCAGGCGCAGGAAATTGCGCTCGGCCTCGGCCAGCGCATTGCTGGGGTCGTCGATCCAGCCCAGGCCGTGGGCGCGGGCATAGGCCTCCAGCGCCTGGCGCGGCAGCTGCAGCAGCGGCCGCCAGTGCCAGCCCCCGCCGAACCGGCGCAGCGGGCGCATCGCGCCCAGGCCCTCCGGACCGGAGGCGCGCAGGGCGCGCAGCAGGAAGGTCTCGGCCTGGTCGTCCTGGTGGTGGGCGGTGGCCAGCACGCCGCCGCGCGGCAGGGCCGCGGCCAGGGCGGCGTAGCGCGCCTCGCGCGCGGCCGCTTCCAGGCCCAGTCCGGCGTCCAGCGCCGGCGCCACCCGGCGCACCTCGCAGGGCACGCCCAGCGCCGCGGCCACCTCCAGGCAATGCGCGGCCCAGGCATCGGCCTGCGGTTGCAGGCCGTGGTGCACGTGCACGGCGCGCAGGCCACGGGCGCGGAGCGCCGGCTCCGCGGCCAGGCGGTGCAGCAGCACGGTGGAGTCCAGCCCGCCGCTGAAGCCCGCCAGCAGCGGGCCGTCGCATTCCGGCGGCAGGTCGGGCAGCGGCAGGCGGTCGGGCATGGCCGCTATCGTACGCGGCGGCCCGGGCCGGGCCGCCGCCGTGGCTCAGGCCGCCTCGTAGGCGCCGTAGCCGTGCAGGCGCTGGTAGCGGCGCTGCACCAGCTGCTCGAGCGGCAGCTTCTCCAGTTCGTCCAGCTGGTTGAGCAGCACCGCCTTCAGCCGGCGCGCCATCTGCCGCGGGTTGCGGTGGGCGCCGCCGGTGGGCTCGCGCACCACCTTGTCGACCAGGCCCAGGCTGTGCAGGCGGCGCGCGGTCAGGCCCAGCTGCTCGGCCGCATCCTTGGCCTTGGCCGCGTCCTTCCACAGGATCGAGGCGCAGCCTTCGGGCGAGATCACCGAGTAGGTGCTGTACTCGAGCATGATCGTGCAGTCGCCCACGCCGATGGCCAGGGCGCCGCCGGAGCCGCCTTCGCCGATCACGGTGCACACCACCGGGACCTTCAGTTCGGCCATCTCCAGCAGGTTGCGGGCGATGGCCTCGGACTGGCCGCGCTCCTCGGCGTCGATGCCCGGCCAGGCGCCGGGGGTGTCGATGAAGGTCAGCACCGGCAGGCCGAAGCGCTCGGCCAGCTTCATCAGGCGCAGCGCCTTGCGGTAGCCCTCGGGCTTGGGCATGCCGAAGTTGCGGCGGATCTTCTCTTTGGTGTCGCGGCCCTTCTGGTGGCCGATCACGACCACCGCGCGGCCGTCGATCCGGGCCAGGCCGCCGACGATGGCCTTGTCGTCGGCGAAGGCGCGGTCGCCGGCCAGCTCCTGGAACTCGTCGCAGATGATCTGCACGTAGTCCAGGGTGTAGGGGCGCTGGGGGTGGCGGGCCATCTGCGAGACCTGCCACGGGGTCAGGTCGCGGAAGATCTGCGCGGTGCGGAGCCGGAGCTTGTCCTGCAGCGCCTTGACCTCGGCGTCGACGTTCACCGCCGGGCCGGTGCTGGCATTGCGCAGTTCCTGGATCTTGGCCTCCAGGTCCGCGATGGGCTGCTCGAAATCGAGGTAGTTCGGATTCATCCGTTGTCCGGCGTGCCGGGTAGTACAGGAAGGCGGGGAGTGTAGCCGAACACACGTGATTGGACCGGACCGTACGGTATGGGGCTCAGGCCGCCTGTGGCATCCGCGCCACCGCCTTGATCTCGAAACGGAAGCCGTACAGCCACTCCACGCCGATGCCGGTGAGGGCCGGATAGGGCGGCCCGCCCCAGTACTCGGCGGCGACCTGCCAGGCGCGCTCGAAGTCGCGCTCGGCGTCGACCATGAACACGGTCACGTCGACCACGTCCTCGAAGCTGCAGCCGGCCGCGGCCAGCACCGCCTCCAGGTTGGCGAAGGCGCGTCGCACCTGCCGTTCCAGGTCCGGCTCCGGCGAGCCGTCCTCGCGGCTGCCCACCTGCCCGGACACGAACAGCAGGTCGCCGGCGCGTACCGCCGCCGAGTAGCGGTTGCGTGTGTACAGGTCCTGCCGTCCTTCGGGGAATACCGCCACGCGGGTTGCCATCGTCGTTGCTCCATCGGTGGCCGTCCGGGATGGATGGCCCGCGGTCACTGTAGGAAGCCGGCCCCGGCGGATATACCGCGCAGCCCCGGCCAGACTGTTTGTAAAATCCAAACAATCCACGCCACCTGACGGGCCCATGGACCGTTTCGACGCGATGCAGGCCTTCGTCCGGGTTGCCGAAACCGGCAGCTTCACCCGCGCGGCGACCGACCTGGGCCTGGCCCGGGCCACCGTGACCCAGCTGGTGCAGCAGCTGGAGGCACGGCTGCGGGTGCGGCTGCTGGACCGCACCACCCGGCGGGTGAGCCTGACCGCCGACGGCAGCGCCTTCCTCGAGCGCGCGCTGCGCCTGCTCGCCGACCTGGACGACGCCGAGACCGGACTGCCGGGCCAGGCCGCCGCCGCCCGCGGACGCCTGCGGGTGGACATGCCGAGCCCGCTGGCGCGGCTGGTGGTGGTGCCGGCGCTGCCGGCGTTCCACGCGCGCTATCCGGAGATAGAGCTGGTGCTGGGTGCCAGCGACCGCGTGGTGGACCTGATGGGCGCCAATGTCGACTGCGTGGTCCGTGGTGGCGAGCTGGCCGACGGCTCGCTGGTGGCACGCCGCCTGGCGCGGCTGGCGCTGGGCGTGTACGCCGCTCCGGCCTATCTGGAAAGGCATGGCACCCCGGCGCATCCGGGCGAGCTGGAAGGCGCCGCGCACCGTAGCGTGGGCTTCCTGTGGGCCAGCAGCGGCCGCCCGCTGCAGCCGGTCCTGCGCCGCGGCACCGAGCAGGTGCAGGTGCGCGCCCGGCCGCGGCTGGCCGTGGACGACGGGAATGCCTACCAGGCCGCGGTCCTGGCCGGGCTGGGCGTGGCCTGGATGCCGCGCTACATGGCCGACGCGCATGTGGCGCGCGGCGAGCTGGTGGAGCTGTTCGCGGACTGGCGGCTGGCGCCGATGCCGCTGTCGCTGGCCTGGCGTCCGCGACCGCAGGTCGGGGCGCGCCTGCGTGCCTTCATCGACTGGATGGTGGAACTGATGGCGCCGTACGACGCCGGCTGAGGCTCAGTTGACCCAGGGCCGGCCGATGGCGACCTTGACCGCGCGCACCACCGGCAGGCCGCGCAGCGCGTCCAGCAGCGGTGGCGCCACCCGCACCGAGTTGCCACCGTTGAGGTCGAGCACGCCGGTGGCGCCCTGGCCCTTGCCGCCGACCTGCACGTGCAGGCGCAGCGGGGTGGGGCCGGGGCGGTGGCGGGCCAGCACCTCGTCGACCCGGTTCCAGGCGCGCGGGTCGCGCAGGTCCAGGCGCAGGGCCAGGCGCTGGGCGTGGTTGGCGCACAGCTGCTCGAAGTCCCAGGCCTGCTTCAGGCGCAGGCTCCAGCCGCCGTTGAACTCGTCCTCGCGCAGGCCGCCCTGCACGACCAGCACGCGGTCGCGCACCAGCAGGCTGGCCATCTCCGCGGCGGCCTCGGCGAACACGCCGCACTCCAGCCGGCCGCGGCCGTCCTCCAGCTGCACGAACACCTGGCTGTCGCCCTTGCGGCGCAGGCCCACGACCATGCCGGCCACCACCACCTGCACCTCCGGGCGCCAGCTGCGCTTCTCGTTGGCGCCGCTGGTGCCGGCGGCCCACAGTTTGTCCAGGTCGCCCAGGTCGTTGCCGACCAGGGCGCGCACGTCCTCGCGGTAGGGGTCGAACGGGTGGCCGCTGAGGTAGTGGCCGAGGGTCTCGCGTTCGCCGTCCAGCTTCTGCCGCAGCGGCCACTCGGCGCATTCGGGCAGGTCCAGCTGCAGCGCCGGGCCGGCGTCGGCCGAGGGCAGGCCGAACAGCGAGGTCTGGCCGGCGGCGGCTTCCCTGGCCATCTGGTCGGTGGCCTTGAGCACTTCCGGCAGCTGCAGCATCAGGGTGGCGCGGTTGCGGCCCAGTGCGTCCAGCGCGCCGGCGTTGATCATCGCCTCCAGCGCGCGGCGGTTGAGCTTGGCCGAGTCCACCCGGCGGCAGAAGTCGAGCAGGTCGCGGTACTCGCCGCCCGCCTCGCGCTCGGCCACGATCGCCTCGCACAGGCCGCGGCCCACGCCCTTGATCGCGCCAAGGCCGTAGCGGATGGTGTCGGCGCTCACCGCCTCGAACATGTACGGCGAGTCGTTGACCGTCGGCGGCAGGATGGTCAGGCCGAGGTTGCGCGCCTCGGCCAGGAAGCCGACCACCTTGTCGGTGTTGTCCATGTCCGAGGACATGGTCGCGGCCATGAACTCGGCCGGGTAGTGCCGCTTGAGCCAGGCGGTCTGGTAGGAGACCAGCGCGTACGCGGCGGCGTGCGACTTGTTGAAGCCATAGCCGGCGAACTTCTCCATCAGGTCGAAGATCTCGTCGGCCTTCTTCTCGTCGACGCCGCCCTTGGCCGCACCCTCGCGGAACATCTCGCGGTGCTTGGCCATCTCCGCCGGGATCTTCTTGCCCATCGCGCGGCGCAGCAGGTCGGCGCCGCCGAGCGAGTAGCCGCCGACGATCTGCGCCATCTGCATGACCTGCTCCTGGTACACCATGATGCCGTAGGTGTCCTTGAGGATGGCCTCGGTGCGCGGGTCGGGGTAGACGATCTCCTGCTGGCCGTGCTTGCGCGCGTTGAAGTCCGGGATCAGGTCCATCGGGCCCGGGCGGTACAGCGACACCAGCGCGATCAGGTCCTCGAAGCGGTCCGGGCGCGCGTCCTTCAGCAGGCGGCGCATGCCCGAGGATTCGAACTGGAACACCGCGCCGGTGTTGCCGCTGGCGAAGATGTCCTTGTAGGTGGCCTCGTCGTCCAGCGGCAGCGCGGCGATGTCCAGCGGCGGGATGCCGGCGCGCTCGTGGCGGCGGTTGATGGCCTTCACCGCCCAGTCGATGATCGTCAGCGTGCGCAGGCCCAGGAAGTCGAACTTCACCAGGCCCACTTCCTCCACGTCGTTCTTGTCGAACTGGGTGACCGGGTTCTTGCCCAGGCCGTCGTGGTCGTGTTCGGCGAACAGCGGGCAGAAGGTGTACAGCGGGGCCGGCGCGATCACCACGCCGCCGGCGTGCTTGCCGGCGTTGCGGGTCAGGTCCTCCAGCTGGCGCGCCAGGTCGATCAGGTCGCGCACTTCCTCCTCGGACTGGTAGCGCTGGATCAGCTCGGGCGAGGCCATTTCCTCGTCCTTGCCTTCGCCCATCGCGTCCTTGAGGGAGATGCCGAGGATGTTGGGGATCAGCTTGGCCACGCCGTCGACGAAGCCGTACGGGAAGCCCAGCACGCGGCCGGCGTCGCGCACCACGGCCTTGGCCGCCATGGTGCCGTAGGTGATGATCTGGCTGACCCGCTCGCGCCCGTACTTGCGGGCGACGTAGTCGATCACCTCGTCGCGCCGGTCCATGCAGAAGTCGATGTCGAAGTCGGGCATCGACACGCGTTCCGGGTTGAGGAAGCGCTCGAACAGCAGGTTGTAGGGCAGCGGATCGAGGTCGGTGATCTTCAGCGCCCAGGCCACCAGCGAGCCGGCGCCCGAACCACGCCCCGGGCCGATCGGGATGCCCTGGTTCTTGCCCCACTGGATGAAGTCGGCAACGATCAGGAAGTAGCCGGGGAACCCCATCTTGATGATGGTGTCCAGCTCGAAGTCCAGCCGCTTGAAGTAGTCCTCGCGGGTCTTGCCCGGCGCCAGCGGGTTCTTCGCCAGGCGCTCCTCCAGGCCTTCGTAGGCCTGCTTGCGGATCCAGCTGTCCAGGGTCTCGTCGTCCGGCACCGGGTAGGCCGGCAGCGCGTACTTGCCCAGGGTCAGTTCGAGGTTGCAGCGCCGCGCCAGCTCCACGGTGTTGCTGATCGCGTCGGGGATGTCGGCGAACAGCGCGGCCATCTCCTCCGGCGACTTCAGGTACTGCTCGGGGCTGTACTCGCGCGGGCGCTTGGGATCGTCCAGCACCCGGCCGGAAGCGATGCACACGCGCGCCTCGTGCGCGTCGAAGCCGGCGCGGTCGAGGAAGCGCACGTCGTTGGACGCCACCACCGGGATCCCGCGCGCCGCCGAGGCGTGCAGGGCGAAGCTGTTGAACGCCTCCTCGCCGTCGCGCCCGGTGCGGGTCAGCTCCAGGCACAGGTTGCCGTCGAAGTCGCGCTGCCAGTCGGCCAGCTGCTGCTGGGCCAGGTCGTGGCGGTTCTCCAGCGCCAGGCGGCCGGCCAGGCTCTCGCGCCCGGCCAGCAGGATCAGGCCCTGGCCGCATTCGCGCAGCCAGTCCGGGCGCACGGCAACGCCGCCCTCGGGGCGGTGGCCTTCCATCCAGGCCCTGGTGAGCAGCTTGGACAGGTTGAGGTAGCCGCCGTGGTCGCGAACCAGCGCGGTCAGCCGCCACGGGGCCTCCCCGGGGGCGGTGGCCACCATCAGGTCGGCGCCGGCCACCGGCTTGATCCCGACCGCCTCGCAGGCCTTGTAGAACTTGATCAGGGCGAACAGGTTGTTGAGGTCGGTGACGGCCAGGGCGGGCAGCCCCAGTTCCACCGCGCGGCTCAGCAGGTTCGGCCGCTTGGCCTTGGCCGGGTCCGCCTGGTCCGGTTTCTCGGGCACGCGGATGATCGAGTCCGCAAGCGAGTACTCGGTGTGGACGTGGAGGTGGACGAAGCCGGACATGCGGCGGTCAGGGTACCGGGGGGGGCAGGGGGCCAACAAGGCTTGACGCCGGGCCCGCGGCGCGGACCGCAGGTGCGGCGGGCCCCGGCGGGGGCAGACCGGACGGGCGGGATCGGCGATCATCGCCGCCTCCGATCCATGGAATGGAGTCCCACGTGACCGCAACCGACCTGCGTCCACTCGCCCCCGGCGAGCGCAACCCGACCCTCGATGCGCTGCGTGGCACCGCGCTGCTGGGCATCCTGCTGATGAACATGGAGGGCTTCAACGGCCCGGTGCTGGCATCCGGCAGCGGCCTGGACCCGAGCCTGGCCGGCGCCGACCGGGTGGTGGACGCGCTGGTCTATTTCTTCGTCCAGGGCAAGTTCTTCACCCTGTTCTCGCTGCTGTTCGGCATGGGCTTCATGGTCATGTCGCAGCGCGCCGAGGAGGCCGGGCGTGGGTTCGCCGGCCTGTACCTGCGGCGCATGGGGGTGCTGCTGTGCATCGGCCTGGCCCACGGCGTGCTGGTCTGGTCCGGCGACATCCTGCTGGCCTACGCCCTGCTGGGCATGCCGCTGCTGCTGGTGCGCAACGCGCCGCCGCTGTGGCTGGCGCTGCCGGGCGTGCTGCTGTTCCTGGTCGGCCCGGGCATGGTGCTGCTGTATGCGCTGGCCCTGGCCGTCTCCGGCCCGGCCATGCAGGCCGCCATCGACAAGCAGATGGCGCCGATGGTGGAGCTGGTCGCCCGCGCCAGCGAGGTCTACGCCCACGGCAGCTGGGGCGAGGCGGTGGCGGTGCGCGCCACGGAGGTGGCGGTCAACCTGTCCGGCCTGCCCATCATCGGTGGGCTGGTGCTGGGCATGTTCCTGGTCGGCGCGGCGCTCGCGCGCAGCGGCGCGCTGGCCGCCCCGGAGCGCTTCCCGCGGCTGTTCGCCCTGCTGCGCTGGGGGCTGATGCCGCTGGGCGTGGCGGTCATGGCGGGGTCGATGGCGATCACCCCCGGGGCGAGCTTCGGCCAGTTCAACGCGCGCATCGGCCTGGCCCAGGCCCTGGGCCTGCTGGCTGGCGGACTGATGTGCATGGGCTACGTGGGCTGGCTGGTGGCCCTGTTCCGCAGCCGCGCCGGCGCCGGCCTCGCGCGCTGGCTGGCCCCGGCCGGGCGCATGGCGCTGACCAACTACCTGCTGCAGTCGGTGGTCTGCACCCTGGTGTTCTACAACTACGGCCTGGGCTACTTCGGGCAGATGCCGCGCGCCTGGCAGGCGGTGTTCGCGCTGGTGCTGTTCGTGCTGCAGGTGCTCCTCAGCCACGTCTGGCTGGCGCGTTTCCGCTTCGGGCCGATGGAGTGGCTGTGGCGCTCGGCCACCTACCTGCGCCCGCAGCCGATGCGCCTGCGCGCGCAGCCCGCGGCCGGGCGCGCCTGACCCGCCGTCCCCATCCTCCGCCGTCGTCCCGGCCCGGGGCCGGCCACGGCGGCATTGCTTCCGCGCGCACGCGCCTGCCGCTAACCTCGCGCCACTCACCAGGAGCGGGTCATGGACAAGGTCGCGGCCGCGGGCCGGCGCAAGGGCAGGATCGTCCAACGCGGCGCGGCCGCAGGCTGGCTGCTGGCCGCATGCATGGCGCTGGCGGGCACCGCGGCCGCCGCCGGCGCGCCCGACCCTGCGGCGCCTGTGGCCGCGCCCGGCACGTCCTGCCCGCAGCGCGATGGCGACACCTCGCGCCCGCGCGTGGGCCTGGCCCTGGGCGGCGGCGGCGCGCGCGGCGTGGCCCACCTGGGCGTGCTGCGCAAGCTGGAGGAACTGGGCGTGCCGGTGGACTGCATCGCCGGCACCAGCATGGGCTCGCTGGTCGGCGGCCTGTACGCGGCCGGGGTGCCGCTGGAGGAGATGGAACAGCTGGTCCTTGAAGCGGACTGGAAGCAGCTGTTCGACGACTCCATCCCGCGCCGCGAGCGCAGCTACCGGCGCAAGCAGGACGACCGCGAAGGCCTGGCCACCCTGGGCCTGGGCGTGGGCGCGCGCGGGGTGCGGCTGGCGCCGGGGGTGCTGCAGGGCGAGCGCATCCTCTCCCTGTTCCAGCGCAAGACCCTGCACGTGGCCGCGGTGCGCGACTTCAACCGGCTGCCGATCCCGTTCCGCGCGGTGGCCACCGACCTCAACACCGGGCAGCCGGTGGAACTGGGCGCCGGCAGCCTGGCCCAGGCCATGCGCGCCTCGATGTCGCTGCCGGGCATCTTCCAGCCGGTGCGGATCGATGGCCGTG
The DNA here is from genome assembly GCF_000510725.1 of Pseudoxanthomonas sp. J31. Lineage (GTDB taxonomy): Bacteria > Pseudomonadota > Gammaproteobacteria > Xanthomonadales > Xanthomonadaceae > Pseudoxanthomonas. The sequence continues at coordinate 125,973 of NZ_AZNZ01000010.1, forward strand.
TGCTGATCGACGGCGGCATCGCCGAGCAGGTGCCGATCGACACCGTGCGGCGCATGGGTGCCGACGTGGTGGTGGCGGTGGACGTGGGCACCCCGCTGATGGAGCTGGACAGCGATGCCAGCGTGCTGCAGGTGGTCTCGCAGCTGACCGGCATGCTGACCGTGGGCAATACCCGCGACTCGACCTCGCGCCTGCGCGAGGGCGACGTGCTGGTGGTGCCCGGGCTGGGCGAGGACGTGGCCACCGGCGACTTCGCCAAGGCCGCCGAGGCCCTGCGCATCGGCCGCGAGGCCGCCGAGGCGGCGGCCGCGCAGCTGGCCGCGCTGCCGCGCTGGCAGGCCGCGCCGCCGGCAGTGCCGGAGGCCGAGGCCCCGGCGCGGATCGACTACGTGCGCCTGGAGAACGGCAGCCGCTACGACGACCAGGTGCTGGCGGCGATCCTCGACGTCCCCACCGGCCAGGCACTGGACGCCGACCACCTCGAGCGCGCGACCCTGCGCGCGTACAACGAGGGCACCTTCGCCAGCGTCACCTACGAGGTCGAGCGCAATGCCGACGGCCTCACCGGGGTGGTGGTGCGCGCGCGGGAGAAGCCGCAGGGCCCGAACTACCTGCAGGCCGGCTTCCGCACCGTCACCGACTTCAGCGGCACCAACGAGACCAGCCTGCGCCTGGCCGTGCTGCGCTCGCCGGCCACCGCCTACGGCGCCGAGGCGCGCGCCCTGGTGGGGGTGGGCAGCGACCCGGAACTGCAGGGCGAGTACTACCACCCGTTCGACCCGCAGGCGCGCTGGTACCTGTACGGCCGCGCCGGCGCGCGCCGGACCACGGTGCCGGTGTTCGGGCGCGGCAACCGCCTGGCCAGCTACGAGGCCAAGGTCGCCAGCGCCCTGCTGAGCCTGGGCCGCACCTTCGGCCGCTACGGCGCCGCCGAGGTGGGCGTGGAGCGCAGCGTCGGCGAGGCGCAGGTGGAAGTGGGCGACCCGGCGCTGCCGGACGTGGACGTGGATGCCGGCAGCTGGTACGCGCAGCTGGCGGTGGACCGCCTGGACAGCCTGTACTTCCCGCGCGAGGGCCACTGGTCGCGCCTGACCTACCGCCGCAGCGCCGGCTGGCTGGGCGGCGACGCCCGCTTCCAGGAGGCCGGGCTGGACGTGCTGGCGGCGATGCCGTTCGGCCGCCACGCGGTGCAGGGTTCGCTGGCGTACCACGCCACCCTGTCCGGCGAACTGCCGCTGCACCTGCGCCACCGCCTGGGCGGACGCGGGCGCCTGGCCGGCTTCCACTACAACGAGCTGGCCGGCGAACACTATGCGGTGCTGATGGCCGGCTACAGCTACCAGCTGGCCTCGTTCTTCCGCCGCTCGGCGGTGGCCGGGGCCACGCTGGAGTACGGCAACGCCTGGGAACGCCGCGGCGACATGCGCCTGGGCGACGGCATCTGGAACGGCAGCCTGTACCTGGGCTTCGACTCGGCGATGGGGCCGATGCTGTTCGGCTACGGCCGCCGCGAGGGCGGCGAGGCGGTGCTGTTCCTGGAGATCGGCAAGCCGTTCTAGCGGCGGTTGCGGCGGCAACGACGCGCCGCAGGCGCGGCGCGCCGGCGTAGACTTGCGCGGGTGAACAACCCCGACGACGTCCTCATCCTCGGTGGCGGAGCCATCGGCCTGGCCACCGCGCTGTCGCTGCTGGAGGCCGGTCGCGGGGTGCGGGTCCTGGAGGCGGGCCGCGTCGGCGGCGCCACTTCGCACGGCAACTGCGGCACCGTCACCCCCAGCCATGCGCCGCCGCTGGCCGCGCCCGGCGTGCCCTGGCGCGCGCTGCGCTGGATGCTCAGCCCCGATGCCCCGCTGTACCTCAAGCCGCGCCTGGACCCGGAGCTGTGGCGCTGGCTGCTGCACTTCGCCCGCCGCTGCAACCAGCGCGACTGGATGCAAAGCGCGCGTGGCCGCGCCGCGATCCTGCGCGACTCGCGCGCGCGCCTGGCGCAGTGGATCGAGCGCTACGGCCTGGATTGCCAGTTCACCGCCTCCGGCCTGGACTACGTGTTCCGCGACCGGCGCAACTTCGACGAGTACGTGGCCGAGTGCGGCCCGCTGGCCGAGCTGGGCATCGCCACCGAGGTCATCGACGGCGCGGAGTACCAGCGCCGCGAGCCCGCGCTGCGCGAAGGCCTGGTCGGCGCGATCCACTTCCCCGACGACGCCCACCTGCGCCCGGACCGCTACACCGCCGGCCTGGCGCGCGCGATCCGCGAGCGCGGCGGGCTGATCGAGGAGCAGGCGCCGGTGCGCGCGCTGCTGCCCGATGCCAGCGGCGCCAGCGTCGTGCTGGAGGACGGCAGCCGCCGCCGCGGCCGCGAGGTGGTGGTGGCGATGGCGGCCTGGACCCCGCGGCTGCTGCGCCCGCTGGGCGTGCGCCTGCCGATCCAGCCCGGCAAGGGCTACTCGATCACCTACGGCCCGCAGGCCGGCGCGCCACGGCGCCCGCTGGTGCTCAAGGACCGCCAGGTGTTCGTCACCCCCTGGGCGGACGGCTTCCGCCTGGGCAGCACGATGGAGTTCTCCGGCCAGGACACCAGCCTCAATCCGGTGCGCCTGGGCGCGCTGGAACGCGCCGCGCGCGAATACCTGCGCCAGCCGCCGCCGGCCGGGGCGGCGCTGGAGAAGTGGTACGGCTGGCGGCCGATGACGTACGACGACCTGCCGGCGCTGGGCCGCGCTCCCGGCCATCCTCACGTCTGGATCGCGGCCGGGCACGGCATGCTGGGCATCAGCATGAGCGCGGCCAGCGGCCAGCTGGTGGCCGACCTGGTCACCGGCCGCACGCCCGCGATCGATCCCGCGCCCTACCGGGTCGAACGCTTCCAGTAGAGGAGGAGCCATGAGCCAGACCGCCGTCCACCGCCCGCAGGCCGGGTTCGACCTGGTGGTGATCGGTGGAGGCTCCGGTGGGCTGGCCGGCGCGTTCGCCGCCGCCGCGCACGGGGCGCGGGTGGCGCTACTGGAGCCGGGCGAACTGGGCGGCACCTGCGTCAATGCCGGCTGCGTGCCGAAGAAGGCGATGTGGCTGGCGGCCGGGCTGGCCGAGCGCATGGCCCTGGCCGCCGACCTCGGCTTCGACCTGCCGCAGTCGCCGCCGGCGCTGGACTGGCCGGCCTTCATCGCCCACCGCCAGCGCTACATCGCCGGCATCCACGCCAGCTACCGCCGCCGCCTGGACGCGGCCGGCATCGCGTTGATGCCCTGCCGCGGCCGCCTGCGCGACGCACACACCGTGGACACCGACACCGGCGTGCGCCTGCGTGCCGGGCGCGTGCTGCTGGCCACCGGCGCGCATCCGCTGCGCCCGGACATCCCCGGCGCGGAACTGGCCGGGGTGTCGGACGATTTCTTCGAGCTGTCGCAGCCCCCCGCGCACGTGGCCCTGGTCGGCGGCGGCTACATCGCGGTGGAACTGGCCGGGGTGCTGCAGGCACTGGGCAGCCGGGTCGAGGTGTTCGCGCGCGGCCCGCGCCTGCTGTCGGGCATGGACGCGGAAGTGGTGGCCACGCTGCAGGCCAACATGCAGGCGCGCGGCGTGCGCCTGCACCTGGAGGCGCCGGTCAGCGCGCTGCACGCGACCGGGGGCGGGGTGCGCGTGGTGCACAAGGGCCAGGAACAGGGCGTGGTGGCGGAGGTGTTCGACCGCGTGCTGTTCGCCACCGGGCGCCGGCCCAATACCGCCGGCCTCGGCCTGGAGGAAGCCGGGGTGGAGCTGGGCGGGCACGGCGAGGTGGTGGTCGACCAATGGCAGGACACCTCGCTGGAGGGCGTGCACGCCGTGGGCGACGTCACCGGCAGGCTGGCCCTGACCCCGGTGGCGATCGCCGCCGCGCGCCGGCTGATGGCGCGGCTGTTCGGCGGCCAGGCCGACGCGAAGCTGGACTATGCCGACGTGCCCACCGTGGTGTTCTCGCATCCGCCGCTGGCCACCGTGGGCCTGACCGAGGAACAGGCGCGCGAGCGCTACGGCGATGCGGTGCGGGTGCATGCCAGCAACTTCCGGCCGATGCTGACCGCGCTGGCCGACTCGCCGCAGCGCAGCCTGTTCAAGCTCGTGTGCGTGGGCGAAGAGGAGCGGGTGGTGGGCATCCACCTGCTGGGCGAGGCGGTGGACGAGATCCTGCAGGGCTTCGCGGTGGCGCTGAAGCTGGGCGTCACCCGCGCCCGGCTGCACCAGGTGGTGGCGATCCACCCGACCTCGGCCGAGGAGCTGGTGCTGCTCTGACGGTGCGCGCACGCGCCTACAATCGGCGCATGGACGACATCTTCCACCTGCACCAGGGCGACGCGCCGCTGCTGATCAGCCTGCCGCACGACGGCAGCGAACTTCCCGCCGACATCGCCGCGCGCCTGACCGACAGCGCCCGCCGCGTGCCGGATACCGACTGGCACGTCTCGCGCCTGTACGCCTTTGCCCGCGAGCTGGGCGCCTCGATCATCCGCCCGCGCTACTCGCGCTACGTGATCGACCTCAACCGCCCGCCGGACGACGCCTCGCTGTATCCCGGCCAGAACACCACCGGCCTGTGCCCCACGGTGCAGTTCAGCGGCGAACCGGTGTACCAGCCCGGCGCCGAGCCGGACCAGGCCGAGATCGCCCGCCGGCTGGAGGCGTACTGGCGCCCGTACCACGACAACCTCGACGCCGAGCTGCAGCGCATCCGCGGCCAGCATGGCCGGGTGGTGCTGTGGGAAGGGCATTCGATCCGCGGCCGCCTGCCGTACCTGTTCGAAGGCGCGCTGCCGGACCTCAACCTCGGCACCGCCGGAGGCCACAGCTGTTCCCCGGCCCTGCGCCAGCGCCTGGAAGAAGTGCTGGCCGCACATCCGCAGTACAGCCACGTGGTCGACGGCCGCTTCAAGGGCGGCTACATCACCCGCCACTACGCCGCTCCGGAGACCGGCGTGCAGGCGGTGCAGCTGGAACTGGCCCAGCGCACCTACATGGACGAGGACAGCTTCGCCTACGACCCTGTGCGCGCCGAGGCGCTGCAACAGGTGCTGCGCGCGCTGCTGCAGGCGGTGCTGGCATGAGCGGACGCGGCCCGGCCCTGGCCGCTGCGGCCGGCGAGGGCGCGGAGGAACCGGCGCCAGCCCGGCCTGCGGCCGCCACCGCGGGCGGGGACGACGCACGCAAGGCCCGCGCGCGGCAGCGCTGGGGCCTGCTGTATGCCGCGCTGGGCGCCGTCCTGTTCTCGGGCAAGGCGATCATCGTCAAGCTCGGCTACCGCCATGGCGCCGACGCGGTCACCCTGCTGGCGCTGCGCATGCTGGTGGCGTTCCCGTTCTTCCTGCTGATGGGCGCATGGGCGACCCGGAGCGCACGGACCACGCTGCACCGCGGCCACTACCTGAGGATCCTGGTGCTGGGGTCGCTGGGCTATTACCTGGCCAGCTTCCTGGACTTCGCCGGACTGGCCTACATCACCGCCACCCTGGAGCGGCTGATCCTGTACCTCACCCCGACCCTGGTCCTGCTGATCGGCTGGCTGGCGTTCGGCCGCCGCCCGGGGCGGCTGCAGTGGATCGCGCTGGCGGTGAGCTACGCCGGCGTGGCCCTGGCCTTCGGCCACGACCTGGTGGCCGGCGGCGAGGGCATCGTGCTGGGTGGCGTGCTGGTGTTCGGTAGCGCGCTGACCTATGCGCTGTACCTGGCCGGCAGCGGCGAACTGGTGGGCAAGGTCGGCGCGGTGCGGCTGACCGCGCTGTGCAGCTCGGTGGCCTGCCTGCTGTGCATCGGCCAGTTCCTGCTGCTGCGGCCACTGTCGGCGCTGGACCTGCCGGCCGAGGTGTACTGGCTGTCGCTGGCCAACGGCACGCTGTGCACGGTGGCGCCGGTGCTGCTGGTGATGCTGGGGATCTCCCGGGTCGGCTCCGGCCATGCCTCGCAGATCGGCATGCTCGGCCCGGTCTCGACCATCGTGCTGAGCCTGCTGCTGCTGGACGAGCCGATGGGCGCCTGGCAGGTGGCCGGCACGGTGCTGGTGCTGGGAGGCGTGCTGCTGGTCTCCCGCGCTCCGGTGGCACGCCGCACGGCCTGATCTTCCCCACGCCGGCCTGCAAAGGCTTTGCGTAGCCCGGGCAAGCGAAGCGCATCCCGGTTCACCCCTTCCTTGTCCGGGCCACGCAAGCATGCGGGCCCTCAATCCTCCTCCGGCTTCGGCTTCCACCCCTCCACCAGCTTCTGCTGCACGTTGGGCGGCACCGGCTCGTAGTGGCTGAAGTCCAGCGCATAGCGGCCCTTGCCGGCGGTCAGCGACTTCAGCTCGGCGGCAAACCCCTCCAGCTCGGCCTGCGGCACCTGGGCGCGGACGATGCTCTCCGCGCGCAGGCCGTCGCCGCTGTCGGTGCCGACGATGCGCGCGCGGCGGGTGGCCAGCGCGCCGGTGACGTCGCCCACCTGCGCCTCGGGCACCGACACCTCCAGCGCCACCACCGGCTCCAGGACCAGCGGCCTGGCCTTGGCCACCGCATCGAGGAAGGCCTTGCGCCCGGCGGTGACGAAGGCGATCTCCTTGCTGTCCACCGGATGGTGGCGGCCGTCGTACACCACCACGCGCACGTCCTGCACCGGATGGCCGCTGATCGCGCCGCCCTGCAGCGCCTGGCGCACGCCTTTCTCCACCGCGGGGATGAACTGCCCGGGGATGGTGCCGCCCTTGACCTCGTCCACGAACTCGAACCCCGCGCCGCGCTCCAGCGGTTCCACCCGCAGGAAGACCTCGGCGAACTGGCCGGCGCCGCCGGTCTGCTTCTTGTGGCGGTGATGGCCCTCGGCCGGCACCGAGATGGTCTCGCGATAGGCGATGCGCGGGGGGCGCGTGACCACCTCCAGGCCGAAGCGCTCCTTCAGCCTCTCCAGCATCACCCGCAGGTGCAGCTCCGACAGGCCGCGGATCACCGTCTCGTTGACCTCGACGTTGTGCTCGACCACGAAGGCCGGGTCTTCCTCGGCCAGCTTGCGCAGCGCCTGCGACAGCTTCTGCTCCTGGCCGCGGCTGGTGGCCTGCACCGCCAGCCCGAACATCGGCTTGGGGAAGGACACCGGCGCCAGGTGCACGCCGTCCTCGTCGTGGCTGTCGTGCAGCACCGCGTCGAAATGCACTTCCTCGATCTTGCCCACCGCGGCGATGTCGCCGGCGATGGCCTGCTCGATCTCCACGTGCTCGCGCCCGCGCAGCGCGAACAGATGGCCCACGCGGAACGGCTTGCGCCCGTCGTCCACGAACAGCTGGGTGTCGCGCCTGACCGTGCCCTGGTAGACGCGGAACACGCCCAGCTTGCCCACGAAAGGGTCGTTGACCACCTTGAAGACGTCGGCGATCACGTGGCCGTCGGCGTCCGGGTGCACCGGCACCGGGCGCTGGCCGCCGCCATCGCCGGCCACCAGCGGCGGCGGGTTGGCCTCGGTGGGATCGGGGAACAGCCGCGCCACCAGCTGCAGCAGCTCGCGCACGCCCACGCCGCTGCGCGCGGAGACGAAGCACACCGGGACCAGGTGCCCCTCGCGCAGCGCCTTTTCGAAGGCGTCGTGCAGCTCGCCCGGCGCGAGCCCGGCCTCGCCGTTCTCCAGGTAGCGGTCCATCGCCTCCGGATCGACCTCCACCACCTGGTCGAGGATGCGCTGGTGCCACTCGGATACCGGCCCCAGGTCGGAGTCGCCGGCGCCGGCGTCGAAGCAGTCGACCACGCGCCGGCCCCAGTCCGCCGGCAGGTTCAGCGGCAGCACTTCCGGGCCGAAGGTCTCGCGCAGCTGCATCAGCACCCGGCCGCAGTCGGCGTGCTCGTGGTCGATCTTGTTGACCACGATCGCCCGGCACAGGCCGCGCTCGCGCGCGCGCTCCATCAGCCGCAGGGTGCCGTGCTCCACGCCGGTGTCCGCGTCGACCACCACCAGCGCGGTCTCCACCGCCGAGAGCGCCGACAGCGCCGGACCACGGAAGTCCGGATAGCCGGGCGTGTCGATGAAGTTGAGGTGGGCACGGCCGTCGCCGTTGGCCAGGTCGATGCTGGCGATGGCGATGTCCAGCGAGTGGCCGCGCTGCTTTTCCAGTGGATCGGAGTCGGACACGGTGTTGCCGCGTTCGACGCTGCCTGCCGTAGCGAGGACGCCGCCGGCATGCAGCAGGGCTTCGAAAAGGGTTGTTTTGCCGGCGCCGGGGTGGCCTGCGAGGGCCACGTTGCGGATGTCGTGGGTGGTGTAGGGCATGTGCCGTCCTCCTGGGGGGGATTGGAGGCCGTCATGGCAGTCCGGCACGCGCCGATCCATGGAGGACGGCCCGGGCTCGTGCCGCGGGCGGTCATGGCGGAAGCCACACCATCGCGCCTTGCGCGCGCGCGGGCACGTTGCGTCGCACAAGCACGCACGCCGGCCCGCGCACGGCCCGCTAACGGACCGGCCGCTACGCTGCGCGTTCCCTCCACGGATCGAAAGGAACAACGCCATGGGCATCTCGCGCCACGCCACCGCGCACTGGGAAGGCGACCTCAAGAGCGGCAAGGGCATCCTGGACACGCCGCAGAGCGGCCTGCTGGCCGGCACCCGCTACGGCTTCAACAGCCGCTTCGGCGAGGAGAAGGGCACCAATCCCGAGGAACTGATCGCCGCCGCGCACGCCGGCTGCTTCACCATGGCCCTGTCGGCCAAGCTGGGCGAAGCCGGGTTCACGCCGGCCGCGCTGGACACCCGCGCCGAGGTCGACCTGTCGCTGGAAGGCGGTCCGGCGCTGTCGCAGATCCGGCTCAAGCTGAAAGCGAAGGTTCCCGGCATCGACGAAAAGCAGTTCCGCGCCATCGCCGACGACGCCAAGCAGAACTGCCCGGTCTCCAAGGCCCTGTCCGCGGTGCCGATCAGCCTGGACGCCGAGCTGGTCGACTGAATCCGCCCCGGCGGCGCGACGGGGCCTTGCCGTCGCAACGACCGTAGCGTGGCGCTTGCGTAGGCCGGATGAGGCCACAGGCCGCATCCGGGGCCCCGCCACGCACGTACTCCCCCTCGGACAAGGGCCGGGGGCGCGGTTCCGGCGCACGGCGGCGGTCGCGACGGAAGCAAGCTCACCGGATTGCCGCGTTTGCCCCCGCCACCCACCCCCGGCATAGTCCCCGGCATCCCCATCCGCAGGACGACGCCATGCACCGACGCGTGACCCGCGCCCTCCCGCTGCTGCTTGCCGCCTTCGCCAGTGCCATGGCGCTGGCCTCCCCGCAGTCTCCCGCACCGCAACCCGCGCCGCCGTCCTATGCCGGCACCACCGCCGAAGCGGTGCTAACCGCGCGCCGCATCCACACCCTCGACGCCGCCCATCCGCAGGCCACCGCCATCGCCTGGGACAAGGACGGACGCATCCTCGCCACCGGCGAGGCTGCCGAGCTGCGCCACCGCTATCCGCAGGCGCGGCATATCGATGCCGGCGACGCCACCGTCATCCCCGGCCTGATCGATGCCCACGCCCATCTGATGGAGCTGGGCTACGCCCTGCTGCGCGCCGACCTGTCCGGCGCGCGCAGCGTGGGGGAAGTGGTGCAGCGCCTGCAGGCCCATGCCGCCACTGCGCCGGAAGACGCCTGGATCGTCGGCTGGGGCTGGGACCAGAACCTGTGGCCCGGCGCGCGTTTCCCCACCGCCGCCGACCTCGACGCCGCCTTCCCGGATCGCCCGGTGTGGCTGTCGCGCATCGACGGCCATGCCGCCTGGGCCAACACCGCCGCCATGCGCGCGGCCGAGGCGCTCGAAGGCGCGCGCCGCTTCGACGGCGACTGGCAGCCCGAGGGCGGCCGCATCGAGCGCGGGCACGGCCGTGCCACCGGCGTGTTCGTGGACGGGGCCATGCGCCTGGTCGAGCGCGCCATGCCGCCGCCGGACGAGGCCTGGCGCGCCCGCGCCCTGGAGCAGGCCCTGGCCCTGGCCGTGGCCAACGGCCTGACCGGCGTGCATGACATGGGCGTGTCGCGCGCCGACCTGGCGCTGATGCGCCGCTTCGCCGACGAGGGCCGCCTGCCGCTGCGCATCAGCGCCTATGCCGACGGCGACCGCGAGGCGCTGGCCGACCTGTGCGAACACGGCGCCTACCAGCACCCTGGCGGCCGCCTGCAGATGAAGGGCGTGAAGCTGTTCGTCGACGGCGCCCTCGGCAGCCGCGGCGCCGCCCTGCTGCAGGACTACAGCGATGCCCCCGGCAACCGCGGCCTGCTGGTCACCGACCCGGCCGCCTACGGCGCGGCGGTGATCCGCGCCCGCGACTGCGGCCTGCAGGTGGCCACCCACGCCATCGGCGACCGCGGCAACCGCATCGTGCTGGACACCTACCAGCAGGCCCTTGCCGGGCTGGGCGCCCGCGCCGACCACCGCTGGCGGGTCGAACACGCCCAGGTGGTGGCGCCGGAGGACTTCCCGCGCTTTGCCGCGCTGCGCCTGGTGGCCTCGATGCAGCCCACCCACGCCACCTCGGACATGGGCTGGGCCGGCGCCCGCCTGGGCGAGAAACGCCTGGCCGGCGCCTATGCCTGGCGCCGCTTCCTGGACCTGGGCGTGCCGCTGGCCCTGGGCTCGGACTTCCCGGTGGAACAGGTCGACCCGCGCCTGGGCCTGCTGGCGGCGGTCACCCGCCAGGACCGCGACGGCCAGCCGCCCGGCGGCTGGCTGCCCGGCCAGCGCCTGGGCGCGCTGGAGGCCCTGCGCGGCTTCACCGTGGATGCCGCCCGCGCCGGCCACGACGAGTCCAGGGTCGGCCGCCTGGCCCCGGGCCTGCGCGCCGACTTCGTGGTCCTGGACCGCGATCCGCTGGCCATTCCCGGCGCCGAGCTGGATGCGCTGCAGGTCCGCGCCACCTGGGTCGACGGCCAGCCGGTCTTCACCGCCGAGTGAGGCCCGGCGGGGCGGGCAGGGCGCCGTTCACCTTCCCGGTGGCCCCGCCGGTGCAAAACCCGGATAATCCGCAAAAGCCGGTCGGGCACGCTTCCCAAGTGGATGCCTCCGACCGGCTTTTTCCGTGTCTGGACCGCCGCATGTCCGCAACGCCCCGATGGCGTTCCGTCCCCGCAGGGGAACGGCCAGGCGGTGCCCCGGCACGGTTCCATCCCGCGGCCCCGATGGCCGCCAGATAAAGGAGTTGCGGCCATGGGCCAGTCAGTCGTCGTCCTCGGTGCCCAGTGGGGCGATGAGGGCAAGGGCAAGATCGTCGACCTGCTTACCGAGGAGATCGGCGCCGTCGTGCGCTTCCAGGGCGGCCACAACGCCGGCCATACCCTGGTCATCAACGGCAAGAAGACCGTCCTGCACCTGATCCCGTCCGGCATCCTGCGCGACGACGCGCTGTGCCTGATCGGCAACGGCGTGGTGATCTCCCCGGCCGCGCTGCGCAAGGAGATCGAGGAGCTGGAAGCCTCCGGCGTGGAGGTGCGCAGCCGCCTGAAGATCAGCCCGGCCGCGCCGCTGATCATGCCGTACCACATCGCCCTGGACCAGGCGCGCGAGAAGGCCGCCGGCGGCAAGGCCATCGGCACCACCGGCCGCGGCATCGGCCCGGCGTACGAGGACAAGGTCGCCCGCCGCGGCATCCGCATCGCCGACCTGCACTATCCCGACCAGCTGGCCGAGAAGCTCAAGAGCGCGCTGGACTACCACAACTTCGTCCTCACCCAGTACCTGGGCGTGGAGCCGGTGGACTTCGAGACCACCTACAAGGAAGCGCTGGAGTTCGGCGAGTACGTCGAATCGATGAAGTCCGACGTGGCCGGCATCTGCCACGACCTGCGCAAGCAGGGCAAGCGCGTGCTGTTCGAGGGCGCCCAAGGCGCGCTGCTGGACATCGACCACGGCACCTACCCGTACGTCACCAGCTCCAACACCACCATTGGCGGTGCCCTGGCCGGCACCGGCGTGGGCGCGCAGGACATCGACTACGTGCTGGGCATCGCCAAGGCCTACGCCACCCGCGTCGGCGGCGGCCCGTTCCCGACCGAGCTGGACGACGAGATCGGCCAGGGCATCCGCGACCGCGGCGCCGAGTACGGCGCCTCCACCGGCCGCCCGCGCCGCTGCGGCTGGATGGACATCGTCGCCCTCAAGCGCGCGGTGGCCATCAACGGCATCACCGGCCTGTGCATCACCAAGCTCGACGTGCTCGACGGCATGGAGAAGCTGAAGGTGTGCATCGCCTACGAGTACCGCGGCAAGCGCACCGAGTACGCCCCGCTGGACGCCCAGGGCTGGGAGGAGATCACCCCGGTCTACCTGGAGTTCCCGGGCTGGAGCGAGAACACCCACGGCATCACCAACTGGGACGACCTGCCGCCCGCCGCCCGCGCCTACCTGCGCGCGCTGGAGGAACTGGCCGGCTGCCCGATCAGCATCGTCTCCACCGGCCCGGACCGCGAACACACCATGATCCTGCAGGATCCGTTCGCCTGAGCCCTCGTCCCGCGCGTAGCCCGGATAAGGCGAAGCCGCATCCGGGACCTCCGCGGCGTCGTCCCGGCGGCCGTTAGACGAATGTCTGATCACGCCGGGACCAGGTGACGTGAGGAAGCCCCGCGCAAGCGGGGCTTTTTGCATACCCCTCTCGCCGGGGGGGCGGACGGGCGGCATCGCGCACTAGGGCCTGTTAACACTACGTGCTAACATACTGCGCATGGAACTTACGCCTGCGCAATTCGCGCGTATCGAGGATTGCCTGCCGCGGCAGCGGGGCAATGTGTCGCTGGACAACCTTCAAGTGCTCAACGCGATCCTGTTCGTGGCCGAAAATGGCTGCAAGTGGCGGGCCCTGCCCAAGCGGTTCGGCAACTGGCACACGATCTACACGCGGATGAACCGGTGGGCCAAGGCCGGGGTCCTGGATCGGGTCTTCGAGCGCATGCAGGCCGAACAGCTGGTCCGGGTGCGGCTGGAGGCGGTCAGCCTGGACAGTACGATCGTCAAGGTCCACCCGGACGGCACCGGCGCACGAAAAAAAACGGCCCGCAGGCCATCGGCCGCTCCCGCGGAGGCTGGACCACCAAAATTCATATGGCTGCCGCGGATTCCCGCTGCGCGTTAGCCTTCTCGCTTTCGCCGGGCCAGGCGGGCGATGCCCCAGCCGGTCGCGCCCTGCTGCATGCCCTGCCACCCCTGCCCGCGCGCTGCCATCTGGTCATGGATCGCGCCTACGAGGGCAATGAAACCCGGCAGCTCGCGCTGGATCTGGGCCTGGATCCGGTCGTGCCCCCGCATCCGCTGCGGGCCCAGCCATGGGCGTACAACACCGAGATCTACAAGCGCCGCAACGAAATCGAGCGCCTGTTCCGCCGTCTGAAAGGGTTCCGCCGCATCTTCAGCCGCTTCGACAAGCTCGACGTCATGTTCGCGGCCTTCATCCACTTCGCACTGATCGTCGAATCGTTGCGATAGTGTTAACAGGCCCTAGGGGGGCGCCAAAACTTTTCGCCCGGAGGGGGGGCTCTGTAACCCGAGTAAGACTGGGCCGCATCTAGGCGTCATGCGGCCCAATGGTTGCTAATTAGTCGACGCAATAGGCCCTAGTGTCGTTTCCAGAAATCGCTCGAAGGCAGCATTATCCATGTAGCTCTTGAACCGATGTGCACGCTGACCTTCAAACTCAATGAGTGTGGCCTCGAGAGCAGTGCCCCGCTCGTAGTTCTGCAGCCCAAAGTGCTCCCACACGTTCGCTGCATTCTTCTTGCTACGTCCTAGGCAGGAATTGCCGCCAAGTCCCCGAAGAAAACAACTGGTCGTGAGTATCCAGTCTGAATCGCCCCGTGTTTCGTAGACACCTTGCAGCCATAATCCACGGCAGCAGCAGGAGTGTCCATGAGCAGCAAGCGGTACACGGAAGAGTTCAAGGTTGAAGCGGTCAGGCAGGTGACGGACCGCGGCCACTCGGTGGCAGAGGTGGCCGATCGGCTGGGGGTGTCGATCCACAGCCTCTACACGTGGCGGAAGCAGTACGGTCGGTCCGGGCCCGAGCGGGCAGCGACGGCGGACCAGGCGGACGAGTTGCGCCGGCTCAAGTCGGAGCTTCGCCGGGTCACGGAGGAGCGCGACATTCTAAAAAAAGCCGCGGCGTACTTTGCCAAGCAGTCCGGGTGAAGTACGCCTTCATGCGCGACCACGAACGGGAGTTCCGGGTGCGCAGCATGTGCCGGGTGTTGGGCGTGCACCCCAGCGGCTACTACGCCTGGCGTCGGGCGCNGCTGTCGGCACGGGCCAAGGACGATCGGCGCGTACTGGGCCTGATCAAGCAGTCCTGGCTGGAGAGCGGGAGCGTGTACGGCTACCGCAAGGTTGCCCGCGACTTGCGTGATCTGGGCGAGCGCTGCGGCAAGCACCGGGTGGCCCGGCTGATGCGTGGCGAAGGCTTGCGGGCGCAAGTTGGTTATCGCCGCCGACCCGGCATGCGCGGAG
>NZ_AZNZ01000011.1 GCF_000510725.1 Pseudoxanthomonas sp. J31
CCGTTCCCGCACCGCCAGGACGGCAGCGTGTTCGCCAACCGCGAAGGCCGGTTGCCGCCGCGCCCGCGCGGCCACTACCGCGAGTACACCGTGCCGACGCCCGGCGTGCCGCACCGTGGCGCGCGCCGCATCGTCACCGGCGGCGATCCGCCAACCGAGTGGTACTACAGCGCCGACCACTACGGCAGCTTCCGCGCCTTCCAGGTGCCCATGGCGGAGGCACGGCCATGACCCACTCCGGATTCGACCTCGGCCTGGACGATGCCACCCGCGCCGGCGTCTACGAGGTTGCCGCCGCCGACCTGGCGGCGCTGGCCGCGGCCGCGCGCGATGCCGGCCTGCTGGTGCGGCGGATCGATCTGGAGGGCTGCCGCGACAAGGCCGCGCTGCTGCTGCGCATCGCCACCACGCTGGACTTCCCGGCCGGCTGGGGCCGCAACTGGGATGGCCTGCTGGATGCGCTGCGCGACCTGTCCTGGGCGCCCGCTCCGGGCTACCTGCTGGCGATCGACGGCTTCGCCGGGCTGCAGGGCACCCGCCCGCAGGACCTGCAGACCCTGGTCGAGGTACTGGACGATGCAGTGCGCTGGTGGGCCGAGGCCGGGGTGCCGTTCTGGGCGTTCCTGGCGCCGGACAGCACGCCGCGCAATACCGGCCGCGCGAAGTAGCCCGCCCCGGGCCCGTCGCGCGCCGGCAGCGGCCGGGTGCATGCGATGCGCGGCCGGGCTCAGCCGTCCAGTTCGGCCCAGCGGGCGTAGGCGGCGTCCAGTTCGGCCTGGGCATCGGCCATGCGCTTGCCATGCGCGGCGACCACGCCCGGATCCTGCTGGTAGAAGGCCGGGTCGGACATGGCCGCGGCCAGTTCCGCCAGCTCAGCTTCCAGCGCCTCGATCCGGCCCGGCAGCTGCTCCAGCTCGCGCGCATCCTTGTAGCTGAGCTTGCGCTTGCCGGCCGGCGCCGGCGCCGCGGGCGCGGCGGCCGGGGCCGGCGCGGGCCTGGCCGCGGCGGGCTTCGGCGCCGGCGGTGCCGGGCGCTGGCGCAGCCAGTCGCTGTAGCCGCCCACGTACTCGCCCACCCGCCCCTCGCCTTCCATCACCAACGTAGAGGTCACGACGTTGTCGAGGAAGTCGCGGTCGTGGCTGACCAGCAGCAGGGTGCCGTTGTAGTCGGCCAGCAGGTCTTCCAGCAGCTCCAGGGTTTCCACGTCCAGGTCGTTGGTCGGCTCGTCCATCACCAGCAGGTTGGATGGCTGCGCGAACAGGCGCGCCAGCAGCAGGCGGTTGCGCTCGCCGCCGGACAGGCGGGTGATTGGCGCACGCGCGCGCTCGGGCGTGAACAGGAAGTCCTGCAGGTAGGCCAGCACGTGCTTGCGCGAGCCGTTGATCTCGACGAAGTCGCGGCCGCCGGCCACGTTCTCCATCGCGTTCCAGTCCTCGCGCAGGGTCGCGCGGTACTGGTCGAAGTAGGCCACCTGCAGGTTGGTGCCCAGTTTCACCTCGCCGGCCTGCGGCTGCTGTTCGCCCAGCAGCAGCTTCAGCAGGGTCGTCTTGCCACTGCCGTTGGGGCCGATGAGGCCGATGCGGTCGCCGCGCAGCACGGTGGTGGAGAAGCCCCGCACCATCACCTGCCCGCCGTGGGCGAAATGCAGGTCCCTGGCCTCGATGACCTTCTTGCCGGAGGACTCGCCCTGGGCGGCCTCCATGCGCACGTTGCCGGACAGTTCGCGGCGCTGGGCGCGTTCCACGCGCATGGCCTTGAGCCGGCGCACGCGGCCTTCGTCGCGGGTGCGGCGAGCCTTGATGCCCTGGCGGATCCAGGCTTCCTCCTGCGCCAGCAGCTTGTCGAAGCGCGCGTTCTCCTGCGCCTCGGCGTTGAGCCGCTCCTCGCGGCGGCGCTCGTAGTTGGCCCAGTCGCCCGGCCAGCTGGTGACCTGGCCGCGGTCGATCTCGACGATGCGGGTGGCCAGGGCGCGCAGGAAGCGGCGGTCGTGGGTGACGAACACCACGCTGCCGCTCCACTCCTTCAGGAAGCCCTCCAGCCAGTCGATCGCCTCGATGTCCAGGTGGTTGGTCGGCTCGTCCAGCAGCAGCACGTCCGGCGCGGAAACCAGCGAGCGCGCCAGCAGCACGCGGCGCTTCATGCCACCGGACAGGCGCGCGAACACCGCATCGCCATCCAGCTCCAGGCGGCTGAGCACCTCGGCCACGCGCCGGTCCAGGGCCCAGCCGTCGGCCGCGTCGATCTTCGCCTGCACCCGCGACAGCTGCGCCGCGTCGAATTCCGCGGCATGGCTGATCTGGTGGAACTGCGCCAGCCAGGTGCCCAGCTCGCCCAGGCCGCCGGCGACCACGTCGAACACGCTGCCCTCGGTGCCGCCGGGCACCTCCTGCTCCAGGCGCGCCACACGCACGCCTGCCTGGACCCGCACCTGGCCATCGTCCGGCTGCAGTTCGCCGGCGATGAGCTTGAGCAGGGTGGATTTGCCGGCGCCGTTGCGGCCGATCAGGGCGATGCGTTCGCCCGGCTCGATCGACAGGTCGGCATGTTCCAGCAACAACGGGCCGCCGACGCTGTAGTCGACGTTCTGCAGGGTGATCAAAGGCATCCGCGCATTGTACGGGCCACACCTGCGAGAATGGCGCATGACCGACTTTGCCGCGCTGCCGCTCTCCCCCGCCCTGCGTCCCGGACTGGACGCGCTGGGCTATACCGCCGCCACGCCGATCCAGGCGCAGTCACTGCCGCCGATCCTGGAAGGCCGCGACCTGCTGGCGCAGGCGCCCACCGGCAGCGGCAAGACCGCCGCCTTCGGCCTGGGCTTGCTGCAGCGGCTGGATCCGGGCCAATCGCGCTGCCAGGCGCTGGTGCTGTGCCCGACCCGCGAGCTGGCCGACCAGGTCGGCCGCCAGCTGCGCCGCCTGGCCACCGGCATCCCCAACCTCAAGCTGAGCGTGCTCACCGGCGGCGTGGCGCTGGAGCCGCAGATCGCCTCGCTGCAGGCGCACGACCCGCAGGTCGTGGTCGGCACGCCGGGCCGGGTGCAGGAGCTGGCCCGCAAGCGCGTGCTGCACCTGGGCGTGGTCCGCACCCTGGTGCTGGACGAGGCCGACCGCATGCTGGACATGGGCTTCGAGGAGCCGGTGCGCGAGATCGCCAACCGCTGCCACGGCCAGCGCCAGACCCTGCTGTTCTCGGCCACCTTCCCCGATGCGATCCGCGAACTCGCCCGCCAGCTGCTGCGCGATCCGGTGGAGGTCTCGGTGGACGGCGGTGAATCGGCGCCGGACATCGAGCAGCGCTTCTTCGACGTGGACCCGCAGTTCCGGCAGAAGGCCGTGGCCGGCCTGCTGCTGCGCCATCGCCCCGAATCGGCGGTGGTGTTCTGCAATACCCGCAAGGACGTGGACGAGGTCGCCGGCTCGCTGCGCCAGTTCGGTTTCTCCGCCCTGGCCCTGCACGGGGACATGGAGCAGCGCGACCGCGACGAAGTGCTGCTGCAGCTGGCCAACCGCAGCTGCAACGTGCTGGTTGCCAGCGACGTGGCCGCGCGCGGCCTGGACGTGGAGGACCTGGCCGCGGTGGTGAACTACGAGCTGCCGACCGACGTGGATGCCTACCGCCACCGCATTGGCCGCACCGGCCGCGCCGGCCGCCGTGGCCTGGCCCTGAGCCTGGTCGCCGGCCGCGAGAACGCGCGCGCCGGGATGATCGCCGCCGCCCAGGACAGCCCGCCGCCGCGCGAGAACGCGCCGCTGGCCACCGGCCGCCCCGCCCAGCCGGCACGGGCACCGATGACCACCCTGCGCATCGACGGCGGCAAGACCGACAAGCTGCGCCCCGGCGACATCCTCGGCGCCCTGACCGGCGAGGCCGGCCTGCCCGGATCGGCCATCGGCAAGATCGTGATTGCGGCCACCCGCTCCTACGTGGCCATCGCCAACGCACAGGCGGAACGCGCCCTGCAGCGGCTGGAAGCCGGCAGGATCAAGGGCCGCCGCTTCCGCGTACGCAGGCTCTGACCCTGCCTACCGGGGCGCGCGTCGCGCCCCCGGATGCGCCGCGTTGTCCGGACTACGCGCCCCGCGAAGCACCAACCACGAATCCCGAATCCCGAATCCCGATCCCGCCTCAGTGCCTCAGCAAGGCCACCAGCGGCGCGTCGATTTCCCAGCGGGCACGGCCACCGAGGGCCACCAGCTCCATCAGCACCCCCGCCCCGACCACCCGGGCCTGCTGCTGTGCCAGCAGCCGGGCCGCCGCGGCCAGGGTGCCGCCGGTGGCCAGCACGTCGTCCACCAGCAGCACGCGGGTGCCCGGCGCGACCGCGCCGGCCTGCAGCTGCAGCCGGTCGCTGCCGTATTCCAGCGCGTACTGTTCCTCGACCACCGGCCCGGGCAGCTTGCCCGGCTTGCGCAGCGGCAGAAAGCCGGCACCCAGCAGCGGCGCCAGCGCGGCGCCGAGGATGAAGCCGCGCGCCTCGATCCCGGCCACCAGGCCGATCGCCACGCCGCGCCATGGCGCGGCCAGGTCGTCGAGCATCGCGGCCAGGCCTTCGGCATCGGCCAGCAGCGGGCAGATGTCGCGGAACACGATGCCCGGCGAGGGAAAGTCCGGGATCTCGCGGACCAGCGAGGCCCAGGCCGGCTGGGTGGCGGGTTCGGCGACTGTTGCGGACATCGGGGAAGCTCTCCGGACGGACGGGATGCGCAAACGGTAACGCCGTCAGGAGCTGCAGGACAGCATCGAGCAGCCGGCGCGATGGCGCGCCCATTCGGGGCGCAGGCCGGCGTAGTGCTCCCGTCCAGGCTGGTCCTCGTACGGGCGGCGCATCACCTCCAGCAGCGTCGCCACCGACGCCAGGTCGCCGGCCTCGGCACGGTCGATGGCCTCCTGCGCCAGCCAGTTGCGCAACACGTAGCGCGGATTGGCCAGGCGCATGCGTTCGCGCCGCCGTGGTGGCGCCAGCGGGTCGTCGGCCAGGCGCGCGGCGTAGCGTGCCAGCCACTCCTGCAACGCCGGCGACACCGCCGCGGCCGCGACGGCGTCGTAGGACACCGCCGCGAAGTCCGCCGGCCTGGCCGTGGCCGGATCCACCTCCCCAAGCTGGCGGAAGAACGTGGTGAGGTCGAACTGCCCGGCCTGCAGCACCCGGCACAGGTCCTCGAACAGGGCCACGTCACCGGCGCCGGCGCGGGCCAGGCCCAGCTTGCCGGCCACCATTTCCCGCTCGGCCCGGGCCCAGGCGTCCAGGTAGCGCTGCAGCCCGGCCTCCAGCGGCGCGGCCCCGCCGAACAGCGGCGCCAGCGCCTGCGCCAGCCGGGTGAGGTTCCAGTACGCCACCTGCGGCTGGGCGCCATAGCGGTAGCGGCGGCCGTGGGCGTCGGTGGTGTTGGGCGTCCAGTCCGGGTCGTAGTCCTCCAGCCAGCCATAGGGACCGTAGTCGATGGTCAGGCCGAGGATGGACATGTTGTCGGTGTTCATCACCCCGTGGACGAAGCCCACCCGCATCCAGCCGGCCACCATCCACGCGGTGCGCTCGCACACCTGCGCGAACCATTCCGCGTCGCCGGCCGGGCCCAGTCCATGCAGGTCCGGAAAGTGGTGGCGCTGGACATGGTCCGCCAGCCGCCGCAGCAGCGCGGTATCGCCGCGCGAGGCCGGCAGTTGCCAGCTGCCAAAGCGCAGGAAGCTGGGCGCCATCCGGCACACCACGGCACCGGGCTCCGGGCGCGGATGGCCGTCGTAGAACATGTCGCGCACCACCTCCTCGCCGGTGCCGACCAGGCTGAGCGCGCGCGTGGTGGGGATGCCCAGGTGGTGCATGGCCTCGCTGCACAGGAACTCGCGGATCGAGGAGCGCAGCACCGCGCGGCCGTCGCCGAAACGCGAGTACGGCGTGCGCCCCGCGCCCTTGAGCTGCAGTTCCCAGCGCCCGCCGTCCGGCCCGATCGCCTCGCCCAGCGAAATCGCGCGGCCATCGCCCAGCTGCCCGGCCCAGCTGCCGAACTGGTGGCCGCCGTAGTTGGCCGCCCACGGCTGCATGCCTTCCAGCAGCGCATTGCCGCCGAACACGCGGGCGAAGTCCGGGTGCTCGGCGTCGGCGGCGTCCAGCCCGGCCAGGGCCGCGGCCTCGGGCGACCAGGCCAGCAGCCGCGGCGCGGCCACCGGGGTGGGATCCACCCGCGACCAGGCCGCGAAGACCTCGCGCACGCGCGGCCCGGCCTCGGGGTCGCCGGGCAGTTCGCGCAGGAAGCTGTTGTCGAATCCGATCCGCATGGGTCGCCGCCGGCGGGCGGATCAGCCGGTGGCGACCGCGAACGGGCCGCCCTGCTCCAGCGCCCGCTGGTAGGCCGGGCGCGCGTGGATGCGCTCGAGGAAGCCGCGCAGGTTCGGGTGGCCGTCCAGCCCGGCGCGCGCCGCCGCGGCCTCGATCGGGAAGCTCATCTGGATGTCGGCCGCGGTGAAGCGCTCGCCCGCGAACCAGCCGCCGCCGTCCAGCGCCTGCTCCATCCAGTCCAGGTGCAGCTTCACCTGCGGCGAGACAAAGCCGGCCAGGGTGCGGTCGACGATGGCGCGGGCGATGGGCCGGGCGAAGAACGGCATCGGCGCGTTGCGGATCCGGCGCAGCACCAGCGACAGCAGCATCGGCGGCATGGCCGAGCCCTCGGCGTAGTGCATCCAGTAGCGGTACAGCAGGCGCTCCTCGGCCAGCGCCGGTTCCGGCGGCGGCGATAGCGCATAGCCGGTGTCGTAGCGCTCGACCAGGTATTCCAGGATCGCACCGGATTCGGCCAGCGCCTGGCCGCCATCCACCAGCACCGGGGCCTTGCCCAGCGGGTGCACGGCGCGCAGCTCCGGCGGCGCCAGCAGGGTCTTCGGGTCGCGCCTGTGGTGCACCACGTGGTACGGCAGCTCCAGTTCCTCCAGCAGCCACAGCACGCGCTGGGAACGGGAATTTTCCAGGTGATGGACGGTCAGCATCGGCAACTCCTGTTCGACTGCGCCCATCCTCGCACGGCCGGCGTTTGCCATCCGTTGCGCCGCGCGCCGGGCCCGGAAACGGAAAACGCCGGAGGCTTGCGCCCCCGGCGTTCCGGTCTGCGATCCCGGCGCGAGCCGGGAAGGCCAGTCAGTTACAGCGCCTGGACCTGGTCGGCCTGCAGGCCCTTCTGGCCCTGCACGACGATGAAGGAGACCTTCTGGCCTTCCTGCAGCGACTTGAAGCCCGAGCCCTGGATCGAACGGAAATGCACGAACAGGTCGGCACCGCTCTCCGGGGTGATGAAGCCGAAGCCCTTGGCGTCGTTGAACCACTTGACGGTACCGGTCTGACGATCGGACATGTTTGCTAACTCCTCAACGGAAAAATGGAAAACCCGGTCGCGGGACATCCGCGGCGGGTACTGGGTTGCAGGTGTTAGGCAAAGCGGAACGATGTAGCGCGATCGTCGGATCGACTGCATCAGGCCACGATTCACGGTGACCCATGCAAACACAGTGGGGGCACGATACCCGTATTCGTCCGGAATAGCGAGCGCCGTCCGTCGGCGCCGTTCAGGTGGTCAACCGGCGGCCGCCAGGCCCCAGGCCTCGGCCGCGATCCGGTAGGACTCCAGCCGGGCCTGGTGGTCGTGCAGGTTGGCCACCACGATCAGCTCGTCCGGGCGGTGGCGCTGGACGAAGCGCGCCAGGCCCTCGGCCACGGTGTCGCGGCTGCCGACCACGCTGCAGGCCAGCGCCCGCTCCACCCCGGCCTTCTCCTGCGGGTTCCAGTAGGCCTCGATGTCGTCCACCGGCGGCGGGATCAGTCCCGGGCGGCCGCGGCGCAGGTTCACGAAGGCCTGCTGCGGGGTGGTGAACAGCCGCCGCGCCTCGGCGTCGGTGGCCGCGGCCACCACGTTCACCGCCAGCATCACGTGCGGCTCGGCGCAGTGCTTCGAGGGCCGGAAGTGCCGGTGGTAGACCAGCAGGGCTTCCTCCAGCGCATCCGGGGCGAAGTGCGAGGCGAACGCGTACGGCAGGCCCAGCGCCGCGGCCAGCTGCGCGCCGAACAGGCTGG
The DNA here is from genome assembly GCF_000510725.1 of Pseudoxanthomonas sp. J31. Taxonomy (GTDB): domain Bacteria; phylum Pseudomonadota; class Gammaproteobacteria; order Xanthomonadales; family Xanthomonadaceae; genus Pseudoxanthomonas. The sequence goes on from NZ_AZNZ01000011.1 coordinate 8,060, forward strand.
AACCCAGGATCCACACCGGCACCCCGAGCCCGGCGCCGGGCACGGCTTGCACCGCCTGGCCCGGCTGCACCGGCTCGAAATAGCGCAGCAGCTCCTGCACGTCCTGCGGGAACTGCTCGGCGGAGTCGAAATAGCGGCGCAGCGCCCGCGCGGTGGCGTGGTCGGTGCCCGGCGCGCGGCCCACGCCCAGGTCGATCCGGCCCGGATGCAGCGCGGCCAGGGTGCCGAACTGCTCGGCCACCTGCAGCGGCGAATGGTTGGGCAGCATGATCCCGCCAGCGCCAACCCGGATCTTCGAGGTATGCGCGGCCACGTGCGCGATCAGCACCGCGGTGGCGGCGCTGGCGATGCCGGGCATGTTGTGGTGCTCGGCCAGCCAGAACCGGCGGTAGCCCAGGGCCTCGGCATGGCGGGCCAGGTCGACGCTGTTGGCCAGCGCGGCGGAGACGTCCGAGCCCTCGCACACCGGTGCCAGGTCCAGCACCGACAGCGGCACGGAACGCGGATCGAAGCCCATGGTCAGTCCCGCGCCACGGCCGCCAGCGGTGCCCGCGGCGCGGCCAGCGGCGGCGCCGGGCGCAGCGTGGCCACGCCGTGGCCCTGCTCGGCCAGGTACTGCAGCCACTTGCCCAGGAAGGTGTTCATGCGCAGGCGGTGGCCCACCACTTCGGCCGGCGGCGGGTACATGCCGATCACGTCCTGCCAGCGCCGGCCGACGTAGCAGTGGGTGGTCTCGACCTGGCGGGCGTCGTTGTACAGGCGCAGGTAGGCAGAGGGGTCCGGCTCGCCGGTCACCGGGTCGCACAGGTCGTAGGTCAGGCGCAGCTCGACCGTGTAGCGGTGGCGCTCGAGCACGTCCAGGCGCACGTCCAGGCCGTCGCCCAGCGAGGACACGTAGCTGCCGCACGCCAGCCCGGCCGGCGCGAACAGCCGGGTCAGGCGGGCGTGGTTCTCCGCGTACAGCCCCATCAGCCAGCCGAAGCGGCCGATCCTGGGGATACGCGCGACGATGGGGAGTGCCTGCTGCATGCGCCCGATGCTACACGGCAAGGCGCGCGCGCGGCAGCATTGAAAAGCCCGCCGCCGGCCCCCATGCGTACGGGCCGCCGTTCAGAACATCTCCCGCTGCAGGCCGAAGGTGGCCAGCACCTTGCTGGAGATCTCCTCGATCGAGGTGTGCGTGGTGCTGAGGGTCGGGATGCGCTCGCGCGCGAACATCGCCTCGGCCGCCTGCACCTCGCGCCTGCAGGTCTCCAGCCGCGAATAGGACGAATCCGGCCTGCGCTCCTGGCGGATCTGCTGCAGCCGGTCCGGATCGATGGTCAGTCCGAACAGCTTGCGCCGGTACGGACGCAGCCGCTCCGGCAACCTGTCGTTGTCCAGGTCGCTGTCGGTCAGCGGGTAGTTGGCGGCCTTCACGCCGTAATGCAGCGCCAGGTACACGCAGGTCGGCGTCTTGCCCGCGCGCGACACGCCCACCAGCACCACGTCGGCGTCGACATAGTCCAGCGCGACGCCGTCATCATGCGCCAGGGCGTAATTCATCGCCTCGATGCGGCGGTGGTAGCTGTCGAAGTCGACGATGCCGTGCGCGCGCCCCACCCTCGCCTGCCGGGGCTGGTTGAGCTCGCGCTCCAGCGGCTCGATGAACGGCGCGAACACGTCCAGCATCAACGCCCCGCTTTCGGCCAGGAGCATGCTCAGTTGGGTATCGACGCAGGAATTGACCACGATCGGCCGCACGCCGTAGCGCTCGCCGGCCGAGCGGATGCGCGCGGCCGCCTCGCGCGCCTTGTCGAGGTCGTCGACGAAGGCGATGCGGTCGGTCACGAACTGGAATCCACTGAACTGGGTCAGCAGGCTGTGGCCGATGGTTTCCGCCGTGATACCGGTACCATCGGAAACGTAGAAAACAGGGCGGATCGCGCTCATGCCTGTGACGTCTCCGGTTTCGTGTTGAATGACATGATCAACATTGATATGCCGCAAATCGCAGGGGCATCATAACCACCCCACATACCTCGGGACACGGCCATTGCCCGGCCGGGCGTGGCTCCACGGAGCATCGCACTTGAACCAGAACATCCTGTGGTTGCATGAGCTTCGTCTTGCCGACCTGGCACGCGTCGGCGGCAAGAATTCCTCCCTCGGCGAGATGATCGGGCACTTGTCCGGCCTCGGCGTCTCGGTGCCGGGTGGCTTCGCCACCACGGCCGAAGCGTTCAAGGACTTCATCGCGCACAACGACCTGCACCAGCGCATCTACGACCGGCTCGCGCAGCTGGACGTCGAGGACGTCAACGCGCTTACCGCGGCCGGGCGCGAGATCCGCCAGTGGGTGATCGATGCCCCGCTGCAGCCGGCGCTGGATGCCGATATCCGCACCGCCTACGCGAAGCTGTGCAGCGAGAACGGCGGCGACGACGTGGCGGTGGCCGTGCGCTCTTCCGCCACCGCCGAGGACCTGCCCGATGCCTCGTTCGCCGGCCAGCAGGAGACCTTCCTCAACGTGACCGGCGCCGACGATGTCGTGCACAAGGTCAAGGAAGTGTTCGCCTCGCTGTACAACGACCGCGCGATCGCCTACCGCGTGCACCACGGCTTCAAGCACGAGGACGTGTTCCTGTCGGCGGGCGTGCAGCTGATGGTGCGCTCGGACGTGGGTGCCTCCGGCGTGCTGTTCACCCTGGACACCGAGTCCGGCTTCCGCGACGTGGTGTTCGTCACCGCCAGCTACGGCCTGGGCGAGATGGTCGTGCAGGGCGCGGTGAACCCGGACGAGTTCTACGTCTACAAGCCCACGCTGAAGCAGGGCAAGCCGGCGATCCTGCGCCGCTCGCTCGGCAGCAAGGCGATCCGCATGGTGTATTCGGACCAGCCCGGCGAGCGCGTGCGCACCGAGGACACGCCGGCCGAGCTGCGCAACCGCTTCTCGCTCTCCGACGAGGACGTGCACGAGCTGGCGCGCCAGGCCCTGACCATCGAGCAGCACTACGGCCGCCCGATGGACATCGAATGGGCCAAGGACGGCGTGTCCGGCAAGCTGTTCATCGTGCAGGCGCGCCCGGAGACGGTGAAGTCGCGTGGCCACGCCACCCAGATCGAGCGCTTCGCGCTGGAGAAGCGCGGCGAGGTGATCGCCGAGGGCCGCGCCATCGGCCAGAAGATCGGCGCCGGCGTGGCGCGCGTGGTGCGCTTGCTGGAGGACATGGACCGCGTGCAGCCGGGCGACGTGCTGGTCGCGGACATGACCGACCCGGACTGGGAGCCGGTGATGAAGCGCGCCAGCGCCATCGTCACCAACCGCGGCGGCCGCACCTGCCACGCGGCGATCATCGCCCGCGAGCTGGGCGTGCCGGCGGTGGTCGGCACCGGCAACGCGCTGGACCTGATCAAGGACGGCCAGGAAGTGACCGTCAGCTGCGCCGAGGGCGATACCGGCTACATCTATGCCGGCCGCCTGCCGTTCGAGCGCACCACCACCGACCTGGGCAACATGCCGCCGGCGCCGCTGAAGATCATGATGAACGTCGCCAATCCCGAGCGTGCGTTCGACTTCGGCCAGCTGCCCAACGCCGGCATCGGCCTGGCGCGCCTGGAGATGATCATCGCCAGCCACATCGGCGTGCACCCCAAGGCGCTGCTGGAGTACGACCGCCAGGACGCGGACACCAAGCGCCGGATCGACGAGCGCGTCGCCGGCTACGCCGACCCGGTCAGCTTCTACGTCGACCGCCTCGCCGAGGGCATCGCCACCCTCACCGCGTCGGTCGCGCCCAACCCGGTGATCGTGCGCCTGTCGGACTTCAAGTCCAACGAGTACGCCAACCTGATCGGCGGCCAGCGCTACGAGCCTGAGGAAGAGAACCCGATGATCGGCTTCCGCGGCGCCAGCCGCTACGTCGATCCGTCCTTCGCCGACGCCTTCGCCCTGGAATGCAAGGCGGTGCTGCGCGTGCGCAACGAGATGGGCCTGGAGAACCTCTGGGTGATGATCCCGTTCGTGCGCACGCTCGAGGAAGGCCGCAAGGTGGTCGAGGTGCTGGCGAAGAACGGCCTGCGCCAGGGCGAGAACGGCCTGAAGATCATCATGATGTGCGAGGTGCCGTCCAACGCCCTGCTGGCGGACGAGTTCCTCGAGATCTTCGACGGCTTCTCGATCGGCTCCAACGACCTGACCCAGCTGTCGCTGGGCCTGGACCGCGACTCCTCGATCGTCGCCCACCTGTTCGACGAGCGGAACCCGGCGGTCAAGAAGCTGCTGTCGATGGCGATCAAGGCTGCCCGCGCCAAGGGCAAGTACGTGGGCATCTGCGGCCAGGGTCCCTCCGACCACCCGGACCTGGCCGAGTGGCTGATGCAGGAAGGCATCGAGTCGGTGTCGCTCAACCCCGACACCGTGGTCGATACCTGGCTGCGCCTGGCCAGGCTCAAGGGCGGCGCCGCCTGAGCCGCTGCGGTCCGCGCGAGCGGACCGTCCGCGCGCCACCGAAGGCCATGCCGGTGCGCCGGCATGGCCTTCCTGTTTGTGCCCTTTCCCGCCCTGGCAGAACAGCGGCGCTAAGGCACGGCTTCGCAACGCGCCGGACCGGGCGTGCCCGCATCCGCGGCGCAGGGCGGCAGCCATAGTTCGATCACGCGGCGGTTGCTGCGGATGGACGCGGCCAGCTCGCGCACCTGCACCTCCAGGCCAGGCTCCCGCGCCGCCAGCGCCGCGGCAATCCCGCGAGCACACTCGCGGTCGCCCTCGTTGCCGCGGCGGTGGACCAGCAGGGTCGGCCGCGGCCAGGGCGCGGGCGGATTGCGGCCATGGCGCTGCGCGGTGGCGACCACGTTCTCGATGCCGGGCACGCGCACCGTATTCCCCAGCGCAGGGGCGATATCGGAGTCGCCCTTGACCAGGCCGGCGATCCAGGCACGGCTGGCCTCGTCATGCACCTGCACGTACAGGGTCATGGGCGACGCTTCCGTCCCGCATGCCGCGAGCGCGGGGACCCGCGCGGACGCCGGCGGTGCCGGAGCCGGCGCTTCGACCGGAAGCGGCGCCGGCACCGACGCCGGCCCCCTGCCCCCGCCGGGACCGGACTGCAGCGCAGTCGGCCCGTCGATGCCGGGCGCCTCCAGGTCCGCCGCGGCCTCCGGGTAGGTCGAGGCAGTACTGCCGCCGGCAGCCACGGCCGGTTCCGGCATGGCCATCGTGCCTGCATCCGCGGGCCGTTGCCGGTTGCACGCGGGCAAGCGTGCCAGCAGGGGATTCCTGCAGGGCTCCTGCTGCGGCGCGGGCATCCAGTACGGGTCGTCCTGGTCGGGGTGCGTGCCGCAGACGTCGTCGCATACCCAGTGGCGTGCCGGATCGCAGCTGTTCCCGGCGGGATCCGCGGGGACCTGGCATAGCGCCGCAAGCCCCGCGAGGCGGCTGGCCGCATGGCGGCGCACCCGCGCCGATACCCCACCGTAGCGCACTGCGTCGGCCAGCAGGCGCACGGCGCCGCGCTCGTCCGCGCCGGGCGGCTTGTCCGGACTCGCCTCGCGGATGGCATCCACGCGGTCCAGCACCGCCTCCACCGCCTGCTCGCGTGCGCTGCGTTCCTGCTGCCACTGCTGCAATGCCTGCGCCACCGGCAGCAGCAGCGTGCCCAGCACGCCGACGCCGACGGTGGCCCCGATCGCGGCGGCCCTGGTTTCCGGGCGCCAGAACGGCACCGGCGCCTTCTGCGGCTCGGGCTTGGGCGGCCGCCGCAGCGGTTCCAGCACATTCCCCGGCCTTGGCGCCGGCATGTTCCAGCCGTGCACCTTCTCCAGCCACTCCGCCCGCAGCGCCCGTCCCATGTCCTCGCCCAGGCGGTGGTAGCTCTCCCACTGCGCCTCGTCGAAGAACTGGTCGGAGGTCGGCTGCTGCGGGAACAGCGGATGGCGGCGGGCATAGGCCAGCACGTCGGCGTCCAGCGACACGTGCAGGGCCGGCTTGACCACTAGCAGGGTGCCGAGCCGCCGCCGCGCCGGGTTGCTGCGGTTGTAGCAGATCCGCGCCAGCAGCACGCCGCGCGCGGTGTAGTTCTTGGCCAGGTCCTCCGGTGCCAGCACCGCCAGGTGCTCGCTGGCGACCGCGCCCATCGCGGCGGCGTCCTCCGGCGTGCAGAACTCGATGTCGCAGTCGAAGTCGATGCGCGCCTTGCGCACCAGGTTCTCCAGGTCGTCGTACTCGTAGCGCGGGTCGGCGCCGCAGTCGGCGAGCACGATGAAGTCCAGCTGGCGCTGCAGCAGCGCGTGCACGCCGGTGTTCTCGAAGTGCCCGCCGTCGGACAGGTACCACCAGTCCTGGCACGGCCCGGCGAACGACGCCAGCGCCTCGCTGGCCAGCAGGCCGAACTTGGTCGTGCCCAGCCAGCGCCCGGCGCGCCGCAGCAGGCCGTCGCGCGCCGGCTCCTCCTGCGCTGCGCCCTCCTGGCGCGGACGCAGCCAGAACCCCAGGCGCGCCCCCACCATGAACAGCAGGACCGCCCAGCCCCGCGAGGTGTAGGAGCCCGCGCCCGGCGAGGCCGCCGCGCCGGAAATGGCGATCCAGCGCCCCAGGGTGCCCGGGTCGCGCATCTGCGCCAGCGGCAGGAAGCGGTCCCTGCCCAGCTCCATGCCGCGCGCGCTGATGGTGGCGGCCAGGCCCTTGCGGTCGGCGTTGTACATGCCGCTGGCCGCCTCGCGGGTCTGGTTCAGGCACACCCCGACCAGGTGCAGCGGGCCGCCGTTTTCCTCGGGACGGTGGCTGGACAGGTCGGTGTCGTCGCCCGGGACCACCGTGGTCACCGACCAGGCGTCGGGCGATTCCCGTTCGCCATCCAGGCGCGGGCCGAAGCGCTGCACGTTGCCCAGCGCCAGGTAGGCGCGCACCAGGCGCGCGCGGTAGAAGCCGTGCAGGGAGCTGGAATTGACCCAGTCGCGGTTGCGCTGGGTCAGCAGCACCCAGGCCAGCGCCAGCGCGCCCAGCACCGCCGCGCGCGCCCAGAACGGCAGGTAGGCCAGCACGCCGTCCTCGCCCCGCAACGGGGCGATGAACACCACCCACTGGACCAGCAGCACCCAGGCGCACACCACCAGCGCGCCGACCAGCAGGCCCAGCAGGTTCAGCAGCTTCGGCGTCCAGCGCGCATGCGGGCCATCCGAGGAGCGGGCCATGCGCTGCAGCGGTTCGCTCAACGCGCGCAGCAGCACCAGCAGGCTGCCCAGGGTCAGGCCGCCCTCCAGCCAGCGGTCGCCCTGTTCCAGCAGCTTGGCCACCTGCCAGGTAAGCACGTCGACCACGCCCAGCCCGGCCAGCCCCAGCGCCAGCGCATTGGCGCGGCGCAAGGCCTCGGTCAGGCGGTTGCGTTGCTGCGCCAGGCGGGTGTTGGGGCGTTCGTCCGAGCGCCCGGACAGGCGCAGGTACAGCCCGGCATGCCGGGCCAGGGTGCCGGCGGCGAACAGGCACAGGAAGAACGCCGCCGACGGCGCCGCCCAGGGCGGCTGCAGCCAGGCCAGGTCGCGCCCGGGCAGCAGCCACAGGCCCGCCAGCAGCAGCGCCAGCACCACCACGTCGGCCGCGCGCGGCGGCAGGATGGCCAGCAGCGGCGTCCCCGGCTCGTTGGCCTCCCGTGGCAGGTCGCGCAGGGTCCAGTACGGCACCAGGGTGCTGGAGGCCAGCAGCATCCACGCCGCCGCCGCGAGCACGAACCACGCCGACGCCCATGGTTGCCACTGCGCGGACAGCACCAGGTCCAGGTCGTTGTGCAGGGCGTGCGGCAGCACCACCAGCACGCCCAGCAGCACCGCCAGCACCGCCATCTCCGCGTGCACCGCCAGCGCGCTGCGCAGGTAGGTGGCCACTGCCGCGCCGACGTCGCGCGCGCCGCGCGGGGTCAGGTAGCGGCCGTTGCGGCGCAGCCATTCCAGCAGCACCGAATCGCTGCGGGCGAAGGCGTTCTCGGCCTCGACCACGCCGATCTTCTGCACCACCCGGGTGAACGCGGCACCCACGTAGCCGCCGCCGGATACCGTGGACAGGTAGTCGAAGCGCTTCAGCAGGCCGTTCTGCGCCAGGCCGCGCAGCAGCCCCAGGCAGAAGGTCGCGCTGCGGATGCCGCCGCCGGACAGCGCCAGGCCGATGCGCGGCGCGCCGGGGTCGATGCCGGCGCGGGCGCGGCGCCGCTCCACCAGCCGCGCCTCCTCCCCGGCCAGGGCCGCGCGGTCCTGCAGCCCGGCCCCCTGTCCCAGCGTGCCGTCCATGTGTCCGGCGGCACGTTCCATCGGCGTGGACGCCTGCTCCCTATCCATATCCCCTCCCTGGCGGCGCTGGGCACGCCCGCCGTCTCAGTCATGGATCCAGAACGAAGTGCTCCTGAACGTGGCCGAGGTCCACCAGCGCGGCGTCCCGAACTGGAAGTTCTCGCGTCCGGCATTGCTCTGCAGCGGCGCGTGGACCCGCCCGTTCCTGCGGTCGGCCTGCCGCGTACCCTTCTCCGGCACCACCGGGCAGATATGGCCGGGGCTCTCGCTGTTGGCGTTCTTCCCCGAGACCAGGCAGACCGCGCCGGCATTGGCCGCCGCCTGCAGTGCGTCCAGGTCGAACTCCCGGCGCCAGCCGAACTGCGGCCCGAACTCCGGCAGCCAGTCGTGCAGGCTGTTGGCGTTGAGCTCGCGCACGGTCTGGTCGTACACCACCGCCACGCTCCTGCCGGAGTTGAGCGCGCTGATCGCGGTCGCCGTCCACCACACCCGCGGCAGGTAGGCGCCGGCCAGGAAGCAGTAGTCGTAGCTGTAGATGTTGCAGAAGGTGCTGCTGCCCTTGCGCAGGTAGCGCGCGCTCCTGTCCACCCGCAGCCAGTGCACGATCTCCAGCAGCTGCGCGGCGCGCGCGGCCGGCGTGCGGGCATCGCGCCGCGGCGCGCCGGCCTCGTTGAGCGCGAAGGCGCGGCCGCCGTCGCGGCCGCGGGTGACCGGCTGGCTGGTCTGCAGGTGCACCTCCACCAGCTTCTTCGCCACCGCCTCCGGGGGCGCCTTTTCCGGTCCGGCCACCAGGTAGGCGGAGGAGACATAGCCCTCGACCGGGGTGCCGTCCAGCCGGGTGCGGATCTTCCACCAGGGCGCCGCCGCCTTCTCCAGCAGTTCCACCTCGTGCCCGCGCGGCAACAGGCCGATGCGGTTGGTCGAAACCACCCTGGGCGAGGACCGCAGGTTCAATTCCGACGCACGTACGACGTACTTCATGCTGCCTCCATGGAGGACAACGGGACATCGGCATGTGGCGAGGCGGCGGGGTCGTGGTGGGCGGGCCCCGGCGGTCGTCGCGCGTCGGCCATGCACCCGCCACGGCGGGTCGTCCGGCGCTGTATCCGGGCCGGTGCGCAGGGCAAGGGGCCGTGGCCCGGGCCGGGAAACGGGCGGAGTTTGCGCCTCGGCCGGCGCCGGCGCCAGTCCCCCCGGCGCGGCGGCGGGAGCGCCGGCGGCGCCTGCCGCGGGCCGCTGGCCGGTCCGTGCCGGCGGACCAGGCGCGGCAACGGCGGCCCCTGACGCTCAGGCCGCCGGCAGCCCGGCGAACTTGCCCAGGAACTGGCGGTAGTGGCGCAGCTCGGCGATCGAATCGTGCACGTCGCTCAGCGCGGTATGCGCGGCCTGCTTGCCGACCCCGGCCAGCACCTCCGGGCACCAGCGGCGGGCCAGCTCCTTGAGCGTGCTCACGTCCAGGTTGCGGTAGTGGAAGTACTGCTCCAGCCGCGGCATCAGCCGGTGCAGGAAGCGGCGGTCCTGGCAGATCGAGTTGCCGCACATCGGCGAGGCCTTGGCCGGTACCCACTCGTTGAGGAAGGCCACGGTGCGGGCCTCGGCCTGGGCCAGGGTCACGTCGCTGTCCAGCACCCGCTGCCACAGGCCGGAACGGCTGTGCTGGTTGCGGTTCCACTCGTCCATCGCCTGCAGGGTCTCCAGCGGATGGGCGATGGCCAGCTCGGGGCCCTCGGCCAGCACGTTGAGCTGGGCGTCGGTGACGACGGTGGCGATCTCGAGGATGGAATCGCGGTCGGTGTCCAGGCCGGTCATCTCCAGGTCGATCCAGATCAGGCGGTCCATTCCTGCGGCCATGGCCATGCGCTTGCGGAACTCCAACGGTGATGGGGCCGCGCTTGCGGGCGCGGCGGGGGCTGGCATGATACCGCAGGTCCCCATCCACGCCCGGTCGATGCAAGAGTCGAGCACCCATGCCATCCTGGCCGCGATGCTGGCGCCGGCCTTCTTCCTGACAGCCACCGCCTCGCTGCTGCTGTCGGCCAACAACCGCCTGGCCCGGATCATCGACCGCGCGCGGACCCTGCTGCGGGAACTGCCGGAAGTGCGCGACGAGCGCGAGCGGCAGCTGTACGAGAAGCGCATCGCCCTGCAGCGCCTGCGTAGCCTGCTGATGCTGCGCGCCGGGCAGCTGCTGTACATCGCCATCAGCTGCTTCGTCGGCACCAGCCTGGCGGTGGCCGTGGACAACTTCGCCGGGCACCGCCTGGGCTCGCTGCCGATCTGGCTGGCTTCGGCCGGGGTGCTGTCGATGTTTGCCGCCAGCTTCCTGCTGGCGCGCGAGTCCACCCTGGCGGTGACCGCGATCAACGAGGAAATGGACCACCGCCCCACCCGGCCGCTGCCGCCGGGGGGCTGAACCGGGCTCAGACCGGCGGCTTGCCGCGCTTGGCCCGGAAGTAGTTGGTCAGGCGCCGCCCGGCCTCCTCGCCCAGCACCCCGCCCTGCACCAGCACGCGGTGGTTGTGGCGCGGGTCGCCGATGACGTCGAACACACTGCCGCAGGCGCCGGTCTTGGGATCGGCCGCGCCGTAGACCACTCGCGCGACGCGGGCATGGACCAGGGCCATGGCGCACATCGCGCAGGGTTCCAGCGTCACGTACAGGGTGGCGCCGACCAGGCGGTGGTTGGCCAACGCCCGGCCGGCCTGGCGCAGGGCCATGATCTCGGCATGCGCGCTGGGATCGTGGTCGGCGATGTTGCGGTTCCAGCCCTCGCCGATCACCTCGCCTCCGGCCGAGACCACCACCGCGCCCACCGGGATCTCGTCGTATTCCTTCTCCGCGCGCTCGGCCAGGGCCAGGGCCTGGCGCATGTACCGCTCGTCGGCGGCCGGGTCGACCGGCAACGTCCGCGCCGGCTCGCGCGCGTCCAGCAGCTTCCACAGGATCCGGGTCGCGCCCAGCCCGCCCAGCGGCTTGTAGGCGTACTCGGGGATGTCGCCGGCGGTGTGGTAGCCCAGGCGGCGGTAGAACGCGGTGGCGCCCTCGATCAGCGAGGCATCCAGGGTAAGCAGGCGGCGGCCGCGCTCGCGCGCTGCCTGTTCCAGCGCCTGCACCAGGGCCGCACCGACGCCGCGGCCGCGGGCCGCCGGCGCGGTCATCACCTTGGTCAGCTCGGCGCGGTGCGGCTGGCTGGGCGCCTGCACCAGGGCCAGCGAACCGGTGGCCAGCAGCTGGCCGTCCTGCCAGGCGCACAGCACCACGCGCTCGCCGCGCGCGACCGCCTCCAGCGCGCCGCGCCAGAACGCACGCGCCTCGTCCAGCGGCAGCGGGTGCATGAAGCCGACCGAGCCGTTGTTGGCGACGGTCTCCACCAGCAGCGCGGACAGGGCCTCGATGTCGGCCGGCGAGGCCGGACCGATGCGTGCCGCCGATGCCGGCGCCTCCCCAGGGGCCGCGGACGCCGGGACCGCGGATATCTGTTCTGCCACTGCGCGCTTTCCGCAAAACACCAGGGACGCATTTTACGCCTGACCCGCGCCGCGGCAGGCCTGCCGGCCGGGGCAGGCGAACCTTGCCTGGCCGGCGACCATCGCCGGCGGGCGCCGCGACTACTGCGCCGGGTTGAGCATCAGCCCGTACCGCCGATTGCCGTCGCGCGGCAGGTAGAACTCGCGCTCGCCGCTGCGCGGCAGGCGCACGATGGCCTTGCGCGTGGCATCCACCAGTACCAGCGACTGGTCGCGGCCGTCGATCAGCCAGGCAAACGCCTCGCCTTCCAGGCCCAGCGAGGCGAGGCAGGCCGGATCCGCCTCCAGCGCATGCCCGCCGAGGTTGGGCGTGGCCTGCAGCGTGACCGGGCAGACGCTGCCGCCCTCGGTGTCCTCCCACAGGTCCCAGGCGCCGGCGAGGGCGACGATCTCCGGTCCGGGCGCGTCCGCGATGCCGTCGTCTTCCGTGGCCTTTCCGTGCGCGGGAGCCGTGGCCGGCACCGGGGATGCCGGCTGGCTGCAGCCGGCCAGCAGGAGTAGCACCGCCAGCAGGAAGGTCGACAGGCAGATGCGCCCGGCCATCACCGCACCGCGCCCGTGGCAGCGTGGAACAGGTGGTCGCAGGGATCGACCCGGCCTGGCGCCGGCTCCGGCACCGTCCTGCCGGCCGGCAAAGGCGAACGCGGCCGGCGGGTCGCGCAGGGCCGGCGATCGCACGTGGCAGTCCAGACGCATGGCATCCCCCGGGCATCGGAATGGAGTCCCCCGCCGCGGCGAAGGACGCGCGGGCAGTCTACCCGGGCGGCACGCGCGGCGCCGGGCGGCATTGGTGGAGGTGCGCTTGCCGGGTCAGCGCAGCAGGGCCAGCAGCGCCTCGGCCGCCGGCGCCGAGGAGGCCGGGTTCTGCCCGGTCACCAGCAGGCCGTCGCTGACCACGTGGGGCTGGAAGTCGGCCCCCTTGGAGTACTCGCCGCCGTTGTCGCGCAGCATGGCCTCCACCGAGAACGGCACCACCCCGGTCAGACCCACCGCGGCTTCCTCGCTATCGCTGAAGCCGGTGACCTTGCGCCCCTGCACCAGCGGCGCGCCGTCGGCACCGCGCACCCGCCGCAGCGCGGCCGGGCCATGGCAGACCGCGCCCAGCGGCTTGCCGGCTTCGGCCGCGCGCGCGGCCAGGGCGATCGAGCGTGGATCCTCGGCCAGGTCCCACAGCGGGCCGTGGCCGCCTGGATAGAACAGCGCGTCGAAGTCGTCCATCGACACCTCGGCCAGCGGCCGGGTGTTGGCAAGCGCCGCCATCGCCGCGGCATCGCCCTGGAAGCGCCGGGTATCGTCGGTCTGCGACTCCGGCGCATCGCTGCGCGGGTCCAGCGGAGGCTGCCCGCCGCGGGGCGAGGCCAGCACCACCTCGGCCCCGGCATCGCGGAAGCGCCAGTACGGCGCGGCCAGTTCCTCCAGCCAGAAGCCGGTCTTCTCGCCGGTCTCGCCCAGGCGATCGTGGGACGTCAGTACCACCAGGATCTTCATGTGCCTGCTCCTGTCGGAAAGTCCAACGGTTGCGCCCGCCTGCGCCCCGGCGCCGGGGGTCACCAGCGCTGGTGCACGTGCGGCTTGATGTCCTGCTCGTAGATCCGCGCGACCTCGGCCATGACCTCCTCCGGCAGCGCCGGCAGCCCGGCCGCGGCGATGTTGGCCAGCGCCTGCTCCGGGTTCTTGGCGCCGGGGATGACCACGCTCACCGCCTCGTGCATCAGGATCCAGCGCAGCGCGAACTGGGCCATGGTGGCGCCGGCCGGCACCAGCGGACGCAGCTTCTCCACTGCCGCCAGGCCGACCTCATAGGGCACGCCGGAGAAAGTCTCGCCGACGTCGAAGGCCTCGCCGTTGCGGTTGAAGTTGCGGTGGTCGCTTTCCTCGAAGCGGGTATCGGCGCGGAACTTGCCGCTGAGCATGCCGCTGGCCAGCGGCACTCGCGCGATCACCGCCACGCCGCGGCGCAGGGCCTCCTGGAAGAACAGCCCGGCCGGGCGCAGGCGGAACATGTTGAAGATGATCTGCACGCTGGCGACGTTCGGGTACTCGATCGCCTTGAGCGCTTCCTCCACCCGCTCCACGCTCACGCCGTAGCGGGCGATCGCACCGCGCTCCACCAGCCGCTCCAGGTGCTCGAAGATCTCCGGATGGTAGTAGGCGTCGGTCGGCGGGCAGTGCAGCTGCAGCAGGTCGAGGGTTTCCATCTCCAGGTTGCGGCGGCTGCGGTCCACCCACTCCTGCAGGTTCTGCGCGGTGTAGCCGGCCACTTCCTGCCTGGGCAGGCGGCGCCCGGCCTTGGTCGCCACGAACGGGCGCTTGCCGCCGCGCTCCTTGAGCACGCGCGCGATCAGGCGCTCGGAGTGGCCGTCGCCGTAGACGTCGGCGGTGTCGATGAAATCCAGGCCGGCATCCAGCGCCGCGTGCAGCGCGGCGATCGAATCGCGGTCGTCGACCGTGCCCCAGGCCGCGCCGATGGCCCAGGCGCCAAAGCCGATCTCGCCGACGGTGTGGCCGCTACGGCCGAAAGGTCTGGAACGCATGCGTGACTCCTGCGGACGGGCCACGCTGGCGGGCAGCGTGGCCGGAAAAGGATTGCGGCGCGGTGGCGCCGGACGAACGCCGAATCATAGCGGACACGCGCGGAGGGGCATGCAGGCGATGGCCGGGCGCCGGCGTTCGGCTACGCCGCGATCGGGGAGCTGCGTCGGCGCCTGGCCCTCCCCCCTACCCCATCCCGCCGGGAAGGGAACGGTGCTCCAGACGACGACGCAGCGCGTGGCAAAGCGCCAGGCCTCGAGGGCGCCATGGCACTGCAGCGGCGCTGCGCTGCACTTGCCCGGGCCACACGCCCCGCCCAATCACCAATCACCAATCACCAATGATCGGCGATTCGCTCAGGCCTTGCGCAGGAACTGGGTCTTGAGCACCAGGCCCTTGATCTTGTCCGAGTTGCCTTCGATGTGCTCCGCATCGCCCTCGACCAGGCGGATGTTGCGGATCACCGTGCCCTGCTTGAGCGGGATCGAGGAGCCCTTGACCTTCAGGTCCTTGATCACGACCACGGTGTCGCCGGCAGCCAGCGGGTTGCCATTGCTGTCGCGCACGACCAGCCCGGCTTCCGCCTCGGCGCCCTCCTCCTCGGTCCACTCGTGGGCGCAGTCCGGGCAGATCCAGAGCGCGCCGTCGGCGTAGGTGTTGTCCAGTCCGCACTGCGGACAGGAAGGAATGGCAGCCATTGCATCCTCGTTGCAGGAAAAAAACGGCCGCCATTGTAACGGGCTAGCGCGGCTCCCCCGGCGCCGGCATCGCCGCCGGACGCGCACAGCCCGGCACTTCCTCCGCGCCATCCACCGCCAGCGCCGCGCGCAGCGGGTACCACGCCCCGGACATGCTGTCCTGGCACTGCCCGGTGGCCACACGCAACACGACCGTGCCCTGGGCATCGCGCGCCACGATCGCCTGCACGCCCGGCACCAGCGCGTCGGTGCGGCTGGCCAGCTGCAGGCGGCGCGGCTGCGGCAGGTCCGGACCGGTCAGCACCAGCCCCGTGCCATCCACCCGCGCCTGCCAGAACGGCTCGTTGGTCGAGGCCACCAGCGCCTGCGGCACGCTGCGTGCCTCGCTGCCGGGTGCGCCGGCGTCGAACACCAGTTCCGCGACCGGATAACCCAGTTCCTGCGCCTTGCCGACCAGCGAGGCCAGCAGCAGGCGGTCCACCCGCGGCTGCCGCGACAGGATCCACAGGCGGTCCCGGTCCGGCGCGCCGACCAGGGCCCACTGGTATTCCGGGTCCACCGCCAGCACCCAGCGGCGGGTCCAGCCGAACGGCACCCAGGCGCGCCAGCGCGGGGCCACGGCACGGACCTGCAGCGAGCCGGGCGCGCCGGGCACCGGCACCACCTCGGCGTCCTCGCCGATGCGGCGCCCGTCCTCGTCCAGGCAGGACTGGTGGGCGTCGAAGCCCTCGCCTGCGCCGGCCCGGTACTCCACCCGCGCCTCGCGCACGCACTTGCGCTGGAAGTCCACCGGCAACCACGCCGCCAGGTGCCAGGGGCCCGCGAAACGTTGCAGGTCCAGCACCGGCAGTGGCAGGTGCCCGGCCACGCCGAGGTCGCGGGCGGGCAGCACGGACGGGAGCAGCAGTAGCAGCAGCGAGGCCGCGCGGGCGAGGTTCCGGGATCTCCTCATGTCGGCGCCGACATTACCAGCACGCGACACCAGATCAAGTCACCTTGCGGAAGATGGTCAGGCCCAGCACGAACAGCACCACCGCGATCAGCAGCGCGGCGACGAACAGGAACTTGGCGATGCCGATCGACACCCCGGCCACGCCACCCAGCCCCAATGCCCCGGCAATCAGTCCGATTACCAGGAAGATGATGGCCCACTTGATCATGCCCTGCTCCGTCCGTTAGGTGACCCGGACCTTACGCAGGGCGGCGTGGCACGGCCGTGAACAACGGCCCTGCCACGCCGCTGGCGTGGTGGCGTGCCCGGCTCAGCCGGCGCGGGCGTGCCAGGCACGCAGCAGCTCGGCCTCGCGCTGTCGGTCGATGCCGGCGCGCGGCTTGGCCTGGCGTTCGGCCGGCAGGCTGCGGTACCAGGCCAGCAGGTCGGCCACGGTGTTGGCCAGCGGGCGGAAGGTCAGCCCGGCGGCCACCGCGCGCGCGTTGCTGACCTGGCCATAGCCGGCATACGGGCCGCGGTTGCGCGGCACCCAGAT
The DNA here is from genome assembly GCF_000510725.1 of Pseudoxanthomonas sp. J31. Lineage (GTDB taxonomy): Bacteria > Pseudomonadota > Gammaproteobacteria > Xanthomonadales > Xanthomonadaceae > Pseudoxanthomonas. Next base: position 24,560 of record NZ_AZNZ01000011.1, read on the forward strand.
CGGCAGCTCCACGCCCTGCGCCTCGAGGAACTCCGGGTCCACGTGGGTCAGCTGCAGCGGGGTCGAGGTCACCGCCTGGCAGCCGTGCAGCATCGCGTCCATGGTCAGCGGGTAGCCGGGGCCGACCGCGTTGAAGGTGCCGGTGGTGCCGTTCTCGGCCAGGCGGATCATCCACTCGCCCAGGTCGCGGCCGTCGATCACCTGGATCGGGTCCTGGCCGTCGCCCGGCACCAGCATTTCCCCGCCGTCGGCCACGCGCAGGGGCCAGTAGGTGAAGCGGTCGGTTTCGTCGCGCGGGCCGACGATGTAGCCCGGGCGCACGATGGTGGTGCGCTCGCCGAACTGCTTCCAGGCCTCGGCCTCGCTGAGCGCCTTCAGCGGGCCGTACAGGTTCTCCATGTCGGCCAGCAGGGTCTGCCGGGTCTCGGCCATGGCATCGCGGCCGCGGTACTGCGCCAGCGGCGCGTCCTCGTCGATGCCGGGGCGGCTGCCGTCGGCGTAGACCGAGATGGTGGAGATGAACAGGTAATGCCCGATGTTGCCGCGCAGCACCTTGCCCGCATCGCGCACCCACGACGGCAGGCTGGTCGGGTTGTCGATGCACACGTCCCAGCGCCGCCCGCGCAGCGCCGACAGGTCGCCGGTCTCGCGGTCGCCGTGCAGCTGCTCGACCTCCCCCGGCCACTCCGGCGAGGGTCGCTTGCCGCGGTTGAACAGGGTCACCTTGTGCCCGCGGGCCAGCGCGTAGCGCACCTGGAACGGGCCGGTGAAGCCGGTGCCGCCAAGGATCAGGATGTTGAGCGGGCGCTCGGCCTTCTCCACCTGCGGCAGGTCGGTGGCGGCGGCGGCCGGCGCGCCGCCGCCGGCGGCCAGGGCCGGCAGGGCGGCGGCGGAGGCGGCGGCAAGCGCGCCCAGCCTCAGCAGGTCGCGGCGGGTGGCTTCCATGGGGCTCTCCGTGCGTGGTGAAAACGACTGGATACCACCCTGCCCGCGCGGCTGCCCATGCGGGAAGTTGGCATGACCTCCGGCCCATCCCCGCGGCAAGGCGGGCGCCGCCGGACGGCAAAAAAATGGCCCACCGGTGAGGGCGGGCCAAGGTACTACAGGGAGGTGTCCGTTCGCGCTTAGAACTTGTAGCTCGCGCCCACCAGCCAGGTGCGGCCCCACTCGATCGTCTCCAGCGGACGGTCCTTGGTGCCGGCGTAGGTGTGGTAGCGCGAGTTGTTCAGGTTGCTGCCCTGCAGGTACAGGCTCAGGCCCTGCAGCGAACTGCCCTGGGCGAAGCTGTAGGCCACCTGGGCGTCGATCACGTCCTCGCCCTTGACGTAGCGCAGGGTGCGGACGCCGTCGAAGTTGCCGATCTCGCCGATGAAGTCCGAGCGCTTGCGCTGGTTCACGCGCACTTCGAAGCCGTTGTTCTCGTAGTAGGCGGTGAAGTTGTACACGCGCTTGGACAGGCCCGGCAGCATGATCGGGTCGCTGCCCACGCTCGACACGGTTTCCGGATCCGGATCGATGGTGATGTCGCTGTCGTTGAAGCCGGCGCTGGCCACGATGCCGAAGCCGCGCAGGGCGTCGGAGAACAGGTCCAGCGGCAGCGAAGCGGTCAGCTCGGCACCGCGCAGGCTGCCACCCTTGCCGTTGAACGGCGCGGTGTAGGTGCCGGTCTTGTCCACCACGAAGTCCTCCGGCAGGCGGATGCCGTTGGCTTCCAGCCAGGCGTCGACCTGCGGGGTGAAGTCGTAGCCATCGCGCTTCTGGGTGTAGATGTAGGTGCGCAGGTCCTTGTAGAACAGCGAGGCCGCGATGTAGGCCTTGGTGCCGAAGTACTTCTCCCACGACAGGTCGACCGCGTTGGCCACCCACGGATCCAGCTCCGGGTTGCCGCCGCTGGCGCCCGGACGGCCGGTGGACTCGTCCACGCCGAACTCCATCGAGGTGCGCAGCTCGTCCACGCGCGGGCGCGCCACCTGGCGGGCCAGGGCGAAGCGCACGGTGTTCTCCGCCGGCAGCTCGAAGGCCAGGTTCAGGCTGGGCAGGATGTCGGTGTAGGTCTTGCCCTTGCTCAGCGGGATCACGCGGCTGCCCTCGGGCTGGCTGCCGTCCCAGTAGTTGGAGTGCGAGGACTGGTCGACGTGCTGGGCCTGGATGCCGAAGTTGCCGCGCACCGGCACCGAGCCGATCATCGTGTCGATGTTGGCGCGGATGAAGGTGGTGGTGATCTTCTCGTCCACGCTCCACTGCTTCGGGATCAGCCAGCTCTCGGTGGTGATCGGGTTGAACACCATGTAGCGGGCCACCGCCGCCGGGACGTTCCAGGCCGGGATCACGCCGGCGCCGGCGAAGCCCAGGTTGACCGGGGCGTACTGCAGGTCGGCGGCGATGCTGGTGTCGCCCTGCGCGCCGAGTTCGGTGCCGCCCTCGGCCTGGGTCTTGTTCTTGCTGCGGTCGGCGTGGTTGACGCCCACGTCGATGTCCGAGACCCACGCCAGCGCCTGCGGGCCGTTGAAGTTGGCCACCACGCGGATGCCGTACAGCTCGTCGTCCACGTGCGGCACCTTGCCGTAGCCGGAGCCATAGATGGTACCGGTCAGGTACAGCGAGGCCGGATCGGAATAGTCCAGGCCGGTGCTCATCTGCGGGAAGCCGCCGCGGCTGAAGTCCAGGGTCACCGAGTCCAGGACCGGCGCCGGCACGCGCTGCAGGTTGTTCTCCAGGTTCAGCTCGTCGCGCTCGGCCTTGGACCAGCTCACGTCGGCCATCAGACGCCAGCTCTCGAACGACAGCTCGTTCTTCCAGCCGAGTGCCTTGATGTTGTCCTCGCGGTGGTTGTACATGCCGCGCACCAGCGGGTACACGTTGCGGGCGATGCCACCGGTGAAGGTGCCGTTGCCATTGACCTGGGCACCGTCGACCTGCAGGCGGTCGTAGCCGCCATTGAAGTCGCCCAGGTGGATTTCCAGCTGGTTGGCGGTGTCGTACTCCTCGGCGTCGGTGTAGAACGCGTCGAGCGTGCTGGTCCAGGTGTTGTTCGGGCGGTACTGCACGGTGGCCATCAGGCCGTCGCGCTTGGCATTGCCGGTGCGGCGCAGGGCCTTGATGCCGCCGGAGTACCAGGTGCCGGCCTCGACGCCCGGGCGCCAGCCGTCGCCGACCTGCTCCCACGGCTCGTACAGGCCGACCTGGTTCTCCTGCTTGGCCATGTCGGAGTGGGCGTAGCCCAGGGCGATGCCCAGAGTGCCGTCGGCGAACTTGTCCACGAAGCTGACGTTGAACCGGTTGCCGTACGGGTCCACGCCCGCGGCCTCGCCCAGCGAGCTCTTCTGGTAGCGGCCGGAGACGGAGACCACGCGGTCGGCGAAGCTCAGCGGACGCACGGTCTGCATGTCGATGGTGCCCGACAGGCCCTGGCCGATCAGGCCGGAGTCCGGGGTCTTGTAGACGGTGACGCCGTTGATCAGCTCGGACGGGTACTGGTCGAACTCGACGCTGCGGTTGTCGCCGGTGCTGACCAGCTCGCGGCCGTTGAGCAGGGTGGTGGCGAAGTCCGGGGACAGGCCGCGCACGCTGATGACCTGGGCGCGACCGGCGACGCGCTGCGCCGCCAGGCCCGGCAGGCGCGCGATCGACTCGGCGATGCTCACGTCCGGCAGCTTGCCGATGTCCTCGGCCGAGACCGCCTCGACGATGGAGGTGGAGTCGCGCTTGACCGAGATCGCGCTCTCGATGCCGCGACGGATGCCGGTGACGGTGACCGTATCGAGGTTGGTGGCGTCGCCGCTGTTGTCCTGGGCGTTCACGCCGGCCGCGCTCAGCGCGATGGCAGACGCCAGCGCCGCGCTAAGCATGTTGCGCTTGTGATGCATGTCCCCTCTCCAAGGAAGTGGTGTGCGATGGCCGGGTACGTCGCCTTGCGATCGCCCGGTCCTTTAAGCGCCCGGGACCTGCCCGGAGCGTGCGGCAATGGTAGTGGCCGGTCACACTTGCGGAAGCCTTGTGCATACGTATTCATGGCCCCGCGCAGGCGTTTTTTGCCCTTCTTGCGGTGCCCGCGGAAAAGACAGCGCTGGACATTCCCGCCACGACATGCCAGCGCGATGCCGCCGCACATCGACGCAGGCAAGCGCCGGGCACTGCCCGCGTTCGCAAACCGCTTCCGCATAGTCAGGGCAGGCGAAGCGCGCCGCGCCGCTACAGTGCCCAGCACGCTGGCGGCGCCCGACGCGTCGCCACGCGGCGCGACATTGCCGCCGGATCCGACCTTCGCAGCCCGGGTAGGCGAAGCGCACTCGTGAGCAACGCACCCGCCACGCCTGGCTGCCCTGGCCTGGGCGACACCGCCCGCCGGCTCACCCGCCCCGGCAGCGCTGCCAGCCCCTGTCCCGGGCCATGACCTGCTCCCAGCCATCCTCCAGCCGGCGCATGGCCTGCCCGCCAACGCAGGCATACCCGAGCTGGCGGGCCTCGGCGCTCCCCAGCGGCGGCAGTTCGATCACGCTGCCCGAAGGCGCCGGCCGCCCCTGGAGCCTTGCGTCCATCTGCACCAGCGAGCGCTCGATCCCCTCGCAGAAGGCCACCATGCGCGGATGTGGGTGGCTCCGGAACTGCTCGCAGTTCATGGGCGTCGTATCACGCGCCATCACGTTGGGTGGCTGCCGCGGCACGTACGCCGGCGGCCTGTATTCCCCGCGAGGCCCCTGCGCTCGCACGGTCTGCGCCTGCGCGCACGCCGCGGCCAGCAGCGACAGTGCAAGCACCAGCCAAGGCGCCAGTCCCGTCCCCCGCATCATCTCCCCCTGCAACCAAGCCCCTCTCCCCGATCCGGCCCCTGCTTTCGCAGCCTGGCCGGATCGGGCACTCCTTCCTTACGGAGCCTCCTCCCACACCCGCCCCGACACGGTGCCGCCCTTTTCCACCATGAAGACCTCCACCGCGAAGACCTGGTACGTGGGATCGTCGCTGGCGTCGAAGTTGTCCATGTCCGGCAGCTTCCAGCCATTGCGCTCCCAGGCGGCGACGTGGTCGGCGAAGATGATCTTGTGGTCCTGGCCCAGCGGCAGCTGCTCCTTGGGCCTGCTCCAGTACTGGTAGAACGTGGCGGTGTTGTTGATCGAAGGCTTCTGGGTGCGCACGGTGCGGATCGTGGTGTACTCCACGCCATTGCTGGTGAAGCTCACGCCCTCCTCGCCCCCCTGCCCCGGCGTGCGGACGCCGCGCTGGACCACGTAGTACTCCACCAGGTGGGCCGGATCGCTCGGGTCCATGTCCTTGTTGTAGCCCCAGCCATACAGGGTGACGTAGCTGGCGCCGGAATCCTCGTTGAGGTGGTAGCCGATCACGCGGTTGCGGTCGCCACGTTCCCAGCCCGGGCCGCCGACGTAGTTGTAGTCGCCGCCCACCCAGTCGATCCTGAAGTTGCCCTGCTCGTCCAGCTTGAACGAGGCTTCGCCGCCGTCCTTCCAGTGGGTGAAGAACAGGTCGCCGACGTGGCCGGTGGCATGGCTCTGGGTGAGCAGGGCCTCGCCCTCGAAACGCCGGGTGTAGGCCTTGAACTTGGAGATCGGCGGCTTGGCCTGCCCGGCGGCGGCCTGTCCGGCCTGCGGCTGAGCCACCTCGGCGGCAGCATCGGGCGCCGGGGGAGAATCGCAGCCGGCGAGGCCCAGGATCAGGGCGGAAGTCAGGACAGCCTGAGTGAATCGACGGGTCATGAGATACCGGTAGACATGGGACGAGGGGGCAGCATGGCCTGCCCGTGCCGTTTAGCCAAGTGCAGGTGTCATGGGGAAATGCGGGGCAATGCGCGGCGGGACGTGCTTCTTGCGGTTGATGCTTTCCACGCGGCGCGTGCCCGGCTAACCAGCCGGACACGCCCTGCCGCGGTCAGGCCCGCTCGAAGTGATAGATCTCCACGCTTGCCGGGGCGATGGTCAGGGAGCCGGCCGAGGCGTCGAACGTGGACTCCCTGGCACCGACCTGCTCCGGCTCCCCCAGCGGATTCTTCGCGTCCGGGCCGGGGCCGCTGAACTTCCAGCAGCGCCCCGCCGCCTTGGGCCTGAAGCCCTGCAGCGCGAGCGAGAAGCTGTGCGGCGCTTCGGTGCCGTTGACCACGGCCACGGCCAGGGTCCGGCCATCGGCGGTCAGCGCTGCGGACACGTCCAGCGGATACGTGTCGCCGCCAGTATTGACGCTGGGCTGGTCGCCGCCGACCGGGTACTTCGGCGCGGGCGTGGGCGAGTTGCCGTTGACCGCCACCGGCACGGTGCCGAAGCGCTCCTGGTAGAACTGGAACATCCGCCCCTTGATGCTGATCTGCGAGCGCGTGCGGTCGAAGTTCAGCCAGCCGGTGGCCATGGTGAAACCGGCCATCGCGATGAAGTCGGTGTGGCGGAAGAACTCGTGGAACGCGGCGGCAATCGCCAGGGCGCCCTTGAGGTCGTCCTCGAAATGGAAGGCCCATTCGTCGAAGAACACCTTGACGCTGCCCTTCTCCAGTTCCGGGAAGTGCTTCTTGTACTGCTCCCAAGCGTCCACCATGGTGCGGATGCGGTCGGGCATCTGGTGCACCCACTCGTTGAGCGTCTGGGTCACATCCACCAGCTTGCCGGTGGCCAGGTCGAAGCGCTTGCCAGCCGGCGGATAGGCGTGGGTGCCCAGCGCGTCGAACCTGCCCCAGCTGTCCTTGAACATGCCGTAGGCCCAGTCGCGATCGGAGCCGACATGCACCTGCGGCTGGCCTTCGATGAAGATGCCCTGGCCGGTGGTCATCTCGTCGACGAAACCACCGGGGGCCACGATGTAGATGTCCGGGTCCACCTTGCGCATGGCGTCCACGAACATGTTGTGCTTGACCGTGTACTGGTCACGGGCCATGTGCCCGTACTGCCAGTGGCCGTACATCTCGTTGCCCACCGCCCAGTACTTGACCCCATAGGGCTTGATGCGGCCATTAGCCGCCCGCTTCGCGCCCCACTCGGTGTCGGCGCTGCCGTTGACGTACTCGACCAGCTGGGCGCCGGAGCGCGGATCGCCGAAGCCGGTGTTCACGCACCAGAACGGCTCGCATCCGATCAGCTCGCACAGCTGCAGTAGCTCGTCCACGCCCACGTCGTTGGGCTGCACCGCGTTCCACACCGGGTCCAGGACGGGCGGGCGCCGGTCGGGGTCGCCAATGGTGTTCTCCCAGTCGTACGCGGAGATGAAGTTGCCGCCCGGCATCCGCAGGATGTGGCAGTTCATCTGCTTCATCAGCGCCACGGTGTCGGCGCGGAACCCGCGCACGTTGTCCGCCGGCATCAGCGACACCGCGCCCACGCCGAAGCGGCCACGGCCCTGGCCGACGATCTCCAGCCGCGCCTCGGTGGTGTCCATGCCAGGCTCGAAACGGAAGCGTTGCGTCTGCCACTGCGACGACGCGCGCACCCGGGTGGAGAGTGTCTGGCCGCCATCTCCGCGGACCAGCCTGATGGTGACAGTCACGCCCGGGTCGGCCCACAGGACGATGCGGCCGTCGTAAGGCGTACCGGATTTGAGGGCCAGGCCGTGCTGCACCATCCCCCGCTCCTGCGAGCCGTCGACGGTGACGACCGGGCTGTGCTCGCCCACGTACGGGCGTTCGGTATCCAGCGCGATGGCGGAGACCGGCCCGACGGCCACCCACTTTTCCATGAAGCCCATCGCGCCGCGGCGATCGTCCGGCTTGCGGGGACGCTCGGCCAGGACGCCGTAATAGAACTTGCGGTCGTCGAGCGTCTCGCTCCACAGACTGTGGTTGATCAGGTTGCCGATATGCTCGATGAAACCGCCGTAGATCATCGGCGAAATGGGCGGACGCGTGGCCCCGGTATCGATCGTGGCCCGGATGCCACCGGAGGCCGCGAACACCGGCGGAAGCCACGCCGCCGCGCCCAGCGCCGCCGAGCCCAGCAACAGGTTGCGCCGCGTCAGGTCCACCTTGTGTTGATGCTCCATCAGTCCTCACCTCCCCATGGTCCGTTCGGGTTGCTGCGGGCACGGCGCCAGCTGCCGCCGCGCCGCGGCCAGGGGCATCGCCCCGCGCCGGCATAGGATAGCCACGGCCGTGCGGCCGCTCCCCGGCCACAGCCATGCGAATAACGCCCTGAAAGATGCCAATCTGGACATGGCAGGGATGAGCCGCGGCACTGCGTCCTACCGACCCGACGTCCCGTCAACGTCCCAATGGACGCCACGCACAGCCGCCTGGCCGGCGAAGTTCGACCTGGGACGTGCCGTGGCCCGCGGTGGCCAGGCGGTACGCCGGTGAACGGGCGGTTGGCACGTCGCGGATGGAGCAATCTTAGCGCCCGTCCACGGCGGGATGTTGCCGAATCCCGCCTGCCAGTTCGCGTACTGCGCAGATTTCGCGATGCATTCGACCAGGGGCGGAAGATGGACTACGCGACCACACGCGCCAGAACAAAGGCTCCGGCACGATTGATTCCGGAGACAGATCGAAGCGCTGGCCGCCAGTACGAAGAGAAGCACAACCGCCTGGGGGTATGTGTCCTTGGCCCCCTGTCCGAAGAACCGAGGTCGCTCCAAGCTGACCTCGGTCTCATCTACAGCGACTTGATCTGCCGCTGCAACGCACCATCGATCGCGGCCAAGACACTAATAAATCGCTCAGCCCACGCGAGGTCGGCCTGACTATCCGCTACGGCGCGAAGTGCCTTGATGACGTCGCCCTTTCGGTCGTCCTTCACCTTGAAGGGCTCAAGGCTGCCACTCGCATCTACTGAGAAAGTTTCGAACCAACCAGGTCTTGAGCTGTAAAGACTGATAAGCCACGCGTCAGGAAAAAGGCCCTCGATCGCAAATCGATCCCGAACAGACACGAACTCTTCATTGGCCCGAAATTGCACCTTCTTCTGACCGAAATACTGCTGGAGATCCTTGCGCTCCTTGACTCCGGCATCGTCCCCATCAAACACGGAAACAGATGCCACCTCTTTACAAAAGAGGGCATACGTTGCCCGCAGAAATCCCGACAAATGTTTCACGCCACCGAAATCTTGTAGCTGCGCCTTCCTTAGGAATGGATAATCCGCGCTCGGCACCTTAGTGAGCACCCAAGAGATCAACTCGCGATCCGAAGGGCCCTCGAAAAACACGTTCGCCTCGGTCAAACCATAATAGTCACTGAACTTCACACCAAGCGATTTCCGGATGCTGGCGCCAGCTTCAAACGATGTTTTGTATGTCGCGATAACAGTCTTGTCGCCTACTCTTTCGGCTCCGCGAACAAACCGCGGATCGTTTGGAACGAACGACAGCGAGTGCGTCGTCCTCAACACAGATGCATCGGCACCAAGTTGTTGCAGCAGCCGCGCACAGGCAGCCGACAGAGATGGATGGAGATAGGACTCCGGCTCCTCAAGGAGCCACACAACGTTCTTGCCGGCCGAACGCTCCTGCTTGGTAATCCAGGTCATTGCCGCAAATATGGAGGCAGCTTGTATTCCCATTCCTTTCCTTGCATACGGCGTCGGCAACGGATCTGCCAAGCTAAAATCGAAATGGCTTAATAACGAAGCAATGCTCCCATCGGGAACGTGGAAGCCAGCGACGATGCCGTCGCAGCCTGCAGCCTTGAGCGCAGCCGAGACATGGGCCCCAGCTTCATCTAGTTTCAACTGCAGGTCTTCGCGATGCACATCTAACACGGGCGCGAGCGTTTCCCGAAGAAAAGGCGTCACGAGGTCTCGGTATAGGAAATCAACCGACTTGTCAGAAGGGACGTAGTGGACAGCAAAGCTTTCTAAGAAACGCGATACGAGCTTTCTAGCAACAGACGAATATCGAACCGCCTTCTTTCTCTCGGTTGGACGCTTAACGTTTGGAAAGAAGTTATAAACAGGCGTATCAGTCTCGGAAAAATAGAGGTGGAGCGTCGCCTCATTCGATGTGCGCTTAGTGCCCTGTAATTTGTGCAAGACATCCAACTCATCAAAGAACCATCCCTCAGCCCCAGCTGGATCGCCGTCAAAGCGAACAGTAATCGTGGTCCGCTCTTTTCCCGCCTTAGAATGGAGGTCTCGGGCGCGACTGTAGCCGAGGACATTGTCGTGTCCAGTAAAGAGCATCTGAACCGCCCGGAGCACGTTTGTCTTGCCCGAGTTGTTTGGGCCGACCAGCGTCATACCCGCGCCAATGGGTATGGTCTGCTCTTCCGCGACGCTGCGAAAGTTCCTAATACGCACATCGATTAACCGCATAGCCTCCCCCCTTGAGCTCTTTGCGGATCGAACCGTCCTAAGCTCGCCATCGATCTAAGCGCACCCGCTTGGTCTCACATATTCCGCCGATATTCCCCACCCACGTCGTACAGCGCGTGGCTGATCTGCCCCAGTGAGTGGGTCTTGACGGCTTCCATCAGCGCCTCGAAGACGTTACCCCTACGGCGCGCGGTGTGCTGGAGATACGCCAGGCCGTGGCCGGCGTGGACGTCGGCGACGGTGCTGTCCTCGACCACGTGGGCGTGGCCCGTCTCGCCCTCCGGCGCAAGTACGTTGCGGTTGGCCTGCCAGGCGCGGACGTTGGCGATCTGCTGGGCCTTCTCGGCCTCGGTGGAGCGGATCAGCTCGATCTCGGTGGCCACTTCGCCGGCGTGTTCCTTGGGCAGGAAGGTGTTGACGCCGACCAGGGGCAGGCTGCCGTCGTGCTTGCGATGCTCGTAGTACAGGCTCTCTTCCTGGATCTTGCCGCGCTGGTACATGGTGTCCATGGCGCCGAGCACGCCGCCGCGCTCGCTGATGGCCTCGAACTCCTTGTAGACCGCCTCCTCCACCAGGTCGGTCAGGTACTCCACCGCGAAGCTCCCCTGCCAGGGGTTCTCGATGAAGTTCAGGCCCAGCTCCTTGTTGATGATCATCTGGATGGCCACGGCGCGGCGCACGCTCTCTTCGGTGGGCGTGGTGATGGCCTCGTCGTAGGCGTTGGTGTGCAGGCTGTTGCAGTTGTCGAACAGGGCGTACAGGGCCTGCAGCGTGGTGCGGATGTCGTTGAACTGGATCTCCTGCGCGTGCAGGGAACGGCCGGAGGTCTGGATGTGGTACTTCATCATCTGCGAGCGTTCGTTGGCGCCGTAGCGCTCGCGCATGGCGCGGGCCCAGATGCGCCGGGCGACGCGGCCGATGACGGTGTACTCCGGGTCCATGCCGTTGCTGAAGAAGAAGCTCAGGTTGGGCGCGAAGTCGTCGATGTGCATGCCGCGGGCAAGGTAGTACTCGACGATGGTGAAGCCGTTGCTGAGGGTGAAGGCGAGCTGGCTGATCGGGTTCGCCCCGGCCTCGGCGATGTGGTAGCCGGAGATGGAGACCGAGTAGAAGTTGCGGACCTGGTGGTCGACGAAGTACTGCTGGATGTCGCCCATCATGCGCAGGGCGAACTCGGTGCTGAAGATGCAGGTGTTCTGGGCCTGGTCTTCCTTGAGGATGTCGGCCTGCACGGTGCCGCGCACGGTGCGCAGGGTCTGTGCCTTGATCTTCTCGTAGGTCTCGCGGTCCACCAGCTGGTCGCCGGTGACGCCCAGCAGGCCCAGGCCGAGGCCGTCGTTCCCCGGCGGCAGGTCGCCGTGGTAGCGCGGGCGCTGGCGGCCTTCGAAGAAGGCGTCCATCTTCCGCTTCGCCTCGGCCCAGCGGTCCGGGTCGGCCTTCAGGTACTTCTCCACCTGCTGGTCGATGGCGGTGTTCATGAACATCGCCAGGATGATCGGCGCCGGGCCGTTGATGGTCATGGACACGCTGGTGTTCGGCGCGCACAGGTCGAAGCCGGAGTACAGCTTCTTCATGTCGTCCAGCGTGGGCACGTTGACGCCGGAGTTGCCGATCTTGCCGTAGATGTCCGGGCGCGGCGCCGGGTCCTCGCCGTACAGGGTCACCGAGTCGAACGCGGTGGACAGGCGCGCGGCCGGCTGCCCGGCGGACAGGTAGTGGAAGCGGCGGTTGGTGCGCTCGGGCGTGCCCTCGCCGGCGAACATGCGGATCGGATCCTCGCCGGTGCGGCGGTACGGGTAGACGCCGCCGGTGTACGGGTAGCTGCCGGGCAGGTTCTCCTTGCCGAGAAAGGTCAGCAGCTCGCCCCAGGACCTGAAGCGCGGCGCGGCGATCTTCGGGATCTTCTGGTGGCTGAGGGACTCACGGTAGTTCTCGACCCGGATGGTCCTGCCGCGGACCTGGTACTCGTTGACCTCGTCGGTGATCGACTTCAGCCGCTGCGGCCACTCGCGCAGCAGGCGCTGGGAATCGCTGGAAAGCGACTGGATGGCGTCGTTGTAGCGCTGGCGCAGGGTGAGCAGGCTGCGGTCGGCTTCGACAGCCTCCCCGGAGGACGGGGGTTGCAGGGCGGCGCCGTCGTAGAGCGCCAGCGGCTCGGGCAGCAGCGGGTCGCCCAGCTCGCGCAGGGCTTCCCAGTAGTGCTGGGCGCGGGCGGCGGTCTCGGCCTCGCTTTCGATGCGGCGGTTGATCGCCCTGCCCTGCTCGGCGATCTCGGCCAGGTAGCGCACGCGGTTGCCGGGGATCAGCACGGTGGCCCGCGGTTCCTTCAGCGAGGTGTCGATGCTGGGGTTGAAGTCGCAGCGGGGGGAGCCGACAGCAGAACCAAGGGCGGAGTCCAGTTTCCCACGCAGCAGGCGACAGAGGTTGGCGAACATCCAGCTCACGCCGGGATCGTTGAACTGGCTGGCGATGGTCGGGTAGACCGGGATCTCCTCGTCCGGCACCTGGAAGGCGTTGCGGTTGCGCTTCCACTGCTTGCGCACGTCGCGCAGGGCGTCCTCGGCGCCGCGGCGGTCGTACTTGTTCAGCACCACCAGTTCGGCGAAGTCGAGCATGTCGATCTTCTCCAGCTGGCTGGCGGCGCCGTAGTCGGAGGTCATCACGTACACCGGGAAGTCGACCAGGTCGACGATCTCCGAGTCGGACTGGCCGATGCCGGCGGTCTCCACGATCACCAGGTCGAAATCCAGCGAGCGCAGGTAGCCGATGCAGTCGCGCAGCACGGTGTTGGTGGCGCTGTGCTGGCGGCGGGTGGCCATCGAGCGCATGTACACGCGGTGGCTGCGCAGCGAGTTCATGCGGATGCGGTCGCCCAGCAGCGCCCCGCCCGTGCGCCGGCGGGTCGGGTCCACCGACAGCACCGCGATGCGCATCTGCGGGAAGCAGGCCAGGAAGCGGTTGAGCAGCTCGTCGGTGACCGAGGACTTGCCGGCGCCGCCGGTGCCGGTGATGCCGACCACTGGCGTGGTCGGGCGTGACTGGTGATTCGTGGTTCGTGATTCGCTGGGAGCGGCAGCCCAGCCCCGGCGCATCAGGGCCAGCTCGGATTCGGAGAAGGCGCCGTCCTCGATCCTCGAGAGCATGCGGGCGATCGCAAACTCGTCGGCCGCGTCGTGCCCTTGCGGATCACCAGCCACCAATGACGAATCACGCGCGCGCTTGGCGCGCGCAACCACATCCCCGATCATTTCCACCAGCCCCATCTTCATTCCGTCGTTGGGGTGGTAGATGCGCTCGACGCCGTAGGCCTCAAGCTCGCGGATTTCCTCGGGGGTGATGGTGCCGCCGCCGCCGCCGAACACGCGGATGTGCGAGGCGCCCTTCTCGCGCAGCATGTCCACCATGTACTTGAAGTACTCGACGTGGCCGCCCTGGTAGCTGGACAGGGCGATGGCGTCGGCGTCTTCCTGCAGCGCGGCGCGGACCACGTCCTCGACGCTGCGGTTGTGGCCGAGGTGGATCACTTCAGCGCCCTGGGCCTGGATCAGCCGGCGCATGATGTTGATCGCCGCGTCGTGGCCGTCGAACAGGCTGGCCGCGGTCACGAAGCGCAGCGGCGTGGTGTCGGCGTGGGCTTCGGGGCGTGCGCCCTGGAGATGGCTGGCGGGCGTGCTCATGCGTATGCGTCACCGGAAAGTCGGGATTCGACCCGATTCTAGTGCTTGCATCCGAAACGGATTGGCGCGGTGCAGCGTGACTTTCGCGCAGGTGCGATGGCGACGCCCTGCATCGCGGCGGCGGCCGGATAAGGCCGGATGGCACCCGGGATCCCGCCATGCACGCGAAGTCGTCCGCCAACGCCGTCCGGCGGCGGTTCCCCGGCAGCAGCGGCGGGCCGCGCCCTGCGTCATCGATGTGCGATGGCATCGGGGCCGCCCTCGCGGCCCCGGCCATTGAAATGCGACGCCTACGCCTAGCCCGGATAAGGAAGGCCGCATCCGGGACTCCGCCGCAGCGCGTTGGCGACGCGTCGGGCCCCGCCATCGCCCCGGCACTGTAGCGGCGCGGTGCGTTCCGCCTGCCCGGGCTATATGCCGCCAGTGATCGCGATCAGAACCGCGCTTCGATGCCGACGGTCACGGTGTCGGCGCGGTTGAACTCGTAGTCGGCCCAGTAGTAGGAGCTGGCGTAGACGTAGCTGGTGTAGAGCAGGTTGAGGTTGGCGTTGCGGCCCAGGTCCACGCCGACGCCGATGCCGACGTAGCCGCCATCCACTTCCCCGGCCCACTCGCCCTCGCCCACGTCGGCGGCCCAGTAGCCGGCACGGACGATGCCGTACCACGGGTTGTGGCGGCCGAAGTTGAAGCGGCCATTGAAGCCGATGCTGCGGAACTTCACCTCATCGAAATGGATCCCCTGCCAGCGGGTGTCGGCCAGGCGGCCGGCGCCCACCTCGATGCCCAGCAGCGCGACCGGACCCGCCTGCCAGCGGTAGCCGGCGTTGAACGAAACCGCGTCCTGGTCGATCTCCTCGTAGATCCAGCCCTTGCCGAGCTGGGCGCCAACGAAGAAGCCGCTGCCGTCGCGCTGCACCGGGCGGTAGTACTGGGCCTGCTGGTGGCTCATCGCCGCCGGAAGCTCCGGCTCGGACGGCGGCGGCGGCGCCTGGGTGGTGCGGCCTTCGCGGTACTGCTTCCACGCCTGGGACACGGCCTGGGCGTGCGCGGGCTGGGTGGCGCCGGCCAGCAACAGCGCGGCGAGGACGACTGCATGACGGTTCATGGGCTTCCCCCCTGTGGTGTGGACGATCCCCGCATCCGTGCGGAAGGGGGACCAGGCCGCCAATTCCCTGGCGGGCCGGGGAAAGCCGCGCGCGACCACCACGCCGGCGGCGCCGGCGTGTGGTCGGGCAGTTGCTGGGCGCGCAGGCGCGCCGACGGATCCCCCCGTGCGGCGCGCAATCTGCGATGCGGTTCACATAAAGTCAAACATGGTTTCAGGCGAGCCCGAACGGCAGGTTGGGCGAGGACACCACCCGCTCGCCCACCGCCTCGCCGCGCAGGAAGCGCAGCGCCGCCTCCACCACCTGCGGTTCGGAGGCGATGCGGTGGTGGCCCAGGCCGCGGGTGCTCAGCAGGCGCGCGCCCGGCCACAGGCGGGCGTAGCGTTCGCCCTCCTCCCACGGCACGTCCTCGTCCTCCACGTCGTGCACGACCAGCGCCGGCACGCCCAGCGCGGGCAGGTGCAGGTGCGCGGCCAGCTGGTCCACGGCAATGCCGATCTGGCGTTCGAAGCGCTCGAACATGCGCGCCACCAGCGGCGGACTCAGGCCGATTGTGCGTCCGAAGCGGTGGCCGGCCTCACGCATGTCCGCCGCCGGCGCCAGCAGCACCACCCGGCCGGCGCGCACGCCTTCGCGCAGCGCCAGCACCGCCGCCGCGCCGCCCATCGAGTGCGCGACAAGGGCAGCGGCCGGGCCGTGCTGGCGGGCCACGTCGGCCAGCGCCGCGGCGCAGGCCGGCAGGTTGGTCTGGCATGGCGGGTTGCGCCCGTGCCCGGGCAGGTCGAAGGCGACCACGGCGTAGCCGGCCGCGCGCAGCGGCTCCACCCACGGCCGGCAGCGCAGGCCGAAGCTGGACCAGCCATGCGCGAACAGCACATAGGGCTGCAACGCCGGATCGCCCCAGGTGTAGGTAGTCAGCACGTGGCCGCCGCTTTCCACCTGGCCGATGCGGGCGTCGTCGCAGGGGGCGGCCAGGGCGCGGCTGCGCGAGCTGGGCAGCGGCGTGGCGAACAGCCGCGAGGCATGGCGCACGGTGGTGCGCGGTGCCAGCCAGCTGCCGGCGCGGAAGGCCCAGCGCAGGGGGCGCGGGACGCCGGATTTGCGAACGATCGTGCTTTTTTGAGGCAAAGAGGAAGGCTTTGCGGCATCCATGGCACAGCTCCGTATCAGCGGGGGGGAGTGGCCGGGCCGGCATCGGCCCGGTAGCGGTCGAACAGGTCGTGCAGGGCGCGGCGCGCCAGTTCCGGGGCCTGCGGGTCGTGCAGGCGTACGTGGTGCAGGCCGTACATCAGGCCATGCAATTCGAAGGCCAGCAGCTTCGGGTCGGTGCCAGGGCGCAGGTGGCCCTCCTCGACGGCCTTGCGCACCGCGGTTTCGACCACGCCGCGCCAACGCTCCATCAGTTCGGTGACGAATTCGCGCATCGGGCCGGGGCGGCCGTCGTACTCGGAGATCGCGCCGAGGAACACGCAGCCGTCGGGATGGGCCAGGATCCAGTCCATCCAGCCTTCGATGACCGCCTGCAGCCGCGGCAGGCCACGCGGCCGGCGCAGGGCCGGCACCAGGACCTGATCGGTGAAGCCGGCAGCGGCCCATTCCAGGGTCTGCCGCACCAGGTCCTCGCGCGAGCCGAAGTGGGCGAACACGCCGCTCTTGGACATGCCCGCGGCATTGGCCAGCTCGCCGATGCTCACCCCCTCCAGCCCGACCCGGGCCGCAAGTTCGCAGGCGCGGCTCAGGAGCATGTCGCGGGTATGGGCTCCCTTGGCGGTGGCAGGCGCGGGCAGGTTCATGGAACGCAAAATAGCACGATCGTTCGTTCGGACAAGCCTTCGCGGGAGCGGAGTTGGAACCGGTTTAGAATGTGACCCGCGACGCATGCCCTCCCCCACCCGGCCACGTCGCTTTTTTGTTTCCGGACCCGGCGCCCGGCGGTGCCGGCCGGCCCGCCGCCACGCGCGACCCGACGACGCGGAGCCCGCCATGCTGTTTGAAACCCTCGCCACCTCCGGCCACGAACAGGTGGTCTTCTGCAACAACCCCGACGTGGGCCTGAAGGCGATCATCGCGATCCACAGCACCGTGCTGGGCCCGGCCCTGGGCGGTGTGCGCATGCGCCACTACGCCGACGAGGCCGACGCGGTGCGCGACGTGCTGCGCCTGAGCCGCACCATGACCTACAAGAACGCGCTGGCCGGCCTGAACATCGGCGGCGGCAAGGCGGTGATCCTGGGCGACCCGAAGACCGACAAGACCGAGGCCCTGTTCCGCGCCTTCGGCCGCGCGGTCGATGCGCTGGGCGGGCGCTACATCACCGCCGAGGACGTGGGCACGGACGTCAACGACATGGAGCTGGTGTACCTGGAGACCGAGTACGTCACCGGCGTGCACCAGGTCCACGGTGGCTCCGGCGACCCGGCCCCGTTCACCGCCTACGGAACCCTGCAGGCGCTGATGGCCAGCCTGCAGCGCAAGCTGGGCCACGAGGAAATCGGCAAGACCAGCATCGCGGTGCAGGGCCTGGGCCATATCGGCATGGAGCTGGTGAAGCTGCTGCGCGAGCGCGGGGCCAAGCTGTTCGTCACCGACCTGGACCCGGCACGCGTGGAGTACGCGGTGTCCGAGTACGGGGTGGAGGCGGTCGGCGTGGACGAGATCTACGACGTGGCCGCCGACGTGTTCGCGCCGTGCGCGATGGAAGGCGCGCTGACGATGGAGACCATCGAGCGGCTCAAGGCGAAGATCGTGTGCGGCTCGGCCAACAACCAGCTGGCCAGCCATGCGGTGGGCGACGAGCTGCACCGGCGCGGCATCCTGTTCGCGCCGGACTACGCGGTCAACGCCGGCGGCGTGATGAACGTGTCGCTGGAGATCGACGGCTACAACCGCGAGCGGGCGATGCGCCTGATCCGCAGCATCTACCACAACGTGGCGAAGATCTTCGACCTGTCCGAGCGCGAGAACATCAGCCCGCAGTACGCCGCCGACCGCATCGCCGAGGCGCGCCTGTCGGCGATCGGCAAGCTCAAGCTGCCGATGGGCCGCTCGGCCCCGCGCATGGGGCATCTGCGCGGCGAGCAGCACTGAGGAAAAAAAGGCCCGGGTTCCGGGCCTTTTTTTCGGGATTCGGGATTCGGGGTCCCGGTGCGGCCTGTGGCCTTGCCGGCATATGTGCCTGCGTACGCATAGGGTCGATGCGCCTGCTACGGGTGACCGGCTGCCTTTCCGGGTGTGGCCGTGGGCCTTGTCCGGGCTGTGTGCATGGCTGCCGGGCAGCGGAGAACCCCCATCCCGGCGGCGTTTGTTGCGCCCGCACATGACGCTTTCGCGTCCCGCACTACACTAGGTTCAAATGAAACAATCAGGGAGTGAGGCGGCCGATGCGAGCGTTCCAGCTTGGGGAGGAAATCGACGCGCTGCGTGAGGCCGTCCAGCGTTTCGCCGAAAGCGAGATCGCGCCGCGCGCGGCGCAGATCGACCACGACAACGCGTTCCCGCAGGACCTGTGGCCCAAGCTGGGCGAGCTGGGCCTGCTGGGCATGACCGTCGCCCCGGAATACGGCGGCAGCGGCATGGGCTACCTCGCCCACCTGGTGGCGATGGAGGAAATCTCGCGCGCCTCCGGGTCGGTGGGGCTCAGCTACGGCGCGCACTCCAACCTGTGCGTGTCCAACCTGTTCCTCAACGGCAACGAGGCCCAGCGCCGCAAGTACCTGCCGAAGCTCTGCAGCGGCGAATGGAAGGGCGCGCTGGCGATGAGCGAGCCGGGCGCCGGCTCGGACGTGGTCGGCTCCATGCGCTGCAGCGCCGAGCTGCGCGACGGGGTGTGGATCGCCAATGGCAGCAAGATGTGGATCACCAACGGCCCGGAAGCCGACGTGCTGCTGGTGTACATGCGCACCGCGGGCAAGGAGGCCGGCAGCCGCTGCATGACTGCCTTCATCGTCGAGCGTGGCATGCGCGGCTTCTCCACCGCGCAGAAGCTGGACAAGCTGGGCATGCGCGGCTCCAACACCTGCGAGCTGGTGTTCGACAACTGCGAGATCCCGCAGGAAAACGTGCTGGGCGAGGTCAACCAGGGTGTGCGCGTGCTGATGAGCGGCCTGGACACCGAGCGCCTGGTGTTGACCGGCGGCCCGATCGGGCTGATGCAGGCGGCGCTCGACATCGCCCTGCCCTACGTGCGCGAGCGCAAGCAGTTCGACGCGGCGATCGGCACCTTCGGCCTGATGCAGGGCAAGATCGCCGACATGTACACCGCGCTGCAGTCCAGCCGCGCCTTCGCCTACCAGGTGGCGCGCGATTTCGACGAAGGCCGGCGCTCGCGCGCCGCCGCGGCGGCCTGCCTGCTGCACGCCTCCGAGGCGGCGGTGCAGGTGGCGCTGGAAGGCATCCAGGCCCTGGGCGGTAACGGCTACATCAACGAGTACGCCACCGGGCGCATCCTGCGCGACGCCAAGCTCTATTCGATCGGCGCCGGCACCAACGAGATCCGGCGCATGCTGATTGGCCGGGAACTGTTCGAGGGCCGCGGCTGAGCCTGGCCCGCATGGCCCGGACAGGGCCGAAGGCCGCATCCGGCGACTTGCGCACGGGAGTCGCCCCCGGACCAGTCCTGCGGCAAGCCCACAGCGCGTGGCGACGCGCCAGACCTCGCCGGCGCCCGGGTACTGCGGCGGCGCGGTGCGCGCCGCCTGCCCGGGCCAAGCGGCTGCGCCATTGAAGTGCGGCGGAAACGCCGCCGGCCACGCGCGGCGTTTCAGAAGTCCACGGCGTACTGGAGACTGGCCTGGCGTGCGTCACCGCGCGGTCCGAAGCGCTGGTCGAAGCTGAAGCCCAGCTGCGCGTGACGGCCGAGCCGGGTGCGCGCGCTCAAGCCGAACAGGCCACCGCCGCGGGTCGGATCAGCCGCGGCCAGCGGCGACCAGGCATCGACGCCGACGAAGCTGGCCAGCGGCGCCAGCCCGGCGCTGGACAGGGTGTGCTGCCACTCCGCATGCCCCTGCAGCTGCCACGCGCCGAAATGGCCGAACGCGCGCAGGCCGGCCAGGCCCTGGCTGCGGCGGGCATCGAGCGCGGCGCTGCGCAGGCCGAAGCCGGCGGCACCCTGCTCGCGGAAGCCGTCGCTCTGGACCTGCGCGTATTCCAGGCCCAGATACGGCACCA
Source organism: Pseudoxanthomonas sp. J31 (assembly GCF_000510725.1). Taxonomy (GTDB): domain Bacteria; phylum Pseudomonadota; class Gammaproteobacteria; order Xanthomonadales; family Xanthomonadaceae; genus Pseudoxanthomonas. The sequence goes on from NZ_AZNZ01000011.1 coordinate 44,741, forward strand.
GGCCGCTGGCGCCGGTGCCGAAGCGCCAGCCGGTTTCCAGCGCGGCCACGGCAAAGCGGCCGTCGTAACCGGCATGCACGGCGTGGCGGCTGGCACCGGCCAGCAGCTGGCGGTCGGTGCGGCGCTGCCACTGGCCGCTGCCGAACTGCCCGGCCAGGTAGGCGCGCTCGCCGTGCACGCCGGCATAGGCCTGCACCTGCGCCTGGCGCTCGCGGCTGCGGTCGCCGAGCGCGCGCAGGCGGCTGTCGCCATGGGTTTCGGCCACGGCCAGGCCGGCAAACCTGCGCCCGTCCAGGCGCAGATCGTGGCCTGCCATCCAGCCGCTGACCCGGGCATCGCCGTGCGCGCCGCCGGCCAGCGCCGGTGCCCCCAGGGATTCGATCCAGCTGCCGCTGCTCTGGGCGCCGCCGGCCAGCTGGTCCAGGCGCGAGGACAACGTGCGCCGGCCCAGGTCCAGGCTGTCGAAGGTGGCGGCCATGGCCGCGGCATGCAATTCGCCGGAGAGGCTGCGCAGGGTGGCGGCCGCCGACTGTGCGTCCTCGGTGCGCTGGATGGCACCGGCAATGCGCTCGAAATCCGCGCCGGCCGCCGCCGGCACGCCGTTCTGGTCCAGGCTCGAGAACGCCGATTCCAGGCGCCGGGCCGCGCCCAGCGCGGCCGGATCGCCGATGCCCAGCGCGGCGGCGGTGGCGGCCACGTCCACCCGGCGCAGTTCCATCCACACCCTGCTGCCGCCATACACCAGCGAGGCGTCCAGGAACACGCCCGGGCCCGCGCCCAGCCCGTCGAAGCGGCCGGCCAGGCCGCCCTCGGCGGACAGTACGTCCTCGCGCACCTGCATCACGTAGCCCTGGCGCTGGCCGATGACCTGCACGTCGCCGCCCTCGATGGTGGCGCGGCCGCGCACCTGCATGCCGCCATTGCCCAGCACCAGGGTCAGGCGGCCGCCGGCCTGCTGGGTGTAGTCGCCCATCACCACCAACGGCGCGCCCTGCGCGCTGCCGCCGCCGTCGACCACGACGGTGCCGGCGTTGACCAGGTCCGCGCCCAGTTCGGTGACGCGCTCCAGCCGCGCGCCGCTGGCCACGTGGACGTCGGAGGCGGACAGGCCACCGGGCGCGCGCAGCACGCCCTGTTCGATCCGGGTAGCGCCGGTGTAGGTGGACGGCTTCTCCAGCACCAGGGTGCCGCTGCCGCGCTTGACCAGGCCGCCGGCGCCGCTGATCGGGTTGCTCCAGGCCGATTCGCCCTCGAAGCTCACCTCGACGTCGCCCCAGTCGAACTTCGCCGGCCCGCCAAGGGCGCGCGCCACGTTCAGCAGGCCGTAGCCGAACACCGCATCCGGGCCGGGCGCGCCGATGTCGGTGGCCGTGCCCAGCAAGGTCTGGCGGACCAGGTCGTTGTCGAAGTACGGGAACTTCTCCCACACCAGGGCTGCGGCGCCGGACACCAGCGGCGCCGCGTACGAGGTGCCGGAGCCATAGTAATAAGTGGTGTTGCCCGCGGTGGCGTCGTGCCCGGGGTAGACCGAGGTGCCGGGCGCGGCCAGGCAGTAGTCGCGGCCCAGGCCGCAGGCATTGGCGTAGGAGGCCAGGCGGTCGGGACGGCTGGTGTCCACCGCGGTGACCGCCAGCCAACCACGTTCCAGGTCGGCCGCCGGGCGGGTGCCGTTGGGCCCGGCCTGGCTGGGCAGCGAGGCGGTATCGGTGGGATTGGCGCGGCCCTCGTTGCCGGTGGCGAACACCACCAGGCCGTCGTGGTCGCGGATGAAGAAGCGGTACTCCTCGGCGATCTGCGCGGTGACGCTGTCCCGGGTCCAGTACAGCCCGCCCCAGGAGTTGTTCATGATGCGCATGCCGCGCGCGACCAGGTCCTCGTGGACCGGGCGCAGGCCCAGCGGGCCGCTGACCTCGTTGCCGCGGCCGGAGCCGTCGTCGTCCGGGCGCCTGTCGTTGATGACCCGCGCCGAGAGGATGGTCGCCCCCGGTGCCACCCCACCCGGCCAGGGCCCCACCGGCACGCCGGCGGCGAGCAGGGCCACCGTCGTGCCATGGCCGACCACGTCGTCGACCGCGAGGTTGTTCGCCTGCGGATCCACGTAGTTGAGGTTGGCCGCCACCCGCCCGGCCAGGCCCGGGTGGTTGCGGTTCACGCCGGTGTCGATCAGGCCGATGGCATAGCCGGCACCGGTAAGGCCGCCACGTTGCCGGGCGCTGGCGTTGGTGATGGCCAGGTGCGCGTCCGCGGCCGGCTGCGGGACGTCGCTGGAAGGCGGCGGGGGCGTCGACGGATTGCCCGGGCGGACATTGCCGCCGCCTCCCCCGCCACCGCAGGCGGCCAGGGCGATGGCCACGGCGGTCGCCAGCAGCACGCGTACGGCGCCGGAAGGATGTCGGGCACTTCCCTGCATCGTGTTCTCCCCGAAGGCGTGGCGCGGACGCCGCCACGGCCGTTCTATACCGCAAGCGTGCGCGGCTTGTCGCCTGCCACCGTGGGTGTGGCGCGCCCCTGCCGGGTGTGCGGATAATCGCGGCTCACCCTTTGCGAGGCACCCCCATGTCCGACATCGTGATCGTCGCCGCCAAACGCACCGCCATCGGTTCCTTCCTCGGCCAGTTCAACGGCGTGCCCACGCCCACCCTGGGCGCGGCCGCGATCGGCGCGGCGCTGGAGCAGTCGGGCGTGCCCGCGGCCGATGTGTCGGAAGTGATCATGGGCTGCGTGCTGCCGGCCAACCTCGGCCAGGCGCCGGCCCGCCAGGCGGCGCTGGCCGCCGGCCTGCCGACCTCCGCCGGCTGCACCACCATCAACAAGGTGTGCGGCTCGGGCATGAAGGCGATCATGCTCGGCCACGACCTGATCAAGGCCGGCTCGGCCTCGGTCGTGGTCGCCGGCGGCATGGAGTCGATGAGCAACGCGCCGCACATGATCCCCAACTCCCGCACCGGCAACCGCTACGGCGGTTTCCAGGCGGTGGACCACATGGCCTGGGACGGCCTGACCAACCCGTACGACGGCCAGTCGATGGGCGTGTTCGCGGAGAAGACCGTGGAGAAGTACGGCTTCACCCGCGAGGAGCAGGACGCCTACGCGATCGAGTCGGTCAGGCGCGCGCAGGCGGCGCAGGCCAGCGGCGCGTTCGAGGGCGAGATCGTCCCGGTCAAGGTCGCCACCCGCAAGGGCGAGGTGGAGATCGCCAGCGACGAACAGCCGGGCAAGTCCGACATCAACAAGATCCCGACCCTCAAGCCGGCATTCAAGAAGGACGGCACGGTCACCGCGGCCAGCTCCTCCTCCATTTCCGACGGCGCCGCCGCCACCGTGCTGATGTCGGCCGATGACGCCGCCCGCCGCGGCCTGCAGCCGCTGGCGCGGATCGTCGGCCATGCCACCTTCTCGCAGCAGCCGGAGTGGTTCACCACCGCCCCGGTGGGCGCCATCTCCAGCCTGCTGGACAAGGTGGGCTGGCAGGTCGGCGACGTGGACCTGTTCGAGATCAACGAGGCCTTCGCCGTGGTGGCCATGGCCCCGATCCGCGAGCTGGGCATCCCGCACGACAGGATCAACGTCAACGGTGGCGCCTGCGCCCTGGGTCATCCCATCGGCGCGACCGGCGCCCGGCTGGTGGTGACCCTGGTCAACGCGCTGCGCAAGCGCGGCCTGAAGAAGGGTGTGGCCGCGCTGTGCATCGGCGGAGGAGAGGCTACCGCTATCGCTCTGGAAATGGTGTAATCGTTTTTCACGAGCTCTTTACGAAACTCACCTGTTGCTGCTTGACAGCAGAAACGGCCTTGTCATCATGTTGGCGGCGCGCAATCGCGCGTTGCCCAACTAAACGACGAGGAATATCCAACATGAGCATCAACAAGCTGCTGATCGCCCTGGCCCTGGGTCTGGCCCTGGCCGCGTGCTCGAACTCCGAGCAGGCGCAGGACGCGGCTGCTGCCGCTGACACCGCTGCTGCCGAGGCTCAGGCTGCTGCCGACGCCGCTGCCGCCGAGGGCTCCGAGGCTGCCGACGCCGCCCAGGTCGCCGCCGATTCGGCCGCTGCTGCTGCCGACACCGCCGCTGACGCCGCCGCTTCGGCCGAGGGCGCTGCCACCGAGGGCGCTGCCGACGCTGCCGCCGATACCGCCGAGGCTGCTGCCGACGTTGCCGAGCAGGCCAAGGACGCTGCCGAAGAAGCCAAGAAGTAATAAGGCTTTACAGCACGCTGCACGGAAGGCCGCCGGGAAACCGGCGGCCTTTCGCTTTATCCGGATCCCGCTTTGCGGATGCGCGCGATATTCCACGCTTGCGGTTTTCCACCGGAATGGGCCGGCGCAACGCTGGCCGGATATCCATGCAACGGGCAGGCTGACCCGAGGCAGGCGGCGTTCGGCCGCACATCCCGTACTCGTGCGCCTCCTACCCGCTACGCCTCACCCGCGCGTATTGCCCCGCTCCACTGGCGGCCCCAACGGTAGGAGCGTGGCGTGGCTGCGCCTGCGGGCCTGCCATGCCACCCCTGCGCCGCTCCATACGGTGCGCTGCCAGCTGCGCATGAAAACGTTTAGCTGCTTCCGCGGAATGGCCTCCGGACCCCAAACCTGAATACGCAGATGAACGGCAGTTCAATAGTCCCAGCCTATTGCTGACTGGACTGTTCAGCCGGTTCACGGCACGCCCACCGCGGCCGGGGAATGCTGCCGCCGCGCCAGCCTGGCGCCCCATTCCCCGGAACAGGAGTCGACCATGACCCGCAACCGCATCCTGCTGATCCCCGCCGCCGCTGCCCTCGCCCTGGCCTTGGGCGCCTGCGACAACTCCTCGCGCGAGGAGGCCCGCGCCGAGGCCGCGGCCGCCGGCGACCATGCCGCCGCGGCCGGCGAGCACGCGGCCGCCGCTACCCGTGAGGCCGCCAGTTCGGCCGCCGATGCCACCCGCGAGGCCGCGGCCGACGCCGAAGTGCACGCCCGCGAGGCCGGCCAGCGCGCCGAGGCCGCCACCCGCGAAGCCGCCGCCGACGCGGCCGAAGCCACCGCCAACGCCGCCGACGCGACCGCCGACAAGGCGCGCGAGGCCGCGGCCGACGCCCGCACCGACAACGACTGATCCATCCGGGCCGGCCGCGCCGCGGCCGGCCCGTGTTGCGGCGCCAGAAGGCGCCAGGGACGCGCTGGCTTATCCTCCGGGCACGCCTAACCGACGATTCCCATGCCCGTCCTCCGCAGCCAGATCGATACCCGCTCCCCCGAATTCCGCGAAAACGAAAGCCACCACCGGCAACTGGCCGAGGAACTGCACCAGCGCCTGCAACGGGCCGCCGAGGGCGGTGGCGAGAAAGCCCGCCAGCGCCACGTCGAACGCGGCAAGCTGCCGGTCCGCGAACGCATCGACGCCCTGCTCGATCCCGGCTCCCCGTTCCTGGAGATCGCCCCGCTGGCGGCCGAGGACATGTACGACGGCGCCGCGCCCGCGGCCGGCATGGTCTGCGGCATCGGACGGGTGATGGGCCAGGAAGTGGTGGTCGTGGCCAACGACGCCACGGTCAAGGGCGGCACCTATTTCCCGATGACGGTGAAGAAGCACCTGCGCGCGCAGGAGATCGCGCGCGAGAACCGGTTGCCGTGCATCTACCTGGTCGACTCCGGCGGCGCCTTCCTGCCGCTGCAGGACGAGGTGTTCCCGGACAAGGAGCACTTCGGCCGCATCTTCTACAACCAGGCGCGGATGAGCGCGGAGGACATCCCGCAGATCGCGGTGGTGATGGGCAGCTGCACCGCCGGCGGCGCCTACGTGCCGGCGATGTGCGACGAGAGCATCATCGTCCGCGGCCAGGGCACGATCTTCCTCGGCGGCCCGCCGCTGGTGAAGGCCGCCACCGGCGAGGTGGTCGATGCCGAGGCGCTGGGCGGCGCCGACGTGCACACTTCGGTCTCCGGCGTGGCCGACCACTACGCCGAGGACGACCGCCATGCGCTGGAGATCGCGCGCGGCATCGTCGGCCACCTCAACCGCCGCAAGCAGCCCGCCGTGGCGCTGCGCGAACCGCGCGAGCCGCTGTACCCGGCCGAGGAGCTGTACGGCCTGGTGCCGAAGGACACGCGCCGCCCGTTCGACATCCGCGAGGTGATCGCGCGCATCGTCGACGGCAGCGAGCTGGACGAGTTCAAGGCCCGCTACGGCAAGACCCTGGTCACCGGCTTCGCCCACGTGCACGGTTGCCCGGTGGGCATCGTCGCCAACAACGGCATCCTGTTCGGCGAGAGCGCGCTCAAGGGCGCGCACTTCATCCAGCTGTGCAACCAGCGCGGCATCCCGCTGGTGTTCCTGCAGAACATCACCGGCTTCATGGTCGGCCGCAAGTACGAGAACGCCGGCATCGCCAAGGACGGGGCGAAGATGGTCACCGCCGTGGCATGTTCGTCCGTGCCCAAGTTCACCGTGGTCATCGGCGGCAGTTTCGGCGCGGGCAACTACGCCATGTGCGGCCGCGCCTACGGCGCGCGCTTCCTGTGGATGTGGCCGAACGCGCGCATCAGCGTGATGGGCGGCGAACAGGCCGCCAGCGTGCTCGCCACCGTGCGCCGCGACGCGATCGAGGCCGGCGGTGGCCAGTGGAGCGCGGAGGAAGAGGAGGCGTTCAAGGCGCCGGTGCGCGAGCAATACGAGCGCCAGGGCAGCCCCTGGTACGCCACCGCGCGGCTGTGGGACGACGGCATCATCGACCCGGCCGACACCCGCCGGGTGCTGGGCCTGGGCCTGTCGGCCTCGCTCAACGCGCCGATCGAGCCGGCCCGCTTCGGCGTGTTCCGGATGTAGCCGCGCGCAGCCGGCCGCCGCCCGTCGGCCGCCGCTGCCGTTCCGGCTGGAAGCCGCGCGCGGTTCTGCTATGGTCGGCGGCGCTTTCCTGGAGGGGATCCGCTGCATGCACCGACGTCTTCCGATCCGGCGCCTGGTCGCCGCCCTGCCCCTGCTCCTGGGCCTTGCGCTGTGCGCCTGCGGCGCGTCGGGCGAAGCCACGGCACAGGCCACGCCCACGCCGCCGCCCGCGGCCGCCGGCCCGGGCGCGGTCGCATCCGGGCAGTATCCTGACCTGTTCGCCGAGGCCGGCTACGACGCCGCCGCGGTGGAGGCGAAGATCCAGGCCGCGTTCCGGCAGCTGTTCCACGGCGACCCGCGCAACCAGGCGGTGTACTACCCGTCCGGCGCCAACGAGCACGGGCCGATGGCCTACATCCACGACGTCAACAGCAACGACGTGCGCTCGGAAGGCATGTCCTACGGGATGATGATCGCGGTGCAGCTGGACCGTAAGGCCGAGTTCGACGCGATCTGGAACTGGGCCGTGACCCACATGTACCACGCCGACCCGAAGCATCCGGCGCACGGCTACTTCGCCTGGTCGGTGCGCACCGACGGGGTGGCCAACGACGAGATGCCGGCGCCCGACGGCGAGGAGTACTTCATCACCGCCCTGTACTTCGCCTCGGCGCGCTGGGGCGATGGCGAAGGCATCTACGCCTACCGCAGCTGGGCTGACCGCATCCTCACCGACGTCCTGCACCGCGGCGCCATCACCGGCGCCACTTCGACCTCGAAGCGGGCCACCGCGGTGAACCTGTTCGACAAGGACGCGAAGATGGTCCGCTTCACCCCGGACCTGCCCAACGCCGCGCATACCGACGCCTCCTACCACCTGCCCGCCTTCTACGAGGTCTGGGCGCGGGTCGGGCCGGAAGCCGACCGCGCGTTCTGGCGCGAGGCGGCGCAGGTCAGCCGCGACTACTTCGTGCGCGCCGCGCACCCGAAGACCGCCCTGACCCCGGACTACGGCAACTTCGACGGCACGCCGTGGGCGGCGCCGTGGCGCCGCGAGTCGGCGGACTTCCGCTACGACGCCTGGCGCACCGCGATGAACTGGTCGATGGACTGGTCCTGGTGGCGGGCCGACCCGCGCCAGGTGGAGCTGAGCAACCGCCTGCAGGCGTTCTTCCACCGCCAGGGCCTGGACCGCTACGCCAGCCTGTACACGCTGGCCGGCAAGCCGCTGGGCGGCGGCCAGACCACCGGACTGGTGGCGATGAACGCCACCGCCAGCCTCGCCGCCGACCACCCGCGGCGGCTGGACTTCGTGCGCGCGCTGTGGGAACGCCCGGTGCCGGAAGGCCACCACCGCTACTACGACGGCATGCTCTACATGATGGCCCTGCTCCACTGCAGCGGCCGCTACAAGGCCTGGATGCCGCAGGACGCGGACGGCTGAGCGGCCACACCACCGGAAACGGAAAACGGGCGCCGCGGCGCCCGTTTTCTCTTGCCTGATCCCGGCCCCCGGCTCAGCGTGGCGGCCCCTTCCGCGGCTCCGGGCCACAGGCATCGCAGCCACCGCAGGCACCGGCGCCGCCGCCGGCAGCCGGGGCGATCAGCCGTGCCAGGCGCCGCATCCATGCCGGCCGGCCATCGCGCACCAGCGGCGCCGCCAGGGCCAGGCGCAGCCGGCGCACGGTGCCGGGGAACTGGCGGCGCAGGAACATCCACAGCGCCAGCAGCACCACCAGTGCGACGATCACGTACTGCAGCCACAGCGGCATCGTGCGTCCTCCTCAGCCCGCGCCCAGGCGGATGGCGACCTGGTAGGTCAGCATCGAGGCCAGGTAGGCCAGGGCGAACAGGTAGCCGGCCGCGATGGCCATGGTCTTCCACGAGCCGGTCTCGCGCTTGATCGCCGCCCAGGTGGCGATGCACTGCGGGGCATAGATGAACCACACCAGCAGGGCCAGGCCGGTGGCCAGCGACCAGCCATCGGCGATCAGCGGGGTCAGCGCCTGCGCCGCGGCCTCGTCATCGGCCGCCGACAGTGCGTACACCGTGGCCAGCGAGGACACCGCCACCTCGCGCGCGGCCAGGCCCGGGATCAGGGCGATGCAGATCTGCCAGTTGAAGCCCAGCGGCGCGAACACCACCGCCAGCGCATGGCCGATGCGGCCGGCCAGGCTGTAGTCGATCGCCGGCAGGGTCGCGTCGGCCGGGGCCGCGGGGAAGTTCAGCAGCACCCACAGCAGCACGGTCAGGGCGAAGATGATGCCGCCCACGCGCTTGAGGAAGATCAGCGCACGCTCCCACAGGCCGATGGCCAGGTCGCGCGGGTTGGGCAGGCGGTAGGACGGAAGCTCCAGCAGCAGCGGGTGCTCGCCGCGGTCGCGGCGCCACTTCTTCATCACGAACGACACCGCCAGCGCGCTGAGGATGCCGGCCATGTACAGGCCGAACAGCACCAGGCCCTGCAGGTTGAACCCGCCCCAGACCTCGCGCGAGGGGATGAAGGCGCCGATCAGCAGCGCGTACACCGGCAGCCGCGCCGAGCAGGTCATCAGCGGCGCCACCAGGATGGTGGCCAGGCGGTCGCGTGGGTCCTGGATGCTGCGCGTGGCCATGATCCCGGGGATGGCGCAGGCGAAGGACGACAGCAGCGGGATGAAGGAACGCCCGGACAGGCCTGCGCCGGCCATCATCCGGTCCAGCAGGAACGCCGCGCGCGGCAGGTAGCCGGATTCCTCCAGCGCCAGGATGAAGGCGAACAGCACCAGGATCTGCGGCAGGAACACCACCACCCCGCCGAGGCCGGCGATGATGCCATCGGCCAGCAGGCTGGCCAGCGGCCCTTCCGGCAGGGTCGCCGAGACCCACTCGCCCAGCGCGCCGGTGCCGGCGTCGATCAGGTCCATCACCGGCGTGGCCCAGGCGTACACCGCCTGGAAGATCAGGAACATCACCACGGCCAGGGTCAGCAGGCCGAAGAACGGATGCAGCAGCCAGCGGTCCAGGGCGTCGTCGACCTGCGCGGTGCGCGCCGGCATGGACACGGTCGCCGCCAGCAGGCGGCGGGTCTCGGCGTGCAGGTCGGCGTCCGCGGGCAGCTGCACCGCCGGCGGCTGCGGGGCGGCGGCGAAGCGGTCGATCAGCTCGACCAGTTCGCGCGCACCGTTGCGGCGCACGGCCACGGTCTCCACCACCGGCACGCCCAGTTCGCGCTCCAGCGCGGCGCGGTCGATGGCGATGCCGCGGCGGCGCGCGGCGTCGCTCATGTTCAGCGCGACCACCATCGGCCGCCCCATCTGCCGCACCTCCAGCACGAAGCGCAGATGCAGGCGCAGGTTGGTGGCGTCGACCACGCACACCAGCATGTCCGGCGCCGGCTCGCCCGGGTAGAAGCCGCGGCACAGGTCGCGGGTGATGGCCTCGTCCAGGCTGGCCGGGTTGAGGCTGTAGGCGCCGGGCAGGTCCAGCACGGCGTAGCTGCGGCCGGACGGGGTGACCAGCCGGCCTTCCTTGCGCTCGACGGTCACGCCGGCGTAGTTGGCCACCTTCTGCCGGCTGCCGGTCAGCTGGTTGAACAGCGCGGTCTTGCCACAGTTGGGGTTGCCCAGCAGCGCCAGGCGCAGGCTCGCTTCCTGGGCGCTCATGCCGCCTCCGTGCCCGCGGGCTGCACCCGCACCCGGGCCGCTTCGGCGCGGCGCAGGGCGAAGCGGGTGTAGCCGACCTGCACCAGCAGCGGCTCCCCGCCGAGCGGCCCCTTCGCCACCACCTGCACCGGCTCGCCGGCCACGAAGCCCAGCTCGCGCAGGCGGCGGGCGACGACGTCGTTGGGGTGGCGATCCTCGACGGAGGTGACCGCGACGGGCGTGCGCGGCGGCAGGTCTGACAGCAGCACGATGGCTCCGGACAATCAAGAATTGTTCTCAATTCTAGCATCGCGGCCAGGTGAAGGTTTCCGCTGGACCGGTCCTCGCCGCGCTGCGTCATGGCCGCCAACCGGGGCACCGTTATCATCCGAAACGGTTTTCCCCCGGAGCCGACATGGCCGAACCGCTGCTGATCCAACCGGCCGGCCCCGTGCTGCGCCTGCGCCTGAACCGGCCGCACCTGCACAATGCCTTCGACCCGGCCCTGATCGCCGCCCTGACCGCCGCGCTGGAACAGGCCGGCGCCGACCCGGCGGTGCGCGCGGTGCTGCTGGAAGGCGAAGGGCCCTCGTTCTCCGCCGGCGCCGACCTCAACTGGATGCGCGGCATGGCCGCCGCCAGCGAGCGGGAGAACCGCGAGGATGCCCTCGCCCTGGCCCGGCTGATGCGCACCCTGGACGAGCTGCCGCGCCCCACCCTGGCGCGGGTGCACGGCCCGGCCTTCGGCGGCGGCGTGGGCCTGGTGGCGTGCTGCGACATCGCCATCGGCACGCCGAAGGCCCGCTTTGGCCTGACCGAAGCCCGGCTGGGCCTGCTGCCGGCGGTGGTCTCGCCCTATGTCGTGGCCGCCATCGGACCGCGCCAGGCGCGGCGCTGGTTCGCCACCGCCGGGCATTTCGACGCCGAGGCGGCGCAGCGCATGGGCCTGCTGCATGCCGTGGTGGCCGAGGACGCGCTGGATGCCGCCGTCCAGGCCGAACTGGACCTGCTGCTGCAGGCCGGCCCGGTCGCCGCGGCCTCGGCCAAGGCGCTGGTGCGGCGGGTCGTGGCCGGCGGCCCGGCCGAGGCGCTGGATGCGGACAACGCCGCGCTGATCGCCGCGCTGCGGGTCTCGCCCGAGGGCCAGGAAGGCCTGGCCGCGTTCCTCGGCAAGCGCCCGCCTGCCTGGATCGGAAGCAAGGAATGAGCACCGCGCGCCGGCCCGGCCGTCACCGGGGCCGGTACCGCGGACTGATCGTGTTCCAACCGCGTGCCCTGCGCCGCGGTTCCCACCTGGACCCGCCATGCCTGCAAGCCCGTTGTTCAAGCGCCTCCTGATCGCCAACCGCGGCGAGATCGCCTGCCGCGTCATCCGCACCTGCCGGCGCCTGGGGATCGAGACCGTGGCGGTGTACTCGGAGGCCGACGCCGGCGCCCTGCACGTGCGCATGGCCGACCATGCCGTGTGCATCGGCGGCGCGGCACCGGCCGAGAGCTACCTGCGCAGCGAGGCGGTGATCGACGCCGCGCTGCGCAGCGGCGCCGAGGCCATCCATCCCGGCTACGGCTTCCTGTCCGAGAACGCCGGCTTCGCCGAGGCGGTGGCCGCGGCGGGCCTGGTGTTCGTCGGTCCGCCGGCATCGGCCATGCAGCGCATGGGCAGCAAGGCCGGCGCCAAGCAGCTGATGGCCGCCGCCGGCGTCCCGGTCGTCCCCGGCTACAACGGCGAGGACCAGTCCGCGGAAACACTGGCGGCCGAGGCGCAACGCACCGGCTTCCCGCTGATGGTCAAGGCGGCGCACGGCGGCGGTGGCAAGGGCATGCGCGTGGTGCACGCGCCGGAGGACTTCGCCGCCGCGCTGGAAAGCTGCCAGCGCGAGGCACGCAACGCCTTCGGCCGCGACCGCGTGTTGCTGGAGCGCTACGTGCGCTCGCCGCGGCATATCGAGATCCAGGTGTTCGCCGACAGCCACGGCCAGGTGATCCACCTCAACGAGCGCGAATGCTCGGCCCAGCGCCGCTACCAGAAGGTGCTGGAGGAGTCGCCCTCGCCGTTCCTGACCCCGCGGCTGCGCGCGGCCATGGGCGAGGCGGCGGTCGCCGCGGCGCGCGCGATCGGCTACGTCAACGCCGGCACGGTCGAGTTCATCGTCGACCCGGAAGGCAACTTCTACTTCATGGAGATCAATACCCGGCTGCAGGTCGAGCATCCGGTGACCGAGATGGTCACCGGCCTGGACCTGGTGGAATGGCAGCTGCGCGTGGCCGCCGGCGAGCCGCTGCCGCTGCGCCAGGACCAGGTGCCGCAACGCGGCCACGCGATCGAGGTGCGGCTGTACGCGGAGGATCCGGATTCGGGCTTCCTGCCGGCCTCGGGCACGCTGCGCACGCTGGCCCTGCCCTCGCCCTCCGCACACGTGCGCGTGGATGCGGGCGTCGAACAGGGTGATGCGGTGAGCGTGTTCTACGATCCGATGATCGCCAAGCTGATCGTGCACGACGTGGACCGCCCCGCGGCGCTGGCCGGCCTGCGCGCGGCGCTGGCGCAATGCCATGTCGCCGGGCTGAAGACCAACATCGGTTTCCTCGAGGCGCTGGCGCGGCATCCGGCGTTGGTCGAGGGCCGGATCGACACCGGCTACCTGGACCGCCATCTGGACGAGTTCCTGCACGGCGGCGATGCGGCAGGCAGCGCCGAACTGGCGATCGCGGCGGTGGCGTTCCTGCTGCGTGCACAGCAGGCCGAGGCCGCACGGGCCGCGGCCGGCGCGGAGCCGCATTCGCCCTGGGCGCTGGCCGATGGCTGGCGCCTGCATGGGCGCGCCGCGCGCCACCTGCGCCTGCGCTGCGGTGAAGCCACGCACGAGGTGCTGGCGCGCGGCCATGGCGGCCAGTGGCAGCTGTCGGTGGACGGCCGGGAACACGCCGTCGACGGCGCGCGCACGCATGATGGCTGGGTGGAACTGCTGCTGGACGGTGTCGGCCGCCGCGCGCGCATGCGCTTCGACGGCGAGGTGCTGGAACTGCATGACGGCCGGCGCCGCCTGCAGGTCGCGCGCCTGTCCGGCGAACGCGCCGGCGGCGAGGAAGGCGGCGGCGACGGCCAGGTGCGTGCGCCCATGCCCGGCCGCGTGGTGGTCGTGCGGGTCGGGCCCGGGCAGCAGGTCGAGGCCGGTGCCGAGCTGCTGGTGATGGAGGCGATGAAGATGGAGCTGTCGGTCAAGGCGCCGCGCGCCGGCATCGTTTCCGCGCTGCGCGCTGCGGCCGGCGACTTCGTCGAGGCCGAGGCGGTGCTGGCCGTGGTCGGCGACGCGGAGGCGGCATGAGCGAGTTCGTGCGCATCGTCGAGGTGGCCCCGCGCGACGGCCTGCAGAACGAGGTCGCGATGGTTGCCACCGCGGACAAGATCGTGCTGGTGGACCGGCTCTCGGCCACCGGCCTGCGCAGCATCGAGGCCACCAGCTTCGTCAGCCCGAAATGGGTGCCGCAGCTGGCCGACGCGGCCGAGGTGATGGCCGGGATCCGGCGTCGGCCGGGGGTCGCCTATCCGGTACTGGTGCCCAACCTGCAGGGCTACGAGCGCGCGCGCGCCGCGGGCGCGGAGGAAGTGGCGGTGTTCACCGCCGCGTCGGAAGCCTTCAACCGGAAGAACACCAATGCCTCGATCGACGAGTCGATCGAGCGCTTCATGCCGGTGCTCGAGCGCGCCCGCGCCGACGGCGTGCGCGTGCGTGGCTATGTCTCCACCGTGCTGGGCTGCCCCTACCAGGGACAGGTGCCGCTGGCCGACGTGGTCCGGGTGGCGCGGCGGCTGCACGCGCTGGGCTGCTACGAGGTCTCGCTGGGCGACACCATCGGCGTGGGCACTCCGCGCAAGGCGCGGGAAATGCTGCTGGCGGTCGCCGCCGAGGTGCCGATGCAGGCGCTGGCAGTGCATTTCCATGACACCTGGGGCCAGGCCCTGGCCAATGTCGCCGCCTGCGTGGAAGCCGGCGTGCGCGTGGCCGACGCCGCGGTCGCCGGCACCGGCGGCTGCCCCTACGCGCGCGGCGCCAGCGGCAACCTCGCGACCGAGGACCTGGTGTACATGCTGCACGGCATGGGCCTGGAGACCGGGGTCGACCTGGAGGCGCTGGCGGAGACGGGGCGTTGGCTGGCTGGTGTGCTGGGCCGCACGACCGGCAGCAAGGTTGGGCAGGCGCTGGCGCGGGAGTGAGCGAAGCCGGACGCGCTTCGTCTGGCCGGCCTCCCCCTTCGCGGCGGAACGTTGCAGGGCGCGCGCGATGCTGCGATCGGCGCGGCGACTGGCACACCGGCCCTCACCCCGGATGCGCTTCGCTTATCCGGCCACGTGATGCGGCGGATGGACGGCTTCCCTGGCCCTGCCGGGAATCATCCTCTCTGGAGGCAGAGGGAACGCCGTCAACCCTGCGGGCCTTGCAGGCGCGAATCCCAGCTTTCGGTCTGGCCCTGTTCGAGGCGGCGCTCGAAGGTGCGCTGCCAGGAAGGCACCAGCGGTAGCCGCAGCGCCGCGCGCAGTTCGTCCTGGTCCAGGGTGCGCCGGTACAGCAGCGCGGCCAGGCGTGGCAGCGGCCATTCCGGATACGGGCGTTCCAGCAGGAGCAGGTCATCGCCGGCCTGAACCTGGCCGGGTTCGAGCACGCGGTAGTACCAGCCACTGCGGCCGCTGTCCTGCACCCGGCGCGCCATGTCCGGCACGCCGAAGCGGTCGGACAGCTTCCAGCACGGTTGCCGCCCCTGCGCCACCTCGACCACGGCCGTGCCCAGGCGCAGGCGGTCGCCGAGGCAGATACCGGACTCGGTGACGCCGTTGGTGCTGATGTTCTCGCCGAACGCGCCGGCGGCCTGCAGCAGCGGATGCGCGCCGATTTCCGCGGCCCACGCCGCGTAGTGGTCGCGGGCGTAGTGGTGGATGGCCTTGTCGGGACCGCCATGCACGCGGCGGTCGCCCTGTTCGTCGCCCTGCAGGCCCTCGGGGCCGATCGCGACCGGCCCCTGGCGTGGTTGCTTGGCGATCGCGCTGCGGCTGCCGGGCCGGGTATACGCCACGGCCGTGCCGGTGAGCACGGCCTCGACCCGGGCCAGGACGCGCGCGCTCACGCGCCCACCACCGCGCCGACAGGACGGCGATGGGCACGTGCCGCCGGCATCAGGCCGCCGCGGGCAGTGCCGCGATCTCGGCCTTCAGCAGCTCGCCCAGGACCTTGATGCCCTGGTCGATCTTCTCCGCCGGCACGGTCACGAAGGACAGGCGCAGGGTGTTGCGGCGCGGTTCGGCGGCGTAGAACGGCGCGCCCGGCACGAAGGCCACGTTGCGCTCGATTGCCTTGGCCAGCAGCGCGCCGGTATCGATGCCTTCCGGCAGCTCGACCCAGATGAACATGCCGCCTTCCGGGCGGTTCCAGCGCGCTTCCTTGGGGAACTCGCGCTCCAGCGCCGCCAGCATGTGCTGGCACTGGGCGCCGTACAGGCTGCGGATCGAGGGGATATGGCGGTCGATGAAGCCGTCCTGCACCGCCTCGTGGACGATGCGCTGCGAGAACGACGGGGTGTGCAGGTCGGCGGCCTGCTTGGCCTGGACCATCTTGCCGAGGATCTCCTCCGGCGCCACCACGTAGCCCAGGCGCAGGCCCGGGGCCAGCACCTTGGAGAACGAGCCCATGTAGATCACGCCGTCGGGGTTCATCGACAGCAGGCTGGGCAGCGCCTCGCCGCCGTAGGACAGCTCGCCGTACGGGTCGTCCTCGACCAGCGGCACGCCGGCCCTGGCGGCCAGCTCGACCAGGGCCTTGCGGCGCTCCAGCGGCATGCGCCGGCCGGTCGGGTTCTGGAAGTTCGGCAGGCAGTACAGGAAGCGCGCGCCTTCCAGGTCGGCCGGGGTGATCTGGTCGGTGACGATGCCCTGGGCATCGCTGGGCAGGGAGGCGAACTTCGGCGCGAACAGCGAGAACGCCTGCAGCGCGCCGAGGTAGCTCGGGGTTTCGACCAGGACCTTGCTGCCCTCGTCGATCAGCACCTTGCCAAGCAGGTCCAGGCCCTGCTGCGAGCCGGTGGTGATCAGCACGCGCGAGGCCGGGATCTTCGCGCCATTGCGGCCCAGGCGCTCGGCCACCCATTCGCGCAGCGGGGTGTAGCCTTCGGTCGGGCCGTACTGCAGGGCCGCGTGCGGGGCCTCGCGCAGCACCTTCTCGGTGGCCTCGCGCATGCGCTCGACCGGGAAGGTCGCCGGAGACGGCAGGCCGCCGGCGAAGGAAATGACTTCGGGACGCTCGGTGACCTTGAGGATCTCGCGGATCGCAGAGCTGGTGAGGGCCCGGGCGCGCCCGGACAGCGTGAATTGGGTGCTCATGGGCCTAGTCTAACGGTTATGCCCGCCGCGGGCCCATTGCTGCGGCGCAGCGCCCGGGGCACCCGCAGACCGGTTCTTCACGCCGACCCGCCGCATCCTTGCAGGCCGACGGGCGCGGCGCCCGATGCACCCCAGGAGGCAGGCATGTCTTTCCGCCAGTTCCCCGCCACCGGCAACGACGGCAACGCCTACGTCATCATCGAGTTCCACGACGAGAACGGCCCCGACGGCCGCCCGTCCCTGCGCTACGAACTGCCCGACGGCCAGCGCCTGGTGCGCAAGGACAAGCAGTTCAGCAACGAGGACGGCAGCCTGGTGCTGACCGCCGACTGAGGGCTCAGGGCCGTTCCAGCACCCGGCCCAGGCCGCTGCGGTCGATCGCCCCGGCCGCGGCGCGCAGGCGCTCGACGTCGGCGTCGGCGTCGAAGCCGATGCGGAAGTGCACCTCGCCGGCCGGGGTGCGCGAGGAGTGGATCGAGGTCAGGTTGATGCCGTGCTCCTCGAACACGTGCAGCAGCGCGCGCAGCGAGCCAGGGCGGTCCTCCGGCAGGTGCACGCTCAGGCGCCGGCTCTCGGTGAGGTCGGCCAGCAGGTAGCCCACCCGTTCGAAGGTGTAGCTGCCCTCTTCCAGCGCGGCCTCGCCCCAGGCGGCGCGATTGGCGGCCAGGTAGTGCTCGCGGAACTCGGCCCGCGCCTGGTCGTCGCCACGGGCCACCAGCACCTGCAGCCGCGCGATCTCCGCCGCCAGCCGCGACAGCACCTCCACGGTGTGCGGATTGCCGAACTGGATGTCCTCGTACACCTGCGGGTTGAGCGAGAGGATGCGCGCGGCCACGGCCGCGTCCATCTCGAAGCCGATCGAGCGGTACGGCATCAGCTCGGCCGGGCCGCCCAGTTCGCCGGCGAAGCTGCGCAGCACCCCGGCCTGGCCGAGGTGCACGGCATGCACCATCGCCTGCACCAGGGCCATGACCCGGTCGTGGTGCGCCGGGGTGGCGCGCACGTATTCGCCCTGCAGCGCGTGCAGCAGCTGGTCGACCCAGCCGCGCCAGTGCTCGAGGCGTTCCTCGCACACCACAACCACCCGCCCGCGCAAGGTCGGGGTCTTCAGCGGCGCGGTCATCGGATGCAGGCCCACCACCTCGGCGCGCGAAGCCAGCATGGCCGCCACCGGCGCCTGCTTGATCGAGGTGATGTCCAGCCACAGGCGGCCGGCCTCGCGCCCGGCCGAGCGCTGCACGTAGTCGCCAATCAGCGTGGCGGCGTCGCGGATCGGCACGCTGAACACCAGTACGTCGGCCTCGGCCAGCAGGCGCTCGGACGGATCGCTGCCCGGGTCGGCCGGGTCGTGGCCCAGCACCCGCAGTCCCATGCGGTCCTCGAAGAAGCGGCGCAGCCAGCGGCCATAGGCCCCGGCACTGCCCACCACGCCCACCACCGGATGGGCCGGCACCCCCACGCTGCCGATCAAAGCGCCACCGCCGGGAAGCGCGCCGGGCCGGAAGCCAGCGCCGCGGCCGCCGCCGCCTGCACGTCCAGCTCCTCCCAGCGGTTGGCCAGGGTCGACTCCAGAGTGGCGTGCACGCCGGCCAGGGCGCGCTCGGCGGCGCGTTGCGGCGCTTCGCCGCGCAGCAGGAAGGTCGCCACCAGCGCGGTGAGCACGTCGCCGGTGCCGGCCACGTCCACCGCCAGGCGTGGCGAGCGCAGGCGCCAGGCCTGTTCGCGCCCGACCAGCAGGGTCAGCAGCTGGTCGCCATCGTCCTCGCCCTCGCCCACCACGCTGTGCGCCAGCACCCACTGCGGGCCGCGCTGCAGCAGCTCGCGCGCGGCCTGCAGCGCGTCGGATTCGCGCAGCGCCGGCCGGCCGGCCAGGCGCTCCAGCTCGAAGGCGTTGGGCGTGACCATCCACGCCAGCGGCAACAGGCGCTGCACGAACACCTGCTCCAGCCCGGGTTCGACGTAGGCACCGGTATGGGTATCGCCAATCACCGGGTCCAGCAGGTAGCGCGGCGCCGTGCCGGCGGCATGGTTGCGCTCCAGCCAGGTGGCGAAGGCCTCGCCGTTGGCGACGCTGCCGAAGTAGCCGGAGGCCAGCAGCGGCGCGCGCGCGGTGACGCCGCGCTCGTCCAGGCCCAGCAGCAGCTCGGCCAGCCAGTCGGCCGGCAGCACCCTGCCGCGCAGGGTCGGGTAAAAGGGGGTGTTGCTGAACAGCGTGGTCGGCACCTCGGCCACGCGCACGCCCAGCATGCGCAACACCGGCGTGGCCGCGCTGTTGCCGGCGTAGCCGTAGGCCAGCTGCGACTGGACGGACACCAGGTCCACCGGCGAAGGCCCCTGCGGGCGGTTGCGGCGCTCGTGGACCAGGTGGCTTTCCAGTTGGCTCATGCGGAGGGCTTCGGAAGGAGGCAGCGCATGCTAGCGCGTGCTTCCGGGCGCCGCGCGCAGCGTTTCAGGAGCAACGGAAATATGCCGATTCCGGCAGGTTTCCCGCCGGACGCGACAGAAAGCGGGCCCGCAACGCGGGCCCGCCGGAAAGATCGATGCGCAAACCGCGACGCCTCGCCGCGGCATGCCTCAGGACGAGGTCATGCGCCCCCAGAACGCCTTGACGCCGTCGAGGAAGGTGGCCGAACGCGGCGAGTGCCGGCGGCCCTCCTCGCCAGTGAAGGTGGCCTCGAACTTCTCCAGCAGTTCGCGCTGCTCGGCGGTGAGGTTGACCGGGGTCTCCACCACCACGCGGCAGTAGAGGTCGCCCGGGGCGCGGCTGCGCACCGAACGCACGCCCTTGCCGCGCAGGCGGAAGGTCTTGCCGGTCTGGGTCTCGGCCGGGATCCGGATCTCGACCTCGCCGCCCAAGGTGGGCACCGAGACCACGTCGCCCAGCGCGGCCTGGGAGATGCGGATCGGCACCTCGCAGTGCAGGTCGTCGCCGTCGCGGGTGAAGATCGCATGCTCGCGCACGCGCACTTCGACGTAGAGGTCGCCCGGCGGGGTGCCGGGCGGGCCGGCCTCGCCCTCGCCGGTCAGGCGGATGCGGTCGCCGCTGTCCACGCCGGCGGGGATCTTGACCGAGAGGACCTTCTCGTCCTCCACGCGCCCGGCGCCATGGCACTTGCGGCACGGGTTGCGCACCACCTGGCCCCGCCCACCGCAATCGGGGCAGGTCTGCTGCATGGCGAAGATGCCGCGCTGGAAACGGACCTGGCCGTGGCCGTGGCAGGTGCCGCAGGTCTCGACCTTGCCGTCCTCCGAGCCGCTGCCCTTGCAGGCCTCGCACTCGGACAGGGTCGGGATCTCGATGCGCTTCTCGACGCCGGCGACCGCCTCCTCCAGGTCCAGCTCCATGACGTAGCCGATGTCCGCGCCGCGCCGTGCGCCGCGCCCACCACCGCCGCCGAAGATGGTCCCGAAGATGTCGCCGAAGATGTCGTTCATGTCCGGCGCGGGGCCACCCCCGCCACCCATGCCATGCTCGAACGCGGCATGGCCATGGGCGTCATAGGCACGGCGCTTGCCCGGGTCGGACAGGACCTCGTAGGCCTCCTTGCATTCCTT
Organism: Pseudoxanthomonas sp. J31; assembly: GCF_000510725.1. Taxonomy (GTDB): domain Bacteria; phylum Pseudomonadota; class Gammaproteobacteria; order Xanthomonadales; family Xanthomonadaceae; genus Pseudoxanthomonas. The sequence continues at coordinate 65,093 of NZ_AZNZ01000011.1, forward strand.
GAACGCGGCTTCCGCGGCGGCGTCCCCCGGGTTGCGGTCCGGGTGGTACTTCATCGCGCAGCGGCGATAGGCCTTCTTCAGCTCCTCGTCGCTGGCGGTGCGGGACACGCCGAGGACTTCGTAGTAGTCGCGCTTCATCGGGAGGCAGTGATTCGTGATTCGTTATTGGTGATTCGAGGGTACACGTCCACGGCGATCCGCCGGGAAAGAGCGGGGCCGGGGCCCCGCTCTTTCCAGCCACGAATCACCAGTCACCAATCACGGCTTCTTGTCGTCCTTGACCTCGGTGAACTCGGCGTCGACCACGTCGTCCTGGGCCGTGCCACCCGGGGCCGCACCGCCGGCCGCGCCGGCATCGCCCTGGCCGGCGGCCGCGGCCGCCGCGTACAGCGACTGCCCGGCCTCCTCCAGCGCCTTGGCCTTGGCCTCGATCTGGGCCTTGTCGTCGCCCTTGAGCGCGGTCTCCAGGTCGGCGATCGCCGACTCTACGCGGCCGATCACGTCGCCCGGCACCTTGCTGCCGTGTTCGGTGATGGCGCTGCGGGTGGCGTGGATCAGGCCGTCGGCCTGGTTCCGGGCCTGGACCAGCTCCTGGAACTTCTTGTCTTCCTCGCGGTGCGCCTCGGCGTCGGCGACCATCCGCTGGATCTCCTCCTCGGACAGGCCCGAGCCGGCCTTGATCTCGACCTTCTGCTCCTTGCCGGTCTTCTTGTCCTTGGCCGACACGTGCAGGATGCCGTTGGCGTCAATGTCGAAGGACACCTCGATCTGCGGCATGCCGCGCGGAGCGGGCTCGATGCCGGTCAGGTCGAACTTGGCCAGCGACTTGTTGTAGCGGGCCTGCTCGCGTTCGCCCTGCAGCACGTGCACGGTCACGGCCGACTGGTTGTCCTCGGCGGTGGAGAACACCTGCGAGGCCTTGGTCGGGATCGTGGTGTTCTTCTCGATGATCTTGGTCATCACCCCGCCCAGGGTCTCGATGCCCAGGCTCAGCGGGGTCACGTCCAGCAGCAGCACGTCCTTGACGTCGCCGGCCAGCACGCCGCCCTGGATCGCGGCGCCCAGCGCCACGGCCTCGTCCGGGTTGACGTCCTTGCGCGGCTCCTTGCCGAAGAACTCGGCCACGGCCTGCTGCACCTTGGGCATGCGGGTCTGGCCACCGACCAGGATCACCTCGCCGATGTCGGAGGCGCGCAGGCCGGCGTCCTTGAGCGCCACCCGGCACGGCTCGATCGAGCGCTTGATCAGGTCGTCGACCAGCGCCTCGAGCTTGGCCCGGGTCAGCTTGATCGCCAGGTGCTTCGGGCCGGTCGCGTCGGCGGTGATGTACGGCAGGTTGACCTCGGTCTGCTGCGCGCTGGACAGCTCGATCTTGGCGCGCTCGGCCGCGTCCTTCAGGCGCTGCAGGGCCAGCGGGTCCTTGCGCAGGTCGATGCCCTGGTCCTTCTGGAACTCCTCGACCAGGTAGTCGATGACGCGCGAGTCGAAGTCCTCGCCGCCGAGGAAGGTGTCGCCGTTGGTGGCCAGCACCTCGAACTGCTTCTCGCCGTCGATCTCGGCGATCTCGATGATCGACACGTCGAAGGTGCCGCCGCCCAGGTCGTAGACCACGATCTTGCGGTCGCCGCCGGCCTTGTCCAGGCCGTAGGCCAGGGCCGCCGCGGTCGGCTCGTTGATGATGCGCTTGACGTCCAGGCCGGCGATGCGGCCGGCGTCCTTGGTCGCCTGGCGCTGGCTGTCGTTGAAGTATGCCGGGACGGTGATCACCGCCTCGGTGACCGTCTCGCCCAGGAAGGCCTCGGCGGTCTTCTTCATCTTCTCCAGCACCTTGGCCGAGATCTCCTGCGGGGCCATCTTGCGGCCCTCGCTGGTCTCGACCCAGGCGTCGCCGTTGTCGTGCTGGCGGATCGCGTACGGGACCAGGCCCAGGTCCTTCTGGACTTCGGCGTCGGTGAACTTGCGGCCGATCAGGCGCTTGACGGCGTAGAAGGTGTTCTTCGGGTTGGTGACGGCCTGGCGCTTGGCCGGCGCGCCGACCAGCACCTCGCCGTCCTTGGTGTAGGCGACGACCGACGGGGTGGTGCGATCACCCTCGGCGTTCTCGATCACGCGGGCCTTGCCGCCCTCCATGATCGCGACGCACGAGTTGGTCGTGCCCAGGTCGATGCCGATGATCTTGCTCATTGATTGGGTGCTCCCTGGAATGTGTTGGGCCGGTGCTGCCTTGGCCTTTGATCGCTAGATAAGGGTGGGCCGGCGCCGTTCAAGTAGGCGCATTCAGCCGGATGTTCAGTCGTGGCGGGCCACCACCACCAGCGCCGGCCGCAGCAGGCGCTCGTTGAGCAGGTAGCCCTTCTGGAAGACCTGCAGCACGGTGCCCGGGGCGGCGTCGCCCGGATCGGCCTGGCTGATGGCCTGGTGGTGTTCGGGGTTGAACGGCTGGCCGGCAGGATCGACCACGACCAGGCCGTTGTCGGCGGCGACCTTCAGCAGCTGGCGCTTGGTCAGCTCCAGGCCCTCGCGCAGCGGGCTTTCCTGCTCGCCGGCGGCGGCCAGGCCGGCATCCAGGCTGTCCAGCACCGGCAGCAGCTCGCCCAGCAGCTTCTCGTTGGCGAAGCGGCGGGCCTGCTCGATGTCGCGCGCCACGCGCTTGCGCTGGTTCTCCAGGTCGGCTCGCTCGCGCAGGGAATCCATGCGCAGCTGCTCGATCTCGCCCCGCAGGGCCTCGATCTCCTCGCGCAGCTGGGCCTCGATGCTGGCCTCGGCTTCCTGCGGCTGGGGGGACTGGATGTCGTTTTCGGTCATTGCAAATCGGCTCCGTGGCGGCGCTCCCGGCCGCCCATCCCCGCCCCAATGGGGGCCGGAACGGAGCGATTCAAGGCTGGGACGGTCCGGCCGAGCCTTCCAGGGCCGCCCCGAGCACGTCGGCGGCCGCCTGGACCACCGGGATCACCCGGTCGTAGGCCATCCGCGTCGGGCCGATCACCCCCAGCACGCCCAGCACCTGCCCGCCGCTGCTGTAGGGGGCGGTGACCAGGGACACCCCGTCCAGCGGGGCCAGCCCGGTCTCCTCGCCTATGAATATGCGTACCCCGGGGGCACGCTGGGTGCGCTCCAGCAGCTGCAGGATCTCGCGCTTGCGGGCGAAGGCCTCGAACAGCTCGCGCAGGCGCTCCAGGTCCGACAGGTCCTGCAGGCCCAGCAACCGCGTCTGGCCGGCCACGACCATGTCGTCCCCCGGCGGCTCCAGGGCCTGTTCGGCCAGCTCCACCGACTGCGCCAGCAGCTGCTCCATCTCGTCCCGGGCCTGGCGCAGCTCATGCACCAGGGTGGCGCGGATGTGCGCCAGCGGACGCCCGGCGAAATGGGTGTTGAGGTAGTTGGCGACCCGCTCCAGCTCGTCCTGGCCGAAGGCCCGCTGCGGCTCGACCACCCGGTTCTGCACCTCGCCGTCGGCGAACACCACGATGGCCAGGATCCGGCGCCCGCCCAGCGGCACGAAGTCGATCTGGCGGAAGGCGAACTGGCTGCGGCGCGGCGCGCTGACCACCCCGACAAAGTGGGTCATGGCCGACAGCAACTCCGAGGCGTTGCCGAGCAGGGCCTGGGTCCCAGCCGCGGCGGTCAGCTCCGCGCGCAGCCGGGCCAGCTCGTGCTCGCCCAGCGAGCGCACCTGCAGCAGGCTGTCCACGAACACCCGGTAGCCCTGGGCGGTCGGCACCCGCCCGGCCGAGGTGTGCGGCGAGCTGAGCAGGCCGATCTCCTCCAGCTCGGCCAGGATGTTGCGGATCGTCGCCGGGCTGACGTCCAGGCCCGAGTGCTTGGCCAGGGTCTGCGAGCCGACCGGCTCGCCATCGCGGATGTAGCGGCCGATCAGGGTGCGCAGCAGCTGGCGGGCACGCGGATCGAGCTGGACCTGGGCGGACGACGGGGTTGCCATGGGCAATAGATAGCGCCAGCCACCAGGGGGGGCAAGGCCGGCCGGGCCCTGCGTCTCAGCCGGCGCGACGGCCTGCGGCGAGCATCGCGCCGGTATCGGCCACCCCTACAATGTGACCATGCTGACCCATCTCGCCCTGAAGGATTTCGCCGTCGTCCGCGCCACGGAACTGGAGTTCGGACCCGGCATGACCGTGATCTCCGGCGAAACCGGCGCCGGCAAGTCGCTGCTGGTGGACGCCCTGGGGTTCCTGTCCGGACTGCGCGCCGACAGCGGCGTGGTCCGCCACGGCAGCGAGCGCGCCGAGCTGGCGGCCGGCTTCGACCTGTCCGGCAACCCCGCCGCGCGGCAGTGGCTGCGCGAACAGGAGCTGGACGAGGACGACGAGCAGTGCCAGCTGCGCCGGGTGATCCGCGCCGACGGCGGCTCGCGGGCCTGGATCAACGGCCGCCCGGTGACCCTGGCACAGCTGGCCGAACTGGCCGGGCTGCTGGTGGAGATCCACGGCCAGCACGAGCACCAGTCCCTGCTCTCGCGCGCCAGCCAGCTGGCACTGCTGGACGCCCATGCCCGCAACGAGGCCGAGCGCGCCGCCGTGCGCGCGGCGGCCGTGGCCTGGCAGGCGCTGCTGGACGAGCGCGCGGACCTGCAGTCGCGCGGCGACGTCGGCGACCGCATCGGCTGGCTGGAGCACCAGCTGGCCGAGCTGGAACGCGAGGACCTGGACCCGGCCGCGCTCGAGGCGCTGGACCAGGCCCACCGCCGCCAGGCCAATGCCGCCGGGCTGATCGCCGCCTGCGAAGAGGCGCTGGCCCGGATCGACGGCGACGAAGGCCCCTCGCTCACCGGCCTGCTGCAGCAGGCGCGCAGCGGCCTGGCCCGCGCCGCTGGCGACGAGCCCCGCCTGGGCGAGGTCGACAGCCTGCTGGAAGGCGCGGCGGTGCAGCTGGAAGAAGCGCTGGCCCTGCTCGGCCGGATCCGCGACGACCTGGACCTTGACCCGGACCGCTTCGAGGAACTGGAACGCCGCCTCACCCGGGTCCACGACCTGGCGCGCAAGCACCGCCTGCCAGTGGCCGAGCTGGCCGCGCACCGCGACGCGATCGCCGCCGAGCTGGAACTGCTGCGCGGCGCCGGCGACCGCCTGCTGCAGCTGGATGCGGAGATCGCCAAGGCCAGCGCCCGCTGGCAGGAAGCCGCGGCGGCGCTGGGCGCCACCCGTCGTGCCGCCGGCGAGGCCCTGGCCGCGGCCACCACGGCGCTGATCGACGAGCTGGGCATGGGCGGCGGCCGTTTCCTGGTCGAACTGGAACCGGTGGCCGACGCCGGTTCGCGCCCGGACCCGAACGGCGCCGAGCGGGTCGAGTTCCTGGTCGCGGCCAATGCCGGGCAGCCGCCGCGTCCGCTGCGCAAGGTCGCCTCCGGTGGCGAGCTGTCGCGCATCTCTTTGGCGATCGAGGTCGCCGCGCTGGGTTCGGACGCGGTCCCGACCATGGTGTTCGACGAAGTCGACTCGGGCATCGGCGGCGCGGTGGCCGAGATCGTCGGCCGCAAGCTGCGCGCCCTGGGCCGCTCACGCCAAGTATTGTGCGTGACCCACCAGCCGCAGGTCGCGGCCCAGGGCCATGCCCACTACCGGGTCAGCAAGGCGCCGGTGGAAGGCATCACCCGCAGCTCGGTCGAGCGCCTGGACGGCGAAGGCCGGCTGGCCGAGGTGGCGCGCATGCTGGGCGGCGTCGAGGTCGGCCCGGAAGCGTATGCCGCGGCGCGGCGCCTGCTGGAGGAGGCGGTGGCCGCGGACGCCACTGCAACCGCGCCGAAGCGGACGCGCCAGCGCGCCACCGCCGCCGGCTGAGGCCATGCATGGAAACGGCGCCGCAAGGCGCCGTTTCCGCATCGGGCACCGGGAGGATCAGCGGCGCGGCTTGCGCACGTACAGGACCAGCGAGTGGTCCTCCAGCTCGTAGCCGTGCCTGGCCGCGATCTGGCGCTGCAGCTCCTCGATCTCCGCGCTCTCGAACTCGATGATCTTGCCGGTATCCAGGTCGACCATGTGGTCGTGGTGGCCGCCGCGGTCCAGTTCGTAGATCGCCTGCCCGCCCTCGAAGTTGTGCTTGATCACCAGGCCGGCGGCCTCGAACTGGGTCAGCACCCGGTACACGGTGGCCAGTCCGATCTCGTCGCCCTGCTCCAGCAGGCGGCGGTAGATGTCCTCGGCGGTCAGGTGGTGCTGGGGCTGCTTTTCCTCCAACAGCTCGAGGATGCGCATCCGCGGATGGGTCACCTTGAGGCCCACGCGGCGAAGGTCGTTGGATTCCATTGGCCCTAGCTCCATTCACTACCGGTTTACCGCCGGCGGGCCGGCGACGGGCCGTTCGGCGCGCCGGGAGTGTATCATCGGCCCATTCTCCACCCCCGCGTAGACGCAATGCCAAGCCTGTCCCGCCTGCTGCTGATCGCTCCCGCCTGCCTGGCCCTCGCCGGTTGCGGCATCCTGTACAAGCAGCCGATCTACCAGGGCAACCTGATGGAAAAGGAGGCGGTGGACCAGCTGCGCCCGGGCCTGAGCAAGCAGCAGGTCGCCGGCCTGCTCGGCACCCCCTCGCTGGCCGATCCCTTCCACCACCAGCGCTGGGACTACGCCGCCAGCGAGCGCACCGACCGCCAGGGCAACGTGGAGATCAAGACCCTGACGCTGCACTTCGAGAACGACACCCTGGTGCGCTGGGAAGGCGAGTACTTCCCCGAGCAGGACCTGGAGCTGGCGCGCAAGTCGCTGCGCCAATTCGGCCCGAACATCCCCAAGGACAAGGACAAGGACAAGCGCCGCCGCTGAGGCTAGCGTCCGCCGCGCTGCGCGCCCGCCCGGCGCCGGCGCGCTTCCTTCGGGTCCAGCAGCAACGGCCTGAGCAGTTCCACCCGGTCGCCGTCGCGCAGCGGCGTCTCCGGCCGCGCCGCCGCCCCGAACACCGCATAGCCGGCCACCTCGCCTTCGTGGCCCAGCGCCGCCGCGCGCACCGCGTCGGCCACGCTCGCGCCCTCCCGCAGTTCCAGCTCGCGCTGCTCGAAGCGGTGCGGCCAGGCGATGACGACCTGCACCCGCATCCTCAGGCCTCGCGGTCGGCCACGCGCACGAAGTCGTCGACCATGCGGTCGGCCAGGCCCTGGAAGCCCAGCGCGAACACCGGCCCCAGCAGGCGCGAGGCCGGCTCGAACTCCAGGGTCAGGCTGACCTTGCACGCCGCTTCGTCCAGGGCCTGGAAGGTCCACACGCCGTGGAGCTTGCGGAACGGGCCGTCGCGCAGCTGCATGTCGATCCGGTGCGGCCGCTCCAGCCGGTTCTCGGTGGTGAACCAGGTGCGCAGCGAGCCCAGGCCCAGGTCCAGGCGGGCGACCATGCGGTCCTCGCCCTGCTCCAGGACCTGCGCCTGCTCGCACCACGCGAAACGACGCGGATAGGCGGCCACGTCGTTGACCAGGTCGAACATGCGGGCCGCCGTATGGCCGACCAGGGCACTGCGGGTGATGCTTGGCATTTGGACCGGGGCGTCTGCGGCCGCCCGATTTGGGCGACAATGGATGGATGAGCAAGAAAGCGCCCAATGATAAGGCAAAGGCCAAGTCCAAGGCCGAGCCGGCCAACCGCACCATCGCCCTCAACAAGCGCGCCCGCTTCGAATACCACCTGGTGGAACGGTTCGAGGCCGGCCTGGCGCTGCAGGGCTGGGAGGTCAAGGCGATCCGCGCCGGCCGCGCCAACCTCACCGACGGCTACGCCTACGTGCAGGACGGCGAGATCTACCTGATCGGCGCGCAGATCACGCCGCTGATCCAGGCCTCCACCCACGTGGTGGCCAACGACCGCCGCACGCGCAAGCTGCTGCTGCACCGGCACGAGATCGACAAGCTGATCGGGCGGGTCGAGCGCGACGGCTACACCATCGTGCCCACCGCCATGTACTGGAGCGGCAACAAGGTCAAGCTCGAGATCGCCCTGGCCAAGGGCAAGAAGGAGCACGACAAGCGCGATACCGCGCGCGACCGCGACTGGCAGCGCGAGAAGCAGCGCGCCCTGCGCCGCCACAACAAGGACGCCTGAGCCGCCGCGCGGGCCGGCCGCCGGCGGCGCCGGCCCGGCTCAGGTGCCGGCCTGCAGCTTCTCGGCGATGAAGTCGAGGAACAGCCGCATCCGCTGCGGCAGGTGGGCGCGCGAGGCGTAGACCGCGTACAGGTTGATCTGGTCGCATTCGAAGGCCTGCAGCGGGCGCACCAGGCGCCCCGCGCGGAGGTCGCTTTCCACGTCCCACAGGGCCTTGTATGCAACGGCGCGTCCCGCCAGCGCCCACTGGTGGACGACCTCGGCGTTGTTCGAAAGCAACGTTCCACCGACGCGGATTTCCCGCAGCTGGCCTCCCTCCCGGTACAGCCAGCGGTCGAACACCCGGCGGCCGCGCACCAGGCGCGCGCAGTCGTGTTGCAGCAGGTCCTCGGGCCTGCGGATCGGCGCGTGCCGCTCCAGGTATTGCGGCGAGACCACCGTCACCCGCTGGCTGCGCAGCAGCGTGCGCGTGACCAGGTTGCCGTCGTTGGGCAGGTCCAGCAGCAGGCCGATGTCGATCTCTTCCTCGACGATGTCGACGTGGGCGTCGTTGAGGAAAAGCTCGATGCTGATCCGGGGATAGCGCGCGGTGAACTCCGCCACCAGCGGCGCGACGCGGTTCCTGCCGATTTCCAGCGGCGCACAGATGCGCATGTGCCCGCGCGGGTCCCTGGCGCGCTCGGTGAGCTGGGCCTCGGCGGCGTCGAGCTCGCGCAGGATCGCCTCGGCGCGCTCGAGCAGGAAACTGCCTTCCTCGGTCAGGGTGAAGCGGCGCGGACCGCGCTCGATCAGGCGCACGCCCAGCCGCTGTTCCAGCGCCGCCAGGCGGCGGCTTACGACCGGCAGCGAGCTCTGCAGGCGCCGCGCGGCCTCCGAAAGGCTGCCCGCCGCGGCGATGCGCACGAACAGCCTGAGGTCGCCAAAAGCATCGGTCGCGCGCCAGCCTTCCATTTTCCGCAAGGCTATCTTCCTTTTTTTTCCCCTACAAGGCGCCAGGGGCGGCCACCACAATTGCGCCGGATCCAACGGAATACCGAGCGTTTCAACCATGGCCGACCAGACTTCACGCCCCGAGCCGACCCCCGAGCAACGCTTCCGCCGGAGCGTCTACATCGCCACGGCGATTGGGGTCCTGCTGCTGCTTTACGTGGTCGTCGCCGACCAGTTCATGCCCCTGACCCCGGAGTCGCGGGTGCTCTACGACACCACCCGGATCGCGCCGGAAGTGCCCGGCACGGTGGTCCGGGTGAACGTCGCCAACGGCCAGGCGGTGAAGGCCGGGCAGGTGCTGTTCGAGATCGATTCCACCCGCTACGAGCTGGCGGTGCGGTCCGCCAAGCTGGCCCTGGAGGAAACCGAGCGGACCATCCGCCAGCGCGACGCCGACATCGCCGCGGCGCGCGCGGCCGTGGCCAGCGCCAGGGCGGTGGCGGACGACGCGGTGCGCCAGGCCAGGCGGCAGGTCGCCCTGGCCGAGCAGCGCGTGGTGCCGGCCAGCGCCGCCGAGGCGGCCGTCGCCAGGCGCGACGAAAGCCTGGCCGCGCTGCGGGCGGCCGAGGCGCGGCTGCAGGCGGTGCTGGTACAGCGCGGCGAGCAGGGCCCGGACAACCTGTACCTGCGGGAAGCGAAGAACAACCTGGCCATCGCCCAGCGCGACCTCGAGCACACCCGCATCGTGGCGCTGGAGGACGGCATCGTCACCAACATGCGGTTGCGCCCCGGCAACTACGTGCCGGCCGGCACGCCGGTGCTGGCGCTGGTGGGGCTCAAGCCCACCATCACCGCCGATTTCCGCGAGAAGGCGCTGAACCGGGTCAACCCGGGCGACCCGGCCATCGTCAGCCTCGATGCGCTGCCCGGGCGCGTGTTTGTCGGCCGGGTGGTCTCGGTGGACGCGGGCATCGCCCAGGGACAGCTCAACCCGGATGGCTCGCTGGTGGAGACCGTGGAGACCGACCGCTGGATCCGGCGCGCGCAGCGCGTGCGGGTGAACGTGCAGCTGGAGGATCCACCGCAGCTGGTCAGCGGCTCGCGCGCCACGGTGCAGCTGGTGCCGCACAGCTCGACCATCGCCCGCGTCTTCGCGGAAGCCCAGATCCGCCTGCTGGCCGCGCTGCGCTATGTCTACTAACCCTGCCCAGGTGCTGACCGCCAACGACTGGCGCCAGGCCTGCCGCATGGCCTTCGGTGGCTTCGTCGGCTGGGCGCTGGCGACCCTGCTGTCCCTGCCCTACGCGGCCTATTACGCGGTCTACCCGCTGGTACTGCTCGGCCTGTCCCCGGTCTACGACCGGCACGTGGCGCTGCAGTTCATCGCCAGCGCACCGACCGGGATGATCGCCGCCAGCCTCATGATCGGCGTGTTCTCCACCCACCCGGTGGTGATGACCGCGATCTACCTGGGCTACGCCCTGTTCTGCTTCGCGGTCATGACCAGCCCGCGCAAGCTGTTCATGTACGGCGCCATGTGCCTGGCGGTGTGCAGCGGCCTGGTCCACTACGGCAGCTACCCGGAGATGGCGTGGCAGCAGCTGTTCTGGGCCATCGCCGGTTCGCTGGCCTGCAGCGTGGTCCTGTACGTGCTCTCGTTCGCCCTGTTCCCGGACGTGGAGCCGCGCGCCCCGCGCATCCCGCCGAAGCGCACCCCGACCCAGCGCCGCCACCTCGTCCTGCTGTGCGCGCTGGGCGCGACCGGCTCGTTCGCGTTCTTCCAGCTGGTCGAGATGAGCGATTCGCTGAGCGCGCAGATGGCCACGGTGCTGATCCTGCTGGGCCTGACCCACGAGGGCATCTGGAGCTTCGGGCGCACCCGCATCGTGGGCTCGGTCATAGGCTCGATCCACGCCTCGGTGACGCAGCTGCTGATCACCCACTACTCCAGCTTCTGGCCCCTCACCGCGAGCGCCCTGCTGGCCGGGCTGCTGTGGTTCAGCGCCAGCCACACCCGCGACAAGTCCGGTTCGATGACGGGTTTCTCGGCGGTCACGGCGCTGGCGATCCTGTTCGGCCTGCTCAGCCCCACCGACGACCTGATCGGCAACTCCCTCTATCGCGGCGTCTCGGTGGTGATCTCGGTCTCGGCGATGCTGGTGTTCATCTCGCTGCTGCACTACGCGCTCAACCGCTTCCCCTCGACCCGCTGGGAAACCCCGGCCTGATCGCGCCGGCCACCGCGCGGGCAAGAAAAAACCCCAGCCCGCGGGGGCTGGGGTTTCGTCATTGGTGGAGGTGGGCGGAGTTGAACCGCCGTCCGAAGGCACTCCATCTCCGGCACTACATGCTTAGCCCGCCGTTGGATCTCGTCCCGTTGCAGCACGGCGTGCGAAGCGCGCCCCGGGACCAGCCTGTTTTGTTTTGACCATCAGCTGACAGGCAGCCGCCGATGGCGATCCCGTGATGATGACCCTACATCCACGAGCACGGGCACAAGTGGGTTCGGGGCTAGGCCTTAGGCGGCCAGAGCGTAGTTGTCGTCGTTGGCAACTATGAGTTTTGCCGCTGGATTAACGAGGAAAGCTGCCCCCTCGGCATGCGCCAGTCGACTTCGCAACCCCCGTCGAAACCAGGACACCCCCGGGAACTTCGGGCGAGCTTCATCGCCAGACGGTAGCCAGTGTAGGGACGCCGGCGGCGCCAGACAAGGCGTGCGTGGCCGCAGGCGCGGCCGCGGTTCATGCGCCGGCGTTCACCCGGCGCGCGCGATGCCTGCCCTAGCCTGCGGCCATGCCGCGGCCAGACGATCCCGTGCGCGGCGCGCCGCGGCTGGCGCGCCCGGTGGACGACGTACCGGAAGGCAGCCTGTCCGCGCTGCGCCGCCAGGCCGCCGGATGCCGGCGCTGCCCGCTGTGGCGTCCGGCCAACAGGACCGTGTTTGGCGCCGGGCCGGCGGGCGCACGCACCCTGCTGGTGGGCGAGCAGCCCGGCGACCGCGAGGACCTGGAGGGCAAACCCTTCGTCGGCCCGGCGGGGCAGCTGCTGCGCCGGGCGCTGGCCGAGGCCGGGCTCGAGCCAGCGTCCCTGTACCTGACCAACACGGTCAAGCACTTCAAGTTCCAGCCGCGCGGCAAGCGCCGGCTGCACCAGCGCGCCAATGCCGCCGAACAGGCCGTCTGCCGGCCATGGCTGGCTGCCGAGCTGGAGCGGGTGGATCCGGACGTGGTCGCCGCGCTGGGCGCGATGGCCGCAAACGCCGTGTTCGGGACGGCGTTCCGGCTCACCCGCCAGCGCGGGCAGTGGCAACGCATCGGCCCGCACACCCACGCGCTGGCGACCTGGCATCCCTCCGCCATCCTGCGCATGCGCGGCCCGGAGCGCGAGCGCGCGTACGCGCAGCTGCTGGAGGACCTCCGCCGCCTGCGGGAGCCGCCCGCGGGCTGATGGGATCGCCTGGATTGCAGCGCTTTCCGCAGCCCTCGCCCCGCGTTCACGGCGCCGGCGCTGCAATGCCCGCTTCCAACCTGCGGAGGTGCCCCATGGCCCGGTGCGACGTATGCGGCAACGACTACGACAAGGCTTTCCGGATCACCCTGGCCGACGGCAGCAGCGGCACCTACGATTCCTTCGAGTGCGCCATCCACGCGGTCGCGCCGACCTGCGAGCACTGCGGATGCCGGATCATCGGCCACGGCGCCGAGAGCGGCGGGCGCTTCTTCTGCTGCGCGCACTGCGCCTCGCACGCCGGGGTCGAAGGCATCGAGGACCGCGCCTGAGCGGCGCCTATTCCTCCGGCCCGTCCTCCGGCGGCAGCAGCCGGCGCCGCTCGAACCAGCGCAACACGGTCAGCACCGCCAGCGTCAGCAAGGCGATCGCCAGGCCAAGGGCCAGGTAGCCGAAGCCGACGGTGATGCCGATCGCCGCCACCGTCAGCAGCGAGGCGGCGGTGGTGATGCCCTGCACGCCGTCGCCCTTGCGGCTGGCGAAGATGGTGCCGGCGCCTATGAACGAAACGCCGGCAACCACCGCTTCGACCAGGCGCAGCGGGTCGATGCGCAGGCCGGTGCCGGCATAGTGGTCGTCTTCCAGCACCATCCGGCCCAGGCCCAGCAGCAAGGCCGAGGTGCCGGCGACCAGCATGTGGGTGCGGAACCCGGCCGGGCGGTTCTTCAGTTCGCGCTCGAAGCCGATGGCGCCTCCCAGCGCCATCGCGTAGACCACGGCCGGCAATACCCGCAGCTGCTCGATCCAGTCCATGGACGCAGCGTGCCCACGCCTCCCGCCATGCATCGTGAAGGCCGGCTCAGTTGCCCAGCGGCGGCACCCATTGCGCGGCGGCCACGCCCTGCCCCGCCGGCGGCTCGCCGGCGCGGGCATGGGTGCCGCCGAGGGCCTTGTACACGGCCACCGCGGCGATGTTGACCGCGGCCTCGGCCTCGGCCAGGGCGTCGTCGGCCGCCAGCTGGGTGCGCTGGGCGTCCAGCAGGGTCAGGAAGTCGATGCCGCCCTCGCGGTAGCCGACCGCCGCCAGGCGCTCGGCCTCGCGCGCCGCCTCGGCCTGCTGGACCACGATGCGCAGGCGCTCCTGCCGGCGCGCGTAGTCCTGCAATGCGTTCTCCGCATCCTCCAGCGCGGCGAGCACCGCCATCTCGTACTGCACCGCGGCCGCGTCGGCCCCGGCCTCGGCCGCGCGCAGGCGCGCGCGCACGCTGCCAAGGTCGAGCGCGGCCCAGCTGATCGCCGGGCTCACCGACCAGGCCTCGTTGCGGCCGGCGACCAGCGAGGAGAAATCGCCGGAGAGGAAGCCGGCAAAGCCGCGGATGCTGATCCGCGGGAACAGGTCCGCGGTGGCCACGCCCACGCGTGCGGTGGCCGAGGCCAGGCGCCGTTCGGCGGCGCGTACGTCCGGGCGGCTGCGCAGCAGGTCGCGCACGTCGCCCAGCGGCAGGGCGCGGGCGAAGGCCGGCACCGGCTTCGGCGCCAGCAGTTCGTCCAGCGCGCCCGGCTGCAGGCCCTGCAGCACGGCCAGGCGGTAGCGCGCGGTGGCCTCGATCGAGCGCAGCAGCGGGATGTCGGCTTCGATCGCCTTCAGCTGCGCGCGGCTGCTGTGCACGTCCAGGGCGCTGCCGGCGCCCAGCGCCTCGCGGGTCTCGGTCAGGCGCTGGGTCTGGTCGAGGTTGCGCAGGGTCTGTTCGGCCACCTCGATCCGCTTCTGGGTGCCGCGCAGCAGGAAGTAGTTGCGCGCCACCTCGGCGGCGATGCTGACCTGCACGTCCTCCAGCCCCGCCTGCTCGGCCTGCAGGTCGGCGCGCGCCGCCTCGGCGCCGCGCCGCAGGCGGCCGAACAGGTCCAGCTCCCAGGCTGCGTCGAAGCCCAGGCTGTAGACCTCGTCGATGCCGCCGCCGGCGGCGTCCGGCTGGCGCGTGCGTTCGCCGGTGGCCGCCACGCCCACGTGCGGCCACGGGTCGAGGCGGCGTTCGCTGAATACCGCGCGCGCGGCCCGTACCCGGGTCGCGGCCAGGCGCATGTCGGGATTGGCCAGCAATGCGTCGCCGACCAGCTTCTCCAGCACCGGGTCGTCGAATTGCGCCCACCATTGCGCAACCGCGACGCCGGGGGCGAAGGCTTCCTCCGCGGCATTGCGCAAGGTCACCTCCGGCGGTACCGGCGCGCGGTAGTCGGGGCCGGCGGCGCAGGCCGCCAGCACGGCGGTGGCCACGGCCAGGCAGAGGGTCCGGATCACCACGGCAGTTCCTCCTCGAAGTGGAAGAAGCGGCCGTTGGGCGCGTCCTCGCCGGCCAGCGCCAGCCGCACGCTGGTGCGGGCGCCGTCCGGGATGTCCAGCTCGCCCTCGCCCTTGTTCATGTCGGTGCGCACGTAGCCGGGATGGACGGCGTTGACGCGCACCTTGCTGTCGCGCAGTTCCCAGGCCAGCTGCACGGTCCAGGCGTTGAGCGCGCTCTTGGACACGTTGTAGGCGGGAAGCTTGAAGTCGTAGATCGGCGAGGCCGGGTCGCCGTGCAGCGCCAGCGAACCCAGGATGCTGGAAACGTTGACGATGCGCCCGGCAGGCGCGGCGTGCAGCAGCGGCAGGAACGCCCGGGTCACCTCGACCACCCCGAACAGGTTGGTCTCGAAGGTGGTGCGCCAGGTTTCCGCGGACTGTTCGGACGGCTTGATGCCGAGCCGGTCCAGCAGCACGCCGGCGTTGTTGACCAGGATGTCCAGGCGGCCGTGGCGGCGCTGCACCTCTGCGACGGCCTGGCGGATGCTCCCGCCGTCGGTGACGTCGAGCGCGATCGCCTCGACCGGCAGCCCCTGCGCCTGCAGCCCGAGGCTGGCCTCGACCGCGCGCGTGCGGTCGCGCCCGGCCAGCAGGGTGTGCACCCCGGCCTGGGCCAGCTGGCGCACGGTCTCCAGGCCGATGCCGCGGGTGGCGCCGGTCACCAGCGCGATGCGGTTGGAAGCGTTCATGTTGCGGATTCCTCGTTGCGGATGGTGTGGATGGCGTTGCGTGGCTGGCGGAACCGGCGTGGCGGCCGCGGGCGGCCGGGCCACGCCGGATCCGGACATCGCTGTCCCCGGCTCATGCGCGCACCTCGGCGCCTTCGGCCACATCGGCATGCGGCGCGTGCGAGACCAGCGGCCGGTTGGCGAGCTTGCGCAGGGCCACGTAGAACACCGGGGTCAGGAACAGGCCGAACAGGGTCACGCCGAGCATGCCGGCGAACACGGTCACGCCGGTGACCGAGCGCACCTCCGCGCCCGCCCCGCTGGACAGCACCAGCGGCACGGTGCCGGCGATGAACGCCACCGAGGTCATCACGATCGGACGCAGGCGCAGGCGGCAGGCCTCCAGCGCGGCCTCCAGGATGCCCTTGCCCTGCAGCTCCAGTTCGCGGGCGAACTCGACGATCAGGATCGCGTTCTTGCACGCCAGGCCCATCAGCACCACCAGGCCCACCTGCACGAACACGTTGTTGTCGCCGCCGGTCAGCAACACCCCGGCCAGGGCCGAAAGCATGGTCATCGGCACGATCAGGATCACCGCCAGCGGCAGGGTCCAGCTCTCGTACAGCGCGGCCAGCACCAGGAACACCAGCAGCACGGCCAGCGGGAACACCACCAGCGAGGCCTTGCCCTGGGTGGCCTGCTGGTAGCTCAGGTCGCTCCAGTCGATCGCCATGCCCGGCGGCAGGACTTCCCGCGCCAGCCCGGCCACCGTGGCCATGGCCTCGCCCGAGGACAGCACCCGCGGGTCGGCGTCGCCCATCAGGTCTGCGGCCGGGTAGCCGTTGAAGCGGATCACCGGGTCCGGGCCGTAGGCCTGGCGGATGTCGACCATCGAGCCCACCGGCACCATCTCGCCGGCGGCGTTGCGGGTGCGCAGGTTGGCGATGTCGCTGACGTCGTCGCGGAACGGCGCATCGGCCTGGGCGATCACCTGCCAGGTGCGGCCGAACATGTTGAAGTCGTTGACGTAGGCCGACCCCAGGTACACCTGCAGGGTCTCGAACAGCTCGGTCAGCGGCACGCCCTGCGCCTTGGCCTGGACGCGGTCGACCTCGGCCTCCAGCTGCGGCACGTTGGCCTGGTAGCTGGAGATCGGGAAGCCCATGCCGGGCACCTGCGAGACCGCGCCCTGGAAGGCCTGCACCGCGTTCTGCAGCTCGCCGTAGCCCAGGCGGGTGCGGTCCTCGACGAACAGCGACCAGCCCGAACCGTTGCCCAGGCCCTGGATGGCCGGGGGCATGAAGGCGAAGGTGAAGCCGTCCTGGATCGTGGAGAAGCGGCGGTTGAGCTCGGCGGTGATCTCCTCGGCGCTGGCCTTGCGCTCGCCGAACGGCTTGAGGGTGAAGAACACCACGCCATTGTTCGGGGTGTTGGTGAACTGCAGCGGGTTCAGGCCCGGGAACGCCACCTCGTTCTGCACGCCCTCGACCTCGGCCGCCATCGCCGCCATGCGCTTGAGCACCGCGTCGGTGCGCTCGATCGAGGCACCCTCCGGCATCTTCACGCCGGCGATGACGTACAGCTTGTCCTGCACCGGGATGAAGCCGGCCGGCACCGCGTTGAACACCACCCCCGCGCCGACCAGCAGCAACGCGTACACCGCGAACACCGCGCCGCGGCGGCCCAGGGCGCGCGATACCGCGCCCTGGTAGCGCTCGGAACTGGTGTTGAAGAAGCGGTTGAACGGGCGGAACACCCAGCCAAACAGGCGCTCGATGATGCGCGTGGGCCGGTCCTTCTCCGCGTCGTGCGGCCGCAGCAGCTTGGCCGCCAGCGCCGGCGACAGGGTCAGCGAGTTGATCGCCGAGATCACCGTGGAGATGGCGATGGTCACCGCGAACTGCTTGTAGAACTGGCCGGTGACGCCGGTGAGGAAGGCCATCGGCACGAACACCGCGCACAGCACCAGGGCGATGGCGACGATCGGCCCGGACACCTCGCGCATGGCCAGGTGCGCCGCCTGCAGCGGACTGGCGCCCTCCTCGATGTGGCGCTCGACGTTCTCCACCACCACGATCGCGTCGTCGACCACGATGCCGATCGCCAGCACCAGGCCGAACAAGGTCAGGGTGTTGATCGAGTAGCCCAGCACGTACAGCACCGCGAACGTGCCCACCACCGACACC
The DNA here is from genome assembly GCF_000510725.1 of Pseudoxanthomonas sp. J31. GTDB lineage: Bacteria > Pseudomonadota > Gammaproteobacteria > Xanthomonadales > Xanthomonadaceae > Pseudoxanthomonas. The sequence goes on from NZ_AZNZ01000011.1 coordinate 82,704, forward strand.
GGCACCGCCAGCAGCGGGATGATCGAGGCGCGCCAGGTCTGCAGGAACAGGATCACCACCAGCACCACCAGGAACACCGCCTCCATCAGGGTGCTGATCACCGACTTGATCGAGTCGCGGACGAAGATCGTGGTGTCGTAGATCGACTGGATCTCCACGCCGGGCGGCAGCCGCGGCCGGATCTCGTCCATCTTGCGCACCACCGCGTCGCGGATCTCCAGGGCGTTGGCGCCCGGCGCCTGGAAGATGCCGATGGCCGCCGCGTTCTTGCCGTCCAGGCGCGCGCGCAGGGTGTAGTCGCCGGCGGCCAGCTCGATGCGGGCCACGTCGGACAGGCGCACGACCTGGCCGTCTTCGCCGTTCTTGAGCACGATGGCGCCGAACTCCTCCACGCTCTCCAGGCGGCCCTTGGCGTTGATCGGCAGCAGGAAGTCGCTGCCGCCGGGCATCGGCTCGGCGCCGATCTGGCCGGCGGAGACCTGCACGTTCTGCTCGCGGATCGCGCGCAGCACGTCGCCGGCGGTCATCTGCCGCGCGGCCACCTTGTCCGGGTCCAGCCAGATGCGCATGGCATAGTCGCCGCCGCCGAACAGCTGGGCCTCGCCCACGCCGGGGATGCGCGCCAGCTCGTCCTTGACGTGCAGGCGCATGTAGTTGCGCAGGTACAGCGAGTCGTAGCGGCCGTCGCTGGAAGTCAGGTGCACGACCATCAGGAACACCGGCGACTGCTTCTGGGTGGTCACGCCCTGGCGGCGCACGTCCTCGGGCAGGCGCGCCTGCGCCTGGGCGACGCGGTTCTGCACGCGCACCGCGGCCTCGTCCGGGTCGGTCCCGGGGCGGAAGGTCACGGTCAGCTGCAGCACGCCGTCGGAACCGGCCACCGACTTGAGGTACATCATGTCCTCGACGCCGTTGATCGCCTCTTCCAGGGGCGTGGCCACCGTCTCGGCGATGACCTTGGGGTTGGCGCCCGGGTAGACGGTGCGGACCACCACCGAGGGTGGCACCACGTCCGGGTATTCGCCGATCGGCAGCAGCGGGATCGAGATCAGGCCAGCGGCGAAGATCACGATCGACAGCACCGCCGCGAAGATCGGCCTGTCGATGAAGAAGCGCGAGAAGTCCATGGGGGTGGTTCCTGGATTCCGGGAAAGAAAGGGCCCGCCCTCCCCTGGGGGAGGGGGATTCGGGGAGGACGGGCGCCTTGGGGGAAGCCGCGCCTTGGGCGCAGGCCGGTCAGGTCATCGCGCCGCCAGGGAGGACGAAGCGGACGCCGGCTCGCCCATGGCAACGGCCTGGGCCTGCACCGGCATGCCGGGGAAGAACACCTTCTGCACGCCCTTGACGATCACCTTGTCGCCGGCCTGCAGGCCCTGTTCGACGATGCGCAGGCCCTCGACCAGGCGGCCGACGACGACGTCGCGCCGCTGCGCCTTGCCCTCCTCGTCGACCACGTACACGTACTTGCGGTCCTGGTCGGTGAGCACGGCCTTGTCGTCCACCAGCGCGGCCTCGAAGCGGCCGCTGCCCGGCAGGCGCACCCGCGCGTACAGGCCGGGGGTGAAGCGGCGGTCGGCGTTGTCGAGCACGGCGCGGGCGCGGATGGTGCCGGTGCTGCGGTCGACCTGGTTGTCGAGGAAGTCGATCGTGCCGCGGTGGGGGAAGCCGTCCTCGTTGGCCAGCGCGACCTGCACCGGCAGCGTGCCCTCGCGCTCGCTGGCGCGCTTGCCGCTGCGGGCCAGCTCGGCGTAGCGCAGGAAGCTGCGCTCGTCGGCGTCGAAGTGCACGTGCACCTTGTCCAGCGACACCACGGTGGTCAGCACGCTGGCGGCATCGCCGGCGCCGACCAGGTTGCCCGCGGTCACCAGCGCCCTGCCGGCGCGTCCGTCGATCGGCGCGCGCACCCGGGTCCATTCCAGGTTGAGCCGCGCCGCGTCCACCGCGGCCTGCGCCGCGGCGAGGTCGGCCTGGGCCTGCTGCGCGGCGGCGCGCCGCTGCTCCCAGGTTTCCACCGAAATGGCCTGTTCGTCGGCCAGGCGACGGGCGCGCTCGGCCTCGCTGCGCGCCACTCCGGCCTGCGCCCGCGCCCGCGCCAGCGCGGCCTCGGCACGCGCCAGCTCGGCGCGGTAGCTGCGGTCGTCGATGGTGAACAGCACGTCGCCCTTCTTCACTTCCTGGCCTTCGCGGAAGTTCACCGATTCGATGTAGCCGGAAACGCGCGGACGCAGCTCGACGCTCTCGACCGCCTCGATGCGGCCGCTGAATTCGTCCCACTGCTGCACCGGGCGCACCGGCACCTCGGCCACGGCCACTTCCGGCGGCGGCATCTGCTCGGCCGCGTGGCCGCCGTCGCAGCCGGCCAGCAGGGTCAGCGCGATCGCGCCGGTGGCGCCGAGCGCCAGCAGGCGTCGGGTCCTGATACGGGGTCGGATCGTCCTGGTCATGGGGGTGTCCTTGTAATCCGTGGGGGAAAGGGGGAGGAACGGTTGGCTGGCGGGCGCGCTCATGCGGCACGTCCCGCGTCGGAGGCGCCTGGGGCGCCGGAAGCCGCGTCGAGCACGCTGGCGAACTCGCGGCCGAGCAGGCCCGGCGGCATGGTGCCGGCGTTGTCGGCGTAGGTGACGATGCAGCGTGCGTCCGGGCTGCTGCGCGCCAGCAGCGAGACCATCGCGCGGCCCACGCCCAGGGCGCTGTGCCAGCCGGGACAGGCCCTGGCGGTGTTCTCGGCGGTCCACACCGGCGCGTCGATCGACAGCATCTGCACGCGCACGCCCAGCGGCTGGGCTTCCTCGTGCAGCACCTGCACCAGCATGCGGGTGGCCGCGATCGCGACCGAGGCATGGCCATAGCCGGCCCAACCGCAGCGCGCATGCGGACCACCGGCCACCAGGTAGCGGTCGCCGCCCCGCTGCTGCAGCAGCGGCAGCAAGTGGCGGGCAGCGGCCAGGTGGGGCAACACTTCCTGTTCCAGGCTGGCCGAAAGCACCGGCACCGCCTGGTCCAGCAGGCGCGAGGCGCGGCGCACGCCGGCGGTGGCATCCACCACCGCGCGCAGGGGCCGCGGCCGCCGCGCGATGCGGCGGGCCAGGTCCTGGGCGGCGCCGTCGTCGGCTACCGAGGCCACCATCACCTCCAGCCCGGGCTCGTCGGCGTGCATCGCCGCCAGGCGCTGCAAGCGGGCCGCGTCGCGCGCCACCGCCAGCACCGGACTGCCCGCCTCCAGCAGCGCGGCGACCACGCCCGAACCGACCCGGCCGCTGGCGCCAAGCACCAGCACCTCGGGAGCGAGCATCCCGTTCATGGGATTTTTTCTCCCATCGCCGGGATAATCCCGCCGGAGCGACCATGCCGGTGCTTGTGCGTGGCCGGCAGCGACAGCCCGCCCTGCTGCAGCCGGCGGGACACGGTGAACTCGCGGAAATGCCCGCGGGGCCTGCTTTCCCCGAGCTTCGGCAGGTGCAAGTCCTTGTCGCCGTTCGGGGCACTGGGCGGAGCAAACAGGATCTTGAGGCGCCGGATCAGCATGGCATCCCTCCTTCGGTGGGCACGGGATGCAAAGCTACGCTTCGAATCAGGACTTGATTAGTCCCGATTTGGGGGAATAATCGTCCCGCAGCAGGTCCAATCCTGCGCGCCCCCTCCCCCCCCCTCGGAATCCCCCATGGCGTACGACCTCAACGACACCCTCGTCTTCGTCAAGGTGGTCGAGCAAGGCAGCTTCATCGCCGCAGCCCGGGCCCTGGGCCTGCCCAAGACCACCGTCAGCCGCAAGGTGCAGGACCTGGAAGCGCGCCTGGGCGCGCAACTCCTGCACCGGACCACGCGCCGGCTCGGCCTCACCGAGGCCGGCAACGTGTACTTCGAGCATTGCCAGCGCATCGCCCAGGAACTGGAGGAAGCCGAAGGCGCGGTCGGCCAGCTGCAGGGCGGCCCGCGCGGCTGGCTGCGCTTCACCGTGCCCTACTCCATCGGCATCGCCTGGATCTCGCCGCTGCTGGGGCAGTTCCACGCGCAGTACCCGGAGATCCGGCTCGACATGCACATGAGCAACGACCCGGTGGACCTGATCGGCAGCGAGATCGACGTGGCCCTGCGCATCGGTCCGCTGCCCGACTCGACCCTGATCGCGCGGCGGCTGGCCGGCTTCCGCACCCAGGTGTTCGCCAGCCCGTCCTACATCGAGCGCCACGGCGAACCGCTGCATCCGGACGAGCTGCAGCACCATCGCATCCTGGCCGTGCGCAAGCACTACCACTCGCACCCGACGCGCATCACCTGGCCGCTGAGCGACGGCAACGGCGTGACCGACTACCCGATCAACCCGCTGATGGTCGCCAACGATCCCTCCGCGCTGATCGGCGCGGTGCTGTGCGGCGAGGGCCTGACCCTGGCCACCGACGTGGCCGCCAAGCCGTACGTGGAAAGCGGCGCTCTGCGCCGCGTGCTGGCGGGCTGGACCGGACCCGAGGTGGACTTCAGCGCGGTGTTCCCGCGCGGCCGGGTGATGTCGCCGAAGGTGCGCGCGTTCGTCGATTTCCTGGTCGAGCGCCTGAGCTCCAACGCCGACTACATGCTGGTCCATTGCCCCTCGCGCTGCGCCGCCGAGGCGGCCAGGGAGGACGGGAAGGAAGAAGCCAGCGTGCGCGAGGGCAAGCGCATCCTCGAGGAAGTGGTGGGCTGAGCCCGGCGCCCGGCGCGGACGCGGCGGTTCCCGGCAACCCCGGCACCGCCGCGCAAAAGGAAAGGGGCCGCTTGCGCGGCCCCTTCGGGTGCGGCATCCGGTCCCGGATCAGGAACGCACCGGCACCAGGGTGATCTCGACCCGGCGGTTGGCCGCGCGGCCGGCCTCGGTGTCGTTGCTGGCGATCGGATAGCGCTTGCCGGCGCCGATGGTGATGAAGCGCTGCGAGTTGATGCCCTGCGCGACCAGGAACTGGGTGACCGCGCTGGCGCGCTGCTCGGACAGGCGCTGGTTGACCTCGTCGCTGCCGATGCTGTCGGTGTGGCCGGCGACCTCGACCACGGTCTTGTCGTACTCCTTGAGCACGTCGGCCACGCTGCTCAGCACCGGGTAGAACTGCGGGTCGAGGTTGGAGCTGTTGAACGCGAAGGTCACGTTGCCCGGCATGTTCAGGGTGATGTTGTCGCCGTTGCGGGTGACGCTCACGCCGGTGCCCTGCAGCTTGGCGCGCAGCGCGGCCTGCTGGCGGTCCTGGTAGGCGCCGACCGCGCCGCCGGCCAGGCCGCCGACGCCGGCGCCGATCAGCGCATGCTGGCGGCGCTCGACCGCGCTGTTGCCGGTCAGCAGGCCGGCGGCGACGCCGATGCCCGCGCCGATCAGCGCGCCCTTGCTGGTGCGGTTCATCTGCTGCTCGCCGGTGTACGGGTTGGTGGTCTGGCAGCCGGCGGCCACGGCCGCGACCAGGGCGGCGGTGCCGAGCAGGGTCAGGGTCTGCTTGCGGATGTTCATGACGGTTCCTTGATGCGTATGGGGCGGCCAGGGCCGCTGCGTGCGGCATCGTATGCCGGGCCCCGTGAACGGACAATGTTCGCCGGGGCCGCTTCCGACGGACGGCTACTCGAACGAACCGACCGCGTCGTTGGCCAGGTTGTCGAAGCGGGTGTACTCGCCGAAGAACTTCAGCTTCACCGAGCCGGTCGGACCGCTTCGGTGCTTGCCGATGATGACCTCGGCCAGGCCCTTGTCCGGCGAGTTTTCCTTGTTGTAGTACTCGTCGCGGTAGATGAACAGGATGATGTCCGCGTCCTGCTCGATGGCGCCGGATTCGCGCAGGTCGGCCATCACCGGGCGCTTGTCGGTGCGCGTTTCCAGCGATCGGTTGAGCTGCGACAGCGCGATCACCGGCACGTTCAGCTCCTTGGCCAGGGCCTTGAGCGAACGGCTGATCTCCGAGATCTCGGTGGCGCGGTTCTCGCTGTTGCCGGGCACCTGCATCAGCTGCAGGTAGTCGATCACCACCAGGCCCAGGCCGTGCTCGCGCTTGAGGCGGCGGCACTTGGAGCGCAGCACGTCCGGCGACAGCGCCGGCGTGTCGTCGATGAAGATCTTGGTCTCCTTGAGCATGCGGATGGCCGCGGTCACCCGGCTCCAGTCCTCGTCCTCCAGCTGGCCGGTGCGCAGGCGCTGGGCGTTGACCCGGCCGTTGGAGGAGATCAGGCGCAGCGCCAGCTGCGCCGCGGACATTTCCATCGAGAACACGGCCACCGCCTTCTTCGACTTGATCGCCGCGTACTCGGCGATGTTCAGCGCGAAGGTGGTCTTGCCCATGGCCGGGCGCGCGGCCAGGATGATCAGGTCGGTCGGCTGCAGGCCGGCGGTGATGTTGTCGAACTCGGTGTAGCCGGTCGGCAGGCCGGTGATGTTGCCGCCGCTCTCGAAGCGCTTCTGCAGCACCTCGAAGGCGTCGCGCAGCGCGGTGTTCAGTCCGGTGAAGTCGCTGCGCCCGCGCGCGCCGGCCTCGGCGATCGCGAACACCTCCTGCTCGGCCCTGGCCAGCAGCTCGGCGCTGTCGCGGCCTTCCGGCTGGAAGGCGTCGTTGACGATCCCGGTGCCGACCTCGATCAGCTGCCGCAGCACCGCCTTGTCGCGCACGATCTCGGCGTAGGCGCGGATGTTGGCCGCCGACGGCGTGGTGGTGGCCAGCTCGACCAGGTAGGCGCCGCCGCCGATCTGCTCCGAATACCCCTGCGAATCGAACCACTCGCCCAGGGTCACCGCGTCGAACGGCTGGTTCTTCTCGGCCAGTTCGCGGATGGCGCGGTAGATCAGCTGGTGGTCGCGGCGGTAGAAGTCCTTCTCGACCAGCACGTCGCCGACGGTGTCGTAGGACTCCGGCGCCAGCATGAGGCCGCCGAGCACCGCCTGCTCGGCCTCCACCGAATGCGGCGGGACGCGCAGCTGCTCGATGCGGCCGTCGCCGCCATCGCGGTCGCGTTCGCGGTCTTTGCGGAAGCCGGGGCGTGCGGACATTCGGTCGGTTCCTCGGGTGGCCGGCGCGGGCGGCGCCCGGCCGGGTGGATCAGGTGAAACGGCTAGCCATCCTATGCGGGGGCCCGGGCCTCCGCCATGGATAACCCTGTGCATAACGCGTGGACATCTCGCCGGGCGAGACGGCCACAAAAGCGAAGGGCGCCTTGCGGCGCCCTCCGTGGGGTCCTGCGGCCGGGGCCAATCAGGCTTCCGGCTCGACCACGACCTTGACCGTGGTCTCGACGTCGGCGTGCAGGGCGACCTGCACCTCGAACTCGCCGACGTGGCGGATCGGGCCCTCGCCCATGATGACCTCGCTCTTCTCCAGCGGCAGGCCGGCGGCGGTGAAGGCCTCGGCGATGTCGCGCGGGCCGACCGAACCGTACAGCTTGCCCTCGGTCGAGGCGTTGGCCTTGACCGTGACGCTGGCGCCTTCCAGCTTGGCCAGGCGGGCCTGGGCCTCGTCCAGCAGCGCCTTGGCCTTGGCCTCGTACTCGGCGCGCTTGGCCTCGAACTCGGCCAGGTTGGCGGCGGTGGCCGGCACGGCCTTGCCCTGCGGGACCAGGTAGTTGCGGCCGTAGCCCGGCTTCACGGTGACCTTGTCACCCAGGTTGCCGAGGTTGACGACCTTCTGCAGAAGGATCAGTTCCATGGTGTTGCTCCTCTATCCGTTAGCCGCGGCATGGGGCGCGGCAACGCGTGCTGTCCGGATCGGACGGTATGGGGTGCAGCCAGGCAGCTGGCGCGGACGCGCCGGGAGCCGCACGCGGGTGCGGCTCCGGCGGGGCCACGCATCAGATGTCGTGGTTGTCGGTGTACGGGATCAGGGCCAGGAAACGGGCGCGCTTGATCGCGGTGGCCAGCTGGCGCTGGTAGCGCGACTTGGTGCCGGTCACGCGGCTCGGGACGATCTTGCCGTTCTCGGTCAGGTACTGGCGCAGGGTGTTGAGATCCTTGTAATCGATCTCCTTGACGCCCTCGGCGGTGAACTTGCAGAACTTGCGGCGGCGGAAGAACTTGGACATGGGATGTGCTCCTTAGGCGGCGGCTTCGGCGTTGTCGCCGTCGGTTTCGGCGGAGGCGGCGTTGCCCTCGCCTTCCTCGTCACGGCGGCGGCGCTCGCCACGCTCGGGCTTGTCGCCCTTCTCATCCTTGCTCTTCATGATCAGCGACTGCTCGGTCTCCGGGCCGTCGCGGCGGATGACCAGGTGGCGCAGGATCGCGTCGTTGAAGCGGAAGGTCTCGACCAGCTCGTCGATGGCGGCCTGGCCGACCTCGGCGTTGAACAGCACGTAGTGGGCCTTGACCAGGTTCTGGATCGGGTAGGCCAGTTGGCGGCGGCCCCAGTCCTCGAGGCGGTGGATGGTGCCACCGGCGTTCTCGATCAGGCCCTTGTAGCGCTCGATCATCGCCGGCACCTGCTCGCTCTGGTCCGGGTGGACCAGGAACACGACTTCGTAATGACGCATTGTGTTTTCCTTGTGGATGCTGCCCTTGCGGGCCTGGCAGCCCCCCGTCGACCTGGCGGAAGCGGTGGGGCAAGGGACCCCGGCGCCTGCGCACAGGCGCGGGGAAGCCGGAAATTATGCCGGCTCATGGACTTGGACGCAATGGGCCGGCCGCGGCGGCCGGCGGTCCGTGCTCAGGCGTGCTCGGTGGTGAAGCTCTCGCCGCAGCCGCACTCGGCCTTGGCGTTGGGATTGCGGAACAGGAAGGCCTCGCCCAGGCCCTGGCGGGCGAAGTCGATCTCGGTGCCGTCCACCAGCGGCAGGCTGGTGGCGTCCACGAAGATGCGCACCCCGTCCTGCTCGAACACGGTATCGCCGTCGCGCTGGTCGCGGGCCAGGTCGGCCACGTGGCCCCAGCCGGAGCAGCCGGTGCGCTCCACGCCGAAGCGCAGCCCCAGCGCCTGCGGGTCGCGCTCCAGGAAGCGGCGGACGCGCTCCAGGGCGGCGGGAGTAAGGGTGACGGCCATGCGGAACCTCCGGAAAACTGCATGCCCATTATAGGCGCCTGCGGCCCGGGCCGCGGCCCGGGGACTGGAACGCAGCGGGCCGGACGGCACGGCGCCTCGCCTGCCACCGCTTGCAACCGCTACACTTCCGCCCTTCCAGTTGGGCTCCACGACACAAGGATTCAAGCCATGACGGTGGTCAGCGTCGAACATGCACTCGCGGGCAAGGTGGCCGCCGGCGGCGAGGTCACGGTACGCGGCTGGGTGCGTACCCGGCGCGATTCCAAGGCGGGACTGAGCTTCGTCAACGTCAGCGACGGCTCCTGCTTCGCCCCGATCCAGGTCGTGGCCCCGGCCACGCTGCCCAACTACGAATCCGAGGTGAAGCACCTGACCACCGGTTGCTCGGTGGTGGCCACCGGCACCCTGGTGCCGTCGCAGGGCCAGGGCCAGAGCTTCGAGATCCAGGCTTCCAGGATCGAGGTCGTCGGCTGGGTCGAGGACCCGCTGACCTACCCGATGCAGCCCAAGCAGCACTCGCTGGAATACCTGCGCGAGTACGCCCACCTGCGCCCGCGCACCAACCTGTTCGGGGCGGTCACCCGCATCCGCCACTGCCTGGCCCAGGCCGTGCACCGCTTCTTCCACGAGCGCGGCTTCTACTGGATCAGCACGCCGATCATCACCACCTCCGACGCCGAGGGCGCCGGCCAGATGTTCCGGGTCTCGACCCTGGACCTGGCCAACCTGCCGCGCACCAAGGACGGCGAGGTCGACTTCTCGCGCGACTTCTTCGGCAAGGAAACCTTCCTGACCGTGTCCGGCCAGCTCAACGTCGAGGCCTACGCCCTGGCGCTGAGCAAGGTCTACACCTTCGGCCCGACCTTCCGCGCCGAGAACTCCAACACCACCCGCCACCTGGCCGAGTTCTGGATGATCGAGCCGGAGGTGGCCTTCGCCGACCTCAACGACGACGCCGACCTGGCCGAGGACTTCCTCAAGTACCTGTTCCGCACCGTGCTGTCCGAACGCGCCGACGACATGGCCTTCATCGCCGAGCGGGTGCAGAAGGACGCGATCACCCGCCTGGAGTCGTTCGTCAACTCGCCGTTCGAGCGCATCGACTACAGCGAAACGATCAAGCTGCTGCAGGCTTCCGGCAGGAAGTTCGACTTCCCGGTCGAATGGGGCCTGGACCTGCAGACCGAGCACGAGCGCTGGCTGACCGAGGAGCACGTCGGCCGCCCGGTGGTGGTGATGAACTACCCCGAGCACATCAAGGCCTTCTACATGCGCCTGAACGACGACGGCAAGACCGTCGCCGCGATGGACGTGCTGGCCCCGGGCATCGGCGAGATCATCGGCGGCTCCCAGCGCGAGGAGCGCCTGGACGTGCTGGACGCGCGCATGGCCCAGTTCGGCCTGGAGGCCGAGCACTACCAGTGGTACCGCGACCTGCGCCGCTACGGCGGCGTGCCGCACGCCGGCTTCGGCCTGGGCTTCGAGCGCCTGGTGGTCTACACCTGCGGCCTGTCCAACATCCGCGACGCCATCGCCTACCCCCGCGCGCCCGGCAACGCCGAGTTCTGATCCGCGTGGCCCGCGCGCTCCCCCGGGGCCAGCGGGCCGCCATCCACCAGTCACGAACCACCAATCACGCCCCATGCTCCTATTCCTTGCCCTCTGCTTCGTGGGCGTGGCCATCGCCGGGGCAACGGCCTTCGTGATCTTCTGGCCGCTGACCCTGGTCCACATCCGCGATCGCCACGCCGGCACCGCGGCCGACTTCGGCGCCGGCGCGTTCCTGGCGCCGGCGGCGCTGGCCTGGCTGCTCAGCGGGCGTTACCGCGCCGTCGGCGACCGTTCCCTCAGCGGCCTGGCCACCCCGGCCCGGGTCGCGCTCATCACCGTTTTCGCGGGGCTGGCCATGGCCGCCCTGCTCTGGCTGGTCTCGGAGGCAAGCCCATGACACACGACACCTGGTGGCTGGCCACCCTCGGCCGCACCCTGCACTGGGCCCGCCTGCGCGAGCGCGAGGCCGGCACCGCCGAGGTCCTGGACCACGCCGGCACCGTGCACGCCTACGACAGCGAGGACACCGCCCGCTCGATGCTGCTGGACGCCGGCTTCGTCGAGTTCGGCGGCCTGGACGAGGAGGACGCGCTGGAGCGCGGCTTCTCGCTGGACGAGGTCGCCCCGCCGCGGGCCGCGGACGACGCCGCCCTGATCCCCCTGATGACGCTGAGCCTGGGCAAGCGGGCCTGAGCCATGTACGCGCCGCGCGCCTTCGCCGAAACCGACCTGGCGGGGCTCGACGGCCTGCTGGCGCGCGATCCGTTCGTCACCCTGGTCACCACCGGCGGCGACGGGTTGCCGTTCGCCTCGCACCTGCCGGTGCTTTACCGCCGCGAAGGCGAGGCCGTGGAACTGGAGGGCCACTGGGCGGGCCCCAATCCCCAGGCGGGACATGGCGGCCAGGCGCTCGCCATCGTGCACGGCCCGCACCACTACATCTCCCCCGGCTGGTATCCGGACAAGGCGGAAGCGGCGCGGGTGCCGACCTGGAACTACGCCGCCGCGCACCTGTACGGCACGCTGGAGCCGTTCACCGACGAAGCCGCGCTCGCCGGCCTGGTCGCGCGGCTGGGCGAACGCTTCGAGCGCGAGGTTGGCGGCGACTGGGCCTACGACCACGCCGATCCGCGCCAGCGATCGCAGCTGCGCGGCATCGTCGGCTTCCGCTTCCGCGCGCAGCGGATCGAGCTGAAGTTCAAGCTCAACCAGAACCATCCGCCAGCGAATGTGCAGGGCGCGATCGACGGCCTGCGCGCCCTGCCCGGCGAGGATGCGGCACGGGTTGCCGCGCTGATGGCTGAACGCCTGGCGCGGCGCCGGGGGTGAACGTGTCGCGCGCGCCCGGCTCGTAGATAATGCGGCGATGAGTGAAGACCTCCACGACCTGATCCTCCGCAACCACGCCTGGTCCGAGCGCGTCCGCGCCGAGGACCCGGAGTTCTTCACCCGCCTGTCCAAGCAGCAGGCCCCCGAATACCTGTGGATCGGCTGCTCGGACTCGCGCGTGCCGGCCAACCAGATCATCGACATGGCCCCGGGCGAGGTCTTCGTCCACCGCAACGTCGCCAACGTGGTCGTGCACACCGACCTCAACTGCCTGTCGGTGATCCAGTTCTCGGTGGACGTGCTGAAGGTCAAGCACATCCTCGTCGTCGGCCACTACGGTTGCGGCGGCGTGTACGCCGCGCTGACCCGCCAGCGCCTGGGCCTGGTCGACAACTGGATCCGCCACGTGACCGACGTGGCCGAGCACCACGCCGACTGCCTGCACCAGGCCGGCGACACCGAGCTGCAGCACGCGCGCCTGTGCGAGCTCAACGTGCTCGAGCAGGTGGTCAACGTGTGCAAGACCCACGTGATCCGCGACGCCTGGGACCGTGGCCAGGAACTGACCGTGCACGGCTGGGTCTACAGCCTGCGCGACGGCCGCGTCCACCACCTGGGCATGGACGTGGACCGGATCGAGGACCTGGAGCCGAAGTACGAGGCCGCCCTGGCCCGGATCCGCCAGGACCACGAACTGCGCTGACCCCTTTCCCAGCAGGAGCCGCCATGTTCTCCGCCCCGATCAACCTGCAGGCCTGGATCGAGGAACACCGCCACCTGCTCAAGCCCCCCGTGGGCAACAAGTGCATCCACGACGGCGACTTCATCGTGATGGTGGTCGGCGGCCCGAACGCGCGCACCGACTTCCACTGGGACGAGGGCCCGGAGTGGTTCTTCCAGCTGGAAGGCGAGATGGTGCTGCGGGTGCAGGAAAACCGCGAGGGTGGCCCCGGCTCGCTGCGCGAGATCCCGATCCGCGCCGGCGAGGTGTTCATGCTGCCGCCGCGGGTGCCGCATTCGCCGCAGCGCATGGCCGGCGGTGTCGGCCTGGTGGTGGAGCGCAAGCGCCTGGCGCACGAGCGCGACGGCCTGCTGTGGTACTGCGAGCGCTGCAACCACAAGCTGTACGAGGAGTTCTTCCAGCTGCAGGACATCGAGCGCGACTTCCCCCCGGTGTTCGAGCGTTTCTACGGCTCGCTCGACAGGCGCACCTGCGGCCAGTGCGGCCACGTGCATCCGCCGCGCGCCGCCGCGCCGCGCCCGGCCGTGGAGGAGGCCCGATGAGCGACATCGCCGCGCAGGTGCGCGAACTGGACGCCGCCGACCCGCTGCGCGGCTTCCGCGACGAGTTCCTGATCCCGCCCCACGGCGGCGGCGAGCAGCACTACTTCGTCGGCAACTCGCTGGGCCTGCAGCCGCGCGCGGCGCGCGCGCACGTGCTGGAGGTGCTGGACAAGTGGGCCGCCGAGGCGGTGGAAGGCCACTTCAACGGCGACACCGCGTGGATGGACTACCACCGCCTGGTCCGCGATCCGCTGGCGCGCCTGGTCGGCGCGCTGCCGGAGGAAGTGGTGGCGATGAACACGCTGACGGTGAACCTGCACCTGATGCTGGCCAGTTTCTACTGCCCCGACGCCCGGCGCAGCGTCGTGCTGATGGAAGCCGGCGCCTTCCCCTCCGACCGCCACGCGGTGGAATCGCAGATCCGGCTGCACGGGCTGGACCCGGCGCAGTGCCTGGTCGAGGTCGAGGCCGACCAACCCGACGGCACGCTGTCGGACGAAGCCATCGCCCGGGCCATCGCCGCGCATGGCCCGCGCCTGGCCCTGGTGCTGTGGCCCGGCATCCAGTACCGCACCGGCCAGGCCTTCGACCTGGCGCGGATCGCGGCGCTGGCGCACGCCCAGGGCGCCCGGGCCGGCTTCGACCTGGCCCACGCCGTCGGCAACCTGCCGCTGGCGCTGCACGACGCCGGCGCCGACTTCGCGGTGTGGTGCCACTACAAGTACGTCAATGCCGGCCCCGGCGCGGTGGCTGGCTGCTTCGTCCACCAGCGCCACGGCAACGCCGGGCTGCCGCGCATGGCCGGCTGGTGGGGCCACGAGGCCTCCACCCGCTTCCGCATGGCGCCGGAGTTCGTGCCGGCCGCGGGCGCGGAGGGCTGGCAACTTTCCAACCCGCCGGTGCTGGCGATGGCGCCGCTGCGCGCCTCGCTGGAGCAGTTCGAGCGCGCCGGCGGCATGGCCGCGCTGCGCACCAAGTCCGAGCGCCTCACCGGCCTGCTCGAGCGGCTGATCCACGAACGCCTGGCCGATACCCTGCAGGTGGTCACTCCCGCCGATCCGCAGCGCCGCGGCTGCCAGCTGTCGCTGCGCGTGGCCGGCGGCCGCGAGCGCGGCCGGGCATTGTTCGAGCACCTGCGCGAGCGCGGCTTCCTCGGCGACTGGCGCGAGCCGGACGTGATCCGCATCGCCCCGGTACCGCTGTACAACCGCTACGCCGAAGTGCTGGCGCTGGTCGAGGAAGTGGAACGCTGGCGTTCCGCCTGACCGCGCGGCCCCGCCCCCCCACCCCGCGCGCCGCGTCGGCGCCGCCCACGCCGCGCGCGGATGCACAGGAATCCCCCCGCTTGGACAGCAACGATCCCCGCTCCCTGACCCTGATCGGCGCCGGCCTGGCCGGCTGCCTGCTGGCGATCCTGCTCTCGCAGCGCGGCTGGAAGGTCACCATCTACGAGCGCCGCGGCGACCCGCGGATCAAGGGCTACGAATCCGGCCGCTCGATCAACCTGGCCCTGGCCGAGCGCGGCCGCCACGCCCTGCGCGTGGCCGGGGTCGAGGAAGCGGTGATGCGCCAGGCGGTGATGATGCGCGGGCGCATGGTGCACGCGCTGGACGGCAGCACCATGCTGCAGCGCTACGGCCGCGACGACTCGGAGGTGATCTGGTCGGTGCACCGCGCCGACCTCAACATGACCCTGCTGCAGGCGGCCGAGCGCGCCGGGGCCAGCATCCACTTCCACCGCCGCCTGCACACGGTGGATTTCGACGCCGGCTACGCGCGCCTGATCGACGACCGCGACGACCAGCCGCACGACATCCGCTTCCAGGTACTGATCGGTGCCGACGGCGCTGGCTCGGCGCTGCGCGCGGAGATGGTCCGCCGCGCCGGGATCGGCGAGCGCACCGAGTTCCTGGACCACTCCTACAAGGAGCTGACCATCCCGCCGGCGCCGGATGGCGGCTTCATGATCGAGCCGCACGCCCTGCACATCTGGCCGCGCGGCCGCTACATGTGCATCGCCCTGCCCAACGACGAGCGCACCTTCACCGTCACCCTGTTCCTGCCCAACCACGCCGCGCCCGGCAGCGGCGACCCGTGCTTCGCCAGCGTGCGCAGCGGCGCCGAGGTACGCGCCCTGTTCCAGCGCGACTTCCCCGATGCCCTGCCGCTGATCCCGGACCTGGAGCGCGACTGGGAGAACCACCCGCCGGGCCTGCTCGGCACCCTGTACCTGGACACCTGGCACATGGGCGGGCGCGCGGTGGTGCTGGGCGACGCCGCGCACGCCATGGTGCCGTTCCACGGCCAGGGCATGAATTGCGCGTTCGAGGACTGCGTGGCCCTGGCCGAGGCGATGGACCGGCACGCCCCCCTGGAGGACGCGTTCGCCGCGTTCGAGGCCGAGCGCAAGCCCAACGCCGCGGCGATCCAGGCCATGGCCCTGGAGAACTACATCGAGATGCGCGACCGGGTGGACGACCCGGACTTCCTGCTGCAGCGCGAGCTGGAGCAGGCCCTGCAGGCGCGCCATCCCACCCGCTTCGTCCCGCACTACACCATGGTCACCTTCATGCGCGTCCCGTACGCGCTGGCGCACGCGCGCAGCCAGCTGCAGCGGCGCATCCTGGTGGAAGCCACCGCCGGGCGCAGCGACCTGTCCGGCATCGACTGGGACGCGCTGGCGCGGCGCATCCACGCCGAGCTGCCCGAGCTGGAAGGCGCGCGTTGAGCCGGCGCCGCACGCGCCGCGACGGCGTCGCGGGCTTGCGGCATGGCGCCGCGCCGCGTCCAATACCGGCACCATGACCGACAGCTTCCTGTTCTACGACCTGGAGACCTTCGGCGCCGACCCGCGCCGCAGCCGCATCGCCCAGTTCGCCGCCGTGCGCACCGACCGCGAGCTGCAGGTCGTGGAAGAGCCGATCAGCCTGTTCGTCAGGCCGGCCGACGACCTGCTGCCCTCGCCGACGGCCACCCTGATCACCGGCATCACCCCGCAACAGGCCGCGCGCGAAGGCATCAGCGAGGCCGAGGCGGCCGCGCGCATCGTCGAGGAGATGGCGCGCCCGGGCACCTGCACCCTGGGCTACAACTCGCTGCGCTTCGACGACGAGTTCGTGCGCCACACCCTGTTCCGCAACTTCTTCGACCCGTACGAGCGCGAGTGGCGCGGCGGCAATTCGCGCTGGGACCTGCTGGACGTGCTGCGCCTGGCCCACGCCCTGCGCCCGGACGGCATCGCCTGGCCGAAGCGCGAGGACGGCGCCACCTCGTTCCGGCTCGAACACCTGGCGGAGGCCAACGACGTGCGCGAGGGCGATGCCCACGAGGCGCTGTCGGACGTGTTCGCCACCATCGGCATGGCCCGGCTGCTGCGCCGCGCGCAGCCGCGCCTGTGGGACTACGCCCTGCGCCTGCGCGACAAGCGCCATGCCGCCAGCCTGCTGGATACCTTCGCCATGCAGCCGGTGCTGCACGTGTCCCAGCGCTACCCGGCCGCGCGCCTGTGCGCGGCGGTGGTGCTGCCGCTGGCCGTGCACCCGCACATCAACAACCGGGTGATCGTGTTCGACCTGGACGGCGACGTGGACGCGCTGCTGGAGCAAGGCCCGGAGGAGATCGCCGACCGCCTGTACACGCCGGTGGCCGACCTGCCGCCGGGCGTGGCGCGGGTGCCGCTGAAGGAAGTCCACCTCAACCGCTCGCCGATGCTGGTGCCGTGGGCGCACCTGCGCGCGCCGGACTTCCAGCGCCTGGGCATCGACCCTGACCAGGTATTGGCCCGCGCCGCGCGCCTGCGCGCGCACGGCCCGGAGCTAGCCGAGAAGGCCCGCCAGGTCTATGCCGGCACCCGCGAGGCCGGCCAGGAGGACGTGGACGGCTCGCTGTACTCGGGCTTCTGCGGCGACGGCGACCGCCGCCTGTGCACCCAGGTGCGCGCCACCGCCCCGACCGAGCTGGGCCGCCGCGCCTTCGATTTCCGCGATCCGCGCCTGCCGGAGCTGCTGTTCCGCTACCGCGCCCGCAACTGGCCGGAAACCCTCGGCGCGGACGAGCGCAGCCGCTGGGACGATTACCGGCGCCTGCGCCTGCAGGCCGACAGCGGCCTGTCCGAGTACACCTTCGACACGTTCTACGCCGAGATCGCCACGCTGCGCGCGGCCCATGCCGGCGACGGCCAGCGCCTGGTGCTGCTGGACCAGCTGGAAGCCTGGGGCCGCGCACTGCAGGACGGATTATGAGCAGCTACTTCAGCGAGGCCAGCCTGCGCTTCCTGCGCGGCCTGGCGCGACACAACGAGAAAGCCTGGTTCCAGGCGCACCGCGCCGACTACGAGGAGCACGTGCGCCAGCCGTTCCTGCGCCTGGTCGCCGACCTGCAGCCGGCACTGGCCGCGATCAGCCCGCACTTCCACGCCGACCCGCGCCCGGTGGGCGGCTCGCTGTTCCGCATCCACCGCGACGCGCGCTTTTCCAGCGACAAGTCGCCATACAAGACCTGGCAGGGCGCGCGCCTGTTCCACGAGCGCCGGCGCGAAGTGGCGGCGCCGTCGTTCTACATCCACCTGCAGCCCGGCGAGAGTTTCGTCGGCGCCGGCCTTTGGCACCCCGAGCCGGATACCCAGCGCAGGGTCCGCCAGTTCATCTTCGACAACCCCGGCGCCTGGCGCCGCGCCGCGCACGATCCTGCCTTCCGCCGCCGCTTCGACCTCGACCACTCGGAGATGCTGGTGCGCACGCCGCGCGGCTTCCCCGCGGAGTTCGAGTTCATCGACGACCTGCGCCACCGCAACTGGGTGTTCTGGCGCCCGCTGGAGGACGCCACCATGACCGGCCCGCGCCTGCGCGCGACCCTGGAGAAGGACCTGGCCGCGCTGGGTCCGTTCATGGACTACCTCTGCGCGGCGCTGGACCTGGAGTTCTGACGCATGCCCGCCTCCAGCCACCGCCGGCGTCGCCGGGCCCTGCTGCCGGCAACGGCCGTGGCCGCCCTGCTCCTGCTGGCGGCGTGGATCGCCGCCGGGCCCTGGCTGGCCGTGCGCGGCATCGCCGATGCGCTGGAACGGCGCGACACCGTCGCCCTCGCCCGCCACGTCGACTTCCCGCAACTGCAGGCCAACCTGCGCGCCCAGGTCCAGGACCGGCTGGCGCGCGCGGCTGGCGCCGGGCTGGCTTCGCATCCGCTGGGCGCGCTGGCCGTGGCCGCCGCCGGCAGCCTGGCTGGTGCAGGCATCGAGCTGGCCGCCACGCCCGAAGGCGCGGCCGCGCTGCTGCAGGGCCATGTGTTGTGGCAGCGGCTGGGCGGCCGCGACCGCGGTCCCGGCGAAGCCTGGTCGGTGGAGCCGGCGCGGCCGCTGCACGACGCACGCCTGCGCTACGAGTCACTTTCGCGGGCAACGGTCACCGTGCGCCACGCGCCTGGCACCACCAGCGTCTGGGAGCTGCAGCGCCAGGGCCTGCGCTGGCGCCTGGTGGACATCCGCCTGCGGGGGGATCCAGCCACGCCGCCGGGCTGACGCGTCCCGCCCCTTCCGGTGCGGATCGGGCTCGCCGCCGCGGATCCGCGGGCCGGCTCGCGCGGACCCGCAAAAAGCGAACGCCCGGCACGGGGCCGGGCGTTCGCGGTTGCGGCTGCCGGATGGATCAGGCGGCCACGGTCTCGGCCGTCTTCCGGTACTCCTCGATCTGGTCGAAGTTCATGTAGCGGTAGATCTCGGCGCCCTTCTCGTTGATCACGCCGATGTCGGCCAGGTACTCCTCGCGGGTCGGGATGCGGCCCAGGCGCGAGCAGATCGCCGCCAGCTCCGCCGAGCCCAGGAACACGTTGGTGTTGCGGCCCAGGCGGTTGGGGAAGTTGCGGGTCGAGGTGGAGAACACCGTGGCGCCCTCGCGCACCTGCGCCTGGTTGCCCATGCACAGCGAGCAGCCCGGCATTTCCATGCGCGCGCCGGCCACGCCGAAGGTGCCGTAGTGGCCTTCCTTGGTCAGCTCGGAGGCGTCCATCTTGGTCGGCGGCGCGACCCACAGGCGGGTCGGGATGTCGCGCTTGCCTTCCAGCAGCTTGGCCGCGGCGCGGAAGTGGCCGATGTTGGTCATGCACGAGCCGATGAACACCTCGTCGATCTTGGTGCCGGCGACCTCGGACAGGGTCTTCACGTCGTCCGGGTCGTTCGGGCAGGCCACGATCGGCTCGACGATCTCGTTGAGGTCGATCTCGATCACCGCCGCGTACTCGGCGTCGGCATCCGGCTCCAGCAGCTGCGGGTCGGCCAGCCACTCCTCCATCTTGCGGATGCGGCGGGCCAGGGTGCGGGCGTCCTGGTAGCCCTCGGCGATCATGTTCTTCAGCAGCACGATGTTGCTGTTGAGGTATTCGATGATCGGCTCCTTGTCCAGGCGCACGGTGCAGGCGGCGGCCGAGCGCTCGGCCGAGGCGTCGGACAGCTCGAACGCCTGCTCCACCTTCAGCTGCGGCAGGCCTTCGATCTCGAGGATGCGGCCGGAGAAGATGTTCTTCTTGCCGGCCTTGGCCACGGTCAGCAGGCCCTGCTTGATCGCGTACAGCGGGATGGCGTTGACCAGGTCACGCAGGGTGACGCCCGGTTGCATCTGGCCCTTGAAGCGGACCAGCACCGACTCCGGCATGTCCAGCGGCATCACGCCGGTGGCCGCGGCGAAGGCGACCAGGCCCGAACCGGCCGGGAACGAGATGCCCACCGGGAAGCGGGTGTGGGAGTCGCCGCCGGTGCCGACGGTGTCCGGCAGCAGCATGCGGTTGAGCCAGCTGTGGATCACGCCGTCGCCCGGGCGCAGGGACACGCCGCCGCGGGTGGAGATGAACTCCGGCAGGGTGTGGTGGGTCTTGACGTCCACCGGCTTCGGGTAGGCCGCGGTGTGGCAGAACGACTGCATCACCAGGTCGGCCGAGAAGCCCAGGCAGGCCAGGTCCTTCAGCTCGTCGCGGGTCATCGGGCCGGTGGTGTCCTGGGAGCCGACCGAGGTCATCTTCGGCTCGCAGTAGGTGCCCGGGCGCACGCCCTTGCCTTCCGGCAGGCCACAGGCGCGGCCGACCATCTTCTGCGCCAAGGTGTAGCCCTTGCCGCTGTCGGCCGGCTGCTGCGGCAGGCGGAACAGGGTCGACGGGGCCAGGCCCAGCGACTCGCGGGCCTTGGCGGTCAGGCCGCGGCCGATGATCAGCGGGATGCGGCCGCCGGCACGCACCTCGTCGAACAGCACCTCGCTCTTGACCTTGAACTCGGCGATCACCTCGCCGTTCTTCAGCGCCTTGCCCTCGTACGGGCGCAGCTCGACCACGTCGCCGTGGTCCATCTTCGACACGTCCAGCTCGATCGGCAGGGCGCCGGCGTCTTCCATGGTGTTGTAGAAGATCGGGGCGATCTTGCCGCCCAGGCACACGCCGCCGGCGCGCTTGTTCGGGATGTACGGGATGTCGTCGCCGGTCCACCACAGCACCGAGTTGGTGG
This sequence comes from Pseudoxanthomonas sp. J31, assembly GCF_000510725.1. Classification (GTDB taxonomy): domain Bacteria; phylum Pseudomonadota; class Gammaproteobacteria; order Xanthomonadales; family Xanthomonadaceae; genus Pseudoxanthomonas. Next base: position 103,317 of record NZ_AZNZ01000011.1, read on the forward strand.
CCGACTTGCGCGAGGAGCCGGTGCCGACCACGTCGCCGACGTAGGCGACCAGGTGGCCCTTCTCCTTGAGCTTGAGGATCTCGCCGATCGGGCCGCGCTTGCCGTCCTCTTCCGGCTGGAACGGCGCGTCCGGACGCTTGTTCTTCAGCATCGCCAGGGCGTGCATCGGGATGTCCGGGCGGGTGGTGGCGTCCGGGGCCGGCGACAGGTCGTCGGTGTTGGTCTCGCCCGGCACCTTGAACACGGTGATGGTCAGGCTCTCCGGCACTTCCGGGCGGCTGGTGAACCACTCCGCGTCCGCCCAGCTCTGCAGCACGGCCTTGGCGTTGGCATTGCCGGCCTTGGCCTTCTCCTCCACGTCGTGGAACTGGTCGAACACCAGCAGGGTCTTCTTGAGGCCCTCGGCGGCAATGGTGCCGACGACGGTGTCGTCCAGCAGCTCGATCAGCGGCGAGACGTTGTAGCCGCCGAGCATGGTGCCCAGCAGCTCGGTGGCGCGCTCGCGCGAGATCAGCGGGTTCTTCTCGCTGCCGAAGGCCAGCGCCGCCAGGTAGGAGGCCTTGACCTTGGCCGCGTCGTCGACGCCGGCCGGCACGCGGTGGGTGAGCAGGTCGACCAGGAACTGCTCCTCGCCCGCCGGCGGGTTCTTCAGCAGCTCGATGACCTCGGCCGTCTGCTGCGCGCTCAGCGGCAGCGGCGGGATGCCGAGGGCGGCGCGCTCGGCGACGTGGTGGCGATAGGCTTCCAACATGGACAACTCCGGAGTGGTAACGGAAAGCGGTGGTGAATCAGGCCTGCGGCACGATCAGCCGCAGCCCCTTGAAGTAATCGCGGTAGAAGGCGTCGTTCCAGGTGACCAGGCCGTCGCACTGCAGCAGCGCGTGGGCGCCGACCAGGAAGGCGCCGATGCCGCGGTGGCGGCCGCCGCGCTGGCGGTGGCGGCGGTGCATCTCGCCGGCGCGCAGCGCGGACTTGGCCTCCAGCGCGCTGAAGTGGATGCCCATCTCCTCCAGCGCCTCCTGGACCTCGGCGCCGCCCCGGAGGGCGGCGCACAGCTCGGCCAGGGTGGTGCCGCACACGACCACGCGGCCGCCCACCAGCGCCTGGCGCAGGCAGGCCTCGACCGCGTCGGCGCGGGGGCCGTCGCTGAGCAGCTCGATCAGGACCGGGGAGTCGACGGCGATCATGCCCCGCCTTCGTCGCGCAGGCGCTCCACCGCCTCGGTGGACGATTCGAAGCCGTCCAGCGCGAACTTGCCGCGGGCGCGGGAAATGGCGTCATCCACGCTCTTGCGCAGGATGATGCGGCTGCCGTCCAGCTCCACCTTCAGCAGGGTGCCCTTGGTCAGCCCGAGGGCGTCCCGGACGGGCTTGGGCAGCGTGATCTGGCCGCGTTCGGCCACGGTCGCTTCCATGGGTGGAATCTCCGCCTGACGGTATGCGGACATGATACATACCATTTCATGCATACTCAATCCGTCGTACCGGCATTGTCCGACAATGGCCCCGCGAAGACAGTCCTGTCATGCCAGCCGGCCAATAATGACCGGCTGAAACCTTCAGCCGCCTCCCCCGGCGGCACCAGCCAGAGGAGCCCGCAATGCGCGATTCCTTCGCCACCCGCAGCCGCCTGGACGTAGGCGGCAAGTCGTACACCTATGCCAGCCTGCCCCGGCTGGGCGAGCGCTTCGACCTGGCCCGCCTGCCCTACTCGATGAAGATCCTGCTGGAGAACCTGCTCCGCCACGAGGACGGGGTGACGGTGCTGCCGGAGCACATCGAGGCCGTAGCGACCTGGGATCCCAAGGCCGAGCCGGACACCGAGATCGCGTTCATGCCCGCGCGCGTGGTCCTGCAGGACTTCACCGGCGTGCCCTGCGTGGTCGACCTGGCCGCGATGCGCGACGCGGTGGTCAGGCTCGGCGGCGACGCCAGCCAGATCAACCCGCTGATCCCGTCGGAGCTGGTGATCGACCACTCGATCCAGGTCGACGTGTTCGGCAAGCCAGACGCGCTGGACATCAACGGCCGCATCGAGTTCGAGCGCAACCGCGAGCGCTACGCCTTCCTGCGCTGGGGCCAGAAGGCGTTCAAGGGCTTCCGCGTGGTGCCGCCGAACACCGGCATCGTCCACCAGGTGAACCTGGAGAACCTGGCCCGGGTGGTGATGACCGGCGAGAAGGACGGCGAGGCCTGGGCCTACCCGGACACCGTGTTCGGCACCGACTCGCACACCACCATGATCAACGGCATCGGCGTGCTGGGCTGGGGCGTGGGCGGCATCGAGGCCGAGGCGGCCATGCTCGGCCAGCCCTCCTCGATGCTGATCCCGCAGGTGGTCGGCTTCAAGCTCACCGGCAAGCTGCCCGAAGGCTCCACCGCCACCGACCTGGTGCTGACCGTCACCCAGATGCTGCGCAAGCACGGGGTGGTGGGCAAGTTCGTCGAGTTCTTTGGCGATGGCCTGCAGCACCTGCCGCTGGCCGACCGCGCCACCATCGGCAACATGGCCCCGGAGTACGGCGCCACCTGCGGCATCTTCCCGATCGACGCCGAGTCGCTGACCTACCTGCGCCTGTCCGGCCGCAGCGAGGAGCAGATCGCGCTGGTGGAGGCCTACGCCAAGGCCCAGGGCCTGTGGCACACCCCGGACAGCCCGCACGCCAGCTACAGCTCGGTGCTGGAGCTGGACATGGGCGAAGTGCGCCCCTCGCTGGCCGGCCCCAAGCGCCCGCAGGACCGCGTCCTGCTCGGCGACATGAAGCAGAACTACCGCGAGAACGTGGCCCTGCTGACCGCCAACCGCGACCGCCGCGCCCCGGAGGTGGCCGACTTCATCGCCGAGGGCGGGACCGCCGCGGTCGGCAACGAGGCATTGCACAAGGGCGTGGCCCACATCGAGATCGACGGCCAGCAGGTCAAGCTCAAGGACGGCGCGGTGGTGATCGCCGCGATCACCTCCTGCACCAACACCTCCAACCCGGCGGTGATGGTCGCCGCCGGCCTGCTGGCGCGCAACGCCGCCGCGCGCGGACTCAAGCGCCAGCCCTGGGTCAAGACCTCGCTGGGTCCGGGCTCGCGCGTGGTCACCGATTACCTGCAGAAGGCCGGCCTGCTGGAGGAACTGGAGAAGGTCGGCTTCTACATCGTCGGCTACGGCTGCACCACCTGCATCGGCAACTCCGGCCCGCTGCCGCCGGAAGTCAGCGCCGGCATCGCCGCCGGCGACCTGGTCGTCACCTCGGTGCTGTCGGGCAACCGCAACTTCGAGGGCCGCGTCCACCCCGAGGTCAAGATGAACTACCTGGCCAGTCCGCCGCTGGTGGTGGCCTACGCCCTGGCCGGCACCACCGACATCGACCTGACCTCCGAGCCGATCGGCACCGGCAGCGACGGCCAGCCGGTGTACCTGCGCGACATCTGGCCCAGCAGCAAGGAGATCGGCGACGTCATCGCCTCGACCATCGGCCCGGAGATGTTCAAGCAGAACTACGCCGACGTGTTCAAGGGCGACAACCGCTGGAACGCCATCGAATCGCCCGACGGCGAGCTGTACGCCTGGGACGAGTCCTCCACCTACATCAAGAACCCGCCGTACTTCGAGGGCATGACCATGGAGGTCGGCTCGATCGGCGACATCCACGGCGCGCGGGTGCTGGGCCTGTTCGGCGATTCGATCACCACCGACCACATCTCCCCGGCCGGCAACATCAAGAAGGACTCGCCGGCGGGCCGCTTCCTGCAGTCGCGCGGGGTGCAGCCGGCGGACTTCAACAGCTACGGCAGCCGCCGCGGCAACGACGACGTCATGGTCCGCGGCACCTTCGCCAACATCCGCATCAAGAACCTGTTCTTCGGCGGCGAGGAAGGCGGCAACACCCTCTACTTCGGCTCCAACCCGCCGGAGAAGATGTCGATCTACGACGCGGCCATGCGCTACAAGGCCGAGGGCACGCCGCTGCTGGTGATCGCCGGCAAGGAGTACGGCACCGGTTCCTCGCGCGACTGGGCGGCCAAGGGCACCAACCTGCTGGGGGTCAAGGCGGTGATCGCCGAGAGCTTCGAGCGCATCCACCGCTCCAACCTGGTGGGCATGGGCGTGCTGCCGCTGCAGTTCAAGGACGGCCAGAACGCGCAGTCGCTGGGCCTGGACGGCACCGAGGTGTTCGACGTCTCCGGCCTGCAGGATGGCGCCAGCAAGAGCGCGAAGGTCACCGCGCGCAAGGCCGACGGCCGCGTGGTGGAGTTCGAGGTCCACGTGCTGCTGCTGACCCCGAAGGAAGTGGAGTACTTCCGGCACGGCGGCCTGCTGCAGTACGTGCTGCGCCAGCTGGCCACCCGCAAGGCGGCCTGAGCCGCCGCCACGAAAAAGCCCCGCGCATGCGGGGCTTTTCCCTTCCCGGGCGGCCCGCGGGGCTCAGCGCCGCTCCCAGCGGGCGTAGTGCAGGCGCCAGTCGCCGCCCTCCTCGCGCCAGCCGGTGGTGACGTCCCAACTGCCGCCGCGCTCGGGCAGCCAGCGTCCGCCGCTTCCGGTCGCCAGCGCGGAAAACCGTACGGTCGCGCTGCCCTGGCGCATCTCCACCTCGGCCGGCCCGAGCACCAGGCCGATACGCTGGTTGGCCAGGACCTGCGCGCGCACGGCCTGCTGCAGTGCATCACGATCGACCCCGTCATTGCCGACGAAGTCCGCGGCCACGTGCTCCATGAACCGCGCCGGGGCCCGTTCCTCGAGTGCCTGCTGCATCCGCACAAGCGTGTCCCGCAAGCGTTCTTCCGGTGGATCCCGGCTGCAGCCGGCGGCCGGAAACAGCAGCAGGAGCAGCGCCAGGGCCCGCCACGCGGGGCTTGCGGATCGATTGATAGGCACTATCTGCTTCGACTTTTCCATCCGTAACGGTATGCTCCGCAGCGGACGCCGGCATGACCCACGGCGTGGCAGAACTGATGCAGACGCAAGACTACTCCTCGGGAGGGAGCTCAATGAATCCGGATCGCCCCTGGCTGCAGAGCTATCCGCAAGGCGTGCCCGCTGAAATCGATCCGGACCAGTACCGGTCTGTAGCCGCGGTCTTCGACGCGACCGTCGCCCGCTACGCCGACCGCCCCGCCTACCGCAACTTCGGCAAGACCCTGACCTACGCCGAGGTCGACCGGCTGGCGACCCAGTTCGCGGCCTACCTGCTGGGCGAGCTGGGCCTGAAGAAGGGCGACCGCGTCGCCCTGATGATGCCCAACTGCCTGCAGTACCCGATCGCGACCTTCGGCATCCTGCGTGCCGGCCTGACCGTGGTGAACGTCAACCCGCTGTACACCGCGCGCGAGCTCAAGCACCAGCTGGTGGACGCCGGCGCCGCGGCGATCGTGGTGGTCGACAACTTCGGCCACACCGTGCAGGAAGTGCTGGCCGAGACCCCGCTGAAGCAGGTGATCACCACCGGCCTGGGCGACATGCTGGGCTTCCCCAAGGGCGCCATCGTCAACTTCGTGCTCAAGTACGTGAAGAAGATGGTGCCCGAGTACGACATCCCCGGCGCGGTGCGCTTCCGCGACGCGCTGGCCGCCGGCAAGCGCCACGCGCTGCCGCAGGTGGACATCAATCCGTCGGACATCGCCTTCCTGCAGTACACCGGCGGCACCACCGGCGTGGCCAAGGGCGCCATGCTCACCCACCGCAACCTGGTGGCGAACATGTGCCAGGCCTCGGCCTGGCTGCGGCCGAACGACCTTCGCCCCGGCGAGGAGGTGATCATCACCGCCCTGCCGCTGTACCACATCTTCGCGCTGACGGCGAACTGCCTGGTGTTCATGGAGCTCGGTGGCCTCAACCACCTGATCACCAACCCGCGCGACATGCCGAACTTCGTCAAGGAGCTGAAGACTTCCGGCTTCACCGCGATCACCGGCGTCAACACCCTGTTCAACGGCCTGCTCAACACGCCCGGCTTCGACGAGGTGGATTTCTCGAAGCTCAAGATCACCCTGGGCGGCGGCATGGCGGTGCAGCGCGCCGTGGCCGAGCGCTGGAAGAAGGTCACCGGCGTGACCCTGGTGGAGGCGTACGGCCTGACCGAGACCTCGCCGGCGGCCTGCATCAACCCGCTGGACCTGAAGGAGTTCAACGGCTCCATCGGCCTGCCCATCCCCTCGACCGACGTTTGCATCAAGGACGAGGACGGCAAGGAAGTGGCGCTGGGCGAGATCGGCGAGCTGTGCATCAAGGGCCCGCAGGTGATGAAGGGCTACTGGCAGCGCCCGGAGGAGACCGCCAAGGCGATCGACGCCGACGGCTGGCTGCACACCGGTGACATGGCCCGGATCGACGAGAAGGGCTTCGTCTACATCGTCGACCGCAAGAAGGACATGATCCTGGTCTCCGGCTTCAACGTGTACCCGAACGAGATCGAGGACGTGGTCGCGGCCATGCCCGGCGTGCTCGAGGTGGCCGCCGTGGGCGTGCCGGACGAGCGTTCCGGCGAAGCGGTCAAGCTGTTCGTGGTCAAGAAGGACCCGGCGCTGACGGCCGAGGACATCAAGGCCTACTGCCGCCAGGCCCTGACCGGGTACAAGCAGCCGCGCCACATCGAGTTCCGCGACGAGCTGCCGAAGAGCAACGTCGGCAAGATCCTGCGCAAGGAACTGCGCGACCAGGCCCCGGCCGGCAAGCCGGAAGCCGCGGCCACGCACTGAGGCTGGCAAGCCCGGCGGGCCCCGCCCGTCCCGGACCGCACCAGGCGCGCCCCCGGGGGGCGCGCCTTTTCTTTTGCCCGGCCGCGGCCGCCGGGGCGGCGGTGCCGGTAGGATCGGCGCGTACGGGCGGCGTCGCCCGTCGTCCACCACCCCTACCCGGAGAACTGGCCATGACCACCATCGAGAAGCTGCGCGTCGCCGAATACCCCACCATTCGCGTCGAGGGTCCGGCGGACGGCAGTGCCCACTGGCTTTACATGCATGCCGACGCGCACACCGGCGTGCGTCCCTGCTGCCGCTTCGAGATGCTGGAGGACATGTGGCGCTACATGAGCGCCATGACCCTGCCGCCGGAGCAGCAGGTCCCGGGCCGCCTGCGCCATTTCGTGCTGGCCTCGGCCGCCTCCGCCTACAACCTCGGCGGCGACCTGGACCTGTTCATGCGCCTGATCCGCGCCGGCGACCGCGCGCAACTGCTGGCCTATGCCAAGCGCTGCGTGGAGGGCGTGCACCACGTGCACACCGGGTTCGGCGGCGACGTGCACACCGTGGCCCTGGTCCAGGGCGATGCCCTGGGCGGCGGCCTGGAGATGGCCCTGGCCTGCCACACCATCGTCGCCGAGGAAGGCGTGGGCATGGGCCTGCCCGAGGTGCTGTTCGGGCTGTTCCCGGGCATGGGCGCCTACTCCTTCCTGTGCAAGCGGGTCAGCCCGCGCCAGGCCGAGCGCATGATCCTCAGCGGCGAGGTCTACAGCAGCGAGGAGATGTACCGGCTGGGCGTGGTCGACGTGCTGGTGCCCAAGGGCGAAGGCGAGGCCGCGGTGCGCGACCTGATCCGCCAGCACCAGCGCGCGCCGCACGCGCACCTGGCGATGAACGCGGTGCGCGGCATCGGCCAGCCGGTCGGCTACGAGGAATTGCTGCGGATCACCGAGGTCTGGGTGGACACCGCGCTGCAGCTGGGCGACAAGTCGCTGCGGACCATGGAGCGGATCGTCCGCGCCCAGACCCGGCGGGCCGGCCTGGCCGGGGGCTGAGCCAGCCGGGTGGCGGCCGGCCCGGCAATGCCGGGCCACGCCAGCCGCCGCTGCCCTGCCCCTCAGCTGTCCCCGCGGTCGCGGGCGCCGCCATCGCGGGCCGCGACCCGGGCATCCAGCGCCTGCCGGCCCTGGGCCAGGGCCTCGACCAGTCGCGCCAGGTGCTCGCGCCATTCGTTGCGCATCTGCCATTCCGGCAGGCGCATCAACACCCCGCCCAGTTCCGCGACCCGCACCAGGCCCATGTTCGCGGCCACGCCCTTGATCGCGTGCGCGTGGTCGCGCAGCCGCGACCAGTCCGCGTCCTCGCCGGCCTGCTGCATCGAGGCCAGGCAGCCCTCGGCGTCGCTCAGGCAGTGGCGGATGAACTCCTGCTCGAAGGCCAGGCCCATGCCCATCGCCGCCAGTTCGTCCAGCACCGAGGGATCGAGCACGGCACCGGGGCCGCCGGCCGCCGCCGGCTGACGCTCCTCGCGCGCGCCGGTACCGCCCGCTCCGGCGCGGCGACCGCGCCGGAGCGCCACGTCTGCCAGCACGTCCAGCAGCCGCGCCGCGGCCACCGGCTTGGCCAGGAAGGCGTAGGCACCGGCTTTCTCGCAGCGCTGGATCGACTCGGGGGTGACGTCGGCGCTGAGCACCACCACCGGGGTCTGGGTGACCCCGCCGGCCTGCATCACCCGCAGCTGGCGCAGCAGGTCCAGGCCGCTGAGGCCGGGCATGTGCAGGTCGACGATGGCCACGTCGTAGTCGCGCTCGGCCATGGCCTCGAGCACTTCCTCGCCGCCGGCGACGCAGGTCACGCGGTGGCCGGCCTTCTGCAGCAGGCGCTGCAGCACCATGCGGTTGGCTTCGTAGTCGTCGGCCACCAGCACCTGCATGCTGCGCACCCGCGCGCGGTGGCGCAGGAACGGGTCGGCGAAGGCGATCACCTTGCCGTCGCCGGCAGCCACGTCCTGGCCGCCCTCCTCCAGCACCGCGGGGCGCAGCGGGGCGGCGGTGGCCGGCTGGAACGGCACCTCGAACCAGAAGCGGCTGCCGCGCGGCTCCAAGTTCTCGTAGCCGATCCTGCCCCCCATGGCCTCGACCAGGCCGCGGGCGATGGTCGTGCCCAGGCCGGTGCCGCCGTAGCGGCGCGCCAGGCTGGCGTCGGCCTGCTCGAAGGCCTCGAACACGCGGCCGCGCATGGATTCGGGGATGCCGATGCCGGTGTCGCTGACCACGAAGCGCAGGCGCACGCCGCCGCCCTCCTGCACCCCGGCCACGGTCACGTCCACCCGCACCCGCCCGGCATCGGTGAACTTGACCGCGTTGCCGACCAGGTTGAGCAGCACCTGGCGCAGGTGCACGGCGTCGCCGCGTACCTGCTGCGGCACCGCGTCGTCGACCACCACCAGGTACTCCAGCTGCTTCTGCCGCGCCTGCGGCCGCAGGATCAGGCCGACCGAATCCAGCGCCTCGCGCGGGGAGAAATTCTCCGGGTTGAGCTTGACCTTGCCCGCCTCGATCGCGGAGATGTCCAGCACGTCCTCCACCAGGCCCATCAGGCTGCGGGTGGAGGCCTGGATGGTGCGCACGCACTCGCGCTGCTCGCCGTCCAGCTGGGTGGTCGACAGCAGCTCGGTCATGCCCGCCAGCCCGTTGAGCGGGGTGCGGAACTCGTGGCTCATGTTGGCCAGGAACCGGCTCTTGGCCTCGCTGGCGCGCTGCGCCTCCTCGGTGGCGCGGGTCAGCTGGCGCAGCAGGCTGGACAGGTACATCGGCACGGCCACCAGGCCGGCCAGCAGGCCCAGGCCCAGCGCGCGCACCTGGTGCCAGAACTCGGTGAACCACAGCACCGAGCCGAAGCTGGCCACCGCCATGGCCACCGCCGCCAGCAGGTAGCGGTGGCCGTAGCGCAGGCCGTTGCCGACGGTCACCCACATCACCACGATGTAGACCCAGGCCAGCGGCTCGCCCATGCGGATCATGCCGGCGGCCATCAAGCCGTAGTCGGCGAGCATGCCCACCGCGCGGCGCAGGTCCGAGCGGCCGGGTCGCGCCAGCAGCGCGCCGAAGATCGCCAGGCTCAGGGCCAAGCCGCCGAGCACGATCGCCAGCACGTCGCGGTACTGCTCCGCATCCAGGCCGCTGCGCGAGGACGGCAGCAGCACGTAGCACAGGATCAGCAGGATCAGGGCGACGCGCACCAGGGCCTGGCCGTGCTCGCTGTCCGGCCGGCCCGAGAGGCGGCGCCTGGTCCATTCCAGCGAGTTACGCACCGGAGGCCTCCCCGAGCGGCCGCGCCGAGGCGGCGGAGAACTGCTCGCAGATGTCCAGCAGGCGCTCGCGCGCGCGCAGCAGCGCGTCCACGCAGGCCGGGTCGAACAAGCGGCCGCGCTGGGCGTACAGGTAGGCCAATGCGGCGTCGATGCTCCAGGCCTCCTTGTAGGGACGGCGCGAGATCAGCGCGTCGAACACGTCGGCCACCGCCACGATCCGCGCCTCCAGCGGGATCGCCTCGCCGGCCAGCCCGTCGGGGTAGCCGCTGCCGTCCCAGCGCTCGTGGTGGCGCAGCGCGATCAGCGCGCCGGCCTGGATGAAGCGGTTGGGGCTGTCGGCCAGCAGCTCGTAGCCGATCCGCGGGTGGCGGCGCATGATCGCCTGCTCCTCCTCGGTCAGCTGCCCGGCCTTCATCAGCACCGAGTCCGGGATCGCGATCTTGCCCATGTCGTGCAGCGGCGCGGCCGCCTCGATCGTCTTCACCTCGTCCTCGGGCAGGCCCAGCGCCTCGGCGATCAGCGAGGCCACCCGCGCCATGCGTTCCAGGTGCGAGCTGGTGCCGGCGTCGCGGAACTCGATCGCGCGCGCCAGCCGCGACAGGGTCTCGCGCTCGCGTTCCTCGACCTCGTGCATGCTCGCCAGCAGCCGCTGCTCCAGCGACAGCGCGCGCTGCTTGACGGTCTCGGCCTGCTGCCGCAGCTGCAGCAGGTTGTGGCAGCGCGCGCGCAGCTCGCGCGGGCGCACCGGCTTGACCAGGAAGTCGATCACCCCGGCCTCGAGCGCGGCCTGGCGGATCGGCTCGTCGCCGACCACGGTGATCAGGATGATGGGGATGTCGCGGTGCCGCGGCAGGCGCCGGAAGCGGCGCGCGAACTCCAGCCCGTCGATGCCCGGCATGCGGTAGTCCAGCAACAGCAGGTCGACCGGGTGGTCCTCGCACCAGGCCAGCGCCTGGCGCGCGTCGCCGAAGTCGTGGACCTTCAGCTCCGGGGCGATGTCCTCGATGATGTGACGCAGCATCGTGCGTGCCGATGCCTGGTCGTCGACGATGGCGATGTCCAAGGCCTGCGCGTCCCGCCCTTGATCCGGCTTGCAGCATAACGCGGCGCCGGCGGGTGCGACATCCACGCCGGCGCAAGCGGAATTGGCGCGCGCCCGGCGGCGCGCGGGGGCTCAGCCGGGCTGGCCCGGGCGCATGTACGGGAACAGCAGCACGTCGCGGATCGAGGTGCTGCCGGTCAGCAGCATCACCAGGCGGTCAATGCCGATGCCCAGGCCGCCGGTCGGGGCCATGCCGTATTCCAGGGCCCGGATGTAGTCGGCGTCGTAGTGCATGGCCTCGTCGTCGCCGCCCTCCTTGGCCGCGACCTGGGCCTGGAAGCGCCGCGCCTGGTCCTCGGGGTCGTTGAGCTCGGAGAAGCCGTTGGCCAGCTCCTTGCCGTTGATGAACAGCTCGAAGCGGTCGGTGTAGCCCGGCTCGGTGTCCGAGGCACGGGCCAGCGGGCTGACCTCCACCGGGTGGTCGGTGATGAAGGTCGGCTGGACGAGGTGGTGCTCGACCGTGGCCTCGAAGATCTCCAGCAGCAGCTTGCCCCAGCCCCAGGCCGGCTTGACCTTGATCCCCAGGCGCTCGCAGTGGCGCAGCAGGGCTTCGCGGTCGGTGCAGTCGGCGGCGCTGATCTCCGGGTTGTGGTGGCGCACGGCCTCGTCCATGCGCCAACGGCGGAAGCGCGGGCCCAGGTCGATCTTCTGCCCTTCCCACTCCACCTCGGTGGTGCCCAGCACCGCCTGTGCGGTGTCGCGGATGACGTTCTCGGTCAGGTCCATGATCTCGTGGTACGTGGCGTAGGCCTCGTACAGCTCGAGCATGGTGAACTCGGGGTTGTGCCGGGTCGACACACCCTCGTTGCGGAAGTTGCGGTTGATCTCGTACACCCGCTCCAGGCCGCCGACCACAAGTCGCTTGAGGTACAGCTCCGGCGCCACGCGCAGGTACAGCTGCAGGTCCAGGGCGTTGTGGTGGGTGATGAACGGCTTGGCGGTGGCGCCGCCGGGGATGTAGTGCATCATCGGCGTCTCCACTTCCAGGAAGCGGCGCTCGTCCAGCCAGGAGCGGATCGCACGGATGATCTTGCTGCGCTTGACGAACACGTCGCGCGCCTCGGGGGTCACGATCAGGTCGACGTAGCGCTGGCGGTAGCGCTGCTCCACGTCGGCCAGGCCGTGCCACTTGTCCGGCAGCGGGCGCAGCGACTTGACCAGCAGCCGCAGCGAGGTGGCCTTGACCGACAGTTCGCCGGTGCGGGTGCGGGTCAGCCCGCCCTCGACCGCGACGATGTCGCCCACGTCGAACGACTTGAACGCCTCGTAGGCCTCGCCCAGGGCGTTGGCCTGCAGGAACAGCTGGATGCGGCCGGACTCGTCCATGACCTGGGCGAAGCTGGCCTTGCCCATCACCCGCTTGGCCATCAGCCGGCCGGCCAGGGCCACCTTGCGCGGCAGCGCCTCCAGGGCCTCGGCGGCCCACTTCTCCGCGTCGGCGAATTCGGCCTGCAGGTCGCCGGCGTAGTCGGCGCGCTTGAAGTCGTTGGGATAGGCGATGCCGCGCTCGCGCAGGGCGGCGAGCTTGGCGCGGCGCTCGGCGATCAGGTGGTTCTCGTCGGCGGGGGCGACGGCGGTGGTTTCGTTGGACTGGCTCATGCTCTGGACCGGACGTGGCGCGGGGCGCGCCTGGGTTCTGGGCGGCCCGGCGCGCGTGGCGGCCGGGCCGGTCGTCGGGGGAGGATGCGGACGCGGATCGGCGCGCGGCGCGGCGGCCGCGGCCTCAGGCCGCGTCGGTCCGTTTGGCGCCGACCTGCAGGCCGGCCTTGAGGCTGGCCTCGACGAACTCGTCCAGGTCGCCGTCCAGCACCTTCTGGGTATCGCTGCGCTCGATGCCGGTGCGCAGGTCCTTGATCCGGCTCTGGTCCAGCACGTAGTTGCGGATCTGGCTGCCCCAGCCGATGTCGGACTTGGTGGCCTCCACCGCGTCCTTCTCGGCGTTGCGCTTCTGCAGCTCCAGCTCGTACAGCTTGGCCGCCAGCATCTTCATCGCGCGGTCGCGGTTGGCGTGCTGGCTGCGCTCGGTCTGGCAGGCCACCACGATGCCGCTGGGCACGTGGGTGATGCGCACCGCCGATTCGGTCTTGTTGACGTGCTGGCCGCCGGCGCCCGAGGAGCGGTAGACGTCGGTCTTCAGGTCGGCCGGGTTGATCTCGATGTCGATCTTGTCGTCGACCTCGGGGCTGACGAACACCGAGGTGAAGCTGGTGTGGCGGCGGTTGTCCGAGTCGAACGGGCTCTTGCGCACCAGGCGGTGCACGCCGGTCTCGGTCTTCAGCCAGCCGTAGGCGAACTCGCCTTCCACGCGGAAGGTGGCGGACTTGATGCCGGCCACGTCGCCGCCGGAGACCTCCAGCAGCTCGGTCTTCCAGCCGCGCGACTCGCACCAGCGCAGGTACATGCGCAGCAGCATCTCGGCCCAGTCCTGGGCCTCGGTGCCGCCGGCGCCGGCCTGGATGTCGACGAAGGCGTTGGCGCCGTCCATCTGCCCGGAGAACATGCGCTGGAACTCCAGCTTCTCGATCTCCTTCTCATAGCGGTCGACGTCGGCCACCACCGCCAGGGCGGTCTCCTCGTCCTGCTCGCTCTCGGCCAGCTCGAGCAGTTCGGTGGAGCCCTCCAGGCCCTCCAGCACCGCGGCGATGCCGCCGACGGTCTTGTCCAGCATCGCGCGCTCGCGGCCCAGGGCCTGCGCACGCTCCGGGTCGTCCCAGACGTTGGGCAGCTCCAGTTCGCGGTTTACTTCTTCCAGACGCTCTTTCTTGGCGTCGTAGTCAAAGATACCCCCGTAGCGAGACCACGCGACCGGTAAGGTCGGCGATGCGCTGGCGGACGGGATTGAGCTCGATCATGGCGGCAACTGGCAGGTGAAAAGCGGTCGCCGATTCTAGCAGGATGCCGGGCGCGGCCCAGCAGGCGGCTCACGGGCGCACGCTGCCGTTGTCCTCCTGCAGCTCCGGCTTGAACGGAACGTCCGGCGGCGGCCGCGCCTCGGCCGCCTGCTCGTTGAGGTTGGGGTCGCTGATCCCGCAGCCGCCACCCAGCTGCAGCAGCGAGACCACGCAGGTGATCCGCTTGCCGTTGGTGCCCGGGATCGGGATCGCCACCGACTTGATGCCCTTGCGCACCCATTCGGCCAGCAGCGACTCGTTCGGCACCCAGTAGCGGTCGAAACTGGTCGGCTCGTAGTCGTACGGCGGGCGCTTGAGCCAGGTACCGGATTGCTCGATGCGCTCGCGGGTCCAGGCATCGCTGTCGCCCCCGGGAGCACCGCGCTCGGCCAGGCCCTCGCCCGCTCCGCCCCCTGGGCCCTGCCCCGGCGCCTCGCCCGCGCCAGGCAGGCGCGCGCGCCCCTGGGCGTCGAACAGGCCCGGGCCGGGCCCCGCGGATTGGGCCTGTCCGCCCCAGCGGTCATCCGCCAGCACATTGGCCCAGGGATCGCTGCCCGGCGCCGTGCCACGCTCCTGGCGCGGCGCGGACGACGCCGCGCCGGGTGCCGCCGGTTCCGCGGCCGCAGCCGGCGCAGGGGCTGCCGCCGTAGCCGGCGACGGCGCCGCGGCCGACTCCCCAGGCTGGGGCGCAGGCGCGGCGGCTGCCGGGGCTGGCTGGGCCACGGCCGGCGCCGGTGCAGCGGCGCTCGGCGCGGCCGGCATCGGGACCTCGCGCGGGCGCAGCGCCGGGGCAGCCGACGGGCGCGGCTGCACCTGCGGCAGGCGCACCGGCGGAGTGGGCAGTGCGGTGGCGGCGACTGGCGCGGGCACCTCGCGCTGGCGCACCTCGGGCAGGCGCACCGGCGGCGCGGGCACCTCCAGCGGACGCACCGCCGGCGCCGGCAGCGCCGGCACATCGACCACGACGACCTCGCGCGGGCGCAGTTCCGGCTCGCGCGCCCGCGGCGCGGGCAGGTCCACCTCGCGCGGACGCGGCGCCTGGATGGCCGGAGCCGTGACCACCACCACCTCGCGCTCGCGCAGCTGCGGTTGCGGCTCGCGCACCGCGACCTCGCGGACCGGCAGCGGCACCTGTGGGACAGGCACGCTGGCCACCTCGACCGGTTCCGGGAGTTCCACCTCGCGCAGCGCCACCTCCGGCAACCGCGGGGCTGGCGCCCGGGGCTCGATCAGCGGAACCGGCGGGACCTCGAGCGCGGCTTCGGCCGGATCGGCCTGCGCGCTCGCGACGGGTTCGGTTGCTGCGGCGGACTGTCCCGCCGCGGCCGCCGCATCGGCCACCTGCGGCGCGGGCGTCGGCGGGGTCGGCCGCTGCCGTGCCTGGCCGGGCTGGCGCGCCGCGGCCGGCGTCACGGAGGCCTCGCCCTGCGCCGAATCGCCAGGCGTGCCCGCGGCACCCTCGCGGCCAACGAAGCCAATGCCCACGCGTTCCCCGCCGCCGCCGCCGGCCGCGCGCGGCGGGGGCGGCAGCAGCGACTGCAGGTAGGCGATCCAGGACAGCAGCAGCACGAATACCAGGTGCAACGCGGCGCTGCCGGCCCAGGACAGGGCGCGTAGCGGGCGTTCGTCGCGCGGCGCCGGCTGCCAGCCCTGGCGGAACAGCGCCAGCAGGGCCTGCCAGCGGGTCAGCTCCTCGCCGCGCGGCCAGGGCCCGGGCGGGCGCGCGGCCAGCAGTGCCACGAGTTCGTCCGCACGCAGCGCCGGGGCGGCGGCGGCCGGGGCGGCCTTCATCCACAGCGCCCAGCCGTAGGGCAGGCCGGTGCTGCGCTCCAAAGGCACGCGCACGCGCTCGCGCGCGTTGAGCAGCTGGATGATTTCGGCCCCCCGCGTCACCGCAAGGCCGCCGGGTCAGCCTGCGCGGCCGCGCGGCATGTACGGCGCCGAGCCGGAGTCGTGGTCGGTGGCGTCGCGCACCGCGGTCACCCCCGGCACCCGCGCCATCAGGGTCTTCTCGATGCCCTGCTTGAGGGTGACGTCGGCCATGCCGCAACCGTGGCAGCCGCCGCCGAAGCGCAGCCACACCACGCCGTCGGCGGAGACCTGCTCCACCGCGGCGCGGCCGCCGTGGGAGGCCAGCTGCGGGTTGATCTCGTTGTCCATCACCCAGCGCACGCGTTCGACCAGGGAGGCGGCCTCGCCGGGCGCCTCGCCCTTGATCTTGGGCGCGCGGATGGTCAGTTGCGCGCCGGTGCCCTGGTAGACGTAATCGATCTCGGCGCCGTCCAGCCACGGCACGCTGTCGGCGGCCACGTACAGGGTGAAGCCCTCGCAGTCCACCGCCCACTCGTCGCCGGCCAGCTCGGACGGCTCGGCGAACTCCAGCCGCGCGTCGGCGCGCGGCGTGCCCGGGTCGACCGCGCTCAGGCGCACCCCCAGCCCGGGGATGCCCTCGCGTTCGACCAGCTTGCGGAAATGCGCCTGCGCGGTGTCTGAGATGTTGATCATGCGGGTATTCTAGCCGGGTCCCGGCCCCCTCCCGCAGCCGGTGTGCCACGCCAGGCTGCAACGCTGCGTGCACGCCGCCACGGGGATCATCGGCCGGCAGATGGAGACCCGGCATGCCAGACCTGATTCCGCTGTCGCAGGCGCACTGCATCCCCCGCAAGGGCATCGAGCACCGCCTTACCCAGGCGCGCCTGGCCGAGCTGCTGCCGGAGGTGCCCGGCTGGGAGCTGGCCGAGGAAGGCCGCGCCCTGGTGCGCACCTTCCGCTTCCGCGACCACCACCACACCATGGCCTTCGTGAACGCGCTGGCCTGGATCGCGCACCGGGAGGACCACCACCCGGACCTGGGCGTGCACTACGACCGCTGCGTGGTGCGCTTCTCGACCCACGACGTCGGCGGCCTGAGCGAGAACGACTTCATCTGCGCCGCCAAGGCCTCCGCCCTGCTCGAGGACTGAACATGACCCGCGCCCTGCCCGTTTCCGCCGCCCTGCTCGGCACGCTGCTGCTGGCCGCTTGCGGCCGCGACGACGCCCCCCCGGCCGCGCCGGTGCCGCCGCCGACCGAGATCGCGGCGATCGACACCCCGCCGCCGCAGTACCCGGCCGAGCTGGGCTGCGCCGGGATCGGCGGGCAGAGCGTGCTGCAGGTGGAAGTGGGCACCGAGGGCACGCCTACCCGCATCACCCTGCTGCGCAGCAGCGGCAACGACGAGCTGGACCGCCTGGCACAGGAGGCTGTGCAGGGCTGGAAGTTCCGCCCGGCCACCCGCGGCGGCCAGCCGATCGCGCGGACCATCCAGGTGCCGGTGAACTTCACCCCGCCGCAGGTGCGCCCGGACGAATGCTTCGCCCTGGACGCCGGCCGCCGCCCCTGAGTCCCCCGCCCCACCTCCCAAGGCCTGCCTGAATGCCCGAGATCGCCCTCTCCCAGGTGCTGGTCGCACTTGGCGTGACCCTGGCCGCCGGCCTGGCCACCGGCCTGGGCAGCCTGCTGGTGATCTTCGCCCGCAACCCGAATCCGCGCCTGCTGGCCTTCGGCCTGGCCTTCGCCGGCGGCGCGATGGTCTATGTCTCACTGTCGGAGATCCTCAACAAGTCGATCGCCTCCTTCAGCCTGGCCTATGGCGACAAGGCCGGCTTCGCCGGGGCGACCTGCGCCTTCCTGGCCGGGCTGGTGGCGATCATGCTGATCGACCGGCTGATCCCCAATCCGCACGACAGCCTCACCAGCGACGACCCGGCGCTGCGCGAGCACAACCGCGAGTACATCCGCCGGGTGGGCCTGATGACCGCGGTGGCGATCACCGCGCACAACTTCCCCGAAGGCCTGGCGACCTTCTTCGCGACCCTGGAGAGCCCGGCCCTGGGCCTGCCGCTGGCCTTCGCCATCGCCATCCACAACATCCCCGAGGGCATCGCCATCGCGGTGCCGGTGTACTACGCCACCGGCAACAAGCGTTACGCCTTCATCGCCAGCCTGCTGTCCGGCCTGGCCGAGCCGATCGGCGCCGGCGTGGGCTACGCCCTGCTGTCGCAGGTGATGACCGACGCGGTGTTCGGCGCGGTGTTCGGGATCATCGCCGGGGTCATGGTGTTCCTGGCGATCGACGAGCTGCTGCCGGCGGCCAAGCGCTACGGCAAGGGCCACGAGACCGTGTACGGCCTGGTCAGCGGCATGGCGGTGCTGGCCGTGAGCCTGGTCCTGTTCAAGCTGTGAACGCCGCGGCGGCGGCCTAGTCGAGCCGGTCCAGCACCTCGCGCAGCTCCGGCGGCAGCGGCGCATTGAGGGTGTACGGGGTGCGGCCGGCGTCCAGGGCGAACTCCAGCGAAGCCGCGTGCAGGAACAGCCGGCGCAACCCGGCCTTGTCGCGCAGGCGGCGGTTGACCTCCGGGTCCCCGTACTTGTCGTCGCCGGCCACCGGGTGGCCGAGGTGGCGGGCATGGACCCGGATCTGGTGGGTGCGGCCGGTCTCGATCCGCACCTCGCAGTAGGAATGCCCGCCGCGCCGCTCCAGCACCCGGAAGTGGCTCAGCGAGGGCTTGCCCGCCGGGGCCACCTGCACGTGGCGCTCGCCGCCCTGGCGCAGGCCCACATGCAACGGGGCGTCCACGCTCATGGTGCCGTCGGGCATGCGCCCGGCCAGCAGGGCCAGGTAGCGCTTGCGGATGCCGCCGCCGGCGCCGCCCTCGCGCATCAGTGCCTGCAGCTCGGCCAGGGCCGAGCGCTTCTTGGCCACCACCAGGATGCCGGAGGTGTCCCGGTCCAAGCGGTGGGCCAGTTCCAGGGTCTGGCCCGGGCGCAGGGCGCGCAGGGTCTCGATGGCGCCGAAGCTGATCCCGCTGCCGCCGTGGCTGGCCACGCCGGAAGGCTTGTCCACCACGAGGATGCGCGCATCTTCGAAGACGATCGCCGCTTCCATGCGCTGCAGCAGGCCCGGCGCCGGGGTCCCGCGCTCGCCCTCCGGCTCGATCCGCACCGGCGGGATGCGCACCTCGTCGCCGCCGGCCAGCTTGCGCTCGGCCTTGGCGCGGCCGCCGTTCACCCGCACCTGGCCGCTGCGCACCAGCTTGTACACCAGGCTGCGCGGGGCGCCCTTGAGCTGGCCCAGCAGGAAGTTGTCCAGGCGCTGCCCGTCACGGTCTTCAGGCACCGTAACGGTGCGGGTTCCTGCCCGGGGGGATGGGTCGGTCATTGGCGGCTAATTCTGTTAGACTCGGGTGGCGATGTAAGGGTTTGATTCCGCTGGAAGAAGTCACGGGGCCGAAAGCCCGGACTTCCCGCGACCCCGGCACAGTACGCGACCACCGCCCCCGGGGCGGCCATGTTAGCGGCTTGCAGGCAGACCCGGCCATGGCCCGGTGGGTCAGAGCACCGGTAGCTGAACATGTCCCGCGTGGCGTCCGCGCCAGCGGCCCGCTGTACCTAAAACCAGACAAGCAGAGCGCTCCCGCGGACCGCCGTGGTGTTGCAGCGCTGGAAACCAGGATCCGCCCGGACGCGCTGTTGCGCGAGGGCGGCGAAGCCCGCCCCGCCGGAACACGGCGGGGCGGGATTCCAGTACGGCGAACGCCCGGCGTTCCGCGCGTCAGAGCGCGATAAGGAACGCACCATGAAGCGAATGCTCATCAACGCCACGCAGGCAGAGGAACTGCGCGTGGCCATCGTGGACGGCCAGACCCTCTACGACATCGACATCGAACAGCCGTCCAAGGAACAGAAGAAGTCCAACATCTACAAGGGCCGCATCACCCGGCTGGAGCCCTCGCTGGAAGCGGCCTTCGTCGACTACGGCGCCGAGCGCCACGGCTTCCTGCCGCTGAAGGAAATCTCCCGCGACTACTTCCAGGCCGGCGTGGACCCGAACAAGGCCGGCATCCGCGAGCTGCTGCGCGAGGGCCAGGAAGTCGTCGTCCAAGTGGACAAGGACGAGCGCGGCAACAAGGGCGCCGCCCTGACCACGTTCATCTCGCTGGCCGGTCGCTACATGGTGCTGATGCCCAACTCCCCGACCGCCGGCGGCGTCTCGCGCCGGATCGAGGGCGAGGACCGGGCCGAGCTCAAGCGCGCCATGGACGCCCTGAACATCCCGGACGACATGGGCGTGATCATCCGCACCGCAGGCGTGGGCCGCGACGCGGAAGAACTGCAGTGGGACCTGGACTACCTGCTGGCGGTCTGGCGCGCGATCGCCGAGGCGGCCCTGAGCAAGCCGGCGCCGTTCCTGATCTACCAGGAGTCGCGGCTGATCATCCGTGCCCTGCGCGACTACCTGCGCAACGACATCGGCGAGATCCTGGTCGACACCGAGGAGATGTACAACGACGCGCGGCAGTTCATCGAGCAGGTGATGCCGCACAACCTGCGCAAGCTCAAGCACTACACCGACGACATCCCGCTGTTCAACCGCTTCCAGATCGAGTCGCAGATCGAGAACGCCTACGAGCGCACCGTGCGCCTGCCCTCCGGCGGCGCCCTGGTGATCGACCAGACCGAGGCGCTGACCGCGATCGACGTCAACTCGGCCCGCGCCACCAAGGGCGGCGACATCGAGGAGACCGCGTTCCAGACCAACCTGGAGGCCGCCGACGAGGTGGCCCGCCAGCTGCGCCTGCGCGACCTGGGCGGCCTGGTGGTGATCGACTTCATCGACATGTCCTCGTCCAAGCACCAGCGCGCGGTCGAGGAGCGGCTGCAGGCGGCGCTCAAGTACGACCGCGCCCGCGTCCAGATCGGCCGCATCAGCCGCTTCGGCCTGCTGGAGATGAGCCGCCAGCGCCTGCGCACCAGCCTGGGCGAGGCCAGCCAGATCGTCTGCCCGCGCTGCGAGGGCCACGGCCGCATGCGCAGCATCGAGTCGCTGTCGCTGTCCATCATCCGCGTCGCCGAGGAGCACGCGATGAAGGAGAACACCGGGCAGGTCCTGGTCCAGGCCCCGGTGGAGATCGCCAACTTCCTGCTCAACGAGAAGCGCAGCGCGCTGCGCGAGATCGAGACCCGCCACGACGCGCCGATCATCATCGTCGCCGACGAGCAGCTGCAGACCCCGCACTACGAGGTCACCCGCCTGCGCGAGAACGAGCTGGGCGAGGAAAGCAGCAAGCCTTCCTACCAGCGCGGCACCCCGCGCAAGCTGCCGGTGCACGCCCTGACCAAGGCCCAGCTGAACATCCCGCCGGCCCCGGCGGTGACCCGCGTGGCCCCGCCGCGCCCGGCACCGGTGCGCGAGGAGCGCGAGGAAGCGCCGGCGCAGCCGGCGGCGCCCGCACCTGCCCCGGCGCCTGCCCCGTCCACTGGCGGCGGCGTGGTCGGCTTCCTCAAGCGCCTGTTTGGCGCGGCGCTGGATCCGGCCCCGGCCAAGCCCGAGCGCACCGCGGCCGCCGGCCAGGGCGAAGGCCGCGGCAACCGCAACGAGCGCCCGCGCCGCGAACGCGGCGAGGCGGCCGGCAGCGGCCAGGCGCAGGGCCAGGGACGCAAGCGCGGCCAGGGCAAGGGCGGCAATGGCCAGGCCCAGCCGAAGCAGGAACGCCAGGAGAAGCAGGACAAGCAGGACAAGGCGCAGCAGCAGGGCCGCAATGGCCAGCAGGCCGGCGGCAACAAGCAGCAGCCGCAGAAGCAGCGCCAGCCGAAGCCGGCCGAGGCCACCAGCGCCCCCGCCGCCGAAACCGCTGCCCGTCCGGCGCAGCCGCAGCGCCCGCGCACCGAAGAGCCGGCCCAGGCGGCAGCCGCCGAGCCCGTGCAGCCCGGCACCGCGGCCGTGGCTGCCGCGGCAGCTGCCGCGGTCGCCGCCCCGCTCGACGACACCAGCAATGTCCCCTCGCCCGCTCCGGCCGAGGCCACCGGCGAGGCGACCGCCGTCGCCGAGGCCGCGGCGCCTGGCGAGGAAGGCGCGTCCGCGGAGGGCGGCAGCCGCCGTCGGCGCGGCCGTCGCGGTGGCCGTCGCCGCCGTCGCGGTGGTGCCGCGGCCGAGGGTGCCAGCGCCGAGGGCGCGCAGGAACTGGGCGAAGGCCTCGAGGGCGATGACGACGCCGAGGCCGCGTCCGCGGCACAGGTCGCCCCGGCCAGCCAGCCGGAGTTCGACTTCGACGACCTGCCGGCCCCGGTGAGCGCGGCCCCGGCCGCGGACGTGGAATCCCATGGCCCTGCGGCTCCGGTTGCCGCCCCGACGGCCGGGCCGGTCGCCGCTGAGCCGGGTGCCGCCGAAACCGCGGCTGCCCAGCAGGCCGTGCCCGCGACCGAGGCTGTCGCCGAGACCCCTGCCGAGCCCGCGCCGGTGGAGCAGGCGCCCACCGCCACGCCGGATCCGGTGCCGGCGGTCGAACCTGCCGCGCCGGTCGAAGCCGTGGCCGCGGAACAGGCCTCCGCGCCGGTGACGCCTGCCGAGGCCGCCGCCACGGCCGCCGCGCCGGAAGCCGCGCCGCAGCCGGCCGAGGCGACCCCGGCCGATGCCGCTGCCGTCGCCCCGGTCAGCGTGGCCGAAGCGGCGCCGGACGCCCCGGCCTCCGAGGCCAAGGCGGAGACGCCGGCGGCCGGGGAAGTTCCGGCTCCGGCCGTGGCAGAAGCGCCGGCCGCGGAAGAGCCGGCAGCCGCCGAGGCGGAGCAGCCTGCCAACCCGGACCCGTTCACCACCGCCGGCCTGTTTGACCAGCTGCCGGAAAGCGGGCAGGTGCCTGCGCCGCAGGCCGATGCGAGCCAGGCTGATGCCGCCCAGGCCGAGCCTGGCGAGGCCGGTGGCGAGGAAGCCACCCGGGCCCCGGAAACCGGTGCGGCCGATGCCGCCGCCGGGGAAGAGGCGAGCGGCGAGGAACAGGCCGATACGCCGCGCCGGCAGGACTGAGTCCGCCGGCCGGCAGCGACGAAGGCCCGCCGTATGGCGGGCCTTCGTCGTTTCAGGGAAGTTTGTTGGCTCCCCGCCCGGGTTCGCGCCAGACATCGACTGTCTGCCTGCAGTGGCCCGCGGATGGCCGAGGTGCTCTGGCGCCAGGTTCACGGCGCGGCCGGAGCCCGCGTCGCACGGCCCGTCCCCTGCTCCTCCGCTGTCCACTGCAGCAACGAGACCCGTGCGCCGCACGGTGGCGGCGCAACGCCAGCCCCATCCGCGGTGCATGGCTGCGACCGGGCGGCGCGGCTTACAGCGAGCGGCCGGGATCCATCAGCCCGTAGCGGGCCGCCAGTCGCGCCAGCGCGATGCTGTCCTGCACGCCGACCTTCTCGAACAGGCGCGACTTGTGCGTGTTGACGGTCTTGGCGCTGAGCTTGAGCCGGCGCGCGATCATTTCCTGGCGCAGCCCCTGGACCAGCAGCATGGCCACTTCCAGTTCGCGCGGCGAGAGCGTGTCGAACGGCGACTCCACCCGTTCCACGCCAGCCAGCGCCATGTTCTGCGCCACGCTGCTGCCAAGGTAGCGCTTGCCTGCGGCGACGTCGCGCACCGCGCGCAGCAGTTCGCGCGCATCGTTGCCCTTGCCGATGTAGCCGTAGGCGCCCACGTCGAGCAGGCGCTTGGGCAGCGGCCCGTCCTCGAGCACGGACACGATCAGCACGTGCCCGTGCACGCCTTCGCGCACGATGCGCTCGGTCACTTCCAGCCCGCTGATGCCCGGCAGGTGCAGGTCGCACAGGACCACGTCCACCGGGGGCGAAAGTGCGCGTAGCTGGCGCAGCGCGTCCTCGCCGCTCTCCGCTTCGCCGGCGACCTGGATGTCCGCTTCGGCGCCCAGGATCATGCGCAGGCCGGTCCTGACCAGCGCATGGTCGTCGATCAGAAATACACGGATGGCCATGCCGTTCCCTCGGTATGCCCCGCGCCGCAGCCTATCGCTCCCTCCATGGCGCGACAAGCGGCGCAAGGAATGTTTGCATAACCCTCGGGTGCAACCAGGCCGTGCCCGGGAACCCCTGTCCTGAAGGTGGCGGAGAGAGTGGGATTCGAACCCACGGTAGTGTCGCCACTACGCCGGTTTTCAAGACCGGTGCCTTAAACCGCTCGGCCATCTCTCCGTTTTACGTTGCATCGCGCCGCTTACGCGGCGTCGCCGGTTTTGCATCGACTGCGTCG